>CAVOTA010000004.1:0-323920 GCA_963699055.1 uncultured Acidimicrobiales bacterium | reverse complement strand
GTGTCCGTATTCCTGCAGGCAGGTGTTCGGGCGAGAGGAACTTGTACGCAGGACATGGCGACGCGGCGATGATCCATGGTGGGACCGGCCTCGCGGCCCGTAGCAGTACCGGAGGATCTCGATGTTGTTGCGGGCGGACGCGTCGACGGGCTGGTCGAGCTGCCGTTGCATATCCGGTGGCGTGGGCCCGTCGTGATCTACGACATGGCAGACCGAACGGATCGTTCTCGGGTGTACGAGCAGGTCCTCCGCGAAGGCACCGACGATGATGGCAGACGATTCGTCGACCCCGACGAGCTGTTGGACACCTTCGACCAGCTCGTGCTGCCACCCGCGGTCCGTCCGGCACGGGTCGACCGGTTCGAGCATCATCGGGGTGGTTCTCCGGCGTGGTGAGCGACATTCAGCCAGAGGTGGCTCGGCTCGTCGCGGGCAACCCGACGCTGCAGACGTTGCTCTGGCCGGCGGTCGCGGCACGTATCGTTCGAGGTGACGTCGACCGGAGGACGCGGGACCCCGACTTCTTCGGACTCGATGCGGAATCGGTCGACCGATTGGTTCCGGCGGCGGAAGGGGCGTTGCGCGGTGCCGGCTTCGGGGTCGAGCGGATCTTGCAGCACTCGGGGTTCACGAGGCTGCCGGTGACACGCGACGATGACGCCACCGAACTGGACCGGGCGACCGATGCGCGACTCCTGCCGATCGGACAAGGTCCAGGGCTCCCCGTGCTGTCGGGGGAGGAACCGGCCGCGGACAGGGACTTGCCGTGTTCGGGAGGGCCGAAGCCAGGGACTGCGTGGATCTCCTGGCTGTCGAGCGGCGATTCGGGCTCGAGCGCCGGTTCGAATTGGCCCCGGCCAAGGATCCTGGGTTCAGTCCTGCGGTGTTCGTCGACATGCTCGACCGCTTCCCTCGGCTCCGTCGAGACGGGTTGCCGATCGACGACGGGCAGTTCGATGCGTCGCGGTGGAGCGTAGGAGTCTGGAGATCTGGAGCGCAGGAGATCGGGCGGACCGGCGAACGTGGGGTAGACGGCACTCACGACCTCCAACGCGACCGCACACGCGGCCACGGCCTGGATCCGTAGCCTCGCGGCACTCCGATGGAGGGCCTGGACCCGGACCCTGGGTCGACCGGACCTGCCACGAATGCCGCCGCTTGCCCCTCTCGGACACGTGACAGTCGCAGCCTTCAGCGGCGCCCTGAGCCTGACTCTCGATCGGCCCGGAACGCTGAGTCTTCGCCGAGGTGGAAGTAGATGTGGCCGCAGAGGGAGCCGTCGACAGGGAGCGACGCGATGCCTCGACCACAGGCATGATCGCCTTCGTCGGATCCCTCCCGGGTGAACTCCACGCCCGGGCTACCGGCCGCGTGCAGTGGTCGACAGTCCATCCAACCTTCGACAGCGATGAACCCGAATCTGGCGGTGCCATCGCGGTCGGATTCGAAGTAGCCGGGACCCAGGAGTTCGATCGCGTCTCGGTCCCACCGATCCATCTCGACGATCCTCCACCTCCCGACCAGATCCAGCGGACTGTCCGTCATGGGACGAGATCATGCTCGACCGTGGTGTCCGCTGGCGCTGTGACGGACAGTCGCCATCGCGCCGCTTGCGGCGCACGAATCCGGACGTTCGTGGGCCTCACCGGGCGTCTGTGGCGCCAACACCGGAAGGCGTGCGCCGAACGCCGCTCTGACCTGGGACGATGCGTTGACCTCGACTACCTTCACCATCGTCGAGGGCACCAGCGAGATCCAGCGGCACGTCATCAGCCGGGCCATCTCGGGCGTCCACATCGAGTAGGGCACAGTCGGCGGTACGGGACGGAGATCGACCCCGGTGGCCTCCCCCTGGGTCGAACCGCGTCCGGGCGGCGGCGCGTCCCGGAGCCACCTCCGACGGCGTCTCGACCGGGGCGGTGTGGGCGTGGTGCACAATGGGCCACCCGGCACGGCGCCGTCCGGGCGCCACCGAAGACGAAGGGGGACCCATGTCCGCAGACGAGACCCGCACCGTGGTCGAACGGCACCTGGCCGCACTCCAGTCCGGCGACGTCGACCGGGTGCTGGAGGACTACACGGACGACTCGGTCTTCATCATCAACCTCGGCGGCGTCTTCAAGGGCAGGGACGCCATCCGGCCGTTCTTCGAGGCCACCGGTGGCATGCCCGGGTTCGCCGAGACCGCGTCGTACACCGAGGGCGACGCCTTCTACGTGACCTGGACGGCCGACGGCATCGAATTCGGCTCCGACACCCTCGTGGTGCGCGACGGCAAGATCGCCTTGCAGACGGTCGTGGTCGTCCTCGCCACCTAGGGGGCCGGCGGGGCGGCACCGACCGGATGTCCGCCCCGGTCGGGTGGGCGGTTACCGTGTCCCGGTGCCCGACACCCTGGTGACCCTCTGCACCGGCAACGCCGCCCGCTCGGTGATGGCCGGCGCCATGCTGCTCGACGGTCCGCTGCCGGTCGTGACGGCGGGCACCCACGTCATCGAGGGCCAGCCGATGAGCCGTCGGACCCGCGCCGCCCTGGACGCGGTCGGGTTCTCGGCCGACGGGCACCGCAGCCACCAGATCACCGAGTCCGACATCGACGGATCGGTGCTCATCCTGGCCATGGCCGCCGAGCACGTGTCCTACATCCGGCGCAAGCACCCCGGGGCGGCCCACCGCACCGCCTCGATCAAGCGGCTGGTGCGGGACCTCCCACCCGGGCCGGAACCGCTGGCCGACCGGTTGACGGCGCTCGGTCTCCACGAGGTCCCGGTGGAGGCATGGGAGGACGTGGAGGACCCGGCCGGCGGCGACGACCCGGTCTACGTCTCGTGCGCCCGGGAGCTGGCCGACCTGTGCGCCCGGCTGCTCCCGCTCCTCGGCTGACCACCTCGGGCGCCGGTGCCGGCGCGGCCCGCGCACCCCGTCACCGTGGGCCTCCCTTGGTAGGTTCGCCCGGTGGACCCCACGCCACCCGACACGGATCCCACCGGACCGGCGGCGGAGTCCGGCGGCGTCCGTGCCTGGCTGGTACGGCACGACCCCGGCCTGCGGGCCGCCAAACGGTCCGTGCGGGCCGCCGTCCTCGTCCCGACCGTCTTCGCCATCGCCGTCTACGGCACCGCCAACACTCAGACGCCGCTCTTCGCCGTCTTCGGTGCGGTGTCGCTGCTGCTGTTCGTGGACTTCGGCGGGCCACTGCGGGTCCGGGCCCGCTCGTTCCTCGTGCTCTGGCTGGTGGGTGCCGCCAACGTGTCGATCGGGACCCTGTGCTCCTCGCGGGCCGGCCTGGCCGTCGTCGCCATGGCCGTCGTCGCCTTCGCCGTGCTGTTCGCCGGCGTGATGAGCCCCCAGGCCGTCGCCGCCTCCACGGCCGCGTTGCTGCTCTTCGTGCTCCCGGTGTCCGAGCAGGCACCGGCCTCAGCCGTCGGTGACCGGCTCCTGGGGTGGGGGCTCGCCGGCGCCCTGTGCATCCCGGCCGCCCTGTTCGTATGGGCCGGCAGGTGGCACGATCCGCTGCGCCACGCCCTGGCCGACGCCTCCCTGGCCGTGGCCGATCTCCTGGACGCGGCGGCGGAGTCGGACGGGTCCGTCGGTGACCACGCCGCCGTGCACCACGCCCTCGACACCCTGCGGACGCAGTTCGAGGCGACCCCCTACCGTCCCACCGGAGCCGGACCTACCGACGTCGCCCTCACCAACCTGGTGGCCCGGCTCGAGTGGGCCGGGTCCCGCGCCCTGGTGGCCACGGCGGAGCCGCCGCCACCGGTGGACCACGACCGGGTGGCTGCCGTCGAGTCCGCCTCCGCCGACGTGCTCCGGACGGTGGCCCGACTCCTGGTCACCGAGGACCCGGCGTCCCACCCCGCACTCACCGACGCACTGCGTGGGGCCGTCACCCGGCTGGTCTCGGTCCGCCAGGACGCCAACGACGCCGTGGTGGCGTCCTTGGTGGCCGAGGCCGACGACCCCGGTGCCGACACGGTGGACGTGGCGACCGACCCGGCGACGGCGCTGGCCCGGGTGGACCCGACCTACCCGGTCCGCATGCTGGCCTTCGCACTCGAGCTGCTGGCCGACGGGGTGCTGGAGGCACTCGACGCCTCGCCCGCCGGCGTAGGACGCATCGGACGGGCGGGGGCCACGGTGCGGTCGTTCGTCCGGGTGGCGGTCGGTCATCTCACCCCGCGGTCGGTCTGGTTCCGCAACAGCGTGCGGGGGGCCGTCGGACTGTCCGTGGCCGTGCTGGTGGTCGAGGTGACCACCGTGCAGCACGGGTTCTGGGTCGTCCTCGGGACGTTGTCCGTCCTGCGCTCGAACGCCCTCGGTACGGGGTCCACCGCCGTGCGCGCCGTGCTCGGGACGGCCATCGGCTTCCTGGTCGGCTACGTGGTGCTGCTGGTCATCGGCCACCACCCGGCCCACCTGTGGATCCTGCTCCCGGTGGCGGTCCTGGTGGCGGGCATCGCACCGACGGTCTCCTCGTTCACCGCCGGACAGGCGGGGTTCACCGTCCTGGTGGTCCTGGTGTTCAACATCATCGATCCCGTCGGCTCGCAGGTCGGGCTCGTCCGCATCGAGGACGTCCTGATCGGGGCGCTGGTCTCCGTGGTGGTGGGCCTGCTGTTCTGGCCGCGCGGCGCCGCCGCCCAGTTGGCCGCCGCCCTCGGCGACGCCTATGCCGCCGCTTCCGCCTGGCTGTCGGTGGCCGTGGACCAGGTGGCCCGGTCGCAGACCGGCGCCGACGGGCGGTGGGGCCCCGAGCGGGAGGAGGCGCTGGCGTCGGCCCGCCGCCTGGACGACGCCTACCGGCAGTACCTGGGGGAGCGGGGGGAGAAGTCGGTCCCGCTGCCGGTGATCACGCGGCTGCTCACCGGGACCGTGCGGATCCGCCTCACCGCGCTCACCCTGGAGGGACTGCCGGACCTCGCCGTGGCCGGGGGGCCGCCACCCCTGCCCGAGGTGGTCACCGCCCGGGCCACGGTGACGGCCGAGTGCGCCGCCGTCGAGTCGTGGTTCGACCGCTTCGCCGCGTCACTGGGCGTCCGGGGGTCGCCGGTGCCCGCCACCCCGCCAGTCGACGACCGGCTGGCACCCGAGCTGGTGGCGGCGTGGGACGCCGTCCGGCGTGCAGGTCGACGCGACGGTGTCCTCGCCGTGCTGCGCCTGCTGTGGGTGGAGCAGCGGATGGTGGACCTGCGCCGGCTCCTGGCCGATCTGGCCGCCACCGCCACCACCCGGCGGAGCCGGTCCCTGTCGTTCCGGTTCCCCGGTCGACCCGGTCGAACCGGACGTGGTGACGGTCACGCGCCCGGGCCGGCATCGGCGGGGTAGTCAGCGCAGGGGGAGCCGCATCACCACCCGGGGACCGAAGCCGTCGAATCCGGTGGAGCGCTCGTGCAGGCGGATGGCGGCGAGTCCGGGGGAGAGGTCGGTCAGCTCCCGGAACCCGAGGGTCCGGTAGAAGGGCGCGTTGAACGGGACGTCGCGGAAGGTGGTGAGGGTGAGCTCGGGGTACCCGGCCGCCGCGGCCCAACCGACGGCCGCCTCGAGCAGCGCCCGCCCGATCCCCCGCCTCCCGTGCTCCGGCAGCACCGAGACCTGGTCGACGTGGGCCGTGCCGTCGACGAGCTCGATCGACACGAAACCGACCGCAGGCTCACCGACCACGAACACGGCGGCGGCCACGGGCAGGTGGTTCTCCGCCTCGTCGTTCTCGAACGGGCCGATGCCGAA
The DNA here is from genome assembly GCA_963699055.1 of uncultured Acidimicrobiales bacterium. Classification (GTDB taxonomy): domain Bacteria; phylum Actinomycetota; class Acidimicrobiia; order Acidimicrobiales; family RAAP-2; genus Bog-756. The sequence continues at coordinate 318,187 of CAVOTA010000004.1, read as the reverse complement.
CTCCTCGAGGAGCCGGTCGGACTCGAACTCGATCCAGCGCAGGCGCCCGAACTCGGACGGGTCGGCGGGCCGGACGACGGGCGGACCGGGATCGGACGGTCCGGAGGTGGGCACCCGTCCGTTCAGCTGGTGGTGGAGCCGGACAGCTGGGGGTAGCGCCGGCTCAGATCGGCGCACTCCTCGCACACCGACTCGGGCACGAGGCCGACCCGCATCAGCAGGGCGAACGCCTTGCACCCGAGGCAGAGACCGACCGCGGCCTCGAGGAAGGCGGCGGCGGTCAGCATGGCGACCACGACCCAGGTGGCCGCTCCCCGTCCGAACCCGAACCACAGCACCAGGGCGGTGGTCGAGAAGACCACCCCGATGGCCTGGGCGAACCGCTTGGGCGGCCCGGGCACCAGCTTCGGGCCCCACGGGAGCCGGGGTGCCACCACCCGGGTGGCCAGCTGCCCGAGCGGGCTGAAGCGAGGCCCCGACAGGACGCGCGCCCAGAACCCGTAGGCCAGGGGGACCAGGATCCAGGGCTGGCGGAAGACGAGTGCGGTCCCGCACATCCCGACGACGCCGGTGGCCACGGTGCGGGCCGCGTAGTCGTTGACGGGGTTCGGGAACGTGAACACGCAGATATCTTACCTGTTGGGTCAGGTATTGCGCACGCCGGGCGTCGTGCGCACGCCGGGCGTCGACGGGGCCGTCGACGGTGCCGTGCGGAGGGACGGCGGCACCCGCCCCATCCGCCGGCGGGGTCCGCTCCGAATAGGCTCCGTGGTGGTGGACGTGGAACAGGCGAGCGATGCGAACCTGGTGGTCGCCGTCGGCCGGTGGCACGAGCCCGCCCTCGCCGAGATCTACCGCCGCCACGGCGGCGCCGTCCACGCGCTGGCCCGACGTGTCCTCCGTTCGGACCCGCCCGCCGAGGAGATCACCCAGGAGGTCTTCCTCGACCTGTGGCGGAGCCCCGAGAAGTTCGACGCCCAGCGGGGCACCCTGCGGTCGTTCCTGCTGGCACGTACCCACGGCAAGTCGGTCGACGTGGTCCGGGCCGAGGAGTCGCGTCGACGACGGGAGGAGCGCACCACCCGCGAGACGGCGACGGCCGCCTACGACATCGACCGCGAGGTCTGGGACCTTGCCGTCGCCGAGCAGGTGAAGGACGCTCTGGTGGCGCTGCCGGACGAGCTGCGCCAACCCATCGAGCTCGCCTACTTCGGCGGCCACACGTACAAGGAGGTGGCCTCCCTGCTCGACCAGCCCGAGGGCACGGTGAAGAGCCGGATCCGCGCCGGTCTCGGGCGGCTGCGGGTCAACCTCATCGAGCGCGGCGTCGAGCCGGCGGGGGCAGGACTGTGAGCACCGGACCGACGCCGATGACCCACGCCGAGATCGAGGAGCTGCTCGGCGCCTACGCGCTGGACGCCCTCGACCCCGAGACGGCCGCCGTCGTCGAGGCTCACCTCGACGGCTGTGTCCGCTGTGCGATCGAGGTGGGCCAGCACCACGAGGTCGCCGGCCTGCTCGCCAACTCGGGCGGCACGGCCCCCGCCTCGTTGTGGAGCGGGATCGCCGAGCAGCTGGGTGGCACCTCGGACCAGTCGTGGGACCGGCTGGCGGCCCGGCTCGACACTCCCGGCACCGAGCGTGACCCCGGTTCGGAGCGGCCGGGGCGCGACGGCGGCGACGCCGGTGCCGGGGCGGCCGTGGTGCCGATCGACGGGAGGCGTCGCCGCACCCGGTGGGCGACAGCCGGTGCCGGGGTGGTGGCCGCCGCCGCCGCCGTGCTCGCCCTGGTGTTCGGCCTCCAGGTCCATCATCTGAACGGTCAGGTCGACGCCTTGCAGGCGGGGCCCCGCCTGTCGAGCGCCGAGCGTGCCGCCCTGGCCTCGCCGACCACCCGCAGGATCCCGATGCTGGCGACGGCACCCAACCCTGCCGGTGACACCCCCGCCAGCATCGTCCTCACGGCGGCCGGCACCGGCTTCCTGGTCGACGACCGCGGTGACGGGCTGGCCCCGCTGCCGGCCGACCGGACCTACCAGCTGTGGGGTGTGGTGCAGGGGCGGGCCATCTCGCTGGGCCTGCTCGGGCCGCACCCGGACATCGTGCCGTTCAGCGTGGCCGGCAGCGCCCCCGTGACGGAGTTCGCCGTCACCGACGAGGTGGCGGGCGGCGTGGTGGCCTCCCACAACCATCCGGTCGCCGTGGCCGTCGTGCACGTGTGAACCGCCCGGTCGGCCACCTGGCCGGCCGTCAGCCCAGGTTGCGGGCGAACAGGGCGTGGAGCCGCTCCCAGTGCCGCTCGGCGGCCGGCTTGTCGTAGAGCTCGCCCCGTCCGGGGAACGAGAACCCGTGGTGCACCCCCGGGTAGCGCTCGACGCGGGACCGGGCCCCGACCGCGGCGAGGTGGTGCTCGAGGCCGTCGACCATCTCGGGCGGAGCCCACTCGTCGAACTCGGCGCAGGCGAAGTACAGCTCGGCGGTGGCCCGGACCGCTCCGTCGGCGGGTGAGCCGGGCCCGAAGAGCCGGATGCCGTGGATCGACGCCGCCGCCCGGATCCGGTCGGGCAGGGCGCAGGCCACGGCGAACGAGAAGGGCCCGCTCATGCAGTAGCCGACGCAGCCGACCCGGAGGCCGTCGGCCGCGGGGTCGGCGTCCACGAACTCCAGGAGTGCCATGGTGTCGCGCACGACGAGCCCGTCGTCGAGGGACGCCATGAGCTCCCACATCCGGTCCCGGGTGTGGCTCGGGTCGCCGGAGAAGATCGAGAACTCGCGCACGTCCCGGTAGTAGAGGTTGGGCACCGCCACGAAGTAGCCGGCCGTACCCAGGCGCCGGGCCATGTCGCGGAGCTCCTCGCGCATGCCGGGCGCGTCCATGAGGAGGAGCACGACCGGGTGGGGTCCACCCTCCTCGGGGTGGGTCACGAAGGTGTTGACGACGCCGTCGGGCGTGGGGAGATCGAGTTCCCGGTCGATCATCGTGCCTCCCGTCCGCCGCGGTCCGTCCGACCCGCCTAGATGCGGTGGACCTGGCGGAGTCCGGCCCAGGCGAAGTCGGCGAGCTGTGCGGCCAGCCGGGCCGCCTCGGCGGAGCGCTCCCGTTCCCCGGCCGGGGGGCCGTCGACCCCGTGGTCCGGACCGGCGGCGTCGGTGGTGTCGCCGGCGAACCGGTGCGATGCCAGCCAGTGCCGGCTGGCGCCCTCGGCCATCCCGACCACGGCGTGGGCCAGGAGCAGTCGGTGGGCCGGGTCGAGGCCGGCGTCGATCAGGGGGTCGATGGCCTCGGCGATCGCCTCCTCCACCCGCCGCAGGGCGGCGCCGAGCTCGGGGTCGTCGGGGGCGTCGCGTCCGTAGAGGAGGCGGAAGGCGTTCTCGTTGTCGACCATCAGCTCGAAGTAGCCGGCGAACCCGAGCTCCACCTGCTGGCGGGGGCCCTCCGCCGCCGCCGTGGCCTGCACGATCCGGTCGATGAGCTCGTAGGAGAACACGTCGAGGAGCTCGAGGTACAGGGCGCGCTTCGAGTCGAAGTGCTGGTAGACGAGAGGCTTGGTGACGCCCGCCGCCTCGGCGATGTCGTCCATGGTGGTGGCGGCGTACCCGTGCTCGGCGAACAGGGCGAGGGCGACGTCGAAGAGCTGACGGCGCCGGGCGTCGGCGGTCAGGCGTCGGGGGGCGCGGGCGGCGGGCGGCCCGGGATCCCGACGGTCGGCGGTGGCGGCGGTCGACATGGCGGTCATGGTAGTCCCGGGGGCCGGATCGTCCCGGGGCCGTCAGGCTCAGTGGTCGGGGAGCACGGCGGCGATGCGGTCGGGGAGTCCCTCCAACGAGAAGTGGGCCCGGGCCACGGCCAGGTTCCGTTCGAGCAGGCCGGGGTCGGGGGCGGACAGCCAGCGGTCGAGGCGGTCCAGGTCGTCGAGCCCGAACCAGTCGAATCCGAAGGCGGCGAGCTCGCGGGCCACCGGGTAGGGACCGATCACCAGCGGCCGCAGGTGGGTGACCGACTCGATGCTGGGGTTCCCGAAGCCCTCCCAGGTGGAGGGCAGTGCCACGACGTCGCACGCGGCGTAGGCGTCACCGATGTCGAACGGGCCGACCGCCGTGGTGCCGCTGCGGCCGTCCGCCTCCGGGAACCCGAGACGCACGGGGCAGCGGGCGGAGGCCACCAGACGCTCGAGTTCGGGTCCGTACCCGTCCTCGGCCGATCCCAGCAGCCAGTAGACGGCGTCCAGCCGTTCGGCCGCCTCCAGACCCCCGGCCACGTTCTTCCTGGCCAGCGCCCGTGTCGGTTGCAGGACGAGGCGCAGGTCGGGACCGACGCCGAGGGCGCGGCGCACGGCGGCGCCACCACCGCCGCGCCCGGGCGGGTCCCCGGCCGGGCGGGCGTCCGCCGCGGGGACGGCGAAGGAGTTGTACACCGTGGTGGCCCGGATCCCCCGTTCCGCCAGCTCCCGGCGGCTGAGCTCGTTGATGGTCACGTGGCGCCAGCGGCGGTCGTCGGGGGGCGGCGGGTGGTCCACGAACTGCGGACGCTGCCAGGGCAGGTCGTGGTGGTGGAGCACGGCGGCACGGCCGGCCAGCACGGTGGCGACCACGTCCCACGCCGCCGGGTTGAGCGGGAGCGAACACAGGTTCTCGACCACCACCAGGTCGGCGGGGGCCACGGCGTCGGCGACCTCGGCGGGCGAGGGCCCGTCGGCGTCCCCGATCCCGAGCCCGGGCACGGTGACGTCGACCGGTCCCGACCCGGCCACGGTGTAGGTGGCGTAGCCGAGCACGTCGAGGGCACGTCGCCATTTGGCAGCCTCGACGGCGACGCCGTCGGAGCCACCGAGGCGGAAGGAGAGCAGGGCGACCGTGGCGATGGCGTCACCGTAGCGGCGGCGCCGACCGCCCCCGACCCCGGTGCGACCGCCCCGCCCGCCGGGGAGTACCGTCGGTGCGTGCCCGACGCCACCTCCGACGCCACCTCCGACGCCACCCTCCCCGCCGGCGCCGCCGGTGACGACCTGCTCGCCGAGCGGGTCGGCCCCGTGCTCACGCTCACGATCAACCGCCCCGAGCGTCGCAACGCCATGACCTGGGAGGTCATCGCCGGCCTGCGTGCCGAGCTGGCCCGGGCCAAGACCGACCCGGACGTCCGGGTGGTGGTGCTGACCGGTGCCGGCGACAAGGCCTTCTGCGCCGGTGCCGACCTGTCGGGGATGGTCCCGAAGGACCCCGCGGGGACCTCCGACGGATACCTCGACCACCACCTGGCCCGCGGCTGGCTGGCCGAGCTGTTCGACGAGATGTGGTCGCTGGGAAAGCCCACCGTCGCCCGGGTGCAGGGCTGGGCCATGGCCGGCGGATTCGGTCTCGCCCTGTCCTGCGACATGGTGATCGCCTCCGAGGACGCCCGCTTCGGTGCCCCCGAGCTCAACGTGGGGCTGTGGCCGTACATGGTGACGGTGCCGCTGCTGCGGTCGATGCCCCCGAAGAAGGCGCTGGAGCTCATGCTCACCAGCCGGGTCGTCGGCGCCGACGAGGCCGACCGCATCGGCTTCGTCACCCGTGTCGTCCCCCGGGACGACCTCGACGCGGCCGTGGCCGAGCTGGCCGCCGTGCTGGCGTCCAAGCCGCCCGGGGTGACGAGGATGGGCCGCGATTCGTTCTACGCTGTGATCGACTCGAGTGCCTCCGAGGCCCTGCCGTACCTCCATGCGATGCTGACCGTCACCAGTCAGACGGCGGAGGCGAGCGAGGGGATCACCGCCTTCGCCGAGAAGCGTGCCCCTTCCTGGCAGGTTCCCCCGGGGGCCGACGGGACCGTCTGACAGCAGCACCGGAGGCGGCGGACACCGGGTCGCACGCAGGACAACCCCCCAGACACGAGATCGACGAGGAGTTCCCCCAGCATGACGAAACGAGCACTGATCACCGGCGTCACCGGCCAGGACGGCTCCTACCTGGCCGAGCTGCTCCTCGAGGAGGGCTACGAGGTCAGCGGCATGGTGCGGCGCTCGAGCACGATCAACTTCGAACGGATCGCCCACATCCAGGACCGGCTCAACCTGGTGGCCGGCGACCTGCTGGACGAGGTCTCGATGATCAACATCCTGAAGGAGATCCGGCCCCAGGAGGTCTACAACCTGGCGGCCCAGTCCTTCGTCCAGACGTCGTGGAACCAGCCGGTGCTCACCGGCGAGACCACCGCCCTCGGCGTCACCCGGGTCCTCGACGCCATCCGCACCGTCGACCCCGGGATCCGCTTCTACCAGGCGAGCTCCTCGGAGATGTTCGGCAAGGTCCAGGAGGTCCCCCAGGTGGAGACCACGCCCTTCTACCCGCGCAGCCCCTACGGGGTGGCCAAGGTCTACGGCCACTGGATCACCGTCAACTACCGCGAGAGCTACGACCTCCACGCCAGCTCGGGCATCCTCTTCAACCACGAGTCGCCGCGGCGCGGACTCGAGTTCGTCACGCGCAAGGTCACCCACGGGGTGGCGCGGATCGCCGCCGGCATCGACCGGACACTGGCCCTGGGCAACCTCGACGCCGAGCGCGACTGGGGCTTCGCCAAGGACTACGTCCGGGCCATGTGGCTGATGCTCCAGCAGGACCGGCCCGACGACTACGTGGTCGCCACCGGTGAGACGCACTCGGTCAAGGAGCTGGTCGAGCTGTCGTTCGCCGCCGCCGACCTGGACTGGGAGAAGCACGTCGTGATCGACGAGCGCTTCCTGCGCCCCGCCGAGGTCGACCTCCTCATCGGCGATCCGGCCAAGGCCGAGAAGACCCTGGGCTGGCACCGCGACGTCGAGTTCCCCGAGCTGGTGCAGATGATGGTCGAGGCCGACCTGGCCCTGGTGAAGAGCCAGCGGGCCTAGCCGTTGGCCGTGGCCGTGATGGCGGCGATCCACGCCGACCCGCTCGGCCTCCTGGTGGCCTTCGGCGCCGGGATGCTGTCGTTCCTGTCGCCGTGCGTGCTGCCCCTGGTCCCGGCCTACCTGTCGATGGTGTCCGGGCTGTCGGCCGCCGAGCTGACCGCGCTCGCCCCGGCGCCGGAGCCCGCGCCGGAGCCCACCCCGGTGGGGGCACGGGGGGCCGAGGTGCCGGCGGCGGGGGACGCCGTCCCCTCGCGGACGGCCGGTGCCGCACCGGCGGCCGGGTCCGCGGCCGTCGCCGACCCCGAGGTGCTCCGTCGCCACCGCGGCCGTCTGCTGCGTGGGATCCTCGCCTTCATCGCCGGGTTCACCGTCGTGTTCACCATCCTCGGGGCATCGGCGTCGTCGGTCGGGCGCCTGTTCCTGACCCACCAGCACGCCCTCGAGGTGGTCTCGGGCATCCTGATCGTCCTGTTCGGTGCCCTGCTGGTGGCCATGGCCGCCGGGGTGCGCCTGCCGATGGCGCTGGCCGGCGAGAAGCGCTTCCTGGTCCGCCCGTCGGTGCTCGGGTCCTGGGCGCCCCCGGTGCTCGGAATGGCGTTCGCCTTCGCCTGGACACCGTGCATCGGCCCCGTGCTGGGCAGCGTCCTGGCCCTGGCCGCCGGCACCGGCGGTTCGGCCACCGGCGGGATCGCCCTGCTGCTCGCCTACTCGCTGGGCCTGGGGGTCCCGTTCCTCCTCAGCGGCCTGGCCTTCGGCCGGATGACCGACCTGCTGGCCCGGGTCCGCGGGCGCCTGCGGGTCGTGGACCTGGTCGGCGGGATCATCCTGGTGGCCTTCGGGATCCTCCTCCTGACCGGCAATGTGGACGTCCTGTCGGCCCACATCTCCAATTGGCTCCGTGACCTGCACCTGAACCGCCTGTCGACGAGCTGACGGGCCTCCGGGGGCGTCCGGCCTGCGGGACGCGCCCCCCGTCTGGCTCCGGCCCGCCCGCCCCCGTAGCATTGGGGACTGCCCATGGCCGTCGCACCCCCCTCCTCTGCACTCTCCCTCCGTGACGCGGTCGCGCTCTCGGGCCGGTTCCCCCTGCTCGCCGGCGTGGACCTCGAGGTGGCGGTGGGGGAGACCGTGCTGGTGGAGGGCCCGAACGGCGCCGGCAAGACCAGCCTGCTGCGGGTGTGCGCCGGACTGGTACCGCTGTCGGCGGGCAGCATCGCGGTACTGGGGCTCGACCCCGTCCGCCACCGCACCGCCGTACGGCGCCGCGTGGGCCTGCTGTCCCACGTCTCCCACCTCTACGACGACCTGACCGTCCTGGAGAACGTCCGCTTCGCCGTGCGGGCCGCCGCCGGTGACACCGCCAGGATCGTCCCGGCCTGCGAGCGCTGGGGGCTCACCGGGCGTCTGGCCCGTACCCCGGCGGCCAAGCTGTCGGCCGGGCAGCGCCGCCGCGTGGCCCTCGCCGTGCTGACGGCGCGGTGGCCCGAGGTCTGGCTGCTCGACGAGCCCCATGCCGGTCTCGACGCCGCCGCCCGGGTGCTGCTCGACGGTGCCGTCGCCGAGGCGTCGGCCGCCGGCGTGACCATCCTGATCGCCAGCCACGAGTCCGGTTCGGTGGAGGGACTGGCCGACCGGGCGGTGACGGTGACCGGCGGGCGGGTGACCGGGGAGCGGACACTGCGCGCTCGTGCGGCAGCGACGGCCGCCGCCGCTGCCGGTGCCGGTGCGGGCGGTGCCCGAGGTGACGCCCCTGCCGACACCGTCGACACCGTCGACACCGCCGACGTCGATCGTCGGGTCGGGTCCGACCGGAGCGCTCCGGTGGACGGCGAGGTCGCCCATGTGGCGTGACGCCGTCCTCGTGGCCGGAAAGGACCTGCGCATCGAGGTCCGCTCCCGGGTGGGACTGTCCCAGGTGGCGCCGTTCGGCATCGTCGCCCTGGCACTGTTCGCCTTCGCCCTCGGTCCGGACCGCACGGTCATGGCGGCCGGCGCCCCCGGCCTGTTCTGGGTGGCCGTGCTGTTCTGCACCGTCCTGGCCACCCAGCGCAGCGTCTCGGTGGAGTCGGCCGACGGGGCCCGCGACGGGATCCGGCTCTCGGGGATCGATCCGGCCGGCCTGTTCCTGGGCAAGGCCGCAGGCATCGCCGCCCAGCTCGTGGTCCTCGAGGTGCTGCTGACCCTCGGCGTGGTGTTCCTCTACGGGGCCCGGATCGAGGTCCCATGGCTGATCGTCGTCTCGTGCCTGCTGGGAACGGTCGGGCTGGCGACCACCGGCACGCTCTACGGCGCCCTGTCGGCCGGACTGCGGGTGCGCGAGACGCTCCTGCCCTTCCTGCTGCTGCCCATCGTGGCTCCCGTGCTGCTGGCCGGGACCAAGATCTGGCAGGCGGCCATGGCCGGCGGCACCGTGTCGGCCGGTACCGAGTGGCTGCGACTGCTGCTCGTCTTCGACGCCGTCTACCTCGCCGTCGGCGTGCTCCTCTTCGGCCCGATCCTGGAGACCGCGTGACCGACCTCGCCCCCGCCCGTCCGACGGCACCGTCGGTTCCGAACACCGGTGTGACCCCTCCGCCCGAGCCGTCGGCGCGTGCGCGGGCGACCGAACGGGTGATCGGCGCCCTCGCCCTGGTCGGCACGGCGTTCACCGTGTGGCTCGGGCTGTGGGTGACGCCCCCCGACAAGATCCAGGGCGACCTGGTCCGCCTGGTGTACATCCACCCCGGAGTCGCCTGGGTGGCCCTCTACCTGGCCTTCGGGCTGGCGGCGGTGTCCAGCGTCCTCTACCTGTGGCCCCGGACCCGTTCGCTGTTCTGGGACCGCCTGGCGGCGGCCTCGGTCGAGGTCGGGGTGGTGTTCAACGTCTGCACACTGGTGTCCGGATCCATCTGGGGCAAGCCGACCTGGGGCGTGTGGTGGGCGTGGGACGCCCGGCTCACCCTGACCGCCGTGCTCCTGGTGCTGTTCCTCGGCTACCTGGCGCTGCGCCGGGTGCCCGCCGAGCCCGAGGTGCGGGCCCGCCGCAGCGCCTTCGTGGCGCTGTTCGCCGTCCTCGACGTGCCGCTCGTCCACTTCTCGGTCGACTGGTGGAACACGCTCCATCAGGGCGCCACCGTCCTCAACCCGGGACTCACCCTCAAGATCCACGGGTCCATGGCATGGACGCTGCTCCTCGGATTCGTCGCCCTGACCCTGGTCTTCGTGTGGATGCTGCTCGTCCGCTACCGCATCGGGGTGCTCGAGGACTGGCTCGACGCCAACGAACTCGGAGCGGCCCTGGCCGAGCGGCGCTCGGAGGGCACGGACGCCCCCGGCCGGTTCGCGGTGGCCCCCGGGGACGACGGAGCCGCGTCCGAGCCGGCGGTGGTGGCCTGATGCGCTACGTCATCGCCGGCTACGTGGTCGTCCTCGGCCTGCTCTTCCTGTACGCGGTGCAGCTCACCTGGCGTCGCCGCCGGCTGTCCCGGGCCGTCGCCCGGGCCGTGGCCGGCGCCGGCGCGGACACGGGCCCGGCCGACGCCGCCGGCCCCGGCGGGGTGGTGCGCACGTGACCACGGCGCCCCCCGCACCGCCTGCCGCCCCGCCCGGCCCGGGCGACCCCGCAGCCGGTCCGCCCCCCGCCGACCGGCCCCCGGTCGTGCCCATCCGCCAGCACCACACCGTCCGCTACGTCGTGGTCGGACTGGTCCTGGTCGGCGCCCTGGCCTTCCTGTTGGCCAAGGGCCTCGGCAGTGCCCTCGACTTCTACCTGCCCGCCGACCAGGCCGTGGCCCAGAAGGCCCAGCTCGGGGACAAGACGTTCAACCTCGAGGGTGTGGTCGAGCCCGGGTCGATCCACTCGACGGGGTCCGGGGTCGATTTCGTCGTCACCTCGGGGGCGACCCGGGTGACGGTCGACAACGTGGGCAGTCCGCCGCAGCTGTTCCAGGCGAACATCCCGGTGATCGCCGTGGGCCACTTCGCGGGCGACCGGTTCGCCTCGGACCAGATCCTGGTGAAGCACTCGGCGACCTACATCGCCCAGTACCCGTCGCGGGTGACCGCACCGAACGGGAGCAAGCGGTGACGGCACGGGTGCAGGGCCCGGCCCCCGGCCCGCGGTGAACGGGACCCTCGGGCACACCGGCGTCCTCCTCGGCTTCGTGGCCGCGGTGGTCGGCATGGTCGTCCTCGGCGTCGGGCTGGTCCGGGGCCGGTCGGCGACGCTGCGGAGCGGCCGCGTGTACGCGCCCCTGATCTTCCTGGGCGGGGTGGTCGCCGTGGCTGCCATGCAGCGGGCGCTGGTGACCCACGACTTCTCGCTGACGTACGTGGCCGACAACAACAGCCGGTCGACCCCGCTCCTGTACTCGATCACCGGGATGTGGTCGGCCCTGGCCGGCTCGATCCTGCTGTGGGGGGTCATCCTCGGCGGCTACACCACGGCCATGGTGTGGCGGTTCCGGGCGCGGGCCGGCGACCAGCTGGTCGGCTGGGCCACCCTCGTCATGTACGCGGTGTCCGCCTTCTTCTTCGGTCTCATGCTCGGCCCGGCCGACCCCTTCACCCACGTGGCCGGGGCGGTGCCGTCCAACGGGCTCGGACCGAACGTGCTCCTCCAGGACAACCCGCTCGTCCTGTTCCACCCGCCCATGCTCTACCTGGGCCTGGTGGGCTTCACGCTGCCGTTCGCCTTCGCCGTCGCCTCCCTGGTGACGGGCCGGGTCGACGAGGACTGGCAGGGGGAGACCCGGCGCTGGACCCTGTTCGCCTGGACGTTCCTCACCGTCGGGATCGTGCTCGGCGCCTGGTGGTCCTACCAAGTGCTGGGTTGGGGTGGGTTCTGGGCGTGGGACCCCGTCGAGAACGCCTCGCTGCTCCCCTGGCTCGTCGGCACCGCCTACCTCCACTCGGTCATGGTCCAGCAGCGACGCGGCCTGCTCCGGGTGTGGAACCTGTCGCTCGTCATCGCCACCTTCAGCCTCACCATCCTCGGCACCTTCCTGACCCGCTCGGGTGTCATCCAGTCGGTCCACGCCTTCTCGACCTCGACCGTCGGTCCCCTCCTGCTCGGGTTCTTCGGGCTCGTCCTGGCCGTCGGGGTCGGACTCATCGCCTGGCGGGGCGACCGGCTCCGGTCCCCGGGGGGGATCGACTCGGCCATGAGCCGGGAGGGGGCGTTCCTGGCCAACAACCTCGTGTTCGTCCTGTTCACGTTCGTGGTGCTGCTCGGCACCGTGTTCCCCCTGCTGTACGAGGCGGTCAACAGCGGCGCCCAGGTGGCGGTCGGCGCCCCGTACTTCAACCGGATGGTGATTCCGCTCGGTCTGGCCCTCCTCTTCCTGATGGCGGTGGCACCCGCCCTGCCGTGGCGGAAGTCGTCGGCCGAGGTCATGCGCCGGCGCCTGGCCGTGCCGGCCGCCATCGGGGTCGTGGTGGTGGTGGCGTGCGTGCTCGGCGGCGTCACCGGCATCGAGCCGCTGCTCGCCTTCGGGCTGGGCGCGTTCGCGGCGGCGTCGGCCGGCCGGGCACTGGTCCTCTCGGTCCGGGGGGCGTGGCGCACCGCTCGGACCTCGGGGCAGTCGCCGACCCGCGCCGCTCTCGCCGGCTGGCGGGGACTGGTGGGCCGGGCGAACGGGGGCATGATCGTCCACATCGGCATCGTCGTGCTCGCCGTGGGACTGGCCGCGGCCACGGCCTTCGGTCACCGGGGCACGGTCGTCCTCGTGCAGGGCCAGACCAGCTCGTACGCCGGGCACACCGTCGAGTTCGTGGGCACCCGGACGGTCCGGACGCCCTCGCACGTGAGCCAGCAGGCACTGCTGCGGGTGGACGGTGGCGCCGTCTTCACGCCGGCCATCAGCCAGTTCGGCACCGGTACCCAGGCCGTGGGGACGCCGGCGATCGACTCCAGCGTCACCGCCGACGTCTACCTGACCATCAACTCCATCCCCGACCGGGGAGGAGCGTGGACGTTCGGCGTCGTGGTCCAGCCCCTCGTGATGTGGCTGTGGATCGGCGGTGCCCTGGTGGTGGTGGGTTCGGTCCTGTCGGCCGTCCCGGGCCGCCGTCGGCGTCCGACCGACCCGGTGTCGGCCCCGGTCGCCGCCGCGCCGCCGTTGCAGCCCCCCGCCGACCAGGACCCGTCCGGAGACGGGCGGGTCGGGGACGAGCCGGTCGAGCGCGGGACGGTGGGACGGGAGCCGGTGGGACGGGAGCCGGTGGGACGGGAGCCGGTGGGGGCGGGGGAGGCCCCGTGAGCTCCCCGGCGGTTCCCGGCGTCGCCCCGGACACGGCGCCCGGTTCCGGTTCCGGCTCCGGCTCCGGTTCCGGTTCCGGCTCCGGTTCCGGCGGCGGGGACCCGGACGTCGCGTCGGTGCCGCCGGGCGGTCCGCCCGCGCCGGCCGCCCCGCCCCGGGCCCGCCACACGGCCCGGTGGGTGGGACTCGCCGTCCTGGCGGTGGCGGCCGGGCTCATCGCCGTGCTCGCCACCCGTCCGCCGGCAGCGGTGTCCGAGGTGCAGAGCCCGCTGGTGGGCCACCCGGCCCCACCCGTCCGCGGTGTCACCGTCGACGGCCGTGCCTTCGCCCTCTCCCGGGCACCGGGCGTCTACACGGTGGTCAACTTCTTCGCCAGCTGGTGCGAGCCCTGCCAGGAGGAGGGACCCGAACTGGTCCGGTTCGCCTTCCAGCACCAGCAGTCGGGTGACGCCCAGCTCGTCAGCGTGGTCTTCGAGGACACCACCGCCGACGCCCGGTCCTACCAGGCCACCCTGGGGGCGACGTGGCCCACGCTGGCCGACCCGCGGGGGAACCTGGCCCTCAGCTTCGGTGTGCGGGCGCCGCCGTCGACGTTCCTCATCGCCCCCGACGGCCGGGTGGTGGCCTACATCGTCGCCCCGGTGACCGCCGCCGACCTCGACCAGCTGATCGCCCGGGCCAAGGCGGCGGGGGCATGACCCGTCGTCACTTCCCCCTGTGGACCCTCCTCGGGGTCGCGCTGGTGGTCGCCCTGCTGGCGGGCAGCGGGGCCTTCTCGTCGACGCCGCCCACCCCGGCCCAGCGGGCCGTGGCCATCGAGTCGATCATCCGGTGCCCGAGCTGCGAGGACCTGAATGTCGCCGTGTCGAGCGCGCCCACCGCCGCCACCGTGCGCCAGACGGTCGCCCACCTCGTCGCCGAGGGCCGGAGCGACCAGCAGATCGAGGACTACCTCGTCGCCCGCTACGGCTCGGCCATCGTGCTCGACCCGCCGACCAGCGGCTGGTCGGCGCTGGTGTGGGTGCTGCCCCTGGCCGTCGGGGCCGTCGCCGTGGCGGGACTCGTGGTGGTCCTGGTCCGGCGGCGTCGGGTCGGGCGCGACCTGGACGCCGACGTGCGCGGTTCCTCGGCGGACCCGCTGGTGGTGGACGAGCGCCGCCGCTTCCTCACCCAGTCGCTGGCCGACGCCGACGCCGAATACCTGGCCGGCGACCTGTCCGACGCCGACTACCTCGCCCTCCGCCAGCGGGACCTGGGCCGCCTGGCCGCACTGGGCCCGGCCCGGACGCCGGCGGCCACCTCCACCACCTCCACCGCCACCCTGACCGAGGACCGACCCGCACCGGACAGCGGGTCGGCGCCATCGGAGGCGACGGCGCGTCGTCGCGGACGCAACGGCTGGTTCCTGGCCGGTGCCGTCGTCTGCTTCGCCGCCGCACTGGCGGTGGCGGTGCCCCTCTTCACCTCGGACCGCCTGCCCGGTCAGACCGCCACGGGGTCGGTGAGCCTCAGTCCGAGCCAGCAGCTGGCGCGTTCGCTCGACCAGGCCGCCGCCGTGGAGAACGAAGGACAGCTCGGACTGGCCGCCCAGCTCTACCAGTCGGTCCTGACGGCGCACCCGGACGACGAGGTGGCACTGGCCCAGCTCGGCTGGCTCGAATACCGCATCGGCACGGCCGGGGACAGCGCCTCGCTGCTGACCGACGCCCGGGCCAAGCTGAACCGGGCGGCCGCCCTGGATCCGGGCGACTACGCCGTCCACCTCTACCTCGGGACGGTGCTGCTGGACCAGGACGGCAACGCGGCCGGGGCGGCGGACCAGTTCCGGCAGTTCCTGGCGGCCGGACCTCCGGCCACGGTGCTGTCCCAGGCCGCGTCCACGGTGCGCTCGGCCTTCACCCGGGCGGGCGAACCGGTGCCGTCCGGGGTGCCAGCCGGCTGAGCGGTCGGCCCGCGCACCGCTCCGGATCAGGGGACGAGGACCACCTTGCCGGTGACCGTCCGGTCGATCAGCGCCGTCATGACCGCCGCCGCCTCGTCCAGGGGCCGGGTGGAGGGTGCGGTCGGATGGAGCCGCCCGTCCGCCACCATGCCCATGAGCTCGTCGATGAGCGCCCGGTTCCCCAGCGGGTCCTTGAAGGTCCAGCCGCCCCAGTCCACGCCGACGAGGGTCCGGTTGTTGAGGAGCACCTGGTTGATCGGGACGGACGGGATCGGACCCGAGGCGAAGCCGATCACGCAGAAGCGCCCGAGGTGCCGGGTGGCCCGCAGCGCCGGCTCCGAGTGGCGGCCGCCGACCGGGTCGACCACCACGTCGACCCCACCGCCCGACAGCTCACGGGCCCGGACCTTCAGGTCCTCCTCCTCGTAGGCGATGGTGGCCTCGGCCCCCATCGCCACGGCGGCGTCGAGCTTGTCCGACGTGGAGGCGGCGGCGATCACCCGGGCGCCGAGGGCCCGGGCCACGTCGACGGCCGCCAGCCCGATGCCCCCGCCGGCGCCGAGCACCAGGACCCACTCGCCCGGGGCCACCGAGGTCCGCCGGGTCAGGGTGAACAGCATCGTGCAGTAGCTCTGGATCAGCGCGGCGGCACGGGGCAGGTCCACCGAGTCGGGCACCGCCACCAGCGACAGCGCGGGCGCCACCACCTGTTCGGCGAACCCGCCGAACCCGCAGAACACCAGCACCCGGTCGCCCACCGACCACGGCGACGCACCCGGGCCGACGGCGGAGACGACCCCGGCCACCTCGCTGCCGGGGACGAACGGCGTCGGCGGCTTCAGCTGGTACCTCCCCTCGCAGATCAGACCGTCGACGAAGTTGACCCCGGCCGCGGCCACGTCGACGACCACCATGGCCTCCCCGGGCTCCGGCGTCGGCCGCTCCTCCACCACCAGGTGGTCGAGGGGTCCGAACTCGTTGCAGACGACGGCGCGCATGGCGATCAACCTAGTTCCGGCCGGTCGTGACCCGACGGGGCGGGCCGACCAGGCCCGGCGGTCCGGCGCCGGTCGGGCGTGCTCAGCCCGCCAGGTCCCGCAGCCGCCCGACCACGCCGGCGAAGGCGGACTCGAAGGCCTCGACGTCCCCGTCGGTGCTGGACCAGCCGACCGACAGCCGCAGGGAGCGCTCGCCGTCGACCCCCATGGCCTCGAGGACGGGTGACGGCTCGAGCGACTCCGACGAGCACGAGGATCCCGAGTGGGCGGCCACGCCGGCCTGGTCGAGCCCGAGCAGCACGGGTTCCGCCTCGACGCCACCCACGCCGACGCACACCAGGTGCGGCAGGCCGTCGACCGGGTCGCCGTAGCGGACCACGCCGTCGACGGCGAGCGCGGCGGCCGCCAGTCGCCCGGTGCGGCGGCGTGCGTCCCCGGCCTCGTCGGCCAGCCGGCCCGGGACGGCCAGCACGGCGGCGGCGGCTCCGAACCCGATGGCGCCGGCCACGTTCTCCAGGCCGGCCCGGCGCCCCCGCTCCTGCTCGCCACCCACCAGCAGCGGGTCGATCCGCAGGCCGCGCCGCAGCAGCAGTGCCCCCGTGCCGGCCGGCCCACCCAGCTTGTGCGAGGACACCGACACCAGGTCGGCATCCCACGCCTCGAGGTCGACCGGGAGGTGCCCGACCGCGGCGGCGGCATCCACGTGGACCGGGATCCCGAGCCCGTGGCAGTACCCGACCACGGCGGCCACGTCCTGGACCGTCCCCACCTCGTGGTTGGCGGCCTGGCAGTGGACGAGCACGGGTGCCCGGCCGTGTCGGGCGACGGACCGCTCGACGGCCGCCGCCACCGCCTCGGGTCGGATCCGGCCCACCCCGTCGACCTCGACCGCCACGACGGTGCCGTGGCGGGCGGAGGCGTCCCGCACGGCGGAATGCTCGACGGCGGCGCAGGCCACCGGCGGCCGACCCGGTCCGGTGCCGTCGGCACCGTCGTCGTCAGCGGCGGCGGCGAGCACACCCCACACGGCGGCGTTTACCGCCTCCGTCCCGCCCGAGGTGAGGACGACCTGGCGTGGCCGCACCCCGAACAGCGCGGCGACCTGGTCCCGGGCGTCCTCGAGCGCGACCCGTACCATCCGGCCCTCGGTGTGGACCCGGCCCGGGTCGGCGGTGACGCCCAGCTCGTCCCATGCGTCCATGGCGGCCCGGGACTCGGGGCGCAGCGGGGTGGTGGAGGCGTGGTCCAGGTAGTGGCGGGCCACGGACGCGGTCAGACCACGGCGGCGCAGGAGTCGTCGCCCTTGGCGCGGGACGACGACAGCACCACGGGCACGACGGCGGGGTCGTCGCCGCACAGCCCGGCGAGCAGCCCCTTCACCATGCCCCGGTCGACGGCACACAGCACCGGGTGCTGCGAGGCGGCGTCGCCGAACGGGCAGTTGTCGGCCACCACGGCGGTGGTCGACCCCTGGTCCTCGGCGTGGGCGGCGAACCCGTGGGCGGTGAGCGTGTCGGCGATGGCGTGCATGGCCGTACGCAGCGACCGCTGGCTGTCGGCCGGCGACATCTGGCCGGCGAGCGCCCGTCCGTACTCCTCGCCCACCCGTTCGGCCATGCCTTCGGCGGCCTGGGGACCGAGCATCTGCATGGCCTCCCGGAGCAGCAGGACGAGGAGGTCGTCGCGGCGGGTCAGGAGGTCCAGGGTGGGATCGTTGCCGATGGCGCGGAAGCGCTTGGACGGTCGGCCGGCCCCGTTCCCGGCGGTCCGCTCCTTGGTCACCTCGACGTACCCACCCGCCGCCAGCCGCTCCAGGTGGTGCCGGGCGACGTTCGGGTGGAGGGAGAACCGGGCCGCCACCTCGGAGGCGGTGGCCCCGGGATTGGACCGGACGAAGAGGTAGATCTCCCGGCGCGTCGGGTCGCCGAATGCCGAGGTCACGGCGGTCACCGCCGCGGCGAACTGGCTGTCCGAATCCGAGGCGGCGAGAGCCACGGCGCTGTCCGGGGCGTGCTGCACGTCCCCTAGTCTACCGGGGAGACCCCGTTTCCCTCAGGAGTGCACCCATGTCCATCGACGAGTCGCAGGTCACCGCCACGGTCGCACACGTGGTCGACCCCGAGCTGCGCCGCCCGCTGGGTGAGCTGGGGATGGTCGGCCGGGTCCAGACCAGGCGCAAGAAGGCCACCGTCCAGCTGGCCCTGCCGGTGGCCAGCTACCCCCAGATCGACGAGCTGGAGTCCCGGGTCCGGGCCGCCGTGGCCGCTCTGGGTGGGGTGGACGAGGTCCTGGTGGAGACGGCGGTGATGGACGAGGAGGCCCGGGCGCGTCTGCGGATGCTCCTCCGCGGCGACGCCGTCGACGGCGGGGTCATGCACGCCGCCGACGACGGCCACGGCCACGACCACGGTGGCGGGCACGGCCACGACCACGGCGGCGGGCACGGCGGTGCGGCCCTCGGCCACGAGGAGGGCCGTCCCAACCGCTTCATGGAGCCCCGGTCGAAGACCCGCATCCTCGGGATCTCGTCGGGCAAGGGCGGGGTCGGCAAGTCCTCGGTCACGGTGAACCTGGCGGTGGCGCTCACCCGTGCCGGCTACGACGTGGGCATCCTGGACGCGGACGTCTACGGGTTCTCGGTGCCGAAGATGCTGGGCATCACCACCGACCCGCTGATCATCGGGGACCTGGTCGTGCCGCCGACGGCGCACGGTGTCCGCTGCCTGTCGATGGGGTTCTTCGTCGCCGACGACACCCCGGTGATCTGGCGGGGCCCGATGCTGCACAAGGCGCTGGAGCAGTTCCTGGTCGACGCCTACTGGGGCGAGCCCGACTTCCTGCTGATCGACATGCCGCCGGGCACCGGCGACGTCACGCTCTCGCTGGGACAGTACCTGACCAAGACCGAGGTCTTCGTGGTCACCACCCCGCAGGCGGCCGCCCAACGGGTGGCCCAGCGCTCGGCCTATGCCGCCCGCAAGCTGAAGCTGGCCGTGCGGGGTGTGATCGAGAACATGAGCTGGTTCACCGGGGACGACGGCACCCGCTACGAGCTCTTCGGCCACGGTGGGGGACGGCAGCTCTCCGAGGACCTCGGGGTGCCACTTCTCGGGCGGATCCCGCTCGTCCCCGCCGTGCGCGAGGGCGGTGACGAGGGTGTGCCCGTGGTGGTCGCCGATCCCGACGGCGAGGCCGCCGCCGTCTTCGCCCAGCTGGCCACCACCATCGCCGGCCTGGGCCCGGCCCGCGTCTACCGCCGGGAGCTCACCGTCCGGTAGTCCGGGACGGACGGCCGTGGCCGTGGCCGTGGACCGCGGACGGTCGCGCTCAGCCCCAGTCCCCCCGGGTCCGGGACATCCCGCTCCTCCCGTCCGCGTCGGGCACGATCCCGAGCACCTGGTGCACGGCGATGCCGCCGTCGTCGAACCCGATCGCCGAGCCCGCCATGTACAGGCGCCAGACATCGGCCCGGGCCCGACCGACCAGGGCCACCGCCTCGTCCCAGTGGGCCTCGAGGTTGTCCACCCAGCAGTGCAGGGTGCGCGAGTAGTGCTCGCGGAGCGACTCGACGTCGCGGACCTCGAACCCGGCACGCTCCATGGCCAGCAGGACCTCGCCCACGTCGATGAGCTCCCCGTCGGGGAAGACGTAGCGACCGATGAACGTGCGGCTCCCGAGCTTCGACCCACCGGGCGACGAGATGGCATGGTTGAGGAGCCGGCCGGTCGGCGAGAGCAACCGGCGCAGGGTGGCGAAGTACTGCGCCGTGCGGGCCGTCCCGACGTGCTCGAACATCCCGATCGACGAGATGGCGTCGAACGGCTCGTCCTGCAGGTCCCGGTAGTCCTGGTACCGGATCTCCACCCGGTCCGCCAGGCCGGCCTCGCGCACGCGCTCCTTCGCCCTGTCGACCTGTTCGTGGCTGAGTGCCACCCCGACGACGCTGGCGCCGTGGTTCCGGGCGGCGTGGATGGCCATGGAGCCCCAGCCGCACCCCACGTCGAGGAGCCGTGCCCCGGGGTGCTCGTCCAGGCCGAGCTTCCGACAGATCAGCTCGTACTTGGCCGCCTGCGCCTCCTCGAGCGTCGTCGCCGGCGTGACGAAGCGGGCGCACGAGTAGGTCCAGCTCGGGCCGAGCACCAGCTCGTAGAAGTCATTGCCGACGTCGTAGTGGTGGGAGATGGCGCGGGCGTCGCGCGCCGGGGAGTGGATCCGGCCGGCGGACCGGCTCTCCTCGGGTGGCGGCGGGAGCGGCGGGCCCAGCACCCCGAGACGGCGGGCGGCGGCCACGGTCGCCGCCACCGTGCGGGGACTGATGCGTCGCAGGTCGGACGGCGACGCGTCGCGCAGGGTCCGCAGCACCTCGAAGACGTCGCCCTCCACGGAGAGGTCGCCGGCCACGAAGGCCCGGGACAGGCCCAGCTCGCCGGGGGCCCAGACGATGCGCCGGAGGGCGTCGGGGGAGTGGATCGACACCGTCCCGACGACCTCGTCGGGACCGAGCGCACTCCCGTCCCAGAAGCTGAACCGCACCGGTGCGCGTCGGTGCACCAGTGCGGAGACGACCGGCTCGAACACGGCCGCAGCGCTGCCGGGTGGTGCACCGGCCCCGACCGGTACGGCGTCCGACGCCGGTTCCGGGCCCGCAC
The DNA here is from genome assembly GCA_963699055.1 of uncultured Acidimicrobiales bacterium. GTDB lineage: Bacteria > Actinomycetota > Acidimicrobiia > Acidimicrobiales > RAAP-2 > Bog-756. Next base: position 297,493 of record CAVOTA010000004.1, on the reverse strand, counting down.
CCGCTGGTTCGGCCTGCGGTCTCGAAGCATGTTCACGTATGACCATGATCACCTCCAGGATCGGTTTCCGCCCCGATGGGTGGGATTCTACGGTGCGCCCCGGGTGCGCTCAACGTGTCCCGTCAGCCGGGGCCGCCCGGCCCCGGTGCGGCTCCGGTGCGATGCTGGTCGGGTGAAGACACTCCTCAACGTCATCTGGCTCGTGCTGTGCGGCTTCTGGCTCGCCCTCGGCTACGTACTCGCCGGCGTGGTGATGTGCATCCTGATCATCACCATTCCCTTCGGGATCGCCAGCTTCCGTCTGGCCTCGTTCACGTTGTGGCCGTTCGGCCGCACCCTGGTGCCCCGGCCGGACGCCGGGGCACCGTCCTTCGTCGGGAACGTGCTGTGGTTCCTGCTGGCCGGGCTCTGGATGGCGATCGCCCATGTCGTGACCGGGGTGCTCCTGTGCATCACCGTCATCGGGATCCCACTGGGGATCGCCGACTTCAAGCTGGCCGCCGCGGCGATCGCGCCGCTCGGCAAGGACATCGTGTCGACGGACGACCCCCGGGCCTTCTACCGTGACTGACTGACTGACTGACTGACGGAATGACCGGCCCGGTCCCGGGGGACGGGGGCAACAGGTGTGGACCGCACTGGGGTACGGGGGAGGGTGGGCCGGCGACCGTCGGCGACGGTAATGGAATCCGGGCGTCCCCCGTTGATCAGGGTGGAGTACCGGCCGCTGCACCTTCGAAGGGCGCGAGCCCGAGGTACCGATGTCGTGAGGGGATGTGCCGGAGACCCGTCAGGTACCGGCCAGCCGTGACACGGGCACCCGACGCCGTGTGTCGGGTGGGGACGGGGACCGCCGACGGGTAGGGGGTCGGCGGGTGTGGTGGCGCCGGGAACAGCGGGTCCGGCAGGTGCAGTACCGGGGCGAGCAGGAGCGTGGCACGATGGGATCCATGAGCAGGGGCAGCCGGGGAGTCGGCACGAGGTGGTGGGCCGTCGCGGCAGGCGCCGTGGTGGTACTGGGTTCGCTCGCCGCCGCCCCCGTGTCCGTGGCCGTGGCCGGGGCCGCACCGGCACCTCCAGTGGCCGGAGCCGGACAGCCGGCACCCTTCGAGGGCTACGGCGGTACGTCGCACGGTGCCCACGGCCCCTCCAACTCGCTCGACTGGGCGGGCTACGCGGTGACCGGTGCGGCGGTGGCGAGCGTCTCCGGCTCGTGGACCGAGCCGACCGTCACCTGCCCGGGCACCAAGCTGGAGCAGTCGGCCTTCTGGGTCGGCATCGACGGCTTCCAGTCGACGGACCCCACGGTGGAGCAGATCGGCACCGACGCCGACTGCACGAAGAAGGTGAAGAAGGTCCCCAGCGCACCCCTCTACTACGCATGGTTCGAGCTCTACCCCGCGGCGCTCGTGGTCCTGAACCCCTCGACGTACCCGGTGACGCACGGTGACGTGCTGACGGCGAGCGTCACCGGGGTGGGCTCCAGCTACACCCTGACGATCACCGACGTCGGGAACTGGACCTACGCGACCACCCAGGTGGCGTCCACGCCGGTGCCGACCGACTCCTCGGCCGAGTGGATCACCGAGGCCCCGACCACGTGCGTGGCGAGCAAGTGCAAGCCGTTGCCCCTGGCCGACTTCGGCAGCGTCTCGTTCACCGGAGCGACGGTCAACGGTCTGCCCGTCAACGGCGCCGGACTGACGACCAGCCAGATCACCATGACCAAGAACAAGAAGGGCACCATCGTCAAGGCGTCGACCTCGGCGCTCGACCCCACCGGCAAGGCGTTCACCGTGACCTGGCTGTCGAACTGATGCGGAGCCGACGGTAGGGCCCCGGGCCCGTGGCCGCGTCGTCCCCCCGGGGCATCGCGCACTGGCACGTCCGCCCGTGGTCAGAAGCGGCCGGTGACCCCGATCCCGACCGGGAGCTTGGCCGGGTCCCAGCCGAGCAGGGCCACGGCCTGGGAGAAGGCGAAGCGGTCGGTCATGCCGGCCACGTAGGCGACGGAGGCGTGCACCGCACCCGGCTCGCCCCCGCTCAGTCCGACGTCCCCGGGTCCGCCGCCCGGGATCAGGTGGGGCCGGTCGCTGAAGTGCTCGACCAGGGCCTGGAGGACGCCCACCACCGCCTCGCCCTGGACCACCGAGCTCGGGCGCAGGTAGATGTGCTCGTAGTTGCTCGCCCGGAATGCGGCGAGCGCCTCCGCGTGGGGGTCGGTCATGCCGATCCGGCCGGTGGTGAGGATGGTGGACACCATGGCGTCGATGAACGTCCCGAGCTGGCGGCCACGGCGGTCCCCGCACCGTTCGCGGACCACGGCGGGAAGCGCCGCCGGGGTCACGATGCCGCTGCGGACGGCGTCCTCGAAGTCGTGGCAGACGTAGGCGATCCGGTCCGCCCAGCTCACCACCTCGCCCTCGGGGGTGGACGGTGCCGGCCGCGACCACGAGTGGTTGCGGATGCCGTCGAGGGTCTCCTCGCACAGGTTCAACGAGGCGAGGGAGACGTCCGCCCCCCACGGGGCGTGGTCGAAGCCCCCGTCGACGTAGGGCGAGAGGGCGTCCTCGCTGGCGTGCCCACCCGGGCCGTGACCGCAGTCGTGGCCGAGGGCGATCGCCTCGGTGAGCGCCACGTTGAGTCGGCAGGCCCGGGCGATCCCCACCGCCACCTGGGCGACCTCGAGGGCGTGGGTCAGCCGGGTCCGCTGGTGGTCGTCGGGGAAGACGAAGACCTGGGTCTTGCCCGCCAGCCGGCGGAACGACGGGGCGTGCAGGATGCGGTCGCGGTCCCGCTCGAAGCACGTGCGCCAGGGATCGGCCTCCTCGGTCCGGGCCCGGTTGCCGGCACCCGAGGACCGGGTGGCGGCCGGCGCCAGCTGGGTGCGCTCGAGCTCCTCGCGCGCTCCACGGTCGAAGCCCGGTGCCGGCAGGGCGGTCCCGGTGGCGGCGTGGCTGTCGCGGTGGGCGAGGGTCACCCCGTCGGTGCCGTGGCCGGCCATGGTCGCCGCCCACCTCCGGTTCCGCACGCTCGCCCCGCGGCCCCGGACGGTCGGGTCCCCGTCGGCTCCGCCGACCCCGCCGACCCCGCCGTCCCCGGCGACCCCGGTACCGTCGGGCTCCGGTGCATCTCCTTCCATCTGCCAAGTGTGCACCACCGGTGCGACGTCGGGACGGCGCCGGGACGGCGGCCCGCCGCAGGGTTGTATCGTCAGGGATACCGGGTGGTCCCACCGACCGCCGGGTTCGAGAGGAGCGTGCCAGGTGGACGTACGTATCGGGATCGTGCAGTCGATGAAGGAGCTCGACATCGAGCTGCCCGACGATGCTGACCGAGACAAGGTCCTGGCCGACATCGAGGCGGCGCTCGGCGAGGAGGGCAGGATCCTCTGGCTGACCGATCGCAAGGGGCGCCAGGTGGGCGTGCCCGTGGGCAAGGTCGCCTACGTGGAGCTGGACCCGCCGGTCGGCGATCGCCGGGTCGGATTCGGGATCTCCTGATCAGCGGCGACGCCGTGTCGGAGTGGACCGCCCCCGCTCGGGGGCGTCGTGACCACTGAGCCGCTGACACCGATCCTCGACCGCAAGCTCGTCTTCGTCACCGGGAAGGGCGGGACGGGCAAGACGACCGTGGCCTCGGCGCTCGCCCTCCTGGCCGCATCGCGGGGCAAGCGGGTCCTCATCTGCGAGATCGACGCCAAGGGCGAGCTGGCCGGGTACTACGAGGCGCCCCCGATGGTGTTCAAGGAGAAGGAGGTCCAGCCGGGCCTGTTCGCCATGTCCATGGACACCGAGGCGTCGCTCCGGGAGTACCTGAAGCTCCAGCTCAGGGTGCCCATCGTCGGTCGGATCGGGCCGGTGGCCAAGGCCTTCGACTTCCTGGCCACGGCCGCACCCGGTGTCCGCGAGATCCTGACCGTGGGCAAGCTGTGCTTCGAGGTGCGGGACAACGGGTGGGACATGGTGGTGGTCGACGCGCCGGCCTCCGGGCACATCGTCGGCCAGCTGGCCGCCCCCCAGGCGGTGAACGGGCTGGTCAAGGTGGGGCTCATCCGCTCGCAGACCGACTGGATGCTCGAGATGCTCTCCGACCCGGTGATCACCGGCCTCCTGGCCGTGTGCACGCCCGAGGAGATGCCGGTGACCGAGACGATCGAGCTGGCGGTGCGCGTCCGCGAGGAGACCACGGTGGAACTGGCCGGAGTGGTCGTCAACCGGGTCCTGCCCGAGCTGTTCGGCCGCCAGGAGGAGGCGGTGTTCGGTGCGCTCACCGATCCTGCGCCGCTGGCCGTGCTCGACGACCTGGTCGACGGCGACGCCGCACCCGTGCTCGAGGCCGCCCGGCTCGCCGTCACGATGCGGCGGACCCGTGCCACCCACCTCGAGCGGTTGCGGGCCGGGATCGACCCCACGGTGCCCCTGCTGTACCTGCCCTACCTGTTCGCCCGGTCCCACGGGCTGCGGACGACCCGCCAGGTGGCCGAGTCGCTGGGCGAGGAGCTGGGCTACTGATGGCGCCGCGCACCCCCAAGGCCAAGGCGGCCGCCGAGGCCGACGCGCCGGCGCCCACCATGGACAGCCTGCTGGCCACCAAGGAGATCGTGGTGGCGTGCGGTCCGGGCGGGGTCGGCAAGACGACGACGGCGGCGGCCTCCGCGCTGATGGCGGCCGTGAACCACGGCTCCAAGGTCCTCGTCCTCACCGTGGACCCGGCAAAGCGGCTGGCCAACGCACTCGGTCTCGACGGGATCGGCAACACCGAGCACAAGGTGCCCGCCTCCGCGTTCAAGGCGGCGGGCATCAAACCCCGGGGTGAGCTGTGGGCGGCCATGCTCGACACCAAGGAGTCGTGGGACTCACTCATCCGCCACCACGCCCCCGACGAGCAGACCCGCGACGAGATCCTGGCGAATCCGCTCTACCAGAACATCAGCGGCCGCTTCATCCAGAGCCACGACTACATCGCCATGGAGCGGCTCTACGAGATCCACCTGTCCGCCGAGTACGACCTGATCGTCGTCGACACCCCGCCGACCCGTAACGCCCTGGACTTCCTGGACGCGCCCGAACGCCTGGCCGACTTCTTCTCCTCGCGCCTGCTCCGGTGGCTGATCGTCCCGTACCGCTCCAAGCTGGTGAACGTCGCCACCAAACCCTTCTACCAGATCAGCGACCGGATCCTCGGCACGGAATTCATGTCCGACATCTCCGAGTTCTTCATCCTCTTCCAGACCATGTACGACGGGTTCGTCGAGCGGTCCAAGGCGGTGGGCCGGCTGCTGTCGGACCGGCGGACCACCTTCGTGGTGGTCTCCACCCTGGAGGCCACACCGCTGCGCGAGGCGGAGTTCTTCGCCGAGCAGCTCACCGCCCGCAAGCTGCACCTCGGTGCCATCGTCCTCAACAAGGTCCTGCCCGACTACCTCCAGGGACGGGCCGGGACGAAGGTGGCCGAGGCCATGAAGGACCGGGCCGAGGACCTGGCCGCCGCCCTGGCCCCGGTGGTGGGCGCCCACGACGCCGCGCTCGGTGACCCGGCCCAGATCGCCCGGGTCCTGGGCGAGGTCGCCGACAGCTACCTCAACTTCCAGGTGGTCGCCCTCCGCGAGATGGAGGAGCGGGCGACCCTGGCCGTCGCCCCCGACGTGCTGGCGACGGTCCCCTTCTTCGACACCGACATCTACGACCTGTCGGGCCTGCTCCGGCTGGGCGAGAAGATCTGGGACTGAGCGGACCGGGCCGGCGCCGGGTACCGGCGCGTGCCCGGTGGCCGTACGATGCTGGGGTGACCGACATCGTCGACCCCGCCCTGGAGGCCTACGCGACGGAGCACACCACCGCTCCGCCCGAGCACCTGGAGGCGCTCGCCGCCGAGCTGCTCGTCACCCTCGACGGTCCGGGCATGATGGTGGGCCGGCTGGAGGGTCGGTTCCTCGAGACGCTGGTCTTCGCCGTGTCCGCCACCTCCGTGCTCGAGATCGGCACCTTCGGCGGCTACTCGGCGCTCGCCATGGCGGCGGGACTCGCCCCCGGCGGTCGGATCACCACGTGCGAGCTCTCGCCCGTGCACGCCGCCTTCGCCCGGCGCCACATCGCCGCCAGCCCGTACGCCGACCGGATCGAGGTGGTCGAGGGCCCGGCGATCGACACCATCGCCACCTTGCCCGGCCCGTTCGACCTCGTGTTCGTGGACGCCGACAAGGCCGGCTACCGGGCCTACTACGAGGCCGTGCTCCCGAAGCTGGCCCCCCGGGGGCTGATCGTGGCCGACAACACCCTGTGGTCCGGCCAGGTCCTCGACCAGGCCGACACCTCCGCCGACACGGTGGCGTTGCGCGAGTTCAACGACTTCGTTGCCGCGGACCCCCGGGTGGTGGTCGTCCAGACCACGGTGCGCGACGGCGTCACCCTGGTCCGCAGGGCCGACTGAGGCCGCCCCGCCCGCACCCGCCGACACCCTCCCACCGACCGCATCCCCCCACCGCCGACACCGCCCGGCCACCGTGCCGGACCCGAAAGGACCTGACGCCAGCGTGCTCGACTACCACCTCCACCTGTGGCCCCACAGCCAGAGCGACGCCCAGACCACCGTCGAGCAGGTGGCCGCGTACTGCGAGCTGGCCGAGTCCCGGGGGATCACCGAGATCGCCGTGACCGAGCACCTCTTCCGGTTCACCCAGGCCAAGGACCGCCTGGGCGGCTTCTGGGACGACCTGCCCGGCGACGCCCTCCGACCCGGAATGGCCGCCTACTGGGACCACCACGCCCGGGTGGACCTCGACGACTACGTGGAGGTGGTGGAGGCGGTCAAGGCGGCAGGCCTGCCGGTCGTGCTCGGTCTCGAGGTCGACTACTACCAGGACCGCATGGAGGACGTCGCCGACCTGCTCGACGGCTACCCCTTCGACGTGCTGCTCGGCTCCGTGCACTGGCTGGGCACCTGGCGCTTCGACGTGCTGTCCGACCCGCAGGTGCTGGCCGAGTGGGACCACCGGGTCATCGACCAGGTGTGGGACGAGTACACCCGAGCGATCGAGGAGCTGGCGGCCTCCGGCGTGTGCGACGTGCTCGCCCACCCCGACCTGGTGAAGATCACCGGCCGGGTCCCCTCGGTGCCCGACGAGTTCTACGACCGGATCACCGAGGCGGCCGTGCGGTCGGGCATGGCGGCCGAGCTGTCCTCGGCGGGGTGGCGGAAGCCGGTGGGGGAGGAGTACCCGGCCCCACCGCTGCTGCGCCGGTTCGTCGCCCAGGGCGTACCCCTCACCACCGCGTCGGACGCCCATACACTGCCGGACGTGGCCGAGCGCGCCGATGACCTGCGGGGCCTGCTGACCGCGGCCGGGGTGACCGAGCTGCGCGGCTACCGCCAGCGCGTCCCGCGGGACCTGGCCGTGGCGCCCGCCACCGGGTCCGCCGACCGGGCGCCGGTGGAGGCGGCGGCCGGGCCGACGCCGGCCGGCCGACCGGGAACGGCGGGGGGCTGACCGTGGCGACCCCGGCCGAACTCGCCTTCGAACGCACCAACCTGGGCGACGACCAGCTCGCCCACCTGCAGCGCCTGCTCGGGACGTGGGGGATCCTGGCCGACCTGTCGTTCTCGGACCTCGTGCTGATGGCTCCGATGGCTCCCGACCCCGCCGAACCCCGGCCGGGAGGCCAGGAGCTGGTCATCCTCGGGCAGATGCGCCCGTCGAACAGCTCCACGGTGGTCGAGCACGACCTCGTCGGTCAGACGGTCGATGCCGACGCGTGGCCCCTCGTGGTGGAGACCTTCGGGTCCGGGGAGTCGTCCCGGGGGGAGATGGCGCTCGAGCCCGGCGCCGAGCCGGCCCGGCTCCAGTGCATCCCGGTGCGGTGCAAGGGTGAGGTGGTGGCCGTGCTGGCCCGGATGTCCGCCGGGGCGGGGCGGCGGCCGGGCCACCTGGAGCGCACCTACCGGGACGTCTTCAACCGCTTCGCCGTCATGCTTGCCGAGGGGACGTTCCCGTTCCCCAGTGAGGAGGTGGCCACCGAGGAGGCGCCCCGCGTCGGCGACGGTGTCGTCCTGGTGGACGAGGAGGGGCGGGTCCGGTACGCGTCGCCGAATGCCACCAACGCCCTGCACCGCATGGGGATGTACTCACAGATCGAGGGACGTCGGCTCACCGACCTGGGGATCGAGGAGTCGGCCATCGAGTGGGCGCTCGCCTCGGCCCTGCCCGTGGTGGAGGAGGTCGAGCGGCGACCGGACGTGACCGTGCTGCTGCACTGCATCCCGCTCATCCAGTCGGACGATGTCACCGGGTGCATCGTCCTCATGCGCGACGTCACCGACGTGCGCCGCCTCGACCGCCTGCTCCTGTCGAAGGACGCGGCGATCCGCGAGGTGCACCACCGGGTGAAGAACAACCTGCAGACCATTTCGGCGCTGCTGCGGCTCCAGGCGCGCCGGCTGCCCCCGGGCGGCGGGCGGGTGGCGCTGTTCGAGGCGGAGCGCCGGGTCCGGTCGATCGCCATCGTCCACGAGATCCTCTCCCGCGAGCCGAGCGACCAGGTGCCCTTCGACGAGATCGTGACCTCGCTGCTGCGCATGGCCAAGGACTCCGTCGTCTCCCGGCACCTGACCTTCGAGGTCACCGGGGGCCTGGGCGAGGTGCCGGCCGACGTGGCGACACCGCTGGCCGTGGTGCTCGCCGAGCTGGTGCAGAACGCCATCGAGCACGCCTTCCTCGACTTCGAGTCCGAAGGCGACGGTGACGCCGACCACCACGCCGTCCACCACGCCGACCACCACGCCGACCACGACCACACGGGCACCATCCGGGTCGATCTGCAGGCCGAGGGCGGACTCCTGCGGGTCGACGTCATCGACGACGGGTCCGGCCTGCCCGAGGGTTTCGACATCGACGACACGCAGAGCCTCGGGCTGTCCATCGTCAGGGACCTCGTGCGGAGCCAGCTCGACGGCACCATCACCATGCACAACCGGGCCGCCGACGGCGCGGGGGAGACGGGCACGCTGGTCTCGATCGAACTCCAGGCGAGGGAGCCGCAGCCGATCGGTCAGTAGCCGGTTCCGTCGACCGCCCGGTCGGAGCCGACGGTCGGGTGGCGGCCGGGCTCAGGAGGCCCGGCGACGGGCGGCCAGCCAGGCCTTGCGGAGCTTGCGGCGCTCCTCCTCGGAGGTCGCCCCCCACACACCCGACTCCTGGTTCGTGGCCAGGGCGAAATCAAGGCAGGTCTCCTGTACCTCGCAACTCCGGCACACCCGCTTGGCCGACTCGATCTGGTCCACCGCCGGCCCGGTGGTGCCGATGGGGAAGAACAGATCGGGCTCGGTGCTGCGGCAGGCGGCGAACTGGCGCCAGTCGCCTTCGTCCCATTCGACCGTGCGATTCCACATGAGGGCCACGCTGATTCCTCCACATCGTCAGTCCGAGTTACCCACTTGTGATTTGTTTCACATAGCTCGGCGCTGAGTATGTCACCGGCTGTTCAGGGTTCGTTCACTACAGTATCCAGCGGCCCCCACCCTTGCAAGCACTTTTGGGGCCTCCGACGAGGGATTTGACACAAATCCACCTTTGTCGCGTCAGGTGTTGGGAGGAGCGCGAAGCGTGAGCGGACCGACAGCGGTACAGGCGCACCGGGGCAGCCCCGACCCGACCACCGGCATCCGGGAGAACACGGTGGCGGCCTTCGACCGGGCCCGGTCACTGGGTGCCGACGGGGTGGAGCTCGACGTCCGGCTGACCGCCGACGGTGCGCTGGCGGTGCACCACGACCCGGTGATCGACGGGGTCGGCCCCGTCCACGAACTGGCCGCCGCCGACCTCCCCCCACACGTGCCACTGCTCGACGAGGCGCTGGCCTCCTGCGCCGGCCTGGTGGTGAACATCGAGGTCAAGAACCTCCCGACCGAGCCGGCCTTCGACCCCGTCGACCGGTGCGCGGCCGCCGTGGTCGACCTGGTGGCCGGCGCCGGCTCCGGGGAGTCCGTCATCGTGTCGTCGTTCTGGCCGGGGGCGCTCGCCGCCGTGCGGGCCGCCTCCGACCTGCGGACCGGGCTCCTGGTGGTCACCGCCTTCGACCCCGACACGGCGATCACCGGTGCGGTGGACCTCGGCTGCGCCGCCGTCCACCTGCCGATCGGCCTGGTGACCCCGGAGACGGTGGCCGCCGCCCACGGCGCCGGACTGGCCGTGGCCGCCTGGACGGTGGCGGACCCGTCGGTGCTGGCCACGGTGCTCGCCGCCGGAGTGGACACGGTGGTCACCGACGACGTGGCCATGGCCCGCCTGGCGGTCGACGCCGTCTGACGCGACGGGTCCCGGGGGAGCCGACCGGTCCCGCCGCCGGGTCACGGGCCCGCGACCAGGCACGTCCTGAGCAGGGACACCGCCCCGATTGGTCGAACGGGTCGGTTTTCGTCAACAATGCACGACTATGAACGTCGTCGTCTGTGTAAAGCAGATCCCGGACCCCGCCGCCCCGCCGGCGCTCGACCCGGGATCCAAGACCCTTGTCCGTGACGGAAAGCTCATCCTGGACGATTCCGACGCCTACGGCGTCGAGATGGCCCTGCAGCTCGCCGATGCCGCCGGCGGGGGTGAGGTGACCCTGGTCTCGATGGCCCCCAACGGTGAGGTCTCCGGCCTGCGCACGGCGCTGGCCATGGGTGCCGCCAAGGCCATCCTGGTGAGCGACCCGGTCCTGGCCGGCACCGACGCCCTCGGCACGGCCAAGGTGCTCGCCGCCGCCATCAAGCGGGCCGAGCCCGACCTCATCCTGGCCGCCACCGAGTCGTCCGACGGCTACACCGGCACCACCCCGGTCCAGATCGCCGAGATCCTCGGCCTCCCCTCGGTCACCTTCGCCAAGAAGGTCGAGGTGACCGGCTCCTCGGTCAAGGTCGAGCGTCAGACCGAGGCCGGCTACGACGAGGTCGAGTGCCCGCTGCCCGCCGTGGTCACCGTCACCGCCGGTGTCGTCGAGCCCCGCTACCCGTCCTTCAAGGGGATCATGGCCGCCAAGTCGAAGCCGGTCGAGAACCTCACCGTGGCCGACCTCGGCATCGATGCCGGCCAGGTCGGCGCCGCCGGTGCCCGCCAGGAGATCACCGACGTCACCCCGGCCGAGGCCCGGGCCGCCGGTGAGCTCGTCGTCGACGAGGGCGAGGGTCACCTCCGGGTGATCGAGTTCCTCGAGCAGCTGAAGGTCCTCTAGGGCCGGTACAGGAGAACACGCACATGTCCATCGCCAAGATCTGGGTCGTCGTCGAAGTCGTCGACGGCGCGCCCACCACCACCTCCCTCGAGCTCGTCAGCCACGCCCGCACGTTGGCCGACTCCGTCGAGACCGTCGTCTGGGGCGACGGCGCCTCCGCCGCCGGCACCCTCGGCGAGTACGGGGCCACCACCGTCCACGACGTCGGCGACCTCGGTGGCGCGCTTCCGGGCGCACCCGTGGCCGCGTCGATCGCCGCTGCGGTCACCGGCGGCGCCGGACCGGACGCCGTCCTGTTCCCCGCCACCTACGACGGCCGCGACATCGCCGGCCGTCTGTCGGTCAAGCTGGACCGCCCCGTCCTCACCAACGTGGTCGACCTCACCGCGGCCGACGGCGGGCTCGTGAGCCAGCACGCCATCTTCGGCGGAGCGGAGATCCTCACCGCCCGCTTCACCGGCGAGGGTCCCGGCATCTTCGTGATCCGGGCCAAGTCCTTTGCCGCCGAGCCCTCGGGCGGCGCCCCGGCGGCCGTGGTGGCCGCCCCGGCGCCCGACACCGGTGCGTCGAACGCCGCCCGCATCGTGGCCCGCCACGTCGAGGAGCGGACCGGACCCAAGCTGGACGAGGCCGACGTGGTGGTCTCGGGCGGCCGCGGCCTGGGCGAGAAGGAGCAGTACGCCATGATCGAGCAGCTGGCCGGGCTGCTCCACGGCGCCGCCGGCGCCAGCCGGGCCATCGTGGACGCCGGCTGGGTGCCCTACTCGCACCAGGTGGGCCAGACCGGCAAGACGGTGAAGCCCACCGTCTACATGGCCTGCGGGATCTCGGGTGCCACCCAGCACATGGTGGGCATGAAGAACTCGAAGAACATCGTGGCCATCAACAAGGACCAGGACGCCCCGATCTTCCAGGTCGCCGACCTCGGCATCGTGGGGGACGTCCACAAGGTGATCCCGAAGCTCATCGAGGCCATCCAGGCCCGGGGCTGAGCAGGGACTGAGCCCCTCCGGCGCCTGCCCCTCGGGGCCGGCACCGGCTCCGCATGCCGCAGCGGTCACGACCCGGGGTCCGGCCCCGGGTCGTGCCGCGCCCGGGCCCGCACCCGGCATCCCCGCGTCCCGCGTCCGGGCCCGCGTCATGGATGCGGCGGCCCGCCCCGGGTACCGCGCCGGAGCAGTGCGACGGGCGCGTCGGGGCAGCGTGAGCGCGATCCCGGAGCCCCCACAGGTGACCAGGTAGTGTCCGCAGCATCGCCGCCGGCCGGCGCTGAACCACGCCCACTCCTGTCCGAACGAAGTACACGTGCTCTTTCCCACCATCGACTTCGCCATCTTCTTCGCCGTGGTCTTCACGGTGCAGTGGCTCCTCGTCCCGTATGCGGGTCCCTGGAAGGCGTTCATGGTGCTCGCCAGCTACGTGTTCTACGCCTGGTGGGACTGGCGGTTCATCTTCCTCCTGGCCAGCTGCACCGCCATCGCCTTCGTCGGCGGCCGTGCCGTCCACACGGCGACGGGCACCGCCAGGAAGGTCGTGCTGTGGGTCACGTTGGCCCTGCTCCTCGGCCTGCTGGCCTGGTTCAAGTACTTCGGCTTCGTCGCCGTCAACGTCGACAACCTCACCCATGCCATCGGATTCGGGCGTCCGATTCCGCTGCTGGCCGTCACCCTGCCCGTCGGCATCTCGTTCTTCACGTTCATGGCGATCAGCTACGTGGTCGACATCTACCACGGGGTGCTGCGGCCGGCGCGGGGGATCGACGTCACGGTCTACCTCTCCTTCTTCCCCCACCTGATCGCCGGGCCGATCGTCCGCGGCACCGAGCTGCTGCCCCAGATCCGCACGATGCGCGACCCGAAGGACGTCCACTACGTGGAGGCGTTCTGGCTGATCGCCGCCGGCCTGGCCAAGAAGGTCGTCCTGTCCTCCTACCTGTCGACGTACGTGGTCGACCCGGTGTTCGCCGACCCGCACCAGCACTCCGCGCTCGAGGTCCTGTTCGCCATCTGGGGCTACGCCGTCCAGATCTACGCCGACTTCAGCGGCTACACCGACATCGCCATCGGACTGGCGCTCCTGATGGGCTTCCGGTTCCCGGTCAACTTCCGCCGCCCGTACACGGCCATCGACCTGCAGGACTTCTGGCGCCGCTGGCACATCACCCTCTCGTTCTGGCTGCGCGACTACCTCTACATCCCCCTCGGCGGCAACCGCGGGTCCGAGGCCCGGGTCTCGTTCAACATCCTCGTCACCATGCTGCTCGGCGGTCTGTGGCACGGCGCCTCGTGGACGTTCGTCATCTGGGGCGGCTACCACGGGGTCGGCCAGATCATCGGTCGACGCCGCCGGTCCGCCCGGATCGCCGCCGGCCTGCCCCCCGAACCGGTGGGCCGGGCCCGGGTGGCGTGGGCACGCTTCGTGACGTTCCAGGTGGTGTGTCTGGGCTGGCTGTTCTTCCGCGCCGACACGGTCGGCGACGCCTTCGCCATGCTGTGGCGCCTGGTCGTCGGCTGGGGGGCGTCGCCACTGGTCACGCCGCTGGCCGCACTGGCCATCGTCGCCGGCATCGCCAGTCAGTACCTACCGGACAACTGGCTCGCCGTGGTCCAGCGCGGCTTCGCCGACCTCCGCCCGGTGGTCCAGGGCGGCATACTTGGGCTGGTGCTCCTGGCCATCACGACGCTCGGCCCCCAGGGCGTCGCCCCGTTCATCTACTACCGGTTCTGACGTTGCCCCCGCCGCCCCCGCCGCCCCCGCCCCCGCCCCCGCCCCCGCCGCCGCCCCGCACGCCGTCGGCCGAACGGCCCTCCGGCCCCGGCGACGGGGCCGTCCCCTACGACTGGTCGGACCCGGGTGGGTCGGCTCCCCCGACTGGCCGCGACGGCGCGGGCCACGACGGGGACGGGGCCCACGGCGACCGGGGTCCGCGCCCCGAGCACGGGATCCGGGGCGACCACGCCTTCTGGGAGCGGCTGCCCTTCGCCGGCGTGCCGTGGACCCGGGTGCTCCTCGTCGGGGTGGTCTGCTTCGGTCTGTGGTTCCTGCTCGACGCACCGAGCCTCCAGCACTCGGCGGAGACGTCGCCGATCGGGACCCGCCGCACCGTCTCCATGGACGTCACCGGGCCCGTGGCCGCACTGAGCCGCACCCTCGGCCTCTCCAACGTGGTCGGCTGGACGGACGAGGCGTTCGGCCGGAGTCCGGGCGGTGGCCCGTCCCTGGCCGTCCGGAACCACCGTCCGAAGCCCACGCCCCTGCCGACGTCCGCCCAGGGGACGGTCACGCCCACCACGCTCCCGCCGCTCAACTACCACCCGACGCCGGCATCGCCGCTGCGGGTGCTCATCGTCGGGGACTCGGTGGGCCTCGACCTCGGGCAGCCACTGGTCAACGCCCTCGGCGCCTACGGCGACGTCACCACCTACCTCGACGGCCGCATCGACACCGGCCTGACCCGGCCCGACTACTTCAATTGGCCGGCCGAGCTGCAGATCGACCTGGCCAACCAGCAGCCCCAGCTCGTGGTCGTCATGATCGGGGCCAACGACCCGCAGGGCCTGGTGACGCCCACCGGGAGCCTCACCTTCGGCCAGCCCGGTTGGGACCAGGCCTACTCCGCACGGGTGGCCGCCTTCATCGCCGAGGCCAACGCCGGCGGGGCCCACGTGCTGTGGGTGGGGATGCCCCCCATGCAGGACCCGGGACTCGATGCCGCCCTCCGCCACCTGAACGGCCTCGTCCAGACCCAGGTGGCCGCCACGAAGGACGGGGGCGCCACCTACCTCTCCTCGGTGCCCTCCCTCGGCGACGCGCACCACAATTTTGCCGCCTACCTGCCCGACGCCTCGGGGACGGTCATCAACGTGCGCACGCCCGACGGCATCCATCTGACGCCCGCCGGCGGGGCCCGCCTGGCCGCCGCCGTGGTGGCGGACATGCAGGACCAGCTGCACATCGAGCTGATCCCGGGCCTCGGCGGCGCCGGCCGGCGCAGGTGAGCACGCCGTCGGGCGTGGCCACGGTGCGGCGCGGGGCGCCAGGTACCGGCGCGCCGTAGGACGGCGGGACCCGACCGGCGGACCGGGAGGTCAGACCAGGGGCCAGGGATAGGGCGGCCGGTCGCCGACCGGCTCGGGGAACACACCGGTCCCCGCCAACCGGGCCGCCCGCTCGAGCAGGGCATCGGTCTCGGCCTCCGACAGCAGGTCCTCGAACCCGGCGGGCAGCCCGGAGGCGCCCAGCTGCTCCAGGTCGGCCACGATGTGAGCGGGCACGTCCTCGCCGGCGAAGTCCCAGATCACGGTGCGGAGCTTGTGGTGCACGTGGAAGCACAGCCCGTGGTCGATGCCCCACAGCCGTCCGTCCGACCCGTACAGGACGTGGCCGCTCTTGCGGTCGGCGTTGTTGGCGACCACGTCGAAGGCGCACATGACCTGCAGCTCGTCCTCGTGGCCCCCGTCCTCGAACAGTGTGAAGTAGTGCTGCTCGTAGTCGGAGGCGACGAACAGCTGCACCGAACCGGGCCCGAACGGGGCGTCGTAGCGGAGCAGGGTCGGCGGCACCACACCCCAGCCGAGGGCTTCGGACAGGTGGTAGGCGGCGACCTCGCGCCGGTAGAGCCCGTCGGGGAAGTCCCACAGGGACTGCTCGCCGCGGTGGGGCTTGTAGACGGCCTGCACCGGACCGGACCCGTATCCCGGGACGTCGTCGTGGGCATCGGTGTCGGTGTCGGTGTCGGTGTCGATGTCGGCGTCGGCGTCCAATCCGATCTCGTCCCCGAACGACCCGCCGCCGACGTGCCCGATCGACCCGGCGCCGACGTGCCCGATCGACCCGCCGTCCTCCGACCCGCCGCCCGTGCCTTTCAGGGAGACGAGGAAGGTCAGGTTGGAGCTCCACGGCAGTCGCCCCTCCACGACCAGCTCACAGGTGGCGAGCAGCTCGGCGGACTCCTCGAGGGACGGTCCGACGCCGGGCCGCCACCCGCTCACACGGCCGGTGGACGGTGGCCGTTGGTCCGGGGGCATTCGTGTCCGGAGGGGTCCAGCGGTGAGCCGCACAGCGGGCAGGGGGGACGTCCCGACTCGACGAGACGGGCGGCCTGGATGGTGAACGCCGCCGCCTGCTCCCGGGTGACCGACACCCGGGCGATGGCGCCCACCTCACCCTCGGGCACCAGCTCCTCGATGACCAGCACCACCCGGTCCTCGGCGTCGTCGAAGGACACCCCGACCGTGCCCACCGCCCACGCCGGCTCCATCGGTTCCTCGAGGGCCTGGTCGTCGGGCAGGTGTCCCGGCCGTTGCTGGTCCTTGACCAGCCGGGCCAGCAGGTCACCGATGGCGGCCACCTGCTGCTTCTCCACCTTGAGGGTCACCAGCGTGTCGCCCTGGCGGCACTGGAGGAGGAAGAGCCGGCTCCCGACGGGACCCACCGTGCCCACGCACAGCCGGTCCGCCGACAGATCGAAGGCATCCGTCACGGCCGGTCCTCCCTCGTCGCCGGGTGGATCCCCGTAGCTCGCGTCCGACCGCTCATGCGATGGCCAGCGCCGTCAGCGAGTCGGTCGAGTTCACCGTCAGCACGAACGGACCGTGCGCCGAGTAGGCCAGCGCCGACACCGAGCACGGCGCCACCGTCAGGCGCTGGAACAGGTCGAGGGGGGTGCCGGCCGCCTGGGCCACGGCGGCCTTGATCGGATCGGCGTGGGAGACGGCCACCACGGTGCCGCCGGGGTGGCGCTCGACCAGGCGGGCCAGGGCCGTCGACATCCGGGTCTGCATCTCCAGGAACGACTCGCCCGACGGGAACCGGAACCCGCTGGGATTGCGCTGGACCGTGCTCCACTCGGGCTTCTTCGCCAGGTCGGCGAGCTTGGCGCCCGTCCACTCGCCGAAGTCGCACTCGAGCAGTCCCCGGTCGGTGCGGACCCGGAGGCCGAGCCGCCTGGCGATCGGCTTGGCCGTCTCCTGGGTGCGTTCCAGCGGCGAGGCGTAGACGGCGACCGGTGCCCGGCCGACCGGTCCCTTCGAGCCGTCGGTCGAGCCGTCGGTCGGGCCGGCGAGCCGGGCGATGCGTTCGGCGACGGCCTCGGCCTGGGCGCGCCCCTCGTCGGAGAGGTGGAGACCGCGGGCACGTCCGGGCAGCACCTGGCCGGTGGTCGGCGTCCGCCCGTGGCGGACCAGCAGGACCACCGTGGGTCGCTCAGAGGGTTTGGGTCGGCCGGCCACGCCCGCTCACCGTACTCGGTTCGAGCGGGGGCCCGACCGCCCCGAAGCCGCCCGCCGGGTGACCGATCAGCCATTCCGGGTCGGGGAGCGCGGAGCCGTGATCGCGGTCGGCGTGGTACAGCCGCGACGGCCACCAGTTCCAGCGCCCGAGGAGCACGGCCATCGACGGTACGAGCAGTGTGCGCACCACGAAGGTGTCGAGCAGGATGCCGGCGGCCAGCCCGACCCCGATCTCGACGATCTGGGTGTTCCCCGTGGCCGTCAGGACCCCGAAGGTGCCGGCGAGGATCAGTCCGGCCGACGTGACGGTGGTCCCGGTGGCACCGACCGCCGTGCGGACCGCCGTCCGGATCGGCGCGTGGTGGGCCTCCTCGCGGATGCGGGTCATGACCAGGATGTTGTAGTCCTGACCCAACGCCATGATGAAGAGGAACATGAAGAACGGGAGCACGAAGTTGATCCCGTCCTGGCCCCCGATGATCACGAACACCAGCGTGGCGAACCCGAGGGATGCGAGGTAGGAGAGCCCGACGCTCGCCACCAGGTACAGGGGTGCGACGAGGCTCCGCAGCACGATGGCGAGCAGCACCCCGAGGACGAGGAGCACCAGGGGGATGATCCGTAGCAGGTCCCCCGTGGACAGCCCGCCGACGTCCGCCGCCACCGCCGCGTAGCCGTCGACGCCGGACGCCGTCGCCCCGATGGACCGGCCGACCTCGTCGACGGCGGCGCGCACCTCCGGCATGGCCGAGGCGGCATCGGTGCTGGTCGAGGGGCCGGCGGCCAGGGCGGTCTGGTAGAGCACGGTGCGGGCGTCCGGGCTGATGTACTGCCCTGACGCCCGGTAGGCGTCGTAGGCGGCCGTGGTCCCCGTGTAGGACGGTGGGGGCGTGGCCGGCAGCGAGTCGGCCGTGCCGTAGGCCGCCAGCTGGTCGTGGGCGGCGGCCAGCTCCTCCGGGGTGACCGGTGTGCCGTTCGGGTCGAGCGCACCGGTGACCGAGGAGAACTGTTCCGAGGTCAGCAGACCGTCGGCGGCCTTCTCCAGCACCGACGGTTCGTCCCAGACGGACATCGGCAGGCGGAAGACCACGTTGGTGGGGTCCGACTGGGCCGCCGGGTAGTGGGCGACGAGGATCGCCTGGCCGCGTGCCGAATCGGCCGTGGCCGGGACCGACTGGCTGTCGAACCCGGTCGGTGCGTAGGCCAGCAGGGACAGCGACAGCCCCACCAGCACCCCCACGCCGACGGCCATGGTGAGCAGCGGGCGCCCGACCACCCGTGTGGCCACCCGGCTCCAGAAGCCACGCGTCACCGGCCCCGGGGTGGGCACCCGGGGCCAGAAGACCGCCTTCCCGAGGATGGCCAGCAGCGCCGGCAGGAGCGTGAGGTTTGCGAACAGCGCCATGGCGATGCCGATGGCCAGTGCCGGGCCGAACCCCTTGTAGAGGCCGAAGGTGGCGATCACCACGGCCGACAGCGCGGCGATCACCGTGAGTCCCGAGAAGGCGATCGACTCGCCCACCTTCTCCAGCGAGAAGGCCACGGCGTCGTGGTTCCCGAGCCCGCGACGGATCTCCTCGCGGACGCGGAAGATGAGGAAGAGTCCGTAGTCGGTCCCGGCACCGAGCAGCACCACCACCAGCAGGACCGGGGTGAGGTCGGAGACCTGCACGCCCAGGTGGGCCGAGGCGGCGATGACGGGCTCGACGGCGACGAGGGCCACGGCGGACGGCAGCAGGGCCACGAACGGCGCCAGCAGCGACCGGAAGGTCAGGAACAGCAGCAGGAGGATGAACACGATCGACAGCACGGTGGTGAGGGTCTGGGTCTTGGACTGCTCCGCCTGCTGGTCCACGGCCTGGGGGGCGGATCCGGTCAGGTGCATGGCCAGCCCCGGCGGCGCCTCGCCCGAGGCGACCGCCCTGCGGAGGGCGGCCACGGTGCGGACGGTGCGGGGGTCGGTGGAGGCCGGGACGTCGAGCTGGATGACCGCCTGGTGGGCCTGTCCGTCGGCCGACTCGCCACGGTCGACGACGGCGGTCACGTGGGGCACGGCCTCCACGGCCTCCTTGGCCCGCCCGAAGGCGGCCATGTCCGCCGCCGTCAGCTCCCCGTGGGAGGTGCCCGCCACGAGCACCGCGTCCGAGGTGGCGGTGGGTTCGAAGGGGGCCGCCAGGGTGGCCGCCAGCACGCTGGGCTCCGTGGCCGGCAGGAACTGGGCGTTGCTGCTCTTCTCCACACTCGAGATCGACGGCAGGCCCATCACCAGTGCAACCGTGAAGATGGCCCAGGCGACGACGATCAGCCAGCGGAAGCGGACTGTGAACCGGCCCAGTCCGGAGAAGAAGTGACGATCGTCCAGCAAGGGCCCACCCTACGTCCGGGAAGGGTGGACGGTAACGGGGTAATTGGACCGAATTGCAGGGGTCGTCCGGCCCTGGTGCCGGTCTCGCGTGGGCCGGGCCGGGGCCAGGTCGGCCTGATGACGGGGCCGAACGGGCCCGGACGGGCCGGAGTCGTGCGGACCGGACCGGGTCACGGGTGCCGGACGGAGGTCCGACGTCGGGGTGCCGGGAACCCTGGTCAGGTGGCGGCGGGCATGCGGCGGGGCATGGGGACGGCCGTCTCGGGCCAGCGCCTGCGGCTGACCCGGGCGAGCCGGTGCAGCAGGGCGATCGCCCCGGGATCATCGTCGCCCGGTCGGGTCTCGACGGCACCGGCCTCGATCATCCCGGCCAGGAGCTCCCTGCCCTTGTCGGTGCGCACGATGGTGAGGGTCCAGTCGTTGAAGGCCCCGATGCCGCCCGTGGAGATGTCGGCGTGCTCGGCGGCGAAGTCCGGGCAGGACGTGCACCCCTCACGGGTCCAGGCATGGGCCTCCTTGAGCGGGATCTCGTGGAACTCGCCGTCCCTGGTCCAGACCTGGAAGACGCCCTTGATGTTCATCTTGGCGATATCGGCCCGGGCGATGCCGTACTTGGCCTCGAACAGCTCGGGGAAGATGGCGTCGTCGAACGTCTTCGAGCACAGGAGCCCGATGGTCAGCGACAGCCGGCGGGCGATCTTGCCGGCCTTGCGTGTCTGCATCATCGGTGGCGCCGACGCCTGGCAGCCCATCCCGACCAGGGCGATCCGCTCGGCCCCGCCCTCGATGGCCTGCGGGTAGGCGAGGGTGTTGGCTGAGTAGGTGTAGCGCGACCCTGCGGCGGCCAGCACCTGGGCGCGGGTGGTGGCGACGGTGGGCTTCGCCTTCCAGGTCGTGCCGTCACCCTCGAGGTCGGACACCAGCGCGGCATCGATGACGTCGTGCTCGAGGGCCCAGATCAGGAGGGCCGACACCAGGCCACCGTCCTGTCCGGACGTATGGACCTCGGGATCGGTGGCCCGGACGAGGAGGATGTCCTGGGAGATCCCGGCCACCTCCTCCTCGGAACGCTCACGGCCGTGGAGGTGGGTGTCGATCTCCGTCTCCCACAGGCGGAACCGGGGGCACGCCCGGGTGCACATGGTGCAGCCCTTGACGCCGTGGGTGCAGCTGTCCGGGCCGCCGTCGGCATCGATGTGGAACGGCTTGTACCGCCCGCCGGTGTCGTCGTAGGCGAGGACGTCGTAGGGGCACGCCACCACGCAGGCCGCGCATCCCGTGCACAGCCCCGACGTGACCACCTCGGTGAGCAGTTCGGTCCAGTGCGGCTTTTCGGGCGGCATGATCGACACCCTACCCGTGCCTTCCGCCGTGACCGTGACCTGGCACGGCGGCCGGCTGGGTACCCTCGTCGGGTGCCGGAGATGATCGAGGTGGAGCGTTACCGGTCCCTGGCGGCCAGCACACTCGGCCGGCCGATCGCCGCCGTCGACTCGCCCGACACCTGGTTCCTGAAGGGTGAGGCCGAGGGAGCCTTGCTGTCCGGCCTCCTCGTGGGGAACCGGTTCGTGGCTGCCCGGCGGATCGGCAAGCTCCTGCTGCTGGACGCGGACGACGGTACCGTCATCGGTCTGCGCTTCGGGATGACCGGGACGCTGCTGGTGGACGGGGACGACGCCGTCGGCGACCTCCTGTACTCACCTGCCCGGCGCGATCCGGCGTGGGAGCGCTGGTCGGTGACGTTCGCCGACGGCGGCCGGATGGTGGTCCACGACCCACGTCGGCTGGGCGGCGTCTCGCTCGATCCCGACGTGTCGGGACTCGGCCCCGATGCGGCGTCGATCGGCCCGGCCGCCCTGGCCGCCGCCCTGTCCGGTTCGTCGTCCCCGCTCAAGGCCCGGCTGCTCGACCAGTCACGGATCGCCGGCATCGGCAATCTCATCGTCGACGAGGTCCTGTGGCGGGCCGGTCTGTCCCCGGTCCGACCGGCCGGCTCCCTGTCGCCGTCGGAGGTGCGTCGGCTGCACCACCACCTGAGCCGGGGGCTCGCCGACCTCACGACCCGGGGAGGTTCGCACCTGGGCGATCTGATGCCGGAGCGGCACCCCGGCGGGATCTGTCCCCGGGACGGCACACCACTGGAGCGCACGACCGTCGGCGGGCGGACCTCGTGGTGGTGTCCGGCCCACCAGGTCACCTGACCCTCGGCCGGCCCCGACCGACCCTCGGCCGGCCCCGCCCGACCCTCAGCCGGACCCGTCGGCCCCGACCGACCCTCAGCCGGTCCCGTCGGGTTCCGCCGGCCGGTCGAGTCCGAGGTCGGGCTCCTGGCCGAAGGGGGGCTCCGGGGTGAACGTCCACCGCGGGTCCTCGTCGGTGGGCCCGGTGCGCTCGAGGGTCCAGCCCCCGTAGGTCTTCATCCGGTGGTGGCTCCGGCACAGCAGGGCCAGGTTGTCGAGCCGCGTGTCGCCGCCGGACTCCAGGGGGACCACGTGGTCGATCTCCAGGGTGTAGCCCACCCCGCACCCGGGCACCACGCAGTGGCGGTCCCGCAGGGCCAGGGCGGTCCGCAGGGTCTGGTTGACGGTGCGGCCCAGGTGGGCCACGGCCCGGATGTCCCCGGCCTCGGTGAACACACAGGCCAAGAAGGCGTCGTCGGCCAGTCCGGCCGCCACCGGGACCGGGACGCTGCCCTGGCCGTCGATCTCGCACAGCTCACCGGGCAGGGCCCGTCCCCGACGCAGGGCGGCCAGGTCCACCCGCACGATGACGGTGGCCGGCGGCGGTGCGGTGATCAGGTCGTCGGCCCGGCCGAGGTCGTCGGGATCGGCCATCCGGTGGTCGTCGTCGCCGGTGCCGGCCGGGTCGTCGTCGATCTCCGTTCCCCGGTCGCCAGCCCCGGCCGTTCCCCGGTCGGACCGGGCACCGGTGCCACCGGCGGACCGGGCACCGGTGCCACCGGTTGTTCGGGTGCCGGCTCGGGACGACCGGGGCCCACCACCGGTGCCACCACCGGTGCCACCACCGGTTCCACCACCGGGTCCACCGGTGGTTCCACCGGTGCCGCCACCGGGCCGGGACCGTCGGGCCCCGTCGATCAGCACGAAGAGGGCGTCGGCCCGCAGGGCACCCTCGGACTCGGGCGGAGCAGCGGTGCCGCCCCCACCGGTGCCCCGTCCCCGTCCCCCGGAACGTCCCCGTCCCCCGGAACTCCCCCGTGTGCCGGAACCCGGGCCCGGGGCCGCCGCCTGCCGGCGGTCGTGGCGCAGGCGGTCGACCACCGGGCGGAGCCGGGCCAGCAGGGCCGCCCCCCGCTCGGGGGTATCGGTGCCCGAGTAGCAGAAGGCCCCTTCGGCGTCGGTCCACGACGTGAAGGTGCGCCCGGCGTGGATCCGGGCCAGGGTGGCCACCGGGTCCACCCCGGCGGCCCGGGTGCGCACGGTGCGGCACCGTTCCCGCACCACCGGCAGGGGCACCTGGTCGATGCCGGCCAACAAGGTGCCCTCGGCCGTGGGGTCCACGGTGGCGGCCCGGGTGACCTCGGTGAGCTTGGGCCCCGACAGGGTGCCCGAGCGCAGGGCCGCCTCGCACCCGGGCAGGTCCCCGAGGGCCCGTCCCGCCTCGAGGGTGCGCCGGGCGGCACCGGGGGAGCCCCCCTCCAGGTCGGCCAGCAGGCCCACCGGGGAGCGGTGGCCCTCGTCCTCCCAGCACCCCGACTGGGCGATCCGGGGGGCGAGCAGGGTCTTGGCCGCCACCACCAGGCGCTCCATCCGGGCGAAGGAGGCGTACAGGGCCACCGCATCGGGTCCCACCAGGAGCCCGGGGTCGAGGTCGGCCAGGAGCCCACCCAGGGCCTCGCCCACCGCCGCCGTCCGGGCCGCCAGCCCGGGCTGGCCCCCGGGAGCCACCGCCACCGCAACGGTCGGGTCGGGGAGTGCGTCGAACATGGTGGCCAGCGCCATGGGAGAAGCCTCCCAGGGGGGTGTGACTCTCATACTGGAGTCGTCCTTGGTCAGGGGCGGGAGGGGCGGACGGGCCACAGGCACACGAATGGCACGCGCGCGATCCGCACCGCCACGGCTCCGCCGGCCGCCCGACCCTAGGGAACCGGCCCGCACCGGGACGACCTCCCGGGCCCACGGTCCGCGGCGGTCAGCCCTGGATCTCCTCCAGCACCTTGGCGGCGTGGCCGTCCGCCTTCACGTGGTACCAGGGGCGGGCGACGGTGCCGTCGGCGGCGATCAGGAAGGTCGAGCGGATGACCCCGATCGTCTTCTTGCCGTACATGGTCTTCTCGCCCCAGGCGCCGAAGGCCTCGCCCACGGCATGGTCGGCGTCGGTCAGGAGAGTGATCTTCAGTCCGTACTTCTCCAGGAATTTGCGGTGCTTCTCGGCGGTGTCGGCGGAGATCCCCAGGATCGGTACCTTCGCCTTGTTGAAGGCGGTCAGGTTCTCGTTGAACTGGCACGCCTCCTTGGTGCAGCCCGGGGTGTCGTCCCTCGGGTAGAAGTAGACGACGACCTGCCGACCGGCGAAGTCCTGCAGCGAGACCGGCTTGCCGTCCTGGTCCGGGAGGGTGAAGGCGGGAGCGGTGTCCCCTGCCTCGAGCTTGCCCATGGTGGTTCCTTTCGGTGCGCGTGGCTGATCCGTCTGCACTCTACGGGCGCCTGCGACCGCCCGGGCCGCCGACGGCGCCGGGTCGACGGGACGCCGGGAGCGGCTTGAATGGGAACGGCACCCGACGGCACCCGACGGCACCCGACGGTGCCCGACAGCAACCGCCCGCCACCCCGACCCGCCACCCCGACCCGCCACCCCGACCCGCCACCCCGACCCGCCACCCCGACCCGCCACCCCGACCCGCCTCCCCGGCCCCTCCCCGGCCCGTCACACCGACCCGGCGGGCCCGTGCCGCCGGGACGGGAGCCGTGGGAGACTCCATCTGCTCACCGTTCGAAGGGACGACCACCATGACCGACTCGACCACCCCCTCCGATCCCGGGGCCTCCGCCGCCGGGGCGGCCCACAACCGCTCCAAGGTCTACGTGGACGGAACCCAGGGGGTCCGGGTGCCGTTCCTCGAGGTCGCCCTGTCCGACTCGCCGGCCCGCAACGGGGCCACCCCCAACCCGCCGGTCCGCCTGTACGACACGTCGGGGCCCGGTTCGGTGCCGACGGTGGGCCTGCCCTCGCTGCGCCGTCCCTGGATCACCTCCCGGGGCGATGTCGAGGAGTACGAGGGACGGCCGGTCAACCGACGCGACGACGGCCGGGCCGCGCTCCGACGTGAGGGCGACGGCCCTGCTGCGTTCCCCGTGGACGGACGCCGTCCGCTGCGCTCGACCGGTACGCCGGTCACCCAGCTCCACTACGCCCGCGCCGGCGAGATCACCCCGGAGATGGCGTTCGTGGCCACCCGGGAGGGGGTGCCCGCCGAGGTCGTGCGCGATGAGATCGCCGCCGGTCGGGCCATCCTGCCCGCCAACGTCAACCACCCCGAGTCCGAGCCGATGGTCATCGGCTCGAAGTTCCTGGTCAAGGTCAACGCCAACATCGGCAACTCCGCGGTGACGTCCTCGATCGAGGAAGAGGTCCGCAAGCTGACGTGGGCGACCCGCTGGGGGGCGGACACGGTCATGGACCTGTCGACCGGGCCGGACATCCACACCACCCGCGAGTGGATCCTGCGCAACGCGCCGGTGCCGATCGGGACGGTGCCGATCTACCAGGCCCTCGAGAAGGTCGACGGGGCCCCCGAGGAGCTGACGTGGGACCTGTACCGCGACACGCTCGTGGAGCAGGCGGAGCAGGGGGTGGACTACTTCACCATCCACGCCGGGGTGCTGCTGCGGTACGTCCCGATGACGGCGAGGCGCATGACCGGCATCGTCAGCCGGGGCGGGTCGATCATGGCCGCCTGGTGCCTCGCCCACCACGAGGAGAACTTCCTCTACACCCGGTTCGAGGAGATCTGCGAGATCATGGCCGCCTACGACGTCGCCTTCTCGCTGGGCGACGGGCTGCGCCCGGGGTCCATCGCCGACGCCAACGACGAGGCCCAGTTCGCCGAGCTGTCGACGCTGGGCGAGCTGACCGAGATCGCCTGGCGTCACGACGTGCAGGTCATGATCGAGGGCCCCGGCCACGTGCCCCTGCACAAGGTGGTGGAGAACGTCACCCTCCAGAAGGAGGTGTGCCACGACGCGCCCTTCTACACGCTCGGGCCGCTCACGATCGACGTGGCCCCCGGCTACGACCACATCACCTCGGCCATCGGCGCCGCCGTGATCGGCATGGCCGGCACCGCCATGCTCTGCTACGTCACCCCGAAGGAGCACCTGGGCCTGCCGAACCTCGAGGACGTCAAGCAGGGGATGATCGCCTACAAGATCGCCGCCCACGCCGCCGACCTGGCCAAGGGCCACCCCGGGGCGCAGGAGTGGGACGACGCCTTGTCCAAGGCGCGGTTCGAGTTCCGCTGGGAGGACCAGTTCAACCTGGCCATGGACCCCGACACCGCCCGCTCGTACCACGACGAGACACTGCCGGCGGCCCCGGCCAAGACGGCGCACTTCTGCTCGATGTGCGGTCCGAAGTTCTGCTCCATGCGGATCAGCCAGGACGTGCGCGACTACGCCGAGGGCAAGGGCATGGACCTGGCCACCGCTGTCGAGATCGGCCTGAAGGAGAAGTCGACCGAATTCCTCGAGTCGGGCGCCCAGGTGTACCGGGAGCCGTCGGCCACCTGAGGGCCCGGACCGGACCGGTTCGGCCTGGGACCGCCCGGGCCCCTGAGGGCCCGGACCGGACCGGTTCGGCCTGGGACCGCCCGGGCCCCTGAGGGCACTTGACCTGGTCACGGGCGGGATTCCCGGTAGAGTGGTGTTCGTGGTGGACGAGTGTCCACTGCCGGGGTCTTCCTCATCGGTGTTCTTCAGGCCGTCTACAGCGGCCCGGACGATGGCCCGAGGCGGGCCCACACGCTGCCGTGACTCGCACGGAGCGGACGGTCGGTCACGCCCGTCACCGAACGATGAGAGAGAGCTTCAGATCCCCATGACCACCCTCACCGATCCGTCGGATCGCGCCGTGGACGCCGTACCGGCCGACCTGGACGAGTCCGCCGAGTCCATCCCCTCCTTCGCCGAGCTGGGTGTCGACCCGGCCATCGTCGCCGCCCTCGAGGAGCAGGGCATCCACGCCCCGTTCGCCATCCAGGCCATGACCGTCGTCGACGCCCTCGCCGGCCGGGACGTGTGCGGCAAGGCCAAGACGGGCTCGGGCAAGACGCTGGCCTTCGGCGTGCCGCTCCTGCAGCGCACCATGGCCCGCCCGGCCACCGAGCCGGGCCGTCCCCGGGCGCTCGTCCTGGTGCCGACCCGTGAGCTCGCCGTACAGGTGAGCGAGGTGTTCGAGCCCCTCGCCGAGGCGGCCGGGCTCCGCGTCGTGGCCGTGTACGGCGGCGCCGACATCGAGCGCCAGATCAAGAAGCTGCGCCGAGGCGTCGACGTCATCATCGCCACTCCGGGTCGGCTGATCGACCTGGGCGACCGGGGCGAGCTGTCGGTGGCCGACATCGAGACGCTCGTCCTCGACGAGGCGGACCGGATGGCCGACATGGGCTTCATGCCCCAGGTCGAGTGGGTGCTGCGCCGCCTCGAGCGGGAGCATCAGACCCTGCTGTTCAGCGCCACCCTCGACGGTGCCGTCGACCGGCTGGTGAGCCGCTACCTGACCGATCCGGTCCTCCACGAGGTCGCCTCGCCGTCCACCACCGTCGAGGAGATGGAGCACCGCTTCCTCGAGGTCCACCAGATGGACCGCGTGAAGGTCTGCGCCGCCGTCTGCCGCAGCGCCGACAAGGCCCTGGTGTTCGTGCGGACCAAGCACGGTGCCGACCGACTGGTCGAGCAGCTGGGCAAGGAGGGCGTGAGGGCCGGCGCCATCCACGGCGACCTGCGCCAGGCCAACCGCGAGCGCACGCTCAAGGACTTCACCGAGGGCAAGCTCCACGTCCTGGTGGCGACCGACGTGGCCGCACGCGGGCTCCACATCGACGCCGTGGACATCGTCGTGCACTTCGATCCGCCGGAGGACCACAAGGCGTACCTGCACCGCTCGGGCCGCACCGCCCGGGCCGGCTCGGCGGGTCTCGTGGTCTCCCTCGTCCAGTGGAACCAGATCCTCGAGATCGAGCGCATCCAGACCCGCATCGGCGTGAGGATGCCCATCGTCGAGATGTTCTCGAACGACCCCCGTCTGGCCGACCTGTCGGCGTGGACGCCCGAGAAGGTCTGATCCGCCAACTCGCCTGATCGGGTAGAACGGCAACGTCCGACCGCCGGTCCGCCCGCCGCCGGATGACCCGGCCGTGGGTCCGACCCGGCCCGGGTGACCGATCCGACGAGGTACCGAGGAGCCGCCGTGACCGTCCCCGCCGAGCGCATCACCATCGACGACGGCTCCGACGACGTCGAACGCATCCTGGTCGTCACCGCCCATCCGGACGACGTCGACTTCGGCGCCGCCGGGTCGGTGGCCACGTGGACGGGTCGGGGGATCGACGTCTCCTACTGCATCGCCACCGACGGCGACGCCGGGGGCTCCGACCACTCGATCAGCCGCGCCGAGATGGCCGCCATCCGCCGGGAGGAGCAACTGCAGGCGGCCCGGGCGGTGGGCGTCACCGACGTCACGTTCCTCGGGTTCGCCGACGGACGGGTGACCCCGAGCCTCGAGCTGCGGGCCGCCATCTCCCGGGTCATCCGGATCGTGCGGCCCGACCGGGTGGTCGCCCAGTCGCCCGAGCGCAATTGGTCGCGCATCTACGCCAGCCATCCGGACCACCTGGCCACCGGTGAGGCGGCAGCGTGCGCCGTCTACCCGGACGCCCGGAACCCGTTCGCCTTCCCCGAACTGCTGGAGGAGGGGTTGGCCGAGCACACCGTGCCCGAGCTGTGGGTCATGGCCACCGAACGGGCCAACCGGGTGGTGGACGCCACCGACGCCTACCCGCGCAAGCTCGCCGCCCTCCGGTCCCACGTGAGCCAGGTGGGCGACGGCGAGCACCTCGACGAGCTCCTGAAGGGCTGGATGGGCGGGACGGCGCTGGCCGCCGGGCTGCCCGACGGGCGGCTGGCCGAGGCCTTCCACGTGGTGAACACGGCCTAGTGCCGCCAGCGGTACCGGCTCCGGAGGGACGCCCCTGGGCGGTCCTGCAGCACGTGGCCCACGAGGGCCCGGGGACGATCGCCCGTGTCCTGGCCGATCGGGGGATCGACGTCACCGTCGTCCGGCTGGACCAGGGTGCGCCGCTGCCCGCCGCCGACGGGATCGACGGACTGGTGGTGATGGGCGGGCCGATGGGCGTCCACGACGACGTCGCCCACCCGTGGCTCGCCGGTGAGCGCGGGCTGATCGGCGAGGCGGTCGGCGCCGGACTGCCGGTGCTCGGGGTGTGCCTGGGGGCCCAGCAGCTGGCCGCCGCACTCGGCGCCGAGGTCACCACCGGACCCGGGTCCGAGGTGGGACCCGGTTCGGTGGAGCTGACCCCGGACGGACGCCGTGACCCGGTGTTCGGACCCGAGTACCGGGGGCTGTCGGGTACGTCGGTGCCGTGCGTCCACTGGCACCAGGACACGTTCGCGCTGCCGGAGGGTGCCGTGCACCTGGCCGGCACCCGGGCCTTCCCGCACCAGGCCTTCCGCGTCGGCCGACGGGTCTACGGGCTGCAGTTCCACGTCGAGGTCGACGACGGACTGGCCGCCGCCTGGCGGCCGCTGCTGCCCGACGGGGTGACCCTGGACGCCACCCAGGTGGCCCGGGTGGCCGGGGTCGGACAGCGGGTGCTGCAGCGGTTCGTCGAGGTGGCCCGTCCGACGGCCCACGGCGGCCAGGTTCCCGACGGCGGCGCAGGGTCGGCTGACGGCCCACCCGTCCGCGACGTCGGGGCGACGGCGTGATGTCGGGAGCCGTCGAGGTCGACGTGGCCCCGGACGGGGACGACGACGGTCCGGTCAAACCCAAGCTGCGGGGCGTCCTCCACGAGGTCGCCTTCTTCGTGTCCCTGGTGGCGGGGGCGGCGCTCGTGTGGGCGGCCCCGACCACCTCGTCGAAGCTGCTGTGCCTGGTCTACGCCTGTTCGATCTCGCTGCTGTTCGGGGTGAGCGCCCTGTTCCACCGGCATACGTGGGGCCCGGTGGGACGTCGGCGCATGCGCCGGGCCGACCACTCCACGATCTTCATCGCCATCGCCGGGTCGTACACCCCGGTGGCGGGCATCGCCCTCACCGGCTGGGCACGTGCCGCCGTGCTGCTGCTGGTGTGGATCGGCGCCCTGGTCGGGATCACCCTCCGGCAGCTCTGGCTCGACGCCCCCAAGTGGGTCATCGCCCTCCCGTACGTGGTCGTCGGGTGGGCCGCGGTGGTGGTGCTCCCACAGCTGTACCGGGCGCTCGGGCCGACGGGGTTCGCGCTGCTGCTGGCCGGTGGACTCGCCTACTCGGCCGGTGCGGTGGTCTACTCGCTGAAGAAGCCGGATCCGGTACCGGGTGTCTTCGGCTACCACGAGGTCTTCCACGCCTGCACCATCGTGGGTGCCGTCCTCCACTTCGTCTGCATCGCCGGGTTCGTCCTGCCGCTGGCGGGCTGAGCCCGGTGGCGGGACCCGGACGTGCCTAACGTCGTCCCATGGCACTCACCGTCTACGGCGTCCTGGCGCTGACGTTCATGATGTCGACGTACGCGCTCGAGCGGCGGGGGAACGGATTCGTGCTGGCCTTCGCCCTGGGTTGTGCGCTGTCGTCCGTCTACGGGTTCGCCTCGGGGGCGTGGCCCTTCGGGGTGGTCGAGGCCGTCTGGACGGTGATCGCCCTGCGCCGCTGGCACACGCACGCCCTTCCCCGGACGTGAGAGGTGCCCGTCCGGGCTCGAGCTTCACCGCTGCGTGACCCGGCGGGTCACCCGGGTCGGCGGCGGTCCTACCCATCGGGTGGCGGCGCGGGATGCTGCCGCACTTCCACCTGACGGCCGGGGCACCGTTCCGGGGCGTCGGAAGTCCTGTCGGCGTGCCCCGGACGATTGGTCGTCGGCGGATCGTCGTGGGACCCTGGGGCATGGCCGAACGCACGCAACTGGTGGTCTGTGAGGGCGACGAGACGGGGCAGGAATTGCTCGACGAGGCGCTCCGGGTCCTGGACCCGTCGGTGATCGGGATCCCGGTCGACCTGGTCCGGTTCGACCTCTCGCTCGGGAACCGGCGCCGCACCGCCAACGCTGTGGTCGTCGAGGCGTCCGAGGCCATGGTCGAGGTGGGCCTCGGGCTCAAGGCGGCCACCATCACGCCGCCGCAGACCGGCGACGTCGGCTCGCCCAACCGCATCCTGCGCGAGGGGGTGGGCGGGTCGGTGATCGTGCGGACGGGGCGCCGGATCCCCGGCGTGGTGCCCCCGGCTCCGGTGGTGCATCCCATCGTGGTGGTCCGGATGGCCGTGGGCGACGCCTACGGTGCCGAGGAGGGCCGGACGGGCACGGCGGGCGGGCCCGACGAACAGGCCTGGCGGACCGAGCGGATCGACCGGTCGGTGTGCCGCTCGGTGGCCGAGTACTCGTTCCAGGCGGCCGACCACCTCGGCGCGTGCGTCTTCGGTGGGCCCAAGTGGACCGTGTCGACCGTGTACGAGGGGATGCTGAAGGAGGAGATGGACGCGGCCGCGGCGCGCCACCCGGACGTGCCCTACCGCCCGATGCTGATCGACGCCGCCTACGCCGGCCTGCTGACCGAGGCGGACGACCAGTCACTGGTGATCCCGGCGCTCAACCGCGACGGCGACTGCCTGTCCGACCTGGTGCTGGCCATGTTCGGCTCGATCGCCGGCGCCGAGTCGGTCCTGCTTGCGCTGGACGACGACCTCCACCCGACCGTGGCCATGGCCGAGGCGCCCCACGGCACGGCTCCGTCGCTCGAGGGCAAGAACGTGGCCAACCCCATGGCCATGCTGCTCGCCTGTGCCGCCGCCCTGGACCACGCTCCGGCCGACCCGGGCGGTTCGGTGGCCGGGGCCGCCCTGGCCATCCGGGAGGCGACGCTCGGTGCGGCCGCCGACGGGATCCGCACCTTCGACCTCGGCGGTGGTGCCTCCACCAGCGAGGTGGTCGACGAGGTGGTGCGCCGCATCCGCGCCGTCCGCGTGGGCTGAGCCGGTCGGGTCGTCGTCACCGGTTGGTACCATCCCCCGACATGTCCCGACGTGCGGTCGTCTTCGACCTCGACGACACCCTCATCGTGGAGGAGTCCTACGCCATGGCCTCGCTGTGCGAGGCGATCGCCGTGTTCCCCGGGGTCGACCCGGCGGCGTCCCGGGCCGACGCGCTGGAAGCGGTGCGGTCGGTGTGGCGGCGGGGCGCGGACCTCCCGGTCTGCACCGAACTCGGCCTCGCCTCGTGGGAAGGCCTGTGGTCGACCTTCGAGGGAAACCACGACGTGCTGGACGGACTCCGTGACTGGGCGCCGACGTACCGGGCCGAGGCGTGGGCCGCCGTGGCCGCCCGGTTCGGGTCCCCCGACCCCGAGCTGGCGCACCGGGCGGCCGAGCGGTTCGACGCCGCCCAGCGGCGGGGCCACCCGAACATCGAGGGCATGGAGGAGGCACTGGCCCGCGTGCGGGAGCGGTACCCGGTGGGCCTGTTGACCAACGGCCCGTCCGATCTGCAGCGACTGAAGCTGGAGCAGGCGGGCCTGGTCGACGCCTTCGGGACCGTGGTGATCTCCGGCGAGGTTGGTGTCGGCAAGCCCGATCCCGCCGTGTTCGCGCTGGTACTCGACGGGCTCGGCGCCGGGTCGGACGGATCGGTCATGGTCGGGGACAGCTGGGAACGGGACGTCGAGGGCGCCCTCGCCGCCGGCATGACCGCGGTCTGGATCGCCGACGGCCGTACGCCACCGGCCGAGTACCCGGGGGTGACGGTCGTCGACTCGGTGCGCGACCTGCCCGCCGCGCTGGCCTGAACCGTCGACGGACCCACCGGGCCCCGGATGACGACCCGGCCGGGCCGCCTCCCGTACGAGGTGGCTCAGCCGGCCATCTGGCGGAGCATGTAGGGGAGGATCCCCCCATGGCGGTAGTACTGCGCCTCCATCGGGGTGTCGATCCGGAGCCGGGCCTCGAACTCGGTGGTGCGGTCACCGTCGGTGGCGGTCACCTTGACCGTCTTCGGACTGACGCCCTGGTTGAGCGAGTCGAGCCCGGTGACCGAGAACACCTCGTGGCCGGTGAGGCCGAGCGACTCGGCGTTCTCCCCCTCGGGGAACTGCAGGGGCAGCACGCCCATGCCGATCAGGTTGGAGCGGTGGATCCGCTCGAACGACTCCACGAGCACGGCGCGGACACCGAGGAGCAGGGTGCCCTTCGCCGCCCAGTCGCGGGACGACCCCGACCCGTACTCCTTGCCGGCCAGCACGACGAGCGGGACGCCCTCGGCGCTGTAGCGCTCCGAGGCCTCGAAGATCGTCGTCTGGTCGCCGTCGGGGAAGTGGACGGTGATCCCGCCCTCGGTGCCGGGGGCCAGCTGGTTGCGCAGCCGGACGTTGGCGAAGGTGCCCCGGACCATGACTTCGTGGTTGCCGCGTCGGGTGCCGTACGAGTTGAAGTCGACCCGGGCGACGCCGTGGTCGGCCAGGTACCGGCCGGCGGGCGTGGTCGGGTTGATGTTCCCGGCCGGCGAGATGTGGTCGGTGGTCACGCTGTCCCCGAGCTTGGCCAGCACCCGGGCACCGACGACGTCGGCCACCGGTGCCGGGTCCATGGAGAGGCCCTTCAGGAAGGTCGGGCGCAGGACGTAGGTCGAGGACGGCTCCCACGAGAAGGTGTCGCCGGACGCCGTCTCGACCGCCCGCCACCGCTCGTCACCGTCGAACACCGAGGCGTACTGGGAGCGGAACATGTCCGAGGTCAGCGAGGTGCGGATCGCCTCGGTCACCTCGTCGGCGCTCGGCCACAGGTCGGCGAGGTAGACGGGGTCGCCGGCGGCGTCGGTGCCGAGCGGGTCCGAGGTGAGATCGAGGTCCATCGTGCCGGCGAGGGCGTAGGCCACGACCAACGGCGGCGAGGCCAGGAAGTTCATGCGGACGTCCGGGTGGATCCGGCCCTCGAAGTTCCGGTTGCCCGACAGCACGGACGTCACCGTCAGGTCACCGTCCTGGACGGCCTCGGACACGCCCGGCAGGAGCGGTCCCGAGTTGCCGATGCAGGTGGTGCACCCGTAGCCGACGAGGTCGAAGCCGATCTCGGCGAGGGGCGCGGTGAGACCGGCCCGGTCCAGGTAGTCCATGACCACCCGGGAGCCGGGGGCGAGCGTCGTCTTCACCCACGGACGGGACGTCAGCCCACGGGCCGCGGCGTTGCGGGCCAGCAGGCCGGCAGCCACCATGACCTGGGGGTTGGAGGTGTTGGTGCAGGAGGTGATGGCGGCCACGACGACGTGCCCGTCCCGGATCTCGTCCGTGGTCCCGTCGGCCCGCCCGGCAGCGTGGTGCCGGGGGTCGCGGCCGAGCGCCGAGCGGAACGTGGACGCCGCCTCGTCGAGTCGGACCAGGTCCTGCGGCCGGGCCGGGCCGGCGATGCTCGGGACCACGGTCGACAGGTCGAGCTCGATCACCTCGGAGAAGACCGGCTCGGGGCCGGTGGGGTCGTGGAACATGCCCTGGGTCCTGGCATAGGCCTCGACCAGGTCGACGTGGGCGTCGTCGCGGCCCGAGAAACGCAGGTAGTCGAGGGTGATCCCGTCGATGGGGAACATGGCGCAGGTGGCGCCGTACTCGGGGGACATGTTCCCGATGGTGGCCCGGTTGGCCAGTGGCACCGAGGCGACCCCGGGGCCGAAGAACTCGACGAACTTGCCCACCACCCCGTGCTTGCGCAGCACGTTGGTGATGGTGAGCACGAGGTCGGTGGCGGTGGTGCCGACCGGCTGCTCGCCGGTGAGGCGGAAGCCCACCACCGGCGGGAGCAGCAGCGACAGGGGCTGGCCCAGCATGGCCGCCTCGGCCTCGATCCCCCCGACACCCCAGCCGAGCACGCCCAGTCCGTTGACCATGGTGGTGTGGGAGTCGGTGCCCACCAAGGTGTCGCAGTAGGCCCGTCCGTCGTCGGTGGCGAACACGACCCGGGACAGGTACTCCAGGTTCACCTGGTGGCAGATGCCCATACCCGGGGGGACGACCCGGAACCCGTCGAAGGCCTGCTGGGCCCAGCGCAGGAGCTGGTAGCGCTCGATGTTGCGCTGGTACTCGATGTCCACGTTCTCGTCGTAGGCGGATGCCGTCCCCGAGGCCTCGGCGATGACCGAGTGGTCGACCACCAGCTCGACGGGTACCAGCGGGTTGATCCTGGCCGGGTCACCGCCGAGCTCCCCAAGGGCGTCGCGCATGGCCGCCAGGTCGACGACACCGGGCACGCCGGTCAGGTCCTGCATGAGGACCCGCTCAGGGGTGAGGGCGATCTCGGCGGCGTCGGAGCCCCCGACGCCGTGGCGCTCGGGATCGATGCCCCAGCCGGCGACGGCCTCGATGTCGGAGGCGGTCACGGCCACCCCGTCCTCGTGGCGGAGCAGGTTCTCCAGGATCACCTTGATCGAGTACGGCAGCCGGGCGACGTCGAACCGCTCGCCGAGGGCCGTGATGCGGAAGATCTCGTAGGTGGCGTCGCCGACCTGCAGGCTGCCACGGGCGCCGAAGGAGTCGGGGGAGGTGGGTGTGTGTGCCATGCCCCCATTCTGCCGCGTCACGGGACCCGGCGATTCCGGGGCCGTCAGGTGCGGGTGCGGTACTTGCGGATGGCCGAGGGCACGAACACGAGCAGCAGCCCCACCGTCCACGCCAGCGCCTGCCACACCCAGAACGAGGTGCTCTTGCCCGTCCCGGTCGAGGCGGCCCCCACCATCAGGGAGCGACAGGCGCTCACGGTCACGCTGAACGGCTGGTAGGTGGCGAATCCCTGGAGCCAGCTCGGCATGGACTTGAGGGGCACGAACGCCGACGAGATGAACGTGAGCGGGAAGATCAGGGGGAACGACATGACCTGGGCGGTCTCGCTGTTGGGCGCACTCAGCCCGACGATGGCGAAGCCCCAGGACAGGGCGTAGGCGAAGAAGAGGATCAGCAGCACACCGGCGGTGTACGAGAGGGCCCCTTCCGTCGGCCGGAAGCCGACCAGGATGCCGACCGCGGTCATGACGATGATGACGAAGACGTTGCGGATGAGGTCGGCCGTCGTGCGCCCGAGCAGGACGGCACCGCGGGACATGGGCAGCGCACGGAACCGTTCGATGATCCCCTTCTGGAGGTCCTCGGCCAGTCCGATGCTGGTGCTGACCGACCCGAACGCCACCGTCTGCACGAAGATCCCCGGCATGAGGTAGTTGACGTAGCTGGTGGCGTCGGTGTGGATCGCCCCGCCGAAGACGTAGCGGAACAGCAGCACGAACATGATCGGCTGCACGGTCGAGAAGAACAGCGCCTCCGGGATCCGGGTGACGGCGAGCAGGTTCCGACGGGTGAGGGTGGCCGTGTCGGAGGCGAGCCAGCGGACGTTGGCCACGGGCCCGGTGGCGTGCGGGGCCCGTTCCGGGACGGGGGTGGCGACGGCGGTGGTCATCATGCCAGTTCTCCCGTCGCCACGGGGAGGGCCCCTTCGAGCTGCTTCAACCGCATCTTCTTCCGTCGTTGCCTCGGGGTCAGGTCCTCGTCCTCGTCCTCGGTGACCTCCTCCTCGGTGCGGTGGCCGGTCAGCGAGAGGAAGACGTCGTCGAGGCTGGGCTCGCGGAGCTTGAAGGTCTGGGGGGCGATGCCCTCGGCGTCGAGCGCACGGAGCCCGAGCATGGCCGCCTGGGGGCCGTTGTCGACGGTCACCTCGACCTGCGTGCCCGTCACCATCGAGGCGTGGGGGCCGAGGGAGTCGAGGACGGCTCCCGTGCGGTGTGCCTCGTCGATCGTGCCCAGACCCACCTCCAGCACGGTGGCGCCGAGGTCGGCCTTCATCGAGTCGGGCGTGCCCTCGGCGATGACGCGACCGTGGTCGATGACGGCGAGCTGGCCGGCCAGGCGGTCGGCCTCCTCGAGGTACTGGGTGGTCAGCAGCACCGTCGTCCCGCCGCCGACCAGCTGCTCGATGACCTCCCACAGATCGTTGCGGCTCTGGGGGTCCAGACCGGTGGTGGGTTCATCGAGGAACAGGACGGTGGGCCGGGCTACCAGGGCGGCGGCCAGGTCGAGGCGCCGGCGCATGCCGCCCGAGTACGTCTTGAGGGGCCGGTCGCCGGCATCGGTGAGGTTGAACTGGGCCAGCAGCTCGACGGCGCGGCCGGACACGAACGAGCGGGGGAGGTGGTTCAGGTTGCCGACCATCTGGAGGTTCTCGCGTCCGGTCAGGTTCTCGTCCACGGCGGCGTACTGACCGGCGAGTCCGATCAGGGACCGCACCAGTGCCGCCTTCTTCTGGACGTCGTTGCCGAGCACCCGGGCGGACCCACCGTCGGAGCGGAGGATGGTGGTGAGTACGCGCACCGCCGTGGTCTTGCCGGAGCCGTTGGGCCCGAGCAGGCCGAACACGGTGCCCTCGGGGACGGCGAAGCTGACCCCGTCGAGGGCGCGGACCACCCGCTTGCCCTTGAAGGTCTTCTGCAGGTTGTCGACTTCGATGGCGAAGGTCATGGGGCCGGTCCCGTCGGGGTCGCTGGCACACGGGTACCCCGCACCGCGGGTGCCCAGCGCGCATCCGGAACGACCGGTGCCAGGTTCCGGCCGCCCGGGGCCGGAGAGCGGCACCGCGGGGCGAGTCTCATCCTAGGGGGAGGTCCACCGGGTTCCGACCATCCCGGTGGGCGGCCACCGGACACGCCACCCGGGCACCCGGGCAGGCGCCGCCGCACCTCGCTAGCCTCGCGGCATGGACACCGGTGACCTGGCACCCGACTTCGAGCTCCCCGACGAGGACGGCGTGCCGCGCAAGCTCAGCGCGCTGGCCGCCGACGGGCCCGTGGCCCTGTTCTTCTACCCGGCGGCGATGACCCCGGGCTGCACCGCCGAAAGCTGTCATTTCCGGGACCTGAAGGCGGAGTTCGAGGGTGTCGGCGCGCAGCGGGTGGGCATCAGCGCCGACCAGGTGGCCAAGCAGAAGCAGTTCTCCGACAAGCACGAGTTCGACTACCCGCTGCTGTCCGATCCCGACGGCGCGGTGGCCAGCCAGTTCGGGGTTCGGCGCAAGGTCACCGTGCTGACGCCCACGAAGCGGGCGACGTTCGTGATCGGTTCGGACCTCCGGGTGCTCGGGGTGATCCGGTCCGAGGTGCGGATGAACGTGCACGCCGACCGGGCCCTCGAGATCCTGAAGTCGGCCGCCACCCAGGCCTGAGCGACCGTGTCGGGGCGCCGTCGGCGGCCCGTCCCCGCCTCCGGGCCCGGCCGATGCGAAGCTGGGGGCATGGACCAGACGGCGCGCCAGGACCGGGGTTGAGCCCGCTGCCCGGATCCGGACGGATGGAACAGCTCGTCGAGTCGATCGCCGAGCGCGTCGTCGGCCTGGTGATCGAGGCCATCGACATCAACGCCCTCGTCTCCAAGGTGGACATGGACGCCCTGTTGGCCAAGGTCGACATCGACGCCATCGTGTCCAAGGTCGACGTCGACGCCCTGATCAACCGGGTCGACGTCGACACGATCGTCAGCCGGGTGGACGTGGAGGCGATCATCGACCGGGTCGACGTCGACAAGATCATCGACCGGGTGGACGTGGAGGCGATCATCGACCGGGTCGACGTCGAAAAGATCATCGAGCGGGTGGACATCGACTCGCTGATGGAGAAGACCGAGCTCGGCACCATCATCGCCCGGTCGACGAGCGGCGTCGCCTCGGAGGCGCTCGACCTGGTGCGGGCCCAGGCGGTGGGACTGGACGACTTCGTCGCCCGCTGGGTCAACCGGATCCTGCGGCGTGACTCGACCGACTGGCCCCTCGGGCCGGCGGCACTGGTGGCGTCGGTCCCCACGGCGGACCCGTCGGCGCTCGAGGGAGCTGCATGAGCGCCCCGGCGTCGGTCCCGTCCTCACCCGTCCTCGGGCGCCAGGGGCACTACGCCGGCGCGGCGACCCGGCTGGTGGCGTTCGCGGCCGATGTGGGGGTGTCGTGGGGCGTGTTCACGGTTTCGCTCGCCGGCATCACGTTCGCCATCCAGCTGGTGACGGGCAAGACGGTCGACCTGACCAAGGGCGCGTTCGTCAGCGCGGTCGTCGTCCTCGCCTTCGTCGTCTGGGAGTTCGTGTACTTCGCCTACCAGTGGTCGCTGAGCGGCAAGACGGTCGGGATGGCGCTGCTCGGGATCAAGGTCGTCGGCACCGAGGGTGCGCCGGTCGCGGCCCGCCAGGCCGCCATCCGCACGGTGACCCTGCCGCTGAGCTTCCTCGTCTTCGGCCTCGGCTTCCTCGGCATCCTGTTGAACAAGGACCGTCACGCCTGGCACGACCGGATGGCGAAGACGGTCGTCGTCTACTCCTGGGACGCCCGGGCCGCCCGGCTGCGGTGGTTGGCGAAGCAGGAGCCGACGGCGACGACCTGAGCGGGTGGTGGACCGGCTGCTCCCCACCGGGCCGGCGGTCCTGACCCCCGGGGCCGTGCACCTGCCCGGGTGGCTGGACACGGGGGCCCGGGTCGAGCTCGTCGACCGGTGCCGCAACTGGAGCGAGGCGTCGGGCGGTGCACGGCCGCCCCGGATGCGCAACGGGGCGTCGATGTCGGTGGCGATGGTGGGACTCGGCTGGCACTGGCATCCGTACCGGTACTCGCGCACCCGCGACGACGGTGACGGCGGGCGGGCGCTCGCCTTCCCCCCGTGGCTGGGCGACCTCAGCCGACGGGCGGCGGCGGACGCGGCGGCGGTCGACCCGCTGGCGTGCGCCGATCCGGCGGGGTTCGCTCCCGACGTGGCGCTGGTCAACTGGTACGGGCCCGGGACGAAGATGGGCATGCACGTGGACGGCGACGAGGTGGCGACCGCCCCGGTGGTGTCCTTCAGCGTCGGCGTCACCGCCGTCTTCCGGTTCGGCAACCCGGCGGGCCGGGGCCGTCCGTGGGTCGACGTCCCGCTCGGGTCGGGGGACGTGGTGGTGTTCGGCGGCCCGTCGCGCCTGTCGTACCACGGGGTGCCGCGCCTGATGGCGGGAACGGACGACCCGGACGTCGGTGTGCTGCCGGGGCGGCTGAATGTCACGGTGCGTGAGACGGGGCTGGACGGCTGAGCCGCGGTCGGAGGCGAGGTCAGGGGTGAGGCGGGGCCGCCCGGTTCGGGGTCGCCGCCGCCCGTGGTCGGTCGACGTGTCTACCGCCCACTCTCCGTAGTCACGGGGCCGTCCATCCCGGATCCGATTTTCCTGGTCCGGTAGGTTCCAACGCTATGGGAGCGGGAAGAGGGCGATGGTGGTGCGCCCTCGGTGGGGGCGTGTCGCTGGGGCTCGGGACGCTCGGCTACGCGCTCTTCAGCCCGGCCTCGGTGGGCTGCTCGACCAACCTCGTGGTCCTGACCCACGGCACCGTCACGGCACGGGGATGTGCGGCCTACTCGGTGGTCGCCCATGCGGGCGTCGGACTCATCGTGCTCGGCGCCGTGCTGCTGCTGGGCTCGTTCGCCCTCGCCGTCCGCAGCCGACGCCAGTCGACGGCGGCCGCCGCCCGCACGGCACCCGCACCAGACCACACCCCCGTGGAGGTCCGGACGCCCGCTCCCGCCCCGACCCCGGAACTGGTGACCACCCCGGCAGCTGCACCGAGCCCGGCGCCCGTGTCCGCCGCGGAACCGGCGCCGACACCCGCACCCGCCCACTACGCCACTCGCGCACCCACCCCGGCACCCACGGAGCCCGTCCGGAGGTCGCCGGTCACCCCGGAGCCCGCCGTGGCCCGCACCCGGCCCATCGCCCCCGGGGAGGACCGCTACGACGACGAGGCCTCCGTCGGGCGGCCCGACCAGGACGACGGCCTGCTGGGCTCGTCCGTCCGGTTGCCACCGGGCTGGTACGGCAACCCGGACAACCCGGGCGGGCCCGTGCAGTGGTGGGACGGGACCAGGCTCACCGACCGTCCCGGCTGAGCTGCCGGCTGCATCGGACCGGCGGCGCCGATCGCGTGCGGCGCATCGTGCGGCGCCGACCCCCCGCTACCCGACGGCGACGGTGAAGTTCTGCTTGGCCTTCGAGCCGACGCCGACGGACACCTGGGTGGGTGCCGACGTCACCGTCTGGGTGCCCGTGCCCGAGTAGACGTACACGATGCCCTGGATCCACCACGTTCCCGGGGCGAGGTCGAGCTGGTACTTGCTTTCGGCCCCGAGATAGGCGTCCACCTCGTCGGTGCACGTCCCCGAGACGGGCGAGCTCGAGCAGGCGCGGGCTCCGGCTTGGAACTCGTAGGCCGGGGCGCCGATGACGGTGACCTTGCCGCTGATCTCACCCACGGTCGGGGCCTGGTACGGAACCGTGAGCCGGGTCGTGGTGGTCTGCCCGGCGGTGATGTCCACCGGGGTACTGACCGGCGGGTAGAACGAGCCGAAGGCGGTGGTGTACTCGACGGTGAGGTCCCAGGTCCCGGGGGTGAGCGTGGGCAGGCTGTACGAGTTGAGGCGGGTACCCGCGGCCGGGTGCACGGCGACACGGTGGGCGGTCCGGCCCAGTCGACGGGTGTCGGCCGATCCGTAGGTGATCGAACCGGGGCCCGAGTACTCGCT
This sequence comes from uncultured Acidimicrobiales bacterium, assembly GCA_963699055.1. GTDB lineage: Bacteria > Actinomycetota > Acidimicrobiia > Acidimicrobiales > RAAP-2 > Bog-756. The sequence continues at coordinate 255,920 of CAVOTA010000004.1, read as the reverse complement.
GACGCACGTCAGGAAGTTCAGGAGCCCGAGCGGTGTCGACGGGCACGCCGTCACCGTGTAGCTGGTGACGTGGGTGCTCCCCGGGATCCCGGCGACCCGGATCGACCCGGCTGCGGTCCCGAGCACCTGGTAGGGGACGGCGAGCGAGACGTTCGTCTGCCGGCCGCCGTGGACGTCGATCAGCTGGATGGGTCCGGTGATGGCGTTGCCGAACACCGGTGCGTCGTACGATCCCACGATCACCCACAGACCGGTGGACAGCTCGAGCTGGATCGGCGAGCCGGCGGGGTAGCCGCCGTACTCCGAGCAGGACGAGCCGAGGTCGACCAGCTGGCAGGCGGTGACCCCCACGGTCGGACTGAACCCTGCGGGAGCACCGAGGACGGTGACGGTGGCGTCGACCAGGCCCTCGGGCGGCGGGAGGTACCCGGTGGCCAGGAAGACCTTGGTCGTCTTGCCACCGGTCAGGACGACCTGGCGTCCCGCCTTGGCGTTGGTGACGCAGCCGAAGACGGTGCAGTAGCCGGGGTACGCGGTCCACGAGCCGGGCGGCAGGCCCGACAGGGCGACGGTACCGGCGGCCCCGGCGGGCGCGGGCAGGTAGTCGGAGCCGTTGACACAGGTGAGGGGCACGTCGGTCGTCGTGTAGGTGGAGCCCGCCGGACACAGGACGAGCGAGAAGCTCTGGATGGCGACGCCGGTGGGAAGGCCGCCGACCTTGACGGTGGCGGACAGCCCGGCCGGCTTCGTGTAGTGGACCACCAGGTTGATGACGAGTGTCCCACCCGGCTGGACGGTGACCACCTTCGGCTTGGCCAGGAAGGCGCCGCCGAAGGGGTTGATCTCGTAGAACCCGTCGATGACCCACGCGCCGGAGTCGAGCGAGAGCGAGTAGGTACCGCCCTGGGCGAGCGCGTAGATCGGATCGGGACAGAGGGCGGCCAGCGACGACGGTCCCGTGTAGGCGCACGCCCCGGCCCCGGTGTAGGCGGGCGTCTGCCCGGCCGGTTCCCCGACCACGGTGACGGTGCCCGTCACCGTGCCGGGACCGGTGGCGCACCCGCCCGAGCCCGACGCCGAGCCGGAGCTACCGGAGCAGCACGAACTGCCCGAACTGCCCGACGACCCCGAACTGCCGCTGCACGACACCAGGCTGTCGAGCCGGGTGGCCAGCGAGCTGAGTCCGATGCCGGATGCGACCTGGGGGACGGCGGTGGCCAGCAGGACGACGGCCGCCACCGACATGAACCCGATCCGAACCGTGCGACGCCACCGCTTCATGGGATCCCCCTCGTCGTCACCGCGCCCGTGCGCCGTGCCTGGGCAAAGGGTAACCGGTCGTCGCCCGGCATGCCCGGGACACTCCCTGGTGCGGGCCCGGCCGTCCCCGGCGCCCGCCGGTAGGGTGATCGCCCGGAGCCGAGGCGTGGAGGAGGGCGATGTCGGACACCTCGGCGCCGGACGCCGGCGCAGGCGACAGGGATCCGGTACCGGCACGGCGGGACGACCGTCAGGCGGCCTGGACGCGGCGGCTGGCCACCGTGGCCCTGCTGGCCGCCGCCGCCTGCTGCTACGTGGGCGTGGTGGCCGTCCGCCACGGACCGGCCGGAGGCCGCGACACGGCACCACTCACCGCGGTCACCACCGCACTGGCCGACGGCGACCTGCGGGTGGCGGCCTCGATCGACGCACTGCCCAATCCGCCCGGCTACCCGCTGCTGGCCGCGCCCTTCGTGGCCGCCTTCCGGTCCGCGGTGGGGGCACCCACCTGGTGCACACCGACGTCGCGCTTCGGTGCCGCCGGACCCGTCCGGGACCGGGTCGTGGCCAAGGCCGAGGCGACCGGGGTGGCGGTGTGCGGCGTGCCGGCCGCCACCGGTGTCCCGCAGCTGCCGCCCTGGTGGCGGTCGCAGGGGGTGCTGGGCGTGGCGTCGTGGCTGGTCATGGCCCTCGGCGCGCTGGCCCTGCTGCGGGCGGGCGGTGCCGACTCCCTGGCCCGCCAGGCCGGCCTGTTCGCCTTCCTCGCCTTCCTGCCCGCGGCCGGCGGCGCCATCGTGCAGCTCTACCACCCCCAGGACGTCGTCAGTCTGGGACTCGCGCTGGCCGGCCTGGCCCAGGCCGTCCGGGGCCGGTGGGTGTGGGCCGGCGTGCTGTTCGGGGCGGCCGTGCTGTCCAAGCAGTTCGCCCTCCTGCTCCTGCTGCCGGCCCTCGTCATGGCACCGGGGACGCGAGCGCGCCTGGCGCTGGGGGGGACGGCGGCGGCGCTGTGCGCGGTGGTACTGGCGCCGTTCGCCCTGGCCGCGCCCCGGGCCACGTGGCTCAACCTGAGCGGGTTCAGCGGTGGTGGTGCCACCGAGGGCCAGACGGTGCTCAGCCTGGCGGGGGTGCACGGCGCCGCCGCCTCCGCCGTGGCCCGGGACGCGCCGGTGCTGTTCGCCCTGGCCGTGTGCGTGTGGGCCGCCCGACGCCACCTGCTGTGGCACCGGTTCCCGTCGGCCGTGGTGGCGCTGGCACTGGTGTGCACGGGGAGCCGGCTGGTGTTCGAGTCGGTGGTCTTCCCGTACTACCTGCTGTCGGCCAGCGTCCTGGTGCTCCTGGTGGACCTGGTGGCCCGGCGGTTCCCCGACCGTTCCCTGGTGTGGTGCGCGGCGGCGGCCTTCTTCGTGGCCGTGCACCCCGGCAACCGGTTCGTGGCCGCTTTCGGGACGCTGCTGCTGGCCGCATCGGTGGTGGCGCTGGGGTTCGTCGAGTTGCGGCGGGTGGGACGGACGACGTCGGTCGACCACCGGACTCGGGACAGCGTCTGAGGGTTCGTCTGTCCCGGAATTACCGAGACGGAACACAACGTGCCCCCGGCAGGACTCGAACCTGCGCTTTCGGCTCCGGAGGCCGACGCTCTATCCGCTGAGCTACGGGGGCAGCGGTGGGTCCGGATCCGGCACGGTGGCGCCGGGGACCCGCTGCAGAAGATGCAACTCTACTGCCATCGCGGGGCCCGCACCCCGCCGCGCCCGGCGGGCTTCGAGGGAGCAGGTCCCCGAACGCGTATCCTCGGGCCACGATGTCCGCACCCGACGACGCCCTCGCCCCTCCCACCGCGCCCGCCTACCGGCCCATCCGCGACCGGCTGGCCGACGCCGTGAGCGCGGCCGTCGGCACCGTGGCCGGCGAGGAGGGACTCGACCTCGCCGTCCCCTCCGGGGACGTGCACCTGGAGCGCCCGGCCAGCCGTGAGCACGGGGACTGGTCCACCAACATCGCCATGGTCACGGCCAAGCGGGCGGGGACCAACCCACGGGCGCTGGCAACCGCCGTGGTGGCCGTGCTGGAGCGCGCCCTCCCCGAACACGTGCGCTCCGTCGAGGTCGCCGGACCGGGCTTCGTCAACTTCCGCCTGGACGACGGCTGGCTCCACGAGGCACTGGGCGCCCTCCTCGACCAGGGCGAGGAGGGGTACGCCCGGCCCGACATCGGCCACGGCGAGCGGGTCCAGGTCGAGTTCATCTCGGCCAACCCGACCGGGCCCATCCACGTGGGCAACGGGTGGTGGGGGAGCTACGGCGACGCCCTGGCCCGGGTGCTCGCCCGCAGCGGACACGAGGTCAGCCGCGAGTACTACGTCAACGACACCGGCGGGCAGATCCGCACCCTCGGGGCGAGTCTCCTCGCCCGTCACCGGGGTGACGAGGTGCCCGAGGGCGGCTACCAGGGCCAGTACGTGTCCGACCTGGCCGCCGAGTACGACGGCCCCGACGACGTGACCGTGGCGGGGCGGTGGGCGGCCGACCACATCCTCGACCGGATCAAGGCCACGCTGGCGTCGGTCGGCATCGTCTTCGACGAGTGGTACTCCCAGGCCTCGATCGAGGAGAGCGGTGCCGTCGACGAGACGATCGCGCTGCTCGATGCCGAGGGCCTCGTCTTCGAAGAGGACGGCGCCCTGTGGTTCCGGGCCACCGAGCTCGGCGACGTCCGCGACCGGGTGCTGCGCAAGGCCAACGGGGACGCCACCTACCTGGCCGGCGACCTCGCCTACCACCGCGACAAGTTCCTCGTCCGCGGCTTCGACCGGGTGATCGACGTGTTCGGTGCGGACCACCACGGCCAGGTGGCGAGCCTCGTGGCCGGCGTCCGGGCCATGGGGGTGGACCCGGACCGCCTCGAGGTCAAGCTCGGCCAGATGGTCTCGTTGGTGGACGGGGACGAGGCCGTCAAGATGGGCAAGCGGGCGGGCAACGCCATCGACCTCGACACCGTGATCGCCGACATCGGTCCCGATGCCACCCGGATCCTCAGCCTGATGAGCACGCTCGACCAGGCGGCCACCTTCGACCTCGCCACCGTGCGCGAGCAGTCGGTCGAGAACCCGGTCTTCTACGTGCAGATGGCCAACGCCCGGATCGCCGGGGTCGGCCGCAAGGCCGTCGAGCGCCACATCGTGCGGGCCCCGCGTGACCAGGTCGACCTGTCGCTGCTCACCCACCCCCGCGAGCTCGAGCTCATCCGCTGCCTCGAGGAGCTGCCCGAGGTGGTGGCCGATGCCGCCGTCGACCGGGCCCCGACCAAGGTGACCACGTGGGTCCGGCGCCTGGCCTCGTGCTTCCACGGCTTCTACCACGACTGCCCGATCCTGGCCGACGATGTCGACCCCGCCCTGGCCCAGGCGCGCCTGTGGCTGGTCGAGGCGTCGCGGGTGGGACTGGCCATCGGCCTCGGCCTCCTCGGGGTGTCCGCCCCCGAGGCGATGTGACGATGCCCGTACCGAACGGCCCGGTGGACCGGGACCTGCTCCCGGCGACCGCCGACGTCGCCCCCGACGGCCGGCTGTCGATCGGCGGGTGCGACCTGCTCGAACTGGTCGAGACCCACGGCACCCCGTTGTTCGTCTACGACGAGACCCACCTGCGGGCGGCGTGCCGGGAGGCGGTCGCCGCCTGGGGCGACGGCGTGGCCTACGCCACCAAGGCCTTCCTGTGCGTGGCCATGGCCCGTCTGGCCCACGAGGAGGGCATGTGCCTCGACGTGTCCACCGGCGGTGAGCTGCACGTGGCGCTGACGGCCGGCGTACCCGCCGACCGTCTGGTGCTGCACGGCAACAACAAGTCGACCGAGGAGCTGGCCGCCGCCCTGTCGGTGGGGGTCGGTCGGATCGTGGTCGACTCCTTCGACGAGATCGACCGGATCGAGGCCCTGGTCGCCGACCCGCCGGCACTCGAGGGCGGCCCCGAGGACGCCGAGGCGCGGGTGCGGTGGCGGCCGAAGGTCCTGGCCCGCATCACCCCCGGTGTCGAGGTCCACACCCACGAGTTCGTGCGCACGGGCCAGGAGGACTCGAAGTTCGGCTTCGGGCTGGCCTCGGGGGCAGCCGCACGCGCCGTCGACCGGCTGGGCGCACTGGACGCCGCCGGCGTCGTGGAGTTCGTCGGGATCCACGCCCATCTGGGCAGCCAGGTGTTCGCCCTCGACCCGTTCGCCCAGGCCATCGACGTGCTGGCCGGGTTCTTCGCCCCGCTGGGGCTGCCCGAGCTGGTGGTCGGCGGCGGGCTGGGGGTGGCCTACGTGAACGGGGAGGAGGCCCCGCCCATGGTCGAGTGGGCGGGGTCGGTGCGCGCCGCGTGCCGCCGGGCCGGGATCGCCGGGTCGGTGCGGGTCACCGCCGAGCCGGGCCGCGCCATCGTGGCCGCCGCCGGGGTCACCCTGTACCGGGTCGGGACGGTCAAGGACGTGCCCGGCCACCGGACCTACGTGTCGGTGGACGGGGGGATGAGCGACAACCCGCGCCCGGTCCTCTACGGCAGCGGGTACGAGGCGTTCCTGCCGCGCGAGGCCGACGCCGAGCGCCCGGTGCCGATCCGGCTGGTGGGCAAGCACTGCGAGACGGGCGACGTCGTCGTGGCCGAGGGGTTCGTCCCCGCGGACCTGGCCGTCGGCGACGTCCTGTGCACGCCGGTCACCGGCGCCTACGGCCACTCGATGGCCTCCAATTACAACAAGGTGCCGCGTCCGGCGGTGGTGTTCGTGGCCGACGGCGCGGCGCGCACGGTTGTCCGCCGCGAGACGCTCGACGACCTCGTCCGCCTCGACGCCTGACCGGCCGGCGCCACGGTGTGCGCCCGTCCCGGGGCACCGGACCCGCGGGGGCCCGGTGCCCGCCGGGTACGGACCGGCGGCGCCCCGACGAGGCGGTAGCGTGACCGGGTGACCTCGGCACCCACGACCTCCCGCGACGTGCGCGTGGCCGTCCTCGGCTGCGGCAACGTCGGCGCCGCCCTCGTCGGCATCCTCCAGGACCGGGCCGACGCCCTGGCCGTCCAGTCGGGTGCGCGTCTGACGATCGCCGGGATCGCCGTGGGCGACCTCGACGCCCCCCGCCCGGACCACGTACCCCGTGCGCTGCTCACCACCGACGCCGCCGGTCTGGTGGCCGACGCCGACGTCGACGTGGTGGTCGAGCTGATCGGCGGACTCGATCCCGCCGGGTCGCTGGTGCGCGCCGCGCTGGACGCCGGCAGGCCGGTGGTGACGGCCAACAAGGCGCTGCTCGCCTCCCCCGAGGGCGTCGACCTGCGCACACTGGCCCGTGAGCGCGGCGTCGACCTCTTGTACGAGGCCGCCGTGGCCGGGGCCATCCCGCTGGTGCGGGCGCTGCGTGAGTCACTGACCGGCGAGCGGATCCACCGGGTGATGGGGATCGTCAACGGGACGACCAACTTCATCCTGACCCGGATGGGCGAGCAGGGCGTCGACTACGCCGCCGTGCTGGCCGAGGCGCAGGAGCTGGGGCTGGCCGAGCGGGACCCGACCGCCGACGTGGAGGGGTTCGACGCCGCCGCCAAGGCCGCCATCCTGGCCGGGGTGGCGTTCGGCTACGACGTGTCGGACGACGCCGTGGTGCGCGAGGGGATCACCGGCATCACCTCCTCCGACGTCGACTTCGCCCGGCGGGCGGGGTACGTGATCAAGTTGCTCGCCATCGTCGAGCGGTCGGGCGACGACGGCCTGTCGGTGCGGGTCCACCCGGCCCTGGTGCCGGAAGCCCACCCGCTCGCCGGTGTGCGTGACGCGTTCAACGCCGTGTTCATCGAGGGCGAGGCCGCCGGGGAGCTCATGCTGTACGGCCAGGGTGCGGGGGGCCTGCCGACCGCCAGCGCGGTGGTGGGCGACCTGATCGACGCCACCCGGAACCTGCTGGCCGGCACCACCGCACCCGCCCCCGACCGCCAGCCGGCACATCTGGTCCCCGAAGCCGACCTCGAGGCCGGCTTCTACATCAGCCTCGACGTGGCCGACCGGCCCGGCGTGCTGGGTGCAGTGACGACGGCCTTCGGCGACCACGGGGTGTCGATCCGGTCGGTCGAACAGGAGGGCGCCTCGGGGGAGGCCCGGCTGGTCTTCGTGACCCACCTCGCCCGCGAGGGCGACGTGCGGGCCACACTGGCCACGCTCGGCGGGCTGGACTCGGTGGAGCGGATCGGGGGCGTCATGCGGATCGTGGGTGCGGCGTGACACCTCTCGGAGCCGACGGGGCGGCCCGGGCGCTCGGGTGGCGTGGGGTCATCGAGGAGTACCGCGAGTTCCTCCCGGTGACCGACGCCACACCGGTGGTATCGCTGCTCGAGGGCGGTACGCCGCTGCTCGAGGCACCCCGGCTGTCCGCCCGGGTGGGGGCACGGGTGCTCCTCAAGATCGAAGGGGCCAACCCGACCGGTTCCTTCAAGGACCGCGGCATGACGATGGCCATCTCCAAGGCCGTGGAGGAGGGGGCCAAGGCCGTGGTGTGCGCGTCGACGGGCAACACGTCGGCGTCGGCCGCCGCCTTCAGCGCCCGTGCCGGACTGACCTGCGCGGTGCTGATCCCCGAGGGGCACATCGCCCTCGGCAAGCTGGCCCAGGCCCTCATCCACGGCGCCAAGGTGCTGCAGCTGCGCGGGAACTTCGACCAGGCCCTCGACATCGTGCGGGAGCTCGGCGCCCAGGCGCCGGTCACGGTGGTCAACTCCGTCAACCCGTACCGGATCGAGGGCCAGAAGTCGGGCGCCTTCGAGATCGTCGACCAGCTCGGCGACGCCCCCGATGTCCACTGCATCCCGGTGGGCAATGCCGGGAACATCACCGCCTACTGGAAGGGGTACCTCGAATTCAAGGAGGCCGGGCGCTCCACCCGCCTGCCCCGCATGCTCGGGTTCCAGGCCGCCGGTGCGGCGCCCATCGTGCTCGGCCACCCGGTCGAGCACCCCGACACCGTGGCCACCGCCATCCGGATCGGCAACCCGGCCAGCTGGTACGGGGCGACGTCGGCGGCGTCCGAGTCCGGCGGGGGCATCGACGCGGTGACCGACGACGAGATCCTGGAGGCCTACCGCTTCCTGGCCACGGAGGAGTCGGTGTTCTGCGAGCCGGCATCGGCCGCCTCGGTGGCGGGGCTGCTCCAGCGCGGCCTCCCCGACGGCCTCGGGCCCGGGTCGACGGTGGTGTGTGTGCTGACGGGGCACGGTCTGAAGGACCCCGACATCGCCATCAGCCAGATCAGCGTGCCGACGGTGGTGGACGCCGACTTCGGCGCCGTGCTCGACGCGCTGGGGCTCTGACCAGGGCCGCAGCCGCCGGCACGGGCACCGGGCGGTTGGTTGCCGCTCGAGCGCGGGAACCTGTATGCTGGGTTCACCTTCGCCTCCGCAATATGCCCGTTCGGGCCTGCGGGCGGGACCTCCTGGATCGACACGCTCGACCAGCCCGTGCCCGGCGTCGGGGGGAGATGCATTCGGGATCCATCCCGGGGTGCCCACCTCCCCACCCCCTTATTTCCCTGGCTCGTGGGGTCTGACCCACCCGCCAACGAGGACACGCTGAAACGAGGAAGCCGATGACTGCCGAACAGCAGCTCGAGCGCTCGGTGTTGGAGAGCAAGGAGCGCGACGAGCTCCATGCGATCGCACAGGCCCTCTCTGTGAAGACCAACACCCGGACCAAGAAGGCCGACATCATCGACGGCATCCTGAAGGCCACCGGTGTCGGTGTGGCCGACGGCTCCGCCGACACCCCCGCCGACGGACCCGCGCCGCGTGCGGCCAGGGGACGGGGCCGGGTCGCCGCCGAGCAGCCGACGCCCGACGAGGGACCGGCGGCCGACGAGGACGGAGCCCGCCCCACGGCCGCCCCGTCCCGGCGACCGGCGGCGCACTCGTTCGGACCGGCCGACGACGCCGCGGACAGCGACGTGTCCGCCGAGCTCGACTACGACTTCGACATCCCCGGCGCCGGCAGGACCGCCGGGACGGCCGCCACCACGTCCGACGACGAGGGCGCCGACACCGGGCGCTCCGGCCAGAACGGCACCCAGGGCCGGCAGAACAACCAGGGCGGCCAGAACAACCAGGGCGGCCAGAACAACCAGAACCAGGGCAACCGCAACAACCGGAACCAGAACAACCAGAACCAGGGGAACCAGAGCCCGGGCAACCGGAACCAGGGCAACCAGGGGAACCAGGGGAACCGGAACAACCAGGGCAACCAGGGGAACCGGAACAACCAGGGCAACCAGGGCGGTGGCAACGACGACCTGGGCAACCGCCGGTCCAACCGCCGGCGCCGCGGCCGCGACCGGCAGGGTGGGCCCGAGGGCGACCTGCAGGGCGGCGGCAACCAGGAGCAGCAGTACCAGGGCGAGCTGATCCCGGTGCGCGGTCTGCTGGACCTGCGCGACGAGGGTTACGGTTTCCTGCGCTGCGAGGGCTACCTCCCGTCGGCCAAGGACGTGTACGTCTCGATCAGCCAGGCCCGGCGCTTCGCCCTCCGCAAGGGCGACAGCATCGAGGGCTCGTGCCGTCCGGCCGGCACCACCGAGAAGTTCCCGGCCCTGCTCCAGATCGACACGGTCTCGGGCATGGATCCCGAGGTGGCCCGCCTGCGACCCCGGTTCGAGGACCTCACCCCGTTGTTCCCCGACGAGCGGCTGCACCTCGAGATGCCGGGTGAGAAGGAGAACATGACCGCCCGCATCGTCGACCTCCTGTCGCCGATCGGCAAGGGCCAGCGCGGCCTGATCGTGTCGCCCCCCAAGGCGGGCAAGACCACGGTGATGAAGCACATCGCCCACTCCATCGAGGCCAACAACCCCGACGTCCATCTCATGGTGCTGCTGGTCGACGAGCGACCCGAAGAGGTCACCGACATGCGCCGGTCGGTGAAGGGCGAGGTGGTGGCCTCCACGTTCGACCGCCCGGCCGACGAGCACACCGCCGTCGCCGAGCTGACCATCGAGCGGGCCAAGCGCCTGGTCGAGGCCGGTCGCGACGTGGTGATCATCCTCGACGGCATCACCCGTCTGGCCCGTGCCTACAACCTGGCCGCCCCGGCCACCGGCCGGATCATGTCCGGTGGCGTGGACTCGGGTGCGCTCTACCCGCCGAAGAAATTCTTCGGCGCCGCCCGCAACATCGAGGAGGGTGGCTCGCTCACCATCCTGGCCACCGCACTGGTGGAGACCGGCTCCAAGATGGACGAGGTGATCTTCGAGGAGTTCAAGGGCACCGGCAACATGGAGCTCCGACTCGACCGGCGCCTCGCCGAACGGCGGCTGTATCCCTCCATCGACGTCAACGCCAGCTCGACCCGCCACGAGGAGCTGCTGTTCGACCGCTCCCAGCTCCAGCAGGTCTGGAAGCTCCGCCGGGTGCTCAACGCCCTCGCCAACGAGGGCAGCGCCGCCGCCGGCCTGGAGCTCCTGATGGACAAGATCCGCACCACGTCGAGCAACGACGAGTTCCTGGCCGAGATCGCCAAGGGCCCGGCCACCTGAACCGACGGGCCGTGCGCCCGGCCCCCACCAGCGCCCACCGGGTGCCGGACGGGGTCGGAGCCGGTTCCGCTAGACTCTGTCCTCTGCAATCGGGCGACCCGTGTCACGGGTGCCGCCACCACAGGAGATCGCCATGAAGACCGACATCCACCCCGACTACACCGTGGCCACGGTGCGCTGTTCGTGCGGGAACACCTTCACCACCCGCTCGACCAAGCCCGAGGTCACCCTCGAGCTCTGCAACGAGTGCCACCCCTTCTTCACCGGCAAGCAGAAGCTGGTCGACTCGGGCGGTCGCGTGGAGCGCTTCCAGCGCCGCTACGCCGCCAGCGGGCGCAAGAAGAAGCCCGCCGCTCCGGCCGAGGACTGAGCTCCCGGCCGACCCGTGCGGTCGGCACCGTGTCCACCAACCACCCGATCCGCCGTGCCGTGCCCGTCGGCCGGGGTGACGGTCGGGTGACGCTACCCTCTCCTCCGTGCTCAACGACCGCCTGAGGGACCGTCTGGTCGAGCTCGAGCAGGAGTACGAGTCGGTCCTGGGCGAGCTGAACGACCCGGACCTGTCCTCGGATCCGAAGCGCCTGCGGGAGGTGTCGCGTCGCCACCGGGAGCTCGAGGAGGTGGTGCGCTGCTTCCGCAGCCTCGAGTCGTCGGCGGCCGACCTCGAGACGGCCCGGGGGATGGTGGCCGACTCCGTCGGCGCCGAGCGTGAGCTGGCCCAGGCCGAGGTGGCCCAGGCCGAGTCCGACGTCGAGCGCCTGGAGGAGGAGCTCCGCCTCCTGCTCGTTCCCCGCGACCCCAACGCCGGGCGCAGCGTGATCATGGAGATCCGGGGTGCGGAGGGTGGCGAGGAGGCGAACCTGTTCGCCAAGGACCTCTACGAGATGTACACCCGCTACGCCGCGTCCAAGGGGTGGAAGGTCGAGGTGCTGTCGTCGAGCCCGTCCGAGCGCGACGGCCTGAACGAGATCACCTTCCTGGTCAAGGGGGACGACGCCTGGCTGCGCCTCGAGCACGAGGGCGGACCCCACCGGGTCCAGCGGGTCCCGGTCACCGAGTCCCAGGGGCGGATCCACACCTCGTCGGCCGCGGTCACCGTCCTGCCCGAGGCCGAGGAGGTCGATGTCGACATCGACCCGGCCGATCTCAAGATCGACGTGTACCGGTCGACGGGACCGGGCGGGCAGTCGGTGAACACCACCGATTCGGCCGTCCGCATCACCCACCTGCCGACCGGCATCGTCGTCGCCATGCAGGACGAGAAGAGCCAGATCCAGAACCGGGCCAAGGCCATGATCGTGCTGCGGTCGCGCCTGTTGAAGGCCGAGCAGGACCGCCAGGCGGCCGAGTTGTCCGAGCAGCGTAGGAGCCAGGTGGGCGGGGGCGGCCGGTCCGAGAAGATCCGGACCTACAACTTCAAGGAGAACCGGGTCACGGACCACCGGATCAAGCTGACCCTCCACAAGCTGGACCGCATCCTCATGGGTGACCTCGACGAGCTGACCGACGCACTCATGGCCGACAAGCGGTACCGGCAGCTGGACGACGGCTGAGGTCGACGTCGTGGTGGACCCCGACGACCCCACCGCGCCCGTGGACGTGACCGCGCCCGCCGACCTGACGACGGAGGTGGCCGGGCGTGTCGGCTCGCGTCAGGAGGCGACCTGGATCGTGGCCCACGTGGCCGGGGCCGGTGCCGACGGAGCCGACGACCCCACCGCGGTGCGGGCGGCCGCCCTGGCCCTGGCCGAGCGTCGGGCGGGCGGCGAACCGCTCCAGTACGTGCTGGGCACGTGGGCGTTCCGGACGCTCGAGCTGGCTGTCGACCGGCGGGTGCTGATCCCCCGGCCCGAGACCGAGCAGGTGGTGGAGGTGGCCCTGGGCGAGCTGCTCCGCGTGGCCGCGGGACGTACCGGCGACGGCCCGCTGGTCTGCGTCGACCTCGGGACCGGCTCGGGTGCCATCGCCCTGTCGTTGGCCACCGAGGGGGCCGGACGGGTCGCCCCGACACGGCTCGAGGTGTGGGGGACGGACCGGTCGGACGACGCCCTGGACGTGGCCCGGGTCAATCTGGCGGCCGTGGGGGAGCGCGATCCGGCCGCCGCCGCCCGGGTCACCCTGGCCGAGGGGTCGTGGTTCGACGCCCTGCCCGGGCGGCTGGCCCGGCGGGTGGACCTGGTGGTGTCCAACCCGCCCTACGTCGCCGAGGAGGAGCTGGCGTCGCTCGACCCCACCGTGCGCGAGTGGGAACCGCTGGGTGCCCTCGTCGCCCCGCGGGGCGCCTCCGGTGTGGCCGGCATGGCCGAGGTGGAGGCGGTGGTCACCGGCGCTGGCCGGTGGCTGCGCCCGGGTGGCGCGCTGGTGGTCGAACTGGCGCCGTCCCAGGCCTACGGGGCCATCGACGTCGCCCGACGGTCCGGGTTCACCCCGGTCGGCACGGCACGCGACCTGGCCGGCCGCCTGCGGATGCTGGTGGCGACCCGGTGAGCGCCGAGCCGGTGGCGGCGGGGGAGTCGGGTGCGCTGCACCGGGCGGCCGGGCTCCTGGCCGACGGGGCCGTGGTGGCCGTGCCCACCGACACGGTCTACGGGCTGGCCGTCGACCCGACCCAGCCCGAGGCGGTGGCCCGCCTGTTCGCCCTCAAGGGCCGCCCGGACGACGTCCCCCTGCCGGTGCTGGTGGCCGGACCCGTGCAGGTGGCGCTGGTGGCCGGCCGGCTCGGTCCCGCCGCCTCGGCACTGGCCGCCCGGTGCTGGCCCGGCCCGCTCACCCTCGTCGTGCCGCGCCGGCGCGCGTTCACCGTGGACCTCGGCGGGCCCCCTGCGGCCCGCCACACGGTCGGGGTCCGATGGCCCGCCCACCCGGTGGTGACCGCGCTGTGCGAGCTGCTGGGCCCGCTGGCCGTCACCAGCGCCAACCTCCACGGGGCGCCGCCGGCCACGACGGCCGCCGAGGTGGTCGCCGCCTTCGCCGGTGCGGACCAGCCGGCGATGGTGCTCGACGGCGGCACCTGCGCCGGGGTGCCGTCGACCGTGGTCGAGTGCCGGGGTCCCGCCACCCGCTGCCTGCGCGAGGGGGCAGTGGCCTGGGAGGACCTGCACCTCCTGCCGGGCCCGGCGGGCGGGTGGACGGGTCCCGACGACGGGTCCCGGGGTTGACGACGGTGCACGCAACGGCGACACTGGAGGGATGCAGCGCCGCCCGTCGTCCCGACGCGTCACCGTAAGCATTATCGACTAGGCACCCGCCGATCCCGGTGCGTGCCTCCTGACCGTCCACCTGGTGGACGGTTTTTCAATTTCCGGACGGGGTGCGCCAGCGGCCCGGCGGGACCCGGGCGACCGGGGCCCGGAACCACCGGGCAGACCCCCGGGTCCTGGACCCGGGACCGAGAAGAGAAGGACAGCAGAACGTGAGCAAGTACAAGGTTGGCGTGATCGGCGGCGACGGCATCGGCCCCGAGGTCACCGCCGAGGCCCTCAAGGTGGTGGCCGCCGCCGGGGTCGCCCTCGACACGACCGAGTACGACCTGGGCGCGGACCGCTACATCCGCACCGGTGACATCCTCCCCGACAGCGTGCTCGAGGAGCTGCGCGGCCAGGACGCCGTGCTCCTCGGGGCCATCGGTGCCCCCGTCGGCTCGACCGAGGTCCCTCCGGGCACCCTCGAGCGGGGCATGCTGCTGAAGCTGCGGTTCGCCCTCGACCTCTACATCAACCTCCGCCCGTTCCGCGGGGTGCCCGGGTCGCTGGCCCCCGGGTGCGACTTCGTGGTGATCCGCGAGAACACCGAGGGCACCTACGCCGGCGAGGGCGGGTTCCTCCGCAAGGGCACCCCGTTCGAGGTGGCCACCCAGGGGTCGGTCAACACCCGCCACGGCGTCGAGCGGTGTGTGCGCTACGCCTTCGACCTGGCCACCACCCGCCAGCGCGGCCACCTGACGCTGGTGCACAAGACCAATGTGCTCACCTTCGCCGGCGACCTGTGGCAGCGCACGGTCGACGAGGTGGCACCCGGGTTCCCGGGGGTCACCCGTGACTACAACCACGTGGACGCCACCTGCATCTACCTCGTGGAGAACCCGGCCCGCTACGACGTGATCGTGACCGACAACCTGTTCGGCGACATCATCACCGACCTGGCGGGAGCCGTGGCCGGCGGGATCGGCTACGCCGCCTCGGCCAACCTCAACCCGGACCGGACCGGCCCCTCGATGTTCGAGCCCGTACACGGGGCCGCCAACGACATCGCCGGGACCGGCAAGGCCAACCCGGCCGCCGCCATCCGCTCGGCCGCACTGCTGCTCGACTTCCTCGGCGAGACCGACGCCGCCGCCCGGGTGACCACCGCGGTCACCGACTTCATCGACTCCACCCCCGACCCGACGCTCTCGACCTCCGAGATCGGCGACGCCATCGCAGAAAGGCTCTGAGTCATGCCCATCACCCCCACCGAGAAGATCTGGATGGACGGCGAGTTCGTCGACTGGGCCGACGCCACCGTGCACGTGCTCACCCACACCATGCACTACGGCTCCGGCGTGTTCGAGGGCATCCGGGCCTACCCGACCGACCGGGGCGTGGCCGTGTTCCGGCTGCGCGACCACATCGAGCGGCTCTTCGTGTCGGCGTCGGTCTTCCTCATCGACATCCCCTTCAGCGTCGACGAGGTGGTCGAGTCCACCCGCGAGCTGGTCCGGGTCAACGGCATGGACGACGGGTGCTACATCCGGCCGCTCGTCTACCTGGGCTACGGGGAGATGGGCCTGAACCCGATGCCGTCGCCGGTGAACGTCTCGATCGCCTGCTGGCCGTGGGGCACGTACCTGGGTGACGAGGGCGTGGCCAACGGCGTGTCGATGAAGATCTCGTCGTGGCGGCGCCACGACCCCAACGCCGTCCCGACCGCGGCCAAGGGCACCGGGATGTACGTGAACTCGTCGCTGGCCAAGGTCGAGGCCATCAAGGCCGGCTACGACGAGGCGATCCTGCTGGCGCCCGACGGCAACGTCAGCGAGTGCACGGGCGAGAACATCTTCGTGGTGCGTGACGGCAGGCTGCTCACGCCGCCGAGTTCGGACTCCGGCGCACTGGAGGGCATCACCCAGAAGTCGGTGGAGACCATCGCCCGCGACCTCGGGCACGAGGTGCACTACCAGCAGCTGATCCGGACCGACCTGTACACCGCCGACGAGGCGTTCCTCACCGGGACCGCCGCCGAGGTGGTGCCCATCCGCGCCGTCGACGACCGCGTCGTCGGGGCGGGCAAGCCGGGCCCGATCACCCAGCAGATCCAGCAGACCTACTTCGCCACCGTGCGCGGCGAGGTGGACCGCTACAAGGACTGGCTGGACTATGTCGAGTGACGGTCCCACGCTGGCCGACGAGTCGTACGCCGCAGGGCGGGCCGGCGGCCACGGCCACACCCACCGCCACGGCGGCGGCCCCGCCCACAGCCACCCGCTGACGCCCGGGCAGGAGGCCCATGCCCACGGGCGACGGGCCGGTCCGGACCACGACCACGGGCCCGACGACCGCGACCACGACGACGGTCCGCGGGAGGGGGCCGGGCACGACTTCGACCTGCCCGACCTGCCGTCGGCCGTGGACGTGTTCGACACGACCCTGCGCGACGGGTCCCAGCAGGAGGGCCTGTCCCTCACGGTGGACGACAAGCTCCGGGTGGCCGAACAGCTCGACCACCTGGGAGTGACCTTCATCGAGGGCGGGTGGCCGGGCGCCAATCCGAAGGACGCCGAGTTCTTCGCCCGGGCCCCGAAGGAGTTGCAGCTGGCGCGGGCCACCCTCGTGGCCTTCGGGTCCACCCGGCGCGCCGGTGTGCGCGCCGAGGACGACGAGACACTGCGGCACCTGGTCGACGCCCGGACCGAGGCGGTCTGCATCGTGGCCAAGTCGTCGGAGGTGCACGTGGTCGACGCCCTGCGGACCACCCTCGACGAGGCGGTGGCCATGGTGGCGGACTCGGTCGCCTTCCTGCGGGCCAACGACCTGCGGGTGTTCCTCGACGCCGAACACTTCTTCGACGGCTACAAGGCGAACCCGGAGTTCACCCTCCGGATCCTGCAGGCGGCCGAGGAGGCCGGAGCGGAGACCCTCGTGCTGTGCGACACCAACGGGGGCACCCTGCCGTTCGAGGTGGAGCGCATCGTCACCACGGTGCTCGACCGGTTCGAGAGCCAGGTCGGGGTCCACTTCCACAACGACAGTGGCTGCGCGGTGGCCAACTCGCTGGCCGGCGTGTCGGTGGGTGCCACCCACGTCCAGGGCTGCGTGAACGGCTACGGCGAGCGGTCCGGCAACGCCGACCTGGCCGCCGTGGTGCCGGACCTGTCGCTCAAGCTGCAGGTGGCCACCATCCCGCCCGACCGGCTGTCGCTGCTGACCCCGGTGGCCCACCACATCGCCGAGCTCGTCAACATCGCGCCCGATCCCCAGCAGCCGTTCGTGGGCGCCTCGGTCTTCGCCCACAAGGCCGGCCTGCACACCTCGGCCATCGCCCGGCGCTCCGACGCCTACGAGCACATCTCGCCCGGGCTGGTAGGCAACGGCACCCGGTTCGTGGTCTCGGAGATGGCCGGCCGGTCGACGCTGGCCATGAAGGCCGAGGAGCTGGGACTGGAGCTCGACTCGGACGCCATGACCTCCGTGCTCGACTCGCTGAAGCGGCTCGAGTACGAGGGCTACCACTTCGAGGTGGCCGACGGCTCGCTCGAACTGCTGCTGCGCGACTCGACGGGATGGCGCCAGACGTTCTTCGAGCTCGAGTCGTACCGGGTCATCGCCGACCAGGGGGACGAGCTGTCCACCGAGGCGACGGTGAAGGTGCGGGTGGGCGGCGACCGGATCGTCGCCACCGCCGAGGGCAACGGCCCGGTGAACGCCCTCGACGGCGCGCTGCGCTCGGCCATCGGGAGCCGCTACCCGGCCCTCGACGGGGTGCACCTCGTCGACTACCGGGTGCGCGTCCTCGACTCGGCCAAGGGCACCGGATCGGTGACGCGGGTCCTCATCGACTCGACCGACGGCGACCGCACGTGGACCACGATCGGGGTGTCGGAGAACATCATCGCCGCATCGTGGCAGGCCCTCGCCGACTCGGTCGTGTACGGGCTGCTCCATACGCACGCGGACGACGGTGCCCGTGGCTGAGGACGGTCCGGAGTCCCGACCCGGGGGCGACGGGGCCCCGACCGGTGACCTGTTACGGCGGGCCGCCCCGCCGCTGCGTCGTCTGGGGCGCGAACTCCGGAGGTGGCCCTTCGACCTCCTGGTGAACACGCTGGCGGCCTCCTCGGCGTGCCCGGCGCTGTTCCGGGTGATGGCCCTCCGGCTCGCCGGGCTCGACGTATCGCCGGGAGCGGCCGTCGCCCCCGGCGTGTGGATCCGTGGTTCCCGGCTCACCATCGGCGGCGGCACCACCGTCAATGCCCGGTGCCTGATCGACTGCACGGGCCCGGTCGCCATCGGACGGGACTGCGGGATCGGCTACGGGGTGTCGCTCATCACGGCGAACCACCGCACCGACGACGCCGCCATCCGTGCCGGCGAGCAGTTCCAGCTGCCCATCACCATCGGGACGGGTGTGTGGATCGGCAGCAACGTCACCGTCCTGCCCGGGGTCACCATCGGGGACGGCGCCATCATCGCCGCCGGGGCGGTCGTGCACCGGGACTGCGATGCGCACGCACTCTACGGCGGCGTGCCGGCCAAACTCCTGCGTGAGCTTGCACCACCGAACTGAGGCCGCCCGCCATGCCCGGGTCCGATGCCCGCCGCGCCCGGGTCCGACGTCCGGCCCGTCCGGCCTGTCCGACGTCCGGCCCGTCCGGCCTGTCCGACGTCCGGCCCGTCCGGCCCGTCCCGCAGTCGGCCCGACCAGGGGGTCAGACCCGTCCGAAGTCGTCGTCGAACCGCTCGATGTCGTCCTCGCCGAAGTAGTCGCCCCGCTGGACCTCGATCAGGACCAGCACGTCCAGACCCTCGTTGGCCAGACGGTGCAGCGATCCGCGCGGGATGTCGGCGGCACCGCCGGGCCCGAGCTCCCACGGCTGTCCGTCGAGCTGGATGGAGGCCCGACCCGAGACCACGTACCAGTGCTCGCAGCGGCGGCGGTGCCGCTGGGAGCTGAGGCGTCGGCCGGGGAGGACCTCGAGCCGCTTCACCTTGTGCCCTGGCTGCTCCTCCAGCACGGTGAAGCTGCCCCATGGGCGGGATCCGGTGTCACCGACGGCGTCACCGCCGGCGTCACCCCGGACGGACGGGGGCACGGTCGTCATCCCGCGTACGCGGTCTGCAGCTCGGCCGATGCATCCAGCGACCGCACCGGCTGCGGACGTCCGGCGGACGGGACGAGGTGGAGGGTGGCGGCGCGCTTGCGCTCGAGCTGGATGGTCTTGAGCACCCGGAGTCCGTCGGACACGGCGTGCAGGTTGCTCTCCCCGGAGATGCGGTCGAGCTCGAAGCTCGGCACCTCGGCGACCCGCAGACCGGCCTTGGCCACCCGGATGTTGATCAGCGTCTCCACCTCGAACCCGTCGCCCCAAGCCATCTCCGTGGCGGCGACGTCGTCCCGGTGCGACGGGTCGAGGTCGATGACGGTGAGGCACTCCCGGCGGAACGCGTTGTAGCCGTAGCAGAGGTCGGTGAACCGGGTCCGGTAGAGGACGTTCACGAGCAGGTTGAGGCCGAGGTTGCCGACGCGACGGATCCTGCTGATGTCGCTGCTCCCGCCCCCCGCCATGAACCGCGAGCCCTTGGCGAAGTCAGCGCCGTCGTCGAGCGCCCGGACGAACCGGGGGATCTCCCTCGGATCGGTGGAGCCGTCGGCGTCGATCATCACGATGATCTCGCCCGAGCAGGCGGCGAACCCACAGGCGAGGGCGTTGCCCTTGCCCTTGCGCGACTGGCCGATCACCTTGATGTCGGGGCGGTGCCTGCGCGCCACGGCGACGGTGTCGTCGGTCGACCCGCCGTCGACCAGGATGACCTCGAAGAGGCCGTCGGGGAGTTGGGCGAGCACCGTGGGGATGTTCAGTGCCTCGTTCTTGGCGGGGATCACGACGCTGACAAGGTTTCCCCCGAGGTCGAGATCGATGGTGCGATCTGCTGAATCCGTCGCAGCAGCCGGGTGTTTCCTTCGAATATTCTTCATGTATGGCAACTTAGAGTACGAAGTCCGTCGAGTCAGTTGGCTGCACGGTGCCTCTGGGGTGCAGTCGGGGTGCCGGTTGCCGGCCGGGTGCACGCGGGGGGTTCGGATCCGCGCCGTCCGGTCACGGGGCGGCGACGGGGTGACGGGTAGGGTCGTCTCCATCAGCCGGTCCGCCGGGGTCCCTCCGGACGGGAGGCGCGGCGACTGTCCGGTGGGGTCCGACCGACGACGGGGCGTGGCGATGCCGACAGCGAGGGACGAATCCTCCGGGGGCGGTGGGAGTGCACGGTCCTCCGGCTGGAGGCCGGCGTTCCTCGACGACCGTTCCCAGATGTACCGGACCCACCTGCTCCGCGACAACGTCGAGGCGCGGGCGCGGCTCGTGGCGGCACGCACGCCCTCGGCTCCCTCGCAACGGAGCCTGTACATCCTCGGCTGCGGGCGCTCGGGGACGACCCTGCTCGGTTCCATCATGGAGTGGCACCCCGAGGTGACCTACTTCTTCGAGCCGCAGAACCGATGGGCGATGGTCGACCGCCGGACGGACGTGTGGAAACGCTACGTACCGTGGGTGGAAGGCGCCCTGCTCACCGCCGGTGATGCGAGCGCGGCCGCGGCGGCGCGCCGGTCCCGCCTCTTCCGGGTGGGCACCCCGGTCATGGTCGACAAGAGCCCCGAGCACGCGTTCCGCCTCGGGTTCCTCGACGGGATCGACCCCGGGGCGCAGTTCCTCCACATCGTGCGGGACGGTACCGACGTCGCCAAGTCGATCGACCAGATGGCCAGGAACGACCATCCGGTCCTCGGCAGGCACCGGTACAACGAGTGGTGGGGCATGGACGACGCCAAGTGGGAGTTCCTGCTCCGCGTGGCGGACCTCCGTGGCTACGAGACGACGTCGGTTCGGGCCGCGGCGGGCAACGCCGAGCGGGGACTGTGCGAGTGGCTGCTCAGCCTGGAGGAGGTCGAGCGCCACCGGTCGCTCCTGGGGGACCGGCTGCTGGAGATCCACTACCTGGACCTGGTGACCGATCCGGTGGCGGTCCTCACCCTGGTGCGCGACTTCGCAGGGCTGGGCCACGACCCGGCGTGGCTCGACCGGGGGGCGGCCGAGGTCCGGGCCCCGACCCCGAAGCCGCCCACCGTGGTGACCGACGACGCCCGACTGCTCGAGGAACTGGACCGCGCCCGCGTCCGGCACGGCCTCCGATGACCGCTCGGGTGCGGTGTGGCCTCAGGAGGCGATCACGCGGACGTAGGCGTCCCTGATCCTGGGTCCGACGGAACCGAGGGTGAAGCGGGCCACCCGGGCGCGGCCGGCGGCACCCATGGCCGCCAGACGGTCCGGGTCCCCGTACAGCTCGCGGACCGCCTCGGCGAGCGCCCCGGCATCACCGGGTGGCACCAGGATCCCCGTCACGCCGTCGTCGACGATGTCGGTCAGTCCACCCACGGAGCTGCCGACGACCGCCCGCCCGGCGGCCATCGCCTCGAGGGCGACCGTCGGGCAGGGCTCCTGCCAGGTGGAGGGTACGAGCACGAGCCGCGCCGACTCGAATGCGTTCCGCAGCGGGTCACCGTCGAGCCGTCCCGAGCGGACGATGCCGTGCTCGGTCGGTGCCGCCGTGCCGCCCACGTGGTGCAGCGGGAGCCGGAAGCCACCTTGTCCCAGGATCCGGTGGGCGCCCAGCACGGTGGGTAGGCCCTTCACCGGATCGTCGGGTCCGACGAACAGCACGGGCCCCTCGAGGGGCACCGGTGAGGCCGGCTCGGTAGGATCGGGGATGAAGTTGGGGACGACCTCGATGCTCCCGGACACGCCCCGTCGGTGGTGGATGTCCGCCACGGCCGTGGACACGGCGAGGTAGTGCGCGGCCGGATCGCGTCGCCGTCGCGACCCGGCGATCCCCAGGGCCAGGGTCACCCGCTTGGGCGCCGACTGGTTCGAGCCGGGACACCGGATGCACGCGGGTCCGGCCGTGTGGGCACACAGCCGCCCGTCGTTCTGGAGGGTCCGCATCGGGCAGAGCATCCCGTAGTCGTGGAGCGTGGTGATGTGGGGTACGCCCGTCGACCGGGCCACGGCCGCCGACGTTGCAGCACACCACCCGTGGGCGTGCACGACATCGGGGCGACGTCGTCGGATCTGCTCGGTGAGCACCCGGGCCACGGACGGATCGTTCCACGGCGGTGGCAGCGTGCGTGCCGTCGACTGGTGGAGCAGCGGTACCCGACCGAGCCAGGTCGGTGCGGACACGACTTCCCACGGGTCGGTGCAGTGCCCGACGGGCG
This sequence comes from uncultured Acidimicrobiales bacterium, assembly GCA_963699055.1. Classification (GTDB taxonomy): domain Bacteria; phylum Actinomycetota; class Acidimicrobiia; order Acidimicrobiales; family RAAP-2; genus Bog-756. The sequence continues at coordinate 233,659 of CAVOTA010000004.1, read as the reverse complement.
TGACCGACACGACACGCACGGTGTCCCCGGACGTGTGGGCGAACCCGGCCAGGCGGGCGACATGTCCTTCCAGACCGCCGTGGGTCGGGGGGTAGCCGTCGGTGACGAAGAGGATGTCCATGTGGCTAGCCCCCTGCCCCTGCTGCGGCGGCGAGGCGTGGGGAGCGACGGGCGGTGAGCACGCCGATCCCCACCGCCACGGCGCCGATGCTCTGACCGATACCCCAGGCGATGCCGGGGGCCAGGATGCCGAGATGGGGCAGGAGGATCCAGGTGAGCCCCACGGCCACCGCCGCCATCAGGAGGTTCAGCTGGGCCGCCCGATGGATCCGTTGCTCGACCCGGAGCACGGCGACCGCCACGTTGGTGATCGCGTCGGGGACGGCGGCGACGGCGAGCACGACGAGCAGGGCCGAGCCGTTCACCGCGTACTGGCGCCCGAAGACGCCGAGGATCTGGTGGCTGCACGCCACCGTGACGATGATCACGGGTGCCAGGACGCCGGCGATCAGCAGGATGCTGCGACGGGTGTTGTCCCGGAGATGGGCGCCGTGGGCACCCTCGGCGAACAACGACGTCGTGATCGACGCCGACACCAGGAAGAAGATCGCGCCCACGTTCCACGTCAGGTAGAAGAAGGCGTTGGACCGCGGCGTCAGCCGGATGACGACCAGCACGGGCAGGATGTACTGGACCAGCACGCCGCCCAGGTTGGTCAGGTGGTGACCGAGCATGAGGCGCCACCGGGCCAGGACGTCACCCATCCCACCGTGGATCCGGAGGGAGAATCCGGGCCGGACCTTCGGGATGAGCTTGGTCACGCCGTAGAGGACCGCCCCGGCCAGGCCGAGCACCCAGGTGGCCACGATCCAGGCGGAGCCGACACGGGCGACGACGGGCACGGCCGCCAGGACGAGGACGATCTTGCCCGCTCCGAACGCCGTGTTCCGGGCGAGCATCCCGCCGCTGCTGCGACTGGCGACGAACACGGCATCGAGTCCGATGGACACCGCGGTCAATCCCGAACCCAGGGCGAAGAGGACGAACATCTCCGGATTCCTCAGCACCACCAGGTTTGGCGACACCAACGGCAGGACGACCGCGGCGATCACGCCGATGACGGTCGAGATGCACGCGGTGGCGAGCATCCCTGCCGTCACGAAGGCCGACCAGGAGGCGTCGTCCTCGAGGCTCGGGAGGACCTGGATCATCAACGGCCCGATCCCGAGGTTGGCGAGGAGTGCGGTGAGGGTGAGCGCAGCCACGACGCCGGCGGCCAGCCCGACCTCGTGGGGCCGCGCCGTGTGGGCGATCACCGTCCAGTAGGCGAAGCCGAGGACGGCGTTGCCGACCATCGCCCCCATGATGAATCCGCTGTTGCGGTAGAGGGACGAACCGGCCATCGAGGACGCAGAGCGCGCCATCCGTCCGATCGTGGCGGTGGCGGTGGTGCTCATCCGACGAGCTCTGGGACGCGGTCGATCCCGAGCAGGGTGTCGACGACCTCGCCGTAGCACTCCAGCGTGTGCTCCCACGTGTGCGGGTCGTCGTGGGTGACCCCGCGTGTGGCCGAGGCGGCGACGATCCCGTCGGCCAGTCCGTCGGGATCCCCCACGGGGACGAACACCGTCCCCCGGTACCCCTCGGCCGCTTCGACCAGGCCGCCGACATCGGTCACGACGACCGGGAGTCCGCGCTGCATGGTCAGGTGCAGCGGTCCGCTGGCCGAGGACCGGAGATAGGGGAGCGCAACGACGTCGGCGCGGCCGAAGATGGCGGGCAGCTCGCTGTCGGCGACATACCGGTTCACGAATTCGATGTCGGACGCGAACCGGCTGGTCGCGATCTTGTCCGCCGGGAGCGTCCAGCCCTCCCAGGTCTCCCCGACGACCAGGAGCTTCCACACCGTCTCACCGTCGCGTGGCAGCCGGTCGAAGGCGTCGATGAGATCTTCCAGTCCCTTGTAGGGGCGGATCGTCCCGAAGAAGAGGACGGTGAGCTCGTCGACGCCCCGAGGTGGGACGACGGGCGCCGTCGACGGTTCCCCGTCGATGGGGTAGGGGCCGTGGGGGATCACCGAGACGGTCGACGGGTCGAGTCCGAACTTGGCACACAGGCGATCCTGGTCCCACGACGAGTGCACCACGAAGTGGTGCGCCCCCGCGATCAGCCGCCGCAGACCGGGTCGCACGATCCGGCCGACGAAGGGAAGTGCCGCCTCGCCGCTGTCCTGGTCCTCGTGGAACTCGAGGACGATCTTCGCACCGCGGCGCCGGGCGACCGAGCAGAGGACGAGGAACGCCGGGAGCACCGCACCGGTCCACCACTGGAGGACCAGGACGTCCGGCGCCTGGGCCCGGACGAACCCGGCGGCACGGAAGAGGCTCGGGACGGGGAACCAGTCGACGCCGTCGAAGGTCGGTCCGACGGACGAGGTGTCGAGGTCGGTGATGTGGGCGCCCACCCGGTCCCGACCGGGGTAGAAGCGCCGCGGTACGAGGTTGCGCATGAGGACCACCGACGTCCGGTAGCGCCGCGAGAGCGCCTCGGACAGGTAGTAGGTGTAGTAGCTGATTCCGCTCAGGAACCGCGTGCCCGACCCGACGACACACACCCGGACCGGTCGATCGAGGTCGTCGACGGGGGGCCTCATGCCGCCACCGCCGAGGACGTCACGGACCGGTAGATGTCCTGGGTCCGGCCGGCCACCTCGGACCAGTCCAGGACCCCCTCGCCGTTCGCACCCCGGACAGGGGCGTCGACGGCCCCGGTGATGTGCCGGGCGAGGTCGCCGGGAGAGGTGGCCGCGGGCACGAGGACGATGCGCCCACCCGCCGACTCCGCAACCTCGCGATGGGCCGGGATGTCGGAGGCGACGACCGGGGACCCCGCCACCAGGGACTCCGCCAGGACGAGTCCGAACGCCTCCTGGTCCGACAGGCACACGGTGACGGTCGCGGTGCGCTGCCACCGCCGGAGTTCGCCCTCGTCGATCCTGCCGGTGAACAGGACCCGGTCGGTGTGGCCGGCTTCGGCCACCAGGCGCTGCAGTTCCCCTCGGGCCGGACCGTCGCCCACGACCACCAGCTGCCAGTCCGCCCGGAGACCGTCGAGGGCGCCGATGGCCCGGTCGATCCGCTTGTAGGACTCGAGGCGACCCACCACCAGGACGACCGGGCGCGCCCGGTCGAAGGGGACGGCGCGCTGGATCGGCGCCCGATCGACGCCGTTGGGCACCACCTGGATCCGGGGCACGGCGGTGGGGTAGTCCCCGCCGAGGCGGACGGACTCGGCTGTGGAGACACAGATCACGGTGTCGGCCTTGCGGAAGAGGATGGTGGCCACCGGGTCGTAGACGCGATGGACGACGCGGGCCATGGGCGTGTGCCCCACCCCGTGGTAGTGCGGGGTGAAGACGAAGGGGACCCGGGTGACCAGCGCGGCGGCCAGTGCCGGTGCACCGTGGAAACTGTGCGCGTGCACCAGGTCGAACTGCGCCGAGTCGGCCCGCAGGGACCGCAGGAGCGACGGCGCCAGCTCGAAGTGGCTGCTCCGGGTGGCATCGCGGAACCGCCGGACCTCGATGCCGTCCTCGACCGACGTCGTCCCGCCGAGCGCGTCGTCCCGCCTCACCTGTGCGAGGACGGTGACCGTGCAGCCGAGGGCATGGAGTCCGCCGGCGAGCCGACCGACGTGCTCCTCAACGCCGCCGACCCTCGGTGGGTACCCGGGTGTCACCAGACAGATGTTCACTGCACTCCCGTTCGTCGGTCGGTCGGTCGCACGGCACGGGCACACGCCCGCCGCCATCGCTCCTTCCCAGTCTCCATGGGTGGACACCCCTAATGTCCCGATGCCCCCGAACTGCAACGCGCCTGCAGCGCAGATGCTCCCTGTCGGCGCCGTCGGGCCCCACCGGTGCTGCCGCCACTTGGGGATGCCGGAATGGAAGGATGTACGGAGCAGGCGCATCAGCGCCGTGTTCGTTGGCTGCGACGCTCGGGGAGGGACGCTTGCCCGGTGCTTGGAGTCTCCTGGAGCGGCGGTGCTGCACCGGGCGGGCCGTGACCAGGACGGACACCGGCGGGGGCGGGTACCCGGCCGCACCGCTCCCCCGTGGCCGGCGGACCACGCCCCCGGTGGTGGTCCGGGCCTCGGGACCTCCGGTGGCATGAGGCTGCAGACCCGATCACCGCAGCTCCGGCTCCCCGTGCCCACCGGGGTGTCGAAGGTCCACCGGCGGCACCGGTGGACCATCTGGATCGTCTGCACCCTCGTGTTCCTCGAGGGGGTCCTCCTCGTCCTGCTGTCCTACCGTGAGGCGCAGACGTCGACGACCAACTTCCACTTCAACGTCTTCTGGATCGGCATCGCCAGCCTGGTGTTCTCCACGCTGGTGCTCGGGACGCGCGAGTGGATGAGCACCACCGGTCGCACCGTCGTCCTGGTGGCCTACGGGGCGGCCCTGTTCATCCCGAAGTTCTTCATGAGTGTCTCGGGCCCCGTGTACTTCGACGAGTACGGCCAGTGGCGCCAGGCCAACGACCTGGTGAGGACCGGCGTCGTGTTCGCCCCCAATCCGTACCAGCCGATCCTGCGGTACTTCCCGGGCCTGTCGGTCATGACGGTGGCCGTGCACGAGTTGACCCGTCTCTCGACCTGGTACAGCGGCCAGCTCCTCGTGCTCGTCGCCCACTGCAGCGTGCTGGTGACCATGTTCTGGATCGCCGAGACGGTCGGACTCTCCCGGCGGACGAGCTTCCTGGTGGCGATGGTCTACTCGGTCAACCCGGGCTACCTGTACTTCGACACGCAGTACGCCTACGAGTCGTTGGCGCTTCCGCTCGCCTTCTTCACCATCCTGACGGTGCTGGAGGTACTGACGTCGACCCGTCGGAAACAGGCGGTGTGGTGGACGATCGCCGGGTGCGCCTCGGCGTGCCTGTGCTTCACCACCCACCACATCAGCTCGATCTTCATGGGGGCGATCTGCCTGGCGCTCACCTTCCGGCTCCGCCCCCGACCGCAGGTGGATCCCTCACGGGCGGACGCACTGGGTTGGGAACCGTCGATGGACGGGTTCTCCAAGCGGTGCGCCTGGGTCATCACCCTGTTCGCCTTCGGCGGGACCATCCTGTGGCTCGTGGCCGTGGCCCCGTCGACGTTCGGCTACATCGGGCCCAACATCACGACGGGCATCCAGGGTCTGATCCACCTGGTGGCGCCCACTGCGCAGAAGGTGGGGGCGAAGGCGGGGACCCACAAGCTCTTCTCGGGCAGCAAGGCACCCACCTACGAGATCGCCGCCGGTTTCGTGTCACCCCTGGCCATCGTCGTCGTCTTCCTCCTGGTGGTCCGCCAGTACGCGCGGTCCCAGCGGGAGACCTTCGGCGGACCGCACCGGTGGTCGGGCTTCTTGGCCCGCGAGCCGTCGGTCGAGCCCGCCCGGCACCGGTTGCTGCTGCTGTCCTTCGGGGTCACCGGCGTCTACCTGGCGTCCCTGCTGATGGCGTTCACCGCCGGGGGAGGGCAGGGGGCGCACCGGAGCTGGTCGTTCACGTACCTGGGGGTGGCGGTGACGGCCGGGTACTTCTTCGAGCACGTGCTCCGTCCCCGGGAGTGGCGACCACCGTTCCGCCCGTCGACGCTGGGCATCATCGGCATCCTCCTGTTCGGACTGCTCATGGGGAACGTGGCCGCCGGCCAGAACATCGACTACCGGTTCCCCGGGCCCTACCGGTTCGGCTCGGACACCCGGTCGGGCTCACCGGAGCTGAACGCGCTCGTCGTCTGGCTGGACGCCCACGCCCCGCCGGGTTCGGCGGTGATCACCGACCGGTTCACCCAGGAGCGGATCACCGGCTACTCCGATCTCGTGGTGCCGTCGCCGGACCAGTCCCAGGCCTTCGCCATCTACGGGCAGGGGAACCAGTACCCGGTGGACAATCCCCGCTTCGTCGCCGACAATCCGTTCCGGTACTTCGTCCTCGACAAGCGGATCCTCACCATGACGCCGGAGGACCCCTTCTTCCAGGGGGCGCAGGGCCTCGGAGCGATCAGCCGGTCGGCCCTGACCGCCCTTCCGGGATCGAACCTCCAGTTGGTGTACGAGTCGCCCAACTACGAGGTCTTCAGGATCGAGCCTCCCCCAGCCGGCACCGCCCACCACCGGGCACCCTGACCCGGTGCCGCGGACCGCTCAGTCGGCCGGCGTCGCCGGGCGCCCGGAGCGGAGGTCGGCGAGGCACTCGGGACAGACGTAGGCGATCGACCGGTCGACCCCGAGGCTGCGCCGTTCCTTGCGGGGGAGACGCTCGACCGTCCCGCTCCAGCCGCACCGTTGGCAGCGCCCCGTCCGAGTGGTCGTCCCGCCGTCCGCCTCGTCCTGTCCGCCCATCTGCTGCTCCCTGTCGTCCTCCGGGGATGCCCATACGATCGGCACCCGATCAAGGTGGGCATTCTAGGCGTGTCACCAGGCGCGACGGTGATCGGACCCGCCGCCGCCCGGGGGATTGATCCGAGGGCGTCGAGGGCCCGTCCGGTACCGCGTCGTCCCGCAGGACCGTGCGGTCCGGCTTCGCCGGTGGTCGGTCGGATCGTCTACGGTTGCGGCACCGAGCCGGCCCGCCGAGGCCGGCACGGTCCCGTCGTGGCCACCCGACCGCACCCCCAGGAGCACCCCGTGACCCAGCCCAGTTTCGTCCCCGTCGTCGAGGCCGACCAGGTCCGCCGGGCCCACCAGCTGCACGTCCCGGACATCTGGACGGCCTCCCGCCCGTCGGAGCTGCGGGACACCCGTGCGCCGTCGGGCGCCTTCCTGGGCACGCCCGGTCCCGACCAGGGGTTCGCCCTCAAGCTGGCCCGACGGTTCGAGGACCGGCTGGTGCTGGCCCCCGGTGAACACACCGAGGATGCCATGTCGGGCTGCACCGCCGTCGCCATGCGCCGGTCCGCCTGCTACGGCCGGGCCCCGGTGATCCACGACCTGTCCCTGGCGTTCACGCTCTGGGGCTTCCTGGACGGTGCACCGGCCGACCTGGTGTCGGCGCGCCAACCGCTGTTCCGGTCGGCGTCGCACCACTACCAGGCACAGCGCACGATCGCGGGCTGCGTGCCGGAGACGACGCTGCGCCTCACGCCCGAGCAGGTGGCGGAGCGGCTGGCCGACTGGCGGTCGCTGGTGGAACTGCCCGCCGGACGCTGAACGGCCACACGGTGGCCCGGATCGGACCGCCGGGAACCGGGTCCGCACGGTCCGTCCGGCGTGTGGTAGCCCGGCCGCGGGATCCCGGTGGTGACCACCGCGGGCTCCCGGTGGTGACCACCTCGGGGACCCGGTGGTGACCACCTCGGGGACCCGGCTGAGCGGACCTGCACTGGAGCAGCGGTAGGTCCTCGCTCCCCGGGGGGTCGGGAGCGTCAGCCGGAGGCCCCGTACGAGGCGGTCGGTGGTGATGGGGGATGCCGGATGCCGAGCCTCAGAGGCGCCAACGGCGCTTCTTGGCCGACGCACCGGTGAAGGCGCCCACCTCGGCGGGCAGGCGACCGCCGGCGCCCACCAGCTCCGGCGACTCGCCGACCGGGCCCGAGGCCATCGGGACGTCGAGCGACTCGCGGTGCTCGCCGTCGGCGAAGTTCACGGTGACCGCGTTGGCCAGCGCCGTGCCGGAGACCGCCTGCTGGAACAGGTCGGGGAACATGGGCCCGGCCTCCTGGCGGCGGTCGGACTCGCCGGTCCAGCCCGGGCGCTTCGGGACGTCCGAGAGGGACGGCACGGGGCGGGGCGGGACAGGACCGAGCGGGGGCGTGTCGACGGTAAGCGACGGGGCGTCCTCCACGGTCTGGGCGGTCGGCGACCCGGCGTCGGCGCCCATCGCCGGCATGCTCGGCATCGCGGTCGGTGGGGTCTGACCGGCGCCCGTGGGGTCGAGGGCGGCAGCAGCAGCGGCGGCAGCGGCCGCCACTTCGGACGGGTCCCCGGTGAGGACGTCCGACGCTGGGGCCGGTGCCGGGGAGGCCTCGGCCATGGACGGATGCAGTTCCGGTGGGTGCCAGGTGCCGTCGCTCGCCAACCACCACCCGGGTCCCAGGGGCTTGTCACTCATGGTTCCGCTCTCCAGAAGTCCGTCGATCCGTGCAGGGGGCGTCTCCCCCGACAAGGTCCCATCGGCGCCACCTCCGTCCGTCTTGAGCGATTCGGCCCCAGCCGAATGTCGGCAGAAGCTACCGATCGGTAACTTGATGGCCATGGAGACCGCCGTGTTCGCCCTGTCCGACACCCACCGCCAGTTCCGGGACACCCTCCGCCGGTTCGCCGACGAGCGGGTCGCCCCCCATGCCGCCGCCGTCGACCGTGACGCCGGGTTCCCCCAGGCCTCCTTCGACGCCTGCGTCGAGCTCGAGCTGCCCGCCCTCGGCATCCCCGAGGCCTACGGCGGGGCCGGTGCCGACATGATCACCCAGGCGATCATGGCGGAGGAGATCGCCCGGGCCTGCGCCTCGACGGCGGTCACGCTGCTGATCTCGAAGCTGTCGATGCTCCCGGTGATGAACTGGGCGAGCGAGGAGCTGAAGCAGGCGTACCTGCCGAGGGTGGCGTCGGGCGAGTTCCAGGGCAGCTACTGCCTGTCGGAGGCCGACGCCGGCAGCGACGTGGCGTCGATGCGCACCCGGGCGGTGCGGGACGGGGACGACTACGTCCTCACCGGGGCCAAGCACTGGATCACCAATGCAGGTGTGTCCGACATCTACACGGTGTTCGCCGTGACCGACCCCGACGCCGGGCGGCGGGGGATCAGCTGCTTCCTGGTCGAGGCCGACCGGGGAGTCGAGATCGCCCCCCACGAGGACAAGATGGGGCTCCGCGGGAGCCCCACCGCCGGGGTGGTCTTCGACGGGGTGCGGGTCCCTGCATCCCACCGGATCGGCGAGGAGGGCACGGGCTTCACCATCGCCATGCACACCCTGGACCGCAGCCGACCCACCATCGGCTCCCAGGCGGTGGGCATCGCCCAGGGCGCCATCGACGTGGCCACCGGCTACATGGGCGAGCGCACGGCGTTCGGCAAGCCCATCGCCGACCTGCAGGCACTGCGCTTCATGCTCGCCGAGATGGCCATGCGCAACGAGGCGGCCCGGACGTTGGTCTACCGGGCCTGCTCGCTCATCGACAACGGTGACCCCGAGGGCGAGCTCACCACGATCGGCGCCATGGCCAAGTGCTTCGCGTCGGACACGGCGATGTCCGTGACCACCGACGCCGTGCAGCTGCTCGGCGGCTACGGGTACACGAAGGACTTCCCGGTCGAGCGGTTCATGCGCGACGCCAAGATCACCCAGATCTACGAGGGCACCAACCAGATCCAGCGGGTCGTCATCGCCAAGGGGCTGCTCGGGTAGGGGCGCGTCGAGCTCGCCGGCCGGCCACCCGGGTCGACCGGTCCACGACGCCCGACCGTCCGGACCCGCCACGGCGCGCCCACCCTCAAGGTCCGTCGGGAGCCGGTCGACAATTGGGCCAGGTAGGCAGCCGACAGATGCCGGCTCGGTCTCCCGTCGCCCGACGGAACGCGGGCGGATCGAGTCGACGGCGCCGGACGCCCGGGTCGTCGGGAAGGTGTCGTGGATCAGCTCCAATTCGAGTTCGGTGAGGTCACGGAGGAGGAACGCCGCCGTCGGTGGCGCGTGGCCGTCCTGCTCCTGTGCCTGGCGGCCGCCCTGGCGGCCACGGCGATGCTCCTGGTGGACCAGCCACCACTCCACGGTGCCGCCGCCCCGGCGACCGTCCCGGTGCCCTCGACCACGGTCCCTCCCCGCTCGTCCCCGGACCTCGAGCCGTCGAAGGGCCCGGTGGCCGCTGCCGTGGTGACGACCGTCCCGCCCCGTGCGCACGTCGTGCCGGCGACCACCACGGTCCCGCCGACGACGACCACGACGACCACGTCCCCACGGCCGATCCCGTCCACGACCCCGTCCACGACCCAGCCCTCCGTGGCCGAGTCGGCGGTGCACTACATCGAGGTCAAGCTCCCCGACCTGGACCCGGGATATCAGGCGGACGGTGCCGAGCTGGACCAGACGGTTCCCGTGCAGACGTGGACGCCGTGCACCCCGGTGTCCGGCCAGCAGTGGACCGGCAACGCGCTGGCCAACTTCTCGTCACCGTCGGCCCGCCAGGGCATCGCCGCCAACGTGTGGGAGATGACGAGCGCGTCGATCGCGCAGGCCTCGGTGGCCGCCTTCCTGGCCCCGGCGTTCGGTCCCGGATGCATGCAGCCGGAGGACGACGCCCAGGCCAAGAGGAACGACTTCTCGGCGGCTCCCACGCCGTCGTGCCCGTCCCCGCAGTTCATCTCGTCCACGGTGACCCCGCTCGCGGCTCCACTCGAGGGCTGGACCTACGCCGCCCTCAACGGCTGCACGTCGTCGACGACGTCCGGCACCTACCTCTCCCACCACGACACCGTGCTGGTCGATGTCGGTCCGTTCGTGATGCAGATCGACAGCACCGGCACGTCCGGGGCGACCGTGCTACCCCAGCGGCTCATCGACACCATGGTGGTCCGGGCGACCGCCGTCGTCGACGGATCGGCGGTACTCACCGAGCCGTGAGGGTCGGACGGGTCAGGCCGCCCGCCGATCAGTCCGTCGGTCGGGAGAACCTCCGGCCGGTGACGACGTCCATCGTGATGGACACCACCCGGTCCGCCCTGCCGTCGAGCGCCCACGAGTCGATGCCGGCCAGGAGCGCCCGATCGAGCACGACCGGGTCGGTCACCTCGGAGGCGACGCCCTGGACCAGCACACTCCATCCCGACCGGCCGTCGACCTCGTAGTCGTCCACCTCGAAGGCGACCACGGCCCGTGCGGTCGCGGCGGCCAGCTTGGTCCCGACCACCGTGCGCAGGACGACCGCCTGGTCGATGACGACGAAATTGACGGGAAGGACGACCGGGAGCGCATTGACGGTGACGGCGATGCGGCCGACCGGCACCAGCCCGAGGAGCTCCACACACTCGTCTGCGCTAAGTACCTCCATGCTGGGGGTGGACACCTCGGCACTCTCCAGCAACACGGGACGGATCTCCAGGGCCGAAAGTCCCTTTGTCTCCAGGAGGGTCACCCGGGACCCGCAGGGAGCTGATGGGAGCGGGCCGGGCACGGCACCCGGGAACCTCGTGACCAGGGGAATCGGGTGGAGGGACGGGCCCCGGGGTCAGGGATCCGCCGGTTCACCGCCGGTGACGGCCGGCCTGTCCGGACGGGTCCAGGGAGACCCCGGCCGCCGGACCCGTCGTGCAGGAGGTCCCGCCGCCGGGCGCTCCGAGTCCGGCACCCGTCGGCCGGTGCACCACCGGCACGCCGGTCGACGGGTGCCTCCCGATGAGATGGGTGCCTCCCGACAAGACGGGTGCCTCCCGACGGTCGGCGTCGGAGCTTGGGAGACTGGTGCGGTGGACGGAGGCGACGAGCAGGACGAGATCCTGACCGGGGGCGTGGCCAACGCCGGCGGTGTGGTGCGGCGGGGCCGGTTCGTCCTCCGGCCGGCGAACCCCTTCTCGGCCTCGGTGCACGGGTTCCTGGCCGAGCTCCGATCGACCGGTTTCACGGGGGCGTCGGAGCCCGCCGGGCTGCAGGCCGACGGGCGTGAGCGGCTGGTCTTCATCGAGGGCGACGTCCCCGTGCCCCCGTTTCCGGCCTGGTACCGGGCGGATGACGCCCTGGCGTCCGTCGCCGCACTGCTCCGTTCGTTCCACGAGGCCTCCTCCCGGGTGCCCCCCGGGCCGGGACCGTGGAGCGACGAACTGGCGGACCCGTCCGGAGGGACCATGGTCTGCCACAACGACGTGTGTCCGGAGAACGTCGTCTTCCGCGACGGCCGGGCCGTCGGCCTCCTCGACTTCGACTTCGCCGCCCCCGGCCGGCCGGTCTTCGACCTCGCCGCGTGCGCCCGGATGTGCGTCCCCGTCGACGACGACGCCAGCGCGGCGCGCCTGGGGTTCGAGACGGGCGACCGGGAGGACCGCCTGCGACTGGTGGCGGACACCTACGGGCTCGATGCACCCGGCCGGCGCCAGCTGCTCGGCCACCTGGACCGGGCGATGCGGACCGGTGGCAGGTTCGTGCTGCGACGGGTCGCGGCCGGCGATCCGAACTTCGTCCGCATGCTGGCGGAGATGGGTGGCATGGAGCGGTACCGGCGGCGGCGGCAGTGGTGGGAGGGGTCCCGGGAGCGCTTCGCCGACGCCCTCGCCTGACGTGCCGGGCCGGCGGGCCGACGGACGGGGCAATACTTAAGTAATCACTTGACTGATCCCGACCGACGCCGTAGCGTGGGCGACGTGGTGGAACGGCTGCAGGAGCTCGACACGGTGTTCCAGGCGCTGGCCGATCCCAGCCGGCTGGCCATCGTCGAGCAGCTGGTAGCCGGGCCTGCCTCGGTCAGCCAGCTCGCCCGACCGCTGCCCATGTCGCTGTCGGCGGTCGTCCAGCACCTGGGTGTGCTGGAGTCGGCGGGAATCGTGTCGACCGAGAAGATCGGCCGGGTGCGCACCTGCACGCTCGCGCCCGAGGCGCTGCGCCGGGCCGAACGGTGGCTCGCCGGTCAGCGGACCACCTGGGAGCTGCGCCTCGACCGGCTGGGCGCCGATCTCGGTGAGCCGGTGGATCCGGTGCAGCCGTCACCACGTCGTCCTCAGACAGCCGAGTAGCAGGAGGGACCCACATGTCCGACCACAGCATCACCCATGCCACCTTCACCCTCGAACGCACGTACGGTGCGTCCCCGGACCGGGTGTTCGCCGCCTGGGCCGACCGGGCGACGAAGGCCCGCTGGTTCGCCGGTGGCGAACCCGGGTACGAACTGGACTTCCGACCCGGCGGGAGCGAGCGGTTGGTCAGCACCCACGAGGGAACGCGGTTCACCTGGGAGTCGCTCTACCGGGAGATCGTCCCCGGTGAGCGCATCGTCTACACGTCGGTGCTCGCCGAGCACGACACCGTGGCGACGGTGTCGCTGACCACGGTGGAGCTGTCCCCGGAGGCAGGTGGGACCCGCCTGGTCCTGGTAGAGGCCGGCGCCTACCTGGACGGCCGGGAGCAGCCGGTGTGGCGGGAGGACGGCACGGGCGGCTGGCTGGACGCGTTGGCCGGGGAATTCGAGCCGGTGGCTCCGTAGCGGCACGGTGGACAGTGGAATGGTTCTGTTATTAGAATCATTCGGGTAACTATGGCTGCCTCCACCGACGACCGCCGGGCCCTCGAGGCCGTGGGCCTGCGGGTGACCGCACAGCGGCTCGCCGTGCTCGGGACCCTCCGGTCGGGCCGGGTGCACCTGACCGCCGAGCAGGTCCTCGCCGAGGCGCGGTCGCAGCTCGGCGCCGTCTCGACCCAGGCCGTCTACGACGCCCTCGGCTCCCTGTGCGCACACGGACTGGCCCGACGGATCGAGCCGGCGAGGAGCGCCGCCCTCTTCGAGGCAAGGGTGGCCGACAACCACCACCATGCCGTCTGCCGCCGGTGCGGCGCGGTCACCGATGTCGACTGTGCCGTGGGCTCGGCACCCTGCCTCCATCCGTCGTCGACCGACGGGTACGCCGTCGACGAGGCGGAGGTCATCTACTGGGGGACGTGCCCGAGCTGCCAGGAGGCGCCTGCGTGACCCGCGGACACCCGCCGGACCGGCGGCTCCACCACCACCTCTGACGACCAACCACCCATCCACCATCCGGGCGACCGGACGACACAGCAAGGAGCGAACCAATGGCGAGCGAATGGGGCCCCCTCGGGGCACTGATCGGCGAGTGGGAGAGCGACAAGGGCGGGCTCGACACCGCCTTCTCCCACTCCGAGGGCAAGGTCCTCGGCACGCCCTACCTGGAGAAGGTCACGATGAAGCCCTTCGGCCCGGTGGACAACGGCGACCAGCACCTCTACGGCCTGGACTACAAGACGGCGATGTGGCGCGGGGACGAGGACAACCCCTTCCACACCGAGGTCGGCTACTGGTTGTGGGACGCGGCCACCGGTGAGGTGCTGCGCGGCTTCGTGGTGCCCCGTGGCATCACCGTGCTGGCCGGTGGGACGGCGTCGGCCGACGCCACCGAGTTCACCCTGACGGCGGCCAAGGGCGGCGAGCTCTACACCATCGGGGAGAACCAGTACCTGGCGGCCAACGCCAGCACGCGCTCCTACGAGGTCACCATCACGACCGGTGACGGCACCTGGTCCTACCGTGAGGACACGGTGCTCCAGATGAACGAATTCGACGAGCCGTTCCACCACACGGACGCCAACACCCTCCACAGCGCCGGCTGAGGCCGGGAGGCTCCGATGACGACACTCGCCACCATCGCCGACGCCGGGACCACCTGGAGCATCGCCGTACTCATCCTGCGGCTCACGCTCGGGGGCATGATCCTGGCCCACGGCACGAACAAGCTGTTCGGGGGCGGACGCATCCCGGGCACCGCCCGCTGGTTCGAGTCGATCGGGATGAAGCCCGGGAAGCTGAACGCGTGGGCCGCCGCCATCACCGAGGTGGGCTGCGGTGTGCTGCTGATCCTCGGTCTCATCACACCGCTGGCCTGTGCCGGACTGGTGGCGCTCATGGTCGTCGCCATCGTGACCGTCCACCGCAAGAACGGCTTCTTCGTCTTCAACCCCGGCCAGGGGATCGAATACTGCCTGGTGATCGCCCTCACGGCGATCGCCCTCGGCGGTCTCGGCTCCGGTCGCTGGTCCCTCGACCATGCGTGGAAGATCTGGACCTACAAGCCGTGGGTCGGACTGGCGGTGGCGGCCGGCGTGGGCATCATCGGGGCGGCGCTGCAGCTGCTGGCCGTGTACCGGCCGCCGAAGGACGCCGACTGAGCAGGCGGGCGGGACGGCACCACCGCTCCGCCCGCCCCTGCACCTCCGGCATCCCGGACGGTGGCGCGGGTCAGAGGGCGGAGGGGCCCGGCGCGGCGGCCAGGTCGGCCAGGAGGCGGTCGATCAGCTCCTCGCCCAGGCCGTCCCCCAGCATCGCCGCCAGCCGGGTGAGGGGGAAGGGGCCGATCATCCGCAACGTGTCGGGATCGGCCAGCACGGGCGTGAGGTCCCCGCCGGGTCCGTTGCGCAGCGCGTCCGTCACCAGGGCGTGCCCGACCGGGTGCTCCAACCACTCGGCGAGGGTGCTGGACCGCCCGAGTGGCAGCGGCGGCCGGGGTCCCGGTACCACGACGGCGGTGGTGAGCCGGATGTCGCGGGACGAGGCACCCACCGACGCCACGAACCCGCCGGGCTCCAGCACCCAGTCGTGGGCCCGGGTCGACCACTGCGACAGGTCCCGCTCGGCCAGCGCGAACGCGACCACCGTGGACTCCCCGGGGGCGAGGTGGACCTTGGTGAAACCCCGCAGCTCGCGGACGGTCCGGGGCGGCGGTGCGTCCGTCGAGCCCAGGTAGAGCTGCACGACCTCCTTGCCCGCCCGCTCCCCGGTGTTGGTGACGCGCACCCGCACGGCGAGCCGTGTCGCACCCCGCCACGCCACCGACGGGTCGGGCGGCGCCGGCGGGTCGAGGACGTCCACCTCCAGGTCGTCGTAGGCGAAGGTCGTGTACGACAGCCCGTGGCCGAACGGGAAGCTCACCGGCCGGTCGACCAGGTCGTAGTACCGGTAGCCGATGAACACCCCTTCGCCGTAGACGACCTCGCCGTCCCGCCCGGGGAAGTTCGGGTAGGCCGGGGTGTCGGCCAGGCGGACCGGGACCGTCTCGGCGAGCCGACCGGACGGGTCGACGTCCCCGACGAGCAGGTCGACGACGGCGGCACCTCCGGCCTGGCCCCCGAGCCAGGTCTCGAGGATCGCCCCGGCGTGGTGCTGCCAGCGGTCCGTGGTCACCACGCCGCCGTTGGCCAGCACGACGACCACCCGGTCGTTGACGGCGGCCACGGCCCCGAGCAGCTCGAGCTGCTCGTCGGGCAGGTCCATGTGGTCCCGGTCGAAGCCCTCGGACTCGAAGCTCGGCGGCAACCCCAGGAAGACGAGGGCGATCTCGGCCCCCTCGGCGGCGGCCACGGCCTCGGCCCGCAGCACCGCCGCGTCGGCGGTGGCGTCGTCCACCCCGAAGCCCGGGGCGAAGTCGATCCGTACCCCGTCGCCCAGGCGCACCCGCAGCGCACCGAGGGCGTCGTCGACCCGGGTCGGGTTGACCTTGGAGCTGCCGGCCCCCTGGAACCGGGGCGTGCGGGCGAACTCCCCGATCACGGCGACGTGGAGGAGGCCGTCGGCCAGGGGGAGCAGCCCCCGGTCGTTGGTGAGCAGGACGGCGCACTCGGCGGCCACCTGACGGGCCAGGGCGTGATGGGCGTCGGCCGCTCCGTCGACCCCGTCGGTGTCGGTGGGCGCCCGGTCCACCAGGCGGAGCACCCGTCCGACGGCGGCGTCGACGGTCGCGGGGTCGAGCTCGCCGGCCTCCACCGCCGAGCGGATCCGGCGGGGGCCCGCGCCCTGCGACGAAGGCATCTCGAGGTCGAGACCGGCCGCCACGGCGGCCACCGGGTCGTCGACGGCGCCCCAGTCCGACACCACGACGCCGTCGAACCCCCACTCGCCCCGCAGGACCTGGGTCAGCAGCCAGGGGTTCTGCGAGGCGTACACCCCGTTGACCCGGTTGTAGCTGCACATCACCGTCCAGGGAGCCACCGTGCGCACCACGTGCTCGAACCCGGCCAGGTAGAGCTCGCGCAGCGTCCGCTCGTCGACCACGGCACTGACGCGGAGCCGGTCCGTCTCCTGGTTGTTGGCGGCGAAGTGCTTGAGCGACGCCCCGACGCCCTGACCCTGGAGGCCCTCGACCAGTGCCGCCCCGAGCACGCCGGACACGACCGGGTCCTCCGACAGGTACTCGAAGTTGCGGCCGCACAGGGGCGTGCGCTTCAGGTTGATGCCGGGGCCGAGGACCACGGCGACCCCCTGCGACCGGGCCTCGGCACCGATGGCGGCGCCGACCCGGCGGACCAGGTCGACGTCGAAGGACGAGCCGAGTGCGGCCGCCGTCGGGAAGCAGGTGGCCGGGACGCTCTCGCCGGCACCGACGTGGTCCTCCGGGCCGGCCTGTTTGCGCAACCCGTGCGGGCCGTCGGTGACCATGACCGGCGGGATGCCCAGCCGGTCCACGGCCCGGGTGTGCCAGAAGCCCGACCCCGAGAGCAGTGAGGTCTTCTCCTCCAGGGTGAGTCCGTCGAGGAGTGCTGCGATGTCCGAACGGGGCACGGGGATCCTCTCGTGTGGGGCCGACACGGCCGGGCCCGGTCGTCGACGGGCCGGTGCCACCCTACGCGTGGGTCCGTCGGTCCGCCGTCGCGTCCGGGGGCGGCGGGCGGTCCGCCCGGTGGCGCAGCCGGGTGTCAGGCGTCCGGCCACCCGGGGGGTTGCGCCGACACCGACCCGGTCCATCCCGGCGGGCGCCGTTCGAGGAAGGCCTCCACACCCTCGCGGGCGTCGGGATGGACCATCAGCTCGTGGTGGAGATCGGTCTCGCGCCGCTCGACCTCGTCACGCGAGCGGCCCCACGAGTCCCACAGCAGCGCCTTGCTGGCGGCCACCGACAGGGGGGCGGCGTTGGCGGCGACGTCGCGGGCGAGGTCGAGCGCGGCCGGCAGGACCTGGTCGTTGGGGAGGACCAGGCGGCACACGCCGAGGTCGCGCATGGCGTGGCCGTCGAAGGTGCGCCCGGTCAGCAGGATCTCGGCGGCGGCCGACTGCCCGACGATGCGCGGCAGCGTCCAGTGGGAGTAGGCGTCGCCCATCACCCCGCGCCGCACCTGGACGATCCCGTAGGTGGCGTCGGACGCCATGATCCGGATGTCGCACTGGAGGGTCAGGGTGAAGCCGATCCCCACGGCGTGTCCGTTGACGGCGGCGATCACCAGCTTGCGCACCTGCCACGGCGGCACGGCCAGGGCGGCGGCACTGAACCCCCCGCCGTCCCGGGGGGCGAAGGTGTCGCCCCCGGAGCCCAGGTCGGCCCCGGAGCAGAACGCGGGCGGTGTCCCGGTGAGCACCACGGCCCGCACGGCGTCGTCGCCGTCGCACCGGGCGAACGCGTCGCCCAGTTCGTCGCCCATGCCGTCGCCGAAGGCGTTGCGCACCGCGGGCCGGTCGAGGGTGATCACGGCCACACCGTCGTCGATCTCGAGGCGGATGGTGCGGTAGGTCATGGTGTGCTCCTCGGGACGTCGGACGCCGTGGCGACGGGGTGGTGCCGGACGGCGCATGCAGTATCCCCGGTGGACGACGCCGCCGCCCGGCTCCCGCGGTGGCAAGATGACCGCCGGGGGTCCCGATCCGTCGCTCCGGCCCTCGCCTCCCACGACCGACCGCCTGAGCGACCGAGGACGGAACCCGACCGATGAACTTCGACGACAGTCCCGACGACGCCCGGTTCCGCTCCGAGGTGCGGGCGTGGCTGGCGGACCACGCCGAGCCGCGGCGCGGACTCGACGACTGGTCGCTGGATCACCAGCACCCTGACTACGTGCGTCGATGCCGCGCCTGGCAGCACACGCTCTACGAGGGTGGCTGGGGGGCGATCACCTGGCCCGTCGAGTACGGCGGACGGGGCGACTCGGCCTGGCGCCAGGCCATCTTCAACCAGGAGGTCGCCGGCTTCGACGTGTCGGTCGGCGTGTTCTCGGTGGGGATCGGCATGTGCGGGCCGACCCTGATCGCCCACGGCTCCGAGGAGCAGAAGCACCGCTACCTGGGAGCCATGCTCCGGGGCGAGGAGGTGTGGTGCCAGCTCTTCTCCGAGCCCGACGCCGGCTCGGACCTGGCCGGACTGACCACCCGGGCCGTCCGGGACGGGGACGTGTTCGTGGTGAACGGGCAGAAGGTGTGGACCTCGGGGGCCCAGCACAGCGACTGGGCGATCTTGCTGGCCCGCACCAACCCGGACGCGCCGAAGCACAAGGGCATCACCTACTTCCTGGTCGACATGCGGACCCCGGGGATCGAGGTGCGCCCGCTCCGTCAGATGACCGGTCACGCCCACTTCAACGAGGTCTTCCTGAACGACGTGCACGTGCCGGTGGCCAACGTCGTGGGCACGGTCGACGCCGGCTGGGCGGTGACCCACACCACGCTGGCCAACGAGCGCGCCCTCATCGGCGGCTACGGCCGGGGGACGACCTTCGTCCAGGTGGCCGACCTCGCCCGGGAGTGCGGCCGGATCGACGACCCGCTGATCCGCCAGGGGCTCGCCGCGTTCTACACCCGCATGGAGCTGCTCCGGTTCATGAACCTGCGGATCCAGACGGCGCTGTCCCACGGGCGCATGCCCGGACCCGAGGCGGCGACCACCAAGCTGTTCGTGTCCGAGCACATGAGCCTGACCGGCGACCTGCTGCTGTCCATCGAGGGTGCCGCCGGCATGCTGTCGGGTGACGACGCCCCCGGTCGCGGCGCCTGGCAGACGGCGTTCCTCAACCAGTGGATGCCCAAGCTGGGCGGTGGCACGGACAACATCCAGCGGAACTCGCTGGGTGAACGGGTGCTGGGCCTGCCGGCGGAGCCCCGGACCGACAAGGACGTGCCCTTCAAGGAGTCGGTGGCGCGCCACGCCTGACGTGGCTGCTTGGTCCGGTGGGCCCGGGCGTCAGGCGGCCGGGGCGGCCGCCGCCGTGCGTTCGGCCCGGCGCCGCATGGCCCAACCCGGGCCCCGCAGGACGTAGGACAGCCGCTCGCCCCACCCCGTCGACGACGCGATGTCCCGGGCCAGGTCGGCGTACTCGTGGGTGGCGATGACCACGGGGTCGAACGAGTCGATGTTGGTGGTGAGCCCGTAGACCACGGGTTCGTCCTCGGGTTCGAAGGTCCCGAACATCCGGTCCCACACGATCAGGATGCCCCCGTGGTTCCGGTCGAGGTACTGGCGGTTGACCCCGTGGTGGACGCGGTGGTGGGAGGGCGAATTGAAGGCGCGCTCGGCCCGGCCGATGCGGTCGATCGCCTCGGTGTGGATCCAGAACTGGTAGATGAGGTTGATGCCCCGGGCGGTGGCGACCGCACCGGGCGGCACCCCGAACAGGCACAGCAGGCCGTAGGGGACCATCGTGCCCAGCGCGTCGGCCACGGGCTGGCGCAGGGCGGTCGACAGGTTGTACCGCTCGCTCGAGTGGTGCACCTCGTGGACGGCCCACATGTACCGACTGGTGTGCATGAACCGGTGGTTCCAGTAGTAGACGAAGTCCCATCCGACGACGGCGGCGGCCAACGCGGCCGGCCCCGAGCCGAGGGACGGGACGAGCCGTCGCTCCCACAGACGTTCGGGTGTCGTGGCCGTCGCCCACGCGGTGGTGATCGCCACCCCACCGACCGCGACGGCGGCCACGCCGCCGACGGCGGCCACGCTGCGGGCGGTGGTCGCCACCGGCGGCGACGCGTCGGGGGCCGACCCGGTGCCCCCCCGCTCGGCGCGGCGGGCGACGATGTCGGCCACCGTGGTCACCGCGGCGGCGGCCGCGGCCGTTCCCACCGCCACCTTGGCGAACCGGCCGCGGCCCGGGGTGACCGGGCGCAGGAGCCGCGGGACGACGAAGGGCGCCAGGAGGCTGAGCAGCCCCATCGTCAGGCTGGCCGACGTGTCACGCCGCTCGTAGTCGCCGGCCGTCGGGGCACCACCCCGGGACTGCCGCCGTCGCTGGGCCCAGTACTCGAGGCCCATCGCCGCGAAGTAGCCGGGGACGGCCACGACGGTGAGGTCCACGGCGTCGGACCCGGGCTTGGACGGTCGGACCACGGTCAGGACCTCCGTCCGGCCGTCACCAGGGCACCGGTGCGCAGCTTGGTCGACCTCAACGTGTCCTCCCTCGGTGGGCCGCCCGGACGCACCCGCCCGCCGTGGGGCACAGTACCGCACCGCTCCCGGACGCCGACGGGTGGGCCCGCGCCCACCGGCCGGCCCACACCACCCACCCGGTGGGGACCGTTCAGCCGGCCGAGGGCCGCAGCGGCCCCAGGGCGGCCTGCACCCGGGACAGCTCGGCCAGCATCCCGGCCGCACCCAGTGCCAGGACGTCGTTCGGCACGAAGCGTCCCCCGTCGTCGATGAACTGGGCGACGAAGGGCACGTTGACGGCCTCGACGACCGGGGTCATGCGCAGCGCGGCCACGACCGGCTTCAGCGCCGTCATGGCACGGGTGCCGGCGGCCACGCCGCCGTAGCTGACGAAGCCGACGGGCTTGTAGTTCCACTCGGCGTTGAGGAAGTCGAGGGCGTTCTTGATGGCGGCGTTGTAGCTGTGGTTGTACTCGGGGATCACGAACACGAAGGCGTCGGCCCGGGCGACCGTCTCGCTCCAGGCCACCGTGTGGGGATGCAGGTACCGGCCGGTCATCGGATGGGCGGGCTCGTCGAAGAGGGGGAGGGCCACTTCGGCGAGATCGACGAGTTCGACCTCGAAGTCGCCCTGGGCCCGGGCCACCCCCTCGAACCACTGCGCCACGGGCAGGCCGACCCGGCCGGGCCGGGTGCTGGCGACGACGATCTGGAGGAGGGGTTCGGACACGGGTGCTCCTTGTGCGGGCCGGCCCGACGGAGGGGGCGGCTGGGTGATTGCGTACACAACTATCCTAGGCGGGCCGGGCGGTGCCCGCGGCACCGCCCGCTGGCGCCCGCCGGGGCCGCGCCACCCCGGGCGCCGGGATCTAGAACCGGTTCTATACTGCTGCCGCCGGGATCCGGGTGCCGTCGGCGCCTCGCCCCGGGTGCAGCACGCACGCCAACCACCAGAACGCACAACAGGGGGAACCTCCATGGCCCAGCCGGTGATCGTCGAAGCAGTCCGCACGCCGATCGGCAAGCGCAACGGGTGGCTCTCGGGCTTCCACGCCGCCGAGCTGCTGGGCACGGCCCAGGTCGAGCTGGTGAAGAAGGCCGGGATCGACCCGGGTGCCGTCGAGCAGATCGTCGGCGGCTGCGTGACCCAGGCGGGCGAGCAGGCCTCCAACGTCACCCGCACCGCCTGGCTGAGCCAGGGCATGCCCTACGAGACGGCGGCGACCACCGTCGACTGCCAGTGCGGCTCGGCCCAGCAGGCCAACAACTTCGTGGCCAACCTGATCGGTGCCGATGCCATCCACGCCGGCATCGCCTGCGGGGTCGAGGCCATGAGCCGGGTCGGACTCGGCGCGAACGCCTTCAACGGCCCCGGGCGCTCCCGCCCCGACGCCTTCCCGTGGGACATGCCCGACCAGTTCGGTGCCGCCGAGCGGATCGCCCAGAAGTACGGGATCACCCGGGAGGACGTCGACTGGCTGGGCCTGGAGAGCCAGCGCAAGGCCGCCGTGGCCGTGGCCGAGGGCCGGTTCGACCGGGAGATCGTCCCGGTCGAGGCCCCGGTGATGGGCGCCGAGGGTCCCACCGGTGAGGTGAACCTCGTCTCGCGCGACCAGGGCCCCCGGGACACGACGGCCGAGGGTCTCGCCGGCCTCAAGCCGGTCCTGCCCGACGGCATGCACACCGCCGGCAACAGCTCCCAGATCTCCGACGGCGCCGCCGCCGTGCTGTGGATGTCCCAGGAGCGCGCCGGTGAGTCGGGCCTCCGGCCCCGGGCCCGCATCGTGGCCCAGACGCTCGTGGGCTCGGATCCCTACTACCACCTCGACGGTCCCGTGGCCGCCACCGCGGACGTGCTCAAGAAGGCCGGCATGACCATGGCCGACATCGACATCTTCGAGGTCAACGAGGCGTTCGCCTCGGTGGTGATGTCCTGGGGCAAGGTCCACGAGGTCGACTGGGACAAGGTCAACGTCAACGGCGGCGCCATCGCCCTCGGCCACCCGGTCGGGTCCACGGGCGCCCGGCTGATCACGACCGCCCTGCACGAGCTCGAGCGCTCGGACAAGAACCTGGCGCTCATCACCATGTGCTGCGGCGGGGCCCTCGCCACCGGGACGATCATCGAGCGGATCTGAGCGGCGGCGGGCCCTCCGCCCGCGCCGACCGGAGGGCCGGCGTCGGGCGGGCCCTCCGGTCCGTGGTTGCATGGGGGGCATGCGCCTCCCGAACGGGTCTCCGGTGGGGGCCGCCCTGCGGCTCGCGCTCCTCGTCACCCTGACCGCCGCCGCCTGCTCGACCGCGTCGGCCTCGGCCGCCGCCGGCCGGTCCGTGGCACCACCGGGTTCTGGCGCGTCCCACCTCGCCCCCGCCTCGTCGTGGACCACGTTCGACCAGAACGGGCTGCGCACCGGGATCGACGCCTCCGGTGCCTCGTTCTCACCGGCGAGGGCGGCGTGGACCTCGCGCGTCCTCGACGGCGAGCTCTACGGGCAGCCGCTCGTCGACACGGGCCGGGTGTTCGCCGCCACCGAGAACGACACGGTCTACGCCCTGGCCGCCGACACCGGGGCCGTCCTGTGGCAGACCCACCTGGGCACGCCGTTCGACCCGGCGACGTTCCCCGGTGGGATCTGCGGCGACATCCACCCGACGGTGGGGATCACCTCGACGCCGGTCATCGACCCCGGTCGTGGCGAGCTCTTCGTGGTGGCGGCGGAGCAGTCCGGAACCGAGGCCGCCCACCACCTCGTCGGCCTCGACCTCTACACCGGTGCCGTCCTCCTCGACGAGGTGATCGACCCGTCCGCGGCCACCTCCCCCGCCCACGAACTGCAGCGGGCGTCGCTGGGCCTCACCGACGGCCGGGTCATCGTGGGCTTCGGCGGCAACAGCGGCGACTGCGATCCCTATCACGGGCTGGTGGTGTCGGCACCCGAGGACGGGTCGGCCCCGACCGCCTTCGTGGTGGCCGACCAGCCCGGGGACAGCCAGGGCGCGGTGTGGATGGGAGGTTCGGCACCGGACATCGACGCCCGGGGCGACATCTGGGTGGCGACGGGCAACAGCGCCGACAGCACCAGTGCCACCAGCGACCAGAGCGACAGCGTCCTCGAACTGAGCCCGACGGCCCAGCTGCTCGACTCGTTCACGCCCACGACGTGGCACACGGACAACGAGACCGACGCCGACCTCGGATCGACGTCACCGGCGCTGCTGCCCGACGGGACCGTGTTCGAGGTGGGCAAGCTCCGCACCGCCTACGTGCTCGACGGATCGCACCTCGGGGGCATCGGCGGCCAACTCCACTCGACGTCGGGATTCTGCGGATCCGATCCCGACGGCGGCTCCGCCGACTGGGACGGCACCCTGTACGTCCCGTGCGGCGACGGATTGCGGGCCGTCACGCCCACGGCCACGGCGGCGCCGGTGGCGTCGTGGAAGACCACCAGTGCGGCGCACGGGTCGCCGATCGTGGCCGGCGGTCTGGTGTGGTCGATCGGGGGAGGTGACCTGTGGGCGCTGAACCCGGCCACGGGAACGGCCGAGCAGTCGTTCCCCACGGGCGGCTCGGCCAGCTCGTTCCCGTCCCCCGCGGCCGCCGACGGCCTCATCGTGACGCCGGACGACAGCGACCGCCTGCTGGCGTTGGACGGCCCGGCCGGCCCGCCCGGTCCGCCCACGCCCCGTCCGCCGGCGCCGGGCTACTGGCTCGGCGCCTCCGACGGGGGCGTGTTCTCCTTCGGGTCGGCGGCCTTCTTCGGTTCGACGGGCGCCCTCCACCTGACCCGGCCGGTGGTCGCCATGGCCTCCACCCCGGACCACCTCGGCTACTGGCTGGTGGCCTCCGACGGGGGCGTCTTCGCCTTCGGGGACGCCGGCTTCTACGGCTCCACGGGGTCGCTCCACCTCAACCGGCCGGTGGTCGGCATGGCCCCGACGCCTGACGGACGGGGCTACTGGCTGGTCGCCTCCGACGGTGGTGTCTTCGCGTTCGGCGACGCCGGTTTCGCCGGCTCCACGGGTTCGCTCCACCTCAACCGGCCGGTGGTCGGCATGGCGGCCGGGCCCGACGACCACGGCTACTGGCTGGTGGGCTCCGACGGCGGCATCTTCGCGTTCGGGTCGGCCCTGTTCGAGGGGTCGACCGGCGCCCTCCCGCTGGTGGCGCCGGTCGTCGGGATGGCCGCATCGCCCGCCCCCGGCGGTGCCGGCTACTGGCTGGTGGCCTCCGACGGCGGCATCTTCGCCTTCGGCACGGCGTCGTTCCACGGGTCCATGGGCGGCCGGCCGCTGGTGCGCCCGATCGTGGGGATCGCCCCCACGCCCACCGGGGCCGGCTACTGGCTGGCGGCCTCCGACGGCGGCGTCTTCGCCTTCGGGGACGCCGCGTTCGAGGGGTCGGCGGGGGGGCTCGCGCTGGTGGCGCCCGTCGTCGCCGTGGCCCAGGGGCCGGTGTCCGGCTGACCGGGAGGTCGGGCATCCGGTCGGCGACCGGCACGGAAAGTAGAATGCGTTCTAGATTCTGTGGGCCGCCGGCACCGCCGGGGCGCGCAGCGACGCACCGCAGCGTTCCGGCGCACGAGGGGGAACCGGCAGAGGACGCCGCCCCGAAGGGAGCAGCACCATGATCGAGACCGAGCACCTGAGCTACGAGGTGATCGGCACGACCGCCGTCGTGACGATGAACCGCCCCGAGGCGAAGAACTCGCTCTCGGGCCCCATGCTCGTCGGCATGGTCGACGCCTGGACCGAGATCGACGCCAACGACGACATCCGGTGCGCCATCCTGACCGGTGCCGGTGGCACGTTCTGCTCGGGCATGGACCTGAAGTCGATGTCGGGCCCGGGCAACGAGGAGGTGTCGTCCCGGATGGCCGCCGACCCCGACCTGCACTGGAAGGCCCTCCTCCGCCACCACCAGCTGCGCAAGCCGCTGATCGCCGCCGTCGAGGGCTACGCCGTGGCCGGCGGGACGGAGATCCTCCAGGGGACGGACATCCGGGTGGCGGGCGAGAGCGCCGTGTTCGGACTGTTCGAGGCCAAGCGGGGGCTCTACCCGCTGGGCGGCTCGGTCGTGCGCCTGGTGCGGCAGATCCCCTACACGGTGGCCATGGACCTCCTGCTGACGGCCCGGTCGATGAGCGCCACCGAGGCGAAGGAGGTCGGACTGATCGGCCACGTGGTGCCCGACGGGTCCGCCCTCGACAAGGCCCTCGAGATCGCCGGGGTGATCGGGTCCAACGGTCCGCTCGCGGTGGAGGCCATCAAGACGTCGCTGCGCACGACCGACGGGATGTCGGAGGCCGACGCGCTGGCGGCGGACCTGGAGATCGGCTGGCCGATCTTCGCGTCGGAGGACGCCGCCGAGGGGATGACGGCGTTCGCCGAGAAGCGCCCGCCCGTCTACCGGCGCGCGTGAGCGGCCCGGCCGGGGGCGGCCGCCCCTTGTCGTTCGCGGGTGACCACCCCGACACCGCCCGGCTCCGATTGGCCGACGCGCTGCGCCCGCTGATCACCCTGACGGTGACGGGTACGCCCGACGACGCCGCCCTCGAGGCGGCCGCCGACGCCGTGGAGCGCATCGCCGCCGAACTGGCGGAGGGGGCCGGCACCCAGCGTCGGATGCGGATGCCACCGGACACCGACCGGCCCACCATCGAGTACTTCCCGACCAGTCCCATCGCCGGGATCCTGAATCCCATCGCCCCGCCGCTCCGCCTCGAAGTGGTGGACGGTGCCGACGGCGACCCGTCCGAGATCCGGGCCACCGCGTGGTTCGACTATCCGTACGAGGGCCCACCCAGCTGCGTGCACGGCGGGGTCATCGCCGCCACGTTCGACGAGATCCTGGGGGCGGCGATCATGGTGTCGGGCAACCCGGGGATGACGGGGACGCTCACCGTGCGGTACCGCAAGCCCACCCCGCTGCGGGCCGACCTCCGGCTCGAGGCCCGCTTCCTCGGGCGCGACGGGCGCAAGATCCGCACGTGGGCCGGCATGTACCACGGGGACGTGCTGACGGCCGAGGCCGAAGGGCTGTTCATCGAGGTCCTGCCCCGCCAGATGCTGGCCATCGCCGAGTCCAATGCCGACGGCCCCGACGACGGCCTGCTGGACGCCATGCGCCGGGGGGTCGACGCCCGGGAGCGGCGCGACGGTCCGGCGGGCCCCGCCGGCGGCGGCTGACCGCCGGCTCCGTGACCGTCGCCGGCGTCCGGGTCCGGGACGCCACGCCCGAGGACGCCGCCGGCATCGCCGAGGTGCACGTCGCCTCGTGGCGCTCGGCCTACGCGGGGCTCCTGCCCCGGGCGGTGCTGGACGGGCTCTCGGTGGCCCAGCGCACCCGTCACTGGCACCACGTCCTCGACCGGTCGTCGGCCGAGCACGTGGTGGTGGCCGAGCGCGACGGACAACTGGTCGGCTTCGCCCACGTCGGTCCGGCCCACGACTCCGACACGGCGCCGTCGACCGGCCAGCTGCACACGATCTACCTCGACCCGGGGTGCTGGGGCGCCGGTGTGGGCCGCGCCGTGCACGACGCCGGTCTGGGCCGGCTGCGCGACGCCGGCTACCGGGACGCCGTGGTGTGGATGCTGTCGACCAACGCGCGGGCGGCGCGGTTCTACGCCCGCCAGGGATGGGTGCGCGACGGACGGCTCCGGGTCCAGCAATTCGGCGGTGCGGTGGTCATCGACCACCGGTGGGCCCGGGTGCTGCCGGCGGCCTGAGCCACGGGCCCGGCCCGGTGCGGCGGAGCCGCACGGGTGCCCGCTCAGATCTTCTCGCGCCCCTCCCAGTACGGGTCGCGGAGCTTGCGCTTGTAGAGCTTGCCGTTCGGGTCGCGGGGCATCTCGTCGGTGAAGTCGATCGACTTGGGCGTCTTGAACTTCGCCAGCCGCGTCGAGCAGTACTCGAGGATGTCGGCGGCCAGTTCGTCCGAGGGCTCCACGCCGTCGGCCGGCTCGACCACGGCCTTGATCTCCTCGCCCCAGTCCTCGTGGGGGATGCCGAACACGGCCACGTCACCCACCGACGGGTGCCCGAGGAGGACGTTCTCGATCTCGGCCGGGTAGATGTTGGCCCCGCCGGAGATGATCATGTCGATCTTGCGGTCCCGCAGGAACAGGTACCCGTCCTCGTCGATCAGGCCGACGTCGCCGACGGTGAAGTACTTGCCGATCCGGTTGCTCCGGGTCTTCTTCTCGTCCTTGTGGTACTCGAAGTCACCGGTCGACATCGACATGTAGACGGTGCCGATGACGTTGGGCTCGTCGATCTTGTTGCCCTCGTCGTCGAAGACGGCGATCTCGGAGATCGGCCACGCCTTCCCGACGGTCCCCGGCTTGGCCAGCCACTCCTGGGCGGTGACCAGCGTGCCGCCACCCTCGGACGCCGCGTAGTACTCGTCGATGGCATCGCCCCACCAGGCGATCATCTGGTGCTTGACGTCGACCGGGCACGGGGCGGCGGCGTGGATCATGTGCCGCAGCGACGACACGTCGTAGCGCGAGCGCGTCTCCTCGGGCAGCGCCAGGAGCCGGTGGAACTGGGTCGGCACCATGTGTGACGTCGTGACCCGGTACTGCTCGATGAGCCGGAGCATGTCCTCGGGCAGCCACTTGTCCATGATCACGATGGTGTGGCCCAGGTGGATCGAGGCGCCCGAGAAGCGCATGACGGCCGTGTGGTAGAGCGGCGACCCGACGATGTGGACGTTGTCGTCCTGGGGCTGGATGCCGAACAGGAAGAGGATGCCGGACTGCCCGAGTGCGGCCTCCTCGGGGGAGAGCCCGCTGAGCTTGCGGAACACGCCCTTGGGATTGCCGGTGGTGCCCGACGTGTAGTTCATCACGTCGCCGATGGTGCGGTCCTCGGGATCAGTGGTCGGCTGCGCGTCCCGCATCCGGGCGTAGGAGCCGAAGCCGGGGATGTCGCCCACCGCGAAGCAGATCGACGAGGGCAGCTCGGCGTCCTCGGCGGCGTCGAGGGCGACGTCGGCGAACCGCTCATGGGCGACGAAGGCCTTGGCCCCGGAGTCCGTCAGGATGTACGCCACCTCGGGGGCGATCAGGTGGTGGTTGATCGGGACCAGGTACCAGCCCGCCTGCAGGGCGGCCAGGTAGAGCTCGAACATCTCGACCCCGTTGGGCAGCAGCGTCGCCACCACGTCACCGGGCTGCAGGTTCATGCCGCGCAGTCCGTGCACGACCTGGTTGGACCGGCCCAGCAGCTCGCCTGCCGTGTGCTCGGTGCCGTCGGGCGCCACCAGCGCCAGGTGCTCCGGATGCTCGTGCGCCAGTGCCCAGAAGCCGAGATCGCCCATGTCGTCGCATTCCCCTGTGTCGTCGTCACTGCGGAGCCGCCGGAGCGGCGGGTGGCGGCGTTCCGGCCCCGCTCCCGGGTGCGGCCCACGGGCCGTCGGAGGCGGGGAGCGGGGTGGCGCCGACCCGTGTGGGGACGCTAGAACAGGTTCCAGTAGGTGGTCAACCTCCCCACGGGACGATGCGCGCTCCGGCGACGGCGCTCCGTCGGGGACGGGTCCGCCGTCGACCCAACGTGACACCGGTCACCATGAGGAACACGAGGAGCAACACGCCATGACTGCATTCCTGGACGGCAAGGTCGTCGCCATCACGGGTGCCGGCGGGGGCATCGGGCGCGCCGTCGCCCTGGCTGCCGCGGCCGAGGGGGCGCGGGTCGTGGTGGCCGACATCGGCGTGTCGATGGCCGGCGAGGACCCGAAGAGCGAGGTGGCCGAGGCCGTCGTCGCCGAGATCGAGTCGGCCGGTGGCGAGGCGGTGGCCGTGGCCGAGAGCGTGACCACCCTGGCCGGCGGCGAGCGCATCGTCGGCGCGGGTGTCGAGCGGTGGGGCCGGATCGACGGCATCGTGGCCGTGGCCGGCATCCTGCGCGAGCGGATGCTGTTCAACATGGCCGAGGACGAGTGGGACGCCGTCATCGAGACCCACCTGAAGGGCCACTTCACCGTCTTCCGGGCCGCCTCGGCCGTCATGCGCAAGCAGGAGGGCGGCGGGTCCCTGGTCGCCTTCACCTCGGGGGCCTTCGCCGGCAGCGTGGCCCAGGCGAACTACGCGGCGGCCAAGGGCGGGATCGTGTCGCTCGTCCGCTCGGCGGCCGCCGGCCTCAACCGCTACGGCATCACGGCCAATGCCATCGCGCCCGTGGCCCGCACCCGGATGTCGGCCAACGTGCCGATGGACCTCGCCGAGATGGGCGATCCCGAGGACGTGGCGCCGATGGTGGTCTACCTCCTGTCGGACCGGGCCAGGCACGTGACCGGCCAGGTGTACACGTCGGTCGGCCCGAAGATCGCCGTGTGGAACCAGCCCCGCGAGGTACGGGCCGTCTACGCCGAGGGGCGGTGGACCCCCGAGCAGATCGCCCTGCGCCTGGACTCGACGGTGGGCCAGGAGCGGATGCCCCTGCTGGACCAGCTGGAGGCCTACCGCAAGGCGGCCGAGGCCAAGGCCGCCGCCGAGGCGGCGGGGACGGCCGCCGACTGAGCGGTCGAGGCGCGGGTGGCCGGCACCGTCCGCCGCCGGCGGGTCAGTCCCCGTCGAGGTCGGGCTCGTCGAGCACGCAGAACTCGTTGCCCTCGGGGTCGGCCAGCACCACCCAGGTCTCGTTGCCGCTCTGTCCGATGTCGGGTCGGGTGGCACCGAGCGCCTCGAGCCGTTCGACCTCGCGTTCCTGGTCGTCGGGGACCAGGTCGAGATGGAGCCGGTTCTTGCCGATCTTCGACTCGGGGACCCGCATCAGGAGCAGCGGCCGGACCGTGCCGAGGTCGGGGTGGTCGTCGCCCGGCTCGATCCAGACGTCGCCGTCCTCGTCGACCCGTCGCTCCCACCCGAGCGCGGCGCACCAGAACATGGCCAGCGCGTCGGGGTCGAGAGCGTCGATGGTCACCGTCTCGATGCGCAGTCCCATGGGTGCCTCCCCTGGCAGCCGTCGGACGGCCGACCGATCGGCACGAGCCTAGGCGTTCGCCGGCGCCGGGACCGGATGGGCGCGTCCCGGCCGCCCCCGGGGCCCGGGGGGTCGTCAGTCGGGGTCGGCGGACACGGCCGGGGTGACGCCGGGTGCAGCCGGGGCGGTCACGCCCTCGAGGCCGGCGTCGTCGACGTCGGTGCCGGACGGTTCGACGACCGGCACCGGCTCGGGTCGCGAGTCGCGCCACTGGCGGTAGGGGCGGACGCGGGTGGCCAGCAGCACCCCGCCGGCGATGATCAGTGCCAGTCCGGCCAGCTGGACCAGGAAGGAACCGAGGGCGCCGTCGGTACCGTGCAGCCACAGCTGCTCGTCGAGGAAGCGCTCGATGCCCCACAGGATCATGCCGACGCCGATGACGATGCCGGCTGGAGGGAGCGGGGCGGTGGCCGCCGTGAGCGCCGACCCGTCGGCGGCGATCCTCGGCCCCCGTGCGCTGAGCCGGCGCTCGACCAGCAGCAGGATGCCGAAGATGGCGAAGTCGCAGATGGCCTGGAAGATGGGGACCGGCACCCGGCGACCCACCTCACCGGCGTAGTACATGCCGTACCAGGCGGAGGTCCGGGCCCCGCCGCCGGCCACCATCAACTGGGGTCCGAGGAGGCGTCCCATGCCCCAGCACGCCATCAGCACCGGTGCCATGAGGTCGGCGAAGCGGAGCCCGGGCAGCTGCGGGCACCGTCGCCGCTGGATCACGATGGCCACGGGCACGGCGGCGATCAGCCCACCGAAGGAGGACAGACCGCCCTGCCACACGGCGACGATGTCGCCCGGGTGGGCCGTGTACTCGGACAGGTGCGACAGGACCTGCATGGCCCGGGCGCCGACGATGGCGGCCACGATGACCCAGACGAACATACCGGTGACCCACTGCCACGGATAGCCGCGGTCGCGCAGCCGGCGCTCGGTGTAGCGGAGCCCGAACCAGAAGGTCAGGGCCAGTCCGATCCCGTAGGTGTGTACCTCGAGGAACCAGATGTGGAAGGCGACGGGAACGGGGTGCATGGTCGGGTGGCGACCGGTCCCCGGGGTGTTCCCGTGTGCCGGCCAGGCCCTCAGTATGCCCCAGGGGGCCGGTAGGGTGGCTTCGGCGTGCCGTCCCGGTCCCCGGGGTGGGCGTCCCGGCGTGCCGCACGTAGCGGGCGCCGACCGAGTGGAGGGCCGCAGGTGACGCCATGGGATCGTTGACGGACAAGGTTGCAGTG
Organism: uncultured Acidimicrobiales bacterium; assembly: GCA_963699055.1. Lineage (GTDB taxonomy): Bacteria > Actinomycetota > Acidimicrobiia > Acidimicrobiales > RAAP-2 > Bog-756. Next base: position 201,621 of record CAVOTA010000004.1, on the reverse strand, counting down.
GTGACCGGCGGGGGATCGGGGATCGGTCTGTCCACGGCGATCCGGCTGGCCGCCGCCGGTGCGTCGGTGGCCGTGGTGGACCTCGACGGTGCGTCGGCCGAGTCGGCGGCGGCCGTCGTCGGCGGACTGGCCCTCCAGGCGGACGTGGGACGCTCCGACGAGTGGCCGGGCATCGTGGCCGCCGTCACCGAGCGGTTCGGGGGGATCGACCTGGCCCACCTGAACGCCGGGGTCACCACGGGTGAGGCCGACGTCACGGCGGTGACCGACGAGATCTACCGGCGGGCCACCGGCGTCAACGTGGACGGCGTGTTCTTCGGTGTGAGGGCCCTGGTGCCGGCCATGGAGGCACGCGGCGGCGGGTCCATCGTGGCGACGGCCTCGCTCGCCGGGCTGATCGGCTTCTCGCCCGACCCCGTCTACTGCCTCACCAAGCACGCCGTGGTCGGCCTGGTGCGCTCGCTCGAACCGCAGCTGGCGGCCAAGGGCATCACCGTCAACGCCGTGTGCCCGAGCATCGTCGACACGCCGTTGATCGCCGACATGCGCGATCTGCTCGAGTCGAGCGGCTTCCCGCTGATCGACGCCGGTTCGGTGTCGTCGGCCGTCGTCGACCTGCTGTCGGGCGAGGCCACCGGGCAGGCCATGGTCATCCAGGCGGGTCGGGAGGCCATCCCGTTCCGGTTCGCCCGGCCCCCCGGCCCCCGGGCGGGCGGCACGGTCGGCCAGATGCCGCCCAAGGAGTTCGCCGCCCACGACCAGGGCTGACCGGCCGGCCGCCGGGGCCGTCGGCGCAGGTGCCGCCACGGCCGCCGTCCGGGTCGCGGTGTCAGCCGTCCGGGGTGGGTGGGATGAGGGCCCAGCCCCGCCGACGCAGCTCGTCGACGAGCAGCTGCTCGGGAACCCGCTCGAGCTGTTCGGCCAGTGTCCCGGACCGCCCCGCTGCCCGACGTGGCGGTGGCGTGTCGGCGGTGGACGTCCCGGTGGTCACCGGGCGTGTCCGGGTGGCCCGTGCGGGCGGCGCGTCGGCGTCGACCACGGTGCCGTCGGGACCGCCGGCTTCGGCTTCGGCTTCGGCCTCGAGCCGGGCGATGAGCGACTCGGCCTCGTCCTGGGTGAAGCGCCCGGCCGCCTGGCGCTGGTTGAGGCCCAGTGGGCCCCGCGCGTCGCGGAACCCGTCGTGCCCGGCCGCCTCGACCAGCGCGGTCAGGTCACGGAGCTGACGTGCGGTGGCGGGGGGACCCGACGGTTGGCCGAACGCCATGGTGCGGATCCCTGTGGACCGCACCGGGTGTCCGGGCGTCGCCCCGTGGGCCCGCCCGCCGGTGCGGAGCCTCCGGGCTCAGGCCACCCGGCCGACGCCGGCGAGACCGTCGGTGCGCACACCGGTGATCCACACACTGGCACCGGTGTACGGGGCCTCGATCATGGAGCCGCCGCCCACGTACATGGCGACGTGCTCGTCACCACCGGGTCCGTAGAACAGAAGGTCACCCGGCTCGATGTCGGCCATCGAGATGTGGGTCGTGTCGGCGAACTGTGCGCCCGAGTAGTGGGGGAGGCTGATGCCCACCTGGGCGTAGGCCCACATGACCAGGCCCGAGCAGTCGAAGCCGGCCGGGGTGGTGCCGCCCCACACGTAGGGGACGCCGATCTCGCGCTCGGCGGCCTGCACGGCGCCGGCCGCCCCGGGCGACAGCGGTGGCGCCGGGGCCGTGGGGGTGACGGACGTCGAGCCGCCCGACGAACCGCCCCCCGAGGAGCCGCCGCCGGAGGTCGTGCCGACGGTGGACCGGGCGGTGGCGGCGGCCTGGGTCTGGGCGGCCTGGGCGGCGGCGACCTTCTGGTTGAACGCGGCCTTCGCGGCCGCCTGGGCGGCGGCGGCCTCGGCCGCCTGCTTCTGGGCGACCAGGGTCTGGATGTTGGCGTCGACGCTGTCCAGCGTGGACTGGTCCTGGGCCGCCAGTTCGGTCGCCTGGTGCTGCGAGGCGGCCAGGCTGTCGCGGGTGGTCTGCGCCTGGGACTTCTGCTGCTCGAGCGACGACTGGGTGGCGGCGAGCTGGGTCTGCGCGGTGTGGAGGTGGTCGATCGTCGACGTGACGTTCCCGGTGGCGATGGCCGAGTACTCGGACCGGATGCCGCTGGTGTTGACGTTGGAGGTGAAGAGCTGGGTCGTCGTGTTCGACGTGCCCTCGCTGGTGTAGTCGGCGAGCGCCTGGGCGCGCAGCTGCGATTCGTCGACCGTGACGGTGTGCTGGTCCTTGGCCATCTGGGCCTGGCTGGCGGCGATCTGCGACTGCAGCTGGGCCAGCTTGTAGTCCGCCGAGTTGACCTGGCCGGTCAGGGCGGCGATCTGGGACTGGGTGGCGCTCAGCTTGGCCGAGATGGCCGCCGCCTGGGCCTGGGCATCGGAGATCTGGTCGGCGGAGGCAGGCGTTGCGAACGACACCATGGCGGACGTGGCTCCGAGGAGGGAGGCCACGGCGAGTGTCGCTACGACCCGGTTGCGTGTCCGGTGGTGGCGTGCGGGGCAGGCACCTGGCTCGACCGTCGAGTACTGCTCGGCGTGAGTCATATGCGGGCAGATGGTAGTCGGTGCCCCGGTGGGTCACAAGGACCCCCCGACCACCCAAGGCCGTGACCTGGGGTTTCTTGGTCGGCATCTGGTGCAGGACAGTTGCCGGACGGGGCGCTCGACCCGGTGTGGGGGGTGCCGTCGGGACCCTGCCCCGGGGTGCCGCGAGTAGGGTCCGGGGCATGGGCGCACGCATCGAGTTTCCGAGTGACGGGTCCACGGCCCAGGGCTACCTGGCCGAGCCGGAGGGTGGTTCGGACGGGACGGTCGGCGTCCTCGTGATCCAGGAGTGGTGGGGTCTGGTCGACCAGATCACCCGGACCTGCGACCGCTTCGCGACGGCCGGGTTCACCGCCCTCGCCCCCGACCTCTACCGCGGGACCGCTGTGCCGCTGACCGAACCCGACGAGGCGGCCAAGCACATGATGGCCCTCGAGCTGTCCGACGCCGCCACCCACCTGAGCGGCGCCGTCGACGAGCTGCTCCGGCGCACCGCCAGGACGACCGTCGGGGTCGTCGGGTTCTGCATGGGCGGCGGCCTGGCCCTCGTGCTGGGCTGTCGCCGACCCGACGCCGTGGCCGCCGTGGTGCCGGCCTACGGCGTGATCCCGTGGCCGGACGCCCAGCCCGACTACTCGACGATGACCGCCGCCGTGCTCGGCCACGTCGCCGAGCTCGACGGGTCGTTCACGCCGGAGGCCGCCGCCGAGCTCGAGGCGACGCTGCGGGGCCTCGGTCTCGACGCCTCCTTCGTCGTGTACCCCGGGGTCGATCACGCCTTCTTCAACGAGGACCGGCCCGCCGTCTACGACGCGGCCGCCGCCGAGCAGCTGTGGGAGCGCACCGTCGCCTTCCTGCACGCGCGGCTCGACTGAGCGGACCGGGGCACCGCAGGTGGCCGACGGCGTGGTCGAGGACGGCGTGGTCGAGGCCTACCTGACCCTGGGACTCCGCCTGGGCCGCCACATCGACGGTGCCGTCGACGCCTACTACGGTCCCGCCGCGCTGGCCGCCGCCGTGGCCGCCGAGCCGGTGGTGCCGCCCGAACGGCTGGTGGGCGACGCCCGGGCCCTGCTGGCCGACCTCGCCGCCGGGGCACCGCTCGACGGTCCCGGCTCCGAGGACTCGTCCTCGCCGGCCCGCCGGCACTGGATCACCGCCCAGGTGCTGGGGGTGGCCACCACGTGCGCCAAGCTGGCGGGGGAGCCCATCGGCTACGCCGACGAGGTGGAGGCCTGCTACGGGGTCCGGCCCTCGCGCATCGACGAGGAGGTGCTGGTCGACGCCCACCGCCGGCTCGACGAGGTGCTCCCCGGCTCGGGTCCGCTGGCCGAGCGTCTGACCGTGTGGCGGGAGGCGCACGCCGTGCCGGTGGACACCCTGCGCCGGGCGGTCGACTCGCTGGCCGAGGACCTGCGGGCCCGCACCGACGAGCTCTTCGGTCTTCCCGACGGGGAGCACGTCGAGTTCGAGCTGGTCTCGAACGAGCCGTGGTCCGGGTTCAACTACTACCTCGGCGGACTGCAGAGCCGGGTGGCCGTCAACACCGACCTGCCGGTGCTGTCGACCGGCCTGGCGCACCTGGTGGCCCACGAGGCCTATCCCGGCCATCACACCGAGCACACCCGCAAGGAGGTGGGGCTGGTCCGCCGCCGGCAGTGGTGGGAGGAGTCGATCTTCCTGGTGGGCACGCCCCAGTGCCTCCTGGCCGAGGGTCTGGCCGACCTCGGCCTCGAAGTGGCGTGGGGCCGGCACCCCGAGGTGACCGTCGCCGCCCACCTCCACCCGCTCGGCATCCGCTACGACACCGAGGTGGTGGCCGCCGTGGCCGACGCCGGCGAGGCGCTCGGCGCCGTCCGCACCAATGCCGCCTTCCGCCTCCACGAGGACGGCGCCGATCCGGACACCGTCATCGACGAGGTGGCGCGGTGGGGTCTCCTGCCTCGGGACCGGGCGGCCAAGGCGGTGGAGTTCCTGACCCACCCCACGTGGCGGGCCTACCTGACCTGTTACGTGGAGGGGTTCCCGTTGTGCCGGGCGTTCACGGCCGGCGACCCGGCCCGCTTCGAGCGGCTCCTGTCGGAGCAGCTGACACCCGGGGACCTGGCCGACCAGATCGCCCGCGACGCCGCGGCCGGCGCCGCCGCTCCCTGACGCGCCGGTGCCCGATCCCCGGGGGGGACCGGGCACCTGGTGCGGGCGGTGGACCAGGACTAGGGCTGGATGACGAGGGCGGTGGCGTCCCCCTGGAGGCCGACGGTGAAGGTGGCCGTCCCGGTGGCCGTGGCCTGTGCGGCGGGTGACAACGACGGGCGGTACTCGGTGATCGAGCTGACGGGGGCGCCGAGCGTGACCGTCACCGGGGTGGCGGGCACCGTCACCGGGGTGGGCGGGTCGGTCGTGGTGTCCGACTCGGCGACGTCCTGCCACAGGTAGAGGATGTACTGGCCGGTGCTCTTCTCCAGGAGCATGGACGACACCGGGGTCGAGCCCGAGGCCACCGAGTAGGTGAGCGGGGTCAGCGGGAAGCTCACCGACGTGTCGGACAGCAGGGCGTTGAAGTCCTGGACGGCGGTGAACTGGGGCTTGGGCACCCCGCCGTAGGACACCAGACCGAAGTGGTCGGAGTAGTCGGTCTGACCGGGATCGGGAGCCTCGTCGTAGAGCTCGTAGAGGTTGACCCGGGCGGCACCCCGCTGGTGCCACTCGAGCAGGAGGCGGGGGAGGTAGTCGGCCGCCTCCGCGTCGGTCACGGAGAAGTTCCCGGGGTTGTCGACGGCGTCGTGGTAGCCGGCCTCGGTCACCCAGACCGGCTTCGAGCCGGACACGTCCTGCTCGGCGGCCATGCTGGCGTCCATGTCCCAGGTGGGGACGCGACCGCCGGGGTAGACGTGGATGTTGCCGGCGTCGAGGCTGTCGGACAGGTTGCCGAGGGTGAGGAAGCCCTGGTCGCCGTCGGGCAGGGCCAGGCTGTCGTTGAGGGACGGCGCCACCACCGGGACCGCGGCCAGGCTGGGGGTGGCCCGCACGGCTGCGTACATCGCCCGCTGGTAGGCGACGTCCTGCGCGGACCAGTCGGACTGGCCGGAGCCGTTGAGCTCGTTCGGACCCTCGATGCCGTCGACGTCGGCCGACAGGGTGCTCCCGACCGCGGCCACCCGGGCCGCCAGGTCACCGGTCGAGGCCGAGGGCGACAGGATGAGGTCGACGCCGATCCCTTCGGCGTGCAGGGCGTTGAAGAAGTCGACCTGGCCGTACTGGAGGCCGAACGAGCCGTAGGCCAGCGGGTCGCGCACATGGCGCACGCCGAGCTGGCCGAGCAGCTGCTCGGTGCGGGTGAGGTTCGCGTACGGCGTGTCGCCGTACGTGGAGTGGGTGTTGATCCCCTCCATGTTCAGCAGGCTGAACGCCGACGTGGGCATGGTCGGTGCCGTCGGCGTGGCCGTCGCCGGTGCCGACGGGGGGCTGCTGCCACCGGCGTCGGCCGCGGTCACGGTGGCCGCGTAGGCGGTCCCGTCGGTGAGTCCGGCCACCGTCGCCGAGGTGCCGGTGACCACGACCGGTGGGACTCCGGCGACCGACACGGCGTAACTGGTGGCGCCGGGCACGGCCGGCCACCGGACGCTGAGGGCCCCGGCGGCCGGGTAGGCGGCGACCCCGACGGGCGCGGCGGGGGCGAGTACCACCTGGACGGGTGCCGACGGAACCGAACCCCCCGTGGCGTCCTGGGCGGTCACCGTGTACTGCAGCGTGGCGCCGGGCGCCTCGCCGGTGTCGGTGGCGGCGGTGCGGGAGGTCGCCTCGAACGGGGTCCCGTCGACGGACGCCGTGTACCCGGTGGCACCGGCGACGGGTGACCAGGTGAGGGTGGCCCCCGTGGCGCCGACGGCCGAGGCGGACAGCCCGTCGGGCGCGGCCGGCAACGTGGTCACGGCGACGGCGGTCGACGGCTGACCGGCACCCGAGGCGTCGGTGGCGACCACCACGTAGCTGACCGCGCTCCCGCTCGGGCTCGATGCGTCGGCGTAGGTGGGGGCGGTGGTGCCGGCCACCAGGATGTCCTGGGCGTAGACCAGGTAGCCGGTGGCACCGGGCACGGCGGCCCAGGTCAAGGTGGCGCCCGAGGCGGTGACGGCCGAGGCGGTGGGCTCCGCGGGCGCGGCCGGCAGGGTCACCACGTCGGCGGCGGCGGCCGCCCCGGAACCCGAGGCGTCGGTGGCGGCCACCGTGTAGTCGACGGCGCTGCCGCTCGGGGCGGTGGAGTCGGTCCATCCGGTCGACGTGGTGGTCCCGAGGGTGGTGCCGCCGGCCGAGACGACGTAGGCGGTCGCCCCGGTGGTCGGCTGCCAGGTCAGGGTGGCGCCCGAGGCGGTGACGGCCGAGGCGGCCAGACCGACGGGTGCCGCCGGCAGGGTCGTCACCGTCACCGGCGTGCTCGGCGCCCCGGAACCCGAGGCGTCGGTGGCGGCCACCGTGTAGTCGACGGGGCTGCCGCTCGGGGCGGTGGAGTCGGTCCAACCGGTCGACGTGGTGGTCCCGAGGGTGGTGCCGCCGGCCGAGACGACGTAGGCGGTCGCCCCGGTGGTCGGCTGCCAGGTCAAGGTGGCGCCCGAGGCGGTGACGGCCGAGGCGGCCAGACCGGCGGGTGCCGCCGGAAGGGTCGTCACCGTCACCGGCGTGCTCGGCGCCCCGGATCCCGAGGCGTCGGTGGCGGCCACCGAGTAGGGGACCGTCGTCCCGGCGGCGGCGGTGGTGTCGGTCCAGGTCGTCGCCGAGGTCGTGGCGATGACGATGTCCTGGACGTAGACGAGGTAGCCGGTGGCACCGGGGACCCCGTCCCACGACACGGTGGCGCCGGACGCGGTCACGGCCGACGGGGTCACGCCGGTGGGTGCCGCCGGCAGGGTCGTCACCGTCACCGGCGTGCTCGGCGCACCCGGTCCCGAGGTGTCGGAGGCGGTCACCGTGTAGACGACGGCACTGCCGCTCGCCGCCGTGGTGTCGGTCCAGGTGGTCGCCGTGGTCGTCCCGAGGGTCGTCCCGTCGGCGGCCACCACGTAGCCCGTCGCCCCGGCCACCGGCTGCCACGTCACGGTGGCGCCCGACGCGGTCGGGTCGGAGGCGGTCGGCCCGGACGGTGCGGCGGGCAGGGTCTCGACGTCGACGGTGGTGGCCGTGCCGGCGCCCGAGGCGTCGACGGCGGCCACCGAGTACGGGACCGTCGTCCCGGGGGCGGCGGAGGTGTCGGTCCAGGTCGTCCCCGTCGTCGTACCGAGGACCACGTCCCCGACGGTGACGACGTAGTCGGTGGCACGGGACACCGGATCCCAGCCGAGGGTGGCACCGGCCGCGGTGATGGTGGATGCGGTGACGTCAGCGGGGGCACCGGGCAGCGGGGGCATCGGTGTCGCCGCCACGGCCGCCGCCGGGGCCGAGGGGCCGGAGCTGTCGGTCGCCTCCACGCTGAGGGTGTAGGTGGTGCCGTCGTCCAGCCCGCCCACCACCACGGACGTCGCCGTCGTCGTGGTGACCGGGGTGCCTCCCGACAGCACGGTGTAGCCGGACGCGCCGGCCGCGGCGGACCAGCCGAGGGTGACCTGCCCGTCACCGGCGGTGGCGACCAGCCCGCGCGGTGTCGCCGGGAGCGTCGTGACCGTCAGGGGCGCGGTCTGGGTGGACCTGCCGGCGGCGTCGTGGGCCGACACCGTGTAGTCGACGGTGGACCCGGGAGCCCGCGAGGTGTCCGTCATGGGCGGTGCCGCCGTGCCCTTCACCATGGTCCCCCCGACGAAGAGGTTGTAGCCGGTGGCCCCGGGCACGGGCGACCACGTGAGGGTGGCGCCGGTCGCCGAGACGCGCGTGGCGGCGAGTCCGGTCGGAGTCGCCGGGACGCACCCTTTGGCGGCGGCGTGCGCCGTGCACACCGGTGCCTGCGCGGTGGCGGCGCCGGCCGACGCCGGGACGAGGGGGGCGGCGCCCGCCAGGGCGAGGACGGAACCGACGGTCAATGCCGTCACGATCGCCACGAGGCCGCGTCGGGTCAAGGGGTGCTTCGTTGTCGTAGCCATGAGGTGCCTCCTCGCATCACTCGGGCTGCTCACTCCACGTATGCCGGTTGCATCGGCCCGGCCCGGTGCTATCGACAGGGGACGTTGGTCACATCCGCAGGGGGCGCCAGGCGTGGCCGGTGGAGGAAGGACGTCCGGTGTCCGGTGCCGTCCGGGGACGAAGGGAGTCCGGTGTCCGACGCCGTCCGTCGGTGGTCACCGGTCCGGTGCGGACCGTGCCCCGGCGCGTGCGTCCCCGTCCGGTGGTGCGTCCCCCGCCGGCCTCCCCGGTCGCCGGTTTTGGTACCGGACCGTCCGCGCCCTACGATCTGCGCCATGTCCGAACGCTCACGCAACCTGCCGCGCCGCTCCTGCATGTCCTCCCCGGGCTCCAACGAGCGCTTCCTCGCCAAGGCCCCCACGGTCGCGGCGGACATGAGCTTCCTCGACCTCGAGGACTCGGTGGCACCCCTGGAGAAGGAGGCGGCCCGGGCCAAGGTGGCCGAGGCCATCCGCACCCTGGCGTGGGACGACCGGGTCCTGTGCGTCCGGATCAACGTGTGGGACACCGAGTGGACCTACGGGGACGTCATCGAGGTCGTGTCGAACGCCGGCGAGCGGCTCGACGAGCTGATGCTCCCGAAGGTGCAGACGGCGGCCGAGGTGGTCGCCCTCGACCTCCTCCTCACCCAGGTCGAGAAGACGTGCGGGTTGCCGATCGGCCACATCGGCATCGAGGCCCAGATCGAGACGACCCGTGGCCTCATCAACGTCGAGGAGATCTGTGCCGCATCACCTCGGCTCGAGACCATCATCTTCGGCCCGGCCGACTTCGCCGCCTCGATGGAGATGCCGGTGCTCACCGGTGGCGTAGCGATCCCCGAGTACCCCGGTGACCACTTCAACTACGTGTTCTCGAAGATCCTCATGGCCGGCCGCGCCAACGGCCTCCAGGTGATCGACGGCCCCTTCCTCAAGATCCGCGAGCTCGACAGCCTGCGCGAGTTCGCCCAGCGCACCCGGGTCCTCGGCTACGACGGCAAGTGGGCGCTGACGCCCGACCAGGTCGGCGTCCTGAACGAGGTGTACTCGCCCACCCAGGAGCAGTTCGACAAGGCGTGGGACATCCTCGACGCCTACCGCACCGCCACCGAGGACGACCGCACCGGTGCGGTCATGTTCGGGGACGAGATGATCGACGAGGCGTCCCGCAAGATGGCCACCAAGTTCGTGACCCGCGGCGAACGGGCCGGGCTCAGCCGCTCGGCGGACTGACCGCCGTCCGACCGGTCACCCCCGCCCGTGGGGGCACCGCCGTCCCTCGGGGCCGGATGCCGTCGAGCACGGTGCGCACCAGGGCGTCGGCCAGCGCCGGTCCGAGCGGTTCGTGCTGCATGGTGAGCCGGTAGTAGAGGGGCGCGTACAGCTGGTCGAGCACCACGGCGAGGTCGAGATCCGCCCGGACCTCGCCCCGCTCGACCGCCCGCCGGAGGACGGCCGCCGACGCGTCGCGCCGGGGCTGGAGCCAGCGGGTCCGCAGGATGTCCGCCAGGTCGGGATCGGTCTGGGACCGGCCGATGAGTTCGGCCATGATCCGCCCGGCCCGGCCGCGGAACGCCTGGACGAGCAGCCGGATCTGTCCGGTCAGGTCGGTGGCCAGGTCGCCGGTGTCGGCGAACGTGGCCGTCCGCCGGTAGCGGTGGAAGTAGGCGTCCACGGCCACCGAGCCGCGCGACGGCCACCACTTGTAGATGGTCACCTTGCTGACGCCGGCCCGGGCCGCCACCGCCTCGATGGTGGCGGCCGCCAACCCGCCCTCGACCAGCAGGTCGGCGGCTGCCTCCAGGACGGCGAGCCGGGCCCGTTCGCTGCGCGGCCTGCCGGGGCGGGCCGGTGTCGTCGACGCCGTGTCCTCCATGGTCGCAGCGTAGATCATGAACGCGACGTTCAGGAATATGCCCCGGGTGACCGGCGTTGGGCTGTCCATGGAGCCGAACACGACCGAACCCACGGTGGCGACGCCGACCCCTCCGGAGGCGACGGCCCCGGGCGGCAGGGCCCCGGCGGCCCGCCCCGGCATGTCGCGGGGGCTGATCGTGGTGTTCGCCGTGGCCTGCGGGCTGTCCGCCGCCAACCTCTACTACGCGCAGCCCGTGCTCGACACGATCACCCGGTCGTTCGGGACGAGCGAGGCGACCGCCGGGCTCGTGGTCACGATGGCCCAGGTCGGGTACGCGCTGGGCCTGGCGCTCCTGGTGCCGCTCGGGGACATCCTGGCCCGGCGTCGGATGGTCCCCGTCGTGCTGGTCGTGACCACGGTCGGGCTGGCCGTGTCGGCCGCGTCGCCGACCATCGGCGTCCTGGTGGCGGTGGCGCTGGTGGTCGGGGTGGGGTCCACGGTGGCCCAGGTGCTGGTGCCGATGGCGGCGTCGCTGGCCACCGACGAGACGCGTGGCCGGGTCGTGGGCCAGGTGATGAGCGGACTGCTGCTCGGGATCCTGCTGGCCCGCACCGTCTCGGGGCTCGTCGCCGGCGCGGCCAGCTGGCGCGTCGTCTACCTGATGGCGGCCGTGGTGTCGGTGGGCATGGCCGTGGTCCTCGGACGGGTGCTGCCCGGCGAGGTCGACCGCCCGTCGATCCGCTATGCCGCGCTGCTGCGGTCCACGGTGGCGCTGTTCCGCTCCGAGTCCGTGCTCCGCCGCAGGATCCTCTTCGGCGCCCTCGGGTTCGCCGCCTTCAGCATCTTCTGGACGACGATGGCCTTCGTCCTGTCCGGGTCGCCCTACCACTACGGGGACGCCGCCATCGGGCTGTTCGGCCTGGTGGGTGCGGCCGGTGCGTTGTGCGCCAACTTCGCCGGCCGGTGGGTCGACCGCGGCCGGTCCCGTTCCACCACCCTGGCCTTCGCCGGGCTGGTGGCGGTGTCGTTCCTCGCCCTGTGGGCGGGCGGGCACAGCCTGGCGTGGATGATCGTCGGCATCCTCGCCCTCGACGTCGGCGTCCAGGGCCTGCAGGTGACCAACCAGTCGCTCATCTACCGGCTCGCACCCGAGGCACGCAGCCGGATCAACTCGGCGTACATGGTCTGCTACTTCGCCGGCGGGGCCGTCGGCTCGGCCACCGGCAGCTGGATGTACGGCAGCCACCGCTGGACCGGGGTGTGCCTGCTCGGGGCGGGGATCGGCGTGGCCGCCGTGGTGCTGGCCGTGGCCGACGGGTGCACCGGTCGCCGGGGGGCGCCGGCGCCGGTCGCCGCCCGGACCACCTGAGACCCGTGCACCGGTCGGCGCCCGGGACCGGCGTCCGGTGACGCCTCAGTCGGTGGCCCAGTCCGCCGGCGACGTCCCGAGCGGCCCCGCCGGCAGGTCCCACCACAGCGGTGCGCCGTCCACGACCACGGGGGCCGGCAGCCTGCGGGCGTCCCCCCAGGCCGTGTGCTCCACCGGGCCGTCGACCGACGGGGGCGCCGGGTCGACGCCATCCCCCTGGAGATCGGGTGCGGTGCCGGCGTCGACGAGCAGCCGGGCCATCCTGGCCAGCGACGTGCGCCACCGACTGCCGGAACCGTCGGACCGGCGCAGCGCCAGACCCCCGAGGGCCGACGCCGCCAACAGGTACCCGGTGGCGTGGTCGAGGGCCTGGACCGGGAGTGGGACCGGCCGGTCCGCTCCGGTGGCCGCCATGCCGGCCGCGGCGATCCCCGAACTCATCTGGACGAGGCTGTCGAACCCGCGGCGCCCCGCCCAGGGCCCCGTCCAGCCGTAGGCATCGAGGGTCACGTCGACCAGGCCCGGACGGACGTCGGCGCGTAGCTCGGCGCCGAGCTCGAGTCCCTCGAGGGCGTCGGACCGGTACCCGTGGACCAGGACGTCGGCGTCGGCCAGCAGGTGGAGGAACCGGTCCCGGCCCCCGTCGGTGCGCAGGTCGAGTCGGGTGCACCGCTTGCCCAGGGTCACCTCGGGGACGACGCCGGGCTCGTCCCACCCGGGTGGATCGACGCGGAGCACCTCGGCACCCCATCCGGCCAGGAGCCGGGTGGCCACCGGGCCGGCCAGCACCCGGGTGAGGTCGAGCACCCGGACGCCCGCCAGGGGGCGTCGGCGCGGACCGGGTCCACGGTCGGTCCCCGCCGACGTCCGGTCCAGCCGAACCAGGGGCTCGCCGGTCACCGCCGCGCCCTGGGGGTGGGTGTCCCAGTCGGCGAGCGAGCGCATGGCCGCCGCGGCACCCCCGGCACCGACCACCGCCGTCTCGAGATCGTCCGCGCCCCAACCGGCGACGGCGGTGGCCACGGCGGCGCGGTCGACGGGCACGCCCAGGACGCCGAGCGCGGCATCCCGGTGGTGCGGCGCGTTGGTGTGGAGCTTGATCCAGCCGTCGGAGGTGGCGTAGTCCCCGGCCACGGCGTCCCACGGTGACGGGAGCTGCCAGCCCTCGGGGCGGATCGAGAACGCGAACCAGGCCGACGCCAGGGCGCGGTCGACGGTGACCGAGGGCACCGCACCGCCGTCGAGCGCCATCAGCCGGGCGAGGGCGCATCCTGCCGCCGCCACCGAGGACTGGGCCAGGTCGCTCACGGCGAACACCGAGGGCAGCGACCCGCCGTCGGGGAGGTCGACGTCGGACGGGCTCCCCGGGCCGTCCAGGGCGTCGAGGAACCCGGCGAGCAGGGAGCGGGCCCGGTCGGTCATCCACCCATCGTGGGTCGATGGCCGGGGTGCGTCAACCGGACCGGCCCGGGCGGGGCTGCATCAGGGGTAAAGAGATGGCACCGGAGTGTCGATGGACCGTGCATGGAATCGACCGTCCACTTCGATACCGACGATCCCGAGTTCAGCCGTGGGTTCGAGATCGGGATCCTGTGGGAGCGCCTCAGCTCCGACGGGGCGTGCCACATGGCGGTCAGCGCGGCCAACGCCGAGATGGTGCTGCGGGTGGCGAAGGCCTTCGACTGCGTGTTCAGCGGACAGGAGCTGGCCGACGACATGATCTCGGTCGAGCTCCATCGGGTCTCCACCGACTCCTGACCGCCCGGGAGTTGCACGGCGGCTGTGCGGGTCTAATCTACAACCAAATGGTTGTGGAAATGACCGAGCAGGACCGCACCGACCGCCTCTTCCATGCGCTGTCCGACGCCACCCGGCGGGACATCGTCACCCGGACCCTGCGCCGGGAGCACTCGGTGTCCGACCTGGCCGGTGGCTACCCGATGAGCTTCGCCGCCGTCCAGAAGCACGTGGCCGTGCTGGAGCGGGCCGGCCTGGTGCACAAGCGGCGCCGCGGTCGCGAGCAGCTCGTGCGCGGCGACATCGCCGCCGTGCAGCGCACCCACGAGCTCCTGGGCGCCTTCGAGACGGCCTGGCGTGAGCGCATCGACCGGTTCGCCGAGGTGCTGGCGGACGACCTGGCGCGCCGACCCGACCCGGCCGTCGCCACCGGACGTACGGCGACGGCCGACGGCACGGACGTGACCCGCAGGGCCGATCCACCGTCCCACCGACCAGCCCGGAGAACAGGAGCATCGCATGACCGTCACCGCCACGACCCATGACTCCGACACCCTGACCATGACCATCACCGCCGAGTTCGACGTGCCGGTCGAGCGGGTGTGGAACCTCTGGGAGGACCCCAGGCTGCTCGAGCGGTGGTGGGGGCCGCCGACGTGGCCGGCCACCTTCACCGAGCACGACGTCCGTCCCGGCGGTCGCTCCGTCTACGTCATGTCCGGCCCGGACGGGGGGACGTCCCGCGGCTGTTGGCGGACGGTGGCCGTCGAGCCGCCGCGGCGGTTCGAATTCGAGAACGGGTTCGCCGACGAGGCGGGGGCGCTGGACCCCGACATGCCGCTCATGGTGGTCCGGGTGGACCTCGGGGACCGGCCGGGAGGCGGCACCGAGATGACCGGCGTGGTCACGTTCACCTCGGCCGCCGACATGGAGCGGATCCTCGCCATGGGCATGGAGGAGGGCATGACGGCGGCCATGGGCCAGATGGACGACCTCCTCTGATCCGGCCCCACTCCGGTCGGACGCCTGGTCCGGCCGGTGGCGGGGCGGTCAGCCGCCGGCCAGCAGCCGCCGGGCGATCACCTTCAGGCACAGGGTCTCGTCAGCGCCCTCGAAGATGGACAGCACCCGGGCGTCCACGAAGTAGCGGCTCACCGCGTACTCCTCGGCATAGCCCATGCCGCCGTGGATCTGCAGCGCCTCACGGGTGACCCACTCCGCCGTCCGGCACACGTAGGCCTTGATCATCGAGGCCTCGAGCACGCCTTCGCCCTTCGACATCAACCGGGCCACCTCGTAGGCGAACTGGCGCGACGCCTGGATGAGCACGGCCATGCGGGCCAGCTTCACCTGGGTGAGCTCGTACTCGGCGATGGGGGCCCCGAACACCACCCGGTTGTTTGCGTACTCGACGGCCGCCTCGTAGGCGGCCTGCATCAGTCCGACGGCCCGGGCCGCCGTCTGCAGGCGTCCGTTCTCGAAGCCCTGCATCTGGAGGTAGAAGCCCTGGCCCAGGCCGTCCTCCCCGCCGATCAGGTTGGCGTCGGGAACGAACCAGTTCTCGAGCGACACCTCGTAGGAGTGCATGCCCCGGTAGCCGAGGGTGTCGATCGCCCGACCCTCCATCTTCCCCCCCGAGTCCGCCGGCCGACCCGCCGCTCCCGGCGCCTGGCTGAAGGTGAAGCCGTGGCCGTCGGCCGGGGGCTTCTCCACCAGGAAGATCGACAGCCCCCGGTGGCCCTTGGTGCGATCGGGGTCGGTGCGGGCCAGCAGCAGGAGGACGTTCGCCCGCGCCGCGAAGGTGCACCACGTCTTGACCCCGTTGAGGATCCACCCGCCGTCGACCTTGGTGGCCGGCAGCATCACCCCGGCGACGTCCGAGCCGAAGTCGGGCTCGGTGACGGCCACCGCGCCCAGGACCTCGGCGGTGGCCAGTTTCGGCAGCCAGTGCTGCTTCTGCTCCTCGGTGCCGCCCTTCACGATGGCCCGGGTGAGGATCTCGGGACGGGTGATCAGTGAACCGCCGGCACCGAGCGATCCCCAGGTCAGCTCCTCGGTGGCCACGACCATGCTCAGGTAGTCGGCGTCGCCCTCGGCGGCGAACCCGCCGTACGCCTCGGGCACCGACATACCGAAGCCCCCCATCTCGGCCATGCCCTCGATGATCTCCTCGGGGATGTCGGTGTTGGCCCGGTGGATGTGCTCGGCCCGGGGCCGGATCTGTTCGGCGGCGAACCGGTGGAAGGTGTCGCGGACGAGTTCGAAGTCGGGGTCGAGGTGGCGCTCGCCCGGGGTCTCGGCCAGGGACGCCAGGTAGGCCGGGTCGCGGTAGGTGGCGACGAACGCCTCGGCCGGGGCCATCCAGTCGGCCGCGACGCCCCATGCCGCCGTGCGGCCGATGAGGCGGGCACCCAGCTCGGCCAAGGCGTCGGCCACGAAGGCGCAGGCGATGCGGGCCTCGGTGTCACCGTGGGCGCCGTAGGCGAGGACGGATTCGGCGGTACGAACGGCGGCGGCCGAGTGGGACACGTCGTAGGCCAGCACCTGGGCGACGTCCGGGCCGCCGGCGGCGGCGAGGGCGACGATGCCGGCCTCGACGACGGACGTGGCCACGGCGGTGGCGCCGGCGGCGGCGAGCAGGTCGGGGGCGGGGATCTGGTCGGTGGTCACGGCGCAAGGATACCGGCCCGTCCGGGGGGCCGGTCCTCCCCGGGGCGGCCCGCGGCGGCCGGGAGGGGCTCAGCCCACCGGGACCTGTGCCACCACCGTGACCAGCGGCGGGAGCACCACCGGGTCGTCGCCGGGGTCCACGTCGGTCAGGACCTCCAGGTAGTCGGCGACGGGACCGGGGCCGGCGCCGGCCGGCGCCTCGGCCCAGGCGTCGACGATGTCGAGCCCGGCCTCGCGCACGAGCGAGGGGAGCAGGGCCCCGACATCGGGGTGACGGGCGTCGGGCATCGAGAACGGCCGTCCGGCGATGCGGCCCGCCGAGGTGACGGGTTCCTGGGCCACGACCCACCCGCCCGGCCGGGTGGCGGCCGCCATGCGCCGGAGCACGACGGCCGGGTCGACCACGTGGAGCAGGAGGAACCGGCAGAAGGCCAGGTCGACCGGCTCCGGCAGGCGCAGGTCCTCACCGGCCTGGGTGATGGCCAGCACCTGGCTGTGGGCGGCGGCGGCCGCCGCCACCTCGTCACGGGCCTGGGGATCGCTGTCGACGGCGTACACCCGGCCCTCGCGCCCGACGATCTCGGCGAGTGCCACGGTGACGTCGCCCCCGCCGGCCCCCACGTCGACGCAGGTCCAGCCGGGTCCGATCCCCAGGCGGTCGAGCGCGGTGGCGAGGGGCCTCCGGTAGACGTCGTCCCGCAAGCCGCGCAGTTCCATGCGGCAACGATACCGGCGTGTCCGTGGGCCGCCCGCCGCCGCCGGTGGGTGCCGGCGTGCCCCCGTGGAGCCGATAGCCTCACGTGCCGTGAAGGTAACCATGATGTTGTGTGACTCCGCCCAGGTGGCCGACGGCAAGCTCTACGTGCTGGGGGGCGGCTGGAGCATGACCGGACCGGACCCGGTCCCGTCGGCCATCGCCCTCAAGATCGACGTGGGCTGGCACGAGGCGGACGACGCCCACCACTGGGAGCTGTACCTGGAGGACGCCGACGGTCGGCCCGTCCTGGTGCCGACGCCGGACGGCGAGCACCCGGTCGAGGTGCGCGGCGAGTTCACGGTGGGACGCCCCACCGACGTGCCCGAGGGCTCGCCGGTCGACGTCGCCCTCGCCGTCAACCTCGGCCCGCTGCCTCTCGCACCGGGGACCCGGTACACCTGGCGCATGGCCATCGACGGGGACAGCCACCCCGACTGGGTGCTGGCCTTCACCACCCGGCCGGTACCTCCGGCGGCCTGACCGGGCGGGGCGGCTGGACGGCCCGCCCCGCCGCGGACGACACTGACGGACATGACCACGTATGACCGTCCCTTCGGCCGCTACTTCGAGGACTTCGTCCCCGGCGACGTCTACCGGCACTGGCCCGGCAAGACCATCACCGAGGCGGACGACCACCTCTTCTGCATGATCACGATGAACCACCATCCGCTCCACACCAACGCGTGGTTCGCCGAGAACGAGTCCGTCCAGAAGAAGAACGTGGTGGTGGGCAACCTGGTGTACTCGCTGGCGCTCGGCATGAGCGTCCCGGACGTCAGCGGCGCCGCCATCGCCAATCTCGAGGTCGAGTCGCTGCTGCACCGGTCCCCGACGTTCCACGGCGACACCATCTACGCCGAGACGAAGGTGATCGACAAGGTCGCGTCGTCCTCCCGCGAGGACCGGGGCGTGGTGACGGTGGAGACCAAGGCGTTCAACCAGCACGGCGACGAGGTCTGTTTCTTCCGCCGCAAGGTCATGGTGTGGAAGATGGCGTTCGCGCCGACCCGCCGCCGCCCCTACGGGGACGACGTCTGGGGGTGACGGTCCGCACCCCGGCCCGCCGACCCGCCCGGCGGTGACACGCGTGGCGGCGCCTCCCGGGCCGCCGGCGGCCGTCCGCCCTCCGGCGCAGGTACGGGCGCTGGGCGCGGCCATCGAGTCGTGGGGTTCGGCCGACGGGACCTCCCGCCGGCCCGACCTTCCCTGGCGGCACACCCGGGACCCGTGGGCGGTACTGGTCAGCGAGACGCTGGCCCAGCAGACCCAGTTGGCGCGGGTCGTTCCCGCCTACCACCGGTTCCTCGACCGGTTCCCCACGCCGGCGGCCTGCGCGGCGGCACCGCTGGCCGACGTGCTGCGGGCGTGGGAGGGCATGGGCTACAACCGCCGGGCCAAGAACCTGCACGGCGCGGCCCGGGCGGTGGTGGCCGACCACGGTGGGTCGGTGCCCGACGGCCTCGACGCCCTGCTGGCCCTCCCGGGTGTCGGCCCGTACACCGCCCGCGCCGTGCTCGCCTTCGCCTTCGAGCGCGACGTCGGTGTGGTGGACACCAACGCCGGACGGGTGCTCGCCCGTGGCGTGGCCGGCCGTCCGGTCCGCCCCGCCGAGGCGCAGCACCTGGTCGACACCATGGTCCCACCCGGCCGCGGTTGGGCGTTCGGCCAGGCCCTGCTGGACCTGGGGGCGACGGTGTGCACCGCCCGGTCGCCGGCGTGCGGCACCTGTCCGGTGCGCCGGCGGTGCCGGTGGGCCTCGGCCGGCCGGCCGGACCCGGACCCGGCCCGGGGATCGGCCGGGGTGTCGGTGGCCCAGGCACCCTTCGTCGGGTCGGACCGCCAGGGACGGGGACGGCTGATGGCGGCGCTGCGGGCCGGTCCGGTGGCAGCCGACGGACTCGCCGCTGCGTGCGGTTGGCCCGACGACGCCGTCCGGGCGGACCGGGTGGCGGACGGGTTGGTGGCCGAGGGCCTGGCCGTGCGCGACCGGGCGGGGACGCTCCACCTGCCCTGACCGTCGGCGGGGAAGGAGCGGGCGTTGGACGGAGGTGCGGCGCCGGTGGGGCACGGCACGTGAGGGGGATCGCTACGCTCGGGGCGACCGCCCGGAGGGGTGGCGCCCGGGGCGTCGGTTCCGGGAACGATGCTGGGGGACGCCATGCGACGGAACAGGTGGGTGGCCGCCGTCGGCGCGGTCGTCGTGGCGGCGGTGCTGGCCGGGTGCGGCGGCTCGACGTCGTCGCCGACCACCGCGACGACGGTCCCGGGCAACCCGACCGCCCTCGGGGCGCCGGCGTCGGTGCCCGAGTCGGTCCTCACCATCGCCACCCCACCGGTGGTCGGCACCCCGGCCCGGTACGACGAGGTGCAGGTCCGGCGGTTCGGCAACCCGTCGGCGTCGCACGTGCTGGTGCTGGTGCCCGGGACGAACGGCGGTGCGGGTGACTTCGACCTGGTGGCCCCGTACCTGGTGACCCACGTCCCCGACCTGCAGGTCTGGTCGGAGATGCGCCGCGAGGGCGCGCTGCAGGACGAATCGGTCGTGCAGTCGACGTTGGCGGGCCACACGACGACCACGCAGATGTTCGACTACTACCTGGGTTGGATCGCCGACCCGGCGATCACCCACCACTACGAGCCCCTGCAGGCCGCCGACTACACCTTCGTGGCCTCGTGGGGCATGGCGGTCGCCATGGACGACCTGCACGCGGTGATCGTCCGGGCGTCCGACGGCGGCAGGCGCACGGTGACGCTCGGCGGCCACTCGCTCGGGGGCACCGAGGCCGCCGTGTACGCCACATGGGACTTCGACGGCCAGGCCGGCTACCGGACGATCAACGGGATCGTCTGCATCGACGGGTGCGCAGGCGCCCAGGGCTTCTACGGCACCCCACCCACCGTCGCCTCGGTGCAGGCCCAGATCGCCCAGCTGTCGGTCAAGGGACCGTGGCTCGACCTGCTGGGCGTCGGACTGCCCTGGGCCACCGGGGTGTTCAGCGAAGTCGGCGCGGTCACGGCCCTCGAGGACCCGAACGGACCGGCCACTACGTTCGAGGACTTCCCGTTGCTCCCGGCGGACCTCAAGGCCCCGAAACCGGTCACCAACCAGGCGCAGCTCGGCTATGCCTTCGACTACAAGACGTCGCCGCCGGGCCTCGAGCTGATCCAGGTCCACTCGGGCCACGTGGCCGCCACGGGCGACCCGGCGGGCTGGGTCGACACCGACATCACGCCCGTCACCAACGTGGCCGACGCCTTCGCCCAGACGCCGCTCGCCGCCTCCGAGTGGTACTACCCCGAACGCCTCTCGATCGACGCCGGTGCGGCGGCGTCGCTCCAGCAGACCCCGGTCGCCACCTACCTCGGACTGCGTCTGTTCCACACGGCCCAGGTCGACGTGCCCCTCTACGCCTTCCAGACCGCACTCGGCGGGACGGACAACGGTGTGGCCGACGCCGCCCACGCCTTCCAGGCGCAGTCGAAGATCCCCCGCGTCACCGTGGTGAGCCGGACGACGACCTACAGCCACCTCGACCCCCTGCTGGCCGCGCCGGGCCAGAACGCGTTCCTGGCCACCGTCGTGCCGTGGCTGCGCCGGGTCGACAGGTAGGCCGGCCCGCACCGTGACCCGTGCCGTGGCGTACTCGCCGGGCAAGGAACTCGACGTGCACGGACCGGACGGAGCGCGGGGCACCCCGGTGGTGCTGCTGTGGCACGGCTCCGGTCCCGACGAACGGGATGCGCTGGCGCCGTTGGGTGCCGCGCTGGGCGACCGTGGCGTGCTCGCCCTCGTCCCCGACTGGCAGTCCGACGACTTCGCCGTGGGCTCGCGCCAGCTGCTGGCCTCGGTCGCACTCGCACGCGGGTGGTCGAGCGACCTCGGCGTCGACCCGACGCGGATCGTGCTCGCCGGCTGGTCGCTCGGGGCCAACGCCGCGGTCTGGGTCGGACTGCACCCGGAAGCGTTCGCCGGGTGGTCGCCGGCCGCGGTGGTGGGACTCGGCGGGTCCTACTTCGGATCGCCGTTCGGTGACGAGCTCTTCGCCGGGTCCGACCACCGCACGGACGACGGAGGGGACGACGGTGGGGACGACGGCGGGGACGAGGGAACTTCCGCCCGTCGGGCGGTGCTGGTGCACGGGACGGCCGACACCCTGGTCCCGCCGGAACGGTCGGCCGAGGCGGCCGACCGGCTCGCCCGTCTGGGGTGGACGGTCCGGCTCCGTCAGGTCGACACCGACCACGCCGGGGTCATCGGCACCGTCTACGACCGGGGGCGTCGGCGCTGCGTGCCGAGCGACGACCCCGTCCGTGTGGCCGCCCTGGCCGAGGTGGCCGACGTGGTGGCCGGCGTCGTCCGGGGACGGTAGCGCCGGTCCGTTCCGGGTTACGTCGGTGTGCCGAGGACGCGGGTCCGCAACGTCGGCACGCCGGGGCCGTCGAGCCGGTCGATGTACGGAGCGCGGCCGGCCATGCCCATCACCAGCGCCAGGGTGGAACCGGTGACGAGCGGTCCGGCGCCGGAGGTGAACGGACCGTCGTCGGCACGCAGCTCCAGACCGGCAGCGGCGGTCCGACTGGCGACGGCGAAGTTGCGACGCACGAAGAAGTCGGCCACGGGAGTCAGGGCATCGACGTCCGGCTCCCGTGGGAGTCCCAACGGCTCACGGATGTCCTGGGCGTGCACCACGATCTCACCGAGGTAGGCCGCAGTGTGGCCTGACGGCGCGGTGGTGCTCCCGATGACGGATCGGAACCGGTCGAGCGTCCCGGTGGGGGTGGCACCCAACTGCTCGGTCATCCGGCGCTGATTGTGCACGTCGACACGGAAGCGGGCGCCGAGCAGGCTCCGTGCCCATCGCCACTGGTTCAGGCTTGCCGCCGCGGTGAGGTGGGCGACGACCTCCTCGACGTCCCACCGTGCGCACAAGGTGGCGTGGTGCCACCGGTCGTCGCCGAGGCCCGAGAGGTCCTCCGCCAGACCCGCCCGTTCGGCGTGGGCCAGGGTCCAGAGGTGGTCGTCATCCGTGCTCGCCATCTCGTCTCCTGCCGTCGTGTGTGCTCGGACCCGCCGAAGCGGCCGAACGTCCGTGGGCCGACCGGCATCGACGGGCCGCCCACGTGGCGCCGATCGGCGACGGAACCGGTCCACGGCCTTCCGACCATGATGGCAGCGGCCGAGTCCGTGGTCATCCCCGGACGTCACCCCGGTGCCACGAGACGGGCATCCGGTGATGGCCGGGCTCGGCTCCGGCATGGTGACCGGAGCGTCGATCCGGACGCTCGACCGACGTCGCCGGGTGCCGTCGGCGAACAGTACGTCATGGTGGGAATGGTGGTCGGCGTAGGGCACGCTTCCGGGGCGGAGGCGGTGGGCGGAATCGACGCCACGGGAATCGCCATGGGCACGGTCGACGGTGGACACACCTGGTCCCGTCGGCCGGTCCCGACGGGAATCTCCCTACTGGGGGTGGCGTGCACCTCGTCCTCGTCGTGCACGACGGCCGGCCCCGGCTACTACGTCCCCGACGCCGGTGCGACGGCGCCGACACCGTGTCCCGCCGGCACCTCGAATCCGAACCTGGGGGCGACCGGCAGCGCCGCGTGCGTGGTCGGGATCCAGGTCTCCACCGCCACGCTCGCCGATGCCACGGTGTCGGTGCGCTGCGGACCCGTCGCGTTGCAGGTCGCCGGTCGGGCGACGGGCGCCACGTTGCGGTGGAGGAAGCTCTCCCTGCCGAAGGGCCTCGGGCTGAGCGGCGCAGGCATCCTGTCGGGGACCCCCTCCACGAAGCTCGTCCCCGACCAGACCTACGAGGTGTCCGTCCAGGTGACCGGGAACCACCGGGTGGGCGGCGTCCGGTCCTCCCGGACGGGGAGCGCCACCTCGACCCTGTCCATCTCGCAGCAGCCGGCTGCTGGCATCGGGCACGGTCCCGGCGGCGGCCTCAGACCATGGTCACCCGGTGCTCCGGTCGCTGTCCGCGGTGAACGCCTCAGGAGGCCGGTCCATCGACGTCGGCGTGACCGTCCCGTACGAGGCGGAGGTGGGTGACGGCCGGAGACGACGCGTGCTCGACGCAGCGGTAGTCGGCCACGGCAGGACCCAGTTCGTCGAAGAGCCGTTCGCCACCGCCCAGCAGCACCGGCACGATCACCACGTGCAGTTCATCGATGAGCGAGGCACGGAGGTACTGCCTGACGGTTCCCGCCCCTCCTCCGACGAGCACGTCCCGCCCGTCCGCTGCTTCGAGTGCTCGGTCGAGCACCGCGTCGATCCCGTCGTCGACGAAGTAGAAGGTCGTTCCCCCCTGCATCTCGAGAGGTGGACGCGGGTGGTGGGTGAGCACGAAGACCGGATGATGGAAGGGAGGATCCTCTCCCCACCAGCCGGTCCACCCGGTCGATCCCCAGGGGCCGCGTATCGGGCCGAACATGTTCCGGCCCATGATGGTGGCGCCCACGCCCGATCCCCTCGACGAGAAGTAGTCGTCGTCCAGACCTTCGCCCCCACCCTCCTGGCCGATCATCCGACGGCCGCTCCGGGTGGCGAACACCCAGTCGTGGAGCTGGGTTCCCCCGATCCCGAGTGGATGCTCGAGATCCTGGTGGGGGCCGGCGCCGTACCCGTCGAGCGACACCGAAAAGTTGCGCACGAGCAATCTCGACACCGGCTCCTCCTTGATCCGATCCCATCATGACCGACGGGTGCCCTTCGGGTCGGCTCCGCCGGGTCAGTGCGCGCGTTTCGTCCGCCCGGAGTCGCCGGCCCCTTGGCAGGGGTTCCCGTGTCACCCCGTCGGCGCCTGGCGGATGTAGATGCGGATCTCCGCCACCAGGCCGTCCGGGTCGACGTCGAAGACGAGGCACTCGTGCGTGACCAGCGGGGTCCCTTCCAGGTCGACCGTCTCCCGGAGTTCGACCATGATCCGCTGGTCCCCGAGAGGAGTGACCTCGTCGATCTCCATCCGATAGCCGGGAAGGGACGGCATCGTGCGCCTGAGGTACGCCACGTACGTGGTCACGCCGGTGAAGTCGTCCCCGAACGGTCCGCGCCTGTGCACCTCAGGAGCGAGGCAGCTGGTGACCTCGTCCCAGTCCTGGCGGGACAGCGCCCGCAGGTAGCGCACGGCGACGGGGTCGGTGCGATCGGTCATGTCCGGCACGGGGCCACGGTACCCCTCGAGGGGCACCCAGTCCCTCGTCACCCGGTGGGTCGCGCCTCCGTCAGCTGACCCACCACCTGCGGGCACGCTCGAGCATCTCCGGCAGCAGGAGGTGCGGGCCGGCGGGGCGCCGGGCCCCTACGCCGCCGGAGCGGTGCGGCGAGCCTGGAGGTCCCCGCAGACGAAGGTGAAGGCCAGCGCGGCGGCGACCCGGGAGTCCCGCTTCCCGATCGATCGGGCACTCGCCAGGCTGACGACGGTGTCGAGTGCGTCACTCGCCAGTGCTGCCGAGTTCCACCGACCCACGTCACCGCCGACATCGGACCGTGCCGCGAACACGGTGCCGAGTCCCAGTACGAGGTCCCTGATGCCGATCGTCCGCATCAACAAGAGGGAAGCGCCGGATGGCTCCTCGCTGCCGGACAGGCGCATCGGTGCCCCCGGAGCCACGATCAGTGCGGCACCGACCATGGTGCGGAGCCACCCCATCGACTGGTTGCTCGGCATCGGCATGGCCGGAGCGTAGCGAAGACCACCCGCCGGCGGCCGACGGGACCGGGGCCGCACCGGAGGGGCCGAGCGACGGGTCCCGCACCGTGAGCTGGCCGGGTCGGCAATTCGTGGGCCGGGAAGGGTCGGGCGCCGGCGGCTGATGCCTGCAGGAGGCGGCTCGCCGGAGAGAAACATGCAGTGCGCGACCCGCCCGCTGACGGGCCCGTGAACTGCGGGTGCAATGGGTCGAATGGAACCCGAGCTCGGGCCCGATGTCGACGTGTCCGACCTGCGGAGTGCTCCACCGTCGGAGTCGGAAAACACGGACATCGACCAGGGTCAGGTAGCCGGATGACCGGTGACGTGATATCCGGTTCATCAGGCACTCAAGTTTGTCATCGGTACTGGCGATAACTGGCCAAAGATATCGACGCTCACTATCGGAGCAGGCCCGCAATGACCACCGCCATGGATGCGCCCAGTGAGGGTGAGCCGATCGACGATCCGATCGTGGCGGGCGCCCCGGACAGGCCCTCGAAGTGGAAGGTGCTCGATCCGACCCATCTTGCCTATCTCATCGCACCGTTCGCCTTCGTGGCGATCCTCCTGCTCATGCACTTCGACGCCATCGTCCGTGAGCCGACATGGCTGTGGGTCGGCGTCTTCCTCGTGGTCCCGCTGTCGTCGTTCCTCGCCGACCTCCTCAATCGGACCCACCCGTCGACGGCGACCACGCATGTCCGGGTGGCCATGCATGCGGCCGCGGTCACGGCCGTCATCTACCTCACCGGCTGGGGCCCGGTCCTGTGGGGCGCCTTCGCCTTCCTCGCGCTGGAGAACGTCTCCAATGACGGCTCACGCTCCTGGAAGATCACCGCGTTCTGGAGTCTGGTGGCCATCGCCGCCGGGCAGGTGCTGATCGCCGAGGGGATCATGCCCACCGAACTCACCGCAGCCGAGGGGAACGCGCTGGCCATCATGGGGTCGTTCGTCCTGATCTTCGTCATCTGGATGGCCGGGGTCACCATGGCCAAGAAGGAGGCGGCCGAGCTCCAGATGAGTCTGAGCGAGGATCGCTTCCGCTCGTTGATCCAGGACTCCTCGGACATCACGATGGTCATGGGACAGGGCGGGGTCTGCATCTATGTCAGCCCTGCAAGCAAGGTGCTCCTCGACTACGCCCCGAACGAGCTCGTCGGAAGGATCGCGACCGATCTCATCCATCCCGATGACAGGGAACAGGCCGCCGCGAGGATGACGACCGAGCTGCACGGCCAGCCGGGCGCGTCGACCCTGCAGTTCCGCATCGCCCGAAAGGACGGCACCTGGTGCGAGGTCGAGGCCGTGGTGACCAATCAGCTGAGCCGACCCTCCATCGCCGGCTACGTCGCCCACCTGCGTGACATCACCGAACGCAAGGAGTTCGAGGCGCTCCTGGCCCACCGGGCGCTGCACGATTCGTTGACGGGACTCGCCAACCGCCAGCTGATCCTCGATCGGGCGGAGCAGATGATCAGTCGCTCCCGGCGGACGTTCGAACCGATCGCCGCGTACTTCATCGATCTCGACAACTTCAAGGACGCCAACGACTCACTCGGCCACGAGGCGGGGGACCGGTTGCTGCAGGCGGTGGCCAAGCGATTCGAGTCGATCCTTCGATCCAGCGACACGGTGGGCCGGCTGGGCGGCGACGAGTTCGTGATCCTCGCCGAGGGGCTGTCGGTCGCCGACGGCCCGGATCCTCTGGCCGATCGGATCCGGGAGGTGCTGCGGGATCCCTTCGCCATCGAAGGATTCGACGGGATCCAGGTCAGCGTGACGGCGAGCATCGGTGTCGCCATGGGTGATCGCTCATCCGCCCAGGAGCTGCTGCGGGACGCCGACATCGCCCTCTACCGGTGCAAGGCCGCCGGACGTGATCGCTCGGTGGTCTTCGAACCAGCCATGCAGGAGGCGGTCAACGGTCGGCTCGAACTCCGATCCGACATCGACTCCGCCCTGGCCAACGATCAGTTCTTCCTGCTGTACCAGCCGATCGTCGATCTGGACAGCACGGACATCCACGGCGTCGAGGCACTCCTGCGGTGGCAGCATCCGACCCGTGGCGTCATCCCGCCCAACGACTTCATCCCGATTCTCGAGGACTGCGGGCTGATCGTCGACGTCGGCCGGTGGGTACTCCAGCAAGCCTGCGCACAGGCCGGATCGTGGCAGGAGCGCGGCTACTCGACGACGATGTCCGTCAACGTGTCGATGCGCCAGCTCGAGTCCGACTCCCTGGTGGGCGACGTCGAACACGCGCTGGTGGCGAACAGGCTCGACCCGGGCTCACTGATCATCGAGGTCACCGAGACGGCGCTCATGAAGGATGCCGATTCGACGGTCTCGCGCCTCAACCAGCTCAAGCAGCTGGGGGTGAAGATCGCCATCGACGACTTCGGCACCGGGTACTCCTCGCTGGCCTACCTCCGGCAGTTCCCGGTCGACGTGCTCAAGATCGACCGGTCGTTCATCTCCAGCATGGACGGATCCGACGATTCGCATGCGCTCATCCACACCATGGTGGAGCTCGGGCGCGCCCTCGGTCTGTCGACGCTGGCCGAAGGGATCGAGGACGAACACCAGCTGGCGTGCCTCCGCGACAACAACTGCCAGAGCGGCCAGGGCTTCATGTTCTCCAAGCCCGTCGATCCCGGCATGATCGAGGCGCTCATGGCCCACACGGCGCGCCTGGCGAACGATCCGTCGGCCCGGCCGTCATCGGCCCACGTGGCCCCGGGGCGGTAGCCACCGCGTGCCGGATCCGGTACCGTGGCCCGGTGAGCGGTCCGCGGGTGCCCGGTGGGGTGGTGCACAGGCTCCCGGCGGACCTGCGGTCGGCGTTGGTCGGCAACGCCGTCGCCCTCGACGCGTGGAAGGACATCACGCCGCTGGCCCGCAACGAGTTCATCTGCTGGGTGGAGGATGCCAAGCAGGACACCACCCGCCAGCGACGCATCCGGCGGACCCGGGAGGAGCTGGAGGAAGGCATGCGCCGGCCGTGCTGCTGGCCCGGCTGCGCACACCGCGAGCGCAACGGCAGCTAGTCTACCCCTTTCTTTTTTTTTTTTTTTTTTTTTTTTTTTTTTTTTTTTTTTTTTTTTTTTTTTTTTTTTTTTTTTTTTTTTTTTTTTTTTTTCTCTTCTTTTCTTCTTTTTTCTCTTCCTTCGGTTCTGGGCGCGCGCCCCGGGTGGTTTCATGGGCACGCGTGGCCGTCGGCCGGCGGCGGTCGCGTGTCCGGGGACTCGCAGATCTGGCGGGGGAATCACTTCGCGCCAGACTGGAGGAGTCTCCGACCGCTCGCGAGGGAGCTCGCCGCATCGATGGCTTCGAGCACGGCGGGAGACACGTTCGCTTCGACGAGTTCGGCTCGCCGTCAGCCCGAGGGTGGCTCGTGTTGGGCAGAAGGTCAGGTCACGCCTCGGGCGTCACGCCCACGGGACGGCGTGTTCGCCTGGTCCGGGCCGATCGCCTCTATGCCTCGGCCGAGGGGCGGCCCCCACACCGCGCTCGGCCATCCGGGCCCAGGTCCCTGACGACCGGCTCGTCCACGTCTCCTCTCACCTGCCACCACAAGGGCAAGCACGCGCCAGTGGTGCGAGGACAACACGTCGAGCTCCTTCACGCCACCTATGCGTGGGCCAACCCGATCGAGCCCACTCGGACCGCTCCGTCAGTCACCATCGCCAACTCCTACGCACACCAGCTGCCACGCCACCGCACACACCGCGCGCACCCACACCAGACCCCCGCCCCGCGCGCCCGCCCGAGCCCACCGCCCCCGCCCCGCCCCCCACCCCCCCCCCCCCCCCACCCCCCCCCCCCCCCCCCCCCCCCCCCCCGGCAGCTACGCCCCGGGTCCTGCCCGCCGGTGCCCGGACGGCGCCGGTCAGCCGCCGAGGAACCGGAGCACGTGGTCGTTGACCTCGTCGGGGCGTTCGAGATGGAGGAAGTGGCCAGCCCCTTCCACCACCACGAACTCCGACCCCGGGGCGAGATGGTCGGTGACGGGTCCCACGATGTCGACCCCCATGCAGCCGTCGGCGGCACCGTGCAGGTACAGCGTCGGCTGGGGGGCGGGTGACTCCCCGGCCGACTGGGCGGCCGCGGCCGCCGGGTCCCCGGGAGGCGGGGCGAACATGGCCCGGTAGTACCCGATGGCGGCCGACAGGTTGGCCTCGTCGCCCAGCGCCTCCTTGACCCGGGCGGCGTCCCACGACCCGTCGTACCCCGGCGACCAGTCCGCCCACAGCCGGTCGATGAACGCGTGGTCCTCCAGGGACACGGCGAACTCGGCCAGGGGAGTCTGGAAGAAGAAGACGTACCAGCTGCGCCGGAGCTGTCCGTAGTCGAAGAAGCCGAAGCCCATCGACTGGGGGGGCGGCACGGCCAGGGTGACGACCTTGGCCCACCGGTCCGGTTCGTGCGCCGCCGCCGGGTAGGTGAGGAGGGCACCCCAGTCGTGTCCCACGATGACGGCGTCGGACCCGCCGCCGAGCGCCTCGTGGAGGGCGCAGGCGTCGAGGGCGAGCGTGCCGGTGTCGAAGGCCCCCGACGCCGGCACGCCGGTGGGCGCGTAGCCACGGAGGAAGGGGGCGACGGCCCGGTACCCGGCATCGGCCAGGCGCGGGAGGAGGTGACGCCAGGTGTGGGCGGTGTCGGGGAACCCGTGGAGGCAGAGGGCGAGGGGACCGTCGTCCGGGCCGTCCGAGAGGTAGCCGAATTCCAGCCCGTTGGCCTCCACCGTGCGGACGTCGGCCGCGGTGGGCAGGGAGTTGTCCATGGGTGTGGACGGTACCCCGTGAGCAGGGTCGCCGCCGCGGCTAGCCTCGGCATCCTGTGCGAATCACCTACTTCGGCGTCCGCGGCTCCTGTCCCACCTCGTCCGACCAGCAGCGCCGCTACGGGGGCAACACCTCCTGCGCGCTCGTCGAGGTGGCGGGTGAGTCGCCGCTCGTCCTCGACATGGGCACCGGCCTGCGCGCGCTGGGCCACCACCTGAACGCGCCGTTGGTCACGGCGGGCAAGCCGCTGCGGGCGAACGCCCTGCTCACCCACCTCCACTACGACCACGTGCTGGGCACCCCGTTCTTCCCCCCGATGCGCGACCCCGGCGCACTGCTCGAGATCTACGGTCCGGCCCAGGTCGAGGCCTCGCTCCAGGTGACGATGGCCGGCATGGTGAAGCCGCCGTTCTTCCCGGTGCACATGTCGGACTTCCGGGGCGAGCTCCGCTACCACGATCTCGGCCCCGACGACGAGTTCTCGTTGGGCGGCATCAGCGTCAAGGTGCGGACCATCCCCCACATCGGCAACACGCTCGGGTTCCGCATCGAGGCCGACGGCGTGGCGGTGGCGTACCTGCCCGACCACCAGGCGCCGCTCGACCGGACCACGGTGGCCGAGCCGGTGCTCGACCTGTGCCACGACGTGGACCTGCTCATCCACGACGCCCAGTACACGGAGGACGAGTTCGTGGAGCTGTTCGACTGGGGCCACTCGACCCCGGCCTATGCCGTCCTCGTCGCCACCCAGGCGGGCGCCAAGCGGCTCGACATGTTCCATCACGACCCCGGGCACACCGACCGCCAGATCGACACCATGCTGCGGGCCGCCCGCAAGCTGGCGCAGACGATGGGCAAGGTCGAGGTGACCGCGGCCAAGGAGGGCGTCACCGTCGAGCTCCGGGGGGAGTGACCGTGGCGGACCGCGGCGACGAGGGTCCGACCGCCTTCGACGCGGCCCGGTTCAAGGACGCCATGAGCCGGTTCGCCACCGGCGTGGCCATCGTCTCGGGGATCGACGCCGGCGAGCCGGTGGGCTTCACCTGCCAGAGCTTCGTGTCGCTCTCGATCGACCCGCCCTACGTGGCCGTGGCCCCGGCCCGGACGTCGACGAGCTGGCCGAGGATCGCCCGGAGCGGCAGCTTCTGCGTGAACGTGCTCTCCGAGGAGCAGGCGGACCTGTGCCGGGGGTTCGCCGTGTCCGGGGGCCCCAAGTTCGAGGGCGTCGCCTGGCATCCGGCGCCGGGCACCGGCTCGCCGGTGATCGAGGAGAGCCTGGCGTGGGTGGACTGCCGGGTGGAGCTGGTGCACGACGCCGGCGACCACGAGCTGATCCTGGGTCGGGTCCTCGACCTCGGGGTCGGTGAGGGCGAACCCCTGCTCTTCTTCCGGAGCCGGTTCGCTACGGTGGCGCACGACGACGCGCAGGACCAGCGCACGACCGGAGGGTAGACCCATGCCGCACATCATCGAATCCGACGTGATCCAGGACGTGATCGTCGTGGAACCCGACGCCCACGGGGACGAGCGGGGCCGGTTCGTCGAGACCTACCGCCGGAGCTGGTTCCCACTGGGCCGCGAGATGATCCAGGGCAACCGGTCGACCAAGCAGGCCGGCGCCGTGGTGGGCCTGCACTACCACCTGCACCAGTCGGACTACTGGTACGTGCTGGCGGGCACGGCACGGGTGGTGCTCCACGACCTGCGCGAGGGTTCCCCCACCGACGGGGCCACGCTCTCGCTCGACCTCTCGGGTGACCACGACCGAGGCCTGTTCATCCCGCCCGGCGTGGCCCACGGCTTCGCCTCGCTGACCGACCTCACCCTCTGGTACCTGGTCGACGGTTACTACAACCCGGAGGACGAGCTGGGTGTGGCCTGGGACGATCCGGAGATCGCCGGTGACTGGGGCGTGACCGACCCGGTGCTGTCGAACCGGGACCAGGCCAATCCGAGGCGCGCCGAGATCCCCGCCGGGCGTCAGCCCTACCTGGGGCTGCGCACCTGACCGGTACCGGGCGGCCCGCCACCGGCGGCGGGCGTTCTGGGAGACTCCGCTCATGACCGCTCCTCCGTCCGCTCCGTCCGCTCCGTCCGCCAATCCGCTGGGAACACCGGGAACGGGCGTGCTGATCACCGGTGGGGGCTCGGGCATCGGCCGGGCGACCGCCGTCGCCCTCGCCGAGGTGGGCCGGCCGGTGGCGCTGTGGGACGTCGACGGCGACGGCGCCGAGGTGACGGCGGCGAGCTGCCGGGCCCTCGGGGTGGACGCCCACGTGGCCGTGGTCGACGTGGCCGACTCGGACGTGATCGGCGACGCCGTGGCGGAGGCGGTCGATGCAATCGGGTCGCTCGGGGGTTTCGTCCATGCCGCCGGCGTGCCGGGCGCGGCGATGGTCGACGACCTCGACGACGCCGTGTGGGACGACACCCTCAACGTCAACCTGCGGGCGGCGGTGGTCATCTCGCGGCACCTGCTGGCCCCCTTCCGGCTCGCCGGCGCGGGGTCCTCGTCCGTGCTGATCTCCTCGATCGAGGGATTCTTCGGGAGCTCGATGCTGACCGCCTACTGCGCGTCGAAGGGCGGGGTCCTGGGCGTGATGCGCTCGTTGGCCCAGCGGTTCGCCGGCGAGGGGTTCCGGGTCAACGCCGTGTGTCCCGGGGCGGTGGCCACACCCATGCTCGAGCCGGCGTTCGCCCTCCCCGGGTTCCGCGAGCAGATCGAGGCGCGGACGCCGCTCCAGCGGGTCTCGACCCCCGATGAGATCGCCCGTCCGATCCGCTTCCTCCTGTCCTCCGAGGCCTCGTTCATCACCGGCACCCATCTGACGGTCGACGGCGGGATGACGGCGGTCACGGCCATCTAAGGGCGCGACCTGGGACGACGCCTCCGGGATCCGGTCGGTCGCGAGGCGTCCTGACGGGGTCGCCCCGCGACCCCCCGCGGATTCGGGGTTGAATAGACCGGATGTGGGCCGTGGCGTTCGTCCTGGTGGTGCTGGTGGTGGTGGCCGTCGCGGTCGCCCTCGTCCGTCGACCCCGGGGCGACGACGTCCACTCCGTCCGCAACTACAACCAGGCGCTCGGGACGCTCGAGCACCTGTCGGAGCGGATCGGGCCGCCCACCGTCCGGCCGATCGCCCGGCAGGTGATCCCGGGCTCGTCGTCGGAGCGGGTGGTCCCGCCGGTCCCGGTGCGGGGCACCGACGAGTTCCCCGATCCCGACGCACCCCTGGTCTTCGACGACGCCCGTCCGCTCGACCGCTCCCGGTCGGGAGGTGGCGAGGCCACCGCGGCGGCCAGGAACGACCGGGCCCAGCGGATGGCCCTCGACTCCATGAACCACCGTCGCCGCGGGGGCACCGGGATCGCCGTCGCCGTGGTCGTGGTGCTGCTGTTCGCCGCGCTGGCCGTGCTCGGCTCCCGCCGTTCGCACACGGGCGGCCATGCCTCGACCACGACGGTGCCGGCCCACCGGTCGGGCGCCACCGTCGCCACCACCCGTCCGAAGCCGGCCCGGCCGACCCCCACCACCCGTCCCACCCCCACCACCCTGCCCACCCGGTTCGCGGCGACCACGACGTCGTCGACGGGTGCGGCGGCCACCTATTCGGTACCCAACGTGTCGTACCAGATCACGGCGACGGGAACGGGGGCGTGCTGGGTCGAGGTCGACTCGTCGACCGGGTCCACGGTGTGGGCCGGCGAGCTGTCGGCGGGCACCACCCAGAACATCCAGGCGTCGGGGACGACGACGGTGCAGTTCGGGACCCCCACCCTGACGCTGGCGGTCGACACCGTCCCGGTGGTGCTCCCCAGCCCCCTCCACACGCCGTTCGTGGCCACGTTCACGCCCTCGGCGGCGGCGCTGGCGGTGGCGGCCACCTCGGGCACGACCACCACGACCACGACCGTCCCCCCGGCGTCGTCGACCGCGGGTTGAACCCGGGGGACGCCCGGGTCGGTCGCCGGCGGCACGGGCCGCCGGGCCGGTGCCCTCAGGCCGAGGCGGCGTCCGGACAGGGGACGGGACCCGAGTCGCGCAGGCCCAGCGCGTCGAGCACGAAGGCGTACACGAACGCCTCGTCCCTCCAGGCGTCGTAACGACCGGACGGCCCGGCGTGGCCGGCGCCCATCTCCGTCTTCAGCAGCACCCGGTTCTGCGGGTTGGCGGCACGGAGCTTGGCCACCCATTTGGCCGGCTCCCAGAAGCCGACCCGGGGGTCGGAGAGCCCGCCGGTGGCCAGGATGTCGGGATAGTGCACGGGCCGTCCGTCGGGGCCGGTCGACGCCACGTTGTCGTAGGGCGAGTAGGACTTCATGACGGCGTAGATCCCGGGGTCCTCGACCGGGTTGCCCCACTCCTCCCACTCGAGCACGGTGAGGGGGAGCGAGTCGTCGAGGATGGTGGTCAGGCAGTCGACGAAGGGGACCTCGGCCACGATGGCCCGGAACAGGTCGGGGGCCAGGTTGGCCACCGCGCCCATCAGGAGTCCGCCGGCGCTGCCGCCCCTGGCCACCAGCCGGTCCGGCGAGGTCCAGCCGTCGTCGACGAGGTGGTGGGCGCAGGCCACGAAGTCCGAGAAGGTGTTGGGCTTGGCCGCGAACTTGCCGTCCTCGTACCAGTGCCGGCCGAGCTCACCACCGCCGCGCACATGGGCGATGGCGAACACGAAGCCCCGGTCGAGGAGGCTGAGGCGCAGGCTCGAGAACGTCGGGTCCATCGAGGCCTCGTAGGAGCCGTAGCCGTAGAGCAGGCACGGGGCGCCGGGGGCGCCGCCGGGACCATCGGCCCGCGACCCGGCCACCCGGTCCCCGGGATCGGCGACCAGGTCGGGGCGGTAGACCAGGGAGATGGGCACCGCGGTCCCGTCGGGAGCGGTGGCCCACCGGCGTGCCGTGCGGTAGTGGCCGGGGTCGAAGCCGCCGAGGACGGGCTGGCGCTTCAGCAGGGTCAGGTCCCCGTCGACCAGGTCGAGGTCGTAGACCGAGCGGGGGGTGGCGAGCGACGTGTACCCGTAGCGCAGCACCGTCGAGTCGTACTCGGGGTTGGACTCGCCCCACACGGTCGAGGGCGACTCGGGCTGCTCGACGGGCGTGGACGATCCGGTGGCGTGGTCGACCACCCGGATGCGGGTCTCGCCCCCCTCGCGCTCGTACACGGCGAGGTGGCCGACGAACGGGTCGACGGCGTCGAGGCGGACACCCGGCCGCGCCCCGATGACCTCGGTCCAGTGGTCCCGGCCCGGGGAGGCCTCGGGCGCCTCCATCAGGCGGAAGTCCTCGGCGCCGTCGTTGGTGACGATCAGGAACCGGGCCGGCCGGCCCGCAGCGGGATCGCCCCGGTCGTGGTCGACCGAGTACTCGACGCCCTCGCGCCGGGGCTCGACGACGGCGAACGTGCCGGTCGGGTCGTCGGCGTCCAGGTACCGCATCTCCGAGGTGATCTTGGAGTCCAGCCCGCACAGGACGTAGCGGTCGTCCTTGGTCCGGCCCACCCCGAGGTAGAACCGGTCGTCGGGCTCCTCGAGCACCAGCACGTCACCGGCCGGATCCGTGCCGACCACGTGGCGCCAGAGCTGGTAGGGCCGCATGGCCTCGTCCACCCGGACGTAGAACACGGTGGCGTCGTCGTTGGCCCAGGCCGCTCCGTACGACGTGTCCTCGATCGTCTCCGGCGACTCCTGGCCGGTGTCGAGGTCGCGGAACCGCATGGTGTAGCGCTCGCCGCCGGTGGTGTCGGTCGAGTAGACGAGCCACCGGTGGTCGGGGCTGATCGAGAAGTTCCCGAGGGCGAAGAAGTCGTGCCCATCGGCCAGGACGTTCTCGTCGAGGAGGACCTGCTCGGCATCGTCGGGTCCGTCCGCCGGGCGGCGGCAGTGGATGCCGTAGCTGCTGCCCTCGACGGACCGGCTGAAGTAGTTCCACGGGCCCTTGCGCACGGGCACGGACAGGTCGGTCTCCTGGATCCGGGCCACCATCTCGGCGAACAGCGCCTCCTGGAGCGGCACGGTGGCCGCCGTCGAGGCCGCCGTCCAGGCGTTCTCGGCCTCCAGGTGGGCGATGACGGCCGGGTCGTCCTTGTCACGCAACCAGTACCAGTCGTCGGTGCGGACGTCGCCGTGGGCCTCGAGTTCGACCGGTCGGCGCTCGGGGACGGGAGGGCCCGTGGGGGCGGTACCGGGGGGAGTGGGGAGGGGGCTCGTGGCGGGCTCGTCGGGCATCCGCACACCATGGCACGACGACTCCGGGGGGGCCGCGCGGCGACGGGACCGGAGTTGTTACTATCTGGATAGGGGAAATCACCCTTCCCTGCTACCGATCAGGAGCGCTCATGACGGCCACCGACCTCGACCTCGGGAAGTACAAGCTGGGGTGGTCCGACGAAGAGGACTACGTCTTCAAGCCCAAGAAGGGGCTGTCCGAGGCGATCGTGCGCGAGATGTCGGCCATGAAGAAGGAACCGGAGTGGATGCGGGACTTCCGCCTGCGCGCCCTCCAGCGCTTCGAGCGCCGCCCCATGGCGGAGTGGTTCGCCGTCAACATGCCCGACCTCGACTTCGACGACATCTACTACTACATCAAGCCGACGTCGGGACAGGTGGAGGACTGGAACGACCTGCCCGACGCCATCAAGAACACCTACGAGAAGCTGGGGATCCCCGAAGCCGAGCGCAAGTACCTGGCCGGCGTGACCGCCCAGTACGAGTCCGAGGTCGTGTTCCACCGCAACCGCGAGGACCTCGAGGCCCTCGGCATCATCTTCTGCGACATGGACACGGCCGTGCGGGAGCACCCCGACCTCGTCCGCAAGTACTTCGGCACCATCATCCCGCCGAACGACAACAAGTTCGCCGCGCTCAATTCGGCCGTCTGGTCGGGCGGCTCGTTCATCTACGTGCCGCCGAACGTCGTCGTCGACCAGCCGCTCCAGGCGTACTTCCGGATCAACGCCGAGAACATGGGCCAGTTCGAGCGGACCCTGATCATCGCCGACGTCGGTGCCCAGGTGCACTACATCGAGGGCTGTTCGGCACCGGTCTACACGACCGACTCGCTGCACTCCGCCGTGGTCGAGCTGGTCGCTCTGGAGGGGTCGCGGATCACCTACACGACCATCCAGAACTGGTCGAACAACGTGTACAACCTGGTGACCAAGCGGGCGCGGGCCGAGGCCGAGGCCCACGTGGAGTGGATCGACGGCAACATCGGTTCGCGGCTGACGATGAAGTACCCGAGCGTCTACCTGATGGGCCCGAAGGCATCGGGCGAGGTCCTGTCGGTGGCCTACGCCGGGGCCGGACAGCACCAGGACGCCGGGGCGAAGATGGTCCACGCCGCCCCCGAGACGACCTCCACCATCGTGTCGAAGTCGATCTCGAAGGATGCCGGCATCACCACCTACCGCGGGCTCGTCCACGTCGACGAGGGGGCGAAGCACGCCAAGAGCTTCGTGCGGTGCGACGCCCTCCTGCTCGACGACGTCTCCGTCTCGGAGACCAAGCCGTACATGGAGGTGGGGGAGCGGGACGCCCGCATCGGCCACGAGGCGACGGTGTCCAAGGTCGGTGACGACCAGCTCTTCTACCTGATGAGCCGCGGGCTGTCGGAGACCCAGGCCATGGGCATGATCGTGAACGGGTTCATCGAGCCGATCACCCGGACCCTCCCGATGGAGTACGCCGTCGAGTGGAGCCGGCTGATCGAGCTGCAGATGGAGGGCTCCATCGGCTGAGCGGCCGGGGGCGTGCCGACAGGCCCCCGCCGACGGGCCACAATGGTCACGGAGACGACGAGGGAGCCCCCATTGCCGATGCGTGAAGAGTGCAAGCACTTCCAGAGCAGGACCTACGACTCCGGCGAGGTCGCCCGGTTCTGCGTGCTGGACCTCGCCCCCGAGGCGCCGTGGAAGTGCCCGGACGACTGTCCCTCCTACGCCCCGCGCCTGGCCGACGTGGGCTGGTCCCACGGCTCACTGGTCGAGCCGGCGCTCGAGCCGATGCCCGACGTCCCCGGCGACGAGGCCGCCGCCCTGCTCGACCAGGCCGAGGACATCATCAACGCCGTGGCGCCCGACGTGCTCGCCGACGTCCGCAAGGAGGACGAGCGCAGCGGTCGCAAGTGGTGGCGTCGGAAGCGCTGACCCCGGGTCCGGGCCTGGCCGCTCCGGCGACGGGTCCTAATTGCCGGTGAAGGTGGCGGGCCGCTTCTCCAGGAACGCCGTCATGGCCTCGGCCAGATCGTCCGACGCCAGGAAGGCCGCGTTCCAGGTGGCGACGTAGTCGAGGCCCTCGGCCACCGTCCGGTCCTCGCCGGCGACCAGCACGGCCTTGGTCCCCTGGACGGCCAGCGGCGAGTTGGCGGCGATCTCGGCGGCCATGGCCCGGGCGTCGGCCACGACGGCGTCGGCATCCGGGCACACGTGGTTGACCAGGCCGATGACCTCGGCCCTCGCGGCCGTGATGTCCTTGCCGGTGTAGGCGAGCTCGGCGACGTGGCCCCGGCCGATGATGCCGGGCAGGCGCTGGAGGCTGCCCAGGTCGGCGACGATGGCGATCCTGGTCTCGCGCACCGAGAACTGGGCGTCGGCACTGGCCAACCGGATGTCGCAGGCGGCGATCAGGTCCACACCACCGCCGATGCACCAGCCGTGGACGGCGGCGATCACCGGCACGGTGCAGTCGGCCACGGACGTGACCGACTCCTGCAGGCGGACGATCTCCGCCCGGGAGCGCCAGGCGCGGGCCGCCACCGACGGGCGCGGCCCGTCGCCGTCCATGCCACCCCCCATGAGCCCCGACATCGCCACCAGGTCGAGCCCGACCGAGAAGTGGGGCCCGCGGGCGGCGATCACCACCGCCCGGACCGAGGGGTCGCCGCCGATGGCGGCCATCGCCTCCGGCAGGTCGTCCCAGAACGCGGGGCCCAGTGCGTTGCGCTTTTCGGGACGGTCCAGCCACAGGGTGGCCACGTGGCCGTCGACCTCGATGGCGAGCACCTCGGAGGCGAAGGTTTCGATGGTGGGAGCGGTCATGGCCGCCCAGCGTAGGGCGTGGCCGCCCGGGCCCGCGGCCCGCCGGGGAGCGACCCCGGGGCCGGTGGGAGGGCCCGATCGGCCCGGTAGTATGGAGACCGAGGCTCGTCGACCGGGCCTCGATCCGCGAGAGGTCCGATCCTGCCCACCTTCACCCCCGAGAACGCCGCCGCACTGCCCGGCGACCCCTGGCTGCGCCGACGCCGGACCGCGGCCGCCGAGGCGTTCGCCTCGTCGCCCCTCCCGACCGAGAAGGACGAGGTCTGGCGCTACAGCCGGATCGACCAGCTGGACCTGGACCGGTTCCGACCCGTCGGTGCGGAGCGCACCGGCGGCGATGCGTCCGGTGTGCCCTCGGACCGCATCCACGCGCTGGTCGACTCCCTCGGTCCGCGCTGTGGCCTGGTGGTCACGCTCGACGGGGTGCTGGCCACCCTGGCCTCGACGACCGACGACGACCTGTTGTCGGTCGGACGGGCCACCGACCACGCCGACGGCGGATCCCTCCTCGGCGCCGTGCTCGGCGACCCCCACGACTTCCCACTGCTGAACGACGCGTTCGCCGTCGACCCCGTCGTCGTCGACGTCCGTCCGGGGGCGACCGTGGCGGATCCGGTGGTGGTGGTCCACGTGGTCACCGGGGCCGGTGGTTCGGCCGTGTTCCCCCGGACCGTCGTGCGGGCGGGGGAGGGGTCGACCGCAGGGGTGGTCGAGCTCGTCGTCGACGCCACCTCGGGTCTGCTGGCCGGGGGCACCACCGACTGGGCGTCCGATGGTGACTCGCCGGCGGAGCGCCTGGTGGTCCCGGTCACCGAGCTGCAGGTGCTCGACGACGCCACCCTGGCGTACGTGTCGATCCAGTCGCTGGGGCCCGCCACCTGGCAGCTGGCCCACCAGGCCAGCACCATCGGCGCCCGGGCCACGCTGTCGAGCTACGCCGTCGCCCTGGGCGGCGGCTATGCGCGGCTCCGGACGGACTCGGCCCTGGAGGGCGACGCCGGCGCCAGCAGGCTGCGCGCCGCCTTCATCGGCCGCGACGACCAGATGCTCGACTTCCGGACGCTCCAGGACCACCGGGCCCCCCGCACCACCAGCGACCTGCTGTTCATGGGGGCGGTGGCCGAGACGTCCCACTCCGTCTACAGCGGTCTCATCCGCGTCCGGCGGGGCGCGGTCAAGGCGGACGCCGTCCAGACCAACCACAACCTGGTCCTCGACGAGGGTGCCCACGCCGACTCGGTCCCCAACCTGGACATCGAGGAGAACGACGTGCGGTGCAGCCACGGGTCGACCGTGGGTCCGGTCGACGAGGACCAGCGCTACTACCTCGAGTCGCGGGGGATCGAGCCCGAGCGGGCGGAGCAGCTGATCGTGGCGGGGTTCTTCGACAGCATCGCCGACCAGGTGCCGCTGCCGGGCGTGCGCGACCTCGTCGGCCGGTCGCTGGCCGAGCGGTCGGGGGTGTCCCGTGGCTGAGCCGATCGGACGGACGACGGCCCGCCTGTGCTCGGTTGGCGACCTGGCCCCGGGTGAGGCGCGCCGGTTCGACGTGGCCGGGATGCGGGTCGCACTGGTCCGCATCGGCGACGCGTTCCACGCGGTGGGCGACCGCTGCAGTCACGAGGACTTCTCGCTGGCCGACGGCGAGGTGTGGGCGGACGAGTGCGAGATCGAGTGCTCCAAGCACGGTTCGACGTTCGACCTGCGGACCGGGGCCCCGTGCTCGCTGCCGGCCACCCGTCCCGTGCCCGTCTACGACGTCGTGGTCGAGGGCGACGACGTCTCGGTGGTGGTCCCGTGAGCGGCGGCGAGCTGGTCATCGAGGACCTGCGGGCCGGCATCCCGGGACGCGAGATCCTGCGGGGGCTGAGCCTGACCGTCCGCCGAGGCGAGGTCCACGCCGTGATGGGTCCGAACGGCTCCGGCAAGAGCACGCTCGCCCACGTGCTGATGGGCCGGCCCGGCTACGAGATCCTCGGCGGCTCGGTCACCCTCGACGGGGTCGACCTGCTGTCGCTCCCCACCTGGCGCCGGGCCCGGGCCGGGCTCTTCCTGGCCATGCAGCACCCGATCGAGGTGCCCGGCGTCACCCTGGTCGAGTCCCTCACCGCGGCCCGTCCGGCGGACGCCGGCGACGGCGACGTGGCCGCACGTCTCCGCACCGAGGCGGCCCGCATCGGCTTCGACGAGCGCTTCCTCGACCGGGCGCTGAACGTGGACCTTTCCGGCGGCGAGCGCAAGCGCAACGAGACCCTGCAGCTGGGGGTCCTGCGCCCCGAGTTCGCCGTGCTCGACGAGATCGACTCGGGTCTCGACGTGGACGCCCTGGCCGATGTGGGCCGGCGGGTCCAGGAGGCCACCACCGAGTGGGGTCTGGGCGTCCTGGCCATCACCCACTTCCGCAG
Source organism: uncultured Acidimicrobiales bacterium (assembly GCA_963699055.1). Taxonomy (GTDB): domain Bacteria; phylum Actinomycetota; class Acidimicrobiia; order Acidimicrobiales; family RAAP-2; genus Bog-756. Next base: position 160,646 of record CAVOTA010000004.1, on the reverse strand, counting down.
GCTGCTCGACGTGCTGCGTCCCGACGTCGTCCACGTCCTCGCCGACGGGCGGGTCGTGGCCACCGGTGACGCCGGGCTCGCCCAGTCGGTCGACCGGACGGGGTACGCCGCCTATACCTGAGCCGCCGCGGTGCAGAGCCCGTCCGCGGCCTGATCACCCGTGCCGACCGGGGATTGGTAGCGTCGTGCAATGGCCCGCCGAGACCGACGCCGGGGAGGCGCCCACAGTGCCAAGCGGCGCCCCGAGGGCGACGCCGCCGCCGAGCCGTCCACCCCCGCCGGTGACCCGGCCGACCCCGCACCGGCCGGGTCGGTTCCCGGGACGGCCACCGCCCAGGCCCCGGTGGCCGAAGGGGTCGCCGCCGCAGCCGTGACCGCGGACCCCGGTGTCCCGCTGACCCGCAAGGAGCGTCGGGAGGCCGCCGCCAGGGCGGACGGACCGACCGGGGCGAATCGCAAGGGGAGGCGCCCGAAGCCGAAACGGACCTGGCTCGACTGGTTGCTGCTCACCGGGGTGGTCCTGGTGTCCCTGGCCATCGTGGCGGTCGGCTCGGGCTACGCCTACGTGCAGTACCGCTTCAGCCAGGTGACCAAGGTCACGGTCAAGCACCTGCGCACCGCACCGGTCGGGGCGCCGTTCAACGTCCTGTTGATCGGGTCGGACTCGCGGGTGGGCTTCAGTGCGACCGACCAGAACGCCTACGGCAACACGTCCACGGCGGGCGGCCAGCGCAGCGACGTGGTCAAGATCGTCCACATCATCCCCGCCACCGGCCAGGTCAGTGTGCTGTCCATCCCCCGGGACACGGTCGTGTCCGTGGCCGGCGACACCAGCCAGATCGGCACCTACAACCGGATCAACGCCACCTACAACAACGGCCCGGACCAGCTCGTGCAGACCATCGAGGCCAATTTCGGCATCCCGATCGAGCACGTGGTCCAGCTCAACTTCATCGGGTTCCGGGGTGCGGTCGACGCCATCGGCGGCGTCAACCTGGACTTCCCCTACCCGGCCCGCGACACCTACACCGGGCTGAACATCACGACGGCTGGCTGCCAGCACCTCAACGGCGGGTACTCGCTGGCCGTGGCCCGCAGCCGCCACTACCAGTACTACGAGGACGGGTACTGGCAGTACGACGGCACCAGTGACTTCGGCCGGATCCAGCGTCAGAACGCCTTCCTGAAGGCGCTGATCAACCAGGCCGAGAAGCAGTACAACCCGCTCACCCTCAACGCCTTCATCGGCTCCGTGGTGCAGGGCGTGACCATCGACTCGACGTTCACGGTGAGCGAGCTGGTCTCCCTGGCCCAGGAGTTCCACACGTTCGCCTCCACCTCACTGGCCACGACGACGCTCCCCACCTACTCGTCCGACTCGTCGGTCTTCGGCTACCTGGGATCGGTGCTCTACGTGCAGCAGCCGCAGGCGACGCAGGTGATCAGCCAGTTCCTGGGCGCCCCCGCCCCGGTGCCGCTGACGCCGGCGCCGGGCCCGGACGGGGCCGTGTCGACCACGACCACCACCACGGCGCCGTCGACCACCTACTCGACGGGCGGCAGCACGCCGGCCACCACGGCGCCCGCGGTCACGACCACCACGGTGGACACCAGCTTCGACCCCACACCCTGCTGAGGTCGGTCGTCGGGGCCCGGATCGGCCGCCGGTCGGCGGTGACCCGTGCCGGGCTCAGACCGGGCTGCCGACCGCCTCGTCGAGGCCCTGGGCCAGCGTGTTCCAGCTCAGCGTGGCGCACTTGATGCGCACCGGGAACTTCACCACACCCTGGAGGGCGGCCAGCTCGCCGAGGGCGTCGACGTCGATCGGCTCCGGCTCGGGCTCGGCGACCGGGCCACCGCCGTCGGCGACACCCGCCCCGACGGGCAGGGTGGCCTCGTGGATGGACATCATCCCCTTGAAGGTGGCGATGAGCTCGCGGGCCTCCGCCACCGACCGGCCCTTGACGGCCGCCGACATCAGCGACGCCGACGACTGGCTGATCGAGCACCCGGTGCCGGCGATCTTGATGTCGGCGACCATGCCGTCCTCGACGTCGAGGGTGACCACGATCTCGTCGCCGCACAGGGGGTTGAAGCCCTCGACCCGCACGGCCGGTGGCGACTCCAGCTCGCCGCGGTTCCGGGGCGAGCGGTAGTGGTCGAGGATGATCTCGCGGTAGAGGTCTTCGAGGCCGGGCATCAGGCGGCGGTCCCTTCGTGACGGGGGTGCGTCGGCACCCGGGGGCGGGCGTGCCGGGCGGTGCTCACGAGAAGAACCTCCCGGCGGCGTCCAGCGCGTCCACCAGGGTATCGACATCGTGCTCGTCGTTGTACGGGCCGAAGGAGGCACGGGCCGTCGCCGTCACGCCGAGCCGTCGCATGAGGGGCTTGGCGCAGTGGTGGCCGGCGCGCACGCACACGCCGTACTCGTCGAGGATCTGGGACACGTCGTGGGGGTGGACGTCGCCGAAGGCGAAGGAGAGCACCCCGCCGCGGTCGGCGGCCTCGACCGGCCCGAAGATGCGGATGCCGTCGCCGAAGCGGGCGGTCAGGGCGTCGAGGGCGTAGGCGGTGAGCGACTCGTCGTGGGCCCGGACGGCATCCATCCCGACGGCCCGGAGGTAGTCGACGGCCGCTCCCAGCCCGATGGCCTCGGTGATGGGCGGTGTGCCCGCCTCGAAGCGCCAGGGGATGTCGTTGGGGGTGAACCCGTCCTTGCGGACGTCGAGGATCATCTCGCCCCCGCCGAGGAACGGTGGGAGCTCGGCCAGGAGCTCCTCGCGGCCCCACAGGACGCCGATGCCGGTGGGGCCGAGCATCTTGTGGGCACTGAACGCCAGGAAGTCGACGCCCAGGGCGGCGACGTCGGTGGGCAGGTGGGGGACGGACTGGCAGGCGTCGGCGACGACCACGGCGCCGGCGGCGTGGGCGGCCGCGGCCAGTTCGGCCACCGGATTGATCGTCCCCAGCACGTTGGACATGCAGGTCACCGAGAGCAGCTTGGCGCCGTCCAGGACGGCGTCGAGGCCGTCGAGGACCAGGCGGCCCTCGTCGTCGATCGGGAGCCAACGGAGCTCGATGCCCCGCTCGGCGGCCAGCATGTGCCAGGGGACGATGTTGGCGTGGTGCTCCATCTCGGTGAGCACCACCGCGTCGCCCCGGTCGAGGTGGGACCGGCCCCATGCGTGGGCCACCAGGTTGAGAGCCTCGGTGGCGTTCTTGGTGAAGACGACCTCCCGACCGGGGTCGGGGGCGCCGATGAACCGACCGACGTTCACCCGGGCCGCCTCGAAGCGCCGGGTGGCCTCCTCGGCGATGGAGTACACGCCGCGGTGCACGTTGGCATGGGTGGTCTCGTCGTACTCGCGCATGGCGTCGAGGACCGCGGTGGGCCGCTGCGCGGACGCCGCCGAGTCGAGGTAGGTGATGGTGTGCCCGTGGACCTCGCGCCCGAGCAACGGGAAGTCCTTGCGCAGCGTGGCGGCGTCCAGCGCCCGTGTGTCCGTGTCGGCCCCGGTCAGCTCCGCCATGCGTCGTACCCCTCCGCCTCGAGCCGGGCCACGAGCTCCGGACCGCCCTCGTCGACGATCACGCCGTCGACGAGCACGTGGACCCGGTCGGCATCCAGCTCCTCGAGCATGCGCTGGTAGTGGCTGATGACCAGCACGCCGAGCCCGGGGCGGGACTCGCGCACGGTGTGGACCCCACGGGCCACGGCGCGCAGGGCGTCGACGTCGAGGCCCGAGTCGGTCTCGTCGAGGACGGCGAGCTCGGGCTCGAGCATCGCCATCTGGAGGATCTCGTTGCGCTTCTTCTCCCCGCCGGAGAACCCCTCGTTGAGATGGCGCTCGCCGAAGGCCGGGTCCATGCCGAGCTTCTCCATCCACTCCATCATGAGGAGTCGCACCTCGAGGACCGACAGGTCCGTGCCCCGGCGGGCGGAGAGCGCCTGGCGCAGGAACTGGATCACCGGGACCCCGCCGATCGCCTCGGGGTCCTGGAAGGCGAGGAAGATCCCCGCCTTGCCGCGGACGTCGGTGGCCCACGAGGTGATGTCCTCGCCCCGGAACAGGATCGAGCCGGCCGTCACCTCGTAGGCGGGGTTGCCGAGGAGCACGTTGGCCAGCGTCGACTTGCCCGAGCCGTTGGGGCCCATGATGGCGTGGACCTGGCCGGAGCCGACGGTGAGGTCGATGCCGCGCAGGATGGGTTCGCCCTCGACCGACGCGTGGAGCCCCTCGATCCGGAGGAGGGGCGGGACGTCGGCGGGGGCGCTGGTCGCGGAGGCGTCGGACACGGGGTGCACGCCGTCGAGTGTAGCCCGTCCCGGCTATTTCCCCTACGGCGGTAGGTGGAATAGGCGACCCCTCCGGTGTCCGGTGGTCCCACGCCGGCCACCAGGGGGAATACCGGTCCTGAGCAGGTCGGCGGTACGGTACCGGGATGCCCGACCCCTGGAATTACGCCGGCCCGGTCACCCAGCTGGGCGCCGGCACCGGAGCGGTGACCCTGGTCGACGAGTCGACCTTCGCCATCAGCGGTGGCGCCGGCGACATCTCGCCCGGTGCGGCCCAGGGGCTGTTCTTCCGGGACACCCGGATCGTGTCCCGCTTCGAGGTGCTGGTGAACGGGGCCCAGGCCGAACCCCTGGCCGCCGTGACCGACGACCCGTTCAGCGCCACCTTCGTGTCGCGCAACCTGCCGGACCCGGGACGGGCCGACTCCACCCTGATGGTGTTCCGCAGCAGGCACGTGGGCCAGGGGATGCGTGAGGAGCTCACCCTGCGCAACTTCTCGGACGAGGCGACCGCCTGCACCGTCGAGGTCCTGGTGGACGCCGACTTCGCCGACCTCTTCGCCGTCAAGGAGGGACGGGTGGCGGCGGGGGTGAACGCCGGTGCGGTCACCAGCTCGGTGACCGACCGGCCCGTCGGGGGGGCGGGCCGGGTGCACGCCGGCGACGTCGGGGCCTCCGACGGCGACGGCGGGTCCCATGCGTCGTTGACCTACACCTACCGCCGCGGGCTGGTCGCCCGGGGCGTCGAGCTGCGCACGGCGGGGGCGGCCACGGTGGCCCCCGGCCTGGTCACCTACGAGGTCGTGGTGCCGCCCCGGGGCGAGTGGACCACCTGCATCGAGGTCGGGCCCGTCATCGACGGGGCCGTGTTCGCCCCCAAGTACCTGTGCGGACAGCCCGTCGAGCGCGCCACGCCCACCGAGCGCCTGGCCGAGTGGCGCCGTCAGGTCCCGAGGGTCGAGACCGACCACCCGGCGCTCAAGGAGGTCGTGGCCCGAAGCGCCGAGGACCTGGGCGCCCTCCGGATCTTCGATCCGGACTTCCCCGAACGCGTGGTGGTGGCGGCGGGAGCACCGTGGTTCATGACGGTGTTCGGCCGGGACTCGCTGCTGACGGCGTGGATGGCGCTCCTGGTCGACCCCGACCTGGCCAGCGGCGTGCTGCAGACGCTCGCCCGGTTCCAGGGCACCGAGGTCGATCCCCGCCACGAGGAGGAGCCCGGCCGCATCCTCCACGAGATGCGCTTCGGTGACGCCGCGTCGCTCTCCCTCGGCGGTGGCAGCATCTACTACGGCACGGCGGACGCCACCCCGCTGTTCGTCATGCTGCTGGGTGAGATGCGCCGCTGGGGCGTGGCCCGCGAGCTGGTGGACGAGCTCCTCCCCAACGCCGCCCGGGCCATCGAGTGGATCGAGCACTTCGGCGACGCCGACGGCGACGGCTACGTGGAGTACCGACGGGCCACCGACCGGGGACTGGCCAACCAGGGGTGGAAGGACAGCTGGGACGGGATCCGCTACGGCGACGGCCGGGTGGCCGACGCGCCCATCGCCCTGGCCGAGGTGCAGGCCTACACCTACGGGGCCTACCTGGCGAGTGCCCACTTCGCCTTCGAGGCGGGCGACACCGTCACCTACGACCGGTTCCGGTCCAAGGCCGCCCACCTGAAGGCCAACTTCAACCGCGACTTCTGGCTCGAGGACAGGGGCTGGTTCGCCGTCGGCCTCGACGCCGACAAGCGGCCCATCGACTCGCTGACCTCGAACATCGGCCACTGCCTGTGGACCGGCATCGTGGACGAGGACAAGGCGCACCGGGTGGCGCAGGCGCTGGTGTCGCCGGAGATGTTCAGCGGCTGGGGGGTGCGCACCCTGTCGAGCGCCAACGGGGGGTACAACCCGATCAGCTACCACTGCGGCTCGGTCTGGCCCCACGACACCGCCATCGTCGCCGCCGGCCTGGCCCGGTACGGATTCGACGGAGCCGCCCAGCAGCTGATCTTCGGCCTGATCGACGCCGCCTCGGCCCAGGGCGGCCGCCTGCCCGAGCTGTTCAGCGGGCTCGACCGACGGGAGCTCGACGTCCCCGTCGGCTACCCGACGTCGTGCTCGCCGCAGGCGTGGTCGGCGGCCTCGCCCCTGCTGTGCCTGCGCACGCTCCTGCGCCTCGACCCGTGGATCCCCTACGGCAAGACGTGGCTGTGTCCGAACCTCCCCGAGGGCATCGGCTACCTGAAGGTGGAGGGGATCCCGCTGGCTGGCTCCCGGGTGACCATCGAGGTCGGGAGCGAGGTGCCGGGCGGGGTGGCGATCACCGGGCTGCCGCCCGAGATCGAGGTCATCAGCGAGCCCCGCCGGCCCTCCACCGCCGTCTGAGGCCGCCGGTCCGCCCGCGGCCGGTGGCCGGCGTGCCGCCTACCAGCCCCGTTCGACCCACTCGGCGAGGTGGGGGGATTCGGCGCCGATGGTCGTACCCGTGCCGTGCCCCGGCAGCACCAGGGTGTCGGCGGCGAACGGGACGAACAGGCGCTGCTCGATGGAGGCGATGATGGTGGCGAAATCGGCGTCCTCGAAGGACGTGTTGCCCGCTCCGCCCGGGAAGAGGGTGTCCCCGCTGAACAGCAGCGGTGTCCCCTCGACGGCGAAGCACATCGACCCCGGCGTGTGGCCGGGCGTGGCGATGGTGGTCACCCGCAGGCGGCCGACGGGGACCACCGACTCGTCCTCGAGGATCCGGTCGTAGGAGGGGAGCATGGCGGCATCGGCCCGGGTCACGGCCACGTCGATCCCGGCGTCGCGGACGGCCTCCACGGCCTGGATGTGGTCCCAGTGCCCGTGGGTCTCGACCACCTGGCGCACCCCGAGGTCCCGGCACAGCTCGAGGAGCAGGTCGTGCTCGTTGGCGGCGTCGATCAGCAGGGACTCGCCCGTCTCCCGGCAGCGCACGATGTAGACGTTGTTCTCCAGGGGTCCGACCACCACGCGGTGCACCTCGACGGCGGTGTCCTGGTAGTCGATGATCGTGTCGGCCATGGTCGCCACCTCCTCGTCGCCGAGCGTAGTGGGGCCCGGCGGGCCGGCGGGCCGGGTGGGCCCTCCCCGTTGGTCACGCTCCGCACGGTTCTGGTAGACAAACAGGGCACGTTGCCCCGGTGCGGGCACCACACGACGTCCCCGGTGGGGGACACCACCGGATGGAGAGACTATGAACTTCGCCTTCAGCGAGGAGCAGGACGAGCTCCGCAAGTCGGTGCGCCGGTTCCTGGACGACAAGTCGCCGGAGACCGAGGTCCGTCGGCTGATGGAGACGGCCGAGGGCTACGACCCCGAGGTCTGGACGCAGATGGCGGAGCAGCTCGGCCTCCAGTCGCTCATCATCCCCGAGCAGTTCGGCGGCGCCGGCTTCACCTACGTCGAGCTGATCGTCGTGCTCGAGGAGATGGGAGCGGCCCTGCTGTGCGCGCCCTTCTTCTCCACGGTGGCCCTGGCCGCCAACGCCCTCCTCACCTCGGGGGACCAGAAGGCGCAGGAGTACCTGCTGCCCGGGATCGCCGCCGGGGAGACCATCGCCACCCTGGCGTTCACCGAGGACTCCGGCCGCTGGGACGCCGACGGCATCACCCTGGCGGCCACGCCGACCGCCGACGGCTGGGCGCTCAACGGGCACAAGTCGTTCGTCGTCGACGGCCACATCGCCGACCTGGTGCTGGTCGTGGGCCGCACCGAGGCCGGCCTGTCGCTGTTCGGGGTCAAGGGCGACGCCGACGGCCTGACCCGGACGCCGCTGGCCACCATGGACCAGACCCGCAAGCAGGCCCGCCTGGAGTTCGCGGACACCCCGGCATGGCTCATCGGGACCGACGGCGGGGCCGAGGCCGGCCTGTCGAAGACCCTCGACCTGGCGGCCGTGGCACTCGCCGCCGAGCAGGTGGGCGGCGCCCAGCGGTGCCTGGAGAGCTCGGTCGAGTACGCCAAGACCCGCATCCAGTTCGGCCGTCCGATCGGCAGCTTCCAGGCCATCAAGCACAAGTGCGCCGACATGCTCCTCGAGGTCGAGTCGGCCAAGTCGGCGGCGTACTACGCCGGGTGGGCCGCCTCCGAGGACTCCGACGAGCTCCCCGTCGTGGCCAGCCTGGCCAAGTCGTACTGCTCGGAGGCGTACTTCCATGCCGCGGCCGAGACCATCCAGATCCACGGCGGCATCGGCTTCACGTGGGAGCACCCCGCCCACCTCTACTTCAAGCGGGCCAAGTCGTCGGAGCTCATGCTGGGCGATCCGGCCTACCACCGCGAGCTGCTGGCCCAGCGCATCGGTATCTGAGCCGGCACCCCACCCGGTAGCGTGTGCACCGGGCCCCCTGCCCGGGCCACCACCGGGGTCACCGCGATCCCCGGCCCGACCCCCCGTTGCGGAAGCGAGTGAGATGCGCAAGATCCTGAGTTTCGTCCTGCTGGGCGTCCTGACCGTGGCGGGCCTCGGCGCGGCCGCGCTCGGCGTCGTGCAGGCCCAGAGCGGTACCGCGCTCGGCCAGGCCCAGAAGATCACGCTGAATTCCCCGAGCTACCGCGAGTACCTGGTGGAGAAGACGCCCCAGGGGAACGAGACGGCGAGCCTGTCGTACCAGGCGCCGGACCGCCTCGGCGGGTGGCTCCAGAGCCAGGGTCGGCGCACCTACCTGGTGATCATCGGCTCCACCGAGTACATCAGCGTGACCCGCTCGGCCACGACCGCCAAGGGCCCGCTCGTCTTCTACACCCAGCAGTCGACCGGCGCCCAGGCGGTGGACCCGGCCCACACCTACCTCCCGTACTGGAACTGCCACGGGGCTCCGGTCTGCCCGACCACCCGGTCGGGATCGGTGACGACGGTGAAGCTGACCCAGAGCGGTGAGACGGAGACGCTCAAGTACACGGTCAGGGGCAACTACGTGTCGGTGTTCGCGGCCTCGACGCCGGGAGGCACCATCAGCCTCGACATCTCGGCCATCGGCTCGGCGCCCGCGGTGGCGCTGCCCGCCGGGGCGAAGGTGGTCAAGGTCCCGGCCCAGGCCGGCGGCTGACCCCACCAGCACCGGGGCGTCCCCGGTGGTCCTCAGTCCGGTCCGCCACCCGTCGGCCGGCCGCCCTGCGGCTCCAGCGCCCGGTCGATGGCGGCGCGCAGCTCCCGGGCGGCGCGCCCGGGGTCGTCGGCCCCGCACAGCCACCGGACAACCACGAAGTGGCGGGCGCCGGCGTCGGCCAGTCCGGCGACCGTGTCCGGGGTGACCCCGCCGGTGACCCACACGGGCCACGGCGAGCGGGAGACGGCCTCGGTCAGGTAGCCGGTCCCCGTACCCGGGCGGCCCGGCTTGGTGGGCGTCGGCACCACCGGTCCGGCCGACAGGTAGTCGACCGGTGCCGGTGCCGGACCCGGACCCGTGCCGTCGCCGAGGGCGACGTCGAGCTCGCCCGATGCATGGGTCGACAGACCGACGAGGGCGTCCGGGCCGACCAGCGCCCGGGCGGCGGCGGCCCCGATGTCGTCCTGGCCCACGTGTACGCCGTCCGCGCCCAGGGAGGCCGCCAGGTCGGCGCGGTCGTTGAGCACGAAGGGAACCCCCTCGGCGGCACATACCTTCTGGGCGAGGGTGGCCCGGCGCACCAGGCCCGGGTCGTCGAGGTGTTTGTCGCGCAGCTGTACGACGTCCACGCCGCCGGCGATGCACCGGCCGAGGAACGTCTCCAGATCGGGCCGGTCCGGTGTGCAGAGGTAGAGGTGGCGGTGGGCGAGGCCCCGGCGGTCACCGCCACCGGTTCGGGTCACGTCCCCCGTGCCGGAACGGGTCACCCGGGGTTCGGGAGCTTGGCCCGGGCCTCGGCCTTCATCGCCTGCTTGAACTGGCGGACCTTGGACAGGGCCTCCGCCGAGTCGATGTCGGCCACCGAGCGGAACGACCCGGCTTCGCCGTAGACGCCGGCAGCCTGGTCCCAGCCCGGAGGCCGGACGCCCAGCTGCTTGCCGAGCAGGGCGACGAAGATCCGCGCCTTCTGGTCACCGAAGCCGGGCAGTGCCTTCACGTGGGCCAGGAGCTCCTTGCCGTCGCCGGCCGTCGTCCAGATGGCGGCGGTGTCGCCCCCGTAGGTTCCGACCACGGCCGCACACACCTCCTGGACCCGTCCGGCCATCGACCGGGGGAACCGGTGGAGGGCCGGCTTGGTGGCGAAGATCTCGGCCAGGTCGTCGGGGGGCATGGCGCTGATGGCGCCGGGGTCGAGCGTCCCGCCGAGCCGCTCCTTCAGGTCGTAGGGCGCCTTGAAGGCGCGCTCCATCGGGATCTGCTGGTCGAGGACCATGCCGATGAGCAGGGCCAGAGGTTCGGACGCGAGGAGTGCGTCCGCATCGGTGTCACCGGTGAGCCAGAGCACGGGTCAAGGCTAGCCGGGGGCCGGACGGACTCCGGCAGGGCCGCCCGTGGGACCTGTCGGCCCGGCGCCGAACGGTCGTCGGACGGTCAGACCGACCAGGGGTCGGTGGCGTCGGGGTCGATGCCGTAGGCGACCACGGCCTTGGCCGTGGTTCCCCGGGGCAGGGCGCCGGCGCGCTCGAGTCCGCCGAGCACGGCCACCACCACGTGGGCGGCGTCGGTCTCGAAGAAGCGGCGCAGCACCTCACGGGTGTCGGACCGGCCGAAGCCGTCGGTCCCGAGCGAGGTGAAGGGTCGGGGGACCCACCGGGCGACCTGGTCGGGCACGGCCCGCACGTAGTCGCTGACGGCGACCACCGGGCCGTCCCCGTCGCCCAGCGACTCGGCCACCAGCGGCACCGGGACCGGCTCGTCGGGATGGAGCCGTCCACGGCGCTCGGCCGACAGCGCGTCCTCGCGCAGCGACTTGTACGAGGTGACCGACCAGGTGTCGGCGGCCACGCCCCACCCGTCGGCCAACAGCTGCCGGGCCTCCTCGGCCGCCCGCCATGCGGTTCCCGAGAACAGGATGCTGGCACGGGGGGCGTCGGCGGCCACCCCCTCGGGGGGCCCGGCGAAGCGGTAGAGGCCGCGGATGGTGCCGAGACGCACCCGCTCGGCCTCGGCCGGGTCGGCGGGCAGGGCCGGCATCGGGTAGTTCTCGTTGTACAGGGTCAGGTACCAGTAGCGGTCCTCGGCGTACGGCCCCGTCATCCGCCGGATGCCGTCCTCCACCAGCAACGCCACCTCGTAGGCGAACGCCGGGTCGTAGGCGGCCACCGACGGGTAGGCCGACGCCAGGAGGAGCGAGTGGCCGTCCTGGTGCTGGAGGCCCTCGCCGTTCAGGGTGGTGCGCCCGGCGGTGCACCCGAGCAGGAAGCCGCGACCCCGGGCGTCGCCCAGTGCCCACAGCAGGTCGCCGACGCGCTGGAAGCCGAACATCGAGTACGAGAGGTAGCAGGGGACGAGAGCCTCCCCCCAGGTGGCGTAGGCGGTGGCCGCTGCCGTGAACGTGGCCGTCGCCCCGGTCTCGGTGATCCCCTCCTGGAGGACCTGGCCGGCGGCCCCCTCGGCGTAGTGGAGGGCGAGACCGGCGTCCACGGGCGTGTAGCGCTGTCCGCCCGGCGCGTAGATCTGCACCTCGCTGATGAGCGACTCCAGTCCGAAGGTCCGGGCCTCGTCCGAGACGATGGGCACGATGCGGCGACCGATCCACGGGTCGCGGGTGAGCGTGCGCAGGAGGCGGGCGAAGGCCATGGTGGTCGACACCGCTTGACGGCCCGAGCCGGCGTGCAGGTCGGCGAACGCCCCCGGATCCGGTGCCGGCAGCGGCGCGGCACGCACCACCCGGTGGGGCAGCGGTCCGCCCAGCGCCCGCCGCCGCTCGGCCAGGTAGCGGCCCACGGGCGCGTCGGGGTCCGGGCGGCAGTACGGGGGGAGGTCGGCATCGAGGTCGGCCTCGGCGATCTCGTCCTGGAGCGAGAGCCGGTCGCGCAGGGCCCGCAGCTGACCCCTGGTCATCTTCTTGATCTGGTGGGTGGCGTTGCGGGACTCGATCTCGGGGCCGAGTGTCCAGCCCTTCACCGTCTTGGCCAGGATGGCCGTGGGGGCGCCGGTGTGCTCGACGGCGGCGCGGTAGGCGGCGTACAGCTTGCGGTAGTCGTGTCCACCCCGGGGGAGGCTCTGCAGCTCGGCGTCGCTCAGGTGGGCCACCAGGGCCTGCAGCCTCGGGTCGGGGCCGAAGAAGTGCTCCCGGATGTAGGCCCCCGACTCGGTGGCGTACTTCTGGAACTCGCCGTCCACCGTCTCGTTCATCCGGGCCAGGAGCAGGCCGTCGACGTCCCGGGCGAGGAGGTCGTCCCAGGTACGGCCCCAGACGACCTTGATCACGTTCCATCCCGCCCCGCGCAGCGTGGCCTCGAACTCCTGGATGACCTTGCCGTTGCCCCGCACCGGCCCGTCCAGACGCTGCAGGTTGCAGTTGACGACCAGCGTGAGGTTGTCGAGCTGCTCACGACCGGCCATGCCGAGCAGGGCCATCGTCTCCGGCTCGTCGAACTCACCGTCGCCCACGAAGCCCCACACCCGGCTCTGCGAGGTGTCGGCGAGGCCGCGGGCGGCCAGGTACCGGGCCAGGTGGGCCTGGGCGATGGCGTTGACCGGCCCGAGCCCCATCGAGACGGTCGGGTACTCCCAGAAGTCCGGCATCAGCCGGGGATGGGGGTACGACGACAGTCCGTCGCCTCCCACCTCGAACCGGAAGTTGTCGAGCTGCGCCTCCGTCAGCCGGCCCTCCACAAAGGCCCGGGCGTAGATCCCGGGGGAGGCGTGGCCCTGGAAGTAGACCTGGTCGCCCGGTCCGCCGTCCTTGCCCCGGAAGAAGTGGTTGAACCCGACCTCGTAGAGGGCGGCGGAGCTGGCGTAGGTGGCCAGGTGCCCGCCGATGGCGTCGGACCGGATGTTGGCCCGCACCACCATGACCGCCGCGTTCCAGCGGATGAACCGTCGGATCCGGCGCTCGAGGTCCTCGTCGCCGGGGAACTCGGGCTCGGCGTCCGACGGGATGGAGTTGACGTACGGGGTGGTCACCGTGACCGGGAAGTCGACCTGGGACTGGCGGGCCCGCTCCAGCACCCGCATGAGCAGGTACCGGGCCCGGTTGCGCCCGTGGACCCGGACCACGTCGTCGAACGCCGCCAGCCACTCCGCGGTCTCGCCCGGGTCGGCATCGGGGAGCTGGTGGGAAACGCCGTCGAACAGCATCGTCCCCATGTTCCCACTGCAACGGGCGGACACGTCGTCATCTCCCGGCGCAGCGCCGCGCCCCGGTCCGGCGGGGTCACTCGTCGCCGCCGGTCGGACCCGTCGGCCCCCGGCGTGCGGCGGCGGGGTGTGTCCCGGGGGACGCCCGTGACCGGGCATGCTGGGTCCATGGACGACGCCCCCACCATCGCCTACACCGACGGCTCGTGCCTGGGGAACCCCGGGCCCGGGGGCTGGGCGTGGGCGGTCGACGGCGGGCCGTCCGACTCCGGCGGCGAGCCCCACACCACCAACCAGCGCATGGAGGTCCTGGCCGTCATCCGGGCACTCGAGACCCTGCCGGGTCCGGTGCACGTGGTGAGCGACTCCACCTACGTGGTGAACTGCTTCCGTCAGCAGTGGCACGCGGGGTGGAAGCGTCGGGGGTGGAAGAACTCCCAGGGCAGGCCGGTGGCCAACCGCGACCTGTGGGAGCGGCTGTTCGCCCTGGCGCTCGACCCGACCCGTCCGGTGACCTTCGCCTGGGTGAAGGGGCATTCGGGGGACCGGATGAACGACGTGGTCGACGCGCTGGCCACCGCCGCCGCGGCCCGCCAGGACCCGTCCGGCCCCCCGCCGGACACCGGTTTGGGCCAGGGGCGGCTGCTCCCGTAATCTCTCGGCATGGAGATCAACGGAAGTTCAGCAATCATCACCGGCGGGGCCTCGGGCCTCGGTGAGGCCACGGCCCGCAAGCTCGCCACCGAAGGCGTGCGCGTGACCGTGTTCGACCGGAACGAGGAGCGGGCCAAGGAGGTCGTCGCCGAGATCGGCGGGACCGCCAACTACGTGGCCGGCGACGTCACCGACCCCGACGACTGCCAGAAGGCGGTCGACCAGGCGGCCGACGGGGGCAACCTGCGCATCGCCGTCAACTGCGCCGGCACGGGCTGGGTCGGTCGTGTCATCAACCGGGACGGCTCGCCCCACGACCTCGCCCCGTTCAAGTTCATCCAGGACCTGAACGTCATCGGCACGTTCAACGTGATGACCAAGGCCGCCTCGGCCATCGCCCAGGTCGAGCCCCAGGAGCACGGCGAGCGCGGCGTCATCGTGAACACCGCGTCGGTGGCCGCCTTCGACGGCCAGATCGGCCAGCTGGCCTACTCGGCCTCGAAGGGTGCCGTCGTCGGCATGACCCTGCCCGCCGCCCGTGACCTCGCGGTCGTCGGCATCCGGGTCCTGGCCATCGCCCCGGGTCTGTTCGACACCCCGCTCCTGGCCATGCTGCCCGACGAGGCCCGCAACGCGCTGGCCCAGTCGGTGAACTTCCCCAAGCGCCTGGGCAACCCGGCCGAGTACGGCGAGCTGGTGGCCCACATCGCCGCCAACAGCTACCTCAACGCCGAGGTCATCCGTCTCGACGGCGGCATCCGGATGCCGCCCAAGTAGCAGTACCGCCGCAGTGGGCACCGCACCTGCGCCCCCGGGCCGGGGTGCGGCGCCCACCGGCGACCGCTCGACCGGAGCGGGGCGACGGGTGGATCGGGGTCGGAGCGGGTTGACCGGTCGGCCGGGACCGGGGGATAGGGTCGGGACGTTCCCATGACCACCACCACCCGAACCACCGACGCCGGACCTGCCGACGGGGTGACGGACGTCATCCGCACCCAGGGCCTGACCAAGGTCTACGCCGGGTCCGACTTCCGTGCGGTGGACGACCTCGACCTGGTCGTGCACCACGGCGAGATCTTCGGTCTCCTCGGACCGAACGGCGCCGGCAAGACCACGACGGCCGGGATGCTGACCACCCGTGTGGTCCCCACCTCGGGCACGGCCCACGTCGCCGGCATCGACGTCGTGGCCCACCCGGCGCTGGCCAAGCAGATCCTCGGGATCGTCAGCCAGCAGAACACCCTCGACCGGCAGCTCACGGTGTGGGAGAACCTGTACTTCCACGGCCGACTCTTCGGGATCCCGGCGAAGGCGTCCCGCCGCGAGGCCGACCGGCTCCTCGAACAGTTCCAACTGCGCAATTGGGCCACCGCGTCGGTCTACGCGCTGTCGGGCGGGATGGCCCAGCGGCTCATGGTCGCCCGGGCCATCTTCCACCGGCCCGCCGTCCTGTTCCTCGACGAACCGACCGCCGGTCTCGACCCCCAGAGCCGCCTGGCCCTGTGGGAGGTCCTCCGCGAGCTGAACGACGGCGGGCAGACCATCCTCCTCACCACCCACTACATGGAGGAGGCCGAGCAGCTGTGCGGCCGGGTGGCGATCATGGACAAGGGTCGGATCCTCGCCCTCGACTCGCCCGACGCCCTGAAGCGCCGGGTCGACGCCGACACCATCGTGACGGTCATGTCGTCCGGTGATCCCGGGGCGCTGTCCCGGGCGCTCGAGGAGCGGATCCCCGGGGTGACCCGCTGCCGGACGGTGGACGGCGGCGTCGAGCTCCACGTGAAGGGGACCGACCGGCTCCTGCCCGCCGTGGTCACCGGCGCCGAGGACGCCGGCTTCCCGGTGCTCGACGTGTCGGTGGCGGAGCCCACGCTCGAGACCGTGTTCATCAGCCTCACCGGGAAGGAGCTGCGCGACTGATGGCCGTCGTCGACGCACCCGCGGCCGGGCCCCCGGTCCACCTCCGTCCCGAGCACACGACGTTCACCGCCGGCCGGCTGGCCCTGTGGGCGTTGATCCTCCGGGACCTGCTCGTGCTGCGCAAGCACCTCTTCGAGTTCGTGGCCCGCACCCTCATCCAGCCCTTCCTGCTCTGCTTCGTGTTCCTGTACGTCTTCCCCAAGATCGGCCAGGGGATCGGCGGGGCGGACCCGGCGGCACAGTCGGCCTTCGCCACCATCCTCGTCCCCGGGGTGGTCGGCATCTCCATCCTGTTCCAGGGCGTGCAGTCGGTGGCCCTGACCATGTCCCAGGAGTTCGGCTACACCCGCGAGATCGAGGACCGGGTGCAGGCCCCCTGCCCCATCTGGCTGGTGGCCATGGCCAAGGTCCTGTCCGGTGCCGCCCAGGGGCTGCTGTCGGCGGCCCTGGTCCTCCCCATCGCCTCGGTCGTCCACGCCAAGGGGGTGGAGGCGCACCTGTCCCTCCACTGGTGGGTGATCGTCACCGCCGTGCCGCTCGCCTGCGTGACCATGGCCTCCCTCGGCCTCCTCCTCGGGACGAGCTTCGAACCCCGCAACATCGGGCTCATGTTCGGCTTCATCATCCTGCCGGTGACGTTCCTGGGCGGCACCTACTACGCCTACACCCGGCTGGCGCCGGTCCAGGTCGGCGGCTGGCACTGGCTGCAGACGCTGGTGCTGGTCAACCCGCTGATCTACATCAACGAGGGGATGCGGGCGGCGTTCACCGACGCGCCCCACATGCCGCTGTACGTGATCTACCCGGTCCTCGTGGCGTTCCTGGCCCTGTTCCTGGGCATCGGGCTCCGGAACTTCCGCCGGCGGGTGCTGTCCTGAGCACCGCGGCCCCGGCCCCGGGTGGGGGGACGGGCCCCGGCCACTGCACCGGCGACGGTGGGGGGTACCTGCTGGACAACCGGCTGGACGGCGCAGCCACCCGCCTGGCCGCCATCGCCGAGCTGTTCGACCCGGCGACGGAGCGCCACCTGGCCGCCACCGGTGTGGGCCCCGGGTGGCGGTGCTGGGAGGTCGGGGCGGGAGGACCCACCGTGAGCGGGTGGTTGGCCCGGACCGTGGGACCCACCGGCTCGGTCCTGGCCACCGACCTCGACCTGTCCCGGTTCGGGACGCCGCCCGCCGGGGTGACGACCCTGGTCCACGACGTCACCGCCGACCCACCGCCCGCCGGACCCTT
Source organism: uncultured Acidimicrobiales bacterium (assembly GCA_963699055.1). Classification (GTDB taxonomy): domain Bacteria; phylum Actinomycetota; class Acidimicrobiia; order Acidimicrobiales; family RAAP-2; genus Bog-756. The sequence goes on along the minus strand of CAVOTA010000004.1, from coordinate 143,331 downwards.
CGACCTGGTCCACGCCCGGCTCGTGCTCGTCCACCTCCCCGGCCGGGCCGAGGTCCTGCGGACGCTGGTGGACGCGCTCCGTCCCGGCGGCTGGCTGGTGCTGGAGGACGCCGACCCCGAGCTGCAGCCCCTGGCGTGCGTCGACGGGACCGGACCGGGCGAGGAGCTGGCCAACCGGATCCGGTCCGGGTTCCGCTCGCAGCTGGCCGGGCGCGGGGCGGACCTGGCCTTCGGGAGGACCCTGCCTCGTCTGCTGCACGAGGCGGGGTTGGTGGACGTGACGGCGGACGCCTGGTTCCCGTTGGCGGGCCCGGTCGGCGCCGTCCTCGAGCGGGTCACCGTCGAGCAGGTCCGCACCGGGCTGGTCGCCGCCGGGCTCGCCACCGACGCCGAGGTGGACCGGCACCTCGCCAACCTGGCGGCCGGGCGGCTGGAGGTCACCACCGCACCGCTGGTGTCCGCCGTCGGGCGGAGGCCGGAGCCGGTCGGCGGCTGATCCGCACCCACCGACGCCGCAGCGGGGCCGAGGTGGGGGCCGGGTGTGGACCGGTAGGCTCGGGGTGACACGGGCCGTCCGGACGCACCACCGCCCGACGGCCCACACGACGACATCCCGATGGAGGTGGTTCCCACGGAACCCGAGGTGGCAAGCGAGCAGACCGCAGCGGGGGGAGCAGGTGCAGGACCGGGGGAATCGGACACGTTCGACGTGGTCGTGGTCGGTGGGGGGCCGGGTGGGTACGCCACCGCCCTGTACGGCGCAGCCGCCGGGCTGTCGGTGGCGCTGATCGAGCTGGACAAGGTCGGCGGCACCTGTCTCCACCGGGGCTGCGTTCCGGCCAAGGCGTTCCTGGAGACCGCCGCCGTCCACCGCACGGTGCGCTCCGCCGCCGAATTCGGGATCATGGCGGGCGCCGACCAGACCGGGCCGACCGTCAAGTTCTCGGTGAGCCAGGAGCGCAAGCAGCAGGTCGTGGACCAGCTCTTCGGCGGGCTGTCCGGCCTGCTGAAGGGACGTGGGGTGACCGTGTTCAACGGATGCGGCACGCTGCTCGGCGGCCACCGGGTCCGCATCGCCGGCAACGACGGGACCACCGCCGAGGTGACCGGTGACGACATCGTCCTGGCCGCCGGGTCGGTGCCCCGGACCATCCCCGGATTCGACGTCGACGGCACGGTCGTGATGACGTCGGACGAGGTGCTGGCCCTCGACGCGCTGCCGGCGTCGGTGGCGGTCGTCGGTGGCGGCGCCATCGGCTGCGAGTTCGCCTCGATGTTCGCCGACCTGGGCTCGAGCGTGACGATCTTCGAAGCACTGCCGACCATCCTCAACGGGTGCGACGAGGACGTCGTGCGCACGGTGGCCCGGTCGTTCAAGAAGCGGGGGATCGACGTCAAGGCCGGAGTCACCCTCCACGGCCACACGCCGTCGGCCTCGGGCGGCACCGTGGTCTCCTACGGCGAAGGCGGGCAGCTGGCCGTCGACGCCGTGGTGGTGTCGGTCGGTCGACGCCCGCGCTCCGAGGGCCTGGTGTCCGACGACGCCGGTGTGACCATCGACGAGCGGGGGTCCGTGGTGGCCGATGCGCTCATGCGCACGTCCGCCCCCGGCGTGTGGGCGGTGGGCGACGTGGTCGCCGGTACCCCGCAGCTGGCCCACGTGGCCTTCGCCGAGGCGATCGTGGTGGTCAAGTCGATCCTGGGCGAGCCCGTCGTGCCGGTCGACTACGCGCGGGTGCCCTGGGCCATCTACTGCCACCCCGAGGTGGCGTTCGCCGGGATGACCGAGGCCGCGGCCCGTGCCGCCGGACTCGACGTCGTGGTCAAGAAGGACCCGTTCGGTGGCAACAGCCGAGCCCGCATCATCGGGGAGACCGAGGGCATGGTGAAGCTGGTGGCCGAGCGTCGTCCGGACGGGACCACCGGTCGGATCCTGGGCGTGCACATGGTGGGCCCGTGGGTGACCGAGCAGCTCGGCGCCGGCTACCTCGCCGTCAACTGGGAGGCCACCGCCGACGAGGTGGCACAGTTCGTCCAGCCGCACCCGTCGCTCTCCGAGACCTTCGGCGAGACGGTGCTGGCACTGACCGGAAGGGGACTGCACGTTGCCTGACGTGACCATGCCGCAGCTCGGCGAGACCGTGACCGAGGGGACCATCACGAAGTGGTTCAAGGCCGTCGGCGACACGGTCGCCCGTGACGAGCCGCTCTTCGAGGTCTCCACCGACAAGGTCGACTCCGAGGTGCCCTCCCCGGCCGACGGGGTGCTCACGGCCATCCTGGTGGAAGAGGGTGACACGGTCGACGTGGGCGTGCCCCTGGCCGTCATCGACGGCGACGCCCGGGCCGCCACGGCTGTCCCGGCGGCTTCGGCTGCGGCTGCGGCGACGCCCGCCCCGCCGGGACCGCCGGCTGGCGTCGCCCCCCACGCCCCCGCCCCCGCCCCGACGACTGCGGTCGCCCCCGCCCCCGCCCCCGCCCCCGCCCCCGCCCCGACGCCTGCGGTCGCCCCGCCGGCCCCCGTGGTCGCCGCCCCGGTGCCTCCGACGTCACCCCGACCGACGCCGCCCGGACCGGTCGCCGCCCCCGCGGCACCGGCGACGAACGGTCCCGTCCCGCCGGGGTCCGTCACCCAGTCACGGGTGCTGTCGCCGGTGGTCCGTCGCCTGCTGGACGAGCACGGGCTCGATCCGGCGTCGATCCAGGGCAGTGGTCTCGGCGGTCGGATCACCCGCGCCGATGTGGAGTCGGTGATCGAACACGGAGCGGCGCCGTCCCCGGTGCCCAGCATGCCGGCGGTGCCTGCCGCCGCACCCGTCCCCCCGGGAGCGCCCGCGGTGGCGCCGGCCGCCGCGCCGGCCGCGGGCCCGGCCGCCGGCCGCGACGAGGTCGTCCCGTTCACCAACATCCGCCGCCGGACGGCGGAGCACATGGTCCGGTCCAAGGCCACGTCGGCCCACACGCTGATGGTGCGGGAGATCGACTACGAACGGGTCGAGCAGGTGCGCCGGCTCCACGGTGAGCGCTTCCGGGAGGAGGAGGGGTTCACCCTCACCTACCTCCCCTTCGTGGCCCGTGCCACGGTCGAGGCGCTCGCCGAGTTCCCCCACCTGAACGCGTCGGTCGGTGACGACGCCCTGGTGGTGCACCACGACCTGAACCTCGGCATCGCCGTCGATCTCGACAACGAGGGACTGATCGTCCCCGTCGTGCACCGGGCCGAGGAGCTCAACCTGCGCGGCATGGCCCGCCGGATCCGCGACGTCGCCGACCGGGCCCGCACCAAGCGGCTGAGCCTCGACGACATCAGCGGCGGGACCTTCTCGATCACCAACGCCGGGCCGTTCGGCACGCTGATCACGGGCGCGATCATCAACCAGCCCCAGGTGGCCATCCTGTCCACCGACGGCGTGTCCCGGAAGCCGGTCGTGGTCGAGCTGCCGGACGGCACCGAGTCCATCGGGATCCACTCGGTGGGGCTCGTCGCCATGAACTTCGACCATCGGGCCGTCGACGGCGCCTACGTGGCCCGGTTCCTGGCCCGGCTGGCCGCCATCCTCGACGACCGCGACTGGGTCGGCGAGCTGTAGCCGGGGTGACGGGGACGATGTCGAGGACGACCGTCGCAGGACGCCCACGGTGAGGGCGCGCTGGCTGGGTCGCGTCCCCTACGCCGAGGCCTGGGACCTCCAGCGCGCCGTCGCCGCCCGGTCCGACGACGACTACCTCCTGCTCCTCGAGCACCCGCCCGTGTACACGCTCGGGGTCAACGCCGACGCCACCCATGTCCTGGTCGACCCGGCCACGGTCGGCGCCGAGCTGGTGGACGTCGACCGCGGTGGTGACGTGACCTTCCACGGCCCGGGCCAGCTGGTCGGCTACCCGATCCGCACGGTCGGCGCCGGACCCCACCACGGCCCCGAGCACGTCCGCCGGGTGGAGGACGTCGTCATCGGGGCACTGGTCCTCCTGGGCCTGCCGGCGGAGCGGGTGGGTCGCCTCGAGGGCTACCCGGGCGTCTGGGTCGACCCCCGTGCCACGGGTACGGGCGCCGACGGCCCCCGCAAGGTCGCCGCCATCGGGGTGCGCACGGCGCGGGGTCGCACCACCCACGGATTCGCCCTCAACGTGACCACGGACCTGTCGATGTTCGGTCACATCGTCCCGTGCGGGATCGCCGACCGCCCGGTCACCTCCCTGGCCGCCGAGGGCCTCGACGTCTCCCTGGCCGACGCCGTGGCCGCCGTGCTCGACGCCGCCGCGTCGGTGTGGGGACCGCTCGACGACGTGGCCGCCGTGACCGACGGTGCCGGAGCCGCTGCGGTCGGAGCTGTGGTCGGAGCCGTGGCGGGGGCCGGTACGGCGGGCGGCGGCGTTCCCGTCGCCCTCCGCAGGACCGACGCCGTCGGACCGACCTCCGCCCTGCACCGGCGGCTGGCCCGCTCGGGCGTCGACCCGTCGGCCGGGCTGGCCATCTCGGCCCGGAAGCCCGAGTGGCTGCGGGTGCAGGCCACCATGGCCGACGGGTTCCTCGAGCTGCAGCGGGACATCCGGGACCGCGACCTGGTCACGGTGTGCGAGGAGGCGGGCTGTCCCAACATCTTCGAGTGCTGGTCCGACGGCACCGCCACCTTCATGATCAACGGCTCGCGGTGCACGCGGGCCTGCGGCTTCTGCCAGGTGGACACCCGCCATCCCCTGCCGCTCGACCGGACCGAGCCCGGGCGGGTGGCCGAGGCCGTCGCCCGCATGGGCCTGGCCCATACGGTCATCACCTGCGTCGCCCGTGACGACCTGCCCGACGGTGGTGCCGGAGCCGTCGCCGCCACCATCGGGGCCGTCCGGCGGTCGAGTCCCGGCACCGCGGTGGAGGTGCTCGTCTCGGACGTCAAGGGAGACCGGACGTCGCTCGCCGCCATCCTGGACGCCCGTCCCGACGTGCTGAACCACAACATCGAGACGGTGGCGCGCCTGCAGCGGGCCGTGCGACCCTCGGCCGGGTACGCACGCAGCCTCACCGTCCTGGCCCGCTCGGCGGCCGCCGGGCTCACCACCAAGTCGGGCGTCATCCTCGGGATGGGGGAGCGCGAGGACGAGGTGCTGGCCACCCTGGCCGACCTGCGGGCCGTCGGTGTCGACATCGTGACCCTGGGCCAGTACCTGCGGCCGAGCGCCAGGCACCTGCCGGTGGCCCGTTGGTGGACACCCGAGGAGTTCGACGACCTGCGCCGGGCCGGCGAGGCCCTCGGCTTCGCCCACGTCCAGGCGTCGCCCCTGACCCGCTCCAGCTACCACGCCCGTGAGGCGGCCGACGCGTCGACCGGCGGCGTCCCGGTGCGGCTGTCGTCGGCGGGGGTGCGGTCGTGAGCGGGGGCGCCCGGACCGACCGGATCACCCGTGTGCGGGAGCGGATGGTGACCCTGGGGGTGGACGTGCTCCTCCTGTCGCACGGCGCCGACCTCCCGTGGCTGACCGGCTACACGGCCATGCCCCTCGAGCGGCTCACCCTGCTGGTCCTACCGGCGGCGGGCGACCCGGTGCTGGTGGTGCCGGGGCTCGAGGCGCCCCGTGTCCCCGGTGCGGGTGGGCCCGTCGACCTGCGCCCGTGGTCCGATGCCGAGGATCCGGTCGACCTGGTGGTCGACCTCCTCGCCCGGGGTCCGGCCGCCCGCCTCGCCGTGTCCGACCGGGCCTGGGCCACGACGCTGCTCGCCCTGCAGCAGCGCCTCCCGGACGCCGAGTGGGTGGAGGCCTCCCGGGTCACGTCCCCGATCCGGGCCGTGAAGGACGCGGACGAGGTCGCCGCCCTGCGGGCCGCCGGCGCCGCAGCCGACCGGGTGGCCGGGGTCCTGCAGTCCGGCGGCATCCCGATGGTCGGTCGGACCGAGGCCGAGGTGTCGGCCCGGCTGGGTGAGCTGCTGATCGCCGAGGGGCACCGCGCCGTCAACTTCGCCATCGTCGGCAGCGGGCCGAACGCCGCCAGCCCCCATCACGAGCCGGGCAGCCGGGTCATCGGCCGCCACGAGACGGTCGTGTGCGACTTCGGTGGCACCCTGGCCCTCGACGACGGCCCCGGCTACTGCTCGGACATCACCCGCACGGTCGTCACCGGCACCCCGACCGACGAGGTCGCCGCCTGCTACGCCGTGCTGCTCGAGGCGCAGCAGGCGGCCGTGGGCGCCGCGTGCGCCGGTGTGACCGCCGCGTCGGTGGACCGGGTGGCCCGGGACGTCATCGAGGCCGCCGGCTACGGCGACCTGTTCGTGCACCGCACCGGACACGGCATCGGCATCGAGGAGCACGAGGACCCGTACCTGGTGGTCGGCAACGACGAGATGCTGGTCCCCGGGCACGCATTCTCGGTGGAACCGGGGATCTACCAGCCGGGCCGCTTCGGCATGCGGCTGGAGGACATCGTCGTCGTCGGGGACGACGGACGACCGCAGCCGCTCAACGCCGTCGACCACCACCTGGTGGTGGTCGACGCCTGAGAACGGCACCGGCACCGGGGAGCGGGCCGCAGCCCGCGCTCCGTGCGGGTGCACACCCGGACCGCTGCACGGCGGTGGACGACCGGATCGGACACGGAGGGAGCAGGCGCATGGACCTGGGGATCGACGGCAAGGTGGCGCTGGTGACGGCCGGGTCCCGTGGACTCGGGCGGGCGACGGCCGAGGCGCTGGCCGCCGAGGGCGTGCGGGTCATGCTCTCCGGCCGCGACCCGGGGACCCTCGGGCGGGCGCGTGACGCCCTGCATGCCGCCGGGGCCGAGGTCGACGTCCGCGCCGGGGACGTCACGGACCCGGCCGAGCCCGCCCGGCTCGTGGCCGCCACCGTCGAGCGCTTCGGCGGCCTGGACATCGTGGTGGCCAACGCCGGCGGACCGCCCCCGGGGCGGGCGATCGACCAGTCGGACGAGGCGCTCGAGGCGGCGATCAACGCCAACCTCCTCACCTCGGTGCGGCTCACCCGGGAGGCGCTGCCCCACATGCGGGCGGTCGGGTGGGGCCGGATCTGCTGCATCACCTCCTACACGGTGCAGCAGGCGTCGCCGGTGCTGGCGCTGTCCAACACCGCCCGGGTCGGCCTGTGGGGCTGGCTGAAGACGGCGGCCCACGACCTGGCGTCGGAGGGGAGCGGGATCACCATCAACATGATCTGCCCCGGTCCCCACGCCACCGACCGGATGAAGGAGCTGGGGGGCGCCGGGGTCATGGGTGATCCGGCCGACTTCGGTTCGGTGGCCGCGTTCCTGTGCTCGGCCCAGGCAGGGTTCGTCAACGGCGCCGCCGTGGTGGTGGACGGAGGCGCGACGCTCGCGCTCTGACGCCGATCGTCAGGTGGCCCGGGCCGTCAGCCGAGTCAGGTCGTCAGGTGGCCGGGCCGTCAGCCGGGTCGGGCCGGTGACGACGGCCGGTCGGACGGGGGCGGCGGGGGCATGGCCGGCAGGTCGGGTGGCCGCACCCCGCGCGGCCGGAGCGACGGCAGGGGGCCGGGAACCGGATGGGCGACGGCAGGCTCGCTCCAGCCGGAACCGGGATCGGCCACCGGTGGTTCGGCCATCGACGGCCCGTCGGCCGGTCGGGGGACCCCGGTCCCGGGGGCCACGGGCACCGCGGTCGGCGTGGCCAGGGTGGTCGAGTGCAGCGGGACGGCACCGGGCGAGGTCGGGGTACGGGTCACCGGGGCGACGGCCGCGGGTGGCTGGGCGGCGTGGGGGCTCCGGGTCCCGGCCCGGGGGGCGGCGAACGTCGGAGCCATGGGCTCACCGGCGCGACGTCGGGCGTTCGACGACGCACCGAGCCGGCTGACCGGGTCGCCGGTGTGCGAAGCGGTGAGACCGGTCGGGCCGTAGTGGGCGGCGTCGCGGTCGAAGTAGGCCGAGCCGGCGGCCCGGCGACGGCGCACACCTGCGGAACGGATGGCGCGGATCACGAGGAGGGCGACGCCCAGCACGACGGCGGCGGCCACCAGGTCGAGTTCGAGCGTCGAGGTCCCCGACAGCGTCCCCGACTGCCCGGATCCGACGGCGAGCATTCCCACACGGGAATTCTACGCCCGACCCCCTGGACCGTACGTGGCTGTTCGAGTGCGGATCGGTTGCGATTCCGACCGGTCGCAGGGTCTCCGGAGGTCCTTCCACCGGGCCGTCTCAGGCGACGAAGTACTTGGCCTGGGGATGGTGGCAGACGATGGCCGTGGTGGACTGCTCGGGGTGCAGCTGGAAGCCCTCGCTGACCTCCACGCCGATGCGCTCGGCCTCGAGCAGCTCGACCACCAGGGCGTTGTCCTCGAGTCGCGGGCAGGCCGGGTAGCCCCACGAGTAGCGCCCACCGCGGTACTTCTGGCGGAACAGCCCGGTCAGGGTGGGGCCGTCCTGGTCGGCGAACCCGAGTTCCTCGCGGATGCGATGGTGCCAGTACTCGGCCAGTGCCTCGGCCATCTCGACCCCCAGTCCGTGGAGATGGAGGTACTGCTGGTACTCGTCGTCGGCGAACAGCCGGGCCGCCTCCTCGGACACCCGCGGACCCATGGTCACCACCTGGAAGCTGGCCCAGTCCTCCTCGCCCGAGTCGACGGTCCGGAAGAAGTCGGCGATGCACAGGTACGGGTCCTCCACCTGGCGGGGGAAGGCGAACCGCATCCGCTCGGTGGTGCGGGCGGCGTCGGTCCAGATCACCAGGTCGTTCCCGTCGGCGTTGGCGGCGAAGTGGCCCCAGGCCACCTGGGGCACGAGCAGCTGGCCGGACTTGGCCGTGGACAGCTCCTCGCGGAGCCGGAACCGAACCCGCTCCTTGAACGCGGGGTCGTCCTCGCCGGCCTCGGGACGGTAGCCCCACTGGTTGCGGAACAGCGCCGTCTCGTTGAGGTAGGTGGCGATGTCGTCGACGGCGATCCCCTTCGCCACCCGGCTGCCCACGAAGGGCGGGGCGAACACCGGGTTGTCAGAGGCCACCCCGGGGGCGCGTGCGGGCAGCGACTCGCCGCGCGCCCGCGCCTCGTCGGCGGCCTGCTTGCGCAGCTCGCTCTTGCGCGGGCCGAGGTCGCGACCGCCGAGCTCGGTGCCGAACCCCGGGTCGTCCTCTCCGGTGCGGGCCAGCTCGACCAGCCGGTCCATGGTGCGCAGGCCCTCGAAGGCGTCCTTGCCGTAGAACAGCCGGCCGTCGTACACCTGGCGCAGGTCGCGTTCCACGTAGGTGCGGGTCAGGGCGGCTCCCCCGAGGATGACCGGGATGTGGGCCAGTCCGCGCCGGTTGAGCTCCTCCAGGTTCTCGCGCATGATCAGCGTCGACTTGACCAGCAGCCCGCTCATGCCGATGGCGTCGGCCCCGAACTCCTCGACGGCCGACACCATCTCGTTGATGCCGATCTTGATGCCGAGGTTCCGGACCGTGTAGCCGTTGTTGGTGAGGATGATGTCGACCAGGTTCTTGCCGATGTCGTGGACGTCGCCCTTCACGGTGGCCAGCACCATGGTCCCCTTGCCACCCTGGTCGGCCTTCTCCATGAACGGCTCCAGGTAGGCCACGGCCGTCTTCATCGTCTCGGCCGAGCCGAGCACGAACGGCAGCTGCATCTCCCCGGACGCAAACAGCTCACCGACGGTCTTCATGCCGGCCAGCAGGAATTCGTTGATGATGACCAGCGGCGTCAGCCCCTGGGCCATGGCCTCGTCGAGGTCGGCCTCGATCCCGTTGCGGTCACCGTCGATGATGCGCCGCTCGAGTCGGCGCTCGACGGTCCAGTCCGACCGGTCCTCGGCGGCCGACACCGTGGACGCGGTCGCCCCCTCGAAGAGGGACAGGAGCTCGGTGAGCGGGTCGTAGCCGTCGGCGCGTCGGTCGTAGATGAGGTCGAGGCACACCTCACGGGCCCGGTCGTCGATGCGGGCCAGGGGGAGGATCTTGGACGCGTGCACGATGGCGGCGTCGAGTCCGGCCTCCACGCACTCGTGGAGGAAGACCGAGTTGAGGACCTGACGGGCTGCCGGGTTGAGTCCGAAGGACACGTTGGACAGTCCGAGCACCGTGTAGACGCCGGGCAGCTCGGCCTTGATGCGCCGGATCCCCTCGATGGTCTCGATCCCGTCCCGCCGGCTCTCCTCCATGCCGGTGGAGAGCGGGAGGGCGAGGGGGTCGAACAGGAGGTCCTCGGGTCGCAGCCCGTAGCGCCCGACGGCGACGTCGTGGATGGCCCGGGCGGCGCGCACCTTCCAGTCGGCGGTGCGGGCCTGGCCCTCGGTGTCGATGCACGTGCACACCACGGCGGCGCCGAACTCCTTGGCCAGGGTCAGGAACGAGTCGAGCCGGGTGCCTTCGGCGTCGCCCTCCTCCAGGTTGACCGAGTTGATGACGGCGCGGCCGCCGATCCACGACAGCGCCGCCTCCACCACCGGGGCCTCGGTGGAGTCCACCATGAGCGGCGCCGTCGACTGGGTGGCGAAGCGCGAGGCCACCTCGTCCATGTCGGCCACGCCGTCGGCGCCCGTGTAGTCGACGCACACGTCGATCAGGTGGGACCCTTCCTTGACCTGCTCCTTGGCCATGGCCACGCAGGTGTCCCAGTCGCCGTCGAGCATGGCCTCGCGGAACTTCTTGGAGCCGTTGGCATTGGTGCGTTCGCCCACGACCAGGAACGAGCTGTCCTGGGTGAACGGCACATGGGTGTAGATGGAGGCGGCACCCTCCTCGCGCTCGGGGGCGCGGGCGGCCGGGGTGAGGTCGGCGCACGCCTCGACCACGGCGGCCAGGTAGGCGGGGGTGGTGCCGCAGCACCCCCCGATGACCGACACGCCGAGCTCGCTCACGAACTGGCGGTGGAACTCGGCCAGCTGGTGGGGCTCGAGGTCGTAGTGCATGGCGCCGTCGACCACCGAGGGCAGTCCGGCGTTCGGGAGACAGGAGACGGGGATCGTGGCGTGCCCGGTCAGGTGGCGCAGCGGTTCGAACATCTCGGAGGGCCCGGTCGCGCAGTTCAGGCCGATCACGTCCACGTCCATGGCCTGCAGCGCCACCAGGGCCGCGCCGACCTCGGTGCCGGGGAGCATGGTCCCGGTGAGCTCGATGGTGACCTGGCACTGGACGGGGAGCCGGACGCCCGCCCGCCGCATGGCCCGGCGGGCGCCGTTGATCGCCGACTTGGCCTGCAGCAGGTCGAAGACCGTCTCGACGATGATGAGGTCCGCCCCACCCTCGATGAGGGCGTCGCACTGCTCCTCGTAGGCATCGCGCAGGTCGGCGTACCGGGTCTGGCCCAGGGTGGGGAATTTGGTGCCCGGGCCGATGCTGCCGGCCACCCACCGGGGCCGGTCGGCCGTGGCGAACTCCTCGGCGGCGTTGCGGGCCAGGCGCACCGCGGCCAGGTTCAGCTCGCGCACCCGGTGACCCTGGCCGTACTCGGCCAGCACGGGGGCGAAGGCACCGAACGTGTCGGTCTCCACGACGTCGCAGCCGACCTCGTAGAAGGAGCGGTGGACCTGCTCCACGACGTCGGGCCTGGTGACCACGAGGAGCTCGTTGCAGCCCTCGAGCTCGGGGCCCCCGAAGTCGTCGGCGGTCAGGCCGGCCAGCTGGAGGTTGGTCCCCATGGCGCCGTCGAAGATGACGACGCGCCGGGCGACGGCCTCGAGATAGCTGGATTCGGTGGGGTGGGCGGCCATAGCCCTCCAACGATACCGGGGGACGGGCCCGGTCCGGCCGTACGGCCCCTCCGGCGTGGACGACGGGCCCCGGGCACCGTTCGTTTAGCATCGGTGCGGTGATGACGGCGTGCTGAAGATCTACACCCGCACCGGCGACGACGGGACCACGGGACTCCTGTACGGGGGACGCGTCCGCAAGGACGCGTCCATCATGCAGGTCACCGGGACGGTCGACGAGGCCCAGGCGGCCATGGGCATGGCCCGGGCCGAGGCCGAGCCCGGCTCCGAGCTGGACGAGCTGCTCACCCATCTGGAGCGCGAGCTCTACGTGCTGATGGCCGAGGTCACCACCGACCCGTCGCACCGGTCGAAGCTGGTGGCCGGCCGGACGCTGGTGACCGAGGAGATGGTGGCCGAGCTGGAGGGTCGGATCGACGGGCTCATCGCCCGGGTGTCGATGCCCACCGAGTTCGTGATCCCGGGGGCGAACCGGGCGTCGGCCGCACTCGACCTCGCCCGTACCGTCGTGCGCCGGGCCGAGCGCCTGCTCGTGGCCGACCCCATCGAAGGCTCCCTCGTGGGCCGGTACCTGAACCGGCTGTCCGACCTGCTGTGGGCCCTGGCCCGGTGGGTCGAGGGCCAGGACCACCTCCTGGCCCGCGGCGCCCCACGCCGGGCGGACACCGGGGCGGACGACGGCACACCGGACTGACCGGACCCGCCCGCCGACCCGCCGACCCCGACCCACCGACCCGACCCGCCGACCCCACCCCCGATCCCGAGCCACCTGGAGTACCGACGTGATCGACGTGACCACCCTTCCCGCAGCCGGACTCCCCGACGGGCTGACCGTCGTGGGCGTACCCGTCCACACGACCACCGCGGGGCCGTCACCGGCCTGGCACCCCGGGGTGCTCCCGGAGGTAGAGCTGCCCGACGCCCTCGACGCCGCCTGGTGCGAGCGCCAGGGGTTCTCCGGCAAGGTGGCCCAGGTCCTGGTGCTGCGTCGCCCCACGGCCGCCGCCGGTGGTGACCCGGCCCCCGACGTGGTCCTGGTGGGCGTCGGTGCCGAGGACCGGCTCGCCGGCGACGCCGGGCTGGAGTCGGTGCGGCGGTCGACGGCGGCCTTCGTGCGCGCCGCCGGTTCGGGTGGCACCGCCCTCCTGGTCCTCCCCGAGGTCGGGGGGTGGGCGGCCGACGACGTGGCCGCCGCCGCCGCCGAGGGGGGTGCGCTGGCCTCCTACCGCTTCGACGTGCTCCGCAGCGCCGACCCCGCCCCCGAACTGCACGGCCTGGTCCTGCGGGGCGACGACGCCGACGCCATGGCCCGGGGTGCGGCACGGGGCGCCCAGGTGGCCCGGGCCGTGGCCCTGGCCCGCGACCTGGTCAACGAGCCCGCCGGGACCCTCACCCCGCAGCGGTTCGCCGAGGTGGTGACCGAGCGCTTCGTCGACGTCGCCACGCTGACGGTCGACGTGTGGGACGAGGACCGGATCGTCGAGGAGCGGCTCGGAGGCCTGCTGGGCGTGGCCGCCGGGTCGGCCCGGCCGCCGCGTCTGGTCCGGGTCGAGTACCGCCCCGCGGACCCCTACGAGTTCGACGGTCGCACACCGCACCTGGCACTGGTGGGCAAGGGGATCACCTTCGACTCGGGCGGGCTGTCCCTCAAGCCCGCCACCGGGATGGAGACCATGAAGACCGACATGGGCGGGGCCGCCGCCGTGCTGGCCGCCCTCGACGCCATCGCCGCTCTGGGCGGCCGACTCCCGGTGACGGCATGGACGCCGATGACGGAGAACCTGCCGAGCGGCACCGCCGTCAAGCCGGGCGACGTGCTCACCACCCGGAGCGGCCGGACCATCGAGGTCCTGAACACCGATGCGGAGGGACGGCTCGTCCTGGCCGACGGACTGACCCTGGCCGTCGAGTCCGGACCCGACGCCGTCATCGATCTCGCCACGCTGACCGGGGCCGCCGTCGTGGCGTTGGGCAAGGAGATCGCCGGGCTCCTCGGCAACGACGACGAGCTGGTCGCCGCCGTGCAGTCCGCCGGCTCCCGCGCCGGCGAGCCGTCGTGGCCGCTGCCGCTGTACGCCGACTACGCCACGCACATCGAGTCCGAGGTGGCGGACATGAAGAACACCGGGCGGCCGGGCCAGGCGGGGACGATCAGCGCCGCGCTCCTGCTGCAGAACTTCGTGTCCGACGTGCCGTGGGCCCATCTCGACATCGCCGGCCCGTCGCGCACCGACGAGAACCGCGGGTACCAGACCAAGGGCGGCAGTGGCTTCGGTGTGCGCACCGTGGTGGCACTGGCCACCTCCGAGCCGTTCGCCCGCTGGCTGGCGGCGCGCCCGCGCCACTGAGCGTCGCGGCGCGTTCCCTCCGGCAACCGGGACACCGGCCGGCACCTGCACTACCGTCTGGCTCGTGAAGATCGCAGTCCTCGGGGGAGGGTCGTGGGGCACGACGGTGGCATCGCTGGTGGCACCGCGGCACGACACGGTGCTGTGGGCGCGCGATCCCGAGGTCGCCCGCGCCGTGCGCGAGGACCACGAGAACCCCGCCTACCTGCCGGGGTTCGGACTCGACCCGGCGCTGACGGCCACCGCGGACCTCGCCGAGGCGGTGTGCGGCGCCGACCTCGTGGTGGTGGGGGTTCCGACCTCGGGCTTCCGACGGGTGCTGACCGACGCCGCCCCGGCCATGCGCCCCTGGATCCCCGTGGTGAGCCTGTCGAAGGGCCTCGAGCGGGGCTCGCACCTCCGGATGACCCAGGTGATCAGGGAGGTCGTACCGGGCCACCCCGTGGCCGCGCTGACCGGGCCCAACATCGCCAGCGAGATCCTGTCGGGCAAGGCCGCGGCCGCCGTGATCGCCACCGAGGACCTCGAGGTGGCCTGCGCCATCCAGGCCGTGTTCACCCGCGGCGTCTTCCGGGTCTACGTGAACGACGACGTCATCGGCTGCGAGCTGGGGGGAGCCCTGAAGAACGTGGTCGCCATCGCCGCCGGCATCGGCGAGGGTCTCGGCGTCGGTGACAACACCCGGGCGGCCGTCATGTCCCGGGGACTGGCCGAACTGATCCGGCTGGGCGAGGCCATGGGGGCGAAGCCGGCGACGTTCGCGGGTCTCGCCGGCATGGGCGACCTGATCGCCACCTGTGTGAGCCCGCACAGCCGCAACCGCGCCGTGGGCGAGCAGCTCGGCAAGGGACGCAAGCTCGCCGACATCCTCGACGAGATGCACATGGTGGCCGAGGGCGTCAACACGGCCAACGTCGCCCTCGAGCTGGCCGAACGGCACGGTCTCGACCTCCCCATCTGTCGGATGATCGACCGGGTGGTCAAGGGTGAGATGGAGCCGATCGACTCCTACTGGGGGCTCACCCCGGCGGGACACGAGGCCGAGCCGGGCTGACCGCCCGGGTCACCTCGTCCCGGGCGGCACGGGTCCGGGCAGGTCGGGCGCACAGGACTGCACGGGCCGGCTCGCCAGTGCCGGGTGGACCGGCCGGAGCGGGGCCGGCACCGGGTGACCCGGTGACGCGGCCGTCACTTCCGTCCGACCTGGCGACGTGGTCCCGGTGGCCGATGTGGCGGCGGTGGCAGTCGTGCCGCCGGCGGCCGCTGTCGCGCCGTCGGCCCGCGTGCGCCTCTCGCACACCGCACCGGCGGCGTGGAACGCCACGGCGGGATGGAACTGCCACTGGGCCAGCCGGCGCTCGATCGACGGACGGTCGTGGCCGGCGTCGGCCAGCCCGGTGGCCAGGCGCAGTGCGCGCCGCCGCATCTGTTCGACCTCGGGGAGCTGCTGCTCGGCCACCCACCGGCGATGGCTGCGCTGGAGCGACTCGGGCAGCCTGCTCAGGTGCCGCAGCGGCAGCGGCGGGATGCGGGTGCGCACGGCGAGCTCGCCGGGGCCGTGGGCCCGCGCCAGTTCGAAGGTGACCAGCCGGGCGAGGGCCCGTCGGAACGGTGCGTTCTTGCCCATCTTGTCGCCCAGGCCGAGCGACCGGGCCGTCTCGGCGAGGTGCAGGTCGTAGCCGTCACCGTGGACCTCGAGCCCGTAGTTGAGCCGGCGGAGGAGCCAGGTGGTGCTCGGGCCGATCACGCCCAGCCAGTACAGCTCGACGTAGCGGCTGCACGGATCGACCCCGTGGGGGTCGGCCACCGGATCGACCCACGGGACGATCCGCAGGACCGGACCCGTGGTCGCGGGTCCCGTGGCTCCCGGGCGCGGGCCCATGGCGTGCAGGGGACGCGGCGGTCGGTGCGGTGGGGGGACGACGGTGGGGACGGACACGGGACGCTCCTCGGGGTCAGGACCCGTGGGCCCCGGTCGGGGCGCCGGTTGGGTCGTTGACCAGGAGCGTGGTCGGATCTGCTTGCCGGGGACCTTGCCGGGAGCGACCCGGGGAGGGCGGGCCGGTGCCGGTCTAGGTCTACGAGGCGTCGAGCGGCTGCCAGCGCGCCACCGAGTAGGACAGCATCAGGGGCACGTCCACGGCGAACAGCACGAGCATGCAGGTGAACAGGATCAGCAGCCGGGCCGGGGTGTGGTCGTAGACGAACACGTACTCGAGGATGCCGGCGATCACGGCGTACGCCAGGAGGGCCCAGCCCAGCACCCGGAAGAACACCGGCCAGGCGAACTCCCCGATGCGGGCGACGAGCACGGCGTTCACCAGCAGCAGCACGGCGGCCACGGCGAGGAGCACCGTGGGGACGGTCAGGTGCGCATGACGGCCGTACTGTGCGGCCACGACGATCCCGCCGGACACGACGATCGCCAGCGTGACGATGGCGATGGGCATGACCGGCGGCAGGTCGACCTGGCGGAGGTCCTCGGCGTCGGGCTCGCCGAACCCCGGCGGGGGCGTGGGTGCGGTCGTCGTCGTCATCGACTGGCCAGGAACGTCATGATCAGGATGGTGGCGATCTGCAGCAGCCCGGTGATCCCGGCCGTGTAGATGAACACCTTCATGAGGCGCCCGATCCGCTCGCCGTTGGGCTGGGGCTTCTTCAACTCGAAGAGGACGGCCAGGTTGGCCGGCTCCAGCAGTCCGAGGGCGATGACGGCCATGATGCCGACGATGATCATCGAGGCGACGATCCATCCGTGGTGGGGGTACGTCGCCTGCAGGTTCCCGACATGGCGGGCCAGCTGGAACCCGGCTCCGAGCGTCATGGCCACCAGGGTCGGCATGATCAGCAGCATCTTGGGCATGAACCGGGTCGTGAACTCGACCCGCGACGGGATCGACATGGCACCCATGATCGGCCCCAGCACCAGGCCCAGGAACAGGTCGAGGCTGGTCCACAGACCTCCGCCCGCGACGTGGAAGAACATGAGCCCCCACAGGTTGTTGGAGGCGATGGCCACGACCAGGCCGACGAGGACGACGGCGACGATCGGCAGTCCGCGGACCGGCACGATGTTGAAGTTCGGGACGGGCGGCGGGCCGTGGCCGGCCGCACCCGGTGGGGGCGCGTCGGCCGGACGGGCGGTGGCTGCGTCGTCGGCGTCGACGACGGATTCGACAGCGGTGTCGGTCATGGTCGGCTCCCTCGGGGGTGACGGTCGAAGTCGGGCGGGCACCGAGGTGCCCTGGCGTCGACGTGCGGCTGCCCCTGCACCGGTCCGCCGACCTGCGTCGCATCGTACGCCGCGTTTACCGATCGTGCCCGGACCGCCGCCACATGCGCGTCGACCCCGCCCGACGGCTACCAGTGCCCGCGGTGGACGGCCTCGTCGAGGGTGCATCTCGGACGGGCGGCCGACGACGACGGCGGGTCGGGCGAGGCGGGTCGGCCCAGGAGTACGGCACCGAGCCAGCGCCACCCGTCGGGAACCCCGAGCGCCCCGGCCAGCGCGTCCTCGCCCCGGAAGTTGCCCAGGAAGGCCGCACCGACCCCCTGGTCGGCGGCCGCCAGCAGCAGGGTCTGCACGGCAAAGGCGGCGTCCACGTGCCAGTAGGGCACGACCCACTCGACCTCGGCCCCGTCGGGTCTCGCCTTGTCCGGCTCCCGGTAGCGTTCGGCGTAGGCCACCGGATCGCTGAACACCAGCACGACGACGGGTGCCCGGGACAGCCCGGCGAACCGCCGGGAGCGGGCCCGCCAGTCCGCGTCCGTGGTCGCCCCCCAGTACCGGGCCGTCTGGTCGGGACCCTCCAGGACGACGAACTCCCGGCCCCGGGTGTTGCCGGCCGAGGGTGCCCGCAGCGCCAGGGCGACCAGGTCGTCCACCACGGCCGGATCGAGCGGTTCACCGGTGAAGTTCCGGGTCATCCGGCGCCGTCCCACCGCTTCGCGCAGTTCCACCCGGCGCACGCTATCGGGCACCCGGTGGCGGGGGCGCTTGTGGGCCCGGGTGGGCGTCGTTAGGGTCGCCCCATGCGTGAGCCTCGCCTGTCGCGTCGGGCACTGCTGGGTGGGGTCGCCGGGGCGGCGGCCCTGGGGCTGGCCGCCTGCTCGTCGTCCTCCCCGTCGTCGGCGGGGTCGACGACCCCCACCACCGGGCCCCCGGCCACGGGCGGCCCGGGGACGCGGCCCAACCCCGACGCCCCTGCCGGCTCCGACCAGCTGCCGCTGATCCGGAACATCGTCGTGGTGATGATGGAGAACCACTCCTACGACAACGTGCTCGGGATGCAGCGCGGGCGCGGCGACGGGTACACCCTGGACCGGAACGGGATGCCCACGGCGTCCAACCCGTGGCCGGCCGACTCGACGGTCCCGCCCCCGGGAGGGGACTCGGTCCTGGCGGCCTTCCCCATGCCGAACCCGTGCCAGCCCGACGACCAGCCCTCCAACGCCTGGGACGTCTTCTGGTCCTCCTACGACGGCGGCAAGCTCGACGGGTTCGCCGCCAGCGCGAGCGGGCCGGTGTCGATGGGCTACGTCGAGCCGTCGGTCCTGCCCTTCACCAACTCGCTGGCCGCCACCTTCCCGGTCTGCGACCGCTGGTTCTCCTCGGTCGGGGCCCAGACCTATCCCAACCGCCGCTTCCTCATGGCCGGTACGTCGCTCGGGCTGCTGGTCGACACCTTCCCGGCCGGGGCGCCGCCCAACGGGACGATCTTCCAGTCCCTCGATGCCCACGGCATCACGTGGAAGAACTACTACTCGTCGCTCCCCTCGTCGCTCATCTGGTCGTACCAGGCGGGCCTGCCCGGGTTCTCCTCCCACCTCGTGTCGAATGCCACATTCCTGGCCGATGCCGCCGCGGGCACCCTGCCGTCGTTCAGCATGGTGGACCCGAACTTCGGGACCCAGTCCGAGGAGGACCCCCAGGACGTCCAGTACGGGGACCAGTTCCTCGCCCAGGTGGTCAACGCCGTCCTCACCTCGCCGCAGTGGCCCCACACCCTCCTGGTCTGGACCTACGACGAGGCCGGCGGCTACTACGACCACGTGCCGCCGCCGGCCGCCGCCGTCCCCGACTCCGTGCCCCCCGACGTGCCGCCCGGGGGGACCCCGGGTTCGTTCGACCGCTACGGCTTCCGGGTTCCGGCCGGCATCGTGTCGCCCTACGCCCGGCCGGACTACGTGTCCCACGTGGTGCACGACCACACCTCGGTGCTGAAGCTGGTCGAGACCAAGTGGAACCTGCCCGCCCTCACCCATCGGGACGCGGCCGCCGACGACCTGCTCGATTCGGTCGACCTCACCCGGCCCCCCCACTTCCTGAGGCCGCCCGCACTGGCGGCGGCGGCCGACCCGGCGCCCCTGGCCGGGTGCCTGTCGACGGGACCGGGGACCATCCCGCCGGCGAGTGCGGTGCGGCCGGCCTGACCGGGCGCGATCGGACGACCCCGGAGGTCACCGGTCCGGTGGGCGCGGCGCGGTCCGCGGGTGCCGGCCGGCCCCGGAGCGGCTCCGGACCCCCTGGCCGGCCGTCGCCGTCGACGGGGGAATGTCGACCCCGCTGGTAGTGTTTATGCCTGTCGTAGCGCCGACTCCGAGGAAACGAGACCGCTGTGCCCACCTTCCGAGAGATGCTGGCCGCCGCCAAGGCCGCCGTCCGTGAGATCACCACCGCCGAGGCCGAGGAGGAGTTCGCCCGTCCCGGCACCGTCCTGCTCGACGTGCGCGAGCCCGACGAGTACGAGCAGGGCGCGCTCTCCGGATCGGTCCACCTCCCCCGGGGCAACCTGGAGTCGTCCATCGAGGGACGGATCCCCGACAAGTCGGCCCACGTGCTGGTGATGTGTGCCGGCGGCGTCCGCTCGGCCTTCGCCGCCGACACCATGCAGCAGCTCGGCTACACGGACGTCGCCTCGATCATGGGCGGGTTCAACCGCTGGAAGGACGAGGGCCGGGCGTGGTCCGCGCCCCGGACCCTGTCGGCCGAGCAGCGCAACCGCTACCAACGCCACCTCCTCCTGCCCGAGGTGGGGGAGACGGGCCAGCTGAAGCTGCTCGACTCGAAGGTCCTCCTGCTCGGGGCCGGAGGTCTGGGCTCGCCCGCCGCGCTGTACCTGGCCGCCGCCGGGGTGGGCACCCTGGGCATCATCGACATGGACGTGGTCGACGCCTCCAACCTCCAGCGTCAGATCCTGCACAACACCGACCGGATCGGCGAGCGCAAGGTCGACTCGGCCAAGAAGACGCTCACCCTGATCAACCCGGACGTCAACGTCGTCACCTACGACGTGCGTCTGGGCGCGGACAACGTCCTCGACATCATCGACGGGTACGACGTCATCGTGGACGGCACCGACAACTTCCCGACCCGGTACCTCGTCAACGACGCCAGCCTGCTGCAGCGCATCCCCGTCGTCCACGGCTCCATCTTCCGGTTCGAGGGCCAGGTCACGGTGTTCAACCCGTACGTGGGTCCGTGCTACCGCTGCCTCCTGCCCGAGCCGCCCCCCGCCGAGCTCGCTCCCAGCTGCTCCGAGGCCGGCGTCCTCGGCGTCCTCCCCGGCATCGTGGGCTCGCTCCAGGCCGTCGAGACCATCAAGCTGCTCCTCGGCATCGGCGACTCGCTGGAGGGCAGGCTCCTCGCCTATGACGCCCTCGAGCAGAGCTTCCGCACCTTCAAGGTGCGACGCGACCCGGGCTGCCCGTCCTGCGGCGCCGACGCCGCCGAGATCGTGATCGCCGAGTACGACGACCTGTGCATGCCGCACGTGATCGAGGCGCCGGCGGGATGATCGCCGTGGCGGCCGGTTGACGCAGCCGGAGGTGGACGGCGGCCGGCGGTGGGCGGCGGCGGGAGGTCGCGCCGAGTGACGGGCCCGGCGGCCCTCAAATTCCCCCCTGTGCGCCGAGACCGTAACCTGTGGTCCATGGCATCCGACCACTCCTCCGGCAAGCCCTCGAACGGGCGCGTCACCGACTCGGGCATCACCATCAATCAGGTCTACGGGCCCGACGACCTGGAGGGTTGGGACCCCGCCGAGCGGCTGGGCACGCCCGGCACGTACCCCTACACCCGGGGCATCCGCCCCGACATGTACCGCGGTCGGCTGTGGACGATGCGCCAGTACGCCGGCTTCGGCACGGCCGAGGCCACCAACGAACGCTTCAAGTTCCTGCTCGATGCCGGCCAGACCGGACTGTCCTGCGCCTTCGACCTGCCGACCCAGATGGGCTACGACTCCGACCACCCGCGCTCGGAGGGCGAGGTGGGCAAGGTCGGCGTGGCCATCGACACCCTCGAGGACATGCGCCTGCTCCTCGCCGGGCTTCCGCTCGACAAGGTCACCACGTCGATGACGATCAACGCCACCGCCGCCGTCCTCCTGCTCTTCTACCAACTGGTGGCCGAGGAGAACGGCGTCGACCCGAAGCTGCTCGGCGGCACCATCCAGAACGACATCCTCAAGGAGTACGTGGCCCGGGGCACCTACATCTACCCGCCGCGGCCGTCGATGCGGCTGGTGACCGACACCTTCTCGTACTGTGCCGAGCACCTGCCCGCCTGGAACACGATCTCCATCTCCGGCTACCACATCCGCGAGGCGGGCTCGACGGCGGTCCAGGAGATCGCCTTCACCCTGGCCAACGGCATCGCCTACGTGGAGGCGGCCCTGGCCGCCGGACTCGAGGTCGACCAGTTCGCCCCCCGCCTCAGCTTCTTCTGGAACGCCCACAACAACCTGTTCGAGGAGGTGGCCAAGTACCGGGCCGCCCGACGGATGTGGGCCCGGATCATGACCGAGCGGTTCGGCGCCAAGGACGAGAAATCGTTGCTGCTGCGGTTCCACACCCAGACCGGCGGCTCCACGCTGACGGCGCAGCAGCCCGAGAACAACATCGTGCGCGTCACCGTCCAGGCCATGGCCGCCGCCCTCGGCGGTACACAGAGCCTGCACACCAACGGGTTCGACGAGGCCCTCGGTCTGCCGACCGAGCACGCCGCCAAGATCGCCCTGCGCACCCAGCAGATCGTGGGCTACGAGTCCGGGATCGCCGACACGGTCGACCCGCTGGCCGGTTCGTGGTTCGTGGAGTCGTTGACCGACGAGGTGGAGCGCGCGGCGTGGGACTACCTCGAGCGGATCGACTCCATGGGCGGTGCCGTCGACGCCATCGAGGCCCAGTACATGCAGCAGGAGATCGAGCAGGCCGCCTACGCCTACGCCAAGGCGATCGACAGCGGTGACAAGGTCGTCGTCGGAGTCAACCGGTTCGTCGACGAGCACGGCGCGCCCAACGACGTCTTCCCCATCGACGCCGAGCTCCAGCGCTCGCAGGTGGCCCGGGTGGGCCGGGTGCGGGCCGAGCGGGACCAGGCCGCGGTGGACGCGGCGCTCGCCGACGTGGAGGCCGCCGCACGCGGCACGCAGAACCTCCTCTTCCCGATGAAGGTCGCCCTCTCCCGGATGGCCACGCTCGGCGAGGTGTCCGACGTGCTGCGCGGCGTGTTCGGGGAGTTCCACCCGAACGGCTGACGACGAGACGGCCGCCGGCGGCGGGCGTCGGGCGTCGGGCGTGGTGGTCCGGGGTCGGCGTCAGGGCCGGCGTCAGGGTCGACGTCAGGGCCGGCGTCAGGGCCGGCGGGCGGACCACTCCTCGGCGAGCACCCCGAAGACGACCTCGTCGGCCCACTCGCCCTTCACCCACTCGTTGTGGACGAGGTGGGCCTCGTCGCGCATGCCGAGGCGGGCGAGGAGGCGGGCCGAGGCGTCGTTGCGCCCGTCGAGCCGGCCGCACACCCGGTGGGCGCGGAGGACGGTGAACGCCAGGTCCACCATGGCCGCGGCCGCCTCGGTGGCGTAGCCGTGACCCCGGGAGTCGGGGAGGAACTTGTAGCCGATCTCGGCCTGGCGGTGCTCGTCGCCGAGCCAGGCGAGGCCGACGTCGCCGACCAGCCGGCCGTCGGCGGCGAGCTCCACGGCCAGGTTCATCCACCCGCCGGGACCGTCCACCGATGCCGTGCGGGCGGCGAGTTCGGCGTCGGACCCGCGGTCGTCGAGGACACCCTCGTAGAGGAACCGGACCACGTCGGGATCGCCCATCAGTCGGAGGTAGGTGGCCCGGTCGCCGTCGTCGTCCGGCCGCCAGGCCCGCAGGACCAGCCGATCGGTGCGGATCGGGACGTGGGGACGCACGGGATAGACGGTGGGTGGTCCCGGGGGCAGCGTGCCGTCGGAGGGGTGGTGCACGTCGGGTGGCGGTTCAGCCCGTCGCGGGGCCGGTGGCGGGGCCGGTGGCGGGGCCGTCCTTGCGTCGCGCCAGCAGGCGCTCGCGGAGCGGGCCCGGCCGGGCGGCGTCGATGGCCGTCCACGCCATGGCCAGTGCGCCGTCCCGGACGGCCGTGTCCGCCGACGGGGTGACGCACGCGGCGGCAAACTCCGGTTGGTGGTTCACCGCCCCCGCCGACTCGATGGCCAGCAGCGGATGGATGGTGGGCACGGCAAGTGACACGTTGGCCATGTCGGTCGAGAGGGTGGGCCGGGGGGCTCCCTCGTCGTCGAGCGTGAACCGGCGGCCGAGGGCCTCGGCGTTGGCCCGGTAGCCGGCGAGGAGGTCCGGGTCGCTCTCCATGTGGGAGTAGTCGGGGGCGAGGAGTGTGAACGCCACTCCGGCCCCGGTGGCCAGGGCGCCCGCCCGGAAGCAGGCCTGCACCCGGGGGAGCAGGGCCCCGAGCCCGTCGATGGTGAGCGAGCGGGCCATGAACCGGCCGGTCACCCGCGACGGGATGATGTTGGCGGCTTCGCCCCCGCTCGTGACGACCCCGTGGACCTGGTCCCCGGGCGGCAGTTGCTGGCGCAGCAGGCCCAGGGCGACCTGGGCGACCACCATGGCGTCGCCGGCGTTGATCCCCTGCCACGGGGCCGCCGAGGCGTGGGCCGTCCGGCCCGTGAATTCCACGTCGAAGTGGGACACGGCGAGGCAGGTGGCCTCGAGCCGTTCGGTCGGCCAGGGGTGGACCATCATGGCGGCGTGGACGTCGTCGAACGCGCCGCGCTCGAGCATCACGACCTTGCCACCCCCGCCTTCTTCGGCCGGGGTCCCGAGCACCCGCACGGTCAGGCCCAGCTCGTCGACCAGCGGGAGGAGCGCCAGGCCGGCGCCGACGGCGGTGGCGGCGATGATGTTGTGCCCGCAGGCGTGCCCCACGTCGGGGAGCGCGTCGTACTCGGCGCAGACGGCCAGCACCAGCGGGCCGGTTCCGACCTCGGCGCAGAACGCGGTGGGGAGGTCGGCCGTGCCCCGGCTCACCGTGAACCCGCCTCGTTCGAGCGCCTCGGCCGTCACCTCCGCCGACCGGAACTCCTCGTAGGAGAGCTCGGGGTGGGCGTGGATCTCGTGGCTCAGCCGCAGCAGGGCGGGGAGCGCCGCCTCGACGGCGGCACCGGCCGTGCGTTTGGCCTCGTCCGTGCGGCCGGCTCCGTCATCGGTCACCGGTGTGCGGCTGTCCGTCATGGGCTCTCCTCCGACTCGAACCGCCGCTCCGGCCACCGGGTCACTGCGGCCGCCGGTCCCGGGGGCCCGTGGCGTCCATGGGTCGGTGGCGTCCGGACAGCTACTCGATGACGGCGATCACGTCACCGGGTCCGACCGAGTCGCCGGGGGCCACGCGGACCTCCTTGACGGTTCCGGCCTTCTCGGCATTGACGTTGTTCTCCATCTTCATGGCCTCGAGGACGCACACCGTCTGGCCGACCTCGACCTCGTCGCCCACGTTCACGAGCAGCTTGACGATGGTGCCCTGCATGGGGACGGCCACGGTGCCCGACCCGCCGCCGGCCGCTGCGGCCTTGGGGCGCTTGGCCCCGGCCCCACGGCCGACCGCGGCCTGGCCCACCGACACGGCCACGGCATCCCCGAGATCGGGGATCCACAGCTTCACCTGGTAGCGGCGGCCGTCCACCTCTGCGGTCACGTCGCGCAGCACCCGTGGCACCGTCTCGCCGCCCTCGGCGGTTGCCGGCGCCTCGGGGGCGACCGGGGCGGCGACGCCCGACAGGTCCAGCGTCTGCTCCACCCAATTGGTCGAGTGCTCGCCGGACACGAAGTCGGGGTGGCTCAGGATGGCCACGTCGGCGGGCAGGGTGGTGGCGACCCCCTCGATGACGGTCTCGTCGATGGCCCGCAGCATCCGGCGCCGGGCCGCCTCGCGGTCGTGGCCCCACACCACCAGTTTGGCGACGAGGTTGTCGTAGAACTGGCTGACCGTGTCGCCGGACTCGTACCCGGCGTCGAGGCGCACACCCGGTCCACCGGGTGCCACCATCCGCGAGATCGTCCCGGGGGACGGGGTGAAGGCCCCGCCGGCCGGGTTCTCCGCGTTGATGCGGACCTCGATGGCGTGACCGTTGCGCTGGACGTCGTCCTGGGAGAAGCCGAGGGGCTCACCCGAGGCCACCCGCAGCTGCCACTCGACCAGGTCGAGTCCCGTGACGAGCTCGGTCACCGGGTGCTCGACCTGGAGGCGGGTGTTCATCTCGAGGAAGAAGAACTCCCCGTCCTGGTAGAGGAATTCGACGGTGCCGGCGTTGACGTAGCCGCAAGCCCTGGCCACCTTGACCGACGCCTCACCCATGGCCCGGCGCACGTCGTCGGGGAAGTTGGGTGCCGGGCTCTCCTCGACCAGCTTCTGATGACGCCGCTGCGCCGAGCAGTCGCGCTCGCCGAGCCACAGGGCGTTGCCGTGCGTGTCGCAGATCACCTGCATCTCGACGTGTCGGGGCCACGCCAGGTAGCGCTCGACGTAGCACTCGTCCCGACCGAAGTAGGACAGCGACTCCCGCATGGCCGACTCCAGCGCCTCGGGGGCGTCGGCGGGACCGGCCACCACCTTCATGCCGCGCCCGCCTCCGCCGTAGGCGGCCTTGATGGCCACGGGCCAGCCGAATTCGTCCCCGAAGGCGATGACCTGGTCGGCGGAGGTCAGCACGTCGGTCCGCCCCGGCACGCCGGACACCCCGGCCCGCTCGGCGGCGTGGCGAGCGCTGATCTTGTCCCCCATCACCTCGATGGCCTCGGGCGGCGGCCCGATGAAGGTCACCCCACGCTCGGTGATGGCCCGGGCGAAGTCGGTGTTCTCGGAGAAGAATCCGTAACCGGGGTGGACGGCGTCGGCGCCGCTGCGCTCGATCACGTCGAGGATCGCCTCGGTGTTCAGGTACGACTCGGCGGCGGTCTGCCCACCGAGGGCGTAGGCCTCGTCGGCCAGACGCACGTGGAGGGCATCGCGGTCGAGTTCGGAGTAGACGGCCACGGTGGCCACGCCCAGCTCGCGGCACGTCCGGATGACCCGGACGGCGATCTCTCCCCGGTTGGCGATGAGGACCTTCTTGAGCACGCTGCGCCTTTCGGAATCGGAGTGGCAAGGACCCAGGGGCCCGCCGTCACCGGCGGAACGGGTCCTCGCCCCACGGTGGGGCGTCCCCACTCTGTCATGCCCACGGCGGGCACCCCGGCACGGGACGCCGCACCGGGGCCACAGCCTGTCACGGGCCGTAGGGTGTGTGCCATGCCGGGAGCCAGGTTCACCGACGTCCGCCGGTTCGACACCATCGACTCGACCAACCGGTACCTGCTCGACGAGGCGCGTGCCGGCGCCCCCGAGGGCGTCGTGGCCGTCGCCGACTACCAGACCGCCGGCCGTGGCCGCCTGGGCCGGACGTGGGAGGCGCCCCCCGGCGCCAACCTGCTCCTGTCGGTCCTGCTCCGTCCGGAACTCGACCCGGCCGACCGCTACCTGGCCACGACGGCGGTGGCCCTGGCGGCGGTGGACGCCGTGGCGGCGACCGGCCCGGCGACGAGCCCGGCGACGAGCCCGGCGACCGGCTCGGCGAGCACAGGTGGCGTGCCGGGCGCCGACGGCGTGGTCGGCATCAAGTGGCCCAACGACCTGGTGGCGCCGGACGGGAGGAAGCTGGCCGGTGTGCTCGCCGAGGCCGACCTCGGTGCGGGAACACCCGCGTCGCCGGCCCCGGTGGTGGTCGGCATCGGCATCAACGTGAACTGGCCGGCGGGCGACGGGGACCTTCCGCCCGAGCTCCGGGGAGCGGCGGTCTCGCTCCGGCAGCTGGCCGGCGGCGAGGTCGACCGCGAGGCGCTCCTGGCCGCACTGCTCGACCGGCTCGGACCCCGGGTGGAGGCGCTGGCGACGGCGTCGGGTCGGGCCGGCTTGGCCGACGACCTGCGTTCGTGCTGCACCACCCTCGGCACCGTGGTGCGGGTCGACCTGCCCGACGCTTCGTTCACGGGGACGGCGGTGGCGTTGACCGACGACGGCCACCTGGTGGTCGAGTCGGGTGGTACCCGCCACACCGTGGTGGCCGGTGACGTGGTCCACGTCCGCCCCGGCACCTGACCCGCCGACCGGTGCCGGGGCGACCGGTGCCGGCACGTCCCGGTCCGGTGCGTCCGGCACCGACCGTCGTGACCGCTCGGCCCCATCCGTCACGCCGGGCGACCCATATACGCCGCTGACCTGGGATTCCTCGGCGCACGGGCAGTTGCACCCGGATGCGATCATCGGTCGCAAACTGCGGTATTGCCCGTATCGGACGGACCGGCGCCACGGCTACGCTGGTCCGCTATGCGCTTGCTCGTTACCGGCGGAGCCGGATTCATCGGTTCCAATTTCGTCCGCTACTGGGTCGAGCGTCATCCCGACGACGCCGTCGTGGCGTACGACGTCCTCACCTATGCGGGCAACCGGCCCAACCTCGACGACGTCGAGGACCGGATCGGCTTCGTCCAGGGGGACATCGGCGACCTCGAGACGGTGTCGGCCACGCTGGCCGAACACGAGATCGACGTGATCGTGAACTTCGCCGCCGAGTCCCACAACAGCCTCGCCATCCTCGATCCGACGCGCTTCTTCCAGACCAATGTGATGGGCACCCAGACCCTGGCCGAGGCGGCGCGGCGCCACGGGGTCACCCGCTTCCACCACATCTCCACCTGCGAGGTCTACGGTGACCTGCCGCTGGACTCCGACGAGGTCTTCACCGAGGAGACGGCGTACCGCCCCCGGACCCCGTACAACGCGTCCAAGGCAGGTGGCGACCACGCCGTGCGGGCGTATCACGAGACGTACGGTCTCCCGACGACGATCACCAACTGCTGCAACAACTACGGCCCGTACCAGTTCCCCGAGAAGGTCATCCCCCTGTTCACGGCGCGGGCCCTCGACGACACGCCGCTGCCCCTCTACAAGTCGACCCAGAACAAGCGCGAGTGGCTCCACGTGGACGACCACTGCCGGGCCATCGAGCTGGTCCTGCAGCACGGCGTGGTGGGTGAGACGTACAACGTCGGGAGCGGCGTGGAGGCCTCGATCGAGGAGATCGCCGACGCCGTCCTGGCCGCCACCGGCAAGCCGGCGTCACTGAAGGAGATCGTGCCGGACCGGCCCAGCCACGACCGTCGCTACCTGCTGGACTCCTCGAAGATCCGGCGGGAGCTGGGCTGGGAGCCCACGGTCCCGTTCGAGAAGGGCCTGGCCGCCACCGTCGACTGGTACGCGGGGAACCGGGCGTGGTGGGAGCCGCTGCGGGACCGGGCCCCCGTGGTCGAGGGCGACTGGTCGGGCCCCGAACCCGGCAGCCCCGCCAGGTGACCCGCCCCCGGCGGGTGCTGGTGACCGGCGGCAACGGACAGCTGGGCCGCGACGTCCGCGACGTACTGGCCGGGGCGGTACCGGTGGGCGGCGTCCCCGCCGACCGGCTGGAGGGCACGCTGCTCCCACCCGTCGACCCCGGCTCGTTCGAGGTGCTGGCCACCGACATCGACACCTTGGACCTGGTCGACCGGGCGGCGGTGCTGGACGCCGTGGAGGGGTTCCGCCCCGATCTGGTCCTCCACGGCGGTGCGTTCACCGCGGTCGACGCCTGCGAGTCCGACCCGGACACGGCGTTCGCCGTCAACGCCCTGGGCACGCGCCACATGGCCGAGGCGGCGGCCCGGGTCGGCGCCCACCTGGTCTACGTCTCCACCGACTACGTCTTCGACGGGACCGCGGATCGGCCCTACGTCGAGTGGGACACCCCCGGTCCGCGCTCGGTGTACGGGCGGAGCAAGCTCGGTGGCGAACACGAGGTCCGCGCCCTCTCGGGACCCTCGGGGACCGTCGTCCGCACCGCCTGGGTCAGCGGCGCCCACGGGGCCAACATGGTCAAGACCGTGCTGCGGCTGGCCGCCGGGTCACCCGACGGTGTCCTGCGCTTCGTCGACGACCAGCACGGCTGTCCCACGTTCACCGCCGACCTGGCCCGGGCCGTCGTGCGGCTGGGCGTCGACCGGCGTCCCGGCACCTTCCACGTCACGAACCAGGGCGCCACCACCTGGTTCGGCTTCGTGCAGGCCACGATGGCCGCCGCCGGCCACGACCCGGCCCGGGTGGAACCGATCACCACCGCCGATCTGGACCCACCCCGTCCGGCCCCCCGGCCCGCCAATTCGAGGCTGGACAACGCCGCACTGCGCCTGTGCGGCCTGCCCGCCATGCCACCTTGGGAGGACGCCCTGGCCCGCCTCGTGGCGGCGCTGCCCGAGCCTGCCTGATCGACCGCCCGGCCAGCGTCGGCCCGGGCCGACCACGTGCCCGGGTCCCGACGACCGACCCGCCCCCCGGATGCCGTTTCCACCGGTGCGCAGGATGCAGCAGGATGACACCGGGGACCCGACACCCTCCGGTGCGAAATCGCTCAGGCGGGGGCCGGCGACGGCCGATGCTCACCTGCGACGCCCAGCACCTCCGACCGACCGACCCACAGACCGACCACCACCGCCAGACCGAACGCAGCACCCCGCCGACCCGCCCGGCCGGCACCCGACCACATGAGGGGACGTGACCCGCGATGTCAGTGAGCTCGATGCTCTTCGCCAACGGAGACGGACAGGGGCCCGGACGCCCCGCACCGGCCGGGGAGTCCCCGTTCGGACGCGCACCGGCGGGACCGGTCCACACGGTGGCCGTCATCGGTGTGGGCTATGTGGGACTGCCGACGGCGGCCACCCTGGCCCATCTGGGGCACAAGGTGACCTGCGGTGATGCCGACCCGCGCAAGATCGAGATGCTCCGCCGGGGTGAGGTGCCCATCGTCGAGGAGCACCTCGAGGAGCTGGTGCGCGAGGGGCAGCAGACGGGCAACCTGAGCTTCGTCCAGGGCGCCACCGCGGCGGTGGCGGACGCCGAGTTCGTCTTCCTGTGCGTGCCGACACCCCAGGGGGACGACGGCTCGGCCGACCTCTCCTTCGTCGAGTCCGTGGCCGCCGAGATCAGCCCCCACCTGGCACCCGGCACTGTGATCGTCAACAAGTCCACGGTCCCGGTCGGCTCGACCCTCGTCGTCGAGCGGGTGCTCGGGCGCACGGATGTCCAGGTGGTCTCCAACCCGGAATTCCTGCGGGAGGGCACGGCCGTCGCCGACAGCCTCCACCCCGAGCGCATCGTGGTCGGTGCCGACGACCAGGCGGCGGCCGCCCGGGTGGGTGAGCTCTTCGTCGGCACCCGCGCGCCGCTCCTCATCACCGACGCGGCCACGGCGGAGACCATCAAGTACGCCTCCAACGCCTTCCTGGCCACCAAGCTGAGCTTCGTGAACGCGGTGGCCGGACTGTGCGAGGCCGTCGGTGCCGACGTGCGCGACGTCATCCTCGGACTCGGCTACGACAAGCGCATCGGGTTCGAGTACCTGAAGCCCGGCCCCGGGTGGGGCGGGAGCTGCCTCCCGAAGGACACGCGGGCGCTGGTGCACATCGCCGAGCAGGCGGGCTACGACTTCTCGTTCCTCAAAGGTGCCATCGCCACCAACGACGAGCAGTTCGAGCGGGTGGTCGCCAAGGTGCGGGCGGCGGTCCCGCAGCCGGCGGGACGTCCGGCGTCGGAGGACGGTGTCGGCTTCGTCGGCGCCGTGGTCGCCGTGTGGGGCCTGACCTTCAAGGCCGGGACGGACGACCTGCGCAACTCGCCGGCCGTCGAGATCGCCCTCCGACTGGTGGCCGAGGGGGCCGAGGTCCGGGCCTACGACCCGACCGTCGCCGTCCCCGAGGGCGACGTCACCGTGCCCGTCCCGGGGATCGAGGTCCCCGCCGGGGCCGCCGGCTCGCTGTCGGCCTACCCGGACGCCTACTCGGCCTGCCAGGGGGCGTCCGTCGTCGTCGTGCTCACCGAGTGGGACGAATTCCGCTGGCTCGACTTCGCCAAGGTCCGTGACGCCTTGGTCGCTCCCGTGCTGGTCGACGCCCGCAACCTCCTCGACCCGGCCCAGGTGCGCCGGCTCGGATTCTCCTACGTCGGGATCGGCCGACGGTGAGCGCTCCGTCGGGATCCCCGGACGCGGCCCCACCGGGGAGCCGGACGGGCGGACGGGTCGTCGTGCTCGGCGGCTCGGGGTTCCTCGGCTCCCACCTGTGCGACCAGCTGTTGGCCCGGGGCGACGCCGTGGTCTGCGTCGACGACTTCTCGACCGGCCGCCGCCGGAACGTGGCCCACCTCGAAGGCCGCACGGACTTCGAGCTGGTGGAGGCGGACGTGTCGAGGGAGATCCCCGTCGACGGTGACGTGACGGCCGTGTGCAACCTGGCCAGCCCGGCCTCGCCCCCCGACTACCTCGCGCTCCCGCTCGAGACCCTCGCCGTCGGCAGCGAGGGCACCCGCCACGGCCTCGAGCTGGCCGGGCGGCACCGGGCGCGGTTCCTCCTGGCGTCCACCAGCGAGGTCTACGGCGATCCCGAGGTCCACCCACAGTCGGAGGAGTACTGGGGGAGGGTGAACCCCATCGGCCCCCGCAGCGTCTACGACGAGGCCAAGCGGTTCGCCGAGGCGCTCACCATGGCCCACCACCGTGCCCGCGGGTCCGACGTGGCCATCGTGCGGATCTTCAACACCTACGGTCCCCGCCTCCGGCCCGACGACGGCCGGGTGGTCTCGAACTTCCTCCTGCAGGCCCTGCGGGGCGAGCCGCTGACCGTCTACGGCGACGGCAGCCAGACCCGGAGCCTCTGCTACGTCGAGGACGAGGTGCGCGGCCTGCTCGCCCTCCTCGACTCCGACCTGACCGGGCCGGTCAACATCGGCAACCCGGACGAGTACACGGTCCTGCAGCTGGCCCGCACCGTCATCGACCTGCTCGGGTCCCCCTCCACCGTGGAGCACCGACCGCTCCCCACCGACGATCCCACCCGTCGGCGGCCCGACATCACCGTCGCCCGCTCCCTCCTGGGCTGGGAGCCGACCACGAGCCTCGAGGACGGACTGGCCCGGACGGCCGCCTACCTGGCCGAGGACGCCGGGCTGCCGCCCTCCGGCCCGGCCGCGGCGTCGTGAGCCGCCCCCGTGCCGCCCGGTCGCGTGACCCCGGCCACGGGGTGATGGTAGAGAATGGGCCCACCCCGACCGCCGGGGACGAACGAGGAGCGCCGCAGCATGGCTGACGCCGAGGGCATGGACACGAGCGGATCCGACGCCGCGGGCCTGACGGGCCGGGCCCCGCGCACCTACTCGCTCCTGTCGGTGATCGTCCCGGTCTACAACGAGCGGGTCACCGTGGCCGAGGTCATCCGGAGGATCCGGGCGGTGGACGTGCCCGTGGACGTCGAGGTCATCGTCGTCGACGACGGCTCCTCGGACGGGACCGACAAGGTCCTCACCGCCCTGGCCGACTCGACCGTGCGGGTCATCACCCATCCGGTCAACCAGGGCAAGGGTGCCGCCATCCGCACCGGGATGGGCTCGGCCCGTGGCGACCTCCTCCTCATCCAGGACGCCGACCTCGAGTACGACCCCGAGGACTGGCCCCGGCTGCTCGAGCCGATCCTGCGGGGCAAGGCCCGCGTCGTCTACGGGAGCCGCTTCACCGGTGAGCGGATGAACATGCTCCCGCTCCACTGGATCGGCAACCGGTTCCTGTCGCTCGTCACCAACCTGCTCTACTCCTCGACCATGTCGGACATGGAGACCTGTTACAAGCTCTTCGACCGACAGGTGCTCGAGGGCCTGACCATCGAGTCGGACAAGTTCGACTTCGAGCCCGAGATCACGGCCAAGGTCCTCCGCCGCGGGTTCCGGATCTACGAGGTGCCCATCTCCTACGCCGGCCGCGAGCTGAGCGAGGGCAAGAAGATCACCTGGCGGGACGGCATCGGCGCCCTGCGTGCCCTGATCAAGTACCGGTTCACGCGGATCGAGCCGTGACGGACGGCGCCGGCGGCGCCGGGGGCGGGCGTGACGACGGGCGTGAGCTGCCGCGGGCGGCAGGGCGCGGCGCCGGAGCATCCACCGCCGGGCGGGTGGCGGCCGTGGTCGTGAACTACGAGTCCGGTCCGGCGCTGGCCCGGTGCGTCACCGATCTGGCCGCCGACGGCCTCGGCGAGCTGGTGGTGGTGGACAACGGGTCGAGTGACGGTTCCCTGCACGCCGCCGTGTCCGCCGTGCCCGGTCTCGGGGTGGTGTCACCGGGTCGCAACCTCGGCTACGGCGCCGCCGTCAACCGCGGCGTCGCCGCCAGCCGGGCGCCGCTGGTCCTGGTGTGCAACCCCGACCTCGAGGTGCCACCCGGTGCCGTCGACGAGCTGGTGGCGGCGCTCGACGCCGACCCGGACCGCGCGCTCGTCGGACCGCTGATCCGCACGCCCGAGGGTGGCCGCTACCCGTCGGCCCGCCAATTCCCCTCCATGGTGGACGCCGCCGGACACGCGCTCCTCGGACTGTTCGCCCCCGACAACCGGTTCACCCGCGCCTATCAGCGTAGCGAGCTCGACTCGGCCGCCGACGGGGTGCGGGGGGCCGACTGGGTCTCGGGTGCGTGCTTCCTGGTGCGGCGCACGGCCTTCGAGGCGGTCGGCGGATTCGACGAGTCGTACTTCATGTACGCCGAGGACGTGGACCTGTGCTGGCGGCTGGGCCGTGCCGGTCGGAGCGTGGCCTATGTGCCCTCGGCCGAGGTCACCCATCTCCAGGGCCGCTCCACCGACCGGCACCCCTACCGGATGATCCTCGAGCACCACCGGTCGCTGCTGCGGTTCGCCACCCGGTCGACCACGGGCTGGCGGTCGGCGCTCCTCCCGTTGGTGGCGGTCGGGGTGGCCGTGCGCACCGGGCTGGCCTGCCTGGCCCGGGCCACGGGGTGGTGACGGCCGGGCGCTGATCCCGGTCCGACCGGCCGCCGGTCGCCCCGGGGGTGCACCCGGGTGGCAACCGGGTGGCAACCGGGTGGCAACCTGGCGGCCCCAGGGACCCCGCTGCCGGGATCGCCGACCGGACGTTGTAGGGTGTCGGACGATCATGGCCAACAATTCGACGGGCAAGTGGGTGCAGCGCGCCGCCACCACGGGTGGCGGACGTACCTATCGCGGGCAGACGCCCGTCAACTTCTATGCCGCACTGGCGATCATCGTCATCGTGGGGCTCGGCCTGGTGGGACTCAGCCGGTACCAGCTCAGCCACCGGACGACGACCTCCTCGGGTCCCCCGACCACCTCGCAGACGTGGTACGCCGGTCTCGGCATCGACGTGTGCGGCACCATCGAGCCGAACCTGCCCAGCAATTCCAGCAAGTCGTCCGGCGGGTTCACCGCCAACGGCGACGGCGTCATCACCGTCGCCCCGAAGACCAGCTCGCAGTCGGGCGCCAACGCCACGCTCGGCAAGTTCGTCGACAACTACAAGGGCCTGGAGCTGAGCGACACCACGCTGCAGTATCCGGGCAAGTCCGCCAACAGCGACGGCGACATCTGCCCCAAGGGCACGCCCGACTCGGGCAAGCCCGGGATCGTGATCGTCTACACGTGGCCGAACTTCACGTCGAAGCACGGCTCGGAAACCCCGGGCGACCCCCAGAACCTGCTCTTCCAGAACGGTCAGCTCATCACCATGGCCTTCGTCCCGGCGGACACCACGGTGCCCAAGCCCCCCGCCGCCGTCATCACCAGTCTGATCACGGCGGACGAGACCGGTCCCACGACGTCGACGACCGCGCCGAGCACAGCGACATCGACGACCGCGCCGACGAGCACCACGGCGACCACGGCAGCGGGCGTCACGACGACGACGAAGCCGGGCGGAACGACCGGGTGAGGGCCGTCGTCCTGGTGGGCGGCGAGGGAACCCGTCTCCGTCCCCTGACGCTGACCGCCCCGAAGCAGATGCTCCCGATCGTCGAGCAGGCCATGGTGGAACGGGTCCTGGGCCACCTCGCGTCGCACGGTATCGACGAGGCGGTGCTGTCGCTCGGCTACCGGCCCGACGCCTTCAGCGACGCCTATCCGGACGGCGTGATCGCCGGGGTCCGGTCCACCTATGCGGTCGAACCCAGCCCGCTCGACACCGCCGGCGCCATCCGGTTCGCCGCCGCCTTCGAGGGGATCGACGACACGTTCGTCGTCCTCAACGGCGACGTGCTCACCGATTTCGACATCAGCGCGCTGGTCGCGTTCCACCGGGAGCGGGGCGCGGAGGGCACCATCGGGCTCACCCCGGTCGACGACCCGAGCAGCTTCGGCGTCGTCCCGACCGATCCGGACGGCAAGGTCACCGCGTTCATCGAGAAGCCGCCCCGTGACGAGGCGCCGACCAACTTCATCAACGCCGGCATCTACATCCTCGAGCCGTCGGTGCTGGACCGGATCGCCCCCGACGTGCGGGTGTCGATCGAGCGGGAGACGTTCCCGGCCATGGTGGCGGACGGCACGCTGTTCGCCCAGGGCTCCGACGCCTACTGGCTCGACACGGGCACTCCCGATGCCTACCTGCGCGCACACCGTGACCTGCTGAACGGGCGCCGCGGGGTGGCCCCGGCCCCCGATGCGGTGACCGACCCCGAGCTGGGCGCCGGGGTATGGAGGATCGGCGAGGTGGACGCCACCCCCGGGTCGACGGTGCGGTCGCTGCTCGGGCGTGGCTGCACGGTGGCTCCGACGGCCACGGTGACGGACTCGGTCGTGGGCGCCGGCGCCGTGGTGGAGGACGGGGCCAAGGTGACCGATTCGGTGCTCCTGCCCGGCGCGCGGGTGGCGGCCCGGGCGTCGGTGGACCACTCCATCATCGGCCCCGGGGCCATCGTCGGGCAGCGGTGCGTGGTGACGGGCGTGTCCGTCATCGGCGCCCACGCCGTCATCGCCTCGGGTAGCACGCTCGACGGCGAGCGCTACCCGGCGGGGGGCTGACCGTGCACGCGCTGGTCACCGGAGGCGCGGGGTTCATCGGCTCCACGCTGGTCGACCGACTGCTGGCCGAGGGCCACCAGGTCGACGTCATCGACGACCTGTCGACGGGATCGCTGACGAACCTGGCTGCGGCCCGGGCGTCCACCGACAACGACCTGTCCTTCCACCGGCTCGACATCCGTTCGCCCGAGGTCGTGGAGCTCATCGGTCGCCGGGCCCCCGAGGTGATCTTCCACCTGGCTGCCCAGGCGGACGTCCGGCGGTCGGTCGCCGACCCGGTCTTCGACGCCGACGTCAACCTGCTCGGGACCCTGCGCATCCTGGAAGGGGCCCGGGCCGCCAGCGCCCACCGGGTCGTCTTCGCCGCCAGCGGCGGGACCCTGTACGGCGAGCCCGACGTGTCGGAGCTGCCCCTCAAGGAGTCGTTGCCCCAGCACCCGCTGTCGCCCTACGGGGTGTCGAAGAAGGCCGCACTCGACTACCTGGTCGCCTACCGGGAACTGCACTCGCTCGAGTTCGCCGCGCTGGCCCTGGCCAACGTCTACGGGCCCCGGCAGGACCCGCACGGTGAGGCCGGCGTGGTGGCGATCTTCGCCGAGCGCCTGCTCCGGGGTCAGCCCATCACCATCTTCGGTGACGGGGAGCAGACCCGGGACTTCGTGTACGTCGACGACGTGGTCGATGCGTTCGTCCGTGCGGCAACCAAGGGTGGAGGACTGGTGTGCAACATCGGCACCGGGACGGAGACTTCGGTCAACTCCTTGTTCCGGGAGATGGCCACCCAGGCCGGTGTCGAGGTCGAGCCCGAGTTCAAGCCGCTGCGGGCGGGCGAGCTCGCACGCAACTGCCTGGATCCCTCGCGGGCCGGGATCCAACTGGGCTGGAACCCGTGGACCGAGCTCGGG
Source organism: uncultured Acidimicrobiales bacterium (assembly GCA_963699055.1). Classification (GTDB taxonomy): domain Bacteria; phylum Actinomycetota; class Acidimicrobiia; order Acidimicrobiales; family RAAP-2; genus Bog-756. The sequence continues at coordinate 106,201 of CAVOTA010000004.1, read as the reverse complement.
TCCGGGACCCTGGCGACCATCGAATTCGTGCGCGAACGACTGACCGAGGCCGGGGAGCTCTAGCTCCCTCCGACCGACCCTCAGCCGGCCCCGACCGACCCTCAGCCGGAACCGTCGGTCCCGTCGGTCCCGTCGGGTTCCGCCGGCCGGTCGAGTCCGGGGTCGGGCTCCTGGCCGAAGGGGGGCTCCGGGTTGAACGTCCACCGCGGGTCCTCGTCGGTGGGCCCGGTGCGCTCGAGGGTCCAGCCCCCGTAGGTCTTCATCCGGTGGTGGCTCCGGCACAGCAGGGCCAGGTTGTCGAGCCGCGTGTCGCCGCCGGACTCCAGGGGGACCACGTGGTCGATCTCCAGGGTGTAGCCCACCCCGCACCCGGGCACCACGCAGTGGCGGTCCCGCAGGGCCAGGGCGGTGCGCAGGGTCTGGTTGACGGTGCGGCCCAGGTGGGCCACGGCCCGGATGTCCCCGGCCTCGGTGAACACACAGGCCAAGAAGGCGTCATCGGCCAGTCCGGCCGCCACCGGGACCGGGACGCTGCCCTGGCCGTCGATCTCGCACAGCTCACCGGGCAGGGCCCGTCCCCGACGCAGGGCGGCCAGGTCCACCCGCACGATGACGGTGGCCGGCGGCGGTGCGGTGATCAGGTCGTCGACCCGGCCGAGGTCGTCGGGATCGGCCATCCGGTGGTCGTCGTCGCCGGTGCCGGACGGGTCGTCGTCGATCTCCGTTCCCCGGTCGCCAGCCCCGGCCGTTCCCCGGTCGGGTCGGGCACCGGTGCCTCCGGCGGACCGGGCACCGGTTCGGGACGACCGGGGCCCACCACCGGTGCCACCACCGGGTCCACCACCGGTGCCACCGGCGGGCCCACCACCGGTGCCACCACCGGGCCCACCACCGGGTCCACCGGCGGGCCCACCACCGGGTCCATCACCAGGCCGGGACCGTCGGGCTCCGTCGATCAGCACGAAGAGGGCGTCGGCCCGCAGGGCACCCTCGGACTCGGGCGGAGCAGCGGTGCCCCGTCCCCGTCCCCCGGAACGTCCCCGTCCCCCGGAACTCCCCCGTGTGCCGGAACCCGGGCCCGGGGCCGCCGCCTGCCGGCGGTCGTGGCGCAGGCGGTCGACCACCGGGCGGAGCCGGGCCAGCAGGGCCGCCCCCCGCTCGGGGGTGTCGGTGCCCGAGTAGCAGAAGGCCCCTTCGGCGTCGGTCCACGACGTGAAGGTGCGCCCGGCGTGGATCCGGGCCAGGGTGGCCACCGGGTCCACCCCGGCGGCCCGGGTGCGCACGGTGCGGCACCGTTCCCGCACCACCGGCAGGGGCACCTGGTCGATGCCGGCCAACAAGGTGCCCTCGGCCGTGGGGTCCACGGTGGCGGCCCGGGTGACCTCGGTGAGCTTGGGCCCCGACAGGGTGCCCGAGCGCAGGGCCGCCTCGCACCCGGGCAGGTCCCCGAGGGCCCGTCCCGCCTCGAGGGTGCGCCGGGCGGCACCGGGGGAGCCCCCCTCCAGGTCGGCCAGCAGGCCCACCGGGGAGCGGTGGCCCTCGTCCTCCCAGCACCCCGACTGGGCGATCCGGGGGGCGAGCAGGGTCTTGGCCGCCACCACCAGGCGCTCCATCCGGGCGAAGGAGGCGTACAGGGCCACCGCATCGGGTCCCACCAGGAGTCCGGGGTCGAGGTCGGCCAGGAGCCCGCCCAGGGCCTCGCCCACCGCCGCCGTCCGGGCCGCCAGACCGGGCTGACCCCCGGGAGCCACCGCCACCGCAACGGTCGGGTCGGGGACTGCGTCGAACATGGTGGCCAGTGCCATGGGAGAAGCCTCCCAGGGGGGTGTGACGGGGGCGCGGGAGGGGCGGACGCCGGAAGGTGGTCGCCAGCGAGTAGGATGACGGAACCCGCCGCGCCGTTTCACTGCGCCTGGTGGATCCCGAGGCACACTCCGGTGCTTCCCCCGTAGCCCGAAAGTGTCCTCATGACCTCGCCTGACTCTTCCTTCGCCGTGCTCGGCGTGCCCGCAGACATCGTCGCTGCCCTCGATGCCAACGGGATCACCTCGCCGTTCCCGATCCAGGCGATGACGCTCCCGGACGCCCTGGCGGGACGGGACGTGTGCGGCAAGGCGCCGACGGGTTCCGGCAAGACCCTGGCCTTCGGCATCGGCGCCGTCGCCCGCCTGAAGGGGAAGGGTTCGCGGCCGAAGTACCCGCGGGTCCTGGTGCTGACCCCCACCCGTGAGCTGGCGGCCCAGGTGGCGTCCGAGCTCCAGGTTCTGGCCGACCCCCGTGGCCTGAAGGTCGACTGCTTCTACGGTGGCGTGGGCTACGGCCCCCAGCTCAAGGCGTTGTCCCGCGGTGTCGACGTCGCCGTGGCGTGCCCCGGCCGTCTGGGCGACCTGTTGGAGCGGGGCAGCATCCGTCTGGACGCCGTCGAGATCGTGGTCATCGACGAGGCCGACCGGATGGCCGACATGGGCTTCCTGCCCGATGTCCGCCGGATCCTCGACCTCACACCGGACGGGCGGCAGACCCTCCTCTTCTCGGCCACGCTCGACGGCGACATCGACGTCCTGGTCCGCCGCTACCAGCACGACCCCGCCCGTCATGAGATCGAGGTCGACGAGGACGACGCCAGCGCCGCCGTCCACCTCTTCTGGCGGGTGGGCTCGGGCGACCGCATCGAGCGGACGGCAGAGGTCGTCACCGCCGCGGGACCGACCATCGTCTTCTCCCGCACGAAGCACGGCGCGGACCGCATCGCCCGCCAGCTCGAGCAGCGGGGGATCCGTGCCGCCGCCATCCACGGCGACCGCAGCCAGAAGCAGCGCGAGAAGGCACTCGACTCCTTCGTGCGCGGGGCCGTCGACGCACTGGTAGCCACGGACGTGGCCGCACGGGGGATCCACGTGGACGGGGTCAACGCCGTCGTCCACTTCGATCCGTCGGCCGACCCCAAGGACTACGTCCACCGTTCCGGCCGTACGGCCCGGGCCGGCGCCACCGGCGTCGTCGTCAGCTTCGTCACCCCGGACAAGACCGGTGCCGTCAAGAAGCTGCAGCGTGAGCTCGGTGTCCCGATCGGGACCACCGAGTCCGACCTGTCGGCCATCGAGAAGGTCATCGGCCCCCCTCCGCCCCGCCGGGTGGTGAAGGAGCGCGAGCCCGACCGTGACCGTGAGCCCTCGCGCAACGCCAACCGCGGCGGCGTCCGCGCCTCGCGGCCGTTCAAGACGCGCAAGCCGGGCGCCCGCACCGGTCCCCGCAACGACGGGGGCGCCCGTAGCGGGGGAACTCGTGAGGGCGGACCGCGTGAGGGCGGTCCCCGGGACGCGTCGGGCAAGCCCGGCGGGTTCACCAAGCCCGGCAAGCCCGGCAAGCCCGGCAAGCCCGGCGGGTTCACCAAGTCCACGAAGCCCGGCAAGCCCGGCGGGTTCGCCAAGCCCGGAAAGCCCGCCCGCCCCGGTGCGCCGGCGGCTCCCGGCAGGCACGGCAAGCCGGCCACCCGTGGCGCGGCCGGCACTCCCGCCGGTGGTGCACGACGGGGTGGCGCGGCAGGTGCCCGGCCGACCAACCAGAGCGCCGGACGCTCGCAGCGGGGTCGCTGACCCGCCGTCCCGGCAGTTCCGGATGGCCGGCCGGCGGGACCGACGCTGACCGATCCCGGTGCAGCGCGGGACGATCTACAGTCGGGCCATGGCTTCCGACACGAAACCGTCAGTCACCGTCCCCGACGGGCCACCCCCGGGTGAGCTCGTCATCGAGGACCTCGAGGTGGGAACGGGGGAGGTTGCGGTGGCCGGCAAGCCCGTGACCGTCCACTACGTGGGTGTGTCGTGGTCGACGGGGGACGAGTTCGACTCGTCGTGGAACCGTGCCGAGCTCTTCAGCTTTCCGCTGGGGGCCGGGCACGTGATCCAGGGCTGGGACCAGGGCGTCGCCGGCATGAAGATCGGCGGGCGCCGCCGCATCACCATCCCGCCCGAGCTCGGCTACGGCAGCCGTGGCGCCGGAGGGGTCATCGCCCCGAACGAGACACTCGTGTTCGTGGTCGACCTCTTCGACGTGGGCTGAACCACACCACCCGGGTCACGGACCACACCGCCCGGGTCACGGACCGCACCACCCGGACCGCCGTGGACGGGCGTGCCTCAGCGGAAGAGATCGCCCGCCGGGTCGCGCACGACCTCGGTGGCCACCGAACCCCGGCGGAGCCACGCCGGGTCCACCCCGCGCACCACCGCGGCAGGGACGGAACGGTCCTTGCCCATGACCAGTTCCGCCGCTCCCGCCACCTCGTCCACCACGCACACCTCGGTGGCCTCGAGCACGCGTCCGGTGGCGTCGGGTGTGCCGCGCAGGTCCACCACGCCGGCGATCCCGGCGATGCCGATGGCCACGTCGGTCACGCCGTTGCGCCAGGTGCGGCCGAAGGTGTCGGAGATCACCACGGCCAGGTCCACACCGAGCCGGTGGGCGAGTGCCTCGCGGATCCGCCGGGCCGAGCGGTCCGGGTCGACGGGCAGCAGCGCGGCGGTCCCGGCGACGACGTTCGACAGGTCGACACCGGCGTTGGCGCACACGAACCCGTGACGGGTCTCGGTGATCAGGAGGTCACCCCGACGACGCAGCACCCGGACCGACTCGGACTCCACCAGCACCCGCTTGGCGTCCGGGTCGTCCGGGTCGATCGCCACGATCCGTCCCTCGGCCTTCGACACGACCTTCTGGGTGACGACGAGCACGTCGCCGTCGGCCACCCAGGGCACGCCCGACCCGTCCGGCACGCCCGACCCGTCCGGCACGTCCGACCCGTCCGACCCGTCCGGCCCGTCCGGCCCGGGGTTCACCAGGGCGGCGGCCAGCACCTCGGCCAGGTCGTCGCCGGGCCGGATCTCACGGACCCCGGTCACCGGGACGACGACCAGGGCGCCGGGCGGCAGGGCGCCGGGCGGCAGGGCGCCGGGCGGGAACGGGCTGCGGGCACCCCGCACCCCCTCAGCCCCGGACATCGAGGACCACCCGCGCCAACGCCGCTGCACGTGCCACGTCGGACATGATCGTCGGGGCGACCACGCAGCGGACCCCCTCGGCCTCGACGGCGGGCGCCAGCGCGGCGTCGGCCTCGTCGACGACGAGGGTGGACACCCAGGGTGCGTACCAGCGGGCGACGCCGACCACCGAGGACTCGAATCCCATTTCGACGAGGAGGCGGTCGGCAGGGCCCTTCAGCGCCGCACCGGCGACGATGGGCGAGACGGCGACCGTGTCCCGCCGGCGTGCGGCCAGGGCCTCGGGCACCCCGGGCACGGCCAGGACGGGACCGATCGACACGACCGGGTTGGAGGGGCAGATCACCACGGTCCGGGCCCCGGCGATGGCCTCCACCACCCCGGGTGCCGGTCGGGCGTCCTCGGCCCCGGCGAAGCGGACCTCCGAGACGGCGACGTCGTGGCGGAGCTTGACGAAGTACTCCTGGAAGCCGACCTCGGTCCCCTCCTCGAGCGTGAGCCGGGTGGCCAGCGGGTCGTCGGTCACCGGCAGCAGCCGCACGCCCACCCCGAACCGGTCGGCCAGCTCGCCGGTCACCGTGCCCAGGGTGGCGCCCTCGGCCAGTCGCTGCGTCCGGTAGAGGTGGGTGGCGATGTCCTGGTCGCCGAGGTTGAACCAGGTGATGCCGCCGAGGTTCCCGAGCGACTCCATGACCCGCCAGGTCTCCCCGGCCAGTCCCCACCCGGTCTCGGGGTTGATGGCATCCGCCAGCGTGTACAGCACGGTGTCGAGGTCGGGCGAGATGTGGAGGCCGTGCAGGTCGGTGTCGTCGCCGACGTTCACCACCGCCGTGATGGCGGCGGGCGCCATCACCTCGACCATGCCGCGCAGCAGCCGGGCCGCGCCCACCCCCCCGGCCAGGGCGGTGACGGCCGTCGCGGTCGGAGGTTCGACGGCGGAGGTCATCGGGGCAGGCTACCCGGACCCGCGGCGGGCACCGCCGCCGGACCCGTCGGGTCCCCCGGGGCGCGCGGACGCGGATCCGACCTCGTCACAGGGCCACCTGTCGGATGTGCAAGGCTCACCAGGTGCCGCCGGAGCGACCAGCGACCGCCGCCCCCGACCGGCTGTCCGTCGGATTCGACGCCACTCCGCTGCTCGGGAGGCCGACCGGCGTCGGCGTCTTCTGTGCCGGGGCGCTCGAGGGGCTGTCCCGCAGGGACGACGTCGCCGTGTCGGCGTTCGCCGTGAGCTGGCGCCGCCGCCAGGGGATCGCCGGGCGGGTGCCCGCCGGTGTGGGTACCGGGCAGCGTCCGATGCCGGCCCGCCCCCTCCATGCGGCGTGGTCCCGGTTCCCCGGACCGCCCCTGGAGTGGTTCGTGGGTCGGCTGGATGTCGTCCACGGGTCCAACTTCGTGGTCCCGCCGACCCGGCAGGCGGCCCGGGTGGTCACCGTGCACGACCTGACCGTGTCCCTCTATCCGGAGCTGTGCGACGCGCCGACGCTGGCCTACCCGCGTCTGATCCGCCGGGCCGTCGCCGAGGGGGCGTGGGTCCACACGCCGTCGGCGTACGTGGCTGCCGAGGTCGTGGCCGAACTGGGGGTGGACCCGGCACGGGTGCGGGCGGTCCACCACGGGGTGCCGGTGGCGGCACGAGGCGTGGCCGACGCGCCCGCCACCCGCACGGCCCTCCGCCTCCCCGACGGATGCGGGCGCTACGTGCTGGCCGTCGGGACCATCGAGCCGCGCAAGGACTATCCGCTCCTGGTCCGGGCGTTCGCCGCGGTGGCGGCCGCCCACCCCGACACCGCCCTGGTGGTCGTGGGCGGCGACGGCTGGGGTGCCGAGGCGTTCGCACGCGCCGTGGCCGACTCGCCGGTCGGTGGTCGGATCGTGCGCCCCGGCTACCTGGACGATGCCGCGCTGGCCGAAGCGCTGTCCGGTGCGGCCGTGCTCGCCTACCCGTCGAGGTACGAGGGGTTCGGGTTCCCGCCGCTGCAGGCCATGGCGGCGGGGGTGCCGGTGGTGGCGACCGCCGGCGGGGCCGTGCCCGAGGTGGTGGGTGACGGCGCCTGGCTCGTCGGCACCGGCGACGAGGACGCTCTGGCCGGAGCGCTGGTGCGCGCCCTCGACGGTGGTGGCGATGTCGAGGCGCTGATCGAACGGGGGCGGGCACGGAGCGCCACCTTCACCTGGGAGGCCTGTGCCGCGGGCCTGGCCGGCCTCTACCGGGACGCCGCGGCATGAGCCGGCTCCGGGTCCTCCTCCTGACCGAGCAGCTCCGGCGCTCGGCTGCCGGCGGCATCGGTACCTACGTGCTGGGGCTCCTGCAGGGACTCGACGAGCTGGCCACCGAGGACCCCGGGAGTGCCCCCGAGCTGGTGCTGGCGGCGAGCCGGGCCACCGGGCGGCCCGATCCGTTGGCCTCGCTGGGCCACGAGCTGCGGGTGTCCCGCCTGCCGGGTCCGCTGCTGACCCGGGCCTGGGACCACGGACTGCTCCGGGTCCCGTCCGATGTCGGGCTGGCCCACGCCGTCTCGCTGGCCACCCTCGAGCCCGGGACGACCCCCCTGGTGGTGACCGTGCACGACCTCCTGTGGCGTCGGATCCCCGAGGCGTACCCGGCGCGCGGACGTCGCTGGCACGAAGCGGCGCTGGCCCGGGGACTGCGACGGGCCGACCGGTTCGTGGTCCCCGCCGACGTCGTGGCCGACGACCTGGTGGCCGCCGGCGCCGACCGGGGTCGGATCACCGTGATCCCGATGGGCTCGGACCACCTGCCCCCGCCGGACGGCGCCGGTGCCGCCGCCCACCTGGCCCGGCTCGGCGTGGAGGGCCCCTTCCTGCTGTGCGTGGGCACCCTGGAGCCGCGCAAGAACCTGCAGCGGCTGGTCGAGGCGTACGGCATGGTCCGCGAGACCCTGCCCGATCCGTGGCCGCTGGTGATGGTGGGTCCGTCGGGGTGGGGCGAGCAGGTGGCGCCGACGACGGGCGTCGTCCATGCCGGGTCCGTGTCCGCCGAGGAGCTGGCGGGTCTGTACGCGGCAGCCCGGCTCCTGGCCTACGTGCCGCTCATCGAGGGGTTCGGACTGCCCCCGGTCGAGGCCATGTCGGTGGGCACCCCGGTGGTGGCCAGCCCGCTGCCGAGCACCGGGGGTGCGGCCTACGAGGTCGATCCCAACGTCACGTCGTCCATCGCCGAGGGGCTGCTGCGGGTGGCGACCGACGAGGCGCTCCGCGACGAGCTCGTGATCCGGGGGACCGAGCGGGCGACCGAGTTGCGGTGGTCGTCGATCGCCCGTCGTCACCGCGATGTGTGGGAGCAGACGACGCAGGGGCAGGGGCCGCACCGTGCCCGGTGACGGCGTGCCCGGTGACGGACTGCCCGGTGACGGCGTGCCCGGTGACCGCGTGCTGCGCGTGGCGCTCGACGTCAGCGCCGTGCCCGAGCGACCGGTAGGGGCGGGGCACTACATCCTCCAGCTCGCCCGGGGACTGTCCTCACGGCCCGACATCGACCTGGTCCTGGTCAGCCGGACCGGCGACCGCGCCCGCTGGGCGCCACTGGTGGGGGACGCCGACCTGCTGGCGGCGGCGCCGGACGCCCGCCCGGCACGACTGGCCTGGGAGCAGCTCCGACTGGGCCCGCTGGTGGCGGGTTCGGGGGCGTCCGTCCATCACGGTCCGCACTACACGATGCCGCGCCGGTGCCCGGTGCCGTCGGTGGTCACCGTCCACGACCTGAGCTTCTTCGACGAGCCGCGGTGGCACGAACGCTCCAAGGTGCTGCTCTTCCGACGGGCGATCACCCGTGCGGCCCGCGAGGCGTCCGTCGTCGTGTGCCCGAGCCGGGTGACGGCGGACGCCCTGCAGCGGTGGTGCCGGGTGGACGCCACGGTGGTGGTGGCCCCCCACGGGGTGGACACCGACCGCTTCCGGCCCGACGAACCGCACCCGGGGGCCGACGCCGCCCGGCTCTCCGCCCTCGGACCCGGACTGGCCGACGGCCGGCCCCTGCTGGTCTTCGTCGGGACGCTCGAGCCCCGCAAGGACGTGCCGACACTGGTGCGGGCGTTCGCCGCGGTGTCGGCCGCCCATCCCGAGGCCCGACTGGTGCTCGCCGGCGGGGCCGGCTGGGGCGCCGACGAGGTGGCGGAGGCGGTGGCGTCGTCGGGTGTGGCCGGGCGCATCGTGCGCACCGGGTACGTGTCGGACGACGACATCCCTGCGCTGCTGCGATCCGCCACGGCGGTGGTGTACCCCTCCCTCTACGAGGGGTTCGGCCTGCCGGCCCTCGAGGCGCTGGCCTGCGGCGCCCCCCTGGTGACCACCAGTGGCACGGCCATGGAAGAGGTGGCGGGGGCCAGCGCGCTCCTCGTACCGCCGGGGGACGGCGACGCCCTCACCGGCGCGCTCGACGCCGTCCTGCGGGGCACCGGCGACGACCGGGCGGCGTCCGAGCGGCGGGCGATGGGATTCGCCGTCGTCGAGCGGCACACCTGGGAACGGAGCACCGACCTCCACGTGGGTGCCTTCCGACGGGCGCACTCGGAAGGTCCGCCGACCCGGTAGGGTGACCCGTCGTGCGCTCTCTGATCACCGGTGGCCGCGGCTTCGTGGGCACGTGGCTCGCCGGGCACCTGCGTGGCCTCGGCGACGAGGTGGTCCAGATCGACCAGGAGGTCGAGATCACGGATCCCGCGGCGCTCCTGGCCGCCGTGGCGGACGCCGCACCCGACGCCATCTACCACCTGGCGGCCATGACCCACGTGGGGCAGTCGTGGGACGAGCCCCTGCGGGTGCTCGAGGTGAACGTGCTGGGCACGGCGGCGCTGCTGGGCGCGGCCCGCGAGTGCGGCTCCGATCCGCGGATCCTCGTGACCAGCTCGGCCGAGGTCTACGGGGCCGTGACCGACCCGTCACAGCTGCCGCTCACCGAGGCGTCGCCCACCGCCCCGCTCACCCCCTACGCCGCCTCCAAGCTGGCCGCCGAGGCACTGTGCTCCCAGGCGTGGCTGGCCTACGGCCAGCAGGTGATGGTGGTGCGCCCGTTCAACCACATCGGCCCGGGCCAGTCGCCGAACTTCGCGGTGTCGGCCCTGGCCAAGCGCATCGTCGACGCCGAGCGGTCCGACGCCACCGAGATCCCGGTGGGCAACCTGTCGGCCCGTCGCGACTTCACCGACGTGCGGGACGTCGTCCGCTCCTACCGGCTGCTGGTGGAGTCGGGGGCGCCGGGCACCGTCTACAACGTGTGCTCGGGGGTCGACGTGTCGATCCAGGAGATCGCCGACCGGCTGCTGGCCGCCGCCGGCAGCTCGGTCCGACTGGTGCAGGACCCGTCGCTGATGCGTCCGGTGGAGGTGCCGGTGCTCCGGGGGGACCCGACCCGGCTGCGGGAGGCGACGGGCTGGTCGCCCGAACTCCCGCTCGACGGGACCCTGACCGACGTGCTGGCCCACTGGAGGTCCACGCCGGCCTGACGACGGGCGACCGGCGACGGCGCCCCGGCCCGCAGGTTCCCGTGCCGTCCCACCCGCGGTCCGGGGGACTCCCGACGCCTCGCCGTCGATCCCCGGACGCGGAGAACGGCCCGCACGGGGCGGGCCGTTCTCCCGAGGACCGAGGGGGGTCGGTCCGTGTCGTCCGGGGCCCGGAGGCCGCCGGAGGTGCGCCGGGCGGAGGGGGGGAGTCCGACCCGGCGACAGGTTGCGCCGCTCAGCCGACGGCGGTCGGGCGGAGGTTGCGGATCTGGGTGCGGGCGTCCTTGGCCTGCACGCGGGCCTTCTTGGTGATGTCCCGGGCCTGGACGGGCAGCCGGTCCTCGAAGGGGGCGAAGACCGCCTCGACCCGCTCGATGATCTCCTCGACGCGGTCCATCAGGTCCTCGACGTGGGTGTCCACCGAGTGGACGGCCTCGGTGAGGTCGCCGCGGACGGACGAGACCCGCTCGGCCAGCGTCGAGGGCTCCTGCAGCTTGGCGGCCAGCTCACGGCGCTGGACCTGCACCTGCTGGAAGCCGAGCACGCCGGCGCCGATGACGACGTAGGTGGCGTCCTTGGCGACGTTGGCGATGTCCTTGGCGGCCTTGGTGATGTCGGTGTTGATGTCGGGCATGGCGTACTCCTCGGTTCGGATCGTGTGTCGGTCTCGTCGGGTTCGCACGGCGCCCGGGTCCTGCGTCCAGGTCCGTCCGCTGTGCTCGGATACAACTGTATACCTGATGATAAACATTTGCAAGCACCCCGCGAGCACCCGGCCCGCTCGGGCCCGACACCGTGCGTCCCCGCCGGGGCCGGTCGGCGGGTGGCGGGCCGGTCGGACGCCGCAGGTCGGCATCGGCCCAGCTCCGTGCAGGGATGCCGCCAGGTGACCCGCCCGGCCCGATAGCCTCTGACCCCTGATGGAAACACTGGCACCGCCGGTTGTCGCCGTCGTCGTCGCCCACGATCCCGGTCCGTGGTTCGAGGAGACGCTGGCTTCGATCGCCTCACAGGACTACGGGGAGTTGTCCGTCCTGGTCCTGGACACCAGTGCCGGTGACGGGGTCGCGGCCCGGGTCGCGCCCTTCCTGCCCTCGGCCTACGTGCGGCGGATGGAGGCCAACCGCGGATTCGGGGCCACGGTCAACGAGGTGCGGTCGATGGTCGACGGTGCCGCGTACTACCTGTTCTGCCACGACGACGTCGCCCTGGAGCCCGACGTCGTCCACCTCCTGGTGGAGGAGGCCTTCCGGTCGAATGCCGGGGTGGTGTCGCCCAAGGTCGTCAGCTGGGACGATCCCCAGCTGCTGGTCCACGTCGGCCTGAGCGTGGACAAGGGGGGGTCCGTCGTGGATCGGGTCCAGCCCAACGAGATCGACCACGGCCAGCACGATGCCGTCCGGGACGTCTTCGCGGCGCCCGGGGGATGCACCCTGGTCCGGGCCGACCTCTTCGACGAACTGGGTGGTTTCGACCCGGCCATCGTGGCCATGGGGGAGGACCTCGACCTGTGCTGGCGTGCCCAGGTGGTCGGTGCCCGCATCCTGGTGGCGCCGGACGCCCGTGTGCGGCACCGGGAGGAGCTGGCGTCAGGTGCGGTTCCCCTCGACCCGACCCTGCTGGCGGACTCGGCCCGGGTCGCCGCGCCCACGGGGGCGGAGGAGGAGCCCGCCGCCACCACCGCCGAGGCACCGGCAACCGACGCCACCACCGACGCCACCACCGCCACCGGCATCGCTGCAGCCGACGCCACCGCCCCAGCCGACGCCGCCGCCGCGGGCGACCCTGGCCAGCCGGGCGGAGCGGGCGCCCACGACACCACTGCGCCCGACCAACCGCGGCACCCGGTGACGCTGCAGGAGCTGCAGCGCCGCCACGAACTCCTGGCCGTGTTCACGTGCTACTCGCGGAGCCACCTGCTGCGGGTGGTCCCCCAGGTGTTCCTCCTCGCCGTCGGCGAGGTCGTGGTGGCCGAGCTCGCCGGCAACCGGACCCGTGCCCGGGCCGTGGTGCGGGCCTGGCGCTGGAACCTGGGTCGGATGCCCGAACTGCGCCGTCGACGGGCCGAGCTCCAAGCCAAGCGCCGGGTGGGGGACAAGGAGATCCGACTCCTGCAGGTGCGGGGGAGCGCCCGACTCTCCGCCTACCTCCGCCGCGTCTTCCAATTCGGGTTCCACGGCGCCCACGCCGACGAGCTGGCCGCCGCCGAGGCCGCCGCGCCGGTGGTGCCCGCCGCCCAGGTCGCCGAGTCCGAGGCCGGTGTGGGCGACACGGAGGCCGGCCGGGTCAGCGGCCGTGCCCGTCTGACCGTGTGGCTGGCGGCGACGTTGATCGTGGTCATCGGCTCGCGGGGTGTGCTCAGCGGCCGCCTGCCCGCCCTCGGCCAGTTCTCCCCGTTCCCGTCGTGGTCGTCGACGCTGTCCCAGTTCTTCACGGGCTGGCACCCGTCGGGCGTGGGCACCACGGCGCCGGCCGCCCCCGCGCTCGGCATCGCCGGTGTCGTGGGGACGGTCCTGCTCGGGGCCATGGGTCTCACCCAGAAGGTCCTGATCTTCGGCTGCATCCCACTCGGTGCCTGGGGAGCGGTACGGCTGCTGCGGCCGTTCGGGTCCCAGCGGGCGTCCATGGTGGCCGGTCTGGCCTATCTGGCCGTTCCCCTTCCCTACGACGCCATCGCCCTCGGTCGGTGGGGCGCCCTGGTCGTCTACGCCGGGGCCCCGTGGGTGCTGGCCACGCTCGGTCGCTCCACCGGACTCGAACCGTTCGTGCGCCGGGTCCACGCCCCGCTGGCACCGGGTGCCGAGGATCCGGCGGACCCGGGGGTCCCGGTGTCACGAGGGGCGTGGGCGTCGCGTCACGGGCTCCTCGGGGGCGCGCTGGCACTCGGGGTGCTGGAGGCGGTCCTGATCTCCTTCGTCCCCGCGGCGGCCATCGTCGTGCTGCTGGTGGCCGCGGCCGTGGCCCTGTCCTCGCTCCTGTTCGGCGACCTCGGCTCGACGAGCCGGGCCGTGCGCCTGGCGCTCGGATCGACGGCGGTCGCCGTGTTGATCTGCCTGCCGTGGTTCATCGGCGTGCTCTCCTCGGGCCGGAGCGTGCTCGCCGTGTTCGGCGTGCCCACGCCGACGTCGGGGGCCGCCACGTGGAGCGCCCTGCTCCGCTTCGCCGTCGGACCGATCGGCGGGTCGCCGCTGACCTGGGGCTTCCTGGTGGCCGCCGTGGCACCGCTGGTGCTGGCCCGCGGCGAGCGGTTCCGCTGGGCGGCGCGTTTCTGGTCCATCGCGTTGGTCTTCTGGTTCGCCGCGTGGGTGATCGGCCGTGGGTGGACCGGATCGCTGGCCGTCGACCCCATGGTCCTGCTCGGCCCGGCGGCTGCGGCCACAGCCGCATCGATCGGCCTGGGTGTGGCCGCCTTCGAGCGCGACCTGCGCAAGGCCGAGTTCGGGTGGCGTCAGGTGGCCACCGCCTTCGGGGTCGCGGCGGTGGCGCTGGCCTCGGTGCCCACCATGGTGTCCGCGCTCCCCGGGCGGTGGGAGCTGCCGCTCAACGACTTCTCGCAGTCGGTGGCGTGGATGCACGCGCGGACGGCCGGCGGGTCCTTCCGGGTGCTGTGGCTCGGCGACCCCCGCAGCCTCAACCTCGGGAGCTGGAGTGCGGGCGACGGTCTCGCCTATGCCACCTCCGAGGACGGCGCCCCGGACGCTCGTTGGTTGTGGAACGGCACCTCGCCCGGCCCGGCGGCCGCGCTCGGCGAGGCGGTCGACCTGGCCCGGACGGACCGGACGGACCGACTCGGGAGCCTGCTGGCGCCGGCAGCGGTCCGCTACGTGGTCGTCCTGACCTCCGTCGCCCCCGAGATCGCCGGGCAGCAGACCCCCACCGAGTACCCGGTCCCCGCCGACCTCCAGACGGGACTCGGGAGCCAGCTCGACCTCCAACCCGTCCTGTCGGGGACCGGGATCACCGTGTACGCCAACGCCGCCTGGTCCCCCCTGCGGTCCGAGGTCGCCGGTAGGCCGGGCACGGCCACCACCACCGGCGTGCCGCTGGCCGCCGTCCCGGGCACCGCCGTGCTGCCGGGTGCGGCCCCGGTTCTCCCCGGCCCGGCGGCGGCCCGGTCCTACCGGGGTCCGCTGGCCCGGGGCACGGTCGTGGCCTCCGTGGCGCCGTCGGGAAGCTGGGACCTGACCACGGGGGCGGGGGCGGCCGCCCCCCGGTCCACGGCCTACGGCTGGGCGGCCTCGTACGCGGTGGCGTACCGGGGCACGGGAACGCTCGAGTTCGACGGTGGCGTCCTCCCCCTGGTGCTCGGCATCTACTCGGTCCTGGTGTGGGGGCTGGCCCTGGCCGCCATGGTCGACCGCCGTCGGATCCGGCGGGAGTGGGAGCGGGTCGGCCGTCCGCGCAGCTGGTCGCCCGGCCGCAGCCGCGACACCACACTGATGGACGACGCCTGGGCGCTCGAGGACGGCGAACTGTGATGTCGGGCACCCCGCCGACCGGAGGCCCGCCGCCAGGAGGCCCGCTGACCGGAGGCCCGCCGCCCGAGGGGACGGAACCCGGTGACGCCTCCGCACCCGACGGCCCGGACCCCGTGCCCGATCCGTCCGGTGACCCGGTGCGCCTCGAGCCGACCGAGGTGCGGTCGCGGGTGGCGAGGCGTCGCGAGTCGCTGCGACCGGTGCGGGGGCGCACGGCCGCAGTGGTCGGTGTCGCCGTCGTCGTCCTCGGTGTCGGCCTGGTGTCGGCCCTGGCCCCGACGCCGGCGGCGCCGTCGATGCCCACGGCGTCGGACGGCGTGTCGGTGGCCCCGGTCGACGCCCGCACCTCCTCGTTCTTCTGCACCACCGGCGCGGGGGTCGATGCCGGATCCGGCGGGTCCTACACGGTCGTGCTGACCAACACCACGGCGGTGGCGGCCACGGGCGTCGAGACGTCGGTGGCCGCGTCCGGAGGGAACCCGGTGCAGGTGCCGGTCGCCGTCCCCGCCGACGGCTCGGCCCTGGTCGGTCGGCCCGCGGGGCTCCCAGCCGGTGCCTCGGCGACCACCTTCGCGTTCACCGGCGGTGGCGTCACCGGAACGGCGGTGGTGGCGAGTCCCCACGGGTGGAGCACCGCTCCGTGTGCCACCCAGGTCAGCGCGCAGTGGGACTTCGCCGGGGGGTCGACCTCGTCGGGCCTGCTGGACCTCTCCCTCTACGACCCGACCGCGGCACCGACGGTGGTGGACGTCTCGTTCCTCACCGCCGGCGGGACGGTGATCGAGCCGCAGGCGTACCAGGGTCTGTCGCTCTCGCCGGGCCAGGTCGCGGTGGAGGGACTCGGTGCCTACGTCCAGCAGCAGCCGGTGGTGGCCACCCTGGTGCAGGCCACGTCGGGTGCGCTGGTGGCGACCGAGCTCGACCAGCTGGCGTCGTCCTCCGGATCGGGACTGGCCCTGCTGGCCGGGACGCCGGGCCAGTCGGACACGTGGCGGTTCGCCCAGACCACGGTGGTGGCCGGCGGCAGGGTCGTCCTCGACATCGCCAACCCCGGAGACGGGCCCGTGACGGCCGACGTGAGTGCCGCGCTCGCCGGGGCGACGGTCGTGCCCCACCAGCTGACCGTCCCGGGCCGGACGGTGCTCCCCTTCGCCCTGTCCTCGGTCGCCGGGTGGCCCCTCGGTACGCCGTACGCGCTGACCGTCTCCGCCTCCGGCCCGGTGATCGTCGGGCGGTCGGTCCTGGCCCCGTCCGGCGCCGCGTCCCCCAGGCGGGCGTCGTGGGCGGGACCTCCACCCTGGCGACGACGTGGCTGGTGGTGGGCCCGGGCGTTCCCGGACATCCGTCGGTGGCCGGCGCCACGGTGACCCACGTGGCGGTGGAGAACCCGGGGACCGGTCCGGTCGACGTGACCGTGCGCCGGCTCGAGGGTGGGGCGGCGGTGGCGACGACCACGGTGCCGGCGGGCGGCATGGTCCTGTTCGGGCACGGCGTGGTGGTCGGCCTGCAGCCGCTGGTGGTCACGGCGACGGGCCCGGTGGCCCTCCTGGCCGACGGCGCGCCGACCGGGGCGCCGGGCGTGGTGTCCTGGTCGGGATTCGCCCTGACCGGTTGATCCTGACGGGTGCCGGAGGTGCGGCTCCACCGCCGCCGGTTCCGACGGCGCGGGCGCATCCGGGGGGCGGACCCGTTCCGACCGTCCGGCCCCCGGCGCGCTCCCCGGGGATTCCAGCCACGGGAACTCAGCCGCGGGAACTCAGCCGCGGGAACTCAGCCCGGGGAACTCAGCCCGGGGAACTCAGCCACGGGATCCCAGCCCCGGCGGGTCCTCAGCGGGAGGCGGGAGGCGGAGGCGGCGGCGGCCACGGCGACTGTCCCGACGTCCACGGCGCGGGTGCCGGTGGAGGAGGCCAGTGGCCGGTCTGGGGCTGCGCGCCGGCGGCCGGCGGAGCGGCCCCGGGTGCGGGCGTGGAACCGTTCGGAGCGGCACCGTTGTCGGAAGCGCTGGACACGGAACCGGCCGGCTCGGCCGCTGGAGGCGCGTCGGTGCCGACCGCGTCGGACGTGGTCGAGGGCACCGGCGCCGGCGCCGGGGGCACCGCACCGTCGACCGGGGTGGCGTCCGTGGGAGGCCCGTCGACGTTGTCCGCACCCGTCGGGCCGTGCTGGCTGGCCACGAAGATCGGGGGGACGGACTTGACCCCCGGGGCGTGGACGGGGCGCCCGTAGGCGGTGTCCACCAGGCGACCCACGGTCTCCCCGTCGATCGTCTCCTCGTCGAGCAACGCCCGGGCGACGGCGTCCAGACCGCCCCGGTGGCGGGCCAGCACCTCGAGGGCGCGCTGCTCCGACGCGCGGCAGGATGAGCTCGACCTCGTCGTCGATGACCTGGCTGGTGTGCTCGGAGTAGTCGCGGGTGTGCATGAGGTCCTCACCCAGGAAGACCTGCCCCTGGGATCCCCACGCCATCGGGCCGATCTTGTCGCTCATGCCCCATTCACGGACCATCTTGCGGGCGAGCTCGGTGTTGCCCACGAGGTCGTTGCTGGCACCGGTCGACAGGTCGCCGTAGACGAGGAGCTCGGCGGCTCGCCCACCCATGCGCACGGCCAGCGAGTCCTCGATGTGCTGGCGCGGATGGATGTGCCGCTCCTCCATGGGGAGCTGCATCGTGACCCCGAGGGCCATGCCGGTCGGGAGGATCGTGACCTTGTGGACCGGGTCGGCGTCGGGCAGCACGTAGGCCAGGACGGCGTGTCCGCCCTCGTGGAAGGCGACCCGCTCCTTCTCGGCGTTGGACAGGACCAGGCTCTCGCGTCGCTGGCCCATCAGGACCCGGTCGCGTGACGCCTCGAAGTCCTCGTTCTGGATGACGGCCGAGCCCCGGCGCACGGCGTGCAGGGCGGCCTCGTTGACCAGGTTGGCCAGGTCGGCGCCGCTCATCCCGGGCGTGCCACGGGCGACCTTGCCCAGGTCGACCGTCGGGTCCACCCGCTTGTCCTTGCAGTGGACCTGGAGGATCGGGAGCCGCTCGTCGAGGTCGGGCAGGGGCACCACGATCTGGCGGTCGAAGCGTCCCGGGCGCAGGATGGCGGCGTCCAGGATGTCGGGCCGGTTGGTGGCGGCCATGACCACGATGCCCTCGGTGGGGTCGAAGCCGTCCATCTCCGAGAGCATCTGGTTGAGCGTCTGCTCGCGCTCGTCGTGGCCGCCGCCGAGTCCGGCACCGCGCTTGCGGCCGATCGAGTCGATCTCGTCGATGAAGACGATGGCCGGCGCCTGCTTGCGGGCCGTGGCGAACAGGTCGCGCACCCGGCTGGCGCCCACGCCGACGAACATCTCCATGAAGTCGGAGCCGCTGACCGACATGAACGGCACCCCCGCCTCACCGGCGACGGCCCGGGCGAGCAGGGTCTTGCCGGTCCCCGGGGGACCGACGAGGAGGATGCCCTTGGGGATGCGGGCCCCGATCTCCTTGAACCGGGCGGGCGTCTTCAGGAAGTCGACGACCTCGCTGATCTCGAGCTTCACCCCGTCGTAGCCGGCCACGTCGTCGAAGGTGGTGGACGGGCGCTCGGTCGAGTACAGCTTGGCCTTGGACCGCCCGATCGACATGATGCTGCCCATCTGGCCCTGGGCGCGCCGGGTGAACCAGATGAACACGCCGAAGATCAGGGCGATCGGCAGCAGGTAGTAGATGATCGAGAGGAACGGGTTCTGGGTCGACGTGACGTACTTGGCGTTGGGCCCGAGGGTCTTGAGGGACGCCTGCTCGGAGTCGGTCACCGGGTTCGGCCCGTTGGTCGAGTACTGCGTGCCGTCCGCCAGGGTCCCCGAGATGATGCCGCTGGACTGGTCGACGGTCGCCGTCTTGACCTGCTTGCCGTCCACCTGGCCCAGCCACGAGTTGTAGGTGAGTTGGGTCGTGTTGGACTTCTTGATGGCGTTGGAGCCGAAGATGACGGCCAGGACCAGGGCCACCATCACGGCGATCAGGATGATCCGGTTCTTGTTCTGTCCCGGTGGTTCCTGGCCGGCGCCCTCGGGGGAGGCCGGACCGCCGGGGATGTCGGGAGTGGGCGGGGTCACCCCTTCATGCTACGCGCCACCGGGGGCGGTTGACGCATCGCCCGGTCCCGGCCCCTGGTCGGGCCGCCGGAGCGCCCCCGCCGGCCGCGGTGCCCCGTCGGGGGGCACGGTCGGTATCGTGGGAGGGTGAACGACCGGCCCGAACAGGCGGTGGATGCCACGGGGCGCGTCGCACCGCACCCCGCGACGCCCGGTGACGGGCCCACCACCGGTGTGCCCGCGGCCGGCACCGCCGCACCGTCGGCCGGCTGGCGTGCCGCACTGACCAGCGACGTGTCGCTCGGTCGTCAGCTCGATGCCGGCGCCGTGCCGACCGACCGCAGCGCAGCCTGGCTGTGGATGCTCTACGCCGGGCTCGGATTCCTGGGCGGCCAGGTGCTCGCCGCCATCTTCGTGGGGGTCGCCGCCGGCGTCGCCGGCCAGTACCACCAGCTGGTGGCCCTGTCGAAGCTGGCCGAGCCGCCGACCTGGTACGTGGTCTCCACGCTGTTCGGCCTGTGGGGTGGGTTCCTCGGTGCGGCCGTGCTGGCGAGCCGGCTCCGGGGGACCAAGCACCTGGCGGCCGACCTCGGGCTCCGCTTCCGCTGGATCGACCTCCTGGGGATCCCGATCGGGTTCGGCAGTCAGTACCTCATCGCCCTCCTGTACCTGCCGGTCGAGTCCCACATCCACGACTTCCACCAGAGGTTCAGCGCGCCGGCGCAGCGGCTCACCGGGAGCGCGCACGGCGTGTCGTGGTTCGTGATCGGCGTCGCCACCGTGGTCGGCGCGCCGTTCTTCGAGGAGCTGTTCTTCCGCGGCGTGATCCTGCGGGCGCTGGCCCGCCTGTTCGGACGGTGGGGCCGATGGGTCGGCCCGGCGTTGGCCATCGTGGTGACGGGCCTGCTCTTCGGGGCGGTCCATGCCGAGGCACTGCAGTTCGCCGGTCTGGCCCTGTTCGGTGTGGTGCTCGGTCTGGTCTCGTACCGGACCGGTCGGCTCGGCATGAACATCGTGGCCCACGGTGCCTTCAACCTCCTGGCCCTGACCGCCGTGGTCTGTCCCGCGGTGCTCGGCCTGCGGGGCCTGGCCTGAGATGACGGCCTGAGATGACGGTGGGGGAGGCCGGCGGCCCGGGGGCGGCCGCACCCGGCGCCGGGCAACCGGCGGCCGCACCCGGCGCCGGGCAACCGGCGGCCGCGCCCGGCGCCGACGACCCGGTGTCCGCCGAAGCCGGCTCCGATCCCGCTGCCGGTCGAGGACCTGACGGGAGGGACGGGCCCGGGCCGGCCGTGACCCGTCCGGCGGCGTCGCGGCGGTCGTGGTGGGAGCGTGCCACCCGCCGGTCGGCGTGGCCGGCGTGGTCCAACGCCGTCGCCGTGGTCGGGGTGATGGTCGTGACGCTCACCCAGCTCCACCCGGACCTCCTGTTCCTGAACACGACGGCCGCCGGCGGCGACACCGGCGCCCACGTGGCGCTCCCGGCGTTCCTGGAGCACAACCTGCTCACCCACGGCCAGGTCACCGGTTGGGACCCCGGGTGGTACGACGGGTTCCCCCTCTACACCTTCTACTTCCCCCTGCCGGGGCTGCTCACGGTGGTGCTGAACGCCGTGGTCCCCTATGACGTCGCCTTCAAACTGGTGACGGTGCTCGGCAGCCTGCTGCTGCCGCTGTGCGCCTGGGCCTTCGGCCGGCTGGCGGGGATGCGCGACCCGATCCCGGCCTGCCTGGCGGCGGCGACCCTCCCGTTCCTGTTCGAGCCGAGCTTCTCCATCTACGGCGGCAACCTGCTGTCGACCCTGGCCGGCGAGTTCTCGTTCTCCCTCAGCCTGTCGCTGGCGCTCCTCTTCCTGGGGGTGGTGGCTTCCGGGCTCCGCACCGGGCGGCACCGGGCGCTGGCCGCCGTCCTGCTGGCCGCCACCCTCCTCTGCCACCTCATCCCGGCGCTGTTCGCCGTAGCCGGGGCGGGCGTGCTGCTCCTGCTCGACGCCGACCTGTCCCGGGCGATCGGCCGCAGCCGGCGTGCCGTGTCCGCCGGGCACCGGTGGGGCGGGCGCGTCCTGTGGTCGGTGACGGCCGGACTGGTGGGACTCGGCCTGTGCGCCTGGTGGCTGGTGCCCTTCCTCCTGGAGCAGTCGTACACGACGGACATGGGCTACACCAAGGTGTACGGCTACCCCCACCTGCTGTTCCCCGGCTCGTTCCGGTGGGTGCTGGCCCTCGACGTCCTCGCGATCGTCTGCATGGTGGCCCGGAGGAGCAGGATGGCGTTGTTCCTGCTGCTCATGGCGGGCCTGTCGGCGGGGGCCGTGATCCTGGACCCGGCGAGCAAGCTCTACAACGTCCGGTTCCTGCCGCTCTGGTTCCTGTGCCTCTACCTGCTGGCCGGGTACGCCGTCGCCGAGGTCGTCTCGGGCGTGGCCCTCCTGGCCCGCCGCCGGAGGCTCAACCTGTGGGTGGGGGACGTGCGTCGCCGGCTGTCCTCCGACGACGGCACGGACTGGGTGCCCGGCCGCCGCATCACCCCCTACCGCCGCCCGGTGCCGGTCGCCGTGGCCGCCGGTGCCGTGGTGGGCCCCCTCGTGGCCCTGCTCGGCGCCTGCATCGCCGTCGTGCCGCCGCTGGCCGTGCCCGCCACCGACCTGGCCCACATCGGGGTGCACGTCGGGCCCGACCAGCCGAGTGCGTGGGCGGCGTGGAACTACAGCGGCTACGAGCGCAAGCCGGACTACCCCGAGTTCGCCGCCGTGCTCCAGATGATGCGCCAGGTCGGGGCGGAGCAGGGGTGCGGACGCGCCATGTGGGAGTACGACCCGTCGCTCAACCGGTTCGGGACCACCGAGTCGCTGATGCTGCTGCCGTACTTCACCAACGGGTGCATCGACAGCCAGGAGGGGCTCCTCTTCGAGTCGGCGTCGACCACCCCGTTCCACTTCATCGTCCAGGACGAGGTGTCGCCCAACCCGTCCATGGCCGTGGTCGACGTGCCCCCGGGGGCCTACGGCGGGCTCGACGTGGACCTCGGGATCGAGCACCTCCAGGACATGGGCGTGCGGTACTTCCTGACCTCGTCCACCACCGTCCAGGCGGCCGCCTCGCTGGACCCGGCCGCCACCCTGGTCGGCACCACCGGCCCGTGGTCGACGTCGTACAACGGCGTGTCCCTGGACACCACGTGGAAGGTGTACCGGATCGCCGACACCCAGCTGGTGGTCCCGCTCACCGACCGGCCGGTGGTGTGGACCGACGTCCACCCGAACCAGTCGTCGTGGCTGCCCCCGGCGGTGGCGTGGTTCAACACGCCGTCGCGGTGGTCGGTGGTACCCGCCGCCGACGGTCCCGCGGAGTGGGCCCGGGTGACGGCGGCCGACGTGCACCCGACGGCGGTGGCCGAGCCGAAGACCACGGTGACCGACGTCCGCCAGACCGACAGCTCGATCTCGTTCCATGTCGACCGGGTGGGGGTGCCGGTGGAGGTGCGCGTCTCCTACTTCCCGAACTGGTCGGTGTCCGGAGCCGAGGGTCCCTACCGGGTGGCCCCCAACTTCATGGTCGTGGTGCCGACCGGCAACGACGTGACGCTCACCTACGGGCGGTCGTCGGCGGACGACCTCGGCCAGCTGCTCACGCTCCTCGCCGTGGCCGCCGCCGTGGCCCTGGCCGTGGTGGACCGTCGGGCCCGCCGGGCACGGCGCGCCGCCCGGGCGGCACGCCTGACCGGCGCACCGGACGCGGCGCCGGGGGCCGGATGATGAACTACCGGCTCGGGATGTTCCCCCTCTCCACCGTGCTGTTCCCGGAGGCGGGCCTGCCGCTCCACGTGTTCGAGGAGCGCTACCGGGCGCTGATGGCCGCCTGTCTCGAGTCCGACGGCGAGTTCGGCGTGGTCCTCATCACCCGTGGTTCCGAAGTCGGCGGGGGTGACTGCCGGACCGACATCGGCACCGTCGCCCGCATCGCCAACGTCGCCGAGCTGGACGACGGCCGCCTCCTCGTGGTGGCGACCGGCGTGCGCCGGGTGCGGGTCGGGGAGTGGCTGCCCGACGACCCCTATCCCTGCGCCGTCGTCGAGGACCTCCCCGACGACGAGGAGGGGTGCCCGGCCGAGGTGCTGGCTACGGCGGAGGGGTCGCTGCGCCGCCTGCGGTCCCTGCTGTCCGAGCTCGGGGACGTGCCCGCGCTCCCGCACAGCCTGCGGATCACCGGGGATGCCGACGAGGTCGGCTGGCAGCTGTGCGACATGGCCCCGCTGGCCTCGCTCGACCTGCAGCGCCTGCTGGTGGCCGACGGACTCGAGGCCCGCATGCGGCTCCTGGTCGACCTGTGCGACGCCATGAGCGGCGACGTCATCGGGCTGTTGGCCGGCGGCGCCGTGGGGGAGGCCGGCGACACGGCCTGACCACGGTCAGGGCACCTCGCGTTGGGCCAGGAAGGCGGTGATCCCGTCCGCCAGCCCCTGGGCCGCCTGCTGGCGCCACGCCGGGTCCTCCTGGAGGGCGGCATCGACAGGGTTCTGCATGTTTCCGCACTCGATCAGCACCTTCGGGACCGTGGAGAGGTTGAGGCCGCCGAGGTCGGACCGGGGGTCGATCCCGTCGGACCCGGAGTAGTCCGACACGGGCATGCCCGTGTCCGCCCCGAAGGCGTCACGGACGTCGTCGCCCAGCTGGCCCGACGGAGCGACGATGGACCGGTTGTCGCTGATGGAGCTCACCACCGGGAGGGGCACGTCGACGGCGAACCCGCGACCGCTGACCGGACCACCGTCGCCGTGGATGGAGATGGCGGCGTCCGAGCCGGCGGTGTTGCCGATGGCCGCCCGGATGTCGACGCACGGTCCGACCCCGGTGTCGGTGGTGCGGGTCAGCACCACGGTGGCGCCACCGGCCTCCAGGAGAGCGGCCAGCCGGGTGGCCACGTCGAAGTTGAAGGCGTGCTCGGGGTAGCCGGCGGCGGTCGAGGTCCCGGCGGTGTCGCACGGCTCGGTGAACCCGCCCCCGTCGATGGGCACGTCGATGAACCCGGGATCGGCACCGTTGCCGCCGTCGTGTCCCGGGTCGATGGTGACCACCTCGCCGACCAGGGCCGGTACGTGTACCGAGCCGAAGTAGGCGGCACCGCCGAAGGCGTAGACGGCGCCGTCGGCCGACACGATGCGGTAGCCGGTGCCGCTCGAGTCGAGGGAGACGGCGCGGCGCTGCAGCAGGCCCACGGCCGAGCCGGCGAAGGCCGTCCCGAACGAGAAGAGCCCGCCGTCGGCCGCCACCAGGCGGTAGCCCCCGTCGGCCGCCTGCATGCCCACCACCGGCGCCACGAGGGCGAGGGAGCCGGTCGAGCCGTCGAAGGAGGCGTCCCCGAAGGCGAAGATGCCCCCGTCGGAGGCGACCAGCCAGTAGCCGCCGCCGTCGGGTGTGACCGCCATGCCCACCACGGGCCTGTTGAGCGGCACCCCGCCCATGGACCCGTGGAACGCGGCGTCCCCGAAGGCGAAGATGCCCCCGTCGGCGGCGACCATCCAGTAGCCGCCGCCGTCGGGTGTGGCCGCCATGCCGACGATGGGCTTGTCGAGCGGCTTCCCGCCCATGGACCCGTGGAAGGCGGCGTCACCGTAGGCGAAGACACCCCCGTCCGAGGCGACCATCCAGTAGCCGTCGTCGGAGGCCGTCGGCGTGAGGCCCACCACCGGGCGGACCAGCGGCAGCGCCCCGGCCGAGCCCTCGAACGGGGCGCCGAAGGCGAAGACGCCCCCGTCGGACGCCGCCAGCCAGTACCCACCGGTGGCCCGGTCGCCCGCCGAGGCCACGATGA
This sequence comes from uncultured Acidimicrobiales bacterium, assembly GCA_963699055.1. GTDB lineage: Bacteria > Actinomycetota > Acidimicrobiia > Acidimicrobiales > RAAP-2 > Bog-756. The sequence continues at coordinate 81,379 of CAVOTA010000004.1, read as the reverse complement.
GGTGGGTGCTGGTGACCGTGCCGGCCCGGGGGGTGACGGCGCCGGTGAGGGTCGCCCGCCGGTGCGGTCCCACCGGACCGTGCCCGCCCGCCGCCGTGGGAGCACCCGGGCCCGCGCCGGGCACGGCGACCACGCCCACTCCGGCGACGGCGGCCACCAGGACCAGGACCAGGACCGCCACCGCCCGGCCGGGTGCCGTCCGGCCGGTTCGGGTGCGGCGTCGTGCCCGGAGGGCGGCGGGGGGACCGTGCATACCCCGATCCTTCCACGGGGGACACGGTGGGGGCTGGCCTAGGATGAGCCGATCATGTCCTCCCTCTCCCACGTCTTCAAGGCCTACGACATCCGCGGGGTCGTGCCCGACGAGCTCAACGCCCTGCAATTCCGAGCCATCGGCGTCGCGGTGGCGCGGTTCACCGGCGCGCCGGTGATCCTCGTGGCCCGGGACATGCGCGAGTCCGGCGTGGAGCTGTCCGAGGCCTTCGCCCTCGGTGCCCGCACGGAGGGCGCCACCGTGGTCGACCTGGGCCTCGCCTCCACCGACCTCCTCTACTTCGCGGCGGGCAGCCTCGACGCGCCGGGTGCCATGTTCACCGCGTCCCACAATCCGGCCCGGTACAACGGACTGAAGCTGTGCAAGTCGGGGGCCCGGCCGATCGGTCGCGACACCGGACTCGCCGAGATCCAGGCCACCGCCGAGGCGCTGCTCGACGAGTGGGCGGTCGACGGGCCACCGGAGCCCGACCCGGCCACGCTGGGTGCCCTCGAGCACCGGTCGGTCCTCGACGCCTATGCGGACCACGTCCGCTCGTTCGTGGACACCGCGGTGCTCCGTCCGCTCAAGGTGGTCGCCGACACGGCCAACGGCATGGGCGGTCTGGTCGCCCCCGAGGTGTTCGACGGGCTGCCGTTCGAGGTGGAGGTCCTGTTCCCCGAACTGGACGGCAACTTCCCCAACCATCCGGCCGACCCGATCCAGCCCGAGAACCTGGTCGACCTCCAGCGGCTGGTGCTCGAGACAGGCGCCGACATCGGTCTCGCCTTCGACGGCGACGCCGACCGGGTGTTCCTGGTGGACGAGCACGCCGAACCGGTGTCGGGTTCGCTGACCACCGCGCTGGTGGCCGCCTCGCTCCTCGACAAGCACCCGGGGTCGACCGTCCTCTACAACTGCATCTGCTCGCGCGTGGTGCCGGAGGTCATCGCCGAGAAGGGCGGGACCGGCATCCGCACCAAGGTCGGTCACAGCTTCATCAAGGAGGTGATGGCCGACACGGGCGCCGTCTTCGGCGGCGAGCACTCGGGCCACTACTACTTCCGCGACAACTACCGGGCCGACTCGGGGATCATCGCCGCCATGCTCGTGCTCGAACTGCTGAGCGTGACCGGCAAGCCCCTGTCCGAGCTGCTGGCGCCCTACCGGCGCTACGCCGCCTCCGGCGAGATCAACACCGTGGTCGACGATCCCGCCGGCGCCGTCGAACTGATGGCCGCCGAGGTCGAGGCCGCCGGCGGGGCGCTGGGGACGGCCGACCGTCTCGACGGGCTGACCGTCGACCGGGGGGACTGGTGGTACAACCTGCGCCCTTCCAACACCGAACCGCTCCTCCGCCTCAACGTCGAGGCTCCCGACGAGGCGGCATGCGCCGCCCGGGTGGCCGAGGTGCAGGAGGCCATCGCCCGACTGCTGTCCACCTGACCGTACGTGACGGCCGTCGGCGCACGGCGACCGAACCCGATCCACCACGCCGTGAACCACCCCGAACCGTGAACCACCCAGAGAGGACCACCCGATGACGCTCGACCCGCTCCTGATCGAGGTGCTCGCCTGCCCCGAGGACAAGGGCCCGCTGCTGTACTTCGCCGACGAGGACGTGCTCTTCAACCCGCGGCTGCACCGGACGTACCCGGTGCGCGACGGCATCCCGGTGATGCTGATCGACGAGGCGACCACGGTGGACGCCGCCGAGGACGCCCGGCTGGCGGCCAAGGCGGAGGCCGGCGGGGCCGTCACGACGGGCTCGCCCACGGACTCGTGACCACCTCGCCGCTGCCGGTGGACTCCCGCGGACTGTGGGAGGCCACGCTCGGACTGCCCGAGCAGGTGGAGGCCGCCGTGGCCGCCGCCCGCGACGTCGACGACCTCCCCGGCCACGACGAGGTCGAGAACGTGGTCGTCCTCGGGATGGGGGACAGCGGGATCGTCGGCGACGTGCTGACGGCGGCGGCGGCGCCGTTCATGCCCGTCCCGGTCACGGTGGTCAAGGGCTACGTACCGCCCGACTACGTGGGAACCGGATCACTCGTCGTCGCCGTGTCGTTCTCGGGGGACACCGAGGAGACCGTCGAGGCCGCCACCGCCGCCTACGAGGCGGGCGCCGCGCTCCTGGTGGTGTCGGGCGGGGGCGAGCTCGTCCGGCTGTCGGGTGAGTGGGACGTCCCCCTGGTGCCGGTCCCGGTGTCCATCCCCGAGGCCCGTGCCGCGCTCGGCGCCATGGCGATCCCGCCGCTGGTGGTCCTGGAGCGCATCGGACTGTTCCCGGGCGCCCAGCAGTGGATCGACGAGGCCGTCGCCCAGCTGCGGCGCCGGCGCGACCAGCTGGACCGCACGGGCAGCGTCGCCGAGTCGCTGGCCCGCCGGATCGGCCGGACCATGCCGCTGGTCCACAGCTCCCAGGACCTGGGTGCGGCGGCGGCGCTCCGCTGGAAGAGCCAGGTCAACCTCAACGCCAAGGCGCCGGCCTTCTGGAACGTGCACCCCGAGCTGTGCCACAACGAGGTCGCCGGCTGGGGCCAGAACGGCGATGCCACCCGCCAGCTGGTGACACTGGTGAACCTGCGCCACGACGCCGAGCACCCCCAGGTCAGCCGGCGATTCGACCTGGTCACCGAGGCCCTCCGCGAGGTGATGGCGGACGTGGTGGAGGTCCGGGCCGAGGGCGAGGGCGACCTGGCCCAGCTGCTGGACCTGGTGCTGGTGGGGGACGTGGTGTCGCTGCTGCTGGCGGGCCACGAGGGCATCGATCCGGGCCCGGTCCCGGCCGTGGACGACATCAAGGCCGCCTTGGCCGCCGGTGTCTCGCCCGTCGGACTCCCCTGACCTGGGGAATCGCCCACCCCCGCCTCCGGGGTGCGGCGGGAAGCCGTGTTTCGATCGGGTGACACGGGCGTGGCGGCGCCGTGAACTTTGCCCGGGTCGGTTAACTTTCGCGCCCGGCGGGCGTACAGTGTCGGCGTGAGCGACGTGCGGGTCTGTGGTTGCAAGTCGAAGCCAGTCGCAGGCGAAACGACCCACGTAAGGCAACTCATGGTTGCTGAGCATGGTGCGGCTTAGGAGTAAGTCCTGCCCGTGGCGTCCCCGGCTCTCGGGGGCGGGCGGAGAGGGGATGACGCGTGCCCGTAGTGGCTCCGCAGGGTTCCCGACCGGTGACGGTCGGGGCCGCCGGAGTCCGGCCGCAACTCCCCCCGCAGGCGAGTGTGGGGTCAAAGACCAGGTCAGCCGCACGCCGCTCACCTGTCCATCCACCCACCGACCGACCAGGAGGACCGGCCACCAATTGCAGTAACCCGATCACCGGAGCCGAGGAGGCGAAACAGTGGACGTAGTCATCACGCATGGTAGGAAGATCGTGTCCGACGAGGTTCGAGCCCTGACCGAGGAGAAGGTCCGCCACGTCGGCGAGCACTGCCCCGGCCTGGAGCGTGCCGAGGTCCACTTCTCCGAGGAGCACAACCGGAGGATCCACGATCGGGAATGCTGTGAGGTGGTGATGTCCGGACACGGGCACACGATCCGGGCCCGTGCCGCGGGGCAGGTCCCGCTGGCCGCCGTCGACCTGGTGGTGGAGAAGCTGGAGCACCAGATCGAGCGGACCAAGGGCCGGATCGTGGGTCGGTCGCAGCCACGGCACCGGCTGGCACCCACCGAGACCCTCTTCCGCAGGGTGCGCACGGCCTGAGCACCCGGGCGGTCGGCCCGGCGCCCCGGACGGGCGTCCGGGCCCGGCCGCCGGCCGCGGCGCGTGCGGTGCTGCCGGGGAGGCCGCCGACAGTAGAGTGGGTCCCCCATGAGCATGTTCACGAAGGTCCTGCGCGCCGGCGAGGGCAAGAAGGTCCGCCGACTCGCCGAGCTGGTGCCGCTGGTCAACGCGCTCGAGCCGGAGATGGAGGCGCGCTCCGATGCGGAGCTGCAGGCCCTGACGGCCGAGTTCCGCGCCCGGCTCGACAACGGGGAGACCCTGGAGGACCTGCTGGTCGAGGCGTTCGCCCTCGTCCGCGAGGCGGCGTGGCGGGTGCTGGGCCAGCGCCACTTCGACGCCCAGCTCATGGGTGGCATGGCGCTGCACTTCGGCTGGATCGCCGAGATGAAGACCGGCGAGGGCAAGACGCTCGTGTCGACGCTGCCGGTCTACCTGAACGCGCTTGCCGGCAACGGCGTCCACGTGGTGACGGTCAACGACTACCTCGCCACCCGTGACTCGGAGTGGATGGGCCGGCTGCACCGTTTCCTCGGTCTGACCGTCGGCCGCGTCGGTCCCGACGTCAGCGAGCCGGCCCTCAAGCGCGAGGCGTACCTGTGCGACGTCACGTACGGGACCAACACCGAACTCGGCTTCGACTACCTGCGCGACAACATGGCCCGCTCCCGCGACGCCATGGTCCAGCGCGGCCACCACTTCGCCATCATCGACGAGGTCGACTCGATCCTGATCGACGAGGCCCGTACGCCGTTGATCATCTCGGGCCCGGCGGCCGAGTCGGCGCAGCTCTACTACCAGTTCGCCGGGATCGTCCGCACGCTGCGGGCCGAGGAGGACTACGAGGTCGACGAGGAGAAGCGCACGGTCATCCCGACCGAGGCCGGCATCGAGAAGGTCGAGCGCCAGCTCGGGGTCGACAACCTCTACGACGCCGTCGCCGTCAACTACGTGCACCACCTGAGCCAGGCGCTGCTGGCCAAGGAGCTGTACCGGCGGGACAAGGACTACCTGGTGGCCCAAGGCGAGGTCCGGATCGTCGACGAGTTCACCGGCCGCACCCTCGACGGGCGGCGCTGGTCGGACGGGCTCCACCAGGCCGTGGAGGCCAAGGAGCGGGTCAAGATCAAGGAGGAGAACCACACCTGGGCGACGGTGACCCTCCAGAACTACTTCCGCCTCTACGAGAAGCTCGGCGGCATGACCGGCACCGCCGAGACCGAGGCCTCGGAGTTCGCCAACACCTACGAGCTCCCCGTCGTCCCGATCCCGCCGAACCGGCCGCTGGTCCGCGCCGACCAGGCGGACCTCATCTACAAGTCGGAGGACGCCAAGTTCGCCGCCGTGGTCGAGGACATCGCCGAGCGCCACGCCACCGGGCAACCCGTGCTCGTCGGCACCGCCTCGGTGTCCAAGTCCGAGCACCTGTCGCGCCTGCTGGACAAGCGGGGCATCCCCCACGAGGTCCTGAACGCCAAGCAGCACTTCCGTGAGGCCGAGATCGTGGCGCAGGCCGGTCGGGTGGGTGCCGTCACGGTGGCCACCAACATGGCCGGCCGCGGCGTCGACATCATCCTGGGGGGCAATCCGGAGGGTCTGGCCGTCCGCGAGGCGGCGGCCCGCGGGCTCGACCTGTCCACCGAGGAGGGCGCAGCCGAGCTCGCCGGAATCGAGGGGGAGCTCCAGGCGCGCTGCACGACCGAGGGCGAGAAGGTCCGGGAGCTGGGCGGTCTCTACGTACTGGGCAGCGAGCGCCATGAGAGCCGTCGCATCGACAACCAGCTGCGCGGCCGGTCGGGCCGCCAGGGCGACCCGGGCGAGAGCCGGTTCTTCCTGTCCCTCGAGGACGACCTGATGCGGCTCTTCGCCACCGGGGCCATGAACTGGGTCATGGGCCGGGCCCTGCCCGACGACGTGCCGATCGAGGCGAAGATGGTGTCCAAGGCGATCGAGCGGGCCCAGACCACGGTCGAGGGCAGGAACGCCGAGTCCCGCAAGGACGTCCTCAAGTACGACGACGTGATGAACGAGCAGCGCAAGGTCATCTACGCCCGGCGCATGCAGGTCATCGAAGGCGAGGACCTGCGCGAGGACACCATCGAGCTGCTCGAGCACACCATGACCACGGTGGTGTCCACCTACTGCCCGACGGACTTCCCCGAGGAGTGGGACCTGCCGGGCCTGATCAACGAGATCACCCAGTACTACCCGACCAAGTTCGTGGTCGACGACTTCGCCGAGGCCTCCACCGGCGGCCAGGTGACCGAGAGCATCATCACCGAGGCGCTCGAGATGTACGCCGAGCGGGACGAGACCATCCCCGGGGGCGAGGAGACGGCCCGCCAGCTCGAACGGGACATCATGCTGCAGATCATCGACCAGCGGTGGCAGGACCACCTGGCCGACATGGACTACCTCAAGGAGGGGATCAACCTCCGGGCCATGGGCAACCAGGACCCGCTGGTCGCCTGGCAGCGCGAGGGTTTCGCCATGTTCGGCAAGCTGATGGACAACATCAACGACGACTACCTGCGCTACGTCTTCCACGTGCAGGTCCTCACCGAGGAGCAGGCCGCCGAGCCCGACCTGGCCCAGGCCAGCTATGTGGCGGCCGAGGACCCCGTCCAGGGGGACGCCGGGATCTCCGCGGCGTTCGCCATCGCCACCCCGGCCGAGATCGAGGCGGCGGCGGCCGTGGCCGGTGGCTCGCAGCTCGGCGCGGGCGGGGTCCTGCCCGACGACTCGGAGACCCAGGCGCCCATCGTGAAGTCGGACCGCGAGAAGATCGGTCGCAACGAGCCGTGCTGGTGCGGCAGCGGCAAGAAGTTCAAGCTCTGCCACGGCGCCAACTGAGATGGCCGCTGACACCCCCCGCCCGGGGGAGGGCGGGGGCGAGCGGGTGGACATCGCCGACGCCCTGGCCCGGCTGGCCGACCGTGTGCGCGAGGCCGAGCGGTTCCTCGGCGCCGACGCCCTGGCGGCGCGGCGGGCCGAGCTCGAGGAGGCGGCCTCCGCACCCGACCTGTGGGACGACGCCGACCATGCCCGTGAGGTGACGACCGCCCTCGGCCGGGTGACCGAGGACCTGCAGCTGCTGGCCTCGCTGCGCGAGCGGCTGTCCGACGCCGAGACGCTGCACGAGCTCATGCAGGAGGAGGACGACGAGTCCCTGCGCGCCGAGGTCGAGGAGATCCTGGCCGACCTGGACCGCACGCTCGGCGCGCTCGAACTGCGCTCCCTGTTCGCCGGCGGGTACGACGACGGCGACGCCGTGGCCGAGATCCACGCCGGTGCCGGAGGGACCGACGCCCAGGACTGGGCCGAGATGATGCTGCGCATGTACACCCGCTGGGCCGAACGGCGGGGCTTCACCATCGAGGTGGAGGAGGCCACGCCGGGCCAGGAGGCGGGCCTCCTGTCGGCGACCTTCATCGTGCGGGGCCGCTACGCCTTCGGACTGCTGGCCGCCGAGCGCGGCGTGCACCGCCTCGTGCGGATCTCGCCCTTCGACGCCCAGCACCGGCGCCAGACCAGCTTCGCCTCGCTCGACGTGGTGCCGTTCCTGGAGGACGTCTCCGGCGAGGTCGAGATCGACGAGAAGGACCTGCGCGTCGACACCTACCGGTCGTCGGGCGCCGGTGGCCAGCACGTCAACAAGACCGACTCGGCCGTGCGGCTCACCCACCTCCCGACCGGCATCGTGGTGACCTGCCAGAACCAGCGCAGCCAGACCCAGAACAAGGCCAAGGCCATGCAGGTGCTCGGGGCCAAGCTGGCCGAGCGCCAGCGGTTGGAGCACCAGGCCACCCTGGACGAGCTGGCCGGCGACCGCACCGACAACGCCTGGGGCAACCAGATCCGCTCCTACGTGTTGGCCCCGTACCAGCTGGTCAAGGACCTGCGCACCAACGCCGAGACCGGCAATGTGGAAGCCGTCCTCGACGGCGACCTCGACATGCTCATCGAGGCCGAGCTGCGTCGGGGTGCCGAGCTCCGGCGGGGCAGGTCCTGATCGGACGGCCCACCCCACGGGCGACACGGGACGCGCGCCGGCCCGTGGCGGCGTAGTGCGAGGTCAGGAGGGCTGACCCAGATCCCCGGCCGCCCCGGGTACACTGACGGGGCGGACATCCCGCTCGCACCACCCCCACGCACGTCGCGCCACTGCTTCCCCCATGATCAAATTCCAGAACGTCACCAAGACGTACAAGGGATCCACGGTCGCCCTCAACGACTGCACCGTAGAGATCGACAAGGGTGAGTTCGTCTTCCTCGTCGGGCCCTCGGGCTCGGGCAAGACGACGTTCATCCGGCTGCTCCTGCGCGAGGAGATGCCCGACTCCGGTCGCATCTGGGAGGCGGGCAAGGAGATCGGGCACCTGCCCAAGTGGCGCATCCCGTACCTCCGGCGCAACATCGGCTGCGTGTTCCAGGACTTCCGCCTCCTGCCCAACAAGACCGTCTTCGAGAACGTGGCCTTCGCCCTCGAGGTGATCGGCCGCCCGAAGCACGTGATCGCCGCCCAGGTCCCGCAGGTGCTCGACCTCGTCGGCCTGGCCAAGAAGCGCGACAACCTACCCGGCGAGCTGTCCGGTGGCGAGCAGCAGCGGGTGGCCGTGGCCCGGGCCTTCGTCAACCGCCCGCTGATCCTCCTGGCCGACGAGCCCACCGGCAACCTCGACCCCACCACCAGCCTCGGCATCATGCGCCTGCTCGACCGGATCAACCGCACCGGCACCACCGTCATCATCGCCACCCACGACGCCGGCATGGTGAACCAGATGCGTCGCCGGGTCATCGAGCTCGACCGGGGCAACCTGGTGCGCGACCAGGCCCACGGCGTCTACGACATCGACAGCGCCACGCTGGCGGCCGGCGCCGGCTCGCCGACCGGCTCCCTGGTCGACCAGATGCCGGCCGCCGACGACGACCTCGAGGTGTCCGACACCTTCCTGGCCCGGCCCTGATGGCGGTCTCCCCGGGCTACGTGTCGAAGGAGGCCGCCACGAATCTGTGGCGCAACCGCCTGATGACGGCGGCCGCCATCCTGACCGTGGCCGTGTCGCTGGCGCTGGTGGGCTCCGCGCTGCTGTTGAAGCAGGGGGCGTCGAACGCCACCGAGCTGTGGCAGAACGGTGTCCAGACGATCGTGTGGGTCAACCCCGGCGCCAGCCATGGCCAGACCCAGGCCATCGACACCGAGCTGAAGCAGTCGCCGTACATCAAGTCGTGCGTCTACCGTTCCCAGGCGTTCGACTACAACGAGGCCAAGAACGTGCTGCCCGCCGACGAGCTGGCGGTGACGACGGAGAGCCAGTACCCGTCGTCGTTCCGGTGCCAGCTGGTCGACCCGTCCCAGGCGCCCGCCGTCTACCAGGCGTTCCACGGCCGACCCGGTGTGTACGACGTCAAGTACCCGGGCCAGCAGATCAAGACGATGCAGAGCGTGATCCGGATCCTCCAGTGGGTCTTCCTGGCGGTGGCCGTCGTGCTGCTCCTGTCGGCGGCGGTGCTCATCCTCAACACGATCCGCATGGCCATCTTCGCCCGGCGACGCGAGGTCTCGGTGATGAAACTGGTCGGTGCCACCAACTGGTTCATCCGATTGCCGTTCATGGCCGAGGGACTCATCCAGGGACTGTTGGGCGCCGGCGTCGCCGTGCTCGTGGTCCTCGCCCTCTACTGGGGCACCGGGCTGGACCAGCCTCGGACGGCGGGCAGCTCCAGCATCATCCAGCAGATGGCGCTGAGCGGGTGGGAAGTCTTCTTCACCTGCCTGGTCGTCTCGCTGGTCGGCGTGGGCGTGGGCGTCATCGGCTCGGCGTTCGCCGTCCGCCGCTTCCTCGACGTCTGAGCCCGGGGGCCACGCGCCCGGCCCGTCGGATCAGCCGAGGTGGGCGACCCCGAGGCCGGGCCGGGTGCACGAGTCGACGGCCGTCCCCCCACTGAACCGGGCCCGGATCCACCGGGTGATCACCGTCGTCGACAGGTCGAGCACCTGGCTGTGCCCCACGCCCTGCTCGGCGACGTAGTCGACCGAGTCGTACTGGCTGCGGCACAGCCGGCGGCTCACGAACGTGGTGGTCCTCCCGTACGGCACCACCTCGTCGGCCGTCCCCTGCACGACGAGGATCGGGGCCGACGTCGGCGCCCCACCCGGCTGGTTGGCCCGGTTGGCCGCCTGCACGGCGGGCTGGCGCTCCCACCCGGGCTGGAAGAAGCGCGTGGGTGAGACGGCGTCGTACAGGGAGGCCACGCCGTCCACACACGACGTGGCCACGGCCGGGATCCCGGCGAGGCCGGCGGGGGTGAGCACGCTCTGGAGCTGGAAGGTCCGGTAGTGGCGCGCCCAGGCGAACAGCGCCATGGCGGTGAACGCCGACTGCCCCGAGGGTGGTGGCCGGTCACCGGTCGGGGCCAGGTCGAGCACCGAGGTGACCGGCGCCACCGCCGCCACGCCGGCGACGTACAGCTCGGGGGCGTAGGTCTGGGCGATCTCCCCGGCGAACAGCGCGGCCTGGCCGCCCTGCGAATAGCCGAGCACGACCACGGCGTTGGAGGCCGCATCCCCGACCAGGGACCGGGCCGCCCGGGCCGCGTCGAGGACGTCCTCGGCCTCGCTGGTGCCCACCAGGTAGGGGTGCAGCCCGGGAGCTCCGAGTCCGCGGTAGTCGGTGGCCACGACGATGTCCCGGTCGCCGACCAGGGCGTCCAGGTCGGGGATGGTGGAGGTCCCGTCCACCGACGGGGCGCACCCCGAGGCCACGCCCGTGGTGCCGTGGGCCCAGCTCACGATGGGGAACCCACCCGGTGGGGGCGGGCCCCCGGGCACGACGACGACGCCCGACTCGGCCAGATCGCCGCCGGAGTCCGACGTGGAGTGGTAAAGGACGCGGTAGGCACGGGCGCCGGCGGGCAGGCCGGTGCCGTCCAGCTCCTGCCCGCGGATGATGGCGCCCGCCGGGGCGTAGGGGAGCGGGTCCGGCGGACGGTAGAAGGAGGCCAGGGCGCCGGTGACGGAGGCGTCACCGCCGTGCACGGCGGCGAGGGCGGCGACCACCGTGGCGTACGTCGGGGGGCCGGCGGAGCCGGGCGTCGCCACGGCGAGTGGCGCGCCGGCCACGGTGGCGGCATCCGCGCCGGCGGCCGGGCCGGCCGCCGCTCCGACGGCGGCGAGCGCGACGACCGCCGCCAGGGTCGCGACGGGCGACCATCGGGGCCGGCCGTGGAAGCGTGCACGCGTGCGTGCGCGGGTGGTCGCCATAGCCGTTCCACAGTAGCCAGGAGCGTGGCCTGCATGTTCCCCTACGCTGGTACGGGCATGGATGCCCTGGGGAGTGTGGCCGACTGGCCGGTGGAGGCGGCGGCCGTCGGCGTCGTGCCCTTCGGCGCCGACGCGCTCGGCCGGCCGCGGACGACCGGAGACGCGGGACGGGTGTACGCCTGGGCCTCGGTCACCAAGCCGGCGACGGCGCTGGCCGCACTGGTCGCCGTGGAGGAGGGCACCCTCTCCCTCGACGAACCGGCCGGACCGCCGGGTGCGACCGTGCGCCACCTGTTGGCCCACGCCTCGGGACTGGGACCCGACCCGGGTCCGCCGGTCGAGGCACCGGGCGTGCGGCGCATCTACTCGAACGCCGCCTACGACGTCCTGGCGGCCACCCTCGCGGCCCGTTCGGGCATGTCGTTCGGCGAGTACCTGGCCGTGGGCGTCCTGGAGCCGCTGGGCCTGTCGGGCACGTCGCTGGTCGGTACGCCGCCCGGGGCCGCCGCCGGACTGGCCGGCCCGCTGGTCGACCTGCTCGCACTGGCCCGCGAGTGGGCGCGCCCGACGCTGGTCAGCCGGGCGACGTGGCGTGAGGCCGTCACCGTGCAGTTCCCGGGACTGGCCGGCGTGCTGCCCGGGTTCGGCCCCTCGTCCCCGTGCGACTGGGGACTGGGTGTGGAGCTGCGGGGCGCGAAGCACCCCCACTGGACCGGCTCGGCCAATTCGTCCGCCACCTACGGGCACTTCGGGCAGACCGGCTCCTTCTTCTGGGTCGACCCGGTGGCCCGGGTGCTCTGTGCCGGTCTGGCCGACCGTCCGTTCGGGGTGTGGGCATCGCGGGCGTGGCCGGCCCTGGCCGACGCGGTGGTGGCCCAATTCGGCACCGGCCCCGGGTGACGGCACCCGTGCCCGGGTGCCCGGCGACCCCGCACAGGTCTAGGCTGCGCGCATGAAGGGTGTCCTCCTCGCCGGTGGTACGGGTTCGCGCCTGCACCCGCTTACCCGCATCACCAACAAGCACCTGCTGCCGATCTACGACCGGCCGATGATCAACTGGGCCATCGAGGCGCTGGTGAACGCCGGTATCACCGAGATCATGCTGGTCACCGGCGGCACCCACGCCGGCGAGTTCCTGCGGCTGCTGGGCAACGGCCACGAGTTCGGGATCGACCAGCTGAGCTACGGCTACCAGGAGCGGCCGGGCGGGATCGCCGAGGCGCTCGGCCTGGCCGCCCGGTTCGTGGACGGCGACCCCGTGCTGGTGATGCTGGCCGACAACATCTGCGAGCAGTCGATCCGGCCCATGGTCGAGGCCTTCGGGGCCGACCCCCACGGGGCGCGCATCCTGCTGACCCCGGTGGAGGAGGACGAGCACCTGCGCCACCTCGGCGTGCCGTCCTTCGACGCCGACGGTCGCATCTCCGGCATCGTCGAGAAGCCCGAGCACCCGGCGTCGAAGTTCGGGGTCACCGGGATCTACTGCTACGACGCCGACGTGTTCGAGGTCATCCCCTCGCTGGTGCCCTCGGGGCGCGGCGAGCTCGAGATCACCGACGTCAACAACCACTACATCGCCCAGGGGGCGATGGCCTTCGACGTGCTCGAAGGGTTCTGGGGCGACGCCGGCGAGTCGATCGACGCGTACTACGCCGTCAACGACTTCGTCCGCACCCACGGCGCCAACAAGGGCTGAGCCGTCCGCCCCGACCGCCGCTGACGGGCCGCTCCTGACGGGCCCCTCCTGACGGACCGCTCCTGACGGGCCGCTCCAGGCGGTGCGACCGCCCGACCGGGGCGCTCAGCCGAGCGGCACGCCCAGGTCCTCCGCCGTCTCGGCACGGTGGCGTGCGTAGTCGACCTTGCCCGAGGGCGACCGCCCGATGGTCCCCACGAAACGGACCCGACGGGGTGCCTTGTAGCCGGCGAGGCGGCGCTTCACGTGGTCGATCACCGTCTCGGCGGCCACCGAGCCCCCGGGCGTACCCGGGGCGAGCTCGACCACGGCCACGATCTCCTCGCCGAAGCGCTCGTTCGGGATGCCGACGACCACGGCGTCGCCCACGCCGTCGACGGTCTTCACGACCTCCTCGACCTCCTCCGGGTAGACCTTCTCCCCTCCGGTGTTGATGCACACCGAGCCCCGGCCGAGCAGATGGATCGATCCGTCCTCGCCGATCTCCGCGTAGTCCCCGGGGATGGAGTAGCGGACACCGTCGATGACCCGGAAGGTGGCCGCCGACTTCGTCTCGTCCTTGTAGTACCCGACCGGGATGCGGCCACCCAGGGCGAGCACGCCCACCTGGCCCGATCCCGCCTCGACGTCCCGGCCCTCGACGTCGACCACCCGGACGTCCCGGCCGAGTCGGAACTCGGCGGTCCTGGCCCGTTCCTGGCTCGACGAGACCGACGTGCCCATCCCGAGCGCCTCCGACGAGCCGAAGGCGTCGATCAGCAGCATCCCCTCGTGGTGGCGGAGCAGACCCTGCTTGGACTCCTCGCTCCACATGACGCCGGACGAGATGATGGCCACCAGCTCGGACAGGTCCCACCGCCCGGGATCCGCGTCGAGCGCGCCGAGGATCGGCCGGGCGAAGGCGTCGCCGACGATGACGGTGCAGTTGACCCGCTCTGCCTCGATGGTGTCCAGCAGCTCGACGGGATCGAACTGGCGCCCGGCGAGGGTGACCACGCGCCCGCCCTCGCTGAGGCACTCCATGGCCGTGAACGCCCCGGTGCCGTGCATCAGCGGGCAGGCGGGCAGGAGGGTCATGCCGGCACCGTTGGCGGCCAGCTCGGCCCGCACGTCGTCGAGGCCGCCGTGTTCGGGGTAGCGGCGGAACCCGCCCCCGTTGAGCCGGGCGAAGAGGTCGTCCTGGCGCCACATCACCCCCTTGGGCATCCCGGTGGTGCCGCCGGTGTAGAGCATGTGGAGGTCGTCGGGCCCGCGTCCCCACGGCGCCACCACCCGCTCGTGCCCGGACGGGCCGTGGGCACCGGTGGTCTCCGCCGCCTCCTCGTAGGGGACCGCCCACGGCGGGCACGTGGCGGTCCCGTCGTCGACCCACAGCCAGCTACGCACGCCGGGCACCCGGTGGCGGACGCCCTCGATGCGTTCGACGAAGGCACCGTGGAAGACCACGGCCACCGTGTCGGCGTTCTGCCACAGGTACACGAGCTCGTCGTCGGCGTAGCGGTAGTTGGTGTTGATGGGCACGAGGCCGGTCTTGTACGCGGCGAAGCACGTCTCGAGGTAGTCGGGGCAGTTGTAGAGGTAGAGCGCCACCTTGTCCTGGTGGGTGGCGCCCGCACCGAGCAGCCACCGGCCCACGTTGTCGGCCCGCCGGTCGAACTCGGCCCAGGTGCGGGTGTGGGACCCGTGGACGAGCGCCGGGGCGTCGGCCAGTGCGTCGGCCACGGTCTCCCAGACGTCGGCGAAGTTCCAGCTGCTCACGTCGGTCTCCTCGTTACCCCGGGCCTCGCGTCGGGCTGCGCCCGTGTCCGGTGGTCCCTGCACTCCGGTCGTCGGCATCGCCCGTCGGCCGGTGCCCCTTCCCACGGCACGGCCGTGGCGATCGGAGCAGCCTACGCTTGCCCGCGTGGACACCGCGCTACCCCCTGACGACGACCCACGGCGGACCGAGCTACGGGCCTGGTTCGCCGACCATCCGCACCCGACGGGCCGCCAGCTTGCCGAGCGGGGACTGGTGGCGCCGCACTGGCCCGCCCCGTGGGGCCTGGGCGCCGATCCGACCTACCAGCTGCTGGTGGACGAGGAGCTGCGGCGGGCCGGCGTGCGCCGTCCGGACAACACCATCGGGATCGGCTGGGCCGGACCGACCCTCCTGCACGCCGGCACGCCCGAGCAGAAGGACCGGTACCTCTTCCCGCTGCTCGCCGCCGACGAGATCTGGTGCCAGCTCTTCAGTGAGCCCGGCGCCGGCTCCGACCTGGCGTCGCTCACGACCCGCGCCGAGCTCGACGGGGACGAGTGGGTGGTGCGGGGTCAGAAGGTGTGGACCAGCTACGCCCACCGGGCCGACTACGGCATCCTGCTCGCCCGCACCGAGCCCGACGCGCCGATACACCAGGGCATCTCCTACTTCGTCTGCCCGATGGACGCCCCGGGGATCACCG
Organism: uncultured Acidimicrobiales bacterium; assembly: GCA_963699055.1. Taxonomy (GTDB): domain Bacteria; phylum Actinomycetota; class Acidimicrobiia; order Acidimicrobiales; family RAAP-2; genus Bog-756. The sequence continues at coordinate 66,001 of CAVOTA010000004.1, read as the reverse complement.
TGCGTCCGCTGGTCGACATGACCGGGGACCACACGTTCAACGAGGTGTTCCTCGACGAGGTGCGGCTGCCGGCCGCCAATCTGGTGGGCGAGCGCGGACGCGGCTGGTCGCTGGGCAAGGTGACACTGGCCAACGAGCGGGTGTCACTGTCCGGTTCCGGCGCGCTGTGGGGGATGGGCCCCACCGCCGACGACCTGGTGGCGGCCGTCCGGGCCGGCGGGGGTGTCGACGACCCGCTGCTGCGCCAGCGGCTGGCCTCGGTATGGACCGAGGGCGAGATCCTGCGGCTCCTGCGTCTGCGCACGGTGTCGGCGGCGGTGGCCGGCGCCACGCCGGGCCCCGAGGCCAGTGTGCGCAAGGCACTGGCCGACGAGCACGGCAAGCACGTCATGGAGCTGGCGAGGGACCTGGCCGGCGCCTCGGGGATGCTGACGGGGAGCGGGCCGGTCCCCGGAGCGCGGGACGCCGGCGGATGGCCCGACGCCATGTGGTCCTTCGGGTTCCTCTTCGCCCCGGCGCTGACCATCGGGGGTGGCACCTCGGAGGTGCAGCGCAACATCATCGCCGAGCGGTCCCTCGGGCTGCCCCACGACCCGCAGGTCTAGGGGTCCGGGGCAGCCCGGCCGTCCCGGCCGTCCCGTTCCGGCCACCGGCGTCGAGCCACCCGCCCCGCCACGCCGTGCCGCCGGCCGTCGTCGGCCGCCATCGCCGCAACCATCGTTGCGCAACTCGGCTTGCACGCGGTTGACCTGGGAGGACGTTCCAGGCACCCGGGTGCGGAAATCCGGGATTTCGCTAAAGGCGGGACCGCCGGGGGTCGACAGTGATCGTGTGCAACCCCAGGTGCAGTCCGACGGCCACCGGGCCGCCGGGTGTACCGCCGGCTCGGACATGCGATCGTCCCGCCGGGTGCCGGAGCCGATCGCTCGGAGGGCAGGACCGTGAACTCGACGATGAACGACCCGGTGGACTGGTTGGAACTGGGCTCCTGGTTCCGGGAGGCGGAGACGATCAAGGCTGACCTGCTGGCGTCGGCGTCGCTCGTCCAGTCCATGGCCGGCGGCGACCCGGTGTCCAACGTGACCGACGCCGAGGCCCTGATGGTCCGGGCCCGTCGCACGCAGTCCTGGTTCGCCACCTGTCCGTGCCCGGAGTCCTGGACCGGCGACTTCCTGGCGTCGATCGTGGACGTCCTCCTGGCGCTGGCCGGGTCCACGCTGCGCACCAAGGGCACGGCCGCCGACACCGACGAGCGCTTCGCGGCGCGTGTCGTGCGCGCCCGGCTGATGATCGCCGAGTTCACCTCCATCGCCGGCAAGCTCCACGTCTACGCCGGGATCGACGCCCAGTACCTCTGACCTCCGGCTCCCGGGTGCCCGGCACCCGGCACCCGGCGCCCGGTGCCCTCGCTCACCGGGTGAGCGGCCCGGCGTCCTCGTAGCCCTGGCGCACACCCCGGCCCGCGTTCCGGGTGAGCTGCTCGGGTTCGTAGAGCATCCAGTAGGCGTTGCGGGCGTGCTTGCGGGCACGGTTCACGCAGACCCGGGCCAGCTCGGCCGGATCCTCCTCCTCGTTCTCGTGGACGAAGACCTCGAGGACGTGGGTGGAGGTGAGCAGCTGGGCGAGCATGATCCCCTGGGACGCCTCGTGGGCGCATACCTGGTCGATGGCCGCCTTGCCGGGCATGCCGAGGGCGACGACGATGCCGCACCCCTCCTGCTCGATCAGGCGCTTGCATGCCACGCCGAGGTCCTTGAACCCGGGGACGGTGCGCCGGACCACCTCGAAGGTGGTGCCGTGGCCGGGGCACTCCGCCAGCTCGGCCAGGGCCTCCGCCCCCATGTCGTAGCGGGCGAACATGGTGTCGACGACGCCGATGCGATCCATCGGCCCACTCTACCGGCGGGTCCCGTCCGGCCTTCCCGGCGGCGGACCCCGACGGGTCCCCGGCGGGCCGGTGGCCGCGTCCTGCCCGGTGCCCGGTCGGCCCCGGCCGGCGCACCGGTGGTCCGGTACGGTTCGCCCGACGCCCACGGCTCGGCAAGACTCGTGCCCGATGAGCGCCGAGCCCACCGTCCGTCACGACGTCGACCCCTGGGTGGCCCGGGACGTCGCCGTGGTCTGGCACGGCTTCACCCAGATGGCCGCCTATCCGGGAAACGAGCCGGTCACGGTGGAGCGCGCCGAGGGACGGGAGCTGATCGACGTCCACGGCAACCGGTACTTCGACGCCATCTCGTCGCTGTGGGTGACCACTCTGGGCCACCGGGTGCCCGAGCTCGACGGGGCTGTCGTGGACCAGCTGGGACGGGTGGCCCACGCCACCCTCCTGGGCAACGGCAGCACCGCGGCGGTGGAGTTCGCCGAGGCGTTGGCCGCCGTGGTGCCGGTCGACGGGGCGCACACGGTGTTCGCCTCCGACGGGGCCGTCGCCGTCGAGCAGGCGCTCAAGATCGCCTTCCAGTACTGGGTCAACCGGGGTGAGCCGGGCCGCACCCGGTTCCTGGCGCTGGGTGACGCCTACCACGGGGACACGGTGGGTGCCCTCTCCGTCGGCGACGGCGGGTTCGGGACCACGGTCTTCGACCCCCTGCGCTTCCCGGTGGTGCGCACCCCCGGCTACGCCGCCGCCGACTGGGCGCGCCACGCCGTGGCCGCCGTCGAGGCGAACGCCGACACCCTGGCCGCCATGATCGTCGAGCCGTTGGTCCAGGGGGCGTCGGGCATCCTGGTGGCCGACCCCGAGGACCTCGCCGTCGTGGGGCGTGCCTGCCGTGCCCACGGGGTGCTGCTGATCTGCGACGAGGTGGCCACCGGCTTCGGACGGACGGGGCGGCTGTTCGCGTCGGAGTGGGCGGGCCCCGGGTTCCGTCCCGACCTGATGTGCCTGGGGAAGGGCATCACCGGCGGGTACCTGCCGCTGTCGGCCACGGTGGCGTCGGCGTCGGTGTGGGAGGGGTTCCTCGGCGAGGACCTCGGGACGGCGACCTTCTACCACGGGCACTCCTACGGCGGGAACGCGCTGGCGTGCGCCGTCGCCCTCCGCCACCTGCAGCTGCTCGACGAGTGGGACGTCCTGGCCCACGTGCGCGACGTCGCCGCCCACCTGGGCGCACGCCTCGACGAGTCGGTGGCCGGTCGCACGGACGTGGCCGAGGTGCGCCGCTGCGGGCTCATGGTCGGGGTGGAGCTCGCCCCCCCGGTGGGGGCCGTGCGCTGGGGCCGCCGGGTCTGCGCCGCCGCCGTGCGACGGGGTGTGCTGCTCCGGCCGCTGGGCGACGTCGTCGTGGTGATGCCCCCGCTGACCAGTACCGCGGACGAGCTCGACCGGGTGGTCGAGGTGCTGGTGGCGTGCATCGCCGAGGTCCACGCCGAGGACGTCCGGTGACGGCATCCGTACCGTCCCCCTGGCAGGTGTGGGTGGAGGAGGAGTGCACCCGGGTGGCCGAGGCGGGCCGGTGGCGTGTGCCGCGGCCGTTCGACGCCACGGGGAACGAGGGGCTGCTGGCCGACGGCCCCACCGGCCGGGCCCGTCGGGTCGTCTCCTTCGCCTCCAACGACTACCTGGGACTGACCTCCCACCCGGCGGTGGTGGCCGGCGCCCGCCAGGCGCTGGAGCGGTGGGGCACCGGTTCGGGTGCGTCGCGCCTGGTGACCGGCTCCCGTCCCGTCCACCACCAGCTCGAAACGGCGCTGGCGGCGTGGAAGGGGACCGACGCCGCCGTGCTGACGCCCACCGGGTTCGCCGCCAACCTGTCGGTCCTGTCGGTCGTCGCCGGCGGTGGGGTGACCGTGCACTCCGACGAGCTCAACCACGCCTCGATCATCGACGGCTGCCGGCTGGCCCGGGCCGACGTGCGGATCTTCCCCCATGGCGACCTCGCCGCCCTGGACGCCGCCCTGGGGTCCACCGTCGGGCGGGCGGTCGTCGTCTCCGACACCGTGTTCTCGATGGACGGGGACGCATGCGACCTCGACGGTCTGGTCGACCTGGCCCGGCGGCACGGTGCGCTGCTGGTGCTCGACGAGGCCCACGCCGTCCTCGGGCCGGAGCCGGGCGACACCGCCGGCGTCGACGTGCTGCGGGTGGGGACGATGTCCAAGACCCTCGGCGCGCTCGGCGGGTTCGTCGCCGGTCCCCGGCGCTTCGTCGAGCTGCTGGTCAACCGGGCCCGGCCGTACATCTTCACCACGGCCCCCACCCCGGCCGACACCGGGGCCGCGCTGGCCGCCCTCGGAGTACTGCGGTCGGCCGAGGGGGAGGCCCTGGTGGACCGGCTCACCGCCCTGGTGGCCCGGGTGGCGGGCGCCGTGGGCGCCGCCGACCACCCGTCGCCGATCCTCCCGGTGGTCATCGGCGGCGAGGCGGAGGCGGTGGCCGCGTCGGCGGCGCTCTCCGACCGGGGCCTGTGGGTGCCGGCGATCCGACCGCCCACGGTCGCACCGGGGACGTCGCGGCTGCGCATCACCCTGTCGGCCACCCACACCGACGCCCAGGTGGACCGTCTCCTCGACGGGCTCGCCGCGGTGGTGCCGGACGCCGTCCGACGTCCGGGGGTCACCAGTGCGGCCTGACCGGGTGGTGCTGGTGTGCGGCACCGGGACCGAGGTGGGCAAGACCTGGGTCGGGGCCCGGCTCCTGACCGAGCTGCGCCGTCGCGGGGTCGGCGTGGCCGCCCGCAAGCCGGCCCAGTCCTTCGACGTCGACCACACGGGGGGCGTGCTCGGGGACGCCACCGACGCCGAGGTCCTGGGCGCGGCGTCGGGTGAGCACCCCGGTGCGGTGTGCCGCTCGTACCGCTCGTACCACCGGGCCATGGCCCCGCCCATCGCCGCCGAGGCGCTGGGACTTCCGCCGTTCACCGTGGCCGACCTGGTGACGGAGCTCGACTGGCCGGCCGGGACCGGGCTGGGCCTGGTGGAGACGGCCGGCGGTGTGCGCTCGCCCCAGGCGGCCGACGGCGACGTGTGCGCCATGGTGGCCGCCCTCGGCCCCGACCTGGTCGTGCTGGTGGGCGACGCCGGCCTCGGGACCATCAACAGCGTCCGCCTGTCGGCCGACGCCCTGGCGCAGGCTCCGGCGTCCGATCCGCCGGTCCCTGTGGTCGTCGTGCTCAACCACTACGACGCCAACCACGAGATCCACCGGCGCAACCGGGAGTGGCTGGAGGGGCGTGACGGCTACACCGTGGTCGTGCTCCCCGGGGACGAGGCGGCGCTGGCCGACCTGGCCACCGGGGTCTGACGGGTGGCTCCGCCGCACCGGGACGGCAGGGGGGCGACCGGACGGGTGGAGGCGAACCTGGGTGCCGCACCCCTCCTGGTACCGTCGCACGCATGACGGCCGCCGGCACACCGCGGTGATCACGGCCACCGGGATCACCAAGACCTACGGGACGACGCGGGCCGTCGACGACCTGACGTTCGAGGTGCAGCCGGGCGTGGTGACGGGATTCCTCGGCCCCAACGGGTCGGGCAAGTCGACGACCATGCGCATGGTCATGGGCCTCGACCGCCCCGACTCGGGCACGGTGACCGTCGACGGCCGCCGCTTCGCCGACCTCCGGTGGCCGCTCCGTGAGGTGGGCGCGCTCCTCGAGGCGAAGGCGCTCCACCCCGGCCGCACCGCCTACGACCACCTGTTGTCGATGGCCCGGACCAATGCCATCGGGAAGGCCCGTGTCGCCGAGGTGCTCGAACTGGTCGGGCTGGAGTCGGTGGCGCGCCGGCGGGTGGGCAAGTTCTCGCTCGGCATGAGCCAGCGTCTCGGGATCGCCTCGGCCCTGTTGGGCGATCCCGGCGTCCTCCTCTTCGACGAGCCGGTCAACGGACTCGACCCCGAGGGCATCCTCTGGGTCCGTACCCTCCTCCAGGGTCTGGCCGCCGAGGGACGGACGATCTTCGTCTCGAGCCACCTGATGAGCGAGATGGCGCTGACCGCGACCGACCTGGTGGTCATCGGGCGGGGCCGGCTCATCGCCCAGACGTCGGTGACCGGCTTCATCGAGTCCAACACGGTGCCCACCGTGCTCGTGCGCTCGCCCGGCGCCGACGGCCTGGCCGCCGCGCTGCGCGGTGCCGGTGCGGGGGTGGAGACCCGGCCCGACGGTGCGCTCCTGGTCACCGGACTCGACGCCGCCCGGATCGGCGACGTGGCCCTCGCCGCCGGGGTGGCCGTGCACGAGCTGAGCCCCCAGCAGGCCAGCCTCGAGGAGGTCTTCATGGACCTGACCTCCGAGATGGTCGACTACCACGGGCACGCCCCCGCCGGGGTCGGCGCGTGACGACGGCCACCACCGCCGTGCGGCCCGGCCCCGGGCCCATGGACCACGGTCGGGCCGGACTCCGGACCCAGCTGCGCGCCGAGTGGACCAAGCTCCGGTCGGTGCGCTCCACCTGGGTGTGCCTGGTCATCATCGTGGTGGCCGGGGTGGGGCTGTCCGCCCTGGTGTCCAACATCGAGGCGGGCCAGTGGGCGAACCTCGGCATCGCCGACCGCGCCCGGTTCGACCCGGTGCGGTTCAGCCAGACCGGCGAGTTCCTGTCCCAGTTCGTGGTCGGCGTGCTCGGGGCCCTCGTGGTGACGTCGGAGTACGGCACCGGCTCCATCCGGACGACGCTCGCCATCACCTCCCGCCGGACGACGGTGCTGGCCGCCAAGCTGCTCGTGGTCGGGGCGGTGGTCTTCGTGGTGTGCGAGGTGACGGCGTTCGCGTCGTTCTTCGTGGGGCGGGCCGTGCTGGTGGCCCACGGCGGCAGGGCGCTGCCCGCCGGCAGCTCGATCCTGGACCAGATCCGCAGCACCGCCATCCCCGTGGTGGCGATCACGGACGGGGGGGCACTGCGCGCCGTGTTCCTGTGCGGTGTCTACCTCCTGCTGCTGACGCTGATCGCCTGCGCCCTCGGCTTCGTGCTGCGCCACACGGCCGGGGCCATCTCCGCCTTCGTGGGGATCCTGCTGGTGCTTCCCCTGATCGTCGAGATCCTGCCGGCGAGCTTCGGCCACGGCTTCGAGCGGTACCTCCCCTCCAACCTGGGCCTGGCCATGATCCTGGTCACGTCACGGACCACCGACTTCGCCGGGGTGCTCCTCGGCCCGTGGACCGCCGCCGCCATCCTCGCCCTGTACACGGTGGTCGCCGTGGTCCTGGCGGCGTTCCTGCTCGTCCGGCGGGACGCCTGAATGCCCGGGGCGGACACGGTGGCGGTGCGACCGGCGGCGACGGGGGAGCGGTGACCACCGCCCTGGTCCTGGGCGGCGGCGGCGTCACCGGCATCGCCTGGCACACCGGTCTGCTCCTGGGCCTGGCCGGGTCGGGGGCCGACCCGACGGGGGCCGATCTCCTGGTGGGGACGTCCGCCGGATCCACGGTGGGGGCGCAGCTCGGCGCCGGGCACGGTCTGGACGAGCTGTTCGCCCGCCAGGTCGACCCGTCCACGCTGGCCACCGAGCGGACCCCGCCGATCACCATGGCCGAACTGGTGGCCCTGCTCACGCCCGTCTACACGGCCCGCATCGACGCCGACGAGCGTCGCCGTCGGCTCGGGGCCCTGGCCCTGGCCGCCGACACCGTGGACGAGGACGTCCGCCGCGCCGTGCTGGCCGGTCGGCTGGTGGGGCACGAGTGGCCGGGACGTCGCCTGCTCGTGCCCGTGGTGGACGCGGTGACCGGTGCCCGCCGGGTGCTCGACCGCACCTGCGGGGTGGACCTGGTGGACGCCGTGGCCGCCTCGAGCGCGGTGCCCGGCGTGTGGCCACCGGTGACCATCGACGGCGTCCGCTGCATCGACGGCGGGGTGTGGTCGCCCACCAACGCCGACCTGGCCACCGGGCACGACCGGGTGCTCGTGCTGGCCCCGATCGTCGATCCGACGGTGGAGGCCGAGGTGGCCGCGCTGGCCGGGCGGGCCCGGGTGGTGCTGGTGCGGCCCGACGCCGCCTCCCTCGGGGCGTTCGGGTCCGACGTGCTCGATCCGGCCGCCCGCGAGCCCGCCGCCCGCGCCGGCCTCGTCCAGGGCCGGGCCGAGGCCGACCGGGTGGGTGCCCTGCTGGCCGACTGACCGCCCCGGCGTCAGCCGCCCAGTCCCGAGGCGGCCACCACGGTCCGCGACAGGGGGCGGACGAGGCCGCGCAGGGTGGCGCACCCGTCCTCGCCGATGGCCCCGTAGGCGACGACGGACAGCTGGTCGGTCCGCTCCTCGACGGCGGCCCGGACCGCCGCCCCCTCCTCGGTCAGCGCCAGGTGCTCGGCCGAACCGGCCGGTCGGACCCAGCCCCGTCGGCGCAGCCCCTCGGTGGCGGCCGCCCATTCGTCGTCGGACCACCCCCGGGTGGCCCGCAGGAAGGCGACGGGGAGCTCGCCGGTCGCCTCGTGCAGCACCAGGGCCTCGAGGGCGTCGATCCCGTGGTCGACCAGCAGGGCGACGTGGCCGTCGCCGCGGAACTCGCGCAGCAGCGTCTGGGCGTGCCACAGGACGGCCAGGGGCTCCTCGGGCCACTCGAGGTCGGCGTGGCCGGCGAACAGCGGGCGCCCCTCGGGGTGCTCGCACGCCGACAGCGCCGCCCGACGGGCCAGGTCGGCGGCGGCGGCCACGTCGTCTCCCCCGGACGCCTCCCCGAGCATCCGCCGCAGGGCGGCGGTGGCCGCCGCCGTGCGGGCGGCCAGGACGGCGGACGGCGTGGTGGTCGCCCACACGCCCTCCATCGACCGGTGGACCAGGGTGGGCCGGAAGTTGTAGAAGGTGGCCACCACCGTGCCGGCCGTGACCGCGCCCAGCGGGGCGGAACGGGAGGCGAAGTACCCGGACTGGCCCTCGAGACCGAGGGCGGCGTACGAGGCGGCGGCCTCGGGGGCGAAGTAGACCATGCCGTGCAGCGGCTCGACCGTCCGCCAGGTCTTCCGCGCCGTGACGGGGGTGACGGGGGACGGGATCGAGCGGGGGGCCATGGCCCACGGTAACCCGCACCGACCGTCCGGGTCGGGTCCCGACGGGGGACCCGGGGACGGTCCCGTATAGTGCGGGTTGGTGGCGCCGCCACGGGGTGGCCCCGATCGGCGCCCCGACAGGCGTCCGGGCGTCAGGGAGCAGGAGTCGGCGATGTTGAACGGTGTCCCCGGCATGGTGGGCGAGACGGCGGTGGTCACCAAGGAGCTGGCGACCAGCCACTCCCCGGGATCGGTCCTGGCCCGTGGCGAGGAGTGGTTCGCCCGGCCGCTCTTCCCGGGCACCGTCATCGCCCCGGGCACCACCGTGGTCATCGCCGACGTCGAGCGCGGCGTGCTGGTCTGCTATCCGTCCGACGACGGCTGACGCCTCCGCCGAGCGCCGGACACGGCCGCCCGGTGTCGTCCCCGGGGGGTGGCGGTGTGACCGGACCCGCCGGTGCGTAAGGTGTGCACAGGGAGGTGGTCGACATGATCATCGGTTCGGCAGGTCTGGCAATCGGTGCGGCGGTGATCGGGTTCTTCATCTTCGCCTTCATCGTCGTGTTCCTGAAGTCGTCCCTGAAGGTCGTCCAGCAGGGCTGCGTCGGCGTGGTGAAGCGGTTCGGTGAGTTCCGGACCATCAAGGACCCCGGCCTCCACGTGCTCCTCCCCCTGGCCGACCGCATGGACAAGGTCGACATCCGCGAGTTCCCGCGCACCGGCGACCAGCAGGCCGTGATCACCAAGGACAACGTGTCGTTGTGGGTGAGCGCCACGATCTTCTGCCAGGTGACCGACGTGAAGCTCGCCCTCTTCGAGGTCAACGACTTCGGTCTGGCCATCGACCAGATGGCACGGACCGCGCTGCGTGCCGTGTTCGGCGAGCTGACGCTCGACGAGTCGCTGTCCGAGCGCGAGACCATCAACGCCAAGATGCAGGACCACATGGCCGAGGCCACCCTCAAGTGGGGCGTGCGGCTGAACCGGATCGAGATCCTCGACATCACCCCGCCGACCAACGTCCTCCAGGCCATGTCGGAGCAGAAGGAGGCGGAGCAGCACAAGCGGGCCGCCATCTTGAAGTCCGAGGGCGAACAGCAGGCGGCGATCAACAGCGCCGAGGGGCGCAAGCAGGCGAACGTGCTCGAGGCCGAAGGTCAGAAGCAGGCGTCGATCCTGGCGGCCGAGGCCCAGAAGCAGGTGCTCGAGCTGCGCGCCGACGGGGAGAAGCGCGCCGCCCAGCTGCGGGGCGAGGGCGAGGCGGCCGCACTGTCCGCCATCGACACCGTCGCCATCCGCCCCAACACCCTGGCCATCATGCAGCTGCGTGCCCTGCAGGCCGTGGCCACCTCGCCGAACTCGAAGGTCGTCGTGCCCATCGAGGCCGCCGGCCTGGTGGGGGCCGCCTCGGTGCTCGTCGACGCCATGAAGGACGCCGGGGCGGCACCCGACGCCACCGCGGGCAACGGCAAGGGCGCGCCCGCCAACGCCTGAGCGGGTGCGCCGGCCCCTGCCGGCCGCTGGTCCGCCCACCTGAGCGCCACCCGTCCGACACGGCCGGACGGCGTCAGCTGCGGCCGTCGACCACCACGGGGACCCCGTCGTCAGGGACGAGCGCGCTCGATGCCCCGGCCCAGGACGACCCGGTCGGGGTCGACCAGGCGCAGCGAGGTGCGCTGGACCAGACGGACCACCGCCACCTGGAGCTGGACCAGGGCCAGCGCGAACCCGATACAGCGTCGGTACGGGCCGCCGAAGGGGATGAAGCCGAACGGTGGCGGCTCACCGGCGAGCCACCGGGCCGGCCGGTACTCGGCTGCGTCGGCACCCCACACGTCGGGCATCCGCTGGGTGACGTAGGGGGAGAAGAGGATGCCCGAACCGGCGGGGACGTCGTGCCCGGCGAAGGTGAACGGCTCCATCGCCCGGCGCCCGGACAGCGACCCCGGTGGCCACAGCCGCAGCGCCTCGTTGACCGACGCCGTCACGTAGGGGAGGGCGCGCAGGTCGCCGGCGTCGGGCGCCCGGCCGTCGGGGCCCAGTCCCTGCTCGACCGCGCCGCGCACGCGGTGCCACTCGCCCGGTGTGCGCAGCAGGGCGAGCAACGTCCAGGCGCCAGCCGCCGCCGACGTGTCGTACCCGGCGGCGGTCAGGGAGACCACCTGGTCGCGCAGCTCGGCGTCCTCCAGATCGGAGTCGAGCAGCATCCCGAGGACGTCGCTGCCGTGCTCGCCCGAGCTCCGACGCCGCTCGAGCTCCAGGTCGACCAGTGCGTCGGCGCCACGCCGGGCCCGGCGGGCCCGGCCACTGCCCGGCGCGCCCCGGAACTGGAGCTGGGGAATCCGGTCGATGTAGGTCATGGCCGGCTCGAGGACGGTGCCGAGGGCGTCCGCCCGGTCGGCCAGCGAGTCGCCGAAGAGCACCCGGAGCACGGAGCGCCGCATGGTGCGCTGGAGAAGTGCATGCAGGTCGACCACCGATCCCACCACCAGCGCGTCGATGGCGTCGTCGATCTCCTCGACGACGGTGGGTACGGCGGCATCGATCCGACGGGTGGCGAAGGCCGGCTGCACGATCCGCCGCCGCCGGTGGTGCTCCTCGCCGTCGGTCAGCACCAGGGCCGTGGGACCGTCCACCGGCTCCAGGATGGCCATGGCGTCGTGCCAGGTGAAGGCGTCGGGGCGCTCGGACAGGATGAGCTCGTTGGCGGCCGGGCCGAAGAGCATCACCACGGCGGTCGACCCCCGGCCGAGGCGGACGACGGGCCCGTACCGGCGGAACAGGTCGTGGGCGGCCAGGTGCGGCCGGCGCATGGAGGCGACGGTGACCCCCGGGGTGGCCAGCAGTCCGGGGCCGGGGAGTCGGGTCACGGCGCACACGCTAGATCGGACGGTGTCCCCGGCGACAGGCGACAGGGGGTGCGGCTACTTCATCTCCACCAGGTCGAGGTAGTCGTCGCGCCAGTGGGTGAAGATCTCCTCGGGCAACTTGAGGGCGTGGGTCGGCTCCATCGCCTCGACGAAGGCCCGGTCGTGGCTGACGACGATGATGGTGCCCGGCCAGTCGGCCAGCATGCGCCCCACCGCCTCGATCGACGTCGGGTCGAGGTTGTTGGTGGGCTCGTCGAGCAGCAGGACGTTGGCCTGGCCGGCGGCCAGCATGGCCAGGCCCAGCTTGGCCCGCTCACCACCCGACAGGGTCTTCGGCATCTGGTAGGCCACATCGCCGACCAGTCCGAACGAGCCGAGGAGGGCCCGGCGTTCGGTCTCCTTGGTCAGGATCCGGTCGTCGATGTTGTCGAGCACGGAGACCCCCAGGTCGACCTGCTCGTGCTCCTGGGCGAAGTAGCCGAGCGCCACGTTGACCCCGGGTTCGGCCGATCCCGAGGTCGGTTCCTGAACCCCGGCCAGGCATCGCAGCAGGCTGGACTTTCCCGCCCCGTTCTTCCCGATGACGACGACCCGGTCCCCCCGACGGCAGTGGAAGTCGACATCGGCCAGGACCGTCTTGTCGTCATAGCGGACGACCAGATTGGCCACCCGCAGCGGGACGTCGCCGGAGCGGGCGGGGGTGGGCAGCTTGAACGAGCTCTTCCGCTCGCGCTTGTGGACCTCGGTCCGGCCCGACTCGAGGCGCTCCACCCGCTTGTCCAGGGACTTGGCGATCCGGGCCCGGCGGTTGGTGGACCCGCGCATGGAGTCGGCCAGCTTGGCCAGACGGTCGATCTCGCGTCCCTCGAGCGTGGCGGACCGCTCGCGCTGGCTCTGGTCGGCCTCGAGCTGGACGAGGTAGGAGGAGTAGGAACCCTTGAACTCGGTCAGGCGGGCGTCCGACAGATGGAGGACCTTGTTGATGGACCGGTCGAGGAGCTTCAGGTCGTGGGAGACGACCAGGATGGCGCCGGGGAAACGCTCGAGTTCGTCCATCAGCCACTTCTTGGCCGGGCGGTCGAGGTGGTTGGTGGGCTCGTCGAGGATCATGGTGTCGGGACCCTGGAAGAGGATGCGGATGAGGTCGACCCGTCGGCGCTGTCCGCCCGAGAGGCTCTCGATGTCCTCGAGCAGGAGCTCCTGGCGGAGCCCCAGGCCGTCGGCCAGCCGGGCCATGGTCGCCTCGGCCTCGTAGCCGCCGTTCTCCCGGAACTGTTCCTCCAGGTCGGAGAAGAGGGCGATGTTCTCCGTCGAGGGGTCCTTGGACATCTGGGTCCGCGCCTTGCCCAGGGCGTCGTCGAGCACGTCGAGACCCCGGCCGGACAGCACGTGGGAGAAGCCGATGGGCTCGAGGCCCAGTCCGTGGGGCTCGGGCACCTGGGGCAGGTAGCCGTAGGTGCCGCGGATGGCGGCACTCCCCGTCGACCGCACGTTCCGGCCCGGCTCCTGGATGACCACGGAGATGAACGTGGACTTGCCGGTGCCGTTGCGGCCGACCAGCCCGACCTTCTCGCCGGCGCCGACGACGAAGGAGGCGTCGCGCAGGAGGGTGCGGTCACCGATCTCGATGGTGAGGGAGGATCCGACGATCATGGGGAGGGGGGCGACCGGTCCGGCGGGGATCCCCGCTCCGGCGCCGGGTTCCCGGCGAGGTCAACGGCCCCAGTCTCCCACACCGGGATGCCGGCCCGGTCGGCGGGTCGGGTGACGGGCCGGCGGCGCCGTCAGGCCACGTCCGACGCCGCGGCCGGGACCGACGTCATCCGCCCGAGACGAGCAGGTCCCCCCCGGCCGGCGGGGTGGGGTCGTCGGCCGTCTCGAGCCACCGGTCGGGCAGGTGGACCGGACGTGGGCCGTTGGTGTGGCCGCGGGCCATGCGCAGCGCCCCGGGCGGGAACGCCAGCGTCCGGTCCAGCCCGTCGAGCAGGGCAGTGACCTCGGCCACCGACGAGGCCAGGGCCAGGTCCCGGCGGACCACCGAGCCCACCGCGAAGCCGGTCAGGTACCACCCGGTGTGCTTGCGGAACTGCCGTGTGCCGAGTTCCTCGCCGAAGAGGCCGCACAGCAGGTCGAGGTGGACCAGCATCATCGAGCAGATCTCGTCGAGCCCGGGTGGCGGCGGAACCGGCTCGCCACGGAACGCCGCGGCCAGGTCCCGGAACAGCCACGGCCGCCCGAGGCACCCGCGGCCCACCACGACCCCGTCGCACCCGGTGGCCGCCATCATGTCCAGTGCGTCAGCCGCCTCCCACAGGTCGCCGTTGCCCAGCACGGGCACGGTGGTGACCGCCTCCTTCAATCGGCCGATGGCGTCCCAGTCGGCCGCGCCCGAGTAGAGCTGCTCGGCCGTGCGGGCGTGCAGCGTCACGGCGGCGCACCCCTCGTCCTCGGCGATCCGGCCGGACTCGAGGTAGGTGACGTGGTCGGCGTCGACCCCGATGCGCATCTTGACGGTCACCGGCACCGCGCCGGCGTGGGTGACCGCGGCCCGGACGATGTCGCGGAAGAGGGTCCGGTGGACGGGCAGGGCGGCGCCGGCACCCTGGCGGGTCACCTTGGCGGCGGGGCACCCGAAGTTCAGGTCGATGTGGTCGACGCCGATCTCGTCGACGAGTCGGGTCACGGCCCGTCCCATGACGGCCGGGTCGATGCTCGAGAGCTGCACGCTGCGCACCGTCTCGTCCTCGGCGAACGACGCCATGCCCAGGGTCTTGGCGTTCCCCTCGACCAGGGCGCGCGCCGTGACCATCTCGCTGACGTAGAGCCCGGCGCCGTAGCTGCGGCACAGCGTACGGAAGGCGCTGTTGGTGACGCCGGCCATCGGCGCCAGCACCACCGGGACCTCGACGACGAGTCCGCCCAGCACGAGCCCGGTGGCGACGGGCCCGGGCGCGGACGGGGACGTGGCGGTGGCCGTCGGCGTCGCGCTCACCGGTTGTGCTCGCGCCACAGGTCGGTGATCGACACACCGAGCTCGGACAGGAGGTGGCGCAGGGCGGGCAACGACAGCCCGATCACGTTGCCCGGGTCGCCGACGATGCCGTCCACGAAGGGGGCCGACCACCCGTCGAGGGTGAAGGCGCCGGCCACCTCGAGCACCCCCGGTGTGGCCAGGTAGGCGTCGAGCTCGGCATCGGTGGTGACCCCGAAGCGCACGGTCGTCCCGACCACGGCCTCGGCCCGCCGGCCGGTGGCCTCGTCGACGACGCAGTGTCCGGTGTACAGGACGCCACTGTCACCGCGCATGGCCACCAGCCACGACCGGGCCTCGTCGAGGGTGGTCGGCTTGCCGTGGGGGCGTCCGTCGAACTCCAGCATCGAGTCGCAGCCGACGACCAGCGCGTCACCGTCGGGACGGGCCACGGCGTCGGCCTTGGCCCGGGCCAGCCGCCCGGCGGACCCCCGGGTGTCGTCGGGGTCCACGTCGTCCTCGTCGACACCGCTGACCCGTACGACCGGGTCGATCCCGGCGTCGCGCAGGAGGGCCAGGCGCGCGGGCGAACCCGAGGCGAGGACCAGGGTGCGGTTCGGCATGCCCCGAGCCTACGGGCCGGCCGGACCCGACGGTGCCGGCCGGCCCCCTCCCGCCCGTCGTGCCGGAGGGCCCCGGATGCGCGATCCTGGTCGCCATGACGGACACCGGCATCACCACCTCCCCCACCCAGGTCGACCCGCAGCTCGACGGTGACCACGAGCGGATGAGCCATATCGTGCTCGAGGGGTTCAAGCCGGAGAAGGGCGACTTCATCTCGGCTGGGCCGTCGGTGGTCGAGGGGATGGTCAACGGGACGGCCGTCAAGGCCCTGTGCGGGAAGATCTGGGTGCCGGGCCGGAACCCGCAGCGCTACCCGATCTGCCCGACGTGCAAGGACATCGCCGAGGCGCGTGGGTGGAAGGTGCCCGCCGGCTGAGCCGGGGGAGCCCGCCGGGCCGGTCGGACCGGCGGCCGCCCGCCCTGTCGGAGGGGCGGCATCCCGAGCCGTGCCCGCCACCCGTCGGTGTTGTTCGTCCAGTCGACGGGGCGACCCTCGATGGCGTCGGTCCAGTTGGGGATCTGGTCGGGATCGGCAACGGTCCCGACCAGGTGGTGACACGGCTCACCGGTGAGCCGCTCGAGGGTCACCTTCAGCGAGTAGGTGCCCGTCCTGCCGACGCCTGCGCCGACGACCTGGAGTGCCATGGGCCCCGCCCTGGCGTCCGCCTCCCCGGCGTGGCGGTCAGACGACCGGGTTCCTCAAGGACGGGATCAGGCGCTTGGCGTCCCGTTCGGCCTCGAGCACCGAGGTCATCCGCGTGCGCACCTCGGCCCGGGTGTCGGCCTGGTTGTGGCGCTCCTCGGGGTCGGTCGTCAGGTTGTGCAGCTCGAAGGACGGCTCGGCCGCCGGACCGAGGAAGGGGTTGGGGGCGACCCCCCGGGCCGCGTACCAGTCGTCGAGGCGCTCGTAGTAGTGGTTGAGCTTCCATAGCTCGGCCCCGCCGTCCGATCCGGTGGGCAGCGTGGCCAGTACGGACTCGATGTTGACCGGTGGCGCGACCGGGTCGAACGGCACGCCGGTGAGGATGTTCACCTGGGTCGCCCCGCGGGTCACGTCGTCCTCGGTCATGAAGTAGACGGGGGCGACGGCCGACGGCGCATCGGTCGTCCCCCGGACCACGGCACTCAGGTCCCGTCCGGGGAGTGGCTGGACCTCGTCGTGGTGGGTGGCCACACCGGCTGTCGCCCGCTCGACGTCGATCCCGGCCAGTCCGAGCAGGGTGGGGATGAGGTCGACGTGACTGGTGGGCACCGACACTCCGTCGGCGGAGGGGGCGATGCCGGGCCCGGCCACGTACAGGGGGACGCGGGTGGCCTCGTCGAACGCGTTGCACCACTTCTGGATGAGTCCGCCGTGTGCGCCCAGCAGGTCTCCGTGGTCCGACGTGAACACGACGATGGTGTCGTCCGCCATGCCCGACTGTTCCAGGGCCTCGAGGATCCTGCCGATGGCCTGGTCCACGAGCTTGTGGAGGTAGTAGTAGAGCCGGCGGTAGCCGAGGTCGGTGGCCGTCTCGAAGATCATCTCGGGCCAGAGGGCCTTGAACGCCTCCTGGCAGGCGGGCCGGCCGGTGAAGGGATCCGACTGGGACGGGGGCTCGGGGACGTCGGGCACGGTGTCGTCGGGGGGCCCGAACCGGAGCATCTGCTCCCACCCGAACCCCGAGAAGGCGATGTCGTGGGGATTCACGAACGAGGCGACGGTCAACCACGGACCGTCGGCCCGGGCCGCGGCCAGTTCGTCGAAGAGGTCCACCACCTGCTCGGCGAAGACCCCGTCCCGGATCGTGCCGCAGTCGGACTTGTCGGCCCCGTGGGGCTCGCGCCCGATCCAGCCCGAGAACCCGAACGGGTCGAGCCGGTCGGCCTTCCGGTAGGCGTCGACGGCCTCGGGCAGCGGGTTGCCGTCGTCGTCGGACGCCTTGAGCCCCTCGTGGCTGCCGGGGATCACGATCTCGGCGTGCGAGACGTGCCACTTGCCCCGGTAGTGGGTCCGGTAGCCGCCGGCCCGGAACCAGTCGCCCAGCGTCGGCACCGAGTTCGGGTCGAGCCAGCCCATGGCCGGGTCGGTGCTCTGCTTGGCCGTGCCGGCGGTGGAGGTCACCCCGTGGAGCGACGGGTACTGGCCGGTGAAGAGCGTGGCCCGGCTGGGGGTGCACGCGGTGGAGCCTGCGTAGTGGCGGTGGAATTCGACGCCCCGGGCCCTGATGGACTCCCGGGCGGTCAGCTGCGACGAGCGGAACGATCGGACGGCGTCGGACTCGTAGGGCGGGGGGTACCGCTCCTCGTCCGTCATGATGAGCAGGATGTTGGGTCGATCCATGCCGCAACCGTATGCCGAACCCGGGGGTCCGCGGGCCGGCGGCGGTCAGACCCCCCGGGCGGCCACGTGCTGGACCAGCCAGCCGTTGCCGTCGGGGTCGTGCAACTCGAAGAACGAGTTGTAGTCCCGGCCCTCGGGATCGGGTCCGTCGGTCGGGACACCGTCGACGAAGTGGATGATGCCCGCCGGTTCCACCCCGCGAGCCACCAGTTCGGCCCGTGCCGCCGTGATGTCGGGCACCACCAGGTGGAGACCCTGGACGGTGCCGGCCGACTCGGGGTTGTGCATCAGGGCGATCGAGCACGCCGAGCCCGGCGGCGTGGCCTGGACCACCCGGAAGCTCGGACCGGCCTGGTGGTCGACCAGCAGGTCGAAGCCCATCCGGTCGACGTAGAACTCCTTGGCGCGGTCCTGGTCGGCGACGGGCACCACCACCAGCTCGAGTCTCCACTCCATGTGCGTCCCTTCCCGGGGCCGGTCAGGGAAGTGACCGGACGCCCTTGACGACGAGGTAGACGGCGAACACCACCTCGATGACCACCCCGATCGTACGGGAGTGGGCGCCGATCCACCGGTGGGCGGCGTCGAGCAGGTGGTCGGCGCCCGATCCGAGGACGGTGACGAGTCCCACCGGGACCAGTACGGGCAGCAGCACGATCACGTACAGCACGGCGAGGACGGCCGCCTTGTCACCGGTCGACGCCGTCGAGTGGGTGATCTCGTGCACCGCCGGCAGCACCAGCAGCAGGGTCGAGAAGTTGACGACCATGCCGACGGCGCCGACGCCGAGGAACCAGAGCGTGGGGGCCGAGCCCAGCCGCCCGGCGATCCGTGACGGCTGCTGCTCGCCCACGGTCGGGCTCCGCAGCAGCGAGCGCAGGGCCAGGAGCCCGAGGAGGGCGCCGCTGACCAGGAGGATGGCGGCGTCGGTCGCCGACTTGTGGGCGTGGTGCGGGCGGACCCGCTGCAGGGCGGTGACGCACAGGATGCAGAATGCGGCGAGCACCAGTGCCGCCCCGAGGGCGAGTGCCCACGCCCGGGCCAGCCGGTGGGTCGTGCCGGTGAGCACCAGGAGCTGCAGGGCCAACAGGGTGGGACTGACGGCGGCGCCCACGGCGAGCGGGAGCACGGCGACCAGCAACGACCCCATCGGGCCAACCTAACCCCCGCTCCCGACGCCCCCGGGGACCGGAGGGACCCGGGCACGGCACGGTGCGGGCGCCCCGCTCAGCCGGCGGCGAGCTCCCCGTGGTCCCGGCAGCGGGCCCGGTAGCCGCCCGGGGTGACCACGACGGTCAGCCGGCGGCCGCAGTCCGGACAGAATCGGGGCGGGTCGAGTGTCCGGCTGCACCCGATGCACGACACCGAGCCGCAGCCGGTGCAGTGCACGTCGGCTCCGGCTCCGGCTCCCGTTCCCCCCACGGTCCCGGCGGACTCCGCCATCACTCGCCGGATCCGTCAGAGGACGCCGGTCAGGGCGCCCACCGGCATCCGGAGGTCGGAGAGCATCTGCAGGTCCTCGTCGACCGACCGCCCGAGGGTGGTCAGGTAGTTGCCGACGATCAGGGCGTTGATGCCCGCCGTCATCCCCATGGACTGGAGTTCGCGCAGGGTCACCTCGCGACCGCCGGCGTACCGGAGGATGACGCCGGGGAGCCCGAGACGGAACAGGGCGATCCAGCGGATGGCCTCCCAGGCCGCCACCGGTTGCTCGCCCCCCAGCGGCGTGCCGGGACGGGGGTTCAGGAAGTTGAGGGGCACCTCGGTGGGGTCCAGGTCCTGGAGCTGGGTGAGGAGCTCGATGCGCTGCTCGTCCGACTCGCCCATGCCGAGCAGGGCGCCGCAGCACAGCTCCATCCCGTGGTCACGCACCAGCCGGCAGGTCTCCACCCGCTCCTCCCAGGTGTGGGTGGTGACCACGTTGGGGAAGAAGGACCTCGACGTCTCGAGGTTGTGGTTGTACCGGTGGACACCACCCTCGGCGAACCGGCGGGCCTGGTCCTCGGTGAGCAGGCCGGCGCTGACGGCGACGTTGACGCCGACGCGGTCCCGGACCATCGGCACCAGTTCGAGGATGCGCCGCATGGTGCGCTCGTCGGGACCGCGGACGGCCAGGACGATGCAGAATTCGGAGGCACCCGACTCCTTGGTCTCCCGCGCGGCGCGGAGGACCTCGTCGGCGTCGAGGAACGGCGTGGCCTTGACCGGGGTGTCGAACCGGGACGACTGGGAGCAGAAGTGGCAGTCCTCGGGGCACCCGCCCGTCTTCGCCGACAGGATCCCCTCGACCTCGACCTCCGGCCCGCACCACGCCAGGCGCACCTGGTGGGCGAGGGCGGCGAGCGACGTCACGTAGTCGTCGGGCAGGGCGGCCAGCCCGGCCAGCTCCCCGCCCGTCAGCAGCCGCCGTTCGTCGAGCAGCGCGGTCTCGGCCGCACGGATGCGGGCGCGGGCCTCGGACGGCTCGATGTCCGGACGGGCGGGCTCGACCCGGCGGGGCCGGTTGAGGCTGACGGTGACACTCGACGGGGAACTGGTGGGGTCTCCGGACATGGGCGCAACGGTACCCGCCCCGGGGATCCGCCCGGAAATCCGGGGACGGTCACTCGTAGCGGAGGACGCCCCTGATGTTCTTGCCGTCCAGCATGTCGGCGTAGCCCTGGTTGATCTCCTCGAGCTTGTAGTTGTTGGTGACCATGCCGTCGAGGTCGAGCTGGCCCTGGTCGTAGAGCTTGAGGAGGTGGGGGATGTCGTAGCGGATGTTGGCCGATCCGAAGATGGTGCCGACGATCTGCTTCTCGAGCAGGGTCAGCCACGTCAGCTGCAGGGTGACGTCGGTCTCGTCCATGGGGTGGATGTTGGTCACGACGACCCGGCCGCCCTTGGCCGTCAGCTGCATGATCGACTCCATGAGCCGGCCCTCGCCCACGCCCATGGTGCAGATCACCTTGTCGGCGTTCTTGCCCCAGGTGACCTCGTTGACCAGCGCCGTGGCCTCCTCGATGCTCGAGTAGGCATGGGTGGCACCGAACTTGAGCGCCATCTCGCGCTTCCACGGCACCGGGTCGATGGCGAAGATGTGCTCGGCCCCGGCGAGGCGGGCGCCCTGGAGGGCGGAGGCGCCGATGCCGCCGATCCCGATGACGACCACGTCGTCACCCGGCCGGACCTCGGCCGCGTACACGGCCGAGCCCCAGCCGGTGGTGACCCCGCAGCCGACGAGGCAGGCCTTGTCCAACGGGTAGTGGTCCAGGATCTTCACGCACGACGCCTTGTTGACGACGGTGTGCTTGGCGAAGGTGCCGAGACAGACCATGGTGCCGATGTCACTGCCGTCGGCGGCGTGGTGGCGGTAGGTCCCGTCGATCTGGGTGCCCATCATGAGCATGGCGCCGACGTCGCACAGGTTGGAGCGGCCCCTGGCGCACGAAGGGCACTTGCCGCAGGCCGGGACGAAACCGAACACCACGTGGTCGCCCGGCTTGAGGTCGTCGACCCCGGGACCGACCTCCTCGACGATGCCCGCACCCTCGTGGCCACCGATGATCGGGTAGATGCCCCCGAGGTCGCCGGTGCGCAGGTGCTCGTCGCTGTGGCACATGCCCGACGCCACGATCCGGACGAGGACCTCGTCGGCCTTCGGCGCGTCGAGCGTGATGGTCTCGACCTGCCAGTCCTGCATCTGGCCCCTGAGGACTGCGGCTTGGGTCTCCATGGTGTTCCCTCCCTCGTCGTGGCCTGCGGCGGTCGTGAGCCGCTCCCCGGTGGGGAGGCCCCGGTCACGCTGCCGACAGGTCGGACGGCGGCCCGTCCGTGCACCTCCGATGCTGGCACAGATGGCGGCGGCCGGTCGACCGCCCGGGGAGCCACCGCCGGCGCCGGCCGTGGCGCCGGCGTGGCGCGTTCAGGCGGGAGGAGGCGGATCGCCGAACACGGGTGGTCGCTTGGCCCGCAGGGCGGCGACGCCCTCGCGGTAGTCGGGTCCCGCCATCATGGGGTCGAGGAGGGCCTCGGCGGCGCGGACGGCCTCGGCGGCCGACTGGTGGAAGGCGTCGTACACCTGGCGCTTGGAGGCGGCCAGCGACGCCGGGGACACGGTGGTGGCGAGCGTGCGGGCGTAGGCGTGGATGTGGTCGAGCAGGTCGGCGCCCTCGACGACCTCGGTCACCAGCCCGAGCCGGTACGCCTCGTCGGCGTCGAAGGTCCGGCTCGTCAGGATCAGGTCGAGCGCGGCGGGTAGGCCGATCAGCTTCGGGAGCAGCCAGGCCAGCCCGAACGCACACGGCAGCCCGAGCTTGCCGTGCGCGGTGGTGAACCTGGCCCCGCGGGCGGCGAACCGGAGGTCGCAGTAGGAGGCCAGGGCGAAGCCGATGCCGGCGACCGGACCGTTGACGGCGGCCAGGACCGGCTTCGGGATCCCGAAGTGGTAGGCCAGCTCGGCGTCGAATTCGGGCCGCACGCCGTAGCCGGGCCGGGCGAGGTCATCGGGCGCGCCCGGGTCGTACGACCCCCGTTCGGCGTGGCCGGCGAGGTCCTCGGACTCGGCCCCGGCGCAGAACCCACGGCCCGCACCGGTCACCACGATCACCCGCACCGTCGGGTCGTCGGCGGCCGCCTGCAGATGGGTGCGGTACTCGGCGTTCATCGTCGCCGTCCACGCGTTGAGCCGCTCGGGGCGGTCGAGGGTGATGGTGGCGATCCCGTCGTCCACCGCGTAGCGGGTGGCCTCCAGGTCGGGCGGCGTCATCGGGGAGGGCCTCCTGGACGTTCGGGTCGCCGTCGGGCGGCGTGGCGGTCCCGCTCAGTAGCGGTAGTGCTCGGGCTTGTAGGGCCCGTCGACCGGCACACCGATGTAGTCGGCCTGCTCCGGGGTGAGCGTCGTCAGGCGGACTCCCAGGGCGTCGAGATGGAGGCGGGCCACTTTTTCGTCCAGGTGCTTGGGCAGCAGGTACACCTTGTTCTCGTACTGGCCCGTGTTGGCGAACAGCTCCATCTGGGCCATCGTCTGGTTGGTGAACGAGTTCGACATGACGAAACTCGGGTGGCCGGTGGCGTTGCCCAGGTTGAGCAGGCGGCCCTCCGACAGGACGATGACGGCCTTGCCGTCGGGGTAGACCCACTTGTCGACCTGGGGCTTGATGTTGACCCGCTCGATGCCGGGAGTCGCCATGAGTCCGACCATGTCGATCTCGTTGTCGAAGTGGCCGATGTTGCCCACGATGGCCTGGTGCTTCATGCGGGCGATGTCGGCCGACGTGATCACGTCCTTGTTGCCCGTGGTGGTGATGAAGATGTCCGCCGACTCGAGCATGTCGTCGAGGGTGGCCACCTGGTAGCCCTCCATCGCGGCCTGCAGCGCGCAGATCGGGTCGATCTCGGTCACCACCACGCGGGCGCCCTGGCCGCGCAGCGACTCCGCACAGCCCTTGCCGACGTCGCCGAACCCGCAGACCACCGCGACCTTGCCGCCCATGAGCACGTCGGTGGCCCGGTTGATGCCGTCGATGAGCGAGTGGCGGCACCCGTACTTGTTGTCGAACTTGGACTTGGTCACCGCGTCGTTCACGTTGATGGCCGGGAACAGCAGTTCGCCGTTGGCCTGCATCTCCACCAGGCGGTGCACGCCGGTGGTGGTCTCCTCCGACACGCCCTTGATGCCGTTGGCGATGGAGGTCCAGCGGTTGGCGTCCTCGGCCAGGCTGCGACCGAGCACCCCGAGCACCACGGCGAACTCCTCGGAGTCGGCGGTCGAGGGGTCGGGCACGGCACCGGCCTTCTCGAACTCGACGCCCTTGTGGACGAGGAGGGTGGCGTCACCACCGTCGTCGAGGATCAGGTTGGGGCCCTCGCCGCCCGGCCACCGCAGGACCTGCTCGGTGCACCACCAGTACTCCTCGAGGCTCTCGCCCTTCCACGCGTACACGGGGACGCCCCGGGGGTCGTCGGGCGTCCCGTCGGGCCCCACGGCCACGGCGGCGGCGGCGTGGTCCTGGGTGGAGAAGATGTTGCAGCTGGCCCACCGGACCTGGGCCCCGAGGGCGGTGAGGGTCTCGATCAGTACGGCGGTCTGGATGGTCATGTGGAGCGACCCGGTGATGCGGGCACCGGCGAGCGGCTGGCTGGCGCCGAACTCGGCGCGCATGGACATGAGCCCGGGCATCTCGTGCTCGGCGAGGACGATCTCCTTGCGGCCGTACTCCGCCAGCGAGAGGTCGGCGACCTTGAAGTCGTGGCTGCGTGCTTCGCTCGACATGTGGCTCCTTACGTCGTACCGGCCCGGTGGGGCAGGGTCGGCGGTCCGGGCCGTCCGGCCCGTCCGCGTGCGTCCGAGCCGTCCTCCGGCCATGGCCCCAGGTCCCCGAATCGCTGTCACGATGCTAGTGCAGGCTCCCGCACGGCTGATACGGCACGTGCCCCGGGTCACTCTCCCGGGTGCGGCCCCTGTTAGCCTCGGGCCGGCGCGTTGCCGGGGAGGGGTCCCCGGTCGGAGGGCGCCGGGGGAAAAGGGGAACGGACATGGGAGTTGGCGGCACCGCACGGAACAGGTCCGGAGGGTGGAAGGGCCGGCTGCTGCGGCCGGGCGCGGTGGCGGCCACCGTGCTGGTAGGCAGCGCACTCCTCGCCTCGTGCGGCTCGTCCTCGTCGTCGAGCACGACGACGGCCGCGCCTTCGGGCAAGGTCCTCCTGGTCGGCACCTACAAGGGACACGCCGGCCAGTACACGTCGATCCAGGCGGCGGTGAACGCCGCCCAGCCCGGGGACTGGATCCTCGTCGCCCCCGGTGACTACCACGAGACGGCCGACAGCACGAGCCTGGCCGCCGACCCGGCCCACGGCGACAGCGCGGGGGTCATCATCACCAAGGCGGACCTGCACCTGCGGGGCATGGACCGGTCCACCGTGGTCGTCGACGGCACCAAGGCGGGCTCCCCCGAGTGCACGGACAACCCGGCCGACCAGACCTACGGACCGATCGACCCGACCGGCAAGGCGTACGGCCGCAACGGCATCGTGGTGTGGAAGGCCGACAACGTCAGCATCGACAACCTGACCACCTGCAACTTCCTCGGCGGATCGGGCGACTCGGGCAACGGGATCTGGTGGAACGGTGGGGCCGACAGCGCCAAGATCGGCATGCACGGCTACTCCGGCAGCTACCTGACGGCGACGTCGACGTTCTTCTCCAACAACACCACGGCCGCCGAGTACGGGATCTTCTCCCAGGACGCCTCGGGCCCGGCCACCTGGAACCAGATCTACGGCAGCAACATGAACGACTCGGGTGCCTACGTGGGTGCATGCCAGCAGGTGTGCGGGATCACCATCAACCACGCGTGGATGGAGTACGACGCGCTCGGCTACTCGGGAACCAACTCGGGTGGCGCCATCGTGGTCGAGAACTCCCAGTTCGACAACAACCGGGAGGGCTTCGACACCAACACCCAGATCGCCGGGGACCCGCCGCCCCCGCAGAACGGCGACTGCCCGGACAACGGGATCAGCCCCATCACCCACACCCATTCGTGCTGGGTCTTCATCCACAACTACGTGCACGACAACAACAACCCCAACGTCCCCGGCTCGGGCTACGCCGGCCAGGCTCCGGTCGGGACGGGCATGACCGTGTCGGGTGGGCGCAACGACACCGTGATGGACAACACGTTCGCCGACCAGGATGCCTGGGGCTTCCTGTTCGTGCCGTTCCCGGACTCGAGCACGCCGGAGTACCACGCCTCGTGCAGCGGCACCGGCGGCGTGGAGTCGACGGTGTTCGGGTGCGTGTACGACCCGATGAACGATGCCCTGCTCCACAACACGTTCACCCACAACGGCGGGTACGGGAACCCGACCAACGGTGACTACGGCGAGGTGACGTTCAACAGCGGCCAGCCGTCCAACTGCTTCCAGGACAACACCGCACCCAACGGCAGCTACCCGACGAACCTGGAACAGGCCAAGCCGACCTGCGGCGTCACCACGACGTCGGCCAACACCGGTGAGCTGCTCGACCAGGTGGGGTGCGACTTCGGTCTCACCCCGTGCGGGTCGGACTCGGTCTACCCGCCCACCACCGCCGTGGTCATGCACCCGCTGCCCAAGGGTCTGCCGACCATGGCCAACCCGTGCTCGGACGTGCCGTCCAACGCATGGTGCCCGAACGGCCAGCCGGTCTGAACGGCCGGCGGCCCGGGCGGTCCGACCACCCGGCCGACGCGGTCGGACCGGTCGGCCCCCTATGTTGACCTATCTGGTCAACATTTGCCAGTATCAGGGGGCCGCCACGGGGTGACATGGCGGCCGACGTCCGGGCCGTGCGCCCGCGACCGCCTGTTCCGACGCCCCCGTCCACGAGCACCGAGGAGACACACCATGTCCGAGTGGGGATTCGAGACCCGACAGATCCACGCCGGGGCCCAGCCCGACCCGACCACCGGGGCCCGGGCCACGCCCATCTACCAGACCACCAGCTACACCTTCCGGGACACGGCCCACGCCGCCGCCCTGTTCGGGCTGTCGGAGCTGGGCAACATCTACACGCGGATCATGAACCCGACCCAGGCCGTGTTCGAGGAGCGGGTCGCCGCCCTCGAGGGCGGGGTGGCCGCCCTGGCCGTCGCCAGCGGGCAGGCCGCCGAGTCGCTCGCCCTCTTGAACCTGGCCGAGAACGGCGGCCACGTGGTGTCGTCCGCCTCCCTCTACGGCGGCACGTACAACCTCTTCCACTACACACTTCCCAAGCTGGGCGTGGACGTGACCTTCGTCGACGACCCCGACGACCTCGACGCCTGGCGCGCCGCCATCCGGCCCAACACCAAGGCGTTCTACGCCGAGACGCTCGGCAACCCGAAGGGCGACGTGCTCGACTTCGCCGGCGTGTCGGCCATCGCCCACGAGCACCAGGTCCCGTTGGTGATCGACAACACGTTGGCCACCCCCTACCTCTGCAACCCGCTGGCCCACGGGGCCGACATCGTCGTCCACTCGGCCACCAAGTTCATCGGCGGGCACGGGACGTCGATCGGCGGCGTCATCGTCGACGGCGGCACGTTCGACTACGAGGGCAGCGGCAAGTTCCCCGGCTTCACCGAGCCGGACCCGAGCTACCACGGACTGGTGTTCGGCCAACTCCCCGAGCCGCTCTTCCCGGCCCGGTACGCGCTCAAGATCCGGCTGCAGTACCTGCGTGACCTCGGTCCGGCCATCACCCCGTTCAACTCGTTCCTGTTCCTCCAGGGCGTCGAGACCCTGAGCCTGCGCATGGAGCGCCACGTGCAGAACGCCGCCGCCGTGGCGGCCTGGCTCGAGGCCCGCCCCGAGGTCACGTGGGTGGCCTACCCCGGCCTGGCCTCGAGCCCGTGGCACGAGCGCCAGCAGCGCTACCTGCCCAAGGGCGGTGGCGCCATCCTGGCCTTCGGGATCGAGGGCGGTGCCGACGCCGGCCGCCGGTTCATCGAGGGTCTCGAGCTCTTCAGCCACCTGGCCAACGTGGGGGACGTCCGGAGCCTGGCCATCCATCCGGCGTCGACCACGCACTCCCAGCTGACCGAGGCCGAGCAGGTCTCCACCGGGGTGACCCCCGACCTCGTGCGCCTCTGCATCGGGATCGAGTCGGTGGAGGACATCCTGGCCGACCTCGAGCTCGGGTTCGCCGCCGCCAAGGGGGCGTGACGGACGCTCGGCGCGACCGCTCCCGGCAGCCCGGCGACGAGCCCGGCGGACGCAGGTCCGCCCGGCTGCTCGACGACACCTCCTCCCTCGGTCTCGAGGGCGGTGGCACGCTGCCCGGGGTCACCGTGGCCTACGAGACGTGGGGGTCACTGGACGACGCGCGGGCCAACGCCGTACTCGTCCTCCACGCGCTGACCGGTGACTCCCACGCCGCCGGTCCCGCCGGACCGGACCACCCGACCGCGGGATGGTGGGACGAGCTGATCGGTCCCGGAGGCGCGGTCGACACCGACCGGTACTTCGTGGTCTGCCCCAACGTGCTGGGGGGCTGTCAGGGTACGACCGGACCCTCGTCGACCGCGCCCGACGGCCGCCCGTGGGGAGCGCGCTTCCCCCGGGTCACCATCCGCGACCAGGTCGCCGCCGAGGTGCTGCTCGCCGACCACCTCGGCATCGACCGGTGGGCAGGCGTGGTCGGCGGTTCGATGGGCGGCATGCGCGTCCTCGAGTGGTGCGTCGGACACCCCGACCGGGTGGCCCGGGCGGCGGTACTCGCCGTCGGGGCGGCGGCGACCGCGGAGCAGGTCGCCCTGTGCGCGGTGCAGTGCCGCGCCATCCGCCTCGACCCCGCGTTCGCCGGCGGCGACTACTACGGCACCGGCTCGGCGCCGCTGGCGGGCATGGCGCTCGCCCGCGGCATCGGGCAGATCTCGTACCGGACGGAGGCGGAGTTCGCCGAGCGGTTCGGCCGGTCGGCCCAGGGGGACGAGGACCCGCTCGCCGGCGGTCGGTATGCGGTCGAGTCGTACCTCGGGTACCAGGGGGAGAAGCTGGCGCAACGGTTCGACCCGAACTCCTACCTCGTGTTGAGCGAGGCCATGAACAGCCACGAGGTGGGCCGTGGCCGGGGCGGGACCGCCGCCGCCCTGGCACGTGTCACCGCCGAGGTGCGGGTGGCCGGCATCGACAGCGACCGGCTCTACCCGCTGGCGCTGCAGGCGGAGCTGGCCGGGCTGCTCCCCGGGAGCCGTCCGCTGACGGTCATCCGGTCCCGGTACGGCCACGACGGCTTCCTCCTCGAGTCCGCCCAGGCCGGCGCCGTGGTGGCGGGGGCACTCGGCACCTGAGCCGACTCCGGCCCGCCGCGGGGATGTGAACGCGGCTCCAGAGCACTTGACGGTTGCAATTTGCGGACGAATGCGACAGTTCGGGACCAATTGCCCTGCGTGTGCGCGGTGCCGGGCTCTAGCCTCGTGCTATGGGCGGACGTCGTCGGAGTCGCACCGGCAAGGGGGAGGACCCGGCCGGGGTGGTGGTCGCCCCGGACCCCGAGGGGGCCGACCCTACCGGTGCCGCCCCTCCGGCCGCCGTGCCGGAGCTGGCGGTGACGTGGTTCGCATCCTCGGCCCGGACCGTGCCGCCGGTGTCGCTGCCCGGACTCGACGACGTCGACCCGGTGCAGCTGCGGGCCGTGCAGGAGGCGCTGCTCGACCCGAGCCTCATCCTGCGGGCGAAGCGCTCTCCCGCGGGCGAGGTGGTCGAGTTCGTGTGCGAGGACGCCAACGAGGCGGCGTGCGCCAGCCTGGAGGTGCTGGGCGGCGACCTGGTCGGTGCCCTGCTGACCGAGGCGCTGCCCGGCGAGCTCGGTGAGTTCCTGTTCGAGCAGTGCATCGACGCCATCGAGTCGGGCCGGCCGCTGGCCTTCGACGACATCCGCACCCCGCAGGACGACGGGACGTTCGACCACTACGACGTGCGGGCCGTGGCCGTCGGCGACCGGGTCTGCTTCTCGTGGCGCGAGGTGACCGAGCGGTACCGGAGCCAGGAGGCACTGGCCGAGTCGCGCAACCGCTACCGGCTGCTCGCCGAGCACTCCTCCGACGTGGTGGTGCTGGTCCGCCCCGACGGCATCATCGAGTGGGTGTCACCCGCCGTACGCGACATGCTCGGCTGGGAGCCCGAGGAGCTCATCGGCCGGGCCAGTGCCGAGTTCGTGCTCCCCGAGGACCACCGGCGCAGGATGGCCGTGCACCGGCACCCGTCCGCCCTCCAGTCCAGCACGGACGAGGTCCGGTGCCGTCGGTCCGACGGCCGTCTCCTGTGGGTGTCTGCCCGCCTGCGCGAGGTCCGCGAGGACGGCCGACTGGTCAACGTGGTGGTCTCCGTCCGCGACGTGCACAAGCAGGTACAGGCCCGCCAGGCCATGCAGGCGTCCGAGGCCCGGTTCCGGATGCTGGCCGAGAACGTGTCCGACGTGGTCTACCAGGTGGTCGACGATCGCATCGTGTGGATCTCGCCGTCGGTCGAGCGCCTGCTCGGCTGGCGGCCCGAGGACCTGGTGGGCAGGCCGTCCTTCGACCTCATCGCCCCCGAGGACCTGGAGCGGTGCGCGGTGGCCCGGGCCGGCGTCGTCGCCGACCGTCCGCTCGAAGGGTTCGAGTGCCGGTTCCTGACCGTCGACGGGAGCCGGCGGTGGATGGTGGCCCACGCCCGGCGGATCGAGGCGGAAGGATGCGACTACGGCCTGGTCGCCGGGCTGCAGGACATCCACGAGGGACACGCCAGCCGGATGGCGTTGGCGGCCCTGGCCGCCGTCAACTCGGCGCTGGTCGGCGCGGGGGACGAGGCCGAGCTGCTGGCCGACGTGTGCCGGCTGCTGGTCGACGAGGGCGGCTTCGCCACCGCCCGGTTCCGCCACGCCGACGACCACAGCGTGCGGGCACCCGCGCCGGGCTCGCGGGCCGCCGTCGACCTGCCGGTGTCGGTCGACGGGCGGGTCGACGGCACGCTCGTCGTCGGCTCCGAGGAGCCCGACGCCTTCAGCCCGGCGGTGGAGTCCACCCTGCTGCAACTGGCCCACCAGGTCGGCATGGCCATCTCCCGCATCCGCACCCGCGAGCAGCTGGTCGCCGCCCTCAACGAACAGGTGCTCCTCAGCACCGCCATCGAGCAGGCCGGCGAGACGGTCGTCGTGACGGGTACCGACGGCCGGATCCTCTACGCCAACCCGGCCACGGCCGCCACGAGCGGGTACTCGCTCGACGAGATCGTCGGGTCGAGCCCGACCCTGTTCGCCAGCGGCGTGCACGGGCCCGAGTTCTTCGAGCGCATCGAAGCCGTCCTGGCCGCCGGGGACACGTGGCGGGGCGTGGTGGTCAACCGGACCAAGGACGGCCAGCTCTACGAGGAGGATGCCACCGTCACACCGGTCCGGGGGGACGACGGGGCCGTCAGCTGCTACGTCGCCGTCCGGCGCAACATCAGCCGTGAGCGCCGGCTCGAGTCCGACCTCGACCGGCTCCGCAACGACCGGGACGCCGTCGTGCGGATGATGTCCGAGGTCCGGGCGGGCGAGACCGTCGAGGCCACGGCCCTGTCGTTCTGCGAGGCGGTCACCCGCATCGACGACGTGGACGTCGCCCGGGTCCTCCTGTTCGAGCCCGACGGGTCGGTCGTCCCCCTGGGGATCTCCGGTCCCGCCTACCTGGGGTGGGAGGTGGGCGTCCCCGTCACCTTCGACCACCTGGCCGAACTGCGGGCGCTGACCGAGGCGGGCGCATGGTGGCTCCCGATCGGGACGGCCGGCACCGGCACCACCGGTCCGGGCGGCGAACTGATCCAGTCGGACTACCTGGACGCCCTGCGGGCATCCGGGTTCCTCTCCCTGGGGTTCGTGCCGATCTGGTGGGAGGGCCACGCCGTCGGAGCCCTCGTCGTGACCAGCCGCACCCCCGAGGGCGACCAGTGGGGCGACGCCCGCACCGCCGTGCTGGAGGAGCTGGGGTCGTACGCCAGCCAGGTCCTCGGGACCCAGGTGGGGCGGCGCAGCGAGCGCCGCCGGCGTCACGACGAGATCCGGTGCATCATCGACTCCGCCGCCTACCGTCCGGTCTTCCAGCCCGTGGTCGACCTGGCCACCGGCGAGGTGCAGGGCTACGAGGCCCTGACCCGGTTCGCGTCGGGCCGCCGGCCGGACGAGGTGCTGGAGGACGCCCACCACGTCGGGCTCGGGGTCGAGCTCGAGGCGGCCTGCGCCCTGGCCGCCGTGCGGGCGTCGACCGGGCTGCCCGACGGACCGTGGCTGGCCGTCAACTTCTCCCCGGATTCGGTCATCGCCGGGAGTGTGGCGGTCATGGCGGACGAGGCCGCCACGTCCGAACGCCCGCTGATCGTGGAGGTCACCGAGCACGTCGAGGTCGAGAGCTACGCCGCACTGCGCGCCGCCGTCCGGTCCTGCCCCGGGGTGCGGATCTCGGTGGACGACGCCGGCGCCGGCTATGCCAGCCTCCGCCACATCCTGGAGCTCCAGCCGGACTTCGTGAAGCTCGACATCGGCCTGGTCCGCGACATCGACCACGACCCGGCCCGTCAGGCGCTGGCCGCCGGACTGTGCCACTACGCCCGCCAGATGGGCACCACACTGATCGCCGAGGGGGTCGAGACCCGGCTGGAGCGGGATGCCCTCGCCGACCTCGCCGTGCCGTTGGGCCAGGGCTACCTGTTCGGCCGGCCCGAGCCGGTGGGGTCGCCCCTGCACGCCCCGCTGGCGGCGGAGGCCGGCCGGGTGGCACCCACCGCCTGAGGTCGGGCCACGGTGGGCCCCGACGTCGGGGGTTCCCGCAGACCCACCGCCGCCGGTGGTCAGCCGCCGGCGAACGAGCGGGCCAGCAGCTCCATGCCCCGGTCGACACCGACCTGTGGTGCCCACCGCAGCACCCGCCGGGTGTCGGCCTGGTCGAACCAGTGGGCCACCGACAGCTGCCGGGCGGCGAAGTGGGTGAGCGGCGGCTCGTCGCCGATCCACAGGCGCCCCACGACACGTCCGGCCAACGCCGCCACCGGCGCCGGGACCGAGCGCACCGCCGTGTCGAGTCCGGCGGCACCCAGGATGCCCTCCACCAATTCGGCGAGGGGTCGGGGATCCCCCCCGGTGACCACCCACGGCCGACCCACGGCCTCCTCGCCCGTGGTGCAGCGGTCCACTCCCGCGACCACGGCGGCGGCGGCATCGTCCACCCAGGTGGTGTCCACCAGTGCCCGCCCGTGGTCGGGCAGGGCCAGGCGCCCCTGGCCCGCCCGCGCCAGGATCCGGCCGATGAGCTGGGTGTCGCCCGGCCCCCACACCAGATGGGGCCGGAGGACGACGGTGGGCACCACGGTGTGCCCGAGCACGTAGCGCTCGGCCAGTGCCTTGGTGCGGGTGTAGGCGTCGCCCCCGCGGTAGCGGGCCGGCTCGGCCCCGACCCCGACCGCCGGCCCCCCGTCGAAGGCGACCGACGGCGAGGACACGTGGACCAACCGGCCGCAGCGGGCCGCCGCCGACACCACGTTGCGGGTGCCGACCACGTTGACCGCATAGGCGTCCTCCCAACGCGGGCGCGGGGCGACCAGCGCGGCCAGGTGCACCACGGCGTCGTGGCCCTCGACCCCGGTCAGCACCTCGGACAGCGAGCGGACGTCCCCCCGCACGTCCTCGGCCCCGCTGCCGCTGACCGACCGTTGGAAGCAGGTGACCCGGTCGCCACGGTCCAGGAACAGGCCGGCCACGGCGCGCCCGAGCAGGCTCGAGCCCCCGGTGACGAACACCCTCACCGTCGCGCTCCCCCCGGCGCACGCCCGAGGTGCCGCCCGCCGTTCATCGTCCGGCGAGGAACCCGGCCACGTCGGCGGCGAGCGCGGTGCGGTCCACCTTCGACCGGTGGCGGCGGTCGACGGGGAGTGGCCCCTCGAGGACGGCGGCCACCCGGTACGGGCATGCCCGGCGGACGGCGTCCCGGCGACCGCCGTCGGCCACGCGCAGCCGGCCGGGACCGTCGAGTACCACGCAGAGGACCTCGGCCCCTGCCGGCCCCACCCCGACGGCGGCCACCGGGCGGCCGACGACGGCGGCCACCGGTCCCTCGACGGCCACGCTGGCCAGGGCTCCCTCCGCCGTGTCGACGACGTGACGGCGCCGGCCGAGGTGCATGACGAGCCCGTCCTCGAGGTAGCCGACGTCACCGGTGCGGTGGTAGCGCCGACCGTCGTGGACGACCCAGGTGTCGGCGTCGGCGGTCCATGCCTCCTCGTAGCCGTCGAACATCCACGGGGTGTGGACCAGGAGCTCGCCCCATCCGTCGCCTTCGCCCAGGACGGCCCCGGGGTCGTCGAGCCGGGTCACCAGCACCGAGCAGCCGGGAACGGGTCGACCGGTCGAGCTGCCGCCGAGGCGGCCGGCGCGCTCGGGCACGGTCCCGTCGGTCACCGGCAGGCACTCGGTCATGCCCCACGGGGCCCGCACGTCGCCGCCGGTGACACGGCGGACGCCGGCGACGAGATCGGACGGGATGGGCGCGCCGGCCAGCATCACCAGCTCGATCGGCGCCGTGCGCCCGGCGGCGGTGGCGACGAGGGTGCGGGCGGACGCGGGGGAGAGCCACGCCGTGGTGACGGGCGCCCCAGCCAGCGCCTCGGCCAGCTGGTCGAACCCGAGGGCACCGGGGTCGTCGACGTCGACGTCGGGACGGACACAGGTCATCCGCAGCGACGGGGCGAGCAGCAGGAAGGGTGCGAACGAGGTCGTGAAGGCGTCGCCCGGCCGCATCCCGAACACCGGCCCGACCACGTCGCGCTGGGCGGCCAGGGCGCCGTGGGTGTAGCGGACCGCCTTGGCCGGCCCGGTGGCGCCCGAGGTGTGCACCAGGGCGGCCACGTCGTCGGGCCCGAATGCGTGCGGGGGGAACGGTGAGGTCGGGGCGTGCGACGGGGCGAGGGTGACCGCGCCGGGGAACCGGCCGAGGCAGGCCGTCCGGGCGCCGGGGGCGAACCGCAGGGACCGGGCCACGGCCAGCGTCGTCGGCGTGCCGACCACCCAGGCGGGCACCGCCGCCCGGACCAGGTCGCGCAGCCGCCGGAGACCGGCCGACGCCTCGGCGAACACCGGGATGCCGCCGACCTTCCACACGGCGGCGGCGGCCACGAGCAGATCGACCCCCGGGGGGACCAGTACGGACACCCGGTCGCCCGGCCCGAGCCCGCCCGCCCGCAGAGCGTGGGCGGCCACCGACGACCGGGCGTCGAGGTCGGACCACGAGAGCCGGCCGTCCGACCCGGCGTAGGCCGGGGAGCCGTCGCCGTCGGCGTCGCCCGACGAGTCGAGCACCGAGGTGAACGGCCGCACGGACGGCTCGGGGCGGGGTGCGGGCGGTGGCCGGCGCAGCCGGTCGAGCCAACGCGCCACCACGGCCCCCACCGGGGCGTCGAGGGTGACGAAGTGGGCGGCCCGTGGGAACCGCTCGACGTCGGCCTGGGGCACCCGGGACCGCAGGTCGGCCAGGAAGCGGTCGTGGAACACCGGGTCCCGGCCGCCCCACAGCAGCAGGGTGGGCCGCCGGTGCCGGTCGAGGACGGCGGCACACGCCGCCAGCGCCTCCGCCGACGGGTCGTCGGGCGTGACCGGGATGTCGGCCACGAAGTCGCGGACCGCCTCGCGGCGCGCCGCGGACCGGTAGGGCGCCCGCAGGGCGTCCCGGTGCATCCGGTCGGTCATCCGGGACGCGCCCTCGACGAAGGCGGGGGTCCGCCGACAGCTCAGGTCCACGAGTCCGCGGGCGGCGGCGATCAGCGGGGGCACGTCGACCCCGTCGGGCTTGGCCACGGCCGTGTTCGCCAGCACCAGGGCCTCGACGTCGAGCTCGCCGGAGGCGCCCACGGCGACCGGACCGCCCCAGTCGTGGGCGGCGAGCACCAGCGGACCCTGCACCTCCTGGCGGCAGAAGGCGACCAGCTCCTCCACCCGCTGGGCGAGGCGACGGGGTCGACCCCGCTCCGACCACCCCATCCCCGTCTGGTCGACGGCGACCACCCGCCACTGCGGGGCCAGGGTGTGGAGCAGGTCGCGCCACACGTAGCCCCAGGACGGGTTCCCGTGGACGCAGACCACGGTGCCGGCCGGCCCCGGGCCGGTGTCGAGGACGTGCCAGTCGACCGGGCGGCCGTCGGCGCCGTCGACGGTGACCCGACGGGACCAGGCCGGGTCGAGCCCCCAGGACGCGAGCTGCTCCGGCGAGG
Organism: uncultured Acidimicrobiales bacterium; assembly: GCA_963699055.1. Taxonomy (GTDB): domain Bacteria; phylum Actinomycetota; class Acidimicrobiia; order Acidimicrobiales; family RAAP-2; genus Bog-756. Next base: position 30,568 of record CAVOTA010000004.1, on the reverse strand, counting down.
GGGAGATGGCGCGGGTGGGCACGGACACGGGCGAGGGTGCCGGCACCGGGGACCCGGCGGTCGACGGGAGCGGCGGCACGGGGCCTACCAGATCAGTTCGGCGGCAGCGCAGTTGAGCCCGGACCCGATGCCCATCAGCAGCACCCGCTCGCCCGTGGTGATCTCGTCCGCCACCGTCGACAGGGTGTAGGGCACGGCGGCCGGGCCCATGTTGCCGAATCCGGGATAGGTGAGCGGCACCAGGTTCATGTCCACGCCGAGGAGCTCGCACAGCTTGCGGGTGTGCACGGCCGAGACCTGGTGCATGACGTAGCGGTCGCACGTCTTCCACTGCCAGCCCGCCTCCACCGACGCCTCGAACGCCTCGTTGGCGAGCGCCAGACCGTTCTCGAGGAGGGCGGCGGTGTCGGTGCGCATGGTGTCGAGGTCGCCGACGCACAGGTCGTGGTTGGCCGTGGCGGCGCGGGAGATGCCCCCGACGTAGCGGTGGCTTCCCGTGCGGGGGCCACCCATCACCATGGCGGCCCCTCCGGACCCCAGGGTGAGCGAGGCGAACTGGTCGAACACGTCCATGGCCGTGGCCTCGGGCGAGCGGAGCCGATCGATGGTGGCGAGCTGGGTGTACCGGCTGCCCTCGCCGTCGACGATGAGCACGGTGCGCGCCTGGCCGGTCTCGATGGCCATGGCCGCGACCTCCATGGCGTTGACGAAGCCGAGGCAGGCGTTGCCCAGGTCGAAGTTGACGCACTCGGGGCCGAGGCCGAGCCGGAAGTGGACCGAGCAGGCGACGCTGGGCTCCAGGTGGTGCTTGCACACCGACGTGGAGATGAGCAGGTCGACGTCGGACGGTGCGAGGTCGGCCTGGTCGAGGGCACGGCGCCCGGCCATGGCGGCGGCCTCATCGAAGGTGACACCCTCGGGCCACCACCGCCGTTCGACGATGCCGGCCACCGACTCGAGCAGCCCGGGGCGGATGGCGCAGCGGTCGAAGGTCTCGGCCAGCTGTTCGTCGATCCAGGCGGAGGTGACGACCTCGGGGGCCTCGGCGTGGGCCACGCTCCAGACGGTCGGGCGCGTGTATTCGATCCGGGGTCTCACCACCACAGGTTACGACCTCCCGGGTGCCGATGCCGCCCGGGGCCGGTGGATCCCACCGGGACCCCTCGCACGGCGGCGTGCCCCGGCAGGGCACGACCGGGCGACGGGGGCCCTGCCCGGGTCGACCGGGGTCGACGGGGTGGCCCCATCCCGGTCCACCCGTCGGCAACCGGGGCGTTCCACGGTTGCCCCGACGGCCGCCGGTGGTCAGCCCCGCCGCCCGGGTCGGCGATCCACCCTGTCGATCCGTCCCCCGTCCGCGGGCGCCGTGCCCGGACCCCTCGCAGGTCCGGACCCACTGCGCCGGTCAGCGCAGCAGGCGGGACAGCCGCCGGTCGGCCAGCACCCGACCCTTGGTCTGGCAGGGCGCGCAGTAGACGATCTCGTACGACTCGTAGGACACCCGCCGCAGCGGGGTGCCGCACCGCGGGCACGGCTCGCCGGCCCGGTTGTGCACGGCGAAGCGGAGGCCGAGCCTGGGTTCGGACAGCCCGCCGGGACGTCCCCGCTCCGCCGCGAGTGCTCCGTCGAGGACGGCGTGCACCGCGTCCACCAACCGGTCGCGCTGGAGGGCGGACAGCGAGCGCAGCGGGGCGAACGGGGAGATGCCCGCCCGGTTGAGGGCGTCGTCGGCGTAGCCGCGCCCCACCCCGGCGAGCGTCCGCTGGTCGCGGAGCACGGTGTGGACCCGGCGGGCGGTGTCCGCCGTGCGCAGGTAGGCGTCGAAGTCCGGGTCGTCCGGTTCGGGCCCGAGGGTGGCGAGCGGACCGGTGTCGCCCGGCGCCAACACCCACCAGCCGGCCTTGCGCTGGCTGCCGTGCTCGCGCACGAGCACCGCCGAGCCGTCGTCGAAGCGGAGGCGGACGACGGCGCCCTTCGGGCGGGTGCCCCTGGCGGGCGTCTCGAGGTCCAGCCGACCGGCCTGGGAGAGGTGCACCAGGATCCGGGCACCGCCGGTGAACGTGACCACCAGGAACTTCCCCCGCCGGCCGACGCCGGCCACGGCGAGGCCCACCAGGTCGCCCGGTGCCGGTTCCACCGTCTTGAGTCCGGCGAAGCCGAGGGGGTCGACCCCGGCGAGGACGGCGCCGGCCAGGGCGCCGTCCAGGCGCTCGGCGAGGGCCTGCATCTCGGGTAGCTCGGGCATGGGTGGCTCCGTCGGCCCGACGGCCGGTGGTGCCGTCGCGGTCGCTGCCGAGTATGACGCAGGCCGCGCACCGGTGCCCGGAACGAGCCGGGGCGTACCGTCGGACGGGTCCGCCCTAGCATGACGGAGTCGCCCGGCGATGGTACGTTTCGGCATCCCGGCGGGCGGCGCCTACGTGGTCGGTGCGGTGGAGAGTGAGGGGCTGACGAGTGTGCTGGTCGTGACGATCGCACGGGGCGGCCGGTCGTACGCGGACCGGCCGGGCGGGGCGGCATGCACCCGGTGACTGCGCCCTCCGACGGCTCCCCCGGTGAGGTCACCCGCATCGACCAGCTCCTCCCGACCCTCTCCAGCCGGGACGCCATCGGCGAGCACGTCCTGCACGTGCAGCGCGCCCTGCGCGCCACCGGCTACCGGTCCGACGTCTACTTCGGCGACGCCTCCCCCGACCGTCTCGACGCCGGCCGGCCGGTCAGCCGGATCGGGGACCAGGCGGTACAGGGCCGCGTCCTCCTCTACCACCTCTCGATCGGCAGCCCGGTGTCCCGCACCTTCCGGGACCGGCCGGAGCGCAAGTTCGTCTACTACCACAACATCACGCCGGCCCACTTCTTCGCCCCGTGGCTGCCGGACCTGGCCGCACAGGTGGCGGCCGGACGGTCCCAGCTGCAGGAGCTCGCATCGGTCACCGAGTTCGCGTTGGCGTCGTCGGCGTTCAACGAACGCGAGCTCGTCGACGCCGGCTACCCGGTGACGGCCACCGCTCCGTTGCTCATGGACGTGGAGCGGTTCACCGGGAGTCCCGATCCGGTGGTGGCCGCCCGTCTGGCCGCCGCCCGTGCCGGCGGCGGCACCGACCTGCTGTTCGTCGGCAAGGTCTCGCCGCACAAGGGCCAGGCCGACCTGGTCAGGGCACTGTCCGCCTACCGGGCCGGGTTCGACCCGTCGGCCCGGCTCCACCTGGTGGGCGGCTCCGTCGGTGGGGAGTACCAGCAGGCGGTGCAGGCCCTGGCCGCCGAGCTGGGGATGGACGACGCAGTGGAGTTCACCGGTTCGGTGACCCACGAGGAGCTGATCGCCTACTACCAGGGCTGTGACGTCTTCGTCTGCCTGTCGGGCCACGAGGGACTCTGCGTGCCCCTGGTCGAAGCCATGTTCCACCGACTCCCGATCGTGGCCTGGGACCGTGCCGGCGTACCCGAGACGGTGCAGGGGGCCGGAGTGGTCCTCTCCGACAAGGACCCGGTGCTGGTCGCCACCGCCGTCGACCGGGTGGTGCGGGATGCGCGGCTCCGCCGGTCCCTGGCGGGGGGTGCGGCCGGGCGCCTGGCGTGGTACTCGCTGGCGCGGACGAGCGGGGTGTTCCTCCGTACCGTCGAGGCGGCGGTGCACGGAGGGTCCCCGGACGGGACGACCCTCGAGCCCGACCGACCGGCCGGATCGGACATCGTCGACCGGGCGCGCCTCGAGATCGAGGACGAGGCGGGTCGCCGGCGGTCGTCGGGGGTGGACTCCGGCACCATCGGTCGCGACCTCGACGCGCGGTTCGCCCGGCGGTGGCCCACCGACCCGTACCGGACGGCCGACGTGCCCCGACCACTCACCGTGGCGACCGCGCTCGGTCTGCTGTTCCCGACCACGCCCCCGGCCCGGTTGGACGCGCTCGCCGCCCGGTGGGGTGCCGAGGCGGAGGTGCGGAGCCCCTCGGACCTGCGCCTCCTGCTCGGATCCGTCGACCACGACGCGTTCGCCTCACCGGTCGAGGTGCACTTCGGCAGGGACGACGTCGTCGTGGTCCAGGTCGACGGGATCTCCCTGGCCCTGGACCGCCACGACCATGCGATCAGCCGACCGATCATCGACGGCACCGGGCACGACCCCTGGCTCGCCGACATCGCCACCGACCACTGCCGTCCGGGCATGACCGTGGTCGACGTCGGGGCCAACGTCGGCTACTTCACCATGCTGGCCTGGGCCGCCGTGGGCGACGGCGGCCGGGTGGTGGCTGTCGAGCCCCGGTCGGACAACTGCCGGCTGCTCCTGCTGTCGGCCGGCCTCAACGGTGCCTTCACCATCGAACTCCTCCCGGTAGCGGCCGACCGCACCCGGGGCCTGGCGCACCTCGGGGTCGCCATCGGTACCAACGGCGGCTTCGTGCCCGACGATCCGCGGGCCCTCCTCGACGGCAGCGCCGTCGTCGTGCCCACGTTCCCGCTCGACGAGGTCGTGGACGGCCCCGTCCATCTGATCAAGGTCGACGTCGAAGGAGCGGAGGGGCGGGTGATGGACGGCGCCGCGTCGATCATCTCGACCCACCGGCCGATCGTGGTCACCGAGCTCAGTCCGACGATGCTGGCGACCGTGTCCGGCTGCACGTGCGAGGAGTACCTGACCCGCTTCGACGACCTCGGCTACGACCTCAGCGAGATCGATCCGGTCGGCCGGACGACCGGGCCGGCCGAGGGCATCGCCCAGCTGATGGCCCGCTGGGGGTCGCCCGACACCATCCGCAACCTGCTCCTGCTCCCACGGCCCGCCCGTGGCTGACGTCCCCACCGCGTCCGGCCGCGGCGGCGCGCCGGGTCGACCGGCGGGGACCCCGGTCGACGTGGCCGCGACCCCGGACGAGCTGGTCGAACTCGTCGAGACACTGCGCCTGCTGGGATCGCCCCTGCGCCGGTGCCTGGTCGTGGGCGCCGATGCCGGGGCGGTGGCCCGGCTGCTCCGCGCCGCCCATCCGGCGTGCACCGTCGTCGAGGCCCCGGCCGGGCCGCTACCGGACCACCTCCCCCGGGACGCGGCGTTCGACGGGATCGTCCTCCTCGAGGATGCGCTCGACGGACCGGACCCGGCGGACGACGTACTCCGTGCGCTCGGCTCCCGCCTGGCCGACGGCGGGCTCCTGATCGGCCGGGCCCGGCCGTCCCGGAGTGCCCCCCAGGTCCTCGCCTTCATCCGCGGCCAGGCGGCGGAGGGGTGGGAGTACCGGGCCACCCGTCGCGACCTGGCCTCGCTCGTGGAGCAGGCCGGGCTCGAACTCGCCGGCCTGCGCACGGTGGAGGACGGCCGGGCCCGACGCCCCCTGCCGCTGGACGGGACCCCGTCCGACGTGGTGCTGCCCGAGCTGGCCCTGCGGTCGGTGTCCGCCGAGGAGATCGAGGAGCTCACGTGTCACCACTCGGTCTTCGCGGCCCGGCGCCGGCACCGGGGTCCGGTCCCCGACCTCTCGGTGCTGATCGCCTGGGCCGGCACGTCCGACGGCTCCGACGGGCCGGACGGGCGCCTTGCCGGGTTCGTGGTCGACGATCGGTCGATCTCCTGCGAGCTGGTGGTGGCCGTCGGTGCCGACCATGCCACGCCCGAACTCCTGTCGCCCCTCCCGACGACCGTCGTCCGGATCCCCGGGCCCGGCCACCCGGGGCGCCTGTGGGAGGCGGCCGCACTCCGGGCCCGTGGGCGTCGCCTGCTGTTCCTGACCGACGACGTGATTCCCCGACCCGGGTGCGTGGCATCGCTGTGGGCCTGGTGCGAGTCCATGGGGACCACCGGCATGGTCGGGGGCCGGGTGCTGTCGCCGGACGGTCGGGTGGAGCAGGCGGGGTTCACCATCGGACCGCGGCTCCCGTTCCACGCCGTCCCGTATCCGTATCTCGAGGGCGGTGATCCGGCCAGCCCGCAGGCGCGTCGGTCCCGCCCGGCCAGCGGGCTCCGGCTGGAGGGCGCCATGATCGACCGGGCCCGGTTCGTCCAGGTCGGTGGGATCGACCGGTCGTACCGGGGGGAACTGGTCGGCATGGACCTCTCCCTCCGGCTGCGGTCGCGGGGAGGGAGCTGCGAGCTCGTGCCGGGGGCGGTACTGGACCGGCGGCCGACCGGGCGCCCCTCCGCCGGAGACGGGCGCGCCGGTGGGGCGGGCGAGGACCTGCATCACGACCGTGGCCGGATCATCCACCGTTGGGGTCCCCGCTTCGGCGACGAGGACGAGGTGACCTGCCGGTCGGAAGGACTGGACGTCGCCACCGTCCGGCGACCCTCGTCGCCGGACGGGACCGTCCCGGGCGCACCACTCCCGATCGTGTGGTCGAGTCCCCTCCTCGACCGGACCGGTTACTCCAACGAGGCGCGCAACATGGTGCTGGCCCTCGACGACGCCGGCTTCGACGTCCGGGCCAACGCCGTCGTGTGGGGAGTGCCCACCGCGTCGGCGGCCGGCGTCGACTGGGAGCGCCTCGAACGGATCATCACCTACGACGTACCACCCGAGTTCGTGCACGTCACCCATGTCCTGCCCTCGGTCGACTCCGGCCGGCAGGTCACGGCGATGTTCCGCCCGGTCCCGGGTGCCTCGCTGGCGGTGGGGCGGACGATGTTCGAGACCGACCGCCTCCCGGCCGACTGGGTCGGCCTGTGCAACGGGATGGACCAGGTCTGGGTTCCGAGCTCGTTCAACCGGGAGACCTTCGCCGCCGCCGGCGTCGACGGCCACCGGCTGCGGGTGGTCCCGTCGCCCATCGCCGACCACGTCTTCCGGACCCCCGTCGATCCGCTCGAACTCCCCGGAGATGACGCCTTCACCTTCCTGTCGGTCTTCGCGTGGGGGCTCCGCAAGGGTTGGGACGTCCTGGCCAGGGCGTTCGTCGAGGAGTTCGACCGGGGTGAGGCGAAGCTGGTGCTCAAGGTCACGCCGGCGGACCGGTACACCCTGGTCGACCACCGGCTCCGCCTCGAGCGGTTCCTGGTCGAGACGCTCGGCCGGGACCCCTCCCGGTGCCCGGCGATCCATTTCGTCGACGCCGACCTGGACCTGCACGGGATGCTCCGCCTCTACCGGTCGGCCGACGCCTTCGTACTCCCGTCCCGGGGCGAGGGATGGGGTCGGCCGTACATGGAGGCCATGGCCGCCGGACTCCCGACCATCGGATCGCGATGGAGCGGCAACCTCGACTTCATGGACGACGAGAACTCCTTCCTGATCGACTGCGCCACCGAACCGGTGCCACCGGAAGCGGTCATGGAGGTCCCGCAGTACCGGGGGCACCGGTGGGGGGCGCCGTCGGTCGACCACCTGCGGGAGCTCATGCGCACGGTGATGGACCGACGGGAGATCGCCGCGGTCAGGGCTTCCCGGGGGCGCCACCGGGTACTGACCGACTTCGGCTGGGCGGCGACGGCCGAGGTGATGGCCCGGACGCTCGACGGAGCCGGCCGGCCACCTGTCCGTCGACGGGCACCACGATCGGTGCGCCCGGTCGTGCGCTGGGAAGGTCCCGCCTTCATCGACTTCGGGATGGCCGTGGTCAACCGGGAGCTGTGTTCGCGGCTCGAGTCGCGGGGCGACCACGAGCTGCTGGTGGACGGCGGCGGTGGGCTCGAGCTCGCCCGGGGCCTCGATCCGACCATCGAACCGTTGGCCCGGGCGGCGCGCCGCACGACGGACCGACCGGTGTCGGTGACCGTCCGCCACCAGTGGCCACCCGACTTCCGGCCGCCGGCGTCGGGCAGGTTCGTCGTCTACCAACCGTGGGAGTACGGGGCGCTGCCCGTCGGGTGGGTCGAACGCCTGTCGGCTGACGCCGACGAGGTGTGGGTGCCCAGTCGATGGGTCCGGGACGCGTGCATCCGGAGCGGACTCCGGCCGGAGCTGGTCACGGTCGTCCCCAACGGGGTCGACACCGGACGCTTCCACCCCGGGGTGCCGCCGACGGAACTCCCGACCGCGGCGTCGTTCGTCTTCCTCTTCGTGGGGGGGACCCTCTGGCGCAAGGGGGCCGACGTCCTGTTGGAGACGTACCTCTCGACGTTCACCGCCGACGACGACGTGTGCCTGGTCATCAAGGACTTCGGGTCCGCCAGCTTCTACCGCGGGCAGTCGCTCGGGGACGCCATCCGTCGGGCCCAGGCACGACCGGGGGCGCCGGAGATCGTGCACATCGACTGGGACCTCACACCCGAGGCCGCAGCCGGCCTCTACACGGCAGCCGACTGCCTGGTCCATCCGTTCCGCGGTGAGGGATTCGGCCTGCCGATCGCCGAGGCGATGGCATCGGGGTGCCCGCCGATCGTGCCCCGGTACGGCCCCTGCCTCGACTTCACCTCGGAAGAGTCGGCGTTCCTGCTGCCCGCCGTCGAGGTGCACGGCACGGAGGCCCGGGTCGGGGAGCTGGAGACGGTCTCGGTGCCCTGGTGGGGCGAGGTCGACCGTCCGGCGCTGGCCGACGCCATGAGGACGGCCGCCGCCGACCCCGGGGCGACGGAGGCCCGGGGACTCGCCGCGGTGGCACGGATCCGGTCGACCCACACCTGGGACCACGCCGTCGACCGGGTCGTCGCACGCCTGGACGGCCTGGCCGACGGATCCGGTCGACCAGACCTGGCTGCGCCGTCCCCCCGGCTGAGCGTGTGCATGATCGTGAAGGACGAGGCCCACCTGCTCGCCCGGGCGCTCGAGAGCGTCCGGGGCCTGGCCGACGAGCTGATCGTGGTCGACACGGGATCGACCGACGACACGGTGTCGATCGCGCAGCGCTACGGCGCCGAGGTCTCCCACGCCCCGTGGACGGGGAGCTTCGCCGAGGCCCGCAACGTCGCCATCGACCGGGCCACCGGCGACTGGATCCTGATGCTCGACGCCGATCAGCGGGTCGAGCACTCCAGTCGGGACGAAGTGAAGCGCCTGCTCCACGTGGAACTGCCGACCGCCTTCCTCCTGCGCCAGTGGAACTACACCGAGGTGCAGGGGGACGACGCCTACATCGAACACCTCATCGTGCGCCTCTTCCCCAACCGGCCCGAGGTCCGCTACGAAGGTGCCGTCCACGAGCAGATCGTCTGCAGCGATCCCACGCTCGGGTTCCAGGTGGGCCGCTGCGACGTGGTCCTCCATCACGACGGCTACCGCCCCCAGTACCGCAACACGGCGGCCAAGGCGGCGCGGGACCGGACCGCCCTCGAGCGGGCGGCCGACGAGGCCCCGGACGACGGCTTCACCTTCTACAACCTGGGCATGACGTACCGCGCCCTGGGGCTCCAGGAGGAGGCGGCGCGGGCGCTGCACCGGAGCATCGAGCTCGGCGGCTCCGGGACGATCGGTGGATCGCCCCCGGGGTACGTCCTGCACTCCAGGATCGAGCTCGGACGGGCCGTCGGCGCACTCGGTCGCGGTGACGAGGCCGTCCGGCTGCTCGAGCACGCCGTCCGGGCGGCACCGGACTCGCCGGACGCGTGGGCGGGGCTCGCCGCCGCCTACGCCGCCACGGGGCGGTGGTCCGACGCCCTCGAGGCCTACCGCAGCGTGCAGACGTGTCCGGAGGCGCCGGCCACGGCGCCGACCGACCGGACCCTGATCGCCTGGCAGGGCGCCGTCGGCGAGGCGCAGGTGCTCCGGGTGACGGGCCGCCCCGACGAGGCGGCCCGGGTGCTCGAGGACCTGCGGGCCCGGGGCCACGAGCACGTCGGCGTGGTGGTCACGTTGGCCGAGGTGCGGCGCGACCAGGGTGACGGGCGGGAGGCGATCGCGCTCCTGGAGACCCTCGGTCCGGACGACCTGACCCGACCGGGTGTGGCCGCCCTGCTGGCCGAACTGCAGGATGCGGCTGCCACCGACGCGACCCGGCACGCCGGTCCACGACCGTCGGGGTGAGCCCCCGGGTCGGGACCCTGCTCAGCCGATGCGGAAGTAGGAGAACGGCAGGGCGGTGGCGACGGCCTTGGTCCGGTGGACCACGAACCCCGTCCCCGGCACCGAGGTGACCCAGAACAGCTGGCCCGCGCCCGGGCTGGCGTTGGGGGTCACCAGGATCCTGCTGGTCGACGTCACACCGGGATCGGCGACCTGGACGGAGGCGGCGGCCGCCGGGATCGACCCGAGGCCCGACGTCGAGAAGTCGGCGGTCCCCTCCACCTTGAGGGCCAGTCCGTTCTGGTAATTGACGGCCGACACGCCGACCGTGCCCGGCGTCGTGCCGTATCCCTGGACGCCGGCAGCCAGGCTCGACGTGGTCAGCCCGTACCCGGAACCGACCACACCGAGTACACCGGCACCCGTGGATCCCGCGCCGGTCAGCACGGCGACATCACTGAACCCGACGACGCCGTAGCCGGAAGGACCGGAGGCGCCGGTCAGGCCGGTACCCAGGGCGCCGAACGCCCCCGGGAACAGGCTGCTCCATCCCACGACCCCGGCGGCGACCGGGGCCCCGGTGAGCGCACCGCCCGGCCCGACCGATCCGATGAGCCCGGCGTTGGCGGCGCCGGCGACACCACCGGAATTGCCGGGGTTGGTCACCTCGAACGCCGGGAGGTAGCTGTCCGGGCCGGCGAGTCCGGTGGTGGCCGTGGCCACGTTCTCCTTGCCCAGGAGGAGGGAGGGCGCGGCTGCCGCATCGGCCTCGGTGCCCGTCAGCGCGTCCGCCGCCACCGATCCCACCAGCACGGTCGCCGCCGCCGCGATCATCTTCCGGCGGGACAGTCCCCGTCCCGGTTCGGTCGCCTCGTCCATTCCGCCGTCGTTGTCCATGTGCTCGGGAGCCTTTCCTCTGGACCTGGGGATACACCCATCGTGGTAGCGGTGGGTGTATCCGACTGAAGCGCACGATAGCCGCGTGGACCGGCGATTTCAGGGGTGCCCTCGACGTCCTCACTGCGAGTGGTCGCAGACCGTTCGGCGTCCAGGATGGAGGCCGCGGCGCGGCGCCGACACTCGCAATTGGCTCGACACGGGGGGATAATCCACGTACCGGGGGCGTCCCTGCATCGGGCACCGGTCCCGGGGGAGGGGGCAGGTCGTCACCGACCTGCTGACCTCGGTGCAGGCGAGGAGGTGGGCCACCTAGACGATCAGGCTCAGTCCGCCGTCGACCACCACGGTCTGGCCGGTCAGGTAGTGCGATCCGATGATCCCGGTGCAGGCATCGGCGATGTCCTCCGGGGTGGCCGTGCGGCGGAGGGGTGCGGCCGCCACCACCAGCTCACGCTGGGTGTCCCAGTCCTGGGTCCACGGGGTGTCCACGAGCCCGGGCGCGACGGCGTTGACCCGGACCTCCCCTCCGGCGAACTTCGCCAGGAGTGTCGTCAGGTGGTCGACGGCGGCCTTGGAGACCGCGTAGGGGAGCGAGCTCCCCGTCTGCCGGACCCCGGCGATCGAGGTGACGTTGATGATCCAGCCGTCGTCGGACGCCCGGAGGAACGGCAGCACGGCCTGGGAGACCAGGAACGTCCCGACGACGTTCACGGACAGGACACGCTCCCAGTGCGACAGCGTCACCCCGTCGACGTCGTGGAGCGGGATCTCGGTCGTGACGGCCGCGTTGTTCACGAGCCCGTCGATCCGACCCCACCGGTCCGACGCGGCTCGCGCGAGCGTTGCCGCGGTGTCCGGATCGGCGATGTCACCGCCGACATAGAGCGCATCGGGGAGTCCGTCGGCGAGGGCCAGGCCGGCCGTTGTGGACCGGACCGAGTTCACGACGACCGACGCGCCGCACGCGGCCAGTCGGCGTACGACCGCCTCGCCGATCCCGCTCGTCGATCCGGTCACGATGACGACGCGATCGGTCAGGTCGGGAGCCGTCGTCATGGCGCCTCGCGCCCGTCCTCGAGCTGGGCTCGGAGCCCGGCGAGGAGCGGGCCCACGTCCTCCACGGTGGCGGCGGTCCCGTAGACGGCGAAGTCCGGGCGCTCGAGGGCGGCGACGACGTCGTGGTCGGCGAACCAGCGACCGTACCGCCCGTCCACGTCCTGGACCGACGTGCCGATGTCCACCAGGTGGCCCCCGACGGTCTCGAACCAGGCGACCAGCTCGTCGTCGAGGCCGGTCGCCCGGTCCGTCGTCACCAGGTGCCAGCCGGCCCCGACCACGTCGTCGAGCAGCCCCTGGGCGTCGCCGACGCGGACGGACGACTGGATGAACAGTTCACCGGCGCCGGCCGAGTCGCTCAGGATGCCTCCCGTGATGGCCGGCATCGGCGGTGCCGGGGTGCTGCCTCCCGGAGGGACGAGCGGCGCCATCTGTTCGTCGCGGGCCCGAGCCTCGTCTTCGTCCGGGATGCAGATCACCCGTCCGAGTTCGGTGGCGATCTCGATCACGGCGGCGGCCTGGGGGATGCGCTCGGTGTCGTAGGTGTCGAGGAGCGCCGTCGCACCGGGGTGGTCCAGCGCGTAGTCGACCTTCCAGGCCAGATTGGCGGCGTCGCGCAGGCCGGCACACATCCCCTGACCGGCGAACGGGGGTGTCTGGTGGGCGGCGTCCCCAGCCAGGAAGATCCGATCCCGGTGCCACCGGGTGGCCCACCGGGCGCGGAACCGGTAGCCGGCGTGGCGGACCATGGTGGCATTGGCCGGGCGCACGTCCCACGGCTCCAGGAACGCCCACGCCGCCGCCTCCTCGTCGAGGGCCTCGAGCGATTCGCCGGGCAGGCACATGAACTCCCAGCGCCGCCTTCCGGGACCGCCGGACACCATGGTGGTCGGCCGGCGTGGGTCGCACACCTGGAGGTTGGGCGGATCGAAGATCCGGGGCTCGTGGAGGGCGACGTCCACCACCAGCCAGTCGTAGTAGAAGCCCCGGTCGTCGAGCTCCACCCCGAGGAGGTCCCGGATGGCGCTGTTGGCCCCGTCGCACCCCACGACGAAGGAGGCGGACAGTCGTCGCCGGGCGCCCCCGTCGGATGGTGCGACGTCGACCCAGGCGCCGTCGGGGTCCTGTCCGGCGTCCACGGCCGTCGTGCCCCACAGGAGCGAGACACCGGGCGCCTCTTCCACCCGGTCGAAGAGCCGCGCCTCGAGGTCGGGCTGGTTGAACATGTTGGCCGACGGCCAGCCCTGGCGACCCTGCTCGGGCGTGGCGAAGCGGAGCAACGGCACGCCGTCGCCGTTGCGCCACTCGTAGGTCGTGGCAGGCTCGGCGAGTCCGGGCAGTTCCGGACCGAGCCCGCAGGCCTGGAGGATCCGTGCCGTTTCGTCGTCGAAGTGTACGGCGCGCGGCAACGGGTACGGGCCGGCATGGCGTTCGACCACGACCACGCTGCGCCCCCTCGCCCCGAGCAACAGGGCGAGCGCACAGCCGACGGGTCCGGCCCCGACGACGACGACGTTCGTCCGGTCGGTCACGGTGGCGCTCACCGGTCGGCCCACGCGGCCTGCAGCTCGTCGAGGTCGGGGGGCACGATGAATTCGAGTGGGAGGTCGGGCCCCCACGAATTCGCCACGTGCTCGACGTCGAACGGGGTACGCCCCTTCTGCTCCCACGCTTCGTCGTCGAGGATCTGGTCGAGGTCGGAGTAGAGCTCGAGATAGGAACCGGCCGGGTCGCGCAGGTACCAGTAGAAGTTCGAGCCGGCGAAGTGGCGACCGAGTCCCCAGGTGTGCCGCGACGGATCGGGCCGCAGCAGTGCCGACGCACTGTGGCCGACATGGTCGATGTCGTCGCACTCCCAGGAGTAGTGCTGGAGCAGGGGTACCGGCGATTCGACCAGGGCGACGTTGTGGTGGTCCGGTGAGCAGCGGAGGAATGCGATGATCCCCTCGAGTTCGTCGCTCACCTTCAGCCCGAGACCCTGGACCAGCAGGTCCCGGGTGTCGCCGATGGCCGGGGTGCCGACGACAAGGTGTCCCAGACGGCGTGGCGGTCGGGGTCCGGAGAACACGGCGGGGGCGCGCTCGTCCACCCGGACGGATGCCCCGGGGGCATTGGGCACGACCGGTGCGGCAGCCGACGGCGTCGGAGCCGGTTCGACGACCCGGACCACGAACTCGACCCGGCTGGCGGGATCCACCACCGACAGCTCGCCGTCGACGACGACGGGGGAGGCGCCCCCGTCGGTCAACCGCCGGGCCGTGGACACGATGTCCTCGGGGCCCTCGCAGCCGAGCTCCACCCGGACCAGCCGGCGGAACCGACCTTCCTCCACGACGACCGACGCCCCGCCGTCGGTGCCGGTGAATCCGGTGGTGGGATCGCCGGACAGCCCGAGCTCACCGTAGAAGGCGGCCAGGGCGTCGGGTTCGGGAACGGCGGCCGTCAGGCCGAGCAGTCGGTGCAGACCCATCAGTTGGTCCCTCCTTCGGTGGTGACACAGCGGTTGCGGAGTACGCCGATGCCGGCGACGGTGGTCACGATCTCGTCGCCTGCGGCGAGGAACCGGCCCCGGGCCATTCCCACCCCGTCAGGAGTCCCGGTGAAGATGAGGTCGCCGGGGGAGAGCGTGCAGATCGAGGAGAGGTACGAGACGAGCTTCGGCACTCCGAAGATCAGCTCGGCCGTGGTGCACTCCTGGACCACCTCGCCCCACACCTCGCATCGCAGGGCGATGTCGTCGGGGTCGTCGAAGGCGTCGACCGAGACGACGGCCGGCCCGGTCGGGCCATAGCCGGTGAAGCTCTTCCCCAGGCAGAACTGGGGCGGGGACCCGGTGAACTGCACCTCCCGGTCGGAGATGTCCTGGCCGGCGGTGAGACCGGCGACGACGTCCCAGGCCGCGTCCTCGGGGACGTCTCGACAGGTCCGTCCGATGACCACCACCAGTTCGGCCTCGTAGTCGACGACGGCGCCGGAGAGCGGGACGTCCCCCGTCGGCCCGGTCAGACAGCTGGGGAACTTGGTGAAGGTCAGCGGTGCCGGTGGCAGCTCCATCCCGCTCTCGGCGGCGTGGCTCCGGTAGTTGAGTCCGATGCCGAAGACCTGGCGGGCGTCGGGGACGGGCGGGCCGAGGACGACGTCGGCGACCCGTCCGTCCGGTTCGGTCCCCTCGCAGCGACGGGCGAGGTCGTGCAGCTCGTCGGAGCGGGCGAGGGTGGACCGGGTGGTGGCCAACGACTCGTCGCCGGCGAGTCCGGCCACGTCGTACCAGCCGCCCGCATGTTCGAGCGCCGGCCGGCCCCCGACAGTCACCAATCGGAACATCGTCCCTCCCCCCAGTCACCGGACCCGGCGGGCATCCACGCGCACCGCCGGCAGATCTGATTTATCACATGAACAAGAATAAGGCAACCAGTTCGATCATCCGATAAGGTCACACCGTGACCACCGGAGACCTGGACGAGCGGGTGCAGCGGCCGTCGGCCGACGCCACGCGCCAACGGATCCTGACCGCCGCCCTCGAGCTGTTCTCGGAGCGCTCGTTCGAGGGAGCCAGCACCCGGCTGATCGCCGAGCGGGCAGGGGTGCAGCAGCCGCTGCTCTCCTATCACTTCGGCACCAAGGAGGAGCTGTGGCGGGCGGCGGTGGGACAGCTCTTCGAGCAGCTGGCCGCCGTGCTCGAGGTGCGAGCCGCCGGCCTGCGGGGTGTGGACGACGAGACGGTGGCCCGGCTGGTGGTGGCCGAGTTCGTCCGGTTCTCGGCGGACCACCCCCAGCTCCACCGGATCATCATGCAGGAGTGCAAGTCCGAGGGTGAGCGGCTCACCTGGCTGGTCGAGCGGCACGTGCGCCCGTTGTACGACGGGGCGCTCGCCATGCTCGAGCCCCTGGTGGCGACGGGCAGGGTCCGGGACCTCCCACCCGCCCACCTCTACTACCTGCTGACGGGTGCCGTGGCCACCATCTTCGTGCTGGCACCCGAATGCCGACTCCTGACCGGGGTGGACCCGGTGGAGGAGGAGGAGGTCGAACGGCACGTCGAGGCCGTCCTGTCGATGGTGTTCCTCCCATGAGCGCCGGTGGACCGATTCCCTCCTCGGACGTCGACCTGTTCACCGACGAGGCCCTCTCCGATCCGTACGGGCACTACCGGGCACTGCGGGACCTCGGTCCCGTCGTGTGGCTCGAGGCCCATGGCGTGTACGCCGTCGCCCGCTACCAGGAGGTCCGGGCGGTCCTGGCCGATCCGGAGACGTTCTGTTCGGGCCAGGGCGTGGGCCTGAACGACGTCCTGAACGAATTGGGCCGGGGCACGACGCTGATGAGCGACGGTGACGACCACCGGCGCCTCCGCGGCGTGATCGGCCGACCCCTCACGCCGAAGGCGCTGTCCGAACTGCGGCCCCAGGCCCGCGAGCGCGCCGAGGAGCTCGCCGACCGACTGGTCGAGCGGGGCACGTTCGACGCGGTCCCCGACCTGGCGGAAGTGCTGCCCACGACGTGGGTCCCCGACCTCCTCGGTTGGCCGGAGGAGGGTCGGGAGAAGCTGCTGGACTGGGCGGCGGCCACCTTCAACGGCTTCGGACCGCCCAACGAGCGCACGGTCGCCGCCGCTCCGGGCATCCTCGAGATGGCGGCGTTCGCCGAGCGGGTCGCGGCCGGCGGCCTTCCTGGGGGCTCGATGGGCGCCGGTGTCCTCGACGCCGTCGCCCGGGGCGACCTCAGCAGGGGGCAGTGCCCGATGGCGATCATCGACTACCTCGGCCCGTCGCTCGACACGACGATCAGCGGCCTCGGCAATGCGATCTGGCTGTTGGCCACCCACCCCGAGCAGTGGCAGCGTCTCCGGTCGGACCCCGGGCGCGCCAAGCAGGCGTTCGACGAGGCGCTCCGGCTGGAGAGCCCGGTCACCGGGTTCACCAGGGTCACGACGCGTGCCGCCGGCATCGGGGGTGTCGACGTCCCGGCCGGAGCTCGGGTACTCGTGAGCTACGCGTCGGCCAACCGCGACGAGCGGTTCTGGGACGACCCGGAGCGGTTCGACGTCGGGCGACCGAATGCCGCACATGTCGCCTTCGGGTACGGCGAGCACGCCTGTGCCGGCATGGGGCTGGCACGCCTGGAGGCGACCGAGGTCCTGGCTGCCCTGGCCCGCCGTGTCGAGCGCATCGAACTCGCCGGGACGCCCGTCCGGAAGCTGAACAACGTCATCAGGGCGTTCGGATCGCTTCCCATGCGGGTCGTGCCGGTGGCCGCACCCACGGGCGGACATGCCGCTTGGCGTCCGTCGACGGTCACCTGATCGACCAGATACCGGTCCGGCCGGGAGCCTCAGCAGACGACCGTGGGCCCGTCGGTCGGGAGGAACGCCCGGTTGTTCCTCTTCGAGAGGCCCCGGGTGGAGATGAAGCGGGGGTCGCCGGGCCCGAAGCCCCGCCCGACGCCGTTCAGCGTTTCCGGCCGCGTCCGTTCACCCCAGCTGCCATCCTCCAGCCGACCGACCATGGTGGCGACGAGTGCGGCCATCTCGGGTACGGCGAAGGTGCAGTACCCGGGCGCATCGATCAGTGCCTGTCGGTAGAGCCGCACCTTCCCGTTGGCACGGACGCCCTCGGCGTACGCCGCCCTCCTCGCCGTCGATCGTGTCGAGTCCCCGACGGTCGTGACCTGCAGTACCGGGACGCCGGGGGTCGCCGTGAGGGCCCGCGGCTCCCCGTACGCCACATCTGCCGGGGGCCTCTCGGTACATGGCGTGTCTGCTCGGTACCTGGCGTATCTGCTGCGGCGCACGGGACCGTCGGAGGCACCCAGCGGGGCCCTGGCATGAGCCGTCCGAAGCAGTGCGGACTGTCCTGCCGGGACTTCGTCGTGGGCGACGACTGGCGACTGGCTGCGGGCGTGATCACCAGCCCCGGGCTCACCTTCGTCCTCGCCCACCACGGCATGGACGTGTGGTGGTTGCTGCCGGCCGTGCTCGTCGTCGAGGTGGCCCTGTCGGTCAGCGCGGTCGCCCGCAGGTCTGCACGGCAGACCTGGCGGAGCCGCACACGTCAGGCGCCGTCGCGATCCGTCGACGAAGCGTGACGGTGGCCATCGTGGTGTGCTCGACGGAACGCGCTCGGGGGCGCGCCGTTCCGCTCGGACCCGGCCGACGTGGCGATCCACGTACGTCGCGGTCATCTGCGGATGCCACTCCGAGCGACCGGCTGCCGGAGCACGGTCACGACGTCGCCCCGCCCACCTCGTCGGGTGGGGGTGAGGGGATGATGTCGGAACCCCCGGTGAGCTTGCCGACCTGGGACGGGACGCGGGGACGCGTCAACGACGGCGAACCCGGATTCGTCGGATTCCGGGCCGACGACCGGTGCCGGTGCGAACCCGCTGCGATCGTGGACACCACGAGACCGAACCTGTATACAGTCCTCAACGAGCGACCCGTATGCGAATTGCGAGCGTGTCGCCGATCCGCCCGCGCGACGGGGCGTGCGGCCCCGGTCGTGTCGTTGCGTCAGGCGTCAGAGTTCGAGAGCAAGGGAGTCGCCGATGTCCGAGGCACCACGCAAGGTATGCGTCGTGGGTGGTGGAGCGTCAGGCGTCGCCCTGCTGTGGTGTCTGACCGAGAACGAGCGGACGCGTGGTGAGGTGGAGCTCACGCTGCTCCACTCGGAGACGAAGCTCGGTGGGCACTCGCACACGCTGTATCCCGAATTCGACGGAACGGCCTACCCCGTCGACGTCGGCGTGCAGTACATCTGCCCGTTGCTGTATCCGAACACGCACACGATGCTGTCTCGACCCGAGTTCGCCAAGGTCGGCCTGACGCCCGGCCAGGTGACGCTTTCGATGGCCTTCGGACCGGAGATGAATTGGGGGAACATCCCCGAATACCAGAGCGGGGAGCGATTCGCCAAGCTCTTCACGGAGGAGAACCAGGCAGCTGCCAGGAAATTCCAGAACGACGTACTCATGTCACTCGTCAACGGGACGTTCAACCAGCAGATCGGCGACTACCTGAAGACGGCGGATCTCCCCTCCGACTTCGTCAACTACTTCCTGATGCCGTATCTCAGCATCCTGAACGGCTATGGCAACGACGAACAGCTGCTGCTCGCCGAATTCGAGGATCTGTGGCCGCTGTTCACCGATCTCATGACCCCTGGTCCCCTTGCCGCGTTCCTCAGTCCCGGCGAGGGTTGGCAGCGTTTCACGGACGGCAGCTCGTCGTGGGTCGAGGCCATGTCGAACTATGCCACGGGCCACGGTGCGACCGTGCTCCTGGGTACGGAGGTGACCGCGGTGTGGCCGGACGAGGACGGCCAGCACGCCTGGGTGGAATGGAGCACGCCGGAGGCACCGCTCGCCATGGTCCAGCAGTTCGACGCCGTCGTGCTGACCACGGACATGGAGACGAATGATCAGCTCCTGAACAACCCGAAGAACCCGAACTACGCCCAGCAGCACCGTTACATCGGTCCTGAGGTATTCGACCTCAACCCGGGTTCATGCTTCATCCATCAGGACGACAGCGTGCTCGCACCCTGGCTGCGGGACCAGGTCGAGATCGCGCAGTTCAACGGTACGACGCCGCCCGGACCGGGTGAGCGATTGCCGTACGACATGGGCGCGTCGTACCTCACCTACATCCTGCAGGCCATGGTCGAGGGGATGCCCGAGCCCGTCTACGTGACGATGTACGGCGTGGACGAGCCGCCGAACCCACCGGCACCCGAGAAGATGCTCGCCCACCCGATCCGCTGGAGGCACGGACGGTTCCTCGGCTCGATGTTCATGAACGCCAAGCGCGGCGTGCACAACGTGCAGGGTCTCGGCAATGTGTGGTTCGCCGGCAACAACACGACCCAGGACAGCGAGGAGGGCGCTCTCATCTCCGCGATGGTGATCGCGGAAAAGCTCCGGCCGGAATGGGAGTACCCGTTCCGCCGGATCGACGCCGAGGATGCCTACGCGTTCGGCTGGTACGAGCTGATGAAGGACGAATTCATGTTCCCCAAGGCGGCCGGCGCGAAGAAGTCCTTGTGCGACCGGCTGGCCACCGACCTCCTCGAACGGACGACCAAGGACATGCTGGAGCGGTGGACGGAGCACCGAGAGTCGAACTGAGGCTCAGCTGAGCATGGCATCAGCGACCCGTACGACGAGCACGTCGCCGCCACCGACCAGCTTTGCCCGTGCGTCCGCGGCGAGTGCGCGGTAGCCCTCGACGTCGTCACCGGCCAGCGAGACCAGCGCGCACGCAGCATCGCAACCGGTGAACCACTGTCCCAGGCCCTCCGAGATGTCATAGGCCAGACGCAGGGAGATCATCGCGTCGTCGATCCTCCCCTCGTCGGCGGCGACCAGCCCATCGACGATGTAGAGGGGCGGAAGGTGACCGTCCTCGCCGGTGCGCTCGGCGTCGCGTATCCCGTCGGCGAGGTAGTCGCGCGCCTCCGCGGTGACACCCCGCAGGCGCGACTCCATCGCCGCGACCCGCATCTGGTGGGGAAAGGATGACATCGTGGACGTCGCGAGCATCTTGATCCCCTCCCGGATCTCGTCGGAGCCGTCACCACCGAGCACCGTGCGCGCCCAACCGGCCTGAATCTGGCACATGGACTCGAAATTGCTGAAGCCATAGCGGCGGGCGTGCTCGACGGTCCAGTCGGCCCGGTCCAGCGCGAGCTCAGGTTCGTGCAGCCAGACGTGGATGGTGGCGGCGAGCGTGCCCGCGGTGCCCATCGAGAACGGATGGGCGAGTTCGTCGAATGCCCGACGACGGGTGCGCTCGATCTCATATCGCGCCTCGTCGATCCTGCCCTTCGCCGTCAGCACGATCGCCTTGGTCCCCAGCGCGAGCACGAGAAGGTCGGGCGCGTAATCGGTGAAGGGCCCTGGAAGATGGCCCTCGGCTGCGAGCCGTTCTACTTCGGCGAGCTGCGCCAGCGATTCGTCGGCGTCGATGCTGGTGGCGCCAAGACCGGACATCATGTGGCCGACCGCCGAGAACATCGGCATCTCGAGTGTCGCCGCGACGTCGAGCAGTCGGCTCCCAGCATCCATCAGCGCGCGCATCTCGGAGACCTGTGTGTATCGGGGCGTCAGCGCGAGCAGGGCACCGAGGCGTTCGCCGACATCGGTGGAGCTGGCCTCCAAGATCTCCAAGCGTCGGTAGTTCTCGATCACGGCGTCACCGAGGAGCCCGTGGACTCCGGCGAGTGGCCCGCCGTACTCGGCACGCAGCTCGATCTCGAGACCGGGTGACCGGTCGGCAGGGTCGAGCGCCCGGTACTCCTCCAGGGCGCGGCGAAGCAACTCGGCGGCCTCATGGTTCGCGTACTGATGCGCCGCACGGCCGGCGGCCCGCCGATAGTGGCCGATCGCGTCGAGGTGCCGTCCGGCTTCGACGCAGTGGTGGGCGAGGCGCGCCGGGTCGTCCGCCACGATCTGCGGGAACGAGCGCGTGAGGGCATCCACGATGTCGCCGTGGAGGCGGCTGCGGGTGCGGCGGACGAGCGACGCCGCCGCCGCCTCCTGGATCAGCGCATGTTTGAAGGTATACGTGTGGTTGTCGTCGGCCAGCAGGATGCCAGCGCCCACCAATTCGGCGATGTGCGCATCGACGTCGGGTGTGCTCTTGCCGATCACCTCGGCCAGCACGGACGGGTCGACGTCCCGGCCGATGAGCGCGCTCACCTGAGCAAGGGCTCGGGACGAACCGAGCTGGTCGAGCCGGGTCGTCAGCGTGTCGTGCAGCGTCGGAGGGATCGTCTCGAGGTCGCCGGAGCCGATGACGGCTGCGGTCACCTCCTCGACGAACAGAGGTACGCCGTCGGCGCGCTCGACGATCTGGTCGACGACATCGTCGGACAGGGCGACGTCGCCCGCAGTGGCGAGCACGATCGAGCGCGAGGCCTCGGCGTCGAGTCGGTCGATCGTGAACACGTCGGCCCCGACCGGGAGGTCGGCCTCCGACCGGCTCGTGAGCAGGAGCACGAAAGGCACGGACTGGGTGCGCTCGGCCAGTGCGGACAGCACTTCGAGTGTCGACGGATCGGCCCAATGGGCGTCCTCGCACAGCACCACGGTACGACGCTCGGTGCTGACCGCCATGGCGACCGCTTCGGCGGCGGCCACCGATTGGGCCCGCTGGAGCTCGGGCGCCATCAAGGGCATCGGGTACTCGGACGAGGGTGGCAGGCCAGCCAGTTCGAGCAGGAACGGCAGTGTGGTGGCGCGGTTCACGCCGTAGCGCCCGAGCGCTTCGGACAGGGCGAGTGCTTCGGCTTCGGGATCCTCGATTCCCTCGAGTTCGAGGAGACGGCGGACCAGGACCACGACCGGTGCGAACGCCGTCGAGCGTTCGATGGCACCGCACGCCACGGTGACGGTCCGGTCGCCGCGCAGTCGCGCTGTCGCGAGGATCGTATCGACCAGATGCGACTTGCCGATCCCCGCCTCTCCGACGACCGCCGCGCAGCGCCCCCGGCGCATGGTGCGACCGGAGTCGAGGACTTCGGTCAGGGACACGACCACCTCGTCGCGTCCGATCAGCGGTCGAGAGTCATCCAGGCGTTCCTTGTCGACCGTCCGGGTGCCTTCGACGAGGTACAGGGAGATCGGATCGTCGAGTCCCTTGACGATGTGGTCGCCGGCCTCGCTGATCTGGAACCGGTGTGCGATGAGCTGCATGGTCGCGTGGGAGATCCCGACACGTCCGGCCGGCGTGATGCTCTCGACACGTGCCGCAGTGTTCGAGGTGTCACCGAGGGCCAGGATCTCCCGGCGGCTCCGGCCGACCTCGTTGACGACGACGGGACCCGTGTGGATGCCGACGCGCACACGGATCGCCGCCTCGGCGCGTCCGAGCGGGCCCCCTGCGGCGAGGCCCTCCTGGATCGCCAACCCAGCCAGTACCGAGCGCTCGGCATCGTCCTCATGTGCAACCGGGAAGCCGAAATAGGCGACGATGCCGTCGCCCTGCACCTGCGCGACGTAGCCACCGAAACGTTCGATCGCCTCGGCGGCGCGGCTCACGTAGGCCTCGATCACCTCGGTGTAGTCCTCGACGTCGAGCAGTTGCCCGAGTGCCGTGGAACCGACCAGGTCGCAGAACAGGAGTGACAGTCGGCGACGCTCGCCCTCGGGCCATGGGGCCAACGCGTTGACGACCGGCCGGGCCGTTGACTCCGGGCTGTCGCCCGCGAGCGGGTCGATCGGCGCGCCGCAGGCCGAGCAGAAGCGAGCGTCCGAAGCCTGATCAGCCATGCAGATCCGACACGTCATCATTGAACGGCATACCCCTGGGCTCGGATGCCATTGATTCTGCCCCACCGGGCCAGCGACTGCCCGGATCCGTTCCGGAGTCGAGGGCGGCTGACGGACACCGATGCAACCGTCGGGGGGGGGGGGATCCTCTCGATGCTCCACGGTGTCCGGGCAGCTGCTGGTTCCGGGGTGGCGACGTCACCCGTCGTGGAACCCGTCGGAAGTGAGGTGTTCCGCCCGAGGGTGATCGGACCGGACCATCGGACCGACTGGAAAGGCGCAGCCCCCGACCCCGCGTGGGAGGGCGAGTGATGCCACGTCGTGACGGACGACGTCGACCTCCCGCGGATCCCTCGCCACGACCTGCGACGCTCCGCGGACCCGACGCCTGTCGCGGTGGACCCGCCGACGAAGATGGTGCCGGAGAACCTGGGACACGTATCGCTCCAGATCTGTGCTGACGCGTGCAGTCACGTCACCTGCTACCCCGCGAAGGACGCTGCAGCACGTGTAGCCGCCACCTTCGACGCAACCTCGATGTGACCGATCCGGGTCCTCGGGTTGCATCAGGTTCGTTCCCCACCTCCAGGAATCGGCACTGACCCGAACGTCCTCGGTGGAGGTCGTGGGACGACGTCCGAATCCCCCGGAGGCGCTCGGTCGGATCGGACGCTCGGTCGCACCGATCGTCGGTGGGTACCCGAGAGGCCAGAACGTTGCTCGCCAATTGCGGCCGACCACGCCGCGCCACCGATCGACGAACCAGCACCGCGATGACCAGCACTACGTCGTCGTTGCCCGTCGTCCATGGCGAAGCTGATCGATTGGTGGAGCCGATGCATCCCCGAACCTCGCTCCATCTGCTTTCGGGCCGAGCCGACCGGAGCCGTCCGGTCGTGGCCGGTCCAGCACCGGCAGGCTCCCGACCAGCCGTCTGCGGGCGCGAGATCCGGAGGCGGTTCCCACGCTGCGTGCGATCGGCCTAGCTGTCCCGGCAATCGATCTCCACTCGGTTGGTGACGCCGGTGGCCACGATGACTGGTGCCGATGCCCGGCACTCGCCGATACTCCCTTCGAATCGCGGGCTCCGTCCTGCGACGGTGTAGCGACCGGCGGGCAGGTGGGCCGTGAACCGGCCGTTGGCGGAGAGCGAGATGGTGGCGATGTTCCCGTCCGATCCGTGGAACGTGACGGTGCCGCTGAGAGGTCGCGGTGACACCCCGTCTGGACTGCCGATGACCTGGAGTCTGCCGTCAAAGGTTCCCTCGTCCGGATGCGACGAGCAACCGGCGAGCGACACCGCTCCACAGAGCACCGCGAGCGCCGTGAGGACGGACATCAGGCCCCGACGTACGCCGGTGTCGATGCGGCGACGGCGATCACTCGTTCCGGGCCACCTCGGGCCCCGTGATCCGATCGAGAACGGGGAACGTCGCGGCGATGATCGCCATCGCCGCGCCTAGTCCTGCGATCACCGTGGCCCAGTAGGTGAAGCCCGGAAGGCTGAAGGCGAGCCCCACCTGCGAGTGCAGATACAGGGCCGCAGCCAACAGCCCGACGACGATGGCGACCGTTGCGACGAGGAGCAACGGCAGCGCGCTTTCCAGCATGACGACCCGGTGCAGGAGCCTGCGCGGGGCTCCAGCCAACCTGAGCAGGCTGAATGGCCGCCTCCGCTCCGTGAGACCGGCCGCGACGTTCACGGCCAGACTGCACGCGGCGATGATGAGACTGGCCACGATGATCACGTCGGTCATGGCCTGGATCATCGTCAGCAGGCGAGCCGTCGAGGGGTCAAGTGCCTCCACGGTCACCGGAGTGCCCTGGAGCGGGAAGTCGCGCTCGAGCTCGGTCTGTACCTGCTCGATCACATCCGACGACCCATTCGTCGCGACGACGACCGCGCTCACGGGGAGCGATGCGAGCTGCGTCGCCGACAGGTTCCAGGAGGGCCAGGTGGTGGTCGACGCATTCGCGGTGTGCCCCAGGATCTTCGAGAGGAAGTAGCCGACGGAGGCCACGGAGGTCCGTGGACCGCATCGGCCGATGGCCGGAGTCTGGGCGAGTTCGTCACAGGCGACCAACCCGAACGACCGACCCTGCTGGTTCTGGTCGGGAGCTTCGTGGACGATGGCCACCCCGCGTACGCCAGGCGTCGATCGGAGCTCGTGGAGGGCCGACGGGGGGACGGATGCCGTCACGGGAGCAGCTGGGCAGTCGAGGTTCGTGAATCCGCAGAGTGGGTCGACGAGGGTACTCAGACTGGCGTTGGCGCTGCCCTCCCCGGTCACCTGCGCCACCGAACTGAGGGCACCGATCGCCGCGCTGGCGACAAAGAGGGCAATGACGAGGCCACTGACGAAGCGGAAGGCAGCCTTGGGGTTGTCGAGGAGGTGACGACCGGCGATGAGCGTGGTGGGACGAGTCGCCCTCCTGGCCATGATCCGCGACCCGGCCGTCGTGAACCATGGCCCGGCCAGGACCAGTCCAACGATCAGCAACGCAAATCCAACGAGGAGCTCGAGGAGTTGGCTCCCGACGGCGCCGGGCTTTCCGGCGGCGTCGAAGTAGGCGAGGAATGCGATACCCGCCAACAGGGGAACGATCCGGGCGATGCCCGGTGGGCGCTTCCCGACCCGCCGCGTCACGCCCAGCGGTGAGATCTGTACCCGTCGCAGCGCGAGGCGCGAGGAGATGACGGCGGCGACGGGGACTCCGACCACCGCGACAATGATGTCGACGGCGTGAAGGGAGAGGTCACCTTGCGCCATCCGGGTCCCGGTGAACGGGACGTGGTACAGCAGAGGACGGACTGCGAAGAAGAGCCCGAATCC
This sequence comes from uncultured Acidimicrobiales bacterium, assembly GCA_963699055.1. GTDB lineage: Bacteria > Actinomycetota > Acidimicrobiia > Acidimicrobiales > RAAP-2 > Bog-756. The sequence goes on along the minus strand of CAVOTA010000004.1, from coordinate 4,650 downwards.
GACCACGACTCCGGCCAGGGCGGCGATGACCGCCTCCACGGCCGAGATCGTCGAGATCTGGCGAGGAGTGGCGCCGACCAGCCGCATGGAGGCGAAGCGCTCCTCGCGGCGGACGGCCGACAGCCGGCTCGCCGTTGCAATCAGGATCAGAATCGGCAGCACGAGCGCCACGACTGCGCCGACGAGGATGAATTCGAGAACCGGCCCGCTCCCGACCGCGCTCTGGCAGCCATAGCAATTCGCCAGGTTGCGGTGGATCGCCCCGATCTCGATGGCCGCCGGTTGCTGCGACAGCTGGTCGACGCTGTGCCCGACGACGATGATCAGCGAGTTCGGCGACGGCAGTCCCGCGCTGCCGATGATGCCCACCAGCCGACCGGGGTAACGATCGCGCAGCTCATCGGCGGGTTGGGCGCGCAGCAAACTCACCAGCTCGGGCGAAGCGAAGTACTGGCCCGGACCGGGCAGGTGGGACAGTCCGGGTGGGACGGGTGCACCCGGGCCGGCCGCCGCGACGTCGATCCGGTCGATGGGCTGACTCCCGAACAGGTCGGTGCTCGGTTCCCACCACAGGCCGCTGGCGGGCGAGCCCGGCGGTGTCGGCTGCACCGCCGAGTTCAGCCAGGCCCCCCGGTCGCTCTGGGCGTGGAGCCCATTGCTCCCGGCCATGGCGGCCAGCAACAGGCAGACGCCGAGGGCGACCGCTGCCGCGGTGACGAGGACCCGCAGGAGCGCCTCACGACCACTCCCCAAGGTCAACCGGAAGCCGAGCCGGATCATGCGCCGGCGGTCACCGGGCTGGCGACCCTGCCGTCGCGTACGATCACCTCGCGGTCGGCATAGGCGGCGACGCGGGGTTCATGGGTGACGAGGACCACCGTCGTCCCCTCCTCGCGAGCCACGCCGGTCATCAGGTTCATGACGAGCTCACCGGTCAGGGAGTCGAGGGAGCCCGTGGGTTCGTCTGCGAACAGCACGTCGGGTTGCGCGACCATGCCCCGGTCGAGGGCGACCCGTTGGGCCTGGCCCCCTGACATCTCACCCGATCGATGGCCCTCCAGCCCGCCGATCTCGAGCCGGGCGAACCAGCTCCGCGCTCGGGCCATGGCCTGTGAGCGGCGCACCCCGCCCAGCAGGAGTGGGAGGGCGACGTTCTCCTCGGCCGTGAGCTCCGGGATGAGCTGGCCGAACTGGAAGACGAACCCGAAACGGTCCCGGCGGAGCCGACTTCGCTGCTCCTCGCGCAGCGAGTCGATCCGCTGCCCGTCGAAGATCACCAGGCCCGAGGTGGGGACCAGGATGCCGGCGAGGCAGTGGAGCAACGTCGACTTGCCCGAACCGCTGGGGCCCATGACGGCCACGATCTCGCCCCGCTGCACGGTCAGGCTGGCGTCGCGCAGCGCCGGCGTCTCGCCGAAGGAGAGTACGAGATTCTGCGCCTCGATGATCGTGCCTCCGGGTGGCACGAGGGCGGAACCGGTGGGCACGTTCATGGAGCAACCTCCGTGGCGAGTGCGGTGAGCCGAGCAGTCGTGAGATCGATCCAGCGGAGGTCGGCCTCGAGGTGGAACAGACCGTGGTCGGCCAGTAGCGCGTCGATCAGGCCTCCCTGCTGTTTGAGGTCGGTGAGCTCGCGCATCCGCTGCAGGTGGGCGGCGCGCTGGGCGTCCAGGTACTCCTCGGCCCGACGACCGAGCATCAGCGACAGGACGACCTTCACGAACAGGTCGGTCTGCAGGTGGGGCTCGGCGGGAATGGGCTCCGAGAGCCACGCCTCGACTTCGGTTCGGCCGGTATCGGTGATGTTGTACCGCTTGCGATCAGGTCCGGCTCCTGGTTCGGCCTCGCCGACGATCGCCTTCCCGTCCCTCGCCAGGCGGGAGAGCGTGGCGTACACCTGGCCGTAAGGCAGCGGCCGGCCGCGCCCGAAGTACGTGTCGTACTCGCGCTTCAAGTCGTAGCCGTGGCTGGGTTCACGATCGAGGAGGCCGAGCAGGGCCATGGGGACACTCATACTTGGGAGCATACACTGAGTGTATAGATTGCGTCAATAGCCCATCGTCGCTCCTGGCGTGGGTTCCCTTCCCGGGCGCGTCGCACTTGGATATGGGCGGGTTTGAATGAGCAATGCGTCCTTCGCGGTCGATGCCGGTCAGGCCGTCTGAGCTCCGTCGACCAGTCCGTCGACAACGTGGAACCAGCTACGACGGGGCCATGCAACCGCAGCCAACGGACCGACACACCCAGTAGCCACCACTGTCGGTGAGTTCGTGCTTGGTGGCACAGCCGCACTCGGGGCAGTGGGGTCGTCGCAAACGGCGGGAAGCGGCCACCAGGTCCGACCAGAGCTTCACAGTCTCTATCCGCATGCCGTCAGGCTATGAACCGGACCTGACGGATTCGTGAACCCTCTGATCCACCACGCACCGTGAAGCAGGGCGAGGGGCCATCGGGGTCACGGAACGTGCGGGACGCGAGGGGATTCGAGTGGACTCAACATTCCGCGTCACGTCCGCAGGTCCGTGTCCTGCGATCTTCGAGTGGAGGTTATGGGACTGTGTCCGAACCCACCTGCCGGTCCGAGGTCATGTTCCGGTCGCTCCCCGCAAGTTCTCACACGGATGGGCTCAGCCACTCGTACGCCGTCTCGGGCGCGAAGTCCCGATAAGAGCGTGGCGCGCGCCCCAGCAGGCCTTCCAGATCGGCGAGCCCCTTTTCGTCTGCGACGGCGCCGCCGCTCTGAAAGCGCGCCAGCATCTGGCGGGGTTCGTAGCCGAACCAGGCAGGATGGGTCTGACGCATCTGCATCTCGGGTCCGTCCAGAGTTTCACCGAGGTAGCCGACGGACTTGCCCAACACTTCGGACCAGAGATCCGCGAGCATGGGGCCTGTCCACCCGTCTGGGCCGACGAGGTCGTCGACCGCTCGCGGCAGGGGCGCCGCCACCTGCTCTCGATGGAGCAACTCGATCACGGCAACGTCGGCGACGTCACGGGCATTGTCACCGATTGGCGGATTCGCACATGGTGAGCGTTGCGAGAAGCCGGAACCAATCGCGATGTTGATACGGCTGATCGTGGGCCCTGGCCAGTTTGTTTCGGTCGGGAGGACGGCGCGTCAGAGGCAGGCGAATGTCCCCAAATGATCCAATGCGGCATCGAGCGCGATAGCGAGCGGAGACTCATCCTGTAGCGCCTTCGACAGGAGGAGACCACCCTCCAGCGAGGCCAACGTTGCCGTGGCCAAGCGCTCTGGATCGGTATCAGTCCGCAACTTCCCCGAATCCTGCAGTCTCACCAAGGTATGGGTGAGGAGGAGCCGCCACGAATCGAAGGCCTCCTCGATGTCGGGGCGACCGGCCCCGGTCTCGCCGATGAGCTCGCTGGAGAGGGTGCCGAGGGGACAGCCGTACCATCGTGGCGCCCGCCTATGAAACTTGAGGATGGAGTCCGCCCAACCTCGCAGACCCTCCACCGACTCCACTCGATCGAGTAAGTCACCCTGGAAGGCGAGGATCCGCGCCCGAACGCAGATCACGACCGCAGCGACGAGGTCGTCCTTACTGGCGAAGTAGTGGTACATCTGCGACTTGCTGGTAGACGTGGCGCGTCCCACCTCATCCAGGCTCACCGCCGACACACCCCGTTCGACCATGAGGTCGGACGCCGTTTCTACGATCCGACGACGGGTGTCGCGACCCTTTGCCGTCAAAGTGCGGTCATTGGCGGTGTCGGTTCCGGACATGCGCAACCCCTGGAGTGGACTTGACAGTCCACTCTACTACGGACAGTATGGACCACATAGTCCAGTCTAAGGAGACCTCGTGACCACCCTTGCTTCCCAGTTGAACGACATCACCGCCTCGATCCCCGCGGAAATCGGCGGACGGATCACGAGTGGGGTCGAAGACGTCACTAGCTCCAGGGTGGCCTCAGGCCTCGCCGTCGGAGACGTAGCACCCGGGTTCACGCTGAACGACGCCGTCGGCAATCGGGTTGCGCTCGCCGACCTGCTCACCGAAGGTCCGGTGGTGGTCACCTTCTACCGGGGGGAGTGGTGCCCGTACTGCAATCTGCAGCTCCGGGCGCTCCAAGAGGCACTTCCGGACATCATCTCCACGGGAGCGACGCTCGTGGCCATCAGCCCTCAAGCCCCGGACCACGGCCTGACGATGACCGAGAAGCACGAACTGGCATTTCCGGTACTCAGCGACGTCGACCAGACGGTGAGCGAGGCGTACAAGGTCCGGTTCGATGTCACCGGTGAACTCGAGGATCTCCAGGTCAACGTGTTCCAGAGCGACCCCGCGAAGCAGAACGCCAATGGGCGGCGGTCCCTTCCAGTTCCTTCCACGTTCATCATCGATCGGGACGGAACCGTGAGGTTCGCCTCCGTCAATGCTGACTGGCGGGTGCGAGTCGAGCCGGCTGACGTGATTGCCGCCCTCAAGGCGCTCTGACCCATCAGAGGAGTTTGGCCCCTGACCTCGACTGCTAGAAGTGGTGAACGTTCTCCCTGAGAGGGGTTCGAACATCGTCGTTTGCCCAGGTTGAGAAATGCCGAGTAGATATCGGCTCTGACCTGGGAGAACGTTGTATCTCCTACAACCCGGTGGAGGTAAGGGGATTCGAACCCCTGACCTCTTGACTG
>CAVOTA010000003.1:0-150447 GCA_963699055.1 uncultured Acidimicrobiales bacterium | reverse complement strand
GGCTGGCCACGGGTGTGTTGTGGCGTGCCGATCCCGCTCCCGGAGATGCTGCTCTGGCACGTCCCCGATGGCGGCAGTCCGGACCCCGGTCGCCGTGGTCCGGGGCGCACGCCGACCTCCGGGCCGGCGAGGGACGAGAACGACAGAGTACTGAGGAGATTCACCTGCCCAAGCCCAAGGAAGATGCCATCGTGCTGGAGGGGACGGTCGTCGAGCCGCTCCCCAATGCCATGTTCCGCGTGGAGCTGGAGAACGGCCACAACGTGCTGGCGCACAGCTCGGGAAAGATGCGGATGCACCGCATCCGGATCCTCCCCGGGGACAAGGTGCAGGTGGAGATCACCCCCTACGACCTGGCCCGCGGGCGGATCACCTACCGCTACAAGTAGGCCGGCCCCCGCCACGCGGCAGGGGACGACCGAGGAGCCGCCGGCCACCGGGCCGGGCGGCACGAGACAAGGACGACAGTGTGAAGGTTCGACCCAGCGTCAAGCCGATGTGTGAGAAGTGCAAGGTGATCCGCCGCCACCGGCGGGTCCTCGTCATCTGCGACAACCCCCGCCACAAGCAGCGGCAGGGCTGACGCCCACCAGGCTCGAGTAGAGAGAAAGAAGAACACGTGGCCCGCATCTCCGGCGTGGACATCCCCCGCGAAAAGCGGTTGGAGATCTCCCTGACCTACATCTTCGGCATCGGCCGGACCACCGCGCAGCAGATCTGCGCGGCCACCGAGACCAGCCCCGACACCCGGGTCCGGGACCTGACCGACGAAGAGGTCACCCGTCTCCGCAACTACATCGACGCCAACCTGCAGGTCGAGGGCGACCTGCGCCGCGACATCTCCCAGGACATCAAGCGGAAGATGGAGATCGGCTGCTACCAGGGGATCCGGCACCGCAAGGGCCTGCCGGTCCACGGCCAGCGCACCCACACCAACGCCCGCACCCGCAAGGGCCCGAAGAAGACCGTCGCCGGAAAGAAGAAGGTTCGCAAGTAATGGCCAAGCCCACCAAGCCGGGAGCCGCCCGTCGGCCCCGCAAGCGCGAGCGGAAGAACATCACCTTCGGCGTCGCCCACATCAAGAGCTCGTTCAACAACACCATCGTGTCGATCGCCGACCCCGAGGGCAACGTCCTCGCCTGGGCCTCGGCCGGCAACGTGGGCTTCAAGGGCTCGCGCAAGTCGACCCCGTTCGCCGCCCAGCTGGCCGCCGAGCAGTGCGCCAAGCGGGCCATGGAGCACGGCGTGCGCCGCGTCGACGTGCTGGTGCGCGGTCCGGGCTCGGGCCGCGAGACCGCCATCCGCTCGCTCGCCGCCGCCGGCATCGAGGTCGCCGGAATCAAGGACGTCACCCCCATCCCGCACAACGGCTGCCGCCCCAAGAAGCGGCGGCGGGTGTAGGGACGGGAACGAAGGGAACCAAGGACCACCATGGCTCGTTACACCGGACCCGTCTGCCGGCTCTGCCGCCGGGAGCGCACCAAGCTCTTCCTCAAGGGGGAGCGCTGCTACTCGATGAAGTGCCCCGTCTCCGAGGCGGTCACCGACCGCCACAGCCGCGCCTACCCGCCCGGCGAGCACGGTCGCGACCGCATGCGCCAGGGGTCGGAGTACCTCGGCCAGCTGCGGGAGAAGCAGAAGGCACGCCGTATCTACGGCCTGCTCGAGAAGCAGTTCCACAACCTCTACGTCGAGGCCTCCCGGGCCCCCGGCATCACCGGTGAGAACCTGCTGGTGATGCTCGAGCTGCGGCTCGACAACGTCGCCTTCCGGGCCGGGTGGGGCGCCAGCCGGGCCCAGGCCCGCCAGTTCGTCCGGCACGGCCACGTCCTGGTCAACGGCAAGCGGGTGACCATCCCCAGCTACCGGGTCCGCCAGGGCGACACCGTCGCCCTCAAGGGGTCGTCGCGCGAGATGTTCCACGTGCGCCGCAACCTGGACACGCTCGACCGCTCGCTGCCGCCGTGGCTCGAGACGGTCGGCGACCGCTTCGAGGTCAAGGTCTTCAGCCTGCCCATCCGTGAGCACATCGACGAGCCGGTGCAAGAACAGCTGATCGTCGAGCTCTACTCCAAGTAGCCACGGCGGCCACGGCCACCGACCTCTCACCACCGAACGAACCCGAACCCGCGCACCATCTGCCGAGGAGCCACACACGCATGCTCATCATCCAGCGACCCACCGTCGAAGCAATCGGCGAAGAAGAGGACAACCGTCAGAAGTTCGCCGTCGGCCCGCTCGACCCGGGCTTCGGCCACACGCTCGGCAACTCGCTGCGGCGCACGCTCCTGTCGTCCATCCCCGGTGCCGCCATCACCCAGGTCCGGTTCGACGAGGCCCTCCATGAGTTCACGACCCTGCCGGGCGTGAAGGAGGACGTCACCGACATTATCCTGAACCTGAAGGACCTGCTGTTCCGGGTGCACAGCGACGAGCCGGTGACCATCCGCCTCGACAAGCGGGGCGCCGGTGCCGCCACCGCCGGTGACCTGCAGCTGACGTCGGACGTCGAGGTCCTGAGCCCCGACCAGCACATCGCCTCCCTCAACACCAAGGGTCACCTCGCCGTCGACCTGACCGTCGAGCGTGGCCGGGGCTACCTGTCGGCCGACAAGAACAAGGGCACCGGCGCCATCGGCGTCATCCCGGTCGACGCCATCTTCTCGCCCGTGCGTCGGGTCGCCTTCACCGTCGAGCCGGTGCGGGTGGAGCAGTCGACCGACTTCGACCGCCTGGTCATCGAGATCGAGACCGACGGCTCCCTCACGCCCCGCGAGGCCCTGGCCTCGGCGGGCGACACGCTCCGCACCCTGGTCGGCCTGGTGGCCGACCTCGAGGAGGAGCCCATGGGCCTCGAGCTGGGCGAGTACGGCACCGTCACCACGGGCTCGCCCGACCTCGACCTGCGCATCGAGGACCTCGACCTGACCGAGCGTCCCCGCAACTGTCTCAAGCGGGCCCAGATCAACACCATCGGCGAGCTGGTCGACCGCACCCTCGACGATCTCCTCAACATCACCAACTTCGGGCAGAAGTCGCTCGACGAGGTGCTCCAGAAGCTCGACGAGCGGGGCCTGTCCCTGCGCGTGAAGGACTGAGGTCCCCCCATGCTCGGCACTCCCAAGAAGGGCCGCCGGTTCGGCGGCAGCTCCGCCCACCAGAAGGCCATGATGGGCAACCTCGTGGCCTCGCTGATCGCGGCGGAGTACCTGGTCACCACCGAGGCCAAGGCCAAGGCGCTGCGCCCGGTGGCCGAGAAGGTCATCACGGCCGCCGCCAAGGGCGGCGTCGCCCGCCAGCGCAACGTCGTGGCCTTCATCCGGGACAAGGACATGGCCCACAAGCTGTTCGCCGAGATCGGCCCCCGCTACGCGGAGCGGCCGGGCGGGTACACCCGCATCCTCAAGCTTGGCAACCGTCAGGGCGACAACGCCCCGATGGCCCGCATCGAACTGGTGTGAGCACGCCCCCCGACACCGGGGGGCCCGAAACCGCCGGCCACGACGACCGTCCGCAGGACACCGTCCGGTGGCGACTCCGCGTCGCCTACGACGGTTCCGGCTTCCACGGGTTCGCGGCCCAGGAGGGTCTGCCTACCGTGGCCGGCACCCTGGCCGCCGCCCTGACCCGGGTGGCCCGGACACCGGTCACGCTCACCTGCGCCGGCCGGACCGACGCCGGTGTCCACGCCCTCGACCAGGTCGTCCACTTCGACGTGCCCGCGGAGCGGGCCGCCACCCTCGAGCCGGACGCGCTGGTGCGGTCGTGCAACAGCCAGATCGGTCCGTCCATCGTCGTCCGTGAGGCCGGCCCCGCCCCCGAGGGCTTCGACGCCCGCCACTCGGCCACCGCCCGTCGGTACCGCTACCTGGTGGTCGACGCCCCGGTGGCCGATCCGCTGCTGGCCGGCCTGACCTGGCACGTGGTCGGTCCCCTGGACGTGCGGGCCATGTCGGCCGCCGCCGACGCACTGCTCGGCGAGCACGACTTCCGGGCCTTCTGCCGCCGGGTGCCCGGCACCGGTGCCGAGGTCCCCATCCCGCGTCGGGTGGTGGACGCCCGGTGGACCCGCCTGGACGGCAGCCCGACCGGGGCCCGGACGGCCGGGACGTCGGGCCTGGCCGACCACGAGGCGTCGACCGGGGCGGCACTGGCCCCCGTCGTCGGCCACCTCCTCGCCTTCGAGATCGAGGCGAACGCCTTCTGCCACCAGATGGTCCGCTCGCTGGTCGGGACCCTGGTCGACGTGGGCCGGGGCCGCAGGCGCCCCTCCGACATGCTCGAGATCCTCCGCTCGGCCGACCGGGCCCGGGCGTCCCAGCCGGCGCCACCCCGGGGACTGACCCTCATGGCGGTCCGCTACTGACGGGCGGCTTGCCCGCCGGGCCCGATCCGACCTAGTGTGGGAGGTCGCCGGGTCGGGCCCCGGCCGGTCCCGGGCGCCTCCCGCACCCCGCCGGCCACCTGCCCCCGAGGCCCCGCACCCGCAGGTGCCCGGACACCCGGCACCATCGACCAAGGATCCCTGTTGCGCACGTACACCCCCAAGCCCGCTGACATCACCCGCGCCTGGCACATCGTCGACGCCGACGGCCTGGTGCTCGGCCGCCTCGCCACCGAGGTCGCCGCCGTGCTGCGTGGCAAGCACAAGCCGACCTTCGCCCCCCACGTCGACACGGGCGACCACGTCATCGTGATCAACGCCGACAAGATCGTGATGACCTCGGGCAAGGCCGACGCCAAGATGTCCTACCGGCACTCCGGCTACCCGGGCGGCCTGACCGCCACCACCTACGCCGACCTCCTGGTCGACCGGGCCGACGACGTGGTGCGTGACGCCATCCGGGGCATGCTTCCCAAGAACCGGCTCGGCCGCCAGATGGCCACCAAGCTGAAGGTCTACCGCGGCGAGGACCACCCCCACGTCGCCCAGTCCCCCGTCCCCATGGAGATCCCCGGGGCGCGACGCACATCGTCCGCCCGCAGCGGCGCCTGAGCGACGCACGCACCGGACGATCCCGACCACGCATCGAGCGAAGGAACCACCAGTGACTGCCCCCATCTGTCAGACCACCGGACGCCGCAAGCAGGCCGTCGCCCGGGTCCGCTTCCGTCCCGGCCAGGGCGCCATCACCTGCAACGGCCACACGTTCGAGGAGTACTTCACCTCGGCCACCCACCGGATGATCGTCACCGAGCCGCTGCGGCTGACCGAGACGACCGAGTCCTGGGACATCGACGTGACCATCGACGGCGGCGGTGTGTCCGGTCAGGCCGGCGCCTTCCGGCTCGGCATCGCCCGGGCCCTGTGCGAGCTCGACCCCGAACTGCGCGGTGCGCTCAAGAAGGCCGGGTTCCTGACGCGTGACTCCCGTGAGAAGGAGTCCAAGAAGTACGGCCTGAAGAAGGCCCGCAAGGCACCCCAGTACTCGAAGCGGTAGATCAGGTGTCCCGAACCTGGTTCGGCACCGACGGAGTACGGGGCAGCGCCAACACCGAGCTCACGCCCGAGCTGGTCCTGGCCCTTGGACGCGCCGTGGCCCGGACCATCACCGCCACCACCTTCCTCGTCGGTCGCGACACGCGCCGCTCGGGTCCCATGCTCCAGGCCGCCCTGTCTGCGGGCCTGGCCAGCGAGGGCGCCGACGTGGTCGACGTGGGTGTCCTGCCCACCCCCGCCCTGGCGTGGCTGTCGACCCGTCGCGACCTGCCGGCCGTGGTCATCTCGGCCTCGCACAACCCGTTCGCCGACAACGGCATCAAGCTGTTCGGTGCCGGCGGCACCAAGCTCGACGAGGTGACCGAGCTGGCCATCGAGGACGAGCTCCACCGGGTCCTCGACCCGGGACTCAAGGGACCCCGCCCGCTGGAGGGCCACGGGGTGGGCACCGTGCGGTCCGAGCCCGACGTGGGCGACGCCTACGTCGACTACCTGCTCGGGACCCTGGACGGCCGCACCCTCGACGGGCTGCGCCTGGTGGTGGACAGCGCCAACGGGAGCGCCTCCGCACTGGCCGCCCGACTGTTCGAGGAGGCCGGTGCCGAGGTGGTGGCCATCGGCTGCGACCCCGACGGGACCAACATCAACGCCGGGTGCGGCTCGACGGCCACCGAGCTGCTGGCGCAGGCCGTCGTCGAGCACGGCGCGCACCTCGGTGTCGCCCTGGACGGCGACGCCGACCGGATGCTGGCCGTCGACGGCACCGGGTCGCTGGTCGACGGCGACTCGCTCCTGGCACTGTTCGCCCGGGACCTGGCCGAGCGCGGCCAGCTCGCCGGCAACACCGTGGTGGTGACCGTGATGACCAACCTCGGGTTCCGGCGGGCCATGGACGCCCGGGGCGTGCACGTGAAGGAGACCGACGTCGGCGACCGGCACGTGCTGGCCGCCATCGACCAGGAGGGGTTCTCCCTGGGGGGCGAGCAGTCCGGGCACATCATCTTCCGGCGCCTGGCCACCACGGGGGACGGCCTCCTGACCGGCCTGGTCCTCGCCGACCTCCTGGCCCGGACGGGCTCGTCGCTGGTCGAGCTGCTCGACGGGTTCGTCGAGCCGGTACCGCAGACCCTGGTCAACGTCACCGGGGTCGACACCTCGCTGTTCGGGGAGGTCGAGGCCATCGACATGGCCGTCGACCAGGAGCGGGAGGCCATGGGCGAGACGGGGCGGGTGCTGGTGCGCCCGAGCGGCACCGAGCCGGTGGTCCGGATCATGGTGGAGTGCACGGAGCCGGGCGTGGCCGAGGCCACCGCCGCCCGCCTCCACGCCCTGATCCGCCACGAGCTGCTGGCCGCCGCCGCGGCCCGTGAGGCGGACGCCCAGGCCGGCGCCGACACCCTGGCCCTGGAGCTCGACGCCGGCGTCTGATCCCGGGCGGACGGATCCGGGCAGGTGGGGACGGTGCCACTCGGCGCCACCGCTGCGGCCACTACCCTGTGCACCCATGTGCGGCATCATCGGCATCACCAGGGGGCCGGCGCCGGGGGAGGACGACCAGGTCCTCGACGTCCTGGTGGAGGGCCTGGCCCGCCTCGAGTACCGGGGGTACGACTCGGCCGGCATCGCCCTGGTGGGCCCGGCGGCCGGCGATCCGCTGTGGCGGGTGCGGGCGGCCAACGGCACCCGCTCCCTCGACGACCTGGCCAAGCGGACCGAGTCGGCCCCGCCCCACCCGTCGGCCGGCATCGGCCACACCCGGTGGGCGACCCACGGCCGCCCGAACGAGGGCAACGCCCATCCCCACGTCGACTGCACCGGCCGGCTGGCCCTGGTGCACAACGGCATCATCGAGAACCACGTCGAGCTGTCCGACGAGCTCATCGCCGACGGGCACCACCTGGAGTCCGAGACCGACACCGAGGTGCTCGCCCACCTGATCGAGTCCCACCTGGCGGCCTGGCCCGCCGACGGGCTCACCGGTGCCGTGCGGTCCGCCCTCGGCCGGGTCCGGGGGGCCTTCGCCCTCGCCGTCGTGCACGCCGACGCCCCCGACGTGGTCGTGGGCGCCCGACGGGTCTCACCGCTCATCATGGGGGTGGGGGAGGGGAGCGCCTTCCTGGCCTCGGACATCCCGGCCATCCTCGGGCTCACCCACGACTTCTTCATCCTCGACGACGACCGGGTGGCCGAGCTGCGGCCCGGGTCGATCACCGTCACCGACCTGGACGGCGTGGCCGTCGAGCCGCCGCCGTTGCACGTCGACTGGGACCTCGACGCCGCCCGCAAGGACGGGTTCGACGACTACATGTCGAAGGAGATGCACGAGCAGCCCAAGGCGGTCGCCGACACGCTGCTCGACCGCCTCCTGCCCGACGGCACCCTGGTGCTCGACGAGGTGCGGATCACCAACGAGGAGCTGCGTTCGATCACCAAGGTGTTCGTGGTCGCCTGCGGCAGCAGCTACCACGCCGGCCTGATGGCCAAGTACGCCATCGAGCACTGGGCCCGGCTGCCGGTCGAGATCGACATCGCCAGCGAGTTCCGCTACCGCAATCCGGTGCTGGACGAGCACACACTGGTCATCGGGGTGAGCCAGTCGGGCGAGACGGTCGACACCTTCCAGGCCGTACGGGAGGCCAAGTCCCTCGGCGCCCGGGTGCTGGTGATCTCCAACGTGGTCGACTCGTCCATGGCCCGCGAGGCCGACGCCGTGCTCTACACCCGGGCCGGGCCCGAGATCGGGGTGGCGGCCACCAAGACCCATCTGGCCCAGATCGCCGCCCTCGAGATCCTCGCCCTGTTCCTGGCCCAGGCCCGGGGCACGCTGACGCCGGCCGACGCCCGGGGGCTGCTGGCGGCCATGGGGTCGCTGCCGGACAAGGTGGCCACCGCCGTCGGCCGCTCGGCCGACGTCCAGGTCGTGGCCGAACGGTTCAAGGACTCGCCGTCGTTCATCTTCCTCGGACGCCACGTCGGGTATCCGGTGGCGCTCGAGGGGGCGCTGAAGCTGAAGGAGATCTCCTATCTCCGGGCCGAGGGCTTCCCGGCCGGCGAGCTCAAGCACGGGCCCATCGCCCTGGTCGAACCGGGCACCGTCGTGGTGGCGGTGGCCTCCCGCACGCCGGTGTGGGAGAAGATGATCGCCAACATCGCCGAGGTGCGCAGCCGCGGCGCCTCGGTGGTGGTGGTGGCCAACGACGGCGACGACGAGACGGCCCGCCAGGCCGACGCCGTCCTGTGGGTGCCGGCCACCGAGCACCTGTTCTCCCCGGTCATCGACGTGGTGCCGATGCAGCTGTTCGCCTACTCGCTGGCCCGCCTGCACGGCCTCGACGTCGACCGTCCCCGCAACCTGGCCAAGACGGTCACCGTCGAGTGACGACCGGGCCCGCCGCCGACCCGGCCACCGAGGCGGCACGGGACCTGGCGGCCCGGATGGCGGACGAGGTGGTGGGAGCCGGCGTGGTGGGGGTCGGCATCGACGCCGTCGACCTCGCCCGCTTCCGCTCCGTGCTGGCCCGCCGCCCCCGGCTGGCCGACCGGCTCTTCACCGACGCCGAGCGCGCCTATGCCGCCGCCGCCCCCGACCCGGTGCCCCGGCTGGCCACCCGGTTCGCGGCCAAGGAGGCCGTCATGAAGGCGCTCGGGGTCGGACTGTGGTCGTTCCGCCTGCGCGACGTGGAGGTGACCCGGGTCGGGCTCGACGCGCCGGCGCTGGCCCTGCACGGCGCCGCCGCCCACCTGGCGGCCGACCGGGGGGCGACCGGGTGGCACCTGTCGCTCACCCACACCGACACGGCCGCACTGGCCCTGGTGGTGGCGGTCGGCCCGGGGTCCGCCGGGCCGTCGTCCGCTGCGGGCGCTGCGGACGCTGCGGGCGCTGCGGACGCTGCGGGCGCGGGGGCCTAGGGGTGCAGCCGGTCCTCACCGTGGAGGAGATGCAGGCCGTCGACGCCGCGGCGGCCGCCACCACGCCGGTCGACGAACTGGTCGCCCGGGCGGGAACGGCCGTGGCCCGGGCCGCCCTCGACCTGCTGGGCGGGGCCTACGGGCGCCGGGTGGTGCTCATCTGCGGCAAGGGGAACAACGGGGCCGACGGCCGGGTGGCCGCCCGGCTGCTGGCCCGCCGCGGGGTGCGGGTCCGGGAGGTGGGCCCCGGCGGGGTCGACCGGATCGGGTTCGGGGCGACCCCCGTCGACCTGGTGGTGGACGCCGCCTTCGGGACCGGGTTCCGGGGCGCGTACGACGCGCCGGAGGTGGCCCCCGGGGTGCCCGTGCTGGCGGTCGACATCCCCTCGGGGGTGGCCGGCGACTCCGGCGTGGTGTCGGGCCGGGCCCTGGCCGCCGTGCGGACCGTCACCTTCGTGGCACCGAAGCCCGGGCTGGTCCAGTCCGAGGGGGCCCGACTGGCCGGCGAGGTGGTGGTGGTCGACATCGGCCTGCCGGTGGACGGCTACCGGATCGCCCTGATGGAGGACGCCGACGTCGCCGCCGTGCTGCCGCGCCGATCGCCGTCGGGCAACAAGTGGTCGGCCGCGGTCGCCGTCGTGGCCGGCTCACCCGGGATGACCGGGGCCGCCGCGCTGTGCGCCCGGGCCGCCTACCGGGCCGGCGCCGGCATGGTCCGCCTGGGCGTGCCCGGAGGGGACCCGGGTGGTCTGGCCGCCACCGAGGCCGTCGGGGTCGAGCTGCCCGGGACCGGGTGGGCGGAGGCCGTGCTGGCCGTCGCCGACCGGTGCCGGGCGGTGGTGGTGGGCCCCGGGCTCGGCCGGGCCCCGGGTACCGGCGACGACGTGCGACGGCTGCTGGCGGGCACGTCGGCGCCGACCGTCGTGGATGCCGACGGGCTGCACGCCCTCGGGTGCCTCGACGCTCCGCTCACGACCGGCGCGCCGGTGGTGCTCACCCCCCACGACGGCGAGTACGAGCGTCTCCTCGGCGCCGCCCCCGGGCCCGACCGCGTGCAGGCCGCCCGCCGGCTCGCCGAGGTGTCGGGTGCGGTGGCGCTCCTGAAGGGCCCGACCACGGCCGTGGCCGACCCGTCGGGACGGGTGCTGCTGGCCCGCACCGGCACGCCCGCCCTGGCGTCGGCCGGCACCGGGGACGTGCTGTCCGGCGTGATCGCCGCCTTCTGCGCCCGCGGGGTACCGCCGCTCGAGGCCGCCGCCCTCGGCGCCCACGTGCACGGGCGGGCCGGCGCACTCGGGCACCGGGCCGGCCTGCTGGCGGGGGACCTGCCCGATCTGGTGGCACGCGTCCTCGACGCCCTCGGCTGACCCGGGCGTCCCGCCCCGTCGCCACCCGCCACGCGGGGAGCGGCCCCGGACCGGGGGCCGGTACCATGCCCCGGTGGCCCCCGGATCCCGACCCGCCGAGCTGGCGGCGCTCGCCGCCGAGGCCGCCGGGTGCACCCGCTGCCCACTGGCCGCCACCCGCACCCAGGTCGTCTTCGGCGTGGGGGACCCCGGGGCCGCCCTCATGTTCGTGGGCGAGGCACCCGGACGCGACGAGGACCTCCAGGGCGAGCCGTTCGTCGGGCGCTCGGGACAGCTGCTCGACCGGCTCCTGTCCGAGGAGCTCGGCATCGACCGCAGCGCCGTCTACATCGCCAACGTGGTCAAGTGCCGGCCCCCCGACAACCGGGACCCCCGGCCCGACGAGATCGCCGCCTGCCGCCCGTACCTGGCCCGCCAGGTCGAGCTGATCGCCCCGACCGTGGTCGTCACCCTCGGGAACTTCGCCACCAAGCTGTTGCTCGACACCGATCAGGGCATCACCAAGGTCCGGGGTGCCGCCTACCCGGTGGGGGACGTCCAGCTGGTCCCGACCTTCCACCCGGCGGCCGCCCTGCGGGGCGGCGGGGTGGTGCTGGCCCAGATGCGGGCCGACTTCGTCCGGGCCAAGCAGCTCGTCGGGACGGGCCGGTGAGCCCGGTCCTCGAGCTGGCCTCCGACTCGGCGGACGCCACCCGGGACCTGGCCGCCGCGGTGGCGTCCCGGTGCGTCCCCGGCGACGTGCTGCTGCTGTCGGGTGACCTCGGCGCCGGCAAGACGACCTTCGCCCAGGGGTTCGGCCGGGCCCTCGGGATCGCCGAGCCGGTCACCAGCCCTACGTTCACCCTGGTGCGCCAGTACGAGGTGGACGACGGACCCGGCGGGCTCCGTCTCCTGCTGCACGCCGACGTCTACCGGCTCGAGCACCTGGCCGAGGTGGCCGACCTCGGACTGGGCCAACTGGTGGAGGACGGTGGCGTGGCGCTGGTCGAGTGGGGCGAGGCGGCCGAGCCGGTGCTCGGCGACGGCGCCCTGGCCGTGCGGCTCGACGCCGACCCGGTGGACGACGACCGGCGTTCGGTCACGGTGTACGCCGACGGCGCGTCGTGGACGACCCGTTGGGACGACCTGGCGGCGGCACTGGCGCCGTGGGCGCCGGCCGGACCGGGCGGTCGTCCCGGGCCGGCGTCCCGTGCGGGTGGGGGGACCCCGTGACCCTCCTGGCCCTCGAGTCCGCCACCGACCTGGTCGGTGCCGCCGTGCTCCGCGACGACGGGGCGGTGGCCGAGCGCACCCACGTCGGGGGGCGCGCCCACGGCGAGCTGCTGGCGCCGAGCATCGAGGAGGTGTGCGCGCTGTCGGGCTGCACCCTCGACGACATCGACGCGCTGGCCGTGGACGTCGGGCCCGGGCTCTTCACCGGTCTGCGGGTCGGGGTCGCCACGGCCAAGGCGCTGGGCCAGGCGCTCGGGATCGGCATCGTCGGGATCACCAGCCTCGACGTCCTGGCCGCCGGCGCCCGGGAGGTGGCCGGTGCGGAGCGGGCCGCCCGGGTGGTGGCCGTGGTCGACGCCCGCCGGCGCGAGGTCTTCGCCGCCGCCTACGCCTTCGTCGACGCCCCGGGGCTCCCGGGTGGTCCGGTCGACCCGGCGGACGTGCGCCGGGACCGACCCGAGGCGCTGTCCCCCGACGACCTGGCGGCCTGGCTCGACGACCTGGTCACCGACGGCCCCGTGCTCGTCGTGGGCGACGGCGCCGTCCGCTACCTCGACATGCTCGCACCCCGGACCGGGGTCGACATCGGCCTGGCGGAGCGGGTGTCGGCGCCGTCCCCCGCCACCCTGGCCCGACTGGGCGCGGTCCGCCTCGCCGCCGGAACCGTACCGACCGCGCCCGGCGACCTGGTGCCCGACTACCGGCGCCACGCCGACGCCCGGATCAACTGGGAGGAGCGGGCCCCCCGGCGACCGGCACCCCCCGCCGCACAGCCGTGAGCGACGCCATCGGCGGGCAGGCGGATCGGGACGGCCCCGGGGGTCCCCTCCACGTCGTGGTGGCGCCGCTGCGCTCCCGGGACCTGACGGCCGTCCTGGGCATCGAGGACGCCATCTTCGACGAGCCGTGGTCCAGGCGGCTGTTCGAGGAAGAGCTGGCCCAGCGCACGTCCCGTGCCTACCGGGCGGCGTGGGTGGGGAGGCGGCTCGTCGGCTACGCCGGCCAGATGTCGGTCGACGACGAGGCCCACGTGAACAACATCGGCGTGGATCCGGCCTGGCAGGGTCGCCGCCTCGGCACCGTGCTCCTGTGCGACCTGGTCCGCACGGCGCTGGCCCGTGGCTCGGCCCACCTCACCCTCGAGGTGCTGGTCGGCAACGAGCCCGCCATCGCCCTGTACCGGCGCTTCGGCATGGCCCCCGTCGGCGTCCGGCCGAACTACTACCCGAACGGCGGCGACGCGCTGATCATGTGGGTGCGGGACATCGACACCGGTGCCTACGCCGAGCGCCTGTCGGCCGTCGAGGCGTCTCTGGCGCCCGGCGTCACCGTCGAGCGCCGGGCGTGAGGTCGGTAGGGTCGTGCCCGTGACCGGTGCCCCCACCACCGAGGCCGACGGGCGGCCGATCCGGCGGGTCCTCGGCATCGAGACGTCCTGCGACGAGACGGCGGCGGCCGTCGTCGAGGACGGCACCACCATCGTCTCGTCCGTGGTGAGCAGCCAGATCGACCTCCACGCCCGCTACGGCGGGGTCGTGCCCGAGCTGGCCGGACGGGCCCACGTCGAACTGCTCACCCCGGTGCTGGCCGACGCCCTCGACCAGGCCGGCTCGGACCACACGGGACGGGGGATCGACGGAATCGCCGTGACCCACGGTCCCGGTCTCATCGGGTCGCTGCTGGTGGGCGTGGCCGAGGCCAAGGCGCTGTCCATGGCCTGGGGGGTCCCCCTGGTGGGGGTCAACCACCTGGAGGCCCACCTGTTCGCCTCCCTGCTCGAGCAGCCCGACCTGGGTTGGCCGCTGGTCGTCCTGCTGGTTTCGGGTGGGCACACCCTGCTGATCCAGGTCACCGCCCCCGGCGAGTACCGGCTGCTCGGTGGGACGATCGACGACGCCGCCGGCGAGGCCTTCGACAAGGTCGCCCGGTTCATCGGTCTCGGCTACCCCGGCGGCCCGGCCATCGACCGGATCTCCGGTGCGGGCGACCCGACCGCCTACGCCTTCCCCCGGTCGATGCCGGGCGACGGCTACGACTTCTCGTTCAGCGGACTGAAGACCTCGGTGGTCAACCGGGTCCGCAAGGAGCCCGACGCCTCGACGGCCGACGTGGCCGCCTCGTTCCAGGAGGCGGTGGTCGACGTCCTGGTGACCCGGGCCCGGGCCGCCGCCCGCGACGTGGGCGCCCGGGCACTGTGCCTGGCCGGCGGGGTGGCGGCCAACTCGCTCCTGCGGGCCCGGGTGGAGGCGGCGTGCGCCGAGGACGGCATCGGGGCGTTCCTGCCCAGCCGGGCGCTGTGCACCGACAACGCGGCCATGGTGGCCGCCGCCGGACACTGGCGTCTCCACCACGGGGACCGCAGCCGGCTCGACCTGGGCGCGGACCCCAACCTGCGGCTGGTCTCGACCGTCTGACCCGGGACCGTCCGACCCGGACCCGTCCGACCCGGACCCGTAGCGGGCGGGCACGTCGGCAGGCACGTCGGCGGGCCGGTTGGCACTCTCGGGGCGCGGTTGCCAACCCGGTCCGGGCCGGTTACCATTAGCACTCGCAACCTTCGACTGCTAAACGTGCCACAGGAGGCCCGAACCATGAGTCTGCAGCCCCTCGACGATCGCATCGTCGTCCAGCCCGGCGAGTCCGAGGAGACCACCGCCTCCGGTCTGGTCATCCCCGACACCGCCAAGGAGAAGCCCCAGCAGGGCGAGGTCCTCGCCGTCGGCCCCGGCCGTCGCTCCGAGACCACCGGCGACATCATCCCGCTGGACATCGCCGTCGGCGACACCGTCGTCTACTCCAAGTACGGCGGCACCGAGATCAGCGCCGACGGCAAGGACCTGCTGATCCTCTCGAGCCGCGACATCCTGGCCAAGGTGACCAAGTAATGGCGAAGATCCTCAAGTTCGACGAGTCCGCCCGGCGCGGCCTCGAGGCCGGCGTCAACAAGCTGGCCGACGTGGTCAAGGTGACGCTGGGGCCGAAGGGCCGCAACGTGGTCATCGAGAAGAAGTTCGGTGCGCCCACCATCACCAACGACGGCGTGTCCATCGCCCGAGAGGTGGAGCTCGAGGACCCCTTCGAGAACATGGGTGCCCAGCTGGTGAAGGAGGTCGCCACCAAGACGAACGACGTCGCCGGTGACGGCACCACCACCGCCACCGTGCTGGCCCAGGCCCTGATCCGCCAGGGTCTGCGCAACGTGGCCGCCGGCGCCAACCCGCTCGGCCTCCGCAAGGGCATCGACAAGGCCGTCACCGCCGCCGTCGAGTCCATCAAGAAGCAGGCCAAGGAGATCGACTCGAAGACGGAGATCGCCCAGGTCGCCTCCATCTCGGCCGCCGACACCGCCATCGGCGAGGTCCTGGCCGACGCCATCGACCGCGTGGGCAAGGACGGCACCGTCACCGTCGAGGAGTCCAACACCTTCGGCATCGAGCTCGAGTTCACCGAGGGCATGCAGTTCGACAAGGGCTACCTGTCCCCGTACTTCGTGACCGACGCCGAGCGCCAGGAGGCCGTCCTGGACGACCCGGTGATCATCTTCGTCAACTCGAAGATCAGCGCCGTCCACGACCTGGTGCCCGTGCTCGAGAAGGTCATGCAGACCGGCAAGCCGCTGCTGATCGTCGCCGAGGACGTCGAGGGCGAGGCCCTCGCCACCCTGGTCGTCAACAAGATCCGTGGCACCTTCACCTCGGTGGCCGTCAAGGCCCCCGGCTTCGGTGAGCGCCGCAAGGCGATGCTCCAGGACATGGCCGTCCTCACCGGCGCCCAGGTGATCTCCGAGGAGATCGGCCTGAAGCTCGAGACGACCACCGTGGACCTGCTGGGCTCCGCCCGCCGGGTCATCGTCACCAAGGACGACACCACGATCGTCGAAGGTGGCGGAGCCGAGGGCGACGTCAAGGGCCGGATCGCGCAGATCAAGCGTGAGATCGACGACACCGACTCCGACTGGGACCGCGAGAAGCTGCAGGAGCGGCTGGCCAAGCTGGCCGGCGGCGTCGCCGTGGTCAAGGTCGGCGCGGCCACCGAGGTGGAGCTGAAGGAGAAGAAGCACCGCATCGAGGATGCGCTCTCCGCCACCCGTGCCGCCGTCGAGGAGGGCATCGTCGCCGGTGGCGGCACCGCCCTCGTGCGGTCCCGTGCCGCCGTCCAGGCCGTCGCCGACTCCCTCGAGGGGGACGAGGCCACCGGTGCCGCCATCGTGCTGAAGGCACTGGCCGCCCCGCTCGAGGCCATCGCCAACAACGCCGGGCTCGAAGGCACGGTCTACGTCAAGGAGGTGGAGGGCAAGAAGGGCCACATCGGTCTGAACGCCGCCACCGGTGAGCTCGAGGACCTGGTCAAGGCCGGCGTCATCGACCCGGCCAAGGTCACCCGCTCGGCGCTGCAGAACGCGGCCTCGATCGCCGGCCTGCTGCTCACCACCGAGGCACTCGTGGCGGACAAGCCCGAGAAGTCCGACCCGGCCGCCGCCGCGGCCGCCGCCGCCGCCATGGGCGGGGGCATGGGCGGTATGGGTGGCATGGGCGGGATGATGTAGTCCTGCCGTCGGCCCGCACCGGGCCGGCACCCTGCAGTACCCCGATGTGCACGGAGGCCGGGCCCAGGGCCCGGCCTCCGTCGCGTCCGCGGGCCCGTGCGCGGCGGGTGCGTCGGCGCTGTCCCTCCGGCCCGTCGTGGCGCCGACGGTACCGATCGACCCGGCGTCGGCCCCGGACCCGGTCCGGAGGGCGACGGCCGTCCACGCGGGTCCGGCAGACGGGCGGGCGCGGTCGTCGCCGGAGCGGGCATCGTCCTGCTGTCCCTCGTCGGGGTCCAGGCCGTGGATCCGGCGGTGGCCGCGGCCGCTCCGGTGACCACCACCCTGGCGACCGGGCTCGACGTGCCCTTCGGCGTCGCCGTGGACGCCGCCGGCGACGTCTGGGTGGCGGACGCGGGCAGCAACCGCGTGGTCGAGATCGCCCCCGACGGCACCATGACCACGATCGGTGGCCGGCCGGTGTTCTCGCATCCCGAGGGCGTGGCGGTCGACGCCTCGGGTGACCTCTTCGTGGCCGACGCGGGCGGCTCGGACGTGCTCGAGGTCCGCCCGCACGGCTCGACCGACATCGGCGACGGCGCGGTGACCATCATCGAGTCGGGGTACCAGACCTTCGGCGTGGCCGTCGACCCCGGTGGAGCCCACGTCTCCCTCGCCGACGGTCGCCACCTCGAGCGACGGGGTGCCCGCAGTGGCCTCGACCACGCCCTCGACGTGCACGGTCGTCCCGGTCGGCCTCCACCGCCCTCGACGTGACCGGGTAGGGCCGCACGCCGGAGCCGACGCGGCGCGCGGCGCACGGCGCCGAACCCCTAGTCTCCCGGGGGTGCCGACTCCCGAACCCCCGCACCGGACCGGTCCCCAGGACATCCCCCGGCCTCCGGTCCACGTGGCGGGCGGGCCGGCACCGTGGGCCGACCTCGTCCCGTCCGTCCGCGCCTCGGTCGGGCTGGACGCCGTCGTGGCGGCCGTGTCGGCACGGGACCGCTCGGGTGACGCGGCCACGACCGCCGCCGAGGTGTCCCGGTTCACCCGAACCTTCGCCGGCGCCTTCCCGGACGCCAACCCGGCCGCCGTGCTGGTCGCACTGTTCGAGGAGGCGGGGGAGGCCCGGGTGCTGCTGACCGTCCGGTCCTCCCGCCTCCGCTCGCACCAGGGCGAGGTGGCCTTCCCCGGGGGCAAGCTCGATCCGGGGGAGGGGGTCGACGAGGGCGCCCGGCGCGAGGCGTTCGAGGAGGTCGGGCTGGACCCGGCGGTGGTGACCGTGGTCGGGCACCTCACGGCCATGCCGACGGTGTCGTCCAACACCCTGATGACGCCGGTGGTGGCGGTCCTGGACGGACGGCCGGCCACGACGCCGGCTCCCGACGAGGTGGCCCGGGTCTTCGACGTGGCCCTCGCCGACCTGCTGGCCGACGGGGTGTTCGCCGAGGAGCGCTGGGCCGTGCCGGGGCGACCCGGGGCCGACGGCGTCCCCGGGGGCGAGTTCCCGGTCTGGTTCTTCCATGTGGCCGGGGAGACCGTGTGGGGCGCCACCGCCCGGGTGCTGACCGAGCTGCTCTGCCTGGTGCTCGGGGTGCCGGCGCCGACGCTGCCCGGCACCCGCTGACCGCCCGCACGGTCCCGCCCGGGGCCCGCCGCCGGGTAACGGCGCCTGCGCCCAGGCGGTATCCTGAAGCATGGTCGTCGGCGCAGTGTCGGAGCTGCCGCCGTCCCTGACGCACGTCGAACCGCAACCAGGGTCCGGAGGACAATTCAGTGGCTGAGCTAGAGATTGGCATCTTCAAGTCGGGGCGGAGGGCCTACGGGTTCGATGACATCGCCATCGTCCCGAGCCGCCGCACCCGCGATCCCGAGGATGTCGACGTCAGCTGGCAGATCGACGCCTACAAGTTCGAACTCCCCCTGATGGCCTCGGCCATGGACGGTGTGGTCAGCCCCTCGACCGCCATCGAGATCGGGCGCCTCGGCGGCCTCGGTGTCCTCAACCTCGAGGGCCTGTGGACCCGCTACGAGGATCCGTCCACGCTCTTCGACGAGATCCGTGAGCTGCCCACCGAGAAGGCCACCGCCCGGATGCAGCAGATGTACGCCGAGCCCGTGCAGCTCGACCTGGTGACCCAGCGGATCAAGGAGATGAAGGCGGCCGGCATCACCACCGCCGCCTCGGTCACCCCGCAGAAGACCGAGTCCTTCGCCCCCGCACTGCTGGCCGCCGAACTCGACATCCTGGTGATCCAGGGCACGGTGGTGTCCGCCGAGCACGTGTCGAAGACGGCCGAGCCGCTGAACCTCAAGCGCTTCATCCGCGAGTTCGAGGTCCCCGTCATCGTCGGTGGCTGCGCCTCCTACCAGGCCGGACTCCACCTGATGCGCACCGGCGCCGTCGGCGTGCTCGTTGGCGTGGGCCCGGGCAACGCGTGCACCACCCGCGGCGTCCTCGGGATCGGTGTGCCCCAGGCCACGGCGATCGCCGACGTGGCCGGGGCCCGCATGCGCCACCTCGACGAGACCGGTGTCTACTGCCACGTCATCGCCGACGGCGGCATGTCCAAGGGTGGCGACATCGCCAAGGCGGTGGCCTGCGGCGCCGACGCCGTCATGCTGGGCTCACCGCTGTCGTCCGCCGTCGAGGCCCCGGCCCGCGGCTTCCACTGGGGCATGGCCACCTTCCACCCGACGCTGCCCCGCGGCGCCCGGGTCAAGACGACCACCCGGGGCACCCTCCAGGAGATCCTCCTCGGCCCCGCCCATGAGAACGACGGCCGCATGAACCTCTTCGGTGCCCTGCGCACGGCCATGGCCACCTGCGGCTACCAGACGGTGAAGGAGTTCCAGAAGGCCGAGGTCATGGTGGCCCCGGCACTCCAGACCGAGGGCAAGGACCTGCAGCGCTCGCAGGGTGTCGGCATGGGCCATTGAGCCCGTCCGTCCCCACCGACGACCCTCGTGAGGGGCCGGTCCTGGTCGTCGACTTCGGTGCCCAGTACGCCCAGCTGATCGCCCGGCGGGTCCGCGAGGCGCACGTCTACTCCGAGATCGTCCCGCATACGGCGAGTGCGGCCGACCTGGCCGCACGGCGGCCGGCCGGCATCATCCTCTCCGGGGGCCCGAAGTCGGTCAACGAGCACCCGGCGCCGACGATCGACCCCGCCGTGTACTCGCTCGGCGTCCCGGTCCTCGGCATCTGCTACGGCGCCCAGCTGGTCGCCCGCCAGCTCGGGGGCGAGGTGGCCCGCACCGGGCGGGGCGAGTACGGACGGACGCCGCTCACCGTCACGGCCGCGTCCCCGATCTTCGCCGACTGGCCCGGGACGGCCGAGGTGTGGATGAGCCACGGCGACGCCATCACCGCGGTACCCGACGGGTTCGTGGCCACGGCCAGCTGCCCCGACGCCCCGGTGGCGGCCTTCCACGACCCCGAGCGCGGCATCTTCGGGGTCCAGTTCCACCCCGAGGTGGTCCACACCGAGCACGGCCGCGACCTGCTCGAGCGCTTCCTCTACGACATCTGCCACTGCCCGCCGTCGTGGACCCACACCTCGATCATCGAGAGCCAGGTGGCCGCCGTGCGGGCCCAGGTGGGCGCGTCCCCCGTCCTGTGCGCCCTGTCCGGCGGCGTCGACTCGGCGGTGGCCGCCGCCCTGGTCCACAAGGCGATCGGCGAGCAGCTGACGTGCGTCTACGTCGACACCGGCCTGATGCGGGCCAACGAGAGCGAGCAGGTGGAGGAGACCTTCCGCCGCCAGTTCCACATCGATCTGGTCCACGTGAAGGCCGCCGACCGCTTCTTCGAGGCCCTGGCCGGTGTCACCGACCCCGAACGCAAGCGCAAGATCATCGGCGAGCTGTTCATCCGGATCTTCGAGGAGGTCGCCCGCGACCTGGTGGTGGAGAAGGGTCACCTGGATGCCGACGCGCCCGGCGACGAGCCGTCCGGGTACCTGGTCCAGGGCACCCTCTACCCCGACGTGATCGAGTCCGGCTCCGGCACCGCCGCCACCATCAAGTCCCACCACAACGTGGGCGGTCTCCCCGACGACCTCGCCTTCGACCTGGTGGAGCCCCTCCGGCTCCTGTTCAAGGACGAGGTCCGTGCCGTGGGCGAGGAGCTCGGCCTGCCCCACGAGATCGTCTGGCGCCAACCGTTCCCGGGTCCGGGACTGGCCGTGCGCATCGTGGGCGAGGTGACGCCCGAGCGGGCCGAGGTACTGCGTGCCGCCGACGCCATCGTGGTGGAGGAGGTCCGCCGGGCCGGCCTCTACCGCGAACTGTGGCAGAGCTTCGCCGTCCTGCCCGCCGTGCGCACGGTGGGGGTGATGGGCGACGGCCGCACCTACGCCTACCCGATCATCATCCGGGCCGTCACCAGCGACGACGCCATGACGGCCGACTGGGCCCGCCTGCCGTACGACCTCCTCGAGCGCCTCTCCTCCCGCATCATCAACGAGGTGGAGGGCGTCAACCGGGTGGCACTGGACATCACGTCCAAGCCGCCCGGCACCATCGAGTGGGAATGACGGCGTGGGGCGGGGGCCCCGGCGACCACCCCGTCGCGGACCAGCTGACCTTCGGGGCGGCTCCCCGCTTCCGGCCCACCGGGACCGACGAGCTGCTGGCCGGCCTGACCCCGACCCAGGAGGCCGCCGTCGTCCACCGGGGCAGCCCCCTGCTGATCGTGGCCGGCGCCGGGTCGGGCAAGACCCGGGTGCTCACCCGCCGCATCGCCCACCTCATCGCCACCGGTGACGCCGCCCCGTGGCAGATCCTGGCCATCACCTTCACCAACAAGGCGGCCGACGAGATGCGGCGCCGGGTGGCCGAACTGGTCGGGCCCCGGGCCGAGCGCATGTGGGTGTCGACGTTCCACTCGGCCTGCGTGCGCATCCTGCGGGCCCACGGTGACCGGCTCGGCTACAAGGGTTCGTTCACCATCTACGATGACGCCGACTCACGCCGGCTGGTCGAGATCGTCGCCCGGGAGCTGGACGTCGACACCAAGAAGCTGTCCCCCCGCTCCATGCTCGGACAGATCAGCCAGGCCAAGTCGCGCCAGCAGGGCCCGGCCGAGTACCGGGCCGCCGCCATCTCCATCTTCGACCGACGGATCGCCGACGTCTTCGACCTCTACCAGCGGCGCCTGCTGGCGGCCAACGCCATGGACTTCGACGACCTGCTCCTGAACGCCGTCCGCCTGTTCCGTGAACACCCCGACGTGCTGGAGCACTACCGGAACCGCTTCACCCACCTGCTGATCGACGAGTACCAGGACACCAACGCCGTGCAGAACGCACTCGCCGTGCAGCTGGCGGGCGGGCACCGCAACATCGTGGTGGTGGGGGACAGCGACCAGTCGGTGTACCGGTTCCGCGGCGCCGACATCTCGAACATCCTCGACTTCGAGCAGGCCTTTCCGGACGCCACCGCCATCACCCTGGACCAGAACTTCCGCTCGACCCAGACCATCCTCGACGCCGCCAACGCCGTCATCACCAACAACGTGTCCCGCAAACCGAAGTCGCTGTGGACCGACCAGGGGGCGGGAGAGCAGATCGTCCGGTACCGGGCGGAGGACGAGCACGACGAGGCCGAGTGGGTGGCCCACGAGATCGTCCGCCTGCGCTCCGACCAGTCGTTGCGGTGGGGCGACGTGGCGATCTTCTACCGCACCAACGCCCAGTCCCGCGCCCTCGAGGAGGCCATGGTCCGGGCCGAGGTCCCCTACAAGGTGGTGGGGGGCACCAAGTTCTACGACCGCAAGGAGGTCAAGGACGTCCTGGCCTACCTGCGGGTCCTGGTGAACCCGGACGACGAGGTGAGCTGGCGCCGGATCGTGAACGTGCCCAAGCGCGGCGTGGGCGACACCTCGGTGGCCAAGCTGGCCGGGTTCGCGGGTCAGCGGGGGCTGTCCTTCGGCGGGGCCGTGGCCGAGGCCGGCGAGGCGGGCGTGGGTGGCAAGGCGGGCAAGGCGCTGGAGGACCTGGCCGACCTGCTGGCCGAGCTGCGGGACCACATGGCCGTGCCCGTCCTGGTGGACGAGAACGGGGACGCCGTGGCCCCGGGGCCGGTGACCGAGCTGGTGGCACCGGCCGGGGCGGCGGCGGACGGCGGCCGTCCGGAGGACGACGCGGGACCACCTCCCGCCGGCCTCCTCGGACCCGGCGAGCTGGTGACGGCCGTGGTGGAGCGCACCGGCTACCGGTCCGAGCTCCTCGCCGAGGGCACCATCGAGGCGCTCGGTCGGGTGGAGAACGTGGACGAGCTGGTGGGCGTGGCCGACGAGTACCGGACCCTGGCCGAGTTCCTGGAGGCCGCCTCGTTGGTGGCCGACTCGGACCAGCTCGACGGCGATGGCACCAAGGTCTCCCTCATGACGATGCACATCGCCAAGGGCCTGGAGTTCCCGGCGGTGTTCCTGGTCGGGATGGAGGACGGTGTCTTCCCGCACCTGCGGTCGCTCGGCGACCCGGTGGAGCTCGAGGAGGAGCGGCGGCTCTGCTACGTCGGCATCACCCGGGCCGAGCGCCACCTCTACCTCTCCCACGCCTGGAGCCGGATGCTGTGGGGAAACACCAGCGCCAACATCCCGAGCCGCTTCCTCAACGAGATCCCGGCCGAACTGGTCCGCGACGTCGCCGTCGAACGGGGTTGGGGTTCCTCCGGACCGGGCGGGTCGGGCTACGGGGCGAGCTACGGGGGATCGTCGGGCACCTTCGGGCGACGGGGGTCCGGTCCGGGCCGCGAGGGCACGCCCGGCCGTTCGGTGTTCGGCTCCGGGGTGTCGCCCGGCGAGGGCGACGGCCGCAGCCGGCGGGCCCCGGCCTCCACCGGGGCCGAGCAGCTGGGTCTCGAGGTCGGTGACGTGGTCGTCCACGGCCAGTGGGGCGAGGGGCGCGTGGTGGCGACGGGGGGCACGGGCGACGACGCCGAGGCCGAGGTGATCTTCACCTCCGTCGGGCGCAAGAAGCTCCTGCTGCGCATGGCACCGCTCAAGCGGGCGTAGTCGACCGACTCCCCGGCGGGGTACCACCCGGTTCCCGGCCCGGGTGCGCCACCGTCACGTGGCCGTCAGGATCGGGTCGTACGCTGGAGGTGTGCCCCTGTCGACCTCCTGCCGTGCCGCGCCGAATGCGCCCCTGACCAGGGAATGCGTCTCGACGGGCGGGGTGGGCCACGCCGGGCGGCGAGGCATGGGAAACTGGAGGCCCGCCGTCCACCCGCACGGAAGGTGCGCGTGACGCCCACCACCGCACGAACGACCGACACAGGACGAGGACGCCAGGACGACGTGCCCGCAGAGACCATCTTCGACCAGGACGGCACCGAGGCCCGCGCCGCCGGCACGTTCCCCTCGATCGACTCCACGCCCCGGCGCACCTCGCCCCCGGAGGGCCCCCGCTACGCACACACCCTGGTGCGGCCGACCCGACGGGAGCGCCGTGCCCTGCGCAAGCAGAAGCGCCGGGAGCGCTCGACGGTCGTGGGTCGCCACCCGAAGACCACGGTCCTGCTCGTGGTGCTGGTACTGCTCACGCCGCTGTGGGCCTCGCTCGGCACGGCGGCCACCGATCCCGCCCTGGGGCCGACGGTGGGCGGCCGGCTGACCGAGTGGGTCCGCGACCACGGCGGCGGCGGTGTCGTCACCTGGGCCGAGAACACCTGGTACACGTGGCACGCGCCGCCGAAGGGCGGCAAGCCCGCTCCGGGCGCCATCCCGAAGGCGGTCACGGCCACGACCCTGCCGGTGGCCAGCGGCCCCGCCCACCTGCCCGCACCGGCGGCCATCACCCCGTTCGTGGCCGACCCGACCCCGGGCGAGGGCCAGTGGCACCCGATCGGACGCACGGTCGACGGGATCCCGACCATGTACGCCGCCTTCCTCCGGCCGAACGCCGTCAACACCAGTCTGGTGACGGGTGTGGCCTGGATGGACACCGAACTGCTCAGCGCCAAGCTCTACGCCGGCACCACCATCCCCGGCACCGGCCAGACCTTCACCGACATGGCCCCGATCACCGGGGCGGCACTCGACACCCTCGACGCCGCCTTCAACTCGGGCTTCCGGATGCAGGACGCCCAGGGCGGCTTCTACCTCGACGGCGTCACCGCCTACCCGCTGGTGGCCGGCAAGGCGTCGCTGGTCATCGACTCGTCGGGCAACGTGCAGATCGGCTCGTGGGGCTCCGAGGTGGCCATGGCCCCCACCACCGTGGCCGTGCGCCAGAACCTCGACCTGCTGGTGGACGACGGCCGGCCGGTGGCCGGGCTGAACGCCAACGACAACAGCCGGTGGGGCAACACCCTCGGGGGCCGGGTCCAGGTGTGGCGGTCGGGGCTCGGGGTGACCGCCGACGGCGCCCTCGTCTACGTGGGCGGCACCGGGCTCTCCATCGTCGACCTGGCCGACGTGCTGGTCCGGGCAGGTGCGGTCCGGGCCATGGAGCTGGACATCAACACCGACTGGGTCAACTTCACCCACTTCGACCTCCCCTACGGGGCGCCGGCCTCCGGCACCAGCGGCACCCTGCTCACCTATGACGAGCAGACCTATCCGTCGCGCTACTTCTCCTCGCTCTCACGTGACTTCGTCACCATGTCGGTCCGCCCCTACGCGACACCGGCCGCCCCGTCCCACTACCGCAGCTGAACTCCGGTCGGCCTAGGGTCGCTCCCGGGGGCCGCGCCGGGCGGCCCGCCACCGACGGGGACGCAGAGGAGGCGGACATGGGCCGGTCGATGCCGAAGCGGGTCTACGAGGCGGAGCTGCTCCGGCTCCAGGGCGAGCTGACCACCATGACCGAGTGGATCCGCCGGAGCGGGGCCCGGGTCGTCGTGGTGTTCGAGGGCCGGGACGCGGCCGGCAAGGGCAGCGCCATCAAGCGGGTGGCGGAGTACCTGAGCCCCCGGATCTGCAAGATCGTGGCGCTGTCGACACCGACCGAACGCGAGCGCACCGAGTGGTACTTCCAGCGCTACGTGGCCCACCTGCCCGCCGCCGGCGAGCTCGTCCTGTTCGACCGGTCCTGGTACAACCGGGCCGGGGTCGAGCACGTCATGGGGTTCTGCACGGCCGAGGAGTACCACCGGTTCCTGGCCCAGTGCCCCGTCTTCGAGCAGCTGCTGATCCAGGACGGGATCATCCTGGTCAAGTACTGGTTCTCGGTCAGCGACACCGAGCAGGAGCGACGGTTCCAGGCCCGGGTCGACGACCCGCGGCGACGGTGGAAGCTGACCCCGATGGACTTGGAGGCCCGCCAGCGGTGGACCGAGTACTCCCGCGCCAAGGACGCCATGTTCCAGCGCACCGACACGCCCGAGTCGCCCTGGTACGTGGTCGACGCCGAGGACAAACGTGCCGCCCGGATCAACTGCATCGCCCACCTGCTCGGCCGCGTCCCCTACGTCCCGGTGGACGAGACCCGGCTGAAGCTGCCGAAGCGGTTGGACGAGGACGGCTACCACCGGCCGCCGCGGGACCTGTACACCTACGTCCCGGACCACGCCCGCACGCTGGTGGAGTGAGGTGGCGGCTCAGCCGGGCATGCGGCGCCACAGCGCCCGGGGGAGCAGCTTCATGACGGCGAAGACCCAGCGCAGCACCGGCGGGGCGTAGACCACGTCGGCCCCCGATGCGATCCCCCGCACGACGGCGCCGGCCACCTCCTCGGGGGTGGTGGCGAACGGAGCCGGGTCCATCCCCTCGGTCATGCGGCCGACCACGAACCCGGGGCGGACCACGGTCACCCCGACGCCCGTCCCCACCAACGAGTCGCCCAGACCCTGGGCGAAGGCGTCCAGGCCCGACTTGGTCGACCCGTAGATGTAGTTGGCCTTCCGGGGCCGGTCGCCGGCCACCGACGAGATCACCACGATCCGCCCGTAGCCCTGGGTCCGCATGCAGCCGGCGGCGGCCAGCAGGGCGGCGGCCAGCCCGGTGAAGTTGGTGGTGATCAGCTCGGCCGCCGCCCGGGGATCGGCCTCGAGGGCGCCCTGGTCGCCCAGCGCACCGGCCGCCGCCAGCACCAGGTCGATGTCGCCGAACCGGGTGAAGGCGTCCTCGACCACCGCCGGGCTGCCGCCCAGGTCGGTGGTGTCGAAGGCCACCGTCTCCACGGTGTCGGCCCCGGCCGCCCGGGCCGCGTCCGCGGCGGCGTCGAGGCGCTCGCTCGGCCGGCCCGCCAGGACCACCGTCCGGCACCGTCCGGGCACGAGCCCGGCCACGACGGCCTGGGCGATCTCGGAGGCGCCCCCGAGCACGAGTACGGACTGGGGGCGCCCGGTGGCGTCGATCATCGTGGCTTCCGTTCCTTGGATCTGGTGGGTCGGGGGGTGGGGGCGGGTGCGTCCGAGCAGAGGCCCAGGCGCCGGCCCAGGTCCGACCGGAGGACACCGTCGGGGTCGACGCCGGCCCGGACCTCCTGGAACCGGTCGACCCCGGGGTACATGGCCCGGAAGGTGTCCGGCGCCAGCCGCGAGTCCTTGGCCAGGTAGATGCGCCCACCGGCCGCCAGCACCTCCTGGTCGAGGTCGTCGAGGAGCTGGTCGAGGGCCTCGTGCCCGACGGGCAGGTCGAGGGCCAGGGTCCATCCCGGCATGGGGAACGACAGCGGTCCGGGATCGCCGGGGCCGAACCGCTTCAGCACGGCCAGGAACGAGGCGAGGCGCACCTCGGTGAGCCGCTCGATGACCCGACGCACCGTCTCGGCCGCCGCGTCCGGGACGACGAACTGGTACTGCAGGAACCCACGGCCGCCGTAGAGGCGGTTCCACTCGCCGACGCCGTCGAGCGGGTGGAAGAACCCCGTCATGTGGTGGGGCCTGCCCAGCTGGCGCTTGGGTGCCTTGCGGAACCAGAACTCGTTGAAGGCGCCGACGGTGAGGGGGTTGAGCAGGCCGCTCGGCGGGGTGAGCGGCACCCGCGCCAGCTGTCGGGGTACGAAGGCCCGTGCCCGGTCCGGGTCCGCGGCCAGGCGGGCGGGCAGGTCGGCCAGCCGTGCGTGGTCACCGCGGGTCAGCACCGACCGGCCCAGCCGGCTGCCGGTCGACTGGCAGTCGATCCACGCCACCGAGTAGCGGTAGGCGTCGTCGCCGGTCAGCATCTTGTCCATCACGTCGTCGAGGTCCACGGCGCGCTCGGTGTCCACGAGCATGTAGCTCGTCTCGACCGGGATCATCCGCAGCGTGGCCTCCGTCACCACGCCGGTGAGGCCCATGCCGCCGGCCGTGGCCCAGAACAGGTCGGCGTCCACGGAGGGCGACACCGTCCGGGTGCCGGTGGGCGTCACCAGCGTCATCGACTCGACGTGGGAGCAGAAGCTGCCGTCGACGTGGTGGTTCTTGCCGTGGATGTCGGCGGCGACGGCACCGCCGACCGAGACCAGGCGGGTCCCCGGGGTCACCGGCACGAACCACCCGAGCGGGACGAACCGCTCCATCAGGGTCTGGAGGCTGATGCCGGCACCGACCGTGACGAGGCCGGTGACGAGGTCGACGCTCCGGACGTCGTCGAGCCAGGTGGCGTCCACGACGGTGCCCCCGGCGTTCTGGGCGGCGTCGCCGTAGCTGCGGCCCATCCCCCGGGCGACCAGTCCCCGACCACGGTGGGGACCGGGCGGGCCGGTGGCGGCGGCCATGGCCTCGTCGACCAGGGACGGGTGCACGGCGTGGACGACATCGGCGGCGGTGGGTGCCGTCCGTCCCCAGCCGGTGAGCAGCCGGCGGCGGCCGGCGGGCGCCCTCACGTGGCGTAGACCCCGACGGCGAACAGCGCCACCCAGCAGATCCCGTAGATCTGCAGACGGTGGTCCCGCAGGGCCAGCTCCTCGGGTGCCGCCCCCTGACCCGAGTCGAGGAGGCGCAGGACGTGGAGCAAGGCGATCACGAAGGGGATGATCGTCAGCTGGAACCAGATGGGGTCGTGGCCGGGGTGGACCTCGGCGGCGCGCTCGAACGCCCACAGGCAGTAGGCGCTGACGGTGACGGCGGCGGACAGGGTCCGCACGGTGGTCAGGAACGACGGCGTGTAGAGACCGAGGGTCTGGCGGACGGCGGTGTGGTCGGTGTCACCTTCGGCCAGGAGGCGCTTCTCCCCGGAGCGCTTGCCGGTGACCACGAGCAGGGAGCCGAACGACACCACGATGAGGAACCAATTGGACAGGGTGACCGAGGTGGCCACGCCGCCGGCGATGGCCCGCAGGATGAACCCGGCGCTGACGCACGCCAGGTCGAGGATCGGCTCGTTCTTCAGGCCGAAGGAGTACGCCAGCTGCACCGCCGCATAGGCGCCCATCACCACACCCAGGTGCCACCCGGCGAGCAGGACGGCGAGCGCCACCGACACGGCCAGCAGCGCGATCCCGACGGCGATGGCCAGCGGCACCGGGACCACACCGGCGGCCACCGGACGGTGGCGCTTGGTCGGGTGCCGGCGGTCGGCGGCCGCGTCGATGGCGTCGTTGAGGTAGTAGGTGCCGGTGGCGGCCAGGCAGAAGATGCCGAAGGCGCCGGCGGCGTGCCACAGGACGGAACGGTGGAACAGGACGCCGGCGGCGGCCGGCGCCACGAAGACCAGCAGGTTCTTGATCCACTGGCGGGGCCGCGCCAGGCGGGCCAGCCCGCGCGCCAACGACTCCGACGGCGTGCCCGGGGCGACGGGTCCGTCGTCGGGGCGGTCCACGGCCTCGGCCGGCTTCGTCACGTGGTCCTCATGGGTGGTCGGGTCACTCCCGCGTCGGGGTCGGAACGGGCCTCTCGAAAAGGGAGGTGGGGCACCCACAGGGTAGGGCCTCGGGACCCCCGAGGTGGACGCCCGGGTGTTCCGCCGGGGTCCCGACGGCGCCCCGGCCGAGTGGGCCCGGTGCCCGGATGGGCCTGACGGCCCGTCAGCGCGTAGTATCTCCCGCCGTGAAGCGCCCCTATCGAGTGGTAGTCGCAAAACCCGGCCTCGACGGTCACGACCGTGGGGCCAAGGTGATCGCACGGGCCCTCCGCGACGCCGGCTTCGAGGTCATCTACACGGGCCTCCACCAGACGGCCGACCAGGTGGTCCAGGCCGTCATCCAGGAGGACGCCGACGCCGTGGGGCTGTCCCTGCTGTCCGGGGCCCACCTGACCCTGGTCCCCCGGGTGATCGAGGGCCTGCGCGAGCAGGGTCGTGACGACGTGCTCGTGCTGGTCGGGGGGATCATCCCCGAGGCCGACATCCCGGTCCTCAAGGAGATGGGCGTGGCCGAGGTCTTCACCCCGGGCGCACCCCTCCCGGCCATCGGCGCGTGGCTGGGCGAGGCGCTCGACGAGCGCGAGGGCGGCGCCGAGGGGGAGAGCGGCGAGGTCGCCTGACCCCATCCGGCCCGGGCCCGTCCCGCCGGCCGTCCTCCTCCCCCCGGCCGACCGGCGCCCACGCGCCGCAGCGGAGCGTCCGGACCCGGGCGTACGCAGCACCCGCAGCACCGATCGCAGGCAGTCCCAATCAGAACCAGCCGAACAGGCAGAGAGGAACGGATCCGGTGGATCTCTTCGAATACCAGGGTAAGCAGTACTTCGCCCGGTACGGCATCCCCATCTCCAACGGAGGGGTGGCCGACACGGTCGACCAGGCCGTGGCCCAGGCCGAGGCCTCGGGGTACCCGGTGGTCGTGAAGGCACAGGTGAAGGTGGGTGGCCGCGGCAAGGCCGGCGGCGTCAAGCTCGCCGCCGACGTCGACGAGGTCCGGCTGCACGCCGGCAACATCCTCGGACTCGACATCAAGGGCCACGTGGTCCAGCGCCTGTGGGTCGAGCACGCCTCGGACATCGCCAAGGAGTACTACGCCAGCTTCACGCTGGACCGCAGCGCCAAGAAGCACCTCGGCATGCTGTCCGCCGAGGGCGGCGTGGAGATCGAGGAGGTGGCCGTCACCAACCCCGACGCCATCGCCATCGTCCACATCGACCCGGTCGACGGGCTGAGCCCCGAGGCCGCCACGGCGTGGGTGGCCCGGGCGAACCTCGACGAGGAGGCCCGGGAGCAGGCGGCCGAGCTGCTGGTCAAGCTCTACACCTGCTACACCGAGGGTGACTGCGACCTCGCCGAGATCAACCCGCTGATCCTCACCCCCGAGGGCCGCGTGCACGCCCTCGACGCCAAGGTGACCCTCGACGACAACGCCGCCTACCGCCACCCCGAGTGGGAGGAGTTCGCCGGAAGCGACGTCGAGGACGAGCGCGAGACGCGGGCCAAGGAGCGCGGTCTCAACTACATCGGGCTGTCCGGCTCGGTGGGCATCATCGCCAACGGGGCCGGCCTGGCCATGAGCACGCTCGACGTGGTCAACCAGTGCGGAGGCTCGGCGGCCAACTTCCTGGACATCGGCGGCGGCGCCAACGCCGACGTGATGGCGGCGGCGCTCGAGGTCATCAACTCGGACCCGGCCGTCAAGTCCATCTTCGTCAACATCTTCGGCGGCATCACCCGCGTCGACGAGGTGGCGAAGGGCGTCCTCGAGGCGCTCGACCGGGTCGAGATCAGCTCGCCCATCGTGCTCCGCCTCGACGGCACCAATGCCGTGGCCGGCCGGGAGATCCTGGCCGCCCACCTGTCCGATCGCCTGGTCGCCGAGCCGACCATGCTCGATGCCGCCCGCCGGGCGGTCGCCCTTGCTGGAGGCCAGTCATGAGCATCTTCGTAGACGAGAACACCAAGGTCGTGGTGCAGGGGATCAGCCCCACCAGCCAGGGCCTCTACCACGGCCTCCGCAACCGGGCCTACGGCACCCAGGTGGTGGCCGGCACCAACCCGAACCGCGGCGGCGAGGAGATCGAGGGCATCCCGATCTTCGCCACCGTGGCCGAGGCGGTCGGGGCCACCGGGGCCAACGCCTCGTTCATCTCGGTGCCGCCCAAGTTCGCGGCCGACGCCATCGTGGAGGCCGCCGCCGCCGGCGTGCCCTTCGTGGTGTGCATCACCGAGGGCATCCCGGCCCAGGACGAGGCGCTGGCCTACAACCGGCTGGTGCGGGACTTCCCCGGCACCCGGCTGCTCGGGCCGAACTGTCCCGGCATCATCTCCCCGGGCAAGTGCAACATCGGGATCACCTCGGGCGACATCGCCCTGGCGGGCGGTCCGGTCGGCATCGTCAGCCGGTCGGGCACCCTCACGTACCAGGCGCTCCACGAGTTGAGCCAGCAGGGGGTCGGCCAGACCACCTGTGTGGGCATCGGCGGCGACCCGGTCCCCGGCACCAGCTTCATCGACTGCCTGGCCGCCTTCGAGGCCGACCCCGACACCCGGGCCATCATGATGATCGGGGAGATCGGTGGGTCCGCCGAGGAGGAGGCCGCCGAGTTCATCGCCTCGTCGGTCACCAAGCCGGTCGTGTCCTACGTGGCCGGGGTCACCGCCCCCGCGGGCCGCAAGATGGGCCATGCCGGCGCCATCATCTCGGGATCCAAGGGAACGGCCCAGGCCAAGATGGACGCGCTCTCGGCCGCCGGCGTCACCGTGGCCCTCAACCCGACCGAGGCCGGCGAGGCCATGGTCGACGTCGTCCGGAACCTGGGCTGACGACCACCCCGGACACCCCGCACCCGCCGGCCGGCGTACCGTCCGCGGACGCGCTCGCCGGACATCCGGTAGGGGCGGTGGTGTTCGACCTCGACGGGCTGCTGATCGACTCCGAGCCGTTCTGGCGCCGCGCCGAGATCGAGGTGTTCGGATCGGTGGGGCTGCACCTGACCGAGGTCGACGTCCGTCAGACGATGGGGCTGCGGATCGACGACGCCGTGCGCCACTGGTGGGACCGGCACCCGTGGGACTCGCTGACGCCGGTCGAGGTGGAGCGGGCCGTCACCGCCCGGGTGGCCCAGCTGGTGGAGGCCGAGGGGCAGCCGATGCCGGGCGCCCTCGACGTGATCGAGCTGTGCCGCCGCCGGTCGATCCCGATGGCCGTGTGCTCGGGCTCCTACGCACTGGTGATCGAGGCCGCCCTGGACCGCCTCGGCATCTCGGCGTCGATGTCGGCGTGGCACTCCGCCGAGTGGGAGCCGCTCGGCAAGCCCCACCCCGGCGCCTACCTGTCCACCGCGGCCAAGCTCGGCGTCGACCCGACGGCCTGCCTGGCCTTCGAGGACTCGTTCAACGGGGCCATCTCGGCCAAGGCGGCCCGCATGCGGGTCGTCGCCGTGCCCGAACCCGACGCCCGGGCGTCACCCCGCTGGGGCTTCTGCGACCTGGTGCTCCCCTCCCTCGAGGGATTCGACGAGGCGGCGCTCGCCGGCCTGGGCCACCCGGTCCCCTGACCCCGGACGCGGGTCGTCGTACCGCTCCGTCGCACCGCCCGTCCGGACCGGGACCTCGGCCCACGGTCGCGGGACTTCGGTTGCAACTTCGGTTCAGAGCGCGTCCGGGCCTTCGGTTCGCGCCCACACCGGCCGATGGAACCGGTAACGAGGGGCAATTCCCCAGGGCAGGGGGGACCCGGAGATGTCGAGCCCCGCTCGGTGGGCAGGCCGAGGGGCGACATCCCCGGGGCACCTCGTCCCGTCCCCCCGGACGGGATCTGGCGATCGCGCCGTCCGCTGCACCGCACCGGGCGGCCGGTCGCGCCCGGTGTGCCGCCCTCCGGGTGGGACCGGCCGTCAGGGGCGCTGGTAGCGTGCGGCCGTGACCCCCGGATCGCCCTCCGACGCCGCGCCGCCGCCCGTCCGCATCGGCGTGCTGGCCTCCGGGAGCGGCACCATCCTGGAGGCCATCGTGGACACCGACCTCCCCGTCCGCCTCGTCGTGGCCGACCGTCCGTGCCGTGCCCTGGAGGTCGCCGCCGACGCCGGGATCCCGGCGGTCCTGGTCGATCGGGCCGGGTTCGGGGGGTTCGGTGCCGGCTTCGACCGCGAGGCGTACACCCGTGCCGTCACCGGGGTCCTGGTGGAGGCGGACATCGACGTCGTGGTGATGGCCGGCTACGGCACCGTGCTGGCCCAGCCCGTGCACGACGCCTACCCGGGGCGCATCCTGAACACGCACCCGGCGCTGCTGCCGGCGTTCCCGGGCTGGCACGCCGTGCGCGACGCCCTGGCCGCCGGCGTGTCCGAGACGGGGACCACCGTCCACGTGGCCGACCTGGAGATGGACACCGGCCCGATCCTGGCCCAGGCCGCCGTGGCCGTCCGGACGGACGACACCGAGGCCAGCCTGCACGAGCGCATCAAGGCGGTGGAGCGCACGCTCTACCCCGCCACCATCCGCACCTTCGTCGACGACCTGGCACCCCGGGCCGTCGGTGGGGGAGCATCGCCGACGACCCACGCACCGGAGGAGACCACCCCATGAAGGCACTGCTGTCCGTCTACGACAAGACCGGGATCGAGGACCTGGCACGG
Organism: uncultured Acidimicrobiales bacterium; assembly: GCA_963699055.1. Lineage (GTDB taxonomy): Bacteria > Actinomycetota > Acidimicrobiia > Acidimicrobiales > RAAP-2 > Bog-756. Next base: position 116,618 of record CAVOTA010000003.1, on the reverse strand, counting down.
GGGCTCACCGCCCTGGGCTGGGAGCTCGTCTCGAGCGGCGGTACCTCGGCGGCGCTGTCCGCCGCCGGGATCGACCACGTCGAGGTGTCCGAGCTCACCGGTGCCCCCGAGATGCTGGGCGGACGGGTCAAGACCCTGCACCCGGTGATCCACGGCGGCATCCTGGCCGACCGCTCGAAGCCCGACCACCTGGACGCCCTCGACCGGCTGGGGATCGGTCTCATCGACCTGGTGGTGTGCAACCTCTACCCGTTCACGTCGGACCCCTCGATCGAGCTCATCGACGTCGGCGGTCCCACCATGGTCCGGGCGGCGGCCAAGAACCACGACCACGTCGCCGTGGTCGTCGACCCCGACGAGTACGGCCCGCTCCTCGAGGAGCTCCGCACCAACGGGTCCGTCTCGCTCGCCACGCGCCGCCGCCTGGCCCGCCAGGCCTTCGCCCACACGGCCGGCTACGACGCCGCCATCGTGGCGTGGCTCGACGAGCGCGAACAGGAGGAGCTGGCCGAGGAGGACGCGGCGGGCACCTCGGACCTGGCCGTGGCCACGCTGCTGCCGGAGTCGATCCACCTGACCCTCGAACGGGCCGGGTCCCTCCGCTACGGCGAGAACCCGCACCAGCACGGCGCCCGCTACCGCGTGGTGGGCCAGCGCTCCTGGTGGGACGAGGTCGTCCAGTACGGCGGCAAGGAGCTCTCGTACCTCAACGTGTTCGACGCCGACGCCGCCTGGCGGCTGGTGCACGAGCTGCCGTCGGGACCGGACGACCGGGCCGTGGCCATCATCAAGCACGCCAACCCGTGCGGCGCCGCCCTCGACCCGGACCTGGTCCGGGCCTACGAGCGGGCCCTGGCCTGCGATCCCCAGTCGGCCTTCGGCGGCATCGTGGCCATCGGCGGGCGGGTGACGGCGGCGGTGGCCGAGGCCATCGCCGCGGGCCCCCAGGCCGACGTGATCATCGCCCCCGCCTACGACGACGACGCCCTGGCGCAGCTGTCCTCCAAGCGCAAGGCCACCCGGCTGCTGTCCGCCCCCACGCCCGAGCCGTTGGTCCGCCAGTACCGGTTCCTGGGCGCCGGCGTGCTGGTCCAGGACGCCGACCGCTTCCTGGTCGACCCGTCGACGTGGCAGGTGGTCACGGCGCGCCAGCCGACCGACCAGGAGTGGCGGGACCTCCGGATCGCCTGGAAGGTCTGCGCCCGCACCACGTCGAACGCCATCGCCGTGGTCACCGGGGCCCAGGCCGTCGGCGTGGGCGCCGGCCAGCAGTCGCGGGTGGTGGCGGCGCAGATCGCCGTGGAGAAGGCGGGGGAGCGGGCCCGGGGCGGTGCGGCCGCCTCGGACGCCTTCTTCCCCTTCCCGGACGGCCTGCTGGTCCTGGCCGACGCCGGGGTGTCGGCGGTGGTCCAGCCGGGCGGCTCGATCCGGGACGACGAGGTGATTGCCGCTGCCGACGAGGCCGGGATCGCTATGGTCATGGCAGGCGGCGAGCGTCATTTCCGGCACTGAGCCGGGTCCCGGCGCGGCCACCGCACGTCGCACCGGGCCCGGCGTGGGCGGCCGGCACGACGTGGGCACGAGGGGACCAGGTGTGAGGGAGAGACGATGACGGCGACCCTGCTGGACGGTGAGTTGCTGGCCGCTCGGGTGCGCGCCGAGGTGACCGACCGGGTGGCCCGGCTGCGCGGTGCCGGCGTCGCGGTCGGTCTCGGCACCATCCTGGTGGGCGACGACGGCCCGAGCGCCCGCTACGTGGCCATGAAGCACGCCGACTGCGCCGAGGTGGGCATCGTGTCGGCCCACGAGCACCTGCCCGCCGACGTGTCCCAGGAGGAGCTCGACGCCACCGTGGCCCGCTTCAACGCCGACCCGGCCATCCACGCCTACCTCGTCCAGCTGCCGCTGCCCGGCGGGCTCGACGAGGAGCGGACGCTGCTCGCCGTCGACCCCGACAAGGACGTGGACGGACTCCACCCGGTCAACCTCGGGCGCCTGGTCATGGGGGCCAACGGCCCGCTGCCGTGCACGCCCGCCGGCATCGTGGAGCTCCTGGCCGCCAACGACGTCCCCGTCGAGGGCAAGCACGTCGTGGTCATCGGGCGCGGGCTCACCATCGGGCGTCCGCTGGCCCTCCTGCTGGCCATGAAGCGTCCCGGCTGCAACGCCGCCGTCACGGTCGTCCACACCGGGGTGGAGGACCTGGCCGGACTGGTGCGCCAGGGGGACGTGGTGGTGGCCGCCGCCGGCCGGGCCGGACTGGTCACGGCCGACATGATCAAGCCGGGCGCCGCCGTGGTGGGCGCCGGCACCTCGTGGGAAGGGAAGAAGCTCTTGTCCGACGTCGACGAAGGAGTGGCCGAGGTCGCCGGGTGGATCACCCCGCGCATCGGCGGGGTCGGACCGATGACCCGGGCGATGCTGCTGCGCAACGCCGTGCGGGCCGCGGAGCGTGCCGCATGAGCGAGGTCACCCGCAACGAGCTCGGCCAGGAGACCGACCGCCGCCCGTGGGGCACCTACACGGTGCTCGACGACGAGCCGACCTTCAAGGTCAAGCGCATCGAGGTCGACCCCGGCCGGCGCCTCAGCTACCAACGCCACGCCCGGCGGTCGGAGCACTGGTTCATCGTCCACGGGACGGCGGTGGTGACGCTCGACGGGGAACGGCGCGAGGTGCCCGCCGGCGCCGCCGTCGACATCCCGGTGGGCACGGACCACCGGATCGAGAACGCCTCGGACACACCGGTGGTGTTCGTCGAGGTCCAGCACGGCGAGTACTTCGGGGAGGACGACATCGTCCGGCTCGAGGACGACTACGGGAGGTCGGGGACATGACCGCAGGACACCCGGCCCGGCGTCCGCTGCTCCGGCTCGGCCGGGCCGTCGCGGGTGCCGCCGTCACTGCCGTCTGCCTGCTCGGTCCGGCGGCACCGGCCGTGGCCGCCCCGTCCCCGACCACCGCCGTCCTCGTCGACACCACGACGACCGTGCCGGATACGACGACGTCGGTCCCGGCGACGACCTCGACGCTGCCGACCACCACCACGTCGTCGACCACCACCACCACGTCCACCACGCACCCGACCACCACCACGTCCACCACCACCACGACCCACCCGTCCACCACCACCACGACGGTGCCCGCCACGACGACGTCGTCGAACACACCGTGGGGCCTGATCGCCCTGGTGGTCGTCCTGGTCCTGGCCATCGTCGTCGTCATCGTGCTCCTCGTGTCCCGGAACCGGAAGGCGGCCACCGACGCCTGGCGACGCCGGGCGCTGCCGGCGGTCAGCGACGCCCGGCTGGCCCGCGAGGCGCTGCTGTCGCCGTCGGCCACCGCCGAGGACGCCGAGCTGCGGGGGTCGGTCGCCGTCCAGGTGGAGAAGGCGGCGACGGCGCTCGAGCACGCGGGCTCCACCGCCCCCGACCCGGCGGCGGGCGGCTCGGCCACCACGGCGGCCGGGGCGCTGCGGGGGCTGGCCTTCGCCATCGAGGCCGACCGGTTGCTGCGCCACGGTGCCGGCGCCCCGACCGGTGAGCAGCTGGCCCAGGCCGACCAGGCGCGACGGGACCGCGACGCCGAGCTGCAGGGAGCGCTGGCCCGTCTGCAGGCCCACGTCGCCCCGTCCACCGACCGTCGCTGACCGCGGTCGACCGGACCCGCGCCGACCCCCGGCCCTCGTGCCCGGACGGTGTGCGGCAGTAGGCTGTTCGGACCATGACCCGCATCGCCGACCTCCTCGAGAAGGGCAAGACCTACTCGTTCGAGTTCTTCCCGCCGAAGAACGATGCCGAGCAGACGACCCTGGTGGCCACGCTGCGCGACCTCGAGCCCCTCGGCCCGTCGTTCGTCTCGGTCACCTACCGCGGGGGTGCCGAGTCGCGCCGGCGCACGGTGGACCTGGTCACGGGCATGCTGCGCACGACGAACCTGGTCCCGATGGCCCACCTGATCTGCGTCGCCCACACCCGCCTGGAGCTCGCCGAGATCCTGGTCGAGCTGCGCCGGGCCGGGGTCGAGAACCTGATGGCCCTGGGCGGGGACCCACCGACCGATTCCGACGCCGCCGTCGGCGAGCTCACCCACGCCTCGGACCTGGTGGAGCTGGCCCGGGCCATCGGCGGGTTCTCCGTCGGGGTGGCCGCCCAGCCGACCGGCCACCCGCTCTCGGCCGACCTGGCGGGCGACCGCGACCACCTGGCGGCCAAGCTGGCCCGGGCCGACTTCGCCATCACCCAGTTCTTCTTCGAGGCGTCCGAGTACACCGGCCTGGTGGCCGACCTCGCCGAACGCGGGGTCACCAAGCCCGTCCTGCCGGGGATCATGCCGGTGACCAGCCTGACGTCGGTTCCCCGGATGGCCCAGATGGGTGCCGCCGTCCCCCCGTGGATGGTGGCCCGGCTCGAGGCGGCGGAGGCCCGGGGCGGTGCCGAGGCGGTACGCCACGAGGGTGTGACGTGTGCCACCGAGCTGTGCGAGCAGCTGCTGGCGACCGACGTGCCCGGGCTGCACTTCTACACGCTCAACCGTTCCAGCGCGACCCGCGAGATCTACGCCGCCCTCGGCCTGGCCACGGGCTGAGCCCGGGGGAGGGGGCGGCCGGCGGGCCGCCGGGCGGAGCGGACGTTCAGCGCGGCCGGAAGCCCATCGGGGGCCCGGGCAGCCGGGTGATGTCGGCGCCGGCCACCTCGTCGACGATGCCGTAGCCGACGGCCTCGTCGGCGGACAGGAACCGACCCCGGGCCGCGTCGTCGGCCACCGACTCGGCCGTCCTCCCCGTCGCCTCGGCCAGGCGGGCGCAGAACGCGCCCCACCGGCGCAGGTGCTCGTCCGCCTGCTGGTGCAGGGTCCGGGCGTCCCCGGTGAATTCGACACGCGGCTCGGTCAGCTGGATGCGGGCGTGGCGTGACGCCACCCGCCGGTCGCACACGGCCAGCACGCCGACCGCCGGGCCCGCCGCCCGTCCGGTGCACCGCGCCTCGACGGGGACACCCAGGAGGTCGATCACGTCCATGAGCGCCAGGGCGGCGTCGACGGTCCCGTCGGCGCTGTCGATCTGCAGTTCGACCGGGTCGTCACCGGTGGCGTCCAGTGTCATCAGGGCGGCGGCCGCCTCGGTCGCCGCCCGGTCGTCGAGGGTCCCCGTCAGCACGACCACCCGGCGGCCGAACAGTTGGCGGCGCATCCACTCCTGCGGGTCGGCCGGCACGAACGGTTCGATCGGTCCGACGGGGTCGCCGGTCGACGGCGGGTTCCACCCGGGCACCGTCATCCCGGTTCCCCGGGGGTGTCCGCCGTCCGCTGCAGCGACCACTCCAGCTGCCAGCCGAGCGCCGAGGCGTACCGGTCGACGGTCGAGAGGAGGACGTCGGTGCTGCCGGTCTCGAGCCGGGCCACCGCCGACTGCGACGTCCCCATCCGCGCCGCCACCTCGGTCTGGGACAGGCCCAGGGAGTGCCGGCGCGCCACCAGCTCCTCGCCCAGTGCCCGGCGCCGCTCGGACAGCTCCCGGAAGCCCGGGAACACCGACTCGTGGTGTCGTTCGTTCGTCATCGCCCTCCGATGCCGGCCTCGGTGCCATCGCGTCCATGATATCTCATCAGTGATATATCGTGGAGGACACCGACCCGTCGGAACGACGGGCGGCCCACCGACTGGAGGCTCCCGATGACCCTGCGCTCGACGCTCGTCCCCACCGTGCTGGAGGAGTCCTCCCGCGGCGAGCGGGCCTTCGACATCTTCTCCCTCCTGCTCCGGGAACGGATCGTCTTCCTCGGCCAGGAGGTCGACGACCAGATCGCCAACGTGATCATCTCGCAGATGCTGTACCTCGAGGCCCAGGACCCGGAGAAGGACATCTCGCTCTACATCAACTCGCCCGGCGGGATGGCCTATGCCGGCATGGCCATCTACGACGTGATCCAGCACGTGCAGCCCGACGTGTCGACCATCTGCGTGGGGATGGGGATGTCCGCCGCGGCCATGGTCCTGGCCGGCGGCGCACCGGGTAAGCGCTTCGCCCTGCCGAACGCCAGGATCATGATCCACCAGGGGAGCGCGGGCACCCGGGGCGCGCCGAGCGACATGGAGATCCAGCTGCGTGAGGTGCTCGCCCTCACCCGTCGCATGGCCGAGATCATCGCCCACCACTGCGGCCGGTCGGTGGACCAGGTGGCCGCCGACATCGACCGCGACTACTTCATGGACCCCGAGGAGGCGGTCGCCTACGGGATCATCGACGGCATCGTGGCACCCCGGGGCGGACCGACCGGTGCGACCCTGGTCGGCGCGGCCGGCTGATGCGCCGGGGTGCCCCGCCCGGCGCCCGTACACTGCGCAGGTGGCACCCATGCCGGAGGTACCCGGGGGCGACGACGACCGGGCCGTCGGGTCGCTCGAGGACGGCACCCGTGTCCTCTTCCGCCTGGCCGGCCACGACGACGGCCCCGCCATCCTGGACGGGTTCGAGCGGTGCTCGGCCGACACCCGCTACTTCCGCTTCCTGTCCGGTGGTTACCAGCTGACCGACGAGCGGGTCCACGCCCTCACCTGGGCGGACCACCGCAGCCACGCCGTGTGGCTGGCCCTCGACCTCGACGCACCGGGCACCCCGGTGGCCGGCCTCGCCCGGTTCGTGCGGGACACGGACCGGCCGGGCGAGGCCGAGGTGGCGTTCATCGTGGCCGACGCCTACCAGGGCCGTGGGCTCGGCCGGTTGCAGCTCGACGCCCTGCGCGTGTCGGCCGCCGTCGACGGCATCACCACCTTCGTGGCCAACGTCCTCGCCGAAAACGGGCCGATGAAGGCGCTGCTGCTCCACCGTGGGGCCCGGGTGACCGGGCGGGACGGACCGGAGCTGCGCATCGAGCTGCCCCTCGACGCGCCGATGCTCGACGCCGTCGAGCCCGGCCTCGAACGGGCCCTGCGGTCCGAGGCGGCGTCCGCCCCGCGGCCCGCCTGAGGGTCGTCGCCGGCACCGCCGTGCTCAGCCGGCGAGGAGGCCGCCGAGTGCGTCGCGGGTGTCGCGGCGGACCGACTCGTCCGACGAACCGATCACGATCCGGAGGTCGGTGGCCCCGGCTTCGACGTAGGTACCGAGGCCGTCCACGACCCGGTCGACCGAGCCGGCCAGCAGGAGGTCGGCGGCGGTGTCCGCACCTTCGAGGTCGAGGACCCGACGGTAGGCGGGCAGTGCGGCGTAGCCCGCCTCCTCGGCCGCGGCCAGCGCACGTGCCCGAACGGGATCCCGGGTGACGGCGACGGCGACCATCGCCTGGATCCGGGGACCGGGCCGGCCCGCCCCCGCCGCCGCCGCACGGATCGCCGGGGCGATGTGGCCGGCGATCGTACGTGGCCCGCACGAACCGACGGTCGTGCCGTCGGCGAGCCGACCCGCCAGGTCGAGCATGCGGGGGCCGAGCGCGGCCAGCAGCAGTGGCACCGGGTCCGCCTCGATGGTGAGCCATCCGTGGGTCTCGACGATCCCACCCGGCACGTCGGCCGGCGCGCCGCGCAGGAGGGGGGCCAGTGCCGACACGAATTCCTCGGTACGCGTGAAGGGACGGTCGTAGGGCTCGCCGTAGAAGCCCTCGGTCACGACGGCGTGGGAGGGTCCGACGCCGAGGGTGAACCGGCCGCCGAGCGCACCCTGGGCGGTCCGGGCCTCGGCGGCGAGGCCCAGTGGGTGACGTCCGGCGAGCGGGACGACCGACGTCCCCACCTCGTCGAGGGCGGTGACCTCGGCGGCCACCGCGGCCAGCGCCACGATGGGGTCGACGCCGAGGATCTGGGAGACCCAGAGGCTCGAGAACCCCGCTCCGGCCGCCCACGTCGCCTCCGCCCGGACCTGGTCGACACTGGTGACACCCGTACCGGCGCCGTAGCCGACGGGCACGCCGAAGGGGCCGGACATGGGGCGAGCCTACCCACGCGGTGACGCCGTCCCCGGGTTCGACCGCTCCGCAACGGGCGGATTAGCCTGCCCCCCATGGCAGCCAAACCACCCATCCACGTCACCGTCACGGGCGCCGCCGGCCAGATCGGCTATGCCCTCCTCTTCCGCATCGCCTCGGGCGCACTGTTCGGTCCCGACCAGCCCGTGGTGCTCCGCCTGCTCGAGATCGAGCCCGGGATGCAGGCCCTCGAGGGTGTGGTGATGGAACTCGACGACTGCGCGTTCCCCCTGGTCAGCGACATCGTCACCACCACCGACCTCGACACCGCCTTCGACGGTACGTCGTGGGCCCTGCTGGTGGGCTCGATCCCCCGCAAGGCGGGCATGGAGCGGGGCGACCTGCTGACGGTCAACGGCGGGATCTTCGGTCCCCAGGGCCAGGCCATCGCCAACAACGCCGCCACCGACGTGCGCGTCCTGGTGGTCGGCAACCCGTGCAACACCAACTGCCTGATCGCCCGCTCGAACGCTCCCGAGGTACCGGCCGACCGGTGGTTCGCCATGACCCGCCTCGACGAAAACCGGGCCAAGACCCAGCTTGCCCAGAAGGCCGGCGTGCCGGTGGCCTCGGTCACCAACCTGGCCATCTGGGGCAACCACTCGGCCACCCAGTTCCCCGACTACGCCAACGCCCGCATCGACGGCCGTCCGGCGGCGGAGGTCATCGACGACACCGCCTGGCTCCAGGGGGACTTCCTCACCACCGTCCAGAAGCGCGGCGCCGCCGTCATCGAGGCCCGGGGCCTGTCCTCGGCCGCGTCGGCCGCCAACGCCGCCATCGACTCGGTCGCCGCCATCCACAACGGCACCGTGGGCGACGACTGGACGTCGCTGGCCGTGGTGTCCAACGGCGAGTACGGGGTGCCCCAGGGGCTCCAGTTCGGGTTCCCCGTCCGGGCCAACGGTGCCGGGGGCTGGACCGTGGTCGAAGGCCTGACCCACGACGAGTTCGCCACCGAGCGGGTCCGGATCACCACCGAGGAACTGGTGGCCGAGCGCGGGGACGTCGCCGACCTCCTCCCCTGAGCCGACCCGGCGCACCGGTCGGGACCCCGCCCTAGTGTGGCCGCATGCACGACTCCGTCACCGTCCACATGCAGGCCACGCCGACCCAGGTCTGGGACCTGGTGAGCGACGTGACCCGGATCGGCAGCTACAGCCCCGAGACCTTCGAGGCCGAGTGGACGGACGGCGCCACCGGCCCGGCGGTGGGTGCCAGGTTCCGGGGCCACGTGAAGCGCAACGGTCGGGGACCGACCTACTGGACGAACTGCGTGGTGAGCACCTGTGTGCCCGGCACCGAGTTCGGCTTCGACGTGGTCCAGGGCGGCAAGGCGCTCAACACCTGGGCCTACCGGATCGAGGCGGCCGACGGCGGCGCGGACGTGACCGAGTCGTTCCGGCTGGCCGACACCGTTCCCCTGCGGATCTACTGGGCCCTGCTGGGCTGGGCGCGGGGCCGGACGAACCGCGACGGCATGCGGGCCACCCTGGAGGCGGTCAAGGCCGAGGTGGAGCGGACGACCACCTGACGGCTACGGGTGCCGGTCGTGGGCCGTGGCCGGAGCGACGTGGCCGGATCAGCCCGACTGGCCCGGCCCGCTGCTCCCGAGGTGCCCGTCGACCACCTGGCCGACGGCCCGGCCGGCACCGGCGTTCCCGGTGACCGTCTCCACGAACAGCTCGCCGTCGAGGCCGTAGAGGAGGCTGTCGGTCACGGCGGTGACGGAGGCGGTGCGGGGCACGTCGCGGATCAGGGCGACCTCGCCGAAGCCGTGGCCCCGACCGATGCGGGCGAGGTGGGTGCCGTCGCGGGACACGTCGAGTTCGCCGTCGCCCACGGCGTAGAACCGGTCACCGGGGTCGCCCTCGCAGATGACCCGGGTCCCCGCCGCCACCCGCACCGGCTCGAGCTCCCGGGCCACGGCTTCGATCGACGGGGCCGACAGGGGGGCGAAGATCCGGAGTGAGCGGAGCAGCCGGATCTCCACCTGGGGCACGTCGGCGGACGCGTCGACCTCGTGGATCCGGCGCCACAGGAGGGCGAGCAGGACCACGGCGGCCACGGCCGGGGTCACCAGCGCGGCCCGTGGCCCGGCGACCCGGTAGCCGACGTAGACGAGCACGGAGCCGAGGGCGAGTCCGAGGTTCATGAGCGACTCCAGGACCGAGAACGCCCCGGCGATGGCGTCCGGAGGGGCGGCGCGCTGCATCAGGGTCTTGCCCGTGGCGTTGTAGATGGCCATCGACAGCCCGACCAGGACGAACAGGACCAGGGCGGGCCCGGCGTGGGGGACACCGGCCACCAGCGCCAACGCACCGACCGCACCGAGGAGGGCGAGCGTGAGGGTGCGGGCCAGCGGGTGCCGTCCGACCAGGAAGGCGGTGGCGAACCCGGCGATGAGCTCACCGGTGCCGATGGCGGCGTTCAGGTACCCGGCTCCGCCGGGTCCGAGGTGCAGCAGTCCGAGGGCGAGCACGACGCACAGGTAGTCGAGGGCTCCGACGAGCACGTAGAAGAAGGTGGTGAGGACCAGGAGCATCCGCGTCCCCCGGTCGAGCAGCGTGGCCGTCAGGTTGTCCCGAGCCTCGGCGAGCACCGGCGACGCCCCTCCTCCGGACCCGCGCTCGGGACGTGGCCGGCGTCCGACGGCGCGGGCCGTCCGGAGGGCCAGCACCAGGGCCACCAGGTCGAGAGCGGCCATGAGGGCCACCGCCGTGGCCGTCCCCCGCCAGGCCAGTACCAGGCCGGCCAGTGCCGGACCCGCCAGTGCGGCACCGCCCTCGGTCCACCCGGTCATGACGTTGGCGGCGGTGAGTTCGTCCGCGGTGCGGACCACGGACGGGAGCAGCGCCGACTGGGGTGGCCGGGTCATGCAGATCGACAGCGTGGTGAGCGGGGCCAGTGCGTAGACGACGGCGTCGGGCGCCCCCGCCCCGATGGCGCCCGCCACCCCGGCGAAGGTGACGACCTGGAGGCCGTAGCCGGCGACCAGCACCTGTGACGGGTCCCTCCGGTCGGCGTACGCCCCGATCAGCGGGGCCAGCACCACGCACGGGACGAGCTGCACGAGGATGATCAGGAGTTCGGCGGACGCCCCGCCCCGCCCGTAGGCCCACACGAGCAGGGCGATCCACACGCCGAATTCGGCGGTGACGAAGAGGGCGTAGGCGAAGCCCACCCTGCGCAGATCGGGATTGCGGAACGCGGCGGCGAAGACGTCGGCGACCGTGCGGACCCGCTGGCGCACCGGTGGACCCTCAGACCGGGACGAGTTCGACGCGGTTGCCGAAAGGGTCGTCGACGTACCACTGGGGCATGCCGGGGACGTCCTCGGTCCGGCGCACCGGGTGGCCGGCCGCCTCCAGAGCTGCACACATCCCGTCGATCCCGTCGACGGCGAGCGCCGGGTGGGCCTTGCGGGCGGGCCGGAAGTCGTCCTCGACCCCCAGGTGGACGCGGAGGCCCTCCCGTTCGAACCAGCAGCCGCCCCGCACCTCCAATTCGGGGGGTTTGGGTACCCGGGGGATGCCCAGGACGCCCTCGTAGAACGCCGTGGCCCGGTCCTCCGCCCCGGCCGGCATGGCCAGCTGCACGTGGTCGATCCCCGCCACCCGGTACCCGTCCGCCATGACCCCGAACCTACTCGGCGGGCGTCGCCGGGGGGCGGGCGTCGCGTCGCAGCGGGTGTTCGGCGGGCACCTCGACCAGGTGGATGCGCACCCCGTCGGGGTCGTCGACCCAGGCTTCGACGAGCCCCCACGGTTCGACCGCCGGCGGGCGGGCGAGGGCGACGCCACCGGACGCCAGCCGGGCCACCGCCTCGTCCATCGATCGCACCTGCAGCCACAGGGCGACCCCGTCCCGACCCGGAGGCGGTCCCGTCCCGGACACCTCGACGAACCCGCCCCCGGCGAAGAAGACCACGCCGCGGTGGTCGCCCTCACCGAATTCACGGGCCACGGCCAGACCCAGGGCGTCGCGGTAGAAGGCGAGTGTGCGCCCGAGGTCGGCGGGTCGCAGGAGGGTGCGGCTGCTCAGGACGTCCACGGTGCGCCTCCCGTTCGGTGGGACGGCCCCCTGTCTACACCGGCGGTACCGGAAGCGGCGGACCCGGAGCGCTCAGAAGGTCGTGTCGGCGTCGAGGGCGCGGGTGTGGTCCCGGGCGGCGGCCAGCAGCTCCTGGCCGGCGGCCAGCACCGAGAGGTCGCCGCGGACGCGGATGCGGCCGGAGCCCAGTGCGTCGGCCGTGGCCAACCGGCCGGTGGCCAACGCCACGGCGTCGTCGTAGCCGAGGGCGATGGTGACGTCGGCCTCCACCCCTGCACCGGTGACGGGTTCCAGGGGGCCGAGCGCCAGGGTGAGCGCACCGTCCGCGGTGTGCAGCACCAGTCGGACGTCGCCACCGGGTGCACCCCGGACTTCCTGGGCCACGGTGAACCGGCCGTCGGCCGCGGCCAGTCCGGCGTCGGGACCGGGGCCGGGCAGGCGCACGCCGTCGAGGGCGGCGTTGAACGCGTCGACCCAGTCGGGGGTCAGGAAGCGGGGCACGCCCGGCCCCGTGCGCGCCCCGTGATCCGGTGCGGACTCACCCGCCGGCGTCGTCGGACTGCGGCGGGTCCGTCTCGACGCCGGTGGCCACGGGGTCCGCCCCGATGGTCGCCACGTCGACCGTGGGGGCGGCTGACCCGACGGCCCCGTCCGGGTGGGGCTGGGGAACACCGTGGACGCCACCCGGAGGCAGCACCGCCGCGGGCCCGGTCGCCGGGGCCTCGGCAGCCGCTTCGTCGGCGGTGCGCTTGGTGCGCTTGCGGATCTTGCGCCCGAGCCATGCCACGGGGTCGTACTTGGCGTCGACCACCCGCTCCTTCAGCGGGATGATGGCGTTGTCGGTGATCTTGATGTGCTCCGGGCAGACCTCGGTGCAGCACTTGGTGATGTTGCACTTGCCGAGGCCCTGCTCCTCCTGGAGCAGCTGTCGGCGGTCGTTGGTGTCCAGCGGGTGCATCTCGAGCTCGGCCGAACGGATGAAGAACCGGGGGCCGGCGTAGGCCGTCTTGTTCTCCTCGTGGTCGCGCACCACGTGGCACACGTCCTGGCACAGGAAGCACTCGATGCACTTGCGGAATTCCTGGCTCCGCTCGACGTCGATCTGGGCCATCCGGTAGCCGCCGGCCTCCTCCTCGTCCTCCGTCTTGGGTCGGGCGCTGAGCGGTGGGATCCGCTTGGCCACCTCGTAGTTGTAGGAGACGTCGGTGACCAGGTCGCGGATCACGGGGAACGCGCGCATGGGCGCCACCGTCACCGTCTCGCCCGGGGGCAGTGTGTCCATCCGGGTCATGCACATGAGCGACGGCTTGCCGTTGATCTCGGCGGAACAGGAGCCGCACTTGCCGGCCTTGCAGTTCCAGCGGCACGCCAGGTCGGGTGCCTCGGACGCCTGCACCCGGTGGATCACGTCGAGGACGACCTCGCCCTCCTGGGCGGGCATCACGTACTCGGTGAACTCGCCGCCCGACTCGTCCCCACGCCAGACGCGCATGGTGACCTCGCCGCTCTGGTCGCTGCGGATGATGTCCTCGGCCATCAGTTCGCCTCCTCGAGAAGTGCCCGGAGTTCGTCCGGCATCACCGGGACCGGCTCGGGCTGGCTGGTGATCGACCGCACCGACGGTGTGCCGCCGACGCCGCGCGGGGCGGCCGACGGGTCCGTGATGCGTTCGACGAAGTTGATCTTGCCCATCTCGGGGTCGGCCGTCGGGTAGTCGTCCCTGGTCTGGCCGCCGCGGCTCTCCTTGCGGTTGAGGGCACCCATGGTCGTGCACCGGGAGATGGTGAGCATCGAGGGCAGGTCCGTGGTGAGGTTCCATCCGGGGTTGTAGATGGTGCCGCCGGCGAGCGAGATGTTGTCGGCCCGCTCCTCGAGCGCCTCGATCTTCCCGAGCGCCTCCTCGAGCTCCGAGCCGGTGCGGATGATTCCGACCAGGCTCTGCATGGTCTCCTGCAGGGCCTGCTGGATGTCGTACGGGTTCTCGCCGTCCTCGCGTTCGAAGGGGGCGACGGCGGCGTCGATCGCCTGCTGGATCTGCCCCTCGTCCACGGTGACGGCACCGGTGCGCCCGCTGGCGAACTCGCCGGCCCCGAGGCCGGCGCGCCGGCCGAACACCAGGAGGTCGGAGAGCGAGTTGCCACCGAGGCGGTTGGCCCCGTGCATGCCGCCGGCCACCTCGCCCGCGGCGAAGAGCCCGGGCACCGTGGCCGCCGTGGTGTCGGCATCGACCCGGACCCCACCCATGATGTAGTGGCAGGTCGGACCCACCTCCATGGCCTCGGCCGTGATGTCGACGCCGGCGAGCTCCTTGAACTGGTGGTACATCGACGGGAGGCGACGGCGGATGTCCTCGGCGGATCGCCGGGTGGCGATGTCGAGGAAGACGCCGCCGTGCGGGCTGCCCCGGCCGGCCTTGACCTCGGAGTTGATCGACCGGGCGACCTCGTCCCGGGGGAGCAGCTCCGGCGGGCGGCGACCGGCGGTGTGGTCGTCGTACCACCGGTCGGCCTCGTCCTCGGAGTCGGCCGTCTCGGCGCGGAACATCTCGGGCACGTAGTCGAACATGAACCGGTCGCCCTCGGAGTTGCGCAGGACGCCGCCGTCACCGCGCACGCCCTCGGTCACCAGGATGCCGCGCACCGACAGGGGCCAGACCATGCCGGTCGGGTGGAACTGGATGCACTCCATGTCGATGAGGTCGGCGCCCGCCCACAGCGCCATGGCGTGGCCGTCGCCGGTGGACTCCCACGAGTTCGACGTGTACATCCAGCTCTTGCCGACGCCGCCGGTGGCGAGCACCACCGCCTTGGCCCTGATGACCACGAACTTCCCGGTCGGCCGCCAGTAGCCGACGATGCCGGAGACGGCGCCGTCGGCGTCGTGGAGGAGGCGGAGCACCTTGAGCTCCATGAAGACCTCCATGCCGTCGGCCACGGCCTTCTGCTGCATGGTGCGGATGAGCTCCAGGCCGGTGCGGTCACCCACGTGGGCCAGCCGGGCGTAGCGGTGGCCGCCGAAGTCCCGCTGGAGGATGAGGCCGTCGGCCGTGCGGTCGAAGAGTGCGCCCCACGCCTCGAGCTCGCGCACGCGGTCCGGCGCCTCCTGGGCGTGCAGCTGGGCCATGCGCCAGTTGTTCAGCAGCTTGCCGCCCCGCATGGTGTCCCGGAAGTGCACCTTCCAGTTGTCCTCGGGGTAGACGTTGCCCATGGCGGCGGCCATGCCACCCTCGGCCATGACCGTGTGGGCCTTGCCGAGGAGCGACTTGCACACCACCGCGGTGCGCAGGCCCATGGACCGGGCCTCGACCGCGGCCCGGAGGCCGGCGCCGCCGGCCCCGATGATGATGACGTCGAAATCGTGGCTCTCGTAATCGGTCATGTGCGCGTCGCCTTTAGAAGTGGAAGCCGGCGTCGTGGATGGCACCGCTGGCCACCAGACGCACGTACAGGTCGGTGAGTGCGACGAAGACCAGGCTCATCCAGGCGAAGAGCATGTGCTTGCCGTTGAGGGGGGTGAGCGCCTTCCAGATCCTGAAGCGGATGGGTGCCTGGGAGAACTGCTTGACCCCACCGCCGCACAGGTGGCGGCAGGCGTGGCAGCTGAGGGAGTACAGCCACAGGAGGACGGCGTTGACGCAGAGCACGACGGTTCCCACGCTGATGCCCCAGCCGGTGCCCTGCCGGAAGGCCAGCACGGCGTCGTAGGTGAGGATCACGTTGAAGATGACGCCGAAGTAGAAGAAGTACCGGTGGGCGTTCTGCAGGAGCAGCGGGAACCGGGACTCACCGGTGTAGGCCCCGTGGCCGTCCGACACCGCACACGCCGGCGGCGCCAGCCAGAACGCCCGGTAGTAGGCCTTGCGGTAGTAGTAGCAGGTCATCCGGAAACCCAGCGGGAAGATCAGGATGAGGAGCGCCGGCGAGATCTGCCACCACGGGATGGTGGGGGTGTGGGCGGCACCGGGCACGCAGCTGGCGACCAGGCAGGGGGAGTAGAAGGGCGAGATCAGGTCCCGGTTGAACGAGGCCCCCACGTAGTAGTTCTTGTTCACGAAGGCGGCCCAGCTGGCGTAGGCCACGAACGAGGTGAGGACCACGAACGTCACCACCGGCTGGACCCAGTAGCGGTCGGTCCGCAGGGTGGCGACGTCCGGTCCGCCACGCGCCCCGCCCAGGGTGACCGGGGTGACCGCCGGACCTGCTGATGCGTCCTCCAAGGTGGTCAAAGCTCATCTCCCTCGTCAGGCCGTGCTCGGCCGAATTGTCCGGCCGCTCGGGGCCGTGGTCCACAGGGCGCCAGGCGCCCTGACGCGCGCAGTCCCAGAGGTCTGCGAGCTGGCAGGCACTCATCATTCCATCCCTGGGCACGCCGTGCGAAACACGGGCCGTGGGACCGGGTCCGGGGGGTCCCGGTCCCGCCGCGCCACGACGGCGACGCCACGCGTAGGCTCGGGCGCATGACCTCCCCGGAGCCCGCCCACCGCCCCGACGACACCGGTAGCCGGGTCGACCTGTCCGCCCGGCTGACGCCGCCGCCCGACATCACCACCCTGGGCCAGCTCCGCCAGGCCGGCTGGACCCCGATGCCGGTGGCCGACGAGATCCGCCGGAACGCCTCGGCGCGGATCGCCGCCGGTGAGCCGCTCGTGACCGGGGTGCTCGGGTTCGAGGACACGGTGCTCCCGCAGCTGGAGAACGCCGTCCTGGCGGGGCACGACGTGATCCTGCTGGGCGAGCGCGGCCAGGCCAAGACCCGTATCATCCGCTCCCTGGTGGGGCTCCTCGACGAGTGGCTGCCGATCGTGGCCCACTCGGAGATCAACGACGACCCGTTCCACCCCATCTCGCGCTTCGCCAAGGACCTGCTGGCCGAGGCGGGCGAGGACCTGCCCATCTCCTGGGTCCACCGCAGCGACCGCTACGGGGAGAAGCTGGCCACGCCCGACACCTCCATCGCCGACCTCATCGGCGAGGTCGATCCCATCCGGGTCGCCGAGGGCCGGTACCTGTCCGACGAGCTGACCATCCACTACGGGCTGGTGCCCCGGCTCAACCGCGGCATCTTCGCCGTCAACGAGCTGCCCGACCTGGCCGAGCGCATCCAGGTCGGACTGCTGAACGTGCTCGAGGAGCGCGACGTGCAGATCCGTGGGCACCGGGTCCGTCTGCCGCTGGACATCGTGCTGGTGGCCACGGCCAACCCCGAGGACTACACCAACCGCGGCCGGATCATCACCCCGCTCAAGGACCGCTTCGGGGCCCAGATCCGCACCCACTACCCGCCGGACGCCGCCACCGAGCTCCGGATCGCCGAGTCCGAGGCCGACCTGCCGGGCCGCGGACCCGACACCGCCGGTGCGGTGGGTGCCCCCCGGGTGCTCGTCCCCGGGTTCATGGCCGAGGTGGTGGCCGAGATCAGCCAGCTGGCCCGCCAGAGCCCCCACCTCAACCAGCGGTCCGGGGTGTCGGTGCGTCTCACCATCGCCAACTACGAGACGCTCGTGGCCAACGCCACCCGCCGTGCGCTCCGCAACGGCGAGTCCGAGGCCGTCCCCCGGGTGTCGGACCTGGAGTCGCTCCTGTCCTCCACCCAGGGCAAGGTGGAGATCGAGTCGCTGGAAGAGGGTCGCGAGGGCGCCATCCTCGGTCAGATCGTCAACGCCGCCGTGCTGCTGGTGTTCCGGCGCCGGGTGCACCTGGCCGAACCGCAGGCCGTGGTCGGCGCCTTCACCGAGGACACGGTGGTGCACGCCGGCGACGACCTGCCGTCGAACGCCTACGCCGAGATCCTCGAGCGGGTCCCGGCCCTGTCGGCGCCGGTGCTGTCGCTGACGGGCGGGTCCGAGGACCCCGGGATGGTGGCGAGCGCCACCGAGTTCATCCTCGAGGGCCTGCACCTGACCAAGCGGCTGAACAAGGAGGCCGCCGGGCCCCGTGCGACGTACCGGGGTCGGGGATGACCTGGCGGTACGACTACCGGCGCTGGGACGGCTCCCAGGAGTCGGCCGGCGACGACGCCGACGCCGTCCTGTCGCAGCTCACCGATGACCTGCTGGCCAACGGGGACCTGCAGGAGGCGCTGCAGCGGATGCTCAACCGGGGATGGCGCACCCCCGACGGCGACCAGGTCCAGGGGCTGCGCGAGCTCCTCGACCAGCTGCGCGCCGAACGCGAGGACCTGCTCGAGCAGGGCGACCTCGGCGGCGCCTACACCGAGATCGCCGAGGAGCTCCAGGACGTGCTGCGCGAGGAGCGGCTCGGGATCGGGCGGCTGGAGGCCGACGCACGCGACTCCGGCGACCAGCGACGCCAGGAGGTCACCGACCAGGTCGTGGCCGAGCGGCGGATGGAGCTCGACCTGCTCCCGAACGACCTCGCCGGCCAGGTGCGCTCGCTGCAGCACTACGAGTTCGTGTCGTCCGAGGCCCGCGAGCACTTCGAGGAACTGATGGAGCGTCTGCGCGAGGAGGTCGCCAAGACGTACTTCGACCAGATGTCCGAGTCGCTCTCGAATCCGGACCCGGCCCAGCTGGAGCACATGCGCCAGGCGTTCGACGCCCTCAACCGGATGATGGAGCAGCGGGCGGCCGACGAGCCGCTCGATCCGACCTTCGAGTCGTTCATGGAGCAGTTCGGCGACCTGTTCCCCGGCGACCCGAAGGACCTCGACGAACTGCTCGAGCAGCTGGCCGCCCGGATGGCGGCGGCCCAGGCCATGTGGAACTCGATGTCGCCCGAGC
The DNA here is from genome assembly GCA_963699055.1 of uncultured Acidimicrobiales bacterium. GTDB lineage: Bacteria > Actinomycetota > Acidimicrobiia > Acidimicrobiales > RAAP-2 > Bog-756. The sequence continues at coordinate 97,868 of CAVOTA010000003.1, read as the reverse complement.
AGCGGTCCCAGCTCCAGGGGCTCGCCGAATCGCTGCTCGAGGACATGGACCTGCGCTGGCAGGTGGACCGGCTTGCCGGCAACCTGCAGCAGGCGTTCCCCGACGCGGGGTGGGACCAGCGCTTCCGGTTCCGGGGGGACGACCCGATGGGCATGGGGGAGGGCACCGACGCCGCCGGCCGCCTGCGCGACCTCGACGACCTCGAGGGCTACCTCCGGGCGGCCAATTCGCCGGCGTCGCTGTCCGAGGTCGATCTGGACAAGGTCCGACGCAGCCTGGGCGAGGACGCCGCCAACTCCCTCGACCGCCTGGCCAAGCTGGCCAAGCAGCTCGAGGAGGCGGGACTCATCGACCAGCGTGAGGGGCGCTACGAGCTCACGGCGAAGGGCACCCGCCGGATCGGCCAGCAGGCCCTGTCCGACCTCTTCTCCCAGCTCACCAAGGACCGGGTGGGCAACCACGCCACCACGTGGACCGGCACCGGCCACGACCGCGAGGAGACGACCAAGCCCTACGAGTACGGCGACCCGTTCAACCTGGACCTGTCCCGCACGGTCCACAACGCCGTGCGCCGCGCCGGCAGCGGCGTGCCGGTGCGACTGCACCCCGACGACTTCGAGGTGGTCGAGACCGAGGCCCTGACCCGCTCGGCCACGGTGCTCCTGCTCGACCTGTCGCTGTCGATGCCGATGCGCGACAACTTCGTCCCGGCCAAGAAGATGGCCATGGCGCTGCACACGCTGATCAGCACCCGGTTCCCCCGCGACTACCTCGGCCTGGTCGGGTTCTCCGAGGTGGCCCGGGAGATCGAGCCCGAGGACCTTCCCACCGTGTCGTGGGACTACGTGTACGGGACCAACCTCCAGCACGGGCTGATCCTGGCCCGCAAGATGCTCGCCCACCAGCAGGGGACGAAGCAGATCATCCTGGTGACCGACGGCGAGCCCACCGCGCACATCGTCCCCTACGACGGGGGCCTCGGCTACGACGTCTTCTTCAACTACCCGCCGGTGCAGGAGACCCTGGAGCTGACGCTGGCCGAGGTGCTCCGGTGCACCCGGGCCCAGATCACCATCAACACGTTCCTGCTCGATCCCGACCGCGGCCTGTGGGGCTTCGTCGACCAGCTGTCCCGCATCAACAAGGGGCGCACGTTCGCCACGACCCCCGGCGAACTGGGCGACTACGTGCTCGTCGACTTCCTCAACCACAAGACCACCGTCCGCTCGCGGGGGCGACGGGCCGGCTGACCGGCACCCCACGGGGACACCCCGCGGGGTGCCCCGTGGGGGAGCAGCACCGGTCACCGAAGCTCGACGCGGGCCTGCGCCGGGCGCACGGACGGCGTCGACCGGCGTGCGCGACGGGGGAGATCGACGGGACCCGCACGAGCGCGCACCCGCCGGATCGACCGGCCGTCCGCGGTCTGCGGTGCGGGCCACCGGGAGCGGCACCCGGCCCCGTCGGCGGGTGATCTGCCAGGGGTGGTGACACGCGCGCCCACATTTTTCTTGCGTTTCCCCGGGTTATGGGGAAGGATTACATACCTGTAGTTACATCCGTGCTATGCGGTTTCACGCGAAACCGCATGGATGAGTGGGAGGGAGGTCTGGCGATGGACATGGTGTCGTTGATGTACGGGCCCCAAGAGCGGACATGGCAGACCAAGGCGAATTGCATGGGGGTCGACCCCGACCTCTTCTTTCCCGAGCGGGGTGCGTCCACCCGTGAGGCGAAGGAAGTGTGCCGTGGGTGCGTCGTGCGGGAGGACTGCCTCGAGTACGCCCTGGCGAACGGCGAGAAGTTCGGCATCTGGGGTGGGCTGTCCGAGCGCGAGCGACGTCGGCTGCGCCGTCAGCGTGCCATGCAGCGGCGGGCGGCCGCCGCGTCGTAGGCGGAGGGTTCCCCGGGGCCGGCGCTGGTCCGGTCAGCCCCGGCGGGATCCCAGGCGGAACTCGATGGTGTCCTCGGCGCACAGCCCGAGCTGACGCCGTCTCTGTCGGGGCACGGCTGCGAGCGCGGACTCCGGCAGGAGTCCGACCAGTTCGCCCTTGTGCACGGTGCACCCCTGCGCCGCCGCACCGCGGACGACGTCGTCGTAGACCTCGGTGAGCGGCACCCGGTCCGGGTCCACCACGTTGCAGCTGACCTGCGCGCCCTCCCCGACCGCCAGTCCCAACGTGCGCAGACCGGGTCGCCGCATGCCGGCGGCGAGCGTCCTGGCCACGCCCTCCACCTCGTCGGCCGGACGCCGGTCGGGACCGGCCGCCTCGATCCACACGTTGTAGGCGATCAGCACACCGCGGGCCCCGACGGCGGTGGCACCGGCGGTGGGATGGGGCACGGTGGACCCGGTGTCGGGGGCCAGGGTGGTGAACGCACCGCGTCGGACGTCGGGCAGGGTGCGCTCCATCCCGTAGAGGAAGCAGGGGACGCCGAGCTCGTCGGCCGACCAGCGGGCGTAGGTGTCGCGAGCGACCAGCACGGCCTCCCACGGCGTCGGGACGCCGGAGGCGTCGACCAACGGGACGAACGGCACGACGTCGACGGCGCCCAGCCGGGGATGCACCCCACGATGGGTGCTCAGATCGATGTGGGCGACGGCGGCGGCCGCCACCCGCCGGGCCGCCACCTCCACCGCGGCCAGCGGGCCGCCCAGGGTGAGGACCGAGCGGTGGTGATCGGGGTCGGCGTGGACGTCGAGGAGCTCGTCCCCCCCGGCGGCGGCCACGGCGGCGACGACCTCGGTGTCACGCCCCTCGCTGATGTTGACGACGCATTCGGCCGGCAGCCCGACGACAGGGGCGACGGCCGGCGTCACCAGCCGGTCAGGCGCCGGCGCCGACGACGCTCAGGCCGACCCGGCGGCGGCGCAGGATGCGCCGGCGCTCGCGCTCGGACTTGCCGCCCCACACGCCGTGGTCGACGCGCTCGGTCAGCGTGTACTCGAGGCACTGATCGGCGACGGGGCACTCGGCGCAGATGCGCTGGGCCTCCTGGACGCCCACACCGTCACTGGGGAAGAAGATGGACGGTGACAGCTCCTTGCACTTCCCTACTTCCATCCAGTCCGCGTCCATGGGAACCTCCGTGATCCTCGGGGATGTCCGGTCGCTCCCGTGGGCCGTTCCGGCCGCTGGTGCGCTCGCATCCGTTGTGCTGCCAGTGTCGCGCCCCATCGCCCGGAACGGTGCGGAATCCAGGGGTTCTGCGGCTTTCCTCACCGGATTCTTATCTGGCACCTGGGCCTTCTTATGTTGGGTCCGTCGGCTCTGCCGGAGGGCCCCCTCCCGGGCCTCCGGCGCGTGCCGGCGCGGCGCCCGGGACGGTGCCCGGGTGGCGCAGCGGTAGGATCGGCCCACTGCCGTCCCAGGAGGAACCACTGCCATGACCCCGGTCACCGATGATCCGACCCTCCCCGAGGAGGAGGCCGAGCCGCAGCCGCCCGTCGGCCACGTGCGGATCGTGTACCTCGGCCCGGTCGCGCCGCACTGGGACGTCCGCTCCGACTTCGGCGACCCCGCGCTGATCGAGGAATTCCGGCGTCGCACCAACGCACGCCTCGTCCTGCTGCCGCCGCACGACCCCCAGTACCGGCGCAACCGGGAGCGGGTCATCCGGGACGCCGAGCGGGAGAACATCCTGCTCGAATGGGACCTCGGCCTTCCCGAGGAGGAGCCGGCCACCGCGGAGCCCACGGCCGGCGCCGAGCCGGTCGGCGACGCACCGGCCTGACCGGACGGGGCGCGGGCGGCGCCCCGGTCAGTCGCCGGCGGGTGCGTCGAGCTCGGGCAGGGCGATCCGCTCCAGCCACAGTCCGGGCGCATCGACCTCGGCCGGCGTCGGCAGGTTGCGGGCCGGGCTCCACAGGCGACCGAGGCCTTCCTCGCCCGCCCGTTCGATCACCCCGGCGACGAACGCCCGTCCCCGGTCCACCTGGGCCTGGTCGAGGTCGAGGCCGAACAGCGCGCCGGCCGCCTCCTCGCCCTTGCCGCGCTCGGTGCGCCGCCGGTACCAGGCCTCGGCGAGCTGGGTGTGGGCGCCGACGAGCTTGGCCCCGACCACGGTGGCGATGTGGTCGGCGTACGCGTCGACGACGACGGCGAGCGCCGTGAGCTGATCCGAGGTCCGGCGTGACTCCGGGGTCAGGAGGTCGCCGAGGAGCGCCTCGGGATCGCCGAACATGCCCTGCAGCGACTCCAGGTCCATGCCCTGGCCGAGAGCGCCGAGGTCGTCCCCGCCGGTGATGCCGCGGAGCTTGCCGGCCAGGTCCTGCTGGGCGGCGGCCTGCGACTCGGCGTAGGTGTGCAGGAGTTCCTCGAACCGGACGCGCACCGCGGGGCGGGTCAGCACGGAGTTGGTGGCCAGCTCCCGGGCGCACACCCACAGCAGTGCCTCCTCCTCGGGGAGGCTCCAGTCCCGGGCGAACTCGGCGATGTTGGAGGTCACGAGCAGCAGCTCGTCCGACGGCGCCCACGGCAGCGCCAGCGGATACTGCCCGAGCGTCCGCTGCGACAGGTGGCCGACCACCGAGCCGATCTGGAGACCGAAGAACATCGGGCCGACCGCGGAGGCCCACTGGCCCAGCATGGCGGCCATGCCGCCGGTCGGGTCGAGCGACGGGTCGAGGTCGGCGCCGGTGCCGTCGCCGGTGTCGGTGTCGGTGCTCGGGGTCGGTGGTGGGGTGGCCATCTCGGCCAGCACGGGCCGCCAGGACTCGAGCGCCCGCGCCGTCCAGTCGCCGCGCCCCACGGGTACGCACGTCAGCCGGCGGCCGTCGGGCGTCACCGGCATGCCGGTGGCTTCGATGACGTTGAGCTCGGCCACCCGGGACAGCTGCTCCACCTGGATCCGTTGGAGCGGCTCGACGTTGGACTCGGGGGTCCCCCCGGTGGCCACGTTGAGGGCGAAGGCCCGGGTCATCTCCCACGAGTCGGGTCCGTTGGACCCGAGCATGTTCATCAGGTCGCCGAGCAGCGACTGGAACGGGTTCCCGGGATCGGCGGGATCGGGAGGTGCCATAGCTGCATGCTACGGCCCGGCCGTGGCCGGCGGTGCGTCGCGCCGGGCCGGCACGGTCCGGGTCCACCCCCCCCCGGATCGGGCGTGCCCCGTCGGAGCGCTACCGGTCGCCGAGGACGGCGGTGGTGTCGACGGTGCCGCCCGAGCGCACGACCGTGAGCGGGAGCTCGGTCCCGGGCGGGTCGGCATAGAGCCGGGTGACGAGCTCGGCCACCGACCGCACCTGGGCCCCGTCCACGGCGACGATCCGGTCCCCGGGCTCGAGGCCGGCCTGCGCGGCCGATCCCCCGGCGGTCACCCACTCGACCAGCGCCCCGGCGTCGGCGGATCCGGCGGCCGCCCCCGGCGGGTCGACGACGGCCGCCCCGAGCACGCCGTGGAGCACGGACCCGTGGGCCACGATCTGGGCGGCGACATCCCGCACGAGCTCGGCCGGCAGGAACACCGCCGTCCGGGAGCCACCCGCACCGGTCACGGCGTCCAGCACTCCGGCCACGGCGCCCGACGGCTCGACGAGCGGGCTGCCGATGTCGCCGGTGCCGAGGGGGGCGTCGATGGCGGTGGCGCAGAAACCCGAGGGTGATCCGGGCACTCCACCGGCGGCGAGCCCGGCGTAGAGCACGGTCCCCGCGTACAGATGGGCGTCCGGGGCACCGTGGCGGCGCGCCGACTCGGTCAGGGCGACGGCCAACGACCCGGTGGCCGGGTCCCCGGTGGTCAGGTCGGCCGCCGGCAGGTCGTCGGGGATGCGGAACACGACGATGCCGGTGGTCGGGTCGGCCCCGACCGGCAGGGCGGTCTGGCGGGTGCCGTCCCGTTCGACCACGGTCACCTGACTGGCGCCCGCGACGGTGGGGCGCATGGCGACGACGATGCCGCCGGCTTCGGCCACGATCCCGGTGCCGACATGGCTGCGTCCGTCGACCGTCACCACGAGCGCCACCGTGGAGTCCTGGGCCGACGAGGCGAGCTGCATCATCTGGTGGGTCGAGGTCAGGTGGCTGAGGTTCACCTCGGTGCTCGGCACCCCGGTGAACACGACACCGGTGGTAGCCGGCGTGGCGGAGTCGGAACCGGCGGCGACCACCATGCCCGTTACGACCAGGGCGAGGGCCACGCACACCGTCAGGCCACCGACCACCCAGGTCCCGCGCATCCCGGGCCGGGTGGCGGTCGGGCGCACCGGCGGCAGGTGCCCGGCCGCCGCGGCCGCGGCGCGTTCGGACGGGTGCAGCCACAGCCGGTCGTCGGGGTGGACCCAGCCGCGCAGCGGACCGTCCTCGGCGTCTCCGTCCTCGTTCTCCGGCACGCCGAAGCCGTCGTCGTCCTGTCCGCGCACGGGTGGAAGGTTACCGACACGGGGGTCCGAAGGGACGGCGCGCCGCCTCCGGACGTCGGCGCCTCCGGGTCGCTCCACCACCGGCCACGACGGCCGGGGCCGCGGGGGTGGTCGACCACCTACGATGGTCGGGTGGCACGGGACCTCGCGATCGACCTCGGGACCTCGACCACCCAGGTGTTCGCCCGGGGACGCGGGGTCATCCTCGAGGAGCCCACGGTGATCGCCCTCAACACACGGACCCACGAGGTCCTGGCCGTGGGCGACGAGGCCTGGCAGCTGATCGGCCGGACGCCCGGCTACATCGTCGCCGTGCGGCCGCTGCGCGAGGGGGCCATCACCGACTTCGACATCACCGAGCGGACCATCCGCCTCCTCCTCCACCGGGCCGGCGTGACCAAGCTCAACCGGCCGCGCGTCCTCATCTGCGTGCCCTCGGCCATCACCTCGGTCGAGCGCCGGGCCGTCAAGGAGGCCGCCCGACGGGCCGGGGCATCGGCCGCCCACCTCATCGAGCAGCCCATGGCGGCGGCCATCGGCGCCGGCCTCGAGGTGCACGAGCCGGTGGGCAGCATGGTCGTCGACGTCGGCGGCGGCACGACCGAGACGGCCGTCATCTCCCTCGGCGGCATCGTGGCCTACCGTGCCGTCCGGTGCGGCGGCCACGACATGGACGCCGACATCCAGGAGTACGTCCGACAGAAGTACGGGGTGGCGGTGAGCGAGCGCACCGGCGAGGAGCTGAAGATCGCCATCGGCTCGGCGCTGCCCTACGAGGGCGAAGCGCGGGTCGAGGCGCGTGGGCGCGAGGTGGCGACGGGCCGACCGCGGACGGTGGAGCTCACCGCCGACGAGATGCGGTTCGCGCTGCGGGACCAGGTCGAGCTGATCGTCGACACGGTGCTCGGGTGTCTCTCCGACTCGCCACCCGAACTGGCCCAGGACATCATCTACGAGGGCATCCACCTGCTCGGCGGCGCATCGAGGCTGCGCGGGCTGGCCGAGCTGCTGGCCCGGGAGACCGATGTGCCCGTCCACACCGTGGCCGATCCCGTCGAGTGCGTGGTGCGGGGTGCGGGTCTGTGCCTCGACTCGTTCGACAGCCTCCGCCCGATCTTCGCGGCCGCCGAGATCTGAGCCGGCGGAGGGCGTACCGGTCCGGTGGACGCCGCCGCCCCGGTCGTTCAGTCGACGGCGAGCAGGTCCTCGGCCACCTGTCGCACCTGCCAGTCGCGGTCTTCGAGACAGCGGTGCAGTGCCGCGTCCACCAGCGGTCCCTCGAAGGCCGCCAGGGCGACCGCCGCCCGACGGCGGACGGCCGGTTTGTCGTCGAGCGCGGCGAGCACGGCGGGCAGCCCGTCCGGATCGCCGATGGCCCCGAGTGCGGCGACGGCCGCCTCCCGGCACAGCGGGTCCGGATGGCCCCCGTCGGCCGCCGACAGCAGCACCAGCCGGTGCACCGCTCCGCCGTCCTCCCGCTCGCCCGTGGCCCACGCCGCCATCTCCACGACCGAGGCGTCGGGGTCGTCGAGCAGGGCGACCACGTCGACCGCGGGCCGGGTGGCGGACAGTTCGGCGGCCCGGCGCCGCACGGTGGGGTCGTGGTCGGACAGTCCGGCGCCGAGCTCGTCGTCGCCGAGCGCGCCGAGGCGGTCCAGGGCACCGAGTGCGGTCGCCCGCACGGCCGGGGCCGGGTCGACCAGGCCGGCCCGCGCCCGCCCCGTGTCACCGGTGTGGCCGGCCCGGGCCACGTCACGGCGCCTGCCGGTGATGTCGTCGGCACCAGGTTCCGTGGCAGGCTGCACCTCACCACTATGACCGACGCCGAGCAGCCGACCGGGCCGGAGGCCACCGCCGACCGGGACCCCTTCCCCTCCCCGTACGCGGCGGCCCCCGTGCCCGCGCCGACCGTCGCCCCGCCGCCCGGACCGCCGGCGGCCCCGGCCCCGCCGACCGGACCCCCGGTGCCGCCGGCACCCTTCGCGCCGCCCGCCCGCCGCCGCCGGCGTTCGCGGTGGACGTGGGTGTGGACGATCGTGGCGGTGCTGGTCGTGGCCGCCGTGGTGGCCAGCCGCATCAACCTCGACTACTACGCCATCCAGCCCGGGACGGCACAGTCGGTGCAACCGTTCATCACGGTCCCACCGTCCAAGTCCCACCCGGTGACCCACCCGGTCCTGCTGACCGACGTGCGCGAGGCCCGGGTCAACGCGCTGTCGTACCTGTTCTTCAAGTTGCAGTCGAACACGGCGCTCTACTCACTGCCGTCGGTCACGGGCGGCACCTCGCCCGACGAGCTCGACGCCCAGGGCGCGCTCGAGATGTCCCAGGCCGAACAGGCGGCCAAGACCGCGGCCCTGCGGCACCTGGGCTACGCCGTGCCGGGCACTCCGGCCGGCGCCGTCATCGCCGGGACGTTCGCCGGGACACCCGCCTACGGGGTGCTCAACGTTGGCGACGTGGTCACCGCGCTCGACGGGACACCCACGCTGACGGCCGAAGCGCTCGGCCAGGCGATCAGCGCCCACCACCCGGGCCAGACGGTGGTCTTCTCCGTCCGCAGGAACGGGACCGGCGCGGCCGTCCCGGTGCGGCTGACGCTGGAGCGCACCAGGGTGAACGTCGGGGGCGAGTGGGTGACCGTCGACGTCGGGATCGAACCGGAGGACCAGGTCGACTACTCCTACCCGTTCCCCATCTCCATCGACGTCACCGACATCGGCGGCCCGTCGGCCGGGCTGGCCATGACGCTCGGGGTGATCGACGCCCTCGGCGGCGGGTCACTGACCGGGGGTCACACGGTGGCGGCGACCGGGACCATGGACGCCACCGGCGACGTGGGCGACGTCGGTGGGGTGGCGCAGAAGACGGTCGCCGTCGAGAACGCCGGGGCGACGATCTTCCTCGTGCCGCCACAGGAGTACAAGGCGGCGCTGTCCGAGCAGCGGCCCGGGTTGAAGATCTACGCCGTCTCCACGCTCGACCAGGCGCTGCACGTCCTCGAGTCCAACGGCGGGCACTCGACGCCCTCCACGCTCGACTCCGCACCCAGTCGTTCCGCGGGATGAGCCGTTCGCGCGACCCGCGGTCGTAGGCTCTGCGCCATGCCCGAGGAACGCCGGATGACCATCACCTCCTCCCCCCACCTGGCCCCTGACGACGTGGCCCGGCACACGTTCGCCTCGGTCCGGCGGGGCTTCGACCCGACCGAGGTCCGGGACTACCTGGAATCGATCGCCACCGGGCTGCGGGGCCAGGCCGAGCGCGAGCAGGACCTGCTCGCCCAGCTGGCCGACGCCGAGCGGCGGGCGGCCAACCCGGTCATCGACGACACCATGCTGACGACCGCCGTGGGCAAGGAGACGGCGCGGGTCCTCCAGAGCGCGCATGACGCCGCCGCCGAGATGGTGGCCAACGCCCAGGCCGAGGCGGCCCGGATGGTGGCCGAGGCGACCGAGGTGTCCGAGCGCATGGTGACCGAGGCCACCGACGTGTCCGAACACGCCCAGACCAGGGCCGACGCCCTCCTCGCCGAGCGTCTCGCCGAGGCCGAGACGGCGTCGGCCGCCCTCCGTGAGCGGACCGAGCAGCAGGTGGCCGCCGCCCTGGAGAAGGTGCGGGCCGACGCCGACGAGCTGACCGAGCGCGCCCGGGCCGAAGGACGGGTCATGGTGGAGGAGGCGCAGGCACTGCGGGCCCGGGTCCTGGCCGACCTGTCGCGCCGGCGCAAGGTGCTCCACGCCCAGATCGAGCAGCTCCGCGCCGGCCGCGAGCGCCTCGCCGAGACGGTGAACGACGTGAAGCACTCGGTCGAGGCCATCGCCGACGACCTCTTCAAGGCCGAGGACGAGGCCCGGATGGCGGCCGAGGTGGCCGGTCGCGAGGCGGCGGCCCGACCCGACGACGAGGGGACCCCCGAGGAGCTGGCCACCCTGCTGCTGGCGGAAGAGGCCGAGGCGGCCGAGCCGGAGGAGCCGGGGGCGGCCGGAGTCGACGCCGATACCGAGCCCCACGCACCCGTGCCCGAGGCGACCCCGGCCACGGGTGCCGGTGGCGAGGAGGCCGGGTCCGAGGACGGCGCCACTGCCGCCGCACCCCCGGTCGAACAGGTGGATGCGCTCTTCGCCAAACTGCGGGCGGCCCAGGACGACACCGGCACCGCCGCCGCCACGGCGCCGGCCGCGGAGGCCGCCACCGGACCGTTGGGGTCGGGGGACCAGGAGGTATCGGAGGACGTGGGCGACGGCGAGGAGGGCGACGGCCCGCCGCAGGCCCGGAATCCGCAGGCCGTTCGGCGGGACGACCTCATCACCCCGATCGTGACGGGGATGGCCCGCCGGCTCAAGCGTTCGCTCCAGGACAACCAGAACGACCTGCTCGACCGGCTGCGGGCCAAGGGGACGACGTGGTCGGCGGCGCTGCTGCCCGACGAGACCGAGCAGGTCGACTCGATCACCACGGCCGCCCTCCCGCTGCTCGAGGAGGCCAGCGACGCCGGCGCCGCGTTCGTCGGCGCCGACGGGCCGCGCCCGTCGGCCGACGTCCTCATCGCCATCGCCCACGAGCTCGCCGAGTCCGTCGTGGGCCCGCTGCGCAGACGCCTGGCGGGCGGCGAGGGGCTCGACGCGGCGGAGGAGTCCGTCGTCACCGAGCACATCGGCTCCGCCTTCCGGGAGTGGAAGGGGGAGCGGATCGAGCGCCTGGCCGGGGACCACGTGGTGGCCGCCTTCTCCCTCGGGAGCCTGGCCGCCGCCGGCTCCGCCGGGACCCCCCTCGAGTGGGTGGCCGTGGCACTGCCCGACGAGTCGCCGTGCCCCGACTGCGAGGACAACGGCCTCAACGGTGTCCAGTCGGCGGGGGAGGAGTTCCCCACGGGGCACACGCATCCTCCGGCCCACCCGGGCTGTCGATGCCTGCTCGCTCCCGGCACCCCCTAGGCTGCTGCCGTGCGTACTCCGAGCGACATACCTCCGGCGACCGGGCGGACGGGCCACCGTGGGCGGCGGTGGCTCATCGTCGCCGTCATCCTGGTCATCGTGGTGCTGGTGTTCCTGCACACCTTCGCCGTCTTCTACACGGACGCGCTGTGGTTCTCCTCGGTGCAGCTCCACGCCGTCTGGCTGAAGCTCTTCGAGATCAAGGCCGGCCTGATGCTGGTCTTCAGCGCCATCTTCGCCGTCCTCCTGCTGGTGAGCCTGCTGGTCGCCGAGCGGCTCGCCCCCAAGGGCCCGTCGATGGACGCCGAGGACGAGTTCGTCAAGCGCTACCGCGAGGTCGTCGGCCCCTACTCCCGCTGGCTGCGGGCGGCGGTCGTGGTCGTCCTGTCGCTCATCGTCGGCTCGCAGGCCCTGGGCCAGTGGCAGAACTGGATCCTGTTCCGCAACAGCACCCCGTTCACCGCCAGCGATCCGCAATTCCACCGCAACGTGGCCTACTTCGTGTTCACGCTGCCGTTCCAGCAGTTCGTGATCCACTGGACGCTGGTGGCCCTCATCGTGGTGCTGCTGGTGACCACCCTCAGCCACTACCTGAACGGCGGCATCCGCATGCAGGGCCAGCGGCCGAGGGTGCGCCCCTCGGTCAAGGCCCACCTGTCGGTCATCCTCGGCCTGATCGCACTGACCAAGGCCGTGGGCTACTACCTGGCACGGTTCAACCTCGACCTGTCGTCCAACGGCTTCGTCCAGGGTGCCGGCTACACCGACGTCCACGCCCGCCTGCCCGCCCTGGAGCTGCTGATCCTGGTGTCGCTGGCGGCGGCGGCGCTGCTCATCTACAACATCCGGCGACAGGGGTGGGCGCTGCCGATCCTGGGCGTCGGCCTCTGGTTCCTCGTCGCACTGACCGCCGGCACCATCTATCCGGCGGCCGTCCAGGCCCTCAAGGTCAACCCCGCCCAGAACACGCTCGAGCGGCCGTACATCCAGCGCAACATCAACGCCACCCGGGCCGCCATGGGGATCCAGGACGTCCAGTCGGTCAACTACCCGGCGTCGGCCGCCCTGACGGCCACCCAGCTGTCGGCCAACGCCGACACGCTCGGCAACGTCCGGCTGTGGGATCCGACGCAGACCCAGCCGACCTATGACCGGCTGCAGGACCTGCGGTCGTACTACCAGTTCAACTCGCTGGCCCTCGACCGTTACGACATCAACGGGGCGGAGACCCCGGTGGTGGTCGGCGTGCGGGAGATCAACGACCAGGACCTGCCGTCCACCTCGTGGGTGAACACCACGCTCCAGTACACGCACGGCTACGGGATGATCGTGTCGCCGGCCAACGTGGCCACCTCCAACGGCGACCCGCAGTTCGCGGTGGGCGGGGTGCCGCCGGTGTCGAACAGCGGGCTGCCGGTCGTCACCCAGCCGTCCGTCTACTTCGGGCTGAACAACTCCGGCTACGTGGTGGCCAACACCAAGCAGCCGGAGATCGACTACCAGTTGACCAGCGGCACCAACGTCGAGACCCACTACACGGGCGACGGCGGGGTGCAGCTGTCCAACTTCTTCAAGCAGGTGATGTTCGCCGTCCGCTTCAACGACCTCAACCTGCTCATCTCCAGCCAGATCACCAACCAGTCGCGCCTCATGTTCGACCGGGGCGTGCAGGCCCGGGTGTCGAAGGCGGCGCCGTTCCTGAGCCTCGACGCCGATCCCTACCCGGTGCTGCTCAACGGGCACATCGACTGGATCCAGGACGCCTACACCACGACCGACAACTATCCGTACGCCCAGAACGCCGACACCAGCGCGGTCGCCGCCGGCAGCGGTCTGTCGGGCACGTTCAACTACGTGCGCAATTCGGTCAAGGTCCTCATCGACGCCTACACCGGCAAGATGACCTTCTACGTGATGGACCCGAGCGACCCGATCATCCGGACGTACGAGAAGGCGTTCCCCGGCATGTTCACGTCGGCGTCGAAGATGAGCTCGGACCTGCGGGCCCACCTGCGCTATCCCGAGGACATCTTCACCGTCCAGGCCACGATGTACGGCAAGTACCACATCACCCGGGCCCAGAGCTTCTACAGCGCCGCCGACGCCTGGACGCTGTCACCCAGTCCCGGTGCGGGCCAGCCGGCCCAGGCCCTCGCCACCACCCAGACCGTCAACGCCCAGGGCCAGGTCGTCTCCACCGGGCAGCTGGTGCGGATGTCGCCCATCTACCAGGTGATGAAGATCCCCGGCGAGGCGAACCAGTCCTTCAACCTGCTCGACGCATTCGTCCCGGTGTCGACGAGCAGCCAGATCCAGACGCTGTCCGGGTTCATGATCGCGGGCTCGGACCCCGGGGAGTACGGCGAGCTCAAGATGTTCGTCACGCCCCGGGACAACCCGGTCAACGGACCGGCCATCGTGGCCGCCAAGATCGACGCCACCCCGGCCGTGTCGGGGCAGATCTCGCTGCTGAACCAGAACGGCTCGTCGGTGCTACTCGGCAACGTGCTGATGATCCCGGTGGCCGACGCCCTGCTGTACATCCAGCCGTTGTACGTGGAGTCGTCGCGCAACTCCATCCCCGAGCTGCAACGGGTGATCGCCGTCTACGGCAACCAGCCGGCGGCCATCGGGAACACCCTGTCGGCGGCGTTGTCCACGTTGTTCCAGGCCCCGGTGTCGACGTCGTCGGCGGCGGGCGGGACATCGACCGCCAGCCTGTCGCCCCAGGTCCGCGCCCTGCTGGCCCAGGCGCAGACCGCCTATCAACAGGCCCAGGTCGACCTCAAGGCCGGCAACCTCGGCGCCTACCAGAACGACATCAACAACCTCGAGTCGAGTCTGCAGGCCGTGCAGTCGCTCACCGGCGGCCCGGTGGCGAGCACGACCACGACCACCACCACCAACGCGGCATCGGCGGCCATCTCGGGCCTCAACGGCTGATCCGTCCGACCCGTCCACCGCGGCCCCGGGACGGGTGGCCGGCGGGGCGGGCGCGTTGGACGGCGACCCGTCCCCAGGTGGTAGCCTGACGGTCCACCGACGCGGGGTGGAGCAGTCTGGTAGCTCGTCGGGCTCATAACCCGAAGGTCGCAGGTTCAAATCCTGCCCCCGCCACCAACGAAAGTGCAGGTCAGGGCCGGTGCGAGAGCACCGGCCCTTCTGCTTGTCGGGCCCTCATCCCTAGTTTTCATCCCTAGTTCGTCGGGGCAGAACCCGAAGGTAGTGCGACATTGGAGGCGCGTTCGGGGAAGTTCCCGATGTCAGCGGTCGCGATGGTGTCGTGCTCCGAGATGTCTCGCCCAGAGGACCCGTTCTCGTCGACCGCAGTGGCGTCGACGGCCCTGACCTTCCGGACCTGTGGACGGCCCCCCGCCTCCGAGTAGCTTCTGACCGAACCCGCGCCGTCGTTTTCAGCCGGTGCGCGCTGTCGTTTTGGACCGGTGATCACACCCGATGCGTGGCGAGGTGGTTGCTCAGCGGTACGCGCCGATCGCGGTCACCGCAGACCAGCAGCTACTCCACGTCAAGGGCTAGCCCTCTGAAGCAGCCTCCGAGGAGAGCGCGTCGAGTACGACGCCGATGCCCACCGCGACGTCGGTGATTGTCTCGGCACCGATCCGGGAACCTATCTCCTCCGCCCACGCGCACTGACGCGCCTCGATGTCGTCCAGCACCTGGCGCCCGAGCGGCGTCAGCACGGCGAGCTTCGCCCGCCGGTGGTGCGGGTTCTCCTCGTAGGAGAGCAGTCCGTAGCCGACGAGGGCGTCGGCGAGCCGCTGGACGCTCTGGCGGGCCAGGTTCCACGCCCGGGCGATGTCGGCGACACTCATCGGCGCCGTTCCCGCCGCGGCGAGCACCCGCCAGCGGGCGCTCGACTGGCCCGATGCGCGCGTCAGCCGGTCCCCCGCCTCGACGAGGAGGCTGTCGCACCGCAGCAGCAGCACGACGAGGGCGCTGAAGGCCTCGGCCACTTCGGAGCGGGGTCCGATGTTGACAGCATCCTGTCGACTCGGTACCGTACTCATGACAATATGTTGTCATATCGAGGAGCAGACGATGGACTGGAAGATCGAGCTCGTGATGGTGCCGGTGACTGACGTAGACCGTGCGATCCGCTTCTACGTCGACAAGGCGGGGTTCACCCTCGACCACGACCACGCCGTCAGCGACGAGCTCCGCTTCGTACAGCTCACCCCAGCCGGCTCGGCGTGCTCCATCGCGATCGGCACCGGCCTCACGGACCAATCGGTTGGCCCCGCTGCGATCCAGATCGTCGTCGCCGACGTCGAGGCCGCCCGCGCCCAGCTCGTCGGCCGAGGTGCTGAGGTGAGCGAGATCCAGCATCTTCCGTGGGGGCACTTCGCCTACTTCAACGACCCCGACAGCAATCGCTGGTCACTCCAGGAGCTCATCGGCCAGGGCTGACCTCCTCCGCGGCTGCACGGGTCGCCGGTAACACTTGAGCAGCGGGCACGCCCGGGCCCAGAACACGGGGTCCATCGACTTCTGCGATAGGTCCTCGGAATAGTCGAAATGGATTTCGTGATCGCCTCGGCGCGGGAGCGCTTCACGTCAGCCCGCCAGCCGGTCATCCCCGTTCGGGACTGAGACTGACCCACAGCACGTGGTCATCTCCACGAGCCGCAGGACGAAATCCATCGCCTGTGACCATCGCGCAATGAGCCCGACTCTCCTCCCGCTCGGGGAAGGTGGGAGCTGGATCTCTTATCGCAGGAGGCGCAGTTCAATTATCGTCCATTGTCATGGACGTTTCCGACAGGCTGACAAGACGCATCAATGTGGCGCGTCCGCCGGGGGCTCTGTACTGCATGATCAGCGACGTGACCCGCATGGGCGAGTGGAGTCCGGTGTGCAGGGCATGCAAGTGGGAGGGTGGTTCCAGCCCCTCGGTGGGCGCGGTGTTCGTCGGGCACAACGTGACGGGCGAGCGGAGCTGGGAAATGCGGTGCAAGGTCTTCGTTGCCGACCGCGGCCGGGAATTCGCCTTCGCCACCATCGGGACGCCGGGCGGTGACGACACAAACGAGGACGGCATGACCCGGTGGGGCTACACGTTCACTGGTATCGAGGGTGGCACCGAGGTGGAGGAATCGTGGGCGTTCACGCCCTCCGGCCTCCAGACCGTCAACGCCATGCCCGCGAAGCAGCAGGACACGATCATCGAGTCGGTCATGCCGAACACCTTGTTGGGGATGGAGGAGACCCTTGCGAACCTCAAACGAGTGGCCGAAGCAGGCTGATTACCCAGAGCTCTCGACCCCCCTGGTCAGGCGCCATTGTCGTTGTCCAGCCACAGCACGGCGTCTATCGGCACGGTTACGGATTCGGTAGTAGCTAACGCGTAAATCGGGCCGCGGATACGTGTTTAGGTACGAGGTCGGCAAACGTCGCCGCTGACCTGCGAGAATGGGTCAGCAAGGTGGCCGCCGCGCCACGCAGCCTTGGCGGCAAGGACCGGCAGAACTCGCCGGCCTTCGCTGCCATGTTTCAGTCCGTGGTCTGGACGGGAACGTAGTGGAACCCGCGGCCGAGCTTCGTTTCTCGGCTCCCAACCAGCTTTCCTTCGGATTCCAGTTCGGTCAGGAGCGTCCCGGCGTAGGCCTGGCTGACGCCGACGATGTCGGCTGCCTCGGTGCTCGACACTCGTCCGCGAGCCAGCGCCCACGCCATGATCGACGCCGTTCGTCCCGCAGGGGTGGCGAGCGCTTTCATTCGCTCTGCCAACTTCGCTCGCGCTGGCTCGGACATGCACCAGGCCGGCGGCTGGTCGCCTGGAACGCCGCTGACTGATGTGATGAGCGCGCCCTCACCGATGCGTGCACGTGCAAGACGCTCGAGGGCCGCTTCGGCCTCGACCAGTGGGCGCTGCAGGGCGGGCGACGCGGAGGCCGGGTCGATCCACCCACGGCGTGTCAAATGGTCGATGATGAGCAGGGCGTCCACATCGGATGCGACTTGGCGCGGCTCTATCGCATTCAAGAGGTCGACGACATGGCTGTCGGGATCGCCGCCGAGCAGCGCCACCCTGACATAGGGGCCTTCGATCTCCGAGATCACCGGTTCGGCGAGCCCGAGGGCGAGCATGTCGTGGACCATGCGGTCCACGCCGATTCCCTCGCGTTCGGCGAGCCTGAGGTCGGCCATCGCCTGAGCAAGGCTGCGGTACCGCGGCACTGCCGGGTGCGTGATGATGTTCGTAGGGGCAACGCCACCGATGAATCCCCCGGGGGACGTGACGGTCAGGACATCACCAACGTGCTCGACGGTGGTCGGTTGGGGAGAGTGCCAGTCGCGGTGCACGACTCCATTGACGATCGCTTCGCGCAAAGCTCGTTCCGGGATGGCGCGGACCTGCCTGTGAGCAAAGCCCTCTGGAAGATGCACCATCCTGTTCGCGGCGCCGCTCGCATTCTCCACGTTGGCGATCTGTTCGATGAGGGGCAGGTTGGTGCTGATTCGGTTCGTGCTGTCTGCTCCGTGCACAGGCCGTTGGACGTAGTCGATTCCCACCTCGGGCGTGCCTACGAAGAGGAGCGAACCGGCGTTGGTGAGGCGGCCGTCGGAGTCGACCAAGTGCAGCCGTCGGAGGAGGTCCTCATCTGTCGCAGCCGCCAGATCAGCTGCGCCGTTGTCGCCGGCGGCTCTCAGATAACGCCGGGCGACCTCCACGGCAATCGGGTTCACGTCGGCCAATGTGTGACCGGACGGCTGGGCGGACCAGTCGACTCCGATCCGTTGCAGGCGCCCGGCGTGCCAGGTCGTTGCGTCGACCTCCACGCAGTTGTCGTCCACGCGCCATTTCAATTTACCGTCGTGGCGGATCGGCTCGATGGCCTCAGGCGTGGTCAGCACGAGGAGCCGGACCCCATCGAGGCCGACAATTCGAACGGTGGCCGTGAGCTTGTGCTCGGTCAGTTCATAGATGCGGTGGCGGAGCCACTCGGGGTCGAGTTCGGTTCCGATCCTCGTCCCGTCGTCGGCGACGCCCAGGATGATCGCGCCGCCCCGTGATGTGTTCGCGATGCACGCCATCTCCCCCGCCAGGTATCGGGCGGCGAGTTCGTTCTCGGCGCCACCGGGCACAATCGATCCGCCTGGTCCGCGCCGGCCGGGTTCCTCCTTCACGTCGACCTGGGCGACCTCGATCAGCTTCGGCGGCTCCCCCGAGGCCAGCTTGGCCAGGACCTCCTCCAGCTGAGCTTCGACGGGGTCGGGGCCGAGAAACTTGAAGCTCATGGCCGTTTCGCCTCCTGAGTTCGACTTTAACGTTCGAAAGTATAACTAGAGGCCCAGAAGCTCCGTACTGTATGACTTTTGCCACTCGCACAGCGCTCCACCTGGTCACCGATCTTGGCGTGGCCACTCGGTGAGAGGCCGCTACGGCGTCCACGCCGGCCCATAGGGGATGTCTGCTCCGGCGGCGCGGTCGACGTGCGCCCGCGCCTCGTCCATCCACCGGTCCTTCTCCGGGTCGCCGGTCATGTCCAGGAACCAAGGCAGCAGCCCGAGTCCGTCTCCCTTGCGCAGGCCGAACCGGGCGACATGAGGGGCGAGGCTGTCCGCAAACGTGCCGGGGTGGTCGTAGACCGGGCGGATGGCGTCAGCGATCAGGCGGGCCACCGCTTCGGGGTCCTCGTGGTCGAACAGGAGGTGATCTGCTCGATCACTTCCAGGGGGTTGGAGATGCCACTCGACCAGAAGGCGTCCCAGACCTTGTCGACTTGGCTCTTAATGGCTCCGGTGATCATGCGCAGATGCTACGGCAGGGTCGTCTGACCTGGGCGAAAGGTGCTCCACGTGCGCTTTCGGAGCCCGGTCGCGGGCGGTGCGCCGCCCGTCCATCTCACGAGGCCCTTCGTTTCCAAGCGATCGCCAGAGTGGCGACCTCGACGGCGATCCGGAGCCATGGGGAAATCCCAAGGAGGGTGAGGAGGGCCTCGCTCACGACTGCCAGGACGACGTGCCGGGCGAGCGTGATGAGGAGACGCCGGGTGACGAGATTCCGGGGTGCGTTCGAGCGGGTGGTGCGTGGTGCCATCGGAGAGCCCTCCAGGAAGCGGATGCGACGCTTCCCGACGAGCCATCCCGTGGACGGGCGGCCAGGCACCTGGAACGGGTCTTGCTGTTGGCCTTGCCGCTCCATCCGGACACGGGTGGCACCGTGGAGAGGAGCACCGCGCTGGAGGCGCGATCAGCACCAACAGCAGCGCTGAGTGCAACCCGAAGGTCGATGTCCGGCGACACGAAAACCGCGACCCGCACGTAACCCGAAGGTGTAGGGAAGCCCCACAAAATCCCTACTTTTGGCTCCGGAAGCGCCGTTGACGACATCCTGGTCGCTGCGGCGAATCGTGCGACGGCCCTGGTCACCGGGTGAATCGGGAGGACCATGGAGGAGGGGTCCGGAGCCGGTGGACGGCTCAGAACGGTCTCATAACCCGAAGGTCGCAGGTTCAAATCCTGCCCCCGCCACCAAATTCCGGGAAACCGGGAGACGGAAGCCCACCATCTGGTGGGCTTTCGTGCTGTCCGAGGCCAGTTCGCGCCTGGTTCGCGCCTTCGCGGCCCGGGATCGGCACCGCCGGCCTGGTCTCCGCCGATCCGCGGTGACCCGTGCCCGACCTCGGATCGTGTCGTGACGTCCGTGGGCCCGTCGGGTCGGCGGTCCGACCGGTCCCGACTCGGTACGCTCCACCTCATGGCATCCAGGGGACGGTGGCGGAACCTCCTCGACGGACGGCACGCCCATCTCGAGGCGGACGACGCCACCGTGGCCGGGTGGGTGGCGGACGACGTGGTGCGGCCGGCAGTGGCCTACGACGGGGCGAGGAAACCGTGAGCGGCGGGGCGGATCCCGGTGCCCGGATCGACCGGTTGGAGGCGCACGAGGCCATCCGCCAGCTGGCGGCCCGCTACGCCGTGGCCGTCGATGCCCGCGACCTCGACGCGCTGGTCGCCCTCTTCGTCCCCGACGTCCGGATGGGGGACGGGGGTTCCGGGCACGAGGCGCTGCGGGCCTCGTTCGACGCCTCGCTGCGGAGCATCGGCGTCTCGGTCCTCAACGTCGGAACGCACGTGATCGACCTGGTCGACGCCGACCGTGCCACCGGGGTCGTCTACTGCAAGGGCGAGATCCAGGACGGGGACCGCTGGATCCACCAGGCCATCGTGTACGACGACCGGTACCGACGGGTCGACGGGTCGTGGCGCTTCGTGCGGCGGGTGCACCGGCTCTTCTACGGGGCCGAGGTGGGACGGAACCCGCTGGGTCTGGCGCCGGCCGACTGGCCCGTGCACCACGACGGCCTGGGCACCCTGCCGGCGGCGTGGCCCACCTGGACCGGGTTCTGGGAGCACGGCGAGGTCGACGGGGGCCGCTGACCCGGTCCGGCGGGCGAGGGTCGTCCGCCCCGCCCCGCCCCGTCGGTAGCCTACGACGCGTAGCGCGCGGGTACCCGACGGCGGGCACCGGCAAGGGAGCGGCCGTGACCAGTGCAGCAACGTCCGACGGTCCGGTGGGGTCGGCGCCGGTCATCCTCACCGCGTCCACCGTCATCACCTTGGATCCGGCGGCCCCCCGGGCGTCGGCCATCGCCTTCGACACCACGACCGGGGTCATCGCCGCCGTGGGGTCGCTCGAGACGTGCCTGGCGGCGGCGCCGGGCGCCGAGGTGCGCGACCTGGGCGACACCGTGCTCCTGCCCGGGTTCGTGGAGCCCCACAGCCACCCGGTGGTGTCGGGCATCGTCACCCAGGAGCCGTCCATCTGGATCGCCCCCTACGTCGGCTTCCCGACGTGGGACGACGTCGTGGCCCTGTTCCGCAGGCTCGACGCCGAGCGCCCGGCCGGACAGGCCCTGATGTTCAACGGCCTCGACCGCCTGCTGCAGGGGGCACCGGCCCCGACGGCCGAGATGCTCGACGGCTTCTTCCCCTCCCGCCCGGTCGTCGTCGCCGACAATTCGGGCCACCTCGCCTACGTCAACACCGCCACCCTCGCCCTCCAGGGATGGGACACGACGCCGCCCGAGGACCCCACGGGCGGGTCCTACGGCCGGACGGGGGACGGCCGGCTCGACGGTCGAGCGTACGAGCTGCCCGCGGTCATGGCCGTGGCCGCCCCCGTCATGGGGAGGGTGGTCACCCGTCCCCTGCACTCGGCGGCCGAGTGGTACCGCTACATGGCGTCGTTCGGGATCACCTCGACCTCGGACATGACCTACGACCTCCCGTTCCTGCCGGCCTACCAGGCCCTGGCGTCGCTGCCCGACTGTCCGCTGCGGGTCTCGCTGTACCACGTGTCCACCTCGGACCACGCCGGCGAGCCGCTCGAGTCGCCCGCGCCGGACCGGCTGCGCAAGCAGGGGGTCAAGCTGTGGGCGGACGGCTCACCGTGGATCGGCAACGCCGGACTGTCGTTCCCCTACCTCGACACCGACACGGTCCGCACGGCCGAGATCCCGCTGGGCCCGGCCGGCACCTCGGCCATGAACTACACGCCCGAGGAGCTCGACGCCGTGGTCGACCTCCACGCCCCGCAGGGCTGGCAGCTGTCGTTCCACTGCAACGGCGACGCCGCCTTCGACGTCGTGCTCGACGTGTACCAGCGCGGCCTGACCAGGCACGGTCTGCTCGGCACCGACCACCGGTGGCGGGTCGAGCACCTGGGCGCCTGCCGCCGGGAGCAGTTCGAGCGGGCTGCGGCGCTCGGAGTGGAGGCGTCGATGGGCCCCTTCCAGTTCATCTACTGGGGCGACCTGCTCGACGGCACCATGTTCCCGTCCGAGATCGGGTCGCAGTGGCAGGCCGTGGGTGACGCCTTCGCCGCCGGGCTCGAGGTCTCGTTCCACAACGACGGCGCCGTCAGCCCGCCCGACGTCCTGCTCAACATCCAGTCCATGGTGACCCGGACCACCTGCTCGGGAACGGTCCACGGTCCGAACCAACGGATCACCCTGGACCAGGCGCTCCGCGCCGTCACCGTCAACGGGGCGCGCCAGCTGTTCGCCGACGACCGGCTCGGTTCGCTCGAGGCCGGCAAGCTCGCCGACCTCGTCGAGCTGTCGGTCGATCCGTACACGGTCGACCCCGCCCGTCTGGCCTCGCAGGTCTCGGTCCTCGGCACGTGGGTGGGCGGACACCGCGTCGACCTCGACGCCTTCGACGCCGGAGTCGACACCCTCGACCCCGATCCCCACCGGGACCTCGTCGAGCAGGCCCACCCCCGCTGCTGCGGCTGAGCCGCGGACGCCGGGGTGGCGGGCGTCGCCGCCGGACCGCCCCCGTCCCGACGTCCGACCCGCTCCGTCTTGCCTCTCTGTAACCCATGCGTTACGGTAACCGCACGGTTACACATGGGGAGGAGCCGGTGGTCACGGTGACGGGAGCGACGGCAGGCGGACGGCGGGTCCGGGACGAGCGCGGTGGGTGAGCGGGTGCCCGCCTCCGCCCCGCTGCCCGACGGCGACCCGTTCGAGGCCCTCGGCGACCCGAACCGGCGCGAGCTCCTCCGCCTCCTGGGGGAGGGGGACAAGGCCGTCGGCGAACTGGCCGACTCGATGCCGATCAGCCGGCCGGCCGTCTCCCGCCACCTGGGCCTCCTCCGGCGCGCCGGGCTCGTGACCGAGCGGGCCGAGGGCACGCGCCGGATCTACCACCTCCACGAGCAGGGACTGGAGGCCGTCCAGACCTACCTCGAACGGGTGTGGGGCGAGGCCGCCGCCCGCTTCCGCCTGCTGGCCGACAACACGGGCCCGGGGGACGGCCGGTGACCGATCCGCTGACCGTCGCCTTCGAGGTGGCCTGCCCTCCCGGTCAGGCATTCGACCTGTGGACGCAGCGGATCGACACGTGGTGGCCCGCCGACCACACCGTCACCGGACGGGACGACTGCACCGTGGTGCTCGAGCCCGGCGTCGGGGGACGGATCTTCGAGCACACCCCCGAGGGGGACGAGTACGACTGGGGTGAGGTCACGGCGTGGGAGCCACCCCACCGGCTCGCCTACCTCTGGCACCTCCGCCGGGACCGCGCCGACGCCACCGACGTGACGGTCCGCTTCGCCCCCCGGGGCGACGGGGGCACCCGGGTGGAGATCGAACACTCCGGCTGGGAGCGCCTCGGCGCCGACGGCGCCGTCTGGCGTGGCCGCAACGAACAGGGCTGGCAGGGACTCGTCCCCCACTTCGTCTCCGCAGCAACCGACCGACCCACCACCGAGGAGGACCCGCCATGACCACCGGCACCCGGGACGACCCCTGGAAGCTGACCACGCCGCCGGGCAGCTCGTCCTACGAGATGTACCGGGACGCCGCCGCCGACCCCGAGCAGCTGGTGTGCCGGGTTGGCTCGACGAAACTCGTCTACCTGTGGCGGGCGGTGGACGATCTCCACGCCTGGCTGGTGGAGCAGGGGGGGTGGGTGGCGCTCGGCGCCGCCGACGAGAAGAAGGAGCCGGTGGACGGCACGGTCGAGGCCTGGGGCCGGTCGCCGGACAACCCGGTCGGCGGCTGGTACGGGCAGCGGAAGGGCTACCGCGGCCGGTTCGGCATGTACCTCCCGCCCCTGCTCGAGGCGCTCGGTCTGGCCGAGGTGACCCACGAGCCGCGCAACAACACCATGCGGGCGATCGGATGACGGTGACCCGGGTCATCCGCTACCGGACGAGGCCCGAATGTGCCGACGACAACGCCCGCCTGGTCGCCGACGTGTTCGCCGAGCTCGCCGCACAGGGCACCTCCGGGATCCGCTACACCGCGTTCCGGCTCGACGACGGCGTCAGCTTCCTGCACGTCGCCGTCCTCGACGACGACGAGGTCAACCCCCTGCTGGCCTCGCCGGCGTTCGCCGCCTTCCAGTCCGGCCTCGCCGGACGCCTGGAGGAGGGCCCGTTCCCGGCCACCGCCACCGTGGTGGGCAGCCACGGACCGGCCATCGGAGGCTGAGCCGGCTCCGGCGGAGGCCGTCCCCGACGGATGGTCCCCGGGGACCGTCGCGGGTCAGAGGAGGCCGAAGGCGATGGCCACGCCCACCGCCATCAGGACGACCGACCCGATCACCTCGGCCCGGTCGCCGGTGCCGGCGCCGAGCCGGGCGCCGAGCTCCAGTCCTACCAGCGACAGACCGACACTCACCAGGCCGATGACCAGGGCGGCCACCACCACGGACACGTGGTAGGCCCCGAGGGCGAAGCCGACCACCAGGTTGTCGATGCTGAGGGCCACCCCGGTCAGGACCAGCCGCCCACGCGACATGCCGTCGGGGACGTGGGAACCGCCCCGGGCCCGGCGCAGGCCGGTCACCAGCCCGTAGAGGCCGGCCAGCGCCAGGAGCCCGCCCCCCAGCCACCGGGCCGCCCCGCCCAGCGAGTCGGCCAGGTTGTGGCCGAGGACCAGCCCGACCACCGGCATCCCGACCTCGAAGATGCCGAACACCACGGCCACCTCGGTACGCCGTCGTGCGTCCACGCCCGACACCCCGATGGCGACGGCGGCGGCACCGTTGGACAGCCCGACCGAGACGGCGGCGAGGACGAGGGCGAGCACCGCCACAGTGTCGCAGGCGGGACGGGGGAGGGCCTCCGGGGACCCCCCGACGGCCCGTCTATCGTTGGGCGACCACCGGACGACCGACGACGGAGCACGCGTGACCGAACCGACCATCATCTACACGCACACGGACGAGGCACCCGCCCTGGCCACGTACTCCCTCCTCCCGGTGGTGCAGGCCTACGCCGCCCGGGCCGGCGTCGACGTCGTGACCCGGGACATCTCGCTGGCCGGGCGGATCCTGGCCACCTTCCCCGAGTACCTCGCCGAGGGGCAGCGGACCGCCGACGACTTGGGAGAGCTGGGCCGTGACGTCCTCACCCCCGAGGCGAACATCATCAAGCTGCCCAACGTGTCGGCCTCGGTGCCGCAGCTGAAGGCGGCCGTCGCCGAGCTGCAGGCCAAGGGGTACGCCGTACCCGACTATCCCGAGGATCCCGCCACCGACGACGAGCGGGCCACGCTCGTCCGCTACCGGACCGTGCTCGGCAGCGCCGTCAACCCGGTCCTGCGTCAGGGGAACTCCGACCGTCGGGCCCCTGCGTCGGTCAAGAACTACGCACGGTCCCACCCCCACCGCATGGGGGCGTGGTCACCGGACTCGAGGACCAACGTCGCCCACATGGACGGCGGCGACTTCCGGTCGACCGAGCAGTCGGCCGTCATGGCGTCCGACGGCTCGCTGCGCGTCGACCTGGTGGCCGCCGACGGAGCCACGACGCCGTTGCGGGCACCGATCCCCGTCCTGGAAGGCGAGGTGGTCGATGCCGCCGTGCTGCGGGTGGCCGACCTGCACGCCTTCCTCGACCGGCAGATCGCCCGGGCGAAGGCCGACGGGGTGCTGTTCTCGGTCCACCTCAAGGCCACCATGATGAAGGTGTCCGACCCGGTCATCTTCGGCCACGTGGTGCGCGCCTTCTTTCCGGCCACGTTCGCCGCCTACGGCGACGTGCTGGACGCCGCCGGCCTGAGTCCCAACGACGGCTGGGGGTCGATCCTCGACGGACTGGACGGCCTGCCCGGGGGCGACGCCGTCCGGTCCTCGTTCGAGGCCGAGCTGGCGGCCGGACCCGCCCTGGCCATGGTCGACTCCGAGCGGGGGATCACCAACCTGCACGTGCCGAGCGACGTCATCGTGGACGCCTCCATGCCGGCCATGATCCGGACGTCGGGCCACATGTGGGGCCCCGACGGCGAGGAGGCCGACACCCTCGCCGTCATCCCGGACGCCAGCTACGCCGGTGTCTACCAGGTGGTCATCGACGACTGCCGCGCCCACGGGGCCTTCGATCCCGCCACCATGGGCTCGGTCCCGAACGTCGGCCTGATGGCCCAGGCCGCCGAGGAGTACGGCAGCCACGACAAGACCTTCGAGATCCCGGTCGACGGCACGGTTCGGGTGACCGACGACGCCGGCCGGGCCGTCTTCGAGGTCCCCGTCGCCGCCGGCGACATCTTCCGGATGTGCCAGACCAAGGACATCCCCATCCGGGACTGGGTCAAGCTGGCCGTCACCCGCGCCCGGGCGACCGGCGACCCGGCGGTGTTCTGGCTCGACGAGGGACGGGCCCACGACGCCAACGTCATCGCCAAGGTGCGCACCTACCTGGCCGACCACGACACCAGCGGGCTGCGCATCGAGGTGCTGGCGCCCGAGGCGGCCACCGCCCTCTCGCTCGAGCGCATCCGCCGGGGGGAGAACACCATCTCGGTGACGGGCAACGTGCTGCGCGACTACCTGACCGATCTCTTCCCCATCCTCGAGCTCGGGACGAGCGCCAAGATGCTCTCCGTCGTCCCCCTGATCAACGGCGGCGGCCTGTTCGAGACGGGTGCGGGCGGCTCGGCCCCCAAGCACGTCCAGCAGCTGCTGGCCGAGAACTACCTGCGGTGGGACAGCCTGGGCGAGTTCCTGGCCCTCGCCGTCAGCTTCGAGCACGTGGCCCGGCACACGGGCAACGCCCGGGCCCAGGTCCTGGCCGACACCCTGGACCGGGCGACCGAGCGCCTGTTGGACGAGGACCGGTCGCCGAGCCGGAAGCTGGGCGGGCTCGACAACCGCGGCAGCCACTTCTACCTCGCCCTCTACTGGGCGAGGGAGCTCGCCGCCCAGGGCGACGACCCCGGACTGGCCGCCGACTTCGCCGGGCTGGCGGCTCGGCTCGGCGAGCAGGAGGAAGCCGTCGTCGGCGAGCTGCTCGCCGTCCAGGGAGCCCCGGCCGACATCGGCGGGTACTACCTGCCCGACGAGTCCCTGGCCGTGGCCGTCATGCGCCCGTCGACCACGTTCAACGCAGCCATCGACTCCTTCGGCTGACCCCGACCGGGCACCCGGGGCCCGGTGGGGGCACGGGTAGCCTGGTGGTACCCGACCAGCAGACGAGGAGCAGACCGATGGTGATGGCCGACCGGCCGGAGGTCCGTACCGCGGCGGCGCCGGTGGTGGCGATCGACACGGTGCTCCTGGCCCAGCAGATGGCGGCGGCGCTGACGCGCGTTCCCTTCCGCCGGCCCCTCCGGGGTGGATCGGGCCGGCTGTCCAATTTCGGCGCGTCCGTCACCCGCGAGGTGGTGCGGTCCTTCATGGGGTACTGCTCGTCGTTGCCCATCGCCGAGTTCCGCTCGATCGAGCAGCTGCTCGACGACCTGTGCAAGGTGGTCATGTCGCCGATCGTGCGCCTGCGCGACGTCGACCACACGGCCACCACCATCGGCGGCGTGCCCGGCATCCTCTACCGGCCCCGGGACTCGGTGCCCCAGGGGATGATCCTCTACCTGCACGGTGGCGGGTACATCGGCACGTCACCCACCATGTACGCCTTCTTCACGTCGCGGATCTGCGCCCGGACCCGGTGTGCGGTCTTCGTGGCCGACTACCGGCTCGCCCC
This sequence comes from uncultured Acidimicrobiales bacterium, assembly GCA_963699055.1. GTDB lineage: Bacteria > Actinomycetota > Acidimicrobiia > Acidimicrobiales > RAAP-2 > Bog-756. The sequence goes on along the minus strand of CAVOTA010000003.1, from coordinate 70,111 downwards.
CGAGTTCCCGTTCCCGGCCGGTCTCCTCGACGCCGCCCACGTGCTGGCGGCCATGGTGGGCGCCGGCGTCCCGCCGGGACGCCTGTTCGTGGCGGGCGACTCGGGCGGGGGCGGGCTGGCCACCTCCCTCGTGGTGGCCTCGCCCGAGGACGTCCACCTGGTGGAGCCGGCCGGACTGATCCTCTTCTCGCCCGAGGTCGACCTGCGGCTCGACGAGCCGTCGGTCACCGAGAACGCCGAGTCGGACATCCTCCCGTGGAACATCCCGACCGCCTCCTACCTGCACGGGTTCGACGCCTCGAGCGGCGCCGTGTCGGCCGTCGACGCCGACCTCGACGGGTTCCCGCCCACCGCGGTCTCGTGGGGTGGGGACGAGATGTTCCGCGACCCGATCCGCCGCTTCGTCGAGCGACTGGAGAAGGCGGGCGTGCCCACGCACGCCCACGAGGTGGACGGTATGTTCCACGTCTTCCAGATCCTCATGCCGTGGGCCGAGGCGAGCCGCGAGATCTACGACCACGTCGCCCGGTTCACCGAGCAGGTCATGGACGGCACCCCTCCGCTCCCCCAGGGCGTGGTCGACCGGCTGCCGGGCGCACCGCTGCCCACCTGACGGGACGCCGCGCCGGATGCGCCACCGGACCGGCCCCCGGCCCGCATCCCCGCGGACCGGAGGAACGGTCCGTCGGGCTCACGACGCCGGGCGCGCGTCGCGTTCGACCTCGGCCAGCCGTGCGGACAGGAACTCGGACTCGACGTCGTTGTCGGTCAGGGCGAGGGCACGCCGGTAGGCGTCCGCCGCCTCGGCGCCGCGCCCGAGGCGGCGGAGGAAGTCGGCCCGGGCCGAGTCGAGGTAGCCGTAGGCGGCGAGCTGGGGCTCGTCGGCGAGCGGGTCGAGCGCGGCCAGCCCCGCCGCCGGGCCGCCGGCGAACCCGACGGCGACGGCCCGGTTGAGCGCCACCACCGGGGACGGCCAGATGGCGACCAGCAGGTCGTAGAGGCCGACCAGTTCCGACCAGTCGGTGGCCGACCAGCTCGGCGCCTCGGCGTGCACGGCGGCGATGGCGGCCATGAGGGCGAACCGGCCGGGGGGTCGGCGCCCGAGCGCCTCGCGGACCAGTCCGAGGCCTTCGGCGATTTCGTCGGCGTCCCAGCGGGTGCGGTCCTGGTCGGGAAGGAGGGTCAGGCTCCCGTCCTCCGACGTCCGCGACGGCCGCCGGGCGTCGGTCAGCAGGATCAGTGCCAGCAGCCCGGCCACGTCGGGGTCGGCGGGGAGGAGGGAGCGCAGCATGCGCGCCAGGTGGAGCCCCTGCTCGACCAGGTCGGTCCGGACCAGGTCGGACCCGACCGGTGCGGTGTGGCCGGTGGTGAAGACGAGGTGGACGACGGTCAGCACGGCGTCGATCCGACCGGGGAGCTCGTCGGCCGCCGGCACCCGGTAGGGGATGCGGGCGGCGGTGATCTTCTTCTTGGCCCGGGTGATCCGGGCCGCCATGGTCGCCTCCTGGACGAGGAACATCCGGGCCACCTCGGGGGTGGTGAGCCCGCAGACCAGGCGCAGGGTAAGTGCGACCTGGGCTTCGGGGGCCAGGGCCGGGTGGCAGCAGGTGCAGATGAGGCGGAGACGGTCGTCGGCGATCGCCCCCTGCCGGTCCGACCCGTCCGGGTCGTGGTCCACGTCGGCCGCCCCGACCAGCTGGGGCAGGAACCGCTCCTGGGTGGCGTGGCGCCGCAGGAGGTCGATGGCCCGTCGCCGGGCGACCGTGGTCAGCCAGGCGCCGGGACGGGACGGGACGCCCTGGGCGGGCCAGGTCGTGAGGGCGCGGGCATAGGCGTCCTGGACGCACTCCTCGGCCAGGTCGAGGTCCCCGGTGACGCGCACCGTCGCGGCGAGCACGAAGGCCCACTCGCGACGGTGCGCATCGGCGACGGCGGCCTCGACCGAGACGTCCACCGGGGCCGGCCGTCAGTCCAGCGGCCGGATCGGACGCACCTCGACCCCGCCGAACTCCGCCGGGATCTCCTTGGCCAGCGCGATCGCCTCGTCCAGGTCGGCCGCCTCCAGGAGGTAGTAGCCGCCGAGGGCCTCCTTGGTCTCGGCGAACGCACCGTCGGTGATCGTGAAGCCGCCGTCGCCGTCCCCGCGGATCGAGGTGGCGGTGGCCGCCGGCTGCAGGGCGTTGCCGCCCCGGATGGCCGATGCCCGGCGCTCGCCGAAGGCCCGGTGGCCGTCGCTCATCGTCGTCCACGTCGACGGGTCGGCGTGCTCCATCCCGTGTTCGTCCTCGTAGATGAGGACCAGGTACTCGGCCATTGCGGCTCCCTTCGACGGGCCCGGACCTCGGACCCTCCTGCCACTCCGACGAACAGACTTGCCGCAAATCGACAGGGCCGCCCGATGCGCCCCCGGGGGCCGCCCCCGACACCGCGGGGAGGTCGGCACCTGGTTCACTGGGGCCGATGGCCACCGACCGACGCCCACCGGCCCGTGGGGCCGCGCCCGCGGGCCGGTCCCGGACCGTGCGCCGCCGCCGGGCGCTCCTGTTCCTGCTGGTGCTGGTGGCGGTCGTGGTGGCCGGCACCGTCGCCTGGGGTGACACCCTCGGCTCGCAGCCATCCCCCGACGGGGTGGCGCTCGACCCGGCGGCGTTCGCCGCCGGCGCCTGTGTCGCCTTCGCCCCGACGGCGGGGGACCGGCACACGACGGTCTTCCTCGATGCCGGCCACGGTGGCCTCGACCCCGGTGCGGTGGGCACCACGTCGTCGGGTGCGACGGTCGACGAGGGGACCGAGACCCTCCCGGTCGAGCTCGACACCGCCGCGCTGCTGCGGGCCGACGGCTTCCGGGTGGTGGTGTCGCGCACCGGGGACACCAACGTCGTGCGGCTCACCCCGGCCGACCTGTCCGACGGTGTCCTCAGCCTCCAGGGGGCCCATGACGACGTGGCCGCCCGGGACCGGTGCGCCGACCTCGCCGGGGCTGCCCTGCTGGTCGGGATCTACTTCGACAGCGGTGCCAGCCCGTCCGACGGCGGCAGTGTCACCACCTACGACACCGCCCGGCCGTTCAGCGCCGCCAACCTGCACTTCGCCACCCTTCTCCAGCACGACGTCCTCTCGGCGATGAACGCCCGCGGGTGGCAGATCCCCGACGACGGCGTCCAGCCGGACTCGCAGGAGGGCTCGCTGGTGCCGACCAGCACCGACACCGGCATCGCCGCGGCGGCCGCCGGTTACGGGCACGTGCTCCTGCTCGGCCCGGCCGAAGCCGGCTACTTCACCACGCCGAGCACCATGCCGGGCGCCCTGATCGAGCCGCTCTTCGTGACCGACCCCTTCGAGGGGACGCTGGCGGCCCAGGCGTCGGCCCAGCAGGTGATCGCCGCCGGGATCGCGGCGGCGGTCAGCCAGGAGCTGGCGCCCGCCCGGTCCTGACCGGCGACGGAGCGGTGGCCCCGCCGTCGGGGTCGACGTCCCGACCCGTCCCGCCCATCGTCTCCACCAGCAGGGCGGCCAGCTCGTCGGGTTCCGAGAGGCGCAACTCGTCGAACCAGCCGAGGGACGCGGCGAGCCCGGTGCCGAGGACGGAGGCCACGGCCACCTGGGCCCGCAGCACGGGCCGGTCGAGTCCGGCGGCGGCGTACTCGGCGGCCAGGGGCGCAACCATCCGCCGCACCAGCCGGACGGTGGCCGCCTGGCGGATCTCCGGCGAGGCGTCGTCGCGGACGAGCGCCTGGAGGAGCGGGCCCGGACCGTGGACGGCGGTGCGCCGCAGGACGACCTGGGCCACCTCGGCGAGGTCGGCGAAGGGGGCGTCCAGCCGGTCCGGGTCGGCGCCGTCCTCGCCGTCCACCAGGCGGTCGGCGGCCACCGCGGCCAGGTAGAGATCGGCCTTGGAGCCGAAGTAGCGGGCGATGAGCGCCGGGTCCACACCGGCGGCCTGTCCGATCTCGCGGGTCGTGGTCCGCTCGTAGCCCCGCTGGCCGAACAGCGACTGGGCCGCCGCCAGCAGGGCCATCCGGGTGGCCCCGGCGTCCCGGGCCCGCCGGTTCCCGCCGGCCCGCACCGGGTGACCGGGCTCCGTCATGGCCGCGGGTTCCCGGCGTCGAGGTCGAGCTCGTCGACGAGCAGGGCACCGCCGGCCTCCAGCAGCGCCTCCTCCTCCATCCGCTCCTCGACGTCGTCGAGCGGTGCACCGGGCGTGCGGGCCGGGCCGGCGGCCGGACGGCCGGGCAGCACGAAGGCCAGGACGGCCGTGAGCACCGCCAGACCGGCCGACGTCACGAGGGCGACCCGGAAGCCGTCGACGTCGGGGAAGGTGGCGCCGGGCGAGGTGTAGCCGAGCAGCACGGCGGCGCCGAAGGCGCTGCCCACCGACAGTCCGATGTTCCGGAGGACCTGGTAGAAGCCCGTGGCGGTACCCGTCTCGGCGGTGGGGACGGCGCGGACGATGAAACCGGGCATGGCGGCGAACGTGAACCCGATGCCGAGCCCCGCGATGCCCATGGTCACGAAGGCCTGCCACAGCGATCCGTGGTCGAGCGCGAAGTAGGTCGAGGCACAGCCGAACACGACCGCTCCGGCGGGGATCATGCTGCGCACCCCGAACCTGCGCTCGTAGGGGACCAGCAGGCGGCTGGCCAGGAACGTGCCCACCGACAGCGGGACCAGTACGAGGCCCGACACCAGCACCGAGGAGCCGAAGCCGAAGCCGGCCGACGGGGGGACCTGGATGAATTCGACGACGATGGGAACCACCAGGTACATCGACACGCTCATCAGGAACCCGGCGATGTCGGCCATCAGCACCGAGCGGTTGGCCAGGTGGTGGAGGTTCACCAGCGGGTGGGCGGCCCGGAGTTCGTGGGGGACCCACACCGCCAGGAGGGCGACGCAGGTGACGACGGTCCCGAGGGACCGTGGCGACGCCCACCCCCAGCCGCCGCCCTCGCTCAGCACCACCGACACCCCGGTGACGGCCAGGCTGAGCAGCACGGCACCGAGGATGTCGAAGTCGATCGGGACCGCCGGCGTGCGGGCCGGCAGGACGACGAGGGAGCAGCCCAGGGCAGAGGCCACGACGATGGCACCGAACCAGTACGCGGCGTGGACGTCGAAGACCTGGGCGACCAGTGCCGTGAGCGGGTAGCCCAGGCCGGCGCCGATGGCGGTCGACACCGACAGGGTGGCGATGGCGCGTGCCGCACGGCTGCGGTCGAGGTTGCGCCGGGCGATGGCCATGTTGACGGGCAGGAGGCCCAGCCCGACCCCCTGCAGCCCACGGCCGACCACCAGGACGACGAACGAGGTCGACACGGCCGACAGCACGCAGCCGGCCAGCACGACGGACAGGGTCGTCACGATGACGGCCCGCTGCCGGGCGCCGTCGGCCAGCCGGCCCATCACCGGGGTGGCCAGCGCGCCGGTCAGCAGGGCGGCGGTCAGCACCCACTGGGCGGTGCTGAGCGGCACGTGGTCGTCCTGGGCGACGGTCGGGATGAGGGGGGCGCCCAGGCTGCTCACGATGGCGACGACCAGCCCGACGAAGACGAGGGTGGGGACGAGCGGGCCGGTGCGGCGGTCAGAAGTCATCAGCTGATGACATACTAGCGTGCCGCCCCCGGGCCGTGACGTGCGCCGGTGCGGCCACAATGGGGACATGCGTCGGTACATCCTCACCATCACGTGTCCCGACCGGGTCGGCATCGTGGCCGGCGTGACCGGCTTCATCGCCGCCCACGGAGGGTGGGTGCTGGAGGCCGCACAACACGGCGACCTGGACAGCGGCCGGTTCTTCCAGCGGATCGAGATCCTGGCCGAATCGCTCGACTTCGGCCCGGACGGGTTCGCCGAGCGGTTCGCGCCCCTGGCCGACGAGCTCGAGCTGACGTGGCGCCTGCGCGACACCGACGTCCCGGTGCGGGTGGTGGTCCTGGCCAGCCGGGAGGACCACTGCCTGGCCGACCTGCTCTACCGGTGGCGCAGCGGCGATCTCCCCTGCGACATCCCCCTGGTGGTGTCCAACCACACCGACCTGGCGCCCCTGGTGGAGGCGGCGGGCATCCCCTTCGCCCACGTCCCGGTGGGCGGAGGCGGAACGGACGCCGCGTTCGCCGAGGTGTGCGCCCGGTTCGAGGAGGTCGGTGGCGACGTCATGGTCCTGGCCCGCTACATGCAGATCGTCCCGGCCGACGTGTGCGAGCGGTACGCCGGGAGGATCATCAACATCCACCACAGCTTCCTGCCCAGCTTCGCCGGCGCCCGGCCCTACCACCAGGCCCACGCCCGCGGCGTCAAGCTGATCGGGGCGACCTGCCACTACGTGACGGCCGACCTCGACGCCGGGCCGATCATCGAGCAGGACACGGCCCGGATCTCCCATGCCGACGACCCGGGCCAGCTGGTCGCCCTGGGGCGTGACATCGAGCGGGCGGTGCTCGTCCGCGGCCTCCGGTGGCACCTCGAGGACCGGGTGCTCCTCAACGGCAGCCGGACGGTCGTCTTCCCGTGACGGCGGCTGCAGGGGTGGGGCGCCCGCCGCCCGGCCGTGGCCGGGGAGGCCGGCCGGCCGGGTGACTCCCGGTCCGGGGCCGCCCTCAGGCCCGCGTGGGCGCCGGGGTCGGTGCCCCGGCGTCGACCGGGTTGGACAGCACCATGCCGTCCACCACCGGGCCGTGGCGCAGGAGCCACGTGTCGCGCAGGTAATTCTGGTGCAGCCGCCACGGCGCGGCGGCCCCCTGCCTCGGCAGGTCGTCCACGGCCCGGGTGACGTAACCCGACGAGAAGTCGATGAACGGCTCGGTGGGCAGCGACGGATCCGGGGCCTGCGGCGTGCACTGGCGCATCCCGCAGGCGTCCATGGTGTCGAGCAGTCGGCAGACGTACTCGGCGGTCAGGTCGGCCTTCAGCGTCCACGAGGCGTTGGTGTAGCCGAACGTCTCGGCCAGGTTCGGGACGCCGCACAGCATCATGCCCTTGTAGACCACCGTGTCGCCCGGGGTCACGGGCACACCGTCCACGTCGAGGGCGACACCGCCCAGGAAGCGGAGCACCAGCCCGGTCGCTGTCACGACGACGTCGGCCTCGAGCTCGGCACCCGACGCCAGAGCGATCCCCGCCTCGGTGAAGGTGTCGATGGTGTCGGTCACCACGTCGGCCCGTCCGTCCGAGATCGCTGCGAACAGGTCGCCGTCGGGCACGAGGCAGAGGCGCTGCTCCCACGGGTTGTACCGGGGCCGGAAGTGGGTGTCCACGTCGTAGCCGGCGGGCAGTGCGGCGACGACCGCCTTCCGGATGCCCTTCTTGACGAAGTCGGGGTGGCGGCGGCTGAGCTGGAAGCTCAGGTGGGTGAGCAGCACGTTCTTCCACCGGATCACCCCGTGGGCGGCCCGTGCCGGCAGGTGGCGGCGGACGAGGTCGGCCACCCGGTCGGTGCCGGGCCGGGACACGACGTAGGTGGGGGAGCGCTGGAGCATGGTGACGTGGGCGGCCGACCCGGCCATGGCGGGCACGATGGTCACCGCCGTGGCCCCGCTGCCGATGACGACCACCCGCTTGCCGGCCCACTCGAGGTCGTCGGGCCAGAACTGCGGGTGGACGATCCGGCCGCCGAAGCGCTCCTCGCCGTCCCAGTGGGGACGGTAGCCCTCGTCGTAGCGGTAGTAGCCCGTGTTGGCCCACACGAATCCGCAGGTCACCTGCTCGCGCGCTCCCGTGTCGGTGTGCTCGACCTCGACCGTCCAGCGGGCGTCCGGGGTCGACCAGGATGCCGCCACCACCCGACGGCGGTAGGTGATCCGGTCCTCCACCCCGTGGGTGCGCGCCGTGGCGCGGATGTAGGCCAGGATCGACGGGCCGTCGGCGATGGCCTCGGCCTCGACCCACGGCTCGAACGAGTAGCCGAGGGTGAACATGTCCGAGTCCGAGCGGACCCCGGGGTAGCGGAAGAGGTCCCACGTCCCGCCCAGGGTGTCGCGGGCCTCGAGGACGGCGTAGGTCGTTCCCGGCCTGTCCGTCTCCAGGTGGCAGGCGGCGCCGATCCCCGACAGGCCCGCGCCGATGATGAGCACGTCGACGTGGTCCATCGGGTGAGTCTACGCACGGCCTCCCGGCGGCCTGCGGGCTAGCCTGCAGCCCTGCCGCCGACCGACCGCCCGTGGCGCCGGCGACCCGCTCCCCCTGATGACCTCCTCCCCCGGCCACCGCCAACCGACGGCCCTCGAGGCCGCTCTGGCCGACCCGGCGCGGGCCGTGGTGGTGGACCGGGCGCCCGGGGACGGGGCCCGACCGGTGATGGTCGCATTCGGCGGCCTCTCCAACGGAACCGACGCGCCGCCCTACGAGTTCGTGCGTCAGACCGGCGAGCTCGGCGTGCACCGGGTGCTGGTGCGGGACCTCGGCCAGTGCTGGTACCAGGAAGGGCTCCCGGGGACGGCGGACGGTGTCGAGGCCACCGCCGCCGAGCTGACCCGCCTGCTCGACGGGATCGGCCCGTCACGCCGGGTGTTCGTCGGCAACTCGTCGGGAGCGTTCGCCGCCGTCCTCTTCGGGGTCCTGTGCGGCGCCGACGAGGTCGTGGCCTTCGGGCCGCTCGCCTCGCTCACCCGCCGGAGCCGGCTGGCCAGTCGTGACCGGCGGTGGTCGGCGCAGGTGCGCAAGGCCCGCCGGACGGCCGCCGACCCGGCCCACGTCGACCTCGGGCGGCTGCTGCGGCGGAACCCGCCGCCCGGGCGGCTGACCGTCCACTACGGGGAGCGGGACCCGCGGGACACCCGGTCGGCCCTGCACCTGTCCCGCCTGCCGGGCGTGGACGTCGTGGGTCACCCGGGCGGCCACCTGGTGATCCGTCGGCTGCGAGATGCGGGTGCGCTGCAGCCGCTGCTCGAGGCCGCGCTCCGGCCGCCGCCGGACACCGCCGGCTGACGAGGGGGATCCCGCAGCGGGTGCCGACGTGCCCGACCGCCGTGCGGGTGGTCGTATGGACCGGCGGGCTGCAAGAGTGGGCCGGGTGAACGTCCTCTTCGTCACCCTCGACGAGTTCCGGGCCGACTGCCTCTCGGTCGGCGGCCACCCGCTGGTGGAGACGCCGGCGCTGGACCGGCTGGCCGCCGAGGGCGTCCGCTTCGCCTCGCACTTCAGCCAGGCGGCGCCGTGCGCCCCGGGCCGGGCGTCGCTGTACACCGGGATGTACCAGATGAACCACCGGGTGGTGGCCAACGGCGCCCCGCTCGAGGACCGGTTCGACAACGTCGCCCGGCTCGCCCGGCGGGCGGGCTACGCCCCGGCGCTGTTCGGCTACACCGACCAGGGCGTCGACCCGGCCACGGTGGCCGATCCGTCGGACCCCAGCCTCGACACCTACGAGGGGGTGCTGCCCGGGTTCGACGCCGTCCTCCCCCTCGACGGCCGGTTCCTGGGCTGGCTGGCCTGGCTCGAGGACCTCGGGTACGGGACGATGACGGCGCCGGACGCACTCCGCTCCGAGCCGGATCGCCCCGCCGAGCACAGCGCGTCCGCCTTCCTCACCGAGGGTCTCCTCGGATGGATCGACCGCCAGGACGGTCCGTGGTTCGCCCACGCCAGCTACTTCCGCCCGCACTTCCCCTACGCCGCAGCCGGCGAGTACGCCACCCGCTACGCGCCCGACGACGTCGGCGATCCGCTGCCGCCGCTCCCCGGACTCCACCCGCTGATCGACATGGCTCTCGGGATCGAGCTGGTGCGGTCCCCGGCCGACCGCCACGACCTGGCCCGTCTGCGGGCCCAGTACTTCGGGATGGTCTCCGAGGTGGACCACCAGCTCGGTCGGGTGGTGGACCACCTGCGGTCCACCGGCGGACTGGACGACACCCTGGTGGTGGTGACCTCCGACCACGGCGAGCAGCTCGGCGACCACGGGTTCGTGTGGAAGCTCGGGTTCTTCGAGGAGAGCTACCGGATCCCGTGCATCGTCCGCCTCCCCGGGGCGGGCGGGGCCGCCGGCCGGGTGGTCGACGAGTTCACCGAGGGGGTCGACGTGCTCCCCACCCTGGCCGAGCTGCTGGGCCAGGAGGTGCCCGTGCAGTGCGACGGCCGGTCCCTGGTGCCGTTCCTCGGAGGCGCCACCCCCGAGGGGTGGCGCACGGCGGCCCACTACGAGTGGGACTGGCGGGACCTGGTCATGGGCCCGACCCGCACGGCGGGCGGCCCCGACGACCGGCTCGAGCGCGTCAACCTCGCCGTCGAGCGGAGCGGGACCCACGCCTACGTGCAGTTCGCCGACGGGTCGTGGCTGTGCTTCGACCTCGCCGCCGACCCGACGTGGGCCACCACGACGGCCGATCCCGCCGTCGTGCTTCCCCTGGCCCAGTCCATGCTCACCTGGCGCTCCACCCACCTGGGCGGCACCTACACCCAGCGGCTGCTCGGTCCCGACCGGCGGGGCCTCTGGCCGGAGCTGGCCCCGGCCTGAGCTCAGGTCAGCCCGGCGGCGGCCGACAGCGCCGCCACCTCGGCGGCCGGGTCGGCGGCGCTCACCACCCAGCGCTGGAACTCCTGGTCCGCGAATTCGACGACCACACCCGGCCCGGTCCCGTGGACCACGGCGAAGTCCCTGCCGAACGGGCCCCGACGGGTGCACACCGAGATCACCCGGGGGATGCCGGTCCCCGGCGCCCGGATGCCCCGCAGCTCGGACCAGAGGTCGTCGCTGGCCCGCACGGTCACGACCGACGCCACCGGAGCGGCCACGTCGCCATGGAACGCCTCGAGCCGTTCGACCCGGGTGAGGACCAGCGTCACCGTCCCGGCGGCGATCACGAGTCGGGCCACGGTCCGCCTCAGGCCCCTACCAGGTCCCGACGGCGCAGGGCCGCCACCCCGCCGGCGGCGCAGACGGCGGCGACCGCCACCATCACCGCGTTCGCCGTCCAGTCCACCGGTACCGCGGGTGCGGCGGCCATCTGGTGGAAGACCGAGGTGTCGAGGACCCAGTGGCTGGTGGCCCCGATCCCGCCGACGACGACGACGAGGAGCGACCAGGCCAGGTAGCCGTAGACGACCGCCGACGCGGCCCGGGGGACCACGCCGAGGACCAGCACACCGATCCCCAGGATGACCAGCGCGGGCGGCACCAGGTTGATCCCGGCCAGGGTCACCGTCCCGATGCGGACACCGGCGTGCTGGCTGGCCGCACCCAGCCAGGCCGCCAGCCCGCCCAGGAGCCCGGCGACGACCAGGACGACGACGGCCACGCCCAGGCGCCCGCCCAGCCAGGCCGCGGCCGACAGCGGGCGGGTGAGCAGGTTCTCGAGCCGTCCGGAGGACTCCTCGCCCCGGGCGGCGGTCAGCTGGCCGGCGCCGACGAAGGCGACGAGCACGGCGAGCACCAGGAAGCAGATGCCGAGCACGGTCTCGGTCCCCGTCCCCGTCACCCCCAGCCGACTGAAGACCTCGTGCACCGAGGAGCCGGACACCGTCGACCCGGCCGACCGGGCCACCAGCCCGTACAGCAGGCCGGCGAGGGCGATGGCCCCCCACCAGGCCAGGACGGTGGGACGGACGAGGCGGACGGTCAGTCCCACCGGGCCGGTCAGGAGGCCGAGACGGGCCCGGGCCCGGGCGCGATCGGCGACGAGTCCGGACCCGAGGTCTCGCCGGCCGGCGAGGTCGACGGCGACCAGCGCGGCGACGGCGGTCAGGAGCGCGATGGGGACCAGCGCCACCGGGCGCGGGTCGGTGAGCGCACCGAGTTCCTCGATCCAGCCGAGGGGCGACGCCCACACCAGCCCGTGCAGCCCCACACCGGCGTCCGCCACCATCCGGACGGCGTAGGCGACCCCGAGCAGGGTCGCCGCCCATGCCGCCGCCTGCCGGCGGGTGGCGGCCAGCTGGCTGGTCACGGCGCCGATCCCGGCGAACATGGCGGCGGTGGCCACCTCGGCGAGGGCGAAGAAGCAGGCCGAGGAGAACGGGATGCCCACCTTCGCCTCGTGCCCTACCGCCGCCGTGCCCGCCGCGGTGAGCGCCCACAGGACGGCCACGCCGGCGGCCAGGCCGGCGAGGACCTGTCCGGTGGCGCGGCGCTGCGTGGTCCGGCCCGACAGGAGCAGCTCCCAGCGCCCCTGGTCCTCCTCGCCGCGGAGGAGCCGGGTCCCGGTGAGCAGGCCCCACACGGCGCCGAGGATCATGAGCGTCATCCCGACCTTGAAGGCGGTGAACCCGGCCACCGTGTCGAGTTTCGGCGCCGGCCCGAACAGTGCGCTCGTGGCGTGGTTCGACCCGTAGGCGGCGGCCAGCGCCCGGCGCGACGCCGCGGACGTGTAGAGCGACGTGTAGCTGACCGCCGACGAGACGACGGACACGGCGAAGACGGCTCCCCAGACGGCACCCGAGCGTGCCGCCGCCCTGGCCGACCGTCCGGCCACGACCGTCCCCGGCGACCGCTGGGCCCGGAGGGGGAAGATGGCCGGGCGGCTCCCCGGACCATCGGGAGACGGACCGGCCACCGGTGCTCCGCTCGCCGCCGCCCGGGCGACGGGGACGTCAGCCATCGCCGGTCGGTCCACCGGGTGAGGTGGGCGACGGTGATCCGGGACCGTCCGTGACGCCGGCGGCGTCGGGGGCGTCGGGGGCGTCGGGGGCGTCGGGGGCGTCACCGTCGGCGCCGTAGCGGGCGAGGAACAGCTCCTCGAGCGACGGCTCCCGACTCAGGAGTGCGGTCACGCCGACGTCGGCCAGCACCCGGAGCAGGGGCTCGACGGGACCGCGCACCTGGCAGCGGAGCACCGGGCCGTCGACGACCGCGGCGGACACGCCGGGGACCGACGACACGTCCGGCACCGGCCCGGCGCAGGTCGCCTCGACGGTGAGCGCACTGAGGTGGCGCAGCTCACCCAGCGTGCCCATCTCGACCAGGCGCCCCTGACGGAGGATCCCGACCCGGTCGCACAGCGCCTCGACCTCGCTCAGGACGTGTGACGACAGGAACACCGTCTGGCCCCGGTCGCGTGCCTCGCGCACGCTGACCCGGAACGCCTGCTCCATGAGCGGGTCCAGTCCGGCGGTCGGCTCGTCGAGGACCAGGAGGTCGGGCCGGGTCATCAGCGCGGCGATCAGCACCAGCTTCTGGCGGTTGCCCTTGGAGTAGGCCCGTACCCTGGTCCCCGGGTCGAACGCGAAGCGCTCGACGAGCTCGTCGCGGTAGGCGGTGTCCACCCGACCCTGCACCCGCCCCAGGAGGTGCAGCGTCTCGGCCCCGGTCAGGCCGGGCCACAGCGACGTCTCGCCGCCGACGTAGGCGAGGCGGCGGTGGACGGCCACGGCGTCCCGCCGGCTGTCCAACCCGAAGACCCGGGCCGTCCCCGACGTCGCCCGGATGAGGCCGAGCAGGAGCCGGATGGTGGTCGTCTTGCCGGCGCCGTTGGGGCCGAGGTAGCCCACGACCTCGCCCGCGCCCACCTCGAGGTCGAGGTCGACGAGCGCGTCGGTGCCGCGGTACCGCTTGGTCAGGCCCCGGGTGGCGATCACCGGGGTGGACGAGGACGACACGGCGCCTACGGGGCGTCGCGCACGACGAGGACGGGGCTGTGGGCGTGGGTGGCGCAGTGCTCGCTGACCGAACCGAGCACGAGGCCGGCGACCTCACCCCGGCCCCGGCTCCCCACGGCGAGGAGGTCGGCGCCCCGGGACGCCTCGACCAGGACGTCCGCCGCCCGGCCTTCGACCACCATGGGCACGAATCCGACCCCGGGGTGGCGGCTGCGGGCCCGGTCCACCGCATCGGCGGCCAGCGTGGCCGCGTCGCCCGAGGGGTCGTAGTCGGCCGGCACGATCAGCGTCTGCCCGAAGCCGCGCGGCCACTCCCAGGTGGTGACGACGACGACGGTCGACCCGGTGGTGGCGGCACGGTCGGCGGCCCAGTCCAGTGCAGCCTGCGACGCCGGGGAGCCGTCGACCCCCACCACGATCCTGTGCGTGCGCTCGATCGTCCCCGTCGTCATGGACCGCTCCTCTCCCCCGTGTCCGGGTCCCGCGCCACCGGTGGCCCGGGACGGGCTCCTGCCGTCACGGTATGGCCGTCCCCCGGGGCCCAGGTAGGGGATTTGGTCACTCGGCGCCGGCCCGGCGGCCCCGCCCGGCGATCCGTGCCCCCACGATGGGCGCCCGCCACACCAGGGTGGTCCCCCCGCGCTCGGGCTGGAGCACCTCGAAGGAGCCACCCAGGCACTCGGCCCGGCTGCGCATGTTGGGCAGGCCGTGTCCGCCGCCGGCGGCGGGCGTGTCGACCACACCCCGACCGTTGTCGCGGATCTCCATCCGGCAGTCGGGCCCGCCGACCGACAGCGAGACCGACGCCTCGGTGGCGCGGGCGTGCCGGCCGATGTTGGACAGCGCCTCGCGCAAGGTGGGCAGGAGCTGCTCGGCCAACTCGTCGGTGACCACGGCGTCCACCGGACCGGCGAAGTCCACCTGGACCCGGAACCCGAGGACGGGCTCCATCTCCCGGGCGAGGGCGAGCACCTCGGCGCGGATCCCCTGGCCCCGGCCCTCGTTGCCCAGCTCGAAGATGGTGGCCCGCACCTGACGGATCGTCTCGTCGATGTCGTCGACGATGGCGCCGATCCGGTCGGGCACCGCCTCGCCCGATCGGCCCACGGCCAACCCCTGGAGCGACAGCCCGATGGCGAACAGCCGCTGGATCACCCCGTCGTGCAGGTCGCGGGCCATCCGGTCCCGCTCCTCGTAGACGGCGACCTCGCCGGCCCGCCGGTGGAGCCGGGCGTTCTCGATGGCGATCCCGGCCGCCACGGCCAGTGCCTCGATGACGGCCTCGTCGTCGGGGCTGAACTCCACGGCGCCGATCTTGTCGGTGAGGTAGAGGTTTCCGTAGACCTGGTCGCGGACCTTGATCGGTGCTCCCAGGAACGAGGTCATCGGGGGGTGGCCCGGAGGGAACCCCACGCTCGCCGGGTGGTCCCTGATGGAGCGGATCCGGATGGGGCGGGGGTCGTCGATGAGGACGCCGAGCACGCCCCGGCCGGTGGGGAGGTCCCCCTCGAGGAGCCGGGCCTCGTCCTCGGGGAAGAGGCCCGAGACGTGGAACTCGATCACCTCCCGCCCGGACGGGTCGAGCACGCCGAGCGCGCCGTAGCGGGCATTGGCCAGGGACAGCGCCTCCTCGACGATGTGGCTCAACAGGTCGGCGAGGTGGAGGTTCGACTCGATGAGCAGGGTCGCCTCGAGGAGCCTGCGCAGCGTCGTCGGGTCCGCGATGGCGTCGTACGCGGACCGCCTGGTCCCTCGGTCGTCGGCCACGACGTCCAACGTAACGACCGGGGTCGGGGCGCGTCCATTACCCGTGGGCGTGCCCTGGACCTCCTGACGTGGTCAAATGGAGGTCCATGACCATCCGCGTGTTCCTCCTGGACGACCACGAGATCGTGCGCACCGGACTGCGGTCCCTGCTGGAGTCGACCGACGACCTCGAGGTGGTCGGCGAGGCAGGCACCGTCGCCGAGGCGCTCAGCCGCATCCCGGCCCTCAAGCCGGACGTGGCCATCCTCGACGTGCGTCTGCCCGACGGCAGCGGTGTGGAGGTCTGCCGCGACATCCGGGCCCAGCTGCCGGCGACCGCGTGCATCATGCTCACCTCGTACGCCGACGACGAGGCGCTGTTCGCCTCGATCATGGCCGGCTCGTCGGGCTACGTGCTGAAGCAGGTGGGCGGGAACAGCCTGGTCGACGACGTCCGGCGTGTGGCCGCCGGCGAGTCGCTGCTCGATCCCACACTCACCGAGCGGGTCCTGAAGCGGCTCCGCGAGGGCCCCGAGGAGGAGCCGCTGCTTGCGTCCCTCACCCATCAGGAGCGGCGGATCCTGGACCTCATCGCCGAGGGCAAGACGAACCGCCAGATCGCCGAAGCCATGTACCTGGCCGAAAAGACCGTGAAGAACTACGTCTCCAACCTCCTGACCAAGCTGGGGATGGAGCGCCGCACCCAGGCCGCGGCCTACGCCACCCGGGTCTACGAGCGCAGCGAGCGCGACCGGCGGGCGGACTCCACCGGCACGTGAGCGTCGACGGTCCGGCCGGGGGTCAGGCGCCCGGCCGGTGGCCGTGCTCGACGTCGGCCGGGGCGGTCAGGGGCAGGTTGACGCCCTTGTCGACCAGTGCCTGCTCCAACCGGGCCCGGCCCTGGTCGGGCACGTCGAAGCAGCCGATGTCGACCACCACCCCGCGCTTGCGGGCCAGGCGGACCAGCGCGGCGTCGTAGGCCAGCTGGTCGGCGACGGCCTGGAGGGCCCAGCCCGTGCCGGCGTGCTCGGCGTGCTTCTCCATCACGTGGCGGAGCCGCACGAGCTCGGCCAGCGGTCCCGGTGACCGGGCCGGTGGCGGCGCCGACGGGTCGGGCACGTCGCTCAGGACCGCGTCCAGCAGGCGCACGTACATCGGGTGCACCTGACCGCGCGGGCCCGGGGCGGGTCCGACCCGGGATCCGGTCGTCACGGGCAACGGTCCTCGTCCCGGAGCTAGTCCACCGGTCCGCGGCGGATCACGGCTTCGGCGGACTGGTAGGCCTGGCGCATGTCGTCGAGCAGCTTCTCGACACCGGTGCGTACGGAGCCGATGTTCGCCCCCGCGTCCTTGGGGAGCTGCTGGAGCCGGTTCACGGCGGCCAGGTAGGCGTTCTCGGCGACCGTCGCCTTCTCCCGGACGGCCTCGGCGACGTCCTTCGACGCCAGGTCCGCCTGCACGAGCAGGTCGTCGATCTTGGCCCGCCACTCCTCGAGCAGCTGCTGGAGCCGCTCCACCGTCGTGGTGTCGTCGGTGCCGTCCTCGTTGACGACGGAACCCTCGTCGGTCGTCGTTGCCATGGCTCCTCCTTCTCCTGCTGTCTCGTCGGTTGTCGTTACGGTCAGGATGTCCGCCTCCCGGAGGACCCGGTAGGGCCGAACGTCCCGAGGGCCCCCCGGTGCCCGGGCCGGCCGGGGGGCCGGTGCCCGGGTCTTCCCTCCGAAACGCCTGGAGGGCGGTGGGATGGGCCGATCGGCCCTAGGGGTCCTGCGACGTCCCCGTCATGATGACGGTGCCACGACGGCCGTCCTCCCGGGGTTGGACGGCGGCGGCCGAGGTGCTAATACGGAGACTGTCCCTACAAGCGGAGGTGGTGGACATGGGGGTGGAGCCGGTCCTGGTAGAGGAGTCCGGACCCGCGGCGTCGGTGCCGGTCGCGCCCAGGGTGGAGCTCGGCGGCCCGCTCGGCATCGCCGACTGGCGCGGCGACGTGGCCCTCGAGCTGTGGGTGGAGACCGAGGCGGTCCCACCGCGGGTCCGCCTCGCCGGCAGGCTGGACGCCTCCACGGCGGCCAACCTGAGCCAGGTGGTGTCGGAGTTGCTGGCTGACGGCTCCCGCGAGGTCGAGCTGTACACGGAGGGCCTGCGGGTGGTCGACGCCTCGGCCGTCGGCGCGCTCGCCGACATCGAACGCCAGGTGCGCGACCACGGCGGGACCCTGGTCCGTGTCGGACCGACGGGTGGCCCGTTCGGCCGGTCGCGCCGGTCGCCGAAGGCACCGACGCGGTCCACCTGAGCCCCGGGCCACCCCCTGCGGGCGCCGCCTAGCATCGGAGTCGATGGCCGCAGCCGACGAACCCGGATCCGCCGACCTGCCCGAGGGGTACCCGGTCGGCCTCGCCGTGGACGAGCGCCTGCGTGACGGCACCACGGTCTGCTTCCGGCCGATCCTTCCGTCGGACGGCGACGCTCTCGTCGACTTCCACGAGGGCCTGTCCTCGAAGTCGGTGTACCGGCGCTTCTTCTTCGTCCACCCCCACCTGACCCCGTCGGAGGTCCAGCGCTTCACCGTGGTCGACTACGTCGACCGGCTGGCCTACGCCGTGTTCGACGGGGACCGCATGGTGGGGGTCGGCCGCTACGAGCGGCTGCCGGGGACCGCCGAGGCGGAGGTCGCCTTCGTGGTGACCGACGACCACCAGCACCTGGGGATCGGGACCCTCCTGCTCGACCACCTGGCCGATGCCGCCCGGGGCCACGGGATCGGGACGTTCGTGGCCCAGACGATGTCGGACAACCGGGACATGCTCGGCCTGTTCCTGGCCTCGGGTTTCCCGGTGGCGACGTCCACCGAGGCGGGCACCGTCACCCTGCGGTTCCCGATCGAACCGTCGGACGGCTACGTGGCGGCCCGGGCCTCCCGGCGGTCGGTGTCCGAGGACACCGACGGGTCGCCGGCCGGCGGGCCGACCCCGGCGCCTCCGGGCGGGGACGCGTAGCGGGCGACGGCCCGCCCGTCGTCGACCACCACCACCTCGTCGACCTCGTCCAGGTCCTCGTCCCGGTGGGTGATGAGCACGACCGTCGACCCCTCGGTGGCCGCCAGCACGTCGTGCACCAGCCGGCGGGCCGTGGGGCGGTCGAGGCCGGAGGTGGGCTCGTCCAGCACCAGCACGGGGACACCGGCGAGGAGCGCACGGGCCAGGGCGACACGCTGGCGCTGCCCGCCCGAGAGCTGCGCCCCCCGTTCGCCCACCGGCGTGTCCAGGCCGCGCGGCAGCGAGTCGATCCACGGACCGAGCTGGGCGGCCCGGGCGGCGTCCGCCACCTGGTCGGGTGTGGCCCCGGGTCGGGCCACGGCGATGTTGCCGCCGATGGTGGTGGGGAAGAGGTGCGCGTCCTGGCCGACCCAGCCCACCCGTGACCGCACGTCGTCCTGGCGGAGCCGGTCGAGCGGTGTGCCGTCGAGGCGTGCCGTCCCCGACTCCAGGCTCCAGAAGCGCAGCAGGACGTTGACGATGCTGCTCTTGCCGGCACCGCTCGGTCCGACGACGCCCACACGGCGGCCGGGGACGACCCCGAGATCGAGCCCGTCGAGGGCGCACGGCCCGTCGGGCCGGTAGCGGAGCACGGCGTCCTCGAGCTCGATGCCGTTGCCCGGGGGAAGCGCCACCGGGTCGGCCGGGTCGGCGACGGGCACGGCCAGGTCCGCCACCGACACCAGGCGCCCGGCCGCCTCGGTGTGGTCGGCCAGCCGCGAGACGGCGTCGGCCGCCGGCAGGACCACCTCGAAGGCACCGAGCGCGACCAGGGGGAGGACGGCGACCATGAACGACGGCAGCCGGTGGTCGGCGATCGCCCCGGTGGCGGCCACCAGGGTCCCCACGACGGCGGCGCCGGTGGCGAGCACCACGACGGCGGCGACGGCGCCGTCCGACCACGACCGCCGCCGGGCGCGCCGCTCGAGTTCGGCGTCGGACGCCAGGACGCGCTCCAGGTACTCCTCGTCCCGGCCCATGGCCACCAGGTCGGGAGCGGCGGCCAGCAGCTCGACGACGTCGGCGGCCAACGCCCCGCGCAGGGCACCCTCACCGGCGCCGAGGGACCGACGCCGTACCCAGGCCAGTCCCGACGCCACCGCCGTCCCGCCGACGAGGCAGGCCCCGAGCACCAGGCCCCCACCGGGTAGGACCAGCGTGACCACGCCCACCGTCACCACGGTGGTGACGAGCGCGGTGGCCAGAGGCGCCACACCCCGTAGGTAGACGTCCTGGAGCAGGTCGACGTCGGCGGTGGCCCGGGCGAGCAGGTCGCCGCTGCGCCACCCGGCGATCCCGGCCGGGGAGCGGGGCGCCACCTGGTCGTAGAGCCACAGGCGGACCCGACCCAGCGCACCGAGGGCGGCGTCGTGGGAGACCAGCCGTTCGGCGTAGCGCAGGGGTCCGCGACCGAGGGCCAGGAGCTGGACGGCGGCCATCAGCAGGGTGAGCGTGTACAGCGGCGGCCGCAGGGCCGCCTTGTCGATCAGGGCGCCGGAACAGGCGAGGAGGCCGACGGTGCACAGGGCGGCCGCCGTGCCGAGCGCCGTGCCCAGGAGGAACCGGCGGGCGTCGGGCGCGCCGATGCGCAGCACCTGGGCCAGCGGCCCCCGTGCGCGTGCGCCACCGCGCCGTGCCGACGACGTCTCCGGCGTCTCCGGTTCCGGGGGAACGCGGACGGGGCCGGGAGCGGGGGCACTCATGGGCGCGTCCCCGTCACCGCGGCCGGCAGTTCGCCTGCCGTCTCGACCACCCGCCCGGCCACCAGGGTGACGGTCCGGTCGACCCGGCCGACCAGGCCCCCGCGGTGGGCGGCCATCACCACCGTGCGTCCGTCGAGCCACGGCGCCAGCAGCCCGCGCAGCGACTCCTCGCGCCCGGCGTCCAGGTGGGCGGTGGGCTCGTCGAGGAGGACGACCGGCACGTCGCGCAGTACGGCCCGGCCGAGGGCGATGCGCTGGCGTTCGCCGGCGCTGAGGGTCAGGCCGCCCTCGCCCACCGGCGTGTGCAGGCCGTCGGTCAGCCGGGCCACCAGGCCGTCCAGGCCGCAGCGCTCGACGGCCCGGGTGACCTCGGCGTCGGAGGCGTCCGCGCGGCCGAGCCGGAGGTTGTCCTCGAGGGTTCCCCGGATGAGGTTGGGTCGCTGGGGGACCCAGGCCACCCGGGAGCGCCACTGGCGCAGCGAACAGTCGGCCAGGCGCTCGTCCCCGATCAGCACCCCGCCGTGGTCCGGCACGGTGAACCCCAGGAGCACGGCGAGCAGTGTCGACTTGCCCGCACCCGACTCGCCCACCACGGCCACGTGCACTCCCGGCTCGAGGGTGAGGTCGACCCCGTCCAGCACCGGCACGGCACGGCCCGGGAACCGCACGGCGACCCGGTCGAGCCGGACGGGGTGGACGGCCGGGTCGGGGAGCGGCCGCGCTGCCGTCCGGTCCCGGTCGCCCGGTCCGCCGACCCGTCCGGCCGTCGTCGGTCCGGCGGCGCTGTCGGCGTCGTCCAGCACGTCGAGGATGCGCTCGGCGGCCGCCCTGCCCTCGGCGCTGGCGTGGAACTCGGCACCGGCCCGCCGCAGCGGGAGGTAGACCTCGGGGGCCAGCACCAGGATCGCCAGTGCCGTGCCCACCTCGAGGGTGCCGTGGAGGAGCCGCAGTCCGAGGAAGAGCGCCACCAGCGCCGTGCCCACCGAGGCGAGGGTCTCGAGGGCCAGCGACGACAGGAAGGCCACCTTGAGGGTGGACATCGTCTCGTCGCGGAGTTCCCGGTTGGCCCGTTCGAGCGTCGCCCGCCCGTCGTCCGCCCGTCCGAAGGCCCGCAGCGTGGGGAGTCCCTGCAGCAGGTCGTAGAAGGTGGCGGCGAGGCCCGACAGGCGCTCCCACTGCCGCGCGGCACTCCGGTTCGCCTCCAGGCCCAGGAGGATCATGAAGAGCGGGATGACGGCCGCCGTCACCACGAGGATGACCGCCGAGAACCAGTCGTCGACCACGATCCACGCCAGCAGCACGAGCGGTGTGAGCGCGGCCAGCACCGCCGTCGGCAGGTAGCGCGCGAAGTAGGCGTCGAGGGCGTCGATCCCCTGGGTGGCCGATGTGGTCAGCTCGCCGGTGCGCTCGCCGGACAGCCACGCGGGCCCGAGTCCGACGGCCCGTTGCAGGAGTTGGCGGCGCAGCGTGGACGTGACCCGCGAGGAGGTCCGGTGGGCGGCGACCTCGCCCGCCCAGGCGCTGAGGGCCCGGACACCGAACGCCACCGCCAGCGCGACCAGCAGGGGCACCGTGCGGGCCACGCCGTCGTGGTCGATCAGGACGTCCTGGACGATCGTGCCCAACAGCACGGCCTGGGCGACCAGGGCCAGGGTGCCGACGAGTCCGACGGCCACCGCCCCGACCAGGTAGTGGCGGGTGGCGGCGGCCCGCCGGATCAGCCGGGGGTCGATCGGCCCCCGTGCCGGGGCGTCGGCTGCGGCCTCGGTCGTGCTCAGCGGGTCCCGCCGTCGCCGGTCGGCGCCGCGGCCGGGTCGGTGGCGGCCGTGTCGGCGGAAGACGGCGCCGCCACGGCGGTCCCGCCTCCGGTACCGCCGTCACCCCCGGTGGGCAGCACCGCACCGACGGCCGGCCGGCGCACCCGGGCCCGGAACACCCAGTAGGACCAGCTCTGATAGACGAGCACCAGCGGGGTGAAGATGAGGGCCACGATGGTCATGACCTTCAACGTGTAGGGAGCCGACGAGGTGTTCCCGATGGTGAGGTTGAACGCCGGGGAGATGCTCGAGACCATGACCCGTGGGTAGAGGTTGAGGAAGATCGTGGCGATCAGGCCGATCATGGCCACGGCGTTGGCGATGAACGCCCACCCGGCCATCTTCTCCCGCATCAGCCAGCCGACGGCCGCCACGGCGGCGATGGCCAGGATCGGCACGAACGGCGGGACGATGCCCACGTCGTGGGCGTTGCGGGCGTTGACATAGGTCCACGCCAGGAAGGCGAGCAGGGCCACCGTGGCCGCCGGGGCCAGCAGCCTGGTCGTGCCCTCGGCCCGCTCCTTCAGCTCGTCGGTCGTCTTCAGGCTCAAGAAGATGCTGCCATGGAGGGCGAAGAGCAGGAGGGTCGTGATCCCGCCGAGCAGGCTGTAGATGTTGAGCAGGTTGAAGAACGACCCCAGGTAGGTCTGGTGGGGCCCGATCGGCGTGCCGCGCAGGATGTTGGCGAAGGCGACACCCCACAGCAGCGACGGGACGAGGCTCCCCCAGAAGATGGCGTGGTCCCAGGCCAGGTGCCAGTGCGGCATGGTCCGCTTCGAGCGGTACTCGAAGGCCACCCCCCGGAAGATGAGGGCGGCCAGGATGAGGAACAGCGGGAGGTAGAACCCGCTGAACAGGGTGGCGTACCAGTTGGGGAAGGCGGCAAAGGTGGCGCCGCCGGCGACGAGGAGCCAGACCTCGTTGCCGTCCCAGACCGGGCCGATCGTGTTGATCATGACCCGCCGGTCCATGTCCGACTTGCCGATGACGGGCAGGAGCATCCCCACACCGAAGTCGAAGCCCTCCAGGACGAAATAGCCCACCCACAGGACGGCGATGATCAGGAACCAGAAGATCTCCAGGCCGGTGTAGCCGGGTGCAGCAGCAGCGATCGTGTGCATCGTGTCGTCTCCCTGTCGCTCAGTAGATGAGGGCCGGAACCCGGTCGTCGTCGTGGTCCCCGGAGCCGACGTCCCCGCCGCCCTCACCGTCCGTCCTGGTGGTCCCGTGCTCGTCCACCGAGTCGGGCTCGAGCCTCCCGTAGCGGAACATCAGGCCGGCGTCGATGATCGCCAGCACGGTGTAGATGGCGGTGAAGCCGACCAGCGAGGCGACCACGTAGCCGGTCCCGATGGGGGACACGCCGTTGGCCGTCTTCAGGAGTCCGTAGACCACCCAGGGCTGGCGGCCCACTTCGGTGAAGATCCACCCGGTGGCGTTGGCGATGAACGGCAGCGCCAGCGCGGGGACCGCCAGTCGCAGGAACCACTTCGAGGTGTCGAGCTTCCTCCGGTACATCAGCCAGGTTCCCCAGACCAGCCCGACCAGCATCAGGATGCCGCAGCCCACCATGATCCGGAAGGTCCAGTAGGTGACCCACAGGACCGGGACGTAGCTGCCCTTGCCGTAGGTGGCCTCCTCCTTCGCCTGGACCTGGTTGATGCCCTGGACGGGACCGTCCCAGCTGTTGTCGGACAGCACCGACAGCGCGTGCGGGATCCGGATCTGGAAGATCGGGTCGCCCGACAGGTTGCCGATGGTCAGGAGCGAGAAGCTGGCGCCGTTCTGGGTGTTGTACTGCGCCTCGGCGGCGGCCATCTTCATCGGCTGCTGCTTCTCCATCAGGCGGGCCTGGTTGTCGCCGAAGAACATGGTGGCGACCACGGCGATCACGCCGACGACGAGGGCCAGCTTGGCCGTGGTGGCGAACACCGGGTGCGCCTCGTCGCCCGCCTTGAGGGACCGGCGCATGTGCCAGGCGCTGGCGCCGAGCAGCAGCATGGACGCCGTCACCAGGGCTGCGGTGAACACGTGGAGGAACGAGCTGATCAGTGTGCTGTTGGTCATCACCGCCCAGAAGTTGGTCATGATCGCCCGGTCCCCGTCGATCTTGTAGCCGACGGGATGCTGCATCCAGGCGTTCGCCGCCAGGATGAAGTACGCCGACAGCATCGTGCCGATGCTCACCAGCCAGATCGACGCCAGGTGGACGCGTGCCGACACCCGGTCCTTGCCGAAGATCCAGATCCCGAGGAACGTCGACTCGAGGAAGAAGGCGAGCAGCGCCTCGACGGCCAACGGGGCGCCGAACACGCTGCCCACGTAGCGCGAGTACAGCGACCAGTTCATGCCGAACTGGAACTCCTGGACGATGCCCGTCACGACACCGATGGCGAAGTTGATCAGGAAGAGACGTCTCCAGAAGACGGCCATGCCCTCCCAGGTCGCCTGCTTCTCCTCGTCGCCCTTCAGCCTGGCCCGGTACGCCGCCGTCTGCATGATGGCGAGCAGCAGCGCCAGGCCGATGGTGAGCGGGACGAAGATGAAGTGGAAGACGGTGGTGATCCCGAACTGCCAGCGTGAGAGTAAGAGTGTCATCACCGGTGACTCAATCAGCACGTCACGGGAACGTGAAGGGCCGAAAGTCCCAATGTGATCCTGTGCACAAGTGCGATCGCTAGATGAGATACCAGCTGTCGTCCGTGGTGTCGCCCGAACTGTCGGCTGACCCGTTGTCCGACCTGATATCCGACCCGCCGGCGGGCGTCCCGGCCCCGGTCGCGGGCCCGATGCCCGGCACGACGGTCCCGGTGTGGCGTCGTGCACCTCGCCGCGGCGGTGGGAGTCCCACCATGCGACCCATCTCGAGCAGGGCCCGCTCGAACACCGGTCCGACGTCGTCGACGACCGAGTGGAAGTGGCCGAACAGCTCGAAGGAGATCATCCCGAACACCTGCGTCCACGCCACCAGCGACCGGATCACCACCTCGTCGGGGACGTGCGGGAAGGCGAGGTCGGCCAGCCGTCGCGACTCGGCGAGCACGACGGCGTCGAGCGGGGGCAGGTCCGGGCGTGGGGCGTCGTCCACCAGCGCACCCGCCTCCGCCGCACCGTCGACGATCCGGGTCAGGACCAGGGTGACCCGGCTGGCGGGGCCGATGGTGTCCTCGGGGGCGCGGTAGCCGGGGACCGGCGAGCCGTAGACCAGCGCGTACTCGTGGGGCACGGTGAGCGCCCACTGCCGGACGGCCAGGCCGGCGGCCTGCCAGCGGCCGCCGAAGTCGTCCCGGGCACAGCCGGCGTCGGCCTCCTCGGCGGCGACGCCGATGGCGTCGTAGGCGTCGACGATCAGGGCGGTCAGGAGGTCGTCCCGGCTGGGGAAGTAACGGTAGATGGCGGACGACGCCATGCCCAGGGAGCGGGTGACCGCCCGCAGCGACAGGGCGGGCGCGCCCTCGGCCGCCAGCTGGCGGCGGGCCTCGTCCTTGATCTCGTTGGTGAGCTCGGCCCGCATCCGGGCCCGCAGCCCCGTGGAAGGTGGCATGGGACCAGCCTGGCAGAACGAGAGCGAGAGATCAATGCAAGAGCACCGCTCTTGAATTGTCCGATGAAATGGTGAATACTGATCAGTGAAGAGAGCAGTGCTCACAATAAGGAGGCCCACCATGGGGAAGCACGCCATCGTCGGAGCAGGACCGGTCGGGACAGCCACGGCGCTGGCCCTGGTGGACGGGGGTCACGACGTCGTCGTGGTCACCCGGTCGGGCTCGGGTCCCGACCACCCCGGGGTGCGGGCGGTGGCGTGTGACGCCTCCGACCCCGATGCCCTGGCCGCGGCCGTCGGCCGTCCCGACGCCCTCTACAACTGCGCCAACCCGCCCTACCACCGCTGGCCGCAGCTGTGGCCCCCCATGGCGGCGTCGATGCTCGAGGTGGCCACCACCACCGGGGCGGTCCTCGTCACCATGGGCAACCTGTACGGCTACGGACCCGTCGACCACCCGATGACCGAGGACGACCCGCTGGCCTCCACCGGCGTCAAGGGTCGGGTGCGCATCCGCATGTGGGACGAGGCCCTGGCCGCCCACCGCGCCGGGCGGGTGCGGATGACCGAGGCCCGGGCCTCCGACTTCTACGGGCCCGGCGTCGGCGAGACCAGCTTCTTCGGGCGCAACGTCGCCCGACTGCTGGCCGGCAGGAAGACCTACGTGCTCGGCGACCCCGATGCGCCCCATGCCGCCACCTACGTCCCTGACGTGGGGCGCACACTCGCCGTCCTCGGCACCGACGAGCGTGCCTGGGGTCGGCCGTGGCACGTGCCGACGGCGCCGGCGGTGAGCCAGCGGCGGATGGCCGAGTGGTTCTGCGAGGTGGCCGGGGCACCCCCGGCCCGTGTGGGCTCGCTCCCGCCGTCGCTCCTGGCCGCGGTCGGGGTGTTCGCGCCCCAGGTGCGCGAGTTCAAGGAGACCCGCTACCAGTTCGACCGGCCCTTCCTGCTCGACTCGTCGGACTGCACCGACACCTTCGGCATCCGGTCGACCCCCATGGGCGAGGCGTTCGCCGCCATCGCCCGTCACGAGCTGGGAGCGACACAGGATGCCGGGGCCGGGGCCGGGGCCGCCGATCCGAGCCGGGCCGCCTGATTCCGGCCGAGGCGGGGCGGCGTCGGCGCACCGACGGCGTCCTGCGCCGTACGGACCCCCACGGCATCACTAGGGTCGGGTCCACGTATGGAGGCGATCCGGACCAAC
This sequence comes from uncultured Acidimicrobiales bacterium, assembly GCA_963699055.1. GTDB lineage: Bacteria > Actinomycetota > Acidimicrobiia > Acidimicrobiales > RAAP-2 > Bog-756. The sequence goes on along the minus strand of CAVOTA010000003.1, from coordinate 43,529 downwards.
CCGTCGGCGTCGACGGGGCCCATCCGTCCCTGCGTCGCCCGGCATCCCACCCGGTCCGACCGTCGACCCGTCCGTGCCCTCCGTCGCACGGTGGCCGGCGTCGTCCCCGCCCTGCTGCTGGCCGGCTGCTCGCTGGTGGCGACGCCGGACTCGCCACCGGTGGGCGACGGGCCCTTCGTCCCGATCGGGGCGATGGGTTACGTGGTCTGCCCGACGTCGGTCACCCCCGTCCAGCTCGCCTCGCGCACGGCCGAGGCGGCCATCGCCCTCCCGGTCCGGGGTACGCCGTCGCTCGGGACGTTCGCCATCGGTACCACGCCGGACGGCCGGACGGCCTACGTGGCCACGCAGAGCACCACGGGTGACGGCGCCGTCCAGAACGTGCTGGTCCCGATCGACCTCGCCTCCCAGCGGGCCGGTCGACCCGTCGCGCTCCCCGGTGACGACGGTCCGCGGGCGGTGGTGGTGACCCACGACGGGCGCACCGTGCTGGTGGCCATCGGCTCCACCATCGTCCCCGTCGACCGGGCCACGCGGGCCGTCGGGACGCCGCTCGACCTCGGGACCGGCCGGACCATCGCCGGCATGGCACTCAGCCCGACGTCGACCATCCTCTACGCCCTGGTGCCCGACGGGGTGGTGCCGGTCGACACGGCCACCGCCCGGGCCGGCGCACCGGTGGTGACCGGACTCACCGTCTCGTCGGTGACCTCACCCCACGGGGTGGTGGTCGGCGCCGACGGCGCCACCGTCTACGTCGTGGGCCAGGGCGGGTCCGACTTCGGCGGGCGCCTGGTCCCCATCCACGAGCCGGCAGGAACGGTCGGGCCGGCGACCGGATTCGATCAGTTCGGGATCGCCGACCCGTCGGCCGTGACGCTGACGGCCGACGGCGCCACGGTCCTGGTCGCCGACTCGGCGAACAACTGGATCCTGCCCGTGCCGGCGGCCGACCTGGCCGCGGTGGGTGGCCCGGTGCGGCTGCCCACCGGGCGGTCGGCGCTGGCGGCGGGGACCGACCATCCGAGCGACATCGTGACCGGACCGGGGTCCACCGGGGCCTTCGTGGTCGCCGGGCTCGACACCGTGCTGCCCTTCGATCCGACCACGGGTACGTTCGGACGGCCCGTGCGGGTGTGCGAGGGCGCCTCGTCGATGGCGGTGGCCGGGTAGGCCGGCGGCGCGGACCCTGGCGGCGTCAGTCCGTCCGGGCGAGGTCGGACACCGGGGTCGTCGCCGGTACGGTGGCGGACGACGGTGCCGGTGCCGGTGCGGTCGCGGTCGCCGGTGCGGTGGCGGACGACGGTGCCGGTGGACGTGCGGGTACCTCGTCCGGCACCGTCGACGCATCCGGGACCGCGGACGTCCGCGCGTCGGGTCGGTACTCGGCAGGGGACTCACCCGCGGCCACCAGGAGCTCGTCCAGGGCATCGGGGACGTGGGCGGCGAACTCCCACACCTTGGGCATGGTCTCGGGGCAGGAGATGATCCCCCAGTAGAGGACGCCCCGGTAGCTCATGATGGTGACGTTGACCCCGATCCCGTCCATCACGGGCCCCAGCGGGTAGCCGGCCACCATCTCGGCACCGGCCAGGTAGAGGGGGAAGTCGGGACCGGGCACGTTCGAGACGATCAGGTTGGCGACGGGACGGTGCCGGTCGGCCAGGTGCATCCGGCTGTAGAGGCGGGCCGCCACGGCGAACGTGTTGGGGGTGGCGTGCTCGGCCCAGTTGACCAGCATGTCGGCGCCGAGGGCGTTGTGCTCCTCCTTGGCGCCCTTGGTCCCCTCGCGGATGGCGACCAGCCGCTCGAGCGGATCGTCGACGTTGGCCGGCAGCTGCACGAACAGCGCCGACACCTTGTTCGAACCGAACGGTGCCCCGTGGTCGGGCTGCACCGACACGGGGACCACGGCGACCAGGGGCTTGTCGGGCAGTTCGTCGCCCTCGATCAGGAAGCGGCGCAGCGCGCCGGTGCACACGGCGAGCACGACGTCGTTGACCGTCGTCCCGGTGGCGTTCTTGAGCCGTTTGACGTCGGCCAGCCCTAGCTGGGCGAGGGCGACCTGGCGGCGTCGGGTCAGGGTCCCGTTGAACGAGGTGCGCGGCGCCGACAGGGGGAGGGCCGCCTTCGCCTGGGGCGCCCGGTGCTCCGGCTCGTTGCGGACCCGGCGGACGTCGAGGAGGCGCTGTCCAGTGCGCAGCACGTCCCTGGTCATCTCGAAGGGGCGGAAGAGCCGGGCCGCCATGGCCTCGCTGATCAGCTCGGCGCTCGACGGGATGCGGACCGGGGCCACCTGGACCGGCGGCTCGGGCTCGGGTCCGGGATCGACCTCGAGGTCGAACAGCACCGAGAGCAGCGCCGCCCCCGACATCCCGTCGACGGTGGAGTGGTGCATCTTGGCCACGACGGCGATCCTCCCGTCGGCCAGGCCCTCCACCACCCAGATCTCCCACAGCGGCTTCGACCGGTCGAGCTGCCGGCTGGCGATGTCACCGGCCAGCTCGGCCAGTTCGTGGGGGCCGCCGGGAGCGGGGACGGCCGTGCGGCGCACGTGGTAGTCGATGTCGAACCCGGGGTCGTCCACCCACACCGGGTGGCCCAGCCGGAACGGCACCTCGACCAGCAGGCGACGGAACACCGGCGCCTGGTAGGTGCGCGAGGCGATCTGGGCCTGCATCTTGGCGAACGAGTAGCCGTCGGGCACGGTGGACGGGTCGAAGACCACGACCATCTCGACGTGCATGTGGAGGGTCGGGGTCTCCAGGTAGAGGAAGCTGGCGTCGAGTCCGCTGAGCTGTTCCATGCCGTCCCTCCCTGTGCTCGTCCCGTCCGGTCGCCGACCAGGGTCCTGGTGATCCGCCGGGCTGCCGGTCGGGCCACCCGTCCCCCGGACGCGCCCGGGTACAGATGATGCCCCACCGGGGCCCGCGGGTCCATGGGGTCCCCCCGGTGGCCGCCGGGTTACCGCTCGGGCCACCACACGGTGTTTGATGTGGGGGTGCCGTGGGTGTCCCTCGCATTCGTCCTGGTGTTCGCCCTCCTGGCCGTGATCACCGTCGTACCGGCGCGGCGCGAGCCGCTGACGGTCCTGTGCTTCCTCGGTGTCTTCTTCGTGGGCGAGCTCCCGGTCCACACCGCCGTCGTGGTGCTGGCCGGCACGGTCGCCTTCGCCACCGCCGTGCACGCCCACGGGTGGGTGTGGTGGACGGCGCTCGTGATCGGACTGGCCACCACGGTGGCCTGGCTGGCCCTGGCCGTGGTCGCCTCCCGTTCGGGGGTGCTGGTGACGGCCGCGCTCGACGAGGCCACCGGTGGTCCGGTCACGGCCGCCGGGGTCGACCTGCGGCCGTCGTGGCTGTCGTGGTGGCGCCTGGTGCTCGCCGTACCGTTCCGCTTCCGCCGGATCCGCCGGATCCGCAACATCGACTACGCGGGTGACGGCCTCTACCGCCACAAGCTCGACGTCATCGTCCGCCGGGACGACCCGCCGACGGCCGGGCCGGTGCTCGTCTACATCCACGGTGGCGCCTGGATCATCGGCGACAAGCGGGAGCAGGGCATCCCGATGATGCACGAGCTGGCCGCCCGCGGCTGGGTGTGCGTGGCCGTCAACTACCGCCTGAGCCCGAAGGCCACCTGGCCGGACCACGTCGTCGACTGCAAGCGGTCGCTGGCCTGGGTACGCGCCCACGTGGCGGAGTACGGCGGCGACCCCTCCTTCGTCGCCGTGTCCGGCGGCTCCGCCGGTGGCCACCTATGCGCCCTGACGGCGCTCACGCCCAACGAAGCGGAGTGGCAGCCCGGGTTCGAGGACGTCGACACCTCCGTCGACGCCTGCGTGCCCTTCTACGGGGTCCACGACGTGACCGGCGACCCCGAGTCGAGCGGGATCCACGGGCCCGGCCTGGTCGACCTGCTGTCCCGCCGGGTGATGAAGCTGACGCCGGCCGACGACCTCGCCGCCTTCGAGCAGGCGTCGCCGGACCGGCGCATCACCGGGTCGGCGCCGCCCATGTTCGTGATCCAGGGGGCGAACGACACCCTGGTGCCGCCCCAGGTGGCGCGTCGGTTCGTGGAGCGCCTCCGCGCCACGTCCCGGCGGCCGGTGGCCTACGTGGAGCTCCCGTGCACCCAGCACGCGTTCGACATCCTGGCCTCGGTCCGGAGCCGGCACACGACCCTCGGCGTCGTCCGGTTCCTCGAGTCGGCCCGGCAGGCGAAGTCCGGGTGATCGGCGACGCCCGCGGCGTTGCGCCGGACGGCACGGAAACCCGGGAATTCGCCCGGATCGCTGGACACACGGCAGAGTTTCTGACGTAGAGTCACATATTCCTGTCGGCCGGGTCCTACCCCGGCCGAACGCACGGGGTTCGACCACAAGGGGGAGTTTTGCGTTCAGTGTCACGGAAGCGTCGGTCGGCCGCGCTGGTTCTGGTGCTCGGTGCGGGCATCGTGGCGGCCGCCTGCAGCTCGACCAACTCGTCGTCCACCACCACGACGACCGGGTCGGGTTCCTCGACCGCCTCGGGGACGGCCGCCCGCCCGATCCCCCAGAGCGCCTTCAGCGACCACACCGGGGTGTCGGCGAGCGAGGTCCAGGTGGCCAACGTGTCCACCCTCTCGCTGGGGCTGTTCAAGGGCGCCCAGGTCGGTGCCCAGGCCTATGCCGACTACGTGAACTCGACCGGTGGCATCAACGGCCGCAAGATCGTCATCAACGGCGCCGACGACGGCTTCACCGGGGCGGGCAACAAGCAGGCCACCGAGAACGCGCTCCAGAACGACTTCGCCCTCGTCGGTGACTTCTCGCTCGAGGACAGCTTCGGTGGTGCCGTGCTGGCGCAGAACCCCGGGTTCCCCGACGTCTCCCAGGTGCTGGACGACGCCACCAACAAGCTGCCCAACGTCTACAGCCCGATCCCCCTGGCCGACGGCTGGGCCTCGGGGCCGATGGACTACTACTACGCCAAGTTCAAGTCGGACGCGAGCCACGCCGGCGCCTTCCTGGCCGACTCGCCCTCGGCCTCCCAGACCTGGGCGGGCGAGAAGTACGTCGCCGAGCAGGCCGGCTTCAAGTTCGTGTCGGAGCAGACCTACGCCACCACCCAGACCGACTTCACCCAGCAGGTCATCGCCATGCGGAACGCCGGGGTCAAGATCATCTTCATGGACCAGATGCCGTCGAACTACGCCGGGTCGGTGCTCAAGGCGCTGCAGGAGCAGGACTACCACCCCCAGGTGCTGCTCGGCGCGGCCACCTACTCGAACCAGCTCATCACCCAGTCGGGCGGAGCGGCCAACGTCAACGGTGCCTACCTCTCGCAGAACCTCGCCCTCTACCTGGGCACGGACGAGTCGGCCGTCCCCGCGGTGGGCACGTTCCTCCACTGGGTCCAGGTGGCGTCGCCGGGGTTCAGCCCCGACCTCTTCACCGCCTACGGCTGGCTGTCGGCCGACCTGTTCTCCCAGGCCCTCAAGAACGCCGGTTCGAATCCCAGCCGGGGCTCGCTGCTCCAGGCGCTGTCCAAGGTGACGACCTTCGACGGCAACGGGTTCAACGCTACGTCCGACCCGGCGAACAGGAAGCCGCCCAACTGCTACCTGATCGCCACGGTGACCAACGGGCAGTTCGTCCGGTCGCCGGACAACCCGCCGACCACCGGGAGCACGAACGGGTTCCGGTGCGACGGGTCGTACGTCACCGAGCCCGGCACCTGAGCGGCCGGCGTAGGGAACAGGAGTCGGTCCCGGGGGGGATCCTCACGAGGATGAAAGAGGTGGCATGAGCAACTTTCTCCAGTTCACGGTGTTCGGCATCATGCTCGGGGCCGGGTACGCCATCGCCGCCACCGGGCTGGTGGTCACGTACACCACCTCGGGCGTCTTCAACTTCGCCCAGGGTGCGGTCGGGATGATCGCCGCCTTCGGGTACTGGGAACTGGTCTCCGCCCACCACGTCCCCGTGCTGGCCGCACTGGTGATCGTCCTGATCCTGGGCGCGTCCATCGCCGGCGCGTTCGTGGAGCGGGTCCTGATGCGCCGCCTGCACGGTGCCTCCGCCGAACGGCCGGTCATGGTGACCCTCGGACTCATGGTGATCCTCACCGGCATGGCCACCATCGTGTGGTCGCCCACCACCGAACGCACGGTCGAGCCGATGATCAGCGGACAGTTCCGACTGGTCGGCATCAACATCCAGGACCAGTACGTCCTCATCATCGCCGTGGCCGCCGCCGTCGCCGTGGGGCTGCGGGCGCTCTTCTACAACACCCGGACCGGCTACGCCCTGCGGGCCGTGGTGGACGACCCCGAGCTGCTCGGGATGTCCGGCGTGTCGCCGAACCGGATGAGCCAGTACGGGTGGATCCTCGGCTTCATGATGGCGGCGCTGTCGGGCGTGATGCTGGCGCCCACCCAGACGACCGGGATCAGCATCGAGGCGATGACCCTGCTGGTCGTGAGCGGCTACGCCGCGGCCATCGTGGGGCGGCTCAAGAACATCCCGCTCACCTTCGCCGCCGCCATCGGCATCGGCCTGGCCGAGAACTACATCCTCAACTACGTCGAGCCGCACCTGTCGTCGGCCCTCCAGACCGACGTGACCAGCGCGCTGCCGATGGTCTTCCTCTTCGCCGCACTGGTCACCCTCCCGTCGGTACGCCTCCGTGCGGCGGGACGCCTCAGCTCGATGCGGGCCCCCCGGGTGGCCGGCGGCCGCGAGTCGCTCGTGGCCGGGATCGTGTTCCTGGTGGTGGCCGTCGTGATGGCGGTCGCCTTCGCCGACACCAACATCAAGGGGACCACGCTCCTGACACTCGGCGGCATGGTGATGACGCTCGGGATCGTCGGGCTGTCGCTGGTCCTCCTCACCGGCTACTCGGGTCAGGTCTCGCTCTGCCAGTTCTCCTTCATGGGCATCGGCGCCTTCGTCATGGGCAAGGTCGCCGGTGGCGGGTCGCTCATCGGCCTGCTGGCCGCGACCGCCATCTGCGCCGGTGTCGGCGCCCTCATCGCACTGCCCACCATCCGTCTGAGCGACCTCTACCTGGCCCTCGCCACCTTCGCCTTCGCCGATGCGGTGGCCACCGGCTTCTTCGCCGACGGTCGGATCTACGGGTCCGGAGGCCTGTCCATCTACCGGATCGTGCTCCCGGGCCTGAACCTCGGGGGCGAGCGGGCGGAGTTCCTCATGGTCACCGTGTTCTTCGTGCTGTGCGCATGGCTCGTCCTGGCCATCCGCCGCAGCCTGTTCGGGCGACGTCTGGTGGCGGTCAACGACTCCCCGGCCGCCTACGCCACCGTCGGACTCGACATCGGGTTCACCAAGGTCGCCGTGTTCGCCATCGCCGCGGGGATGGCCGGCCTGGCCGGCGCCCTCTACGGCACGGTCCAGCAGATCGTGGGAACCACCGATTTCGACATCTTCCCCGGCATCATCTTCGTGCTGTTCGTGACCATCTGGAGCATCCGCACGGTGTCGGGCGCCTTCCTGGCCGCCCTCACCTACGTGGCGCTCAACCAGATCTGGCCGAGCAGCATCGGGATCTTCGCCGGCCTGGGGGTCATCCTGATCGGCCGGGCGGCCAACGGCATCCTCGGGATCGAGGCGCTGCACTTCCGGCTGCCCTGGGTGAAGACACCATCGGGCCCCGGCGACCAGGTACCGGTGGGCGCGTTCAGCGGCACCGCCACAGGGAGCGAGGGCCTCAGTGCCGCCGGCTGAGACGACGGACACCGACGTCCTGACCGTCGAGGGGGTCGCCGTCCGCTTCGGCGGGGTGGCCGCACTCAGCGATGCCAACCTCCGGGTCCGGCCGGGCACGGTGACCGGGCTCATCGGGCCGAACGGCGCCGGCAAGACCACCCTGTTCAACGTCATCAGCGGCCTGCAGACGCCCGACCGCGGATCGGTCCACCTGTACGACACCGACATCACCCGGATGAAGCCCCACAAGCGGGCACAGCTCGGCCTGGCACGGACGTTCCAACGACTCGAGCTGTTCGGCACGCTGTCCGCGGGGGAGAACGTCCAGGTCGGCCTGGAGTCGTCGGTCAAGTGGTGGCAGTGGCGCCACGTGAAGCGCGCCTTCCCGTGGGCCAGGCGCGCCGCCGCCGGGGCCGACGGGACGCCCGCCGAAGGTCCGTCGGGACCCGGCTCGATCGCCGTGGAGACGTCGGACCGGCTGCTCGAGGGCGTCGGCCTCGGGGGCATGGCCGGCGAGCAGGCCAGCGCCATGCCGACCGGCCTCGCCCGGATGGTCGAGCTGGCCCGTGCCCTGGCCATGGCGCCGAAGGTGCTGCTGCTCGACGAACCGGGTTCGGGCCTCGACGACGCCGAGTCGGAGACGCTCGGTGAGCTGCTGACCACCCTGGCCAAGGGCGGGATGGGCGTGCTCCTCGTCGAGCACGACATGGAGCTGGTCATGCGGATCTGCGACTACATCTACGTCCTGGACTTCGGCGACATCATCGCCGCGGGCACGCCCGACGAGATCCGCAGGCACCCCATGGTCCAGGCCGCCTACCTCGGCACGGTGACCGAGGTCGAGGCGGACGGCGTGGCCGGGACGTTCGACGCCCCGCCGGAGGACGACCCACCGGCCACCGGGGGCCCCGCGGCGGCGGACGCCACGCCGGCACCGGACGGCGAGGTGGCCGAGGCATGAGCGAGCAGCAGACGACGCCATCCGGTGGGGCCACGACCACCGTGCTGCCTCCCAGTGTGACGGTGCGGGGCGTGCGGGCCTCCTACGGACGCATCGAGGTCCTCCACGGCGTCGACCTCGAGGTGCCGGCGGGAAGCGTCTTCGCCCTCCTCGGGCCGAACGGTGCCGGCAAGTCCACGCTGCTCAAGGTCCTGAGCGGTCGGATCCGCCCGACCGCCGGCGAGATCCTGGTGGGGGACACGCCGATCGGCAAGGTCCCGAGCGAGAAGCTCGCCCGCGACGGGATCTGCGCGGTGCCCGAGGGCCGGGGGATCTTCCCGAACCTGACGGTCCGCGAGAACCTGCGCATCTGGACCTACCGCGGCGGGATCTCGATGAAGGACGTCGAGGACCTAACGTACGCGACGTTCCCGGTGCTGAAGGAGCGCCGCAAGCAGATGGCGGGCACGATGTCCGGCGGTGAGCAGCAGATGCTGGCCATCTCGCGTGCGCTGGTGACCCGGCCGAGGGTGCTCTTCCTCGACGAGCTGTCGATGGGCCTGGCCCCGCTGATCGTGGCCGAGCTGTACGACCTGGTGGCCCAGCTGGCCCGGCAGGGGATGACCATCGTGCTGGTCGAGCAGTTCGTGACCACCGCGCTGGCCGTCGCCGACCACGCCGCCATCATGGTGCACGGTCGGATCGAACAGCACGGCACGCCGGCCGAGATGGGCGAGGCCGCCCACAGCATCTACCTGGCCCACTGAGGGCCCGGCCGCCTCAGCCTCCGCCGGTTCGCAACGCGGCCAGGCCGCGGGCCACGTCGTCGAGGTGGTGGGTCGCATCGTGGAGCGCGTGCTCGAGCAGGCGCCGGACGTCCGAGCGCGAGGTGCCGACGGTGATGCCGCGACCCCAGGCGTCGGGGCCGGCCCCTTCGGCCGCCCCGGCCAGCAGCTCCGCCTGCCGGTCGATCTCGTCGGCCACCGCCACCGGGTCGGCTCCGGCGTAGCCGACGGCCGCCGACTCGATGAGTTCGTCCCCCTCGATGCCGGGAAGCACCGGCTCGTCGCCGCTGAGCGCCCGCGTGACGGCCCAGGCGTGCAGGGCGGTGATGTCCCGGCTGTGCGCCGCGTACTCGATAGCCGACCACGTGGCCGGTGCCGGCCGGGTGCGGAGCCGGTCGCCCGCCGTGACGAGCAGGTCCCGCCACGCCGGGCCGAGCGCCCGCAGCCCCACGAGCAGGTCCCCGTCGTCGAACACCGAACCGTCGAACCCACAGGCCCCGCACTTCTCGTGCTCCACCGTCGGTCCTCTCCGTCCGCACCTGCGCCACCGTCCGGCGCAGGTCGCACTTACTCCTCGGCCAGCTCCACGTCGACGGCGGGCCCGTCGGCCACGACCGTCACCAGCTCGACCACGCCCCCGGCGTCCCGCAGGTCGCCCTCGGCGGCGGCGAGCGCCTCGAGCCGCCCGGCGGTGTCGGTCACGGTGAGCCGGGCCACCGGCGCCCGCATCGACCGCTTGGCCGTCGTCTTGGCCCGTCGCACCAGTCCGAGCACCTCGGCGGCGACCTCCAGCACGGCGTCCAGGTCGGGCTCGACGCCCGGGGCGGCGCCCTCGGACGTGGGCTCGACGCCCAGCTCCCCGACGGTCGGCCACGGGGCGGTGTGGATGGAGCCGCCCTGCCACCACGACCACACCTCCTCGGTCACGAAGGGGAGGACCGGCGCCAGCAGCCGGAGCAGCACCGACAGCGCGGCGGCCAATGCGGCCCGCGCCGACCCGGTGCCGGGGTCGCCGGCGGCGCCGTAGGCGCGGGACTTCACCAGCTCCAGGTAGTCGTCGCAGAACGCCCAGAAGTACGCCTCGGTGCGCTCGAGGGCGCGTGCGTAGTCGTAGTCGTCGAAGGCCCGGGTGGCCTCGTCCACCACCACGGCCAGGCGGGCCAGCGCGGCCCGGTCGATCGGTGCGGTGACGGCGTCGACCGGCGGCACGACCACGGTCCCGTCCGCGTCGACCAGACGTCCGAGGGCGAACCGCGACGCGTTCAGCACCTTCATGGCCAGGCGGCGCCCGACCTTCATCTGTCCCTCGTCCACGGCGGTGTCGGTTCCCGGACGGCCGCTGGCCGCCCAGTACCGCACGGCGTCGGCGCCGTGCTGTTCGAGCAGGGGCAGCGGGGTGACCACGTTCCCCTTCGACTTGGACATCTTCTTGCGGTCGGGGTCCAGGACCCACCCCGAGATGGCGGCGTTGGCCCACGGCAGGGCGCCGTGCTCGAGCTCCGAGCGCACCACGGTCGAGAACAGCCACGTGCGGATGATGTCGTGGGCCTGGGGGCGCAGGTCCATCGGGAACACCCGGGCGAACAGGTCGGTGTCGTCCTCCCAGCCGCCGGCGATCTGCGGGGTGAGCGACGAGGTGGCCCAGGTGTCCATGACGTCGGGGTCGCCCACGAAACCGCCGGGTCGCCCCCGCTGGTCCTCGGTGAAGCCGGGCGGGACGTCGGTGGACGGGTCGACGGGCAGCGACGCCTCCTCGGCCAGGATCGGCGTGTCGTGGACCACCTCGCCGTGGGCGTCGACCGGGTACCAGACCGGCAGCGGCACGCCGAAGAAGCGCTGGCGGCTGATGTTCCAGTCGCCGCTCAACCCTTCGACCCACGCCCGGAACCGGTGCGCCATGTAGGGCGGGTGCCAGACCAGCTCCTCGCCCCGGGCCAGCAGCGCCTCGCGGTGGGGCATGGTCTCCACGAACCACTGCCGGGAGGACACGATCTCGAGCGGCCGGTCGCCCTTCTCGAAGAACTTGACCGGGTGGGTGATGGGGCGGGGCTCGCCGACCAGGGCGCCGGACCCGGCCAGCAGCTCCACGATGCGGGCCTGGGCCTGCTTGACCGACCGACCGGCCAGCTCGGCGTAGGCGGCGTCGGCCCGGGCCGGGTCCTCGCACTCCCATCCCTCGGAACCGAACTCCACCGGGAGCAGCCGTCCGTCGCGACCCACCACCGTGCGGGTCGGCAGGGCGAGCTCACGCCACCAGACCACGTCGGTGGTGTCACCGAACGTGCAGATCATGGCGATGCCCGAGCCCTTGTCGGGGTCGGCCAGCTCGTGGGCGACCACCGGGACCCGGACGCCGAACAGGGGCGTGGTCACCTCGGTCCCGAACAGGGGCCGGTAGCGCTCGTCGTCGGGGTGGGCGACCAGCGCCACACAGGCGGGGAGCAGCTCGGGCCGGGTCGTCTCGATCTCCACGGCGGCATCGGCGCCCACCCGGGAGAAGCGCAGGCGGTGGTAGGCGCCCGGGCGCTCCCGGTCCTCGAGCTCGGCCTGGCTCACCGCCGTGCGGAAGTCGACGTCCCACAGGGTCGGGGCGGTGCGCTGGACGACCTGGCCCCGTCGGGCCAGCCGCAGGAAGCCGCGCTGGGACACCCGCAGCGCCCGCTCGCCGATGGTGGCGTAGGTGTGGGACCAGTCCACCGACAGGCCCAAGGTGCGCCACAGGTGCTCGAAGACCTGCTCGTCCTCCAGTGTCAGCTGATGGCACAGGGCGACGAAGTTCGGCCGCGAGACGGCGATCGGGTCCTTCGGCGGCTCGGCGGGAGGCACGAAGTCGGGGTCGTAGGGGAGGCCCGGGTCGCAGCGCACCCCGAAGTAGTTCTGGACCCGGCGCTCGGTGGGCAGCCCGTTGTCGTCCCAACCCATGGGGTAGAAGACGGTACGGCCGCGCATGCGTTGGAAGCGGGCCACGGCGTCGGTGTGCGTGTACGAGAACACGTGGCCGATGTGGAGGGACCCCGAGACGGTGGGGGGCGGGGTGTCGATCGAGAACACCTGGTCGCGGGGGGCGGTCCGGTCGAAGGCGTAGACGCCCTCGGCCTCCCAGCGCGCCGCCCAGGTGGCCTCGAGGCCCTCGAGGCCGGGCTTGTCCGGGATGCCCCGGCCCGGGGCGGGGGGTGGGGTGGGTCCGTTCGTCTGCTCCGGCATGATCGGGTTACCGTACCCTGCGTGCTCCGACTCCACGACACCGCGACCGGCGAGGTGGCCCCGCTGCGCATGCGTGAGCCCGGTCGGGTCTCCCTCTACGTGTGCGGCCCGACGGTCGACGGGGTGCCCCACCTCGGTCACGGGCGGTTCTCGCTGGTCTTCGACGTGCTCCGCCGCTACCTGCTCTTCAGCGGGCTGGACGTGACCTACGTGTCGAACATCACCGACATCGAGGACAAGATCATCGACCGGGCGGCGGCCCAGGGCGTGCCCATCGCCGAGTTCACGGCGGCCAACGAGGCGCGGTGGTGGGAGATCATGGACGCCCTGGGTGTCCTGCGACCCGACGAGACCCCGCACGCCACCGCCTACGTGGACCGCATGATCGACCTCATCGGTGACCTCGTGGCCCGGGGCGTGGCCTACGAGACGGCCACCGGCGTCTACCTGTCGGTCCTCGACGTCCCCGGCTACGGCCTCCTCGCCCGCCAGCCGCTCGAGTCACTGCGGGCCGGCGCCCGGATCGAGGCCGACGAGGAGAAGCGGTCACCGCTCGACTTCGTCCTGTGGAAGAAGGCCAAGCCGGACGAGCCGAGCTGGGACGCCCCGTGGGGGGCGGGCCGCCCCGGCTGGCACACCGAGTGCGTCGTCATGTCCCTCGACCTGCTGGGTGAGGGGTTCGAACTGCACGGCGGCGGTCAGGACCTGATGTTCCCGCACCACGAGAACGAGCGGGCCCAGGCCGTGGCCGACGGCAAGGAGTTCGCCCGGCACTGGATGCACAACGGATGGGTCACCGTCGGCGGCGAAAAGATGTCCAAGTCGCTCGGCAACTTCACCTCACTCGCCGACCTGCTGACCCGGAGCGACGCCCGCGCCTACCGGCTGCTCGTGCTCCGCTCCCACTACCGGTCGCCCATCGAGGTGACGCCGGACACCGTCGCCCAGGCCGAATCCGGCCTGGCCCGCCTCGACGAGCTCGCCCGCCGCTTCGCCCTTCCCGACCTGTTGGCCGACGGCCCACTCACCGGATCCGGACCCGCGGCGGACACGTCGGACGAGGAGGCCGTCGCCGCCTTCACCGCCGCCATGGACGACGACCTCGACACCCCCGGTGCCCTCGCCACCGTGTTCGACCTGGCCCGGCGGGCCAACGCCGCAGCCGACGCCGGTGACGGCACCCGGGCGGCACGTGCGGCCCACACCGCCGCGCTGCTCGCCGCCGCCCTCGGGCTGCGACTCCACACCGAGGTGGACGGTGAGCTCGACGACGACGCGGTCGAGCTGGTGCGGGCCCGGGACGAGGCCCGCTCGGCCCGCGACTGGGCCCGGGCGGACGCTCTGCGCGACGAGCTCGAGTCCGCCGGCTGGTTGGTCGAGGACAGCGCCGGGGGGACCCGGATCCGCCGTCGGTAGGGCCGGCCGCCGGGGGAGCGGGGGGCTGCCCGGGGATCGTCTCCCGGACGCCATCCACCCGCCGCACCGCGTTCCGGGTGAGCGTCCCGCACGGGTCGTGAACGCCGTGTGAACAGACGTCGTTCAGGCCGTTTCCCCCGCGAACCGGACGCGCGTGACTGCTAGCGTTTTTTGCAGTCGGAGCGCCCCCGCCGGTGGTGGGCACCGGCCCGCTCCCCGCGGGGAGGGTCGGTGCCAGGAGTCGGCGGTCGCTCCGTGAGCACCATGCAGGTGGAGGAAAGGGGAACGCCACCGTGGCTTCCGGAACAGTCAAGTGGTTCAACGCGGAGAAGGGCTTCGGCTTCATCTCCCAACCGGACGGCGGCGCCGACGTGTTCGTGCACCACACCGCCATCCAGATGAACGGTTTCCGCTCCCTCGAGGAGGGTCAGGCCGTCGAGTTCGATCTGCAGGAGGGTCCGAAGGGCCTCCAGGCCGTCGACGTGCGCCCCGTCCAGGCCTAGGCACCCACCTCCCCGTCCCGTCCCGGACGCCCCGGGCCGCACCGACCGCCGATCGGCGGCGGTCACGTCCGTCCGCGACCCGGGCGGCTCCGTCCCGACCGTCCCCCGGGGAGCGCCCGCGCCACCCCGTGGCAGACCCGGTCGGCCGGGTGGTTGCCGCTGTGCGCCCATCGAGGTTACTATTGGGTAACTACGAATGAGGCCCGCCGGGACGGCGTGCGTGCGGCCACGGTGCCGACACCGGCCGCAGCAGTGCTGAGGGGCCCCCGGGCCAGAACGGAGCAGTGCACCATGTCCGAATTCTCCCTCGATCTCGACGAGGACCAGCTCCAACTCCAGAAGTGGGTCCACGACTTCGCAGAGAACGTCATCCGCCCCGCCGCCCACGAGTGGGACGAGCGCGAGGAGACGCCGTGGCCGATCATCCAGGAGGCGGCCAACATCGGCCTGTACTCCTTCGAGTTCATCGCCAACGCCTTCATGGACAAGAGCGGCCTGCTCATGCCCATCGCCGCCGAGGAGCTCGCCTGGGGTGACGCCGGTATCGGCCTGGCCATCCTGGGGTCGACCCTCGGCCTGGCCGGCATCGCCGGCAACGGCACCCCCGAGCAGCTCATGGAATGGGGCCCGCAGTGCTTCGGCACCCCGGAGAAGATCCAGCTGGCCGCCTTCGCCGTGTCGGAGCCGGACGCCGGGTCGGACGTGTCGTCGTTGCGCACCCGCGCCGTGTACGACGAGGCCAAGGACGAGTGGGTGCTGAACGGCACCAAGACGTGGATCACCAACGGCGGCATCGCCGACATCCACGTCGTGGTGGCGTCGGTCGAGCCCGAGCTCGGCTCGCGGGGTCAGGCCAGCTTCATCGTGCCCCCGGGGACCCCGGGCATCTCCCAGGGTCAGAAGTTCCAGAAGATGGGCATCCGCGCCTCCCACACCGCCGAGGTCGTCCTGGACGACTGCCGGGTGCCGGGCCACTGCCTCCTCGGCGGCAAGGACAAGCTCGACGAGCGCATCGCCCGAGCCCGCGAAGGCAAGAAGTCCGGTGGCCAGGCGGCGATGAAGACCTTCGAGGGCTCCCGCCCGACGGTCGGCGCCCAGGCGCTCGGCATCGCCCGTGCCGCCTACGAGTACTCGCTCGACTACGCCAAGGAGCGCAAGGCCTTCGGCCGGGCGATCATCGAGAACCAGGCCATCGCCTTCAAGCTGGCCGACATGAAGACCCGCATCGACGCCTCCCGCCTGCTGGTGTGGCGGGCCTCGTGGATGGGCGCCAACGGCAAGGAGTTCACGTCGGGCGAGGGCTCGATGTCCAAGCTGTACGCCGGCGAGACCGCCGTGTACGTGACCGAGGAGGCCATCCAGATCCTGGGCGGCTACGGCTACGTGCGCGAGTACCCGGTCGAGCGGTGGCACCGCGACTCGAAGATCTTCACCATCTTCGAAGGTACGAGTGAGATCCAGCGGCTCATCATCAGCCGGGCCATCTCGGGCGTCCACATCAAGTAGCTGAACTGGGCTTTTCTCTCAGGATAGGCAGGGCGTCCTATCAGCTCCTGTGATACCCGGCGGCGCACGAATGGGTGCCAACGGCGCACGGGTAGGGGTCAACAGGCGCCAGAGGCCAGAATCCTTGGATGAAACTGAGCACTTGCTCGAGCGGTCGAATGTTCTGGATTGATCGCGTCTGATGATCGACAGCCGGCTGACGGGATTCTTGGCCTTGGCTGCTGGTCGAGCAATTGCGGCCTGGACCGTCGACGCGAGCGCAGCTCGAGGGGATTATCGACTGCCCCCTACCGGCACCTATGCGATACCCCTCACTTAAGGAGTCTCCAGCCGGAGTCCGGGGTCCACGCTTGCTCGCGAGGTTGCCTGCATCGACCGCACCAGAGCCGCCTACTCAGCTAACTGGATTGCCCGTGCCTGTGATACTTCACCCCATGGAGCTCCAAGGCGACGAGGAGCAAGACGCACATTCCAAGAACCACCGATCCCGCTACGACGATGAACTTGTCCAGTCTCTCTCGATCGACGTACCTGCCACTGAGGTCATAACCCACTATCCCAATCAATCCTCCCAGGGTATTCGTGGTGACATCAGTGATGTCTGTCGCACCGATCGCGAGGATGTACTGGATCGTCTCAGCCGCGATGCTGCTGCTGAGCACAATCAGCAACTTGCCCCAGAAGCCCATCCACTTGAAGTTGACACTCAATAGCAACCCGAACGGGATGAAAACGAGGACGTTATCGACAGACTCGCCCGGACTCCCCGAGGCCCTCGAGAATGGTACGAAGTTTAAGCTTCTCTTGCCGTAGTGCAGGACGGTATCGACGTGAATGGAGAATTTGAACAGGACCAGCCACGCCAGGATGACCAGATAACCGACAAGCAGAACTCTGGCTAACGACTTCATGCCGGACCATCGGGCTTCACCACGTCCATCGGGAGCCATCATGCCTGACCGGATTGCTCAGGGACTGTCACCTGCCCCCGATCGCCGGGCGCGTTGGATGTCACCAGGCCGACATCGACGACGGGATCGAGGACGGACTGACCACCACCGAACAGGACGAGGTGGTCCGTCTGCGTCGAGCGAACCGGCGCCTCGAGATGGAGAACGAGATCCTCCGCCGGGCCGCCGCCTACTTCGCCAAGGACGCCCTCCCAAAATGAAGTTCCCGCTGGTCCGTGACCTGGCCGCCGAGGGGTTCCCCGTGCGGCTGACCTGCGGGGTGCTCGGCTTCAGTCCTCAGGCCTTCTACAAGTGGCAGGCCGACCCGGTCTGCCAGCGGGACGTCGAGAACGCCCACCTGGTGAACGTCATCCGGGACGTGCACGAGGACGACCCCGAGTTCGGGTATCGGTTCATCTCCGACGAGCTCGAGCGAGCGGGCCACCGCGTGGGCGAGCGACGGGTCTGGCGACTGTGTTCCGAGCACCGGATCTGGTCCACGACCACCAAGAAGGGACGGAAGTCTTCGGGCAAGCGCCGGGGCCCGGCCGTCCACGACGACCTGGTGCAGCGGAACTTCACCGCTCCCGCCCCAGACAAGGTCTGGCTGACCGACATCACCGAGCACTGGACCCACCAGGGGAAGCTCTACGCCTGCGTTATCAAGGACGTCTGCTCGAACCGGATCGTCGGGCACGCCACCTCTGATCGGATGACCGCAGCTCTGGCCACCACCGCCTTGCGCTCAGCAGTGGCACGGCGCCGACCGACGGGAACCGTGGTGGTCCATAGCGACAGGGGAGGTCAGTTCAGGTCTCGAGCCTTCCGAGCCGTGCTGAAGGCCAACCACCTCGTCGGATCGATGGGTCGGGTCTCCTCAGCCGGCGACAATGCCGCCATGGAGTCCTTCTACTCACTGCTGCAGAAGAACGTCCTTGACCGGAAGCGTTGGAGGACGAGGGACGACCTTGCCTACGCCATCGTCTACTGGATCGAGCACACCTACAACCACCGTCGCCGTCAGCGCGGACTCGGCAAGCTCACGCCGGTCGAGTTCGAACTGGCATTCGCTGCAAGACTCGAAGACGTTGCTGCCTGATCAATGAAAACCGGTGTCAACTGAACCGACAGCAGACCCGGTATCTACGTGAATGGAGAATTTGAACAGGACCAGCCACGCCAGGATGACCAGATAACCGACAAGCAGAACTCTGGCTAACGACTTCATGCCGGACCATCGGGCTTCACCACGTCCATCGGGAGCCATCATGCCTGACCGGATTGCTCAGGGACTGTCACCTGCCCCCGATCGCCGGGTCGGCGGGACATGCTTCGAGGCGACTCGAAGCGGGATACTGGAGGCCATGCGAAAGCAGTACTTCTTTAAGCTCGCCGATCAGGGGTATGACGCCTGGGACGTTCATCGTCTGGTCGAACTCTCTGCCGAGCTGCCTGTTCAGCAAGTGCGTCTCGGAGACATCCGTGAACTGGACACTGTGTATTGGTTTGGCGCAGATGGGGAACCTGCAACGGTCAGGATTCTTGTTAGCCACATGGAACTCATTCAGCAGGCGGATCTTCAGTATCCCGTGATTCTTGGCTCTGAAGGCCAACTGATGGACGGGATGCACCGTGTTGCTCGTGCTCTTCTCGAAGGGCGGACGACGGTGACTGCCGTCCGATTCCCGGATCAGCCTGAGCCGGACTTTCGAAGCATCCGGCCGCAAGATCTGGATTACGGCTAGAGCAGGGTTTCCCTGAACGCCGGGTCGGTGGGGCGGTTGGGTCCGACTATCGGTGGGCCGGTAGCAATAACGCAGGTGACCTGAGCGTGTATCTCGACGGACGACGCCTTGGCTCAGTTGCTCCTCAATGCCAGGCAGCATTCTCCGCACCTGCTGGACGCCACACCATCAGGATCCGACTTTGGTGGTTCATGAGTCCCAAAGTTGAGTTTGATGTCTCACCCAGCCACCCTGCTCGGTTCAGGGCGAATGCTCGGCAGACGACGGCAGGTGGGTTCTTTCGAATGATGTTCAATCCGTTCCGATCGCTGAGCCTTGCAACCGACACGACAACGACGTCGGCCTAGCCGTGTAGCCCACACCACCGGGTCCGTGCGCCAATGAACCAACCCCCGTGAGTACCGTCGGTCGTGATGACTGACAAGCCGACGGTCCTGCTGCACCTCGGCCCGGACTTTCCTTCTCGAGTGGCATTCATCGTGGGAGTGCCTGCTGCGACTGGCTTTGCCATTTTGGTCGGATTCCTCCTTCCGGCATGGACATTGCCAGTCCTGGTATCTCTCTGGATCGTTGCCCTGTGGTACCTCACTGCTACCGCAACGGTTGCGTACACCGAAGTCTCGTCCGCCGGTTTGACGTTCGTCACCGCACTTCGGCACTGCTCCGTCCCTTGGCATGCCGTGAGCGATGCCCACCGGCAGGGCGGGCGGCTCAACCTCTACCTCGCTGATGGCGGGAGAATCGTCATATCCCAATACAGCCTCAATCCCCTAAACGTTTGGCTGAATAGGCCACGGAGGCAGGTGGCAGACGCAGGGCGCCTTCGGAGTGCGGTAGATGGGGCACGGCAACTTCCGGAGACCGGGGAGCAACCGGAGGTGATTCCTCGCCCTTACGTGCGATGGAGGATTTCAGTTCCCGGAATGCGTAGACAGCTAGGGCAGTGACCTGCCCCACAACAATGGGAGGGTGTCGCACTCCGGCACATCCGGGCGTGTGGATAACCGGGATTCGGATCGGTAACTAAGTCGCCAACAATCCATGAATATGGGGGATTGACGCTCGACAGTTCATTCACCGGTCAATCGGTCGAGGGAATCCAATCGACCATTCGTTGGCTCAGCCAAGAGCGAACTGCTGCTGCATCCGGTGACCCCTCCGCCCTTCTCGGAGAGTCTGGCATCGCTGGCCAGAGGGTTGAGATGTCAGATTGGACGCTGGGACTCAAACGTGGCCAAGCCGAGTGGATGAGTGTGGACAGCTCCTCCGTCTGTTGCGAGTTGCCATGCACAAGGAGAAAGCAGACCAACGCCACCCGAGGATCAACTGGTGCATAGGCGAACTTGGTAGGTTTCTTGAGCCAACGGCTGAGTTGTTCAATTGCAGGCTCCCAGGCACTGGAATCGCCTACTCGGGCCAGCCAAAGTACCGCAACGTCCTTTACGGCTCCATTTCGATCTTGGAGACCCACTATCAAGTCGGGCGTGGCTGCAACCCCGCAGCGCTTTGCCAGAGCCGCCAGGGAAGCACAACGCAGATCAACCGTTCCGGGTCCCGTCTGCTTGAAGGCAGCACGTAGCTCGGGAATCCCATTCTCGCCTACGCAGTCACCGAGTGCGGCTGCTATGGGAACCCGATCAAACTCAGTTCGTCGAACGAATTCCGCAGCGAGAAGCTCAGTGCCTGCGGGTCCGAGCCCGACTGCGATGCGCAGGAGCTGGTGGTGAGTTGCTAGGTCCTTGAACCAATCCCAATCCCGCAGCCGCTTCCGGGTCTCTTCAACTGACGGCAGTTCGGTCAACGTGTCCTCATACCAAGTTGATCCTGACCACCACCTCAAGGTGCCGCTGCCGTCAGGATCGGGATACCAGCCTGGCCGGGCCGGTTGACTCTCATCGGTCACTGATTCAACTTACTGCTCGCCGTCCATTCAGTGAATACCTCGGGGTAGCCCCGAACGCCGGGTGGGTGGTGCCCTGGTCCCACGTCCGCTTGCCGAGGGCTAACCGACCTCGACCGGCACCTTCGGGCGTGTGGATATTTCAGCTGCAATGCTTGCGGGAGTGAGACCCGACCCGCTTCTGATCAACCTTCGCCTTTCATCTCCAGGCGTCTGGGGCGGAGACACACCCAACGCCCGATCGGACCCATGAACAAGAAGACCACCGGGCTACCACGGGTGTTGCTAGTCCTCGGATGGGTCCTCACCGCTCTCGGAGGCGCCGGATTAGGCCAGCTGCTGTTTGTCCAGCATGGTGGCGACACCCTCGCTGCGGTATCGACAGTAGTGCTTTGCATCGGAGTTGCCTTGATGGTCGCCTCCAACAGCATCTATCGGTCTCGCCGGGGTCTCAGCAGGTTCTGAGGAGGATCAACCAGATTTTCAGCACTGGTAGCGGCGCTCCGCACTCCCGGGGAGGGTAGCCAGCCGGAGATTGCCCCCGATCGCTTAATACACATGTGATCCTTCTGGCATCTCAGTGCATTCTGTTCAGCACTGGGAGCATGCCCGGATGAGCCCATTCCCTGTCCTGGTCCGCACCTCCTCACCGGCCGGAGGGACCCGCTTCCGATTGGGTGATCCGCTTGTCGACTCCTATCTGGAGTTCGTGGCCGGACGGTCTCGGCCGAACACACTGCGGGCGGTCGCCTTCGACCTGAAGACGTTCTTCACGGTCGTCGACAAGGACCCGGTTGCCGTGGTCCCGGCTGACGTCTTCGAATTCCTGGCCGACCAACGAGGTGATCGCACCGTGGTCCGGATCTCCGACGGCGAGTCGGGACTGTCGGCCCGGACCATCGCCCGGCGGCTGTCGTCCGTGTCTGGCTTCTACGCGTATCTGGTGGCTCGGGGCGACACCACGGTGGAGGCGAATCCAGTGCCGAAGGGGCTCTCCACCCGCCGGCGGGGCGGTCGGGTCCGGACGGTGCCCCTGGTGCGGGTGCCCCGCACGTTGCCCAAGATCCTGTCGCCCGGTGAGGTCGACGCGTTGGTGGGTGCGATGCGCACGCATCGTGACCGGGCCATGGTCTTCGCCATGGTGTTGGGCGGCCTGCGCCGTTGTGAGGTGCTCGGATTGCGGCTATCGGACATCCAGGTGGCCGAACGGTCGGTGTTCGTCACCGAGGGCAAGGGCGGCCACCAGCGGGTGGTGCCCATCTCGAACGCCTTCTTCGCCGAACTGGGCGAGTATCTGGTCAACGAACGGCCAAAGGACGCCTCGACGGATCGGGTCTTCGTGACCCTGAAGGGTCCGAGCCGGGGGCAAGGGCTGAGCGCTCAAGGAGTGGAGACCATCTTCTTGAGCGCCCGCCAGCGGGCCGGACTCGAGCGGGCCACCTGTCATCAGCTCCGCCACACCTGCCTCACCCGACTGCGAGAAGCAGGCATGGCCTTGGAGGCGGTTCAGGCCCAGGCCGGACACGTCTCCATCGAGTCCACCCGGATCTACCTGCACCTGACCAATGACTGGCTGGCCCACGAATACCACCAGGCGATGACGGCCGTCGACGCCCACGCCGCCGAGCTGTTGGCCATGGTGGAGGTGGCCCAGTGAGCATCGCTGAGGTCCTGCCCGAGCCCTGGATCCCGAAGAACGAGTCCCACCGGGAGTGGGCCGTGTTGTCGACACAGGCACCCCAGTTGGCCGCCACCATGCGCCGCTACCTGGTCCAACTCACCACGTTCCTTGCGCCTCGCAGCGTGGACGTGGCCGACTCGACCCTGC
This sequence comes from uncultured Acidimicrobiales bacterium, assembly GCA_963699055.1. Classification (GTDB taxonomy): domain Bacteria; phylum Actinomycetota; class Acidimicrobiia; order Acidimicrobiales; family RAAP-2; genus Bog-756. The sequence goes on along the minus strand of CAVOTA010000003.1, from coordinate 21,044 downwards.
GCCAGCTGGCCCGGTGGCTGGTGGCCGAGACCGAGGTTGCAGTCGTCTCCGATGTCACCCGGACCCACGTCGAGGACTACAAGGTGTTCCTCGCCGCCCAGCCCGGCTGCACAGGCCCGACCCTGGCCAAGAACACCCAGCGCCAGCGGCTGCGGATGATCCGGATCTTCTTCGAGCGCCTGATCGAATGGGACTGGCCCGAGGCCCACCACCGCAACCCGATCCTCCATGGGGACATCCCACCTCGGCCCGAGCCGTTGCCCAAGTTCCTCTCCGACGAGGACGCCGCCAAGCTGCTGGCGGCAGCCAAGGCCCACCGGCTGCCCCGCTATCGCCTCGTGGTCGAGCTGTTGTCCCGGACCGGCATGCGGGCGACCGAGCTCTGCGAACTGGCCGCCGACGCCGTCAGCGTGCGCGACGGGTCCCACTGGCTGCACATCCCGGTCGGCAAGCTGCGCAACGACCGGATCATCCCGCTCCACCCGGAGCTCGTCCCGCTGTTGGAGGAGTGGACGGCGACGAACCGCGTCCACATCCGAGCCCAAGGCCGCCTCCTGGCCGACGAGCACAAGCCACTCGACCGGCGGACCGTCCACCGGATCGTGGCCACCACGGCCAGACGAGCGGGCATCGGTCACGCCCATCCTCACCAGCTCCGCCACACCCTCGCCACCCAGGCGATCAACCGGGGCATGCGCCTCGAGACCATCGCCGAGTTCCTCGGCCACCGGTCGATGGACATGACGCTCGTCTATGCCCGCATCGCCAACCGGGTGGTGGCGGACGAGTACGCCTCGGTCATGGAGCAGGTCGACGCGCTCTACGCGACGACGGGGACCTCGACGGACGCTCCGGCTGAGAGAGAAACAACGGCGATGACTCGGCTCCGGACCGAATACGACCGGATGCTCGGCAACGGCATGTGCACCCGCCCGGCCGAGCTCGACTGCCGCATCGAATCAGCCTGCGAGAAGTGTGCCTACTTCAAGACCGGGCCCGAGTTCGTGCCGGTGCTGCTCCGCCAGCGGAACCATGCCCGGGAACACGAACAGACCGACCGGGCACTGCTCTTCGAGAGCCTGGCCGACCGAGCGACTGAGGAGTCGGCTTGACACGGATTACATGTATAACGCCGGGACGGAGCGTCGATGCCAATCGGCAACGCCAATCCCGGAGCGTCGGTATGCTCCGACCATGCGGTGGCGGGCGGCAGTTCTGGTCATTGTCGCCGCGTCGACGGGATTTCTCACGAGCTGTGGTTCAACGTCGAATGCGCCGAACAGCGGGAGCACCGCCGGAGTCGAGTCCCCGCTCTACATCAGTGCTGGGACCGAGCGCGTCGTGACCTGGCAGTGGAGGCTGTTCCCTGATCGGACCGTCAAGGGGACTATCCACGCAGTCGCAAAGGTCGGTGCGAGCGGACCGGTGGACCTCGCAACCGAGACATTCATCGGCCGGAGACAGAAAATCAAGATCGCTCTTCTCTTGGTGTGTGGCGGCGACATCGCTAGCGTCCTCAGTGCCGCCGAGCACCCCGGAGCCGTCAGGATGGAATCGGTGCGTTCTTCAGACGTCGCGGTCACCCGCTCCGGCCCCACAACACCTGACGGGACTTGTCACAACGTACCTGCGGGTCTAATCGAGGGATTCTTGAGCCAAGGTGACGTAGCAATGACGCTGATCTTGCCCGGGGATGTCGGCTGTCCAAGTACCTTTGATGCGCAGGACCTCATCTTCGTCGAAGGCTCGACATCAGAATTTCAGAGCCGACGTCAACAAGATGACGGGCGTATCGGGGTGTCCCAACGACCAGCCAGCTTGAGGCGAATGCCGTGCGCTACCGGTGCCCCATAACGCTGCCCGAAGGGCCTGCAAAATCAAGATGGCGGAGTCCGACCCTTGTCCTGGGTGTGCTTGACGACCCCGACGACACATACGACTCCTAGGGCGATGAAGACGACAAACACCAATGGCCTGAATGGTGATCGGTCCGGAAGTAGGTAGGTCATTAGACCGACAGCTCCGCATGCCAAGAACCACCCGATCCCCTGGAGCCTCTCCGCGGACCGATCCTAGGAGGCTCCGGGTTCCAAGGATCGTGCCAGCATGGGCCTGTCCCCGACCGACGTTGCTTGCTGGGCGCCAACCGCCCTGGACCGTCAGGGATACCAGCGCACCGGGGAGAATCCGGTTCTAGGCTTCCCCCATGAAGACAACCTCGTTCTCACGGTGGCTCATCGGTGGCGGGTATCTTTTCGTTACCTTTGGAACGGCTGTCCAGCTTTGGCTCGAACGCCACTCGCCCAGCCTGTTTCTCGTCACCGAGTCCGCCTTGTTCGTCAGCTACCTACTAATCGGTGCGGCCTGGTGGGTGTGTATCCCGGCGATGGCCGAACTTGCGGGCAGGAACAAGCTGATCACACGGGGTCTACTGCTGCTTGGTGCGGCCAGCGCCGTCCTATTCGTTGGAAACTTCTGGCCCCTATTGCGCGGCATCGGAGGGTGGAACGTCGTCACCCTAGGAGCGGCTGCATTCGGCTACCTCGGCGTTACGGCCGGATTCTGGGCAGCCACACGAATCACAGGGGCCGATTCTCTTGAGCCGAGCATTCCTGAAGTCGTGAGGGCCTAACGTCCTGCAACGCCGGGAAGGTGTCACGCTTGGGCACCTCGGTGACGCCCAGTCAAAGGCGGGTAGCGTCTGACAAGCATGGTGAGAGCGGCGCAAGGCAGTGAGCCCGATGGCTTCAAAGTCCTGTGGGCACACTTCAGAAGCGACGGCTGCGGTGAGGCGCACGTCCAGGCACCTGACGGAAGCATCTGTCATCTCACCTGGATCAGAACGGATGCCCTCTACTTTGAAGACGTGCCGATTGTGGAGCAAGTCGAGCACCTCCCATTCATGAGCAACGAGGAAGCTGACGATCTCAGAGAGCGATTTCCCGATCTTTGGGAGTCGGCCAGACATTGGGAGCACCACTGGGAACCGGCTCACCACTATTTCCCCGACTTGGAGCAGCAGTGGGCGGCATGGAAAGCCGGGCATCAAGTGGCAGAGCGGCCAACGTGGCCACCCGAGGAAGGTTCTACGGGCTACACGGTCCGATTCCCAAGAAGCTAGAGCCTGCCCCCGGGTCGATGGCGCCTGGCTGGCGCGTTCGCTTGCCGAGCGCTTGGCGTCTTCGTCCTGAATGGGATCCCGCACAAGGGAAACCATAGGAGAGTCAGGGCTGTCGCTCCGACGGAGGGTGCCCCTGATCGCCGGTTATACAGGTGATCCACCCCCTGGGCTAGGCGTCCGGGGGATCCTCCCCGGGTGCAAGCCCGACAAGGAGGTGTGCGGTGGTGTGGAGTCCGTCATTCGAGAGTCACGTCCGTCCGGACGGTGAAGTCGAGTACCGAATCGGCCACGAGTTGGTCGACCAGTTTCTGGAGTTCGTGGTGGGCCGGGCCCGTCCGAACACTGTGCGGTGTTACGCCCACGATCTGAGCGTGTTCTTCACCGTGGTGGCCAAGGAGCCCGTCGAGGTTATGCCGAAGGACGTGATGGCCTTCGTGACCGCGCAGCGTCGTCCACGACCGGGTGCTGAGAACGTCGTCCGGATCGACGGCGGCTCGGGACTGTCGGCGGCGACGATCAAGCGCCGGCTGGCCGCGGTCTCGAGCTTCTATGGCTACTTGATCACCCGTGACGACGTCGACGTGACCGTGAACCCGGTGCCCCGGGGCATCGCCACCCGCCAGAGCCGGTCCCGCTCCGGTCGGGGCCTGCCGCTCGTGCGCGGGGTGCGGCGGCTGCCGAGGATCCTGGAGCCCGCAGAGGTCGAGGCTCTGATAAACGCACTGCGCACCGAGCGGGACCGGGCCATGGTCCAGGCCATGGTGCTCGGAGGACTGCGACGCTGCGAAGTGCTGGGTCTGCGACTCGGCGACCTCCGACTGGGTGAGTGGCGAGTGCTGATCCGCGAGGGCAAGGGTGGACACGAGCGGCTCGTGCCGCTGTCACCCACCTTCTTCGCCACCGTCGCCCGCTACATGAACGACGAGCGGCCGACTGGGTCGACGACCGACGCGCTGTTCGTCTCGCTCAAAGGTCAACACCGGGGTCGACCGCTGTCGACACCGGGACTCGACGAGATCGTGCGGGCCGCGCGCCGAGCGCGCCGGCCTCAGCCATGGCACCTGTCACGAGCTGCGCCACACCTGCTTCACCCGGTTGCGGGAAGCGGGGATGGCCATCGAGGCCATCCAGGCCCAGGCCGGTCACCGCTCCATCTCCTCGACTCGTGTCTACCTGCACCTGAGCGTGGACTGGCTGGCCGACGAGTACCGGCGAGCCGTCGAAGCCATCGAGGCCCAGGCCCTGGTGGGGGTGGCCCAGTGAGCGCCCTGGTCCACCAGCTGCAGCCCACGACGCGCCGTCCGGGCGGCGGAACCCCCGAGGTGACGTGGGGCGAGATCACCGCCCGGGCACCACGCATGGCCGCCACCATGGCCTCCTACCTGGGACAACTCGAAGTCTCAGCCCGCCCGGCAACCGTCAGTGCGGCCGACCTGGCCCTTCGGCTCTTCGCCCACCGGGTCACCTTGGCTGATCCCACCTGCGTGACGGTGGCCGCCATCGGACGAGGTCACATCGAGGACTTCAAGGTCTGGCAGGCCGCCCGTCCGGGGCGAGGCGGCAAGCCCTTGTCGACCACCACCATCCGGCACCGGCTCTCCATGCTGCGCACGTTCTTCGAGCGCATCATCGAGTGGGACTACGACGATGCCCCGGCCCGGCTCCCGATCCACTCGACCGACTTCCCCGCCCTCGACGAAGCTCTGCCCAAGTTCTTGGATGACCCGACGGCGGCCAAGTTCATGGCCGCGCTGGCCAACGATCCCAATCGACGTCGGCGGCTGATGGTCGAGCTGTTGGCCCGCACCGGGATGCGCGTCGGCGAGCTCGCCGCGCTCGAAGACGACGCCGTGGTCCGCCAGGGCGACCTCCACCAACTCCGGATCCCAGTGGGCAAGCTGCACAACGACCGCTACGTGCCCCTGCTGCCGATGCTGTTGGATCTCATCGTCGACTACCGGGTCGTGCGCGGACCGTCCCGCTCCGGACACCTGGTCGAACGGGACGATGGCAAGAAGTTCGACCGACGCACCATCCAGCGCTACGTGGCCACGGTGGCCAAGCGGGCCGGGATTGGACACGTCCATCCCCACCAGCTGCGGCACACGTTGGCGACCCAGTCCATCAACCGGGGCATGAGCCTCGAGGCGATCGCCGCACTGCTCGGGCACAAATCGATGGACATGACGCTCGTCTATGCCCGCATCTCGGATCGCACGGTGGCTGACGAGTACTTCAAGGTGACTGAAGCCGTCGAAGCCCACTACCGGCACACCGGCGCGCCGCCCTCCGGTTCCCGGAGCACCAACGAGGCCAGAGCCGACCATCGGCGTCTGCTGGCCAACGGTCACTGCACACGACCTGCGCTGCTCGGCTGCGCGTTCGAGAGCGTGTGCGAGCGGTGCGGGTTCTTCGAGACCGGCCCGACGTTCGTCACGATCCTTCGGCGCCAACGGAACCATGCCGAGGAGCGGGGTCAGAGCGATCGCACCGAGCTCTTCGACGGTCTCATCGAAGGGGTCGCCGAGGCCCAGTGAGTGTGCTTCGATGGGACTGAGCCCAGGGCCTACGGATCACCTGTATAACGCCGGGTGGGTGGCGCCTTGGTCCCACATCCGCCTGCCGAGGGCTAACCGACCTCGACCGGCACGAGTGGGGCAGGGCTATTGCCCAGGAGAAGTTTGCTCTTGAAGGATTTGTACCCAGTCCTCAGCCTTTGCGATCTCGTTGCGTTTGATGCCCTTGATCTGCCGCCGACAGTCCCGAACGTGAATGGCAAGCGGGAGCGCCTCCTCGTACATACCTTGTCCTGCCAGACTCACGACTAGCCAAAGCTCCGCATCAAGAGTCTCCTCATGCTCGGGGCCGAGATTTCTTCGACATGCGGACACGACACGTTCCCGCAAAACCCGTGCCTCAGCTGATCTTCCTGCTGAATCCAATGCCTCCGCCAGCTGCTGTCTGGAACGAGAGGTTGGTCCACCGTCCTCTCCGAAGATCCTGACATTGAACGCCACGACACCTTCGACTGACTCAACGACCTCCTCAGGCGTAACGGGCAATCGGGACATCACTTTTCGCTTGGTCCAGTGAGCCAGACGGGAGTTCCCCGTGTGAACCGATTGGATCCCCACCAGCCACGAGGGCGATCGTTGGTCACGGCGCCACAGTACCCAGCCATGTGTATGAACGGCATTGACCTCTGCCCCTGATCGCCGGGTCGGCCCGAACTGACCCCGTTGCGTCATACTTGCAACGTGGAGCAAATGGGGAGGGTCTCCCGAGGCGTAGCGATCGCAGGAGTGGCTCTTCTATGCGGTTGCTTGGCGATGGTGCTCGCCGTTGTTGTGACGTTCCTACTTCATACCCCCGCACTATTGAGTGCGTGCTCATCGTCCCGACCCGGAGGACCACAGGTGTGCACTGCCCCGACCTGGGGATTGCTGGTCCTAGCTGCAGGAATCGTTGGGGCAGTGGTCGGCGGTGCGGTGACACAGCTCATTCTCCGGCATCAGGCGCTCGCACTCGCCAAGGCTGCACCGCCAGCCGGTCAACTGTCTGACTGCGTCCCACGCCGACAGCTGGATGCGTGGAGGTAGCTCGCCGGTCACTTCTGCGATGAGGGGCGGGTGACCCGTACCGCCGGTTACGCCTACAGGGCTGCTGGCCTCCACCGTTCCTTCGGGTTTCCCCATTCAGGAGCGGGAGGGTATTCCCATCCGAATCCTTGCTTTCGAGCCAAGGCTCTGCCCTCGGATTCGCAGCCTCCGTGGACAAGGACCGGATGAGCATCCACCGAATGCATGAGTCCGTGCTCTTCCCGCAGGTACAAGATCGCTTTCGTTCCGCCATTGATTCCACCCGTCCCGGGCTCATGGCAGACGACGCAATGTCCCAGGTGCTCGCGATCACGGGATCACGCCACCAGATGGAGTCAGATCCTCTGGGATCGTCGATTCTTGCCATGCAGGAGTGACAGCGAGGCACCAAGAGCGGGTCGTCCCAATAGTCGGTAGGTACCTCGGCCGATTTGGAGACGAAACACATCGACCGATCCGAGGCATGTCCGTCCACGACTCGGTAGGCGTGCCAATACATGCTGAGAGCCGGATCCTTCGACATGTCACGACCTGCGAGCAGCTCCACGGTCCGATGTTAGGCAAGCGGCGCCCAGGTGACATCTGGGCGTCACCTATCGCCGGGTCGGAAGGACGTTCCTGCCCACCCGCTCCTCGATCATCGAGGGGCAGTGTGGTCTGTCCAACTCACTCCATCGAAGTACCGGAGCCCGCCTGAATCGGAGTAATCGGGATACCAGCCCGGGAGAGAAGCGGGCTCATTCGATGTGGGCTTGGTGCGTCGATCCACCGTGACTCCGAATCCGGTGAGCGTCAAGCCCAACGCCACGAGGGAGAAGAGCAGCCACCACCACAGGTCGGGATCGGCACCACCATTCCCACCGGAGTCACTCGCATTGACTCCGACGGAGTACATCTTCTGAGCAGTCCCGACAACGACAGCAGCACTGGCTACCGACAGGGTCGCCCAGAAAACCACGACGAACCATCGCATCCTCGACACAAGGTCGAGTATCACACCGTTCGGATTCATGGGTGGCCCAGAAAGCCGGGCGTGGGGAGATCCGGCGCTTCTGCCTCACCCTGAGGCAGGTCAGGCTCATCGAGTCAGGACCGCTAGTAGGTGGAAGTCGAAGGCACCGAATACGATTCGACCGTTCGACGCCTTACGGGCCTGCACTCACTCCGGCCCAGCTTGCCCAGAGACAGGGGAACCCATGGAGCGATCTGATATCGAGCGCTTGATCACCGAACTGAACGAAGCGGAGAACTCGCCCGATCTGACGCCAGAGCAGAAGTCTCAGCTTGTCGACAAACTGTCCCACCCTGATGTCCAAGGCTGGGCCAACGGAGTTGCGCGTGGCGGACGAGAGGAGGAACGCGAGCAGGAGGCCTTCCTCTGGTCCACCATCGGCGGATACCATCGAGAATTCGACAAGGTCGTCATTGATCCCCCGATGGCGGCCATCTCCTGGATCGTGACAGGCCGCATCGGCGAAGAATCCCTTGAGCTGATGGGCTCAACGATCTTTGAATTCGACGAGAGCGTGCAGATCAAGCGCTTTTGGATGTACTACAACGACCCGCTTGCTTGACCGAGCGGAACGGGCCCCGGGTGCCCCCGATCGCCGGGACAGTGGGACGGACTAGAAGCCGCTGCTACGAGTGAAGTAAGTCCAAGCCGCATCGACGGGGTCTACGGACGCACCCTCATCACCATCACTGCGGCGCAGGTGGTCCGGAGGCGACTCGATCAGCCGGGGTCGCTCCAAGTAGGGACCGTCAGGCGGGGGGTCCTTCATCGTCATTCCCTGATCTCGCACCAATACCGTCGGCGTCCCATCGGAGAACCACCGCTGTTCATGAACACGATACGGATCTGAGTACCAGCCCTCTTCAGACATCTTGGCCTCCTGACCTTCACCGCAGGGTATCCCCGGCCGCCGGATAGGCAGGGCACTGTTGCGGCGTCACCTACGTAGACTTTGTGAGTGACTGATGATCTCACCGGCCTGGACCGCATCGAATTCCGCCGGTCCGAGGCCGAATACGGTTACTTCTGTGGGGACGGCAGTGCACCCTGCGTAGAAGTCGTCATCAATGGTGTCGAGCTGACCCACCTGTGGGACGAGGCTGGGGTCTGCTGTCGGTCTGGTTGATATCTCTAAAGTGGGATTGCCTCCCGCCGGAAGGATGGAACCATGCCGAAGAAGTTCCCCCCAGAGTTCAAGCGTGACGTCGTCGCCGTCGCTCGTCGGGGCGATCTGCGCATCCCTGAAGTCGCCGTCGACTTCGGGATCGCCGAGGAGACCGTGCGGCGTTGGATGCGCCAGGCCGACATCGACGACGGGATCAAGGACGGACTGACCACCGCCGAACAGGACGAGGTGGTCCGTCTGCGTCGAGCGAACCGGCGCCTCGAGATGGAGAACGAGATCCTCCGCCGGGCCGCCGCCTACTTCGCCAAGGACGCCCTCCCAAAATGAAGTTCCCGCTGGTCCGTGACCTGGCCGCCGAGGGGTTCCCCGTGCGGCTGACCTGCGGGGTGCTCGGCTTCAGTCCTCAGGCCTTCTACAAGTGGCAGGCCGACCCGGTCTGCCAGCGGGACGTCGAGAACGCCCACCTGGTGAACGTCATCCGGGACGTGCACGAGGACGACCCCGAGTTCGGGTATCGGTTCATCTCCGACGAGCTCGAGCGAGCGGGCCACCGCGTGGGCGAGCGACGGGTCTGGCGACTGTGTTCCGAGCACCGGATCTGGTCCACGACCACCAAGAAGGGACGGAAGTCTTCGGGCAAGCGCCCGGGCCCGGCCGTCCACGACGACCTGGTGCAGCGGAACTTCACCGCTCCCGCCCCAGACAAGGTCTGGCTGACCGACATCACCGAGCACTGGACCCACCAGGGGAAGCTCTACGCCTGCGTGATCAAGGACGTCTGCTCGAACCGGATCGTCGGGCACGCCACCTCTGATCGGATGACCGCAGCCCTGGCCACCACCGCCTTGCGCTCAGCAGTGGCACGGCGCCGACCGACGGGAACCGTGGTGGTCCATAGCGACAGGGGAGGTCAGTTCAGGTCTCGAGCCTTCCGAGCCGTGCTGAAGGCCAACCACCTCGTCGGATCGATGGGTCGGGTCTCCTCAGCCGGCGACAATGCCGCCATGGAGTCCTTCTACTCACTGCTGCAGAAGAACGTCCTTGACCGGAAGCGTTGGAGGACGAGGGACGACCTTGCCTACGCCATCGTCTACTGGATCGAGCACACCTACAACCACCGTCGCCGTCAGCGCGGACTCGGCAAGCTCACGCCGGTCGAGTTCGAACTGGCATTCGCTGCAAGACTCGAAGACGTTGCTGCCTGATCAATGAAAACCGGTGTCAACTGAACCGACAGCAGACCCCAGTGCCTATAGTGCAAGCGGGCCGACTTGCCGGTAAGGCGGGAATCCGGAGCCGCAAGGCTGAAGGCAGGTAGTAGACCCGGTCCCACGCCCCTCACGTTCCGCCAGCGTCTACGACCGTCCCTGATCGCCGGGAGTGGATTCCGTGCCCCCGAACCGGGAGTGCAGCGCGACTCACGCTTGTCGAACGGTACGCCGCCTCGACTGGGCTCGTTTCTCACGCCACCTGCTGTGGCTCCAGACCGTCAGGACCAAGGCGACGAGTATCCCGACCACTTCGAGTGACCCGGCTACCCAACCAACTGGCCCCAGCAAAAGGAGTACTCCCCCGGCAACGGCGAGTAGTCCGATGGCGATGGGCAATAAAAGCGCGAGCGCCAGTCCCCACTCGCGAGCGTCTTCCTCATGCACATTGTCGACCTGGAATTCCAGCAGTGGAGGTGCCCATTCCGGTCTCGTCTCAAGAAACTCCCGTGCCGTCTTGAATGACTGCGACTCGAATGCAATGCCACCGGCAGAGCACAGGTGCGCAAGTGCATCCAGGTTGAACTCCCACGTTCCGCCGCTGTTGTATCCGTATTCCACAGAGCTGTCGAGATGGGTGACCACTTGGTCACCGCTGGAGAAGAACAGGATCAGATGGGTACCCAGACTTTTCCAGCCGATTGCCTTCTGTCGGATGTTCGCTGCGACGACCTTTACAATCGCGGGCGAAGCGTTACCTTCGACGCGACCGAGCGGCAGTGGAAAATGCCGCGTGGAATGGCCATGCACATGGTCCTCCACCACGATCTCTCCGCGGCCGACGAAAACGGCTTGTCGATGGGGCTCATGGAAATCCAAACGAGTCGTCAGCTTGAGATTCTGTCCGGGTGCAAGGGCTACGTAGTGCCCTCCTGGAATACCCGACGTCAACAACTCATCAGTAGTGATGTGGACGTCGACGGCGTCTTCAGAGTCTTCGCGGTCACTCACAGTCGTGGGCGACGCCTCGAATACATCCCGTGCCGGAACTGAGGCCGCCGACCCCACATTGGGGCCGGAAACTTCCCAGTAGATATTGCTGCCGTTCTGTTCGGCGCCCATCGGCCGATGTTCAGGTGGCGGTTCTTCCTTGGCCATGGCAATCAGTATCACGCACAGGTCGTCGATCGTCGGGTGACCCCGGGTGGGTGAGACACTCCCGCAGCCACATCGGGCACGATGGACGGGTGAGCAGGGTCCTACCCGACTACGTCACGCACTACTACGTCGCAGGTCGACCGCCGTTCCTGAACGTCTCTGATTTGGCCGATGCCGAGTGGGAGGCGATTCGCCAAGAACTCGATGCGGACCGGACTGCTGGGCGATCGTCTCGGGTATTCGGCAGACGATATCTGGAACTTCGGAGAGCGACCGAGGCCAAACTGCGTGACTTGTTCATTGCAGCCGGAGGCAAGCCCGAACGAATCTCACCCCACTACTTCGTGCTCGGCTCTTCTGAATGGTTCCGAGGTCTGGCCCACGAGATGCACGAGGTGGTGATCCCCCTCACAGCCCTGCCTGACGACGCAACCAGCATGACGATCCCGGACAGCATGACCTCCATGGGGCTGGGTGGAGCGTTCGGCCTCCCAGCGGAACACAGGCCCCATCATGGCCGAGCATTCCGACTCTCCGAACTCCCTGAAGCCATAGAGGAGTTCGGTCTCCCCAAGGACAGGCCCGGCGACTATGCCGGATATCACTACCGGACGTTCGAGCTGTACGCCGAGGTCCAGGTGTGGTCTGACGCCGTTCTCGACTATCGGGCCTGACCACCAGGGGTGTCCCATGACGATGCCCCTGTGGACTCCCCGGGTCGTGGGTCTGGCTCACCCCGGAAATGTCGCCGCTCGGGGCTGAATTGCCGGCGACCCGCCGATCCACGGCTCGGAACCACTCTCACCAAGACGCGTGACTTCATGAGGGCATGCCCTCGCAGCACGGGTGGCTCATGAATGTTCTGTCCGCTGTCTTCACCCCGGAGCCCCTCGGAAGGGGCGTGAATTGATAGGAACGTCGGCGGGTAGGCATCACGCACGGGCATCGATCCCAGCCCGCCTCGCGGAGGCGCAGTACTAGGAAGGCTGCCGGTTCTGGTCCGCCCGGCGCACAAGTACGGCGCGTTCACCCGCATTCGCCGAACGTGCCGCCGCCTCGGTGAACGCGGCCATCGCCTGATCGTGCCGACCAGCCCGCTCGAGCAGGTCTCCACGCACGCTCGGCACCAACGGTGACCCGCCGAGCGCGTCGTCGCGTACCTCGTGCAGGACGGCGAGACCGGCGTCGGCACCGAACGCCCGACCGTGGGCGACGGCCCGGTTGACCTCAACGACCGGTCCGGGCGCGGTGCGGGACAGGACATCGTAGAGAGCCGCGATCCGGTGCCAGTCCGTCTCCTCTGCGCGCTCCGCACGCGCGTGCTGCGCCGCGATCAGGGCCTGCAGGAAGTACCGCCCGACCGAGGCGCCGGTCGCGGCCAACTCCTCCGCTCGCCCCAGGGCCGCTAGGCCCCGCCGGACGCGCACCTGATCCCAGAGGCTACGGTCCTGCTCCTCCAGCAGGACCGGGATCCCGTGCTCGTCGAGGCGGGCCGGCATCCGCGAGCCCTGGATCTCGAGGAGGGCCTGCAGAGCGAGCACTTCGGGTTCGTCGGGAGTGAGATCGACCAGCATCCGCACCAGCCGGATCGCCTCGTCCACGAGATCCGGGCGCATCCAGTCCTCACCCGTGGTGGCCGTGTACCCCTCGTTGAAGATCAGGTAGATGACCGCCATGACGTCGTCGAGCCGCTCGATCCGTTCCGCTCCCACCGGTAGCTCGAACTCGGCGTGGGCATCCGACAGCGTCTTCTTCGCCCGGGAAATCCGTTGCCCCATGGTGGACTCGGTGACGAGGAATCCTCGGGCGATCTCGGCCGTGGTGAGGCCGCCGACGAGCCGCAGGGTAAGCGCTGCCCGTGACGGGGGCGTCAGCACCGGATTGCAGGACAGGAATACGAGGCGGAGGACGTCGTCCTCGATGTAGTCGACCTGACGCTCGACGTCGGCCACCGCCGCCGGATGCCTGTCGCTGGCACCTCCCAGCTCGGTGACCTTGCGGCGCATGGTCTCGGTGCGCCGGAAGTGGTCGATGGCTCGGCGCTTCGCCACGGTCATGAGCCATGCGATCGGGTTGTCCGGCACGCCCGTCTCCGGCCACTGCTCGAGCGCGGCGACGAGGGCGTCCTGGGCCAGGTCCTCGGCGAGGCTCACGTCGCGAGTCATCCGTGTGAGGGCTGCCACGAGCCGGGCCGACTCGGTCCGCCAGACGGCATAGACGGCCCCGTTGGGGTCGTCGGGACGGGTCCGAGCCGGCACCACGCCAGCGTAGTGATGCCGGCTCGGACCTCCCGCCATCTGCCCACTGCCGCCACTGGCAGGCTGAGCACGGACAAGTCCGGCGTCAGGCGTCGGGCGCCTCCGGGCCGGTCGAGATCTGGCGCAGCGTGGAGATCACCGTGACCTCGGGCCAATGCTTGGCATGGAGTTCGGCGAAGGACCGCTGGTCCTCGGCGGCCTCCTCAAGACTCGGGTATTCCATGATGGCCCAACCGCCGACGACCTCCTTGGCCTCGGAGTATGGCCCGTCGACGCGGGTGACCTCGCCCTGGCGGACGACGTAGTTCACCGCGTCCTCCGTCCCGTAGAGACCGCCACCGTCGAGGAAGATCCCCTTGCTGGCCCGCTCGCCGATGTACTCGTCCATCGCGTCGAACAACGCCTGTGGCGGCGTCCCGACGCCCTCTTCCATCCTCACGAATCCCATGAACCGGGGCATGTCGATCACTCCTCTTGGTCTGTGGTCGGTGAACTTCTCGTCAATGAGTCGAACGGGGGTGCCATTCTTCGACATCGATCACCGAGTTTCTTCGGATCCACAGTACGAGCACGGCCGAACGGGCGTGGCGGCTTCCCGACCGTCCGGCGGGAGGTGCGCCGTGGTGGAAGCAGGTACCTGCCTGCGCTCCCGCAGGCCTTGCTCCCACGGACAGCAGGCGAAGACTCATCGGCGTGTCCCCTACGCCGGGACGGGGAGAGCTCAGATGCTCGGACATTGTTCGAATTTCCCACTTGTAGAGTCCGCTGGGGGCCGGGCCTCCGTCTATTCGGATCTCGGTCGACGGTTTAGTTCCGCTTGACTGTCGGCATTCAGGCGCCATGCTCTGCTCGCCGCAGCTGCTCGTTCTGTTCGGAGGTTCATGGGACGCAGGGACGATGTCGAAGCGATCCACGCCGAATACTCCAGGCACTTCGGCAAGCAGGACTCAGCCGGCGTGGCGAACCTCTACACCGAAGATGCCAGGTACCTGCCCCCTGGGTTTCCCCTCGTTGAGGGTCGCGATGCAATCAGGGCATTCATGGATGGGATTTTCGCCTGGGTTTTCCGTTCTCTGGATCTACAAACTCAGGACCTGATTGATGCAGGCGATTACGTGATCGAGATTGGGAGTTTTGGGTTGGGGGCCGATTCGCAGGATGCCGACCAGGTTCAGGCAGCCGGGAAATCCGTTGCGATCTACAGGCGCGGGTCTGACGGATCGTTGAGGTTGGCAATTGATGCCTTCAACATGAATGCTCCCTAAGGCTGAGCGTTCTGCCCTGACCGGTCCCCGATCGCCGGGAATGTGTCGCTTTCGCGAACGTGACCGGTCCTGCCAAAGGTCGCTGGGTATGACGCGGATTAGGCGATGTCCAGCGAGCCTCATTGCCTTTCGAGTAGTCGGGTGGCAGCTTCGAGGGTTGAGATCATGTTGGTGCGGAGCGTGTTCGATCGATGTTCCATGATCAGGGCTGCACGCTCGGGATGTTCTTCGATGGCCTTGCTCACGCCGCTCTCGCCCGTACCGTGGCGAAATTGCTGGGTCACAAGCGTCGATCCCTCGCCGTCCGGGGAGATGATGTAGGACCAGGTCGACGACGGGAATGGCCCTTCGCCCACGTTCCACTCGATGAATTCAGGCGGTCGGCAGACGGTCACCACGCAAGTGACGTCCCACTCGCGTTCGCCGATTCGGTTCCATCCCTCGAAGCGGGCACCCACGGAGGGCCCTGGTGTCAGCCAACGGGCGCGAAAATGCTCAGGACCCAGACCAGCCATGCGCTCGACATCGGTCAACAAGCCCCAGACAGTTTCGGGTGGTTCATTGAACCGGCCTGCTACTTCGACCGCCATGGCAGTGAAGTCCACCGGCGTCATACGGCCCCTTTCGAGCGAACATGGCCGACGTCTCGGGTTCGCGCCGACCGTCGCCAGGCTTCTTCGACCACGATCGTCAGGCGGCTCGGGTCTTCCTCGCGCCGCACGGATTCAGTATGCCCGAAACTCCACCCCGGACCATCCTCATGACCTTGAACGATCCCACGCTGCCCGCCTCGGTACGCCGGGAGTGTGACCCACTTCGGGCGCGTTCGCGAACACGAACTGAAGGGCGCGCCTGGGATTTGGTCTCTCTTCGCTGTCGAGAGTTGACGAAACGACGGGATAGGTAGGTTGAATCGTGACCCACTGCCACCTACCGCCACTGCCCCCTACATCCAGGAGTGTGTCAGTTCTTCCGGCCCTCGTCGGCTCCGAACCTCTGTTGCGCTGCCTGCCGAGTGATTCCGAGCGCGAATCCGACGGAAGCCCAGGAACACCCGACCTTTCGAGCCGTCGCAACTCGTCGTCGAAGCGTCAGATCGGCCACCTTCAGATCACGGTCGGCCTGGATGATGTGACTGATCTCCGGCCCCCACTCCTCATTCACGATGTCAAGACTATCTTGACGCTGACCGTGGGTCCGTGGGACCGTGGGTGCCACCCGCCGCCGGCAGCGGGGCACCAGTCCGCCGTCCCTAGTTGTCCGCGAGCCCGTCCCAGGACCAACGGGGGATGCTGAGCCCGTCGGGGACTTCACCCTCGGAAGTGGGATAGCGCGACATCGTGGTCGTGGTCGCCCACACGAAGTAACCGTGCAGGACGGCTGAGAGCCGATCTTCGCCCGCCAGTCCGATGTCCCGCAGGGCCTCGTCGAAGCAGGCAACCGCCCTCCGGTCCATCTCGTCGTGCGGTCCTTTCCCGCTGTGCATCCGCACCACATCGCTCTCGTCGCCATAGCTGTCCGAATAGTGTGTCGGACCTCCGAGCGCCTCGGCCCAGTAGGCAGCCAGCCGTTCGGTGTGCCGTGGATGGAATCCATGGCTGAACGCGTGGCTCACCACCTCGTCGGACATCACGCGGGCATGCCACGCCGCCGCCAGGCGCACGATGGCGTCGTAGCCACCGACGGATTCGTAGACCGTCTCCATGGATCACGAGGCTATTCCCAGAGGGACTCCCGTGCCCCGTCGCCGGATGGGCGGGGCACGGTTCGGGCCCGGTCAGGCACCGGATGCCCACCCCCGCGGGCGCAAGACCCCGCTCGGTACGGAACGGTCGACCGACCGGCCCGGCCGCCGGTCACCGGAGCCGGGCCGGGGTACGTCCGGTCAGCCGGGCGAGCCCGGACGGGCGGTGGCCACGTCCATGCGCCGTCGGAGTTCGGCCACCAGCTCCGTCGACCGGACCCGCACCTGCTCGGTCGTGTCGCGGTCTCTCACCGTGACGGCGTGGTCCTCGAGCGAGTCGAAGTCCACCGTCACGCACAGCGGCGTGCCGACCTCGTCTTGGCGGCGGTATCGCCTGCCGATCGCCTGCGTCTTGTCGTAGTCACAGATGAAGCGCCGCTGCAGCGCGGCAGATCTCCTTGCGGGCCAGCGGCGTCAGCGTCTCCTTCTTCGACAGCGGCAGCACCGCCGACCGGTACGGGGCGATGCGCGGGTGGAGCCGCAGCACCGCCCGGTCCTCGCCGGCGACCTCGTCCTCGGTGTAGGCCGCCAGCAGCATGGCCATCATCGTGCGGGTGGCGCCGGCCGCCGGCTCGATGACGTGCGGCATGTAGTGCTCGCCGGAGGCCTGATCGAAGTACTCGAGCTTCGTGCCGGAGGCGGCGGCGTGGGCGCGGAGGTCGAAGTCCGTGCGGTTGGCGACGCCTTCCAGCTCGTCCCAGCCCCAGGGGAAGAGAACTCGACGTCCGCCGTGCCCGCCGAGTAATGGGACAGCTCGGTGGCTCGTGCTGGCGCAGGCGCAGCTGGTTGGTCGGGGATGCCCTAGGCCGAGGTACCAGGCGAGCCGCTCGCCGCACCAGTACTCGAACCACTTCGGGCCCTCCGCCGGGGGGACGAAGTACTCCATCTCCATCTGCTCGAACTCGCGGGTGCGGAAGACGAAGTTGCGCGGCGTGATCTCGTTGCGGAACGCCTTGCCGATCTGGGCGATACCGAACGGCGGCTTCTTGCGGGTGGTCTGGAGCACGTTCACGAAGTTGACGAACATGCCCTGCGCCGTCTCGGGACGCAGGTAGGCGGCGGCGCGCCTGTCCTCCACGGGGCCGACGTAGGTCTTGAACATGAGGTTGAACGGCCGCGCCTCGGTGAACTCCTTCGACCCGCAATTCGGGCACGTCCCGTCGATCTGGTCCGCTCGCCAACGCTCCTGGCAGTTCCGGCAGTCGACCAGCGGATCGGTGAAGGTGGCCAGGTGTCCCGAGGCCTCCCAGACCTTCGGGTTCGTCAGGATGGCGGCGTCGATCCCCACGACGTCGTCGCGGTCCTGGACCATCGCCTCGCCACCAGGCCTCTTGACGTTGCGGAGCAGGTGGACCCCAAGCGGCCCGTAGTCGTAGGTGGAGCGGATTCCCCCGTAGATCTCAGCCGACGGGAACACGAACCCCCTCCGCTTGCACAGCCCGACCACCTTCTCGAGGAGGTCGGAACGTTCGGACGAGCGTCTGGGGACTATCCGGCTCGGGCATAGGGGGGAAGCGTACCGGGTGGTCCCCGGACCCTTACCCCAGCCGAGCTCCCGGGGTCCCACCAGAAGTAGGTGGTCACGGCGTTGGCCAGCAGCCGGCCCCGCACGGTCAGCACGGCCCGGCCTCCGGCCGCTCGACCAGGCCGTCCAGGTCGGGGTGGTCGGGCAAGGCGCGGTCGGAACCCCCGCGCGGGTGCGCAGGGCCAGGGCGAGGCCCGAAGGGCCGCTCCGCCGGGTCCAGCCGCTCCTCGCCGGCCGTGGTGACCGGTCGGCCTCCACCAGGGCCACGTAGCGGTCGGGGGTGCGGACGTTCCACCACCGGTGGCCGCCGCGGTGGGAGTGGGCCGCGAGCCGATGCCCCGGTAGTCCCCCTGGTCCCAGTAGAGGTGGTTGTGGCGGCACTCGTGGCCGGGCCGCGCCCAGTTGGAGATCTCCTCCCACCGGTAGCCGGCGGCGAGAGGACCGCTCGGCCGCCTCGTACCGCCCCGCCTGCACGTCGTCGTCGGGGTGGCGTCCGGGCCGCGGTCGAGCGGTGTCCCGGCTCGACGGTGAGGGCGTAGGCGCTGACATGCGGCGGCGGCCGGTCGAGCGCCAGCACGTCGGCCAGGCTCCGCTCCCAGTCCTCGTCGCGCTCCCCGCCCCACCGATGATCAGGTCCATGTTCCACGACGCGAACCCGGCCGCCGGCCACCAGCCGCGGCCGCCCCGGCCACCTGGTCGGGGCCGTGGCGGCGGCCCAGTCCGACCAGGACGTGGGCGACGGTCGACTGCACGCCGAGCGAGACCCGGGTGACCCCGGCGGCCCGGTAGGCGGCGAGCGTCCCGGGGTGACGTCCTCGGGATTGCACTCGACGGTCACCTCGGCCCCCGGGCGCCGGGGCACGGCGTCCAGCACCGCGCCAGCAGGTCGGCGGGCAGCCGGGACGGCGTGCCGCCACCGAAGAACACCGAGGTGGCGGCGGGATCCCTCGCGCTCGACGGCCGGCCGAGCTCGGTGGCCACGCCGCGACGTAGGCGTCCATCAGGTGGTCCCGGTCGGTGTAGGTGGCAAACGCGCAGTAGTCGCACCGGTGCCGGCAGAACGGCACGTGCACGTAGACCCCGAACGGCGCCGGGTCGACCCGGGGACCCGTCACGCCGGGCCGCCCGCCACCCGTCCCGGGCCTCCTGCCAGCGGGCCAGGGCCTCCCCGCGCTCGTCGGCGTGGTCCACGAGGGGCGAACGGGTAGGCCGGCGTCCGGCTCGGGCACGTAGCGGGCCACGTAGGTGCCGTCAGGGTCGAAGCGCTCCGGCCTGCCGGCGGGGTTGAAGACCCGGTGGAAGGGGGCGGCGTCGGTCCGGTCCCGCCACCCACTGCCAGCCGTGCTGGTTGGAGGCCAGGTCGCCGTCGACCAGAGTGCCGAGGAACCACGCGCGCCCCAGCCGCCAGTCGAGGTGGAGGTCCTTGACCAGGAAAGGCCGCCACCATGCGCACCCGGTTGTGCATCCACCCCTCGGCCAGCAGCTGGCGCATCCCGGCGTCGACCAGCGGGTAGCCGGTACGCCCGTCGGCCCAGGCCCGGAACCGGGCGTCGGCGCCGGGTCCGGTGTCCGAGCGCAGGTGGTCACCGACGGGCTGGAGGGCCGCCCAGGCCGATTCGGGCCGGTGCCACAGGACGTCGGCGGAGAATTCCCGCCAGGCCAGCTCCGACCGGAACGCCTCCGCCGAGGGCCCCGGGGCGTCCTGGCCAGGACCTGGCGGGGGTGGACGGTGCCGAAGCGCAGGTGGGGCGAGAGCCGGGACGTGCCCGGCCGGTAGGGACGGTCGCGGTGGGCCGCGTAGGTGGCGGCGGGACCGGCGCAGAACGCTCGAGGAGCTCGCCGGCGGCCGCCTCCCCCGCCGCCGCCGGCGCCGCACCCACGGTCGCCGGGTCGGGGTCGAGCTCGGCCAGGGTCACGTCGGCCGGCCCCCGGGACCAGGTCGCCCCGACCGGCGGGTCCGACGGGAGCGGCCAGCCGTGTGCCGCCCAGGCCCGGCGGAACGGGGTGAACACCCGGAAGGGGCGGCCCACGCCGGTCACCGCCCGTCCGGGGGACACCGCGTAGGGGGAGCCGACCCGACGGAGCTCCCGGCCGTCGGCGGCCAGGGCGGCAGCGACCCGGGCGTCCCGGCGCCGCCCGTAGGGGGCACAGTCGCCGGTGGCCACCACCAGTGCGGCCCCGACCTCGGCCGCCACCGCCGCCACCACCTGCTCGGGGCGGCCCCGGCGCAGGGTCAGCGTCCCGCCGAGCGAGTCGTCCCAGCGCGGCCAACGTGCGGACCAGGTAGGCCGCGCCGGTTGGGCCCACCCGAGGCCATCAGCCCATCGTCGACGACGAAGAGGGGGACCACCGCCCCACCGGTGGCCCGCGCCTCGCCGACGGCGACCGCCAGGGCCGGGTGGTCGGCGAGCCGCAGATCGCGACGGAACCAGAACACCACCGGCACGGGCGTCACCGGACCGACGTCATGGCGCGTGGTCCACGGGACGGGCGCCGTTCAGGAGACCTGTCCAGCCCGGACCGAGCGCAGCCGGCGGTCGAGATGGGCCTCCATGGCCTCGGTGGCCAGCGCCGACACCTCGTCGGTGGCCGGTGACCGGGGCTCGGCCAGTACACCGGACAGGCCACCCCCGAGGGTGCGCCGCAGCAGGGCCAGTCCGTCGGGCGACAGCGGCCGGCCCCGCCGGCACGACCGGCACAGCACACCTCCCTCGACGATGTCGAAGGCCACCAGCTGGTCCGGGTCGTCCTCGCCGCAGGACACGCAGCCGTCGAGCACCGGGGCCGAACCCTCGAGGGCCAGTACCTTGAGCAGGAACGCCGGGGTCACCATGGGCGAGTTCCGCCCGGCCAGGGCGGCCAGGGCCCGGACCCCCATCGAGTACAGCTGCGGGTTGGCGTGGCGCTCCTGGCCGACCTGGTCGATCACCTCCAGCATGGTGAGGGCGGCCGACATCCGGTCGAGGTCCTCGCGGACCGGACGGAAGGTGTCGATGACCTCGACCTGGTTGACGGTGTCGAGGTCGCC
>CAVOTA010000002.1:5000-1619652 GCA_963699055.1 uncultured Acidimicrobiales bacterium | reverse complement strand
GAACAGAGGGACGTCATCGCTGCCATCGATGGAATGCGTTCCGTGCCCTACATGGTAGGACGGTCCAACCTCCGGAGCTTCCTAAGAACCCGATTCGGTATGCAAGATGTGGACAGCACCACGGCCATCGACGGAATGGTGGAACGGAACTCGCCCCAGCTCACGGCGCAGAGCTTCCTCCAGGACCTTCTTTGGGTCTGAGGCTCGCCTCGTCACTGCGGCCGGCGACGACTTCACTCTCCGAGGTTCGACTTCTCTACCGCCGCCGAGCAGAACGACTGGCAGACGAGATTTGGACAACTTCTGACCTGCCACTGCTCGACTACGCCGACTCCCTCATGAGGGGATTGGGCACTGAGCGCTACTCGCACATCATTATCGACGAGGCACAAGATCTGTCCCCGATGGAGCTGGACTCGATCTCGAGGCGGTCGTCGAATCGCGCGTGCACCGTCATCGGCGACATGGCGCAGTCCACAGGGATGTGGGCCAGAGATTCCTGGCAAGACGTGATCGAGATCCTCAAGAAGGATATGCCGAGCAAAGTCTCCGAACTCGAGTTTGGGTACCGGGTCCCGTCGCAGATCTTCGAGTTCGCGCGGATGCTCTTGCCGGCATCGGCCCCTGAGGTGACGCCACCTATTGCCGTGCGAGAAGGACCAGCTGATCCGAAGTTCGTCTCGACTAACAGCAATGAACGGTCAGTGGCTGTCGTTGAAGCCGTCCACGAACACGCGGGACACGGCTTCCTCGTTGGCATCATCTGTCCGGGTTCCCTGCGTGACGATGTCGCGCTTGCACTTGATGCTGCAGACATGAGCTGGACAGACGCAAATCGCGATGGCGAACTTGGAGCAACGATCACTTTGGTGACCGCAACTGAAGCCAAGGGCCTTGAGTTCGATGCCGTGGTCGTCGTAGAGCCTGAAGAAAATCTGCGGGAGGACCAACGAGGGTTACGTCTGCTCTACGTCGCCCTCACAAGGGCCACCAAGTACTTGACCGTGGTGCACGCCGAACGACCCTTCCCGCTCTTTGACGCGGATCCTGTGTCCCATGCGCCAGGTGACGCCAACGACACCCGAGCACTTCCTTCCTCGCCAACGTCGAGCAAGACGCCATTTCCACTCGGACCAATAGCTGTTGACAGGATCACGGGAGTGATTGCTTCCGAGGTGGCGAGTCAAATCCGAGCGACAGTGGCACCTGAGAAGTGGGAGGATTTGATCGACCTCCTCATTGAGGAACTCCTCGGCGGTAGCACCCCCGAGTAGGACTTGGTGTGCATGTTGCAAGTGGATGGACGCGTGGCGCAATGGGATTCAGAGTTCCAGAGTCCGTCCGAGCACTTCAGCCGCCTGTCGTTGCCGTTCATTCGTGGCATGTCCGTGCAGGCTGAGCGTGAGCGATGGATTGGCGTGTCTGAGCACCTCGGCGGCATTCCGCGGATCGATGCCGGCGGCCAGCATCTCCGTGGCAGCGAAGTGGTGGAGCGAGTGCAGGTGCACGTGGGGCATCTCGAGCTCGACGCAGAGCGTGTGGACGACCGACGTGAGGGTGTCCGGATTCACCGGCCGGCTGCCGTCCGGAAAGGCCGAGACGATGAAGGCGTCGTCTACCAACTCGACATCGACCGCTTCGGCTGCCTCCTCACACCTGGTCCGCCAATCCTCGAGGATGGCCATCCCGGCCCCGGCCCCGGCCCCGGCCCCGGCCCCGGCCACCGCGATGCGTCGCTCACGGCCGGTCTTGGTGGCCTTCTCCCGTTCGTCCCCGGCCCGGTAGAGCGAGCGCCGGAAGCGGATCGAGTCTCCCTCGATGTCGATCCACCGGAGCCCGCAGAGTTCGACGCGCCGGCCACCTGTCAGCACCGCCAGGGTCAGCAGCATCCCCCATCGGGGACCTCGGGCCTGGGCGGCGGCCAGCAACCGCCGGACCTCGTCGGGGGTGGGTACCTGGAGCTCCACCCGCTCGAGCGCCGGAGGCTGCGACCGCTCGGCAGGGTTGCGCTCGATCCACCCCCACCGGACCGCCTGGCTGAGGGCGGACGACAGAATCCACGAGGACTCATGTTGCACCTCAATCAGAACTGCCGTTCATCGAGCAAAGCCAGAGAGGTCCCCTGGCTTGGACGTGCTCCTTGAGCAAGGTGCCTGCAAGACGCGTACTGTTATCGGAGCGGGGCTTCAGAGGCACCAGGAGGTCGGGAGATGCAGCCATCAGACGATCACCGGCGCTATCACGAGAAAGTAGATTTGTTCAACCGTGAAGCAAATACTCACGAAGTACTTAGTAATTGTTCCAAAGTTTGACGAATACGAAATGATTCGTGACGCACTTGCCATGAAATCCGCATCGTCGTATTGGATGAGTGACGATTGGGAGGTTGCGTTCAAGAATGACGTGTCACTTGTATTGCTGAACAAGCAGAATAATACGAAATTCTGGAGCGCTTGCCTGCGACGTTCTCCACCGACTGAGGCCGTTGGCCGTGTTTCTTGTTGGAACGGCAATGGGCGGACCGAAGCAGCCGGCACCGTCCGTCGTGGTGCACAAGGGAATACTTCAGGACATTTCGGAATCTGAGACCAGATCGCCAAACGAGTTTCGCATTAACCAAATTGAGATGCAGCAGAAGCACGTATCGCTCGTAAATCACCTGATGGCTCCAGATCTCGATTCTGTTGTTCTGAAGAGGCTCGATCAAATGACCCGGTCTCCGACGTCGAGACTCGACCCAAAGCAGGTCTCCGCACTACGTGACGTCGATCATAGGTTAGTGTGGCTGAACCCATGGCTTCGGGGAATATTTACTTCAATAAGGAATTGAAGAAGAACGACTCGTCTGTGACGAAGCGGCTTTGGAATCGAGTACCGACAAGCAAGGCTTACGACATGGAGTCAGCGGGCTTCCTTATGGCCGCCGGTGTGACGAATACACCAGCTTTCGTAGTGCGGGGAATATCGGATCATGGAGATGGATCGGGGTTCACGGACTCGGCTCGGTACCTCGCGAGTGCCATGGCCGGGGCCGTAGTTAAGTCTGCGATTCAAACATTGGAGCGTGTCGAACTGCAGAATGAGCTGATCACACTTCAAAACGGGAATCTTAGAGGACTTCACCATCGGTACGATGGAACCTGGAATGGCGGCTTTGCGTACCTAGATGATGATGGTGAGCTTGTTGTAGTCGCAGACCGAGAAGTTGCACTCTTTCAGAATCGGGACGGTCGCATTGCGGGCGTGGCCACCTCAGAAGCGATTGTAGGGAACTTTCCAAGGGCGGAAGCTGGCTATACCGTCGTCTTGCACATGAATAGTGATGGTTCAGCTTCAGGTCGTTGGCTCTCAATCGATGAGGGCGATCTTCATCGTGGTGTGATGATGGGCGCAATCGATCCGGGTAACTCAGTAATTCGGGGGCGCTGGGTTGGCTCACACAAAGAAGGCATTAGGGACGGAGTATTTGTCTGGTTCAATAGCAACCGTGAGGGTAAGAGCAATCCCGACTACCCCGCGGGCTTCGATGACAGCGCACTCATAAAGTGCCTCACAGAGGAAATTGATACGCCGTGAGTATTGCGATGTTTCACTGCAGTCCACCGAAGCTGACGGAATGCAGTGATGCTCTTCTCAGTGATTTAAGGTCATACAGGCGTCATCTGGATGAATGGGCTACCGTTGAGTTGCGCTTGAATTCGAAGTGGTGGTGGCATCGAATGCTGATTGTGCAGGTCTGGATGAGGAAGCCCATCCAGTTCGCAAGTATTGGCCATTGATAGTCCGCCAGTCGTTACCGTTTCTCCTGGCGGATCGGTTGCTTATGTCGGAGCACTCCATCGGAAGAACAACTGCGGCTGAGGTATTGACCACGCTGCTGGAGCTGCATACGCTGGCTCTTACCTCGCTTGACCA
Source organism: uncultured Acidimicrobiales bacterium (assembly GCA_963699055.1). Classification (GTDB taxonomy): domain Bacteria; phylum Actinomycetota; class Acidimicrobiia; order Acidimicrobiales; family RAAP-2; genus Bog-756. Next base: position 1,615,737 of record CAVOTA010000002.1, on the reverse strand, counting down.
CTATTTGGACGGTACCATAGTGGGCACTCAGGAAAGTCAAGTGTCACCAATGGCCGTTCCTGAATTGGAGACAGTGGTCGCCTCAATGGAATCCCTCTTTCACGTTGTGGACCGACTGGCGAGTAGGAGTGTTCAAGCAAGAATGGCGGTGCAATCCGCGTTGCCGGTCACTAGAGAAGTTTTTGCTCTGATGATTCGAGACTATCGATCGCGATTCACGATCGATCGGCTTGCTGAATATGCGACTTTTGATGACTACTGCGCATTGGCACCCGGAAGACTACGTGCGTCAGGTTATTGGGAAGTAATGATTCGCGGACGATATGGGGCGTCGGGTCTTGAGATTAGCGCCGATCTACAACAATTCCTGCTCCGTCTTCGCCGACTTCGGCAATTGTGCGATGAGCGAGATGATTTCGCAGATGACCTTAGGGCGGGATTGATCACATCACCATTGGTGACATTGCTGGACTCCAAGCTTGATCGCGGGAAAGTGCTGTCCTACGTAGCGCAGTTGTGGGCGATCGCTTCGGCTGGGGACTCTGGGGAAATGGACGACGCTGTTAGAGAGACGATTGAACTTGTGTCGAATGAAGGTGGATATCAGCTAATCGGTGAAGCGATCACTAGGGAATCCACAGAGTTGAATCAGCGGTGGGAAGGTTTGGCGGAGAATGAAAAGATGGCCTTTGAGCCACTCATGGACCAGAGACTGTCGAAGGCACGTCAGGGCCTGTCTGATGCCGAATAGCGAGATGCGTACGTAGTGCACCTCTAAGTGGGTACTGACTGCTTCTGCTTACGCCCTTGGCATTATTCGCGCCGCTTAGCGGCCATGGATCTCCCCGTGACGATCACGTGGCTAGTCGGTTGCTGAAGTTGACTCAATCTAGAGGGTTCCAACATGCCCCGCCTCTCGCATTCGAATGTCCTCAGGGAACGTCGGCGTTCACTAGGGAGCAGCTAGCTGGAAGGCTCAATTACGTGTCCGCCCGAGCACTTCGGCCGCCTGCCGTTGCCGTTCGTTGGTGGCGTGTCCGTACAGGCTGAGCGTGAGCGATGGATTGGCATGCCCGAGCACCTCGGCGGCGTTCCGTGGATCGATGCCGGCGGCCAGCATCTCCGTGGCGGCGAAGTGGCGGAGCGAGTGCAGGTGCACGTGGGGCATCTCGAGCTCGACGCAGAGCGTGTGGACGACCGACGTGAGGGTGTCCGGATTCACCGGTCGGCTGCCGTCCGGGAAGGTCGAGACGATGAAGGCGTCGTCGACCAGCTCGACATCGGCCGCCTCGGCTGCCTCCTCACACCTGGTCCGCCAATCCTCGAGGATGGCCATGCCGGCCCCGGCGACAGCGATGCGTCGCTCACGGCCGGTCTTGGTGGCCTTCTCGCCCCGCTCCTCCCCGGCCCGGTAGAGCGAGCGCCGGAAGCGGATCGAGTCTCCCTCGACGTCGATCCACCGGAGCCCGCAGAGTTCGCCACGTCGGCCACCGGTCAGCACCGCCAAGGTCAGCAGCATCCCCCAGCGGGGACCTCGGTCCTGGGCCGCGGCCAGCAACCGCCGGACCTCGTCGGGGGTGGGTACCTGGAGCTCCACCCGCTCGAGCGCCGGAGGCTGGGACCGCTCGGCAGGGTTGCGCTCGATCCACCCCCATCGGACCGCCTGGCTGAGGGCCGACGACAGGATGGCGTGGTGGCGTCGGATGCTGGTCGCCTTCAACGGCCTCGCCCGGCCCTCGCCGGTGGCGAGCTTGCGGTACCACTCGTCGAGGTGCCGGGGGGTCAGCTCGGCGATCGGCATGTCCCCGAACTCGGGGAAGATCACCGTCTCGGCCGACCGGCGGGCGTCGTGGAGGGTCCGGGGGGCCCGACCCCGGGCCTCGCTGTGGCGCAGCCACTCGTCGATGAGGGTCCGGACGGTCGCAGAGGAGTCGAGCGAGGCCTCGGCCGGCGCCTCGTCCAGCTCCTTCTGCCAGGCACGGAGCTTGCGCTGGGCCTCGGTCTGGTTGCGGGCGTCGACGGTCTTGGACAGCTGGCGGGGGTTCCCGGTGATCGGGTCGGTACCCACGAAGACACGGCAGCGCCACTTGCCCGGGCCTCGCTGCTCGGATCGTTCCTGTAGCCTTGGGCCGTCTCGACGGTCCTGGCCTTGCGTTTCCACCCTGGAAATATAGACCAAATATAGACCAAGGGGCAAGGAGAGGTGCGAGAGCGGCCGAATCGGACTCACTGCTAATGAGTTGACCTGGGTAACTGGGTCCGAGGGTTCAAATCCCTCCCTCTCCGCGTTGTGATGTCTCAAGACATCGGAAACATCTGAACCCACGGCCGGAGGCGAATTCACCGCCTCCGGCCGTGGCTTTTCCCGGTCGGCTGGTAGTCCCTGGACGGATCGAGCTCGAGCTCTCGGAGCAGCTCGCCGGTGGCGGCGTCGACGACCCGGATGTGCAGATCTTGGACGAGGAGCACGACGTGGGTTCGGGCGTGGGCTCGGCCGATCCCAATGTGGTGGAGCCGGCCGTTGTAGCGGATGGTGACCGCACCCGAGCCGTCGATCCTGTCGGTGCGGATCCGGCTGTGAGGATCCCCGATCCGGCTGCCCACTACGGCCTTCGGGCGTGCCTGATAGGTCGCATCGGGGGTGGCGTGTCGGGGCAGGGACCGGTGGGGCCGGCGGGTGTTGTACTCGTCCACGAAGCGGTCGAGTAGCACCTGGAGCCCGGCCAGGTCCTGGGGCTGGGCGGGCTGGGCTCGGAGCCATTTCTTCATGGTCTGCTGGAACCGTTCGACCTTGCCGCACGTGGTCGGGTGGTTGGGCCGGGAGTTCTTCTGGAGGACGCCGAGGCGGGCCAGCTCGGTCTCGAGCCCGTTGCGACCGCCCCTGCCGCCGGCCAATCGGGTGGTGAAGACCATGCCGTTGTCGGTGAGCGTGGAGACGGGAATGCCGTGGTCAGCGACACAGGCGCGGAACGACGCCACCACGATGGGCCCGGTGACCCGCTGGTGGGCGGTGACCCGCAACGCCTTGCGGGAGTGGTCGTCGAGCCAGGACAGGATCTCGGTGTCGACCCCGGGCCGCCGCCTGGTCCCGGCCAGTCGGTAGTGGGTGAAGTCGGACTGCCAGCACTCGTTGGGCTGGTCGGCGGCAAAGCGGATGTAGGAGGACTTGGGACGCTTCTCGGGGGCCGGCTCGACCAGTCCGGCCTTGACCAGGTGCCTGCTGATGGTGGATCGGGAGACGTCGATTCCGTCGTGGTGGGCGAGGTGCCACCGGATGGTCTCGGGCCCGGCGTCGAGGCCCGTGCCGGCGAGCTGTCGGCGCAGTTCGAGGATGCGCTCCACCACCGGATCGGCCACCGCACGCGGCGAGCTCTTCGGCCGTCTCGAGTGCGCCTCGAAGGCCGCCTCTCCCTCGTTCCGGTAGCGGGCGACGAGCTTGGACACCCAACCGGGTGAGACCCCGTAGGTGCGGGCGACTTCGGCCTGACTGCGGCCCTCCACGATGACGGCGGTGATGATCAAGCGGGCTCTCGACATGCCCGATCCTCAACGGACCGGGGTTTCCTATGTCGCGAGACACCCCTTTCCTATGTGTTGAACCAGGACACCTCCCTCTCCGCGTTGTGACGTCTCACGACGTCGTGGACAGTTGAACCTATGACGGTAGGCCATCACGGCCCTCCGGTGATGGGTTGATAGTCCTTGGACGGGTCCAGGGTGAGGTGGCGGAGTAGTTCGCCAACCTCGCCCTGGACCCGTGGCGTCTCCCAAGACAGAGGAAACGCCCCGGACCATCGGTTCGGGGCATTTCCTGGTGTTCGGGGCCGGATTGGGCTCGCGAACGACCCATCGGCTGGTGGTCGCGCTCAGGATCGAGGGTCGGATCCCGCAGGACTGCCCTCCCCCTCCGCGTACCGGCGCCGAGCCCCTCGACCTCGGAGGGCCTGCAGCCGCGTCCGGGCCCGGAGCGCCGCCGGGTCCCCACCCCGGTAGATTGGACCGGTGGCCGAGCGGTACTGGATCGAGACCTTGGGCTGCCCGAAGAACCAGGTCGACTCGGACAAGTTGGTCGGGACCCTGACCGGGGACGGATTCGAGGCGGCCGCCGCACCCGAGGACGCAGACCTCGTGGTGGTGAACACCTGTGCCTTCATCGAGGCCGCGCGCCAGGAGTCCATCGACACGGTCCTCGCCCTGTCCGACGCCCGGCGCGACGGCGCCCGCCTGGTGGTCACCGGCTGCATGGCCGAGCGGTACGGCGACGAGCTGGCCGGGGCGCTGCCCGAGGTGGACCTGGTGGCGCCGTTCGGTGTCCCGCTGCATGAGCCGGCCGGGCCGGAACGCACCCCGGTGACCCTCGGGACCAAGCCGGCCCCGGCGGCGCTCCCGTCCTTCGACCTGCTCAACCTGCCGCGCCCCCGCACCGACTCGCCGTGGGCCTACGTGAAGGTGGCCGAGGGGTGCGACCGGAACTGCGGCTTCTGCGCCATCCCGTCGTTCCGCGGCAAGCAGCGCTCGCGCACGGTGGCGTCCATCCTCGAGGAGATCGACCAGCTGGGCGGCCCCGACGGCTCGCTCGCCGAGGTCGTCCTCGTGGCCCAGGACCTGTCGTCGTTCGCCCTCGACCGGTCGGGGGGCCGGACCGAGCCCCGCCTCGACGGTCCGGCGGTGGGTGGCAACCGGCCCATCGTCGACCTGGTCGCACAGGTGGCCGAGCGGGCGCGATGGACCCGCCTCCTCTACCTCTACCCGTCCACCCTCGACGACGCGCTGGTGGAGGCCATACTGGCCACCGGCGTGCCCTACTTCGACCTCTCCCTCCAACACGTCTCCCGACCCCTGCTGAAGCGCATGCGACGGTGGGGCGACGGCGACCGGTTCCTCGACCGGATCCACTCGATCCGCGCCGTCGAGCCGACCGCCGCGTTCCGCTCGTCCTTCATCGTCGGCTACCCGGGCGAGACCGAGGAGGACCACGACAGCCTCCTGGCCTGGATCGGCGAGGCCGGCCTCGACTGGGTCGGCTTCTTCCCCTTCTCCGACGAATCGGGCACCTATGCCTCCGGACTCGGCGACAAGGTCCCGGACGAGCTGGTGGCCGAGCGCATCCGCGAGTGCACCGAGCTGCAGGACGGCATCACCGCCCGCCGCCGCGAGGACCTCATCGGCTCCACCGTCGAGGTGCTGGTGGACGCCCCCGGCGAGGCGCGCTCCTACCGTGAGGCACCCGAGATCGACGGAATCGTCACCGTACCGGACCACCTGGTGCCCGGCTCGTTCGTCCAGGTGCTCGTCGTCGACGCTGACGGCCCCGACCTGTCGGCCGTGGTGGTGGGGGACGGGCCTGCCGACGGTGCGCCGGTGCTGGCCGGGTCCGGGAGCGGCGGACGATGAGCGACGGCGCCCTCGGGCCGGGGATCCCCGCCGTGCCGGGCACGACCCGGACGACCACCTTCGGGCCCTCCGCCCTCCTCACCCCGGCCAACGGCATCACCGTGGTCCGGCTCCTCGCCACCCCGGTGGTGATCGTGCTCATCCTCCTGTGGGGGGCCAGCTGGTTCACGTTCGTCTTCGGCGGGCTCCTCGCCCTGTCGGACGGCATCGACGGGTGGCTGGCGCGCAAGCAGGGCACCACCCGGTCGGGGGCCTTCCTCGACCCGCTGGCCGACAAGGTGGTCGTGCTCGGTGCGATGGTGGCGCTGGTGGCCAAGGGCATCATCTGGTGGCTGCCGGTGGCCGTCATCGCCGTCCGGGAGATCGCCATGAGCGTCTACCGGTCCGTGGCCGGCCGCCACGGGATCTCGATCCCGGCCCGCAACTCGGCCAAGCTCAAGACCCTGGTCCAGGACATCGCCATCGGCATGTGCCTGGCTCCGCCGCTCGCCGGGCACTGGACCCTGCTGAATTCGGCCATGTGGGTGGCCGCCTTCCTGACGGTGTTCACCGGGGCGCAGTACTTCGTCGACGGCCGCCGGGCCGCCGCCGAGCGCTCGGCGGCCGCCGGTGCGCCGGACGGCGCCGACCGGGCGACCTGAGCCGACGTGCGCATCGAGATCGTCGCCGTCGGCACCGAGCTGCTCCTCGGGCAGATCGCCGACACCAACTCGCAGTGGCTGGGGGAGCACCTGGCCGCCCTCGGGGTCGGCTCCCACTTCCACCAGGCCGTGGGGGACAACCAGGAGCGGATCGTCCTGGCCTTCCGCACCGCCCTCGCCCGCAGCGACGGCGTCATCGTGTGCGGCGGGCTCGGCCCGACCCACGACGACATCACCCGCGACGCCCTGGCCGAGGTCATGAACGTCCCGCTCGAACGCGACGACACGCTGGTGGAGGCGATCCGGGCCATGTTCGCCAGCCGTGGGCGCGAGATGCCCGGGTCGAACCTGCGCCAGGCCGACGTCCCCCGTGGCGCCTCGGTGATCCGACAGACCAAGGGGACCGCACCGGGCCTCGTCTGCCCGGTCGGCCACAAGGTCGTCTACGCCGTCCCCGGCGTCCCCTACGAGATGTCGGACATGTTCGAGCGGGCGATCGCGCCCGACCTCCGCCGCCGCATGGCCGAGCGCGGCGAGCTCCAGGGGACCATCGCCAGCCGGGTCATCCGCACGTGGGGCATGAGCGAGTCGGGTCTGGCCGAGACCCTTGCCGACTTCATCACCAGGCTCGACGCCGAGGCGGCCACGTCGGCGGACCGGTCGGCGGGCTCGACGGCGACGGTCGCCTTCCTGGCCAGTGGGATCGAGGGGATCAAGGTGCGGGTCACGGTCCGTGCCCCCGACGACGCCACGGCGGCCGCGCTGCTCGACGGACACGAGGCGGCCGTCCGGGACGTCCTGACCGCCGCCGCCGGCGACGTGGTGTTCGGGATCGACGACGAGGCCATCGAGGACGCCGTCGCCCGCGTCCTGGTCGCCGACGGTCTGACGGTGGGACTGGCCGAGTCGTTGACCGGTGGGCTGGCCGCCTCCCGCCTGGTCAACGTGCCCGGCGCCAGCCGGTGGTTCCGGGGGTCGGTGGTGTCCTACGCCTCCGAGGTGAAGTACGACGTGCTCGGTGTGCCCGAGGGGCCGGTCGTGTCCGAGGACGCCGCCCGGGCCATGGCCGAGGGGGCGCGCCGCGTGCTGGGGTCCGATGTCGGCCTGTCGATCACCGGCGTGGCGGGGCCGACCGAGCAGGACGGCCGCCCGCCGGGGACCGTCTTCGTCGGTCTCGCCCGTCCGGACCGTGCCGCGGAGTCGTTCGCCTTCACGGTGCCCGGTGACCGGGCCCGGGTGCGCCAGTACGCCACCATCGCCGCGCTGGACCTGCTGCGCCGTGCCCTGGGGTCGCCCGACCCCGGCTGAACCGTCCCCGGTGCCGACGGCGGTCGGACGGTCGGGCCCGTCCCGACCGTCAGGCCTTCGTGGTCTGCGTCGTCGGGTGGGCCGGTGCGGTCGTGGTGGTGGCCGGCGGCGCCGCCGCCGTGGTCGTGACGGGTATCCCCTGGGGTGCCAGTTCGACCCACGTGTTGCCCGGGTGGAGGGTGATGGGCGCCCCGTCGGACGCGGTGAGCGTGGCCGGCTGGGTCAGGCTGGACCGTGACCACGTGCCGGTGATGGCCATGCCGTCGCGCAGCACCACCAGCGGCCCGGACCCGGTGGCCGTGACCTCGACCTCGTGCCCGCCCTCGCTGTTCTCCACCCAGGGGCCGATGAAGGTGGGCACGGTCATCACCACGACGTTGTCGGACGACGTCCGGGTCCCGTCGACGAGTGTGTCGGGGACGCCCGAATAGGAGCGGAGGTAGCTGGACGTGGGTGCGTTCCACGTCCAGGTCACGTCGGCCTCGGAGGAGAACGGCACGTGCACCGACTGCCCCGACCCGGGGACGGCACCGGTCTGGGGTGCGGGCGAGTACGTGAAGATCGGCGCCGGCGGCGTGGTGTCGCCGGGGACCAGCGCCCACACCGGCGTGGTGTTGGTGAACGTCGAGTACGGGGCGTACCGCCCGCTCGGATGGATGGTGATCGAGCTCATGCCGCCGCCGAGGATGTTCTCGTCCTGGAGGGGTGCCGACGCCAGGAGGGCCAGCACCGGGTCGATCCCGCCGGCGTGGACGAAGATCGGGTTCGACAGCTGGGACAGGATGGCCACGTCGGGCTCCCGGGCCGACCGGATGTCGCCCACCAGCGCCGCCTCCTGGCACTGGAACACGGCGACCAGCCGGGTGTAGGTGCCCTCCACCGGCTCCTCGAAGACGACGTCGGCCTGGTTCAGCCCGGCCGACGGCCGGTCGCCCGTGTAGTTGCCCACCTTGACGGCCAGCGCCGGCCGGGCCGGGACGGTACCGCCGGGCGCCGGGGTGCCGGTCAGCGGGCAGGTGGCCACCGGCACCGCCGACGACGTGGTGGTCGTGGTCGGTGCCGCGGCCCGCTTCGCCGGGGACGAGCCGGAGAGCAGCGCGGCGGCGATGCCGCCGCCCACGACGGCCAGGACGGCGACGACGGCGATCACGTACCACCGGGTTCGGGACGAGTTCGAGCGCTGTTCGCGCCGCTCCCTGCGGGACAGGACGGGCGGCTCCCCGTCGGCGCCGGGCACCCCGGGAGCGGTCGTGTCGTCGTCCGGCATCCCGTGACGCTACCGCCACGGGGGGTCGTCCCTGGTGGACGCGGGACCCGGGCGCACCGGGTGCCGCAGATCCCACATCGAACATGCGTTCGGGTCTACAGTGGCCGTGTCGCACCGCAGTGGACGTCGCAGCACCGCCGAATCCGTGCCCGGGAACCGCCGGCCGGCCCCCCGGGACCGGCGCCAGGGGGGCGGGCGTCACACCCGTTCCGTACGGTCGGCCGGGTCAAGTGAACGACAGCACCGAGGAGAAGCAGACAAGACATGGAACGTGACAAGGCACTCGACATGGCCCTCGGGCAGATCGAGAAGCAGTTCGGCAAGGGATCGATCATGCGGATGGGCGAGAACCTCCACATGAACATCGAGTCCATCCCCACCGGGGCGCTCGCCCTCGACCTCGCCCTCGGCATCGGGGGCCTCCCCCGTGGCCGCGTCGTCGAGATCTTCGGGCCCGAGTCGTCGGGCAAGTCGACGCTGGCCATGCACGTCGTGGCCGAGGCCCAGCGCAACGGCGGCATCTGCGCCTACATCGACGCCGAACACGCCATGGACCCGGTGTATGCCAGGGCCATCGGCGTCAACATCGACGACCTGCTGATCTCCCAGCCCGACACGGGCGAGCAGGCCCTCGAGATCGCCGACATGCTGATCCGCTCGGGTGCGCTCGACGTCCTGGTCATCGACTCGGTCGCCGCCCTCACCCCCCGTGCCGAGATCGAGGGGGAGATGGGCGACTCCCACGTCGGCCTCCAGGCCCGGCTGATGTCCCAGGCGCTGCGGAAGATCACGGGGACGCTGTCCAAGTCCCAGACGATCGCCATCTTCATCAACCAGCTGCGGGAGAAGATCGGCGTCATGTACGGCTCGCCCGAGGTGACCCCCGGCGGCCGTGCGCTCAAGTTCTACTCGTCGGTGCGCCTCGACATCCGGCGCATCGAGACCATCAAGGACGGGGCCGACCAGGTCGGCAACCGGACCCGGGTCAAGGTGGTCAAGAACAAGTGCTCCCCGCCGTTCAAGCAGGCGGAGTTCGACATCGCCTTCGGCAAGGGGATCAGCCGCGAGGGCTCGCTCCTCGACGTCGGCGTGGAGCTCGGCTTCATCAAGAAGTCGGGAGCGTGGTTCACCTACGAGGGTGAGCAGCTCGGCCAGGGTCGGGAGAACGTCAAGAACTTCCTGACCGAGAACCCCCAGCTCATGGCCGAGGTCGACGAGCGGATCCGCGAGCACCTGGCCGCCCAGAACGCGGCCAAGGCCGCCGAGGCGGCGGGTGGGCGGTTCCCCGAGACCGAGGACCTGCTGCTCGACGACGAGCCGATCACGCTCAGCGACTGAACCGGACTCCCGACGCCGGACGGACCGGACCGGCCACTGCGGCCGGCCCGGTCCGGGGCGTCGGCACCCACTGCCGGCCCGGGCCGCACTGCTGCGTCCCGGGCTGCTGCATGTCCCGGGCACGACCGTCGCCCGTGTCGGTGTGGTGCGGTCCCGTGCGGCCCGACCGCACCCGGGGTCGCCGGCCGTAGCGGCGCGGTCGTGGCGGGCCGGCGCCCGACGTGCGTACGCTCGGGCGGCGGTCAGGCACCGGGCAACGGCCCGACGGACGGGGCCGCGGCAAGGAGCCCTCCCATGGAGTTCGGAATCATCCCGCCGGTGCGCACCGGGGCGACGGCCGACCCGGACTGGATGGCGACCTTCACCCGTCACGTCGAGGCATCCGGGTTCGAGTCGATCGTGCTCGTGGAGCACGCCGTGGTCATCTCCGACTACACGAGCACCTATCCCTATGCACCGTCGGGGCGGATGCCGCTGCCCGACGACTGCCGCATCCCCGACCCGCTGGACCTGATGGCCTTCCTGGCCGCCGTCACCGACCGGATCACGCTGGCCACCGGGGTGCTGGTCGTGCCGAACCACCAGCCGGTGGTGCTGGCCAAGCGCATCGCCACGGTCGACGTCCTGTCCGGGGGCCGGGTACGGATGTGCCTCGGTGTCGGATGGATGGACGAGGAGCTGCGTGCCACCGGGGCGGACCCCAGGACACGGGGCCGACGGATGGACGAGACCATCGAGGCGATGCGCGTCCTGTGGGCCGACGCCGGCCCCGACGGCGCCTCCTACTCGGGGGAGTTCGTCCGCTTCGACCACGCCCACTCGTTCCCCAAGCCCGTCCGGCCCGACGGCGTCCCGCTCCACATCGGCGGCCACAGCGAGGCGGCCGCCCGCCGGGCCGGCCGGCTGGGCGACGGGTTCCAGCCCCTCGGGCTGGCGCCGGACGACCTGGCCCTGCGCATCGGGCAGATGCGCGACTCGGCCGAGGCCGCCGGCCGCGACCCGGACGCCATCGAGCTCTCGGTCTCGGGCTACCTGCCGACCACCACCGAGGAGGAGGTGGCCGCCGCGGCGGCCGCCGGCATCGACCGCATGCTGCTGTCGACGTCGATGAGCCGGGACCTCGACGGACTGGCCGACGAGGTGTCGGCCTTCGCCGAGCGGTTCTCGCCGGCGCCACGACCGTGACGGACGTCGACGACCTGCGCTCGCTCGCCACCGCGTACGCCGACGCCGTCGACACCCTGGACGGAGCCGCGTTCGCCGCCCTGTTCACCGAGGACGGCGAGCTGTGGGTGCCGGACCCGACCCCCGGGTCCGGGCCGGTCCACCGGCGATCGGGGGCGGCGGCGCTGGAACGGATCCCCGCCGGACTGGCCCGCTACCACGTGACCCACCACACCGTGTCGTCGACCCGGTACACGGTCGACGGCGACGAGGCCACCGGCGAGGTGACCGGGGTGGCCCACCACCTGGCCGCCGACCCGCCCGGGGCGGAGGCCCGGGTCGGCGCACCCGGGACCGACACCGTGTGGTACCTGGTGTACCGGGACCGCTACCGGCGGACGGCATCCGGGTGGCGCATCGCCCGCCGGTCCCTCCACCTGCGCGACCTCGAGGTCCGTCCCGTCGACCACCTCGGGCCCGGCCGGGCCGGATCGGGTGGCTGAGCGACCCGACCGGGACCCGTCGCCCACGGCACGCCTACGCTCGGGCCATGAGCCTGCCCGCCCCCCGTCCTGACCGCACCTGCCTGGTGACCGGAGCCTCCTCCGGCATCGGCGAGGAGATCGCCCGCCTGTTGGCGGAACGCGGCCTGGGGGTCACCCTCGTGGCCCGGACCGAGCCGAAGCTGCGGGCACTGGCCGACTCGCTCACTTCCCGCCACGGCGTCCGGGTGGAGGTGCTCCCGGCCGACCTGACCGAGATCGACGCCCGGGCGGCCCTGCCCGGACGGCTCGGCGACCTCGGCCTCGAGGCGAACGTCCTCGTCAACAACGCCGGCTTCTCCACCCTCGGACCCGTCTACCGGGCGGACCCGGGGCGGGAGATCGCCATGGTGCGCACCGACGTCGAAGCCGTGGTCCACCTGTGCGCCCTGTTCACCCCCGGCATGGTGGAGCGCCGCAGCGGCTGCATCCTCAACGTGGCGTCGACGGCCGCGTTCCAGCCCATCCCCGGCCAGGCCGGCTACGGCGCCGCCAAGGCCTTCGTGCTCTCCTACAGCCACGCCATCCGCCAGGAGCTGCGCCCGAAGGGTGTGACGGTGACCGCCCTGTGCCCCGGCCCGGTGGAGACCGGCTTCGCCGATGCCGCCGGCTTCGATCCCGTCGAGGTGGCCGACACCATGCCGAAGGTGTTCTGGGTGCCGGCGGCCGACGTGGCCCGCACCGGGGTGGACGCCATGGACGCCAACCGGGCCGTCGCCATCCCCGGCCTGCCCAACCGGGTCACGGCCGCCGCCGCATGGCTCTCGCCCCGCCGGGTCCTGCTGCCCATCCTGGCCAAGGCCCACCCCGGCCTCCGCGACGCCTGAGCCGACGTGCCACCCGACGACGTCGCCCGGTCGGCCCCACCGGCGGCCGCGGGCTGGCTACGGGTCGGTCGGGTCCGGCCCGCCGTCGCCGCCGCGGCCGACGTGGTGTGGCTGGCCGTCTTCGTGGTGCTGGGCCGGTCCTCGCACACCGAGGGTGAGTCGCTCCCCGGCGTGGCGAGGACGCTGTGGCCGTTCGCCCTCGGACTGGCGATCGGCTGGGCCGTGGCCCGGGCCTGGCGCCGACCGGCTCCGGTGGTCCCGACCGGTGTGGTCGTCTGGCCGGTGTGCGTCGGCGCCGCCATGGTGCTGCGGGCCGTGTCGGGACAGGGGGTGGCCGTCGCCTTCATCGGCGTGGCCCTCGCCTTCGTCGGCCTCGGGCTGCTCGGCTGGCGGGCGGTGGTCGGAGCCGTGCAGCAGGCACGGGGGCCGAATCCGTCCCGGGCCTGAAGCGGAGGTGGGGCGGGCGTCCGTCGCCGCCGTATCGGCATGCAGCGGGGCGAACGTGAGCGGAAATTCCGGAATTTCCGGGAATTCTCCGAATTCGCCGCTGACCTGGGGCGTCGAAGGAGCAGATCCCCCCCCGTGACGGTCAGAAACCCAGGAGCGGGCGGGTGGAGGACTGCCAGGCCGCCTGGTCGGCCGCCGGCGCGTAGTGCCCGCCCGACCCGAAGTAGAAGCCCCACCACCACCAGAGCCCGACCCCGTCCACCCGGTCACCGACACCGAGCGCCCCGGCCAGCGCCGCCGTGGCCGTGGTGACGTTCTCGACGGCCGGGCGGTGCCACGGATCGGAGCGGAAGCTCGGGATGACCGGCACGATCCGCGCCGACGGGGCGGTGGCGGCGGCGTAGTAGGCCAGCCCCGTCGCGATCCACTGCTCGTAGGCGGTCACGCTGTGGAGGCCGCTGTCGTAGAACGTGGGGTCGACCTCGTCGACCGCCCCCGACACGGCGGCCAGGTAGGCGGGGCTCCACGTCGCGGTCTCCGCCGGTGCCACCACCGACAGCTGCACCCCCGGGAAGGAGGCGGCCAGGGCGGCGTGGATCTGGCCCAGCAGCTCCGGGTACCCGGACGTGGTGGGGAACGGCTCGAAGTCGAGCTGGATCCCGCCCACGCCGAGGGAGGCCAGGTGGACGGCGTCGGCCACCACGGCGGCGCGGGTGGCGGCGTCGTCGACGTCGAGTCCCTTGGCCGTGCGGCCGTTGAGCACCGCGGCCACCGTCAGCGAGCTCCCGGTCGACGCGTCGTAGGCCGTCGTCCGCTCGACCCACAGGGGCAGCATCGCCGACGTCGTCGCCGACAGCTTCAGTCCACCGGTCGAGCCGAGCGGGACCAGCTGCTGGAGCACGCGGTCGATGCCGAAGCCGGCGAACTCGCCGAGCTCGGTGTCCACCTGGGCCGGCGACTGCACGCTGTCGACGAACCCGGCGGGCGCATACGTCGACACGACGGGGGCGGCGCCCGTCGTCGTCGCCCCGGCTTGGGGAGACCAGGTCGCCCACGCGGTGCAGGCGAGCACCACGGCCGCGACGACGGCCGCGTACGGAGGCCGACGGTCCCCCGCCCGGCGGATCCGGTCGGTTGCGGCCGTGGAGGCGAGCACGTGCACGGCGCCCCCGTCAGCCCCCGAGGAAGGCGGCCAGCTCCGGCGGGACGAAGTTGTGCTCGTCGGTGCTGTCGGCCTCGACCAGCTCGACCATGCGGTCGACCACCTCGACCGGGTCCCGCTGGTCGTTCTTCACGAAGTCGCGCATCATCTCGAAGAGCGGGGTGGCGCCGGCACTGACGGCGTCGGCGCCGAACCACTCCCACATCGAGTCGGCCATCCGGTCGTTGAACCCGGTGAGGTACGGCCCCGGATTGAGCAGGCAGACGTCCACGCCCTGGTCGGCGAGCTCGGTGCGCATGGCCTTGCCCATGGCCTCGAGGGCGTGCTTGGTCATCGAGTACGGCCCGAAGGTGGGCGCCGACAGCACCCCGGCGATCGACGACATGATCACGATCCGACCCGAACCGCGTGCCACCATCTTCGGCACCACGGCCTGGGTGACGGCCAGCGTGCCGAAGACGTTGACGTCGAACAGGCGACGGACGCGGTCGATGGGGACGTCCGCCATCGGGCCGGTCTGGCCGGCACCGGCGTTGTTGATCAGGACGTCGAGGTCCCATCCGCCGGCCCGGGCGACGTCGTCGGTCGTGATGTCGAGCTTCTCCACGGTCAGCTGCGGTGCCTCGGCCCGCAGCGCGTCGGCCTGGGCCTCGGTCTCCGTGGTGGCGATGACCGTGTGGCCCCGCTCGGCCAGCGCCAGGCTGGCACCCTTGCCGAAGCCGGACCCGGCCCCGGTGATCATCACGGTCTTGTGCATCGCAGGCTCCTCGGTCGCGGCTCTCCGCACTCTAGGTCCGGCGGGGGAGTCGGCGGCCCGGCCCGGTGCCTCAGCGGCGGCGGAGCACCTCCGACACGGCCGGCGCGTCCCCGGGCGGCGTCCCCGCCCGGAGCCGCAGGGCCGTCGTGGCCCCGTCGGGGGCGTCGGCGTCGGACCGGGTGACGCCCCGGACGATGAGGTCGGTCATGTCGTCGGCGTGACGCTCGGGGTCGAGGGGCCCGTCCAGGACGTCGAACGCCTGCGACAGGGCGGTCAGGGTGTAGGGCGCCTCGGCGCCGTGGGCGACCAGGAAGAAGAGCCCGCGTGCCGTGACCGGGCGGATGCGACCGGTCCGGTGGAGGCGGTCGAGGAGGTCGCCGACGGCGCCGAACATGGGCAGCATGATCGCGTCGACGATGTGGGCCAGCCGCGCCGTGGGGTGGAGTCCCTCCTGGTTCATGAGGCGTCCGAGCTCGGGTCGGAGGTGGGCGGCACCGAGGAAGGCCCGGACCGTGGCGCGCAGGTCGGCCACGTCGTCGGCAGGGTCGGCGGCGGCCAGCAGGTGGGTCCGCCGGCGGTCGACGTCGGCGACGAAGTCCGCGAACCCCTGGTCGATGGCGGCGAAGTACAGGCGCTCCTTGGAGCCGAAGCGCTGGCTGATGGTGCCGTGGCTCAGGCCGAGGCGTGCGTTGAGGGAGCGGAGGGACATGGCGTCGTACCCCTGGGCGGCGAAGGCCTGGAGGGCGGCGGCCAGGATCTCGTCGTCCTGGCGGATGCGGGGGCGCCCACGGGTCTCCGGCGGATGCGGGGCCGGCCGGTCGGGTGGCGGGGCCGTGATGCCGCCGGCAGGGGTGACGGTCGGTGCCGTGTCGCCCGACCCGGACTCGTCCATGGGTACGACTCTAGCCACCGGCATCCATCGGAATCGGCGATGGACACATGACAATTAATACCGTACGCTGGCATGCGAGCAAGGAGGCGCCGATGCCGCTGCACGCACTGCTGGACCTCGAGCTGTCGGTCCCGGACCCCGAGGCGCTCGCCGCGTTCTGGACCGGACTGGGGATGGAGCGCACCGACGGGACCACCCTCGGGACCCCCGAACGGCCGTCCCAGCTCCGGCTGGCCGAGAGCACCTACCGCCACGTGTCGGCGTTGCGCCTGGGCTGCACCGACGAGTCCGACCTCGTGGCCGCACGTGACCGGCTGGAACGGCTGGGTGTCGCCGCCACCCTCGGCGACGGCGTGCTCCGGTGCGCCGATCCGCTCGGCGACCACGAGGTGGTGGTCGAGGTGGCCGACGCCGCGCCGCTCGCGCCGCCGCCGGTCCGCGAGGTCAACCGCCCGGGTTCGACCACCCGGGTCAACCGGCGGTCGTCGGCGGCCGTCCGCCCGATCCCGGCCCCGCCGCGGCGGGTCGGCCACGTGGTGTTCGGCTCCACCGACGTGGCGGGGAGCGTCGCCTTCTACCGGGACGGACTGGGCTTCCAGGTGTCCGACGTGGTCGACGGCGGGATCGGGACGTTCCTGCGGTGCTCGACCGACCACCACAACCTGCTCGTCCTGCCGGCGCCGGTGCCGTGCATGAACCACTACGCGGTCGAGATGGACGACGTCGACGCCATCGGCCTGGCCGGGATGCGGGTGGTGTCCGGACGCCCCGAGTCGTCGGTGTACGGGATCGGTCGCCACGTCCTGGGGGCCAACCTGTTCTGGTACCTGCTCGACCCCCAGGGCGGGATGTTCGAGCTCTTCGCCGACATGGACCAGATCACCGACGACGAGGCGTGGGCCGCCGACGAGTTCCGTGACGACTGGGACCCGTTCACCATCGCCTCCTGGGAGCCGGGACCGTCGAAGCCCGACTTCTTCCTGCCCGCCGACATCGGGCAGCTGGCCGAGGCCCGCGCCGCGGCCGGTCGCTGACGTGGACCTCGGGATCCGCGGCCGCACGGCGCTGGTGTGCGCCTCGACCCGGGGCCTCGGGCGGGCCTGTGCGGAGTCGCTGGCGGGCGAGGGCGTCGCACTCGTCGTCAACGGGCGCACCGAGGAGGCGGTCGGCGCGGCCGCCGCCGAGCTCGCCGACCGCCACGGCGTCGCCGTCCTCGGGGTGGCGGCCGACCTCGACACGACCGAGGGCCGCCGCGCGCTCGTGGCGGCCTGCCCCACCCCCGACATCCTGGTGACCAACAACGCCGGACCCGCTCCCGCCGCCTTCGTCGACGTGACCGCCGGGGCGTGGCTCGCCGCCCTCCAGGCCAACATGCTGTCCGCCGTGGAACTGGTCCAGGCCGTGCTGCCGGGCATGCGCGCCCGGCGGTTCGGGCGGATCGTCAACATCACCAGCGCCATGGTGACGTCGCCCCATCCGCTGATGACGCCGTCGGTGGGTGCGCGTGCCGGTCTCACCGGGGTGATGAAGGCGGTGGCCCGGGACGTGGCGTCGGACAACGTGACCGTCAACAATCTGCTGCCCGAACGGATCGACACCGCCCGCCAGCGCCAGATGGCGGAGCTGGCCGTGGCCGTGCGGGGCGTCAGCCTGGAGGAGGCCTACGCCGAGATCGCCGCCACCATCCCGGCCGGGCGCCTGGGACGGCCCGAGGAGGTGGGCGACGCCTGCGCCTTCCTGTGCGCGGCCCGGTCGGGCTACCTGACGGGCCAGAACCTCCGGCTCGACGGCGGCGCCTACGAGGGACTGGTCTGATGGCGGCACCGGCCGCCGGGATCCGACCGTCGACCGTCCGTCTGCCCGGGCAGGTGACGGTGCTGGTGGTGGGGGGCGGACCGGTGGGACTGGTGGCCGCCATGCTCCTCGCCGGGCAGGGCATCGACCACCTGGTGGTCGAACGGCGGGACGACCCCCAGACGGCGCCCGCCGCGCACGTGACCAACGCCCGGACCTTCGAGATCCTGCGGTCCGCCGGGGCGGACATGGGACGGGTGCTGGCCGCGTGCCAGGACCCCGAGGAGGGCGCCTGGGTGCGGTGGGTGACGACGCTGGTGGGCGAGGAGCTGGGTCGGGTCCCCTTCGAGTACCAGGACCGGATCCACGAGCTCGACGTGGTGACGCCGACCCCCCTGCGCAACCTGTCGCAGCACCGACTCGAGCCCATCCTGCGGGACCACGTGGACACGCTCGTCGACGGCGTCGAGTGGACGGCCGCCGTCCAGGACGCCGACGGTGTCACGAGCACCCTGCGCGACACCGGAACCGGAGCCACCAGCACGGTCCGGAGCTCGTACGTGATCGCCGCCGACGGCGCCGGCAGCCGGGTCCGGGCGTCGCTCGGGATCGCCATGGAGGGGCCCGACGTCCTCCAGGACTTCGTGATGGTCCACGTCACCGCCGACCTCCGCCACCAGGTGGCCGATCGTCCCGCCACCTTGTACTGGACCATGGACCCCGACGTGCGCGGCGTCCTGGTGGCCCACGACCCGGCGTCGACGTGGGTGCTGATGCGGGAGTGGGACCCCGGCACCGAGGACCTGGGGTCGTACACACCCGAGCGGTGCGCGGCGCTGTTCCGGGCCGCGGTCGGCGACGACGACGTCGATCCGGTGGTCGAGCACGTCCGCCCCTGGCGCATGGCCTGCCAGGTGGCCGACCGGTACGCCGAGGGACGGGTCTTCCTGGTCGGGGACGCCGCCCACCGGTTCCCGCCCACCGGCGGCCTCGGGCTGAACACCGGTGTGGCCGACGTGCACAACCTGGTGTGGAAGCTGGCCGCCACCGAGCGGGGCTGGGCCCCGCCGGGCCTGCTCGGCACCTACGCGTCCGAGCGCCGTCCGGTGGCCGAGCACAACGCCGCCACGAGCCTGGAGAACGCCCTCGGGATGCTCGACGTCCTCGTGGCCTGCGGCCTCACCGGGACGCCCGAGGAGGCCCGGGCGTCGTTCGACGCGGCGCTCGCCACCGACGAGGGCCGGGCCGCCATCACGGCGGCTGCGCACGCCCAGGACGGGCACTTCGACCTGCTCGGTCTGCAGCTGGGCTTCACCTACCCGCCGGGGTCCGGCACGGTGGTCGACGACGGGTCGCCGCCGGCCCAGGTGGGGGACCCGGTCCACCGGTACGTGCCGGGCACCCGGCCCGGGGGTCGGCTGCCCCACGCCTGGGTCGAGCGGGACGGCGGGCGGGTGTCGACCCTGGACCTGGTCCCGGTGGACGGCTACGTGGTGATGACCGCCTCCGACGCCTGGGCGGACGCGGCGGCGTCGTGCGCCACCGGCGCCGTCCCGCTCGAGGTGATGCAGGTGGGCCGCGACGTCACGGACCCCGAGGGGGCGTGGTCCCGCGTGTCGGGGATCGGCGCCACCGGCGCCGTCCTCGTCCGACCCGACCAGCACGTGGCCTGGCGGTCGGCGGGCGCTGTCGACGACCCGACGACCGCCCTGGCCGCCGTGCTCGCCACGCTGGGGGCCGCGACGGCCTGAGCGGTCGGGACGCGCACGGAGGCGACGGCGCCCCCCGTTCCCCCGGCCCTCAGCCCTCGGCCTGCTGGGCCAGGTCCAGCCACCGCTCCTCGGCGGCGTCCAGCTCGGCCTGCACGGCCCGCAGCTCCGCGCCCAGCCGGGTGAGCTCGACGTGATCGGTGGTGTCGACCAGGGCCTCGTGGAGTCGGTCGCGCCGACGACCGAGCCGGACGACCTCCTTGTCGGCGTCGCGCAGGAGGCGTCCGACCGGGGGACCGGCGGCGGCCGCCGGGGCCGCCGGGGCCGCCTCGACCGCCGTTCGCTCCCGGGTCGGTCCCCTGCCGACCGGCGCAGCCAGGCCGGCGAGCCAGGCCTCGAGGCCGCCGGGCACCGGGGCCACGCCGTCGGGACCGACGGACAGCACCGTCTCGACGGTGCGGTCGAGGAAGGCCCGGTCGTGGCTGACCGCCACCAGCGTGCCCGGCCACTCGTCGAGGAAGTCCTCCAGGATGCGCAGGGTGTCGAGGTCGAGGTCGTTGGTGGGCTCGTCGAGCAGCAGCACGTTCGGCCGGTCGGCCAGCACGGCCAGCAGCTGGAGCCGGCGGCGCTCCCCGCCGGACAGGTTCGCCACCCGGGTATGGGGGAGGTTGCCGGTGAACCAGAACCGGTTCATCAGCGCCACGTCCGCCAGCGAGCCCGGGGTCCGGTGGGGGCCGGCGACCACCTCGGCGACCCGGGCGCCGGGGTCGAGGTCGGCGCCGTGCTGGTCGTAGTAGCCGACGACGACGGTGGGCCCCGTGTCCACCGTCCCCCCGGTGGGCGCCCGCCGCCCGGCCAGGACGTCGAGGAGGGTGGACTTCCCGGACCCGTTGGCGCCGACCACGCCGATCCGGTCACCCGGACCGAGCAGCAGGTCGACGTGGTGGAGCACCGGCGCACCCGACCCGTAGGCCACGGAGACGTCGGTGCACCCGATCACCTTGTCGCCCAGCCGCGTCATGGCGGTGTCGAGCTGGAGGTCGCCGGAGCGGGCCGCCTCGGCCGGTCGGGTCGCGAGGAGGGCCCGGGCGGCGTCCACCCGGGCCTGGGGTTTGCGGCTGCGGGCCTTGGCCCCGCGACGCAGCCAGGCCAGCTCGGTCCGGGCCAGGTTGCGGCGCGAGGCCTCGGCGCCGGCCGCCTGCTCCTCGCGGCGGGCCCGGGCCTCCAGGTACGAGGCGTAGCCGCCCTCGTGCACGTAGGCCGATCCGCGGTCGAGCTCGAGCATCCGGGTGGTCAGCCGGTCGAGCAGGTACCGGTCGTGGGAGACGAGCACCAGTCCGCCCGGGTAGCCGACGAGCCATTCCTCGAGCCAGGCCACGGCCCCCAGGTCGAGGTGGTTGGTCGGCTCGTCGAGCACGAGCAGCTCGCCCGGGTGGGCGACCACGCGGGCCAGGGCGACCCGCTTGGCCTGTCCGCCCGACAGGGTGGCCACGTCGGCATCCACCAGCGCGGTCATGCCCAGGCGGTCGAGGGCCGCCGCCGCCTCCCAGCCGTCGCCGACGGCCTGGCGCACCGTGCCGGCCGGCAGCTCGGGGATCTGTCCCAGGTACCCGGTGTGCACGCCGCGGCCGCGGCGGACGGCGCCGGCGTCGGGCGACATGCGGCCGGCCAGCACCCGCAGCAGCGTGGACTTGCCGGTGCCGTTGATCCCGACCACCCCCAGCCGGTCGCCGGTGGCGACGGTCACGGCCAGGCCGGCGAAGAGGATCCGGTCGGCCATGGTGACGCCGACACCCTCCAGATCGACGAGCACGGCCACCGGTCCACGGTACCGCCCGCCGGGACGTCCCCCGCCGGCCCGATGTCACAACCGGGCGTGCCGGTGCGTCAACAGGGTGAGCCGACGATGATGGGCGACCGAGGAGGGTGGCATGCAGGTGTCCGTGGACGTGCTGGTGGCCGGTGGGGGGATCGCGGGGCTGACGGCCGCGGTCGAGGCGGCGCGGGCGGGGGCGACCGTGCTGCTCGTGGAGTCGCACCGGCCGGGCGGCCGTGCCCGCAGCGACGTGCGGCGCGGCTTCACGTTCAACCGGGGTCCCCACGCCCTGTACGACGACGGGCCCGGGCGGGCGGTGCTGGACGGGCTGGGGGTGCGGGTCACCGGTGCGCCGGCCCCGGTCCGCGGGGCCCACGCCCTGCGTGACGGCCGGCTGTTCCGGCTCCCCGGGTCACCGGCGACGCTGCTGACCACCGACCTCCTGACCGGGCGCGGCCGCCTGGGTGCGGCCCGGGTGCTGGCGTCGCTGCGCCGGGCGCCGGACCCCGGCCTCGCCTCGGAGTCGGCCCGGGCGTGGTCGGAGCGGGTGGGGGGACGCACCGAGGTGGTCCTGCTGCTGCAGGCGCTGCTCCGCCTGTCCACCTACGCCGGGGACCTGGACGCCCTGAGCGCCGATGCGGCGGTCGGGCAATTGCGGGTGGCGACGGGAGGCGTGACCTACCTCGACGGTGGTTGGCAGTCCATCGTCGACGGTCTGGCGGACGCCGCGGTGGGGGCCGGGGTCGAGCTCGTCGAGGGCGGACCGGTGGGCGCCCTCGACGTGTCCCCGGACGGGGTCCGGGCGACCGTGGGGGACACGACGGTGGCCGCCCGGTCGGTGGTGCTGGCCGTGGGTGGCCCCGGCGACGTCGGGCGGCTGCTGCCGGGTGCGGTGCCGGCCGACCTGGGTCCGTCGGTCGAGGCGGCCTGTGTGGACTACGGACTCGACTCGCCCCCGCCGGTGCGGTTCATCCTGGGCATCGACGAGCCCGTCTACTTCTCCCAGCACGCCCCCGGGGCCCGGCTCGCCCCGGACGGGAGCGCCGTGGTGTGTGCGCTGCGCTACGGCTCCACCGGCCGGGAGGCGGCGGACGGCCTCGACCGGCTCCTCGGGCTCGCCGGGGTGGACCGGTCGGCCGTCGTGGAGCGGCGGGTGCTGCCATCCATGACGGTCGCCCACGCGCTGCCCCGACCGGGCCACGGGCTGGCGGCCCGGCCCGCGGTCCGGGTCCCCGGCGTGCCGGCGTGCTTCCTGGCCGGCGACTGGGTGGGCCCGGTCGGTCTCCTCGCCGACGCCGCCCTGTCGAGCGGCGCGGCCGCCGGGCGGGAGGCGGCACGCCGGTGACCACCCCGGACGTCGAGTTCGAGGCCGAGCGGGCCCGGCTGTGCGGCATCGCCTACCGGATGACCGGGTCCCACCACGACGCCGAGGACATCGTCCAGGAGGCCTGGATCCGCTTCGAGCGCCACCGGACGACGGTGGACGTCCCGGCGGCGTGGCTGACCACGACGGTGACCCGGCTGTCCATCGACCGCATCCGCCGGGTGTCGTCGGACCGGGCGCACTACGTGGGACCGTGGCTGCCGGAACCGACCTCGCTCGAGCCGACCCCGGACGAGCTCGTCGACACCGCCGACTCGCTCACCCTGGCGTTCCTCATCATGCTCGACCGGCTCAGCCCGCTCGAGCGTGCCGCCTTCGTCCTGGTCGACGTCTTCGGGGAGCCCTACGCCCAGGTGGCGGCGACGCTCGGGCGGAACGAGCCCGCCTGCCGGCAGCTGGTGCACCGGGCCCGCACGCAGATGCGGTCGGCCCGGGAGTCGTCGCTGGCGCCGATCGACGGGGACCGGCTGCGGCGCCTGGCCGTGGCCCTGGCCGAGGACGACCAGGAGACGCTGGTCACCCTGCTGTCGCCGGACGTGGTGCTGGTCAGCGACGGCGGGCCGACCCGCCACGCGGCGCGCCGTCCGGTGGTCGGGCGCGACCGCGTCGTCCGGTTCCTGGTCAACCTCACCCGCCGCAACGCCGGCGCACCGATCACCGAGGGCACCGTCAACCACGCCGCCTGCCTGGTGGTCGGCGCTCCGGACCGTACGGTGATCGTCACCGGGGACGTGTCCGGGGGGTCCATCGCCTCGCTGACCCTGCTGCTCAACCCGGCCAAGGTGGACGGCGCCCAGGTGCCGCGCCGGATGCGGTGACGACCGGACGCCCCGGGTCGCCACCCGGTGGGCGCCGCCCGCCCGCCGGAGGGCGCGGCCGCGGACGGTAGCTTCGGCGCATGTCGACCATCACGATCTTCCACAACCCGAACTGCTCCAGCTCCCGCGCCGCCACCGACCTCGCCACCGAGCTCGGCGTGCCGTTCGAGATCCGCCGCTACCAGCTGCAGGCCCAACGGCCCACCGACGCCGAGCTGCGGGACCTGCTGGCGATCCTGGAGGACCCACCCACCGCGCTCGTCCGGCGCGACGCCACCTTCGCCGAGCTCGGGCTGGAGGACGCCGACGTGCAGACGGTGGACCAGGTCGCCGCGGTGCTCGCCGCCCATCCGGAGCTGATCCAGCGCCCGGTGCTGGTGGGCGACGGCGCGGCCGTCATCGGACGGCCCAAGGACCGGATCGCACCGTTCCTGGCGGCGCACCGCTGACGGACGCGGTGCGCCCGAGGCGGTTCCGCCGCCGGGGGACGTGGGCGGTCCGGGTCGTCGCCCTCACTCCGGCGTCCGTCGCCCCAGTTCGTGGCGGAGCCAGCCGTTCTCCCAGAAGCTGACGTCACCGCCGTGGTCGAGCAGGTACCGGTGGGCGTCGACCAGCACGCCGCGGGTCCTCGGATCGTGCGGCGACTGCGCCTCGACGGCTTCGGCCAGACGGATGGCCACGACGGCGTCGCCGCGCGCCAGCGCGGCCTCGGCGCGCCCGACGGCGGCATCGGTGCCGGCGGCGTCGACGAGCTCGGCCAGCGCAGCACCCGACGAGTCGGGGTACATCTCGGTGGTGGACCGGAGCTGGAACCATCCGACGTAGGTCTCCCACAGCGTCCGCACGGCCCAGGACACCTTGCCGTAGCCCTGGCCCACCCGTAGCCGGGGGGGCAGTTCGATCTCGCGCATCAGCGTCCACACGTCCACTCCGGCGTTGAACCCCTCGAGGGCCCGACGGTGGACGTGGTCGACCGCGTCGTGGAGCCGCTCGAGTGACGCGTCGATGAGCTCGGCGCCGACGATGGGATCGTGCCGTCCGGTGACCAGCATCTCGGGCCGCAGCTGGCGCAGGCGCCGGACCGTGGCCAGGTACTCCTCGGCCGACCGGTACCGGTCGCCCCGCAGCGTGTTGAGGTTCGGGAAGTGGGGGAAGAGGGGGCCCAGCAGGTTGCTGATCAGCGCGGTGCGGTGCTCGGGGAGCCAGACGATGCAGCTGTCGACGGTCTCACCGACCGATGCGATGAGCTCCAGTCGGAGGCCGTCGACGGTCATACCCAGCCGGTCGCGGAACGTGAGGTCCGGGGTCGGCGTGTCCTGACGCATCGGGACGCCGGGATTCTCCCCGGCGATCCGGATGGCGTCGGTGCCGAGCATGTCGAACCAGATGCCGGCGGTGCGCATCCGCAGGGCCTGGATGCGGGCGTCGTCGGCCTGGCACGCCCGGTTGTTCTCCTGGGCGATGTACGTGGTGCCCGGATCGCGGAAGAGACCCACACCCCCGAGGTGGTCGACGTGGCCCTGGGTGGTGATGATGTGGTGGGTGGGGCCGGACCGCACGGCGTCGAACACCCGCTTGTGGTGCGGGGCCTCGAAGCCCAGACCCGTGTTGACGATCACCCGGCCGCCGTCGGTCAGGAGGAGGTACGCGGCGGTCGTCCCGCCCGACCGGAAGATGACGTCGGAGATCCGGTGTGCGGGATCCTCGTAGTCCGGCGTCAGCAGCTGCCTTCCGGGTCGTTCGTCGATCAGGCGGTCGACCTCGTCCTGGATGCTCATGTGACCTCGATCCTCGTGTCGAAGCGGTCGAAGTAGAAGCCGAACGTCGCCCGCACCTCGTCGGGGGTGACGGAGAAGTCCCGCCGGAGGTCGTAGGCGACCCGGCCCGACCCGCCGCGTGGGTGGGCCCTCCGATGGGCGTCCACCTGCCGACGGGCCTCGGGCGTGAAGTCCAGCCCGGCCACGTCGTAGATGTGCTGCAGCGTCCCCGGCTCGTCGGCCATGTACCGGTCGAAGTAGACGTCGACGGTGCGTCCGGCGGGGAGGAGGTGGCGGTCGCGGACCGAGGACGCCAGCAGTCGGCGGATGCGGTCGGTCCAGTACCCGACGTACCACTCCGGCACGGTGTGCCGGTAGGCCATACGGGCCGAGTACGCCAGCATCGTCGCCGTGGACTGCACCACCGCCACCGGGTCCCGGTGGGTGACCACCACCGTGGCGTCGGGGAACACCGACAGGAGCGGACCGATCTGCTCGAGGTGCTGCGGCGACTTGAGCACCCAGCGCTGGCGCGGTCGCAGCCACTGGAGGATCTGCAGGCCGGTCCGCATGTACCGGTAGTGCGGCGTCTGGTCGTGGGCCAGGTGGTAGTCCCGCCACCTCGGCGCCCGGCACACCCACTCCTGGTTGTAGGAGGCGAAGTCCGGGAGCTGGAGCTCGATCTCCTCGTGGATGTGGTCGGGATCCATCGGGTGCATGGCCGCCACGTGGGGGACCGTGGCCCGCATCGCCTCCCACATGTCGTGGCAGCGGGTCCACCGGGGATCGACCCCGTCGGTCCCGGCGTGCCCGACGGGGTCCGGCACCGGTTCGTAGCCCTCCCACAGCGGCATCGACCGGAACCGCTGGTCGGCGCCGAGCAGGTTGACCAGGTTGGTCGTCCCCGACCGGGGCAGCCCCATCACGATGACCGGTCGTTCGATGGACACGTCATGGATCTCGGGATGTCTCGTCAGGAGGTCCACGATCCGGAGGCGGTTGGTCGCGTACCGGACGGCGTTGGCGGACAGGACCAGTCGTGCGAGCCCCACGGCGTCGTCGTCCTCGTCCATCTCGGACAGCCACAGGGCGAGCCGCTCATGGAAGTCGTCCGGGCCGAAGTCGTCGAGCCCGGTGGCGCCGGTGGCCCGTTCCAGCACCGCGCCGACGCTCAGGTCCGTGTGCACGGACTCGCCGTAGGCCAGGGCGGCACGCTGGACGTCGTCCAGGACCGGCTCGGCGAGGTCGTCGATCCGGATCACGTGGCTCATCGGAGGTCGTCGCCCATCGTGTCCGCCGCGCTCAGCGCGCCAGGTAGCCGCCGTCGACGGCGAGCACCGACCCGGTGGTGTAGGCCGACGCGTCGCTGGACAGGAAGAGCACGGCCGCCGCCACCTCGTCGACGGTGCCCATCCGTCGGATGGCGACCTTGGCGAGCTCGGCGTCGACCATCCCGTCGAACGACCGCATCGGCGCCGTCATCGGCGTGTCGATGAGGCCCGGAGCCACGGCGTTCACCCGGATGCCGTCACCGACCCAGTGGACGGCCAGGTTCCGGGTGAGGGACAGGAGGGCCGCCTTGGCGGCCGAGTAGCCGGGCACGATGGTGGTCGAACGGAAGGCCGTCATGGACACGATGTTGACCACGCTGGCACCACCGGCCGTCGTGCTGGCGGCGAGTGCGGGTCGGCACCCGGTGGTGAGCCGCATCGCCCCTTCGACATTGAGGTCCAGTGCCGCGGAGAACCCGTCGGGGTCCCATTCGTCCCTGCCGTCGGGGAAGTTGGCCCCGGCGTTGTTCACGAGGATGTCGAGCGAGGGGATGCTCCTGGCCAGCCGGTCGACGGCGTCGGTGTCCCGCAGGTCGACCTGCCGGTAGGCGAACCGGTCGAGCGCCGTGTCGTAGTCCGCGGTGGTGGGACGGGTCCCGGTGACGGTGACGGACGCCCCGGCGTCCGCGAAGGCGGACGCCGTGGCGAACCCGATCCCGCTGGTCCCCCCGGTCAGGAGGACCCGGGTGCCGGAAAAGTCGAAGGTGCAGCGGTTGACCGTCACCCGACACCC
Organism: uncultured Acidimicrobiales bacterium; assembly: GCA_963699055.1. Taxonomy (GTDB): domain Bacteria; phylum Actinomycetota; class Acidimicrobiia; order Acidimicrobiales; family RAAP-2; genus Bog-756. Next base: position 1,588,656 of record CAVOTA010000002.1, on the reverse strand, counting down.
ATCGTGATCATCACCTTGCCGCACTCCTCGGATCCCTCGAGCAGGTGCAGGCCGTCCTCGAACTGCTCGAGCGGGAATCGATGGGTGATCAGCCCGGACAGGTCGCGCCGTTCGAGCAGTTCGATGGCGTCCTCGAACCGCGGTGGGTACTCCATCGACCCGCGGATGGTGAACTGCTTCATCAACAGCATGAGGAAGCTGGTCGGAACCGGGCGGTAGTGCAGGGCCACCACCGACAGCCGACCACCGACCCGGCCGTTCTGGAGGATGTCGCCGATCACCTGGTCGGCCCCGGACGCCTCGATGAAGGCGTCGGTGGCCGCGGTGGGTCCGAACATGAAGGGCGACGTGCCGTGGAGCCGGGCGAGCTCGTCCCACACGTCGACCGTGGTGGGATCGAGCGTCGCCTGGGCACCGAGGCCGTCGGCGAGCGCCAGTCGCCGTGGACTCGGGTCGACGGCGACGACCTGGTGGACGCCCCGGTCGATCAGCGTGGCGATCGCCATCAGGCCGACCGGGCCGCATCCGAAGACGACCACCTTGTCACCGGGAGCCACGTCGGCCTGGTTGACCGCCTGCATGCCGACGCCGAGGGGTTCGGCGAGTGCCGCCACCGTGAGCGGCACGCCGTCGGGTACGGCGAAGACGCGCTCACCCCGCCGGGCGTTTCGCAGCAGCAGCGACGGCGTCAGCCCACCGACGGCACCGCCGCTGCCGATCTGCCCACCGTCGCCGGCACCGGGGTGGACGATGACCCGGTCGCCGACCCCGATGTCGTCGACCTCGGTGCCCACCCAGTCGACGATGCCCGCCAGCTCGTGTCCGAGCGGCATGGGCGTGCCGGTCGGTCCGGCGAGTCCGCCCCTGTGGATCCAGGAGACGTCGGAGCCGCAGATGCCGCAGGCCGCCACCTGCAGCACGACGTCCCGGGGCCCGGGATCCGGCGGGTCGATGTCGTCCAGCCGGACGTCGTCGGGGCCGTGGACCCGGATCTGCTTCATCGGGCCACCCGGCCGTCCGGACCCCACCACCGACGGATCGCCGCCGTGGTGGTGCCGGCGACCTCGGCGATGGCGGCGAGGCTCACGGCGGTCCGGCCGCGTCCCTCGAGCGGCTCGACGCTCGCCTGCCGGGTCGTCGGATCGGGTCGGGCACCGCGAGGGCGCCCGACCCTGGGCTCGGCGGGCTCGGTGGCGGTCGGCATGTCGCCCGTCACCCTAACGGGATCGGCGTCGCGGGGTCCCGGTCCGGCGGGCCCACCGACGGTCCGCGTCGGTCGTCGTGGCCGGCGCCCGCGGCCGTCGGGCGCCTACGGTTGGGGAGGACGAACGACGGAGGGGGTCCGGTGACGATCGACGGCACGGCGCGGCAGCGGAGGCCGGCAGGCATGAGCGGGCGGACGCCGTGGCCGCTCTATCACGTGGGTATCGTCGTCCCCGACATCCCGGCCGCCCAGACGGAGCTCACCGGACAGCTGGGGGTGCGGTGGGGCCCGGTGCTGCAGCTCGAGGCCGTGGAGTACCGCGACGGCGACGGTCGGGACGTCGTACTCCCCACGACCATGTGCTACTCGGTCGACGGTCCCCACCTCGAGTTGATCCTGGAGGTGCCCGGCTCCGTCTGGGTCCGCAACGAGCACTCCAACCTCCACCACATCGGCTTCTGGAGCGACGACCTGACCGTCGACGGCTCCGGTCTGGCGGACGGCGGCTGCCCGCTGCAGCTGTGCGGCCGGAGCGGTGACCGCGCCCCGGTGTCGTTTGCGTACCACCGCAACGCACTCGGCGTCCGGATCGAACTGGTCGACGCCGCGCTGCGCGAGACCATGGGATTCCTGTTCGAGCCGGAGCAGGGCTGACGGGACCCGACCGGGCACCGGGGGCCGGCCCGGTGACGGGTCCAGGTCCATGGGTGCCTTCGGCACCTCCTGGTGGGCCGTCCGGGTCTCGATCCCGGCACCTTGGGATTAAAAGTCCCCTGCTCTACCTGCTGAGCTAACGGCCCGGCACTGCACGATAACCGTCGGGTGGTCAGGCGGCGCGACCCCGGGGCCGGGCTGCCCCCGACCCTCGTCCGGGGGGTCCCGGCCGTGACATCCCGGGGACGACGGGCTACAATGTGAACATGAATCACATTGAGCGGGGACGGCACTCGGCGGACGCCGGTGTCGACGGCACGGTCCTCTTCCTGATCGGCATGCGGGTCAACCGCCTGTGGCAGGTGTGGCGGTGGGTGCCGGTGGCGCTGGCCATGCCCCGCATGCTCCGGGAGCTGCGCGGTGCGCCGTCCCTCGGGCTGGTGGGGACGCCGCGGACGTTCGTGTCGGGACGCACCGTGCTCGTCTGGCAGTACTGGACCTCGTTCGAGGCGCTCGACGCGTACGCCCGGTCCGGCGACCGTACCCATCTGCCGGCCTGGCGGTCGTTCAACCGGCGGATCAAGGACAACGGCTCGGTCGGCATCTACCACGAGACCGTCGTCCTGTCGGACACCTGGATCGAGACCGTGTACGTCAACATGCCGCCCATCGGCCTCGGCGCCGTGACCGGTACGGTGCCCGCCGGGCGCCGGGGTGCCACCGCCGCCGTCCGGCTCGGACGCCGCACGGAGGACGCCGTGCCCGTGGCGCCCTACTGACCTCCACCAGCCGGCCGCCCGCCACGACCGGCCACCGCGACCCGGCCGGTTCCACGGCGTCCCGGATCTCCGGCGGGCGGGCCGGAGCCAGGACGTCGCGGGGTAGGTTCGGGACCGCCCGCTCCCACCCCCCGTGAGGTGACCGCTCCGGTGCACGCGCTCGACAACCCCGCCTGGTCCGCCCTCACCGGGTCCCAGCGCGTCCACGGCGAGGTGGCCGGCACCGTGGCCCGGTACCTGCCGGACGTATCGCCGTTCGGCGCCTTCGAAGACGTACCCGGCCCGGACGACTGGTCGGCCATGGCGGCACTGATCGGACCGGGCTCGGTGGTGATCACGACCTCGTGCACGGCCACGCCGCCCGCCGGGTGGACGGTCGAGTACGACGGACCTGCCGTGCAGCTCACCGGCGAGTCGCTGGTCGACGCACCACCGCCGGTCCCGCCGGACGGTACCGAGGTCGTGGAGCTGGGCGACGCCGACGTCCCCGACATGCTCGGACTGGTGGCGCTGGCGCGACCGGGGCCCTTCGCCCCGCGGACGGTGGAGCTGGGCGGCTACGTGGGTGTCCGGTCCCACGGTCGGCTCGTGGCCATGGCCGGCGAGCGGATGCGACCCGTGGGCTGGTCCGAGATCAGCGGGGTCGCCACCCACCCCGACCATCGGCGCCGCGGCCTGGGCGAGCTGCTGGTCCGGGTCGTGGGCGCGGGGATCGGTGCCCGCGGTGAGGTGCCGATGCTGCATGCGGCGGCCGACAACACCGACGCCATCCGTCTCTACGAGGCGATGGGGTACACCCTGCGTCGCCGGACCCGGTTCGTGGCGGCACGTGCACCGGGGCTCCCGCCGTCCGGTGAGCCGGTGCTCACGCTCCCACCCGCGCACTGACCACGGCGGCGGCCGGCAGTCCGCCCAACGCCACGGTGCGGACCACCCGGTCCCTGGCGGGGTCGACCTCGACGAGGTCCCCGTCGCCCCCGCACACCCACAGCGTGCCGTCCGACGCGGCGGCGACGCACTCGGCCGGCGTCCCGATGGCGATGGCGTTCCCCACCTGGCGGTCCACCACCGCGAACGGGGTGACGCCGTCGCCCGCGCTGATCCAGGCGACGGGTGAGCCCGGGAGTGCGGCGATGCCGGTCGGGTTGGCGCCGACGGGCACGGGTGCCCCGGCGAGCAGCGCCGGCAGTGCCACCGGCGTGACCGAGCTCGTCTGGAAGCCGGTGACCAGCGCCGTGGATCCGCCGGCGGCGACGAGGACGTCACTCGGTTCGGGGCCGACGGGAACGGGTGGCCCCGGCGTGAGGGACGGGAGGGCCACCGGGGTCAGCGTCCCGTCCTCGAAGTTCGCCACCAGGGCACGGCTCCCGTCCGGGGTGACGGCGACGGCCACGGGCTGGTGGCCGACGGGCACGCCGGCCCCGGCGGTGAAGGTGGCGAGGCGGACGGGGGTGACGGTGCCGTCCCCGAAGTTCGCCACCAGGGCCAGTCTCCCGTCCGGGGTGACGGCCACGGCATCGGGCTCGAGACCGACCACCACCCGACGCACCACCTTGCCGGTGGCCGTCGCCACCTCGACGAGTTCGTTCTGCGCCTTGACCGCCACCAGCAGGTCCCCGTCACCCGGCACCAGCGCCAGGGCGGCGGGCAGGGTGCCGACGGTGACCGGCGTCCCCGTGGCGCCCGTGCCGGCGTCGACGACGGCGACGGTGTTCCCGGGGTTGGGGATCCCGGCGCCGAGGGCGGCGTAGACCACGGGTCCGAGGGACGGCGTGACCGACTCGGAGCTGCAGGCCGCGAGTCCGACGGCGACCAGCGTGGCGGCGGCGACGGCCGCGACCCGGATCCGGGAACGGCGGGTCATGGGCACACGCTCGCGAGCACCGGGCGATCGTAGGTGGCGACGGCGGTCACCCGCGCGAGCAGGCCGCGCCGAGCTCGTGGGCGGCGGCGCGCCACCCCGGCTCGTCGGTCACCGGGAAGAAGTCCCCGGTGGCCGCGTCCTGCTCGTAGCGAACGGGCGACGGCAGCCCGGCGGCCAGGTCGGCGAGCGCGGCGACCAGTGCGTCGACGTCGTCGCCCGACGTCCCGAGGCCCGCACTCGCCCGCACGGCGCCGGGGATCCGCCGGTGGTCGCCGTGCAGCACCTCGCGGCGGTAGGCGTCGACGGCGTCGTCGTCCATGCCGAGGAGGCGGACCACGTAGGGGTGGGCACAGAAGCAGCCGTGCCGGACGGCGATGCCGAATTCGGCGCTCAGGCGGGCGGCCACCAGGGCGTGGTGCATGCCGTCGACGGTGAAGGCGGCCACCGGGAGCGTGGGGGCGTCGGCCCGTCCGGCGCCCACGGGCCCGAGCAGGCGCACGCCGTCGATGCCGGCCAGACCGGCGTGGAGCCGTCCGGCCAGTGCCACCTCGTGGGCCTCGACGGCGTCCCATCCGATGTCGCCCAGCGCGTCCAGCGCGGCGTGGAGGGCGACGGCACCGAGCACGTTCGGCGACCCCGCCTCCTCGCGGTCGGGTGGTGCCGTCCAGATCACCTCGTCCAGCCCGACCAGGTCGACCGCCCCGCCGCCGGCCAGGAACGGGTCACCGGTCTCGAACAGGGCCCGGGGTCCGACGAGGGCGCCGCACCCGAACGGAGCGTAGAGCTTGTGACCCGACAGGGCCAGGAAGTCGGCGGCCGCCGGGAGCGGTCGGTGGGGCGCCAGCTGGGCGGCGTCCACCACAACGGGGACGCCGCGTTCGTGGGCGGCGGCGATGACGGCGTCGATGGGCGGGAGCCAGCCCGACACGTTGGATGCGCCGGTGACGGCCAGGAGCGCCGGCCGCCGGGAGCCGGCGTCGAGCGCGGCCACCACGTCGTCGACGTCGAAGGTGCCGTCGGCCCCGCACTCGACGTAGCGGCGCCGGGCCACCCGACCCCACGGGAGGAGGTTGGCGTGGTGCTCGACGACGGTGGTGACGACCACGTCGTCCGGTGCGAGGCGGAGCCGGTAGGCGAGGTGGTTGATGGCCTCGGTGGTGTTGCGGCACAGGATGGCGACGTCGTCGCCGTCCGGGTCCCGGCCGGCGAAGGTGAGGACGGCCCGGCGGGCTTCCTCGTAGGCGACGGTGGCCCGTCGTGAGCGGAACCCGGCCCCGCGGTGCACGCTCGAGTACCAGGGGAGGAAGTCCGACACCCGCTCGGCGACCGCCGGATGGGCCTGGGTCGAGGCCGCCTGGTCCAGCTCCACGGCGGGGCGCTCGACGCCCCCGAGGCAGGGCACGAGCAGGCCGGAACCGACCAGCTGCACCAACGCGCCGGCGGGGTCGGGTCGGGCGGGGTCCACCGGACCACCCTACGAGATGCCTCCGGCACAGGGGTACGCTCCCGACATGCAGAACGAGTGGTCCACCCGCCCCACCGTGCCGGCGGCGTCCCCGGCGGCGTCCGGTCCCCCGACCGTGGCCGACGTGGTCGGCGCCGTTCCCGACGGGGCCGACGGAGGGCGGGAGGCCGCCACGGGGGACGACCCGAGCGGCGAGGAGGACCTGCACCGCTCGGCGGTGGACGCGGTGGACGGCCTGCTGGACGAGGTCGAACAGGCGCTGGCGCGGCTCGACGACGGAACCTACGGCCGCTGTGAGGTCTGCGGCGCCACGATCGACGACGAGCGACTGGCGGAGCTGCCCATCGTGCGCACGTGCGGTCGGTGCGACGGCCCGGACGCGGTGGGCGTGTCCGGGGGCAACGCCGTCATCGTGGCGCCCGGGCCGATCGGCGACTGAGCCGGAGCCGGATGGTCGGGACCACGCGTCCTGCACCCCCCGGTGCATGCGCCGGACCCGGGGCTCCGGACGGGTATCGGCAGGTTCCGGCGGCACCTTGAGCGAATTCCGCGGATGTTCCCGAATTCGCTCCTGACCAGGGACGTCAGCCGCAGAATCGTCCCCCGGACGTTGCCCGGGCCGCCCCGGCGCCCGGGAACCGCCGGGTGGGCGGCTCAGTGTCCGGGCAGCGGCACGCCCGGGTTGACGACGGCCCGCAGCACGCTGTCGAGCACGGCCCGACGGGCCTGGTCGGTGTCGACGCCGAGTCCGATCGACACCATGTCGTCGACCAGCAGGGCGCTCAGCCCGTGCACCGCCGTCCAGGCGATGAGGGCGGCGTCGGTCCGCCGCACGGGCTCGAGCAGGCCGGCCTCGACCAGGCCGTCGATGCCGGTGCTCAGGACCAGGGCGGGGTCGGGGTGGTCGGCGGTGTCCGGTGCACAGTCCAACGCCAGGAAGGCGGTCCTGAACAGCTCCGGTGAACCGGTGGCGAAGTCGATGTACCCGCGCCCGCAGGCCTCGAACCGGGCGATGGCGTCGGCCACGGGGTCGCCGGTCGCCACCACGGCGTCCTGTCCCTCGATCATGGTGCGGGCCAATTCCTGCCGGGCCACCTGGGACACGAGGGCCATCAGGTGCGTGCGGTCCCGCACGTGGCGGTAGGCGGCGGACGGGGAGACACCGACGTCGTGGGCGACGTCCCGCAGGCTCACGGCGTCCGGCCCCGCGGCCCGCGCCCGGGCCACCGCGGCCTCGATGAGGGCCGGCTTGAGGTTGCCGTGGTGGTAGGGGCGTTCCGCGGTCTCGGTCACGACGACATGTTGCCACCTGGCGTCGATGTGCACGAAGCTCACTTCAGCCCCTGGGGAACGCCGGCCGTTCACCGCGCCGCCGACCCGCCCACTGGGTCGACACGATGGCCGGAACCGCTCCCAGGTGACCGTCCGGTGTCGGGACCTCCACGAGCCGGCATCAGGACGGTGATTTCTTCGTGACACGGCCGATCCGGGTGACGCGGCGTGGCGAGAGTGGTCTATGGATGTGGCTTCGCACCCGAGCGGCAACCATCGGTGGAGGTCTCATTCGTGTCACGTTCGACGACGGCAGGTCAGGCGGCAACGACGGCTCCGGAGCGACGTCCCGCCCGGATGTTCCTGAAGGGCCTGGCGGCTGCGGCCGTCGTGGCGAGCAGCATCGGTGTTCCGCTGGGCCTGGTGGCCACGCCCGCGTCAGCGGCACCGCCCACCAGCGACAGCACCACGTTCAGTGTCGACACGCCGTCCGTGGCCACGATCACCGACGGGACATCACAGGCGCCGTGGAACACGTCACAGGGCGACCCGGCCACCACGGCCTATGCGAGCTCGCTCCTGCTCCCCACGTACACGCCGGGGGGATCGAGCACCGGGTCCGGTAGCACCGCCGAGCCCAACGTGGCCGTCTACCCGGGTGCGGGCAGCGGTACCGCCGGTGTGTCGCCCTACCCGAGCGGCGTGGTCGGCACCCCCGGTCCCCTCGACGGGTACTGCGGGACGGGGAACACGACGACCGAATCGGCGGGCACGCCCGCCCGGCAGCCGAACGGGTCCACGCTGCCGTTCTCGCCGGCCTACTTCCCCCACGTCGTCCGCAACGCCGACGGCTCGCTTACCGGGTACTTCGACGAGCGCCCGAAGGACGGGGACGAGTCGATCGTGGCCGCCAGCTCCACCGACAACGGGCGCGACTGGACCTACCTCGGCCAGGCGCTCGAGCAGAACAGCGGGTACTGCCCGTCGGCCGACATCAACGACGACGGCGAAGGACACCCGAACGTGGTGACGGTGGGCGGGGTCTCCCGGCTCTACACGCTGAACCGACCGTCCGGGGACAACGACGGCGTCGGTCTCCTCGTCCACCCGCTCACCCCGACCGCGTCGAATCCGCTCGCCGGGCTCCCGGCCTCCGAGCAGGTGGGCCTCGACCCCGACGCCTTCGCCACCGCCGGCGTGACCGTTCCGTCGTCGGGCGGCGTCACCATCCCCCTGAACCAGACCGGTCAGGCGAACAGTCTCGAGCAGCTCGTGGCCGGCCCGTTCGTCGACCTCACCGCCACGCCGACCCCGTCCCCGTCGGCCGTCATCACCTGCACCGGTGTGGCCTCGTCCTCGCTCACCGGGTGCACCACGGCCGCCTCCGGCGGGATCGCCGTCAACCCCGGCGACCTCGTCGAGCAGGTGATCGGAACGGTCAACACCGCCGCCACCATCCCGAAGGGTCCGAACAACACGCTGGGCACGTCGGGGACCAAGAAGAACCTGAACATCACCTTCACCAGCAACCAGACGGCGACGACGCTGAACAACAACGCCCCCAACCGGGTCTACGTGAACGGTGTCGCCGTCTACTGTCCGCAGGGCAACGCCAGTCCCACCACGGCGCTGGAGTACTGCACCACCGGCCCGCAGGGCGCCGCCCTGGCCATGCCGGTCGGCGCGGTCGTGACCGCCGACCCCATCGTGCCCGCCACCGCCCAGCAGACCAACGGACTGGTGGCTCCCGACGGCATCGTGGGCACGCTGCCCACCTATCCGGGCGTGCCCGCGGGCAGCACGGCCGTCCTCTACACCGAGAAGCTCCTCGGCTACTACGTGGCCGGGCGGACGTCGGCGTCCGCCGGCGGCACCTACAGCGCCACCACCGGATCGGGCATCCAGTTCTATGCGGCCGAGACCACGGCCGCCGCCCTGCCCACCCCCTCCGCCGGCAGCCCGGTCACGGTCGAGGTGGCCGACGACACGAAGAAGACCGTCATCCCGGCGTCGTGCACCGGACTGAGCACCGGCTCGGGCAGCATCAACAGCGGTGCCAACCCGCTCATCGACACCCTTACCGGCTGCACCGTGCCGAGTGCGGACAACGGGGACACCTACACCTCGAACGACATGGTCGGGCTGCCCGGACTCACGCTCGAGTCGCCGACCACGTTGGCCAAGACCGGCGAGGGGTCCACCAGCCAGGACAAGCTCTACAAGAACAACGAGGACCTCACCGTACTGCGCGTGGCCTACACCACCGACGGGATCAACTTCTCGTCGGCCGGCCTCGACAACAACGGCATCATCAGCGGCCAGAGCGCCGGTGCCTCCACCTACTCCGACATCAACAACCCCACCTCGACGACCGACCCGCCGGGCGGACTGAACCAGTACGCCGCCGCCGGCACCACCGACGCCACCGAGCTGCGCTTTGTGGGCTCGGGCGGATCCGTCATCACCAACCCCGACGGTTCGATCGGTCTGTTCCTGTCCGGATCCTGGTCGGCCGACGGGGACAGCGATGCGTTCAACCAGATCTTCTACTCGTCCTCCACCGACGGCGAGCACTGGACCGAACCGGAGACCGTCGTGAGCACCGATTACACCTTCTCGGCCTCCCGCGCCCAGGACGTGGCGCTCGCAGGCGGTGTGAACGCCCCGCTCGGCGTGAGCGCGTACTACTCGGGACGGGCCTACGGCCCGAGCGTGGTCCAGGACGCCGACGGCAGCCTGACCATGGTCTTCGCCGGCTACCGCCTGCCCTCTCCGGCGCCGTCGGCCGGGACCGTGGTGGGCACCAACGCGGCCGCCCAGTACACGGTCGGGGCCAAGGACCCCGCCCTCTACCGCACGATCATGGCCGTGACGCTCCACCCGACCACGTCGCCCGCCGTGGCCACCACGACCTCGGTCACGGCATCCCCCGCCGACGCCGTGGTGGGTCAGCCGGTGACGTTCACCGCCGGTGTGGCGGTGCCGTCACCGGGCACCGGCACACCGACCGGGACGGTGTCGTTCACGGACAGCGCCGGCACGCTGTGTCCGGCGGCGCCGCTCACCCTCGCCTCGCCCGACACGGCGACGTGCACCACCACCTACATCGGAACCGCACAGACCGACACGGTGACCGCCACCTACTCGGGCGACGGCAACTACGCGACGTCCGACGGGTCGACCTCCGTCCCGGTCTCGACCGTCCCCGACGCCCCGACGGGCGTGGCCGCCACCGCCGGCAACCAGTCGGCCGCCGTCACCTGGACGGCGCCGGGTGACGAGGGCTCGGCCATCACCGGCTACACCGCCACCAGCTCGGGCGGGCAGTCCTGCTCGACGCCCGACGGCGCCCTCACCACCTGCACGGTCGAGGGCCTGACCAACGGCACCGCGTACACGTTCACGGTGACCGCCACCAACGCCGACGGCACCGGTGCGGCCTCGGACCCGTCGGCACCCGTCACCCCGACCAGCGCCCCCGACGCCCCGACGGGCGTGGCCGCCACCGCCGGGCCGTCGTCGGCCGCCGTCACCTGGACGGCGCCGGGTGACGAGGGCTCGCCGGTCACCGGCTACACCGTCACCAGCTCGGGCGGGCAGTCCTGCTCGACGCCCGACGGCGCCCTCACCACCTGCACGGTCGAGGGCCTGACCAACGGCACCGCCTACACGTTCACGGTGACCGCCACCAACGCCGACGGCACCGGTGCGGCCTCGGACCCGTCGGCACCCGTCACCCCGACCAGCGTCCCCGACGCTCCGACGGGCGTCGTGGCGGTGGCCGGGAATGCCTCGGCCGCCGTCACCTGGACGGCGCCGGGGGACGAGGGCTCGCCGGTCACCGGCTACACCGCCACCAGCTCGGGCGGGCAGTCCTGCTCGACGCCGGACGGCTCGACCACCACCTGCACGGTCGAGGGCCTGACCAACGGCATCGCCTACACGTTCACGGTGGCCGCCACCAACGCCGACGGCACCGGTGCGGCCTCGGACCCGTCGGCACCCGTCACCCCGACCAGCGTCCCCGACGCCCCGACGGGCGTGGCCGCCACCGCCGGGCCGTCGTCGGCCGCCGTCACCTGGACGGCGCCGGGTGACGAGGGCTCGCCGGTCACCGGCTACACCGTCACCAGCTCGGGCGGGCAGTCCTGCTCGACGCCCGACGGCGCCCTCACCACCTGCACGGTCGAGGGCCTGACCAACGGCACCGCCTACACGTTCACGGTGACCGCCACCAACGCCGACGGCACCGGTGCGGCCTCGGACCCGTCGGCACCCGTCACCCCGACCAGCGTCCCCGACGCTCCGACGGGCGTCGTGGCGGTGGCCGGGAATGCCTCGGCCGCCGTCACCTGGACGGCGCCGGGGGACGAGGGCTCGCCGGTCACCGGCTACACCGCCACCAGCTCGGGCGGGCAGTCCTGCTCGACGCCGGACGGCTCCACCACCACCTGCACGGTCGAGGGCCTGACCAACGGCACCGCCTACACGTTCACGGTGACCGCCACCAACGCCGACGGCACCGGTGCGGCCTCGGACCCGTCGGCACCCGTCACCCCGACCAGCGTCCCCGACGCCCCGACCGGCGTCGTGGCGGTGGCCGGGAATGCCTCGGCCACCGTCACATGGACGGCGCCGTCCGACAACGGGCTGCCCATTGTCGGGTACACCGTCCTCGGGACCACCGGGCGCACGTGCACCACGACTTCGACGACCTGTGCCTTCACCGGCCTGCTGAACGGCGTCTCCCAGTACTTCACCGTCCGGGCGATCAACGCTGACGGCTCCGGTCCGGCGTCGGCACCGTCCAATGTGATCGTCCCCTCGGCCAACACCGCCGTCATCACCTCGGCGTCGTCGGTGACGATCGCCGCCGGGAAGGCCCTGAAGTTCAAGGTGACCACGTCGGGCACGCCGACGCCGACGGTCGGCGAGGCGGGCATCGCCCCGTGGATGCAGCTGACGCCCGGTACGAAGACCGGTGCCGGGACGGCCAGGATCACGGGCAGGGGTCCGGCCGTGGGAGGCACCTACACGTTCTTCGTCGAGGCGACCAACGGCCCCGGGGTACCCACCGTGCAGACCTTCACGGTGCACGTGCTGGCGATCACCTCGGCGGCCTCGACGACGTTCCACACCGGTACGGCCGGGTCCTTCACGGTGACGACCTCCGGCCTCCCCTCCGGTGTGGTGCTCTCGGCGGCACTGCCCGGGAAGCTCGCCGGCCTGTCGTTCCATGACAACGGGAACGGCACCGCCACGCTGTCGGGCACTCCGTCGGCAACCGACAAGTCGTCCCTGCTCACGGTCAAGGCGACGGCTGGGTCGGTGACCGCCGTCCAGAAGCTCACCGTCACGATCGGCTGACGACCTCCGTCCCCGGGGTTCCCGGGGGTCTGCCGGGATCCGACGGAGCGGGCGTCATCGGGTCCGCACGCGGCGACGGCCACGCGCGTGATGCGCGTGGCCGTCCGGCCGCTGTCCCCATGCCGGAGTCGGGCCCCGGCGGCCGACCTACTTCTTCGACTCCCAGAACATGGCGTCGATGTCGGCGATCTCGGCCAGCAGGCGCTCGCCCACGGCCACGTCGTTGGTCTTCTTGGCCTCACCGGCGGTCTTCGTCGCCCTCCAGAACTTGTCGTGGAGGTCGGGGAACCGCTCGAGGTGCTCGGGCTTGAAGTAGTCGGTCCACAGCACCCACAGGTGGTGCTTGACGAGCTCGGCCCGCTCCTCCTTGATGATGGCGGCGCGGACCTTGAACGACTCGTCGTCCGAGGCGTTGGCCTTCTCCATCGTGGCCTTGACCGACTCGGCCTCGATCCGGGCCTGGGCCGGGTCGTAGACGCCGCAGGGCAGGTCGCAGTGGGCGTGGACCACGGTCGGCGGCGACATGCGGTCGGCGATGGCGAGCAGGTGGTCTGCGATGCGCATGGGTGCTCCTTCTTCCTGTGTTCGGTGTGGTGGGTGCTCGGGAGGTCCCGCCGGACGGGGAAGCCCCGGGCACCCGGCCCGGGAACGGCCGGTGCCGACCCGTCTGGTACAGAGTGGGGGATGGGCCCCGACGACGCCACCTTACCCAGTCGGGGCACCGGCACGCCCGGGCCGCGACGGGTCCGGGCCGCACGGTGGACGGTGCTCGTGGGCGCGGGACTCGGTGCCGTCGTGCTCGTCCCGCGGGTGCTGCGCCGGGTAGAGGTCGTCGGTGGGTCGATGGCGCCGACCTTCGTCGCCGGGGACCGTCTGGTGGTGCTGTGCCGCCCGTTCGGCCCCCCGGCGCGGCCGGCGGTGGGCGACGTCGTCGCCGTGTGCGACCCGAGGGATGCGGCACGCACCCTGGTGAAGCGGGTGGCCGCCGTCGACGACGACACCGGGGCCCTCGACCTGCGCGGGGACGATCCCGGGGCGAGCACCGACAGCCGCGACTTCGGGCCCGTGCCCACCGACGCGGTGGTGGGCCGGGTCGTCTACCGCTACGCCCCGGCGGGGCGCACCGGCCCTGGCCCCTGGCCCACGGGGTACGATCGACGGTGATGCCGAGCACCCTGGACGACCTCAGCCGCCTCCTCGACCCGAGCTACCTCGCCGATGTCGACGGGCTGTCGCTCGACGACATCCGCCGGAAGCGGACCGAGTGCCAGGAGGCGGAGGCCTCACTCTCCTACCTGCGGCGGCTCATCCAGGGGCGGCTGGACATCGTCCACGCCTACCTCGAGCGCCCGGCGGGCTCGACCGCACCGGACCTGTCCAGCGTCGTCGACAACCTGGCCGGCATCCTCGCCGGCCCCGGGAGGCCCTCGGGTCCGGGTCGCAACCCGATCCTGTTCTCGCCGGACACCGAGGACATGGAGGCACTCACCACCGAGCTCGACGGGATCCTCGGCGCCGACGAGATCGGCCGCCTCGCCGAGCTCGACGACGACGGGCTCCGCGACCTGGCGGGACGGCTCCAGGCCCTGGAGCGCCGGGTGTCCGGTGAGCGCCACGGCCTGCACGAGCGGATCGACTCCCTCCAGGCCGAGCTGGTCGAGCGGCACAAGTCCGGCCGGGCCTCGGTGGAGGGGCTCCTCCCATGAAGGAGCCGGTCGGCCACGACGGCGACCGGTTCGTCAAGGAGCTGCCCGAGCGGTTCAACGAGCTCGGGTCCTTCATCCGCGAGCAGCGCAGCTCGGCCCGCCTGTCGCTCCGTCGCCTGTCGGAGCTGGCCGGGATCTCCAACCCGTACCTGAGCCAGATCGAGCGTGGGCTGCGACGCCCGTCCGCCGAGATCCTCCAGCAGATCGCCAAGGCCCTGCGCATCTCGGCCGAGACGCTCTACGTCCAGGCCGGGATCCTCGAGCGCCCCACCGGCGACACCGACCTCTCGCGGCACATCTTCGCCGACCAGCACCTGACGGAGGAGCAGCGCCAGGCGCTCATGCGGATCTACCTGTCGTTCCGGCACGAGAACGAGGACCTCGACCTGGTCGGCACGGGCCCGGGGCCGGTCGTTCCGGTGGAACCGGCCGAGGGACCGTCCGCCGTGGACGACCCGGCCGCCGCAGCCGGCTGAGGCACCCCTCCCGGTAGGATCGACCCGGCATGAGGCGACTCGCCGTCCTTTCCCTCCACACGTCCCCCCTGGCCCAGCCCGGGACCGGTGACGGTGGCGGCATGAGCGTCTACGTCCGCGAGCTGACGTCCGCGCTCGCCCGGGCCGGTGTGGAGTGTGACGTCTTCACCCGCGCCGCCACGGACGACCTCCCACCGGTGCTCGAGATCGAGCCGGGCTTCCGGCTCCACCACGTCGCCGCGGGGCCGCCCGCCCCCCTCCCGAAGGAGGCGCTCGTCGACGTGGTCGAGGAGTTCGCCGACGGGGTGCTCAAGTCGATGTCCACCGCCGGGACCTACGGGGGCGCGGACGACCTCCCCTTCGACGCCGTGCACGCCAACTACTGGCTGAGCGGCATCGCCGGACACACCATCAAGCACCAGCTCGGCGTGCCGTTGGTCTCCACGTTCCACACCCTCGACCGGGTCAAGGCGGAGGCCAGCCCCGAGGAGGTCGAGGCGCACTCCCGCCACATCCGGGCCGAGGCCGAGGCCACGGTCATCCGCTGCTCGGACACGGTGCTGGCGTCCTGCTCGGTCGAGGCCGCACAGATCACCGACCTCTACGGGGCCGATCCCTCCCGCATCCGCATCGTGGCCCCCGGCGTCGACCACGCCTTCTTCGGCCCGGGCGACCGGGCGCAGGCCCGTCGGGCCCTGGACCTGCCGGCCACCGGGCCGCTGCTCCTCTTCGCCGGCAGGATCCAGCCGCTGAAGGGTGCCGCCGTGGCCGTCGCCACTCTGGCGTCGCTGGTCCGCGACCGTCCCGACGCCCACCTGGTCGTGGTCGGCGGCCCGAGCGGTCCCCACGGCGCCGAGGAGGTGGCCCGGATCGACGGGCTGGTCGACGGGCTCGGACTCCGGGACCACGTGGTCTTCGTGCCCCCGCGGCCCCACGAGCTGCTGTCCACCTACTTCCGGGCGGCCGACGTCTGCCTGGTGCCCAGCCGGTCCGAGTCGTTCGGTCTGGTCGCCCTCGAGGCGGCGGCGTGCGGCACCCCGGTGGTGGCGTCCGACGTCGGCGGGCTGCGCAGCCTGGTGGACCACGGGCGCACCGGCTACCTGGTCGAGGAGGCCGACCCTGAGGCGTACGCGGCGTGGGTGCGCCAGATCCTGGCCGAGCCGCTGCTGGCCGAGCGGCTGAGCACCGGGTCGGTCCTGCGGGCCCGGCGCTACACCTGGGCCCGCGCCGCCCACCTGCTGGTCGACATCTACGCCGACCTCACGGCCGGCCGGCTGGTGGAGTGCCGGTGACCGACGAGTGGGCGGGCGTCCTGGCGCCGGCCGAGCGGGACGCCGTGTGCGCCCGCATCGACGCCTGGGCCGCACGGGAGCTCGCCGCCGGCGGTGCCCTGGTGGCGGTCGACCGTCAGGTCGGCGGCGACCCGGTCACCGGGGCCCCACGGTGGTATCTGCGGCTCCGGGGCGAGGAGAAGGAGTTCGTGACGGTGTGGCTGACCCTGCGCCAGCGGACGCTCCGGCACGAGGCGCAGTTCATGCCGGCTCCCGAGACCAACGTCGAGGCCACCTGGCAGTACCTCCTGACCCGCAACGCCGACCTCGTCGGTCTGTCGTTCGCCCTCGGGGCGGAGGACGCCGTGTACCTGGTCGGCCGGGTGCCGGTGTCCCGGGTGGACGACGACGAGCTCGATCGCATCGTCGGTTCCTCCCTGGCCTACACCGACGAGTGCTTCCCGACGGCGATGTCCCTGGGGTACGAGGGCCGCTACCGGCGCCGCCCGCAGTCCGAGCGCTGAGCCGGCCGTGTCGCAGGACCGGTCCGGGCGGCCGGCGGTCCGGACCGGGATGCGCCCCCGGGGAGCCGCCGGCGGCCGCTGGTAGCGTTCGGCCATGGCACCCACACTCCTCGTGGTCGGTGGTGGAAAGATGGGCACGGCCCTGGTCAGCGGGCTCCTGGCCGCCGACTGGGCCCCGATCGGCGACCTGGCCGTGAGCGAGGTCGACGCCGCCCAGCGCGCCCGGCTGGAGGCGTCCCACCCGGGCCTGACGGTGGTCGGTGGGCCGCTCGAGGCCACCGACGTGGTGCTCGCCGTGAAGCCCGACCTGGCCGAGGCCGTGCTGGTGACCATCGCCGCCAACGGCGCCCGCCGGGTGCTGTCCATCGTGGCCGGCATCTCCTCGGCGCGCCTGGAGGCCGTCATGCCCGCCGGCTCCGTGGTGGTGCGGGCCATGCCGAACACCCCGGCCCTGGTGGGTGCGGGCGTGGCCGGCCTGTCGGGTGGGAGCAACGCCACCTCGGCCGACCTCGACTGGGCGGAGGGCATCCTCGGGGCCGTCGGCACGGTGGTCCGGGTGCCGGAGCGCCAGCTGGACGCGGTCACCGGGGTGTCGGGATCGGGTCCGGCGTACGTCTTCCTCATGGCCGAGGCGCTGATCGAGGCGGGGGTCACCGCCGGTCTGCCGCGCGACGTGAGCCGCCGGCTCGTGGTCGCCACCCTGCTCGGCTCGGCCCGGATGCTGGACGAGACGGGCGAGGAGCCGGCCGACCTCCGTGCCGCCGTGACGTCCCCGGGTGGGACGACGGCCGCCGCCGTGCGGACGCTCGAGTTCAAGGCGGTGCGCTCCGCGTACATCGAGGCGGTGGCCGCCGCCGTCGAGCGGTCGAAGCAGCTCGGCCGCTAGCCGCGCCCGCCGCCCGCCGCCGCTCCCGTCCCTGACGCGCCACCGGTCGCCGTCCTACGATCCTGCCGTGCCGAGCGATCCGTCGTCCCCGTCGACCGGTGTCCCCCGCCGGGCCGGCAACGGCGCCGCCGGCCGGCGCATCCCCGAGGCGACCGTGGCCCGGCTCCCCGTGTACCAACGGATCCTCGAGGAGCTGCTCCGGTCGGGCACGTCCACCGTGTCCTCGGAGCTGCTGGGTGCCGCCGCCCAGGTCAACGCGGCCAAGGTGCGCAAGGACCTGTCGCTGCTCGGCTCCTTCGGCACCCGCGGGGCCGGGTACGACGTCGCCTTCCTGGTCGAACAGATCGACCGGCAGCTGGGGCTGGACCGGGAGTGGACGGTGGTCATCGCCGGGATCGGCAACCTCGGACGGGCCCTGGCGCGCAGCCAGGGGTTCGCCGCCCGCAACTTCACCGTGACCGGCCTCATCGACACCGACCCGGCCATCATCGGGGAACGGATCGACGACGTGGTGGTCCGCCACCCCGACGACCTGCCCGATGTCGTGGCCGGGTCCCCGCTGGCCATCGGCGTGATCACCACCCCGGCCCCGGTGGCCCAACGGGTGGCCGACCTGCTGGTCGCGGCCGGGGTGCGGTCCCTCCTCAACTTCGCCCCCCGGGTGCTGGAAGTGCCCCCGGACGTCCTCCTCCGCTACGTCGACCTGTCCATGGAGCTCCAGGTCATGAGCTTCTACCGGGCCCGCCAGTTCGACGACGAGGCCGACGCCCGGATGCCGGTGATCCGGTCGGTCGGGCGCCCCCCGTCGGGCCCGGCCTGAACCGCCGCCGGCGCTGACTGGCGGGGATGTGCCCGCTGCCGCGAAGCTGGGGGGTGACGTCGGCCCTGGTGACCGGCGGGTTCCCGCAGCTCGGTAGGGTGGTCGGGAGGCACGTGCCGATCCATCGACCGAGTCGACCGACGCTGTGACATCGAGGCTGTGACGAAGTGACCGAACCCGTGACCCACGCACCATCCGAGGCGGCCGACGCGTGTCGGTGATCGTCGTCGGGCTCGAGCAGAAGCAGGCGCCCCTCGAGCTGTTGGACCGCGTGTCGGTGACCGAGACCGACACGGCCAAGGCGCTGGGACGCCTCCGGGACCGGCCCAACCTGTCCGAGGCCGTCCTGGTGTCGACCTGCCTGCGCACCGAGGTCTACGCGGTGGTCGAGCGGTTCCACGACGGCGTCGCCGAGATCCAGGAGTTCCTGGCCGAACGCAGCGGGAGCTCCGTCGACTCCCTCGCCGGGTACTGCACCATCCGGTTCGACGACGACGTCACCGAGCACCTCTTCGCCGTGGCCTC
Source organism: uncultured Acidimicrobiales bacterium (assembly GCA_963699055.1). Lineage (GTDB taxonomy): Bacteria > Actinomycetota > Acidimicrobiia > Acidimicrobiales > RAAP-2 > Bog-756. Next base: position 1,569,843 of record CAVOTA010000002.1, on the reverse strand, counting down.
CGGCCTCGAATCGGCCGTGCTCGGCGAGTCCGAGGTCCTCGGCCAGGTGCGTCGGGCGTGGGAGCGGGCCCAGGGCGAGCACGCCTCGGGCCCGGTGCTCGGCGCCCTGTTCCGCCACGCCGTGGAGACCGGCAAGCGCGTGCGCTCCGAGACGGCGATCGCCCGCGGGATCACGTCGCTGTCGCACGGGGCCGTGGCCCTGGCGGCCGACCGGCGCCCGGGTGGGTTGGCCGGCGCCCGGGTGCTCGTCGTCGGTGCGGGCGAGATGGGCGAGGGCGTGGCCCAGGCGCTGGCCGGCAGCGGGGCCGGTCACCTCGTCGTGGCCAACCGGACGGCCGAGCGGGCCGAGGCCGTGGTGGCCGCGCTGCCGCCGGGCGCCGCCACGTCGGTCGTCTCGGCCGACCTGGCCGATCTGGCCCACCTGCTGGCGTCCGCCGACGTGGTCGTGACCACCGTGGGCACCTCGCACCCCGTCGTCGACCGGGCGATGCTCACCTCGGCCGTGGCCGGTCGCGACGGGCGGGCGGCCCTGGTCGTCGTCGACCTGGGCATGCCCCGCAACGTGGCGCCGGCGGCGGCGGACGTACCCGGCGTCGTCCTGCTCGACATGGAGGACCTGCGGGCAGCGGTGGCCGAGGCCATCGGCGGCCGACAGGACGAGGTGGCCGCGGCGTCGGGCATCGTCTCCGAGGAGGTCGAGCGCTACCGGGCCGCGTCCGCGCGCCCGCGACGCCGCGCCGATCGTGTCGGCGCTGCGCAGCCGGGTCGAGGATGCCCGGTCGGCCGAGCTCGAGCGGATGCGGTCGAAGCGGTCCGACCTCGACGAGGCGCAGTGGGCCCAGGTCGACGCCGTGACCCGCTCCCTCGTGGCCAAGCTGCTCCACCAGCCGACGGTGACGCTCAAGGAGGCCGCCGGCACCCCGCGGGGTGAGCGCCTCGTCGAGGCGCTGCGCGCCCTGTTCGACCTCTGAGCCGTGTCCGGTCGGGCGGCATGAGCACCGCGCCGGGCCCGCTCCGGTTGGCCACCCGCGGTTCGCCGCTCGCCCTGTGGCAGGCCCGCCGGATCGTGACGCTGCTGGCCGCCGTCGGTGTGGACGCCGTCACCGTGGTGGTGGACACCGAGGGCGACCGCCGCACCGACGTGCCGCTGGCGCAGCTCGGTGGCCAGGGCGTGTTCGTCAAGGAGGTGCAGGCCGCGGTGGCGCGGGGGGCGGCCGACGCCGCCGTGCACTCGGCCAAGGACCTGCCGGCCTCGGACGAGCTGGGGGCACCCGGACTGGTGCTGGCCGCCTTCCCCGAACGGGCCGACCCGCGTGACGTGCTCGTGGGGAGCCGCCTCGACGACCTGGCGACCGGCGCCACGGTGGCCACGGGATCGGCGCGCCGCCGGGTGCAGCTGGCCAACCTCCGTCCCGACCTGACCTTCGCCGACCTACGGGGCAACCTCGCCACGCGGCTGGGGCGGGTGGGGTCCGACGGGATCGCCGCGGTGGTGGCGGCACGGGCCGCGCTCGACCGGCTGGGGTGGGTGGCGCCCGACGGCACGGCCACCGAGACGTTCGAGCCGTCGGTCATGGTGCCCCAGGTCGCCCAAGGCGCGCTGGCGGTCGAGTGCCGCGCCGACGACACGGCCACCCGGGCGTCCCTGGCCCGCATCGACGACGACGGGGTCCGGGCCGTGGTCGAGGCCGAGCGCGCCTTCCTGGCCGAGCTGGGCGGCGGGTGCACGCTGCCGGTCGGTGCCCACGCCGTGGCCGACCGGGCGCCGGACGGGCGGACCGGGAACGGCACCCGGCTGCGCCTGACCGGCCTGCTCGCCGGGGCCGACGGCCACGTCGTCCTGCGGCACGGGGCCACGGGAGACGACGGACCGGCGCTCGGCAGGGCGGTGGCCCGGTACCTGCTGGACGACGCCGGCGGAGCCGACCTCGGCCCGTGGAGCCCGGCGTCGTGACCGTCGCGCTGGTGGGGGCCGGACCCGGCGACCCCGGCCTGCTGACCCGGCGCGGCGCCGAGCTCCTGGCGGTGGCCGACGTGGTCGTCTACGACCGGCTCGTGGCCGCCGAGATCCTCGAGCTCGCCCGGGAGGGCGCCGACCTGGTCGACGTGGGCAAGGGCCCCGGACAGTCGGGCCGCCAGGCCGACATCAACGAACTGCTGATCGCCCACGGCCGGGCGGGCCGACGGGTGGTGCGCCTCAAGGGGGGCGACCCGTTCGTGTTCGGTCGCGGGGGCGAGGAGGCGGAGGCCCTGCGACGTGCCGGACTCGACGTCGAGGTCGTCCCCGGGGTGAGCTCGGCGTTCGCCGCGCCGGCGGCGGCCGGCATCCCCGTCACGCACCGCAACGTGTCCACCTCGGTGACGGTGGTGACCGGTCACGCCGGCGACCCGTCGCTCCCCGGGGTGGACTGGGAGGCGCTCGGCTCGCTCGACGGGACGATCGTGGTCCTGATGGGCATGGCCGCCCGGGCGGTCATCGCCGAGCGCCTGGTGGCGGCGGGCAGGCGACCCGACACGCCGGTGGCGGTGGTGCGGTGGGGGACGACCGGTCGCCAGCAGGTGGCCCGCACCACGCTCGACCGGCTCGCCGACGTCGGACTCGAGGCGCCGGCGGCCATCGTGGTCGGTGCCGTGGCCGCCCTCGACGTCACGGCGGCGGTCGACGCCACCGGGCCGGACTGAGCCGGTGCACGGACCCGACGGCGCCGACCACGGATCACGGGCCCGTCCCGCGCCGGCCCCGCCGCCGGAGCCGGCCCCGGGCTCGCTCGCCGGTGCCCGTGTGGTCGTGACCCGGGCCCGGGCCCAGGCGTCGGGGCTGGTGCAGCGCCTGACCCACCTGGGTGCGACGGTGGTGGAGCTGCCGGTGATCGCCATCGCGGCCCCGGCCGACGGGGGCGCGGCGTTGGCGGCCGCCGCCGACCGGCTGGTGACGGGCGGGTACGAGTGGGTGGTGGTGACGTCGTCCAACGGCGTGTCCAGGCTGCTCGATGCCCTCGCCGACCGACCGCCGTCCGCCGGCACCCGGTGGGCCGCCGTGGGCACGTCGACGGCCCGGGCCCTCATGGGCCGCGGCGTCGTCCCCGACCTGGTGCCCGCAGCGGCGGTGTCGGACGCCCTGGTCGAGGTGTTCCCGACCGCCACGCCGTCCGGGTCGACGCCCGGCCGTGGCCCCCACGCGGGAGCCGTGCTGTTCGTGCGGGCCGAGCGGGTGCGCGACGTGGTGGGTCCCGGCCTCGGGGCCAAGGGGTGGCGGGTGGACGAGGTCGTCGCCTACCGCACCGTCGCCGGCGACGTCGGTCCCGGGGCGGTGGCCGAGGCCCGCACGGCCGACGCCGTCGCCTTCACCTCGTCCTCGACGGTGGAGCGGACGGTGGAGCTGCTGGGGCTGGCGGGGGTGCCCCCCGTGGTCGCCTCCATCGGCCCGGTCACGTCGGCGACCGCACGCGCCGCCGGTCTCGACGTGACCGCCGAGGCCGAACCGCACACGCTGGACGGCCTGGTGGCCGCCGTCGCCGCCGCGCTGGCCGGACGGCGGTGACGCCGCGGCCCGGGGCCGGGGCCGGGGCCTACGCGGCGTAGGCTCGGGGACCGTGCCCGCCACACCGTCCGTACCCGGATTCCCCGCCCGCCGCCTGCGCCGCCTGCGCCGCACGCCGGCCATGCGCCGACTGGTGGCCCAGACGCAGCTGACCGTGGACGACCTCGTCGCCCCGCTCTTCGTGGCCGACGGGCTCGACAGCCCCCGTCCGATCGGCTCCCTGCCGGGCGTGTCCCAGCACACGGTGCCCTCACTGGTGGACGAGGTGCGCCGGCTGGCGGCCCTCGGGGTCCCCGGTGTCATCCTCTTCCCCCTGCCCCGGCCGGAGGACAAGGACGCCACCGGATCGGCGGCCCGCGACCCCCACGGCATCACCCGGCGCGCCATCGGCGCCGTGCGCGACGCGGTGGGCGACGACGTGGTCCTCCTGGCCGACTGCTGCCTCGACGAGTTCACCGACCACGGGCACTGCGGGGTGCTCGATCCGGCGACCGGCGACGTGGACAACGACGCCACCGTCGAGCTCTACGCCGACCTCGCCGTCCTGCAGGCGGAATCCGGTGCCGACGTCGTGGCGCCGAGCGGGATGATGGACGGCCAGGTGGCGGCCGTCCGGGCCGCCCTGGACAGCGCCGGACACCCTACGACGGCGATCCTCGCCTATGCGGCCAAGTACGCCTCCGCGCTCTACGGACCGTTCCGCGAGGCCGCCGACGTGACGATCGTCGGCGGCGGCGACCGCAAGGGCTACCAGCAGGACCCGCGCAACGGACGCGAGGCGCTCGCCGAGGTGGCTGCCGACGTGGCCGAGGGTGCCGACATGGTCATGGTCAAGCCGGCGCTCACCTACCTCGACGTGGTGGCCGCGGTGCGGTCCGCCGTCGACGTCCCGGTGGCGGCGTACCACGTGAGCGGTGAGTACGCGATGGTGAAGGCGGCGGCGGAGCGAGGGTGGGTCGACGGGCCGGCGGTGGCCCTCGAGCAGATCACCGCGGTGAAGCGCGCCGGGGCCGACGTCGTCCTGACCTACTTCGCCGGCGAGCTGGCCGAGGTGCTCCATGGCTGAGGGCCACCAGCGTTCCGAGCGGCTGTTCGAACGGGCCGAGCGGGTGATCCCCGGCGGCGTCAACTCGCCGGTGCGGTCGTTCCGGTCGGTGGGCGGCCACCCGTACTTCGTGGCGCGGGGCGAGGGCGCCTACGTGTGGGACGTCGACGGCAACATGCTGGTGGACTTCGTCCAGTCCTACGGCGCATCGATCCTCGGCCACGCCGACCCCGAGGTCGTGTCCGCCGTGCGTTCGGCGGCGGGCCGGGGCACCACCTTCGGGGCCCCCACCGAGGGCGAGGTCCTGCTGGCCGAGGCCATCGTCGAGCGGGTGCCGGGATGCGAGCAGGTCCGCCTGGTGTCGTCGGGCACCGAGGCCACCATGAGCGCCATCCGGGTGGCCCGCGGGTACACCGGGCGCGACCGGGTGGTGAAGTTCGACGGCTGCTACCACGGGCACTCGGACGGTCTGCTGGCCGGCGGGGGCAGCGGGGTGGCCACGCTCGGGCTGCCCGACTCGGCGGGCGTGCCGCCGGCCGCCGTGGCCGACACGGTGGTCGTCCCCTACAACGTCGTGCCCGAGCTCGACGAGCGGGTGGCCTGTGTGATCGTCGAGGCGGTGGCCGCCAACATGGGGCTCGTCCCCCCGGTGCCCGGCTTCCTCGAGGGACTGCGGGCGGCGTGTGACGCCGTCGGCGCCCTGCTCATCTTCGACGAGGTGATCACCGGGTTCCGGCTGGGCCGTGCCGGTGCCACCGCCTACACGGGGGTCCGGCCCGACCTGTGGTGCTTCGGGAAGGTGATCGGTGGGGGACTTCCCGTCGGTGCGTTCGGGGGGAGTGCGGAGATCCTCGCCGTGCTGGCGCCGCTCGGCCCCGTCTACCAGGCGGGCACCCTCTCGGGTAACCCGCTGGCGACGGCGGCCGGACTGACCGTGCTGCGGAAGCTGTCGGACGAGTCCTACCTCGGCCTGGCCGACCGGGTGGCGTCGTTCGGTGATGCACTGGGCGAGGTGCTGGGCGGTGGGCTTGCCGCGGTGGGGGCCACCGACGGGGACGGCCGGGAGCTGACGGCCCGGGTGCCGGTGGCCGGACCGCTCCTCGGGATCTTCTTCGTGCCCGTGGGCGGACCCGACGTGCGCGACCACGCCGGTGCGGCGGCCTCGGCCGGCACCGGGATCTACGCCCGGTTCTTCCGGGCCATGCTCGACCGGGGTGTGGCGCTGGCGCCCGGCCCCTACGAGGTGGCCTTCCCGTCGATGGCGCACGGGGCCACGGAGTTCGACCGGACCCTCGCCTGTGCGTCGGAGGCCATCGCCGAGGCCGCCGGTCCCTGACCGACCGCGGCGGCGTTCAAGCTGGCCGCGGGGGGTGCCGATGTGACGGTGTGCAGCGAGGGAACCCCCGTTCCAGCCCGTCCATGGGGCAGAATGTCCACGACGTGCCGTCCGACCTGGTCGGCACGTCGCATCCGCCGGTCCGGGGAGTGGCCCGGCGGGGTGAACGGCGCACATCGGACGGACCCCGTCCGGCTGCACACATTCCCTGTCCACGAAGGAGCGAGGCATGACGGTCGGGATCACGGAGTTGCCACCGGAGGGCATGCAGCTGCCAGGCGTCGCGCTGGCCGGCGATGCCGACCGGGGGACCAAGACCACCGAGGGCATCAGCCTCCTGTTCACCTCGGCGGGCATCACCGTGCAGGGACCCCAGCCGCAGATCGAGCGCCTGCTCGTGTGGACGGCGCTCGACTCGGCGGCGTGCCGCGAGGTCGTGCAGCTGGCCGACGGCCGTGACGCCGCCATCCTGGAGCTGACCTCCGGCGGCCAGTCCATCCGGTTCCTGCTCCCGTCCGACACCGTCTCGCCGGGACAGGCGGCCTATCTCGACCAGGCGCTGCCGACGTGGCTGGCGCGCTACAAGGGCCCGACGCCGGCAGCCCCCCAGGGCGCCGAGGCCGGCGCCTCGCTCCCGGCTCCCGGCCCCACCGCCGAGGCCGCCGAGGCAGCCGCCCCGCCGGCCCCCACCTACGTCACCGCCGGAGTGGCCGCCGCGGCCGCCGCCGTCGGTGCCACCGTCGTGGGTCAGCCGGACGTCACGGTCGCCGCGCCGGAGGGCGCGCCCACCGAGTTCGCCGCCCCGGGTGACCCGGCGGCCGACGTGACCACCACCGGCCTCTCGCCGCAGTCGCGGCTGGCCCCGCCACCCCCGCCACCCGCGCCCGCCGGTCCACCGATGTCGTCGTCACCCCCGCCGCCGGCACCGACCTTCCGCCCCGCCGCCCCCCCGGCGCCGTCGCCGTTCACCGGCGGTCCCGCGCCCGCGGCGCCGGGCGCCTCCGTCCCGGCCCCGGCCGGCGCATGGGACCAGCCGCCCCTCGGGTCGGCCGAGCCCGAGGCCCCGGCGAAGACCCCCTGGTACAAGCTGGCGCCCCGCAAGGCGAAGGCGGCCGAGGTGCCGACGGCCGCCGCCGCAGCCGCAGCCGTGACGGCGGCGGCACCCGCCCCGGTGGCGGCGCCCCCGACACCCACCGTCGACCTCCAGGCGCCCCCGGCCAAGACGCCCTGGTACAAGCTCGCCCCGAAGAAGTCCACGGCCGCCGCCGGTGCCGCGGCGCCGGGCGCCGAGGCCACCCCGTCGGCTCCCGCCGTGCCGGCCCCGACGGCCGCCGCACCGACCGAGGCCAAGACGCCCTGGTACAAGCTCGCCCCGCGCAAGCCGAAGGACGGGGCGACCGCGGCGGCGGCCACGGCGGTCACCGCCGCCACCCTGGCCGACGCCGCCGCCCCGGCACCGACGATCGCGCCCCCGGCCCCGACCGTCGCCCCCCCGGCCCCGACGGCTCCGCCCGCCGAACCGGTGCGTCTGGCCGTCCAGCCACCCCCCCCGGTCGACGACGGCACGGGTGTCGTGCTCGCCGACGCCAAGAAGCGCCCCAACCGTGCCGCGGTGATCGCCCTGGTGGCGCTGCTGGTCCTCGTCGTGGCCGGCGGGGCCGCCTACGTCATCTCCAAGCGGAACCCGTCGACGACCACCCCGCCTCCGGTGACGGCCCCGGCGACGGTCCCGTCGGCGGCGGCCGACACCGCGCTCGCCGCCGGTGTCAACCTCCGTCTGACCGACCTGCCGACGGGCTGGACCCAGGTGGCCCCGGCCGAGGTCGTCGTCCGCCCGCCCGTCGCCCCGGCCGTGGCCCAGTCGGACGCCACCAACACCATGGCGTCGTGCCTGAACACCAGCTTCGCCGTCGTCTCCGGTCTCTTCGGCTCCGGGTCGCTGCCCGGCCAGACCAGCCTGGTGCAGTCGCCCATCTTCCAGTCCGCCGCCGGTTCGTCGTTCGAGATGGGCTCGAAGACGATCACCATGGCGTCACCCGGCCAGGTGCAGGCCCTCGACGGGGTGTTCACCGACGCCAAGTTCGACACCTGCTACCAGCAGTATGCGGCGGCGTTGGCCGCCGGGGCGGTCCCGGGCGCCACCGCCGCCGTGCAGCCGGTCACGCTCCCGAGCCCCGCCGGCGTCCAGAGCTACGGGCTGGTGACGACGTACACGCTGCCGGGTGCGGGCACCGCGGTGGTGGGTGACGCCTGGATGCTGGGCGGCCGTGTCGTCAGCGTCCTGCAGCCGACCACCAGTGGGGCCGCCATCCCCGGTGCCGTCTTCACCCCGGCCTACACCGCGGTGGTGGGCCGGGTGGCCGCCGCCGCCCGGTAGCGACCCGTTCCCACGGACCGGTCCGCCCGCCCCGGCAGGTGCCGGGTCAGAGGCCCTCGGGTGCCAGGCGGGCGATGAGCGCGAGGGCGCGGTAGGCCGCCTCGGCGGGACCGGTCTCGTCCGGCCGGACGAGGTTGGACATGATGCGCAGGATCCACGACATCAGGCTCTCCGAGTACATGCCCGTCCCGACGCAGAGCTGCATGAGCTCCGGGCGGGCGATCACCCGGATGAAGGCCCGGGCCACCCGGTAGTAGAGGCCGTAGGCCTCCTCGAGCCGGTCCTCGTAGCGCAGGAGGGCGTCCACGCCGTCGCCGGAGAGCGCCTCGCCGAGCGAGGCCGCCGCCAGCCGTCCGGTCTCGTAGCCGTACGAGATGCCCTCGCCGTTGAACGGGTTGACGGTGCCGGCGGCGTCGCCGACCACCAGGGTGGTCGTGCCCACCCGCGGGCCGACGGCCAGGCCCATGGGCAGCTTGCCGCCGGTCGCCGGGCCCAGCGAGGTGGCGGGGGAGAGCTCCCACTCCTTCGGCGCCCAGGCCACGAAGTGGTCCATGAGGGTGGCGGTGTTCACGCCCTTCCAGCGACGGTCGGTCGAGAGCAGGCCGACACCCACGTTCACCCGGCCGTCGCCCAGCGGGAAGATCCAGCCGTAGCCCGGCACGATGCTGCCCTCGCCGTCGCGGATGTCGAGGTGCGACTCGATGAAGGGCCGGTCGTGCCCCGGGGAGGTGTAGTACCCGCGCAGGGCCATACCCATGGGCTGGGAGCGGTCGCGGCTGGTGCCCAGCGCCCGGCCGAACCGCGAGTTGGCGCCGTCGGCGACGACGACGTACCGGGCCCGGACCTCGCGGACCTCCCCGGACGCCTTGTCCCTCACCACGGCGCCCACGCACGAGGGCAGGTCGGCGCCCGGGAGCGGCGCCACGGTGTCGTCGAGGATCGGCTCGACCGCCTCGGTCCCCTGCCAGACGGTGGCGCCGGCCTTGGCCGCCCGCTCGTTGACCAGGGCGTCGAGGTCGTGGCGGGTGATGACGTACCCGTACGAGGGGAACGACGGGTGCTCGGGCCAGGGCAGGTCGAGCGTCCTGGCGAAGGCATGGCAGCGCAGGCCGCCGTAGCGGTGGGCCCCGGCCAACGAGCCCTCGATGCCCATGTCGGCGATCTGGCGGACCGAGCGGGGGGTCAGGCCGTCGCCGCACGTCTTGGCCCTCGGGAACACCTTCTTCTCCACCAGGGCGACGTCCCACCCGGCCTCGGCCAGCCAGTAGGCGCACGACGAACCGGCGGGACCGCCACCCACCACCAGGACGTCGTGGACGTGTCCCGCCGGCGGACGGGCACCGGCCGCGGCCGATCCCGGGGGGTCGCCGGCACGGGTGGGATCGGGTGTGTCTCGGGCCGCTGCGCTCACACCCCAATGCTAGGGGGCACGGGTCCGGCCCACCACACCGGTGCCCCGTCGGGGCCGAGCGCACGGATGTGCTTTGACGGAAGGGCGCGTGGTAAAAAACACGTGCTGTGGCCGACTACCTTCCGATCCTCATCCTGATCATCCTGGGGTTCCTGTTCGCCTCCCTCTCGTTCGTCGCGTCGGCCCTGCTGGCGCCCAGGAAGCGGCCCACGGCGGCCAAGGTGGCCCCGTACGAGTGCGGGATCGTGCCCGGCATCGACCCGCCGACCCGGTTCCCGGTGCGCTTCTACCTGGTGGCGATGATCTTCATCATCTTCGACATCGAGGTGGTCTTCCTCTACCCGTGGGCCGTGATCTTCCGGCAGCTCCGGTCGTTCGGCCTGGTGGAGGTGCTGGTGTTCGCCGCCGTCGTCTTCGTCTCGTTCCTGTACCTGGTCGGCAACGGGGCCCTCAGCTGGGGTCCGTCCAAGCGCCTGGCCGGCGGCATGCCGTCGCGGACCTCGGACTCGACGATCGCCCGCATCGGCACCCCCACCGACGGTCCCGACGTGTCGACGGTGCCCTCGACCGCTCCTGCCGGCCCCGGCCGCGCCGCCTGAGCGGGGGCGGGCGGACCGTGGGACTCGAGGACCTCCAGCACAACTTCCTCACCGGCCGGCTCGAGGACCTGGTCAAGTGGGCCCGGACGTACTCGATGTGGCCGGCGACGTTCGGGCTCGCCTGCTGCGCCATCGAGATGATGTCGGTCGGTGCCGCCGACTTCGACCTCGCCCGCTTCGGCATGGAGGTCTTCCGGGCCTCCCCCCGCCAGGCCGACCTGATGATCGTGGCCGGACGGGTCTCCCAGAAGATGGCGCCGGTGCTGCGCCAGGTCTACGACCAGATGATGGAGCCCAAGTGGGTGCTGTCGATGGGCGTGTGCGCCAGCTCGGGCGGGATGTTCAACAACTACGCGATCGTCCAGGGCGTCGACCAGATCGTACCGGTGGACGTGTACGCACCCGGGTGCCCCCCGACCCCCGAGACGCTGATGCACGCCATCTTGACCCTGCACGAGAAGGTACGGTCGGACGACATCACCCGCCGGCGCACCCTGGTCCTCGACGGGCGCCCGGACACCGCCGGCCTCGCCTCGGACGAGGGAGGCGACACCGACGACGGCCGGGGCCCCGCCGAGGACCCCTCGACCGGGTGGACCCCCCAGCGTCCCGACGCGGTGCACCTCGGCACACCCAAGCGCAACTCGATCATCGCCCGCAGCGTGGGTGAGCCCCTGTGACCACGGTCGCCGACGGGGACACCTCGTCCGACGCGCCCGGGACCACCCCGTCCGGCGGCTCCTCGCAACGCCGGCGCCGCGGTGCCGCACCCGAGGTGGTCTTCCCCACCCGTGCGCAGTACCTCGACGTGGTCACCTCCCTGCGGGACGAGGGCTTCGAGACCTGTGCCGACCTGTGCGGGGTCGACTACCTCGGACACCCGGGGCGCACCCTGCCCGAGGGCGTGGTGGCCGAGCGCTTCGAGGTCGTGGTCAACCTGCTCTCCCTCAGCCAGGTCCGACGGGTCCGGGTGCGGGTCCAGGTACCGGCCGGCGACGCCGAGGTGCCGACCCTCTTCGACCTGTACCCCGGGACCGAGGCCATGGAGCGGGAGGCCTACGACCTGTTCGGCATCGTGTTCACCGGACACCCCGACATGACCCGGATCCTCATGCCCGAGGACTGGGAGGGCCATCCCCTGCGCAAGGACTACGGGGTCGGGCGCGTTCCGGTGCAGTTCAAGGGCGCACCGGGGCCACGATGACCGACGCCACCCCGCCCACGGCGGACGCCCCCCACACCGACTCCGAACTCCCCGACCCCGTGTCGGGTGAGCGGTACGACGAGCCGTGGACCGACGGGGTGCCGGCCGGCCTGGTCATCGAGACGTCCGAGGGAGCCCAGGAACTGTTCCCCCGCACCGGGACGGCCCCCGACGAGCTGCGGCGCGAGGCCGGGGCCGTGCTCCGGTTGCCCGAAGGCGTCGTCGTGAACGCCGACGACATCGACGTCGAGCAGACCGACGACGAGACGATGATCATCAACATGGGACCCCAGCACCCGTCGACCCACGGGGTGCTGCGACTCATGATCGAACTCGACGGCGAGACGGTCCTGCGCACCAAGCCGGTCATCGGCTACCTCCACACCGGCATGGAGAAGACGGCCGAGGAGCTCACCTACGTCCAGGGTTCGACCAACGTGACCCGGATGGACTACCTGTCGCCGATGAGCAACGAACTGGTGCTGTCGATGGCCGTCGAGGAGCTGCTCGGGATCGAGATGCCCCCCCGCTCGGACTGGATCCGCATGCTCCTGGTGGAGCTGAACCGTGCCTCGTCCCACCTCATGTGGATGGCCACCAACGGCATGGACCACGCCTCCACCTCGATGATGATCTACGGCTTCCGCGAGCGCGAGATGATCCTCGCCTTCTTCGAGAAGACCACCGGGTTGCGCATGAACCACAACTTCATCCGCCCCGGGGGCACGGCGGCCGACCTGCCCGACGGGTGGGAGGACGACGTCACCGTCATCTGCGACACCGTCCTGCCGCGGCTCGACGAGTACGACGAGCTCCTCACCGGCCAGCCCGTGTTCCGTCAGCGGTCCGAGGGCGTCGGCAACCTGTCGGCCGAGGAGGCGCTCGCACTGTCGCTCACCGGGCCGCTGCTCCGTTCCACGGGTGTGCCGTGGGACCTGCGGCGCACCATGCCGTACCTCCGCTACGACGAGGTCGAGTTCGACGTCATCGTGGGCACCTTCGGCGACAACTTCGACCGGTACTCGATCCGCCTCAACGAGATCCGCGAGTCGATCCGGATCATCCGCCAGATCGTCGAGAAGATGCCGGCCGGCGACTACCGGGTCCAGGACAAGAAGGTCACCCCGCCACCCCGTGGTCGGATCGACGAGTCGATGGAGGCCCTGATCCACCACTTCAAGGTCTTCACCGAGGGGTTCCGGGTCCCCGAGGGCGAGGCCTACGTGGCCATCGAGTCCCCCCGGGGCGAGCTCGGCTGCTACCTGGTGTCGGACGGGTCGCCCAAGCCGTTCCGGATGCACATCCGGGGGCCGAGCTTCGTGAACCTCCAGGCGCTGCCCCTGATGATGCGCGGCGGCCTCCTGGCCGACGCCGTCGTCGTGTGCTCGTCGGTCGACCCGGTGATGGGGGAGGTGGACCGGTGACCGAGCCCACCCCGCTGGCCCCGCCCCGTCGCGCCGTCGGTGCGCCGACGGCCCCGAGCCACCTGTCGGCCGACACGGTGGCCCGGGCCCGCCAGCTCGTCGCCCTGTACCCCGAGCCCCGCTCCGCCCTCGTCCCCCTGTGCCACCTCGCCCAGGAGCAGGACGGCTGGCTGACGCCGGAGGCCATGGTGGACATCGCCGGCCTGGTCGGCGTCACCCCGAGCGAGGTGCTCGGGACGGCCTCGTTCTACGACATGCTCCACACGGAGCCGGTCGGCACCTACGTGGTGGCGGTCTGCACCAACATCGCCTGCCTGCTGGGCGGGGCCGCCGAGCTGCTCGAGCACGCCGAGGACTCCCTCGGGATCGGGGCGGGCGGTACCACCGCCGACGGCTCGGTCACCCTCGAGGAGGCCGAGTGCCTGGCGGACTGCGACCGGGCGCCGTGCGTCCAGGTCAACCACCGCTACGTGGGCGCCCAGACGCCGGAGTCGTTCGACCGGCTGGTGGACGAGCTCCGCTCGGGAGCCCGGTCCGCCGACATCCCGCCGCACGGGACGCTGATCCGGGTCCGCCGGGCCAACGGCCTGGCCGTGGACCCCGACGTGGTCGCCCGGGAACGGGCGGCCGCCGCCGAGGCCCGCGCCGCCCGCGACGCCGCCGCGCCGGCCGAGGGGGGAGGGTCCTGATGGCCGTCACCGATCCGCCCAAGATCGTCACCAGCCGCATCGGCTACGACGACTCGTTCACCCTCGAGCGCTACCTGGCCACGGGCGGCTACGACGGGCTGCGCAAGGCGCTGGCCACCACCCCCGAGGCGGTGGCCGCCGAGGTCGACGCCGCCAGCCTGCTGGGCCGCGGCGGCGCCGGGTTCCCCGCCGGCCGCAAGTGGTCCATGCTCCGCAAGGCGCCGGTGACGTACCTCGTGGTGAACGGCGACGAGTCGGAGCCGGCCACGTTCAAGGACCACCTGCTGGTCGAGCGGGACCCGCACCAGCTGGTCGAGGGTGTCGTGATCGCCGCCTACGCGTTGCAGGTGTCGCAGGTGTTCATCTTCCTGCGGGGCGAGTTCGCCCTCGGCCTCGAGCGGGTGCAGGCCGCCGTCAACGACGCCTACGCCCACGGTGCGGTGGGCCGGGACATCTTCGGCTCGGGGTTCTCGGTCGACGTGGTGGTCCACCCGGGGGCCGGCGCCTACATCTGCGGCGAGGAGACCGCGCTCCTCGAGTCCCTGGAGGGCAAGCGCGGCTTCCCCCGGATCAAGCCGCCGTTCTTCCCGGCGGCCATCGGTCTCTACGGCGACCCGACCGTGGTCAACAACGTGGAGACCATGTCCAACCTCCCGTGGATCATGGTGCACGGCGGGGCGGCGTTCGCCGCCCTCGGTGGCGGCCGCTCGACCGGGACCCGCCTGTTCGCGCTGGCCGGCCACGTGCACAACCCGGGTGTCTACGAGCTCGAGATGGTCACGACCACCTTCGACGACCTGATCAACGCGCCGGTGCTCGGCGGCGGCATCCCCCACGGCCGGGCCCTCAAGGCGTTCATCCCCGGCGGGGTGTCGGCGCCGTGGTTCGGCCCCGACCGGCTCGACCTGCCGCTCGGGCAGGACGAGGTGGCCGAGGCCGGGTCGATGCTCGGATCGGGCTCGGTGGTGGTCATGGACGACCACACCTGCGCGGTGCGTGCCGCCTGGCGGATCACCAAGTTCTTCAGCCGGGAGTCGTGCGGCCAGTGCACGCCGTGCCGCGAGGGCTCGGGCTGGCTCGAACGGATCATGGAGCGCATCGAACGTGGCCAGGGTCGCGAACAGGATCTCGACCTGCTGCTCGACGCCTGCGACAACATCGCCCCGGGCCTGACGTGGCCGCCGCAGCAGACGACCATCTGCGTGCTCGGGCCGTCGATCCCGTCGTCCATCAGCTCGGCCATCACCATGTTCCGTGACGAGTTCCTGGTCCACATCAAGGAGGGGGGCTGCCCCTATGACTGACCAGGCGACCCCGTCGGACGAGTTCGAGTTCACCCTGGACGGGCGGACGGTGCGCGCCCGCAAGGGCGAGATGCTGATCGCCGCCGCCGAGCGGTCGGGGACCTTCATCCCCCGGTTCTGCTACCACCCCCGCATGGAGCCGGTCGGGGTGTGCCGCATGTGCCTGGTCGAGGTGAGCGGTCCCCGCGGGGCGACCCTGATGCCCAGCTGCTTCATCGAGGCGGCCCCGGGCATGGAGGTGGTGTCCGACTCCGACAAGGTGAAGAAGGCCCAGGACGGCGTCCTCGAGTTCCTGCTGATCAACCACCCGCTCGACTGCCCGGTCTGCGACAAGGGTGGCGAGTGCCCCCTCCAGGACCAGACGCTCGCCTATGGCCCGGGCGAGACCCGGTTCGTCGAGGAGAAGCGGCACTTCGAGAAGCCGATCCCGATCTCGGAACTGGTCCTGCTCGACCGCGAGCGCTGCATCCAGTGCAGCCGCTGCACCCGGTTCGCCGACGAGGTGGCGGGGGAGGCGCAGATCGACTTCATCGGGCGGGGTGAGCAGATCCAGGTCGCCACCTTCCCCGAACTGCCCTTCACCTCCTACTTCTCGGGGAACACGGTGCAGATCTGCCCGGTGGGCGCACTCACCGCCGCCCCGTACCGGTTCGCCGCCCGACCGTGGGACCTCGACCAGGTCGAGTCGACGTGCACGACCTGCGCCGTCGGCTGCCGGGTCGCCGTCCAGTCGTCGTCCAACCGCCTGACCCGGCTGCTGGGCATCGACATCGACCCGGTCAACCACGGCTGGCTGTGCGACAAGGGCCGGTTCGCGGCCGACGCCGTCAACCGCGAGGACCGCCTGTGCGAGCCGCTGGTGCGCAAGAGCGGCGCCCTCGTCCCCGTGTCGTGGCACGAGGCCCTCGAGGCCGCGGCCACCGGGCTGCGTTCCGCCGTCGACGTGGGTCCCGACGCCCTCGGGGTGATCGGCGGCGCCCGCCTCACCAACGAGGGTGCCTACGCCTGGGCACGGCTCGCCAAGGGGGTGCTCGGCACCGACTCCGTCGACGCGCAGCTCGGCGACGGACTGCCCGCCGAGGTCGTGCTGTCGCTGCCCCGGGCCACCATCGACCAGGCCGCCTCGGCCGCCACCGTCGTCCTCCTCACCGGTGACCTGCGCGAGGAGCTCCCGATCCTGTTCCTGCGGCTGCGCGCCGCCGCGGTGTCCGGTGAGGTGTCGCTCGTCGAGCTGTCGCCGCAGGCCACGTCGCTGACCGAGCACGCCGCCGTGTCGCTGCGCTACGGGCCGGGCGGGGCCCGGGCCCTGGTCGACGCACTGGTCGCCGACGGTGCCGCGCCCGCCGCGGGCGCCGACGACGCGCTGGAGTCCGCACGGCGGCTCGTCGGGGACGGCCCCGTCGTCGTGGTGGTGGGACGGCCGTCGTTGGCCGAGGACGCCGAACTGGTGGCCGACGCCGCCTGTGCCCTCGCCCGGGCGCTGCCCGAGGCCCGGTTCCTGCCGGCGCTGCGGCGCGGCAACGTGCTGGGTGCGCTCGACATGGGGCTCGCCCCCGGGCTCCTGCCCGGCCGGGTGGGCCTCGAGGCGGGCCGGGCGTGGTTCGAGCAGGCGTGGGGCGCCGTCCCCGCGGCCACCGGCCGGGGCACGGCCGACATCCTGGCGGCGGCGGCCGGCGACCAGGCACAGGGCGCCCCGGTGACGGCGCTGGTGCTGCTGGGCAGCGATCCGCTCACCGACTTCCCCGACCGGAGGCTCGCCCGCCGTGCGCTGGCGTCCGCCGGGTTCGTCGTGGCGGTGGCCACCGCCCCGGGTGACGTCCTGGAGCACGCGGACGTCGTGCTGCCCGCCGCCGAGGCCCATGAGCGGCCGGGGACGACCACCAACATCGAGGGCCGGATCTCGCGGGTGGGCCAGAAGCTGGTCCCCCCGGGTCAGGCGTGGCCCGACTGGATGATCGCCGGGGAGCTCGCCGTGCACCTCGGGCACGACCTCGGGTTCGACACGGTCGGCGCCGTGTGGGACGAGATCGAGCGGGTGGCGGCGTCCCACCGTGGGATCACCCGGTCCGTCCTCGACGCCGCCGGCGCCGCCGACGGGGTGGTGGCCCCGCTGGGGGTCAGCCCGGTGACGCTCGCCCGACGTCCCCCGCTCGACCCCGTCGCCGTGCCCGGCGTGGAGTCCGTCGAGCGGCAGGGGGCGAGCCTCCAGGCCGGCCTGGCCGCGTCGCCCGGCACGGGCGTCCCCGGGGTCGACGCCGGCGCGCCGTCCGCCGGGGGCCCGACCCGTCCGCCGCTGCTCGCCGGGGTCCCCGACCTCGACGTGCCGCACGTGTCGCCGGCCGACGGGTACTCGGTGCGCCTGGTGGCCTCCCGGGTGCTCTACGACGGCGGCAGCGCCGTCGAGGCCGTGCCGGCCCTCGCCGGGCTCATCACCGAGGGCGTCCTGCGGGTGAACCCGCACGACCTGGACGATCTCGGGATCGGGGCCGGTGGCCAGGTGCGCCTGCGGTCGGCGACCGCGTCGCTCGAGGTCCCCGTCGCTCCCGACCCGTCGCTGCCGCGCAAGGTGGTGGCCGCCGACGTCAACGTCCCGCTGGGCGACGGCACGGTGGGTGACCTGATCGACCGGGCCTTCCCCGTGGTGGACCTGCGGATGGAGTCGCTGTGACCCATCTCGCCCCGCTCCTCGGTACGGACCCGCTCTACGGCAAGGGCGTGGGCTGGGTGGTGCTCGCCATCGTGGCCGTCAAGGTGCTCGTCGTCTTCGGCGCCCTGATGGTGTCGGTGATGCTGATGATCTGGTTCGAGCGCAAGGTCATCTCGGACATGCAGAGCCGGATCGGACCCAACCGGGCCGGTCCGTTCGGGATCGCCCAGACCCTGGCCGACGGGATCAAGCTCTTCTTCAAGGAGGACCTGATCCCGGACAAGGCCGACCGGTTCGTCTTCAAGCTGGCGCCCTACCTCACGATCATCCCGGCGTTCCTGGCCTTCGCCATCGTGCCCATCGGGGGCGAGGTCACCCTGTTCGGGCACACGTTCGAGCTGCAGCTGGCCGACCCGCCGATGGGGATCCTCTTCCTGCTGGCCATGTCGGGGATCGCCGTCTACGGCGTCATGCTGGCGGGCTGGTCGTCGGGCTCCAAGTACCCGTTGCTCGGCTCGGTCCGGGCGTCGGCGCAGATGATCTCCTACGAGGCCGCCCTCGGGATGACCGTGGTCATGGTGGTCCTCATCACCGGCTCCCTCAGCACCCGCACCATCGTGGACGCCCAGGCGCAGCACCTGTGGCAGTGGAACGTCATCCGCCTGGCCGTCGTCCCGTTCCTGATCTTCTTCATCGCCGTCGTGGCGGAGACGAACCGCCCGCCCTTCGACCTGGTCGAGGCCGACCAGGAGCTCGTCGGCGGCTTCCACACCGAGTACTCCTCGATCCGCTTCGCCCTGTTCTTCCTGGCCGAGTTCATGAACACCATCACCATGTCGGCCATCACGGTGACCCTGTTCTTCGGCGGCCCCGACGGGCCGGTGCCCCACATCCCCCACCTCGAGTGGATCTTCCCCATCCTGTGGTTCCTGGCCAAGACGATCGTCTTCCTCTTCGTGTTCGTCTGGCTGCGGGCCGCGCTGCCCCGCCTCCGCTACGACCAGCTCATGGACCTCGGCTGGAAGCGCCTGATCCCGCTCTCGCTCGGCTGGCTGCTCGTGGTGGCCGGCTTCGTGGTCGACGGCTGGTGGGGCGTGGCCATGGCCGCCACCGTCGTCGTCGGGTCGGTCCTGCTGTCGCGGGCCTTCTCGATCGGCTCGGAGCGCGAGGCCACCCAGGCGGTGGTGCCCCAGGTGGGCGTGCGCCTGTGGACCCGGGCCCAGGAGCCACCGGTGACCCCGACCGATGGAGGTGACGGCTGATGGCGACCCCCGAGCCACCGCACGGACGACAGAACTTCCTGGGCGGGTTCAAGCTCACCCTCGAGCACCTCGGACGGCCCGCGGTCACCCGCCAGTATCCCGAGGAGAAGCGCCCGAAGCAGCCGCGCCAGCACGGCCGCCACGTCCTCAACCGCTACGAGGACGGGATGGAGAAGTGCATCGGCTGCGAACTGTGCGCCGGCGTGTGCCCGGCCGACTGCATCTACGTCCGCGGCCTCGACAACCCGCCCGACCACCCGGTGTCGCCGGGCGAGCGCTACGGCTACGTCTACGAGATCAACTTCCTGCGGTGCATCCACTGCGACCTGTGCGTGGAGGCCTGCCCCACCGAGGCCATCACCGAGTCGAAGCTGATGGAGTTCTCCTTCACCAACCGCAACGACGCCATCTACACCAAGTCGGAGCTGCTGGTGGACGACGACGGCCATCCGAGGCACCTGCCGTGGGAGGACTGGCGCGAAGGTGACGACCTGCACACCTCCGGTTGGATGCGGGCCACGTCGCCCGCCGGCGCCGCCGCCTTCGAGGGCGAGGTGCAGTGGTCCGGCGAGCTCGGATTCGGCGTGCGCGCCCCCGAGGCGGGCCAGTCCGGCAGGCGCGACGACGCCACCACCGGTTCGATCCCGCTGCGCGAGACGCTCGAGCGGCACCTGCGGCCGGCCGACCTGCCGGCGGCCAAGCGCGGCCCCCGCGGCGCCATCGGCCGCGCCCTCGAGAAGGCCGAGCGCTTCCGCCCCGGGTTCGGGAAGAAGCACCACGAGGAGGCCGATGCCGCCTACACCGCGGCCAAGCGGGCCGGGAACTCCGACCGTGACCGCCAGGGCGGTCCGACGCCCGCCCTCGACCCCGGAGCGGACGGGGGTGTCCCGTGAGCGCGCTGGTGGCCGTCCTGGTGACGTCGTCGTCCCACCCGACCCTGCCCGACGTGGGCGTGTTCGCCGTGTCCGCCGCCATCGTGCTCGCCGGGGCCATCGGCGTGGTGGTGGCCCGGAACCCGGTGCACTCCGCGCTCATGCTGGTGATGACCCTGTTCGGGATCGCCGTCCTGTTCGTGCTGCAGCAGGCCAGCTTCCTGGCCGCCGTGCAGGTCATCGTCTACGCCGGCGCCATCGTCGTCCTGTTCCTGTTCGTGATCATGTTCCTGGGTGTGGACAAGGAGGAGAACGTGGCGGCCGAGCCGCTGCGCGGCCAGCGCCCGCTGGCCGTCGCCCTCGTCGCACTCGGTACCACCGGACTGCTGCTGCTCGGGCAGGTGTCGAAGTGGACGACCGGGCAGCCCCACGCCGCCGGGTCCGACACCGGCGCCCCGAACGTGAACCTGATCGGCAAGTCGCTGTACACGACCTACCTGTTCCCCTTCGAGGCCACCTCGGCGCTGCTCATCATCGCCGTGGTCGGCGCCGTGGTGCTGGCCCGCCGCCCTCCGGCCGCCACCTCGTCGGAGGAGGTGGCCGAGGCCGACGCCTCCCTCACCGCACCCGGCGACGTCCCCGCCGACAGGGGTCCCGGCGGGACCGGCGGCCGGGCGGCACCGACGACGGCACCGACCGGCGAGCCGGTCGAGGGGACCGAGGTGGACGCATGAGCATCAACCCGGCCTGGTACCTGTCCCTCAGCGTCGTGCTGTTCGCCATCGGCGCCCTCGGGGTGCTGGTCCGGCGCAACGTGCTCATCATGTTCATGTGCGTCGAGCTGATGCTCAACGCCTCCAACCTGGCCTTCGTGACCTTCGCCCGCACGCTGCACGACATCGGCGGGCAGGTGCTGGTCTTCTTCGTCCTGGTGGTCGCCGCCGCCGAGGTCGTGGTCGGCCTCGGGATCGTGGTGGCCATCTTCCGCAGGCGTACCAGTGCCAACGCCGACGACCTCCACCTGATGAAGGGCTGATCGGTCGATGCTCCACGTCACCTACCTGATCATCCTCCTGCCGCTGCTCGGCTTCGGCGTCCTGCTGGCCGCCGGACGCCGGCTGGGCGACCCCGCCGCCGGCGTGGTGGCCACGGTGGCCGTGGGCGCCTCGTTCGTCGTGTCGTTCGGCGTCTACCTGGCTCTGCTGCAGCTGGACCAGCCCGTCCGCCACTTCGGCCAGAACCTGTGGACGTGGATCCCCGTCGGGGGGCTCCAGGTCCACGCCGCCCTCTACGTCGACCCGCTGTCGATGACCATGGTCCTGTTCATCACCGGCATCAGCACCCTCATCCACCTGTACTCGATCGGGTACATGAAGGGCGACGAGGACTTCCCCAAATTCTTCCTCTACATGAACCTGTTCGTGGCCTCGATGCTGATCCTGGTGCTGGGCAGCAACCTGCTGGTCACCTTCGTGGGCTGGGAGGGTGTGGGCACCTGCTCGTACTGGCTGGTGTCGTTCTGGTTCACCCGGGACTCGGCGGCCAGCGCCGGCAAGAAGGCGTTCGTCTACAACCGGATCGGCGACGTCGGCTTCCTGCTCGCCATCTTCCTCGTCTACGACCGCGTCCACTCGCTGAACTACCAGTACGTCTTCGCCCACGTCTCCGAGATCGGCTCGACCGACGTCACGGCCATCTGCCTCCTCCTGCTGGTCGGCGTGATGGGCAAGTCGGCCCAGATCCCGCTGTTCCCGTGGCTGGCCGACGCCATGGAGGGCCCGACCCCGGTGTCCGCCCTGATCCACGCGGCCACCATGGTGACGGCCGGCGTCTACCTGCTGTGCCGTGTCAGCCCGCTGCTCCACGCGTCGCCGGACGCCGCCCTCACCATCGCCATCGTGGGAGCCGCCACCGCATTCGTGGCGGCCACCATCGCCTGCGCCCAGCAGGACATCAAGAAGGTGCTGGCCTACTCGACGGTGTCCCAGCTCGGCTACATGTTCCTGGCCATCGGCTGCGGGGCCTACACCGCGGCCATCTTCCTCATGGTGGCCCACGCCTTCTTCAAGGGCCTGCTCTTCCTGGGTGCCGGCTCGGTGATCCACGGGCTCCACGACGAGCAGGACCTGAAGCGGATGGGCAACCTCCGCGCCTACCTGCCGGTGACGTTCATCACCTTCGCCATCGGCTGGCTGTGCATCGCCGCGGTGCCGCCGCTGTCGGGGTTCTGGGCCAAGGGAGACGTGCTCGACAACACCTGGGCCGCCCATCCCGCCCTGTGGGTGGTCGGCATCCTGACGGCGGCGCTGACCGCCTACTACATGAGCCGGCTGACCGGCCTGGCCTTCTTCGGCCGGGACCGCTGGTCGACCGGGGACCCGGGTGACGCACTGGACGCCGCCCACGCCCACCACGCCGACGGTGCCTCCTCCGAGCCCCACGAGTCGCCGTGGATCATGACGATCCCGCTGTGGATCCTCTCGTTCTTCGCCGCCGTCGCCGGGGTGATGGCCATCCCCGGCAGCAACTTCTCGCTGGCCAACTGGGTGGACCCGGTGTTCGGGTCGACCCTGTTCCACAACGGGCTGAGTACCACGGCCCTGTGGGTCCTGGCCATCGTCGACGCCGTGGTGGCCATCGCCTTCGTGGCGATCGGCCTGTGGCTGTGGTCGCAGCGGTCGGACCGCCCGGCCCTCGAGGGTTCGTTCCTGCGGGGCGCGTGGTACATCAACGAGCTCTACGACACCGTCTTCGGTCGCCCGAGCGAGCGGTTGGCGGCGTTCTGCGCCGACGTGGTCGAACCCAAGGTCATCGACGGCGCCGTCAACGGTGTGGCCGGCGCCTTCCGGGGCTCGGGCACGGTGCTGCGCAGGACCCAGACCGGGTACGTGCGCAACTACGTGCTCGGGATCACGTTCGGCACCGTGGTCGTGCTCGGCTTCATGCTGACGAGGATGTGGTGGGGTTGATGGTGGCGACGTCGTTCCCCTACCTGACCACCCTGGTCCTGCTGCCGGCCGTGGGCGCGGCCGTGGTGGCACTGATCCCCCGCAAGGCAATCGCGACCTGGTTCCACGAGGCGGTCGGCGTGGCCGTCACCGTGCTCACGCTGGCCGTGGCCGTGGCCATCCTGGTGGTGTTCAAGTCGGGGTCGGGTGCCTACCAGATGGTCAGCACGCACGTCTGGGCCACCGGGCTGGGGATCCACTGGTCGGTGGGGATCGACGGGATCTCGCTGTTCCTGGTCGTCCTGACCGCGGTGCTGTTCCCCCTCACCATGCTGGGGGCCCGGGCCCGGCGTGACCCGCGGGCCTTCGTGGCCTGGATGCTGCTGCTCGAATCGGCGTGCATGGGCAGTTTCGTCTCGCTCGACCTGATCCTGTTCTTCCTGTTCTTCGAGCTGACGCTGGTGCCCTCGTACTTCCTCATCGGGGGCTGGGGCTACGCCCGGCGCGGCTACGCCGCCATCAAGTTCTTCGTGTACACGTTCGCCGGCTCGGCCTTCCTGCTGGTGGGCATCGTGTCGATCGCCTTCATCCACAAGTCCCAGACCGGGGTGCTGACCTTCGCCCTGCCGCCGCTGATGCACACCCACCTGTCGGGGACCGAGGGCGTGCTGCTGTTCCTCGCCTTCACCGCGGCGTTCGCCGTCAAGGCGCCCATCTTCCCGTTCCACACGTGGTCACCGGACGCCTACGCCGAGGCTCCGACGGCCGCCGCCATCCTGCTGGTGGCCGTCATGGCCAAGCTCGGGACCTACGGCATCATCCGCTTCGACCTCAACCTGTTCCCCCAGGCGAGCCGGACCCTGGCGCCGCTGCTCCTGACCCTGGCCGTCATCGGCATCACCTACGGCGCCCTGGTGGCGTGCGCCCAGCGCGACCTGAAACGGCTGCTGGCCTACTCGTCACTGGCCCAGATCGGATTCATCGCGCTCGGCACCTTCGCCCTCAACAGCCAGGGACTGAGCGGCGGTGTCCTCCAGATGGTCAACCACGGTCTGGTGATCGCCACGCTGTTCATCCTGGTCGGCTGGATCTACGAGCGACGCAAGACGTGGCAGATCGGCTCGCTCAAGGGACTGCAGTCCCCGGCACCGGTACTGGCCGGTGTGTTCACCGTGGCCATGATGGCGTCGATCGGCGTCCCGGGTCTCAACGGCTTCGTGGGCGAGTTCCTCATCCTGATCGGCACCTTCGTCGCCCACCGTTGGTGGGCGGTGGCGGCCACCGCCGGGGTGGTGATCGCCGCCGTGTACCTCCTCTGGGGCTACCAGCAGGTCTTCCACGGCGAGCCGACCGGCGAGGACGTGTCGGCCACCCGTGACCTGTCCCTCAACGAACGCCTCATCGTGGCCCCGCTGATCGTCCTGATCGTGCTGCTCGGCGTGTTCCCGAAGCCGGTGCTCGACCGGATCACCCCGTCGGTCGACCGGCTGGTGATCCACGTGGACCAGGTGACCAACACGCCGATCCCGGCGGACCTGCGCCGTGCGCCGTTGGTGGCGGTGCGGACGCCGTCCGGTAATTCGGCGTCCCCGGCCCGGCCGGCGGCACAGGCGGGAGGTTCGCGATGACCGTCCTGGCCACATCGGCCGCGCCGACGATCCACGTCCCCCACGTCGACTACCTGTCGATCCTGCCCATGCTCATCATGCTGGGTGGGGCGCTCGGCCTGATGGTCGGGTCCTCCCTCTTCCGCAGGGTCATGAGCGCCCGGTCGGGGACGTACGTGGCCGCCGCCGTCTCGGTGGCGGCGCTGATCGCCGCCCTGGTGCAGTGGGACCACGTGGCCACCCACGGCCCGTCGGTGACCATCGCCGGCGCCATCGCCTTCGACGGGTTCGACGTCTTCATCCAGATCACCGTGTCCATCGCCATGCTCCTGACCGCACTGGTCGGCGACGGCTACCTGCGACGCGAGGGGATCGACGGACCCGAGTACCAGGTGCTGGCCATGGTGTCGGCCTCGGGGGCGATGATGATGGGGGCGGCCAACGACCTGATCGTCGTGTTCCTCGGTCTCGAGATCCTCTCCATCGCCCTCTACGTCCTGGCCGCCTTCAACCACCGCCGGGCCGAGTCCGGTGAGGCGGCGCTGAAGTACTTCGTGCTCGGTGGGTTCTCGTCGGCCGTGTTCCTCTACGGGATCGCCCTCACCTACGGCGCCACGGGGACCACCAACCTGCCCCAGATCGCCGACTACCTGTCGCGGCACGTGATCGTGCACAACGGGGTGCTCCTGGCCGGGATGGCCCTGCTGCTCGTCGGCTTCGCCTTCAAGATCGCCGCCGTGCCGTTCCACCTGTGGTCGCCCGACGTCTACCAGGGGTCCCCGTCGCCGGTCGCCGGGTTCATGGCGGCGGTGGCCAAGGCGGGGGCGTTCGCCGCCCTGCTGCGGGTGTTCGTGACGTCGTTCCCGACGGTGCGGGCCGACTGGCAGCCGGTGATCTGGGTGCTCGCCCTGCTGAGCCTGGTCTTCGGCGCCGTGGTCGCCCTCACCCAGCGCGACGTCAAGCGCATGATGGCGTACTCGTCCATCAACCACGTCGGCTTCATCCTGCTCGGGGTCGAGGCGGTGTCCGCCCGGGGCGTGTCGGCCTCGCTCTACTACCTGTTCACCTACACGTTCCTGGTGATCGGGACGTTCGCCGTGATCTCCGTCGTGGCCGGTCCCGGTGACACCCGCTCGTCGATCACCGACTACCGCGGGCTGGCCAAGCGCCAGCCCGTCCTCGCCCTGGCCTTCGCCGTCCTCCTCCTCGGCCAGGCCGGCGCCCCCTTCACGACCGGGTTCCTGGCCAAGCTCGGGGTGATCGAGGCCTCGGTCGCCGACCAGGGGTACACGCTCGCCGTCGTCGCCATGGCGTCGGCCGCGGTGGCCGCCTTCTTCTACCTGCGCCTGGCCGTCACCATGTTCTCGCCGGTGGGCGACCTCGGCGACGCCACCGACACCGAGGTCGGGGAGGAGGACGTGGCGCCGTACCTCCCGTCCGCCGGCGACACCGTGGCCAGCCTCCAGGTGCTGACCGACGCCCCGCCGGCCTCCGACGTGGAGGACCGCGGCCCGGTCCCCGTCCCGGCCCTGACCGCCGTCGCCGTCGGTCTGTGCGTGGCCGTCACCGTGGTCTTCGGGATCATCCCCGGGCCGCTCCTGAACTTCGCCCACCAGGCCACACTGCTCCTGCTGCGCTGACCGGGCTCCGGGCGGTCCCGTCCCCGCCGAGCGGGGGCGGGTACTGTCGGAGTTCACGGTACCGGCCACACGGAGGATCGCAGATGGCACCTGAACCGAAGGGCCCGGCGGCAGAGTCGACCGGCAAACGGGACGCCCGCGACGTCGCCCGGCTGGTCGGGCTCGCCGTCGCCGTCATCCTGTTCGTGGCCTTCGTCGTGGCCAACTCCTCGTCCGTGCGGGTCGACTTCCTCGTCTTCTCGCACTCGTCCAGCCTGATCTGGGTCATCCTGATCTCGGCGCTGCTCGGGGTGCTGATCGACCGGCTGGTCATCTTCCTCGGTCGACGCCGCAAGGCGAGGAAGTAGGCCGACCGGGGTGCCACCGGCGCGCCACGCCCGTGGACGCGTGCCGGTGGTCGACCGCATCGGTCGGTGACAGGATGGGGCCATGACGCAGCAGACCCCGGAAGAACGTGCGGCCCACGGACGCAAGGCGCGGGAGCTGGTGCCGCGCTCACGGCACGGGGAGTGGTCCCCACCGCCCGACCGGACGGACCCGCTCGAGATCCTGGCCCTGCAGGCCACCACCCGGGTACCCGACCTGGTGCCCATCCGCTACGGCCGGATGGCCGCCTCACCGTTCGCCTTCTACCGGGGGGCGGCCGCCGTGATGGCCTCGGACCTGGCCCACGAGGAGCACTCCCACCTCGACGTGCAGCTGTGCGGTGACGCCCACCTGGTGAACTTCGGCGGCTTCGCCTCGCCCGAACGGGACATGATCTTCGACGTCAACGACTTCGACGAGACCTTGCCCGGACCGTTCGAGTGGGACCTGAAGCGCCTGGCGGCCAGTGTCGAGGTCGCCGCCCGTTCCCGCGAATTCGACGACAAGCTGCGCAAGTCGCTGGTGGCCCTGTCGTCCAAGGGCTACCGCCACGCCATGCGCACCTTCGCCACCATGCGCAACCTCGACCTCTGGTACGTGCGCCTCGACGCCGCCACCATGGCCGGCCGGTGGAAGGACGAGGCCGGTCCGACCGTGATGGAGA
Source organism: uncultured Acidimicrobiales bacterium (assembly GCA_963699055.1). Classification (GTDB taxonomy): domain Bacteria; phylum Actinomycetota; class Acidimicrobiia; order Acidimicrobiales; family RAAP-2; genus Bog-756. The sequence continues at coordinate 1,542,907 of CAVOTA010000002.1, read as the reverse complement.
ACTTCACCAACCGGATCGAGAAGGCCAAGAACAAGGACCACCTGCGCGCCGTGTCCAAGCTGACCGAGGAGGTCGACGGCAGGTTGCAGTTCCGCGCCGACCCACCGCTGCTGACCCCCGCCGACCAGCTCTTCGAGCCGGCCAACGCGGAAACGGTGGTGCGCAGTCTGGTGGGCGGGCTGACCGACTACCGGACCACGCTGCAGGGTGACCGCCAGCACCTGCTGTCGCGCTACGAGTTCGTCGACCTGGCCCGCAAGGTGGTCGGCGTGGGGTCGGTGGGCACCCGGTGCTGGGTGGCGCTGTTCATCGGCCGTGACAAGGGCGATCCGCTGGTCCTGCAGGTCAAGCAGGCGGAGCAGTCGGTGGCCGAGCCGTTCCTCCGGCCGAGCCGGTACCCGAACATGGGCCAGCGGGTGGTCGAGGGCCAGCGCCTGGTCCAGAGTGCCAGCGACATCTTCCTCGGGTGGGACCAGGTGGCCGGCGAGGACGGTGTCCTGCGCGACTTCTACTTCCGCCAGATGTGGGACTGGAAGCTGTCGGCCGACATCGACACGATGCTGCCCGAGGGGATGGCCGTCTACGTGCAGATGTGCGGCTTCGTGCTGGCCCTGGGACACGCCCGGTCGGGCGACGCCATCGCCATCGACGCCTACCTGGGCACGGGTCCGAAGTTCGACGAGGCCATGTGCTCGTTCGCCGCCTCCTACGCCGACCAGAACGAGCGGGACCACCAGGCGCTCAGGCAGGCCATCGCCATGAACCAGGTCCACGCCATCACCGACGTCTGACCGCACCCGACCAACCGCCCCACCCGCCCGACCAACTGCCCCGCCCGACCAACCGCCCCGCCCGACCTCCCCACCACTCCCACGCCACCCAGAACAGGAGCACGCCATGCCGCTGCACAAGCACGAGTCCATCCGCGACGAGCTGCTCGACTCCGTCTACGCGGGCAAGGACCTGCTGACGACCCTGCCGTCCCACCTCTTCCCCAAGGAGGAGATGCGCCGGGAGGACGCCTACCAGGCCATCTCCGACGAGCTCCTGCTCGACGGCAACGCCCGCCAGAACCTGGCCACCTTCTGCCAGACGTGGGAGGAGGACGAGGTGCACCGCCTGATGGACCTGTCCATCAACAAGAACATGATCGACAAGGACGAGTACCCCCAGACCGCCGAGATCGAGCGCCGGTGCGTCCAGATGCTCGCCGACCTGTGGAACGCGCCCGACGAGGGCGGCGCCGTCGGGTGCTCGGCCATCGGCTCCTCGGAGGCGTGCATGCTCGGGGGGATGGCCGCCCTGTGGCGGTGGCGGGCCAAGCGCAAGGCGGCGGGCAGGCCGACCGACACCCCGAACTTCGTGTGCGGGCCGGTCCAGGTCGTCTGGCACAAGTTCGCCAAGTACTGGGACGTGGAGATCCGGGAGATCCCGATGTCCCCCGGCCGGTACTGCATGGACGTCGAGCAGATGCTGGCCCAGGTCGACGAGAACACGATCATGGTGGTGCCCACGTTCGGGGTGACGTACACCGGCACCTACGAGCCCGTCCTCGAGCTGTCCAAGGCGCTCGACACCCTGGCCGCCGACACCGGACTGGACGTGGACATCCACGTGGACGGCGCCTCCGGCGCCTTCCTGGCGCCGTTCTGCGCGCCCGCCGTGGTGTGGGACTTCCGCATCCCCCGGGTGAAGTCGATCTCGACCTCGGGTCACAAGTTCGGGCTGGCCCCGCTCGGGGTCGGCTGGGTCCTGTGGCGCCATCAGGACGACCTGCCCGAGGACCTTATCTTCCACGTGACGTACCTGGGTGGCGACATGCCGGTGTTCCAGATCAACTTCTCCCGCCCGGCCGGCCAGATCGTGGCGCAGTACTACGACTTCGTGCGGCTGGGCCGTGCCGGCTACACGCAGGTCCACGACGCCTGCTACGCCACGTGCCAGTTCCTGGCCGAGGAGATCGTGAAGCTCGGGCCGTTCGAGCTCCTGTGCGACGGGAACCCGCTCAACGGGATCCCGGCGGTGGCGTGGCGCATCCGCGAGGGCGAGGACCCTGGCTACACGCTCTACGACGTGGCCGACCGCCTGCGGGTGAAGGGCTGGCAGGTGCCGGCCTACCCGTTGACCGGCTCGGTGTCGGACATCTCGATCCAGCGCATCCTGGTGCGCCAGGGCGTGAGCAAGGACCTCGCCCGTCTGCTGATGGACGACATCAAGGAGTCGATCGCCCACTTCGACCGCCACCCGGTGACGGTGGCCATGACCCCCGAGGAGTCGGGCGGCTTCAGCCACCTGTAGGCGGACGCGACGGAGGGGCGGGTCGGCGCCACGCGCCGGCCCGCCCCTCCTGTCCGCCGCGCTACGCCAGGAGCTTGGCCTTCTGGGCCTCGAACTCGGCGTCGGTGATCACGCCCTGGCTCTTCAGGTCGGCCAGCTTGGCCAGCTGGTCGACGCTGTTGCCGGCACCGGCCGTCTCCTTGACGTAGGCGTCGAACGCCTGCTGCTGCTGCTGGGCCGCCTGCTCGGCGCGCTCGTGCATCTTGCCGCCCCGGGCGATCAGGTAGACGAGGATGCCGAGGAACGGGAGGATGATCACGAAGATCACCCACAGGGCCTTGGCGCCGCCGCCCATGTCGCGGCTGCGGAAGATGTCACCGAAGATGATGACGAGCAGCCAGAACCAGATCAGGAAGACGAAGATGCCGAGCATCGTGCCGAACAGGTCGGCCAGTGGGTAGGTGTAGGCGAGCATGTGAGTTCTCCTTGACGATGGTGTACCTGCCGACAACGTAATCCAGGCGAGGTCCCGCACGTGCTGATCACCTGTCCATACCCGTTGCCCACCGACGGGCGACGGACCGCCCCCGGCGGCGGGGCTCAGGGAATGGGGGGCGACGTGGCGATCTGGATCACGGCGACGACCAGCATGAGCCCGCCGAGGACCACCAGGGCCAGTCGGATCCGGAAGAACCGGAAGTGCCCGCTGATCCCGATCAGGAACAGGATCGTGGCGAGGTAGATCGTGTCGCGGACGTAGTTGTCCGAGTTCTGCCCGGCCTGCACCCCGGCCGTGTACTGCCGGGTCGCCTCGGCGTCGAGGGCGTTCGCGGTCGCCAGCTCCGGCTGCTTGTACTGCGGCATGTAGGTCGGCCCCGGTGGGGCCGACGGGTTGGTGAACGGATCGGTGGCCAGCCAGGCGTCGAACGCCACCGTGAAGGCGGGACGGAACCGACGCACGGCCACCGCCTCGGCCTGGGCGTTGCCGGCCACGTAGGCGGTGAACCACGTGTTGAAGGTGGTGGAGTCGAAGTTCTTGGTGTCCTGGGCGTCGAGGGCGGCCCGGTTGGCCTCGGTCCGGGCGGCCGATGCCGTGGCCAGGTGGACGGAGGCCTCGGTGCCCCACCTGGCCGAGGCGTAGCCGGTGTAGGCGGCGAGCAGGGCGACGATGGCGAGCAGCACCGCCTCGACGATCGACAGCACCCGGTCGTGGTCGCGTCCGCCGTCGCCGTCGCCGTCGCCGTCGCCGTCGTGCCCGTGCTCGGCGGTGTGCTGCCGGTGGCGCGAGATCTCGCCGGCGACCTCCCCGGGGGCCAGCCCCTCAGCCATCGACGTCCCCTCCGAGCGTGCCGATCCCCGGCGCCGATGGCCCGGTGGGCAGCGGCGCCGCCGGCAGCGTCCAGTCGACCCGCACCGGCCTGCTCCCCACCAGCCGGGGTCGGGCCACCACCGCCGGGCGGTCGGTGGTCCACGGTGCCGGGGTCGAGAGGGTGAGGCCGGCGAGCCCGCGCAGGGCCCGGTCGTAGGAGGCGCGCACGGCGGCATAGCGCAGCCACGCCTGGTCGCGCTGCCCGTCGGGGACCGACACGACGCCGGCGAGCCGGTCGAGGGCGGCCTGGTACTCGTCGCGTGACACCGACACGTCGGGCGCCCGTCCCGAGCCGTCGGGAAGCAGCTCGACCAGGGGAACGGGCGGCGGCACGGGCAGGCCGGCGGCGCGGGCGATCTCGATCACCGTGGGCACGCCGGTGGCCAGCACCATGATCGGTCCCTGGTGGGTGACGGTGGTGACGTCGTTCCAGTCGACGTCGATGGCCGACAGGAGGAGCGCACCGGCGTCGAGGATCGATCCCACCGAGGCCACCCACGACTGGGTGTCGTCGCTCTCGGGGAAGTAGCAGAGGGCGGGGAAGGCGCAGTGGGTCTGGTCGAGCTCGAGGAGCCACGACGAGGCCGTCCGCCACAGGTCGGCGTTGTCGAGGGCGTGGAACCGGTTCAGGTTGAGCAGCAGGCCGACTCCCGACGTCGGGACGCCGGCGAACGGCTTGAGGGTGCGTATGCCCTTCTCCCGGTCGTGGTGGGCGGCGTAGATGGTGGGCAGGTAGCTGATGAGCAGGGCCACCAGGCCGAGGCCGATGATGGCCTCGACGAAGCTGATCCAGGTCCGGGCACTTCCCGACGGCGCCGAAAAGCCCAACGTGGTCACCGAGGACCCGCTGATCTCGAACGACTTCTGCCACGTGCCGGCACGCGATCCCCAGAAGATGAATCCGAACCCGACGATGACCGCCAGCATCCACACCAGCGGCAGGCTGACCAGGGCCACCGGCGCGTACAGCCCCCGCCGGCGGGTCGAACGGGCCCGGTTGGGCCCGTCGTGCACGAGGACGCGGTTGGTCACGGCGAAGACGGCCCGGGTGATCCGGGTGAAGGAGTTGCGGGGGAGGACCACCGTCTCGAGGGCGGAGACGAGCACGGAGGCGGCCAGGGCGACGCCGAGGAGGATCGCCGCCGACTGGGCGGCCAGTGAGTGGGCGGCGCCCGGGGCTGCGGCCAGCACGGTCAGGAGGTGCCGGCCGGTGCGGCAGGCGGTGCCGTGCCGGCGCGGTGCCGGGTGCCGAGGAGGTCGGACGGCGTCTGGGGCAGCCGGGCGCTGGCCACGTAGGCCACCACCACCGCCACGATCACCAGCGGGGTCACGCTGAGGCCGTCGCTGGCGAACAGCAGCACGGCCAGCATGGTGGAGGTGAGCGGCAGCTTGAGCATGACCGTGCACAGGGCGCCGATGCCCATGGCCACGGCCGGCACCAGTACCAGTCCGGGCAGGTGGGACGCGGCCACGCCGAGGGCGCCCCCGATGAACATCGACGGGAACACGGGGCCGCCGCGGAAGCCGGACAGCGACACCGAGTAGGCGATCGACTTGGCCACCACCAGCACCAGCAGGGCGCCCACCGTCCACGTCGACGCGTGCAGGACCAGGCCGGGCAGGGCGCTCTGTCCGGAGTACAGGACCTCCTGCGCGCCCTTGTGGGTCAGCTCGGCGAAACCGATCGCACAGGCGGCCACGACGAGGCCGGCCAGCGGGGTCACGAGCATCCGGTGCTTCTGCACCACCGCCATGGCGGCCAGCCCTCCCAGCCGGATCACTCCGCCGACCACGGCGGCGACCAGGCCGAACACCACGGCCCAGGCCACCATGGCCACGGTGGGGTGGCTGAAGGTGGGCAGACCGGGAATGGCCAGCGAGAACGTGCCGAGGCCGGTGAGGCTGTCGAGGCCGACGAAGATCAGCGTGCCGACGCCGGCGGCCAGGAGCCCGGGCACGAGCACGAGCCCGAGCAGCGGACCCCCGATCCCGGAGGCCTCCATCAGGAGGAAGGCGCCCAGGACGGGGGAGCCCAGCAGCGTGCTGACGGCGGCGAAGCTGCCGGCCGCGGCCATGACGGTGGCCGCCGTGGGCGGGGCGTCCTTGGCCGCCAGCCGGACGGCCAGCACGCCCAGCCCGCCTCCGATGGCGATCAGCGGCGCCTCCGGTCCGAGCACGACGCCGAAGATGAGGGTGGCCAGCGAGGCCAGGACGATGCCGAAGAGGTCGAGGGGCAGCGGCGAGCCGCCGGCCTTGAAGCCCTCGGCCGGCTCGTGGCCGGACTCGCCGGGCAGGTAGGTGATCGACGCGGCCACCACCAGGGCGGCCACCAGCAGCAGGGGCACCGGCCACCATGCCGGGGTGCCGGCGAATCCGAGCTCCTTCGGGAGGGTGGCGTAGAACCAGGTCTGGGCCTTGGAGACGAGCGCCAGGTAGAAGTAGGCGACGGCGGAGACGGGGATGCCGATGAGCGCCGCCAGGACCAGCAGCTGGAGGTAGCTCTTCGACGTGAGCATCTCCATCGGGTCCGCCGGGGGCGCGGGGGCTGCGGCTGCGGTCGCGGCTGGCGGCGTCGACGCGGGGCCCGGCGGGGGCCCGGCGGGCACGTCACTCATCGTCGGGCCACCTGTCGCGCTGGCTCCACTTGCGGGCGAAGGCCACGACCAGCACGACGGCCAGCAGCCCGAAGATGAGTAGGTAGAACATCGTGGTCCGCCTCCGGTCGGGGTGTGGCCCGACATTAGGTGACCGGGACGGGCGTGGGCGAGATCACCGGCCGGGGGTGCGCCGGCCGGTGCGACGGGCGACACCCGGTGCCCGGGGCGGCACGGCCGCGGTCCCCGGTGCGGCGGATCCCCACGGTTAGTGTGGATCCGTCGCCGGCATCCCGGCATCTGGAACCCTGCACAAGGAGCGACACCCATGCTTGCCTACAGCTACCCCATCCTGAGCCTGATCTGGATGATGTTCATGTTCTTCGTGTTCGTCCTGTGGATCTGGCTCCTCATCAGCGTCTTCATGGACATCTTCCGGTCCCACGACCTCGGCGGCGGCGCCAAGGCCCTGTGGGTGCTCTTCGTGATCATCCTCCCGTTCCTGGGTGTCCTCGTGTACCTGATCGCCCGCGGCGGCAAGATGCACGAACGCGCCGCCGAGCAGGCGGCCCAGCAGCAGAAGGCGTTCGACTCCTACGTCAAGCAGGCCGCCTCCTCGGGCAGCAACGTCGACGAGCTGGCGAAGCTCGCCGACCTGAAGGAGAAGGGCGTCATCACCGACGCCGAATTCGACACCCAGAAGGCCAAGCTGCTCGCCTGACACGACCGCCGCACCGCGAGGTGGCCGCCCCCGTGCCCGGTGCGCGGTGGGCGGCCACCGTCGCGTCCGGCCCCGGCCGCCCGCGCCCGGGAGCGTCCCCGGGGAGCGTCCGAGGCGCCGGTACAGTGGGCCCGTGACAACCGATCCCCCGGCGGACGACGAGGACGTCGACGCGCTCCACCACGAGGTCGAGGTCCTGGCCCAGGAGAACGAAGTGCTCCGTCAGCAGGCGGGGACCGCCGCACCCCCGAAGCGCGGCCGGGGCCGGACGATCGCGTCGTGGGTGCTCATCGTCCTGGCCTGTCTGCTGGCGGTGCTGTCGGTGGTCGTCGTCTACGCCCGCAACGAGCTGCTCAACACCGACACCTTCGTGGCGACGGTGGCCCCGCTGGCCAAGGACCACGCCGTGCAGCAGACGGTGGCCACCAAGGTCAGCGAGAGCCTGGTCGCCCGGTCCGACATCGAGCAGCGGGTGAAGAACGCCCTCCCGTCCCGGGCCGGCTTCCTCGCCGACCCGATCGCCGGGGCGGTGCAGACGGCCACCTACCAGATCACCCTGAAGCTGGTGCAGAGCTCCCAGTTCCAGACGCTGTGGGAGCAGGCCCTGCGCCGGTCCCACGACCAGATCGACAACCTGCTCCTCGGCAACAAGGTCGGGGCGTTCCAGTCGACGAACGGCCAGGTCACCGTGGACCTCAGCCAGATCGAGGACGCGGCCAAGAAGCAGCTGGCCGCCCACGGGCTGTCGGTGTTCGACAAGGTGCCGAACTACACGGGCGCACCGTTCGTGCTGTTCCAGTCGGACCAGCTGGCCAAGCTCCAGCGCTGGGTCCGGTTCCTCAACCACCTGGCCTTCGTGCTGCCGATCGTCTCGATCCTCATGCTCGCCGGAGCGGTGCTGACGGCCCGCGACCGCAGGCGCGGGCTGGTGCACGCCGCCTCCGGACTGGCCGTGTCGATGGCGCTGCTGCTGGTGGCGGCCAACGTGGGACGGAACCAGTACCTGTCCTCGCTCCGGCCCGGACAGTCGAGGCCCGCCAACGCCGCCATCATCGACACCGTCGACGCCGCGCTGCTGGACCTGGTGCGCACCGTGCTGGTGGTGGCGGCCGTCGTGGCCGTCGTGGCGTTCGTCGTGGGACTCGGGCCCGTGCGCCGGTGGCTCCACGAGCGGACGCCGCCCCACTGGATGACCGGCGGCCGCGTCCACGACACGGTCGCCGCCCACCGCGGGGCGTTCCAGTGGCTGGTGGTCGTGCTCGGACTGGTGGTGCTGGTCCTGTGGAACCAGCCCACGGTGGCGGTGGCGCTGGTCATCGTCCTGGTGACCCTGTTCGTGGTGATGCTGGTCGGGCTCTACGGGCAGCGCCGCCCGGCCGGTGGGCCGTCGGGCCCCGGCGCGGGTCCCGACCCGGGCACCCCCGCCGCCGTGGGCGCCGGCCCGGACTGAGCGGGGACCGCCGGTGCCGGCCCCCCGCGACTGGTGGCTGGCCCTCGAACCGGTCCACGCCGTCGTCTACTTCGACGACGGTTGCCGGTCCGACCTGGCCGAGCTCGGCCTGCGGGGATTCTGGATGGGCTACTTCGCCGGCCGCGCCGCGCCCCTCGGCCCGGTCGGGCCCGAGGTGGTGGCGACGACGTTCGCCAACTTCGCTCCCGACATGGTGGCCCGGGCGCTGCCCGACGCCTGGGCCGTCGCCGGACCGGACCGGGTGTGGGCGGCCCGTCGCACCGGCGCCGCCGCCGCGCTGCGTCGCATCGATCCCGGTGCCGCCGCCGCCGTCCGGGCCGTGCCCCTCCTGGCCCGGGTGGTGGCCGCCGGGTCGGTGACCGGCCGGCCCCTGTTCGCCGCCGTCCGGGCGACCGGATGGCCCGACGACCCGGTCGAGGCACTGTGGCACGCCTGCACGTGCCTGCGCGAGCACCGGGGCGACGGGCACGTGGCCGCGCTGACCGCGTCGGGGCTGGACGGGGTCGAGGCACTGGTGCTGTTCGCGGCCTCCGAGGACGTGCCCGCCGACCTCCTGCGGTCGGCGCGGGGCTGGACGACGGACGAGTGGGACGCCGCCGCCGTCAGGTTGGGCGCACGCGGTCTGCTCGGACCGTCCGGCATCACGTCGGAGGGGAGGCGGCTCCGACGCTCGGTCGAGGCCATGACCGACCACCAGGCAGGGCGGCCGCTCGCCGTCCTCGACGACGCCGAGCAACGCCTCGCCCTCGACGCGCTGGCCGCCGTCGGTGCCGCCGTCGGTGCCGCCGGGGTCATCGCCTATCCGAACCCGATGGGACTGCCGGCACCGCCGCGCTCGAGTCCGGCGGTGCGGGTGCTCAGTCCCGGGTGGCCGGCCCGTCGACGTCCACCGGGCCGCCGCCGGCGGTGTCCACCGGCACCCCGGGACCCGGGGGGAGGTCGCCGCCCGCCACGGTGATCGCCTCCTCGTCCCACGGCACGATCGACGCCAGGAACTGGTCGGTCTCGTGCTGGGCGGCCAGCATGCGCTTCTCGGCGCCGGCGGCGAGCAGTCGCCCGAGCACCGGGATCTCCCACAGGGACTCGGCCCGCAGGATGGCCATGACCACGGGCACCAGGTGCTCCGGGGTGTCGAAGACCACGAATCGGGGGAGCCACTCGGGCTCGTACTTGGCGTTGAACTTCCACAGCGACTCGATCTGGGCGAAGTTCGACAGACGCTTGAGGAACCAGCGCTCGGCCCGCTGCACGGTCCCGTCACCCTTCTCGCCGGCCAGGGTCGACCGCATGGCGGCGAAGTTGAGACTGAGTCCCTCGAACCCGCGGGCGGCCAGGTGCTCGATGGTGGAGCACAGGGCGAAGTCGAGGAGGCCGTTGGGATGGTCACCCGGATCGCGCCGCATGAGGTCGAGGGAGAACCCGTTGATGCCCGTGGCCGGCACGAACTGGCACATGGCGGCAGCCGCACCGTCGGGGGACCGCACGACCGTCAGCAGGAGCCCGGTGTCCCGCGGGTCGAAGACCCGGCCGAGCATCATCGAGAACCCGCGTTCGTGCTCGCCCTGGCGCGACAGGCGCATGAGGGCGGTGAGCTCCTCGACCAGTCCGGGGTCGATGTGGGACGGGTCGTGGAAGGTGACCGTGTAGCCGTACTTGTTGATGCGGTTGTGGGCCTGGCGGAGACCCTTCATGTGCTTGCCGGCGAGCGAGAATTCCTGAAGCCGCACGACGGCCTCGTCGCCGAGGTAGATGTTGTGCATGCCGGAGTCGCGGTAGGTGGGCAGCCACTGCTCGCCGGCCCCCATCACCGCGGTCGTCCACCCGTGGGCGTCGGCGAACGCCCGGAACGCGCCCCACACCTGCTCGCGCTCGTTGCGGGGCCCGATGGGATCGGGGGAGATGAGGCACACGCCGCCGTAGACGGCGTAGGCCACCAGGCTGTCCCGGTGGAAGAACCACCGTTTGTCGGAGCGGAGGGCGAAGTAGTCGAGCGTGGTCGAGCCGTGGCGCCGGACGATGTCGCGGGCCCGGAACTCGGCGGCCCGGCCCGAGCCCAGTCGCCGGTCCACCACGGGGCGGGTCAGGAGGTAGAGGGTCACCGCCACCAGGCACAGGCCGATGGTGAGGAGCACGGGGGTGAGGAAGCGGTCGGCCCGCTCCTCGGGGAGGTCGATGGTGGTGATCCCGGCGAAGCGCTCCGACACCGCCCAGAACGTGGTCAACCACGGCAGCGGATGGTGGTGGCGGCCGACGTGGGTGAACAGCTCGAGCGACGTGGTGGCGAGCACGGCGACACCGAGCGCCACCGCCGCCAGCCCGACGAGGGCGGAGCGGAGCGACGTGGCGTCCGAGGCGGACTGGAACTCCCTGCGGTTCACCAGCAGGAACGCCAGCACGGCCCCGGCGATGAGTGACTCCTCGAAGTCGGCCCCGGCCACCAGGTGCAGGAGGATGGTGCCGGCGAGCAGGACCACCGACACCCGCCACGCCCGCCGCTGTCCGCGCAGGATGCCGCGTCCGAGGGCGATGAGGGCGAGACCGGCCATGGCCACCAGGGCGCCGGCGGCCACGCTGGCCCGCAGCGGCAGGTACTGCTCGAGTACGTGGAGACGGCCGCGCAGCGGCGGGGTGATCGAGTCCAGCACGTCGATGATCCCGGTCACCAGGATGGCGGCGGCCGCCCACCGCCGGACCCGGCGCGTCCGGCGGTGGGCCAGTCGCAGGTCGGCGGCGGGGGGCCATGAGTCGCCGACGGGGTAGGAGGCGACCAGCGAGGGATGGAGCGTCCCGCCGACCCGTCCGCGGGTGATCATGCGCTCGAGCCGGCTGGGCGAGGGCAGCTCGTTGTGGGCGAGCAGCATCCGGACGTGGAGCTCGGCACCGGACTCGAGCTCGATCCAGCTGACCCACTGGCTGTGGAGGAAGACGGGCGGCAGTCCGAACCGGCCGCGGTGCTCGGCCACCACCTCGGACGTCGCCCCCACGTTGGCGTAGAACCCGGTGCCGAGGTTGGTGAGCTCGGACTTGAAGGTGGCGGCGGTGATGAGCCCGGCGTAGCCCCGCGACACCAGGCGGCGGGCGTCGTCGCGGGCGGTGTCGTTGGGTCCGGTCTCGGCCCGGACCTCGTCGAGCGTGCCCCCACCGAGGATCGACCACATCCGGCGGCTGAGCAGGCCGAGCACGAGCGCCAGCACGGCGAGCACCACCACCGACGCGCCGACGGCGACCACCAGCTGGTCCTGGAAGTCGGCGAAGTGGGCGTGGCGCAGGGCCCGGGCGGGGAGCCCGGACCCGAGGTGGTCGAGCACCCAGGGCGTGACGGCGACCCGCAGGAGCAGGGCCACGCCGAACGGGACGAGCAGCCACCAGGCGTAGCGGCCGAAGCGGCGGTACAGGGTGCGGGATACGAGGAACCGGGTGAGCGCCGACGGGTCGGACAGGTGGTCGAGGCCCTCCAACCACGGCGCCTCCTCCGTCGACTCGGGCACCAGCGTCCGCCAGTGCCGTCCCGCCGCCGTGGTGGGCGCCGCCCCCGGCTTGGTGTCGGCCGTCGGGTCCGTCACCCCCGCCGACGTCAGGGTCGGGGAGCCGCCGGGGGAGCAGCTGCCGGGATCCACCCGCACGACCCGCACACCGGTGCCGGTCTGCACGTGCAGGTCCACGGCGCCCAGGTGCTCCACGCCGGCGGCGGCCAGCGTGGCCACCACGTCCGAGGCGTCCTCGGGTGCGCTGCCGGCCCGACGGGCCAGGTCGTCGGGCTCGTGGCTGCCGCGCTGGCGCAGCACCCGGCGGTCGTCGACCCCCAGGAAGCGGAGGAGGGCCTGGGCCAGCGCCGGGTGGGCGTCGATGGCCCGTCCGGCGGTGGCGAGGGGGTCGTCGGCGCCGGACAGGTCGAAGAGGTTGCCGGCGATGATGAGGATGCCGGGTCCGTCCCACGTGTCGAGGGCGCGGGCCAGCTCCCCGGTGACGGCCAGCGTCGACGACGTGGGCGTCGGGGTGAGGAGCAGGTCGCTCACCACCATCACCCGCCGCCCCAGCGGGACGTCGACACGGGTGCCGTCCGGCTCGGGGGTGAACTGGTGGTCGCGGACGGGCAGCGCGTCCTGCCCGGGGGGCGGCCCGACGGCGGTGAGGTCGTTCGGGTCCCCGGTGTCGGTCGTCGTGGTCACGGCCCCTCCATCCTACGGGGCCGCCAGCATTAGGCTGAGGCGGTTCCGGGACGGATCCGACCCGGCGTCCGCGTGGCCAAGGGGGAGCAGTGTCCGACGAGGAGAGCACCGAGCCGACGATCGAGGACTACCTGACCGAGGAGCGGGTGTTCCCGCCCCCTCCCGCCTTCGCCGAGGCCGCCGTGGTGACCGACCCGGGCGTCTACGCCGAGGCCGCCGGGCTCGGACCGGAGTACTGGGCCCGGCAGGCCGGTGCCCTCGACTGGTTCCGACCCTGGGACACGGTGCTCGAGTGGGACCTCCCCTTCGCCCGGTGGTTCGACGGCGGCACGCTCAACGTCTCCTACAACTGCCTGGACCGGCACGTGGCGGCGGGCCGGGGTGACAAGGTCGCCTTCCACTGGGAGGGTGAGCCCGGCGACACCCGGACCATCAGCTACGGCGAACTGCTCGGCGAGGTGTCGCGTGTCGCCAACGTGCTGCGCGGCCTCGGCGTGGCCCGGGGCGACCGGGTGGCCGTCTACATGCCGATGGTCCCCGAGCTGGCCGTGACCATGCTGGCCTGCACCCGGATCGGGGCCGTCCACTCGGTGGTGTTCGGCGGGTTCTCCTCGGACGCCCTGCGCGACCGGATCCTCGACGCCGAGGCACGGGTCGTGGTCACCGCCGACGGCGGGTGGCGCCGGGGCCAGGGCGTGGGGCTCAAGGGCAACGTGGACGCGGCCGTGGCCGAGTGCCCGGAGGTCGAACACGTGGTGGTCGTCGAGCGGACGGGCGACGCCACCGTGGGCGGCCCGGTGCCCATGGTGGCGGGACGAGACCACTGGTGGCACGAGCTGCTGTCGGGCGCGGACCCGGCGGCGGGCGGCGCCCCCTCGGACACGTGCGAGCCGGAGCACATGGCGGCCGAGGACCTGCTCTTCATCCTGTACACCTCCGGGACCACCGCCGCCCCGAAGGGCATCATGCACACCACCGGCGGCTACCTGACCCAGGTGGCCCACACCCACCGGACCGTGTTCGACCTCCACCCCGACGAGGACGTCTACTGGTGTGCCGCCGACATCGGCTGGGTCACCGGGCACAGCTACATCGTCTACGGCCCGCTGGCCAACGGGGCGACCTCGGTGATCTACGAGGGGACGCCGGACCACCCGGGCCGCGACCGGTGGTGGTCGATCGTCGAGCGATACGGCGTGACCATCCTGTACTGCGCGCCGACGGCCATCCGGACCTTCATGAAGTGGGGCGCCGAGGAACCGGCCAAGCACGACCTGGGCAGCCTGCGCCTGCTCGGTTCGGTGGGCGAGCCCATCAACCCCGAGGCGTGGATGTGGTACTCGACCCACATCGGCGGCGGACGGTGCCCGGTCGTCGACACCTGGTGGCAGACCGAGACGGGAGCCATCATGATCGCCCCGTTGCCGGGGATCACCACCACCAAGCCGGGATCGGCCACCTTCCCGCTCCCCGGCATCGGCGCCGAGGTCGTGGACGAGGAGGGGCACCGGATCGAACGGGGTGGGGGCTACCTCACCCTCACCACGCCGTGGCCGTCGATGCTGCGCGGGATCTACGGCGACCCGGAACGGTACCGGGACACCTACTGGAGCCGGTTCGACGGGCGCTACTTCGCCGGGGACGGCGCCAAGATCGACGACGACGGCTACCTGTGGCTGCTCGGCCGGGTGGACGACGTGATGAACGTGTCCGGCCACCGGATCTCCACCACCGAGGTGGAGTCCGCACTGGTCGACCACCACCTGGTGGCCGAGTCGGCGGTGGTGGGGGCGGTCGACGCCACGACCGGCCAGGCCATCGTGGCCTTCGTCACCCTGGTGGCCGACGCCGGCGACCCCGACGACGCGCGCGGCCAGGAGCTGCGGGCCCACGTGGCATCCAAGATCGGGCCCATCGCCCGGCCGAAGACGGTGATCTTCACCGACGAGCTGCCGAAGACCCGCAGCGGCAAGATCATGCGGCGACTGCTGCGCGACGTGGCCGAGGGGCGTGTGCTCGGCGACACCACGACCCTGGCCGACCCCGCGGTGGTGGACGAGATCCGCCGCCTGGCGGAGGCCTCGCCGGGCGAGGACTGAGGGTGGGGGACCCCGGGAACTGGGCCTGGCACCGCGGACGGATCGAGCACCCGGGACCTGCGGTGGTGTTCGACGTGGACGGGGTGCTGTCCGACGCCGTGAGCCGCCAGCACTTCATCGAACGGGGACGGCGCGACTGGGACGCGTTCTTCGACGCCTGCGGCGAGGACGCGGTGATCGCCGAGCTGGCCCGGGTGCTCGAGCTGCTCGACCCGGCCCTCCAGATCGTCCTGCTCACCGGGCGGCCCATGCGCGTCCAGCCCCAGACGCTGGCGTGGCTCGAGCGCTACGACCTCCGGTGGGACCTGCTGGTGATGCGGGCGCGGGGCGACTACTCGCAGGTGACCTGGTACAAGCGGGACACGGTCGACGAACTGCGCCACTTCGGGTTCGACCTGCGACTCGCGTTCGAGGACGACCCCAACAACTTCGCCATGTTCCACGCCATGGGCATCCCCTGCGTGTACATCCACTCGGGGTACTACGAGTAGCGCCGACGCCGGAGCGCCACCGACCAGCCGGCGGCCAGGGCCAGGACGGCCAGGGCCAGGACGGGCGTGTCGCCGAGGCGCACGTAGACCGTGCGGCCGACCCGGCGCTGGAGCACGGCCGGCACGATCTGGCGGATGCCGAGCGTCGACCGGGCGAGCAGCGTCCCGCGGTGGGTGATCCAGGCACTGAACCCGGTGGGCGCCGCCTGGAGCAGGTCCCGTCCCAGCTGGACGGCCTGCACCTCGCTGGCGGCGATCTCCTGGGTGGGGATCTGCCCGGTGGCGTAGGAGGACGTGTTGGTGGGCACGATCAGGAGCTGGGCCCCGGCCCGTACCGACGCCCGCCCCCGGTCGGCGTAGAAGACCTCGTAGGAGATCATCGCCCCGAGCGGCCCGGCCGGCGTGCGCAGCAGGCCGGAGCCGGTGCCGGGCACGGCGTCCCGGGGGACGGCCGACAGGTTGCCGAGGTGGGCGAAGAAGGAACGGTAGGGGACGTACTCGCCGAAGGGGACCCGGTGGACCTTCTCGTAGCGGGCCACCACCGAGCCGTCGGGCCCGAAGGCGACCACCTCGTTGCGGAACGAGGTGTCGGACAGGGTCTCGGTGACCCCGACGACCAGTGTCGACCCCAGGCGGCGGGCGAGGGCCGACAGGGAGGCCTCCTCGGGCGACCCGTCGAGGGGTCCGTCGAGCGACACCACGTCCTCGGGCCAGAGCACCAGCCGGGGGGCGGGGTCCGTGCCGCGCCCGAGCTCGTCGGTGGCGGCCACGGCCGCCGCCAGCACCGTGGTGGGATCCACCTCGGACTTCGAGAAGCCACGGCGGCCCCCGCCCTGGACGGCCGCGGCGGTGACCGCCCCCACCGACGGCCCGCCGTCCGGTGCGGCCGCCGCCACGCACCCGACCAGGACCACGGCGGCCAGGGCCACGGCGGCGACGACGAGGTGGCCCGCCGGGGACGAGCCGGACCGGCCGGCCGGGTCGGCGCCGCGGCGGTCCCGTCCCCCCGCCGTGCGCCGCGCCCGCAGCGTCCGGGCGACCGATGTGCCGAGCGCGCCGCACGCCACCCCGCCGACGTAGACGACCGCCGTCAGTCCGAGCGGCCCGCCGAGCCGTGCCGTGCCCAGCAGCGGCCCGTCGGCCTGTCCGAGGAAGACCCCGCCGATGGGCAGCCCGCCGAACGGCCAGGTCTGGCGCACCGCCTCGGCCAGGGTCATGGCCGCCGGGAAGGCCAGCGCCCGGGCCCACAGCGGCCCGCGGGGGACGGCCAGGCACGCCACCCCGACGAAGAGCGCCTCCACGGCGATCAGGACCGCGGCCCCCAGCAGGGTGAAGGAGCGGGCGAAGGCCAGTCCCGGCACGTAGCAGCCCAGCCCGGCCAGCCATCCGGCCCACAGCCGGGTCCGGGGCCCGAGCCCGCCCAGCCGCCACCACAGCAGGCCGGCCGCCGGGAAGGCCAGGATCCAGAAGCCCCACGGGGGGAGCGACAGGGCCAGTCCGCAGCCGGCCGCCACCGCCGGCAGGGCAACCGCGCCGCGCCGCCGCCCCGCGGTTCCCGGACGGGCGCCGGCCGCGGGACCGTCCACGACCGTGTCCGGTCCGGGCGGCGCCGCGGTGGCCGTCCGCGCCGCCCCGGTCACGGCCGTGCGGACGCCGGGGTCCCGTCGAGCGAGGCCAGCACGGCGCGGGCGGCCGTGCGGCCGCTGCCGACCACGGCGGGGATCCCCACACCGCGGTAGGCGCTCCCGGCGAGGGCCAGCCCGGGCAGGTCGGCGACGGCCCGGTCGACCTGGTCCGAGCGCTCCAGGTGACCCGGGGTGTACTGCGGGAAGGCGCCGTGCCACCGGGTGACCAGCGCCTCGTTCGGACGGCCGTCGACACCGAGGATCCGGGCCAGCTCGTCGAAGGCGGCGGCCGCCAGCTCGTCGTCGTCCATCGACTCCTGGCGGTCGTCGCCGAAGCGCCCCACCGACAGGCGGATGAGCTCGTCGCCGGGCCGGGCCAGTCCCGGCCACTTGCGGGTCAGGTAGGTGCAGCCGGTGATCAGGGCCGTGCGCCCGGCGACCGGCGAGGTGCGGGGGACGAGGAACCCGGTCCCCACCAGCTCACCCCGGATCGACGCCGACGGGACGGCGAGGGTCACGACGGTGACCGACGCGTGCCGGATGGCGCCCAGGACGGAGGCGGCCGCCGGGGCGAGGTCGGCGAGCAGGGAGGCGGCCTGCCCGGCCGGCACCGCCAGCACGACCCCGTCGACGGCCACCGACCGGGCGGGGCCGTCGCCGGCGTCGGCGGAGACGGCGCCGGGCACGGACCCCGTGTCACCGGCCAGCGCCAGCTCCCACCACGCCCCCCCGGTGGACCCGGCGGTGGACCCGGCGGGCCGGCGGGAGAGCCCCTCGACGGCGACGCCGGTGTGCACGGCGACGCCGCGGGCGACCAGGGCGGACGTGAGCTCGTCGGGGAGTCGGCCCGCCGTCCCCTCGAGCGACCAGAACACGGGTGAGGGCGGGCGGGACGGATCGGGGGGCGGGGGCGCCGGGAGGCGCAGGCGACGCATCAGGCTGCCCGACGCGTGGTCGGCCGACAGCAGCGGGGGGAAGGTGGCCTCCGCACTCAGGTCGTCGACGCCGCCGGCGTGGATCCCGCCGACGAGCGGGTCCACCAGCCGCTCGGTCACCTCGTGGCCGAGCCGGGCGGTGACGACGCCCCCGACGGCGGCGTCGCCGACGGCCGACGGATCGGCCCGGTGGGGTCGCACCAGGTCGACCGCGGCCCTCGCCGCGCCGGCCGGACCGAGGACCCCCGAGCGGGCCAGCGGCCACCAGCGGGTGGGCACGCCGAGGTTGACGCCGTCCGGCATCATCCGGAGCCGGCCCCGGGCCCACAGGGCGGCGCCGGCGGCACCGGGAGCCACCAGCTCGTTGTGCAGGCCGAGTTCGTCGCAGAGCCCGGTGGCCTCGGGCCGGCGGGCGAGGAAGGCGTCGGCGGCCAGATCGACCCGTCGCCCGGCGAACTCGGCCGAGTGCACCTTGCCGCCGGTCCGACCGCCGGCCTCGAGCACCAGGATCCGGGGTGCGCCGTCGGCCGTCGCACCCAGGTCCTGGCTGAGCTGCCAGGCCGCGGCCAGGCCGGCCATGCCACCGCCCACGACGGCGACGACGGGCCGGCTGCGGTCGCCCCCGGGGGTCACGCCGTCCCGCCTGCCGCGGCCCGCACGACGTCGGCCAGCAGGCCGAGGAACGCCGGGTCGTCGTTGAGCGAGGGGGTGCGGGCGAAGGCGATCCCGAGGGTGTCGGCCCGATCCGCCGCCTCGACGTCGAGGTCGTACAGGACCTCCAGGTGGTCGGAGACGAAACCGACCGGGCACACCACCACGGCGGTGGCGCCCTGGGCGGCCACCCGCCCCATCTCCGCCAGCAGGTCGGGTCCGATCCAGGGGTCGGCGGTCCGTCCGGCGCTCTGCCAGGCGGTGCCCCAGGACACGGTGGGGTCGTCGTCGAGGCCGAGCAGCCGGGCGATGTCGGCGCCCGTCTCGGCGACCTGGTCGGGGTAGGGGTCGCCGGCGGCCACCACCCGCTCGGGGAGGCTGTGGGCGGTGAAGAACACCGCCACCCGCTCCCGAGCGGAGGGGTCGAGGGCGTCGAGGACCCCACGGGTGCGTTCGGCCAGGAGCGGCACGAACCGCCGGGCCCGGTGCCAGGACGGGACGGCGGTGAGGGCCACCGGCGGGTCCGCGGCGTCCGCCGCCGCCCCGGCCCGTGCGAAGTACTCGCCCGACCCCATCGTCGACTGGTGCGGCGTGAGCACGATCCCGACGATGCGGTCGACGCCGACGGCGGCCAGCTCGTCCACGGCCTCCTCGATGGTCGGGGGCACGTACTTGGTGCCCAGCCGGACGACGAAGCGCCCGGGATCGGCGGCCTCGAGGGCGGCGGCCACCCCGGCCACCTGGGCGCCGGTGCGGGCGGTCAGGGGGGACGTCCCCCCGATGGCCTCGTAGCGGCCGGTGAGCTCCTCGAGGAGCTCCGGCGTGGGCGGCCGACCCCGCCGGATCCGGGTGTAGAAGGACTCGATCCCCTCGGGGGTGTCCGGGGTCCCGTGCGCCATGACCAGGACGCCGACCGGCCCGTCCCCGACGGAGGCGCCGCTCATCCCCGGTCCTCGACGCCGGCCCGGCCCTCGGCGTGGACGAGGGCCACCACCTGCTCGAGGATCCCGGGGTCGGTCTCGGGCAGGACGCCGTGTCCGAGGTTGAACACGTGCCCCGGCGCCGTGCCCGCCCGGGTGAGGACCTCCCTCGTCTCGGCGGCGGCCACCTCCCAGGTGGCCAGGCACATGGCCGGGTCGAGGTTGCCCTGGACGGCGGTGCCCGGGCCGACCCGGGTGCGGGCGGCGTCGAGCGGCACGCGCCAGTCGATCCCGACCGCCGAGGCGCCGGCCGTCGCCATCTGCGGGAGGAGCTCGCCCGTGCCGACCCCGAAGAGGATCGTGGGGGTCCCCGGGTGCGACTCGGCGAGCTCGGCGAAGAGGCGGCGGGTGGCCGGCAGGACGAGCTCCCCGTAGTGGCGCGGCGTCAGGATGCCGGCCCAGCTGTCGAAGACCTGCACCGCCGAGGCCCCGGCGTCCAGCTGGGACCGCAGCGAGGCCAGGGCCATGTCGGTCAGGCGGCCCACCAGGTCGTGCCACAACCCGGGATCGGCCTGCATCAACGCCTTGACCCGGGTGAAGTTCTTCGAGGGGCCGCCCTCCACCAGGTAGCTGGCCACCGTGAAGGGACCGCCGGCGAACCCGATGAGGGGGACGTGGAGCGAGTCGGCCAGGATCCGCACGGCCTCGATCACGTAGGGGGTGTCGAGCTCGGGCTCGAGCGGGCGCAGGCGCGCCAGGTCGGCCGCCGACCGGAACGGCTCGGACACCACGGGTCCGGTGCCCGGGGCGACGTCCACCCCGAACCCCACCGCGGCGGCCGGCACCACGATGTCGCTGAAGAAGATGGCGGCGTCGGTGCCGTAGCGGTCCACCGGCTGGCGGGTGAGCTCGGCCACCAGCTCCGGCTGGGCGATGGCGTCGAGGATGCTGCCCGGGCCCCGTGCGGCGCGATACTCCGGCAGCGACCGTCCGGCCTGGCGCATGAACCACACCGGGACGTGGGGGACGGGCCGGCTGCGGCACGCCAGGATGAACGGGGCGTCGTCGAAGCGGCCGGGCGCAGGTGCGGGCCCGCGGGGCGCACGGGGCGCGGCGGTGGACATGGGCCGAGTCTACGGGCGGGCGGCGGGCCCCAGGGAGCGAGGGAGGCCCCCGGCGCACGTTCCTCCGGGGGCGCCTACAATCGAGGGTTCCCCTGAGCCGCACCTGGGTCCTCCGGGCCGGGTACGCGACGGGCAGCGGGCAGACAGGAGGTGGGGGCGTGGAGACGGAGCTGGAGTCCGAGCAGGACTTCGTGGACCTCGCCTACGCGCGTCTCGACGCCATGCGGGGCGACGCCAATTCGATGCTGGAGGGCGTGCTCGACCTGGGCCGCGGGGGGACGTTCCAGTCCCGGACCGAGCGCGACGTGATCGTCCGGACCAGCCTGGCCCGGCTGGAGCAGCTGGACATCGGCGACCAGGCCCTCACCTTCGGCCGCATCGACCGGCTGACCGGGGAGGAAGGGTCCGACGGCACCCTGGACCACGAGACGTTCCACATCGGCCGGCTGGCCATCCACGGTCCGGACCACGAGCCCCTGGTCGTCGACTGGCGGGCGCCGGTGGCCGAGCCCTTCTACCGGGCCACCGGTCGGGACCCGCTCGGCCTCGTGCTCCGACGCCACCTGGCCCTCCAGGGCCGGACCGTGGTCAGCGTGGAGGACGAGCGGTTCGGCGCTCCCGGCGTGGTCGAGGACACCCTGACCACCGAGGACGGGACCGAGGAAGGGCCGGACGGCTCCGGCGAGCTGCTCGTCGGCGACCTCCCCATCGGCGGTCCGGCCGCGCTGCTGGCCGCGCTCGACCGGGCCCGGTCGGGCCGGATGACCGACATCGTCTCGACCATCCAGGCCGAGCAGGACGAGATCATCCGGGCGCCGCTGAGCGGGGTGCTCGTGGTCCAGGGCGGGCCGGGCACGGGCAAGACCGCCGTGGCGCTGCACCGCGCCGCCTACCTCCTCTACACCCACCGGTTCCCCCTCGAGCGCCAGGGTGTGCTGGTGGTGGGACCCAATCCGCTCTTCCTGCGCTACATCGAGCAGGTCCTCCCGTCCCTGGGGGAGACCGGGGTCACACTGTCGACCGTGGCCGGACTGGTGCCCGAGATCAAGGTGCGCGAGAACGGACCGGCCGACGTGGCCCGCCTGAAGGGTGACGTACGGATGGCCAAGGTCGTCGCCCGGGCCGTGCGCACCCGCCAGCGGCCGCTGGCGGAGGAGGTCCACGTCCCCTACGGGGCGCTGGTGCTCCGCCTGACGGCCGACGAGTCCCGCCGCATCGTGGAGGGGGCGCGCCGCCGGCCCGGGACCCACAACGCCCGCCGCCGCCTGGTGGAGCAGTCGGTGGCCCAGGTCCTGGCCGACCGGGCCCGCCAGACCCAGCAGCGGCTGGGCGTCGGGAACCCGACGGTCACGGCGTTCCCCGGCTTCGAGGACCCGTCCGAGCTCGACGACGACGAGTTCGACTTCGAGGACTTCTCGCGCAAGGTGCGGCGGGTGCCCGAACTGGCCCGGGCCCTCGACCGCATGTGGCCGCGCCTGTCACCCCACGAGCTGCTCCACGACCTCTTCGGCGCCCCGCCGCTGATCGCCGCCGCCGCCAAGGGGATCCTGACCCCCGAGGAGCAGGTGCTGCTCCGGCGCCCGCGGTCGGCGTCGTTCGACGAGGTGGCGTGGACGCCCGCCGACGCCGCACTGGTCGACGAGGCCCGGCACCTGCTCGGGCCCCGCGCCGGCGGTGCCGACGACGCGCTGCGCAAGTACGGCCACATCGTGGTGGACGAGGTCCAGGACCTCTCGCCGATGCAGCTGCGGATGCTGACCCGCCGTTCGCTGGCCGGCTCGATGACGGTGGTGGGGGACATCGCCCAGGCGACCGCTCCGTGGGCCCCCACCTCGTGGGCCGACATCGTCGAGCACCTGCCGCGCCGGCGTCCGGCGCGCACGGTCGAGCTCACCGTCAGCTACCGCACCCCGGCCGAGGTGCTGGCCGTCGCCGGCCGGGTCCTGGAGGTGGCCAACCCGGAGCTGGCCCCGCCGAAGCCGGTGCGGCGCACCGGGGTGTCGCCCCGCATGATCCGGGTGGCGGGCGAGGACGGCCCGCCCACCATGGACGACCTGGCCCGCTCGGTGGCCCGGGTGGCGGTGGAGGAGATGGACGCCGTCCGCCCCGGGCGGGTGGCGGTCATCGCCCCCGAGTCGCTCCGCGTCCTGCTGTCGGACGCCCTCGACCGGGCGGGTACCCCGGTGGTGGACCCACGCGACATGCGCCGCGGCGGACTGTCCGAGCCCCTGGTGCTGCTCGGGGCGGACTCGGCCAACGGGCTCGAGTTCGACTCGGTGGTCGTGGTCGAACCGGCCCTGATCGCCGGGGAGACGGCCCGCGGCCTGCGCACGCTGTACGTGGCGCTGACCCGGCCCACCCAGCGTCTGGCGGTGGTCTCCCTGACGGCACCGCCGGCCGCCCTGACCGCCGCCATCTGAGGCGCCCGGACCCCCTGCGACCGGTCGGCGGGGGCCCGTCACGCCGATTTGGCCCCGGGCCCGCTCCGTCGACTAAAACTATGCCCGTGACCCAGGCTCTCGCCGCCGATCCGGCCATCACCCGTCCCGCGCGCCACCGCCCCGACCGGCCGCCCATGCTGTCCGTGGGCGTCATCATCTGGCTCGGCTCCGAGGTGATGTTCTTCAGCTCGCTGTTCGCCGCGTTCTTCACCATCCGGGCCCACGCCACCGTGTGGCCGCCCCCGGGGACCCACCTCGACACGGTCCGTGCCGGGATCTTCACGATCATCCTGGTGGCGTCCAGCTTCACCATGCAGAAGGCCGTCTTCGACCAGGAGCGGGGCGAGCGCAAGAGCGCCAAGCTGTGGATCTGGCTCACCCTGCTGCTGGGGACCCTCTTCGTGGCCAACCAGTTCTACGAATGGATCGACCTCTCGCACAACCCGGCCACCGACCCCACCCACACGGCGTTCGGCTCGCTCTTCTACATCATGTCGGGGCTGCACGGCCTCCACGTCTTCCTCGGCCTGGCCGCCATGATCTTCCTCCTGGCCCGTCTGCGCGGACCGGCCGGGGACCCGGGGGAGACCTCGGTCTTCCAGGGCGTCAGCTACTACTGGCACTTCGTCGACGTGGTGTGGGTCGGCCTCTACAGCTGCCTCTTCCTGCTCAAGTGATGTCCGAGACCCCCCGCCGCTCCGTCAGGGTCCGCCTGGCCGCGCCCGCCGCCCTCGTCGGCGCCGTCGCCATCTTCGGCCTGGTCGCGTTCTCGTCCGGCGCCGCGTCGGCCGACACGACGACCACCACCGCCCCGGTGCCCACCCCGTACGGTGCGTCCACGGACACCACGGCCACGACCGGCGTCTCCACCACCGGGAGCACCCTGCCCGGCGCCCAGCCCGGAACCGTCCAGCAGACGCCGGCCGCCGTGTCGTCGGTGCCGTCGGTGTCCGCCGCCGCCGCGGCCAACTCGCCGGCCAACGAGACGGGGATCTACTACACGGAGCTGCCCTCCTCCTTCATCGCACCGGGCCAGGCGCTGTTCGCCGCCAACTGCTCGAGCTGCCACGGCCTCCAGGCCGACGGCAGGAGCGGTGTCGCCCCCAACCTGCAGGGCCTGGGGGCGGGCACCGTCGACTTCTGGGTGTCGACCGGCCGCATGCCGCTGGCGAACACCAGCGCCCAGGCCACCCGCAAGCCGCCCCGCTTCAACCGGATCCAGACCCTCGAGATCGCCGCATGGGTGCAGTCGCTCACGCCCGGCCAGGGCACCCAGGTGCCGCTGGTCAAGACGTCGGGCGCCGACCTCGAGAACGGGGGCACGCTCTTCACCCTCAACTGCGCCGCCTGCCACACCATCTCGGGTGCCGGTGACGCGCTGATGGAGGGCGCCTACGCCCCCAGCCTGCACCTGGCCACACCCACCCAGGTGGTCGAGGCCATCCGGTCGGGCCCGGGCAACATGCCCCGCTTCGGCCCCGGCAACATCACCGACCCCGAGGCCCGGGACATCGCCGCCTACGTGACCGGTGTGCTCCAGCACCCCGACAACGCCGGCGGGTTCGGCCTGGGCGGCGTGGGTCCGGTGGGCGAGGGCTTCGTCGGCCTGCTCATCGGCGTCGGCATCCTGATGTTGGTCTGCTTCTGGATCGGAGATCGCTCGTGAGCGACAAGTCCACCCGTCCCGCCGGTGCCGACGCGCCGGCCCGGCTCGACGACCCGCACCTGCAGCCGTCGGCCAAGAACCCCAAACGCATGGAGGTCCTCGCCGCCCTGGCCATGGTCGTCGGGATGGCCGGGTTCGTCGCCTTCATCATCGTGTACTGGATCGACGCCGAGAACCAGTGGGAGGCGCTCACCCTCGGCATCGGCATGCTGGGCCTGGGCGTCGGCGTCATCGCCTGGGGCAAGTACCTCATGCCGCAGGGCCCCTTCGTCGAGGAGCGCCACGACTTCCACTCCTCCGACGACGAGCGCTCCGCCTTCAACGCCGCCATCACCGGGCGCGGCGGCATCGAGGTCAAGCGCCGCAAGATGCTGCTCGGGATCTTCGCCGTGGGCGGCGGGGTCATGACCCTGGCCCTCCTGATCCCCGGCCTGCGCTCCCTCGGGCCCAAGCCGGCCAAGTCCGAGGACAACGAGGGCCCGACGGAGACCTCGCTCTTCACCACCAACTGGAAGAAGGGCTCGAAGATCGTCACGGTCAGCGGCCGCCAGGTCATGGTCGACGACCTCGAGGTCGGCGGCGTGCTGACGGTGTTCCCCCAGGGGTTCGAGGGCTCGTCGCCCGACCAGGTGATCCTGATCCGGCTGGCCGAACTGGGCCCGAACGACCCGCCCTATCCGATCGCCCCGCCCGGCCACACGTCGTGGGGTGTCCAGGGCTACGTGGCCTACTCGAAGCTCTGCACGCACCTCGGCTGCCCGGTCGGCCTCTACCAGGAGCGCACGCAGCAGCTGGTGTGCCCGTGCCACCAGTCGATCTTCAACGTCAACGCCGGATGCGTCCCCGAGTTCGGGCCCGCCCCCCGCCCCCTGCCCCAGCTGCCGATCACCGTGGACCCGACGGGCCAGATGCGGGCGAACGGCAGCTTCGACCAGGCCGTCGGCCCCGGATTCTGGGAGCGCCCATGATCGACTCGTCGCTGAACTGGATCGACGACCGCCTGGGCGTGGCCAAGGGCGGTCGCACCTTCCTGGACAAGATCTTCCCGGACCACTGGTCCTTCATGCTGGGCGAGATCGCCCTCTACTCCTTCGTGGTCCTCCTGGGCACCGGGGTCTTCCTGTCCCTCTACTTCGTGCCCTCGGCCCACGAGATCGTGTACCACGGCAGCTACGCGCCGTTGCGGGGCCAGAAGGTGTCCGAGGCCTACGCCTCGACCGTGGGCCTGTCGTTCGACGTCCGGTCCGGACTGCTGATGCGCCAGGCCCACCACTGGGCCGCCGACATCTTCCTCGGCTCCATCGCCGTCCACATGGCCCGGGTGTTCTTCACCGGTGCCTTCCGCAAGCCCCGCGAATTCAACTGGATCGTCGGCGTGCTCATGCTCATCCTGGGCATCGTCAACGGCTTCCTCGGCTACTCGCTGCCGGACGACCTGGTGTCGGGCACCGGCATCCGCATCGCCTACTCGATCATGGAGTCGATCCCGCTGGTCGGCAGCTACCTGGCCTTCTTCATGTTCGGCGGCAACTATCCGGGCACCGGGGTGATCATCCCCCGCTTCTTCGTCCTGCACGTGCTGATCGTGCCGGCCGTCATCGTCGGGCTCCTGGCCGCCCACCTCGGACTGCTGGTCAAGCAGAAGCACACGCAGTTCCCGGGTCGGGGCAAGACGGAGGAGAACGTCGTCGGTTCCCCGATGTTCCCGACCTTCATGGCCAAGACCACCGGCTTCCTGTTCGTGACGGCCGGCGTCATCTTCCTGCTCGGCGGTCTCGCCCAGATCAACCCGATCTGGCAGTTCGGCCAGTACGAGCCGTACCAGATCTCCTACGCCGTCCAACCGGACTGGTACATGGGCTGGCTCGACGGTGCCGCCCGCATCATGCCGAGCTGGGAGTGGGTCGGCTGGGGTCACACCATCCCCCTCGAGATCTTCCTCCCCGCGGTGGTCTTCCCGGGCCTGATCTTCACCATCCTCATGGCGTGGCCGTTCATCGAGTCGGTCAAGACGAAGGACCACCAGTACCACAACCTCCTGGACCGCCCGCGGGACCGTCCCAAGCGGACGGCGGCCGGCGCCGCCATGCTCACGCTCCTCTTCGGGGTGTTCTTCGCCTCGTCGACCGACGTGATGGCCAACTTCTTCCAGCTACCGCTGATGGACGTCCTGTGGTTCTTCCGGTTGTTCGTGCCGCTGGCGCCGTTCGTCGCGTACTTCCTCGCCTACAAGATCTGCAACGAGATGCGTGATGCGGAGGGCATCGGCAAGCGCAAGGTGGCCAACGTGGTCGAGCGGTCGGCCGACGGCGCCTACTCGACGACCGCGTCGCCGGTCCGCCCGGGCGACGAGCACGAGGAGCTCGACGCCGTGCCGGTGCCGACGTACATCGACACCACGGACCCCGAGCTGGCCACGGCCGCCGGCGTCCGACGCGTCATCCGCTAGCAGCCACACCGCCGCCGCCCGGGCGCAGGTCCGCCGGGCCGGCGGGGCACTAGCCTCGGCCCCCATGGAACCGCCCGTCGACACGTGCGTCGACCTCGACCGCTACCCGGTCCTGGACCCGTCCGGTGCCGGGTACGCCGCCGTGGTGGCCGACGCCCGGACCCAGCTGGCGGACACCGGTGCCGTCGAGCTGCCCGGGTTCGTGCACGAGGTGGGCGTCGGTGCCCTGGTGGCCGACGCCGAGGCGCTGACCCCCCGGGCCCACCACTCGGCCGGCGAGGGCACCGCCTACCTCGAGTTCCCCGACTTCAGCCTGCCCGACGACCATCCGAGGCTGACCTGGGGGCACTACGCCGTGGGGGCCGTCCCCTACGACCTGATGCCCACCGGCTCGACCCTGCGGCGCCTCTACGAGTGGGAGCCGCTGCGCCAGCTGGTCGAGGCGATCCTCGACCGCGGCCCGGTCCACCGCTACGCCGACCCGTTCGGTGCCCTCAACCTCGCCGTCATGGGCGAGGGTGACGAGCTCCAGTGGCACTTCGACCAGACCGACTTCGTGGTCTCGCTGGCCATCCAGACGGCGGACGAGGGGGGCGACTTCGAGGTCCACCCCCGGATCCGCTCGGCGGACGACGAGTGCTACGACGACGTGGCCGCCGCCCTCGCCGGCACCCGTCCGGGGGTGGTCACCCTCCCGATGGTGCCGGGCACCCTCCTCGTCTTCGAGGGACGGCACTCGCTGCACCGGGTGAGTCCGGTGGGCGGCGGCCGGCCCCGACACGTCGGGCTCCTGGCCTACGACACGGCACCCGGGACCATGGGGAGCGAGCTGCTGCGCGAGAACCGCTACGGCCGCACGGAGCCGTTCGCCGAGCCCCCGGTCAGGTGGCCGGTGTCATGACCGTCACGGCCCCGGTGGCCACGCCACCGTCGGGAGGCGGCCGATGATCGAGTTCACCACCCAGATCGGCGAGGCCTTCGTGGGCTCGGGCGCCGAGGCCGCCCACCTGAACACCGTGCTGGGCGCCAAGGGCGGCCCGGTCGAGACGGCCTGGGCGACCGCCCTGGCCACCCCCCGGGCCGGCCACGCCGCCTTCCTGACCACGGTGCGACCGGGGATCCCGGCCAAGCCGATGACGCTGTTCGTGAACAAGGCGACCCTCGAGGACGGTGCCCACTCGACGATGACGTGGGGTCCCGCCCAGGCGGGGGTGGCCTCGGGGGTGCTGTGGGCCGTGGCCGACGGGATCATCGCCGCCGACCTGGTGGACGACCTGGTGCTGATCGCCGCCGTGTGGGTGAACCCGGCCGCCGCCGACGGGTCGTCCGTCTACGACAACAACCGCACGGCCACCCGGGACGCCCTGGCCGCCGGAGCGGCGCGCACCCCGGCGCTCGCCGAGGCCCTCGAGTACCGCGACCGGGCGCTCAATGCGTACTACCTGCCTCCCGGGGTGACCTGAGCCGTCGATCGGCCCGGTCAGTCGACGAGGTCGTCGGCCCGCTCGCCGTAGGCGGGGATGAGGGGGAGATAGGGATCGGGGTCGCCGTCCCAGTCCAGGGTGAGGATCTGGCGCCGGCTGCGGCGGCCGGCGAGGGCGCGCAGCAGCTCGTAGCGGTCCGCCGTCACCGTGGCGCCGGGCCCGCCCTCGCCCAGCACCCGCTCGCGCTCCCCGTAGCGCACGACGAGTGCCGGTAGTCCCAGCTGCAGGACCCGGTAGTCGACGCCGAAGCAGTAGGTGGCCACGCCGAACGACTGGACGAGCCGGTCGGTCGGTCGCGCCACGCCGAGCGCGGCGTGCACGTCCTGGTCGTGCACGGCGAGGTCGGTGATCAGGATGGCACCGAGACCGAACGGGGCCGGCTCGGGGAAGAGGACCTCGCCGTCGAACATCGGCGCCATCGTGTCCACCAGGGCGCGCCACTCGTCGACCAGGTCCTCGACCGTCCGGTCGGCGGCCCGTTCGACCTGGGTGGCCGTCATGGCGTCGCGGACGGTGGCCACGTCCTCGTCCCGCCACTGCTCCAGGAGGTCCATGACCGGCAACGCGCCGGCCACCACGTCCCGGGCCAGACCGACCACGTGGGCCAGGACGTCCCGGACCTGCCACTCGGGACAGGCCGGCACCGGGGAGGTGCTCCGGTCGGCATGGTCGAGCACGACCGAGGAGAGCCGTTCCGCCTGCCCCGAGTAGATCGCAGCCAGCTCCATGCGCGAATTCAACCACAGGGTCAGCCGGGCCGCCCGGGGACGGTGGCGGCGGGCGGTGGGAGGCCGGTGCCGACTGGGCGAGGACGTCCCCGGCGCACCCGTCCAGGGCCGTCCTCGCGGGAGTCCCTCACGAGATCGGCGCCGGCGGGGGAGACCGCCACGAGACGGCCCTCGCCGGGCACGTGCCGCTGCTCGAGCAGACCGCGGTCGTTGGCCTCCTCCCACACCGGCAGGCGCGGGCACGAGGTGCGCCAGGCGTCCATGACCTCGGGGTACGGGCGGGTCCCGGGACCCACCCACTCGAGGAGATCGAGGATCAGGCTGTCGAGGTCGAGGTCGTCGTCGGCCACGGGACCCGAGGGTAGCGCCCGACGGCGGGGGCGGTCCGGATCGGCCGCCGGCCACAGGCCACAGGCCACAGGACGCCGGCCACAGGCCACAGGCCACAGGACGCCGGCCGCCCGGCGTTGACGGTCCACGGCCGGCGTGCCACGATGCGCCCGGAACCCCCATTTACCGATCGGAGCCCCCATGTCCCGTCTCGCCGGCCGCCGCACCGTCATCACCGGAGCCGCCAGTGGCATCGGGGCCGAGACGGCCCGGCTGTTCGTCGCCGAGGGGGCCTCGGTGGTGCTGGCCGACCTGGAGGTGGAGCGGGGCCGGAAGCTGGCCGACGAGTTGGGCGACGGGGCCCGGTTCGTCGAGGTCGACGTGGCCGAGGAGGGGGCGGTCGAGCGGGCCGTCGACGAGTCCGTGACGACGTTCGGCGGACTCGACGTCATCTTCAACAACGCCGGCAACCCGGGCTCCCTCGGCCGCATCGAGGACATCGACATGGCGACGTTCGACCGGACGGTCGCCGTCCACCTCCGCGGCGTGTTCCTCGGGATCCGCGCCGCCGCCCGCATCATGCGTCCCCAGGGCCACGGCAGCATCATCAACACCGCCAGTGTCGCCGGACTGCGCGCCAACTACGGCGGTCACGACTACAGCGCGGCCAAGGCGGCCATCGCCCACCTGACGGCGACGGCGGCCAACGAGCTGGGCGAGGACAACGTACGGGTCAACGCCATCTGCCCCGGTGGCATCGCCACCTCGATCTTCGGCCGGGGTGCCGGCCTCGACGCCGATGCGGCCGAGTCCACCGTGGGGGTCATGGAGCTGGCCCTGTCCGACGTCGCCCCGATGAGGCGGTCCGGTCAGCCGGTCGACATCGCCGAGTGCGCCCTGTGGCTGGCCAGCGAGGCGTCGGGCTTCGTCAACGGTCAGGCCATCGCCGTGGACGGCGGGCTGGTGACCGGGCCGACCTACCGGACGTCGCGGGCCCGCACCGAGTCCATGGTGGGCGCGCTCGTCCAGGTGGCCGAGCAGAACCGCTGACGGTCGGAGGAGGCGGTCCCCCGCACGGGACCGCCGGAACGGCCCGGCAGGCTCAGACGGTGCCGCCGCGGCGGCTCTCGACGACCCCGCCGATGACCGCCGACAGGCCGAGGGCGATGGCGATCGGGGCCATCCACAGGCCGAAGACGAACGTGAGGGTGGCGAAGAGCGCACCCATGCCCAGCAGGAACGGCCAGATGCTCGACCCGGGGAACGAGTCGACGACGCCGGCCCCGTCGGCCATCGTGGCGTCGGGCACGTCGCCGTCGAGGGGCTTCATCCGCCTGGACCACCACAGGTAGTAGCTGCCGGGCAGCAGGCCGAGCAGGCACGAGCCGATGAGCATCAGGAAGCCGGCGTCCTCGTAGGCGGTGAACCAGTAGACGAGGGCGATGATCCCGAAGAACACCCCGATGGCGGCCAGGAACAGTCCGTTCACCCTCATGACGACACTCCTACGGTCTGCTTCTCTTCCTGTTCACGGTGACGCTTCTCCCCGTGGCCCTCGTCCTTGCGGTGCTCCGGGTGGTTGTAGTCCCACGTGGGCCGCTCGGAACGGATCGGGGGGAGGTGGGTGAAGTTGTGGTGCGGAGGGGGCGACGAGGTGAACCACTCGAGTCCGCCGCCGTCCCACGGATTGTCACCGGCCGGGACCGGCCGACGCCACGACACGACCAGGTTCACGAAGAAGAACAGGAAGGAGAACCCGATGATCATCGCACCCGCCGTCGACAGCTGGTTGAGACCGGTCCAGCCGTTGGTCGGGAGGTAGTCGGCGATCCGACGGGGCATGCCCTTCAGGCCCAGCAGGTACTGGGGCACGAACGTGCACCAGAACCCGATGAACAGGAACCAGAAGTGGAGCTTGCCGAGCCGCTCGTTGAGCATGCGGCCGAACATCTTCGGGTACCAGAAGTAGAACCCGGCGAACCCGGCGAACACGGTCGTGCCGATCAGCACCTGGTGGAAGTGGGCCACCACGAAGTAGGTGTCGTGGGTCATGAAGTCGACCGGGGGCGAGGCCAGGAGCACGCCGGTCACGCCGCCCATGAGGAAGGCGAACAGGAAGCCGATGGAGAAGAGCATCGGCGTCTGGAAACTGATCTGGCCGCCCCACATGGTCCCGATCCAGTTGAAGAACTTGATGCCGGTCGGGACGGCGATCAGGTACGACAGCAGCGAGAAGAACGGCAGCAGCACCACGCCGGTGGTGAACATGTGGTGGGCCCACACGCCGGTCGACAGGGCGGCGATCGACAGGGTGGCGAACACCATGCCCCGGTAGCCGAAGAGCGGCTTGCGGGAGAACGCCGGGATGATCTCGGTGACGATGCCGAAGTAGGGCAGGGCGAGGATGTACACCTCCGGATGCCCGAAGAACCAGAAGAGGTGTTGCCAGAGCACCGGCACACCACCGCCCTGGACCGAGTAGATGTGCGTGCCGAAGTGCCGGTCGCAGAAGAGCATGACCACGGCGCCGAACAGCACCGGGAAGGCGATGAGGATCAGGATCCCGGTGACCAGCATGTTCCATGAGAAGATCGGCACCCGGAACATGGTCATGCCCGGCGCCCGCAGGTAGAAGATCGTGGCCACCAGGTTGACGCCGGTGAAGATGGCGGAGAACCCGGTGAGCCCGAGCGACAGCAGCCACATGTCGGTGCCGGCGCCGGGCGAGTTGATGGAGTTCGACAGCGGGGCGTAGGCGACCCAGCCGAAGCTGGCGGCGCCGCCGGCCACCACGAAGCTGAGCGTCATGACCGAGGTGCCGCCCAGGTACAGCCAGTAGGACAGCGCGTTGAGGCGCGGGTAGGCCATGTCGGGCGCACCCACCTGGAGCGGCACGATGTAGTTGGCCAGGCCGCCGAAGGCGAAGGGCCCGGCGAACAGGTACAGCATCAGGCTGCCGTGCATGGTGAACAGCTCGTTGTAGGTCTGGAAGTTCACCAGCGACGAGGTCGGGTTGGCGAGCTGGGCACGGATGACCAGGGCCATGGCGCCCGAGATGAAGAAGGTCACCAGCGAGGTGATCATGTACGACTTGCCGATCATCTTGTGATCGGTCGACGTCAGCCAGTTGAGGATGCCCTTCGGCCCGTGGTGCTCGTGGGCGTGCTCGAGGGCGTGCTCCCCGGGGCCGTGGCCGTTCGGGCCGCCCGGCTCCTCGGGCTCGATCAGGTCGGGGGTCTCGACGGTGGTGGTCACAGGGAACCCTTCTTCGTAGAAGGCGCAGCCAGGGCGTTGGACGGGGTCACGTGGGTGTACGGCGGGGGTGTGTTGGTGGCCGAGGTCGGGACGCGCTGCAGCGTGTGGCCGGCGGCCACCTGACCGGAGAGCCAGGCCTGGAAGGCGACCGGCGTCACGGCACGGACGGTGAACAGCATCTCGGTGTGGTAGAGCCCGCAGATCTGGGTGCACTGGCCGTTGTAGGTGCCGGTGTGCAGGATGTTGAGGTCGAAGAGGTTCACGACGCCGGGCAGTGCGTAGCGGCTGAAGTTGAAGTCACGGACGTAGAACCCGTGGATCACGTCGTTCGAGACCAGGGTGACCTGGACGGTCTCCCCGACGGGCAGGACCATCTGGGGACCGTGGCCGCCGGGGCCGTTGGTGACGTCACCGGCGATGGAGACGTTGTCGTCCGGGTAGCTGAAGCGCCAGCCCCACTGGAAGGCGGTGACCTTGACGTGCTCGACGGCGGTGCCGCTGGCGGTGATCCGGGCGTTGACCGGCACGGTGGCGTCCACGTTGTTCTCGGTGAGGACGGTGAAGAGGAAGAGGAAGGCCACCACCAGCACGGGGACGCCGGTGTAGACGATCTCGATCGGGATGCTCTCGTGGAACTGCTTCGGCATGTCCTCCGTCCGCCGGCGGTAGCGCACGATGGTGAACAGGATGAGGATGGCGACGAAGCCGCCGATGATGATGCCGGTGGTCATCATCCCGGAGTAGAGCTTGAACGTGTCCTGGCCCTGGGTGGTCGCCCCCCGGCTGGCCCCGTAGGAGGGGTACATGTCGCAGCCGCCGAGGAGCAGGGGTGCGGCGACGGCCACGCCCACCGCGGTGCGGGTCCAGCGGCGTCGGCGGGGTCGGGTGACCGTGTCCCCGGCGGGCTCGGCACCCGCAGGCTCGCGTGCGGGCAGGGACGTCGGAGATCCGTTTGTGAAGGCGTTCACGGGGAGCAGACTAGTGGGGTCCGCCGGCAATTGAGAAGTTGAGCGGACCCGTGCCTGGGGCCGGCGAACGCCCTGGTCACAGCCTCGGAATTCCGGGTCGGACGGAACCTGTGCCCGGGCCGGCGTCCGAGGGTGCACGGCGGGGCCCGCCCGTCGCCTCAGGACGGCGGTTCGGCGGGCGGATCCGAAGGTGCGGCGGTGCCCTTCGGTCCGGCGAGTCTGCCGGCGAGGCGCCCGGCTCCACGCAGCGTGCGCTTCACCTGGTCCTCGACCTGGGGCCGGTGCTCGTCGACGGCGCGCCTGCCCGCGGCGGCGGCCGCACCGGTCGTCCGCCCGGCCCGGCGCACCGCCGAGTCCGGATCCCCGGCCGCGGGAGGCGCCGGGGTCGACGCCGGGGCGCCCGGTTCCACCACGGTGGCCGTGGTGTCGATCACCGGGCCGCGCCCGCGACGCGACCTGCGCCCGCGGCGTCCGGACGTCGTCACGGTCCGGGTGGCCAGGAACACCAGCGCCACCACGGCGCCGGCGATCACGAGGAGGCCCTCCGCGTCGGGCCGGAGTGCCGGGACGAGGGCGACGGCGCCCAGGGCGATCGCCACGCCGGCGACCAGGACCACGTGGACCCGCTGGCCCACCCGCCTGACCACCCCGAGCGGACCGTCGGCGGTGAGGGCCAGGAGGGCGAGGACCACGCCCCCGGCCACGAGTACGCCACCGTGGGCGACGTGGATCGACTGGGTGACGAGGAGGAAGGCGACGCCGAGCTCGAGGACCTGCAGCGCCCAGAACGGGATGCGCCAGCCTGCCGATCGCGGGGCCGGCGGACGGGCACGGGCGCCGTCGTCCGGCGGCACCGGGCGGTGACGCTCAGGAAGCGGCGTCCGCGGAGCCCTCCGCGGACGGGGGGGCGGGCGCCGGAGCCGGGGCGGGCGCCGGGGCCGGCGCCGGAATGGCCGTGGCCGCCCCGTCGGTCACGGCCGGCGTACCCGAGGCGTCGGTGCCGTTGGCACCTTCGTCGAGTCCCTTCTTGAACTCCTTCTGGGCGGAGCCGAGGGAGCGGGCGAGCTTCGGGATCTGGGTGGAGCCGAAGAGGACGACGGCGATGACGATGAGGACGATGATGCCCTGCTCGCCGAAGAGTTCTGCTGGTGCCATGACGTGTCTCCCCTAATTGCCTGCTGCCCACAGGTTAGACGTGGTCGGCGGGCCCTGCTGCGCAGGCCCGGCCGGGGTCAGCCGGCCAGGAACACGCCCAGGCACAACGCGACGATCGAGGCCACACCGCCGATGGAGCCCCAGATGGCGAGGCCGGCCCTGGAGGTGGACCGCTGATGGAGGAAGACGGCCACGCCGGCGAGGACCACGAAGAAGAGTTTGATCCCGAGTACGGCGTTCCAGGCCGTGCCGGCATGCTGCGCCCCGACGGCCTGGAGGTTCCAGAACCCGGTCAGGATCAGCACGGCGTAGGCCGGCCACAGCAGCCGGGCGAAGGCCCGGGCGACCTGCTTCGGGGCCTCCTCGCCGAGTCCCCGGATGGTCGGCAGCAGCCCGACCATCGTCAGCTGCCCGCCCACCCAGACGGTGGCGGCCAGCACGTGGAGGATCAGGCGGAAGCCGTCGAGACCGGTCGCCAGCGTCGGCGCCGCGTCGGCCAGCACGGAGGTCGTGTGCATGCGGTCGGACTACCTGCCCGTCCAATTGGGCTCGCGCTTCTCGGCGAAGGCGACGGCACCCTCCATGGCGTCGGCCGAGCGGCCGATCTCCCCGAAGACGGCGTCGTTGACGCCCCAGGCCTCCGACTCGGACAGTTCGCCGGCCTGCCGCATGACCTGCTTGGACAGGCGCACGGCCATCGGGGCGTTCTTGGCGATCCGCTCGGCGAGGGCCAGGGCCTCGGTCATCAGCTGGTCGGCGGGGACGACCCGGTTCACCAGACCGATCTGGAGGGCGCGTTCGGCGCTGATGGGCTCGCCGGTCAGCGCCATCTCGAGCGCCACGGCCCGGGGGATGCGCTTGGGCAGCCGGATGAGGCCGCCGGCGCCGGCCACGAGGCCGCGGGCCACCTCGGGGATCCCGAACTTGGCGTGATCGGCGGCCACGACCAGGTCGCAGCTCAGCATGATCTCGCACCCGCCGGCCAGGGCCGACCCGTTGCACGCGGCGATGAGGGCCTTCGGGAAGTCGCGCTTGGTGATCCCGCCGAAGCCCTTCTCGGTGATCGGGAACTCGCCGGTGGCGAACGCCTTCAGGTCCATGCCCGCCGAGAACGCCTTGTCACCGGCCGCTGTCAGCACCACGACCCAGACGTCGTCGTCGGCCTCGATCTCGTCCAGGGCGTCCGACAGCGCCGTGGCGGTGGCCAGGTTGATGGCGTTGCGCGCCTCGGGTCGGTTGATGGTCAGGATCTCGATGTGACCCTGGCGCTCGCGGAGCAGTTCGGACATGGTGGTCTCCCGGGGACGAGGTATCAGCGTTCCGCCAGACGGTAGCGCGGCTCGCCGGCCTGGACGACCACGGAGCCGCCGACGAGCCCGGGCACGTCGAGCTCGCCCATGGCGGCGACCACGCCGTCGTCGGCCGGGGCGAGGGCCATGTGGCGCCCGTCGGCCAGTCGGGCGATCACCGGGGCCCCGGCGGCGGTGCCGTCGGCCTCCCGCCACACGGTGGCGGCCACGACCACGGCTGTCTCGGGGGCGTCGAGTGCGTGGGCCACCTCGACGGCGCCGGCGTCGATGGCCGCCTGGGCCTCGGCGGTGTCCCCCCGTCGGAACCCGTCGGGCGGCGGGGTGGTCCCGTAGAGGCCGAGGGCGTGCTTGGTGACGAACCAGCCGAGGCCGGTGGCGAGTCCGAGCCGGGTGGCTCCGCCGGCGTCCTCGCGCAGGCGGTCGCACAGGGTGGCGATCGCGTGCGTCGTGTAGTTGTTCCCCGGACCCCCGAAGTAGGGCAGTCCGCCGGTCACGGTCAGGCCGCGCCCGTCGTCGGTGGCGATGCCGAGTGCGGCGGTGGCCATCTGCACGGCGGACGGGAAGCACGAGTAGACGTCCATGCGGTCGACGTCGTCGATGCCGACGGGGCGTCCGGCGGCGGAGGTGGCCGAGGCGAAGAGGGCGCGGCCGGCGGCGGCGATGGCGGGCGACCGCCCGGGGTCCGGGCGCTGGGTCACGAAGCGCACGTCGACGGCCTCGGCGCCGGACCACACGAAGACGGCCCGGTCGGCCACGCCCGCCCGCTGCGCCTCGGCGAGCGAGCAGACCAGCAGCGCCGCCGACTGGTCGGAGCCGAGGAAGGCGGTCATCCGCTTGGTGTAGGGCTCGCACACGATCCGGTTGTCCGGTGACGGTGTGGCGATCTCGTCGGCCGTCCGCGCCCGGGGGAACCAGGCGTAGGGATGGCCGGCGGCCACGGTGGTGAACGGCGCCATCAGCTCGCCCAGCACGGTGCGGTGGCTGGCTGCGTCATGGCCGGCGCGGGCGGCCAGCACGCTCTCGAACAGCGGGTAGACGTGCACGGGGGCGAGCAGCGAGACGGCCAGCTCGGCCGGGCCGAACCCGGGGGTGTCGTCGCCGACGACGGGGTCCGGGGCCAGGTCGGCGCGTCCCTCGTCGCGCGCCAGGCCCTGGGCGCGTCGTGCCCGCGACGACCGGATGGCCTCGGCCCCGGCGATCAGGGTCACGCCGAGCTCGCCGGCGGCGATGGCCGACGCCGCCCGGTTGACCAGCCACTGGGGCGTGTTGCCGCCCACCGTGGTCACCTCGCGGCGGACCTCCGGCGCCAGTCCGAGGGCCACGGCCAGCTCGGAGGCGGGCGCCGGACCCGCCTTGGTCATGATGTCGACGACGCTCAGCAGCTCGACGCGGGAGCGCAGCGCCGGGACGTGGGCCAGCGCGGCCTCGCTCGCCCGGGTCAGCAGCACCACCGGGTTGACCAGCTCGCCGCGCTCGATGGCCTGGCCGGACGAGATGACGACGGGGATGCGCTCGGGATCGGTCGACGGGTGCGGCATCGGTGGTGTCCTCGGTCGGTGGGCCGGCGTGCGGACCGGGTGGCCGCACGAGGCGGCAAGCTACCATCGCCACCCTGGGGAGGTCCGGTGGACGGGCCTCCCCGCACGAGGAGAGGCGCGACGGTGGCGACACGGGACGAGTCAGGACGGTCGGGGCCCTCGGCGCCGTCGCCGGCGGCCGGGCTCGTACCTCCCGGGTTCCTCCTGGGGGTGGCGACCGCCGGGTTCCAGGTCGAAGGCGGATTCAACGGCGTCGGGCAGCCGTCCAACAACTGGCTGGCCTGGGAGCAGGTGGGTCGGGTCACCCCGTCGGGCGACGCCGTCGGGTTCTGGGACCGGCCCGAGGAGGCCCTCGACCGGGCCGCCGCCCTCGGCTGCGACAGCTTCCGCCTGAGTGTCGAATGGGCCCGGGTGATGCCCCGCTGCGGCGAGGTCGACCGGGCCGCATTGGACCGCTACCGGGGCATCGTCAACGCCTGCACCGAGCGGGGACTCACCCCGCTGGTCACGCTCCACCACTTCACCCATCCGGCATGGCTGGGTGAGGACCTGTGGCTCCGCCCCGACGCCGCCGCCCGGTTCGCCGCCTACGCGCGGGTGGTCGTCCCCGCGCTGGCCCCGGTGGTGCGCCACTGGGTGACGCTCAACGAGGTCAACGTGCTGGCGCTCGAGACCAACGTGCTCGGGACCTTCCCCCCGGGTCGGACGGCCGCCTTCGGCGACGCCGCCCTGGCCCTGGACAACCTGCTCGCCGCGCACGTCTTCGCCTACGACACCATCCACGCCGAGCGACCGGACGCCGTCGTCACCACCAACAACGCGTGCGTGTCCGTCTACGAGTACGACCGGCTCCTCGTCGACCTGCTGCTGTCGCGCAGCCAGGGCGTCGGACGCTCGGACCTCGACGCCTGGGTGGCCGATCGCCGGGCCCGTCACTACGCCCTCCAACCGACCCCGGGCGTCGGCGAGGACCTGCTGCGGCGGGCGGCCGCCCGGCTGTCCCCCTACGGGACCACGGGGCGGCCCCGACCGGTGCCCCGGCGGGCGGTCGACGCCCTGGAGGCGAGCCCCCACGACCGCCCCCTCGACGTGCTCGGCATCGACTGGTACGCCCCCGGGGCGGCCCGGCACTTCCGCCTTCCCGGGCACCGCACGGCAGGAGGCAGGAGCGCGGCCCCGGCCCGTGCGCTGTGGGACGATCCGCCGGACCCCGGCGGCCTGACCCGGTGGCTCGGTGTCCAGCACGAGCTCGCCCCCGGCCTGCCCCTGTGGGTGGTCGAGAACGGGCTGTGCAACCGGGTGCGCCGGGGACGGTCGTTCGGGCGCCTCGACGGGTGGGACCGCCCCCGGTACCTGCGGGAGAACCTGGCCGCGGTGGTGGCCGCGGTGGACGCCGGCGTGCCCGTCGGCGGCTACTGGCACTGGTCGCTCGTCGACAACTACGAGTGGGGGACCTACGAGCCCCGGTTCGGGATCCACGGGGTCGACCGGGACCGGGGGCCGAACGGCGGCACCTGGCTCGACACCGATGCCATGGGACGGGACGCCGCCGGCGCCTACCGGCAGCTCATCGCCGGGCTCCGGTCGGGGGACCGGACGGTCCTCGACCGGGGTTGACCGATCCCGGCCGGACGGCCCACCGTCGGTCCGGACCGCGCCGGGGCCCCGGCGCCGGCGGTCAGCGCCCGGCGAACCGGGCCATGCCGGCGATCACCTGCTCGGCCTCGGCCACGATCCGGCCCACCAGCGCGCCCGCCGGCTCGAGGGCGTCGATGGCCCCGACGCCCTGTCCGGTGGGGTAGCCCTCGCGGGCCGGGTCGATCCCGGTGGTCCGGGCGCCGCCTCCGAGGTGCCACGCCCCGTCCCGCATCGAGCGGGAGAGCTGTCCGGGGAAGGGCTGCAGCTCGTCCGGGTGCTCCTCGAAGTACCGGGTGTACCCGTTGCGGAGGACCCGCATGGTCTTGCCCGAGAACGCCCGGCTGATGGTCGTGCCGTCCTCCCGGGCCGCCAGCAGCGCGTCCTTGTACCCGGCCACCGAACGGGCCTCGGGGGTGGCGATGAACCGGGTCCCCATCCACACCCCGTCGGCGCCGAGGGCCAGGGCGGCGGCCAGTCCCCGTCCGTCGACGATCCCGCCGGCCGCCACCACCGGGATGGCGTCGCCGACGGCGTCGACGATCTGCGGCACCAGGGGCATGGTGGCGACGAGGCCGGTGTGCCCGCCCGCCTCGGTGCCCTGGGCCACCACCATGTCGCACCCGGCGTCGAGGGCCCGGCGGGCATGGTCGACCTTGCCGCACATGTTGACCACCAGGACGCCGTGGGCGTGGCACAGCTCGACCACCTCGGCCGGCACGCCCAGGCCGGCCACGAACACCGTGGCCCCACCGTCGATGACGCGCTCGACCTGGGCGACCAACGAGCCGGGCATGGCGGTCAGCAGGTCGACGCCGAAGGGCCGCGAGGTGGCCGACCGCACGGTGGCGATCTCCTCCACCATCCGCTGCTCGCTCATGGTCGAGGCGCCGAGGCAGCCGAAGCCGCCGGCCTCGGACACCGCGGTGACCAGGGCCGCGTAGGACACGCCTCCCATGCCGGCGAGCATCACCGGGTGCTCGATGCCCAGCAGTTCCGTCAGTCGGGTCTCCACGGCGGCCTCCTCGGGGTTGCTCCGGGCGTCCGCACCCTAGTGGTGGACGGCACCCCGGCGGCGGCTACACCAGGTAGGGGCAGTGCCGGCACCCCTGGTGGCAGCAGGTGCCGCGTCCGGCCAGGTACGCCGAGGTCATGACGAAGGCTCCGGTGGCCGGGTCCTCGTAGACGACGGCACCCGACCGCCGGGCCGTGCGGTGGGCCTCCAGGATGGTGGCGCGCAGAGGGTGGCCCGGGTCGAGCCGGGTGGGGTGGGGTTCGTCGGGCCCACGGTCGGCCAGCGGCTCGGGGGCGGTCACCGGACCCGGCCATGGACGGCCGGCGTCGGCCGCAGGGGCGCCATCAGCCGGCGGGAGCCGCCGACGCCGGGGTCGTGCCGGCGTGTCCGGTCGGTCCGGCCGGGCCGGCGCCGGTCCCGCCCGGGCCCCCGGAGCCGTCCGACCCGTCCGACCCGTCCGCGGCGGGCTTCCAGTCACCGGCGCCGTGACTCGGCACGAAGTCCTTCTGGCGCACCAGGAACAGGCAGCCGACGGCACCCACGAAGGCGATGACCGTGCTGATGGCCATCAGGTGGTCGAAGGTCGAGACGAAGCCGGCCTGGTAGGCGGCCAGCAGCGTCTGACGGGCGGCGGCCACGGGCAGGGCGTCGGCCGCCTGACGCACACCGCCGGTGGCGAGCGCCTGGCCCAGCTGGCTGCCGCCGTGGGTGACGACGGCGCGTCCCACCGGTGTCGTCTCGAGCGAGGACCGCACGGCCGGGCCGATCTGGTGCACGAAGATGGCGCCCAGTCCGGCGATGCCGGTGGCGATGCCGACCTGTCGGAAGGTGCTGGCCGCACCGCTCGACATGCCGCTGCGCTCGGGGGGCACGACCGACACGGCACCCGAGGCGAGCACCGGGTTGGTGATGCCGATGCCGACGCCGCCCACCACGAAGCCCGGCAGGAGGGCCAGCCACGACGACGTCGCCTGGACGTGGGACATCAGCTCGCAGGCGAGGGCCACGAGGAGGAGACCGAGCGACATCATGAAGCGTGACTGCACCCGCACGGTGAGCTTCCCGGCGATCGGCGCCACGATGAAGGCGAGCACGGTCAGCGGCAGGAAGCGCACGCCGGCCTGGAACGGCGAGTAGCCCAGCACGGTCTGCAGGTAGAGGGTCAGGTAGAGGAACATGGCGAAGATCGACGCCGACAGCGTGAACGATCCGAGGGACACCCCGACCATGGCGGGACGACGGAACAGCCCGAGGTCGAGCATGGGGTCCGACTGGCGCCACTCGCCCACGACGAAGACGACCATGAGGACGGCCGAGCCGACCAGCATCGACACGATGTAGGTGCTGCCCCATCCCTTGGCGTTGCCCTGGACCAGGGCGAAGACGAGCAGGAAGAGGGACGAGGTGAAGGTGGCGAACCCGAGCCAGTCGATCCGGCGCCCGGTCGAGACCTTGGCGTTGTCCACCTTGGCGAGGGTGATGACCACCGCCACCACCCCGATCGGGATGTTGACGAAGAAGATCCAGCGCCAGCCGATGCCGCTGGTGATGGCCCCGCCCACCAGCGGGCCGACGGCGACGGCACCACCCACCACGGCGCCGTAGACACCGATGGCCGTGCCCCGCTCCCTGCCCGAGAACGCCTGGGCGATGAGCGCCAACGAGGTGGCGAACATGATGGCGCCACCGACGCCCTGGGCGGCGCGCGACAGGTTCAGCATGAGGGGGCTGGTGGCCAGTCCGCAGGTGAGCGAGGCGGCCGAGAACAGCACCAGGCCGATGGCGAACATGCCGCGGCGCCCGTACATGTCGCCGAGGACGCCGGCGGTCAGCAGGAAGGCGGCGAGGGTCAGGGCGTAGGCGTCCACCACCCACTGGAGGTCGGCGAACGACGAGTGGAGGGCGATCTGGATGTCGGGCAGGGCCACGTTGACGACGGTGATGTCGAGGAGCAGCATGAAGGTCCCGAAGCACACCGCGACCAGGGTCCACCACTTGCGCTCCACGGTCTCTCCCTGCTCCGTCCGCCGCCTGTCTCCACCCGTGCCGGGCACCGCCGAACCCCGTTCGGGCATGTATAGACCATGGGTCCCGGGGCGGCAACGGAGGGGCCCGCCTGCCGCGGTCCTGCAACCGGGTCGTCCGGCCGCGGGGGCCGGACGGCGGCCCGCAGTCCGGATCAGACGGTGCCGTAGGTGGTGCCGCGGTCCTCGGCCCGGGCACCCGAGCGCACCAGGTCGGCGGTGGCCGAGGCCAGGTCCGCGCACAGGTCGTCGATCACGGCGGCGTGGCCGGCGTGGACGGTGGCGTGCAGGCTGTCGGGCGGCGTCTGGCGGTCGAAGAACCAGCCGCCGGCCGCCGTCAGGGCGTCGCCGAGGGCGAAGGTGTCGACACCGCCCGGTCCGTCGGTGCCGCCGAAGGCCAGCACGGTGGCGTCCGGGTCGCCCCGCAGGCCGATGCCGGAGGTCGCCTCGATGCAGGTCCGCAGGGAGGTGGCCGCCCGGTGGGCGTCGGCCGCCAGGCGCAGGTAGCCGTCCTGGCCCAGGTGGTGGAGGACCGCCCAGCCGGCGGCGATGGGCCCGCCGGGGCGGGTCCCGGCCATGGCCGGCGAGCCGTACAGGCCGCCCAGCCAGTCGGTGGTGACGAACGGCTGGTACCGGGCCAGCGCGCGGTCGGCGTAGAGGATGACCGAGACCCCCTTGGGCGCGTACCCGTACTTGTGCAGGTCGGCGCTGATGGAGGTGACGCCCGGGACCGACAGGTCCCAGTCGGTCGTGACGTGGCCGAGGGTCCCGAGGAAGGGGAGGATGAAGCCGCCCAGGCACGCGTCGACGTGGCACAGCGCCCCCCGCTCCCGGGCCAGGGCGGCGAGGTCGGCGACGGGGTCGATGACGCCCTGGGGGTAGGACGGGGCGGAGGCCACCACCAGCACGGTGCGGCCGTCGACGGCGTCGGCCATGGCGTCCACGTCGGCCCGCCCGTCGGGCCGCACCGGGACCCGTCGGGACTCGACGTCGAACCAGTGGGACGCCTTGGCGAAGGCGGCGTGGGCGCTGGTCGCCAGCACCATGTTCGGCCGGTCGATGCCGCGCTCGGCCCGGCCCTGGTCGCGGGCCGTCCTCGTCGCCTGGAGCAACGACTCGGTGCCGCCCGAGGTGAGGTAGCCGCGGATGCCCGCACTGCCGCCGGCGCGGCGGTCGCCGCCCAGGAGGCCGATGGCTATCGTCACGATGTCGTGCTGCATCCGGCCCAGGCTGGGGAACGCCATGGTGTTGAGCGCGTTCTCCGAGGCGTAGCGGGCCGCGGCCCGGGCGAGCAGGTCGCGGACCTCCTCGCCGGCGTCGTACACGAGGCTGAACACCCGACCGCCCCGCCAGTCCCGGTCGTCCTCCCCCAAGGCGTCGAGGCGCTCCAGGACGGCGTCGGGCTCGAGGCCGTGGACGGGGAGTCGGTGCTCGACGGGCTCGGCCATGGTCGGGAGCCTAGGGGGGTGGGCGGCGTCGTACCGGCGTGACGCCGTACCGTCCCGGGGGATCAGGTGATGTCGCGCCGGGCCAGCACCACCGAGCCGACGATGGCGAACACCAGGCCGTAGGCGAGGATGAGGAGGGACCCCTGCCACCAGTTGAATAGCCCGACGTCCGAGCCGCGCCCGGCGGTCACGTTGGCGGCCGCCGCGGCGGCGCCGGACGGCAGCCACCGGGCCGTGCCGCTCCAGATGGCCTCGATGATGTTCTCGACGATCAGGAACCAGCCCAGGCAGATGATGAGCGCCGCCACCTGGTTGGTCACCAGCGAGCCGACGCCGACGCCCAGCAGGGCGAACAGGACGAACACGAGGATCAGCCCGGGTGCCACCGCCCCGAGTTGGCCGAACAGGGCGCTGAACGAGCCACCCAGGGCCGACAGGGCGATCCCGCCCCCGATCACGGTGGCCGCCAGGAGGATGATCGCCAGGGCGATGGCGGCCAACGCGGCCATGAGCAGCTTCCCGAGCACGAACTCCCACCGCCGCGGCGTCACCATGAAGGACGTCGTGACCGTCTTGTGACGGAATTCCACGGTGATGATGAGGACGCCGAGCAGCAGGGCGAAGAGGTAGCCCTCGATGCCACGGCCGATCAGGTTGCGCAGCTGCTGCACCGTGTGGGGGTAGTTCTCGTGGGGCGGCCCGAAGCCCGCGTTCGGAAATTGGTGTCCCCCGCCGCCGGCGGCGCCGTGGTTGAGGAAGAACACGAGGATGAGCAGTCCGGTGATGAGCAGCGCGATGCCGGTCAGGACCCACGGGATCGCCGTGGTCCGCAGCTTC
Source organism: uncultured Acidimicrobiales bacterium (assembly GCA_963699055.1). Classification (GTDB taxonomy): domain Bacteria; phylum Actinomycetota; class Acidimicrobiia; order Acidimicrobiales; family RAAP-2; genus Bog-756. The sequence continues at coordinate 1,498,178 of CAVOTA010000002.1, read as the reverse complement.
AGCCACTCGGAGCGGATGACGGCGATCATGACGTGGCCTCCGGCGACTGGAAGGGTGCCGACTGGCCGCCGCCCTTGCCCATCGGGTGGGCGGCGTCGAACCCCTGGGTCAGCTCCAGGAAGACGTCCTCCAGGCTGCCCCGTTCGTTGACGAGCTCGTAGAGGACGATCTGGTGCTGGGCGGCGAACGGGCCGAACCATTCGGGGGTGGCGCCGTCGATGACCATGGTGTCCGGGCCCGTCTGGCGCCATCCGACGGGGACGGCGTCCAGGGCCGCCTGCAGCCGGGCGAGCTCAGGGGAGCGGAGCCTCATGCCGGTGACCGTGCCCGTGCCCGCCTGGGCCGCCATGTCGGCCAGCGTCGTCTGGAGCACGAGCTTCCCCTGCGAGATGATCACGACGTCGTCGACGGTCTCCTCCATCTCGGACAGGAGGTGCGAGGAGACCAGGACGGCGTGCCCGAGGGCGGCCTGGTTGCGGATGAAGGTGCGCAGCCACTGGATGCCCTGGGGGTCGAGGCCGTTGGCCGGCTCGTCCAGGATCAGGATCTCGGGGTCACCGAGCAGGGCCGTCGCCAGCTGCAGGCGCTGGCGCATGCCGAGGGAGAACTTGCCCACCCGGCGGCGGGCCACGTCGGTGAGGCCGACCAGGTCCAGGGTCTCCCGGACGCGGGACAGGGGGATGCCTCCGGCCAGGGCCACGGTCTTCAGGTGGTCCTCGGCCCGACGCGTCGGATGGAAGCTGGTGGCCTCGAGGGCGGCCCCGACGTGGCGGACGGGGTGGTCGAGCTCCACGTAGCGCTTGCCGCCGAACGTGGCCGTCCCGCCGGAGGTGGCGACGAGGCCGAGCAGCATCCGCAGGGTGGTCGTCTTGCCGGAGCCGTTCGGCCCGAGGAAGCCGGTCACCCGGCCCTGGGCGACCTCGAAGCTGAGGTCGTCGACGGCCCGGACCGCGCCGAAGTGTTTGGAGAGTCCCGTGATCTCGATGGCTGAGGTCATGCCAGACGGTAGCGCCTGTCGGGCGTCCCGCCGGTGCGCCCCCCTCTGCGCCCGGGGGCTACACCGGGGCGTAGACGTCGATCGGCAGGAGCAGTCCGATGGCCACGACCAGTTCGTCGTGGACCCGGTTCATGTTGCTCCACCCGTTCACCCAGCCCACCAGGGCGGAGTACCAGACGTGGCCGAGGATGCGGGCCCGGTCGCTGATGTCGGGAGGCTGGGGTTCGCCGATCGCCCGGGTGATGATCCCCTCCATGAGGACCGAGACCTGCTGCTGGCACTCGATGGCGGCGGGATCGGGCGACGCCAGTGCGGTGAAGACGGCGCCGACCAGCGTCGGCTGCCGGCCCATGGCCCGCAGCGCCCGGTCGAGGGCGTCGATGACCCGCTCGGCGGGGCTGGCCCCCTGGGCCGGGGACTGGGCGAGCCGGCTGTCGAGCTGCTCGACCCAGTGGACGAGTGCGGCCGCCAGCAGGTGGTCCTTACTCGTGAAGTACCGGTACACGGTGCCCATGGCCACGTCGGCCCGGGCGGCCACGTCGCGCATCTGGACCGCTTCGTAGCCACCGTCGAGGGCGAGGGACATGGCGGCGTCGATGACGCGCTGGCGACGGGCCTGCTGGGCCCGCGTGAGGGTGCGCGGCACCGGACCGTTCGCCATGGGTCCCACCCTAGCCGGGCGCCCTTTCCCGGCCCGGAGCACCGGGGGCGCCGGCGGGAGGGGCGGACCGTTCGCAACCATGAATTGCAATCAACCAGCCATCCCGGCCCCGCCCTCGGTACCATGGGCCGCCATGCCCTCCGCCGAACCACGCGACGACGATCCGGAGCTGATCGCCACCACGGACGGGCGGGTGCCCGGCCGGCGGGGACTGGCCACGCGCCAGCGTCTCCTCGAGTGCACGGCCGAGCTGCTGGTGGCCACACCGTGGCGCTCGATCAAGGTGATCGACATCGCCCGGCAGGCGGGCACGTCACCGGCCACCTTCTACCAGTACTTCGAGAACGTGGAGGCGGCCATCACCGTCCTGGCCGAGGAGCTGGTGGAGGGCGCCGGCGTGCTGGCCGGACTGGTCGACGGCGACTGGTCGGACGACGCCTCGTGGGACACGGCGGTGGCCGTGGTCGAAGGGTTCATGGACTACTGGGAGCGCAACCGTGCCGTGTTCCGCGTCGTCGAGCTGACGACGGTCGAGGGCGACCTGCGGTTCCAGGGGCTGCGGGTGCGCGCCCTCAACGCGGTGACCGTGACCCTGGCCCGGGTCATCGACAACCACGCCGGCACATCGGGGTCGCCGGCGGGCAGCGACCCGATGGCCGCCGCGGGCACCCTGATCGCCATGCTGGCCCAGGTGGCGGGCCACCGCTACGGCTTCGAGTTCTGGGGCATCCGGACGGCGTCGCTGGTGGACAGCCAGGCCCGGCTCCTCCACTGGTCGGTGACCGGACGGCCAGCACCCGAGGGCGTCCGGGTGCCCGGGTCCGAGAGCCCGGCGCCGCGGACCGGTCCGAAGTTGGGGGGCGGCGCGGCCTCGGCCCGCACGGCGGGGGCGGTCGGGGCGTCCCGTTCCCCGGCGTCGCGCCTGGCCCGCTGACCGCCGCCTGCGTCCGGACGGCCCCGGGACCGACGACCGCGCCGGGCGGGGCCGTGCTCAGCGCAGGGCGACCGGGTTCACCGGCGAACCGAGCGCTCCGGTGAACGGCAGTGGCGTGGCGTCGAGCAGGAACGAGTACCGGCCGTCGGCGGCGCACGCGTCGGCCAGCGCGTCGAGGAACCAGTTCTGCCCCTGGGTCATGCCCATCTCCACGAGGTGGAGCACGTGCACGGGCAGGAAGAGGTCGTCCGACTCGCACGGGTAGACCTCGAGGATGAGGGTGTCGATGGCGACGGCGGCCACGTCGCGTTCGTGGAACCAGCCCGCCGTGGCGACCGTGAGCCCCGGGGTCGGCCAGGTGTAGGCCAGCAGGTTCCGTTCCGGGGGCCGCCCGCCGATCCCCGGGCGTCCGTCCAGGGCGAGGTGGGCCGACTGGCCCGTCCGGACCAGGACCACGTCCCCGGGTTCGACCGCCACGCCGCCGAGGGCGCAGGCGGCGTCCAGGTCGTCGGGGGTGATGGCGTAGCCGGGGTCGAGGAGCTCGAGGCCCTTCGCCCGGGCCACGTCGAGCAGCAGGCCGCGCGACACCAGCGAGCGGATGCGCTGGATCCCGAGGAGGGAGGCGCCGTCCTCGGTGACCGAGGAGGCGGGGTACCCGTTGTAGAGCACCCGCCCGTCGGGTCCCGCCCCGTAGGAGGTGTGCGCCAGCCCGTCCCAGTGGGTGGCGCACTGCACGGCGAAGGTCACGACGTCCTCGGAGAAGGCGACCCACCCCGGGTCGTCGGTCTGGGGCGCGTCCACGCTGACCATGGTGTGCGTCGGGTTGACCCGCCCCTCGATGAACCCCATCTGGATCCCCTCGGCCGCCGACATCGGGAGGCCGAGGGGGAAGGCCTCGCCGTCGACGACCGAGGCCACCCCCCGCAGCCGGGCGGCGGCGTCGATCAGGTTGAGCGTGCCGATCCGGTCGTCGGGGCCCCACCGGCCCCAGTTGGTGACCCGCTCGACCATCTCGGTGAATGCAGGCGGGATGGAGGACGGCACGGGGGCGGGCACGACCCCGTTGTAGTCGATCCGCGCAACAGTTTTCGCCCCGAACGGCCGATAGCACCCAGTGGAAGGTGCACCCGGATTCCGCGGTCGGCGCAGCCGGACCGCACGTGAGCGGCCAGGGCGGCCGGCACGGACTCCAACTGGACCTCGAGGGGCTCGAGACCGTGACACAGGAACGACAGAGGGCGGGTTCATCCATGTACTGCCACCAGGGACCGACGCGTGCCGTGCCTCCGGCCACGCGCACCGCGCCCGGGCGCGCCCGGGCGGTGCTGTGCCGGTCGGCCGTGGTGGCGGTGCTGGCGGTCGCCGCCCTGGTGGTGCCGACGGGCGCCGTGGCGTCACCGACGGCCGGGGCCGCCGTCATGGGGACGAGCGTCGGCGCCGTGCAGTCGCTCTACGTCCAGGACCTGCTGGCCCGGGTGAACGCCGAACGGGCCGCCCGGAACTCGTCGGGGCAGCCCGTGCCCCCGCTGACGATGGACCCGGGGCTGGAGTCGGCGGCGCAGGCGTGGTCCGCCCACCTGGCCGCCTCCGGCCAGGTCCAGGACCCGCAGCTGTCGGCCTGCGGGTCGGACCCGTCGCCCGGCCAGGTCTGCGTCCTCGCCGGCAACTCGGGGGTCTCGGGCAACGGCTACTGGCCCGGCGACGGATCGGACGGCATGGCCAGCGCCTACATGCAGTCGGCCGGCCACCGCCAGAACATGCTGAACGCCGGCTACCTCAACGTGGGCATCGGGGTCACCTGCAGCGGTGGCCAGGCCTGGACCGTCGAGCTGTTCGGCTACGCCTATGCCGACCTCGGGGCGGCCGAGTCCCGCCAGGCGACCCAGGACGCCGTCGAGGGCGAGCCGGTGCCGGCGGGGCCGACGGTGGCCGGCGTCCAGACCGGCGTCCCCGTCTACTGCCCCGGGCAGACGGTCGGCCCGAACGGGCAGACCAGCGCCACCGGCGGACAGGTGGCCTATCCCTATGACGTGCCGCCGGTCCCGGGCGAGCCCCTGGGCGCGTCCCCCGACGCCACCGTCGGGATCGCCGCCGCCGGACGCAACGGCTACTGGGTGGCCCACGCCGACGGCTCGGTGTCCAGCCACGGCAGGGCCGTCGCCTACGGATCGATGGGCGGCCAGCCGCTGTCGGCCCCGATCCGCCACATCGTCGGCACTCCGGACGCCCACGGCTACTGGCTGGTCGGTGCCGACGGCGGCATCTTCGCCTTCGGCGACGCCTCCTTCCACGGCTCGATGGGCGGCCAGCCGCTCGACGCACCCATCGTGGGCATGGCGCCGACGGCCGACGGCGGTGGCTACTGGCTGGTCGGCGCCGACGGCGGCATCTTCGCCTTCGGCGACGCCTCCTTCCACGGCTCGATGGGCGGCCAGCCGCTCGACGCACCCATCGTGGGCATGGCGCCGACGGCCGACGGCGGTGGCTACTGGCTGGTCGGCGCCGACGGCGGCATCTTCGCCTTCGGCGACGCCTCCTTCCACGGCTCGATGGGCGGCCAGCCGCTCAACGCACCCATCGTGGGTCTGTCACCCTCGTCCGACGGTGACGGGTACCTGCTGGCGGCGGCCGACGGCGGCATCTTCGCCTTCGGGGACGCGCCGTTCGAGGGCAGCGCCGGCAGCCTGCTCCTGCAGGCCTCGATCGTGGGCATGGCGCCCGACTACACCACGGGCGGCTACTGGCTGGTGGCGGCCGACGGCGGCGTGTTCGCCTACGACGCGCCGTTCGACGGCGCGGGCTGACTCAGCCGGCCCAGATGATGGACTGGAGCTCCGAGTACGCCTCGAGGCTGTAGTCGCCCCCGTCCCGTCCGATCCCGCTCATCTTGAACCCGCCGAAGGGGGCGTCCATGTTGCGCTGGGCGGTGTTGATGCCGACGTGGCCGGCCCGCAGCTGCTTGGCCACGCGGAACGCCCGGGCGGTGTCGGCGCTGAAGACGTAGTCGTACAGGCCGAACTCCGAGTCGTTGGCGATGGCCACGCCCTCCTCCTCGTCGTCGAAGGGGATGGCCACCACGACGGGGCCGAAGATCTCCTCGCGGGCCGAGCGCATGTCGTTCGAGCCGGTGATGAGCGTGGGCTCGATGTAGTAGCCCCGCTCCATGTGGGAGGGGCGACCGCCACCCACGACGACCTCACCCTCGGCGCGTCCCGACTCGATGTAGTCGAGGATCCGTCCCTGCTGGGCGCCGGAGATGACCGGTCCGACCACGGTGGCCGGGTCGGTCGGGTCGCCGACGGTCAGCCGCCCGGCGAAGGCGGTGAGCCCCTCGACCACCTGGTCGAAGATGCTCCGGTGGACCACGGCCCGGGTGGGGGCCGTGCAGATCTGACCGGAGTGGAAGGCCCACGTCGAGCCGATGGCGCCGACGGCCGCCTTCAGGTCGGCGTCCTCGAACACGACGGCGGCGCCCTTGCCACCGAGCTCCATGAGCAGGCGCTTCATGGTGGGGGCGCCGGCGGCGGCGATGCGCTGGCCGACGGCGGTCGACCCGGTGAACGACACCATGTCGACGTCGGGGGAGGAGGTGAGCACCGAGGCCGGCTCGGGGCCCTGGGCGCTGACCAGGTTCACCACGCCGGGCGGGAACCCGACCTCGTCGAGCACCCGGGCCAGCTCGACGACGGCGAGCGGGTCCTGGGGCGCAGGCTTGATGACCACGGTGTTGCCCATGGCGAGCGCCGGGGCGACCTTGCCGGCCATGTTGGTGAGGGGGAAGTTGTAGCTGGCGATGGCGGCCACCACGCCCACGGGCTGACGGTAGGCGAGGGCGCTGATCAGGCCTCCGGGGGCCAGCGGGGTGGCGGAGGTGGCGATCGGCGGCAGCATCGACTCCTGGACGTGGCGGATGTCGCGGCTGTACCGCTCGAAGCGGTCGGCGCTGATCGGGACCTGCATCCGCGAGCCGACCGATGCGGTGGCACCCGTCTCGGCGATCACCAGGGGCACCAGCTCGTCGTTCTTGGCCCGGATGGCGGCGGCGGCCTTCTTCAGCAGGGCGAGGCGCTCCTCGGCCGGGGTGGCCGCCCACGCCGGGAACGCGGCGCGGGCGGCGGCACAGGCGGCCTCGGCGTCGGCCACCGACCCGTTGGGCGCCTGTCCGACGACCTCCTCGGTCGCCGGGTTGACGATGTCGTAGGTGCCGTCGCCGGCGTCGACCCACGACCCGCCGATCAGCAGCTGGGTCTCGTCTCTGGTGGCCTGGTCGCCCATGGGAGGGTCCTTTCGTCGGGGAGTCGGGGAGTCGGGGAGTCGGGGAGTCGTGGAGTCGGGGAGTCGGGGAGTCGGGGTGTCGGGGAGTCGGGGAGTCGGGGAGCCGGGGAGTCGGGGAGTCGTGCGGGAGGTTCGGTCGTGGTGGGGGAGGTCGTGGCGTCTGGCCGGCGCCCGCCGTCGGCGAGTGGAGGACCGCGCCGGTGCGCCACCGGTGCGTCGGACTCAGGCGGTGGTGGCCGTGTCGACGGTGACGGTGTCGCGGCCCGAACGCAGCAGGGTGCCGGGCAGGTTGCCGGTGGGCCGCCCGTCGGCCACCGTCTCGATGCCGTTGACCAGGACCCGGGTGACGCCGATGGAGTCGGCGATCAGGCGGGCCGTCCCACCCGGCAGGTCGTCGACCAGCGTGGCCGGCTCCGAGGCCACCGTCTCGGGGTCGAAGACGAACAGGTCGGCCCGCAGCCCCTCGGCCACCCGGCCCCGGTCGTGGAGGCCGAACAGCTCGGCGGGAGCCTGGGTCATCCAGTGCACGGCCTGCTCCATCGGGACCAGCTTGCGGTTGCGCAGGCAGTCACCCAGGAACGACGTCGGGTAGTTGGACCCGCACATGCGGTCCAGGTGCGCACCGGCATCGGAACCGCCGACGAGGGCGCCGGGGTCCTTCCACACGTCCACCCGTGCCTCCCACGACGCGGCGTCGCCGTCGGAGGCCTTGGGCCACAGGACGGTGCGCAGGTCGTCGGCGATGACCAGGTCGAGCAGGGCGTCGAAGGGCTCCTTGCCCTGCTCCTCGGCGATGGAGCCGACGTCACGCCAGCTGTAGCCGGCGTTCTCCGGGGCGAAGGTGTCACCGATGATGTAGTTGGCCCAGTGGGACAGCCGGCGGAACACACCGGCGTCCTCGGAGTGGGCCAGCTCGTCGAGGCGACCCCGCACCGCCGGGTCACGCAGCTGCTCGATGCGCTGTGCCTCGGGCAGTCCCATCACGTCACCCCAGCCCGGGATCAGGAAGAGGGCGCAGTGGGTGCGGAAGCTCATGTTCATCGGCACCAGGGTGGGCATGGTCAGGGCGATGATCCGGCCGCCGGCCGCCTCGGCGGCGCGTGACGCCTCGAGCTGGCGGGCCGTCTTGTCGGGGGTGCGGGAGTCGACGGTCAGCAGGTTCCAGTTGAGCGGGCGGCGGGCCGTGGTCGACATGGACACCATCAGGTCGATCTCCTCGTCGGTGAACGAGTCGAGGCACCCGTTGGTGATGTACTCGAGGGTGGTGCCCGGGTGGTCGCGCACCACCTCGCAGAAGGCCAGCATCTCGCGGCGGTCGGCGTAGCGCGAGGAGATCGGGTTGCCGTCCCCGTCCGAGTGGGTACGCGACTGCGACGACGAGAACCCGAGCCCCCCGGCCTCGATCGACTCGGCCAGCAGCCGGACCATGGCGGCCAGCTCCTCGTCGTCCGCGACCTCGTCGGCGCGGTCCGCGCCCATGACCCACCGGCGGATGGCGCAGTGCCCGACCAGGAACCCGGCGTTGACGCCGAGGTTGCCCTCGAGTCGGGCGAGGTACTCGTCGAAGGTCTGCCAGTTCCAGTCGATCCCGTCCTCGAGGGCCACCAGCGGCATCCCCTCGACCTTGGCCATCATCCGCCGGATGTAGTCGTGGTCCTCGGGCTTGATCGGGGCGAGGGTGAACCCGCAGTTGCCGGCGATCACCGTGGTCACGCCGTGCAGGTTCGAGGGGGACGCCGTCGGGTCCCAGAACAGCTGGGCGTCGTAGTGGGTGTGGGGGTCGATGACCCCCGGGGCGACGACCAGGCCCTCGGCGTCGAGCTCGGTGGCGCCCGCCTCGTCGACGGTGCCGACGGCGACGATCATCCCGTCCCGGATCCCGACGTCCGCCCGGAAGCCGGGGGTGCCGGTGCCGTCGACGACGGTGCCGTTGCGGATCACGTAGTCGAGCATGGTGGCGTTCCCTCCGTGTGCCGCGGGCATCTGCCCGCGGACCTGTTGCGCGTGGACGAGCGGTGGGCGGGTGGCGGTCGTCTGCGACCCCGTCACCGGGTCCCCCCGGAACTGACAGTGCGTCAGATTATGGCACGCAGGCGGACCGTGCGGCAGGGGCGCCCGTCGGGCCGCACCCGTCGGGGCGGGCGGCCTGCGCCCCGGGGGTCGCCGGCGCCGACGGTAAGGTGCGGGCATCCACACCGCCTACCTCCGCGACAGCCTGCTGCCGGTCATCGTGCTCCTGCTCGGTGCCGGGCTCCTGGTGCGTCTCGCCCACTGGGTGGGCGCACGGCGCCGCCGGTGGATCGACACCCAGCTCAAGCGCCAGATCGAGACCGGACTGGTGCCTTCCGAGTCGCTCAAGCGCTCGCGGGCCATCAGCGAGGCGGTCGAGTGGGTGGCGGTGGCCCTCACGTACTTCGTGGTCGGCATCCTCGCCTTCGACCGGCTGGGGATCCCGCTCACCACCCTGGTGGCGCCCGCCACCGTGATCGGGATCGGACTCGGCTTCGGGGCCCAGCAGATGGTGGGGGACCTGCTGGCCGGGTTCTTCCTCTTCGCCGAGCACCAATTCGCCTTCGGGGACGTCATCCGCCTGTCGACGCCCGGCCAGACGACGGGGATCACGGGGACGGTCGAGGAGCTGACGCTGCGGGTCACCAAGCTGCGGACGCAGCAGGGGGAGCTGGTGGTCGTGCCCAACAGCGCCCTCCGCCAGGTGACCAACCTCTCGAAGGACTGGTCGCGTGCCGTCATCGACATCCCGGTGGCGGTCACCGAGGACCTGGTGGAGGTCACCCGGCTCCTGAAGGGCGTGGTGGCCGACATGGCCGCCGACCCCGAGTGGTCCGATCTGCTGCTGGGTGACCCGGTGGTGGCCGGGGTGGAGACGATCGACGTCGGCTACGTCCAGCTGCGCCTCATCGCCCGCACGCTGCCGGGGCGTCAGTTCGAGGTCGCCCGCGAGATCCGCCTGCGGGCCGCCGGCGCCCTGCGCGACGCCGGGGTCGCCTCACCCGGGGTCGTCAACGGGGTCACCAGGCGGACGCCGTGAGCGGGGACGGGCCGTCGGGGGACGGCACCGACCAGGGGGACGCCGACGCGGCGGACGACGCCGCCGAGGACCTGCCCCGGCCGACCGACGAGGCCTACCTGGCCCCGGCGCCCCAGAGCGCCCTGATCGGACTGATGGCCGAGCCGGTGTCGCGCTCGGTGCCGATCCGCCGGTCGACCGTGCTGATGGTGGTGGCCTTCCTCGGCTTCGGCGCGCTCACCCTGGTGTACCCGCCGGCGCCCAAGGCCGTCACCACCATCACGACCACCAACCCGAACGGCCTGATCCCCGGGATCCTGCCGGCGACCACCACCACCACCACCCACCCGGCGGCGACCACCACGACCACCACGGAGCCGGCCCCGTCCACGACGACGACGTCGCACCCGGGCACCACCACGACGACGGTCGGCCACCCGTCGACCACCACGACGTCCACGCGGCCGTCGGGTTCCACCACGACCACGCATCCGTCGACCACCACCACCGTCCCCGCCAGGACCTCCACGACCACCCCGGTGACCGCGGCCCCCTGACGGGACCCGCCCGGCGGCTCAGCCGTTGACCAGCGGGATCACCTGGGCGCCGAAGGAGGCGATCTGGTCGCACAGCTCCTCGGGCGAGTGCGCCGGGAACCGGACCTGGACCTGGCCCACCCCGGCCTCGCCGAACGGCCGCAGGTACGCGGCCAGCTCCTCGGGCCCGCCCTGGACCGTGCCCGGCGGCAGGTCGTTGCCGGGCGGCGGGGTACCCACGTACAGGGGGTAGGCGATGGCGCCGATGTCGAGCGGGGCCCCGGCGCGGTACTCCGCCCGCAGCTCGCGCAGGGTGGCCAGGAGCTCGACGTTGGGACCGACCGACTGGGGCAGCCACCCGTCGGCGAACCGGGCGGTGCGCCGCAGTGCGGCCGGCGAGGAGCCACCCACCCAGATGGGGGGTCGGGGCGACTGCACCGGGCGGGGTCGCAGGCCCACCCCGGACGCCGGCCACCGCGGGCCGGGCAGTTCGGGGAACTCGTCGCTCAGGCCGAGGGCGAGCCCGGCGACGGCCTCGTCGGTCGCCGCCCCGCGCTCGTCGAACGGCGGCCCCATCAGGTCGAACTCCTCGTGCACGTGGCCGGCTCCGACCCCGCAGATGACCCGGCCGGAGGAGAGCACGTCGACGGTGGCGAACTCCTTGGCCGCCCGCAGCGGGTGGCGGAGTGCGGCCACGTAGATGTGGGAGAGCAGGCGGATCTCACGGGTCACGCCGGCCAGCCACCCGAGGGTGGCCACCGTGTCGTACCAGGTGGTGCTCATGGCACCGGCCAGGCGGTCGGGGATGAACGTGTGGTCGCACACGCCGACGTAGAAGAAGCCGGCGTCCTCGCACGCCCGGGCCACACGGGCGAGTTCGGCCGGGCCGGCTCCGGGCTCCCACGGCTCCACGTAGATGGTCGACTGGGACTGCACCGGCAGCTGCATCCCGAAGGACACGGTGCCGGTGGGCAGCACGGGCACCACGTGGGCGGGCGGTTCGATGGTGGAGTCGGTCACCGTGGATTCCTCACTTCTTCGGGTCCCCCGTGGGGGACGGGACGTCCGTCAGCCGGTCGCCAGCGCGTCGGCCAGCGCGTCGGCCAGCGCCTCGGCCGACGCGTCGTCCCCGCCGAACTGGGTGGCGAGGACCCGGGCCCGCTTGTAGGCGAGGTGGGCGGGCACCTCCCAGGTGAAGCCCATCCCGCCGTGGACCTGGATGCACGACCGACCGTTGGTGACGGCGGCCTCGTCGGCCAGCAGTTTGGCGCCGGCTGCGGCCACGTCGGGGTCGCCCACGTCGGGCTGGTCCACGGTGACGGCGGCGGCCTGCACGGCGCACCGGGCCACCTCGGCCCGGACGGCCATGTCGGCGCACAGGTGCTTGACCGCCTGGAACCCGCCGATCGGCCGTCCGAACTGGACGCGGCCCTTGGCGTACTCCACGGCGAGGTCGCAGGCCCACTGGGCCATCCCGACCTGGAGCGCGGCGGTCAGCACGGCACCGTCGCGCCGCCACCAGTGGGCGACCTCGGACCCGGCGACGGGCTCGCCGACGGGGAGGGCGGACACGGACCAGACGGGGGTGAGCGGATCCATGGGCCGTGGCAGCGGCGTGGCGTCCAGGGCCCGCGGGTCGAGCCGCTCGATCCCCCGGTCCGTCACGACCAGGAGCACGTCCAGGTCGGCCAGCTGCTCGATCACCACCGGCAGGGTGCCCGTGCCCACGGCGCCGGCCGCCGGTCGCTCGACCAGCCCGACCACGACGGAGCCGTCGTCGGCGCCGTCGACCAGTCCGGCGGCCAGGTGCGACGCCACCAGGGGACCCGGCACCAGGGACCGGCCCAGCTCCTCGAAGACGAGGGCGGCCTCGGCCAGTCCGAGGCCCACGCCGCCGGCCGACTCGGCCAGGCACAGGTGGAAGACGCCGGCCTCGCCCAGCTTCGCCCATCCGGCCCGGTCCACCACCCGGTCGGTCGACTCGACTCGGCGGATGTCCTCCAACGGGAAGGCGCCCTCGCACAGCCGGCGGATGCCGTCGGCCAGCTCCGTCTGGAATTCCGAGACCTCGAAGTCCACCGTCCCTAGCCCTTCCGTCCCGTCACCGCCGGGGGCTCCTTCGGGAGCCCCAGGATCCGCTCGCCCACGATGTTGCGCTGGATCTGCGAGGTGCCGGCGGCGATGGTCAGCGAGATCCCCCGGAGCCAGTCCTCGACCATGGTCCCCGCCGGCAGCAACCCCTCGCCGTCGGTCCCCTCGACGTCGTGGGCGGCGAGTCCCGCCCGGTCCAGCAGGCCGAGCGAGTACTCGCCCAGCTTGTGGCGGGTCTCGGAGTAGGCGAGCTTGAAGTAGGTCCCACCCACACCCGGGATCCCGGTGCGGGCCGCCTGGGACACGTTGCGCTTGGTCAGCGCGTACAGCGCGTCGAGCTCGGCCTTCAGGTGACCGGCCTGACGCCGGACGCCGGGGTCGGCCCAGGCGCCGGTGCGGCGGGCCAGCGCCACGGTGGTGTCCAGCAGTTCGATGGCCTCGAGGAGGTCGCCGACGAACGCCGTGCCCCGTTCGAAGCTGAGGGTGACCATGGTCACGCGCCACCCGTCGTTCTCCTCGCCCACCCGGTTGGCCACCGGGATCCGGACCTCGTCCAGGAACAGCTCGGCGAACTCGGTCGAGCCGGCGATGGTGTGGAGCGGGCGGATGTCGACACCGGGGGCGTCCATGGGCAGGATGAGCCAGGAGATGCCCCGGTGGCGGCTGTCCTCGGGGCCGGTGCGCACCAGCAGCTCGCAGTAGTCGGCCACTTCGGCGTGCGACGTCCAGATCTTCTGCCCGGAGACCACGTAGTCGTCGCCGTCGCGCACCGCCCGGGTGCGCATGGAGGCGAGGTCCGAGCCGGCGTTGGGCTCCGAGAACCCCTGGCACCAGACCTCGTCGCCCCGGAGGATCGGGGGCAGGAACCGGGCCCGCTGCCCGGGGGTCCCCTCGGCGATCACCGTGGGCCCGGCGTGCAGGAGGCCGACGAAATTCACCCCGACGTAGGGGGCGTGCGCCCGCTCCAGCTCCTCCTTGAAGATGAGCTCCTCGACGGCCGTGCTCCCGCGCCCCCCACCCTCGACGGGCCAGTCCACCCCGGCGTAGCCGGCGTCGGACAGGAGCCGCTGCCAATGGGTGTCGTACGCCCGGCGCCCGGGCCAGTCGTCGGGGGCCGGCTTGGGCGGGAGGCCGGGGACGGTCGCCTGCAGCCAGGCGCGCAGGTCGTTGCGGAACGCCTGCTCGGCGTCGCTGTAGCGCAGGTCCACGTCGGTCTACTGCTTGGACGTCACTGGAAGTCGAGGCCGAACAGCCTGATGGCGTTGCCGCGCACGACCTTGTAGCGCTGCTCGTCGGTGAGCCCCGCCATCTGCTTCTCGGCGATCTCCCGGGTGCGCGGCCACGTCGAGTCCGAGTGCGGGTAGTCCGACTCGTAGGTGATGTTGTCCTCGCCGATCTCGTCGATGAGGGTCAGTCCGTGCGGGTCGTCGAAGAAGCAGCCGTAGACGTGGTCGCCGAAGTAGCTCGACGGGGGGTTCGGGACCTTGTCGCCGACGCCGCCCCAGCCCCGGTTCTCCTCCCACACCACGTCCATCCGGTGCAGCAGGTGGGGGATCCAGCCGATCTGCCCCTCCGAGTAGGCCACCTTCAGGTTGGCGAACCGCTCGAAGAGGCCGGACAGGAGGAAGTCGGTCATCGACAGCTCGGCGTTGATGTGGGTGAGCGAGGAGCCGACGGCGGCCGGCGCGTCGGGCGAGGTCGAGGGCATCTTGGAGCTCGAGCCGATGTGCATGTTGACCACCATCGAGGTGTCGTCGCACGCCGCGAAGAACGGGTCCCAGTAGTTGTCCGGGTCGTGGATCGACGGCAGGCCGAGGTAGGCCGGGATCTCGGAGAAGCAGACGGCCCGTACGCCGCGCTCGGCGTTGCGCCGCACCTCGGCGGCGGCCAGGTGGGCGTCCCACAGCGGCACGATGATGAGCGGGACGAGCCGCCCCCCGGTGCCGGCGCACCACTCCTCCACCTGGTAGTCGTTGTAGGCCTCGACGCAGAGGAGGGCGAGCTCCTTGTCCTGGGCCTCGGTGAAGGTCTGCCCGCAGAAGCGCGGGAAGGTCGGGAAGCACAGCGACGCCTCGATGTGGTTGTCGTCCATGTCCTCGAGGCGCTCCTTCTGGCTGTAGGAGCCGGGGCGCATGTCCTCGTAGGTGATGCCCTTCATGGTGACCTCGTCGCGGGGAACCCCGACCGCCGAGTCGACCCGCAGCAGCGGCCGCTTGAGGTCCTCGTAGTACCACCAGTCGGTCGGGTTGCCCTCCGATCCGGGCTTCACCGTGAGCTTGCCGCCCACGTACGTGATCTCGCCCATGGGCGCCCGCACGATGCGCGGGCAGACGTCGTGGTACTTGGACGGGATGCGGTCGGTCCACGTGGTGGCTGGCTCGACGATGTGGTCGTCGACGGAGATGATCTTGGGCAGTTCGGCCATGGGGCGAGTGTATCCCCGGTTCTGACGGAGTGTCAGTTGCGGTCCGGCCCCGGTGGCCGGTCCACCGGCCGGTTCCGGCCGCGGACCCGGTGAACGCCCTGTGAACGGTGTGAATTCCGGCGCCGACCCCTTTCGCCCGCCGCGGCTGCTGCCTAGCATGGGCGCGATGCGAGGACCGGTTCGAGCGCTGCTGACCGCCGTCGCCGCCGTGCTCACCACCGTCGCCGCCGTGGGCGTGGCGACCCCGGCGGGGGCCGACGACGGTTCCGCCCTGGTGGGCCAGGCACTGGCCGGGCCGCACCTGTACGCCGGGGGCGGTGTCCTCGGGTTCGGCGCGCCGGCCGCGGGTCCCCCGGTCACCGTCCCGCTCAACTCCGTCGTGGTGACCCAGACGGCCAACCCTGCGGCCACGGTGTCCGACGAGGGCTACTGGCTCGCCTCGGCCGACGGCGGGGTCTACGCCGTGGGGGACGCCGGCTTCTACGGCTCGCTGGGGGCACTGCACCTCCAGGGCCCGATCGTGGCCATGGCCGCCACACCCGACGGACGCGGCTACTGGCTGGCGGCGCTCGACGGCGGGGTGTTCGCCTTCGGCGACGCCGGGTTCTACGGCTCGATGGGCGGAGTCCCCCTCAACCAGCCCATCGTCGGCATGGCGGCGACACCCGACGGACGCGGCTACTGGCTGGTCGCCTCCGACGGCGGGGTGTTCGCCTTCGGCGACGCGCCGTTCCTCGGCTCCATGGGCGGTACGCCACTGGTGTCGCCGGTGACCGGCATGGCCGCCACCCACTCGGGCGACGGCTACTGGCTGGTCGGGGGCGACGGGGGCATCTTCAGCTTCGGGGCCGCCGGGTTCCACGGCTCCATCGGGGGTTCACCGCTCAACGATCCGATCGTGGGCATGACCCCCACCCCGGACGACGACGGCTACTACTTCGTGGCCACCGACGGCGGGGTCTTCACCGAGGGCGACGCCGTCTTCCGGGGCTCGCTCGGGAGCGGGTTGGACGGCGATCCGCACGTCATCCTGCCGGTGGCGGCGATCACCCTCGACCAGGACGGCTCGGGCTACTGGCTCCTCGACCCGGACGGCTTCAATTACTCCTTCACCAATCCACCCGACCCGTCACCGTCGGCCACGGCGTCGGCCATCGTCTCGGTGGCGGCCCGGCAGGTGAACGCCGACCCCGACACGGGCTACTTCTGCAATCCCTACGGGCCCTGCGAGGCGTGGTGCGCGCTGTTCGCCACCTGGGTGTGGGAGCAGGCCGGGGTGCCGATCCCGTCGTACGCGTTCACCGGCGACATCTACGACTGGGCGGCCGCCGGCACCGGGGTGCTGCCGCCGACGGCCACGCCGCTGCCGGGTGACGCCGTCCTCTACGGGACGGGTCCGTGGTCGACGGCGTCATCCGTCCACGTCGGACTGGTGGCCCAGGTCTGGCCGGACGGGGCCGTCGTGACCATCGAGGGCGACGCGGGCCCGGCCGCCACCGGCAGCCTGGCCGTCATCATCAACGGCCCCTACCTCCCGTCGCACTCGCTGCAGTACAACGGCGTGCCGGTCTACGCCTTCGCCCAGCCGTAGGCCACCGCCCGCCCGCCCGCACGCCGGTCGCGTCGTCAGCCGTCCGGGGACCGACTCAGCGCTCGGCCAGGAGCGAGTCGAGGAGGCGGGACCGGTGGTCCGCCGCCGAACCCCACGCCTCGGCCAGGGCCCAGGTCCGCTTGAGCCACAGGTGGAGGTCGCACTCCCACGTGTAGCCGATCGCCCCGTGGACCTGCAGGGACACGCGTGCCGCCTCCAGGGCGGCCTCGGCGGCGTAGGCCTTGGCCACCGACGCCGCCCGGGACCGGTCGCCGGCGCCGGTGTCGATGGCCCAGGCGGCCGCACAGACCACCGGTCGGGCGAACTCGAGCAGGACCTGCGCCCCGGCCAGGAGGTGCTTGACGGCCTGGAAGCTGCCGATGGGCCTGCCGAACTGCTGGCGGTCCCTGGCATAGGCGGCAGCGGTGGCGATCATGGCGTCGGCCAGACCCAGGAGCTCGGCTCCGACGGCGACGGCGGCCCGGTCGGCGGTGGCGGCGAGGAGGGCGGCGGCCCGGGCCCCCGACGCGAGCAGCGTGTCCGGCGACGGGCCCCACACCGGCGTGCCCAGACGGCGTGTCGGGTCGAGGGAGGGCACCGGATCGACGGTGACGGTCGACCCCTCGACGCCGTGCAGCTCGACACTGTCGGTCCCCCCGGCCACCAGCAGGAGCAGGTCGGCGCCGACGGCCCCGGCGACGGGCCCTTCCGGCCACCGGGGATCGGCCACGGCGGCGGTCAGGTCCCCGGTCGCCAGGGCGTCGAGCCACGGCCCGATGCGGGGGTCGGCGGGGCCGCCGGCGTCGAGGTCGGCCAGCAGCGGCGCGGCCAGTCCGGTGGTCGCCACCAGGGGCTCGGGGAGCGCCACCCGTCCCGATTCCTCGGCCAGGGGTACCAGGTCGACCAGTGCGAGCCCGAGCCCGCCGTGGGCCTCGGGCACGGTCAGCCCGACGACGCCGAGGTCGGCCAGGACGGACCACCGGGCCGACCTCGCCGTCGGCGCCGCGTAGGCGGCGCGGACGTGGTCGGGCGTGCACTCCCTGGCCAGGACCTG
This sequence comes from uncultured Acidimicrobiales bacterium, assembly GCA_963699055.1. GTDB lineage: Bacteria > Actinomycetota > Acidimicrobiia > Acidimicrobiales > RAAP-2 > Bog-756. The sequence goes on along the minus strand of CAVOTA010000002.1, from coordinate 1,480,586 downwards.
TCGGACGGCGTCCCGGAACTCGAGCTGCTGGTCGGTGAAGGCGAAGTGCATGTCGGTCGCTCCCGCTCAGGCCCGGGGCAGCCCGAGCATGCGCTCGGCCACCACGTTCCGCTGGATCTCGTTGGTGCCGGCGTAGATGGGGCCCGCCAGGGCGAACAGGTAGCCGTCCAGCCAGGGTGCGTCGACCCCGTCACCGTGGAGTTCGGCGGCGGGGCCGAGGAGGTCGAGGGCCGCCCGGTGGATGGCCAGGTCGGTCTCGGACCAGTGGATCTTGTTGGCGCTGGCCTCGGGCCCGACCGATCCGCCGTCGAGGACCCGGGTGGCCGTCCACAGGGTGTTGCAGCGGTAGGCCTCGGCCGCCGCCCAGGCGCGGGCCACGGCGTCCGCGCTGCGGCGGGCGCGCTCCGGGTCGCGAGCCAGCTGCTCGGCGTACAGCCCGACGAGCCGGTCGGCGGCACGGCTGTAGCGGGCGGGGCTGCGCAGGCTGAGCCCGCGCTCGGACCCGGCGGTCGCCATGGCCACGTTCCAGCCCCTGCCCACCTCGCCGAGCACGTGGGCGTCGGGGACGAACACGTCCTCGAAGAAGAGCTCGGCGAACCCGGTCTCGCCGTCGATCTGGGGGATGGGACGTACGGTGACCCCCGGGGTCGCCATGTCGACGAGGAAGTAGGTGAGGCCCCGGTGGCGCTCGGCCTCCGGATCCGTCCGGAACAGTCCGAAGCACCACTCGGCGAAGGCGCCCCGTGAGGCCCACGTCTTCTGTCCGCTGAGGACCCAGCCGCCCTCGGCGTCGGAGCGGCGGGCGCGGCTGCGGATGCCGGCGAGGTCGCTCCCGGCGTCGGGCTCGGACCACCCCTGGCACCAGATCTCCTCGGCGGAGGCCATCGGAGGGAGGAAGCGTGCCTTCTGGTCGTCGGTACCGAACTCGAACATGGTGGGGGCGAGCAGGAACACGCCGTTCTGGCTGACCCGCAGGGGCGCCTCCGCCCGCCAGTACTCCTCCTCGAAGACGAGCCACTCGAGGATCCCGACGCCGCGCCCGCCGTAGCGCTCGGGCCACGACACCACCGACCAGCGGTCGGCGGCCAGTTCGGCCTCCCAGGCGCGGTGGGCCTCGAAGCCCTCGGCGGTGTCGAGCGACGGGAGTGACCTCGGCGCCGGCGCGTGGGCGGCCAACCAGGCGCGCGCCTCGGCCCGGAACGCCTCCTGGGCGTCGGTGTAGTGCAGGTCCATGGGCTGGTCCATCGGGCGGGTCCCTCGCTTCGGCCGGTGGCGCGGCACGCCCGGCGCGGTCGAGGGGAAATCTGACACACCGCCAGATTTCCGGCAACCGTGCCCCATCGGCCACAATGGCGCCATGGCCAGCGCTGTGATCGTCGACGTCGTCCGTACCCCGGTGGGAAGGAAGAACGGGCGACTGTCCGGGTGGCACGCGGTGGACCTGGCGGCCCAGCCGCTCGCCGCCCTGGTCGCCCGCAACGACCTCGACCCCGCCCTGGTCGAGGACGTGATCTTCGGCTGCACCATGACGGTGGGCGAGCAGGCCATGAACATCGGCCGCAACGCGGCGCTGGCCGCCGGGTTCCCCGACACGGTCCCGGGGACCACCGTCGACCGCCAGTGCGGGTCGGCCCAGCAGGCGGTGCACTTCGCCGCCCAGGCCGTGGCCTCGGGCGCCATGGACATCGTGATCGGCGGCGGTGTCGAGGCCATGAGCCGGGTACCCATCGGGTCGACCACCGAGCACGGTCCCGGCGACGCCTACGGTCCCACCGTCCACGGGCGCTTCGACTTCATCCACCAGGGCCTGTGCGCCGAGGAGATCGCCCGCCGGTGGGGCATCACCCGCGAGGAGATGGACCGGTTCGCCCTGCGCTCCCACGAGCGGGCGTCCCTCGCCATCGCCGAGGGACGCTTCGAGCGGGAGATCCTCCCCCTGGCCACCCGCCGGGCCCGGATCGAGGACAAGGTCGCCGTGGCCGGCACCGACGAGGGCGACCCGGCCGGCGAGGGACCGCTCACCTTCGACGAAGGGGTGCGGGCGGGCTCGACGTACGAGAAGCTCGCGCAGCTCCCGCCCTGCTTCGTGGAGGACGGCCTGGTCACGGCCGCCTCGTCGTCGCAGATCTCCGACGGCGCCGCCGCCGTGCTGATCATGTCCGAGGAGCGGGCCGGACAGCTGGGACTCACCCCCCGTGCCCGGTTCCACACGTTCGCGGTGGCCGCCAACGACCCGGTGATCATGCTGACGGCGCCGATCCCGGCGACCACCCTGGTCCTCGAGAAGGCGAAGCTGTCGCTCGACGACATCGACCTGGTCGAGATCAACGAGGCGTTCGCCTCGGTGGTCCTGGCCTGGGAGAAGGAGCACCACCCGGACATGGACCGGGTGAACGTCAACGGCGGGGCCATCGCCATCGGCCATCCGACCGGCGGCTCCGGCGCCCGCCTCCTGGCCACCCTCCTGCACGAGATGGAGCGGACCGGCGCCCGCTACGGACTGCAGACGATGTGCGAGGGCGGCGGGCAGGCCAACGCCACCATCATCGAGCGCCTCGGCTGAGTCCCGTCCCCGTGGAACGCACCGTGCGGGCCCGCCCCGCGTAGCGGGTGACGGGGCACGCCGCTACGCGGGGAGGTCTGTCTGCGAGGTCGTCTCCGCCTGCTTGGCGAAGTCGACCTGCTCGGCACTGACCGGCCGCGACATCAGGTAGCCCTGGTACAGGTCGCAGCCGAGAGCGGCCACCGTCTCGAGCTGCTCGGGCGTCTCGACCCCCTCGGCCAGCACGGTCAGGTTCAGCGCCTTCGAGAGCTGCACGATGGCCCGCACGATGGCCTCGTCGGTGCCGTGGTCCCCGAGCCCGTCCACGAACGACTTGTCGATCTTGAGCACCTTGACGGTGAACTTCTTCAGGCGGGCCAACGAGGACTCGCCCGTCCCGAAGTCGTCGATGGCGAGCCCGACGCCCATGGCCTCGATGCCCTTCAGCGCCTCCACGGTCTCGGGGGTCTCGCTCATCACCACCGATTCGGTCACCTCGAGCACCAGTGCCTCGGCCGGCAGACCCGAATCGGCCAGAACCTTGGTGATGGTGTCGAGCAGGGAGGCGTCGCTCAGCTGGTGCACCGACAGATTGACGGTGATGTAGACGTCCTCGGCGCCGGGCACCTCGGACCGCCACCGCGCCATCGTGGTGCACGCCTCGCGGAGCACCCAGCGGCCGAGCGAGTGGATGAGGTCGGTCTGCTCGGCGAAGGGGATGAACTCCATCGGACCGAGCAGGCCCCGGGTGGGATGGTTCCACCGGACCAGCGCCTCGAACGCCACGATGGTGCCGGTCGACACCGAGGCGATGGGCTGGTAGTGGACGACGAGCTCGTCGTTCTCGATCGAGTGCCGGAGGTCGTTGTAGATCTCCAGGCGCTCGACGGTGTTCTCGCGCAGGGACTCGTCGAACACCTCGATGCGCGACGGGCCCTTCTTCTTCGCCGTGAACATGGCGGTGTCCGCCTGCTGGAGGATGTCCTGGGCCGTCTGGGCGCCCTTGGCCACGTAGGCCACACCCACGCTGGCCGTCACCACGACGGACCGGTGGGTCGACAGGTTGAACGGCGCCTCGGTCACCCGTGCGTACTCGGTGGCGAGCTCGACGGCATGGTCGACGTCACGGACGTTCGGGCACAGGACCACGAACTCGTCGCCGGAGAACCGGCTGACCATGTCGGCCTTGCGGGCCATCGACTTGAACCGGCGGGCCAGCTCGATCAGGAGCTCGTCGCCGCTGGTGTGGCCGTAGGAGTCGTTGACCCACTTGAAGTGGTCGAGGTCGATGAAGAGCACGGCCAGGTTGGACCCGTGCTGCATCGACAGCATCAGCTCGCGCTCGAGCTCCTCGGTGAACTTCTGGCGGTTGCCCAGCCTGGTCAACGAGTCGTGGAAAGCCATCCACTGGAGCTTCGACTCGGCCACCTTGCGGTCGGTCACGTCGGTGAAGGAGCACACGACCATGGGCGCGTCGGACTGGTTGGCCCCGGTCAGCAGCCGGGAGCTCATGGACAGCCACTGGAACCCGCCGGCCCCGTCGGTGACGCCGATCACGACCTCGTCCTCGGGCTCACCCGTCCGCTGGGTGCGCACGTGGGGGAACATCTCGAGGGTCAGCAGCTGGCCGTCGGCGGACGTGGCGACGGCGTCGCCGGTGAACAGGCGGTGACCCTGGAACCGGTTGAGGCGGTCCCCGAGGATGGTGGCCGCCGCCTGGTTGTGGGCGCTCATGTCGCCGTTCTCGTCGAAGAGGACGATGCCCTCGCTGAGCGAGGCGACGACGGCCTCGTAGCGCTCCTCGGCCGCCCGCCGGCCGGCCTCGGCCTGGCGGGCGTCGGTCTGCTCGGTGCACACCACCACCCACCCCGACGGCTGGGTGTCGTCGTCGATGAGCGGGTCGATGGAGACCAGGACCTCGACCGAGGATCCGTCCCGGCGGTGGTGGGTGTGCTGACCGCGTCGGAGCACGGCCGCGCTGTCGGTGCGGTCGGCGGTGACCACGGCGCCGATCGACATCCCCTTGACCTCGGTCTCGGTCCACCCGTAGATGTTCTGGGCCGCCTCGTTCCAGCTCTCGATCCGTCCGTCGGTGTCGATGCCGATGATGGCGTCGGACACGTGGGCCACGAGGCTCGCCTGGTAGCGGGCGGCGGCCTCGGCCGCCCGCCGCTCGGACACGTCGCGGAGGATCACCTGGAACGCCGGCTCGCCGCCCCACGTGGTGCGGATGCTGGTCGCCTCCATGACGGTGACCGTGCCGTCGGGGGAGACGATCCGGGCTTCGCCGTGCTCGACGAACTGGCCCTCCTCGGTCAGGGCGGCGATCCGCTGCACGGTGTCGTTGAGGTCGTTCGGGTGGATGTAGTCGGTGATCGGGTGGCCGTAGTACTCGTCCATCGACTCGGCGCCCCATGCCCGGACCGCGGCCCGGTTCCCGTAGACCAGCAGGCCGTTCTGGTGCACGATCACGAGGTCCGGGGAGACCTCGGTCAGGAGCCGGTAGCGGTCGACGAGGCTGCCCAGCTCCTGCTCGAACAGCTCCTGGGCGGTCACGTCGACGATGACGCCGGTCAGCCAGTCGTGCGGATCGAGCGCGCCGGCGACGGCTCCGGCCCCGAGGGCGCTCGACCCCACGGTCGAGGCCCGGATCACCAGGTGGTGCTCGGTGCCGTCCGGGCAGGTGACCCGGGCGAAGAGCTCGTAGGTGCCGACCGGGGCGCCGGCCCGGATCGGCTCGAGGATGGGGGCGAGCAGCTCCTCGCCGAGGTCGGAGACGGGGGTGCCGCCCAGGTGGAGCTCGGGACCGATGAAGCCTCCGTCGTCGGCCTCCGGCGAGCTGCCGTTGACCAGGAAGCCACGGGTGCCCACGGTGAACCCGAAGAACTGCTCGGCCGGACCGGACCACAGGACCGTGTCGTCGGGTCGGCTGTAGACCCACGTGAGCGTCTGGATGCCCTGGTTGGCGAGTCCGAGGTTGCGTGACAGCTCGAACGGGACGTCGATGGCCCGGCCGTCCTCGAGCGCGACCCGCCCGAAGGAGACCGAGCGTCGCCGACCCTCGTTCGTGCTCGAGATCACCATAGGCCCAAGTCATCGGCCCGGCGGTGTCCGGGCTTTAGCCGGAGGGGTTGATCCGTGCAATCGCGGATCGCAACGGAGCGACGCCGGGTTGCCGACGCCGGGGCCGGCGATGGGGCCGCCTAGGGCTTGGCGACGACGACGGCGGAGTTGTAGCCCCCGAGCCCGATCGACGACTTGACCATCATCCCGTCGCGGCGGGGGGTGAGCCCGGTGATGAGGCGAGGGTGTCCCTGGGCGACCTGGGGAGGTGCCGGGACGAAGCCCGTCTGGAACGCATAGATGGTGGCGAGGAGCTCCACCGAGGACGCCGCGCCCTGGCAGTGTCCGGTCAGCGGCTTGACCGAGAAGATCCCGTGGGCGTCGGGGAACAGCTCGTCGAGCACCCGGGCCTCGGCGGCGTCGCACTGGGCGGTGCCGGGGCCGTGGGCGTTCATGTAGGCGACCTCCGAGGGATCCACACCGGACACCGACAGTGCCTCGCGGAAGCAGCGGAACATCTCCGTGAGGTCGGGTGCGATCGACACCGCACTCCAGGCGTCCATGGTCATGGCCCCGCCCAGCACGTCGGCGTAGGCCCCGTCCGGCTGTCCGGACAGCACCATGGCGACCGCCGCCTCGCCACCCACGAAGCCGCGGCTGCCCTCCTGGAAGGGCCGGCACCCGTCGAACGGCGGGCGGTCGAGCACGGCCACGCCGATGTCCTGGAACCGGCGGAGGTTCTCGGGGATGCCCGAGAGGTCGGTCGACAGGAGGATCACGTCGGAGGCGATCCCCGAGTCGATCCACGACTTGGCCGTCAGCATCCCGGCGTTGCCCGAGGCGCACATGGCCGTGACGGCCATGGCCGGGCCGTGGAAGTCGTTCTCCTTCATCATCATGGAGATCACGGTGCCCGGCATCATCTGCACCCACTGGCGACCCGGGACGGTGCCGGCCTCGGCCCGGTAGTAGTCCCGCCACATCTCCACGTCGCCCAGCACCATCGAGTGGACGACCCCGACCACGGGGCCGGGACGCCAGCCCCGCTCGAGCGCGTCGGCGATCGCCTCACGGGCGGCGAACCGCACCGCCCGCATGAACCGGCTCGGACCACCGGGGCGTCCACCCTCTTCGGGGATGGTGGCCACATAGGCCCGACCACCGTCGACGAAGCCGTCCAGACCGGTACGCAGCTGCACGGCGCTCTCCCCGAGCAGGAAGCCGTCCCAGACGTGCTTGGCTCCCCAGCCGTAGCCGGTGACGGCACCCACACCGGTGATGCTCATCGGCGTGTCCCGTCCGGCGCGTCGTCCTGCGGGGAGTCGGTCTGCAGCTCCTGCCATCTGACCTCCTCGGCCGCTCGGTGCACACGTCGGGTCCGGGGTCCGGGAGCGGTCGGACCGCTCCCCGTCGTGTGCCGGTGATGCTGTGAGGGGAAAAGTATGGCCCAGCCTGAACGGGGAAACAATGGGCCTTCGTCCCATCGTCAAACTTGTGCGACACCTATGGACACCGCCTCCGCCATGAGGTAAAGGGGGCCTGCCGTGGTGCTCAGTGGGCGCCGGGGGCGCCGAACCGGTCCAGGACGCGGCCGGCCTCGTCCATGACGCGACCGATCAGTTCCGCCACGGTCGGGAGCTCGGTGATCTCCCCGACCACCTGTCCGGTGGGCAGTACGCCGACGTCGGTGCGGCCGTCGACGAGTGCGGCCTTGGTCATCATCGGCGCGTTCGCCGCCATGACCACCTGGGCCCACGACAGGTCGTTGCCCTGCTTCATGGCCCGGCCCTCCTTGAGCAGCGCCGGCAGCGTCGAGTGGGTCTCCTTCCGGAAGGCGTGGGCATTGGCGAGGGCACGCGGGAGCGAGCGCACCCACCCGGTGTGCTCGAGATGGTCGACGAGGTCGGTGCGGATGACCCGCTGGGGTGCGCCGTCGACCCTGGTGGACACCACCGTGCCGGTCACCGGCGTCTGGAGATAGAGCTTCTTGACCTCGTCGGGCACCCGGCTCTCCTGGGTGAGGAGGAACCGCGTGCCCATGGCGATGCCGGCCGCCCCGTAGGCCAGCGCGGCGACCAGTCCCCGGCCGTCGAAGAATCCGCCGGCCGCGATCACCGCCACCCGGCCGCCGACGGCGTCGACTACGGCGGGCGCCAGCAGCGAGGTCGGCACGGCGCCGGTGTGGCCACCGCCCTCGCCCCCCTGGGCGATGACGGCGTCGACACCCCACTCCGCCACCTTCTCCGCGTGCCGCCGCGCCCCGATGGTGGGCATGACCACCAGTCCGGCCGAGCGGCACCGGTCGACCAGCGCCGGGTTGGGCGCCTGGGCGAAGCTCGCCACCCGGACGCCGTTGTCGATCATCAGCTGTACCCGGTCGGCCACGTCGGCCACGTCGGTGCGGAGGTTGACGCCGATCGGCCGGTCGGTGCGGGTCCGCACGTCGGCCAGGGCGGTGGCCAGTTCGTCGAAGGTCATGGTGGCCGACGCCAGGATCCCCAGGCCGCCGGCCTCGGCGGTGGCCGCCACCAGCCGGGGTCCGGCGACCCACCCCATGCCGGTCTGGACGATGGGGTAGCGGACGCCGACGAGGTCGCAGAACGGGGTGTGGAGGGCCGGGTGGCTCACGCCGGGACCTCGCGGTCGCGGACGCCACGCGGGTCGAGGACGGTGCGGAGCAGGTCGAGCTCCTCCGGGGTCGGCATCCGGGTCTCGGGGACCGCGTCCGGCACGACGAGATCGAACCCGGTGGCGGCGACCACGTCGTCGACGGTCACCCCGGGGTGGACCGAGGCCAGCCGCATCACCTTGTCGGGCGTGGCGAAGTCGAACACGCCGAGGTTGGACACCACGTACCGGATCTCGTGGAACCGGGTGGCCGACGGTCCCGCCGCGGCCGCCCGCGCCCAGCCCACACCCGAGACCACGTCGACCCGGTCGACGAAGGACCGGGGGGAGTGGTTCGGCACCCAGTAGCTGGTGGTGTGGTTGACCGTGTTGCCCGGCGCGCCGCGCACCCCGACCAGCTGGGCCTTGGGCTGCGCCCAGGGGCCGATGGCGCTGATGTTCTGGTTGCCCGTCCGGTCGATCTGCGACGCCATCATGATCAGGTTGCGCCGACCCGACCACACCACGTCGAACACCCTGCGGTAGGGCATGTGGGACTCGAGCACCAGGTCGGACGGACGGGCGCCCAGTGGCGGTGCGCCGGCCACCAGGGCGGCGTCGCCGTCGGTCAGCACGAGGTCGGGGGCGAAGGTGAGCCGGGCGATCCGGGCCCCCAGCGCGGGGGCCGTCCCGAACGCGCTCGCCATCACCTCGCCGTCGCCGCGGAACACCTCGGCGCAGGCGACGGCGCAGTACTCGGCCCGGGTGACCCCGGTGTCGGTGGACTCGGTCATGCGCCCTCCTTGGCGGCCCTGGCGGCGGCCCGCTCCTCGGCCGCCCGGCGGGTGGCGGCCTGGTAGCCGTCCTCGTCGACGGCGAGGAACCGCTCGCGGAACCCGGCCCATGCACCGGGGTCACCTGCGGCGGCCACGTACTCCTTCTGGAAGCCCTCGTCCCGTCCGTAGTCCGGCACGCACGCCGTGAAGTGGGCGCCGCCCGGGGTCTCGACCACGGCATCGGTGAGGAGGCGGCTGATGCACAGCGTCTGGAGCGGGCCCTCGTCGGCCAGCTGCTCGGTGGCCACGATGCGCTCGGTGGTCACGAACCGGCGGTCGGCCGCACCCAGGAAGAGGTCGTCGAAGAACGGGTCGGGGCCCAGGATCTGGCCCGATCCGGCGGCGTCGGCCCGGTTGACGTGGATCACGGCGGCGTCGAGCCGGAGCGCGGGCATGGCCACCAGCTCCTCGCCGTCGTCGTAGGGGGACCGCACCGTGCGCAGCGACGGGTTGATGGTGAGGACGTCGGAGCCGAGGCCGGACCGGGTGGGCAGGAACGGGATCCGCTGCGACGCGGCCAGGAGGCCGAGGTAGAACATCCCCTCGTCCACCTCCATGGCCTCGACGGCCCCGGACTGGCGGGCCGCCTTGAAGTGGGGCTCGGTGGCGATCGAGTCGAGGGTGACGAACGGGAAGACGACCTTGGCCACCTTGCCCGACGCGCACAGCAGCCCGACGTCGGGCCCCCCGTAGGACACCACGGTGAGCCCGGTCAGGTCCGAGCGCAGGATGGCGCGCACCGCGGCCATCGGCTTGCGCCGGGACCCCCAGCCGCCGATGCCGATGGTCATGCCGTCGGCGAGCTCGCCGACCAGGCCGTCGAGTGTGGTCCGTTTGTCAGCCACGGGCGCGGCCCCCCTGTGCGTCGATGGTCCGGGTCATCGGGTGGTGTCGGCGTCGCGCTTCTCGACGAAGGCGGCCCGCTGCTCGTCGGCCACACCGGCGACATGGAGCTCGTAGGTGAATCCCTGTTCGAGCCGGTAGCTGCGGCGGACGTCGACGGGGTCGATCCCGTTCAGCGACTCCTTGGCCCGGCGGATGATCGTCGGGCTCTTGGCGGCGATGTCCTCGGCCACCTCGTAGGCGGCGGCCACCAGCGCCTCGCGGGGGACGACCCGCAGCACCGACCCGTACTGGTGGAGCTCCTCGGCCGTGGCCGGCTGCGCCGTGTAGACCATCGACCGCATCCGGTGCTGGGGTACCAGGCGGGACAGGTGGGTCGCCGCACCGAGGGCCCCGCGGTCGACCTCGGGGAGGCCGAAGCTGGCGTCGTCGGAGGCGACCACGATGTCGGCGTTGCCGACCAGCCCGACCCCCCCGCCGAGGCAGAACCCGTGCACGGCGGCGATCACCGGGACCTCGCACTCGTAGACGGCGGCGAACGCGGCGAAGCAGCCCCGGTTGGCGCCGATCAGCGCCTCGTCCCCCCGCGCCTGGATCTCCTTGATGTCCACGCCGGCGCAGAAGCCCCGCCCCTCGGCCCGCAGGATCACCACCCGGTTGTCGGGGACGCGCCCGGCGGCCAGTACGGCGTCGGCCAGGCCGAACCAGCCGGCGACGTCGAGGGCGTTGACCGGCGGGTGGTCGATGACCACCTCGGCGATGCCGGGACGGTCCTGTCGGGTGACGATGGGCATGTGGCGCTCCGGGATCTGCGGCGGGGCCGGCGGCCCCCGCCCCTGCCGGAGGCGGGCGGGAGGTCCGGGACCCTGCACGGGTGTGCGGGTGGCTGGGATGCTCGTGTGCTGCGGTGCTCGCCCGCACCGCCGGCCGGCCGGGCCGGCCACGTCCGATTCGGATCTGATGCGGTGTCAGGTAATAGTGGTCTGGACAGTACCAGCCGGAACCAGGGAGGCCGCAGTGACCGCAGGCAGGAGCACCGACCGGGCCGATCCGCTCGACTTCACCGGCCGGGTCGCCCTGGTGACCGGCGGAGCCAAGGGGATCGGACGGGGGATCGCGGAGGGATTCCTGACCGCCGGCGCCGAGGTGGTCGTGTGCGGACGGACGCCGGTGCCCGAGGACGACCTGCCCACCGGGGTCGACGCCGGCGGGACCAGCAGGCGTGCGCTCTTCGTCAGCGCCGACCTGCGCGACGCCGACCAGGCCGCGGCGGCCGTGGCCGCGGCTGCCGACCGGTTCGGACGGCTCGACGTGCTCGTCAACAACGCCGGCGGCTCGCCGTCGGCCGACGCCGCCACGGTGTCGCCCCGGTTCTCGGCGTCGATCGTCCAGCTCAACCTGTTGGCACCTCTCTACTGCGCGCAGGCCGCCAACACCGTCATGCAGTCCCAGGACGACGGTGGCTCCATCGTGAACATCGCCTCGGTCAGCGCCCTGCGCCCGTCACCGGGGACGGCCGCCTACGGCGCGGCCAAGGCGGGGCTCGTCAGCCTGTCGGCGTCGCTGGCCGTGGAGTGGGCGCCGAAGGTGCGGGTGAACACGCTGAGCGCCGGACTGGTGGCCACCCCGGCGGCCGACGCCCACTACGGCGGGGAGGAGGGAATGGCGCGGGTGGCGGCCACGGTGCCGCTCGGGCGGTTCGGCACCCCGGCCGACATCGCCGGGATCTGCCTGTTCCTGGCCTCGCCGCTCGCCGCCTACGTGTCGGGCTCCAACCTGGTGGCCCACGGCGGAGGCGAGCGTCCGGCGTTCCTCGCCGCGGCGGAGGAGGCGTCCGGCCCCGGTTCCTGAACCGGCGGGACGGGCACCCCGGGACGGGGGACGGACGGGCTCGTCCGGCGTCGGAAATGCACGGGAAGCGCTCAAGTACGGGTCCGACCGGGACGATGGATGGGGCACAGGGCCGGCAGGTGAGGACTGTCCCCGCAGGGGACGGCACCAGCCCGGACCAGGAGCCCAATGCCATGCTGACCTACCCGGAGCCGACGTTCACCCTGCAGGGGACCCCCTATCTGGAGTACCTCCCGGTCGTCGACGTGTCGACGGGACGGCTGCTCGGCATGGAGGCGCTCGTCCGGTGGCGTCACCCGACCCGCGGGCGGATCTCCCCGGACCTCCTCATTCCGGCGGCGGAGGCGAGCGGGGACATCGGCCCGCTGACCCGGTGGATCGTGGCCGCCGCGTGCGAGGAAGCCACCCACTGGTCCCGGAGCATCCAGCTCGGGGTGAACTGCACCGTCGAGCAGCTGCAGCGCGGCGAGGTCTCGCTGGCGGTGGCCGAAGCCCTCGAACAGACGCGCTTCCCGAGTGACCAGCTCAACATCGAGGTGACCGAGGACGCCGTGGTCGACCCGACCGCTGCGGCCGACCTGCAGGCGCTGTCCGACATGGGGGTGCAGCTGTCGGTCGACGACGTGGGCACCAACTGGTCGTCGTTCGAGCCCTTCAAGCGCCACGCCATCAGCACGGTCAAGATCGACGGCTCGTTCGTCGCCGGCCTCGAGTCCAACCAGGGGATCAACCGGCTGGTCGTCGAGACGGTCGTGCACATGGCCCACACCCTCGGGATGTCCGCCATCGTCGAGCAGGTCGAGAACGCCAACCAGCTCCGCATCGCCGCCTCGTTCGGCGCCGACGCCGCCCAGGGCTTCTTCTTCGCCCGGCCGATCCCGCGGGCCGACGCCCGGTCGTTCGCCGAGGGCCCGGAGATCCCGGTGTTCTCCCGGACCGAGTACGAGACCCTGCTGCTGGCGGACGGCACCATGGCACCGATCGACACCTTCCTCACCGTGCACGAGCCGGAGCCCGACGCCCGTCTCGCCGACGTGGCCGGGCCGCAGGCGATCCCCGACCTGCAACCTCCGCACCGGCCCTGAGCCCGCCCCCCGGGCCGACGGCCACCGTCGACCCCGACCCCGGCGCCGACCGGTGGTCGCGTCCCGACGGCCGCCCCGTCCCCTGACCCAGGCGTACGCGGCCCGGACCACCGGACCTGGCTACCATGTCAGGTCCGTCCTCCGCCCCACTCCCCGGCCGGGCCGGAGTGGCAGGTGCCCCCCGAATGCCTGGTATACCCATGCCCGTGAAACTCGCTGTCATCAAGGAGTCGCGCCCCGGGGAGGATCGTGTCGCGATCGTCCCCGAGGTGGCGGCCAAGCTGGCCAAGACCGGCGTGGACGTGGTCATCCAGTCCGGTGCCGGAGCAGCAGCACGGTTCCCGGACGAGCAGTACGTCCAGGCCGGCGCCACGATGGCCCCCGACGCCGTGTCGGCGCTGGCCGGAGCCGACTTCGTGGCCCATGTGCAGCCGCTGACCGTGGACGAGGCGGCACTCCTGCCCGAGGGCGCCTCGGTGCTCAGCTTCCTGCAGCCGGTGGCGTCCGCCGACGTCGTCCGGGCGCTGGCCGCCAGGGGTGCCACCGTGTACAGCCTCGACCTCCTGCCCCGGATCAGCCGGGCGCAGTCGATGGACGCACTCTCGTCGCAGGCGACGGTGTCGGGCTATCGGGCCGGACTGTCGGCCGCCGAGCACCTGGCCAAGTTCTTCCCCATGTTCATGACGGCGGCAGGAACGGTGCCGCCCGCCAAGGTGCTGGTGATGGGGGCGGGCGTCGCCGGCCTCCAGGCCATCGCCACGGCACGACGGCTGGGAGCGGTCGTGCGCGCCTACGACGTGCGGGCCGCCGCCAAGGAAGAGGTGCAGAGCCTCGGTGCCAAGTTCGTGGAGCTCGACCTCGAGACCCAGGACGGTGCCGGTGGCTACGCCAAGGAGCAGTCGGCCGAGTACCTGGCCAAGCAGCAGGAGCTGCTGGCCGCCGAGGTCATGGCGTCCGACGTGGTCATCACCACCGCCCAGATCCCCGGACGCAAGGCGCCGGTGCTCGTGACCGAGGCGATGGTGCACGGGATGTCGGAGGGGTCGGTGATCATCGACATGGCCGCCGACTCGGGCGGCAACTGCGAGCTGTCGAAGCCGGGCGAGGACGTGGTCGTGGACGGGGTGACGGTGGTCGGACTGACCAACCCGCCCGCCTCGATGCCGACGCACGCCAGCTTCCTCTACGCCCGCAACGTCGCGAACTTCCTCGGCCTGGTGGTCACCGACGGCTTGCTCGTGCCCGACTTCGAGGACGAGATCGTGGCCGGTACCTGCGTGGTGCGGGCCGGGACGGTCGTCCACGTCCCGACGGCCGAGGCCCTGGGGCTCGGCGTCCCGGCACCGGAGCCGGAGACGGAGCCGGCTGCACCGACGGACAGCACCGATGCGCCCGAAGCCGGCGCCGACAACGAGCAGGGGGAGTCATGAGCAGTTTCCTCACCGGGGATATCTTCATCGTCAGCGGGACCGGCATCCTCGAGTTCCTGACCGTGTTCATCCTGGCGATCTTCGTGGGCAACGAGGTCGTGTCCCGGGTGCCCAGCATCCTCCACACCCCCCTCATGTCGGGCAGCAACGCCATCCACGGCATCGTGCTGGTCGGCGCCATGATCATCATGGGCACGGCCACGGGGACGGCCCAGATGGTGCTCGGGTTCTTCGCCGTGCTCCTGGCCACGCTCAACATCGTCGGCGGGTTCACCGTCACCGACCGCATGCTGGAGATGTTCAAGACCAAGCCCGGTGACAACGCCGCCAAGGGTCCGAAGTCCGAGACCGAGGGCGGTGCCAAGTGACCGCCACCACGATCATCCTCGTCTCCAAGGTGGCCACCACGCCGGTGTGGATCGACCTCGTCTACCTGGCGGCGGCGGTGGCGTTCATCGTCGCCCTCAAGGGTCTGAGCTCGCCGAAGCAGGCCCGCAACGGCAACCTGCTGGCGGCGGCGGCGGCCACGGTGGCGGTGGGGGTCACCTTCTTCAACCCGGTGGCGAAGTTCTCGAGCCACACCACGAACCTGATCCTGGCCGTCATCGCCATGGTGCTGGGCGCCGTCATCGCCGTGCCGGTGGCCCGCCTCGTCAAGATGACGGCGATGCCGCAGCTCGTGGCCATCTTCAACGGCGTGGGCGGCGGTGCCGCCGCGCTCATCTCCATCGTGGTCTTCCTCGGTGACGCCCACCTCCATTCGCTGGGTGCGGGCAAGCCGGCGGTGTACGCCATCACCGAGGGCATGCTCGGACTCCTGATCGGCTGTGTGTCGTTCAGCGGCAGCGCCATCGCCTTCATCAAGCTCCAGGAGCTGATCACCGGCCGGCCGATCACCTACCCGGGCCAGCAGGTGATCAACGGGCTGGTCGGGCTGGGCATCGTGGCCCTCGCCGTG
Organism: uncultured Acidimicrobiales bacterium; assembly: GCA_963699055.1. Classification (GTDB taxonomy): domain Bacteria; phylum Actinomycetota; class Acidimicrobiia; order Acidimicrobiales; family RAAP-2; genus Bog-756. Next base: position 1,465,371 of record CAVOTA010000002.1, on the reverse strand, counting down.
ACCACGATCGTGACCGACAGCGTGCCGCTGATGATCGCCACCGCCGTCCTGTCGCTGGTGCTGGGCGTCATCTTCGTCCTGCCCATCGGCGGCGCCGACGTCCCCGTGCTCATCTCGCTGTTGAACTCGTTCACCGGCCTGGCCGTGGCGGCCTCGGGCTTCACCCTCAACAACAACCTGCTGATCATCGCCGGCACCCTGGTCGGGGCCTCGGGCATCCTCCTCACCCGGATGATGTCCAAGGCCATGGGACGGTCGCTGTCCAACGTCCTGTTCAGCGCGTTCGGCTCGGTGGTGACCGCCGGTGCCGGTGCCGACGGAGGCGGCGAGACCCGCCAGGTCAAGTCGGGCACGCCCGAGGACATCGGCGTCCTCCTCGCCTACGCCCGCAAGGTCGTGATCATCCCGGGCTACGGGCTCGCCGTGGCCCAGGCGCAGCACACGGCGCGCGAGCTCGCCGACCTGCTGATCTCGCGGGGCGTCGAGGTCTTCTACGCCATCCACCCGGTGGCGGGTCGCATGCCCGGCCACATGAACGTGCTCCTGGCCGAGGCCAACGTCCCCTACGACGAGCTCAAGGAGATGGACGAGGCCAACCCCGAGATGAGCACGGCCGACGTCGCCCTGGTGGTGGGAGCCAACGACACCGTCAACCCGGCGGCCAAGAACACCCCGGGCAGCCCCATCTACGGCATGCCGATCATCAATGCCGACGAAGCCGCCAACATCGTCTTCCTCAAGCGGTCGATGCGGCCGGGGTTCGCCGGGATCGACAACGACCTGCTGTTCGACGAGAAGACCACGCTCCTCTTCGGTGACGCCAAGGACACCCTGTCCAAGCTCGTCACCGCGGTCTCCGAGGCCTGACCCCTCCGCCCGGGATCCCCGGGCGGGACGACCGCACGCCGATGGCGGAGGTCCATCACGCTTCGTGGTGTGATCACCACCTGGTGACACGGCCCATCCGAGATTTTCCGGATTTGGCTTTGCAATCGGTGGTGCGATCCCATACGGTCAGGCAGTCCGCACAAGCGGGCGCACGCCTGTCGCCGGGGGAATGTCGGCCGGGTGTGCTCGGAATGACGAATCCCTGGGGGTTGGGTCGATGCAGCAGTCCCACACGCGCGTGTCCGGTATGAGCATGATCGCCAAGCTGTTCCTGGTCGCCCTGCTCAGCCTCCTCGGCCTCTCGGTCGTCGGCGTGGGGCAGGCCGCCGCCGCCGGCGTCACCGTCAAGTCCCTCACCCCGGCGACCGGCCCCGCCGGCGGCGGCAACGCCGTGACCATCGCCGGCAGCGGGTTCGCCACCACCACCTCGATCTCCGTCGGCTCCGTCGCGGTGTCCACGGTGTGCGGGGCCACGCCGGCGCCGCCGTGCTTCACCATCAACAGCGGGATCAAGCTCACCCTCTACATGCCGGCCGCCGCCGCCGGCGCGCCGGCGGCCAACGAGATCGTCGTCACCTCGGGCGGCATCCAGTCGCAGCCGTCCAGTCCGGGCGTCGACGTCTACACCTACACGTGGTCCGGCACCCCCGCCGTGACCGGCGTGGGGCTCATCGCCGTCACCGGGACCGTGCAGTCCGGCTCCTCCGTCACCGTCTCGGCCGCCGGGACCTGGACGGTCGGTGAGCAGGTGTCGCTGCAGGGCCTCACCAACCATCTGGCCAACGGCGTCTACACGGTCGCCACCGGCGGCACGGGTTCGTTCGTCATCCCCTATGCCGGGACCCCGCTCTCCACGGGCACCGGCGCCGTGTCGCCGGCCGCCAACGGTGCGGTCGGCCCGATCGCCGGGGGCACCTCGGTCGTCGTCATGGGCTCGGACTTCGGCGGCGCCTCCGCGGTCGACTTCGGCTCCACCCCGGCCACCGGTGTGACCCTCGTGTCCTCGACCGAGCTCCGTGCGACGACGCCGGCGTCGGGCGCCGCCGGCCCGGTCGACGTCACCGTGACCATCCCGGCGACGCCGGCGGCCACCTCGCCCGTCACCCCGGCCACCGACACGTACTCCTACCTCGCCGCCCCGACGGTCACCGGCCTGACCACCACCGTCAGCCCGGCCGGCGGACCGGCCGGCGGCGGTACCCAGGTCACCATCGCGGGCACCAGCTTCTCCGGGGTGACCGCCGTCGACTTCGGGTCCACCCCGGCGAGCTCGTACGTGGTCAACGGGCTCACCTCGATCACCGCCGTCTCGCCCTCGGAAAGCGGTTCGGTGCCGGTCACCGTGACCACCGGGCTCGGCACCTCCGGTGGATCGTCCGACACATTCGCCTACAACTCGACCCTCACCGTGGTGGGGGGCAGCGCCAGCTACTCGAACTCGCCGGGCACGACCGTGCCGGTGACGTCGAGCAGCCAGACCGGTTCCACGGTCACCCTGATCTCGGCAGGAACGTGGGCGGTCGGCCAGCGGGTCGGACTGTCCGGGTTCACCAACGGGATCACCGACGGCACCTACACGGTGCTCGGCCTGGTGACCGGCGGCTTCACCATCACCTACGCCCCGACCGTGACCAGCGGCACCGGCAACGCCGTGGTGCTCAACACCGCCACCCCCTCGTCGGTGACGGGTACCTCGGTATCCTCCGGCTCCGTGAACCTGAGCGCCGTGGGCACGTGGTTCGCCGGCCAGGAGGTGTTCCTGTCCGGGTTCACCAACGGCCTGGCCGCCGGCAACTACGCCGTCACCGCCGGCGGCTCGGGGACCTTCACCGTCGCCGGGACCACCACGGCGAGCGGCACCGGCATCGCCATCCCGTACCAGGCACAGAGCTTCAACGCCGCCACGCTCGTGACCGGTGGTGGCACCATCAGCCCGACCGTGTCGGTCACCACCCCGCCGGCCTCGGGCACGGTGCGCGTCGAGGGCAGCCAGCTCATCTACATCCCGGCCCAGTCCACGCCGACCAGCTACGTGGAGGGCTCGTCGACGGTGTGGTTGACGGGCGTCACCACGACCGGCACCCAGAGCGTCACCTTCCAGGTGAACCAGACCGCACCGTCGGCCTCGTCGACCACGGGCACGATCACCTACACCCCCGCGGCGTCCGGCTTCTACGTCGGCAACCTGCTGAATGCCGCCGGACAGTCCGTCGCGGTGGTCGAGGACACGGGGAGCTCCGTGACCGCCCCGACGACGGCCACCACCGGCACGGCCTTCACCACGGTGACCGCCCCGTCCGAGGCCGACCTCCCCTCGACCAACTCCGACTTCATCGTGAACAGCATCGGCGGCTACCAGGCCGTCACCCCGGTCCCGACCGGCGTGACCCTCGTCCCCGGCTCGCTCAGCGTGACCGGCGGCGACGCCGCCACCACCGGCAGGTACACCGCCACCCTGTGCACCCAGGCCATGGGCTTCGTCCCCAACACCTGCACCGCCAACTTCACCGGCAACTTCCATGCCACCTACCCCTACGTCGAGACGTCGCTCAACGTCGGGACCACGATCCCCGGCGGCTCGCAGCTGAGCCTCCCGACGGTGTCCGCCTCCTGGCAGGTGTCGGCGACGTCGGGCACGCTCAGCGCCGCGGAGACCGAGTTCGTCGTCAACACCAACGTGCAGACGATCGGGCTGCTCGCCCTCGACGCCTACCCGAGTGACCTGGCCTCGTACCTGGACCAGGGACTCAACGCACCGGCCCCCACCTATGCGACGCCGCCCGCCCGCTGGTCGGTGAACGTCACGGCCTCGGGTCCGACCATCACCTCGGTGGTGCCCAGCTCGGGCCCGGTCGCCGGTGGTAACTCGGTCGTCCTCAACGGCGCCGACCTGTCCGGCGCCACCTCGGTGACCATCGGGGGCGCGGCCGCCACGGTGACGGCCAACACCGCCACCTCGATCACGGTGACCGCGCCGGCCGGGACCGCCGGTGCGGCCGACGTCGTCGCCATCGTGGGCGACGGCACGGCCACCGACACGGGCGGCTACACCTACGTGGCCGCCCCGACGATCTCCTCCGTCACGCCCAACACGGGCCCGGTGGCCGGTGGCACCAGCGTCGTCATCGCCGGCACCAACCTGGCCGACGCCACGTCGGTGACCATCGGCGGCACGGCCGCCACGGTGACCGCCGACACCGCCACCTCCATCACCGCCACCACGCCGTCGGGCACCGCCGGCGCGGCCGACGTGGTGGTGACCACGGCCGGCGGCTCGGTGACCGACACCGGCGGCTTCACCTACGTGGCCGCCCCGACGATCTCCTCCGTCACGCCCGACTCGGGTCCGACCGCCGGTGGCACCAGCGTCGTCATCGCCGGCACCAACCTGGCCGACGCCACCTCGGTGACCGTCGGCGGCACGGCCGCCACGGTGACCGCCGACACCGCCACCTCGATCACCGCCACCACGCCCGCCGGCTCGGCCGGTGCGGCCAACGTGGTGGTGACCACGGCCGGCGGCTCGGTGTCCGACACCGGCGGCTTCACCTACGTGGCCGCCCCGACCGTCTCCTCCGTCACGCCCAACAAGGGCCCGGTGGCCGGTGGCACCAGCGTCGTCATCGCCGGCACCAACCTGGCCGACGCCACGTCGGTGACCGTCGGCGGCACGGCCGCCACGGTGACCGCCGACACCGCCACCTCCATCACCGCCACCACCCCCGCCGGCACCGCCGGTGCGGCCGACGTGGTGGTGACCACGGCCGGCGGCTCGGTGACCGACACCGGCGGCTTCACCTACGTGGCCGCCCCGACCATCTCCTCGGTCACGCCCGCCCAGGGCCCGCTGACCGGAGGGACGTCGATCACCATCGCCGGCACCAACCTGGCCAACGCCACGTCGGTGACCGTCGGCGGCACGGCCGCCACGGTGACCGCCGACACCGCCACCTCGATCACCGCCACCACGCCCGCCGGCTCGGCCGGTGCGGCCAACGTGGTGGTGACCACGGCCGGCGGCCCGGTGACCGACACCGGCGCCTTCACCTACCAGTCCGCACCGACCATCACCTCGGTCACCCCGAACACCGGGAGCATCGCCGGTGGTGACCCGATCACCATCATCGGCACGCACTTCCTCGGTGCCTCGGCCGTGACCATCGGTGGCAAGAACGTGGAGTCGTTCACGGTGGTGAGCGCCACCGAGATCACGGCGACCACCCCGTCGGGCTCCGTCGGTGCCGCCAACGTCGTGGTGACCACGACCAGCGGCAGCGTGACCGACACCGGCGGTTTCACCTACGTCGCCGGCCCCGCCATCTCGTCGATCGTGCCCAGCTCCGGCCCCCTCGCCGGAGGTAACACGGTGGTCATCAACGGGTCGGACCTGTCCGGTGCCACGTCGGTGACCTTCGGTGGCACGGCTGCGACCATCACCGGCAACACGGCCACCTCGATCACGGTGACCGCTCCGTCGGGCTCCGCCGGCGCCGTCGACGTGGCGATCGTCGTCACCGGGGGGTCGACCACCTCGACCGGCGGCTACACCTATCAGGGCGACCCGACCATCTCCTCGGTCACGCCCGGTTCGGGCCCGACCTCCGCAGGCACCGGCGTCGTCATCGCCGGGACCAACCTGGTGGGCGCCACGTCGGTGACGATCGGGGGCACGGCGGCCAGCATCACCGCCGACACCGCCACCTCGATCACGGTGACCGCTCCGGCCGGTTCCGTCGGAGCAGCCGATGTCGTGGTGACCACGGCGAGCGGCTCGGTGACCGACACCGGCGGCTACACCTACGTGGCCGCCCCGACGATCTCCTCGGTCACGCCCAACGAGGGACCGGTGGCCGGTGGCACCAGCGTCGTCATCGCCGGCACCAACCTGGCCGACGCCACGTCGGTGACCATCGGCGGCACGGCCGCCACGGTGACCGCCGACTCCGCCACCTCCATCACCGCCACCACCCCCGCCCGCTCGGCCGGGGTGGCCGACGTGGTGGTGGCCACGGCCGGCGGCTCGGTGACCGACACCGGCGGCTACACCTACGTGGCCGCCCCGACCATCTCCTCGGTCACACCCGACAAGGGCCCGCTGACCGGAGGGACGTCGATCACCATCGCCGGCGCCAACCTGGCCGACGCCACGTCGGTGACCGTCGGCGGCACGGCCGCAACGGTGACCGCCAACACCGCCACCTCGATCACCGCCACCACCCCCGCCGGCTCGGTGGGCGTGGCCGACGTGGTGGTGACCACGGCCGGCGGCTCGGTGACCGACACCGGCGGCTTCACCTACGAGGGCGTCCCGACGATCACCTCGGTGACGCCCGACACGGGGAGCGTCCTCGGGGGCACGGCCATCGTGATCGACGGCACCAACCTGCTCTACCCGACGTCGGTGACCATCGGCGGCAGAGCCGCCACGGTGACCGACGACGGTCCCACCTCCATCGATGTGACCACACCGGTCGGAGCCGCCGGTGCGGCCGACGTGGTGGTGACCACGGCCGGGGGCTCGGTGACCGATACCGGCGGCTTCACCTACGCCGCCGTCGCCCCGTTGCCGCCCACCGTCACCGGCGTGACCCCGGGTGACATGAGCGTCACCGTGTCGTGGGCACCCGGTGACGACGGTGGGTCTCCGATCACCAGCTACACGGCGTACGCCACCCTGGTGCTCGGCCCGGGACTCCTGGGACACAAGCCGGCCGACAGCTGCACCGTGCCGGCCCCGGCCACCAGCTGCACCATCACCGGGCTGGTCAACGGGTCGACCTACACCTTCCAGGTGGTCGCCTCGAACGGCATCGGGTCCAGCACCCCGTCGGCACCGTCCACTCCGGCCGTGCCCGGCGAGAACGGCGCCATCGCCGGCTACTGGATGGCGACCTCGTCCGGGGCGGTCCTGGTGAACGGCGCCGCCGTGACCTACGGCTCGCCGGCCGGCCTGGCCCTGTCCGCGCCGATCGTCGGCCTGGTGCCGACGCCGGACCGGCACGGCTACTGGATGGTCGGCGCCGACGGTGGGGTGTTCTCCTACGGGGACGCCACCTTCTACGGCTCGACCGGGGGCACCCACCTGAACGCGCCCATCGTCGGCATGGCGGCCACGTCGGACGGCAAGGGCTACTGGCTGGTGGCCTCCGACGGCGGCGTGTTCGCCTACGGTGACGCCGCCTTCGCCGGCTCGCTGGGCGGGACCCACCTGAACGCCCCGGTGGTCGGCATCGCCGGCAACGGGACGGGCGGCTACTGGCTGGTGGCCTCCGACGGCGGCGTGTTCGCCTACGGCACGGCAAAGTTCGCCGGCTCGGCGGGTTCGGAGCACCTGAACTCGCCGATCGTCGGCATCGCCCCGCTGGCCGACGGCACGGGCTACTACCTGGCCGCCGCCGACGGTGGGGTCTTCGCCTACGGCGCCACGTTCTACGGGTCGGCATCGGGGGCCGCCTCGAACCCGGTGGTGGGGATCGCCGCCGGCCAGGGCGGCGGGTACACGCTGGCCACCTCGACCGGCGCCGTCTTCGCCTACGGCACCGGCTACCACGGGAACCAGTCGGGTACGGCGACCACGGCCCCGATCATCGGGATCTCCTCCTGACCGTGCCGTCCACGGTGCCGGGGCCGCGGGCCCCGGCGGGTCAGCGGGCCTGAGGCTCCAACGTGCTCGCCTCGTCCACCTCGGTGGGCGAGGCGAGCTTCGCGAAGACCATGATCCCCTGGCTGGTCGGCCGGGTGGAGAGCACGGTGATGAGCACGGGGCCCTCGTCGATCAGGTGGACGGCGTCGTTGACCACGACCATGTCGCCGTCGGGGAGGTAGCCGACCGCCTGACGGGGTTGGCGCCCCTCCTTGACCAGGGACACCCGCATCCGCTCGCCGGGGACGTGGTCGGGGGAGAGCTCGGTGGTGAGCGCGTGGAGGTTGACGACACTGAGCTCCCACGTCTCGGCGGCATCCCGAACCACGGTCGAGCAGGTCCCGATCCGCAGGCCGGTGCGTCGGGCGACGGTCAGGAGCTTGGTCGTCGGGTCGTCGACCTCGGGCACCTCGTCGTGGGCGATGTCGACCGACACCCCGAGCTCACGGAGCGCCTCGAGGGCCTCGAGGCCCCGCAGGGCACGGCGTGAGCTCACCGGGTCCGGGGACTCGGCCATCACGGTCACGTGGTCGACGACGAACTGCGGGACCACGAGGCCACCCGGCAGCAGACCGTTGCGCCCGAGGATGAGCAGTGCACGGTCCACCACGGCGGAGCCGTCGACCAGCAGCGCCTGGCCGGGAAGGGGTCGTGTCATGGGGCTCAGGATCCGGGACAGGCCGGCGGCGGCGACGATCTGACGCCCCTTCACCATCCCGAGGCGCCATCCGAAGGCCGCCAGGACCCAGACCAGGCCGGCGGTCGCCACGAAGCCGTAGGGGGAGCGCGTCACGGCGACCACGGCCATGCCCACGATCATCCCGAGGATCATCCCCGACGTCGAGATGATGGTGGCGGCGAAGATCTCGCCGGGCGGGCTGTTGCGGAAGAGGCGGACGCCCCGTTGGAGGCCCTTGTCGAGGATCCGGCCGACGATCCCGCCGATCACGTAGCTGACGGCGGCCCCGATCATCAGGCCCACGACGGCGTGGGTGCTGCTGGCCCCGTTGGCGTGCTGGCCGACCTCGTAGCCCAGCAGGGCGCCGAGGAGCACCACGATGAGCCGGACGCCCTCGACGAAGATCATGGCCGAGGGGCCCGGGGTGCCGGACCATGGTGGGGGCGCTGCATCTGCATGCTCAGGCCGATCTCGCTCGCGTGGTGGGCCGTCCCCCTGCTGGGGCGGGCCGTCCCTCCAATTGTCGGTCGGCGCCGGTGAATCTTGAGGAAACGCCGCGTTGGATCCGGGGGACCCGTGGTCTAGGCTGGCGCGGTGCCATCGGCGGGGCGGCTGCCGTCCCGGTGCCTGGAATGTTGCCGGTGGGCACGTGCAGGACCCCCCGAAGACCGCGTGACCACCGAGCCAGCTCGCAGGACCGGCGTGACCGACCGGAGACGGGCCCGGACCGACGACCACCCATGACTCCCTCTCCCCGCGACCTCCCGTCCGAACCCGACGCCGTGCCGCGCCTCGCCGCGCCCGCCGATCGCCGTGCCGGAGCTTTGGGACGTGCCGGCCCGGTCAGGGGCGGGTGCCGACGGCGCGTCCGGGGGAGGGGAGGCCGGATCCGACGCTGCCGCGAGCGGACCCGCAGGTGACCGCCGGCGACGCCCGGTACCGCATCGGCTGGTGGCCGCCGCCGTCGTCGCCGTCGCCACCGTCCTGGTGGTGGCGGGACTGGTGACGACCGTGATCGGGCCCGCGCCCCAGCCCGGTCGCCAGGGTGCCGCCTTCGCGGCCGGCATCCGGGGCAACCGGATCGAGGCGGGCCGGCACACCTCCCTCCACCTGGCACCGGCCACGACGGCGCCGGCACCCGCCCCTCCGTCGGTGGCCGCCGCCGGGCCGGTCCGCTCCCACGAGGTCTTCGGCTATGCGCCGTACTGGACCCTGCCCTCGTCACCGTCGTTCGACGTCGCCGACCTGACGACCCTGGCGTACTTCAGCGTCGACGCCACCGCCGACGGCACGCTCGACGAGTCGGGGCCGGGATGGAACGGGTACGAGAGCCAGGACCTGGTGAACCTGGTGACCCGGTCCCACGCCGCCGGGGACCGGGTGGTGCTGACGGTGACCTGTTTCGACCAGCAGACCCTGGACCGGATCACGTCGGACCCGAACGCCCCGGCGCGCCTGTCGGCGGCGCTCATCGCCGCCGTGCAGGCCAAGAACCTGGACGGGGTCGACTTCGACTTCGAGGGCCTGGGGAGCGGGGACCGGGCCGGGCTGACCAATCTGATCACCAAGGTGTCGGCCGCCCTGCACGGCGCCGATCCCCACTGGCAGGTCTCGATGGCCGTGTACGCCAGTGCGGCGGGCGACCCGGGCGGCTTCACCGACATCGCCGCGGTGGCCCCGGCCGTCGACCTCTTCTTCGTCATGGCCTACGACATGAACTCGCGGACCCAGCCGAGCGCCACGTCCCCGCTGTTCGGCCCGTCCTTCAGCGACGCCACCGCCATCGAGGAGTACCTGAAGGTGGTGCCGGCCGACAAGATCATCCTGGGTGTTCCCTACTACGGCTACGACTGGCCCACCGTCGACGGCACCGCCACGTCACCCGCCACCGGAGGGGAGTCCCCCCTGTCCTACGCGGTCATCGCCGCCGCCGGCCACCCGACGTACTGGGACCCGGTGACCGACACCCCGTGGACCTCCTACCTGGTGGGCACCCAGTGGCACCGCACCTACTTCGACGACCCGACGTCCCTCGCCCTCAAGGCGCAGCTGGCCAACTTCTTCCACATCGCCGGGGTGGGGATCTGGGCACTCGGGATGGACGGCAACGACCCGGCCATGCTGTCCGCCCTGCTGGGCAACGCACCGGTGGCGAAGGACGTGCTCACCGGGCCCCCACCGGGCACCGGATACCTCACCTTCGCCACCTACGACGGCACCGCCAACCTGGCGCTGACCCCGGTGGCCACCCCGGCGGCCGGGGGCGACATCCAGGCTGTCGGGACACTCACCGGCATCGGCACGACGGACCCGGCACTCGCCTGTCTCCAGACGGGGCCACCCCTGCAGGTCGTCTCCGACTCGACCGTCCCGGGGGTCCTGTTCGTCGTGGCCACGTCGCCCACCGACTGCGCCACCGCCCTGTGGAGCTTCCCCGTGCCTGCCACCACCACCACGACGACCACGACGACCGCCCCGGTCCCGTCGACGACGACCACGACCACCAGACCGCCGGCGACGACGACCACCACGACCACCAGACCGCCGGCGACGACGACCACCACGACCACCACGACGACCACGACCGTCCCGGGTGCGCAGACGACGCAGACGACACCGTGAACAGGCCGTCCGGCCCCCTGCGGCGATCCCACGGCGGGCCATCCCGACGCCACGGACCGTGACGGCCATGGCGTCGGGACGGCTAGTCTCTGCAACGCACCCGGGGGTGTAGCTCAGCTGGTAGAGCGCTACGTTCGCAATGTAGAAGTCGGCGGTTCGAGTCCGCTCACCTCCACTCGTCGTACCTCCCACGACGTCGCATCCGGTGGACCGGCAGTCCCCGTGTCCGAACGCCCAGGTGGCCGCTTGGCCTCACGGGAACCCGGCAGCCGGTGGATCCTCCGGGGTGGCCGCTCCTCCCCTCCCGGTGGTCCGCGTCCTGGTGGACAGCACCGCATAGGTACGACCGATGGCGAACCACCCGGCACTGAACGCCCCCACGAAGAATCCCACCGGCCAGTCCGTCGCATAGGCGGCGGCGATCGCCGACCAGATGGTCACGAGTGCGATCGCCACCGATCCGGCGAGGGCGACGGAAGGTCTGTCCGTGAGGCACCTGGCCGCCGCCGGGGGGCCGATCATCAGCGAGAAGATCAGGAGTGCTCCCACCACGGGAACGGTCATGGTCGTGGCCAGCGCCACGGTGACGAGGAAGGCGAGCTCGATCGGGAAGGTCCGCAGGCCGGCGGTCTCGGCGATCTCCGGGACGAGCGACGTGAGCAGCAGCGGCCGGTAGAGCACGGCGACGGCGACGAGCGCCACGAGGCCGAGCCCGGCGACGGGAAGGATCTCGCCCGAGCTGACCCCCAGGACCTCGCCGAAGAGCAACGAGTAGATCTCCGGCTCGTACTGGGTCGTCTGGCTGAGAAACGCAGCACCCAGGGCCAACATCATCACCAGCGCCAGGGCGGTCACGACGTCCGGTCGACCGCGACGGCTCAAGAACGCGATGGCGACCGCCGCTCCCACGGCGAAGACGCCGAGCCCCAACAGGGTGCTCACGCCGATCAGGCTGGCCCCGGCGGCCCCGGCGAAGGCACCGTTGGGGATGGCATGGGCTTCGAATGCGGTGCCGCGGAGTACGACGAAGAAGCCGACCACGCCTCCCACGACGGCGACGATCGACCCGATCTCCCAGGCGTCGACCATGAACCCGGAGAACATCAGTGCGTCACCTCGGCCACCGCTCCGGTTCCGGTCGGCCGGTCCGTGTCACGCTGGCGGGGTGTCGTCGAACGCCGGAAGGCGGGGATCCCGGAGCAGAGGTACCCGGTGAACGTGATCGCCACGATGAAGAAGCTGACCGGGAGACCCTGGCTGGACGGGTCCCAGTAGCTGCTGTCGTAGGCGAGCAGGATCCCGAGCAGGGTGGTCGACACGCCGAGCACGCAGGCCGCCGCGAGGGAGGATGCCAGGGATCGGGTGAGCCGGAGGGCGGTGGCGGCCGGGCCGATGAGCAGGGCGGTCGACAGGATCGAGCCGATGGCGATCGACGACAGGCCGACCGCCACGGCCATGGACACCATGAATGCCAGACCCACCCACCGGGTGCGGACCCCACGGGCCGTCGCCAGGTCGGGCGAGAGCGACCCGAGCAGGAGCGGGCGGCGGATCGCCGCCAGACCCACCACGGTCACGGCACCCAGCCCCGACGTGACCGGAATCGTCGAGGGCTCAACGGTGAAGATCGAGCCGAAGAGGATCTGCTGCGTGGCCCCGGTCGTGGCCGAGGTGGTGGAGTCCAGGTAGAGGAAGAGCGCCGCGATGCCCGTGGCGGCACCGAGCACGATCCCGGTGGCCAGGTCGCGACTGCGTACCCGCTGGACGCCGGCGACCTCCATGGCGCCCGCGCCGAGCAGGCCACCCCCGATGAAACCGGTGAGCGGGGCGAGCCCGAGGTAGTAGGCGGCGGACCCGCCGGTGGTGGCCACATCGGTCAGGGCGTGTCCGGCGAACGACTGGCTACGGATCACGGTGAACACCCCGACCACGGCAGACACCACGGCGGTCACCGACCCGACCAGCATGGCCGTGTGGACGGGAACGCTGGACCAGAACCCGGGCTCGACGACGTAGTGCACGTCGGATCAGGAGACGGTCAGGGTCGGATGGTCGGGGATCGCCCGGTCGTCCTGTCCGGGTTCGGTCACCACGAGCACCCGGCCGTGCAGGCGCAGGACGTCGACGTGGTGGCCGTAGAGGCGGCTGAGCACGTCGGACCGGACGACCTCGTCCGTCGTTCCGCTGGCCGCCCGCCCAGCCGTCAGGTAGACGATGCGGTCCATCACCGGGAGCAGGGCGTTCATCTCATGGGCGGACAGCAGGATGGCGACGTCGTGTTCCTCCGCCAGGCGGTGCAGCAGCCCCACCACCTCCTGTGCGCTGCGTGGATCGAGGTTGGCGAGCGGTTCGTCGAGCAGGAGCAGCGTCGGCCGGCTGATGAGCGCGTGGGCGATGAGGACCCGCTGCTGTTCGCCACCCGAGAGCGTCCCGACCCGGCTGTCGGCGAACTGCTCGGCACCGACGTCGGCGAGGGCCCGGTCGACGGCCCGGCGGTCCTCCTTCGTCCGCCGGCCGAACCCGAAGCGGTTGCCGTCGAGACCGAGTGCGACGAGGTCCCGCGCCCGCATCGGTACGTCGGGGTCGAGGATGACCTTCTGGGGCACGTAGCCCAGCGATCGCCCTGCCCGGCCCGCATCCGACCCTCCGATGCGGACCGTGCCCCGGTCGGCCCGCCGGGTGCCGAGGATGACCCGGAGCAGCGTGGTCTTGCCCACCCCGTTGGACCCGATGAGCCCGGTGAACTCGCCGGGCCGGATCTCGAAGGAGACGTCGTCGAGCACCCGCTGGCCGCCGAAGGAGACCGACACCCCGTCGACCTGGAGGACCGGAGGGACGCTCACAGGTGCTCCGTCGACGTTCCGTGCTCCACGGCTGCCTGGATGGCGGCCACTTCGGCCTCCATCCACGACTGGTAGCTGTACCCCGGCGTGGGCATGGTCTCGTAGACACCGACCACGGGTACACCTGCGGTCCGGGCGGTGTCGCGGATCGTCGTGGTGAGGGAGTCCACGACCTGCTGGTTGTAGCAGAACACCTTGGCCGCATGGTCGGTGAAGAAGGCCTCTTCCTGGGTGATCGACTCCGGGGAGGGGTCGACTCCGTTCATGATGTCGGCCTGGAAGGCGAATGGCGTCACGATGTCGGCTCCCATCGCCTGGAGCAGGTAGTCCGCCACCGGCTCCGTGACGGCGACGGGAGTTCCGCTGTGGTCGGCCCTGAACGAGGCGATCGAGGCCAACCATGGCTCCAGCGAGGCGTCGAAGGACGACAAGCGGGCCTGGAAGTAGGCACGGTGGGCGGGATCCAGCTCCCCGAGGTCCGTCGCCATGGCACCGGCGACCGCGGGCATCGTCTTCGGGTCGTACCAGAGGTGGGGATTGGGCGTGTCGTCGGGGAGCCCGAGGACGTGCTGGGCCACGATGACCTTGCGGGCGGCGTTGGGGGAGGCCGCCTCGATCTGGTCCATGAACGTGTCGTACCCGACCCCGTTCTGGACGATGAGGGTGGCGTCCGAGACCTCCTGGGCGACGCTCGTGCTCGCCTCGAAGGTGTGGGGGTCCGTGTTCGGGTTGTCGAGGATCGACGACACCGAGACGTACCTGCCCCCGATCTGCTGGAGCACGTTGGCGTACTCGTTCTCGGCCCCCACCGCCTGGATGATCCCTGATCGCGCGGGCGCTGTCGATCCCGACGTGGAGCAGGCGGCGAGTCCGAGACTCGACGCGGCGAGGAGCATCGCGGTGGTCACCAGGCCGGTCGACCGGCGGCTCCAGGGGGTTCGCATTGCACGGGTGGATGTCATGAGAAGAAGATAGAATGAGACTCAATCTCAATACAACTGAGACCGAGGCGGCCGGTCCCCGCCCCCGTGGAGACGAGCAAGGAGGCGAACCGTGAGAACTCGCAGGGCCGACGGATCGCTCGACGAGCTGGTCGAGCTCCAGCTACGGCGCGCCGACCTTCGCTATACGGAGGGTCGTCGGAGGATCGTCGACCTGCTGGCAGGCAGCGAGCACCCGGTGAGCCTCCCCGAGCTGATGACGAGCCTGCGCAGTGTCCCGAAGAGCTCGGTCTACCGGCATCTCCAGGTACTCGAGGGTGCGGGCATCATCCGTCGCATCATCGCCACCGACGGTCTCGCCCGGATCGAGCTCGCCGAAGCGCTCACCGAGCACCACCACCATCTGCTGTGCACGTCCTGCGGTCGGGTGTTCGACGTCACACCGTCGGCATCGTTCGAGCGGACCATGGCCCGGATGGTCGCCGAGCTCGCCGATCAGTTCTCGTTCAGCCCCGTGTCGCATGCGCTGGACGTCCTCGGCCGTTGCGCTGGGTGCCGGTGAATCCCGGACCCCGCTGCGCAGGTCGGCGACGTCCGCCGCCGCCCCGCCCCGGTCCGAATGCGCCCCGACGAGCACCGTCGATCGGGACGGCGCACACACCGCATCGTCCCACCGCGGCAACCACCGGTAGGCGCGCGGCCACCGGTCCCCGTCACGCGCCGTGACCATTGACGGGTGGGCCGCCGCCCCGAAGGATAAGGTGACGCCCATCGGGCGCAGGAGCACCTGATGCGGCGGTCGGAGCGCGATCTCTGGGAGCGTGACCATGACCGAGAGCGGAGCGGTACGCGACGGTGTCGTCGTGGACGACGCCACCGCGTCGGCGCCCGCGGCGGTCGGACCCGAAGTCGACGGACGCAAGGCGCGCCGCGACAAGAACCGCACCTCGGCACTCGACGCGGCCATCGCGCTGTTCACCGAAGGGAACCTCCAGCCGACGCCGGCCGAGGTGGCGGCCCGGTCCGGGGTGTCGCACCGGTCGATCAACCGGTACTTCCCGGACAACCGGGCGCTCCTGCGTGCGGCGGTCGATCGGCAGATCGAGGTCGGGCTCCCGCTCTACCGCCTCCACGCCATCGGCAGGGGGACGGCCGCCCACAGGATCGACGAGTTCGTGCGGGTGCGCCTCGACGGGTACGAGGTGCTCGGGGCGACGGCCCGCGCCGCCAATCTCATGGCCCTGTCCAGTCGCATCGTCCGCTCCGAGCTGGCCGCCGTGCGCGACCTCCTGTCCGAGCAGGTCAACCGCCAGTTCGCCGTGGAATTCGATGCGCTCCCCGACGAGCGGCGCGACGCCAGCTGCATCGCCGTCGACGCGCTCTTCCAGTTCGAGTCGCTCGACTACTACCGTCGCCAGCGTGGGCTCGAACGTGACGAGGCCAGTCGACTCCTGACCCGGGCGCTGACGGATCTCCTCGGAGCACGACAGGCCTAGCCGGCAGCGGTCGGGGACCGGGCCGTTCCCACCCGCGACCGGGAGCCTCCCCACTCAGGGTGGTCACCCATGCCCGTCGGCCGCAGTGCGTGGCCGTCCTCACCGGACCCACCGCCAGCCCGGAACGGGGTGGAACCGCTGGTCGGCGCGCCCGGCCGCCGTGGTTTTGTACACAACGTGCCACGACCCGCAAGTTCCTCAAATTTTGCCAATGTTGTGTCTTGACCCTCGCCACATCCTGCGTTACAACCAACTGGCACCTGTCTCACAAGGCGGGCGGGTGTGCCGGCCGACGGGGGACGTGGGCCGGGACTCGGCGAAACACTCAACGGTTGGGGGAATGTCATGGTCCGGATCGGTTCGATTCGCGTTCGTCTCTACTCGTACGTCAAGCTGCTGCTCGCAGCGATCGTGACCCTGGGTGTCGTGACCACCGGCATGGCCCTGGCCACCGCGGCGCCGGCCTCGGCCACCTCGACGCCGACCATCATCAACGTCGACGCCAACTACTCCCTCCTCGGCACCGGGCTGCCGAAGGCGTTCACCGGCACCACGCCGGTGAACCAGACCGACGCCACCCTGACGTCGGCCGTGTCCAACCCGAGCACGGCCACGACGCTCGCCTTCGCGTCGATCAGCGACACCTACAACTTCCCGCCGGTCGGTGACGTCGACGTCTACGCCGCGTGCAGCGACACCACCACCGGGACCCAGTCCCCGTCCTACGTCTTCTCGTACACGGGCAACCCGTTCACCGTGTCGGGCACCAGCCTCGCCTCGGGTGGCACCGGGGTGACCGGGGCCAACCTCCTCTACACCAACCCGGCCTGCAGCTCGACGGCGACCATCGCCTCGGGCTCCGAGGTGTACTCGACCGGATCCCCCTCGGTCAGCTACGCCATCGCCAACGTGACCAGCGGCACCGGCTCGGTCAACACCGCGTCCCTGACGATCACCAGTCCCCCCCGGCTGCGGACGGCTGGGCCATCGTGGATCCCGTCTCCGGCCAGATCTACATGACCCCCGAGCCCACCGCCTCGGGCAACTTCTCGCTCACCTACGCCTACTGCGTCCCCGGGGTCACCCTCACCTCCGACCCGAGCGGGCTGTCCGACGGCAACTGCGCCTCCGCCACCGTCACCTACATCGAAGCCCAGCACTGCGAGCTGATGGGTGAGGACGTGACCGTATCGATCTCCTCGTCGGACATCTACGAGTCCATCTGCTCGTCCACCGTCGCCCCGGCCACCGTGACCCCGGGCCAGACCTTCACCTACGACACCATCCCCGGCACCTCGGTGATCCCGGTGGAGGAGACGACCTCCATCGGCAACGCCACCATCCAGTACGCCGACAACTTCGTGTCCATCATCCCGCTCCCGAACGGCGTGAGCTATGTGCCCGGCTCGGCCGAGGCCGTCGGCGGCGACCCCAACACCCGTGGGCAGGCCACCGTCGAATACTGCACCGCTGCCCGCACGGGCTGTGACGCCACCCTGTCCGGCAACTACAAGACGACCTACCCGTACCTCGAACTCGAACTGAATGCCAGCACCCACATCGCCGGCGGGTCGATGGTGACGCTGCCCTACGTGCAGGCCCAGTTCAAGGCCACCGGCGCCCCGGGCACCGAGGTGGGCGCCGCCGCCACCGAGTTCCGCCTGAGCACCCAGGTCGACATCCCGATCATCGGCTCCAACACGGCCGCCTTCGACGGCTACCCGACCAGCTGCCCGCCCAATGCGGAGAACAGCTTCTCGAACACCTGCTCCTCCTCGACCACGCCGCCGTACCTGGCGCCGACCATCTACCCCTTCACCGAGATCGTCCCCGGTGTCTCCAACGTCACCACGGCAGCCGGCTACGCCGGCGGCACCGACACCGGCGGCAGCACGGTCACCATCTCCGGGAGCGGCTTCACCGGCGCCAGCGCCGTCGACTTCGGGTCGACGCCGGCGGCGTCGTACACCGTCAACTCGAGCACCTCGATCACCGCGGTGTCCCCGGCGTCCGGTTCGGACGGTCCGGTCGACATCACCGTGACCACCAACGGGGCCACCTCGGCCACGTCGTCGGCTGACCAATTCACCTATGCGCCGGCCTCGGCACCGGACGCCCCGACCGGCATCCAGGTGGTCCCGGGTGACGGGACGCCGTCCGACGGCGCCGCCACCGTCTCGTGGAGTCCCAGCTTCGGCGAGGGCTCGGCCGTCACCGGCTACGGCGTGACCGCCACCGACGACTCCACGCCGGCCAACGGTGGCCAGACCTGCACCAGCACCGATCCGACCGATTCCTGCTCGCTGTCCGGCCTGACCGACGGCGACAGCTACACCTTCGCCGTGACGGCCACCAATGCGATCGGCACCAGCGCCGCCGGAAGCGTCACCGTGACGGAGGGCGCCCCGTCGGCTCCCACCGGCGCCTCGGCCACGGCCGGCAACGGCTCGGCCTCGGTGGCCTTCAGCCCCCCGGCCACCAGTGGCGACGGGTCGGCCGTCAGCAGCTACACCGTGACCGCCACCGACGCCACCACCCCGGCCAACGGCGGCGAGTCGGCGTCGGGCGCGTCCAGCCCGATCACCGTGTCCGGCCTCACCGACGGTGACCAGTACACCTTCTCGGTGACCGCCACCAACGCCTCGGGGACCAGCCAGTCGTCGACCTCGTCGTCGGCGGTGGAGCCCGAGGGGCCACCCAACGCGCCGACCGGCGTGACGGCCACCTCGGGTGCCAACGCCCAGTCGGTGGTTACCTTCACCCCGCCGACCGTCACCAACGGCTCGGCCGTCACCAGCCTCACCGTGACCGCCGCCGACAGCACCACCCCGGCCCACGGCGGCCAGACCTGCACGTACACCATCCCGACGCCGGTCCCCGACGTCCCCTACTCGTGCACGGTCACCGGCCTGACCAACGGTGACAGCTACACCTTCACGGCCACGGCCACCAACGCCCTCGGCACCGGACCGGCATCGTCCGCCTCGTCCGCCGTCGTGCCGTCCACCACGCCCGGCGCCCCGACCGGCGTGACGGCGGCGCCCAACACCGCCGGCGGCGTCGTCGTGAGCTGGCTCGCGCCCGCCTCCAACGGCGGCCTGCCCATCACCACGTACACGGCCAAGGCCAGCTCCGGCTCGTTCACCTGCACCGCCACCGGGCCGGCCACGACCTGCACCATCACCGGCACCACCGTCGGCACCTCGTACACGTACACGGTGACCGCCACCAATGCCGACGGCACCTCGGCCGCCTCGGCCGCCTCGGCCAGCGTCAAGACCACCTCGCTCCCCGCGGCCCCGACCGCCGTGGTCGGCACCGGCCAGGCCGGCCAGGTCACGGTGGCCTTCACCGGCGACACCACCACGGCCACCGAGGGCGGCTCGACCATCACCGGCTACACCGCCACTGCCACCGACGTGACCAATCCGGGCAACGGCGGCCAGACGGCCACCGCGCTCACCAGCCCGATCGTCGTCACCGGCCTCACCAACGGCGACGAGTACACCTTCACGGTGCACGCCACCACCGTCATCGGCAACAGCCCGGAGTCCGCCGCCTCCGCCCAGGTGGTGCCGGGCTCGGTCCCGACCCCGCCGCTCAACGCGTCGGCCACCAACGTCTCACCCGGCGGCAACGCCCAGGTGAGCTGGAACCCGCCGGCCACGCCGGGCGGCACCATCACCCAGTACACGGTGACCTCGTCGACCGGGTCGAAGACCTGCACGTACACCGGGCCCTTCGGCGCCGGCGAGACGGACACCTGCCAGGTCAGCGGCCTCACCATCGGCACCTCGTACACCTACACGGTGACGGCGACCAACCAGTCCGGCACCAGCTCGGCCTCGGCCCCGTCCAACGCCGTCGTCTCCACGACCGTGCCCAGCGCCCCGACCTCACCCTCGGCCACCACCGGCAACCACTCGGCCACCGTGTCCTTCACCGGGGACACCACCACGGCCACCGAGGGCGGAACCGCCATCACCGGCTACACGGTGACGGCCACCGACGCCACCAACCCGGCCAACGGCGGCCAGACCGCCACCGCCACCGCCAGCCCGATCACGGTGACCGGCCTGACCAACGGTGACAGCTACACCTTCACCGTGACCGCGGTGAACGCCAACGGCCCCGGCGCGGCATCGGTCGCCACGGCCGCCGTCAACCCGGGCCGGCCCAGTGCGCCGACCTCGGTGGTCGCCGGTGCCGACGCCTCGAGCCAGACCACGCTGGACGTCAGCTGGGCCGCATCCACCAGCCCCGACGGCACCTCGCCGATCACCGGCTACGCGGTGACCTCCAGCCCCGGCAGCTTCACCTGCACCACCACCGGTGCCACCACCTGCAACGTGTCCGGCCTGACGGCCAAGACCGCCTACACCTTCACGGTCACCGCCACCAACCAGTTCGGCACGTCGCCGGCCTCGGCCGCCTCGACGTCCCAGGACGCCGGCTACCCCGGCATCCCGACCGGTGTGACCGTGGCCCAGGTGTCGCCGATCGGGGCCAACAGCTCCACCGCCTCGATCAACGTGTCCTGGACCGTCCCGAACAACGGTGGGTCGGCACTGACCACCGAGACGGCCACGTCGTCGTCGGGGTCCAAGACCTGCACCGACACCACCCACCTCACCGCCGGCCAGACCGCCTCGTGCACCATGACCGGACTCACCACCGGCACCAGCTACACGGTGTCGGTCAAGGGGACCAACGCCAACGGCACCGGCTCGTCGTCGGCGGCCTCGGCGGCCATCGTGCCGGCCACCCTGCCCGCCGCCCCGACGGCGGTGACCGCCGCCACCGGCAACGGCCAGGAGACGGTCAGCTTCACCGGTGACACCACGGCATCGACCGAGGGCGGTTCGCCCATCACCGGGTACACCGTCACCTCCACCCCGGGCAGCTTCACCTGCACGGGCACGACCACCTCGTGCACGGTGACCGGCCTGACCAACGGCACCAGCTACACGTTCACCGCCACGGCGACCACGCTGTACGGCACCTCGGTGGCCTCCACCGCATCGGCCGCACTGAAGTCCGGCGCCCCCAACCCGCCGACCGGCGTGGTGGCGGGTGCCGACGCCTCGAGCCAGACCACGATGGACGTGAGCTGGACGGCGGCCACCAGCCCCGACGGCACCTCGCCGATCACCGGGTACACGGTGACCTCAAGCCCGGGCAGCTTCACCTGCACCACCACCGGTGCCACCGCCTGCAACGTGTCGGGCCTGACGGCCAAGACCGCCTACACCTTCACGGTGACCGCCACCAACCAGTACGGCACCTCGGTGGCCTCGGCCGCCTCGACGTCCCAGGACGCCGGGTACCCGGGGATCCCGACCGGCGCCCACGCGGCGCTGACCGCGGTCGCCAACGCCTCGACCGGACAGGTGACCGTGACCTGGACCGTCCCGAACAACGGCGGGTCGGCCCTGACCAGCCAGACGGCGACCTCGTCCTCGGGCTCCAAGACCTGCACCGACAACACCCACGTCACCTCGGGTCAGACGGCCAGCTGCAACGTGACCGGACTGACCAACGGCACCAGCTACACCTTCACGGTCAAGGACGTGAACGCCAACGGGACCGGGACGGCCTCGGCCGCCTCCAACGCGGTGACCGTCGAGACGGAGCCCCTGGCCCCGACCATCGGGACCGCCACCCCCGGCAACCACAGCGCCTCGGTGACCTTCACAGCCCCGTCGACCACCAACTCGGGTGCCATCAGCGCCTACACGGTGACGGCGACGGACACCACCAACGCCGGCAACGGCGGCCAGACGGCCTCGGGCTCCTCGAGCCCGATCACCGTGACCGGCCTCACCAACGGCGACAACTACACGTTCGCCGTCACGGCCACCGGCAGTGACGGGACCGGACCGGCCTCGGCGTCGTCGTCGTCGGTCGTCCCCGCCACCCAGCCCGACGTGCCGAGCGGGGTGACGGCCACGGCCGGCGCACTGTCGGCCACCGTCAGCTGGACGGCACCGTTCAACGAGGGATCGCCCATCACCGGCTACACGGTGACGGCCACCGGTGACGGCACCAACGAGACCTGCACGACGGCCACCACCTCGTGCACGGTGTCGGGGCTGACCGCCCAGGTGTCGTACACCTTCACGGTCACGGCGACCAACGCCTACGGGACCAGTGCGGCCTCGGCGCCCTCCTCTGCGGTCCTGCCCACGACGGTGCCGGACGCCCCGACCGGGGCCACGGCCACGGCCGGCGCCTCGTCGGCATCCGTCAGCTGGACGGCACCGTTCAACGAGGGATCGGCCATCACCGGTTACACGGTGACGGCCACCGGTGACGGCACCAACGAGACCTGCACGACGCCTGACGGCAGCACGACGTCGTGCACCGTGACGGGCCTGTCCAACGGCACGGCGTACACCTTCTCGGTGACCGCCACCAACGCCGACGGCACGGGTGCGGCCTCCGCCGCCTCGAACAGCGTCACGCCGTCCTCGGTGCCCGACGCCCCGACCGGGGTGACGGCGGGCGCCATCAACCAGGGGGCCCAGGTCTTCTGGACGGCACCGTTCGACGAGGGCTCGGCCATCACCGGCTACACCGTCAGCGACGGACTCGGGGACTCCTGCTCGACCCCGGACGGCACCACCACCACCTGCACGGTGACGGGGCTGACCAACGGTCAGAGCTACACCTTCACGGTGACGGCCTCCAACGCCGACGGCACGGGTGCCGCCTCGGCCGCCTCCAACGCGGTCGTCCCGGTGACCGTGCCCGACGCGCCCACCGGCGTGTCGGCCACGGCCGGCAACTCGTCGGCCAGCGTGTCCTGGACGGCGGCGGGCGACGAGGGCTCGCCGATCACCGGCTACACGGTGAGCGACGGCGTGGGGGACACCTGCTCCACGCCTGACGGCAGCACCACCTCCTGCACGGTGTCCGGCCTGGCCAACGGCACCTCCTACGCCTTCACGGTGCAGGCCACCAACGCCAACGGCGCCGGTGAGGTGTCCGCCGCCTCCAACAGCGTGACCCCGTCCACGGTGCCCGACGCCCCGACCGGCGTCAGCGCCACCTCGGGCGACCAGTCGGCCACGGTCTCGTGGACGGCACCGTTCGCCGAGGGCTCGCCCATCACCGGCTACACGGTGAGCGACGGCGTGGGGGACACCTGCTCCACGCCCGACGGCAGCACCACGTCGTGCACGGTCACCGGGCTCACCCCGCTGACCGCCTACACCTTCACGGTCACGGCGACCAACGCCGACGGTACCGGGGCGGCATCGGCCGCCTCCAACAGCGTCACCCCGTCCACGGTGCCCGACGCCCCGACCGGGGTGTCGGCCGCGCCGGGCAACCGGTCGGCCACCGTGTCCTGGACGGCACCGTCCGCCGAGGGCTCGCCCATCACCGGCTACACGGTGAGCGACGGCGTGGGGGACACCTGTTCCACGCCCGACGGCAGCACGACCTCCTGCACGGTGTCCGGCCTGACCAACGGGGAGAGCTACTCCTTCACGGTCACGGCGACCAACGCCGACGGGACCGGGGCGGCATCGGCCGCCTCCACCGGCGTCACGCCGTCCACGGTGCCGGACGCCCCGACCGGGGTGTCGGCCACCGGCGGCCACGCATCGGCCACCGTGTCCTGGACGGCACCGTCCGACGAGGGCTCGCCCATCACCGGCTACACGGCGAGCGACGGCGTCGGGCAGACCTGCTCGACGAGCGGCACCTCGTGCACCGTCGCGGGCCTGACCAACGGGCACAGCTACACCTTCACGGTCACGGCGACCAACGCCGACGGTACCGGGGCGGCCTCGGCCGCCTCCACCAGCGTCACCCCGTCCACGGTGCCCGACGCCCCGACCGGGGTGTCGGCCGCGCCGGGCAACCGGTCGGCCACCGTGTCCTGGACGGCACCGTCCGCCGAGGGCTCGCCCATCACCGGCTATTCGGTGAGCGACGGCGTGGGGGACACCTGCTCCACGCCCGACGGCAGCACGACCTCCTGCACGGTGTCCGGCCTGACCAACGGGGAGAGCTACTCCTTCACGGTCACGGCGACCAACGCCGACGGGACCGGGGCGGCATCGGCCGCCTCCACCGGCGTCACGCCGTCCACGGTGCCCGACGCCCCGACCGGGGTGTCGGCCACCGCCGGCAACGCCTCGGCCACCGTGTCCTGGACGGCACCGTCCGACGAGGGCTCGCCCATCACCAGCTACACGGCCCTGTCGTCCTCGGGCAAGACCTGTGTGACGGCTTCGACCTCGTGCACGGTGACCGGGCTGGCCAACGACGTGGCCGTGTCCTTCACGGTCGTCGCCCGTAACGCCGACGGCATCGGGGCGGCGTCCGCCTCCTCGAACTCCGTGATCCCCTCGTCGAACTCGGCCACCATCACCTCGGCCGCATCGATGAGCCTCGCGGCCGGCAAGCACATGCAGGTGACGATCACCACCGGCGGGACCCCGAAGGCGACCCTCAGTGCGACCGGGCTGCCCTCGTGGGTGTCGTTCACACCGGGCACCGGCCGCAAGGCGGGTACGGCTGCGCTGTGGGCGATGGGACCGGCCGCAGGTGGCACCTTCAGCCTGACCATCCACGCCAACAACGGCGTGGGACCGGACACGACGCAGGTCTTCACGATCCACGTGCTGGCCATCACGTCGTCCGCCACGGCGAACTTCACCAAGGGCACGCCCGGCAGCTTCACGGTGCGGACCTCGGGAGGGTCGGCTGCGGTGGCCCTGTCGGCGACCATCTCGAGCCACCTGGGCGGCCTCACCTTCCACGACAACGGGGACGGGACGGGGACGCTGTCCGGCACCCCGAGGTCGACGGCGAAGACGACCAATGTCAAGGTGACGGCCACGTCGGGTTCCGTGACCGTCACGCAGACCCTGCAGGTGATCATCGGCTGACCGCCGGCGGGAACACGACCGCTGGACGCCACGTCCCCCGGGTCCGCACCAGGTGCGAGCCCGGGGGGCGGCGCGTCCGGTCCGACCCGGTCGCCGACCGTCGTCGTGACGGCCGGCGACGACCCACCGGGTGGTCGCGTGACAAGATGGGGCGAGTCGGCAACGCGAGTTGTCCCGCGGGAGTCCGCCGGGGCCCGGGCCGAACAAGGGGGAGTGTCATGCACAGCCGGAACCGCCGTACGTCGTGGGGGAACGCGGTCGCGGGCGCCGTGGCCGCGCTCTGTGTGGGCCTGGTGCCCACGCTGGTGGCGGTCGCACCGGCCGGCGCCGATGCCGCGTCGTCGCTGCACGCCGGCGGTTCGGTGGACGAGGCATGGCTGACCGGCGCCGGCGCCGGCGACACGGTCACCCTGGTCCAGAACGGGAGCCCCGTACTCAACCCGGCCAACCCCGGTTCGGCCGACGCCCTGGGCTCGCTGATCATCCGTGACCTCACCCCGGGGTCGGGGTACGCCTGGCAGGACACCACCACCGGCGAGACCTCGGCCCCGTTCGCCGTGCTGGCTCCCGGCGCCAACCCGGCCACGGACTCGTCGCTCTACACGGGCCAGCCCATGCACGAGGGTCTCAACTACCTCACCATGCGCGACGGGATCCAACTGGCCGCCACCGTGCGGTACCCGTACAACTCCACGTGCAGCGCGACCGCCCCGTGCCCCACCGTCATCGAGTACTCCGGCTACGCCACCGCCGGCCCCACCGACCCGATCCCGTCGCTCCTGGCCTCGGCCCTGCACACCACCTGCACCGACTGCGGCGACCCGAACCTGCTGCCCGACAGCGCCACCGACGTCGGCGCCGTGGTGGCCCGGGTGGCGGGCTTCGCCACCGTCAGCCTGCAGATGCGGGGGACCGGCTGCTCGGGCGGGGCCTACGACCTGTTCGGCTACCCGTCCGACTACGACGCCTACGACGCCGTCGAGATCGTGGCCCACCAGGACTGGGTGGCCAACCACAAGGTCGGCATGGTGGGGATCAGCTACTCCGGGCTGTCGGAGCTCCCGTCGGCCGGCACGGACCCGCCGGACCTGGCCGCCATCGCCCCGATGAGCCCGACCGACGACCTGTTCTCCACCGGCTACCCCGGCGGCATCTTCAACAGCGGGTTCGCCGCCAGCTGGATCGGGGACCGGATCGACGACGCCAAGCCGGCGGCGACGCTGAGCGACGGCAGCCTGGTACCCCTGGCCGCCACACCCGTCCCGGGGGTCGGCCAGCCCTGGACCTACTACGAGATGGCCGCCGAGGGTCCGGGCTCGACGTGCCTGGCCAACCAGGCGCTCCACGGGCAGTCCGAGAGCCTGTCCTCCCTCGTCGGTCCCCAGCTGGTCGACCCGGGCACCGGGCCCGGACGCGACCCCTCGTTGTTCGACCGACGGTCGATGAGCGAGTGGGCCCAGCACATCACGGTGCCGGTGTTCGTGTCCGGCGCCATGCAGGACGAGCAGACCGGGCCGCAGTGGACCGCGCTCCTGTCGGCACTGCCCAAGACCACACCGGTCTACGCCAACCTGGTCAACGGTGGGCACATCGACTCCACCGACCCGCAGATCATCAGCCGTTGGCTGGAATTCCTCGATCTCTACGTGGCGGACAAGGTCCCGACGGCGCCGAACCCCCTCGAGAGCCTCATCCTCGACTCCTTCACCAGCTTCGCCGCCTCGACG
The DNA here is from genome assembly GCA_963699055.1 of uncultured Acidimicrobiales bacterium. GTDB lineage: Bacteria > Actinomycetota > Acidimicrobiia > Acidimicrobiales > RAAP-2 > Bog-756. The sequence continues at coordinate 1,438,629 of CAVOTA010000002.1, read as the reverse complement.
ACGGCCCAGGCACCGCTGCCCGCCATCCGGTTCACGTGGGCGACGTCGGTGTCCCAGGCCCGGCACCTCTTCAGCCGCCAGACCCCCCGGGTCGAGGTCCTCTTCGACAACGGCGCCGGACCGGTGGGTGCCGGCGACCCCCAGTCGACGTACAGCGCCGGCTACGCGCAGTGGCCGCCGGCCGGCCGGGTGACCTCGCTGTGGCTCGGTGCCCACGGGAGCCTGGACACCGGTGTGGCGTCCCACGGGGCGTCGGCGGCGACGGTCGTCCTCGACCCGAGCGTGCGGCCGGCCACCAGCCTGCCGTCGACAGGGAACGCCTGGGCCGCCGATCCGGGCTGGGACTGGACGCCCGTTCCGGCGGTCGACGGCGCCGGCTTCCAGACGAAGCCGATGACGTCCGACACCACCATCGTGGGTCCGGCCACCCTCGACCTGTGGGTGCTCTCGGGTACCCCGGTGGTGGACCTGCAGGCCACGATCACCGAGGTCCGGCCCGGGGCCGGGCAGGAGGAGTACGTGACGTCGGGCTTCCTGCGGAGCTCCAACCAAAAGGACGTGTCCACGTCGACCAAACTGTTCACCCTCCCGACCTACCTCGCCTCCGACGCGGCCGACCTGTCGCCGACCAGGTACACACTGGTCCGCATCCCCATCGACCCGATCGTGCATACCTTCCGGACCGGCACGGAACTGCGGGTCGTGGTGTCGGCACCCGGTGGGGACCGTCCGACCTGGGAGTTCGCATCGGTGGACTCCGGCCAACCGGTGTCGATCGGACTGGGGGGCGCCATCGCCTCGTCGCTCACCGTCGACGTGGTCCACAACGTGAAGGCGACGACGACCCTGCCGGCGTGCGGGACGCTGCGGGGCGAGCCGTGCCGGAGCTACCAGGCCGAGGCGAACCAGGCCGAGGCGAACCAGGCATAGGCCCCGCCGCCGACCCTCAGCGCAGTCGGTCGACCCGGCGGAGGGCCTCCTCGGCCTCGGCCACGATCCGGCCCACCAGCTCGCCGGCGGGCACCAGTTCGTCGATGGCACCGACCCCCTGCCCGGTCGGGTAGCACTCCCGCTCGGGATCGATGTCGGGGTCATCGGGCCCGGTCGGGAGGTGGAGCACGCCACCGGTCAGCGAACGGAGCATCTGCTCGGGGAAGGCCGCCAGCTCCTCGGGGTGCTGGTCGTAGTAGTCGGTGTGCCGGTTGGCCAGGACCCGCATGGGCTTGCCGCTGTAGGCCCGGCTGACCGTGGTACGGCTCTCGTCGGCGGCCAGTAGGGCGTCGTGGTAGCCGAGGGAAACCCGTGCCTCCGGCGTGGCGATGAACCGGGTGCCCAACCAGACGCCGTCGGCCCCCAGCGCCAGGGCGGCGGCCAGCCCCCGGCCGTCGACGATGCCGCCGGCGGCCACCACCGGAACCCGGTCGCCCACGGCGTCGACGATCTGGGGGACGAGGGGCATGGTGGCCACGCGGCCGGTGTGGCCCCCGGCCTCGGTGCCCTGGGCGACCACCAGGTCGCACCCGGCCTCGACGGCCTGGACGGCGTGGTGGACCCGACCGCACATGTTGACGACCAGCACGTCGGCGTCGTGGCACAGGGCGATCACCTCGTGGGGCACGCCCAGGGCACCGACGAAGATGCGGGCACCGCCGTCGATGATCCGCTGGACCTGTGCCGCCATGTCGCCGGGCATGGCCGTCAGCAGGTCGACACCCCAGGGCCTGTCGGTCAGACGCGCCATGGCGGCCATCTCGGCGTCCATCACCTCGTCGCTCATGGTGGCCGCACCCAGGGTGCCGATGCCGCCGGCCTCGGACACGGCCGCCGCCAGCTGGTGGTAGCTGACGCCGCCCATCCCGGCGAGCATCACCGGGTGCTCGATCCCGAGGAGCTCGGTCAGGCGTGTCTGCATGGTGGTCCTCCCGTCAGTGGGGGAACCGTGCGTACGACGGTGCCGGTGGTGTCCGGCGGTATCTCCCCGAGCGGCCATCCTAAGCAGGCTGCCGGGGCAGGGCCCGACGTCTACAGGTCCCCGGGCCCGGTGGGGACGTCGACGGCGTAGCGGCGCAGCACGTCGAGGGGAACGATCTCGACGGCGCGTTCGTGGGTCGCCGCCAGCACCACGAACGCGGCGGCGCCGTCCTGATGGGCCCGGAGCCAGTTGGCGGCGGTCACGCACCACCGGTCGCCGGGGTGCAGGCCGGGGAACCGGTACGCGGGGACCGGGGTCGTCAGGTCGTTGCCGATCAACTGCTGATGGGCCAGGAATTCAGCGGTCACCACCGCACAGATGGTGTGGCTCCCGAGGTCCTCGGGTCCGGTCGAGCAGCAGCCGTCCCGGTAGAAGCCGGTCACGGGATCCACCCCGCACAGCTCGAGCTCGCCACCGAGCACGTTGCGCTCTCCCACCGGACCGGGCGCCCCGGTCCTCAGTTGAACGTCTCGCCGTCGAGGACGTCGCCCCCGCCGACCTCGGCCAGGGTCACCTCGTGGCCGTCCACGCGGTCGACGCGCACGAGCGCGTCGAGGTGGCCCGGGGGCGCCCCGCGCCACTTGCCGGTCGCCCGCCGCTTGGCCTCGTCCCGGTCGGCGGCGACGACCAGGACGACTTCGTGACCTTCGCCCATGCGCCCGTCGTCGAGCGGGCCACCCAGGTATGCGGCGTAGAGGTGCATGGTCGGGACCTTACCGTCGGGCCGGTGGGGCCGTCCCGTCGGCGGGCCGGTCCCCGATGTCACGTCGGCGGGCCGCCGGGTGGTCAGCGCAGGGCGTTCTTGACGAAGTCGTCGGTGCCGTGTCCGACGGGGAGGCGGGTACCGCCGTGCCAGCTGCCGCGCAGGTGGCGCCGGACCGCGTCCGGACCGTCGGCCGTGGCCCGCGCCGCCCCGTGCCAGAGGTCGGCGTGATGGAAGAGGACGTCGCCCCGCTCCTGGTAGAGGGCGATCTCACCGGGGACCCGTTCGAATCCGGGAGGGATGCCGTCGGTCCCGCCGAGGTGGCTGCCGGGCAGCACCCGCAGGAAGCCGTTGGCCGGCGACGTGGGGTCGAAGTGGACGGTGAAGGCCACGGCCGGCCAGATGTCGAGGTGCGGACCGGACTGGTGGTCGGTGTGCCACCCGATGCGCGAATACGCGGATCGGGGCCCGGGTCGGGCGTCCTGGTAGACGATCCCGAACTGCTCGTAGTCGAGGAGCCAGGCATGGGCACCGAGCAGCCGGCGGTTGACCTCCACCAGGTCGGGCGTGTGGACGACCCGGTGGGCGGACGCGGACGCCCGGGTGGCGAACACCACGTAGTGGGCGAACGGTCGGCCGTCGACCTCGGCGTCGGGTGCATCGAGGATGTCGGTCGCGTGACGGTCCCCCGGTGCGCCGGCCGCCACCGCCTCCTGGGCCGCCACCAGCTCGCCCTCGGCCGAAGCCAGCTCGTCGTCGGCGATGGCACCGCGCAGCGTCGCATAGCCGTTGACCAGGAAGAACGCGCACAGCTCCTCCAATTGCCCCGGCCCGAACACGCCATCGACCACCCCCGTCACCGTGCGCCACCCGGGCGCGGCGGCGTCGCTCTCGCGTGCATGCCGCGACTGTACGCCGTCCTGTGGACCGGCTCCCGCGGCCGGCCGGCGCGGGCACGCCGGCCTGATTGCAATACGGGCGGGCTTCCCCTAGGTTGCCAGTGGATTGCCGACCACCCCGGGGGAAGTTCGAGGGGGCGGCGCCGGTGCATCGCCTATCGGTACGGGAGGGGCGACCCCACGGGTCGCACCGACATGAAACGTCAGGAGAGACGTAGATGAGAGCATCACGGTCACTGTCCACCCGCTTGGCCTCGATCGGTACGGCGCTCGCGATCACCACCGCCGGGCTCGCCGGTGCGGTCGGCCTCGTGGCCGCCGCCGGTACCGCCGGCGCCAGCACCCCGGTCGGCACCACCAACTGCGACCTGGCGGCACCGGCCGGTGAGACGCCGATCACGGCGAGCGTGACCGCCTCGGTCAGCCCGAGCCCGGTCAACCAGGGGAACAACTTCTCCATCGCCGGACTGGCGCTCAACTCGACGCTGGTGTCCAACGCCACGACCACGCTGGCCGCCGGCAAGACCCTGGCCGTCACCTTCACCACGCAGATCACCGCCACCAACGCTACGCCGGCCAGCCAGACGGCCACGTTCACGACCAACGTGACCCTGCCGGCATCGTTCCCGGTCGGTGCCACGTACCCCCTGACGCTCGCCGGGAGCGTGGGCCAGTTCAACGCCAACGCCGGGGCCACCTCCACGCAGGTGTACTTCAATCCGTCGGGCCAGCTGTCCGTCGCCCTGGGCGCCCTCGCCTTCGCCGGCGCCTGCACCGGGCCGCCGCCGGTCGAGATCGCCTCGGCCCCGATCATCCCCGCCGCCGGCTTCATCAACAACGTGATCCCGAACTCGGGTGTGAGCGCGGGAGGCACCCAGGTGAAGCTGGTCGGCAGCAACTTCACCGGGGCCACCGCCGTCCACTTCGGCTCGGCCCTCGCCACCGACCTGCAGGTGATCAGCCCCAACGTGATCCTCTGCACCACGCCGGCGGGGCCGAACTTCCCGTACTCGACGGCGCCGTCGCCGGGTGACGGCAACACCCAGGACCTCACCAACGTCACCGTGACCACGGCCGCCGGTCCGTCCAAGCTCCAGCCGCTCGACCGGTTCACCTGGGTCGACCCGACGCTGGGTGCCATCGTGACCGGCGTGACCCCGGGCACGGGTACGGCGGCGGGTGGCAACTCCGTGGTCATCCACGGCATCGGGTTCAACGGCAACAACGATCCCGCCGCCGGTCCGGCCTTCGCCGTGAACTTCGGCACGGTCAACCAGCCGACGTTCACCGTCGTGAACGACAACACGATCACCACGACGGCGCCTCCGGGCTCCGGCGTCGTGAACGTCACCGTGATCGGCTACGACGAGACGACCCCGTCGGTCACCAGCCCGTCCGACCGGTACAACTACAACCCCGGGTACTTCCTGGGGGCGTCCGACGGTGGGATCTTCTCCTACGGCCAGGTGCCCGGTAACGCCGGCTACTTCGGCTCCGCCGGCGACATCCAGCTGAACAAGCCCATCGTGGGCATGGCGCTGACGCCGGACGGCGGCGGCTACTGGCTGGTGGCCTCCGACGGCGGTGTGTTCGCCTACGGCGACGCCCAGTTCTACGGCTCCGCGGGCAACCTCACGCTGAACGAGCCGGTGGTCGGGATCGCCGCCACCCCGGACGGGGCCGGCTACTGGCTGGTGGCCTCCGACGGCGGCGTGTTCGCCTACGGCGACGCCATCTTCCACGGCTCGACGGGCAACCTGACCCTCGACAAGCCCGTGGTCGGGATCGCCTCGACGTCCACCGGCGACGGCTACTGGATGGTGGCCTCCGACGGCGGCGTCTTCGCCTACGGCGACGCGCACTACTACGGCTCCACCGGCGGTACCACGCTGGCCGCCCCGGTGGTCGGGATCGCTCCCGACCCGTCGGATACGGGCTACCTGCTGGCCGCCGCCGACGGCGGCGTCTTCGCCTACGGCTCGGCCGGGTTCCACGGCTCGCTCGCCGGCACGGCGCTGGCCGCCCCGATCGCGGGCATCGCCTCGACGGCCTCCGGGAACGGCTACTGGCTGTACGCCCAGGCCGGCGGCGTCTTCAACGAGGGTGACGCCGGCTTCTACGGCGACATGGCCGGTATCAAGCTGAACGGCCCCATCGTGGGCTTCGGTGCCGTGCAGTCCGCACCACTGCCGGCCTGACCACCCGCTGGGCAGGCAGGACCCGACGGACCGGGGGCCTCGGCCCCCGGTCCGTCCGCGTCCGTGACGGGGTCAGGTCCGGTGGGGTCGGGCCCGGCGGCCGCGGACTGCGCCCGGTGGCGGCCGCTGGCTGCGCCCGGTGCCACCCACTTGTCGGACCCGTCCCGGCATGCAACAATGTCGGGACCATGCGCACCACCGCCCCGACTCCTCGCACCCTGGTACTCGTCTCGTAGCGCACGCGACGATCCCATCGCCGTGTGCGCTCACCGACCTCCCAGACGGGAGGTCGTTTTCATGTCCGCCCTCCGGTGACCGGCCGGGGGCCCGCACCACCGTCAACCGTCCCCACCAACCATCGCCGACAAGGGAGCACCCGATGGAACTCACCGGAGCACAGGCACTGATCAAGAGCCTCGAGATGCAGCACGTGGAGGTCATGTTCGGCCTTCCGGGCGGGGCCATCCTGCCCGTCTACGACCCGATCCTCGACTCGTCGATCCGCCACATCCTGGTCCGCCACGAACAGGGTGCGGGCCACATGGCCCAGGGCTACGCCCAGGTCACCGGCAGGCCCGGCGTGGCCATGGCGACGTCCGGGCCGGGTGCCACGAACGTGGTCACCCCGTTGGCCGACGCCTACATGGACTCGACCCCCCTCGTGGTCGTCACCGGACAGGTGGCCACCACCTCGATCGGGACCGACGCCTTCCAGGAGAGCGACATCACCGGGATCACCATGGGGATCACCAAGCACAACTGGCTCATCACCGACGTCGACGACATCCCCCGGGTGGTCGCCGAGGCGTTCCACGTGGCCACCACCGGCCGCCCCGGACCCGTGCTCATCGACATCCCGAAGGACATCGCCAACGCCACCATGGAGTGGTACTGGCCCACCGCGGCCGATCTGGACCTGCCCGGGTACCGGCCGGTGACCGAGGGCGACCCCGAGCTGGTCCGCGAGGCGGCCGAGCTCCTGTTGGCGGCCGAGCGTCCCGTCCTCTACGCCGGCGGCGGCATCCTCAAGGCCAGGGCCGCCGACGCCCTGCGCGAGCTGGCCGAGCGGACGGGGATCCCGGTGGTCACCACGCTGATGGCCCGGGGGTGCTTCCCCGACTCGCACCCGCTCTGCCTGGGCATGCCCGGCATGCACGGCAACTACACCGCCGTCACCGCCATGCAGCGGTCCGACCTGTTGATCGCCCTCGGCAGCCGGTTCGACGACCGGGTGACCGGCAAGATCAGCGCCTTCGCACCCGGGGCCAAGGTCGTCCACGTCGACATCGACCCCGCCGAGCACCACAAGGTCCGCCGGGCCGACGTCGCCATCGCCGGCGACTGCCGCCTGGTGATCGAGGAGCTCCTGCTCGCCCTCGACGGCCTCGGCCTGAAGCACTCGGAGGCCACCCGTGGCGGTCAGGGCGGGCGGCCGTCCGATGCCGTCCCCGGGGCACCGGCCGATCCCGGCTCGCCCGCGGCCGGCTTCCCCCGCGAGCGGCTCGCCCCGTGGCGTGCCCAGCTGGGGGAGTGGCAGGAGCGGTTCCCGCTCGTCTACGACCAGCAGCCGGGCGCCGGTCCGCTCAAGCCGCAGTTCGTGGTCGAGCAGCTGCGTGACCTGACGCCCGAGGACACCATCGTCGCCTCGGGCGTGGGCCAGCACCAGATGTTCGCCTCGCAGTGGTGGAGGTTCGACCACCCCTACACCTGGGTGAACTCCGGCGGCCTCGGGACGATGGGCTTCGCCGTCCCGTCGGCCATCGGGGCCAAGGTGGGACGTCCGGACAAGATGGTGTGGGCCGTCGACGGGGACGGCTGCTTCCAGATGACCGCACAGGAGCTGGTCACCGCCAGTTCCGAGCGCATCCCGGTGAAGATCGCCATCTTGAACAACGCCTACCTCGGCATGGTCCGCCAGTGGCAGGAGATGTTCTACGAGGAGCGCTACTCCGAGGTGTACCTCTCGCCCGACCTGCCCGACTACGTGGGATGGGCCGAGGCCATGGGCTGTGTCGGCATCCGCGTGGAGTCGCCCGACGACGTCGCCAACGCCATCGACAAGGCCAACTCGGTCGACGACCGCCCGGTGGTCGTCGACTTCCGCACCGACGCCTTCGAGAAGGTCTTCCCGATGGTGGCGGCCGGTGCCTCCAACGACGACATCATGGTCGATCCGTCGCTGCTGGACGGAGGTCGGTCATGAGCGTCTACGGGACCGACAAGCGACACCACACCCTCACCGTCCTGGTGGAGAACAAGTCGGGGGTGCTCGCCCGGGTGGCGAGCCTGTTCAGCAGGCGGGGGTACAACATCTTCTCGTTGGCCGTCGCCCCGTCGGACAACCCGCGCTTCAGCCGCATCACCATCGTGGTCGACGTCGAGTCGGCCCCGCTGGACCAGATCATGAAGCAGCTGGACAAGCTGATCCCGGTGGTGTCGATCCGCGAGCTCGACCCGACGCACGCCCGCGAGCGGGAGCTGCTGCTCGCCACCGTCGAGGCCGGAGCGGACTCGCGCGGACAGATCATCCAGCTGGTCGGCGTGTTCGAGGGCAAGATCGTCGACGTCGGGCCCGAGCAGCTGACGGTGATGCTGGCGGGCGCACCCTCCAAGCTCGACGACTTCGAAGACCTCATCCGGGGCTACGGCATCGTGGAGATGCAGCGGACCGGCCGGGTGGCGTTGCCTATGCTTGACCGAGCCGATCACCGGGGCCACCAGGCCGCCGGGTCGGCCCTCACCACAGAAAAGGCAGGTTGACAGACGATGGCCACGCTGTACTACGAGAAGGACGCGGACCCCGACCTCATCGGGAGTCGCAAGGTGGCCGTCATCGGCTACGGCTCCCAGGGCCATGCCCACGCCCTCAACCTGTCCGAGTCCGGGGTCGACGTGCGGGTCGGCCTGCGGGAGGGGTCGTCGTCGCGTGCCAAGGCCGAGGAGGCCGGACTCCGGGTCCTGTCGGTGGCCGACGCCGCCGCCGAGGCCGATCTCATCATGGTCCTCCTGCCCGACACGGAGCAGGCGGCGGTCTACGAGTCCGAGATCGCCCCCCACCTGCACGCCGGTGACGCCCTCTTCTTCGCCCACGGGTTCAACATCCGGTTCGACCTCGTCACCCCCCCGGCCGACGTCGACGTCGCCATGGTGGCGCCCAAGGGCCCGGGCCACCTGGTCCGGCGCACCTACACCGAGGGCGGCGGGGTCCCGTCGCTGATCGCCGTGGCCCAGGACGCCACCGGCACCGCCCACGCACTGGCGCTGTCCTACGCCCACGGCATCGGCGGCACCCGGGCCGGTGTCCTCGACACCACGTTCGCCGAGGAGACCGAGACCGACCTGTTCGGTGAGCAGGTCGTGCTGTGCGGCGGGATGACGGCGCTGGTGCAGGCCGGGTTCGAGACGCTGGTCGAGGCGGGCTACCAGCCCGAGTCGGCGTACTTCGAGTGCCTCCACGAGCTCAAGCTCATCGTCGACCTGATGTACGAACAGGGCATCGCCGGCATGCGCTACTCGATCTCGGACACGGCCGAGTACGGCGACCTCACCCGTGGTCCGCGGGTCATCAACCAGGCGGTCAAGGACGAGATGCGGGCCATCCTCGACGAGATCCAGGACGGCCGGTTCGCGGCGGAGTGGGTCGCGGAGAACCGCAACGGCCGGCCCACCTACGAGGCGCTCAAGAAGCAGGGCCAGGAGCACCAGATCGAGAAGGTCGGCGCCGAGCTGCGGGACATGATGCCGTTCGTGACGGCCGGCAAGCAGAAGGTGCAGGACATCTCGGGCGGCTGAGCCCGACCTGCCGAGCAGTGCACCGGGCCCCGTCGACGGTGTCGGCGGGGCCCTCGTGCGTCCCGGGTACCGGCCCGGTGCCTCAGCCGGCGGCGGAGGTGGTCGTGGTCGCCGCCGCCTCGCCGGCCAGGGACGAGAAGATCTGCTGGGTCAGCGTCTCGGCCTGGGAGACCGACGCGGTGGACGAGATCGTCACCTGGGTCTCGCCCACCAGGGTGACGAGCGTGTTCACCGTCTGGCCGTCCTTCGCCTTGACCGTGTAGTAGTACGCGATGTCCCCGTCACCGGACACGTCGGTCGTCGTCCCGTGCAGCTTGACCACGGCGGCCTGTTCGGATCCGGCGACGGCCGACGTGACCCGGGAGCGGAAGCCGATGATGACCGAGTCGGACGTGGTCGCCCCGGCCGCGGCGAAGGTGCAGGCGGTGGCGGCGGTGGAGTTGGTCACCACCGCCGCCTTGACGGAACGGTCGAGGGTCGTCGAGATCTGCGACGGGGTGACCAGTGCGCAGGCGGAGGTGGCTCCGCGGTGTCCGGCGGCCCGGGTGGTCGTGGTGGACCCGGACGAGGCGCTGGAGCAGGCGGCCAGGCCCACCGGCAGGGCGAGGGCGAGGGCGCCGAGTCCGACGTGGCGGCGGAGGCGGGACGAGGTGGGCACGGGGGAACGATACAGGCGGCCCGACCCGGTCGGACACCGGCAGCGGGGCCCGGACCCGCCCGGTGAACGGGCGGTGACGCCGGTGTGACGGCGGCGTCACGACGACGTGGACGCCGACAGCGGCACCGGCCACCGGTTCCCTACCGGCCGAGCGCCCCCACCACGTGGGTGATGCAGGCGCACAGTGCGGCGATGTCCTCGGGGTCGATGGCCGGGAACATGGCGATCCGCAGCTGGTTGCGGCCCAGCTTGCGATAGGGCTCGGTGTCGACGATCCCGTTGGACCGCAGCACCTTCGCCACCACGGCGGCGTCGATGGCGTCGTCGAAGTCGATGGTGCCGATGACATGGCTGCGGTCCTGCGCACGGGTCACGAAGGGCGTGGCGAACTCGGCGCTGTCGGCCCACGTGTAGAGGATCTCGGCCGAGCGGTCGCTCCGTCCCACCGAGAACTCGAGGCCGCCGTTGTCGTTGAACCAGCGGACCTGGTCGTCGAAGAGGTAGAGGGTCGCCAGCGCCGGCGTGTTGTAGGTCTGGTCGAGGCGCGAGTTGTCGAGCGCGATGGTGAGGTCCATCGACGCCGGGACCCAGCGGCCGGTGGCGGCGATGGCGCCGATGCGCTCGACGGCTGCCGGCGACAGCAGCGCCACCCACAGTCCGCCGTCCGAGCCGAAGCACTTCTGCGGGGCGAAGTAGTAGGCGTCGAACTCGGCGGCGTCCACGGCCAGACCGCCGGCGCCGGAGGTGGCGTCCACGGCCACGAGACCGCCGCCCTCGGCAGGCGGTGCCGCACCCTCGGGGCGCACGATGGGCATCATCACGCCGGTCGAGGTCTCGTTGTGGGTGAGGGCGTAGAGGTCGATGTCCTCGCGTGCCACCGGGAGCGGGTGCGTCCCGACCTCGGACGAGATGACATCGGGTTCGCCCAGGTGGGGCGCCTGGGCCGCGGCCGTCGCGAACTTCGAGGAGAACTCGCCGAAGCTCAGGTGCTGGCTGCGGTGCTCGATGAGCCCGAAGGTGGCGGCGTCCCAGAAGCAGGTCGTCCCACCGTTGCCGAGGACCACCTCGTAGCCGTCGGGGAGGGAGAACAGCGAGGCCAGTCCGGCCCGCAGGCTGGCGACCACGGACTTCACGGTCTTCTGGCGGTGGCTCGTGCCCAGGTAGGTGCGTGACACGGCGGAGAGCGCCTCGACCGCCTCGGGCCGGACCTTGGACGGACCGGCGCCGAAGCGCCCGTCGGCGGGCAGGAGCGAGGTGGGGATGCGGATGTCAGGGGTCTCGGTCACGTATGGAATCATGGCACTCATGGCCCAGCAGACAGAAACCGGCAGCGCAGCGGCGGCGGGGGCGGGCACGACGGGCAGGCGGATCTCCGCCCGGATCGCCGCCGTCTCCCCGTCGGCGACCCTGGCCGTCGACGCCAAGGCCAAAGCCCTCCAGGCCCAGGGCGAGAGCGTCATCGGCTTCGGCGCCGGCGAACCCGACTTCCCGACGCCGGAGGCGATCGTGGCCGCCGCCGAGGCGGCCTGCCGCGACCCCCGCAACCACCGGTACACGCCGACGGCGGGCCTCCCCGAGCTGCGCCAGGCGATCGCCGCCAAGACCCTGCGTGATTCCGGCCTCGAGGTCGCACCCTCGCAGGTCCTGGTGACCAACGGGGGCAAGCAGGCCGTGGCCAACACGTTCGCCGTCCTGTGCGACCCGGGCGACGAGGTCCTGGTGCCGGCGCCCTACTGGACGACCTACCCCGAGTCCATCGCCCTCGCCGGCGGCGTGCCGGTGGCCGTCGCCACCGACGCCGCCGCCGGGTTCCGGGTCACCGTGGACCAGCTCGAGGCCGCCCGCACACCCCGGACCAAGGTGCTCCTGTTCGTGTCCCCGTCCAACCCGACCGGTGCGGTGTACCCCCGGGAGGAGATGGAGGCCCTCGGACGGTGGGCCGCGTCCCACGGGATCTGGGTGGTGACCGACGAGATCTACGAGCACCTGGTCTACGGGGATGCCGAGCACCACTCCCTGCCGGTCCTCGTGCCCGAGCTGGCGGACACCTGCGTCGTCGTGAACGGTGTGGCCAAGACCTACGCCATGACCGGATGGCGGGTGGGGTGGATGCTCGGCCCCGCCGACGTCATCGCCGCGGCGACCAACCTGCAGTCCCACGAGACCTCGAACGTGGCCAACGTGTCCCAGCGGGCGGCGCTGGCCGCCGTCTCGGGCGACCTGGCCGCGGTGGCCATGATGCGCGAGGCGTTCGACCGCCGCCGGCACACGATCCACCGGATGCTCAACGAGATCGACGGCATCGAGTGCCTGCTCCCCGAAGGGGCGTTCTACGTCTTTCCCTCGGTGACGGGCCTCTACGGGCGGCCGATCCGGGGACGGACCTGCTCGTCCAGCACCGAGCTGGCCGAGCTGGCCATCGAGGAGGCGAAGGTGGCGGTGGTGCCGGGGGAGGCCTTCGGGTCGCCCGGGTACTTCCGGATGTCCTACGCACTGGGCGACGACGACCTGGTCGAAGGGGTCTCGCGCCTGGCCGTCCTCTTCGGCGGCTGAGCACCGGAGCCGGGTCCCCGGGCGCCGGTTGGCCGACCGGGCACCCGGACGGTCATGCTGTACCCCACGAACGGCGCACGGGCCCGTCATCCCGAGCCGTCGCAGCGTGCACCGGATCCGGTGCCGCCCACGATCTGCAAGCGAAAGGAACACCATGGGTAGGGTGCTTGTCACCGAGAAGCTGGCCCAGCCGGGCCTCGACCTCATGTCGGCCGCCGGCCACGAGGTCGACGTCCAGCTCGGCCTCACGCCCGAGCAGCTGGTCGAGGCGATCGTCGGGGCGAACGCCCTGGTGATCCGTTCGGCCACCACCGTCACGGCCGAGGTCCTGGCGGCGGGCACCGACCTCATCGTGGTCGGCCGGGCCGGTATCGGCCTGGACAACGTCGACGTGGCCGCCGCAACCGAACGCGGCGTCATGGTCGTCAACGCCCCCCAGTCGAACATCCTGTCGGCGGCCGAGCAGGCCATGGCCCTGCTGCTGGCGCAGGCCCGCAACATCCCCCAGGCCCACGCCGCACTGGTGGCCGGCAAGTGGGAGCGGTCCAAGTGGGAGGGTGTGGAGCTCCACGGCAAGACCCTCGGTGTCGTCGGCCTCGGCCGGGTCGGTGCCCTGGTGGCGCAGCGGGCGCTCGCCTTCGGCATGCGCCTCGTGGCCTACGACCCGTTCGTGTCGGCCGACCGGGCGCGCCACATGGGGGTCGAGCTGATGGACCTGGAGCAGCTCATGGCCGAGTCGGACTTCGTGACCGTCCACCTGCCGAAGAACAAGGAGACCCTGGGCCTCATCGGCACGGACATGCTGGCCAAGGCCAAGCCGGGGCTGCGGATCATCAACACCGCACGCGGCGGCATCGTGGACGAGGACGCGTTGGCCGACGCCATCCGCAACGGGAACGTCCAGGGCGCCGGCCTCGACGTCTTCGCCAAGGAGCCGACGACCGAGTCCCCGCTGTTCGAACTCCCGTCGGTGATCGTCGCCCCCCACCTCGGGGCGTCGACGGCCGAGGCCCAGGACAAGGCCGGGGTCACCATCGCCGAGCAGGTCAACCTGGCACTGGCCGGCGACTTCGTCCCCTTCGCCGTCAACGTCAACGCCACCGACGTGTCCGAGACGGTGCGGCCGTTCATGGGGCTGGCCGAGCAGCTCGGACGGATCCTGTCGTGCCTCGAGGACGGCCTGCCCGACGCCCTCGAGATCGAGTACCAGGGCGGCCTGGCCGGCGCCGGCACCGGCATCCTGACCCTGTCGGTGCTGAAGGGCCTGTTCGCCGAGGGGACCACCGAGCCGGTGTCGTACGTGAACGCACCACAGCTGGCCACCGAACGGGGACTCGAGGTCCGCGAGGTCTCGACGGTCACGGCGCACGACTTCGTGAACCTGATCACCCTGCGCAGCGGTGCGCACTCGGTGGCGGGGACCCTCACCGGCACCAAGTCCGAGCCGCGGCTGGTCATGGTGGACGACCACACGGTGGAGGTACCGCCCGCACCCCACATGGTCGTGGTCCGCAACGACGACCGGGCCGGCATGATCGGCGTGGTCGGGACCATCCTGGGCGACGCCGACGTCTCGATCTCGTCGATGGCGGTCGGTCCGTCGGCCACCGGCAACACGGCGCTGATGGTCCTGTCCACCGACGGACAGATCCCCGACGACGCCCTGCACCGCCTGCGTGACGCCGAAGGCATCAGCGACGTGCACACCGTCCGGACCTGACCGGGCGGTTCCGGACCACGGGCGGGCCCCGGTCAGGCGGCGCGTCTGCGGTGACCCCGCTCAGGCGGCACCGGCGTCCTTGACCGGCACCGGCGGCCAGGTGTCCCCACCGATCGCCGGCAGCAGCGCGGGTCGACCGACGGCCGGGGACACGGTCCGGCGCCAGGCCGCCGCGCCGACCACCACCACCAGGACCAGGACGAGCAGCCGGCGGACGCGGTGGGACGGGGTGCGCATGGACCGATCCTAGGGCCGTGTCCGGGGACCCCGGCCGGGTGCGCGTCGGTCGACCCGGGTCGGCGGCGGCTCGGACCAGTCGGTGCGGCTGGTCGGTCGGGCGGGCCGACACCCGGCGGGACAAGGTGAACGCCGGCTGTCCGGAGGGTTACCGGAGGGTGATTCTTGTGTGGAGGGGCACGGATCGGGACGTGTCGCGTTGACACCGGCCGGTGGGCGTGCGAGAACTTGGTCGCCCTGCACCCCAAGGGACCGGACACCGTCCCTCCGTCCACTCGGGCGGCCCGGACGGGCTCCGACAGCCGCCTGCGGACCACCGCGCCACTCGACAGGACACCATGCACGCCGACACCCCGGGAACCGTCATCCCTCGTACGAACCGTCACCGCCGCTCCGGCCTGGTCGGGCTGATCGCCGTGGTGGCGCTGGTCGCGGCCGCCTGCGGCTCCGGATCCTCCCCGTCCACGTCCACCGCTGCCTCGACGACAGCGCTGATCAAGCCGCCGGACCTGGTGCTCGCCGGTTGCAACTACGAGATCCACGGACAGGTGCCGGCCGGGATGGACCAGGGGGTCCAGCCCCCCTTCACCTCGTCGGCGCCGAACCAGGCCGCCGTGTCGGCGCTGGAGGACATCCGGGACCACGGAGGCTCGGCGCTGGTCGACGGCTTCATGCTCCCGCCCGGGGTGGAGCTCTACGGCGGTCCCGACGCTTCGACGGCGCCGGTGGCGACCATCCCCCAGGACGGCTCGGTCGTGATCGCCGAGCCGGTGCTGTGGACGACGTCGTCCGGTCAGAAGTGGCTCGCCACGTTCGTCGCCTGCGGCGGTCACGACCTCTACTGGATCGACGTGTCCCAGATCTCGAAGGCGAACGCCGACTCCGGCACCGCCATCACCAACTCGATCGCGCTGGCCGAGCGGTCGACCTACTCCCCGACGACCCTCTCGGTGGGCGTGGCGCCCATCACCATCGGGGCCGACCACCGGTTCGCGTGGAAGTCGGGTGAGCTCACCTTTCCGATCGGACGTGGGGAGTACCAGGGCTTCTGACGGACCCCGGACGGGTGTGCCCGGAACGGGACGCGGCACGGGGCGGACGCCGCCACGCGACCCTCACCGAACAATCACCCTTGCGTCGCCCGAAGTTTCCCGAACGTTTACCTTCACTCGGTACCGTGGCCCAAGGCGCTGGTGGGGGATGCCATCCGGGTGGTCCGTGCGGACGCCCGAACGTCACGACGAGTAGCCGGAAAGGGCAGAGGAACACCGAGCTGATGGCCATCGACCTCGATCTCCCGCCGTCCCCGCCCAGCACCACCACCCCCACGCCGATCACGGTCACCCGCGACTACTCGACGCCCGACCGCATCTTCCGGCGGGGGGTTCAGCTGTCCGGCCTCGGGGTCTTCCTGCTGCTCGTCGCCATCGGCTCGTTCCTGGCCTGGTCCGGGTGGCCGGCCTTCAAGGTCGCCGGGTGGGGGTTCTTCACCCACTCGGGACCCGTCCTGATCGGCTCGCACTCCGACTTCGGCGTGCTGGCCTCGCTGGTCGGGACCGTCGAGGTGGCCTTCGTGGCCATGATCGTCGGCGCCCCGGTCGCCATCTGCACCGCCCTCTTCCTCAGCGAGTACGCCCCGATCAGCTCCCGGCGGTCGTTCATCGCCCTGATCGACCTGGCTGCCGCCATCCCCAGCATCATCTTCGGCCTGTGGGCCTTCTTCGAGCTCCAGGGCAGTGTCGTGGGACTCAGCACCTGGCTGTCCCGCCATGCGTCGTTCATCCCGTTCTTCCACGTGACCAGCCCGCCCCTCAACGCGTCCATCTTCATCGCCGGCCTGGTCGTCGGCATCATGATCGTCCCGATCGTGGCGTCCATCTGCCGTGAGGTGTTCTCCCTCGCCCCGGCCGGCGAACGTGAGGCCGCCCTGGCGCTCGGCGCCAGCCGGTGGCAGATGATCCGCACCGTGGTGCTCCCCTTCGGACGCGGTGGCATGATCGGCGCCATCATGCTGGGGCTCGGGCGGGCCCTCGAGGAGACGATCGCCGTCTCGATCATCCTCGCCAGCTCCTACAAGGTCACCCACCAGATCCTCCAGCACGGCGGCTCCACCATCTCGCAGCTGATCGCCATCAACTTCAACCAGTCGGGCGGCGCGCTCGGCGTGCACGACCTGCTCCTGTGCGGCTTCGTCCTCTTCCTGCTCACCCTGGTCATCAACCTGGCCGCCTCGGCCATCGTGAACCGGTCCCGCAGCGGCGCGGGGGTGGACCTGTGACCCCCGACGCCACCACCCAGACGGCGCCGGAGGGCGTACTGGTGACCACCACCTCCGCCTCGACCCAGTCGCAGCCCACCCGCGGACGTGCGCCGCAACCGCCGGACGCCCCGGCAGGTCCGCCCGGCGCCGAGCCGCCGGTCCCGACCGCTCCCCGGCCGCGCCGCCTGCCCACCCCGATCCGGCCCAGCGCCTTCGGGTTCCAGGACGCCGCCGTCCTGGTGGCCGCCGCCGTGTCGTCGCTCTGCCTGGTCTGGGTCGTCTTCTACCAGCTGACCTCGCTCTCGGGCGGCTTCGGGTTCCTCATCTTCTGGTACCTCGGGTTCCTGGCCCTGACCTGGTTCGGGACCGCCCAGGTCATCGAGCGCCAGGTGGCTACCGACCGGGTGGTGGCCGTGGTCGTGGTGAGCGCGGCCCTGCTGATGGTCGGCATCATCCTCTTCATCGTGTTCTGGGTGTCCTACAAGGCCATCCCGAGCATCCACTGGAGTGCCCTGTTCACCAAGGACCAGAAGACCTTCGAGGACGCCGACCCGAACGCCCTGGCCCACGTCGGCATCCTCCACGCCATCATCGGCACGCTCGAGCAGGTCCTGATCGCGGTGGCCATCGGCGTCCCCTTCGCCGTGGCCACGGCCATCTACCTCAACGAGGTCCGCGGCTTCGGGTCGCGCACGGTCCGGACCGTGGTCACGGCCATGAGCGGCACCCCGTCGGTGGTGGCCGGGGTCTTCATCTACTCGATGCTGATCCTCACCCACGTGCTCCCGTACTCGGGGTTCGCCGCCTCCCTGGCGCTCGTGGTCATCCTCCTGCCCTCGGTGACCCGTGTGGTCGAGGAGGTCCTCCGGGTGGTGCCGAGCGGGCTACGCGAGGCGTCCCAGGCCCTCGGGGCCCCGGAGTGGCGGACGGTGTGGTCGGTGGTCCTGCCGACCGCCCGGTCCGGTGTGGTGACGGCCGTGCTCCTCGGTGTCGCCCGCATCGTCGGTGAGACGGCTCCGCTCCTGTTCACCGCGTTCGGGTCCCAGGTGAAGAACTGGAACCCGTTCGTCCACGACCAGGGCGCACTGCCCCTGGTCATCTGGTCCGACGTCCGCCAGGCCCAGCCCGTACTCATCGACCTGGCCTTCCAGGCCGCCTTCGTACTGATGATGCTGGTCCTCATCCTCTTCGTCCTGGCCCGCTTCTTCAGCCGGCCCAAGGGCAAGAAGGGCAAGAAGGGCCGGCGCGGTGACGGCCGGGCGGCCGAGGACGACTTCATGGCACGGATCTTCGTGCCGATCCCCATCGAGGAGAGTGAGCAGCGATGACCACGACCCTGCCCCCGGCCCCCATGGACCCCGGGCACCCGCAGGCGTTCACCGGCACCTACTCGCTGGGTGAGCCCGGCCAGATCGACGCCACCGGCGTGTGCGCGTGGTTCGGTGGACGGCTGGTGCTCGAGACCGTGAACCTCACCATGGAGAAGTCCAAGGTCACCGCCCTCATCGGCCCGTCCGGCTGCGGCAAGTCCACCTTCCTCCGCATCCTCAACCGCATGCACGAGGTGGTCCCGGGCGCCCAGCTGGCCGGCCAGGTGAAGCTCGACGGCGTCGACATCTACGGTCCCGGGCAGCGGGCCATGGAGACGCGGCGCCACATCGGCATGGTGTTCCAGAAGCCGAATCCCTTCCCGGCCATGACCATCGCCGAGAACGTGCTCGCCGGACTGAAGTTCTCGCGCGTCTCCCCGGCCGACAAGGACGACCTCATCGAGGAGTCGCTGGCCAAGGCCGGGCTGTGGAACGAGGTCAAGGACCGTCAGGGCGAGCTGGGCGGGGCGCTCTCCGGCGGCCAGCAGCAGCGCCTGTGCATCGCCCGGTCGCTCGCCGTCAAGCCCCGCGTGCTGCTGATGGACGAACCGTGCTCGGCCCTCGACCCGACCTCGACCCTGCGGATCGAGCAGACGATCAAGGAGATCGCCGACGAGGTGACCGTCGTCATCGTGACCCACAACATGCAGCAGGCCCAACGGGTCTCCGACTACTGCGCCTTCTTCCTCGCCGAGGAGAACCAGCCGGGCCGCGTCATCGAGGCCGGCCGCACCGAGATGATCTTCGGCGAGCCCACCGACCAGAGGACCTTCGATTATGTCAACGGACAGTTCGGTTAGCCGGCGAACGCGCCGGGCGCGTGCGCTGGGCGCGGTGGCGGGTTCCTTCGTCGCCCTGGTGGCGGCCACCCAGCTCTGGGGGGCCGTACCCGCCGGGGCCAGCCCCTCCATGCAGTCGACCGGGTCGAGCTTCGCCTCGGTGGCCATCCAGCAGTGGGTGGGCCAGTCGTCGACGCTGTTCGGCCTCAACATCAACTGGCAGGTGTCGTCGTCGGTCATCGGCCTCAACAACTTCGGACAGAACCAGATCGACTTCGCCGCGTCGGACATCCCCTACAGCGCCCAGCAGTCGACCTACTACCCCACCCAGCCGTACCAGTACCTGCCGGACGTCGCCGGTGGGCTCGCCTTCATGTTCAACCTGAACGGGAACGACGGGCAGCGGATCTCCAACCTGAACCTGAACGCCACGGTGGTCGCCCAGATCTTCCTCGGCGAGATCACCAAGTGGAACAACCCGGCCATCGCCGCACTCAATCCGCAGCTGTCCGGGGACCTCCCCGACTCGAACATCATCCCGGTGTTCCGCTCCGACGCCTCGGGTGAGAACTACCTCCTGAGCGACTACCTGCTCCACGAGGACAACGGCAACTTCGTCGCCGCCCAGAACGCCTTCCAATCCGGCAACCCGGGCCAGCCGACGGCCAGCTGGCCGGTGCCGGCCTCCAGCTCCCACCCCGACCCGGGGACGTACCCGGGGTGGAACGCGGGCTACCCGGTGGGGGAGAGCGGCTCGGACAACGCCGCCAACTACGTGTCCGCCCTCTCGAGCCAGGGCTCGATCACCTACGTCGAGACCGCGTTCGCCAAGGAGCACGGGTTCCCGGTCGCCAACCTGGCCAACGCCAGCGGGGCGGACGTGCAGCCGACGTCGCTCAACGTGGCCACCGCCCTCGAGGCGGCGCTGCTGCACCCCGACCTGACCCAGGACCTGACCGACGTGTACACCAACCCGCTGCCCAACGCCTACCCCCTGTCGGCCTACAGCTACATCGTGGCGCCGTGCTCACCCGGTCTGGCCGCCGCCCAGCACACGGCGTGCGCGGCGAACCCCACCGGGGTCCCCGGCTCCAACCCGACCGGCGGCACCTCGCCGTTCCCGGCGTCGAAGGGAAACGCCCTCGGCGTGTTCGCGGCGTTCCTGGCGTGCGAGGGCCAGGAGAAGATGGCGACACTCGGCTACTCGCCGCTGCCCCCGGTCCTGGTCCAGGAGGACTTCGACGCCATCGGCCGGATGAACGGCGGACAGGAGCCACCTCCGGTGTCGGCCGCCGACTGCAAGAACCCGTACGTCGACGGGGAGATCCCGCTGCCCGGTTCACCCGTGGTCCAGGGCCTCGGTGGTGGCGGCATCGGGGGCACGGGGAGCACCAGCGGCGGCGGGGTCACCACCACCACCGGGGCGGGCGCGTCGTCGGGAGGCTCCGGCGGTTCCGGCGGGTCCTCGGGCGGTTCCGGTGGATCGTCGGGTAGTGGCTCCGGCTCCGAGGCGTTCACCTCCGCCGCCGAAGCCGCCGGACTCACGCCGAAGCTGGCCGCCGAGGGCTACACGGTGGTGAACGGCCAGATCGTGCGCAAGCTGGGTGTCGGCGGCCCGAACCAGTACGCCCGGGCCGACTCGCTGGTGGCGGCCACCGATGCGGTGGCCAGTCCCGAGGCCGGCCTCTACATCGGCTGGGCCCTGCTCATCCTCGGGATCATCCTGCTGCCGCCGCTCATCGCCATGCGCATCAACCGCAAGCGCCGGGGCGACGGGCTCGTGGTGCCGCCGGCACCCGGAGCGTGAGCCGACCGATGCACGACCGTCAACCCACCGCGCCGGACCCCTCGACCCCGGGTCCGGACACCACCGGCAACGCTACGAAGGGACACGAGGGCGCAATGTCTGCACACCTGGCACCATCGGGCAGGGGGCGGCGCGTCCGCAACCTGCTCCAGCGGCGCAGCCTCCGGCTGTGGCTGGTCCTCATCGTGGCGATGGCCACGGTGTCGGTGGTCGGTGCCACCGCGCCGCTCTCGGCGCGCACGTCGACTGCGGGCGCCACCACACCCTGCTCGTCCGACGGCAACGGGGGCTGCCTGGTCACCCTGCCCTGCGCCTCCGGCCAGACCACCTGCCCGACCATCGACGTCGCACCCAACACCAACCTGGAGAACGACCAGTACGTGTACGTGACGGCGAAGAACTTCGACCCCACCGGCAGCATCCGGGTGGCGTTCTGCGCGGCGAACACGTCGCCCACCGACCCGTCGTGCCTGAACGGCAACTGGGAGTCCCAGTACCTGCAGCCGACCGCGGTCCCCGTCACCAACGACGCCCAGACCCAGAACCTGACGTCGCTCTCCTATCCGGTCTTCGACGACCCGGCCGGTGAGGGCAACAACCAGATCCCCGCCTACGACCTGGTGAACAAGCACGGGCAGGTGGCGCCGTTCAACTGCGACGACACGACGGACCCGTGCGAGCTCGTCGTGACCTACGAGCCGGGCCAGGGTGCGTCGGCGGGCAACGGTCCGACGATCACGGCGGCGAACTCCGCGGTGGTCCCGCTGAACTTCGCGGCACCACCGTCCGGCTGTCCGGCCTCGGACCCGCAGGTCTACGTCGACAGCGCCTTCAGCCTCGAGCACTTCATCCCCGCGGCCATCGATGCGACGTGCGAACAGAAGAACGGTGTGGTCGCCCTCAACACCGCGACCGACGACAACTCGGTCATCGGCGACTTCGCCGCCGGCGGGACGACGATCGCCTTCGTCGACAACGCCTCCGACCCGTCCCAGACCGCCAGCCTGCTCGGCAAGGCGTACGCCTACATCCCCATCGCCCTGTCCGGGACCACGGAGAGCTTCCTGGCCGGCGAGTCCGACCAGGGCCAGAACTTCCCGATCAACGATCTCAAGCTCACCCCCAACATGGTGGCGGGGCTGATCACGTCGCTCTACCAGTCCCCGGTGGGGAACCCGACGGTCAGTCAGACCAAGCCGAGGTTCGCCTACAACCTGGCCGACAACCTGTCCGACGCCCTGGCCGCCGCCAACCCTCCGGTCACCTGTGCCCAGCTGGTCGGCTGCCCGTCGACCCGGTCCCGCAAGATCCAGTTCGAGTACATGGCGCAGTACAACGCCTTCGAGATGCTCAACCCGGTGCCGGCGGGCGACTACTCGCCCCAGACCTTCGGTTCGTTCAACTCGAACGTGGCCAGCGGCTCGAGCTACCAGGCGAGCGAGTGGCTCTGCAACACGCCGAACGCCCCGTTCCAGGTGCCGGTCGACGAGGTCGGCCAGTCGAGCCCGGTCAACGTGACGGTCACCGACACCAACGTGGCGTCGACCACGCTGACGACGCCGCCGCTCGGCTCGTCCATCTGGCCGCCGTACCCGGGTGCCACGTGGGTCTATCCCAGTTGCAGCGGCTATTCGACGTTCCCGGCGCTGTCGGCGACGGCCAACAACTACGGGCCGGCGCAGTCCCCGGCCTTCCAGGCCAAGGCCATGCGCACCTGGTGCTACGGGGGGACCGTGCTCCCCCAGCCCCCGAACCCCGAGGACCCGTGCGCCGCCTTCGGCCTCATGGACACGTCGGAGGCACAGTTCTACGGACTGTCGACCGCCGCCATCGAGAACCCGGCCGGCCAGTTCGTGACCCCCACGATAGCCAGCCTCGAGGCTGCGGCCTCGAGCCTCACCGCCTGCCCGACCGGCAACCTGAGCTGCCCGGCCGGCACCTACACGATCGACTACGACGACACGAACGCGGCGGCGTACCCGATGACGAACGTCACCTACGCCGTCGTCCCGACGTCGACGCTGTCCAACACCGAGGGCACCGCGGTCAAGAACCTGCTCACCAACCTGGTGACGTACTCGCACTCCGGTGACCTGCCGGCCGGCTACGCCCCGCTGCCCACGTCCCTCTACTCGGCGGCACTGGCCGACATCGCCAACGACGTGTCCATCGCCCCCGCCCCGAAGACGCCGACCACGACCACGACGTCGACGACGACCGCGGGGTCGACGACCACCACGACGAATGCCGGCACGAGCGGGTCCTCCGACTACTCGTCGGGCTCCACGGGCTACTCGTCGGGCGCGTCGGACTACACCCCTTCGTCGACGCAGAGTGCACTGCCCCTCACGTCCTCCTCGACCGGGGGCGGCGGCTCGGGTACGGCGAAGACACCGGTGGTCGCCCCGCCGGCGTCGATCCCGACCGGATTCCTACTGGTCGGGCTCAGTGCGACGACGCGGTTCCTCCTGCCCGCCATCGTGGTCGTGACCCTGGCGTCCCTCCTGGGCGGACTCCTCCTGCTCCTCGGACCGGGCGCCACCCGACGGCGTCGGCTCGACGGGGAGGACGAAGCGTGAGCGACATCCGCGCGTCCACGGTCACGTTGTCACCGAGCGGCCACCCCGTCATCGGGGAGCCGATCCCGGCCGGCACGCCCGACGCGCCTCCGACCGGCCCGGCCTACGACCGCAGCTGGGGCACCGACGACGGGACCTCGGGCGGCGGCCGCACCATCCACATCCCCGAGATCCCGTACCGGCGACTGGCCGGGTTCGCACTCGTGGGTCTGGCCGGTCTCCTGGTGCTGTTCCTGCTCTACCTCCTGGCGTTCACGCCGCTGACCGCCAACCGCGACCAGCAGCGTCTGGCCGACTCGCTGAAGGGCGCGCCGCTCACGGTGTACAGCCTGGTGAACGGGCGTCTGCCGGCGGACGGCAGTGCGGTGGCGGTCATCAAGATCCCCGCCATCGGTGTGGACAAGGTGGTCGTCGCCGGCACCAGCGCGGCCGACCTCATGAACGGACCGGGCCTCATGCCCGGCTCGTCGCTGCCCGGGTCGCCGGGCAACTCGGTGATCGCCGCCCGTCGGGTCACCTTCGGCGGTACCTTCGGGTCCATCGGTTCGTTGCGCACGGGCGACAGGATCGAGGTGGTCGACGGCGCCGGGTCCTTCGTCTACAAGGTGAACCTCGTCGGCGTGGTGCCGATCGGCCACAAGGACGTCGTCCTCCCGACCACGGACGACCGGATCACCCTGGTCACGTCCAACTCGAGCCTGGTGACCTCGGGGCGCCTGGTGGTCACCGGCAAGCTGGTCGGCCACGCCGTGGAGGTACCCGACCAGACGGTCGCCGTGCCCAGTTACGACCTCGGACTCAGCGGCGACCCGGCCGCCGGCGGCCTGGCCCTCCTGTGGTCGTTCCTGACCCTCGCCGTGCTGGTGGGGGCGGCCTTCGCCGTGTGGCGTCTCCGCCGGCCGTGGCTCATCTACCTGTTCGCGGCCCCCGTGGTGATGATGTGCGGGCTGTTCGCCTGTGAGAGCGTCGCCCGGGCCCTGCCGGCCACCTTCTGATCTGATCGCCGGATCTGCCCCACCCGTCCGGTTCTCACCCCGTCGTGCACCCGTCGCGCCGAGGTGATGCGACCCGGAGGGCGCGCACGGGGTGGTCGTCGGTGCCCCACGCCAGGTTCCGCCACCGGGTGACCCGCAGTGGGTGCACCGAGTGGTCGCAGCCCGGCGGTCCGCATGCTCCCAGGTGGGAGGGGGTGCGCGCCGGGGATTCCGGGGCCCGGTGGACGGACGCCCGGTGGGCCCGCGGCATCCGTCACCAAGAGTTCACCCACGCTGTACCTATCCGTGACGTTCGGATTACCTCGGTTCCGTACTGTTGCCTCCGAAGGTTCCCGAGGGGCGAGCAGCGTGGTCTCCGGAGCTTCGAAACCATCCACGACAATGAGGAGACACTTCATGTTCCGTTCACTGTTCAGCCGTCGGGGAGGCGTGGCCGTTGCCGCGGCGACCGTCGGCATGGCCAGCCTCTCGCTGGCCTTCGCAGGCACCGCCGGTGCCACTGCGTACCCCGACAACGCCGGCAACGCGTCCCAGATCGTGGGTAGCGGGTCCCAGACCTCCTACTCGACGATGGTCGCGCTCGACAACCTGTTCAACGGTTCGCCCGGTTGCGACCTGACCGCCTCGACGTCGCTGCCCCTCAGCCTCGGCTGTGGCACCTCGTCGATCGCCGTAGGTAACACCGACGGCGAGCAGGGCTTCAACGTCGCCGCCGACAACCCCTACGACGACTACTCGGTCGAGGCTCCGCCCATCGGTTCGGGCAACGGCGCCACCGCGCTCGAGTCCTCCGCCGCCGGCACCCCGACCCAGCCCATCACCTTCGCCCGTGCCTCGTCCCACAAGGGCAACTCCACCGACAACGACGTCGAGTACGCCACGGACGGCGTGTCGTGGACGACGTTCAACGTGGTCGGTGGCGCCAAGACGGTGCAGAACAAGGTGACCAACATCACCGAGGCCAACCTCATCGCCATCTGGAACGGCACCTTGACCTGCGCCGGCGCGATGTACGGTGGCATGGACTGGTACTGCCTGGGTGCGAAGGACCACGCCCCGATCGACGTGTACGTGGCCCAGACCGGCTCCGGTACCTACTCGACGTGGCAGGGTGCGCTCGGCTTCTCGAAGACGGGCCCCGGTGGCATCGTCAACACGGGCATGGAGCAGGGCTGGCCGACGGCTGACGCCTCGACGCTGGTCTCGGCCCACGAGAACCTGTTCGAGAACCAGATGTCGGACATCTCCCAGCAGCCCGACGCCGCCGACGCCATCTACTTCATGTCGTACGGGAAGTTCACGACGACCTGCAAGGGCAAGAACGGCAAGAAGATCGTGTGCGCCGGTACCCCCGCCAACGACAATGTGACCTTCGGTCAGATCAACGGCATCACGGCCACGCAGTCGACCATCCAGGGCACCGGCGGTGGCGCAGGCGTCACCTTCCCGATCACCCGCGGCCTGTACAACATCTACAACAACTCGTCGGCCGCCGTGCCCTCGAGCCAGGCCACGCTGAACTACGTCGGCGAGAACGGCTTCCTCTGCAAGTCCTCCACGGGCACCGAGGTCGACCCGCAGACGGGCCTGCTGTACCGGGTGGAGATCGAGAACGCGATCGAGGCCAACGGCTTCTTCCCGCTCGACGTCACCGGCGGCACGTTCGCCGAGGGCACCGTCACCAACCCCGGCACCATCACCGACGCCGGCTACGCAGCCAACGACAACAACACCGGCAACACCGGTGCCAACGGCCTGGGCTACTGCCTGGTCACCGTCGGCTGAGTCACGCAGCACCGCGGTAACGCAGCACCCGGCACCACCACGGTGCCGAGGGGAGGGGGTCCGGCTCCGGCCGGGCCCCCTCTTCCGCGTCCGGGCTGAGCTCAGCCCCGGTCGAGGCGGACCAGGGTGATGGCCAGGCGCGGGCAGCTCGACTCGGTCCGACGGGCGAGGTCGACCAGTCCGTCGGGGACCTCGTCGTGGTGGACGATCGGGAAGCCCCACGGGTCGAGGCCGATCATCTCGGGCAGCAGTTCGGCGCAGACTCCGGCGCCGTCGCAGGCGATCGGGTCGACGACCAGGCGGTAGCGGGCCCGGCTCATCGGACAGCGGCGCCGACCGGTGCCGGCACGCCGAGGAAGGGCCGGGTGGTCTGGCACGGGCCCCGGCTCTGGTGGAGGACGGCGTGGTCGGCGAACACGTCGACGGCGGTGCGCACGAAGCGGGCCACCCCGTCGGGGTGACGGCAGGCGCCACGGCCCTCGACCAGACCGCACAGGCTCGGGATGGCGGCGACGCCGCCCCGCAGCGACCGCGGGCGGTGGGCCAGGTGCTCCACCGACGTGGCCAGGACGTCGAGGCCGTTGACGCACGGCCCGCACTGGCCGGCCCCCTCGCCCTCGAGGTAGCGCACGACCCGTGCCACTTCGGCCAGGGGACACAGCCCGGCAGGAAGGAGGACGACCACGCCGGCGCCGATCGACGATCCGTGCCGCCGCGCCGCCTCCTCGGTGAACGGCATGGTCAGGGCGGTCGTCGTGGGAAGCCAGCCTCCCCCGTAACCGCCGAGCAGCACACCCTGGATGCCGGAGGCGGCGGCGTCGTCGATGCCCAGCCCCTGGGCCAGCGTCGTGCCGAGCGGCACCTCGACGATGCGGGGCACCTCCCACCGGCCGGTGACGGTGACGAGCGCGGTGCCCGGTGACTCGGGTGTGCCGACGCTGCGGAACCACTCGGGTCCGAAGCGGGCGACGAGCGCGACGTGGGCGAGGGTCTCGACGTTCTGGACCAGGGTGGGACGTCCGGCCACGCCCTGGTCACGCACGGACCGGATCCCCTGGAAGGTGGGGATGCCCGGGTTGCGCCCGTTGATGGTGGCGACGGCCGCGGTCTCCTGGCCGGCGAGGAAGCGGTCGGGGGCGACCACCACCTCGAAGGAACACCCGTCCGTCCCCCGGCGGGCCCGCTCGGCCAGGGCCGCGTGGATGCCGGCCACCGGGCCGGACGCCACGTGGAGGACCACCCGGTCGCTCCCCACGGCCCGTGCGGCGGTGGCGGCCCCGTCGAGCACGAGGTGGGGGGCGTGGTGGAGGAGGTAGCGGTCCTTGCCGCTGGCCGGCTCGCCCTCGGCCCCGTTGGCCACGACGACCGGCCGGGACCGTCGGTGTCCGGCGATCGACCGCCACTTGGTGCCGACGGGGAACCAGGCGCCGCCGTGCCCGCGCAGCCCGCTGGCGTCGACGGCTTCGAGCAGGGCCCTCGGGCTGACGTTCGCCAGCGCCCCCCACCGGTCCAGATGGTCGTCGAGCCCGACCGTCGCCGCACCCCCGGCGTCGAGCAGCCGGGCGGGCCCGACGGGCGCGCTCACCGCTGCCCGCCGGCCGTGCCGCGCACGGAACCCGTCAGCGCGCCGGTCTGCTGGTCGATGGCCAGGTCGGCCACCAGGGTCTCGCCACCCGGGACGGCGACCTGCATGGTCACGGTCCCGCCGTCGAGGCCGACGACCGCGCCGTGGTACGGGCCGTAGGTGACCGAACCCGAGGACAGCGACACGCCGCCGCCGCCGGACTCCTGGCCCACGAGGGCGATGGTGAGCGGAGTCGACCCACTGTCCTGGAGGTGCATGGCCAGGGTGATCTGGATGGTGCCCTGGGCGTCGGGCTGGGTCTGGGTCTGCGACCCGGTGACCTGACTGGTGAACGGAACCGCCGGGACGGGGCCGCTGCCGGCGGACGATCCGTTCGCAGCCGTCGCCGGAGGGGTGGTGGCCGGCGTCGAGGGCGCGGTCGGGGTGGCCGCGGCCGCCGTCCCTCCGCTCCGGGTCGCTAGCTGCGCCAGCAGGGCCGACGAGGTCCCCGAGCGGTGGGACCAGCCGGGCCGGAGCGGTCCGAGAGCGGCGAACCCGGCGACGGCGAACACGACCACCACCGCCGCGGCGCCGGCGGCGGTGCGGCCCCCGACGGACAGCCCGCGACCGGTGACCAACCGCCAGGCGAAGGCCGCCAGGACGCCCGCCGTACAGACGGCCTCGACGAACAGCACCACCGGGAGCGGGGTGTCGGTGCCCGACCCGAGGCCGTGGACGAGTGCGATGGGCCAGCACAGGTACGCCAGCCAGTGGACGAACCGCCAGGACCCGTACCCGATGCGGTGACGGAGCCCGCTGGTGATCAGGACGGCGAGCAGCAGGTCGAAGCCCAGGGCGCCGAGTCCGATGTAGATCGGCCGGTAGGGGGAATGGAAGGGCAGGACGACGTCGAGCAGTCCGATGGGGACGTAGCCGTCGGCCACCGTGGTGGCCACGTGGACCCCGACGAAGACGAGGCACAGGAGGGACACGTTCCGGTGCACGTCCTGGGAGAGGAAGCGCGGCCAGCGCTGGGTCGTCCATCCCACCGAGGCGACCACGCCGAGGACGATGGTGGCGCTCAGGAGCACGATGGCCACGAGACCGCTGGCCCGGGTGAGGTACCAGAAGGCCTTGCCGCCCACGGCGGTGAGCGTGGTGGCGGCGACGGTCACCGCCGGGCCCCCGCACCTGCGGCGTCCGGCGGGTCGGCGGGCCACCCGGCCACGGTCGTGACGGTCCCGTCGTGGGACACGAGGCGGGACGGGAGCCCGCGACTCCCCAGCCAGTCCGGGGCGGCGGTTCCCAGCACCACCGCGGCGGTGGACGCGGTGTTGGCCTCGGTGCACGAGGCGGCGGCCACGGTGACCGTGCGCCACGGTCCGGTGACGGGCAGCCCGGTCGCCGGGTCGACCAGGTGGTGGACGCGACGGTCGCCCAGGAGCCAGTGGCGGTTGCCGACCCCCGAGGTGGCCAGGCCACCCGAGCGGATCGAGACCGCCGTGGGGGCGTCAGGATCGCCGCAGACGTCGGCCACGGCCACGGTGAACCCGCCGGTCGGCGCCGAGTCCACCGCCAGGTCACCGCCCAGCGACACCAACGCGCCGCAGTCCAGGCGGGTGGCGATCTCCCGGGCGGCGCGGTCGGCCGCCCACGCCTTGGCCGTCGCCCCGAGGTCGAGCAGGGTGTCGGCAGGCAGGGCGACCGTCCCCGCCGTGCGGTCGAGGACGACCGAGGCCCAGCCGGGTACCGGTGCGGGATCGGGTGGTGCGCCGGCGACGCCGGAGCGGAGGTCGGACAGGTCCCGGTCGTAGCCGAGCCGGCACAGGGCACCCCCGACGGTCGGGTCGACGGCGCCGCCCGTCCGGGCGGCGGCGCGCAGCGCCACCTCCAGGAGTTCCGCCAGGTCGGGGGAGACGGGTTGCGGGGTCCCGTCCGCCGACCGGTGGAGACGGCACACCTCGGAGTCGTCACGGAAGCGGCTGGCGGCGGCCTCGACCCGGTCGAGGACGCCGTCCAGCACGCGCACGGCGGCCACCACGACCCCGGGATCGGTCACCACCAGCTCGACGCGGGTCGACCAGCGGGTGCTCTGGTGGACGCCGAGGCGAACGGCGCGGTCCGCGGTCGATGCGACGCGGCTCAACTCGCGCCGCTGCTGGCCACCGGCGCCTGGCTGTAGGCAGGGGCCGGGGTGTACGCCGGTGCCGACGGGGCCGAGTACGAGGACCCGCCGCCCGAGTACGCGGGGGTCGAGGACGTGCCGCCGGACGACCCGGGAGCAGCCGTCGCGGTACCCGGCGAGGAAGCCGGGGTACCGGCGGCTCCGCCGGTGGAGGTGGTGGGGGAGGCCGAGTGCCCGGGGAGTGCCTGGCTCAGGTAGACACCGGCCACGGCGACGGCCGCCACGGAGCCGAAGGCGATCCCCTTGGTGACCGAGCGGGCCCGCTCGATGCCGGCGTCGCGCTGGAGGCGTGCGGAGCGGGCGGGATCCGTCCGGCGGAAGGCGTCCGGGGTTCGTCGGCTCGTGCTCATGGACCCAGGCTACGGAGCCAACCTGACACCGAGATGAATGAATTCTAAGAGTTCCGTGAGAAACGGACGCTCAGCGCGTACCCAGTCGTGCCCCGGACTGCGGCCCGGTGGCCGATCCGACGGAGCCGGTGGGAGCGACGGTGCCGGCAGGAGCCGCCGGGTCGGCCGGGTGGGCAGGTGCCGCCGGTTCGGCCGGGTCGACGGTTCCGGACCCGGTGGTCCTGTCGGCCGGGCGCCACGTCACCTGGAACCGCGCCCCGCCGAGCGGTGACGTCCCGACGTCCCACGTGCCCGAGCTGGCCCGGACCACGGCATCGGCGATGGCGAGCCCCAGGCCGGTCCCCCCGGGGGCGACGTCGAACCGGTGGAACCGGTCGAACACGAGGTCGCGCTGATCCTCGGGGATCCCGGGGCCCGAGTCGTCGACCCGCAGCGTCACCCGCCCGCCCGCGGCGGTCACCGACACCTCCACCGCACCCCCCGGGCCCGCGTAGCGGGCGGCGTTGTCCACCAGCACGCCGACCAGCCGGTCCATGCCCTCGGCGTCGGCCCGCACCAGGGCGGTCCCCGACGGCGCCGTGCGGGCCGTGAGGGAGAAGCCGCCGGCCTCGGCGACGGCGTGGAACCGGGCCACGGTGGTGTCCGCCACGGCGGCGACGTCGACGGCGGACAGGCGGTCGGCACCGGGTGCGGCGCCGTCGGCCCGGGCCAGCCACAGCAGGTCCTCGACGATGGCCCGCAGGCGGCCCGACTCGGATCCGATGCGCACCAGCACAGCCTCGTACTCGTCCGCCGTCCGGGGCAGGCCGAGTGCCAGGTCCACCTCGGCCTCGATGACGCTGAGCGGGGTGCGCAGTTCGTGGCTGGCATCGGCGGTGAACTCGGCCTGACGGCGCCGCACCTGCTCGATCGGGGCGGATGCCCGCAGGCCGACGACGAACGAACCGGTGAAGGTCACCACCAGCAGCAGCGCGCCGAGCACCAGTTCGACCACCAGGAGGTCCTCGGCCGCGGTCGACACGGCGGCCACGCTCTCGCCCGCCACGAGCCAGCCGCCGGCCTCGGGGGCGGCGGCCAGGCGGAAGTTGCGCCCGGCGATCGGGGCCGTCCTGGTGCCGGCCGTCCAGTGGGTGACCGGGAGGTCCGGTGCGCCGACGGTGAGTGCCTCGACGGTCCCGTCCGGGGAGACCTGCCAGACGAACACGGGGGCGTCGTCCACGTCACCTCCCGACTGGCCGTCCCCGGCGCCCGTCGATCCGAGCCTGCCCGAGGCGGCCGCCGCCAGGGTCGTCCCGAGCCGGGCCTCGACCTCCCGGTCCAGTCGGTGCAGGAGGACCGTGTTCACCACCACGGCGAGCAGCAGGGCGACGACGCCCACGACGGCGGTGGCGGCCAGCGCCACCCGGGCGGCGTGGCCCCAGCGGGCATCGGGCGGCCGCAGCCGGGAGCGGAGGGACGCCCTCACCCGGGCACCACCCGGTAGCCGAAGCCGCGGACGGTCTCGATGCGGGCGGTGGCCCCGGCGACCTTGGACCGCAGGCGACCCATGTGGACGTCGATCGTGTTGGAGCCGACGGGATCGGCCTCGTCGTCCCACACCTGGACGGCGATGGTGCGCCGGTTGACGGCGGCAGGGGACCGCCGGAGCAGCAGCTCGAGGAGCGCCGTCTCGATGGCGGTGAGCTGCAGCGGCGTCCCGCCGCAGGTGGCCACCCGGGTGGCCGGGTCGAAGGCGAGGTCACCGCACTCGAGGACGGGACCGTGGGCCAGCGGCGGCCGCCGCTGCAGCGCGGTGAGCCGGGCGGTCAGCTCCGCGAACGAGAACGGCTTGACCAGGTAGTCGTCGGCGCCCTCGCGGAGGCCTTCCACGCGGTCCCCGGTGGCGTCCCGGGCGGTCAGCATCAGCACGGGCGTGCGGTCACCCCGGGAGCGCATGGTGCGGACCACGTCGATGCCGGCGGTGGAGGGCATCCGCCAGTCGAGGACGACGACCTCGTACTCGTAGGAGCGCAGGTAGCTCAGAGCCTGGTCCCCGTCGGCCACGGCGTCGACGACGTAGCCGTGCTCGCGCAGGCCCCGCTCCAGGACGGACCGCAGGCCTGCGTCGTCCTCCGCCACCAGCACCCTCATCGACCGATCCTCATCGGTCCCCATTGTGGCCCGGGGCCCGCTCAGCCACCGGTGCCGGCCAGCCAGGGGCCGATGGTGGGGACCATCAGCGCGGCCAGCCCGATCCCGACGACCAGGCAGCCGGCCTCGATCCACAGCCGCGGACCTGCGCCGCGGACCTGCCGCCGGGTACGGGTCATGAGGTCGGCCGGGGCCAGCCGGCCGGTCTCGACCACGTGTCCGAGGACGTGGACGGCCATGGCCCCGAACCACAGGACGAAGCTCGCCCGGTGGACGAAGAACACCTGGTCCCGCATCGAGTGGGGGACCAGCAGCAGGGCGATGCCCGAGCCGAGGAGCACCAGGGTCAACAGGACCACGACCGGGCCGAGGAGGCGCAGGAGCAGCGGAGGGGCACCACGGCGGCGGTAGGGGCCGTCGCCCCGGTAGTAGTGCACCATCCGCCAGGAGGTGGTGGTCAGCTTCCACAGGACGACGGGCACCAGCACCATGCCGAGGACGACGTGGGGGGTGATCCAGGCGTGCACCTGCAGGAGGGTGGCGCCCTCGGCAGCCAGGAGCACCAGCAGCACGGCCGCCGTCAGGCCGGTGGCCCGGGCGTTGCCCTCGGGACCGCCGAAGCGCGGCGTGGGCGTGCCGTCGGCCCCGGTGCCGGCGGGGCCGTCAGGCGTCCCTCCGTCAGGCGTCCGTCCGTCAGGCGTCCGTCCGTCAGGCGTCCGGAGGTCCGTGGCCGGCCGGCGCGGCGCGGTGCGGGTGCGTTCGCTCATCCCGACACTGTCGGCCCCCAACCTGACGCCGCCATGACGTGCCGAGGTCCCGGGTCAGCCGTCCCTGAATGCGCCCTCGGAAACGTGTAGGGTC
The DNA here is from genome assembly GCA_963699055.1 of uncultured Acidimicrobiales bacterium. Taxonomy (GTDB): domain Bacteria; phylum Actinomycetota; class Acidimicrobiia; order Acidimicrobiales; family RAAP-2; genus Bog-756. The sequence goes on along the minus strand of CAVOTA010000002.1, from coordinate 1,405,232 downwards.
ACGTGCACGGCGGTTTGTACCCGCCACGAGCAGGTCCGACACGCTGTCCGGCGGACGGCGAACGATCGCAGGTGCGGGCGGAACGGGAGATCCCGCAACTCATAATCCTCCGGGTTCCCCGACGTTGGCTGCCCCCCTGCCCCTCGTGGTGGTCGGCGCCGGGGACCCGGCGGGCTCTCCGTCCCCCGGGCGGCGCTCCTCGCTCGAGTGCAGCGCCCCCGGGAGACGAAACCCCTGGTCCGAGCCGTGTGACGGCCCGGAGTCCGGCCCGTGGGTGCGCTCCCCAGGTTCAGCCCCCGGTCCACCTGCCCCGCCCTCGGACGGGGTCAGCGGGTGGTGGGGAGCCAGGCGGGCCGCCGGGCCTCGTAGGCCTCGATCTCGGCCTCGTGGCGCAACGTCAGCCCGATGTCGTCCCATCCGTTGAGCAGCCGGGCCCGGGTGAACTCGTCCATGGGAAAGGTGGTCTCGATCCCGGCCGCCGGCGCATCGAGCGTGCCGCGTTCGACGTCGATGGTGATCTCCAGCGACGGGTCGGCGGCCACGGCGTCGAGGAGGGCACGGCCCACCCCGGGGTCCACCTGGACGGGGACGAGCCCGGCCTTGGTGCAGTTGTTGCGGAAGATGTCGGCGAACCCGGGCGAGACCACCGCGGCGAACCCGTAGTCGAGCAGCGCCCACACGGCGTGCTCGCGGGACGAACCGGTCCCGAAGTTGGGCCCGGCCACCAGGACGGTGGCGCCGGCGTACTCCTCGCGGTTGAGCACGAAGTCGCGGTCGTCGCGCCACTCGCTGAAGAGGCCCTTGCCGAATCCCGTCCGCTCCACCCGCTTGAGCCAGTCCGACGGGATGATCTGGTCGGTGTCGACGTCCGACCGGTCGAGGGGCACGGCCCTCCCGGTCACGATGCGCACGGGATCCATCAGTCGAGCTCCCCCGGTGCCGCGAACCGTCCGGCCACCGCGGTCGCCGCCGCCACCGCGGGCGACACCAGGTGGGTGCGGCCGCCCCGGCCCTGGCGGCCCTCGAAGTTGCGGTTGGAGGTGGAGGCGGCCCGCTCGCCCGGTGCCAGCTTGTCGGGGTTCATGGCGAGGCACATCGAACAGCCCGGCTCGCGCCACTCGAAGCCGGCGCCGGTGAACACCAAGTGGAGTCCCTCGGCCTCGGCCTGCGCCTTGACCCGGTGGGAACCGGGGACGACGAGGGCCCGCATGCCGGGCGAGACCGTCCGGCCGCGCAGCACGTCGGCCGCCGCCCGCAGGTCCTCGATGCGCCCGTTGGTGCACGACCCGATGAACACCGTGTCGACGGGCACCTCGCGCAGCGGGGTCCCGCCGACCAGTCCCATGTACTCGAGGGCACGGGCCGCGGCCTCGCGCTCGGCCGGTGTGGCGAACCCGTCGGGGTCGGGCACGGTGCCGTCGATGCGGGTCACCTGGGCCGGGTTCGTCCCCCAGGTGACGAAGGGTGCCAGTTCGGCCGCGTCGAGCACGACCTCCCGGGCGAAGGTCGCCCCCGGATCGGTCGGCAGCGACCGCCAGTACGCCACGGCCTCCTCCCACGCCGCGCCCTTGGGCGCGTGGTCCCGCCCCTCCAGGTAGGCGAAGGTGGTGTCGTCGGGGGCGATCATGCCGGCGCGGGCGCCCCCTTCGATCGACATGTTGCACACCGTCATCCGGCCCTCCATGGAGAGCCCGGTGACGGCCGAGCCGCGGTACTCGATGACGTGGCCGCTGCCGCCGCCGGTGCCGATGCGGCCGATGACGGCCAGCACCAGGTCCTTGGCGGTCACCCCGGCGGGCAGCTCACCGTCCACGGTGACGGCCATGGTCGCGGGCCGGCGCTGGGACAGGGTCTGGGTGGCGAGCACGTGCTCGACCTCGCTCGTCCCGATGCCGAAGGCCAGGGCCCCGAACGCACCGTGGGTCGAGGTGTGGCTGTCGCCGCACACGATGGTCATGCCGGGCTGGGTGAGACCCTGTTCGGGTCCGATGATGTGGACGATGCCCTGGTCGGCGTGGCCCATCGGGTAGCAGGTGATGCCGAACTCGACGCAGTTGGCGTCGAGGACCGACAGCTGCTTGGCCGACACCGGGTCCGCCACCGGCTGGTCGATGTCCGTGGTGGGCACGTTGTGGTCGGCGGTGGCGATGGTCAGGTCGGGCCGGTGGACCCCCCGGCCGGCCAGGCGCAGGCCCTCGAACGCCTGCGGCGAGGTGACCTCGTGGACCAGATGCAGGTCGATGAAGAGGACGTCGGGGGCGTCGGGGCCCCCGGCGCGGACGACGTGGCTGTCCCACACCTTCTCCGACAGCGTGCGTGGCTCGCTCATCGTGCTCAGGCTCCGATCCTGACGATCTCCACCCGGAGGCTGCCTCCGGGTGCGGCGTACTCGACGGTGTCACCCACCGCGTGGCCCAGCAGCGCCTGGCCCAGCGGCGATCCGGGGGAGACCACCGTCAGGTCGCCCTGGCGCTCCTCGATGGAGCCCACGAAGTACTCGACGGCATCGTCCTCGTCGTCGCCCTCGTAGCGCAGGGCGACGACCGAACCGTGGGACACCGTGCCGTCCGACGTGCCCCCTCCCTCGACGATGGTGGCGTTCTTCAGCATCCGCTCGAGCTGGCGGATCCGGGACTCCATCTTCCCCTGCGAGTCCTTGGCGGCGTGGTAGTCGCCGTTCTCCTTCAGGTCGCCGAGGGCGCGGGCGGTCTCGATGAGCGCGGCGATCTCCACCCGCCCGCGCGTGGTGAGGTCCTCGAGCTCGGCCTGCAGGCGCTCGTAGGTGTCACGGGTCAGCTGGGTGTCGGACGCGTCGCTCACGGGCTCCCAGGGTAACGGGTCTGAGGAGGACGGTTGACGGCCGCAGCCGTGGATCGGGGCCGTGGATTCGGTGCCGGGCCGGTCTCCCGTGGAAAGATCGGGAGTCGGGCGCCGCGCACGAGCGCCCCGGGGACTCCGACGGGCGCCGGACACGGCCCTGCCGGCACCGTGCCGCACCACGACCGAGGGAGAAGGCGATGGCCGACATCCAGGGAGCCTGGGAACCGCAGTACGAGCCCGTGGCGGCGGCGCTGTCCGCCAGCCTCGACGCCGGGACCGATACCGGGGCCTCGGTCACCGTGCTGGTGGGCGGTGAGCCCGTGGTCGACATCTGGGGGGGGACGGTCGATGAAGCGGGCACCGCGCCGTGGGTGGAGGACACGCTCGTCAACGTGTGGTCCATGACCAAGACCATGACCTTCGTGTGCGCCCTCATGCTGGCCGACCGCGGGGAGCTCGACTTCTCCGCCCCGGTCTCCCGGTACTGGCCCGAGTTCGCCGCCGGCGGCAAGGAGGCGGTGGAGGTCCGCCACCTGATGGCCCACACCGCCGGCCTGCCCGGATGGGACGCCCCCCTGCAGCCCGAGGACCTGGCGGACTGGGACAAGTGCACCTCGCTGCTGGCCGCCCAGACCCCGTGGTGGGAGCCCGGGACCGCCTCCGGCTACCACCTGGTCAGCCAGGGCTACCTGGTCGGCGAAGTCGTCCGGCGCATCACCGGGACGTCGATCGGATCGTGGTTCGCCTCCGAGGTGGCCGCTCCCCTGGGCGCCGACTTCTTCATCGGCCTGCCCGAGTCCGAGGAGGGCCGGGTGTCGGTCGTCATCCCCCCGCCGCCCATGGACCTCGCCCAGCTCCAGCCGACCGAGCTGATCATCCGGGCCGCCACCAACCCGCCGCTGGACGCCACCTACCCGAGCCACCGCTGGTGGCGCGCCGCCGAGATCCCCGCGGCCAACGGGCACGGAAACGCACGGTCGGTGGCGATGGTGCAGTCGGTCGTCGCCGGCCGCGGCCAGGCCCGCGGTGTCCGACTGCTGTCCGAGGCGGGCTGCGACCGGATCTTCGACGAGCAGATCAGCGGGACCGACCTGATCCTCGGGTACGACCTGCGGTTCGGGATGGGCTACGGACTGAGCTCCGCCCTGATGCCCCTCGGGCCGCGCGCCTGTTACTGGGGCGGCTACGGCGGCTCGCTGATCATCATGGACCAGGATGCCGACCTGACCATCTGCTACGCCATGAACCGGATGGGGGACGCCCTGATGGGGGACCTCCGTGGCCTCGGGATCGTCGAGGCCACGCTCACCGGCCTGGCCGGAGGCTGAGGACGAGGACGAGGACGAGGACGCGGACGACGGACGTGGCCGGCACCGGACGGGGCAGGTGACGACGTGAGCGACGCGCCGCTCCCGCCGGACGACGTCGGGCCGCGGTCGTTCGAGGTCCAGTTCGAGGAGCAGCAGCAGGCCCCGATCCGCTGGTGGTCGGTCGTCCGACGGTCGATCGGCATCGCCCTCACCGGGATCGTCCTCTACCTGGTGGCACCGAGCATCCTGGCCGTCCTCCACTCGTGGCCGAAGCTGGCCAAGCTCAACCCGCTGTGGTTCATCCCCGCCGTCATCGCCGAGGGCGCACACTTCGCCTGCACGTTCTCGCTCCAGCGCATCGCCCTGCGCACCAAGGCGTGGTTCGCCGTCGTCACCGCTCAGCTGGCCGGCAACGCCATCTCGCTGACCGTGCCGGGGGGTGCCGCCGCGGGTGCCGCCGTCCAGTTCCGCATGCTCGGCGTGGCCGGCATGGACCCGACCGAGTCGGTCAGCGGGCTGACGGCCTTCTCGTTCCTGGGCATCGGTGGCCTGCTGGCGCTCCCGGTCTTCGTGCTCCCGGTGGTGCTCTTCGGCGCCCCGGTGTCGTCGGGGCTGACCGACGCCGCCTGGATCGGCGTGGTCGCCTTCGTGCTCTTCACGGGATTCGGCGCCATGGTCATGGCCACCGACGGGCCGCTGATGTGGGCGGGGGGAGTCGCCCAGACCGTGCGCAACCGGGTGCTCAAGAAGCGGGACCCGCTGGAAGGGATCCCCGAACGGCTCATCGAGCAGCGCAACGTGATCCGCACCGTGCTCGGCCAGCAGTGGTGGCAGGCCACTCTCCTGTCGGTGGGGCGCCTGCTGTTCGACTACCTGTGTCTCCTGTTCTGCGTCCGGGCGGTGGGCGCCCACCCCCGTCCCTCACTGGTGCTCCTGGCCTACGCGGTGGCCGGCGTCATCGGGCTCATCCCCATCACGCCCGGCGGCATCGGCATCGTCGAGGCGAGCCTCGCCGGCTTCCTGGCGCTGGCCGGCCTCGACGGGGCACAGGCGGTGCTGGCCACCCTGGCCTACCGCCTGGCGTCCTACTGGCTGCCGATGCTGGCCGGACCGGTCGCCTACGGCGCGTTCCGCTACCGGTACCGCCACCGCGGCTCCTCGCCCCAGCCGACCGGCGCCGCCCCGACCTGACCGGCGCCGCCCCGACCTGTCCGCGTCCGCAGGTCGTCCGCCGCTCGGCCGGCGAGCGGGTGGGCCGGGCCCGGCAGGTGGTCCTGCTCAGCGCAGGTCGACCTCGCCGTCGGCCCGCAGGGTGCCCAGGCGGCCGCACCCCTCCTCGGTGACGAGCACGGCGAGCTGGTCCGGATCGGTCACGTGGGCCCAGGCCCGCCGGCCCTCGAGCGTGCGGCAGGCCACCACGGCGCGCTCGGGGGCGCCGGGTCGCCCGAACTCGACGGAGTACGTCTCGACCGTGACCTCGCCCCGGGCGTCGGCGTCCGACGCGCACTGGGGGAGCGACCCCACGGCCACCTGCGGGTCGGCCCAGGCGAACCCGGCGGCCGACTCCACGACGGTTCCCTCGGGCAGCGCCCCGGGATCGACGACACCGGTGGTGTTCGGGGCGGTCCCGTAGACCCCGATGCTGTGCCTGGACACGTACCAGCCGAGCCCGGTGGTCAGCCCGGTGGTGCCGGGCCGACCCCGCAGCAGGCCCACCATGGTCGCCAGCGAGTGGCTGCCGTAGTTGCTGCCCGGACCGCCGGCGAACGTCATCCCGCCCGTGACGGTCAGCGGCCGGGTGTCGTCCCCCACCGGGAGTCCGAGCTCGGCCGCCGCGATCTCGACGGCCGACGGGAAGCACGAGTACAGGTCCACGTGGTCGACGGCCGCCGCCTCGGTACCGGCCAGCGCCAGGGCCGACGCGCCGGCCAGCCGGATGGCGGGGGAGGAGTGGAAGTCCGCCCGGTGGGACAGGAACCAGTGGTCCTCGGCGTCCCCGCCGGCCAGGGGGAAGACCCAGCGGTCCCGGGGCACGCCGGCCGCCTCGGCGGCGGCGGCCGAGCACAGGATGACCGCCGCGCCTTGGTCGACCTGCAGGTTCGCCGTGAGCAGCTTGGTGTACGGGTAGGCGATCATGCGGTTCGCCTCGGTGGGGGTGGTGAGCTCCTCTGCGGTCCTGGGCTCGCGCAGCCACGCGTACGGGTTGCCCGCCGCCACGTGGCTGGAGCGGGACCACAGTCCGCCGATGTGGGCCACGTGCTCGGCCAGTGTGCGTCCCGCCTCGGCCCGGAGGGCGTTCTCGAACAGGGGGAACACGTGGATCGGGAGGTCGAGGCCCCGCTCCTCCTCGGAGCGGGTGGTGCCCCGCCGGTCGGTCCCGAAGAGGACCGGCGGCTCGGTGTCGGCCGGTTGCACCGTCCACGGCAGCAGGGGCCGGTCGGGGTGCCGTCGGGCGGCGGCCTGGGTGTAGTAGCAGTCGGCCCCGGCGATCAGCGCCACGTCGAGCTCGCCCCGACCGATGGCCAGTGCGGTGGCGTTGACCAGGGACTGGGGGTTGTTGCCCCCGGTGGTCGAGACCAGGATCTGCTCGGGCTCGATGCCCAGCCCCTCGGCCAGGAGGGTGCCCGGGTCGATGTAGTGCCAGCTCAGGGGGTTGGCCACCCGCAGCGACGCCGTCCGGGCCAGGAGGGTCCGGCCGGCGGGGGCGGTGCCACCCGGCACGGCGCCGTCGCAGTCCTCGACGGCTGCCGCCACGGCGTCCAGCATGAGGCCGAGGGGCTCGGGACGGTCGGCCAGCGAGCCGTCCCCCTCGGTGCCGGGGCGGTTGGTCACCTGGCCGACCCCCACGACCACCGGGGTGGAGGGGTCGACGGTCATGGCGCGCCAGCCTACAAGCGCCCCGGACCAGGGCGATTCCCGTCCGGCGCACTCGGTACACTCGGTCCATGCGCATCGCCGTGGGCTCGGACCACGCGGGCTACGCCCTCAAGACGCTCCTCGCCGAGCACCTGGCCGCCGCCGGGCACGAGATCCTCGACCTGGGCACCGGGTCCGGCGACGAGCCGGTGGACTACCCCCGCTACGGGCACGCCGTGGGCGTGGCGGTGACCGACGGCCGGGCCGAACGGGGTCTGTGCGTGTGCGGGACCGGCATCGGCATCGGCATCGCCGCCAACAAGGTCCCCGGCATCCGCGCCGCCGTCGTCCACGACGTCACCACGGCGCTGCTGGCCCGCCGCCACAACGACGCCAACGTGGTGTGCCTGGGCGAGCGGACCACCGGACCGGCCGAGGCCGTCGACGCCGTCGACGCGTTCTTCGCCACCGGGTTCGAGGGCGGACGCCATCAGCGCCGCATCGACCAGATCACCGCCTACGACGCCGGGCTCGGCGACCCGGCGGCCCAGCCATGACCGAGGGACCGGCGCCCGGCGCACCCGTCCGCAACGAAAGGCAGCAGCCGACCCCATGAGCAGCCCCACCCCCGCCTCGCCCTTCGACGAGTGGCTGGCCGAGGACCCCGAGGTCCGGAGCCTGCTCGGCGCCGAGGCCGACCGGCAGGCCACCACGGTGCAGCTGATCGCCTCGGAGAACTTCACCTCGACCGCCGTACTGGCGGCGACCGGCTCCGTGCTCACCAACAAGTACGCCGAGGGCTATCCGGGGCGGCGCTACTACGGCGGCAACCAGGTGATCGACGAGGTCGAGGACCTGGCCCGGGACCGCCTGACGGCGCTGTTCGGCGCCGAGCACGCCAACGTCCAGCCCCATGCCGGGTCGAACGCCAACCTGGCCGTCTACCAGGCCCTGCTGCAGCCGGGCGACACGGTGCTCGCCATGCGTCTCGACCACGGCGGCCACCTCACCCACGGCTCACCGGCCAGCATCACCTCGAAGGTGTGGAACTTCGTCTCCTACGGCGTGTCGCCGGCGACCGACGACCCGGACAAGCCCGGCGAGCTCATCGACTTCGACCAGGTCGCCGACCTGGCCCGGACCCACCGCCCGGCCCTGATCGTGGCCGGCTCCACGGCCTACGCCCGGATCATCGACCCGCTGCCCTTCCGGGAGATCGCCGACTCGGTCGGGGCGCGCTTCATGTACGACGCCGCCCATCCGGCCGGCCTCATCGCCGGCGGGGTGCATCCGTCGCCGGTGGGGGTGGCCGACGTGGTGACCTTCACCACCCACAAGACCCTGCGCGGGCCGCGCGGCGGCGCCATCCTGTGCTCGTCGGAGCTGGCCAAGCCCATCGACAGCGCCATCTTCCCCGGACTGCAGGGCGGGCCGCTCGAGAACGTCATCGCCGGGAAGGCGGTGGCCTTCGCCGAGGCGGCCCGGCCCGAGTTCCGCGACTACGCCGCCCGGGTGGTGGCGAACGCCCGGGCCCTGGCCGACGCCGTGGCCGCCGAGGGCATCCGCCTCGTGTCGGGTGGGACCGAGAACCACCAGGTCCTGTGCGACCTGCGCACCTTCGACGCCGAACTCACCGGCAAGGAGGCCCAGGAGGTCCTCGACCGGGCCGGCATCACCTGCAACCGCAACACCATCCCCGACGACCCCCGGTCGCCGTTCGTGACCTCGGGGCTGCGCCTCGGATCGGCGGCCACCACGACGACCGGGATGGGCGGGGCCGAGATGGCGCGCATCGGCGCCCTCATCGGGCGCACGCTGCGCGAGCGCGCCGACGAGGCCGCCATCGCCTCCATCCGGGCCGAGGTCCGCGAGCTGTGCCTGGCCTTCCCGCCGTACCCGGACCTGGCCGGGGCGTGACCGGGGGACCGAGCCGGGGCGTGGGCCGGGCCGTCGGCCGGCACCCGGTCGCACGGCGACGGCCCGTCCGGGGCGGGACGTGGCACCCGGGATGACCCCGTGAGCTCGGCCGTCCCCCTGAACTGGTACGCGGTGCTGCTCGTCGTGGCGGCCGCCAGCACCTGGGTCCTGACCTTCCCGGCCCGACGGATCGCCGTGGGGATCGGCTACGTGGCCCAGCCCGACGAGCGCAAGGTGCACCAGCGGGTGACGCCGCAGTCGGGGGGCGTCGCCATGTTCCTCGGGATGCTGGTGGCCTGGGCGGTGGCCGCGTCGGTGCCGGCGCTGGCACCGCTGTTCCGGGGGACGTCCGAGCCCCTCGGCCTGCTGCTCGGCGCCGCGGTCATCTTCGCCGTCGGGCTGATCGACGACTTCCGCGAGATGTCGGCCCCGGCCAAGGTGGCCGGTGAGGTCCTGGCCGCCACCATCCTCTACTTCATGGGGGTGACCTGGTTCCAGTTCAAGGTCCCGCTCGCCGGCTTCCTCCTGCTGTCCCCGGAGTGGACGCCGCTGCTGACCGCCCTGTGGGTCATCGCCATCACCAACGCGGTGAACCTCATCGACGGCCTCGACGGCCTGGCCGCCGGCGTGGTGGCCATCGCCTCGGGCGCGCTGGCCGTCTACGGCTTCCACCTGCAGCACCTCGGCAACCTGCCCGTCGACAACATCGGGCCGCTGATCGCGGTCGTCACCTGCGGGATCTGCCTCGGCTTCCTCCCGCACAATTTCCACCCGGCCAGGATCTTCATGGGGGACGGTGGGGCGCTCCTGCTCGGACTGCTGATGGCGGCGTCCACCATGCTGATCGGTGGACGGTCGGCCGGTGCGGTCGGGGGCGAGGCGGCGCGCAGCGGTCAGACCTATTTCTTCTTCGCCCCCCTGTTCATCCCCTTCTTCATCCTCGGGGTCCCGATCATCGACATGGCGTTCGCCTTCGTGCGCCGGACGGCCAACCGGACCGGGTTCTCGACCCCCGACAAGAACCACCTCCACCACCGCCTGCTCCGGCTCGGGCACGGGCACCGGCGCAGCGTCCTGATCCTGTGGGCCTGGACCGTCCTGCTGTCCGGGTTCGTGCTGTTCCCGCTCTACATCTCGAGTGTGAACGCGGTGATCCCCTTCGGGGCCCTCGCCCTGGTGGTCATCCTCTACACGTTGTTCCACCCGTCGCTCCGGCGACAGTCCGGAGCCGACGACGGTGAGGACGACGGTCCCGCACCGGGCGTGGCGGAGGCGACACCTGCCGGAGCGTCGTCCGGCGGCACCGGTCAGCGTCCCCCTTCGCCGGCCGCGTCCGTTTCCGACCTGTGAACAGCATGTTTCGGGCGTTTTGCCGGGGCCCGGGGATTGGTGCGATGATGCGCCACGTGAATTGCAGGCCTTCCACCCCTCCGGAGGGGTTCGCCCTGATGGGCCGCGCCATGTGCCTGCACGCCCTCGCGCCCTCGTGCCGGACGACCTGCTCGTCCGCTGCGTGACCTCGGAACCCACTCGTGACGCACTTCGAACCCACACCCCCTGACGCGGCCCGGACCGGACATGGACCAGCCCGATCCCGATCCCGGTGCGGCCGACCCGACGGGGGGCACGGCGCCCGCCGCCGACAGCGGCCGGGCGCTGACTCCGGGGGCGACCGCCTTCCTCGGCCTGGGGATCTCGATCGGGCTGAGCCTGGCCATCCTGGTCGGCGGCGGCGTGCTGGTCGACGACTGGCTGCACTGCGCACCCTTCGGCCTGCTGGCCGGACTGGCGCTCGGGGTCTTCATGGCCGTGATGATGGTCGTGGCCACCGTGCGCAAGTACCTGTGACGGCCCGCCCGGGACGGGTGGCGTAGCCGTGTTCGCCCACTTCGAGCTCCCCGACATCGGCGAGGTGTCCCGCCGCACGGTGGCCGCCTCGCTCATCGTCGGTGTCGCCTCGCTGGTGGCGGCGCTCTCGTTCGGCCACCTGTTGGTGGGCGTCGGGGCGTGCATCGGCCTGGCCCTGGGCACGATCAACTACCGCCTGGTCGGTGTGTCCGTCGACAAGGTCGCCGCCACCGGCACCGACAACCCGAAGCGCCCCCTGGCCGCCAACACCATGGGCCGCCTGGCCCTCGTCACCGTCATCGCCCTCGGGCTGGCCTTCATCGACAAGGGCCTGGGGTTCGGCACCCTGGCCGGGCTGGCCGTCTTCCAGTTCCTGCTGATCTTCAACGTGGCGCGCTCGATGGCCAAGGCCGGGCCCGCCCCCGAACAGGAGGAGCTGGTGGACGGCCCCATCATCGACTCCAACGCCGTGGCCGGACGTCCGGTCGACGGCCCCGTCATCGACTCCAACGCCGTCGCCGGCCCGCCCGCCACCGCCGACGCCGGCGACGACACCCGTGGAGGTGCCTGACAGTATGGGATCCAGCCTGCCCAGCCCGTTGACGGGCATCGACATCACGCCCGGTCTGCACCTCCAGTGGCACGTCTTCGGCCTCACCATCAACGCGGACATCGTGTGGGCCACCCTGATCGCCGGCGCCATCGTGATCACCCTCGGCCTGGTCCTGCGCTCCAGGGCCACCAGTGGCGTGCCCGGCAAGTTCCAGCTCCTGTGGGAGCTCGCCGTCGGCGCCGTGCAGACCCAGGTGGACGACTCGATCGGCCCCCGGGGGGCGAACGTGGTCCCGCTGGCCCTGACGCTCTTCATCTTCATCTTCACGTGCAACCTGTTCGAGGTCCTGAGCATCGGCTCGCCGATCGACTTCCTCCCCGCCCCCACCAGCGACATCAACCTGCCCCTGGCCATGGCCCTCTACGTCATCGTGCTGGTCCACCGGGCCGCCATCAAGAACCGCGGGGTGGGCGGGTACTTCAAGCACTACGTGTCCCAGCCGTTCTCCCCGAAGCTGGCCCCGGTCAACCTCTTCATGAACCTGGTCGAGGAGCTGGTCAAGCCGGTGACCCTCACCCTCCGTCTCTTCGGCAACCTGTTCGCCGGCGGACTCATGCTCTCGTTGCTCGCCGCCCTGGTCATCTGGAAGCTCGGCCCCGTGCCGATCGGCGGCATCCTGTCGGTCCCCTTCACCCTGCTGTGGAAGACCTTCGACATGGCCATCGGTGCCATCCAGGCCTTCATCTTCGCCCTGCTGACCATCCTCTACTTCGACACGGCGATGGCCCAGGACGAAGCCCACTGACGCCGGCACCCGGCACCGATCCACTCGACGTTTCACCCACCACCTCAACAAAGGAGCAGTTCCCATGGCAGATACCACCAGCATGGTGAGTGCAGTCAAGACCGCCGGCGGCCTCGTCGGTGCCGGCCTCGCCCTCGGCGGCGGCGCCGTGGGCGCGTCCATCGGTGACGGCCTGGCCGGTAGCCAGACGATCGCCGGTGTGGCCCGCAACCCCGAGGCCCAGGGCCGACTGACCACGCTGATGTTCCTGACCGTCGGCCTCTGCGAGGCGGCGTACTTCATCAACCTGGTCTTCGCCGCCCTCTTCATCTTCTCGCTGGGCAAGTAGTCCCGGCCCCGGGCGACCGCCCGCCGGCCCCCGGGCCGGGCGGCGACCGTCGCACCCCGGGGCTCCCCGACCGTCTGACCAAGGATGACGACCATGCCAATCGCCAGTAACTTCCTCGTCCCGAACGGGACGTTCATCGTGGTCCTGCTCGCGTTCATCCTCGTGGTGACCGTGATCACCAAGTACGTGCTGCCGCCGCTGAACAAGGTGCTCACGGAGCGCCAGGACCTGATCCGCGGGGAGCTGGAGGCCGCCGACAAGGCCAAGGCCGACGCCGAGGAGGCCGACGCCGAGCGCCGCGCCGCGCTCGAGCAGGCCCGCGCCCAGGCCCGGGACATCGTGTCGCAGGCCCAGACCACCGCCGACCAGATCGTGGTCAACGCCACCGCCGAGGCCCAGGGCATCCACGACCGCATCGTGGCGTCGGCCGACGCCGAGGTCGTCGTGGCCCGCCAGGCCGCCGTCGAGGAGGTCACCGCACGGGTGGGCGAGATCGTGCTGGCCGCCGCCGAGCGGGTCATCGGCCGGGAGATCAACCTGACCGACCACCAGGACCTGATCGACGAGGCCATCGCCGCCGTGCGGACCGAGAGCACGGGTGCCGCTGCCGGCGCCGGGGGCGCCCGGTGAACCCTGCCCTCCAGGGCTACCTGGCCGCGATGGAGGAGTCGCTGTCCGCCGAGGGCGGGCTGGCTGACGCCGGCGCCCAGCTGCACGCCGTCGCCGACCTCGTCGAGGGCAACAACGCGCTCCTCCTGGCCGTCAACGACGGATCGGTCCCGGTGGCGGCGCGTCGCGCCGTCCTCGACCACCTGCTGACCGGCAAGGCCCGTCCCCAGGTGGTCCGACTGGTGCACCAGGCCGTCACCGTGGTGCCCGCCGGTGAGGTCGTGACCTCGTTCCGGTGGATGGGCAGCCGACTCGAGCATCTCGCCACCCGGGCCGCCGCCACCGCCGCCGAGCCGTTCGACGAGGAGGTCCTCGGCCGCATGGGCTCGCGCAACCGGGTGGCCGGCTACGCCGCCGCCGTCTTCGAGTCGCTCACCATCGCCGACCTCGAGGAGATCGAGGACGAGCTGTTCCGCTTCGCCCGCACCGTCGAGTCCGACCGGCCCCTGCGCCATGCCCTCGGTGACCGTGACCTGCCGGTCGTGGTCCGCCAGGACGTCATCCGCACCCTGCTGGAGGGGAAGGTGCAGCCCGCCACCGTGCGCCTGGCCCGCTACGCCGCCCGCGGCGGACGGGCCCGGGACATCGTGGCCACGCTCGACACCCTGGTCGACGACGCCGCCAAGGCCCGTGGCTGGCGGGTGGCCAAGGTCCAGGCCGCCTCCGCCGTCGACGACACCCAGCAGGGCGCCCTCTCCGAGGCGCTCGCCGTGCTGACCGGCAACCCGGTCGACCTCCTGGTCACCGTGGAACCCGAGCTGCTCGGCGGCGTGGTCGTCCAGGTCGGGGACCTGCTGGTGGACTCCAGCACCCGTCACCGCCTCGACCAGTTGAAGGACCACGTCCTCGCCTCCGAGGAGGCCTACCGGATTCCAGGAACCCCAACACGAAGGGAAGCAACCGATGGCTGAGCTGACCATCAACGCCGACGAGATCACCGCTGCGCTCAAGCAGTACGTCGACGACTACACGCCAGAGGTCGGGACCGAGCAGGTCGGCCGCATCGTCGAGGTCGGCGACGGCATCGCCCGGATCACCGGGCTGCCCGGCTGCGCGGTCAACGAGATCCTCGAGTTCGCCGACGGGACCGAGGGCCTCGCCCTCAACCTGGACGAGGAGACCATCGGCGCCGTCATCCTGGGAGAGGACACCGGCCTCGAGGAGGAGCAGCTGGTCAAGGCGACCGGTCGCATCCTCTCGGTCCGGGTGGGCGACGCCCTCCTCGGCCGCGTGGTCAACGCCCTCGGCGAGCCGCTCGACGGCAAGGGCCCCATCGCCACCACCGAGACCCGCCGCCTCGAGGTCCAGGCGCCCGGCATCGTCCGCCGTCAGCCGGTGTCCGAGCCGCTGCAGACCGGCATCAAGGCCATCGACGCCATGACCCCGATCGGCCGTGGGCAGCGGGAGCTCATCATCGGCGACCGCAAGACGGGCAAGACCACCGTCGCCATCGACACCATCCTCAACCAGAAGGGCCTGGGGGTGAAGTGCATCTACGTCGCCATCGGCCAGAAGGAGTCCTCGGTCGCCCAGACGGTGGCCACCCTCGAGCGCTACGGCGCCCTGGAGTACACGGTGGTGGTCCTGGCCGGCGCCGCCGATCCCGCCCCGTTCAAGTACCTCGCCCCGTACGCCGGCTGCGCCATGGGCCAGCACTGGATGGACAACGGCGAGCACGCCCTCATCGTCTACGACGACCTGTCCAAGCAGGCCGAGGCGTACCGCCAGATGTCGCTGCTGCTGCGCCGCCCGCCGGGCCGGGAGGCCTACCCGGGTGACGTGTTCTACCTGCACAGCCGGCTCCTCGAGCGTGCCGCCAAGCTGTCCGACGAGGCCGGCGGCGGATCGCTGACGGCGCTGCCCATCATCGAGACCAAGGCCGGCGACGTGTCGGCCTACATCCCGACCAACGTGATCTCGATCACCGACGGCCAGGTCTTCCTCGAGTCCGAGCTCTTCTACGCCGGCGTGCGCCCCGCCATCAACGTGGGCATCTCGGTCAGCCGGGTCGGCAGCTCGGCCCAGATCAAGGCCATGAAGGCGGTCTCGGGCACCCTGAAGCTCGACCTGGCCCAGTTCCGCGAGCTCGAGGCCTTCGCCACCTTCGGCTCCGAGCTCGACAAGGTCTCCCAGGCCCAGCTCGACCGCGGCTACCGGCTCACCGAGCTCCTGAAGCAGGGGCTGAACCAGCCGGTGCCGGTGGAGGAGCAGGTACTGGTGATCTTCGCCGGCTCCGAGGGCTACGTGGACGACATCCCGGTGGCCGACGTGCAGCGCTACGAGGCCGAGGTCCGGGCCTACTTCCGGGCCAACCACGCCGATCTCCTCGAGGGCATCCGCACGTCGGGCAAGCTGCCCGAGGGCGACGCGCTGGCCGACGCCCTGCGGGCCTTCACCGACACGTTCGATACCGGGAAGGTCGACTGACCCATGGCAGGTGGCCAGGAGCGCATCCTCCGTCGACGGATCCGGAGCATCAAGTCGACGCAGAAGATCACCAAGGCGATGGAGCTGATCGCCGCGTCGCAGATCGTGCGCGCCCAGGGCCGGATCGCCGCGGCCCGCCCGTACCAGCAGGGGATGGCCCGCATCGTCCTCGAGACCGCCCTCGGCGACCCGGCCGCCGCCGGCCGGCTGCTCGGCACCCCGGAGCACGTCGAGCGTGTGCTGGTGCTCAGCGTCGTGGCCGACCGCGGCCTGTGCGGCGGGTACAACACCTCGGTCTTCCGGGCCACCGAGCGCCTGCTGGCCGCCCACGCCGAGGACGGCGTGGAGACCCGGCTGGTCACGGTGGGGAAGAAGGCGCAGGGCTACTTCCGCTTCCGCGGCCAGGCCGTCGAGCAGTCGTTCCTGGGCATGAGCGAGCGCCCGAGCTTCGCCGACGCCCGTGCGGTGGCCGCCGCCGCCGTCACCCCGTTCGTGGACGGCGAGGTGGACCAGGTCGTCGTGGTCTCGACCCGGTTCGTCAGCGCCGGCACCCAGCGGGTCGAGGTGCGCCAGCTCCTGCCCCTGGTCGACCCCCGCAACGGCGAGCAGATCGCCGGGCACGAGCACGATCCGGGCAGCCGTGACGTCGCCCCCCACGAGGTCGACGTCCGCCAGGGCTACACCGAGTTCGAGCCCGACGCCGCCCTGCTGCTCGTGGACCTCGCCCCCCGGGCCGCCGAGACCCAGATCTTCGCCGCCCTGCTCGAGGCCTCGGCCTCGGAGCTGACCGCCCGGCAGCGGGCCATGGCCGCCGCCACCGAGAACGCCGGCGAGCTCATCAAGAAGTACTCGCGGATCATGAACCGGGCCCGCCAGGACACCATCACCACCGAGATCATGGAGATCGTCGGCGGCGCCGAGGCCCTCCGGGCCGGCGCCGAGGGCGACGAGGCCGGCCTCGTGATCGAGACGAGGGTCTGAGCCGTGCCCGCCCGCCCCTCCGACACCGCACGACCCACCATCCACACGACCGACACCGCAGCAACTGACGACCTCAAGGGAGCCCGACGCTCATGACCACCACCGCCCCCCAGCCCACCGAGACGACGACCCTGGCCCCGGGCCGCGTCGTCGCCATCGCCGGGCCCGTCATCGACGTGGAGTTCCCGCCCCACGCCCTCCCCGAGATCAACGGCGCCGTCGAGGTCGACGTGGTGCTCGAGGGCGTACCCGAGACCATCACCGCCGAGGTGGCCCAGCAGATCGGCGACGGCCGGGTCCGCTGCATCTGCCTCAAGGCGACCGACGGCCTGACTCGCGGCGCCGAGGTGCGCAACCTCGGCCACGGCCTGCAGGTCCCCGTGGGCGACGCCGTGCTCGGCCACGTGTTCAACGTCCTGGGGAAGCCGCTCGACACCGACGACATCGGCGTCGTCGAGGACCACTGGGACATCCACCGCCAGGCCCCCGACTTCGACACCCTCGAGCCCCGGGCCCTCATGTTCGAGACCGGCATCAAGGTCATCGACCTCCTCGAGCCCTACGTGCAGGGTGGCAAGATCGGCCTGTTCGGTGGGGCCGGCGTGGGCAAGACCGTGCTCATCCAGGAGATGATCAACCGCGTGGCCATCAACCACGGCGGTGTCTCGGTCTTCGCCGGTGTGGGGGAGCGCACCCGTGAGGGCACCGACCTCTGGCTGGAGATGCAGGAGTCGGGTGTCATCGAGAAGGCCGCCCTCGTCTACGGACAGATGGACGAGCCGCCGGGCGTCCGCCTGCGTGTCGCCCTGGCCGCCCTGACCATGGCCGAGTACTTCCGGGACATCAAGAACCAGGACGTGCTCTTGTTCGTGGACAACATCTTCCGGTTCGTCCAGGCCGGTTCGGAGGTCTCGACCCTGCTCGGCCGCATGCCCTCGGCCGTGGGCTACCAGCCCACGCTGGCCGACGAGATGGGCCAGCTCCAGGAGCGGATCACCTCGACCCGCGGCCGGTCGATCACCTCGCTGCAGGCCGTGTACGTTCCCGCCGATGACTACACCGACCCGGCGCCGTTCACCACCTTCACCCACCTCGACGCCACCACCGAGCTGTCCCGTGACATCGCCTCGCTGGGCATCTACCCGGCCGTGGACCCGCTGTCGTCGACGTCGAACATCCTCGCCCCCGAGATCGTCGGCGAGCGCCACTACAACGTCGCCCGCCGCGTCCAGGGCGTGCTCCAGCGGTACAAGGAGCTCCAGGACATCATCGCCATCCTCGGCCTCGACGAGCTGTCCGAGGAGGACCGGGTGACCGTGGCCCGTGCCCGCAAGGTGCAGCGGTTCCTCTCCCAGCCGTTCAACGTGGGCGAGGTGTTCACCGGCCTGAAGGGTGTCACCGTGCCGGTGGAGGAGACCGTGGAGTCCTTCGAGGCGCTCGTCAACGGCGACCTCGACGAGGTGCCCGAGCAGGCGTTCTTCAACGTCGGCGGGGCCGAGTCGGTGCTGGCCAAGGCGCACGACCTCGCGAACAGCTGATCGGTCGACGGGCACATGGCCGACGAATCCCAGTTCCTGATCGACGTGGTCACCCCGGAGCGCATCCTGCTCACCGGGATGGCCACCGAGGTGATGCTGCGCACCGGTGAGGGGGACGCCACCTTCCTGGCCGGCCACACCCCCCTCGTCGGGTCCGTGCAGCCCGGCGTGGTCCGGGTGGTGCGGCCCGAGGGCGACGTGGTCCGGATCGCCGCCCACGGCGGCTTCACCCAGGTCGAGCAGAATGTGCCCCTCGACCCGGGTGCCGAGGACTCGGCGACCGCCTCCCGGGTCACCCTGCTGGTCGGCGTGGCCGAACTGGCCGAGGAGATCGACCCCGACCGCGCCCGCACCGCCCTGGAGGCCGCCGAGGCCCGGGTGACCGAGCTCGGCGGCAGCGCCAGGACACCCGCCGAGGGTGAGGCGGCCGACCCCGAGCTGGTCGAGGCCGAGGCCGCCGTGGTCCGGGCCCAGGTGCGCCTCGACGCCGTCGAGGCCGCCGCCACGGCCTGACCCGGGTCGACGGCCGGCGGACGCCGACCGTCGGTCGTCAGCCGTCGGTCGTCAGCCGTCGGTCGTCAGCCGTCGGTCCTCAGCCGTCGGTCCTCAGCCGGGATGCCGGACGGCGTCGAGGACCGGGTCGTAGACGGCCCAGCGGCCCCGGCCGAGGGCCTTGGCCCGGTAGAGGGCGGCATCGGCCCGCCGCAGTGTGTCGTCGGCGTCCTCGGCGTCCTCCGCCAGGGCGATCCCGATGCTCACGCCGATCCGCAGCTCCCCCTCGTCCAGCTGGAGGGGGGCGTGGAGCGAGTCGAGGATCTTGGCGGCGATCGCTTCGGCGTCGGTCTCGGCGTGGAGCCCGGGCAGCAGGATCACGAACTCGTCACCCCCGATCCTCGAGACGACGTCGTCGACCCGGCCGGCCGCCGCCAGCCGGTCGGCGACCGCCACCAGCGCGGCGTCCCCGGCGGCGTGGCCCATCGTGTCGTTGATCGCCTTGAGCCCGTCGACGTCGATGTAGAGCACGGCCAGCCGGGTGCCGCTGCGGGGTGGGTGCGACAGCACCTCGTCGGCATGGTCGAACAGGTCACGGCGGTTCACCAGGTGGGTCAGCGCGTCGTGGGTCGCCTGGTAGGCGAGCTGCTCCCGGGTCGACTTGGCCTCGGTCACGTCGGCGAAGGTCGACACGTAGGAGAGCGGGACGCCCGATTCGTCGCGGAGCAGTCCAATGGAGTGCTCCGCCCACAGCACGGTGCCGTCGGGGCGGACGAGTCGCTTCTCCCGGGTGGTGCCCGTCTGGCGGCCGGCCAGCACCTCGGCCCGCATCCGCAGGTCCAGCTCGTCGTCGTCGGGGTGCAGCACGTCGGGGACCCGGTGCTCCACCAGCCACCCGGCGGTCCGGTCGAGCATCGTGCACAGTGCCGTGTTCACCTCGACGAAGCGACGGTCCAGGTCGACGACGGCCATGCCGATGGGCGCCGACGACATGGTGAGCCGGAAGCGCTCCTCGGACTCGGTCAGCGCCGTCCGGGCGTGCACCTCGTCGTCCACGTCGCGGATCGACGACACGGCCCCGATCAGGGCGCCGTCGTCGTCGAGGAGTGGGCGGGACGTGACGGCGATCCACCTGCCGGTGCCCGACGGCGCGGCGATCCGCCCCTGCCAGGACATCGACTCGCCGGCGAGGACCTGCGCCACCGCCGAGGCCAGCGTGGCGTGGTCCGCGGGGTCCACGAACTCCTCCACCGGGTGTCCGACGATCTGGTCGGGACGCCAGCCGGTCAGCGCGGTCACCGAGGGGGAGATCCACTCGACGACGCCGTCGGTGTCGGACCGGAACACGATGTCCGACTCGTTCTCCACCAGGAGCCGGTACCGTGCCTCGGAGTCGGCGAGCGCCCGCACCGCGGCCACCTCGGCGTCGACGTCGTAGAACGACCCGACCCGTCCGACCGTCCGTCCCGACCCGTCCAGGACCGGCATCGAGCGGACCCGGACCCACACCAGTGAGCCGTCGGCCCGGACGGCCCGGACGTCGTTCCTGCGGAGATCCCCGGTCGACGCCGCGTCCCGGGGCCTGACCGGGGTCTCGACACGGGGGGCGGGCCCGGTCGCCGGTGCTGCGTCCTCACCGTGGACGAGCGAGCGCATCGGCGTGCCGACCAGGTCGGCCGGCCGGTAGCCGAGGACGTCGGTCACCGACGGGGACACCCACGTGAAGATGCCGGACCCGTCCGCCTCGTACACGACGTCGGCGCTGTTCTCGACCAGCCGGCGGTAGCGTCGCTCCGACTCGGCGAGGGCCGACTCCGCCGCCACCTCCTGGTCGGCGTTGCGCAGGGTCCCGACCCAGGCCAGCACCTCGCCGTCGTCCCCCGTGAGCTTGCGGTAGGTGAGTTCGAACCAGTGGTGGGCGCCGTCGGCGTGGCGGAGGCGGAGCCGTGCCCGGCCGATGCCGTGTCCGCCGATGGCGCGCCGACCGACGAGGGCCCGGTCGGACGGGTCGTCCGGATGGGTGAACTCGCGGAAGGAGCGTCCGACCACGTCGGCGACGTCCCACCCGAGGGATTCGGTGAGCGACGGCGACGCCCACTCGACCAGCCCGTCCGGGGTGATCCGGAAGACGACCTCGGAGGCGTACTGGGCCAGCAGCCGGTACTGGTCGTCCAGCGCCACCTGGTCGGTGACGTCCCGCCACAGGAGGGCGAGGGCGCCGCCGACGCGGACGCCGCGGAAGGTGAGGCGGCGGGGCCCGTCCGTCCCGCCGGGGCACGCCACGTCGGGGACCTCGAGCAGGGAGCCGTGCTCGATCACGTCGACGCAGCGGTCGAAGATCCCCGCGTCGGTGAGCCGGTGCACGAACTCGGCCCCCGCGGCATCGGCAGAGGGCCCGCCGGCCGTCATGGACAGCGCCCGCGCGGCATCGTTGGCGTCGAGGCAGCAGAAGTCCTCGATCCCCCCGTCGGGGCCCCGCACCGGGTCGAGCAGCACCACCGGGTCCGGCACCACCCGGGCGACGGCGCGGAAGATGTCGACCGCCGCGCGCCCGCCCGGGTCACCGACCACCGCTGCGGGGTCCGCTCCGTCCTCCATCGCCCTCCTCCCGAGCCGTGGCCGCCCGTCGCCGCACGGAACCCGGTGCGACGGCGCCCGGATCGATCCTGTCCCGATCATCGCCGACGGGTCCGATCCCGGTCAGAGGAACAAGTCCCATGTATCCGCTCCGTCCTCCACCGGGACCTCGGCCCGTCCGTGCGACACCCGGCCGTACGGTGGTGGCGGTCGTGCCCGACCGGGCCGGTGGTGCCCGGTCGGGCCCGGTCGTGCCCGGTCGTGCCCGGTCGTGCCCGGTCGTGCCCGGTCAGCCGGGCGCCACCGCCGGTCGCTCGTCTCCCACCAGGTACCGGGCCCCGTCGCCCAGGGACGACGCCGCGTCCCCGGGGTTGTACAGGGCGCACCTCCGCAGCGACAGGCATCCGCAGCCGATGCACGAGTCCAGGTCGTCGCGCAGGCGCTCGAGGGTGGCGATCCGCCGGTCGAGCACGGGTCGCCACGATGCCGACAGCTGCGCCCAGTCCGCCCGGGTGGGGGCCCGGTCCCCCGGGAGCCGGTCCAGCGACGCCCGGATCTCGGCGAGGCTGAGCCCCACCTGCTGGGCGATCTTGACGAACGACACCAGGCGCAGGACCTCACGCGGGTAGCGCCGCTGCCCGCCAGCCGTCCGCTCGGACCGGATCAGGCCTTGTCCCTCGTAGAAGCGCAGGGCGGACACCGCCACGCCGGTGCGTTCCGCCACCTGCCCGATCGACAACGTCTCCATGGCCCCATCGTACCTTGACCTCAAGTGAGCTTGAGGGATTACCGTGTGGTCATGGACGCATCCGAGGTCCGGGACCGTTACGCGGAGCAGCTGTCGTGGCCCGACGGGCGGCTCCTGGCCTGGGCGGCCTCGGTGGTCGGGGTGCCCAAGGTGGCGCCGGCCGACTCCTTCGTGCTCCACGCCCCGCTGGAGCTGCTGGCCCGGGCCGCCCTGCTGCCCCGGGTCGGCCCCGGCTCCCGTGCCCTGGCCCGGGAGCGGCTCGTGGCGCTGGTCGACGCCTACGGCCGGGCCGGGGAGGGCGTCCGGACCCCGCTGCCGGTCGACCACGCCACGGTCGAGGACGGCTGTGCCGCGCTGGTCAAGGCCGTGGCCGTCGCCGACCTGGAGGAGGTCGACCGCCACGCCGACTGGCTCGGCACCCGTGCCACGGTGGAGGAGCTGCGGGCCCGGCTCGGGCCGGTGGTGGGGCCGGCGCTGGGGGCGGCCGCCCACGGTGCCGTCCTGCTCGACCTGATGGGCCGTGCGCCGACGGTCGGCCCGCGGCTGCTGCGCGGCCCCGTTCGCGAGCTGGCACGGGATCCCGATGCCGTGATCCCCGTCGACGGGCTCGCCGCCGGCACCGCACCCCTGCTCGACGCCCTGCTGGCCACGCCGCTGCTCGGTGGCGCCCCCGACCAGACGATCCTCCCGATGGTCCGTCACGGCCAGTCGGCGGCCGCCGTCCTGCTGCCCGACGTCTCCGACGACGTGGACGCCGCCCGACGGGCGATCGGACGGGTGGCGGCGTGGTCGATGGTCCAGGAGGGCCCCGAGCACGTCCCCTACGGCTGGACGCACGCGCTCACCATCCCCCAGGCGGTCCTGTCCATCGGCCTCGAGCCCCGGTCGGCGGTGGCCGTGGCCGCCAGCCAGCTGATCGGGATGCGCGCCTCGATGGGCTCGCGCACGCTCGATCCCGGCGTGCCGCTGCTGCCCACGGTCGGACTCGGACCGGTCGAGCTGGCGACGGCCGCCTCCGGTCACGGCGACGCCCATGTGGTCAAGTACACGGTGGCCGCGTTGGACGCCGCCGCGTACGATCCGGAGCGTCGCGATCTCTACCTGGCGGCCGCCAACCGGCTCCACGAATGGTGGTGGGAGCGGCCGGACGACGGGTTCGCCGCCGGCCGGCGCGGCTAGCTTCGTCCCCGTGAGCGACGTGGACGAGCACGGGCGCCCCGAGCCGCCCTCGGCCGGTGACGAGGCCGCCACCCTGCTGGGCTTCCTCGAGTACCAGCGGGCCACCTTCGCGTGGAAGACCGGGGGACTGGGCACCGACGGCCTGCGGGCGACGGTGGGCAGCTCGGCGATGACCCTCGGGGGGATGTCGGCCCACCTGGCCCTGGTCGAGGACTGGTGGTGCTCACGGTGGCTCCTCGACCGGGATCCGGCGCCGCCGTGGGACACCGTGGCGTGGGACGAGGAGCCCGACGCCGACTGGGCCCTGGCCGACCGACTGGGGCCCGACGACCTGCGGAGGCTGTGGGAGGAGGCCGTCGGGCGGTCCCGGGAGGCCGTGGCCGAGGCGCTGGACCGCGGCGGGCTCGGGGGGCTCGCCCGTCGCCGCGACGACGAGGGTCGGTCCCCGAGCCTGCGTTGGGTCCTCGTGCACCTGATCGAGGAGTACGCCCGCCACAACGGCCACGCCGACCTGCTCCGCGAGTCGGTCGACGGGCAGACCGGCGAGTAGGACCCCGGCGGCTGGGCCGCTCGGCCGCTCAGCCGAATTCGATGGCGCTGTACTCCGACAGCTTCTGCAGCGGGTGCCGGGCGTCGATGAGGCGGACCGTGCCGGACTTCGACCGCATCACCAGGGACTGGGTGTTGGCCCCGAACTCGTCGTAGCGGACTCCCTGGAGGAGCTCACCGTCGGTGATGCCGGTGGCGGCGAAGAAGCAGTTGTCGCCCTTCACCAGGTCGTCGGTGGTGAGCACGGCGTCGAGGTCGTACCCGAGATCGAGCGCGGCCCGGCGCTCCTCGTCGTCGCGGGGGTAGAGCCGGCCCTGGATCTCGCCGCCCATCGACTTGAGGGCGGCCGCCGCGATCACGCCTTCGGGCGTACCGCCGACCCCGACCAGCAGGTCGACCCCGGTGTCGGGCCAGGAGGTGGCGATGGCGCCGGCCACGTCACCGTCGGTGATGAGCCGGATCCGGGCCCCGGTGCTGCGCACCTCGGCGATGAGCTCCTCGTGGCGGGGGCGGTCGAGGATGACCACCGTGAGGTCACGCACGGAGGTGCCCTTGGCCTTGGCCACGGCGTCGAGGTTGTCCCCGATGGGCCGGGTGATGTCGATGGCCCCGACGGCCCGAGGACCGACGGCCAGCTTCTCCATGTAGACGCACGGTCCCGGGTCGAACATGGTGCCCTCCTCGGACACCGCGATCACGGCGAGCGCCCCGCCCCGGCCGAGCGCCGTCGACGTGGTCCCGTCGATCGGGTCCACGGCGATGTCGGCCTTCGGGGGTGTGCCGTCGCCGATGCGCTCGCCGTTGAACAGCATCGGGGCCTCGTCCTTCTCGCCCTCGCCGATGATCACCACGCCGTCCATGGCGATGGACGACAGGACGATGCGCATGGCGTTCACCGCGGCGCCGTCGGCCCCGTTCTTGTCGCCACGCCCCATCCAGCGGCTGGCCGCCAGGGCGGACGCCTCGGTGACCCGGACGAGCTCCATGGCGAGGTTGCGGTCAGGTGCCTGCGTGGTGACGTTCACGGGAACCGACGATAGTGGCTCGCACCCGTGCGGAGCGGCCCCCGGGGCCCGGACCCCTCGGTTGCAACCGGTTTGCTCTCTATGCTGGGGCGATGGGAGACGTGCCGGCCGCTGCCGGGTTCGAGGCGTGGCGTGCGGCGTACGACGCCGCCGAGCTGCGCGACGCCGACTTCGAGACGATGTCGGGGGTGCCCCTCGATCCGGTCTACGGCCCCGAGGACGGCCCGCCGGACGACGTCGGATGGCCGGGACAGTTCCCCTACACGCGGGGCCCCTACGCGTCGATGTACCGGTCGAAGCAGTGGACCATGCGGATGTTCGCCGGGTTCGGCACGGCGGAGGACACCAACCTGCGGTTCCGGGACCTGCTGGCCGCCGGCGGCGACGGACTGTCCGTGGCCTACGACCTGCCCACCCTGATGGGACGAGACTCGGACGACCCGATGTGCGAGGGCGAGGTGGGCCGGTGCGGCGTGGCCGTCGACACCCTGGCCGACACCGAGGACCTCTTCGCCGGGATCGACCTCGGCGCCACCACGACCTCGATGACCATCAACTCGCCCGCACCGATGTGCTTCGCCATGTACGTGGCCGCCGCCGAGGCGGCCGGTACCGAGCGCCGGCGCCTCGGGGGGACCCTCCAGAACGACATGCTGAAGGAGTACCAGGCCCAGAAGGAGTACGTCTTTCCGCCCCGCCCGTCGCTGCGTCTGGTGACCGACGTCATCCGCTACACGGCCGCCGAGATGCCGCGCTTCCACCCGGTGTCGGTGTCCGGCTACCACATCCGCGAGGCGGGGTCGACGGCCGCCGACGAGCTGGCCTTCACCCTGGCCAACGGGTTCGCCTATGTGGAGGCGGCCCGGGCGGCGGGACTGGCCGTCGACGAGTTCGCCCCGAGGCTGTCGTTCTTCTTCAACGCCCACATCGACTTCTTCGAGGAGATCGCCAAGTACCGGGCGGCGCGGCGCATCTGGGCCCGGTGGCTGCGCGACCGCTACGGGGCCGCCGACCCGCGCTCGATGACGCTGCGCTTCCACACCCAGACGGCGGGGGCGTCGCTGACGGCGCAGCAGCCCGAGCTCAACATCGTCCGCACCGCCGTCGAGGCTCTCGCCGGCGTGCTGGGCGGCACGCAGAGCCTCCACACCAATTCGATGGACGAGGTCCTGGCCCTGCCGACCGACAAGGCCGCCCGCATCGCCCTGCGCACCCAGCAGGTCCTGGCGTCCGAGACCGGCGTGGCCAACGTGGCCGACCCGCTGGGCGGCTCGTGGTTCGTCGAGTCGCTGACCGACGAGCTCGAGGCCCGGGCCGAGCGCGTCTTCGCCCACCTGGACGACCTCGGTCACGGCTCGATGCTCGACGGCGTGGTGGCCGGGATCGAGTCCAATTGGTTCCAGGGCGAGATCGCCGACGCCGCCTACCGGTTCCAGCGGAAGGTCTCGGCGGACCGGATGATCATCGTGGGCGTGAACGGGTTCACCGGCGGCAACGAGGACGGCCAGCTGCCGATCCTGTCGATCGGTCCCGAGGTGGAGGAGGCCCAGCGCAAGCGGCTCGCCGACGTGAAGCAGGCCCGCTCGGACGCCGCCGTGGCCGGGGCCCTCGCCCGACTCGCCGCCGATGCCGCCCACGCCGAACGCAATCTGATGCCGGCCATCTTCGACGCCGTCCGCGCCTACGCCACGGTGGGGGAGATGATCGGCGCCCTGGCCGACGTGTTCGGGCGCTGGGAGGAGACCGCCGTCATCTGAACCCGGTGCGTGGGTCCGGGCCGGGATCCCGGTCGTCCGGGACCGGCGCGGTCGGCGGTGGGGCACGGTCCCGGGTCGACGGGGACCGGGGTGGGGAGCGGCCATACTGGGACCCGTGGATCGGATCATCGTCAATGCCAGCGGGCCGCTCTCGGGCACCGTCCGGGCCGGCGGGGCCAAGAACTCGGTGCTCAAGCTGATGGCGGCCTGCCTGCTGGCCGAGGGCCGCCACGTGCTGACCAACGTGCCGCGGATCTCCGACGTCGACATCATGGCCGAGGTCCTGGAGGCCATGGGCGCCACCGTGTCCCGGGGCGACCGGCCCGACGAGCTCGTCGTCACCACCCCGGCCGACGTCTCCCCCGAGGCCCCCTACGAGCTGGTCGAGCAGATGCGCGCCTCGGTGGTGGTCCTCGGACCGCTGCTGGCCCGGTGCGGCTGGGCCCGGGTGTCCATGCCCGGTGGCGACGACTTCGGCCCGCGCCCGATCGACATGCACCTGCGGGCGCTCGAGACCCTGGGTGCCGAGTTCACCTCCTCCCACGGCAACGTCGAGGGCCGGGTCGCCTCCACCGTGGCGGGGGAGCCACGCCTGGTGGGCAGCCGGGTGGTGCTCGAGTACCCGAGCCACACCGGCACCGACAACGTCCTGATGGCCGCCGTGCTGGCCAAGGGGACCACCGTCATCGAGAACGCCGCCCGTGAGCCCGAGGTCAGCGACCTGGCCGGGTTCCTCAACGCCATGGGGGCGAGGATCACCGGGGCGGGAACGTCGCGCATCGAGGTGGAGGGCGTCGATCGCCTCGGGCCCGCCACCCACCGGGTGATCCCCGACCGGCTGGTCGTCGCCACCTTCCTGGTGGCGGCCGGCATGACCGGTGGCGACGTCACGGTCGAGGACGGTCGGCCCGAGCACATGGACATGCTGATCCACAAGCTGGTCGCCACGGGCATGGAGGTCGTGATGGAGCCCGACGGGCTGCGGGCGTCGGGCGCCGGAGCCGGCCGGCTGCGCTCGACCGACGTGGCCACCCTCCCCTATCCGGGGTTCGCCACCGACTACAAGCCGCTGTTCGTCACCCTTCTCACCGTGACCGAAGGCGTCGGGATCGTCACCGAGAACCTCTTCTTCGGGCGGTTCCGCTACGTGGAGGAGCTACGCCGCATGGGCGCCGACATCCGCACCGAGGGCCACCACGCCGTGGTGCGGGGCGTGGGACGGCTGTCGGGCGCCAAGGTGCGTGCGTTCGACGTGCGTGCCGGCGCCGCCCTGGTGCTCGCCGGCCTGGTGGCGGACGGCGAGACCGTGATCAGCGACGCCCACCACATCGACCGTGGCTACGAGGACCTCGACGGCAAGCTGGTCACCCTGGGCGCCGACGTCGTCCGGGCCTGACGGCCCGACCCCGCCCCGGATACGCTCCTTCCTCCATGGCCGTCTCCCGCACCAGCGATCCCGCGTCCCTGTTCGAGGCGGCCACCTCGGGTGACCGGGTGGCCCTGCCCCGGCTGCTGTCGCTCGTCGAACGCGGTGGCGACGGGGCCCGGGCCGTGGCCGAGATCGCCTACCGCTCCCCCCGGCAGGCCTACACCGTCGGGATCACCGGGGCGCCCGGCGCCGGCAAGTCCACCTTGACCGACCAGCTCATCGACCGGGCCCGGCGCCGCGGCCTCGACGGGAGCGACCGGGTGGCGGTGCTCGCCATCGACCCGTCCTCGCCGTTCTCGGGGGGCGCCATCCTGGGTGACCGTGTCCGGATGCAGAACCACGCCCTCGACGACCGGGTGTTCATCCGCTCCATGGCCACCCGCGGCCACCTCGGGGGACTGGCCGTGGCGGTGCCCGACGCCGTGCGGGTGCTGTCGGCGGTGGGCGTGCCGGTGGTGCTGCTCGAGACGGTGGGCGTCGGCCAGCAGGAGGTGGCCGTGGCCGCGGCCACCGACACCACCGTCGTGGTGGTCAACCCGGGCTGGGGGGACGCCATCCAGGCCAACAAGGCCGGACTCCTGGAGATCGCCGACCTCTTCGTGATCAACAAGGCCGACCGTCCCGGGGCCCGCGAGACGCGCCGCGACCTCGAGCTCATGCTGGACCTGACCCAGTTGGGTGCGTGGCGCCCGCCGATCGTCGACACGGTGGCGTCCTCGGGCGACGGGGTCGACGACCTGTGGACGGCGATCACCGAGCACCGGGAGCACCTGACGGCCACCGGTGACCTCGAGCGGTTCCGTCGGGAGCGGTTGACCCGCGAGTTCCACCAGATCCTGCTCGCCCGGGTGGAGCACCAGCTCGACGTGCTCCTCGCCGCCGACCGGTTCGCCGGTGTGGTGGACGACATGTCCGCCGGCACCCTGGACCCCTACGAGGCGGCCGACCGGCTGCTGGCGGGACTGCTCCCCGGCTCGTGAACGGCGTCGTCGGGGCGCCGGCGGCCCCGTGCCCGTCGGATAGCGTGCGCAGATGAGCGTCACCCACCCCGAGCCGCCCGTGCCGTCGGGCCCGCTGCCGTCTCCGGCGGAGGACCCGCTGTGGTTCCAGCGGGCGGTCTTCTACGAGGTCTTCATCCGGGGCTTCTTCGACGGCAACGACGACGGCGTGGGGGACATCCCGGGGCTGATCGCCAAGCTCGACTACCTCCAGTGGCTCGGGGTCGACTGCCTGTGGCTGCTGCCCTTCTACCCGTCGCCCCTGCGCGACGGTGGGTACGACATCAGCGACTACACCGGCGTGCACCCCGAGTCGGGCACGGTCGACGACATCCGCACCCTTCTGACCGAGGCCCACGCCCGGGGCATCCGGGTCATCGCCGACCTGGTGATCAACCACACCTCGGACCAGCACCCCTGGTTCCTCGAGTCGCGCTCGAGCCGTGACAACCCCAAGGCCGACTGGTACGTCTGGAACGACGACGACCAGCGCTGGCCCGAGGCGCGGGTCGTGTTCATCGATGTGGAGCGGTCGAACTGGGCCTTCGACCCGGACCGTGGCCAGTACTACTGGCACCGGTTCTACTCCCACCAGCCCGACCTCAACTACGACAATCCCGACGTGGCCGACGCCATGCTGGAGGTGGTCCGCTTCTGGCTCGACCTGGGGCTCGACGGCTTCCGACTCGACGCGGTGCCCTACCTCTACCAGCGGGACGGCACCGCCGGGGAGAACCTCCCCGAGACCCACGCGTTCATCAAGCGGGTGCGGTCCGAGCTCGACGCCGAGTACCCGGGCCGCATCCTCCTGGCCGAGGCCAACGGATGGCCGACCGACGTGGCCGACTACTTCGGGGACGACGACGAGTGCCACCTGTGCTTCAACTTCCCGCTCATGCCGCGGCTCTTCCTGGCCGTGCGGCGCGAGCAGTCGTACCCGATCACCGAGATCCTGTCGCAGACCCCGGACGCCCCGTCCGGCGCCCAGTGGGCGATCTTCCTGCGCAACCACGACGAGCTGACGTTGGAGATGGTCACCCAGGAGGAGCGCGACTTCCTCTTCGCCGAGTACGCCAAGGACCCCCGCATGAAGCGGCACATGGGGATCGGCCGTCGCCTGGCCCCGCTGTTGGACCGCGACCGGCGGCTGTCCGAACTCCTCTTCTCCCTCCTGTTCACCCTGCGGGGGAGCCCCGTCCTCTACTACGGGGACGAGGTCCAGATGGGGGACAACCTCTACCTGGGGGACCGGGACTCGGTTCGCACACCGATGCAGTGGTCGCCCGACCGCAACGGCGGCTTCAGCCGGGCCGACTTCGCCCAGCTCTACCTGCCGCCCCTGATGGATCCGATCTACGGGTTCGCCGCCGTCAACGTGGAGGCCCAGCAGCGCAACCCGAGCTCGTTCCTGCACTGGATGCGCCGCATGCTCGCCGTACGGCGCCAGTTCCCCGTGTTCGGCACCGGCACCGTCCAGGTGGTGCCCTCGGCCAACCCGTCGGTGCTGGCCTTCGTCCGCAGCGACCGTCGGGCCGCCGCGACGGGCCGTCCCGTGGACAACCCGGTGCTGTGCGTGCACAACCTGAGCCGCACCGCCCAGCCCGCCGACCTCGACGTCGCCGAGTGGGCCGGGCGTCAGCCCGTCGAGCTGCTCGGCCGGGTGGTGTTCCCCCTGATCGGTACCGACGCCTACCCCGTCACGCTCGGGCCCTACGGTTCGCTCAGCTTCGAACTGGTCTGACGGTCCGGACGCCGCCGCCGCCATTGCCATCGCCATTGCCATTGCCATCGCCGCCGCCACCGTCGCCCGCACGGCGGGCACCTCCGGCGCCGCCGCCGCCGGTCCGGGGGATCTAGGCTCGTGGACGTGGGGGCACGAGGGGTGGACGGCAGCGCAGGCGACGCCGATTACGGCGTGATCGGAGCGGCGTACTCCCGCCACCGCCGTCCGGAGCCGGCCATCGCCCGGGTGCTCGAGCACGCACTCGGTCCGGCCCGCACGGTGTGCAACGTCGGGGCGGGGGCGGGCGCCTACGAACCGTTGCGCCGGCGGGTCGTGGCCGTCGAACCGTCGGCGACCATGCGCGCCCAGCGGGCGCGGGGGCTGGGCCCGGCGGTGGCGGCCGTGGCCGAGGCCCTCCCGTTCGGCGACGGCGAGTTCGACGCCGCCATGACCACGTTCAGCGTCCACCAGTGGGGCGACCTCGAGGCAGGCCTGGCCGAGCTGCGGCGGGTGGCACGGAGCCAGGTGGTGGTGCTCACCTGCGACCCCGATCGGCTGCAGCGGTCGTGGCTGGCCGAGTACGCCCCCGAGGTGCTGGCGGTGGAGGCCGAGCGCTACCCGTCGCTGGACCGGCTCCGCGACGGGCTCGGCGGATCGGTGGCGAGCGCGGTGGTGCCGATCCCCGTCGACTGTGCGGACGGCTTCAACGAGGCGTACTTCGGGCGGCCCGAGGCCCTGCTCGACCGGGCGGCCCGGCGGTCCTGCTCGGCCTGGAGCTTCGTGGGCGGCGAGGTCCACGAGCGCTTCGAGCGGGACCTCCGGCGGGACCTGGCCGACGGTTCCTGGGACCGTCACCACGGCCACCTCCGCCACCAGCCGACCTTCGACGGTTCGCTGGTGCTGGTGGTGGCGCCACCGGTCGGCTGAGTCCGGACCGGCACCGGTCGGCTGAGTCCGGACCGGCACCGGTCGGCTGAGTCCGGTCCGGCCCCGGTCGGCTGAGTCCGGTCCGGCACCGGTCGGCTGAGTCCGGACCGGCACCGGTCCGTCGGCCACCGGGGTCGTCAGACGCAGTCGTCAGGCAGGTCCACCCGCTGCGTACGCCGGTCGACGACGGACACCGGCTCGGGCTTCGAGTACGGCGTCGACACGGTGTAGGCGCCGGGCGCCAGCTCGACACGGTAGACGTGGTCGCCGCGGACCGTCTGGCTGGCAACGGTGCGGTCGTCCTGGACCACGGTGACGGTGACGGCCGCCTTGCGGATCCCGCGGTCGGTCGCGTAGGGCCAGCACGGCGAGGCCACCCCGGTCACCACCCCCAGCCCCGGCGGCAGCGTCGTCGTCGCCGGGGTGACGGTGGTGGAGCACCCGGTGATCAGCACCGCCCCCGTCATCAGTACGCCGACGGCCCGCTGGATGGACATGCTGCCTCCTGCCCGACGGTTGCCGCATTGGGGACGCGGGACCGGCGTCGGGGCCCAGCCTAGGACGGTCGCTGCGGACCGGCGCCGGGGAGCAGACGGGGGTTCCGGGATCCGCCGTCCGGACCGTCAGCCGACGTCGGCGACGGGTCGGGGCGTCGCCAGCTCCTCGGCGGCCTGCTCGGGGTTCACGATGTTGATCAGTACGCCGGTCCCGAGTTCGAACCCCGCCACGGTGGTGAGCTTCGGCACCACATGGACGTGCCAGTGGTACGGCTCCGGCGCCCGGTAGGGGGCGGAGTGGAACACGAGGTTGTAGGCGATGTCGCCGAGCACCGCACGGAGCCGGCCGAGGGCGATCTTGAGGGCCCGACCCACGGCCAGGAGGTCGGTGGTCGGGCTGTGGTGCAGGTGCGGGCCGTGGGCCCGGGGGATGACCAGCATCTCGTAGGGCGATCCGCTCCAGAACGGGCAGACCACCAGGACCTGCTCGTCGGAGTAGACCACCCGGTAGCCGACGTTCTCCTCGGCGTCGACCGTGGTGCACAGGAGGCACCGCCCGGCGAAGCGGGCGAACCCGGCCTGCTCCTCCACCAGCTCGCGGGGGACGAAGGACATCCCGAGCAGCTGCCCGTGCGGGTGCTCGAGGGAGGCGCCCGCCTCGCGCCCGGCGTTGACGATGGCCTGGCTGTAGCGCAGCCCGGGGATGGCGGCATGCTCGCCGATCCGGTCGCTGATGGCCCGCATGACGGCGCCCGTCTGGTCATCGCTGAGCATCGACCAGGAGTCCTGGTGACTGGGGGAGAGGATGAGGACCTCGTGGATCCCGCCCGCGGTGGCCTGGGTGAACACCGGCCCCCGGTTGGTCACCACGAAGGGGGCGTCGCCCTCGAAGGCGGGATAGCGGTTGGGGACCACCCGGACCCGCCACTCGCCGTCGGGGCCGAGGGTCTCCAGGGTCGGGGAGGCGGTCTCCTCGTTACCGGGACAGAACGGGCAGGGCTTCGACGTGTCGGCCTGGATCGAGGCCATGCGGGGAGCGAAGGCACGGGGTCGTTGGGCGCGGTCGGTGCTTACCACCACCCAGCGCCCCGTGAGGGGATCGAGTCGGAGTTGATTCATCAGCGGGGCGGTGCGCTCCTCAGCGATCGTCTGTCGTTTCTCCACACCTGGCTGCCACCTCGTCGTCCGTCGTCGATGCCCCTACCGGGCCCGCGCGATGGGCGCGAGCGTCGACCCGCGTCCAACCTAGCAATTCCCCAGGCAGCGTAGGCGCACGGTGGGTGCGGTGGCGTATCGGCGGAGCGATGACAGAATCACGCCGTGCCCCCCGCCGCCCCGATGGCGTCCGTCGCGATGCTTTCCGCCTCCACGACCTCGCCCGGCTACGACCTGGTCCTGCTGGCCCACGTGCTGTCGGCCGTGGTCGGCCTGGTGGCCCTGTCGGTCGCGGCCGGGTCCGCCCTCGCCCTGCGTGGTGCGCTCCGGCGCGGGGGCCCGGTGCCCGAGGCGTTGGCCCGCTACTACCGCCCCGGGGTCAACTGGGCCGGGCGGGTGCTCTTCCTGGTCCCCGTCTTCGGCATCGTCCTCCTGGTGATGAGCGGTGGACAGTGGGGGTTCGCCGACACCTGGGTCTCGGCGGGCATGGCGGTCTGGGCCGTGGTGGCCATGACGGCCGAGGCGGCACTGTGGCCCGAGGAGCGCCGCCTGCAACTGGTGGTGGCGGCGGTGGCGGCCACCGCCGATGTCGCGTCGGAGGGGGCGGCCGGCGGCACGGGCGACGGCCGCGGGGACGTCGGCGGCACGGGCGACGGCCGCGGGGACGTCGGGGGCACGCCTGGCCATGGCGGGGGGGCGGACCTCGAGGGTGCGCCGGGACGGTGCGTGCGCGTCGGACTGCTCGGGGCGGGGCTCGGGGCGGCACTGGTCGCCGTCGCCGTGCTCATGGTGGCCAAACCCTGAGGCCCGCCGGTGCTCAGCCGGCTGAGCGGGGCGCGGCGGGGGTGTACGTGCACGGCAGGTGCTTGATGCCGTTGACGAACCGCGAGACCGTCTGCTCGGGCTCCCCGGCGGCAATGTCCGGGAGGCGCACGAGCAGCTCGCGGAGCATCACGTCGATCTCCCGCCGAGCGAGGTGGGCGCCCAGGCAGAAGTGGGGCCCGGCGGCACCGAACCCGACGTGGGGGTTGGGGTCCCGGCGCACGTCGAACGTGAACGGATCGGTGAACACGTCCTCGTCCCGGTTGGCCGATCCGTAGAACAGCAGGACCTTGTCCCCGGCGTGCAGCTCCTCGCCCGACAGCACCGTGTCCTCGGTGACGGTGCGGCGCATCCAGTTGACCGGGCTCGCCCACCGGACCACCTCGTCCACACCGGTCGCCCCCACGGTCACCGGGTCGGCCTGCCAGATGGCCCGCTGTCCGGGGTTCTCGGTCAGGGCCAGGATCCCGTGGGAGAGCGAGTTGCGCGTCGTCTCGTTCCCCGCCGTCAGCAGGAGGATGAAGAACGACGCCAGTTCGGCCGGCGTCAGCGCCTCGCCGTCGATGTTGGTCGAGATCAGCGCCGTCGTCAGGTCGCCGGTGGGTCGCTCCCGTCGGAAGGCGCTCAGCCTGGTCAGCAGGTCGACGAGCTCGTAGCCGGCACTGAGCATCGCCTCCAGCGGGTCGTCGCCGGGCTCGAGGTACTCGTCGTCCCCTGACGACGCGATCACGTTGGAGCAGCGGAACACGGTGGCGTGCTCCGAGTGCGGGAGACCCATCATGTCGCAGATGATCTCGAGCGAGAGCGGAGCGGCCAGCTCGGTCACGAAGTCGCACCCCCCGAGGGGCGCCACCCGGTCGATCAGCCGCCCGGCCACGTTCTCGATGTCCGCCACGACCGCGTTGATCCGCACGGGGCTGAACGCGGCGGAGACGATCCGGCGCAGCCGGGCATGGCGGGGGTTGTCCGTCGAGATCATGCCGGCGAAGAATTCGACCATCTCCTCGGGCAGGTCGATGATGCTGATGGCGCCCTTGCCGGAGGAGTAGATCTCGGGGTGACGGCTCACCTCGACGACGTCGGCGTGGCGGGTCACGGCCCGGTAGCCGGGTCCGCGGGGCGGCGCCATCGATGAGGTGACCGAGAGGTCCGGTTCCTCGAAGTGGGCCAGGGGGCGTTCGGCACGCAGCACCGCGAACGCCTGCTCCCGCTGGCGGAGCGGGAGGGCCCAGAACGCCATGTCCGACAGGTCGATGTCGTCGACGTCGAGCGTCGGCACGTTGGTCACCTGGAAGACCCTAGCGACGATGCCCCGTCGGCTGCCCGGATCACTCAGACCTGTCGCCCGGTGCGGGCCGCCAGCAGTTCCCGGGCCTCGGTGATCCGTCCGGCGGCCACCAGTGGCGCCACCGCGTCCAGCGCCGCGTCCCAGTCGACCGTCGACCCCGGTTCCCGTCCGGCGGTCGGCCACCCGCGTACCTCCTCCATCAGCGTGGCCAGGGTGACGACGTCCACATCCGCGAGGGCGCCGGCGATCCGGTCCCGCAGCCACCGGGCCAGGGCCGGGCTCCTGCCGTCGGTCGACACCGCCACCGTGACGGGTCCGGACCGGTGCACCGCCGGGAGCAGGATCGTCCCCGCTGCCGGCCGCTCCCGGTGCCCCTCGGGCGCCGAGTCGGCGCGATTGACCAGCGCCCCACCGGCCAGGGCATCCGCCGTCACCATCGCGTCCACCGTCGGGTCTCCCGTGGCCGACACCACGAGCCGGTACGCCGCGGCCTCGGGCGGGTCGTAGGACCGGACCTCCACGACCAGGGAGCCAGGTGACCCGGCGCCGGCCGCCGTCAGATCCTGTACCTCGGTGCCGATCTCCGGTGCCACGACGGTGACGGCTGCACCGGCGGCCAGGAGTCCGCGGGCCTTGCGGGCGGCCACGGGACCGGCGCCGACGACCAGGCACGGGGTCCCCGTGAGGTGGAGCACGACCGGGAAGGGGTGGGCAGCCGGGACGGGGGACGTGCCCGTGTCGGGGGCCGGGTCGGGCAGGTCGGAGGTCGGGTGCATGGTGTCGGGGTGTGGGGGTGTCGGGGTGTCCTGTGGAGCCTGTGGGGCTGTCGGGGTGTCCTGTGGAGCCGGTGGGGGAGTCAGGTACCGGGATCCAGGTGCCCGGGCTCCGGATTCCGGGCCGCCGTGCGACCCGGCCGGGGACGGCCCCCCGGGAGGTCGGTGGGCGGGGGGGATGGCCGCTCGGTGCCCGTGGCCCCTAGTCTTGCCGCTGCCGTGCCAGTTCACCTGCTCTTCTGCGCCGACGGGAATGTTCTAAAACCTGATCTGGTTAGTCATGTATAGTTCCCGGACGGGGTGGACGCCGCAGTGCGGAGGTCGATCGAGGGTGCCGTGAGGGCGCCCGGTGCAGTCGGGAAGGGCCGGAAGGGTCGGCGCGGTGGAGGATCTCCGCCCGCTGCTCCTGACGGGAGAGGACGAGGCGACGTGAAGCTGAGCGTGGTGGACAATCGGACGAGGCTGGCCGAACTGGCCGTCGATCCCGCCGTCACCCGTCTGCGGCGCGAGATGGCCGAGCAGTCGGCGGCGTTCGAGACCGCACCGGCCGGCCTGATCGTGGCGTGGGCCGTGGAGCGGTTCGGCCCGAAGCTCGCCCTCTCGTGCTCGTTCCAGGAGGCCGTCCTCGTCGACATCGCCGTGGCCGTGGACCCCGACATCGAGGTGGTGTTCCTCGACACGGGCTCCCACTTCCCCGAGACGCTCGAGTACGTCGAGGCCGTCCGCGCCCACTACGACCTCAACCTCACCGTCGCCCACCCGGTGGCCGGCGCGGAGGACCACCCGTGCGGGACCGCCCAGTGCTGCGAGTTCCGCAAGGTGCGCCCGTTGCGTCAGGCGCTGGCCGGCAAGGACGGCTGGGTCACCGGGCTCAAGCGCTCGGACGCACCCACCCGGCGCCACGCGCCGATCGTGGCCTACGACGACTCGTGGGGCATGGTGAAGATCAACCCGCTCGCCACGTGGACCCACCAGGACCTGGTGGGCTACGCCACGGACCATGGGATCCCCCAGCACCCGCTGCGGTCCGAGGGCTACCTCTCGATCGGGTGCGCACCCACCACCCGGCCCGTCGCCGAGGGCGAGGACCTGCGCGCCGGCCGGTGGGCCGACTCGGACAAGGTCGAGTGCGGGCTCCACGTCTGAGATGACCGGACGGTGAGATGACCAAGGACCGGGACGAGCTGTACGGCCTGCGACTGCGCGGGTCGGACCGGCCCATGCCCTTCGTGAACCCGTATCGCAAGACGGGTGAACTGAGCGAGATCGAGCTTTTGAAGCTGGCACGGCACCCGCTCGAGATCGCCGACGCCATCATCGACACGTACTCGAAGGAGGGCCCGGCGGGTATCGCCGCGATCCCCGGCGAGGTGGAACGGCTGAAGTGGGCCGGCATCTACCCCCAGAAGCAGGGGGGTGACGCCTTCATGATGCGGGTGAAGGTGCCCGGTGGGTTCCTCACCGCCGACCAGGCCCGGGAGATCGGCGTGGCCGCCGACGCCTTCGGCGAGGGCCCCGACGGTACCGAGTCGCGGATGTTCGGCTCCCGCTACGCCGACCTCACCACCCGCCAGACGGTCCAGATCCACTGGCTCCGGATCGAGGACATCCCCCGGATCTGGCGCCGGTTCGCGGCCGTCGGCCTGACCACGGTGCAGGCGTGCGGTGACTCGGCCCGGAACGTCCTCAGCTGCCCGGTGTCCGGCGTCGACGCCTCGGAGGCGTTCGACGGGCTGCCCATCGCCACAGCGGTGTCGGACTTCTTCACCGGCAACCGCGAGTACGCCAACCTGCCCCGCAAGTTCAAGATGTCGGTGTCGGGCTGCGTCGAGGACTGCGCCCAGGCCGAGATCAACGACATCGGGTTGTGGCCGGCGCGTGCCACCGACGGCTCGCTGGGCTTCAACCTGCTGGTCGGCGGCGGCCTGTCCGACGGCGAGCGGATGGCGTCCGACATCGACGTCTTCGTCGCCCAGGACCAGGCGGTGGAGGTGACCCGGGCGATCGCCCAGCTCTTCGGCGAACTCGGCAACCGGGAGAACCGGGGCCTGGCCCGCATGCGCTACCTGGTCCAGGAGCTCGGTCCCGAGGGCTTCCGCGAGGAGCTGGCGGCGCGTGCCCGCTTCGACCTGGTGCCGGCCGGTGAGGAGCTCACCCGGCGCTACCGGGGCGACCATGTGGGCGTGCACGCCCAGAAGCAGGACGGGTACTTCTAC
The DNA here is from genome assembly GCA_963699055.1 of uncultured Acidimicrobiales bacterium. GTDB lineage: Bacteria > Actinomycetota > Acidimicrobiia > Acidimicrobiales > RAAP-2 > Bog-756. Next base: position 1,367,025 of record CAVOTA010000002.1, on the reverse strand, counting down.
GTGGGCTGCTCCGTCCCGGTCGGCCGGATGCAGGGCATCGAGCTGGTCGAGGCCGCCCGCCTGGCCACCACCTACGGCGACGGCACCCTGCGGGTCGGCACCGACCAGAACATCACCTTCACCGGCGTGCACGGCGACCGGGTGGACACCCTGCTGGCCGAGGACCTGTTGATCAAGTACTCGCCGTTCCCCGGCCCCTTCAGCCGGGGTGTGGTCGCCTGCACCGGGTCCGAGTTCTGCCGGTACGCCATCGTCGAGACGAAGGAGCGGGCCGTCAAGTGGGCCCGCTTCCTCGACGACCAGCTCGCCGGTGAGCCGGTCGGCACCCGTCCGGCACCGGGCGCCCACCCGGGAGAGGGTGAGGACGCCGGGATCATCCGGATGCACTTCTCGGGGTGTTCGGCCAGCTGCGCCCAGCCCCAGATCGCCGACATCGGCTTCCGCGGCGACGTGGCCAAGGTCGGGAACCACCTGTCCGAGGCGGTCGACATCGGCATGGGCGGCTCGCTCGGTACCGACGCCGGCTTCATCGACTGGATCGAGAACGCCCGCCCGGTCACCGAGGTGCCCGACGCCCTGCTGCGGGTGATCCGCCGCTACCAGGCGGAGCGTCGCCCGGACGAACCCTTCTACAACTGGGCCCGGCGTGTCCCCAACGACGACCTGCGGTCGACACTGGCCGCCGAGGGCACCGGCACCCCGGTGTCCATCACCAGCGGACCCGGGGCCGCGTCGTGAAGGCCTACCGCATCCGCGAGGAGATCAACGGGATCGAGGAGCCGCCGGGCAAGACCTGGTTCTTCGAGCTGCAGGCGGGGGTGATCGACGCCGGCCGGTGCATCCAGTGCGGAACGTGCATCGCCGCCTGCCCGTCCAACTCGCTCGGCATCGACGAGGACACCGACCTCCCCGAACTGGTCAAGATGTGCACGGGCTGCTCGCTGTGCTGGGACTTCTGCCCCCGCGGCGGGCTCCGCTACGAGGCGCTGTGGCCGCCGTCCACCGTGTTCCCCGGGGCCTCGGCCGACGAGGTGGCGGCGGCGTCGGTCGAGCGGGCCGACGCCAGTGACACCTACTGGAAGATCACCGGCGGCCCTCCCGGCGACGGACTCGGGGCCGTCATGGACGCCTATGCCGTGCGGGCGGGAGCGCGACCCGACGGCGCCCAGGACGGCGGTGTGGTCTCGGCCCTCCTGATCGCCGCGCTGGCCGCCGGCGACATCGACGGCGCCGTGGTCACCCGACCCAGTGACGATCCCGAGCAGCCCTGGAAGGGCGTCTCCCATCTCGCCACCACGGCGAAGGAGATCCTCGAGTCGGCGGGCAGCTTCTACAACCAGACGATGGCCCTCGCCGAGCTCGACCTGTCGCGCTACCAGTTGCCGGCGAAGCCCCGCATCGCCGTGGTGGGCACCCCGTGCGAGATCCAGGGCATCCGGGCGATGCAGTCCCGTCGGTGGCCGACGGGTGCCCACCGGATCGACGCCGTGGTGCTGACCATCGCCCTGCTGTGCACCAAGAGCTTCGACTACCGGGGCCTCATGCTCGAATTGCTGCGCGAGGAGCGCGGGATCGACATCGACCGGGTGAGCAAGGTCGACGTGATCCGCGGCCGGATGATCGTGGAGTACCGCGACGGCGAGCTGGCCGTGGACGAGCCGGTCAAGAACTTCCACGGAGCCGCCCTCAAGGGGTGCGACGAGTGCGCCGACTTCCTCGGCCGCTCCGCCGACCTCTCGGTGGGGAGCGTCGGGTCGACCGATGGGTGGAGCAGTGTGCTCGTCCGATCCGAGCGCGGTCGCCGGGCGCTCGACAACGCCAGGGGACGCCTCGACTTCCGTGACCTCGACCACCCCGAGGCCCTGGTCAAGCTGGACGCGTTCGACAAGCGGGTCGCCTTCGACAGCCTGCGCCGTCCCTTCGACCCCGACGCGCCGCTGTTCATCGACTACGCCGAGCACGTGTCCCACTACGACGGCACGGACCGCGCCCCGGTCGTGGCCGACCGGTGAGCGGTGGGGGAAACGGCCGGCCGGGCGACCGGCGACGGGCGGGTTGGCTAGCGTGGACGGCGTGACCACCCTGGACGACACCGCCCTCGATCCGGCGGTTCCGGTGCTCGAGTTCCCACCGGAGCCCGAGGACCTGCGGGTGGGCCTGCGTGAGGCCCTGCTGGCCGGCGGGGACTGGCGGGTCGGGTTCTCCGACGACATCTGCATCGGGGTCTGGCTGTGGAGCCGGTGGCAGCCGGTGCTGGAGCCGGCGGGATGCGGACGCGAGGAGTTCGTCGAGATCGTGGTGGCCAACCGTCGCGAGCTGTGGCTCTGGCTCCTGGGCGACCGGCGCTGGGAGCAGTACGTGACCGGCCTTGCCGGTCGGGTGATCCGCCGCCTCCCCGAGCCGCCCGGGTCGTCGGAGCCGTCCGGGTCGTGACGATCCGCCGCATCCGCTGAGGAGGACCCTGTGCCCAATGTCGACGTCCCCGCCGGGGCAGATCCGCTCGTCCACGTGTGGACCGAGCTGGCGCCGAAGCTGACCGCTGCAGCCGGTGGCTACTCGCACGCCGTGTACGAGCACTCGTCGCTCTCGCTGCGCGAGTTCGAGGCGGCCCGCATCACCATGGCCCGCATCAACGACTGCGCCCTGTGCCTGGACTGGCGGACGGCCCGTGACGTGCCGTCCCGCGGGGCCGATCCCGGTGCGGTGCCCGAGTCGTTCTACGCCGAGGTCGGGTCGGGTGACGGCGCCGGACTGTCCGAGCGCGAACGGCTGGCCGCCGAGTTCGCCGATCGGTACGCCACCGACCACCGGGGGATGGACGCGGCGTTCTGGGAGCGGCTCCACGCCGCCTACACGGACGACGAGCTGGTGGACCTGGCGCTGTGCGTCGGGTCGTGGCTGGCGCTCGGCCGGTTCAACCAGGTGTTCGACATCGACGGGGCCTGCCGGGTGCCGGCCCACGCCGCGCCGGCCACCGACGGCTGACTGCCGACGTCCGGCGATCGACGAGCGAGGATCGAGGAGCACCCATGGAGAAGGTCATCGCCCTGGTCTGGGGCCCCGGTGACGCCGAGTCCGGCGACACCCTGCGCCATCAGCTGATCGAGGAGACCGTGCCCCGGCTGCGACGTGGCGGAGCGCGGGCGGTGACGTTCAACGTCCACGACTCGGCGGCCGATGCGGCGCCGTCCCCGGCCCCGGCCCCGGAGGGGGAGCAGCCCCACGTGGCCGAGATCTCGATGTGGCTCGACTGCTACGAACGGACGTCGGAGATCGCCCCCGCACTGGCCGCCCTGCGCCTCCCGACGGCGTCGTACCTGGTCGTCGAGTCGCTCTACGACGACTACGGCACCACCCCGTACGCCAATGCACGCGACTGGCCCGACGGGGAGCGGTCGCCGGGCGTCCTGACCGTCGCTCTGATCCACCGCCCCGAGGGTCTCGACTACCGGGAGTGGATCACCCGTTGGCACGGTACCCAGTCGCCGGTGTCGGGCGAGCTGCAGCCCCGCACCCGGTACGTGCGCAACGAGGTGGTCCGGTCGTTGACGGACGATGCACCCGAGATCGGCGGCATCGTCGACGAAGGTTGGCCGTCCGTGGACCACGTGGCCGATCCCAAGCTCTTCTTCAACGCCACGACGGACGAGGAACTCGGTGCCAACGTCACCCGGATGCTCGACAGTGTGTCCGCATGCCTCGACCTCGGGCGGCTCCGGAGCTCGACCATGAGTGAGTACCTGGTGGCGCCACTGCCGTGACTGCCGACGGCTGACCCCCACCAGGTCACCTGACCCTCGGCCGGCCCCGCCCGACCCTCAGCCGGCCCCGGCCGACCCTCAGTCGGAACCGTCGGCCCCGACCGACCCTCAGCCGGAACCGACCGACCGTCAGCCGGATCCGTCGGCCCCGTCGGTCCCGTCGGGTTCCGCCGGCCGGTCGAGTCCGAGGTCGGGCTCCTGGCCGAAGGGGGGCTCCGGGGTGAACGTCCACCGCGGGTCCTCGTCGGTGGGCCCGGTGCGCTCGAGGGTCCAGCCCCCGTAGGTCTTCATCCGGTGGTGGCTCCGGCACAGCAGGGCCAGGTTGTCGAGCCGCGTGTCGCCGCCGGACTCCAGGGGGACCACGTGGTCGATCTCCAGGGTGTAGCCCACCCCGCACCCGGGCACCACGCAGTGGCGGTCCCGCAGGGCCAGGGCGGTGCGCAGGGTCTGGTTGACGGTGCGGCCCAGGTGGGCCACGGCCCGAATGTCCCCGGCCTCGGTGAACACACAGGCCAAGAAGGCGTCATCGGCCAGTCCGGCCGCCACCGGGACCGGGACGCTGCCCTGGCCGTCGATCTCGCACAGCTCACCGGGCAGGGCCCGTCCCCGACGCAGGGCGGCCAGGTCCACCCGCACGATGACGGTGGCCGGCGGCGGTGCGGTGATCAGGTCGTCGGCCCGGCCGAGGTCGTCGGGATCGGCCATCCGGTGGTCGTCGTCGCCGGTGCCGGACGGGTCGTCGTCGATCCCCGTTCCCCGGTCGCCAGCCCCGGCCGTTCCCCGGTCGGGTCGGGCACCGGTGCCACCGGCGGACCGGGCACCGGTGCCACCGGTTGTTCGGGTGCCGGCTCGGGACGACCGGGGTCCACCACCGGGCCCACCACCGGGTTCACCATCGGGTCCACCACCGGTGCCACCACCGGTGCCATCACCGGGTCCACCACCGGTGCCACCACCGGTGCCACCACCGGTGCCATCACCAGGCCGGGACCGTCGGGCCCCGTCGATCAGCACGAAGAGGGCGTCGGCCCGCAGGGCACCCTCGGACTCGGGCGGGGGAGCAGCGGTGCCGCCCCCACCGGTGCCGCCCCCACCGGTGCCCCGTCCCCGTCCCCCGGAACGTCCCCGTCCCCCGGAACTCCCCCGTGTGCCGGAACCCGGGCCCGGGGCCGCCGCCTGCCGGCGGTCGTGGCGCAGGCGGTCGACCACCGGGCGGAGCCGGGCCAGCAGGGCCGCCCCCCGCTCGGGGGTGTCGGTGCCCGAGTAGCAGAAGGCCCCTTCGGCGTCGGTCCACGACGTGAAGGTGCGCCCGGCGTGGATCCGGGCCAGGGTGGCCACCGGGTCCACCCCGGCGGCCCGGGTGCGCACGGTGCGGCACCGTTCCCGCACCACCGGCAGGGGCACCTGGTCGATGCCGGCCAACAAGGTGCCCTCGGCCGTGGGGTCCACGGTGGCGGCCCGGGTGACCTCGGTGAGCTTGGGCCCCGACAGGGTGCCCGAGCGCAGGGCCGCCTCGCACCCGGGCAGGTCCCCGAGGGCCCGTCCCGCCTCGAGGGTGCGCCGGGCGGCACCGGGGGAGCCCCCCTCCAGGTCGGCCAGCAGGCCCACCGGGGAGCGGTGGCCCTCGTCCTCCCAGCACCCCGACTGGGCGATCCGGGGGGCGAGCAGGGTCTTGGCCGCCACCACCAGGCGCTCCATCCGGGCGAAGGAGGCGTACAGGGCCACCGCATCGGGTCCCACCAGGAGCCCGGGGTCGAGGTCGGCCAGGAGCCCACCCAGGGCCTCGCCCACCGCCGCCGTCCGGGCCGCCAGACCGGGCTGGCCCCCGGGAGCCACCGCCACCGCAACGGTCGGGTCGGGGAGTGCGTCGAACATGGTGGCCAGCGCCATGGGAGAAGCCTCCCAGGGGGGTGTGACGGGGGCGCGGGAGGGGCGGACGGTACGGAACGGTGCGGGCATCACGTACGCTCGCGGTCCAGCCCACCGCCGGATCCCGTCGGCGGCGACATCGGAGGAAGTACCCGTGGGACTGTCCATCGGCATCGTCGGCCTCCCCAATGTGGGGAAGTCCACCCTGTTCAACGCCCTGACCCGCAACGAGGTCCTGGCGGCCAACTATCCCTTCGCCACCATCGAGCCCAACGTGGGTGTCGTGGCCGTGCCCGACGACCGTCTGCCCAGGCTCGCCGAGATCTACGGCTCCCTGGCGATCCTGCCGGCCATGGTGACGTTCGTCGACATCGCCGGGATCGTGAAGGGCGCCTCGGAGGGCGAGGGACTGGGCAACAAGTTCCTGGCGGCGATCCGCGAGAGCGACGCCATCTGCCAGGTGGTCCGGGTGTTCGAGGACCCGGACGTCATCCACGTCGACGGTCGTATCGAACCCGTCAGCGACATCGAGACGATCAACACCGAGCTGATCCTGGCCGACCTCCAGACGGTCGACAACCGGATCACCAAGCTGGCCAAGGAGTCGCGCAAGCAGCCCGAGCTGGTGCCGCAGCTGCGCGCCGCCGAGCAGGCCCGCGAGATCCTGGACGCCGGACGGACGGTGGCCTCCGCCGTCGCCTCCGGCGAGATCGACCCGGCGTTGATCGTGGACCTCCACCTGCTGAGTGCCAAGCCGTTCATCTACGTGTTCAACGTGGACGAGGGATCGCTGGGGGACGCCGAGCTGGCGTCGCGGCTGGAGGCGTTGGTGGCCCCGGCCGAGTCGGTCGTCCTGTGCGCCCAGATCGAGGCGGAGGTGGCCGCACTGGATCCCGAGGACGCCGCCGAACTGCTGGCCGGCTACGGACAGGACGAGTCCGGACTGGTGCAGCTGGTCAAGGTCGGCTTCCACACGCTCGGCCTGCAGACGTTCCTCACGGCGGGGCCCAAGGAGACGAGGGCGTGGACGATCCACATCGGCGACACGGCACCCCAGGCCGCGGGCACCATCCACACCGACTTCGAACGCGGGTTCATCAAGGCCGAGGTGGTGAGCTTCGACGACCTGGTGGAGGCCGGCTCGATGGTGGCCGTCCGGTCGGCCGGCAAGGCCCGTGTCGAGGGCAAGGAGTACGTCATGCGGGACGGCGACGTCGTCGAGTTCCGCTTCAACGTCTGACCGGGGGCGGCGTGGAGCGCGTCGGCTCACCACCGGAGGTCGGGCGTCGGGCGGCCCCGTGCGTCGTGCAGCCGCGTGTGTAGTGTTGGCCGGGTGATGGCCGCAGGTCGGAGTCCGCGCCGGATCCTCGTCTCGGCCTGTGTCGTGACATCCCTCGCGCTCGGGTGCGCCGCGTGCGGGGGCAGTGCCCCCGCGTCCGTCCCGGCACCGACCTCGACCGATCCGTCCCCGTCGTCCACCACCTCGCCGACATCGGGACCTGGCGATCCGACGACGTCGGCGCCGCTGACCGCACCGCAGGCCTCGGCGGCACAGGACGGACAGTTCTTCACCGAGATCGCCGAGGCCGACCCGGCGCTGGCGACCTACGAGCAGAAGCAGGGGAACGTCGCACTCCGCGCCCTGCTGACGGACGGCTCGGCGTTCTGCGCCTTCCTGCAGCGTGGCGGCGGGGTCGACCAGGCCCTGGTGTCCGAAGCGGTCGGGGCGAGGAGCGACGAGTCCCAGACCCACCTCCCCCTGTCGATCACGACCTTCAACACGGTGGAAGCGGTGTCGCTCCTCGCCCTCTGCCCCGCCGAGCAGTCGCTGCTCCCCGCAGCCGACAGCTCCAGGATCCGCGCCCTCGGCGCGTCACTCGCCGGCCGATCCGGCTGACGGGACACACCGACGGCGCGGCCTCGACGCGCCGGACCATGTGGCACGGGGGTGACGGTTGCGCGTCGGTCCGCCGAACGGAGGTGGGCGCCTGCGCGAACTCTCGGACGGTTCGGATGCCGTTCACCCAGAGATAAGCAATCGGTAGCGGAACGTCACGGTGCGCGTAACCCGCTGACCGTACAACGGGTCGTATGAGACTCCCAAACATGATCAGGCGGCATCGTGGACGGACGGCTGCACTGCTTGCCGCAGCCGCGACGGTGGCCCTCACGAGCGTCGGCGTGACCGGCGCCATCGGGGGCACGTCGGCGTCGTATGCCGGTACGACAAGCTGCCCCGCAGGTAGCAGCCTCGAACAGCCGACCGGCGGGTCGTCGGCCGAAGCCCAGTGCGTCATCACGTCGACCGGGACCCCCGTCGGCGCGGTCAAGCACGTCTGGCTGTTCATCCTGGAGAACAAGTCCTACGACGAGACGTTCACGGGGCTGAACCAGAACAGCTACCTGTGGCAGACGCTTCCCCAGCAGGGCGCACTGCTCACCAACTACTACGGCACCGGCCACTTCAGCATGGACAACTACATCTCGCTGGTGTCGGGCCAGTCGCCCTCCTACGCCACCCAGGACGACTGCTCCACGTCGGCGAACATGACGAACGACAACAGCGGGATCATCACCACCGGTACCGTCGGCACCCAGACCGACACCGACAAGACCACGGACACGGTGGGGACGAACACCGCGACGCCGGATCCGACCGGGGCCGGCAACGGGAACTACGGTCAGCTCCTGGTGCACGGCGGCGTCGATGCCGCGCTGGGCAACAACGGCTGCGTCTTCCCGACCGACGTCACCACGCTGTTCAACCAGTACAACGCGGCGGGCGTCTCGTGGAAGGCGTACGCCCAGGATCTCGGTGGCGCCCAGCCCGTCGGGTCGACGACGTACGTGACCGGCTCGACCCCGGGTGTGACCGACACGGTTCCGGGTCGTGACGACGGCACCTGCGGCTACCCCGGCACGTCGAGCAACGACCCGGTCACCAATCCGACCAATCTGGTGGCACCGGGCGGCGACGTCTCGAGCTTCACGGGTGCCCAGCCGGCCAACGCCAACGGCAACGGGGACCCAGCCGACCAGTACGTGGCCAAGCACTTCCCGACCGGTTGGTTCGCGTCGCTGACCGGCCAGTCCGCCGGCACGCAGAACGGTGTCACCTACGACACCCAGCCGGCGCTGAACGAGCCGACGACACCGGAGTACGACGGCCCCGGGGCTCCCTCCACCGGCTCGTCGGACACCAATTGCGACGCCAACCACGTCTCCAACCTGGACGATCCCACCTACGGCCTGGCGCACGACCTGACCCTGCCGTCCAACGAGGTCCCGGCGTTCAACTGGATCACGCCCAACAACTGCAGTGACGCCCACGACGCCACCTGCCAGGGCAACAACCTGTCCGGGGCCTTCAACGCCGACGGCACGCCGGACTACACCCCGGCCGGGCTGCCCGCGTACGACCCCGAAGCGACGAAGCCGACCAACTACACCGGTGGGCTCTACGCCTCGGACCTGTTCCTCCGCTACTACATCCCGCTGATCGAGCGGTCGGCGGCCTTCGCCGACGGGGGCCTGATCGACGTCACCTTCGACGAGGCCAACCCGCCGTTCACCGTCGGCAACAGCTTCAACAACGTGCCGGCCGCCGGGGACGTGACCACGGCCTCCGCTCCGGCCGACCAGCCCAGCTTCGGCTCGGCGGGGACCACGGTCCCCGGCGCCACCACCCAGTACGGCGCCTACGGGATCCTGGCCGATGCCGCCGGCGAGAACATCGACGGGCACAACGTGAGCACCGAGCCGACGGGACCGAACGATCCCGAGGTGACCAACAGCTCGGGACAGCAGCTGCAGCCCGGACCGGGTGCGTCCGGGTTCGTCGACCGGGCCACCGGCCTGGCCGGTGAGAGCCCGTACCTGAGCGGATCGCCCGGTGCGGCGACCGAACCGGCCCTGGTGGCCCCAGGGTCGAGCATGGTGACGGACTCCAAGATCAACGCCGACGACACCGGCCGGCTGGTCTCGGGCACCGACGCCAACGGCAACACCATCCCGCCGGACACCTTCGTCGGGGCCGTCAGCGACACCGGGCCGATCGCCCTGTCGGGCAATGCCAGCACCACCACGGCGTCGAACAACTACGCCAAACCGTGGATCGGCACCTACCAGCTGCTCAACGACAGCGGGCAGCCGGTGACGCTGCCGACGGGCTTCAACGGCAACGTGACCCTCGGCGCCGAAGGGGCGACCTCGACGGTCGGCACCGCCAGCTGCCCGAGTGGGAGCGAAGCGGCGACCACCAGCGGCTGCGCCACCGCGGACCCGCTCTACGACCCGACCGACTTCACGCCGGGCGGCGGCGACACCGGGACCGTGCTGATCAGCCCACTGATCAAGCCGGGAACGGTGTCGAGCACGTACTACAACCACTACAGCGCCCTGCGCACCATGGAGGACCTGCTCCTGACCGGCCAGTCCTGCAGTGAGCCCTCCGACGCGGACACCCCGCTGGCCGCCGGCACGGTGTGCGGTGGTCTCGACGGTGAGGGACACATCGGCTACGCAGCCCAGTCCGGACTCGCCTCGTTCGGCCCGGACGTGTTCACCGCACAGACCTACACACCGGTGGCGCTGCCCCCGGGCTACACGGCGGTCAAGGGCAGCAGCGGCGCAGGTGCCGTCTACTGCCCGGCCCAGCTCAAGGTCGGTCGCGCCGGTCTCCCCGGTAGAGCCGGCAAGGGATACTTCGGCGGGTCCGGTGGCACCGGCGGAGCGCCCGGCTGCGGGAGCAGCGGCGGAAAGGGCGGGAGCGGCGGCAACGGGGCCACCTCGACCGGCAACGGCGGTAGCGGCGGCAACGGAGGCAACGGAGCCTGCCCGCCCGAGGAATGGAACGGGGGCACCTGGCTGACGGCCACCGGCGCCCAGACGGTGCCCTACGACACCCCGCCGTGCAGCGGCACCGGGGGAACCGGGGGCAAGGGCGGCAACGGCGGCAACGGCGTCGGCTCCACCCCGGGCGGGAACGGTGGGGTCGGCGGCAACGGCCAGCCCGGGACCCCCGGGCAGGCCGGCCAGGCCGGTACGAACGGGTAGCGCCATCAGCGCACACCCGATCTCCTCCGCCGTGCAGCGTGCAGGACGCATCCGGTTCCGGGCCTTCGGGTCCGGAGCCGGATGCGTTGCCGCGGTCGTCGTGGCGGCCGTGCTGTTCGCCGGGTGCGGCGGGAGCGGATCCGCCTACCCGTCGTTCCTCCCGAAGAAGACACTCCGACCCGATGTCGACGCGGCTCTGGTAGGTACCGAGGCCCGGCCCGCGCTCCAGGTGGAGGGTCTGCCCATCGACGTGCAGACGAAGGCGTTCGACGTCCGTATGGTCGTGAGTGGTCCCGTCGTCCCCGGCGAGGGCCTGCCGAACCAGCAGGCGGCGACCACCTGCACGTGGACGGTGACGATGGACCATGCCACGGCCGATGTGCCGGTGTCGCTGGGCGACTTCCACTCGGTCGACCACCTCGGCTCCGTGTTCCTCATGGGCCTCGTCCCCGGTGAGCACCCGCCGCCGGCCGTCCTGCACCGCGGCCAGACGGTGACGTTCCGGTTGCGGGCCTACGAGTTGGTCGGCGAGGGCATGATGCAGTGGGCTCCGGACCACGAACACGTCGTGGGGGACTGGGACTACACGGTCGAGAACGACTGACCCCGTCTCCGGTGGTCCACCCGGGCCGCCCTCTGCGGATGGAGTCGGCCTGGGGTAGAACACTCTGCATGCCCCGGCAGGACCCCACCCGCCACTCCGTCCTGCCGCCCCCTGGTGCCCGCGTATGGCGATGAGTGTCGACCGCACCGACGCCACCGACGGCCCCACCCGCCCCCGACGCCCGGTCGGCGGGATCGCCGGGACGTGGAGCGCCCTCGACGACGCTGGGATGCGCCGGTTCTGGGTGGGGGCGGCCGTCCTGGTCGGGGGTCAGCTCCTCCTCCTCGCCGCCTACAGCGGCTACCTGTTCCACCGGTTCGACCTGACCGACGACTTCGCCACGTACTCGCAGGCGTGGTGGCTGATCGGCCACGGGCACCTGGACCCGGTCGATACGATCCAGGTCCCGAACTATCCGTTCTGGCAGAGTCATTTCGAGCTGGCCATGTGGCCGATCGCACTGGTCGGGAGGTTGTGGTCCGACCCCATCCAGCTGCTCTGGCTGCAGGACGCGGCGATGGCGGCGGCGGAGTGGATCGCCGCGGCCTGGGTGGCCGCCGTCTGCGCGGGGCGGCTGACCCGCTACCGCTCGACGGTGGCCCTGTCCGCGCTGGTATTCCTCATGGTCAACCCCTGGTGGTACCTGGCGGCCTCGTTCGACGTCCACTTCGAGACCCTCGGACTGCCGTTCGCCGTCTGGTCCGCCTATGCGCTCTGGCGGGGCAGGTTCCGCACGGCGCTCGTCGTCGGGCTGGTGGCCATGCTGTTCGGGGACGTCGTGACCGTGCTGGTCCTGTGCGTCGGCATCGCCGGGCTGCTGTCCGGACGGGTGCGCCGCCAGTCCGGCTGGGGCAGGCCACTCATCCTGGCCGGGGCGGCGGCGGCCTGGCTCGGGGTGATCGCCGTGGTCGGGGGCAACAAGGGGAGTGGACTCGTCGCCAACTACGGGTACCTGGTCGGTGCCGGCCCGACATCGTCCAGTGCGTACGTCGTCGAGCGGCTCCTCCTGCACCCGCTGCACGTGGCGCGGGTCATCGTGGGGCGCCGTGCCGCCATGGGGAGGGTGCTGGCGTCCGCCGGGTTGGTCGGGGTCCTGTCCCCCTGGGGCTTCGCCGTGGCCGTGGGGACGTTGGGGCCCGCCGCACTCAACGGCAACCTGATCTTCCTCTCGCCGACCATCGCCTTCCAGACCCTGGCGGTCATCCCCTTCGTCCTGGTCGGGTCCGTGCTCGTGCTCGTGCGCCTCGCCACCGGGGCCACCGCGTCGGATGCCACCGCGTCGGATGCCGCCGGTGCCACCAGCCGGGGCGATGACACCGGTTCCGCCGAGCCGACCGGAACCGACGGGGTCGCGGCGTCACCGCTGGCCAGGGCGAGGCCCAGGGTGGCGATCGCCCTCAGTGTGCTCCTCGTCGTCCTGTCCCTGTGCCAGAACCTCTCCCTGTTCGGCGGGATCGGGACCGGGTGGTGGAAGGTGGATGCGCCTGCGGCCGCCGCCCTGTCCCGGGGCCTGTCGAAGATCCCGGGCGATGCGGAGGTCATCGCATCCCAGGGTGTGATCGGCAGGTTCGCCGGACGGCGCTACGTCTACCCCTTCCTGGCGGATCCCCAGGGGTTCCCGGTGCGATCCGGGACCGTCGTGTTCGTGATCGCCCCGTCGCAGGGGATCGAGTCGGTCACGTCGTCGGCCGCCCAACAGGCCATCGACGGGCTGAGTGCCCGGCCGGGCGTGACCGTACTGGAGCGCAGCAGCGGGGTGACCGTGCTCGAATGGGCACCACCCGAGGGGACCACGGGGATCACGCTTCCCGGATGACGTCGGGGGCCCGTCGATGTGGGGCGCCGCGTCCGCGGGCCTCGCCTACGATCCGGGGATGTCTCCGACGGGCGGGAGCCGAATCCGGTGCGGCAGCGTTCCGCCGTCCGCCGCCCCCGCCACGCTCCCCGCCCCCGCCACGCTCCCCGCCCCCGCCACGCTCCCCGCACCCGCCACGCTCCCCGCCCCCGCCACGCTCCCCGCACCCGCCGGCCGTTCTCGCTCCGCCGCCCGCGGGCCGGTCCGACCGGCGGGGACCGGGGCCGCATGACCGGCGGCCCGGCCACCGCCGGACCGGCGATCTCGCTGGAGGGTGTGTCCGTGGTCCGGGACGGGACGGTCATCCTGGACGACGTCACGTGGTCGGTGGGGCCCGGGGAGCGCTGGGCGGTGCTCGGGCCCAACGGGTCGGGCAAGACGACGCTCCTCCGGGTCGCCGGCGCCGGGCTGTGGCCGACCCGGGGCAGTGTCGAGATCCTGGGCGAGCGTCTCGGCCGGGTCGACATGCGTGAACTGCGCCGACGCATCGCGGTGGTCAGTGCCTCGGTGGCCAGGAATCTGCGTCCGGCGCAGCCGGCGTCCGACGTCGTTCTGACGGGCCGCTTCGCGGCGCTCGAGACGTGGTGGCACGAGTACACCGACCAGGACCGGGCCAGGGCGGCCTCGCTGCTGGCGGACGCCGGGTTCGGCGGTGAGGCGTTCGGGTCCCGCGCCTTCGGACTCCTCTCGGAGGGCGAGCGCCAGCAGGTCCTGCTGGCCCGGGCCCTGATGGGCGTTCCCGAGCTGATCCTCATGGACGAGCCGGCCGCCGGACTCGACCTCGGCGCCCGCGAGCGTCTGATCGGCCGGCTGACCGCGCTGGCCGCCGACCCGGCGGTGCCACCGATGGTGCTCGTCACCCACCACCTGGAGGAGATCCCGCCGGGCGTGACCCACGCCGCCCTGCTGCGTGCCGGCCGGGTGCTGGACGCCGGACCGGTGGACGCCGTACTGACCGATACAGGCGTGTCGGCGGCGTTCGGGATCGCCGTCACCGTCGGGCGCCGAGCCGGACGGTGGGGGGCGGTGGCCGACGTCCCCGGGGACTGAGGCCGGACGGGAAGAAGGTCGGCACGGACGGGGTTGGACGCAGTACGGGCGCGGACCGCCCGCCCGGGCCGCGCCACCCGCGCCGGGAGTCCCGACCGGACCGACCACGAGGAGCGACCATGACCGACACCCGCACCGACACCGGACCCGCCACCGCCGACTTCTGGTTCGACCCGCTGTGCCCGTGGGCGTGGATCACCTCCCGGTGGATCCTGAACGCCGCCGAAGTACGCGATCTGGAGGTGCGCTGGCACGTGATGTCGCTGGCCGAGCTCGAATTCAGGGCGCGACGACCTGACCGAGAAGTACCGGGACCTGATGGCGCAGGCGTGGGGTCCGGTCCGGATCGTGGTCGCTGCCGAGCAGGCGCACGGTCACGAGGTGGTCGGACCGCTCTACACCGCCCTCGGCACCCGGTTCCACGTGCACGGCGAGGAGCGCGATCGCGACACCCTGGCCAAGGCGCTGGCGGACGTCGGCCTCCCGGCCGACCTGGTGGACGCGGCCGACACCGATATCTACGACGAGGCGCTGCGGGCCTCCCACTACGACGGGATGAACCGGGTGGGCATGGAGGTCGGCACCCCGGTGATCGCCGTCGGCGAGGTGGCCTTCTTCGGCCCCGTGGTGACGCCCGCACCCAGGGGCGAGGACGCCGGCCGCCTGTGGGACGGGGTCCTCGCCGTGGCCTCGACCCCGGGGTTCTTCGAGATCAAGCGCACCCGCGACGTGGCGCCGTCCTTCGACTGAGCCGCCGCCCCTGCCGCCCGCGCCGCCCCTGCCGCCCCCGCCGCCCGGTAGGGCGACGGGCCGCGACTCAGCTCAGGAGTGACAGGACCAGAAGTCCCTGGGCCAGGTGGTAGGTCACGTGGACGGCCGTGGTGCCGTACCGCAGCGGCCGCACGAACCGGTCGAGGGCGAGCACGGTGTCGGACACGACGAACAGGACGGCTCCGGCGGCCGCCGCGGGCACCCCGACGTTGAGCGCGAGCACGGCCATGGTGGCGATGGCCACCAGGTACACGGCGACGGGCACCACCAGCGGGCGCTGGCCCCCGCGCAGCAACGAGCGGAAGATGGCGGCTGACGGGACTGCCGCCGCGGCCGTCACCGCCACCGCCGCCACCGCCAGTCCGGTGGCCGAGAAGGCGAACGGCGGGCTGCCCGGAGGTGCCGGCGGCTGCAGCAGGCCGGCGATGTAGCAGAGGTGGCCGACCAGGAAGGCGGCCAGTCCGGGGACGAACAGGTCGCGGGGGAGCATGAGGAGCACGTCACCCAGCAGTGAGCAGACGAGGGCGGCCACGAACCACCACCTCCGGTGGACCAGGTCGGTGTGGTCGGCGGGGAGCACGGCGGCGGCCGCGGCCAGCGCGGCCAGCACCGCCGGCTTGGCGGCGTACTCGGTCCGACGGTCGCCCCGGGCCACCGCCACCCAGTCCACGACGGCCGCCACGGCCGCCATGCCGACGAGGATCCAGAAGGCGGTCACGGGGAGGACGCTACCGGCGGGGCCCGGCGGCCACGGGGAGCATCCACCACTGCGGAATTCGTCGTCGGTACCGTTTGTACCGGCAACGACCGGTGGAGGAGGTGGTGCCCGTGGTGCTGGTGATCATCATCCTCGTGGCCTGGGCCGTCATCCTCGGGCCCAGCCTGCTCAAGCGCCGGGCCCGCTCCGGTGGTCACCAGTCGATCACGCACTTCCACCACCAGCTCCGGATCCTCGAGCACTCCGCTCCCGAGCCCATCGTCGCCCCCGCCTACCGGCTGCGGGCCGTCGACGACACCGGCACCCCGACCGGGATCACCTACCCGGACACCGGCACCCCGCCGAAGCTGACCGTGGTGGGGGCGAAGGAGCTGCCCCGTCCCGCACTGGCCTTCCTGGGTGAGCCCCCGGCCGGGGTCACCGCCGACCGGTTCGCCGACGTCTCCGCCACCGCGACGAGCGCGGGGGCCCCGTACCCGACCGACGACCCCGACCTGTCCCCCTCGCGCTCCCTCGGACAGGCCGCGCCCGGCCGACCGCGGCCACCGGTCGACGGATGGGCCGCGCCCGGACCGGCCCAGGCCGGGTACCACGCCGCCCCGCGGGCGGACGGTTCCGCCCGCGGCCAGGCCCGCCGGCGCCGGCGCGACACGCTGGTGGTGCTGGCCGGCGCGTTCGTGCTCGCACTCCTCCTGGCCGTGGTCACCGGGATGACGGCACTGTGGGCACTGTGTGCGCTCGACGCCGCGGCCCTCGGTGCCTACGTCGCGCTGCTGGTGCACCTGCGCCGCCTGGCCATGGAGCGTGAGCACAAGCTGCACTACCTCGACGCCCGCGACGACCCCCGACGGGTGCTCCGTGGCGGCCTCCCCACCCAGGTCAGCGGCCGCTACGCCCACCCGTCGAACCAGCAGGCCATCGCCCGCTGACCGGCCCCGCCGCGACGGGGCGCGCATTGGTAGGGTCTTCCCATGACCCACGACATCGACCTGCGCACCACTGCGAACCGTGCCGACGTGGCCGCCGCCGTCGCCTCGGCCATCGGGGACCGCCGGCTCCTCGAGCACCCGTTCTACCGACGGTGGGAGGCGGGTGAGCTCACGTCGGCCGAGCTGGCCGAGTACGCCGTCCACTACCGGGCCTTCGAGGCGGTGCTGCCGGAGGTCCTGACCGAGGTCGTCGAGCAGCTGACGGCCGACGGCCGGTACGCCACCGCCACGCTCGTGTCCCACAACCTGGCCGACGAGCTCGGGCGGCCCGAGCCCCATCTGAGCCTGTTCGACGGGTTCGCGGCCGGACTGCCCGATCCGGTCGCCACCGGGCCCGGCCGGGCGGCCGCCGACCTGGTCGCCACCTACCGTTCACTGGCGGCGGAGTCCCCGGTGGCCGCGCTGGCCGGTCTGGCCGCCTACGAGACCCAGGCGGCGGACATCGCCGCCTCCAAGGGGGACGGCCTCCGGCGGTGGTACGGCATGGACGCGGCGGGAACCCGCTTCTGGGACGTGCACGCCTCCATGGACGCCGACCACGGTGCATGGGCCGTCGACGCGCTGGCACTCCTCGGCGCCGACGCCGACACGGTGGCTGCGGCCGCGGGCCGGGCGGCGGACGCGTGGTGGGCGCTGCTGGACGAGCGCCAGGCGGAGGGCCTGGCCGCCTGACCGACCCGTGCCGACCGGCCGCGTCGTCCTGGCCGTCGGACGGACGGTGTGCCTGGCCGGTGTGGTCCTGGTGCTGGCGGCGTTCGTGGTGCGCCCCGATGCCCGTCAGGAGACGGCCGGCTGCGGGCTGGCCGTCCTCATGACGGGGATGATGATCGTGCTGCTCGGCAACTACCTCCGCCACGCGGCACGACGGGACGCCGGCGCCGACGCCGTGGCCCCGCGACGCCACTGACCGCCCCGGGTCCCACCGCCGTCGCCGGTCCGTCCGACGGGGGCACCGCCCCGGGCGGGCTCAGCCGAGTTCGGTGCCCACCACGGAGACGAACGACACCATCTCGCCCGGGTAGCCCCCCAGGTTGTGGGTGAGGGCGAGCTTCCGGTCGGTGTCGATCTGGCGCTCGGGGGTCGCCTCGCCCCGTAGCTGCAGCCATGCCTCGAAGAACATGCGCAGGCCCGAGGCGCCCACCGGGTGTCCGAAGCTCTTCAGCCCGCCGTCGGGGTTCACCGGGAGGGCACCGTCGCGGTCGAAGGTGCCGGCCAGCACCTCCTTCCACGCCGTGCCACGGGGAGCGAAGCCGAGATCCTCCATGAGGACCAGCTCGGTCGGCGTGAAGCAGTCGTGCACCTCGGCCATGGCCAGCTGGTGGAGCGGATCGGTGATCCCGGCCTGGGCGTAGGCGTCGGCGGCGGCGGCGGCACACTCCGGGAACCACGTGTAGTCGTACTCGGGGTCGATGAGCCCGGACCCGCTGCCGGCGGCGAACGACAGGGCCTTGATGTAGATCGGGGTGTCCGTGTACCGGTGGGCGTCCTCGGCCCGCACGACGATGGCGGCGGCGGCGCCGTCGGCCACGCCGGCGCAGTCGAACACGCCGAGCCGGCCGGCGACCCGGGGCGAGGCGCAGATGGTCTCGGTGGAGACCTCCTTGCGGAACTGGGCGCGCGGGTTGCGGGCGCCGTTCTGGTGGTTCTTCCACGAGATCCGGGCCAGCACGTCGGTGAGCTCGTCGTCGCCCACGCCGTACTTCCTGCCGTAGGCGGGAGCCACCATCGAGAACATGGCCGCCGCCGTCAGGGTGCGGGCGGTCCCGTCGTTCGGGATCGGGAAGGCGTTGAGGCCCTGGTAGCCGGAGTCCTTCACCTTCTCGGCCCCGAGCGCCATGGCCACGTCGTAGGCGCCGGACGCCACGGCATAGGCGGCGGCGCGCAGCGCCTCGGACCCGGTGGTGCAGTAGTTCTCGACACGGGTGACAGGTCTGTTCTCGAGCTGGAGGGGGCGGGCCAGGGTGATACCGCTCATCCCGGACTGTGCGGTGCCGAACCAGTAGGCGTCGACATCCTCCTTGGTGACACCGGCCGAGGCGAACGTCTCCTCGGCGGCGTCGACGATGAGGTCGTCGAGGCTCTTGTCCCAGTGCTCGGCGAAGCGCGTGCACCCCATGCCGACGATCGCCACCCGGTCCTTGATCCCGTGCGAAGCCATTGTTCTCCTTGCCTTCTTCCTGCGTTCGTACCCTGTGTCGTCGCCACGTACGCGGCCGCTGCGTGCGGTCGCGACCCCGGCGTCAGTCGTCGGTGCCGCCGGCCGCGGTGCGGACCGGCGTGGCCTTCCAGAAGTAGTCGTGGATGCCGTCCGCCGTGTAGAGCCTGCGGAACGTCATCGCCACCCGGTCGCCGATGTCGACCGTGTCCGGGTCGACGTCGGTGAGCTCCACCGGGAACCGTCCGCCACCGTCGAAGTCGAGGACGGCGAAGACGATCGGCGGGCTCGGCGAGTAGGCCAGGCGGTCGATGGTGTAGGTGGCGATGGTGGCCTCGGCGTCGGCCCGGTCGAAGGGGACCATGTCGTCCACCGCGCCGCCGGTCATGGAGACCCGCGACGGTGGCAGGTGGACCGCACCCGAGGTGCGGTCCTGGCTGCCCACGAACCCGAACTTCCACTCCTCGTTGCGCCAGGCGGCCGACGAGGACACCCGCTGGGGCTCGGGCCGGCGGGGCGGTTCGGGGGTGACCATGCCCCGCCATGCCAGGAACTTGCCGTAGGGGAGGTCGGCACCGGCGACGACCTGGGCGGCCACCGCGTCGGCCGGGGTCCAGGCGGCGATCGCCGGGGTGGTGCGGAAGACCAGTGCGTCGGCGCCGTCGGCCAGCGACAGCACGGCCACGACCTCGCCCGGCGAGGCGGACTCGAGCACCGATGCCAGCACCAGCCCGGCGTGAGCCGCGCCGGTCTGGCCCACGGACGTCGACAGGTCGTCGGCCAGGACGCCGTCACGCACGCCGAGCGCACGACCGACGGCCTTGGCGGCCCGTCCGTGCATGCCGGTGACCACGACGCGGTCCACCTCCTCGGCCGACACCCCGGCGGCCTTCAGCCCGGCCTGCCAGGCGTCGGCACCGAGCGGCACGTAGCGGGTCTCGCCGAAGCGCTCCTCCCACGTCCGGGACCGCCGGTCGCCGGCCGTGCGCCACCGGTCGAGGAACTCGTCGCTCACCGATGCCCCACCCAGGTACTCGGCGATGACCGGCGCGCCCGGACCGTCGTCGCCGACCACGACGGCGGCGGCGCCGTCGCCACCGGCCGACTCGTCGGCCGACGTGGGCAGTCCGTCCCGGAGGTCGGAGACGATGACCAGTGTGGTGCCCGATCCCGGCGCCCCGAGGGCGGTGCGCAGGGCACCCACACCGGACCGGAGGGCCCCACCGAAGTCGAAGGCGGCGACGTCGGCCGGCTGACGGAGGGCGGCGTGGACCGTGGTCGCGTTGGTCTTGTCGAGGTAGGCGGGGGTGGCGGTGGCGAACCACACGGCGTCCGGTGCCGCCCCCGGTGCGGCTCGCAGCGCCCGGCGGGCGGCCTCGACGCCCATCGTGGTGGTGTCCTCGTCGTGGGAGGCGACCGACCGGGCACCCTTGCCCCCTCCGGTCCCGAACACGGCGGCCACGGCCGAGCGCTGGAGCCTGCGGTAGGGGACGTACCCGGCGATGCCGACGATGCCCCTGGTCATGGGCGGACCCCGTTCGAACTCGCCTGCTGCATGGTGATCCTGGTCCCTTCGTCGTGGTGGCGCCTCGGCACCGCAGTCCGGCCGGCCCCGTACCGCCCGCAGGGGCGTTGGCGCGGGCGGTGGCGTCCGCTGCCCGGTCATCCTATGATGCCAAGAGTATCTGACGGTCAGTCAGATAACCACCGCGGCCCGGGCCGCACGGTTGAGGATGGAGGCTACGACCATGGACTTCGAGTTCACCCCCGAGCAGCTCGAGTTCGTCAAGGACGTGGAGCAGTTCCTCGACGACAACAACGACCCCGAGGTCTTCGACGTCACCCGCGAGAACATGGCGCAGATCGTGGACACGCCGAAGCGGCGCCAGTTCATGGCCAAGCTGGGGGAGAAGGGCTGGCTGGGGATCACCTGGCCGAAGGAGTACGGGGGCCAGGACGGCGACGGCGTCTACGAGTACCTGCTGAACGAGGCGCTGGCGGCCCGCGGCGGCCCCCAGATCGGCAAGGGCGTCGGGATCATCGGCAAGACCATCATCTCCCACGGCAGTGAGAAGCTGAAGGCCGAATTCCTGCCGAAGATCCTGCGCAACGAGGTCGAGTTCGCCGTGGGGTACTCGGAGCCCAACGCCGGCTCCGACGCGGCGTCGATGCAGCTCAAGGCCACACGCGACGGCGACGGGTGGCGGCTCAACGGCCAGAAGACGTGGACGACGTCGGCCCACTTCGCCGACTGGTACTGGGTCGGTGCCCGCACCGACCCCGAGGCGCCCAAGCACAGCGGCATCACCTTGTTCCTGGTGCCGATGAACCACCCGGGTATCACCATCAAGCCCATCTGGACCATGGGTGACGAACGGACGAACGAGGTCTACCTGGACGACGTGTGGGTGTCGGACGACTACGTGGTGGGCGAGCTCAACCGCGGGTTCCAGTACATCTCGGAGGCGCTCGACCTCGAGCGGTTCACCCTGTTCACGTACTCGCCCACCGCCCAGCGCCTCGACCTGCTGACCCGGTACGTGAAGGGTGCCACCCGGGACGGCGGGCCGTTGAAGGACGACGTCCAGGTGCGGGCCCAGGTGGCCCACCTGCACACGGAGGCCGAGGTGGCCCGGGTGCTGGGGCTCAAGTTCGTGGCCGCCGCCCACGCCGGCGGCTCGCCGCCGACCTCGGAGGCGTCCGAGTACAAGCTCTTCACCACCGAGTACTCCCGACGGCTGGCCAACGCCTCGATGGATCTCGCCGGTCCCGGTGGCCAGCTGCGGGTCCACACCGAGGAGGCGCCGATGGCCGGTCGTTCGGAGTCGACCTACCGCTACACGGTGATCGACACCATCGGCGGCGGGTCGTCCGAGATCCAGAAGAACATCCTGGCCCGTCGCAAGCTCGGGCTCCCCAAGAACTTCTGAGCCGGACCACGCCCGTGACCGCTCCCTCTGCTCCGTCTGCCCCCGCGCCCACCCCGGGTGGACCGCTCGCCGGCGTGGTGGTGCTCGACCTGGCCAGTTTCGGCCCGGCGGCCCGGTGCACGCGCCTGTTGGCCGACTACGGGGCGACCGTGGTGAAGGTCACCGGCGTCCCCGCCGGCGGCGCGGCGCCGGAGCGACCGCCGTTCTTCCTCTACAGCGGGGCACGGCACCTGCGCCACGTGGCCGTGGACCTGAAGGACCCCGACGGGCGCGAGGCGTTCCTGGCCCTGGCGAGGGGCGCCGACGTGGTGGTGGAGAGCTTCCGGCCCGGTGTGGTCGACCGCCTGGGCATCGGGTTCGAGGCGCTCCTTGCCGTCAACCCCCGGGTGATCCTGTGCTCGACCACCGGCTACGGCCAGGACGGCCCGCGGTCGGGGTGGGCGGGCCACGACATCAACTACCTGGCGGTGGGCGGCTACCTGGGTGCCACCGAGCCGGCCGCCGACGGGGGTCCGCCCGTGGCCGGGGCGACCATCGCCGATGCCGCCGGGGGCGGCATGCACGCGGCGCTGGCCGTAGTGGCCGCGCTCCACGGCCGGGGGGACGACGGGGCCGGGGTCCACCTCGACGTGTCGATCGCCGACGGGGTGCTGTGGCTCGAGTCCCTGCCCGTCGACGAGTACCTCGCCACCGGTGCGGCGGTGGGTTTCGGGCACGACGTCATCAGCGGTCGCTTCGCCTGCTACGACACCTACCGGTGCGCGGACGGCCGATGGCTGGCGGTCGGTGCCATCGAGGCCAAGTTCTTCGCCAACCTGTGCCGGCTCCTCGGGTGCGGGCAGTGGACACCGCGCCAGTACGACGACGACGCCCAGGACGGCATCCGGGCCGATCTGGCGGCCGCCTTCGCCACCCGGGACCGCGACGACTGGGTGGCCGAGCTGGCCCCGGCCGACACCTGCGTGAGTCCGGTGCTGACCGCGGCCGAGGTGGCCGGGGACGCCCAGTTCGCCGCACGCGGGGCCATCGTCGAGGCGACCCTGCCCGGCGGCGGGTCCGCCGGGTTGCCGGCCACGTTCCGTCAGGTGGGTCCCGTGCTCGCCGGGATGGCGGGCGCGGGGGAGCCGACGGTGGCCGGGGACCCGTCGGCGTCGGACACCGACGAGCTGCTGGCCGCGGCGGGACTGGCGGCCGACCGGATCGCTGAACTGCGGAAGAAGGGAGTCGTGGCATGAGCGCCATCGGCATCGACGACGTCGAGGGCCTCCTCGGGATCGCCCAGTACGAGGAGGAGGGGGAGTTCCCCGTCGAGCAGGGGTACGTCTGGACCACCTGCTCGTCGGTGGAGAACGGCAATCCGCTGTTCTGGGACCCCGCGGTGGCCGAGGAGGTCACCGGTGGGCCGATCGCCCCGCCGACCATGGTCTCGGTGTGGTTCCGACCACACCACTGGGCTCCGGACCGCTCGACCCCGGGCCTCCCCCTGCAGATCCACTTCGACCTCAAGGAGGGCCTGGGCCTGCCCGAGGCCATCATGAGCGACAACACCATCATCTTCCACGAACCGGTGCGCCCCGGTGACCGCCTCACCACCCGGCAGATCCTGCGGTCGGTGAGCGACGAGAAGACGACGAAGCTCGGGACCGGGCGCTTCTGGGTGATCGACGTCGAATACCACAACCAGCGCGGCGCCCTGGTGGCCGTGGAGAGCTACACCGGCTTCGGCTACCGCCGGGCCGGCGAGGAGGCAGGCCAGTGACCACCCCCACGCTGCTGCAGGGCGACGTCTCGGTGGGCGACGAACTGCCCGAGCTCGCCTACCCGGTGACTGCGACCACCGTGGTGCTCGGTGCACTGGCCGCCCGGGACTGGCGCCCCATGCACCACGACAAGGACTTCGCCGTCAACCGCAACGGCACCCGGGACATCTTCCTCAACACGCCCAACCTGGCGGCATGGTTCGAGCGCTACATCACCGACTGGACGGGACCCTTCGGCCGCCTCCAGCGGGTGACGTTCAAGATGCGGGGGTCGATCTTCCCGGGGGACACCATGGTGTTCCGGGGCACGGTGACCGACACCGGCGTCGACGACACGGGGTGCGGCTGGGTGGCCCTGGACATCGCGGTGTCGGTGGACGGCGACGCCAAGACGACGTGCACCGCCCGGGTGGCACTGCCGACGGCAACCGACGACAACCCGTGGACCCGTTCCGGCGACCGCTGGGTGCCCTGACCCGACACCGACCCGACCCGCACCGACCCACACACCGACACCGACCCGACTCACACACCGACACCGACGACCACAACGACCGACACCGACCGCCGGCCCCTCCCCGGGCCGCACCGACCGACCGCACCACGACCGGAAGTTCCACCAGAGGAGAGCACGACATGTTGGACCTGACCTTCAGCCCCGAGCAGGAGATGCTCCGTGAGACGGTGCGCGGCGTCCTTGCCACCACCTGTCCCCTCAGCGTCGTGCGCGAGCTCGAGGACGACCCCACCGGGTACTCGCCCGAGCTGTGGAAGCAGCTCGCCCACCTCGACCTCATCGGGCTGCAGCTGCCCGAACAGTACGGCGGTTCGGGCATGTCCACACTCGAGACGGTGGTGCTCTACGAGGAGTTCGGACGGGCCATCGCCCCCTCGCCCCATTTCGTGAGCTCGATCCTGTGCGGCGGGGCCCTGGCCCGCTCCGGGAGCGACGAGCAGAAGCAGGCCTGGTTGCCGGGGATCGTCGCCGGCGAGGCCATCCTCACGCCGGCCTGGCTCGAGCCGGAGAACAGCTCAGGACCGCGCGGTGTGCAGCTGCGGGCCGAGCCCGACGGCGACGGGTGGACCCTCACCGGCGGCAAGCGGCACGTGGCGTTCGCTTCGTCGGCCAGCCGCCTGGTCGTCCTGGCCCGCACCGGCGACGCCGACGAGGACGTCGACCTCTTCCTGGTGGACCCTGCGGCCGACGGGGTCACCCGGTCCCAGCAGCTCACCATCGCCTCCGATGCCCAGTACCGGGTCGACCTCGCCGGTGTGCGGGTGAGCGGGGCCGACCGGATCGGCGCCGCCGGGACCGGATGGGCGACGTGGCGTGCCGTCATGTACGAGGCGAGCATCCTGGCCGCGGCCCAGGCGGTGGGCGGGGCCCAGTACGCCCTGGAGATCACGGTCCAGTACGCCAAGGACCGGCAGCAGTTCGACAAGCCGCTCGGCGCCTTCCAGGCCCTCGCCCACTACCTCGCCGACGCCGCCACCACGGTGGACGGCGCCGAGGTGCTCGTCCACGAGGCGGCCTGGGCGCTGGCCGAGGGGCGCCCGGTGGGGAAGCTGGCGCCGATGGCCAAGCTCTACGCCTGCCAGACGTTCCGGGACGTCACCGCCACGGCCCAGCAGATCTTCGGCGGGATCGGCTTCACGGTCGAGTTCGACATCCAGCTCTACTTCCGCAGGGCCAAGCAGCTGCAGATGTCGTGGTGGGAGCCCCGGGTCCTCGAGGAGCTCATCGCCGCCCAGGTGCTCGACCACTAGGCGGCGTCGGCCGCGTCGGCCGTCCCGGCACGGACGCGACAGGGCCGAAGGCCCCGGATCCGTTGTCGGGACCCGCCTGATGCGGTACGCGGACCCCATGCTGCGCTACGGTCGGCCGTGCGTCCGGGGAGGGCGTACGTGGACCCAGGGGGATCGACATGTCATCAGGAGCGCCGACCGCGCTGAACCCGACCAGCGTGCCGAATGAGCGGAGCGGGCTCTTCCGGTTCCTCTTCGTGCACGAGATCGACGAATACCCGCGCAACGGCAAGCGGACCGCGTACCTGGCGCTCGCCGTGCTGGCGACGATCATGCTGTACTACACGTACTTCACGCAGACCGGGGTCACCCCCCAGATCCTGGTCTCGTACCACATGTCGTTCTCGTTCTACGTGTGGATCGTGGTCATCTCCAACCTCCTGGGAGCGTTCGCGTCGCTGCCGGCGTCCAAGACCGACAAGCTCGGTCGGTCCAACGTGGTCATCTACGGGCTGCTCGTCATCGGTCTCCTGGTCTCCATCGGCGTGCCCGCCTGCAAGACCGAGTGGGAGTTCCTGTTCGTCATCTGCCTGCTGGGCGTGGTCGAGGGCGCCATCCTGGTGGCCACCCCGGCGCTGGTGCGCGACTTCAGCCCTCAGCTGGGCCGGGCCTCGGCGATGGGGTTCTGGACCGTCGGCCCGGTGGCCGGCAGCCTGATCACCTCGATCGTGGCCGCCCACACCCTCGACCACTTCCTCGCCACCGGCGGGATCGACGGGTGGAAGAGCCAGTTCGTCATCTCCGGTGTGTCGACGCTGGTGGTGTTCGTGGTGGCCTTCTTCCTCCTGAAGGATCTGTCCTCGAACCTGCGTGACCAGCTGATGGTGAGTGAGCACGACCGGGCCCTGGTCGAGGCCCGGGCTCGTGGCCTGTCCGAACAGGACGTGCTGGCCGCCACCGCCCATCCGTGGCGACAGATCCTCAAGTTCGACCTGATCGGGTCGGCCATCGGTATCTCGATCTTCCTGCTGCTGTACTACGCCGCCTCGGCCTTCTTCACCATCTACTGGGCCACGGTGTTCAAGGACCCGTCCGGGGTGAACCTCTCGACGGCCCAGGCCAACAGCCTCAACGCGTGGTTCTGGTGGGCCGACATCGTCGCCCTGATCCTGTTCGGCGTGCTGTCCGACCTCCTCAAGGTCCGCAAGCCGCTGATGCTGGTCGGTGCCGTCTCGTCGATCGTCATGCTGATCCTGTTCATCCACGCCGCCGACAACCCCCATACGGCGCTCGACACGCTGATCACCCTCGAAGTGCTGCTGGCCGCCTCCATCTCCCTCTGTTACGCCCCGTGGATGGCGGGCTACACCGAGATGGTCGAGGCCCGGAACCCGGCCCTGGTCGGTACCGGGCTGGCCCTGTGGGGTTGGATCCTCCGCCTCACCGTCGGCATGTCCTTCATCTTCCTGCCCCTGGTGGTGAACTCGGTCAACCCGGTGGTCGACAACCTGCAGTACGCGCAGCCGGCCCCCAACGGTCACGCTCCGTTCAACGTGCAGCAGTTCCAGGTGGAGCACGAGCAGCTGGTGGCGTTCGCCACGGCCAACGCCTCGTGGCTGCGACCGCTGTCGGACCCGAAGAACGCCGCCGTGGTGGCGGCGGCCCACGCCAATCCCCTCTCGGGGGCGGCCGCCCTGACCAAGGCCGTCGGGCCCGTCGTGTTCGCCCACATCCTCGCCAACCTCAAGGAGGTCAACGGTCCGGTGTACACCTACCGGACCCAGCTGGCCTACCTGTCGCAGCACCAGGACCAGCTGACCAACCTCCTGAACGGCGTGTCCAAGTCGCCCAAGCAGTGGCAGAACTGGTTCTGGGTGTGCCTGGGCGGGATGGTGCTGTTCATCCCGACCATCTGGCTCAACCGAGGACGGTGGAGCCCGGGCAAGGCGCGCGAGGACGAGCGCAAGCACGAGGCCGACGTCCAGGCCGAGCTCAAGACACTGGTCGGCGCCAACGCCTGACACCGCCGGCCGTCCCGGTTGTCCCGGCCCTCCGGTGGGCACCCGTGGGCCCACCGGGGCGGGGCGCGCCGTGACACATCGAGGATCTACGGTGTCGTCCATGCCGCACGTCGCCGACCACCGGCCCGGGTTCGCCGTGGTGGACCTCGAGACCACCGGGTTCTCGCCCCTCCAGGAGCGGATCGTCGAGGTGGCGGTGGTGGTCCTCGACCCGTCAGGGGCGGAGCTGGACGCCTTCTGCACGCTCGTCGACCCCGAGAGGGATCCCGGACCCACCCATGTCCACGGGATCACCGCCGACATGGTGGCCGGTGCCCCCACGTTCGCCCGGGTGCACCCCTACCTGGCCACACTCCTGTCGGGCCGGGTGGTGGTCGGCCACAACGTCGACCGGTTCGACCTGGCCTTCCTCCTCGCCGAGTGCCAACGGTTGGGCGAGGACGCCGTCCCCGCGGAGGTGACCACGCTCGACACGTTGCGGGTGGCCCAGTCCTATCTCGACCTGCCGGGCAAGGCCCGCCTGGTCGACTGCTGCGACCGCTACCGGCTCACCTGGGACGACCACCACAGCGCGCTGGGTGACGCCCGGGTGACGGCGGCGCTGTTCGGGGCCATGCGGACCGAACTGGGGGACGACCTGCTCGGCGTGGACCGCCTCCTCGACGAGGGCCTGACCCATGCGTGGCCGGGCGGGGGAGGCATCCGCCCCGTGGTCCACGGTCGACCGCAGGCGCTGTCCGCCTGACGCACGGTCGGCCACAGGCGCTGTCCGCCTGACGCACGATCGGCCACAGGCGCTGTCCGCCTGACGCACGATCGGCCACAGGCGCTGTCCGCCTGACCTGGCGTCCGCCCGACCTGACTTGCCGTCGCCGCCGTCCCGGCGCGCCGCCGGGCGGTGCGTCAGGGCATGGCCTCGATCGGCGGGAGGAGGATGGCCCGCTCCCGGGCTCCGCCCAGCATCTCGTCGTCGGTGGAGCCGTCCGCCGAGCCCGCCACCAGGGGCGACCGGGTCAGCACGACCACGCCGACCACCAGGACGGCCAGGGCCAGGACCTCGAGGGTGATCCAGAGTGCCCCGCTCCGGAGGTCGTCGCCGAAGAGTGTGATCCCGAGGACGATGCTGATCAGCGGGTTCATCGTCACGAGCGTCGTCCTCGAGGCGGTGATCGGTCCGGCGTGCAGGGCGTTCTGGATCAGGAACACGGTGCCGAGGCCGGTGACGGCGAGCATGTAGGGCTGGAAGTGGGTGAACACGGCGCTCCATCCGTGGTCCAGGTAGCCGGTGATGGCCTTGGTCAGTGCGGCACCGAAGGCCGCGGTGACCGCGGTCGCGGCACCGAACGCCGCCGCCCGCCACCACCGGGGCCCGTGGAGCCCAGCCACGATGAAGCCGCCGATGGCCGTGCACAGCACGATGCTGGCGACGACCCACTCCTGGGTGGAGGGGAGGATCTGGCCGCCGTGGGGCCGGGCCGCCAGGAAGAAGCCACCCAGGCCGGCCACCACGGTGATGGCCCCGATCCACTCCCTGGCCCCGAGCCGGTACCGGAACCAGACGGCCAGGATGAGGAGCAGGAAGAGCAGCTCGGTGGTGAGCACCGGCTGCACGGTGCTCAGCTCGCCGTGTTTGAGCGCGGTGGCCTGCAGCCCGAACTGCACGAGCATGAGGGCGAAGCCGATCAGCCAGATCTTCTGCTTGACGGCGTGACCGATGAGGCTGGCCTTGAGGGTGGACGACTCGGGCGCGTGCTCGACCCCGATGCGCTGCAACACCGAGGTGACGGCATTGGTGAAGGCAGCGAGGGCTGCGAGCGCGATGGCCACAGCCCTGTTGTAGTCGCGATCGGGTGCCGGCGCGCCACCAGCCAGGCGGGCGGTCCGACGGCGGGCTTCCCGGGATCAGGCGGCCGGAGCGCCCTCGGGGGCCCCGGCATCAGCCCCGGGGTGGTCCGGCCCGTCGGCACCGTCCGGGCCGTCGACGTCCGCAGGGACGTCCATGTGCAGACCGAGTGCGTAGCCCTCGAGGAAGACGTCGGCCTCCTGGCGCCGTGGGTAACGGGACTCGAGCGCCCGGAACCGCGGGGTGTGGCCGGCCTCGAGCAGATGGGCCAGCTCGTGCACGATCACCGCGTCCAGCACCCACGTGGGTGCCACCCGCAGCCGGGACGAGATCCGGATCTCCCGGGTGGCCAGCGTGCACGATCCCCAGCGCTTGGTCTGATTGGTGGCCCAGCGGATCGAGGCCGGCTCCACTCCCTCGAGGTAGGTGCGTCCCAGCTGGCGGGCACGGGCCGCCAGCTCGTCGTCCGAGGTGTGGAGGTGCGGTCGGTGGCGGGTGAGGCGTCGGGTCAGGTGGTCGACCATGTCGTCGCGCTCGGCACCCCGCAGGTGGGTCGGGACCACCACCACGATCCGGTCGCCCTCCCAGTGGGCGCCTGCCGTCTTCTTGCGTCGCGGGGAGACGCGCACCTCCACCTCGGGGTGGAACAGGGTGGTGGGTTCAGGAGTCGGGGTCATGTCGTCACGCTACGGGCGGGCTGTGACGGCCCACCCGTCGTCCGGTCCGTGGTCCCGGCGGCTACTCGTGCTGACCGAACGGCGACGGGGCCACGGCCTCGGACTCGGCCTCGGTGTCCTCGTCCGACTCCGGCCGCAGGAGGCGCCAGATGCCGGCACCCAGGATCCCGCCGACGATGGGGAACACGATGAACACCCACAGCTGGTTGAGGGCCCACCCCCCCTGGAACACGGCGGTGGCCAGGCTGCGGGCGGGGTTGACCGACGTGTTGTCGATCGGGATCGAGATCAGGTGGATGACCGTGAGGGTGAGGCCGACGGTGATGCCGGTCAGCCCGACGGGCATCGACTTGCGGCTGGTCGAGGCGATGACGAAGACGAAGACGGCGGTGAAGAAGATCTCGGCGAGGATCACCACGGGCAGCGGGAACCCGCCGGGCGAGTGGATGCCGTAGCCGTTGGAGGCGAATCCGGTCGCCTTGGCGCTGAAGGTGCCGAGATTGGTGGCGGTGGCCGATGCCACCCGGTTGGCGCTGGCGATGATGTAGATGACCAGTGCCCCGACGAGCCCGCCGACGATCTGCCCGACGATGTAGAACGGGAGGTCCCGGGACTTGGTCTTGCCGATGACCCACAGGCCCAGGGTGACGGCCGGGTTGATGTGACAGCCGGAGATGGACCCGATGGCGTAGGCCGCCACGAGGAGGCTCAGGCCGAAGGCCAGGGCGACACCGAGGATGGTGACCGTGTTCGACGCCCCGGTGAAGTGCCCGGTCGCCAGGATGGCGGTGCCGGGGCCACCGATGATGAGGATCATCGTTCCGATCGCCTCGGCGATGCCGATTCGTACGCGCTCGTCCATGAAGAATCCTTTCCTGGGGTGCCCGGTACGCCGTGCTGGGCGCCGTGGGCCGTGGCTGGGCCTCGCACCAGGGTAAACAGCGGGCCGGGTCGAGCGGTGGATGGAGCGGGCCCGAATGGGCCGGGCGCAGGGTGCCCGATACGATGGTGGGGTGCGTCGCTACTTCTCCGCCCGTTGCATCGGTTTGCACGCCACCCTGCTCGTCCTGCTGCCGCTGTTCGCCTGGCTCACGTGGTGGCAGCTGAACCGTGCCGAGGGTGGGAACACGCTGAGCTGGGCCTACGTGGTCCTGTGGCCGGCGTTCGCCGCGTACGCCGTCTACACCTGGTGGAACCTGGTCCAGGACCAGGTGGCCAAGGCGACGGCCCCCACCGATCGGGTGGCCGTCCGGCGGGCAGCGTCAGCGGACGCCCCGGCCCCGGCCCCGACGGTCGGTGCCCCCGACGCCGGGGATGCCGTCGCACGTCCGCCGGGCTGGGCGCTGACCGGCGGGCGGAAGAAGAACGTGGCCATCGCCGCCGCCGCACCGATCGACGCCGTCCAGGGCGGGCGGGGTGAGCGCTACACGGCCCAGACCCCCGACGAGGCCGAGCGGCTGACCGAGTACAACCGCTACCTGGCCGAGCTGGCCGCCGAGGACGCTGTGGAAGAGGCCGCCCAGGACGCGCTCAAGGACACCGCCGAGGCCCCGTCGTGACCGACGCATGAGCGACGGGCCGCAGGAGACCCCGGGGTCCATCGACGACCTGGGCCGCCCCACGTGGGCGAAGCTCGTCCAGTGGGACGAGATCGGCGCGCTCGTCCGCTACCGGGTGATGGCCTTCATCGTCGGTGTGGGCCTCGTGCTCCTGGTGTTCATCGGCATGCCGCTGCAGTTCCTCGCCCACAAGAAGCTGGGCGTCGAGATCGTGGGCACGATGCACGGCTACCTCTATCTCCTGTACCTGGTGATGGCGGCCGACCTGGCCCGCCGGGCACGGTGGCGGCTGGGGCGGATCCTGGCCGTGGTGGCCGCCGGCTTCGTGCCGTTCCTCGCCTTCGTGGTCGAGCACCGCGTGTATCGGCAGATGCGGGAGGAGTACGCGGCCGCCGGCGGCGTACCCGGCGTCATCGCCGTGCCTGCCACCAGCACCGACTGAACCGGTACCGACCGAGCCACCTCGCACGGGCCCGTACCGGTCCCGTCAGCGGCGACCGGGCCGGAGCGGTGCAGAGCGGAGCAGAGCGGTGCAGAGCGGAGCGGGGAGGGGAGGGGAGGGGAGGGGCCGTCAGCGGGCGCCGCGGACCAGGGTCCCCGGCCGGGCACCGGTGTCGGTGCCGTCGGCGAAGGTGGTCACCCCGGACTTGATCGTCTCGACGTAGCCCACCGCGCCCTGCAGGAGGCGCGTGCCCCCGGCGGGCAGGTCGTCGACGACCCGCGGGTTGGTCAGGTGGAGGTTGTCGTAGTCGATCAGGTTGAGGTCGGCGAGGGCGCCGACGGCGACGGTCCCCCGGTCGGTGAGCCCGTAGAGCCGGGCGGTGTCCTGGGTCTGCATCTTCACTACCCACTCGAGAGGCAGGCGCTCGCCGCGGGTGCGGTCGCGGGTCCAGTGGGTCAGCATGAACGTGGGCTGGGAGGCGTCGCAGATGATCCCGCAGTGGGCGCCGCCGTCGCCCAGCCCGGACGCGGCCCGGGGGTGGAGGAGCATCTCACGGGTGGCGTGCAGGTCGCCGTCGGAGTAGTTGAGGATGGGGACGTACAGGAGACCCCGGCCGTCGTCCGCCAGCATGGCGTCGTAGGCGATCGACAGGGCGGTCCTGCCGGTCGACGCGGCCATGCCGGCCAGCGAGCGCTCGGGTCCCGGCTCGTAGTCGGGCGGGTCCCCCAGGACGTACGTCGTCGGGAAGGCCTTGTCCATGGCGGCCGCGGCCTCCGGATCCGGCACCCACGACTCGATGGCGTCGCGCACCTCGGCGGTGCGCAGGGCGGCGACGAGCTCGTCGTGTCCGAGCCCCTTGGCCTTCAGCTGCTGGTAGGCCGGGATCTGGTCGAGCAGGCAGTAGGTGGTGAAGTGCCCCGACAGGAGGCCGAACCCGCGGCCGGCCACCTGGGGCCACAGGTCGGCGCCCTCGTCGACGGCCCGGAGCGACTCGTCCATCAGGTCCCGCCACAGATCGGGGGCGTCGTCCACCTGGACCAGGGCGAAG
The DNA here is from genome assembly GCA_963699055.1 of uncultured Acidimicrobiales bacterium. Taxonomy (GTDB): domain Bacteria; phylum Actinomycetota; class Acidimicrobiia; order Acidimicrobiales; family RAAP-2; genus Bog-756. The sequence goes on along the minus strand of CAVOTA010000002.1, from coordinate 1,334,172 downwards.
GTCACGGGACGGCCGATGGCGGCCGACAGCCGCCGCATCCAGTCGACCTCGGTCCGGGGGGCGATGACGTCCTCGCCGGCGGTGCCGGCCGGCGCCAGTTCGAAGACGCCCGTGCCCAGCTCGCCGAGTGCCGCCCCGATGCCGAAGAGCTCGTCCTCGGCGGCGTAGGTCCCGGGTACCGGTTCGCCGTCGATGGCGCGGTGGGCGATCGTGCGCGACGTCGAGAAGCCGAGCGCACCGGCGGCGATCGCCTCCTTGACCAGCTGCTTCATGGCGGCGATGTCCTCGGGGGTCGCCGCCTCGTTGCGGGCCCCCCGCTCGCCCATCACGTAGGAGCGGACCGCACCGTGGGCGATCTGGGTACCGACGTCGACGGTCCACCGGCGGCGGTCGAGGGCGTCCAGGTACTGGGGGAAGGTCTCCCAGTCCCACGTCATGCCCTCGGACAGCGCCGTCCCCGGGATGTCCTCGACGCCCTCCATCAGGCCGATCAGCCAGTCGTGGCGGTCGGGACGGGCCGGGGCGAAGCCGACGCCGCAGTTGCCCGTCACCAGCGAGGTGACGCCGTGCCAGCTGCTGGGGGCGAGCACCTCGTCCCAGGTGGCCTGCCCGTCGTAGTGGGTGTGGATGTCCACCCAACCCGGGGTCACCAGCAGTCCGTCGGCGTCCACGGTGCGGGCCGCCGCCTCACCCCGGTGGTCCCCCACACCGGTGATCACGCCCCGGCTCACGGTGATGTCCGCGGTCCGGCCGGGCGCCCCGGTGCCGTCGACGACGGTGCCTCCCTGGATCACGAGGTCGTGCATTCTGCGTCTCCCCCTTCGGCGTCCCCGCGGGACGTCCGGGTCGATGCTGGCACGGCGACCCCCGGGGCGCAATGGCGCCGGCGCCTGTGGGACGGCTCAGCGGGGCGGGATCGAGTAGGTGACCTGGGCCTTGGCCACCAGGGCGTCGTCCGCCACCGAGTGCAGGGCCACGTCCACCACGCCCAGCCGCGACCCGAGCTTCAGCAGGGTGCCCACCGCGAGCACGTCGACCAGGGCCGGCTTGCGCAGGAAGTCGATGTGCAGGCTGGTGGTGACCGACAGGGCGACCGGGCCGATCTGGCCCACCACGGCCAGCCAGGCGGCGCAGTCGGCCAGGGCCATGAGCGACGGACCCGACACGGTGCCGCCCGGCCGCACGTTCGACTCGTCGACGGCGAGCCGGAGCCGGACACCGGTGTCCGAGACGTCCTCCACCGTGTAGGGCAGGTCGGCCGGGAAGGCGGCGTCCAGGAATTCCTGGAGCGCGGGGACGTCCATGGCCGGCGGCATGGACGCCGATGGTAGCCACCGGCCCGGGGGGGCGATCGCACCGCCGGTGCGGTGGGGTTCCCCGAGGTGCCCGCCGTCGTGCAGACTGTCGGGCGTGCCGGATCCCGCCGGCACGACGAACGGTGACGGGGGAACGGTGACCGAAGGGAACGACGGGGTGTCGAGCGGCTACAGCAGGAGCGACCACGAGGCCGCCGCGGACCTGGCCCGCCGGGCCGGCGAGGTCCTCGCCGAGCTCCAGGCGGGCGGGCTCGAGGGCAAGGAGCTCGGCGCCGAGGGCGACCGCCGCTCGCACGAACTGCTGGTCGCCCTCCTGGCCGAGCGGTTCCCTCACGACCGGGTCCGCTCCGAGGAGGCCGACCAGGCCGAGGCACTGGTCACCGACGTCGGTCGGGTGTGGATCATCGACCCGCTGGACGGGACCCGCGAGTACTCCGAACGGCGCACCGACTGGGCGGTGCACGTCGCCCTGGCCGTGCACGGTTCGCCGGTGGTCGGCGCCGTCGCCCTGCCCGGGCTCGATCTGGTGCTCGGTACGGGGAGCCCGCCACCCCTGCCGACGATGCCGTCCCGGCCGCGGCTGGTGGTGAGCCGTACCCGCCCGCCCGAGTTCGTCCCCTTCGTGGCCGAACGCCTGGGCGCCGAGACGGTTCCCATGGGCTCGGCGGGCGCCAAGATCTCCGCGGTGGTGCGCGGTGAGGCCGAGGTCTACGTCCACGCCGGGGGTCAGTACGAGTGGGACTCGTGCGCACCGGTGGCCGTGGCCCTCGCCGCCGGGCTCCATGCCAGCCGCATCGACGGCTCGCCGCTCCGTTACGCCCGACCGGACCCGTGGCTGCCCGACCTGATCGTGTGCCACCCCCTGCTGGCCGACGCCGTACTCGGCGCCGTGCGCGACTCGGGGCTGGTGGGCGACGGGTGAGTCGGTGACCACCGCCGGGCCGACGGCCGGCCCCCCCGTCTTCGGCCCGGCGCCACTCGGGCCGCTGACGCTGAAGAACCGGATCATCAAGTCGGCCACCTTCGAGGGCGCGTCGCCCCGGGGCGTCGTGACCGACGAGCTCGTCGCCTTCCACGAGCGGGTGGCGCTCGGCGGTGCCGCCATGACGACCGTCGCCTACCTGGCCGTGTCGCCCGAGGGGCGCACCGACCGGCACTGCGTCCTGCTCGGCGAGGAGTCGGGTCCGGGCCTGCGGCGCCTCACCGACACCGTGCACGGCGCCGGCGCCCTGGCGTCGGCCCAGATCGGACACGCCGGGCCGGTCGCCAATTCGAAGTCGAACGGTGCCCCGGCGCTGTCGCCGTCGCGGCGCTTCGGCGCCTCGGGTTCGCTCACCCGTGCGTGCACGCCCGCCGACATCGAGCGGGTCACCGAGGACTACCGGCGGGGCGCCCGTACCGCCGTCGAGGCGGGGTTCGACTGCATCGAGATCCACCTGGGCCACAACTACCTGCTCAGCTCGTTCCTGAGTCCCAAGCTGAACCGGCGCACCGACGCGTGGGGCGGGACCGTGGCGGGGCGGGCCCGCTTCGCCCGCCAGGTGGTCGAGGCGGTGCGTGACGGCGCCGGTGCCGGCGTGGCGGTCACGGCCAAGCTCAACATGGCCGACGGCGTCCCCGGCGGGTTCGACCTGCCCGAGAGCGTCGAGGTGGCCCGCATGCTCGACGACGACGGCCACCTCGACGCCCTGGAGCTGACCGGTGGGAGCTCGCTCTCCAACCCGATGTACCTCTTCCGGGGGGACGCACCGCGGACCGAGTTCGCCGCCACCCTGCCGCAGCCCCTGCGGCTCGGGTTCCGGGTGGTGGGCGCGCGCTTCATGAAGGAGTACCCGTTCGAGGAGGCGTACTTCCGTCCCGAGGCCCGGCGATTCCTGGAGGCGCTCGATCTGCCGGTCATCCTGCTCGGTGGCGTCAACCGCCTCGAGACCGTGGAGTCGGCCCTGGCCGAGGGGTTCTCCTTCGTGGCCATGGCCCGGGCCCTGCTGCGTGAGCCCGACCTGGTGGCGCGGTGGGAGCGGGGCGGCCGTGAGGCGGGCCGGTGCATCCACTGCAACCGGTGCATGCCCTCCATCTACACGGGGACCACCTGCGTCGAGGCGGGTCCGGCAGGGGGCTGACCCCGATCGGGACCGAACCGGGACCCGTCAGCCGGCCGACGGGTCCAGCGGGCGGAACAGCTCGACGTCGGTCCCCCACACGTAGCGGAGCTCGCCGTCGAGCAGGCGGCGCTGGCTGGCGTGGGCGGCGATGGCCCGACGCTTGGACGCGGCGGCCGCCGGGGCCCGGAGGAGCAGCGCCCGGTCCCGGACCAGGGTGGGCACCGACCGGGCCAGCTGGAGGGCCGTGGCCGCTGCGGTGGCGTCGTCCGGGTGGCCCGCGGGCCACAGCCCGGTGGCGGGGTAGACGCGGTAGGCGAACAGCTCGGGGGCACGGTCGCCGGTCGATGCCACCGCCCGCACGGCCGCACCGCACAGCGACCGGTGGTCGGCGTGCAGGTCGTCGGGCGCGGTGACGAAGACCTGGTCGGGCCGGTACTCCTCGAGGAGCTCGAGGATCGAGCGGACGGCCTCCTCGTCGTGGTCGTCGAGGTCGCCGTCGGGCAGTCCGAGCTCGTGGCGACGCCCGGGGGGCACGCCGAGTGCGTCGAGCCCGCGGTGCCACTCGTCGTGGCGGATCCGTACGACCTCGTCGGCGGGTGGCTCCGGTGCGGTCGAGTACCACCCGCCACCGCCGTCCGTGGCCACCGCCACCGCCACCGGGACGTCCCGGGCCGCCTTGGTGGCCAGGAGCAGTCCGCAGGCGATGGTCTCGTCGTCGGGGTGCGGGGAGAGGACCAGGGCGCTGCCGGCCGACAGCCGGGTCGTGACGTCGCGGGCGAGCGTCGTCTGGGCCCGGATCCACAGCGCACCGATGGGAGGACGTCGCACGGCGTCCCTACCGGGCCCGGCCGGCGCGGGGACGGGTGACGGGACGGAGTAGCCGGGCGGCCAGGCGCAACCGGAGCCCCGGATCGTCCAGGCGCGGTCCGACCCGGGCGGCGACCAGCTCGGTCCCCACCAGTGCGGCCGCGCCGGCGACGGACGGGTGGTGGACGACCTGGGCGAGCTCCTTGGTGGCGGCGCCGCGGTCCTTGGTGGCCACGGCGAGGGTCAGTTCGTGGTGGGCGATGCAGGCCGGCGTCATCGACGACCGGTGCTTGGCCAGGAACCTCCGGTTGATGTCGGGCCGGGCCGTGGACGACGTCGAGACCCGGGTGCCGGTGTGCTGGACGTAGCGGTAGACGGGGGTCGGGACGAGGGCGAGGGGTGCGAGCTCGGCGCAGCGCAGCCACAGGTCCCAGTCCTCGGACGTGACGAGCTCGGGGTCGAAGTGCAGCTCCGCCCCGACCACCGAGCGTCGGGCCACGCCGAACAGGATGGCGGGGGCGTTGATCCATCGCATCAGCTCGGGCCCGGTGCACCGGGGTGGGCGGAAGGTCACGTTGCGCCCGGTGGCCTCGACGTGGACCTGGTGGAAGCCGTAGGCCATGCCGACCCCGGCGGCGAGCGAGCCGACGACGGCTCCGGCGGCGCCCGGCAGCCAGGTGTCGTCGTCGTCGCAGAACCCGACCAGCTCGCCCCGGGATGCGTCCATCCCCGCGTTGCGGGCGGCCGAGGACCCCCGGGGTTCGTCGTGGCGCACCACGACCACACGTGGTTCGGCGTCGGTGATGCGGTCGAGGGCGTCGGCGGTGTCCGGGCCCGAACCGTCGTCCACCACGACGACCTCCACCGCCGGATAGTCCTGGTCGAGGACGGAACGGACGGCATCGCCCACGCGGTCGGGACGGTCGTGGGTGGGGATCACCACGCTCAGCAGTTCCGTCACACGTCCCCGTTCCCCTCCGGTCCGTCCCGGCCACGGCGCGGGGATCGCTCCCGACCGCGGCGTCGGACGGACGTTCCGACAGGCGGATGGTAGCGGCCGCGACCGGCGCCGGTGGCGCCGTGCGGCTACCGCTCGGTCAGACCCTCGCCGGTGTCGTCCACCGGCTCCCGGGCCAGCGGGGCGTCCAGGTCCCATCCCTCCGGGTCGTCCTCGCGCTTGCGGGCGAGGGGGGAGGGACCGCCCAGGCCGTCGGGATCGTCGATCATGCCGTCGAGGACGGCGATCTGCTCGGGATCGTCGAGCTCGGCGCCGGCCTCCTCGAGCTCACGCTCGTCCACCTGGAAGTGGGGGTCCAGCGAGGGGTCGATCTCGAGGATCTCCTCGAAGTCGGGGTCGAGGCGCGACGACTCGTCGATGGCGTCGTCGCCCTGCTCGAAGGTTTCGGTGCCGTCTGCGTCGGTCATGGTCACTCCGTGCTCGTTGCCGTCGCCCCGGGCCGGAGCCGGGGCACGGTCCGATCGTAGGTCCTCCGCCGCGGGAGCCGTAGGGCCGTTCGGCCCGAGTGGTCCGGGCGCCGTTCGGCCCGAGTGGTCCGGGCGCCGTTCGGCCCGAGTGGTCCGGGCGCCGTTCGGCGGAGCGCTCAGAACTCGGCGACGGAGCCGCCGGGCACGACCGCCAGCTCGGCATGCTCGAGGTGGTGCCTGAGGTCGGGGTCGGCGTCGGCTCCCGGCGTCCGCGGGATGAACAGCGCGGCCACCACGGCCACCACGGTCATGACGGCGAGGAAGCAGAAGCCCCGGGTGTAGTCCGCCTCGGCCGGGTAGCCGTCGGCGAGGACCTGGGAGGCGACGATGCTGGACATGACCGCCGCCCCGATGGCGCCCCCGATGGTGCGGATGTTGGCGTTCATCCCGCTGGCCACGCCGGTCTGGGCCATCGGCACGGCCTGGACGATCAGGTTGGACATGGCCGAGAACGCCAGACCCAGCCCGATGCCGAGCAGCGTGCTCGCCAGGTAGATCTGCCAGGCGTGGTCGTGGGCGAAGGCGAGCAGCAGGTAGGCGGAGGTCGAGGCGATCGACCCGATGATGACCGCCGTCTTCGACCCGATGGTGGCGGCGATCCGTCCACTCAGCAGTCCTCCGATGAACATGGTGACGGTGAGGGGCAGGAGGAAGAGGCCGGACTGGATGATGCTGGCCCCGAACCCGTAACCGGTGGACTTCGGGGTCTGGACGAACTCGGGGAGGAACCCGATGACGGCGTACATCCCCATGCCGAACATGAACGCCACCAGGTTGTTGGTCCACACCGCCCGGCGCCGCATCATGTGCATGTCGATGAGCGGCTCCTTCGCCCGCACCTCGACGACGATCCAGGCGAGGAGCAGCACGGCCGCCAGCCCGATGAGCCCGAGGACGCGGGGGGAGCCCCAGCCCCACGACGGCGCCTCGCTCACGCCGAGGAGGAGCGCCACGAGCCAGCCCGACAGGAGCACGGCGGCCGACCAGCTGATCCGGCCCGGTGTGCGCACCGGTGACTCGGGCACGAACACCCACGCACACACCGTGGCGATGACGGCGATGGCCATCGGGATCCAGAAGAGCCAGTGGTAGTTCAGGTGCTCGACGATCGGTCCGGCCAGGACGATGCCGGCTCCGCCGCCGACCGCGGCCATGGCGGCGACGATCCCGACGGCGCCCGCCACCTTGGCCCCGGGGAACTCGTCGCGCACGATGCCGAACGAGAGGGGCAGCACGGCGCCCCCGATGCCCTGGACGGCGCGGGCGAGGATGAGGACGGCGATGGAGTGGGCCAGCCCGGCGATGACCGAGCCGGCCGCCAGCGCGGCCAACGTCACGACCAGCATCCGCTCCTTGCCCACCATGTCGCCGACCCGGCCGAGGATGGGGGTGAAGATCGACGCCGACAGGAGGAAGGCGGTCAGGACCCAGGTGACCGTGTTCTGCGTGGTGTGCAGGTCGTGCTGGATGGTGGGCAGCACGGGCGACACCAGCGACTGCAGCAGTGCGTACGCGATGGTCCCGAGCAGGAGGACGGCGAAGGTGACCTTGTAGCTGGACCGCGTGGACGAAAGGGCCATGGGGCTCCGGTTCCGGGAGACGAGTCGGCGGGAGTCGGATCCACCCGCCCGGGTCGGTCCATCATGCCACCGGCCGCACCGGTGCCGAGGTGTCCGGGTCGTCAGCCCCGCACCACGGGCACCGGGCTGTCCACCTCCACCGTCCCGTCGGCGTGGGCCTCTACGGTGACCGGCCCGTGCGGCGTCGGCACCGTCGCCCTCGCCCACTCGAGATCGCCGAGCGCCGGGGCGACCCGGACGGCTGCATAGCCGGGCTCGGCAGGCGTGATCCCGAGCGTGTGGACCACGAGGTCGCGGGTCGGGGTGGACGACCAGCCGTGGCAGTGGGTCCCTCCGACCCAGCACTCGGGCCAGGTGGTCTCGCCGGCGTCGAGGAAGACCGACCAGTCACGGCACAGCCCGGCGACCAGGTCGGCACGTCCGGCGCGGGCCAGCCCGTCGTGGAGCACGTACCGGAAGAACGGTTCGGCCTCGACCATCTGCTCCACGGCATCCCACGTCGGCTCCGGGTAACCGGTCACCAGGTGCAGGAACCCGGTCGACCGGCCCTCCACCGTGACCGTGTCCATCACCCACGAGTGCCGGACGAGGCGCGACCGGTCGGTGAGCCGGGCCACCACGGCGTCGATCCGCTCGTCGGGGACGAGGCCGGCGGCCAGCGCGGCGGCACCGCCGTGCTGGGCGGCGGTGGGGAGCGGGACCCCGTCGACGAGATGGTCGACGTAGACGGCGCGGTCCGCGTCGTAGAAGGCGTCGAACGCGGCCCGGATCCCCTCGCGTCGGGTCCGGGCCCACCGGGCCGTTCCCCCGTTCCCCAGCCACTCGGCCACCTCGGCCAGGTCCTCGAGGGCACGCGCCCACAGGGCGTTGAGCGTCGACGAGGTGTCGTAGGCGTAGACGCTGGCCCAGTCGAGCAGCACCCACCCGGTGACGTCGTGGAGCAGGCCGTCGCCGCCCAGGTACGACTCGAACCACCGCACCGTCCGTTCGGCGACCGGCAGGAGCGGGGCGACGAGCTCGCGGTCGCCGGTGTAGCGGTAGAGGTTGTGCAGGGACCGCACCCAGTGGAGGGACCAGTCCGGCAGGATCGTCCGGTCCGCGGCCCAGAAGTCCGATGCCGGCGCCATGGCCAGCATCCCGTCGGACCGGGCCGAGGCGGCGAGCTCGGGGTGCCACCGGGCCATGGACCAGTCGGGGTTCGAGACCAGGTCGACCATCTGGTGGACGACGGAGTCGCCGGTCCACGCCCGCTGCTCCCGGGTGGGGCAGTCGACGTAGGCGTCGAGCGCACAGAGGTCGACGGTGCGGAGTCCCGTGGCGTGGATGCGGTCCAGGAGCGGGTCGGAGCAGGCGAAGGACGCGCCCGGCGGGCGGGGGCGGTGGCGGTCCCGGACGGTCAGCTGCAGCTCGGGGACGGGACCGTCACCCGTGCGGATGCTGGCGTGCAGGTGGCGGGCACCGAGGACGTCGAAGGTCTCGAACCGCTCGGTGCCACCGCCCCGACAGACGTAGCGGAAGCCGGCGTGCTGGCCGAGGGGTACCAGCCGGCCGGCTCCGTCGAGGTGTTCGGCGGCGGCCACGTCGACCACCGTTCCCGGGTCGGCGCCCGTCACCTCCAGGACGACCGTCCCGGCGGCGATGTGTCCGAGGTCGAACGAGGCCCGGACCACGGCGGTGCCCGCGGCACCACCGCCCCCGTCGGCGTCGCCGTCGGCTCCGGCGCGTTCGTCGGCGAGGACCTGGCGCACCGGGTCCTCCACCGGATCGGCCCCGGGGGCACGGTGGCCCCCGTCGGGGGTCGCGGCGTGGAGCGAGCCCGAAGGGAAGGCCACCCGAATCGGCGGGAGCAGCATGCCGAACGGCTCCGTCGGCGGTCGCTGGCCCCGGTGGGCACCGGTGTGCACCGGGGCGATCTCGACGGCACCGGACCAGTCGGCCGCGTCGAACCCGGGCGCCTCCCAGCCGGTGGGATGGCGTCCGGCGTCGAACGACTCGAGGGGCAGGCTGGCGACGTCCCCGGGCACGGGCACCGCCGTCCAGGCGTCCCCCGGTCGGCACGCCCAGGACCGGTCGCTCACCACCCACCGGTCGTCGACGGCCGCCTCGAACACCAGGCAGCCGGCGCCGAGGGAGTAGGTCGGGGGCACCGGCGTCCACCACGACGTGGCCTCGCCGAAGTGACGGGCGGTGACGGCGACGACGTTGGTCCCGGCGTGCAGGACCCCGGCCAGGTCGACGACGTCGTAGTGGGCCCGTCGGGGGTCCGAGCGCACCGGCCCCCGTGCCATGTCGGTACCGTTGACCGTGAGCACGTACCGACCGTCCACCCAGAGACGGCACACCGCCCGTTCCGGGTCGGTGTCCAGCTCGAACCGGCGTCGGAAGAGCGCGACGGTGTCCACGGGGCGGTCCAGGACGGGACGGGTGGCGGTGGCGGCCCGGATGGCCGGTCGCTCGTGCCAGATCCACCGGCCGCGCCACCGGGCCCCGAACGGTTCCGGGTGGGTCGGTCGCATGCGCGCACCCTACCGCCGGTCGCCTGGTGGCGGCGGCCGTCGGTGGGTGGGACCACCCCGCGCCGAGCCGGTGCCCGACTAGCGTTCCAGGGGCCGACGGTCCCGAACCGTACCGGGCCGGCCACCGGGCCGGCGAACGGATGGGCCCCGGGGAGTCCGAGGGAGGAGCGCGACGTGTCCGACAAGCCGACCTGGACGTTCCTGACGAACCACGCCCACGTCCTCGTGTGCATCGCCGAGGAGCCGGACATCCGTGGCCGCGACGTGGCACTGCGCGTCGGGATCACCGAGCGGGCGGCCCAGGCCATCATCGCCGACCTGGTGGCCGACGGTTACGTGACCAGGCGGCGGGAGGGCCGGCGCAACCGCTACACGGTCCACGAGGGGTCGCCCCTGCGTCACCCCATCGAGTCCGACCACACGGTGGGCGAACTCCTGGTCATGCTGGGTCGGATGCGACCGCCCTCGAAGCAGGCGGCACGGTCCCCGGCCGCCCCGGTCTGAGCGCGCCACGGTGCGGATCGGGCCATCCGAGGCCATGACCCCTCCACCGCCGGATGACGCCGCCGCCAACGAGCTGACCGCCCGCCGGGACCTGGCCGCCGCCCGCACCGCCGGCGACTCCCGACGTGCCGTGCTCCTCGAGGCCCTGCTGTCGAGTGGCGGGTCCCTGGTCGTCTACCGCCCCGAACGCGACCACTATGCCGTGCAGCTGGGCGGCCTGGCCGATGCACACCACGTCGCCGTCCTGGTGCCCGGGGTGGGTACCGACATCGACCTCCGGTCCCAGTGGCTCCCGTCGGCGGCCAATCTCTACGCCGCCGCCGAGTCGACCACGGTCATCCTGTGGAAGGGCTACGACGAGCCCCCGGACCTGGTCGTCGCCGTCGAGCGCACGGTGGTGTGCGACGACGGGGTGCGCCGGGCGGCCGCCCGGCTCGCCGCCTTCGTGCGCGCGCTGCCGCTGGCCCGCCACCAGACCGTGACGGTGGTGGCCCACAGCTTCGGCTCGGTGGTGGCGGGCGCCGCCCTCGCCCACCACGACCTCCCGTGTGACGCCGTCGTCGTGGCCGGCAGCCCGGGCATGACGGTCGACGACCTGCGCCAGCTGCACGTCGACGACGCCCACCTGTTCACCGAGGAGGCACCGGGAGACCCGGTGGCGGGACTCGGGGCCTTCGGCGCCGAACCGACCTCGCCGCTGTTCGGGGGGACGCGCATGCGGACCAACGCCCCCGGCCACCCGACGGTTTCGACCCACTCCGAGTACTTCACGCCGGGTTCCGAGTCGCTGGAGAACATCGTCCACGTGGTGACCTCGCACTACGACGAGGTCACGGTCCAGTCCGCCTCGCTGGCGGAGTCGGCGGGCGGCCTGGTCGCCTGGGCACTGCGCCTGCCGACCCTGCCGGTCGGAGTGGTGGCCCGCCACTACCGGGGTCCGGGGTTCCGGGTGCTCGTCGACACCCGCCGCCTGGCCGACCTCGCCGCCAACGAGGCCGGCAGCGCCATGTGCGAGGGCCTCGACGCCGCCGGGCGGGCGGTCTCCTGGCTGGCCCGCCATGCGGTGGCGGGGGCGGACGCCGGTACGGCCGACCGGGCCGACCCGGTGACCGGGACCGGGTCCGCACCGGCACCGGACGACGGGCGACCGGCTCCCGGTTAGAGCAACCGTCGGAAGATCTTGGCCTTGAGGTCGTTGTAGGGCGGGTAGGTCAGCGACGGGTCGAGCGCGGTGGTGCGGGTGAGCACGGGCTTCAGGTGCTGGAACAGCCGGACCCCGGACTCGCCGTGGTAGCCGCCCATCCCGCTCTCGCCGATGCCGCCGAAGGGAAGGTGCGGGTTGGTCACGTGGAGCAGCGTGCCGTTGACCGTCACCCCGCCCGAGGTGGTGCGGGCCAGCACGTCGTCGACCACGCCACGGTCGCCGGCGAACACGTAGAGCGCGAGCGGGTGGTCGCGCTCGTTGACGAACTCGATGGCGTCCCGGGCCGAGGCCACGGTCAGGACCGGGAGCAGCGGTCCGAAGATCTCCTCCTGCATGAGCGGCGACGCCGGGTCCACGTCGACCAGCACGGTCGGGGCGATGTAGCGCTCCGCGGCCTCCACCCGCCCTCCGACGGCCACGGTGCCACCGGTCAGCAGACCGCGCAGGCGGTCGAAGTGGCGGTCGGACACGATGCGCCCGTAGTCGGGGCTCAACCGCGGCTCCTCGCCGTAGAAAGCGCCGATCGCCGAGGTGAGCTCGTCCAGGAACCCATCGCGGACCTGCTCGTCGACGAGGACGTAGTCGGGGGCGATGCACGTCTGGCCGGCATTGAGCCACTTGCCCCACGCCACCCGTCGGGCGGCCACCCGCAGGTTGGCGGAGCGGTCGACGATGACCGGGCTCTTGCCACCGAGCTCGAGGGTCACGGGGGTGAGGTGGCGGGCGGCTGCCGCCATGACCACGCGGCCGACGGTGCCGTTGCCCGTGTAGAAGATGTGGTCGAACCGCTCGGCCAGCAACTCGGTGGTCTCGGACACGCCGCCCTCGACCAGGGTGACGGCCGATGGGTCCAGGTACTCGGGTACCAGGCGGCCGAGCAGGGCCGAGGTGGCCGCGGAGATCTCGGACGGCTTCATCACCACGGCGTTGCCGGCGGCGACGGCGCCGGCCGCCGGCACCAGGAGGAGTTGGACCGGATAGTTCCACGGGGCGATGACCAGGACCACACCGAGGGGTTCGGGGAGCAGGAGTGACCGGGCCGGCAGCGTCACCAGCGGCGACGACACCCGCTTCGGCCGGTTCCACCTGCCGAGGTGCCGGATCATGTCCTTGACCTCGCTGACGACGAAGGCGATGTCGGTGATGTACCCCTCGAGGGCAGGCTTGCCGAGGTCGGCCTTGAGGGCGGCGAGGAACTCGTCCTCGTGCTCCTCGAGCATCCGGACCAGCTGCTCGAGCTGGCGGCGCCGCCAGGCCAGTGGACGGGTCACACCGGACCGGTAGGTGGCGCGCAACCGGGCGACGGTGACGGCGGGCGATCCGGTGGGGGCGGCGGTGGGGGTGGCGGTGGTCGCGGTCATGCCCCCAGTCAACCAGGAAGCACCATCCGGTTCACCCGGGGACGGGCGACGGGCCGGTGACCGGCCCGGCCGGGCTCGCCGGCCCGGCGGGCCTCAGCTGCCCGGTGGACCGTCCGGACCGGGTACGCGGAGCCGGATGCTCCGCAGCCCGTGGGGGCCGACGATGAACCGGAGCGCCCCGTCGGTCCGTTCCAGGAACCCTCCGTCGGAGGTCTCGTCGAGGCGCACGGACTCGGCCGTCGTCACCGGCAGGACGAGGGTGAGGGACGCCGCGACCGTTTCACCGGAGGGGTTCGCCACCCTGACCACGATGCCGTCACCGTCCTCCGCCGGCTTGCACGCCGACAGGACCAGCGACCCCGGCTCCAGCCCCAGTACGGCGGTGCCCCCGGGCAGGAGGGGGGCGGGACCGGCGGGCACGGCTCGCAGTCCCAGTTCGTCGTCGGCGGCGGTCGCCGAGACCCGGCCGGGGTCGACCGGCGCCGACGGGTCGCCCAACCGGAGGGTGAGGTCGGCGGCGATCCCGTCGGGGCACTGTGCCCCGGGGGCCTCCATGGCCGGCCCGGCGGCGATCGGACGGGTCCCGAGCTCGAGGTGGCTGAGCCAGCCGACGGCCCGCAGCAGCGTGACGGCCACGGTGCCGTCCGGGGTGACCTCCGCCTCGGGCAGCCCCGGTGCGCCGACCACCAGCCCGTTGACCGCCACCCATCCCTGGTGGGGGAACGTGCCCGGTGCCCGGTGCCACCACCCCGTGTCGTCCTGACGCGCCGTGGTGCGCTCGACTGCGTCGAACGTGGTGGCGGCCGCGAACGACCCGGCCGGGCGGCCGGTGGGGAAGAGGAGCCGGAGTCGGTGGTCCCGGGCCGGGTTGTCGACCTCCACGTGCAGGTCGACCCGGTCGACGCCCGGCGCCACCCGTGCCTCGGTCACCAGCGTGAGCTCGACCGTGTCGCCGGAGCGACGATCGCGTCCGGGCTCGACGCGAGCGGGCACGGCCACCACCCGGGTGACGATCAGCCGCTCCGTCCCGGACGGGTGCCGGAGCCGACGGACGCCGACCGAGACCGTCCGGGCGCCCGGGTCGGCGTCGACCGGATCGAAGTCGTAGGTGTCGCCCCGGTCGCCCTGGTCCTCGACCCCGACCAACCCGGCCAGTACGCGTTCGCCCGACCGGACGGTGAGTGTGCCGTCGTCGGCCGCCACCACCTCCAGGCCGGTGTCGTTGGCGATGGACCGGCCGTCGTCCTCGCGGTCGTCGTGCGCCGCCGACGGCACCAGCTCGACCCGTCGGTACCCGAAGGCGGGCACGTCGGCCACCACGAACTCGACGTCGAGTGCCGGCCAGTCCTCCACCAGGCGGACACGGTCCGGGTCGTCGGAGCGCACCATGCGGACGGGATGGCCGTCGACCTCGTAGCCGGTCACGGTCCCGGCGGCCAGGGACAGGGGATGTACGTCGACGTCGTTCCAGGTGATGCCGAGGAGCGGGAAGCCGTCCAGCGGGACGCGGACGATGTCGGTCCGGGTACGGGGGGACGGGTTGAACACGGCCAGGGCGACCCGGGTGTCCCACGGGACGTGGCGGTCGGGACCGAGCCCGGCCAGACGCTGCAGCACCCTCGCCGTCGTCTCGTCGGCGAGCTCGGTGGCGGTCGCCGTGCGCCCGCGCATCTGGCGGTGGACCTCGTCCTGCGAGCAGCCGCCGATGGAGTCGTGGGCCTGGTTGGCGATCAGGGCGCGCCTCGACGCCCGCAGCGAGGGCGTCTCGTCAGCCAGGCCGAACGTGTGCCCGATGGCGGCGAACGGCTCCGCCCACCCGACCAGGGCCCGCTCGGCCCGACGGTCGGCGAGCTTCAACCCGAGACGTGCCGACCACACCCCGGGCAGCAGGTTGGCCAGCCGGCCACCCAGCAGGTCGCCGCGGAACCGGGCCCGGTCGGCGGGGTCGACCGAGGTGCGGAGGTCGTCGAGCAGGCCGCGCCGCACCTCGCCGTCGACCAGTCGGGCCAGGAGTCCGGCCGCGGCGGCCGTGTGGGCCTGCGGGTACATGTGGTCCACCCCGTTCATCAGCACCAGCGGGGCGCGCCCGGGTGGGATGGACGTGGCCACCACGTCGCGCATGGCCTCGGCCGCCGCCGCCGGGTCGGCGGGCAGTCCGGCGGCGTTGAAGTACCCACGGGTCAGCACGTAGTCGACGACGCTGCTGCCGTCGGGTGCCTCCCACACGTAGACGGGACCGAGCCCGTCGACCTCGTTGCCGTTGCCCCGCCAGTGCACGAAGGGGCCGAGGCCGAACCCGGCGAACAGCTGGGGGAACTGGGCGGGGTGGCCGAACGAGTCCGGGGCGTAGGCCACCTGCGACGACCCCCCGTGCGCCTCGGCCACCAGCCGCCCCTCGAGCAGGTTGCGGACGTGGCTCTCGCCGGAGGGAAGGAGCGAGTCGGGCTGGACGTACCAGGGACCGATGGCGAGCCGGCCGGAGCGGACGGCGGCCACCAGCCGGTCCCGCATCGCGGGTCGGACGGCGAGGTAGTCCTCCACCACGATGGACTGCCCGTCGAGCAGGAAGCTCCACCCCGGATCCTCGTCGAGCTGGTCGAGGACCCGGTCGACCGTGTCGACGAGCCGGGCGCGGAAGGCCTCGAAGGTCCGGTACCACTCGCGGTCCCAGTGTGTGTGCGAGACGATCAGGACATCGACCGCATCCGGTCCGCCCGTCCCTCCGTGGTCCACGGCTAGGGACAGCCCAGGTCGGCGCCGGCGGCACACGGCGGGCACAGCCAGACGGCGCCACCCGGGGCGGCGTGGCGGGTGGCGACGGGCCCGCCGCAACCGGCGCAGGGCTGCCCGGTCCGGGGTGCTCCCGACGGGCCGGCGGCGGTCGACCGGGAGGACGCTGGGGACCGGTGGGGCACGCACGGATGCTAGCGACGATCGCCGGCCCGGCGCTCCCGGGTCCGTCGGCGTCCCGTGGTGGACGGGCAACCCGGCACCCCGTCCGTTGCGGTCCGGCCCCGGGGGACGTTCGGCCCGAATTCCTACAGCCCGCGGCCGGGGAACCGATACCCAATGAGAGAGGGAACGCATGGCGATCGACGGTGATCGGCATGGGACCTGGCTGGCGACGGGCTGTGGACGGACCAGGCGGGCAGGGGAGTCGGCGTGCCGGGTGGCCGCTGGGGATCCCGTCGGCCCGGTGGACCTTCCCGGCGACGACCGGTCCGTGGCCCCCGGCCCGAAACCGCCAGGTCGTCATCGAATCCAGGAGACAGGTGGTTCACGCAGGGAACGGGTCCACTCGCCGTTCCGGTGGGCTGACGGTGAATCAGCGGGATCAGGCGACCGGACGTCCGTCCGGTCGGGGACACCCGACCCGAGGCTGTGAGACACACATCCTCGCCAGGAGTACCGGAGGAGGTGCGGCATGTCCGAACTACGGAGATTGCTGCCGAGACAGTTCGCCGACTGGTCGGCGAAGTACGCGTTCGAGGACGGACCGGACGAGTCGTGGCACGACTGCAAGGTCATCGACATCTCGTCCGCGGGAGCCGGGCTCGAGCTCCTCGAGGCGAACGTCCAGGAGGCCGTCGGGCGTCACATCCTCGTTGCCGTGCACCTCCGAGGTGAACTTCGCAACGCCCGGGCGGGCAGGAACGACGGGGTGAGGGCGGGGGTCCAGTTCCTCGGCCTCAGCCGGGCCGAGCACGAATACCTCGACTCGCTCGCCGTCCTCCAGGCCAAGTGGTAGCGGCATCCGTCCCGAGGGTCATCCCGGGGTGGATGACGGACGGGACCGAGTGGGTCGGTCCGGCTGGCGCGTCGCGCCCCGGTGAGATGAGTCCGGCCGCCTCGAGCACCTCGAGGTGTTCGGACACCGCCTGGAGGCTCATGTCGAAGGGCTCGGCGACCTCGTTCACCGTCGCCCCATCCTCCGCCGGGCGGATCAGGACCGCCCGTCGGGTCGGATCGGCCGGGGCGGCGAAGGTCTGTGTCAGCGGATCGTCTGCCATGGGCAGTCAACCGATGAGGCAATCACCGTACCGGTCGAGTAGGCGCCGGCGCCCTATCGGCTCAGTACTCGCCCTTGATCACGAAATACGAGCCGCGGATGGTCCCGGCCAGCTTCGACTTCTGGCGGGCGAACTTGAACGACCCCAACTCGTCGGGAACGTCCATCCCCTCCGAGAGCTTGAACCCGACCGCCCGTTTCGGATCCGACCCATCCAGCGTGTAGAGGACGTTGATCGACAGCCCGCTCTGGTAGAAGACGTAGGTCCAGCGGATGTTCTCGACCTGGAACGTCGTCGCCTCGAGCGGGGGTGACCCGATGACGATGCCCCGTTCCTCCTCGAGGATGCGGTGCACGAGGTCGATGTCCCCGATCGCCTCGGTGGCAGGAACGACCGTGAAGACGTGGTCGTACTTGTTCTTGAAGTAGCGGGCCTCGTTGGCTCGCAGGCCGGCCAGCGCGGCCACCACGGGTGACGACTCCAGACCCTCGGTGGACACGTTGACGAAATCGACCGCGTAGCTCACGGGTGGCGAGTATAGGTGGCGAGCCGTTCCGCCCGTGGTGGAGATCGACCGGGGGGCGTGACCCGGCCGCTGCCCCGCCACCGCCCGGTTCCGGTCATCGGTGGAGCTGATGGACGACAGGTTCCGTCGGATCCCGATGCTCCCCTCCTCGGCGCTCACCCCGGGATCTCGACCGCCCCGTCAGCTCGCGGCCAGTCCCCGATGCGCCGGCGAGGATCGACCGCCCGGAACGTGGTGCGGGCGGCCCAGGGTCCCGTACCCTATCCCCATGGCCTCTGACCGGGCTCGTGACCATGTCGCCGTACCCCGGACCCGCCTCGTACTGATCTGCGGGCTCCCGGCCTCGGGAAAGTCGACGCTCGCGCGCCAGCTCGCTCCCAGGATCCCGGCGGTCCGGCTGGACAAGGACGAGTGGGTGACGCATCTGGGTGGAGACGTGTGGGACGACGAGCTGCGCGTCCGACTCGAACGCCAGCTGTGGGCGCTCACCCGAGAACTCCTCGCCCTGGGTCAGAGCGTGATCCTGGAGTGGGGCCACTGGGCGCGGGCGGAACGGGACGAGAAGCGGATCGGGGCGCGGTCGTTGGGGGCGGAGGTCGAACTGCACTACCTCGATGCGCCGTTGGAGGAGCTGATCGAGCGAGCTGACCGCCGTACCGCGTCGGGCGAGTGGACAGCTTCGCCGATGACCCGGGACCACTTCAACGAGTGGGCGACGATCTTCCAGCCTCCTGACGAGGACGAGCTCCTGCTGTTCGACGAGCCCGCGGTCGCAGGGTGACGACGTCCCCGATGGGCTGGGAAGCGACACGCGCCCGGCGGACCGGGGAAACGGTGGGGTGACGGAGGAGGCCGTGCCCGTATCGACCCCGACCGGGAGATCGACGCGCTCGACAGGGCGTGCCAGCCCGTCGTCGGGTCCCTTCGGGAGCTCCACGAGCGGGCCGGTCACGAGTGTCGGTCGAGGGACAGGAGTACCGGTTACCGTTGCCGTGTGCCGGTGAGCGAATCGAGTCCAGGATCCGTCGCAACCAGGGTCGAGGTGCACGAGGCACAGGTGTGGGCACGTTGCGTCGAGTTGGCCGCGGACGTCGTCGGAAACCCGCTCGGGGCGGTGGTGGACCGGCGGGGCGCCGTACCTCTCCCGGCGCTCACCTCGGTGGATTCGAGCGCGTTCAACCGGGTCGTGGCCCTCGGGACGGCAACGCCGGCCACACGTCGGGACATCCGGCGGATCATCGACTTCTACCTCGAACTGGGACAGCACGGGTTCCGGGTCGAACTCTCCCCGGCTGCGGCGCCGGGGGACCTAGCCGATCAACTGGTCGAGCTCGGTCTCCATCCCGTGGCGGAGACGGTCACCAAGGTGTGGCGCTGCTTCGACGACTCCGACAGGGTTGAGCTCGCCGTCGACACGGACGCCATCGACGTCCGACGATTGACGTCGAGCGATGCCGAACACGTCTCCGATCTGAACGTGCGGGCCTGGGGCGCCTGGCACTCGTCGGTGTCGCTGAGTCCGTGGTTCGGTGCCACCGTGGGAGCCGAAGGGTTCGCCCACTACGGCGCGTTCGTCGACGATCGCCTGGTGTGCGTAGGGGCGATGGCCATCGACGGGGATCTTGCGTGGATCGGATTCGACGCCACCCACCCCCGCCACCAGGCACGTCAGCTGCGCCGGGCCCTGACCAGGAGGCGGATCACCGAGGCCCTCGATGCGGGCTGCCACGTGGTGCACGCGGAGGCGGCCACCGACCGGCTGACGTCGCGTGCACGGTTGCTCGACACCCACTACCACCGACGGCTCTTCGAGCATCGCCCGGGTCCTGATCCGAACCCACCCGTTCCTGCGCCGGCCTGAAGCCAGGAGGCACGGATCCTCGCTCCACGGGCCACGGAGCGAGCCGTGGATGTCCGCACGCCCGCAGGTGCCGTTCGGGCAGGTGGTGCCCGGTACGCGGACCCGCCGGCGATCGCCGATGACCCGGCGGACGGGGATCCCCAGGGTGCTGCCGTCGAACGCCTCCGCTATGCCTCCGAGGTCGTGCCGACCGGTCCCTCCTCGACGGCCTTGATGACCCGATCGTCGACGATCCAGAGGTCGATCCGACTGCTTACCAAGTCTGAGGTGATGTTCACACAGGTGCCGTTGCGGGCGACGACCCGTGTCGTCTGGTGCGAGTCCGATGCCAGGATCACCGCAGCTCCCAAGGACCTGCCGACCAGGGCCCTGTCCGGCTCGGAAGTGCCAGGGGCAAACGTCGGGAGGCAGGCGAGCGTCGCAGACCGGGTCCCGGCGGTGTGACCCGCCGTCGTGGACGGGGCCGTCGTGGACGGGGCCGTCGTGGGCGGAGTCGAACAGCTGCACGCGATGGAGGCCGACGCGCCGAGCGCTGCCAGGACGATCCCGATCCGTCTCACCGGAACAGGCTAAGCCCGTGCACCCGGTCGGAGCGGGGCGGGCCGCCCGACCCGTTGCGCAGTGGGTCACCGACCCGGTGCTCCGGGATGCGCCTGTCCGGTGAGAAGCTGTCGAAAGCCTCTACCTCGGCCTCCGTCCGGGTGATGACAATTGCCGAAGCCAGATGCTGGCGAATCGAGGGCAGAGAGACGGAGGTCGACATGTCCACCACAGAGGCCCGTCCTGGCAGCACCGATCGTCTGATCGCGTCGTTCCACGATGCCGGGAACACGGCATTGGAATCGGTGCGGAAGTTCCTCGACACGGTGAACGGTGTCTTCCCCGATGTGAGCGCGGAAGACGGGCCGCGTCAGAAGATCATCGACTCGGCGTTCAGGATGACCGAGCAGCTGGTCAGCAGTTCCACCCGGCTCGCGGGGAACATCGTGAAGGTGACCCAGGACGTCGCATCGGAGACGGCCAAGCGAGGCAGCTAGTCCGACGTCTCCGCGCTCCCCCGACATCGCGGGCTGTCCCCCCGCTCGCCAGGTGCGACCATGGGGGCGTGGACGTCATCGCGGCGGTGGCAGACCTCGTTCGGCACGGAGGGCGACCAGTAGGTGTGCCGGTCGACCTCCGCTCGACGAACAACGTCGTCACATGGTTGTCGCCGAGCCCCGTCGTGGCCAAGATCGCCCGGGACTTCGATGCTGCGGCCCGGGAGCACCGGTGGGCGACGGCTCTCGATGGAGTGGGTGCACCGGTGGTCCCACCGATCGACATCGGACGGACCCAACCGGTGAACGTGGAGGGGCGGTGGGTCACGTTCTGGCACCATGTGGCCGAGGAGCGAACGGCCACCCCGGCGGAGGTGGCGGACTCCCTCTCGAGGTTGCACGCGGGACTGGCACGACTATCGAGCCGGTCAGACCTGCCCCGTTGCCGGGACCGGCTGGCGGCGGCCGTGGACCTCCTGCAGGGTCCTGATTTCCCAGGTGGACTGGCGGTGGGCGACCGCGCACTGCTCCGGCGCGCTCTCCTCGAGGGGATCGACGCGCTCGATGCCACATGCAGCTCCGCAGCCGTGCTCCACGGCTCGCCGCATCGACTCAACATCCTCGTGTCTGGCGGACAAGCCGTGTTCGTCGACTTCGAGACCGTGGCGTCGGGGCCACTCGAATGGGACCTGGCCCACCTGGAGGAGGAGGTGGCCGACCACTATCCCGACGCCCGTGACCGGGACCTGCTGGGAACGTGCCGAACCGCGATCAGTGCGGCCACGGCGACGTGGTGCTGGAAGGGAAGGGATCGGGGCGCCGACATGGGGAGCCATGCGGCGCGGCATCTGGCGACCGTCCGTCGCTCGCTCACCTGAACGTCAGGTCACGGTTCCACCTTCCCGGCGTCACGGGACCGCCCGGACAGGGTGAAAGAATCGAACGGTGACCATCGGATTCCTTCACACCGCGGAGGTGCACGTCGGCACGTTCACCGGATTGCTCGACGAGGTGTCCCCAGGACGACGTTCGACCCATGTCGTCGATGAGTCGCTCCTGGCAGACGCACGGGAGCGTGGCGGAGTCGACGACGAGCTGACGGCGCGACTCATCGTTCGGCTCGAGGAAGCCGCACGTGGAGCTTCCGTGGTGGTCTGCACCTGCTCGACCATCGGTGGACCTGCCGAACTGCTGGCATCGGCCGTGGGTGTCCCGGTCGTCCGGGTCGACCGGCCGATGGCGGAACGTGCCGTTGACTCCGGTTCCCGGATCGCCGTTGTCGCCGCCCTCGAGAGCACCATGGGGCCCACGGTGCAGTTGTTGACCGAAGTCGCACACGACATGGGTCGGACACCCACCATCGAGGCAGTGGTGGTCACCGATGCCTGGTCACTGTTCGAGAACGGCGACATGACCGGCTACGAAGGCGCGATTGCCGCGGCAGTAGATTCTCTTGAACCGGGTGTGGACATCGTCGTTCTCGCCCAGGCATCCATGGCCGCCGCAGTGCCACAGTGCAAGACGGCTACCCCCGTCCTCAGCAGTCCCCGCTCGGCGATCGAAGCAGCGGTGGCACTCACCTGACGGGATCTCGGTCAATGTCCGGAACACCGTCCCAGAGGTGCCGGAGCGGGCTCGATGCTCGGCGACCTGAGGCACCCCCGGTGGATCCAGGTTCAGTCAGCCAGCGGACCTAGGACGTTGCCCGGCTGACGGTAGGCCTTGATCTCGATGCGATTGCCGCTCGGATCGACGATCATCAGCTTGCCCTGCTCGATCGGCTCTCCCACGTAGGAGATGGTCGGGGGCTCCACGGTCAGTGGACCGCCGCCGAAGCGTGCCGCGATCGTCTCCCACTCGTCCCACCGGATCGTGGCGCCGAAGTGACGTGTACGTGGCATGGGAACGGTCACATTGGCCGGATCATGCTGCAATGTCACCTGTGCACCGAACACCAGAGCATCGGCGAACGCCGTGGTCCTGCGACCGATCTCGGCGCCCAGGTGACTTCCGTAGAAGTCGACTGCCTCGTCGAGATCCCGAACAGGAATCGAGAGATGGAAGATCGGTCGCACGCAACGCCTCCTCGAGGTTGGCGGGGGCCATCCTACGAGCGATCGCCCACGAGCGATCTGACCCGCCGGCCCGGTGTCCCGGGGTGGTTGCCGTCGTCGGCGGCGGAGCGTCTCCCCGGGTGATCATGGAGCCTGGGGATGGATCGTCTCACCTCGGGCCAGCATCTCGACGAACTGGCCGATGCGCTTGGAGCGGGTTTCGGGTTTCTTGGCGTTCCCGACCCGGTAGAGGATGGCGTACCGATTCGCACTCGTCAGAGTTGCGAACATCGCCGTGGCGCGAGGATCGGCACGCAGGGCGGAGGCGAGGTCCTCCGGTACCTCCATGCTGGCCTGCCCGGCGTAGGCGGCCTCCCATCGACCGTCCTCCTTCGCCAGCCGCACCTCCTCTTCGCCGGACCGATGCATTCGGCCGGTGGCGATCAGTCGTTCAGCGATGGCAGCGTTCCGTTGGGACCACGGACTGCGAGCTCTCCGAGGGGTGAATCGTCGTCGGAACGTGGCGGTGTCGCGACGCCCCAGTTGACCATCGATCCAGCCGAAGCAGATCGCCTCGTCCAGCGCCTCG
This sequence comes from uncultured Acidimicrobiales bacterium, assembly GCA_963699055.1. Lineage (GTDB taxonomy): Bacteria > Actinomycetota > Acidimicrobiia > Acidimicrobiales > RAAP-2 > Bog-756. The sequence goes on along the minus strand of CAVOTA010000002.1, from coordinate 1,311,220 downwards.
TCGTAGGAGACGGTTGTCGGTCCGACCGTTCCCTTCTTGGCGAGTACCAGCCACACCCCCAGGGAGTCGGTGTGATGGGCGCTCAGCCATCGTCGCCATTCGCCGACGTCCCCGACCACGAGCTCTGGGAGATCCACGGCGTCCACCGTATCCCCCCGTGCGGGCCGTTCACGGACGGTCGACAGCGCGCCCCGATCCGGGAGCCCGTCCTGTCGGGAGGGCAGGAATGCAGGAGGTGGTGGGAGAGCCGCCCGGAAGATCGCCGCCCGATCGGGTTGAGATCGGTGCGTTCCCTCGCCGGTCGCCACCAGGCGATGGCCGGTCTCCGGGGTCCCGCCAGCCGTGACCCTGTCGCAACGTGACGATGGCTGTCGGCCTGGCGACAGTGGATCGTCCGTGGGTGCCGCGCCGGAACGCACCGGGTCGCCCATCGCTTCGGTTCCCCCCTCGCGGGTGGCGGTCGGGGCGACGTCCCGCATTCCAGGTCTCGCCCACCTCACTCGCCCGACGGGGAGCCCGGTCCTCCGCCTGGTCACGGACAAGCTCGTCGAGGAACGGACGGGCGACCTGGACGGCGCCGTCACGAGAAATGTCCGTGGACCGATCCACTGCTGCCCCCCGGTGCACTCGGCCTAGGCTGGGGCGATGCACGCGCGGAGCCTGAGGCGGAGGCTCACGCGGCAGTCCCGCCCACGTAGGACTTCCGCGCCTTAGGTCTGACCTGGACTTCTAAGCGACGGGGGAGGGCGTAGACCGCCCAGATGTGGAACGCGAATCCGTCACCCACGGAACGCGGTATCAGGCGGAGACAAAGGCGTGGTCTCCTAAGCAACGGCTGCTGCGGTTTTTGTCTTTCGTGGCGGCCGACCTCTTCGTGCAGGGTCGGCTTTGTCCTGTGCAACCCGGTCCAACCGACGTTCCGCCCGAGAATGTTGCTGCGCCCCGACACTTCGGGGACACCCAAAGACCGGGCAGACTGTCATTGATTGGCCAATCGCAGGAGACTGACAGCAATGGAGTCCACCGGCACCGAACGCGAGGCTTCAGGCTCGAAGCCGGATGCGCCTGGCGACCTGAAGACCCTTCCTGTCGCCGAGGTCCAGGATCGGCTCGGTTCGTCCCCGGACGGCCTCACCCAGGTCGAGGCCGAGAAGCGCCTCGTGCAGTACGGTCCGAACGAGCTGGTGGAGAAGCGGGTCAACCCGCTGCTGAAGTTCCTCACCTACTTCTGGGGACCCATCCCCTGGATGATCGAGGTGGCGGTGATTCTCTCCGGAGTGCTCGGGCACTGGCCCGACTTCGTCATCATCCTGCTCCTGCTCCTGGCCAACGCAGGGATCGGGTTCTGGGAGGAGCGCCAGGCGGGCAAGGCCATCGCCGCCCTCAAGGCCGAGTTGGCGGTCAAGGCCCGTGTCAAACGGGACGGCAAATGGGTCACTCCACCCTCACGTGAGCTGGTGCCGGGGGACGTCATCCGGCTCCGCATGGGTGACATCGTGCCCGCAGACGCACGCCTGCTGGACGGCGACCCGATCGAAGTGGATCAGTCGGCACTGACCGGGGAGTCGCTGCCCGCCGCCTGCCAGTCCGGTGATGCGGTGTTCTCTGCCTCGATCATCCGCCAGGGCGAGATCGGCGCACTCGTCTACGCGACGGGTGCGGACACCTACTTCGGGCAGACCGCGGAACTGGTCCAGGAAGCCCAGACGGTCAGCCATTTCCAACGGGCCGTTCTCAAGATCGGCACGTATCTGATCATCCTGGCGGTGGCCATGGTCGTGGTGATCATCGCCGTCTCCACCATCCGGGGGGACCCGTTCTTCACGACCTTGCAGTTCGCCCTCGTGCTCACCGTGGCCGCCATTCCCGTGGCCATGCCAACGGTGTTGTCGGTGACGATGGCCGTCGGTGCCCGAGTCCTTGCCTCCAAGAAGGCCATCGTCAGCCGGCTGGTGGCCATCGAGGAGCTGGCCGGCGTGGACGTGCTCTGCACGGACAAGACCGGGACCCTGACCCAGAACAAGCTCACCCTGGGCGATCCCTTCGCTGTCGCTCCACTTACGGGAGGACAGGTGATCCTCGACGCCTCTCTGGCATCACGCGCCGATGATGCCGACGCCATCGATCTGGCGGTGCTCGGTGGCCTGACGGATGATCACTCGTTGGACGACTACCACGTGACCGAGTTCCAACCGTTCGATGCGGTGCGCAAGTGCACCGAAGCCACTGTCACCGTCACGGACGGCACCTCGTTCAAGGTGACCAAAGGTGCACCCCAGGTGATCCTGGAGCTGTCCGCGGATGAGTCGCAGGTGAAGGCAGACGTCGACGCAGCAGTCGACGAGTTCGCGGCACGAGGCTTCCGTTCATTGGGTGTGGCCCGGGCCGAGGGAGACGGACTGTGGAACTTCGTCGGGGTCCTGCCCCTCTTCGACCCACCGCGGGAGGACGCCAAGTCGACCATTGCCACCGCCCTCCGCATGGGCGTGGACGTCAAGATGGTCACCGGCGATGCCCTGGCCATCGCCCGGGAGACGGCCAGGACGCTCGGGATGGGCACGGACATCCTCGACGCCTCCGGGCTGGGCGACGTGAAGCGCGATGAGACCGTTGCGACGGCTCAGGCCATCGACGATGCCGATGGGTTCGCCCAGGTCTTCCCGGAACACAAATTCCACATCGTGGACATTCTCCAGAGGCGAGGGCACATCGTCGGCATGACGGGCGACGGGGTGAACGACGCTCCGGCCCTGAAGAAGGCCGACTGCGGCATCGCCGTCTCGGACGCCACGGATGCGGCACGGGCGGCGGCGGACATCGTGCTGACCACTCCCGGGCTCTCGGTGATCATCGACGCGATCAAAGAGAGCCGCAGGATCTTCCAGCGGATGAACAGCTACGCCATCTACCGCATCGCGGAGACCGTGCGTGTGCTGCTGTTCGTCTCAGCCGTGATCCTAATCTACAACTTCTTCCCGGTCACGGCGATCCAGATCGTGATGCTGGCCCTGCTCAACGACGGTGCCATTCTGTCCATCGCGTATGACAACGTGCGTTACCGGGAGCAGCCCGAGGCGTGGAACATGCGCCTGGTGCTCGGGATCGCCACCGTACTCGGCGTCATCGGACCGATCGCCGCTTTCGGTCTGTTCACCCTGGGCGACCAGGTGTTCCACCTCGACCATGCCCACCTGCAGACCCTGATGTATCTGATGCTCTCGGTGGCCGGGCACCTGACCATCTTCCTCGCCCGGACCCGCGGTCCGTTCTGGTCAATTCGGCCGGCCCGGATCCTCCTGCTGGCCGTGCTCGGCACACAGGCGCTGGCGACCCTGATCGCCGTCTACGGGGTCTTCATGACGCCCCTCGGTTGGACGTACGCAGCCCTGGTCTGGGGCTATGCGCTCGTGTGGTTCCTCCTCACCGACCGGATGAAGCTGCTTGCCTACTGGATCCTCGATCCGGTAGGCGGCGCGACGGTCGCGCTCACCGGCATGCCGAAGGAAGCCGCTCAATCGTCGACCGTGGACCCGTTCCACCCTGGTGCCGAATAGGAGCACCCCGTGTACTGCGACCGCAGTGATCGCCCCTGTGGGCGGGAGATCGAGAGCAGAGGCAACGATGCGCCGGGAGGAGGAACAGACGGCGAAATCGCTTTCCGCTGCCGGCACGGAAGTGCGGAGGACTTTGGGTCATGACCCCACTGGACAGCCTCGACGAACGACTCGAAGACATCGCCATTCGCCTTTCCCGGATCATCCAGGAACTGACCGAAACCGCACCCGCAGCCGGACCAGAGACTGAGCACATCGCGACCATCGTGCGTCTCATGCGTGCCAATGCCGAGCTTGCGGGAGGCATCGCTCAGCTGCTGAGTAACCTGTGACTTCGAGAATCGTGGGCGGCTACCGCTATGTCGGCAACGCGCTACACAACGCCGGGAGAGAATCAGACTCGGGCCCTGCAGGGATAGGCATCGGCATGCGCCGCAGCTGCGCTATCCCCACCGGTGGGTGGCTGGCACATCGACTGCACCCGGCGCTCAACGCCGAGCCAAGCGGCGCCCGCTTTCCGTGTCGATCGGCGTGTAGTTCATCTCGAAGTGGTGATAGAGCGTGGACTCGTCCGCTTGGGAGAGCTCTTCACCATGCATCTCGATGTCGGGCGCCGTCCGGACCGCCTCTCTGGTCACCTGGACCTGAAGATCATCCGGACCGATCTGAACACCGGCGAGAGGCACAAAGGTCAGGTGCCGTCCGATGAAGCCCTCCTTGACCGTGGCGAACTGGGGCTCATCGGTTTCGACGTCGACATACACGTCCTGCAGCTTGCCGATCTTTTCGCCGTCGCGATCGATGAGCGTCCTTCCGTGCCACTCGGAGACGTTCCATCTGGAGCGCTCGGGCTCCTCGGGTTGACCCTGGTCGTAAATCTCGGCCATCTCAACCTCCCAGTCTGAGTGTCCAGGTCACCGGTGGACAGGCTCCCAGCGAACCGAACAAGGGCACCGATCGACTTCCTCCCGTCCGCCTGGGGGGCAGGCCTGCTCGGCCGATGATCACGAACTCACCCGAACCCCGGCCCGGCGGAATCCGCCTACTTCTTGTGGAGGACGCCCTTCACCTTGTCGATGGCCTCGTCGACCTTCTCCTCGACTTTGCCGACCTCCTCCTTGACTTCACCAGCCTGGCGGTCCGCTGTGCCCTCGGCCTTCAAGTCCTTGTTCCCGGTCAGGTCGCCGACGGCTTCTTTCGCCTGGCCCTTCATCTGATCTGCCTTACCAGCCATTTCGATTGCCCTTCTTCATCTTCGTGACGCACAGGGGACCCCTGAGCGCCTTGCCTCACGTCCACCTTGGCCCTTGTGCCCGCTCGCAACCAGATGCGAACGCCCCCCTCCGCCGAATCACGTAGTGGGACCAGTGCGGACGGCGAACACTCGGGCGAGCTCCTGGATCTGACGCAGAGCCCGGCAGCGCTTGTTCGGTCTGAGCAGACCCCCTAGTGGATGAGGACCTTGAGCGCGTCGTGCTCTGCTGCATGCCCGAAGACGTCATAGGCCTCAAGCATCTGGTCGAACGAGAATTCGTGCGTGACGAACTTCTCGGCGGGGAGCTTGTGCTCGGCAACGAGCTTCAGCAGCATCGAGAGGGTGTTCGTGTTGACCAAGCCCATGGAGATGTCGATGTTCTTGATCCAGAGCTCGTTGAGAGCCAGGTCGACCGACTTGCCGTGTACGCCGATGTTGGCAACGTTACCGCCCGGGCGGACGATGACTGTCGCCATGGTGAACGTCTCGGGAACCCCGACCGCCTCGATGGCGACATCGACGCCCAGGCCGTCCGTGAGCGCGAGGACCTGGTCCTTCCAGTCTGGATCACCCGAGTTGACCGTGTCGGTGGCGCCGAAGTCTGCGGCTCGGGCGAGCCGTGCATTGTCAAGATCGATGGCGATGATTTTCGACGGGCCGTAGAGCCGGGCCGTCATGACGGCGGAGAGGCCGACGGGCCCGGAGCCGATCACCGCGACGACGTCACCCGGTGCAACCCGTCCGTACTGCACGCCGATCTCGAAGCCGGTCGGCAGGATGTCCGAGAGGAGGATGCCCTCGGCGTCGGTCATGCCGTCGGGGACCTTGTACACGGAGTTCTCGGCGAACGGGACTCGAACGTATTCGGCCTGCGTCCCGTCGATCATGTAGCCGAAGATCCACCCGATCCCTGCCATTCCCTCAGGGTCGAGACAATGGCTGTAGAGGCCCTTACGACAGTTCGAGCATTTCCCACACGAACTGACGCACGCGACGATCACCCGGTCGCCCACGACCAATTGGGTGACTCCTTCGCCCACCTCGGTGATCACGCCGATCCCCTTGTGGCCCAAGATGCGGCCGACGTCCACCTCGGGGACGTCACCCTTGAGGATGTGAAGGTCGGTGCCGCAGATGGTCGTGGCGACCATCTGCACGATCACGTCGGTCGGCTGCTCGATCTTCGGATCGGGTACTTCCTCCCAGGCCTTCTTGCCAGGACCCTTGTAGACCAGTGCCTTCATGACGGACCTCCTGCAGTTGGTAGTCCGAGCGGCGCATTGCGACCCGTGAGACCGGTGACCACCTGATGGCGGGCGGGCCGGTCTCCACGTCCGAGGCTACGGTCCACCAGATCCTGCGGCAAGGGCCGAATGCCCGATCGTCCATTCGGCCCGTCCGGTCCATACGCGCCCACGGAACTCCTGGTACCCGCGGTGGAGCTGACACCTGTCACCGAACACCGGCTCTGGGCGTCAGTATTCGTCCCTACGGATGTGGACCTCTCGACACGGGGTCGGCGGTTCCTCTGATTTCGGCGGAGCAGATCCCGCCCGTATCGGATGCACCGAGAAAGGTGAGCGGGCCAGCGCGTTGGCAATCACCACTTCCTGCTCCGACAGCTCCAGCTCGACCTCGGCGATCCGCTCGGTCCTGATCACGTGTTCTGCAGCCACAAACGAAGAACAAATATGGCTTTGTCATCGGGACGCTCGGAGACCCCGTCGGAAGCTTCACCTGAGTGCACTCGGCGTAGGCTGGCGGAAGATCTACACGCGGAGCCCGACGCGGAGGCTCACGCGGCAGTCCCGCCCACGTAGCTCAGGGGATAGAGCGTCGGTTTCCTAAACCGTGCGTCGCAGGTTCGAATCCTGCCGTGGGCACCTCTGCGATGTGTGAATGGCCAGGTACACAGAACCGCCCGCCGTGGCCGAAAAGCGGACGCTTACGAGTAGCCGGTGTCCATTCCTCGGTCTCGTAACGCAGGCTCGGATGACGTCCCGCCGAGTGGTGGAGAAGCGGTCCTCGGTCTGACGTGATGGTAGGCGCGTCGATCCGATGCGTCACCCGGCCGTGTGTCAGCCCCAGAAGATGCCGGTAGGGTCGGCCTCGATCTCCTCGAGAATGACGTCGACGGGCTGGTGGCTGTCGAGGTCGAAGTACAGGAACCACTTGCTGTTGCGGTCCGCGCAGTAGAGCGTCCAGGTGCCGTCCCCTTCGTAGCGGAGCTGGGCGACCGAGGTCTTGGTCCACTCCCCGGGCGCGCCTTTCCAGATGGGCCGGCACTCGTGGATGGAGACGGACTTCCCCCGTGTGGAGGCCTCGATGCGGACCTCGTCCTTCAAACGCTCAGGCACCCTGCCGCGGCAGTAGCACTTGACCTTTTCGACGTCGATCTCGGGGAGGACGGTGGCCACCCCGAAAGGGTAACGACCTCAGCCGGCCAGCGGCCTGCTTTCCGATGTCTCGTCGGGAGCCTCCACGAGGGCTGCCGCCTCCATTCGTCGGAGCAGGGCCATCGACGTCTCCGACAGATAGCGACGCTCGGCCACCTGCCACTCGTCGTGAGCCTCGACGACCACGGCGGTGACCAGGCGTTCGACACTGGCGTCGTTGGGGAACACCCCGACCACGTCGGTGCGCCGCTTGATCTCCCGGTGGAGGCGCTCGAGTGGATTGGTCGACCAGACCTTCCGCCAGTGGGCTTCGGGGAAGGCGCAGAAGGCCAGCAGGTCCTCCCTGGCGTCGGTGAGCATGGTGGCCACGTCGGGGAACTGATCGTCCAGGGTGGCCACGATCCGTTCGAACTGCTCCCGGACGGCCCGGGCGTCGGGCTGGGCGAAGATCGTCTGGATGGCGGCGATCACCATGTGGGTGTTGTTCCGCTTCACCCGGGTGAGCACGTTGCGCATGAAGTGGACCCGGCACCGCTGCCAGGCTGATCCCACCATCACCGCCTCGACGGCGGCTCTGAGGCCCAGGTGCTGGTCGGAGATGACCAGGCGCACCCCGCCGAGTCCCCGGGCCCGCGGCGAGCGCAGGAACTCGGTCCAGAAGGCCCCGTCCTCGGAGTCCCCGACGGCACAGCCCAGCACCTCCCGGTGGCCGTCCATCGACACCCCGGTGGCGACCACCACGGCCCGGGAGACGACCTGGTGGTTGACCCGGCCCATCAGGTAGGTGGCGTCCAGGAACACGTAGGGGAACTCGATGTGAGCCAGGGAACGTGACCGGAAGGCGCCCAGTTGCTCGTCGAGCTCAGAACAGATGCGGCTGACCTCGGACTTGGAGATCCCGGACTCGAGGCCGAGGGCGACCACCAGGTCGTCGACTTTCCTGGTGGAGACCCCGTGGACGTAGGCCTCCATGACCACGGCGAACAGGGCCCGGTCGATGCGGCGCCGACGCTCGAGGATGGACGGGAAGAAGCTGCCCTGGCGGAGCTTCGGGATCTTCAGGTCAACGTCACCGGCCTTGGTCGAGAGCAGCCGGTCCCGGGTGTCATTGCGCTGGGTGGTCCGACCGTCCGTCCGCTCGAAGCGGTCGGCCCCGATCCGGGCGGTCGCCTCGGCGTCGATGAGGGCCTGGAGCATCAGGGCCACGCCCTGGCGGACGACGTCGATGTCGCCGCCGGCGCGGATGGCGGTCAGCAGTTCGTTGAGGTCAGTATCGGTGATGGCCACTGGGTGGTCCTCCTTGGTTGAGCTTGTCGGTTCAACCGAAGATCACCCGGTGGCCACCTCATGATGGTGGACCCCCGGAACTACACCACTCGGGGGGACGTCAACCAGGCTCGACCGGTGCGGCCTCCCCGCCGTCGACACCTATCAACCGGTACCCGCTGCCGCCGGACCCGTCAGCGCGACGACGCGCCGCCGGATGTGCGTGGAGTGTGGGAGGACGGCGTGCGGATCGTCATCGCGGTGGTGCATCGGAGCACCTGTCGTCGCCACGGCATGAGTGAGCCATGCGGTCGGATCCGACCGCATGGCAAGCCAGGCGGGCCGGTGGACTGGACGGGGCGGATGCCACCTCCGGCGGTGCGGCGCTCCGGGCGCGCCCGTGGAGGCACGATCTCCCCTGACGGATCGATCGGACGAGGAGTCGTTCGGACGCGCTCGTGCCGAGGCGGGTGACGGGCGATAGGTGGCAGTGGCCACCCGCCTCGGCCGGAGTTGCGCCAGTTCAGATCCCGTAGCCGATGCAGGAGTCCGGGTCACTCCCGTTCGTGTCGCTGTTGGAACTGTCCGGGCAGGTGGTGTTCGACCAGGTGACCGCTCCGAGGGCGGCGCCGAAGAAGTCGGCGCCCGTCAGATTGGCTCCGGTCAGGTTGGCGTAGTCGAGGTTGGCCCCGTTGAAGCTGGTCACCGCTCCGAGCGTGGCCCCGGTGAGGTTCGCCCCGTACAGACTGGCGTTGGTGAGGTCCACCGTCGGGAACGTGACCCCGGACAGGTCCAGGTTGGTCAGGTTGACGCCCGGGCCCATCAGGTAGCCGCCGCCGACGGCCCAGCCGGTGGGCAGCGCTGTCGGTGTGCCGGTGACGCCACCCGAGGAGATGGCGCCGAGCGAGGCGCCGGTGAGGTTCGCCCCCTGGAGGTCGACGTCGGTCAGGTTGGCGTAGTCGAGGTTGGCCCCGTTGAAGCTGGTCACCGCTCCGAGCGTGGCCCCGGTGAGGTTCGCCCCGTACAGACTGGCGTTGGTGAGGTCCACCGTCGGGAACGTGACCCCGGACAGGTCCAGGTTGGTCAGGTTGACGCCCGGGCCCATCAGGTAGCCGCCGCCGACGGCCCAGCCGGTGGGCAGCGCTGTCGGTGTGCCGGTGACGCCACCCGAGGAGATGGCGCCGAGCGAGGCGCCGGTGAGGTTCGCCCCCTGGAGGTCGACGTCGGCCAGGTTGGCGTAGTCGAGGTTGGCCCCGTTGAAGCTGGTCACCGCTCCGAGCGTGGCCCCGGTGAGGTTCGCCCCGTACAGACTGGCGTTGGTGAGGTCCACCGTCGGGAACGTGACCCCGGACAGGTCCAGGTTGGTCAGGTTGACGCCCGGGCCCATCAGGTAGCCGCCGCCGACGGCCCAGCCGGTGGGCAGCGACGCCGGGGTGCCGATGACGCCACCCGAGGAGATGGCGCCGAGCGAGGCGCCGGCCAACCTCGCCGAGGCCAGGTTGACGTCGGCCAGGTCGGCGTAGTCGAGGTTGGCCCCGTTGAAGCTGGTGACCGCTCCGAGCGTGGCCCCGGTGAGGTTCGCCCCGTACAGACTGGCGTTGGTGAGGTCCACCGTCGGGAACGTGACCCCGGACAGGTCCAGATTGGTCAGGTTCACGCCCGGGCCCATCAGGTAGCCGCCGCCGACGGCCCAGCCGGTGGGCAGCGACGCCGGGGTGCCGATGACGCCACCCGAGGAGATGGCGCCGAGCGAGGCGCCGGCCAACCTCGCCGAGGCCAGGACGGTGTCGTGGAAGTTGGCGTAGTCGAGATCGGCCCCGCTCAGATTGGCGCCTGTCAGGTCGACGCCGCTGAAGTCGTGGCCGTAGAGGTTGCAGTCCTGCAGGTTGGCGAATGGCCCGATGTACCCGCAGTTCTGCGTCGTCGTCGGGGTGACCTTCGACCGGACCGGGGAGCTGACGCCGACGGAATTGACCGCGGAGACCCGGATCAGGAAGGACTTCCCGTTCTTCATGCCCGTCGCCAGGCACGACGTGGCCGAGATCCAGGCGCACGCGGGAAGCCCGACGGCCACGACCACCCGGTAGCCGGTGACGGCCGGACCGGCGAACGCCGCCGGCGGCGACCACGACACGACGGCCGCGGTGTCGATCGGCGTCAGTACCAGATTCAGTGGTGGCCCAGGCTTCTTGGGCCTTGGTGTCGCACCGGCCGTGCCGGGCACCGCCGCAATGGCCAGGACGCCCAGGAGCGCGCTGAGTAGGACCGCGAAGAAATTCCGTCGCATGGTGAATTCGCCTTCCGCCGTGGGCCGCCGCCAGCCGGTTCCACCACCAGCCGGACCCACCGACTAGCAAACACGAAATCGGGGTGGTCCGCAAGCGAACACCGCGTGGCATGCCGGTGTCGCCACGTGCAGCGAGCCGGCGGTAACGCTCCGTGCGTCAACCGACCAGTCGGGTGACGGCGTCCTCGAACAGCTCGGCGTGGAGGTCGACGTCGGTCTCCGTGGTCTCCGGGCACATCAGGACCATGTTGTGGAACGGGGTGATGAGGACACCCCGGTTGCTCATGGACAGGTGCAGGTACTCGTCGAGCTCGGGGTCGTCCGCCGCCGCCGACTCGGTGCCGTTGCGCGGGCCGGGTGAGCAGAACCGGTACTCGGAGCGGGCACCGAGTCGGGTGACGGTCCAGGGCATCCCGTGGCGGGTCACGGTAGCGGCGGCCCGGTCGGTGAGGCGGGCGCACAGCGCGTCCATACGGGCGAACGCGTCGTCGGTCAGCACCTGGCCGAGGCAGGCCCGGGCGGCAGCCGTCGACAGTGCGTTGCCCGCCAGCGTGCCGCCGATCCCGCCGACGTCGACGATGTCGGCGTGCTGGTCGGCCACGGCGGCGAGGACCCGCTCGGCCACGTCGTCCCGGAGGCCGTAGGCGCCGATGGGGATCCCGCCGGCGATGGCCTTGCCCATCGTCACGATGTCGGGGTCGAGCTCCCATGCCGCGGTGCAGCCGCCGGGCCCGGCCGAGACGGTGTGGGTCTCGTCGATCATGAGCAGGGTGCCCGTCTGGTCGCAGAGGGAGCGGAGCCCGGCGTGGAAGCCGTCGTCGGGGAGCACGATACCGATGTTGGTCAGTGCCGGTTCGGTCAGGACGGCGGCGATCTCGCCGGTGGCCAGCGCCCGGGCCACGGCCTCGAGGTCGTTGAACTCGACGGCGACGGTGGTGGTCGCCGGATCCACGGCCGGCGCCACGTTGCCCGGCCGCGAGCGGGTGGTCCCGTCCGGGCCCGCCACGACGAAGGTCTCGTCGACACTGCCGTGGTAGCAGTAGGAGAAGACGAGCACCTTGGGACGGCGGGTCACCAGTCGGGCCAGCCGCAGGGCCCACCGGTTGGCGTCGGTGGCACTCAGGGCGAACGACCACCGGCTGGGCCCGAAGCGACGGGTGAGTTCGGCGGCCACCCACTCGGCGTCCTCGCTCGGGAGCATGGCGGTGATCCCGCCGAGGGTCTCGATGCGCCGCCGGACGGCGTCGACCACCGGTCGGGGGGAGTGGCCGGCCATGGCCCCGGTGTCGCCCAGGGCGAAGTCGACGTACGAGTGACCGTCCACGTCGGTCACCCGCGCCCGCGCGCCCCGGCCAGGGCGAGCGGGAACCCGCCGGCCCAGTTCGTCATCCACGTCATGGGGACCCCGGTGAAGAGGTGGTCGGCGCCGGCGAACTGCGCCCGGGACCCGGCGTTGCGCTCGGCGTGGGTGGCGCGTTCGGCCTCGAGCAGGCCGGACAGTCGGTGGCGGTCCATGGGGGGTCACTCCCGGTCGGTGGCGCCGGATCGGGCCCGGCCCACCCCATTCTGCCCACCACGGGGGACCCGTCTGAACAGCTGGTCAGTCAGGCTCCGGCGGAACCGTCGATCTCGTGCCGGTCGGGGAGCGACTGGATGAGGCGGCTCACCGCCGTGTAGCGCCCGTCGCGCCAGGCCTCGGCGATGGTCTGGTCCCCGAGCTCGCGGTGCCGGGTGAAGTTCCACCAGCGGGTGACGTCACTGTCGCTGTAGCCCTTGTTGGCCAGGATGATGTTGAGCCGCGTGGCCTCCCAGGCGGCTTCGTCGGCGGTGACGGGGCCAGCGGTGCCGTCGGGCGTGTCGGGCGGTCCGGTCCGCTTCTCCATCTCGTGGGCGATCTCGCGGTCGAGGTCGCGCGACACGTGGCCCCGGATGGTGGGGAGCGAGCCACCGGTCAGGGTGTGCCGGTCGGAGACCCGTCGCTCGCGCTCGGCCTCGAGGCTGCGTGAGTAGAGGTGCTGGGCGGTGGTGTCGACGTCCCCGGCCGTCACCCGGAGGCGCAGGCGGCGCTCGATGCGCTCGGCCGCCCGCTGGGGGGCGTCGGACGGTTCGCCCGTGCCCCGCGCTTCGGGCGCACCGGATTCGAGCGACTCGGCCAGTCGACGGTCCCGTGGGCGCCGCCGGCGCTCCGGCTCGACGGGCGCGACCCCCGGAGCCGGGGGTCGCGGCGGCACGTCGTCCCACTCGGCCGTGGTCCCGGCGAACGTGGCCAGTGGGGCGGCGTAGTTCTCGGGGGCGAACACGTCGCCGGCGGTGCCGGCGATGGCGGCCGCCAGGTAGGCGCTCGACCAGCGGCTGTCACCCACGGCCACCGAGTCGGCCCCGGTGGCGGCCAGGCGGGCCAGCGGGACGTCCAGACAGGCGGCCACGGCGATGGCCTCGGTCAGGGCGATGCGCCGGTTGGTGGTCTCGACGGCGGCCACCGTCTCCCGTGTCCACCCGATACCCCGCAGGAGCATCTCGTCGGCCAGGCCCTGCTGGGTCAGTCCGGCCTTGGAGCGGAGGGCGGCGATGTTGCGCCGCACGATGTCCTCGACTGCCGTCGTCCCGTCGTTCGCCATGGGGTCACCCTACCGGCGGCATCGTGCCCGGAACGGGGCCCATGTAAGGAATTTGAACATGACTTGTCATCCGTCAGCACCAGAATTGCCTGTGACATGGGAGTTCCTGCAATTTCACCACAGACATGTGGTTGGTTAGCCGACACGAACCGTGGTCGGACCGATACGGAACGGGTCGAAACGGTCCCAGGTGGCGCGGGGTGGGGCCGTACCAGGCCAGGGAACGTGGGCGGGCGGGTCGGACACGGTTGCAGTTCGACGATCCGGCTACAGGTGACCGAACGGCCATCCGAGAATTGGGAAAGCCGGCGAGCGGACCGGGCAGGTGGAAGCGAAGGAACCACCGGGACGACCAACCGACCGACGACGACAAGGGGCAGAACCAACCGTGACCATCCACCACCACACGCAGCGTGCGCTCCGCGACTGGCGCGACGACGACTTCGACCTCGACGACCTGGCCATGCCCGAGCCGCGGCAGTGGCAGCGGTGCGGCGCGGTGCACTGCATCGACAACGGCCCGTGGATCGGGACGCTCGTCTGCTGCATCCGCCAGAGCGGGCACGACGGTGACCACACCATGTCACTGGGCGACTTCGGGGCCGTCGACTTCTGGCAGGAGACCTGGCTGTAGCCTGCGCCGCCCGTGCGGACCGTCGCGTCAGCGCCGGAGCACGACCGCCTGGTCGGGACCGAGCACGCCGGTGAACCCGGTGGCCGGCTCCGGGTCGTCCGAGGCCAGCAGCAGCTGCGCACCGATGCATCCCGGGTCGCCGAGGTCCACCGCCACGCCGCTGAAGTTGACGGCCACCTCGACGGGGTCGCCGTCGTGTGCGCGTCGGAAGCGGAGGACGCCGTCGGGCGCATCGATCAGATCGAACGACCCGCGGGACAGTGCCGGAAGGGTGCGGCGCAGCGTGATCGCCCGACGGTAGAGGTGCAGCACCGACCCCGGGTCGGCCACCTCGGCCGCCCGGTTGCGCACGTCGGCCTCGGGAGCCATCGGCAGCCACGTCGTCACCCCGTCGGGGGTCGGCCACCCGTGGTCGGGCGACCCGTCCCAGGGGATCAGGGCCCGGCAGCCGTCGCGGCCACCGGGATCGACCGCCCGGTCGGGCGGGATGTCGGCATCGGCCAGTCCGAGCTCATCGCCCTGGTAGACGAACGGCGTGCCCCGCAGGGTGAGCAGGAGGACCGCAGCCGCCCGGGCCCGGGCCTCACTGCGGCGGGCCGTCGTGGCCTGGTCCTCGCCGGCCCGGGCGGCGGACCGGTCGTAGCGGGTCCGGTGCCGGGCGTTGTCGTGGTTGGAGAGCACCCACGTCGGCCACGCACCCCGGGGGTCGAGCGCAGCCGAGGTCGTCTCGATGCAGGTCCGCCACCGGTCGGCCAGCCACGGGGCGAACAGGGGCGGGAAATTGAACGCCAGGTGCAGTTCGTCACCGTGGCCGTAGTAGGTGGCCATCGCCTCGGTGGAGAAGAGGAAGACCTCGCCCACCATCATCCGATCCCCCGGGTAGCCGTCGATCAGGGTGCGGATGGCCCGCAGCCGCTCATGGGTGACGGGCTGGTCGTTGAGGGCGCAGTGCGGGACCCCCGCCATGTCGGGCGGGTCGTCGGGCAGGGCCGGGTCCTTGCCGATGCCGTGGATGACGTCCGCCCGGAACCCGTCGACACCGCGGTCCAGCCAGAACCGCAGGGTGTCGTGCATGGCCGACTCGACGGCGGGCTCGTCCCAGTTGAGGTCGGGCTGGGCCACCTCGAACAGGTGCAGATACCACTGGCCGGTGGGTTCGTGGAACGTCCATGCCGGTGCCGTCCGGTCGAACGCCGACACCCAGTTGTTGGGGGGTGTGCCGTCCGGTGTCGGGTCACGCCAGACGTACCAGTCACGCTTCGGACTGTCCCGCGACGAGCTGGCGTCGAGGAACCACGGGTGCTGGTCCGAGGTGTGGTTCGGGACCCAGTCGATGACGACCCGCAGGCCCAGGGCGTGGGCGTCGGCCACCAGCGCGTCGAATCCGGCGAGGTCGCCGAAGAGCGGGTCGACGTCGCAGTAGTCGCTGACGTCGTAGCCGAAATCGGCCATGGGCGAGCGGAAGAACGGGGAGATCCACAGGGCGTCGACACCCAGCCAGGCCAGGTCGGCGAGGTGGGACCGGATGCCCGCGAGGTCGCCCACTCCGTCGCCGTCCGAGTCGGCGAACGAGCGGGGGTACACCTGGTAGAAGACC
Organism: uncultured Acidimicrobiales bacterium; assembly: GCA_963699055.1. GTDB lineage: Bacteria > Actinomycetota > Acidimicrobiia > Acidimicrobiales > RAAP-2 > Bog-756. The sequence goes on along the minus strand of CAVOTA010000002.1, from coordinate 1,295,613 downwards.
GCCTCCTGCCACCAGGGAACCGGGGGCGCCTGGGCCCCGGACGTCGCCGGAAGGTCGGTCCGCCCAGGCGTCACCACGCCTCACCCCACCCCGGTACCGCACCACGACGCACCCTGCTGTCGACGTCCATGGCCCGACGCTACCAACCGGCCACCGCCGTCCCCTTCCGTGGTTCCTGCATGTAGTTCAGTTCCGGCCACTCCGTGCCGATGGACAGTCCAGGACGGGGATCCCACGAGGGGGTCCGCAGCGCAGGGACGCCGTCGGCACAGGTGCCGGCGAGTGAGCAAGGAGAGCGGAGCGATGGTCGAACGGCGAGCAGTCGAGGACGGTTCGATGTTGGCAGAGGGTCTGTCGGGCGCAGCCCCGCCCCAGTCCTACGGGACCGGACGGGTCTGTATGGAACCGGCGTGCCAGGTGCACCTGTCGCGCTACAACAGCACCGACTGGTGTGCGCTCCACGAGAGCCCCGGAGCCACGGGCCGCCCCTACGACACCTCGGTGCGTCCCCGCGGACGCCGCCGCAACTCGAGCCGCCGGCGCTCCACGCAGCGCAGCGCAGCCTGAGCCCCGCCGCCACCTGAGCCGCAGCGGCCGGGGCGGTCCGCCGGCCGACCGGCCCCGCGGACGGTGTCGGTACACTTCGTCGCTGACGTCGGGCGCCACCGCGGCCCGGCCACGAGGCGACTGGGGACCCACACATGACGGAGCGACTCGACGGCACGGTGGCCCTGGTCACCGGCGCCTCCAGCGGCATCGGTGCCGCCACCGCGGTGGCCCTCGCCGGTGCCGGTGCAACGGTCGCCGTCGCCGCCCGGCGGACCGATCGACTCCACGAGCTGGCCGCCCGGATCGGCGGCGACGTGCTGGTCCTCGGGACCGACCTGACCGACGAGGAGCAGGCCCGGACCATGGTGGCCCGCACGGTCGAGCACTTCGGGCGCCTCGACACCCTGGTCAACAATGCCGGGGTCATGCTGCTCGGTCCCATCGTCGGTGCTCCGGTGGAGGAGTGGCGGCGGATGGTCGACCTCAACCTCCTCGGCCTGCTGTACGCCACCCATGCCGCGCTGCCCCACCTGCTGTCGGCGGCCGGGTCGGGCCCCCGTAGCGTGGCCGACATCGTCAATGTCAGTTCGGTCGCCGGCCGGACCGCCCGGTCCGGGTCCGGCGTCTACAACGCCACCAAGTTCGGCGTGGGCGCCTTCTCCGAGTCGCTGCGCCAGGAGGTGACCCGTCGGCACGTGCGGGTGACGCTGGTGGAGCCGGGGGCCGTGGCCACCGAGCTCGTCACCCACAACCGGCCGGAGGTGGTCGAAGGCATGCTGGCCGCCTGGGAGCCGGTCGAGGTGCTCGAGGCCGAGGACATCGCCGAGGCGATCACCTTCGCCGTCACCCGGCCGCGCCGGGCCACGGTGAACGAGATCCTGGTGCGCCCCACCGAACAGGAGCGTTGAGTGTCCTTCGTCGGGTACCCGCCACCCGAGCACCTGCTGGGGGACCTGGGCATCGAGGCGGAGCTCACCACCGAGACGACGGCCCGGGTGCGCACCCGGGTGACCCCCGAGGTGGTGGCGGCGGACGGCAGCGTACGGGCCGGGGTGCTGGCCACGTTGGTCGACATGGTCGGCGGCGCCATCGCCGCCCGGGTCCTGCACCCCGACTGGATGGCCACGGCCGACCTCGCCGTCGAGCTGGTCGGTGCGCCGGCCGGTCCGTGGGTCGAGGCCCGTGGCACCGTGCTCCGTCGGGGACGGACGACACTGGTCGTCGAGGCGCTGGTGGCGGCCGTGGACGAGGACGGTCGCGACGTCGAGGTGGACGGCCGGACACCCGAGCCGGTGGCGTGGGCCTCCATGACGTTCGCGGTGCTGCCGGCCAAGGACGGCTCGCCGGTGGTCCCCCGTGCGGACGAGTTGCCCTCACGGTGGGCCATCGGCGGCGGTCGTCTCGACCGGCCGGTGTTGGAGGCGCTGCCGGTCACCGTGCTCGACGCCGCCGCCGGGCGGGTGTCGGTGCCGGCCCGCTCCTACCTGCACAACTCGTTCGGCGCCGTCCAGGGCGGGGTGGTCGCCCTGATCGCCGAGGCGGCCGGGGCCGAGTCGCTGGGCGCCGCCTACGGACTCGACGGAGGGGGGATGGTCGTGACCGGCCTCCAGATCGTCTATCTGGCCCTCGGCAAGGTCGGGCCCGTCGTGAGCTCGGCCCGGGTGCTGGCCAGCGGACCCGAGGGGCGCGGCAGCGCCGTCGTCGAACTCCGGGACGCCGGAGCGGACGACCGGCTCATGACGGTGGTGAACGTCACGGCCGAACCGGCCGCCACGGCCGCGCAGGTGAGGACATGACCACCGTCGGGCCCGACGGCGAGGCGGCGGACGACCCGGCCGCCGGTGGCGGTGTGGACCGACGGCACCACGTGAGCGACTACTTCCGCCTCGAGCGGTGGGAGGTGCCGTCGGACGCGGACGATGCCCCCTCGTCGATGGCCGGGCGTACCCCGGTCGACGCCCACCAGCGGGGCCGGGGCGGTGGGTTGCGTACCGGCGGACTGCTCACCAGCATCGACTCCCTCGGGGGCTTCACCAGCGGGCTGGCCGCACTGCCGAGGTGGATCGTGACCACGTCGCTCATGGCCACGGTGTCCGAGCTCAGCCACGTCGGACCGCTGCGACTGCGCGCCGACGTGCTCCGGAACGGGCGCAACTCGGTGGTGACGACGCTCGACGTCGTCGACGAGGGGGCGGGGGACCACCACGTGGCCGCAGCCACCATGACGTGTGCCGTCCTCGACCCCGAGGCCATGACCCTGTCCTTCGAGCGACCGTTCACCCTGGCCATGCCCGAGCCACGGCCCGACCCGGTGGACCCGGTGACGTTCTTCTGCATCGAACCCGGCGAGGGCCCGGTCACCCGGCTCCGCCTCGAGGACGACCTGCGCAATCCGTGGGGGATCCTCCACGGCGGCGCGGTGGCCATGCTGGCCGACGAGGCGGCCTGCCGGGCCGCCGCGGCTGCCGGTCCGTCGGCCCCGGGCACCGGGATGGCGGCCGCCGACGTCGTGCTGCACTACCTGCGGCCGGTCCGGGTGGGCCCGGTCGAGGCCCGCTGCACCGTCCTCGGCCGACGGGACGGACGGACGTCGGTCCGGGTGGCCATCCACGACGTGGGCGCCGACGACCGGCTGGTGACGCTCGGTTCGGTCACGGTCCTCGCCGTCTAACCCCGCCGGGCCGGCGTGGCCGGCCGCGCCGGGCAGCTCCGTGGTTGACTTCCCGCATTCCTTAGGCAAACCTAAGAGTAGACCTATGTCCAACCTGACCGCGAGCCGGCGATGATTCCGACCTTCGTCATCTTCCTGCGCGAGGGCGTCGAGGCCAGCATGATCGTGGCCATCCTGCTCGCCTACCTCGACCAGGTGGGTCAGCGGCGCCACTTCCGGGACGTCTTCGCCGGGGTGGCGGCGGCCATGGTGCTCGTCCTGGGCGGTGGCGTCGCCGCGTACCTGATCATCGAGCAGTACGACGGCTCGACCGTCCAGACCGTCTTCGAGACGCTCACCTTCCTCCTGGCCGCCACCGTCCTGACCTACATGACGTTCTGGATGCAGTCGCACAGCCGCACCATGACCGCCGACCTGCGGGCCCGCTCGGACGCCGCCCTGGGTGGCCGGGCCCGGTGGGGTCTGGGCCTGCTCGCCTTCCAGGCGGTCGGGCGTGAGGGCCTGGAGACGATGGTGTTCACCCTGGCCATCGTGTTCGCCTCGAAACGCCAGGCGGCCACGCCGGTGCACGGGCACGGTCTGCTGATCGGTGCGCTGCTCGGCCTGGCCGTGGCCCTCGCCATCGCCTACGTGATCTTCAAGTTGGGTCGGCGGCTCAACCTCGGGCTGTTCTTCCGGGTGATCGGCATCGTGCTGATGGTGTTCGCGGCCGGGCTCCTGGCCGACGCCGTCGAGAACATGCAGCAGCTGGGCTGGCTCCCGCTCCTGAAGCAGCCGTTGTGGGACTCGAGCCGGGTCCTGAGCGAGTCGAGTTCCCTCGGCGACGTCTTCCACAGCCTTCTCGGCTACGCCGACCACCCGACGGTGCTGCAGGCCGTGGTCTGGGTGGTCTACATCGTGACCGCCACCACCGCCTTCATCGTGCTGGGCCGACGACGCCGACGGGCGTCGGAGGCCGGCGTCCCGACGGTGCCGACGACGACCACGGCTCCCGTGCCGACCACGGCTCCCACGGCTCCCGCGCCGGCCTCGACGACCACGGCCCCCGCGGCCCCCGCGGTGTCGGCCGGGCCGGACACCTCGTCGACCGCCCCGGTCTGACCGGGCCCGCCCGGACACGGACCGGCCGTCGGGGCCGGCGGTGCCTCAACCGTCCGTGCCGAGTTGGCCGATCTGGGCCGGTGTCGCCGGCGTCCGCTCGGACGTGGGGGAGGACTGGGGCGTCGTCGGCGTCGCCGTGACGTCCGTGCAGCTGCGGGCCGAGTCCCAGGCCGCCGTGGCGGCGGCCGCCGCCGACCCGGTGAGCGGCTGGGGGAGATCGTCCTGGATGAGGGCCGGCCGCCAGTCCACGGCGTCGATCCTGCGGCCCGTGGCGGTGATGACCAGCGACCCGCTGGCGTCCTCCGGGGGCGAGTTGTCGTAGAAGGCGAAGTTCCCCAGGCCGTAGTCGACGTAGGCGGACCCGAGGTAGCCGCCGCCCAGGAGGACGTGGGCGTGGGTCCCGACGACGATGTCGGCCCCCGCCGCCACCAGTGCCTTCGCCAACGGCTCCTGGAGCGGGTTGGGGCAGGCGTCCAGTTCGGTGCCCCAGTGCAGGTAGACGATCACCGTGTCGGACACCCTGCGCACGGCCTCCACCGTGGCGAGCAGGTCGCTGACGTCGTAGGCGGAGGCCAGCCCCGGCTGGGTCGACGTCGCCGTCCACGCCGACTGCAGGTCGGAGTCGATCACCTGGGTGGCCGCCACGATGGCGATCCGCTGCCCGTGGATGGTCGTCTCGTACGGGGTGAACGCCTGGGAGGCGTCCTGTCCGATGCCGAGGACCGGGTAGCCCGCGGCCGAACGGGCGGACAGGGCCTGCTGCAGTCCGGGCAGGCCGCAGTCCAGCCCGTGGTTGTTGGTCTCGGTGACCAGGGTGATGCCCGCGCCGCGGAACGCGTCGAGTGCCGTCGACGGCGCGAAGAAGTCGTACTCCTTCGGCTGGGGGTCCGGGCACGTGCCGTCGGTCATGGCGGACTCGAAGTTGACCATGGTCAGGTCGGCGCCCGACAGGAGTGCGGGGACGGTCGGACCCAGGGCGGTGGTGGGGTCGGCAGCCAGTCGGTCACCGAGGTTCGTCCCCGACGGGAAGTGGACGTCGCCGCCGAAGGCGAAGGTCACCGCCTGGCCGTCTCCCTCCCATTCCGCTTCGAGCCGGGGGTCGCCAGACGTGACCGCCGGTCCGTGGGCCCGGGGGGTATGGGCGGGCCCCGCGGCGTGACCGCCGCCACCCGAGAACAGGGCCACCACGAGGATCACCAGGGACACGAGGCCGGCGGCCCACAGCCAGCGGTTCCGTCGGACCCGACGGGACGCCCGACGGCGGGCGTCGGGCGGTGGTCCGCCGTCCCGGCGATCCCCCGGCACCGGCGTCCGGGGTGCGCCAGGGGGCGCCACCTGGTCGAGGGTGATCGCCATGCCGGCCCACCCTACGGGCACCGTGCCGTCCGATGCACCGGCGGCGTGGGTTCCACCGGGTGGCGCCGGCCGTTACGATCGGCCCCGCTGCCCGAGACCCGGGAGCCCGTCGACCCCGAGGAGCCCCCATGTCCCGCCACGCTCCGCCCGTCCCCTCCATGGAGGGCAAGACCGTGATCATCACCGGGGGGAACTCCGGCATCGGCAGGGCGGCCGCCGTCGAGCTGGCCCGGGCCGGGGCCCGTGTGCTGATCACCGCCCGCAGCGAGCCGCGCGGTACCGCCGCGGTGGCCGACATCCGGGCGGCCAGCGGGTCGTCGGCGGTCGAGCTCTCGCTCTTCGACCTGGCCGACCTGTCGTCGGTACGGGCCGGGGCGGCCGACCTGCTCGAGCGGTGTCCGCGCATCGACGTGCTCCTCAACAACGCCGGCCTCATCCTGACCGAGCGCACGCTGAGCGCCGACGGCTACGAGGCCACGTTCGCCATCAATCACCTGGGCCCGTTCCTCCTGACCGACCTCCTGCGCCAGCGACTGGTGGACTCCGCACCGGCGCGCATCGTCAACGTGGCCTCGACGGCCCACAACTTCGCCCGCCGGGGCATGGTGTTCGACGACCTGATGGCCGAGCGCTCGTACAAGCAGATGGAGGTCTACGGGCGCTCCAAGCTCGCCAACATCCTCTTCACCACCGAGCTGGCCCGGCGCCTGGCCGGTACCGGGGTCACCGCCAACTCGCTGCACCCCGGGTCGGTGGCCACCGGCTACGCCCGCGACGGCGACACCACCGGCTTCATGGCGTGGGGCATCAAGGTCTACGCCCCGTTCAGCCTCACCCCGGAACAGGGTGCCCGGACGTCGGTCTACCTGTGTTCGTCCCCCGAGGTGGAGGGCGTGACCGGCAAGTACTTCGCCAAGTGCAAGGAGAAGACCCCGTCGGCCAATGCCCGGGACGAGGCCGCCGCCGCCCGTCTGTGGGAGGTCAGCGAGGAGCTGGTGGCCAGGGCCGCCGCCGGCTGACCGGCCGCCTCAGACGGGTTCGCCCTCACCCAGTTCGGTGATGGCCTCGGCAATGGCCTCCTGCTCGGCCGCGTCCGACAGCGGTGTGCCCCCACCCTCGTCGCGCCACAGCTCCGGCACCCGCCACAGCAGGACGCCGACTCCGATCACGCAGGCGAGTCCACCCGACCACACCGCGAACTCGGGACCCCCGATGGCCGCGGCCACGCCCGTCTCGGCGTCGCCCAGGCGGGGTCCGCCGGCGACCACCGCGAAGAAGGTGCCTGACAGACGGCCCTGGAGGTGGTCGGGCACCGTGCGCTGCTGCACGTTCTGGCGGAACACGGCGGAGAAGATGTCGGCCGCCCCGGCCACCGCCAGCAGGACGAGGCCGATCCACAGCACCGGCACGAGGCCGAAGACGGCGATGGCGCCGCCCCATACCACCACGCACGCGGCGATGGCCCGGCCCTCGTGGCGGATCCGGCGGCACCACCCGGTCAGGAGCGAGCCGATCAACGCCCCCGCACCCGGTGCGGCGTAGAGCAGGCCCACCACCCCGGCACCCCCGCCGTACAGGTGGATGGCCAGCGCGGGGAAGACGGCCCGGGGCATGCCGAAGATCATGGCGTTGAGGTCGATCCAGTAGGTGGCGGACAGCAGGCGCTCCCGCTTCAGGTGGGAGAACCCCTCGGCCATGGACCGCACTCCCATCGGGGTGCCACCGCCGGTGGGCACCAGGCGGGGGAGGAGGCGGACGGCGACCAGCGCCACCCCGTAGGAGCCCACGTCGATCAGGTAGACCGTGGTGAGACCGAACGCGGCGATCAGGATGCCGCCGACGGCCGGTCCGATCACCATGGCCAGCGCCATCGTCGTGGTCTGCAGGGCCACCGCGCCCTGCACGTCGTCCGCGCCCACGAGCATCGGGAGTGCGGCCCGGCGGGCCGGCCAGTCCATCCCCTGGAACCCGGCCGCCGCCGCCGTGCACACGAACAGGACCCACACGGTCGGATGGTCGAGGGCGGCGTTGACGGCGAGGCCGGCGACGGCGGTGGCCATCGCCACCTGGGTCAGGGTGAGCACCCGCCGGCGGTCCCAGGCGTCGGCCAGGGTCCCGCCCCACAGGGCCCCGGCCAGCAGGGGCAGCAGCTGGGTGAAGCCGATCAGGCCGACCACGAGGGTCGAGTGGGTCAGGTGGAAGGACTGGTAGGCGACGGCGACCAGCGTCAGCTGGGTGCCGATCCCCGAGACCGTCTGTCCGGTCCACAGTCGGCGGAACGAGCGCGAGTTGCGGAGCGGCGAGACGTCGGCGAAGAGCTTGGCCACCCGCCAACGGTACCGGCCGGTCCGGCGCCCCCGGCCGGGCCGGCGCCCCGAGGTGATCACCGCAGGCGGGAACGGGTGCCCCCTCCCGCGGCCGGTGGGGCGGTAGACTGCAGCCCCATGACCACACCGAAGCAGCAGCCGCACCGCAGTCGGCGGGGCAAGCAGGCGCTGGCGATGGTGGAGTCGGCCGGGGCAGAGGGGAAGCCGTCGGGCGACGCATCGGCGCCACCGATGGCCGTCTCCATCGCCGGCGTCTCGACGGCCTGCAGCAAGGACGCGCTGGCCTCGAGCGCCGAGGCCGTGCGCAAGACCCTCGCCCCCGAGTGACCCACCGGGGCGACCCCGGTCGCCTTGGCCGAGGGGAGCGGGCTACCAGTACCCGGCCATGAGCTCGGTCGACCAGCCCGGCTGACGCACCGCACCGCGGACCCCGAACTCGGCCATGTAGGGCTTGACGTCCAGCACCGGCGTCCCGTCGACGGCGTCCAGGCCGACCACGTCGATGCGGTGCGGGCCGACACCGGTCAGCCGGCACACGGTCACCCCGATGCGGTTGGGCCGGTCCTTCGCCCGCTGGGCCAGGATGCCGACCGACGGCCAGTCGGCGCGGCCGCGCGGGTGGCGGGTGCCACGGCAGACGGCGTCCTCGTCGACCCGGTCGAAGCAGAACACCACCTCCACGTGGGAGAAGTCGGCCAGGCCGTCGGTGGCGCCGACCTCGAGCACCTCCGGATCGAGTTCGATGGTGGCGGGCACGGCGTCCCAGTCGTCGTCGATCGCCTCGGTGCGGCCACCGACGACCCGGCCGATGGGGCAGAGGACGAGGGGTGCGGGTGGTCGGTCGGTCACGGGGCCTCCTGGTCGTCGTCGGGACCACTTCCGTCCTGGCCCTCGAATTGGATGCGGTAGAGCTCGGCGTACTGGCCGCCCCGTGCCAGCAGGTCGTCGTGGTGGCCGCGCTCGACGATGCGGCCGTGGTCGAGGACGAGGATCTGGTCGGCCTCGCGCACCGTGGACAGCCGGTGGGCGATGACGAGCGAGGTCCGGCCCTGGAGGGCGGTGGCGAGCGCCAGCTGCACGGCCGCCTCCGACTCGCTGTCGAGATGGGCGGTGGCCTCGTCGAGCACCACGATCTCGGGGGCCTTGAGCAGCAGGCGGGCGATGGCCAGGCGCTGCTTCTCGCCCCCCGACAGGCGGTAACCCCGGTCACCGACCACGGTGTCGAGCCCGTCGGGCAGCGTGGACACCATGGTGGCGATCTGGGCCCCGGCCAGGGCGGCGTCGAGCTCGCCCTGGGTGGCCTCGGGTCGGGCGTACAGCAGGTTGCTGCGGATGGTGTCGTGGAACAGGTGGGCGTCCTGGGTCACCACGCCCACCGTGTCCGTGAGGGACGCCAGCGTGGCCCTGCGGATGTCGAGCCCGTTGATCGAGATCGACCCGGACTGCACGTCGTAGAGGCGGGGGAGGAGTTGGCTGATCGTGGTCTTGCCCGCCCCGGACGGGCCGACCAGGGCCACCAGCTGCCCGGGCTCGACGGTGAAGCTGACGTCGAACAGCACCTGGGCCGAGACCGTGGTGTCGAGCACGGCCACCGACTCGAGCGAGGCCAGCGAGACCTCCTCGGCCGTCGGGTAGCGGAAGTCGACGTGGTCGAAGACGATGGTCGCCGGCCCCGGCGGCACCGGCCGCGCGTCGGGGGCGTCCGTGATCATCGGTGGGAGGTCGAGGACCTCGAAGACCCGGTCGAAGGAGACCAGCGCCGTCATCACGTCGATCTGGACGTTGGAGAGGGCGGTAAGCGGCGCATACAGGCGGGTCAGGTAGGCGGCGAGGGCGACGACCGTGCCGACGGTGAGCGCGCCGTCGATGGCCTGCACGCCGCCCCATCCGTAGACGACGGCCGTGGCGAGCGCGGCGGTCAACGACAGCGCGGCGATGAAGAAGCGGGCGTACATGGCCTGGGTCACCCCGATGTCGCGCACCCGGCCCGCCTTGGCCGAGAAGGCGTCCCGCTCCTCCTGCGGCCGCCCGAACAGCTTGACGAGCAGCGCTCCCGACACGTTGAACCGCTCGTTCATCGTGTTGTTCATCTCGGCGTTGATGCCGTACGACTCGCGGGTGATGACCGACAGCCTGCGACCGACCCGCTTGGCGGGCAGGACGAAGATCGGCAGGATCACCAGGCTGATCAGGGTGATCTGCCAGGACAGCAGGAACATGACGATCAGGACGAGCGTGACGCTGATCACGTTCGACACCACCGACGACAGGGTGTCGGTGAACGCCTGCTGGGCGCCGATCACGTCGTTGTTGAGACGGCTGATCAGGGCACCGGTCTGGGTGCGGGTGAAGAAGGCGATCGGCATCCGCTGGATGTGGTCGAACACCTGGGCGCGCATGTCATAGATGAGCCCTTCGCCCACCTTCGCCGACACCCAGCGGATGCCGATGGTGAGCCCGGTGTCGACGACGGCGACCAGCGCGGCGACGACGGACAGGGTGATCACCAGGTGTTTGGACGGGTGGTCACTGGTGAGACTGTTGATGATCGACCGGAAGAGGAGAGGATTGATGATCCCCACGAAGGCGTCCACGGTGACCAGCACCAGGAACCAGGTAAGGATGCCCCGGTAGGGACGGGCGAACCGGATCATCCGCCGAGCCGTGCCCTTGGTGACGTGCTGACCCCTGACCGAGTCGTCCCGGCGCATCGAGCGCATGACCGAGCCGAACTGGCCCCCGCCCCCGCCCCCACCCATGCCCATGCCGTGTCCGGACATGCTCACGACGTGGAATCGGGGACGGGGCGCATGAGCCGGACCCTACCAACCAGGGCCGTCCGCCCGAACCCCTCGAGGCGCCTCAGGAGGTGGCTACGCTGCCGTCCATGGCCTACGACGAGGCACTGGCCGAGCGGGTCCGCGACGTGCTGGGCGACGCTCCGGACGTGGTCGGCAAGCGGATGTTCGGGGGCATCGCCTTCATGGTCGCCGGCAACATGGCCTGCGGCGTCATGGGCGACGACCTGTTGGTCCGGGTGGGGAAGGAGGACCAGGCCGTCTGCCTCGCCCTGCCCTTCGTCCGACCGATGGAGATGTCGGGACGGACGATGGGCGGGTTCGTCGTGGTGGACGCCGAGGGTCTGGCCGAGGACGACGTCCTGGAGGAGTGGCTGGAGCGTGGCTGTGCCTACGCCGGTTCGCTGCCGCCCAAGTAGCCGGCGTCCCGCCGGTCCCCGACGGAGGTCGACCGGCGGTGCTCAGACGACCAGGCCCCTGCCGTAGACCGGGGGCAGGTCGAGTGCGCTCAGCAGGCCCGGTGCGCCCTCGACCACGGCGGGGATGGCGTTGACCAGCCGCATGGCGGTCGCCTTGAGCCCGCCGGTGTTGTGGTCGCCGTCCCTGCCCATCAGCTGCATGTCCACGGTGTACGTGGGCTCGCCGGTGAGGATCACCCGGTAGCAGCCGTGGCCGGCGGGCTGGGGCCAGTCCGGGGCGAGGTCGTCGCGGAGGCGGGTCACGTGCTCGAGCACGATGACGGCCCGCCCGTCCTTCATGCCGCGCAGTTCGAAGTGGAGCGCGGCCGCCGTGCCCTCCGCGATCGTCCCGGCGTCCACCTCGAAGGTCTCGGGGGCGGGCACCCGCTCGTACCATTCGACCAGGTCGTCGTCGAGCTCGACCTCGAGTCCGGCGGCCAGCTGGCGCACCACGCTGCCCCAGGCCATGGTCATCACCCCGGGCTGGAGGATCATCGGGACGTTCTCCATCGGCCGCCCGAAGCCCATGATGTCGAAGAGGACCATGCCCTGGTTGTAGGTCGCGTAGTTCAGCACCTCGGCCACCCGGACCTCGTCGATCTGCTCGCACACGCCGGACAGCACGAGGGGCAGGGCGTCGTTGGCGAAGCCGGGATCGACGCCGTTCACGAAGATCGACACGCCGCCCTCGGTGGCCGCCTCCACCGTCGGGGTGATCATGGCGTCGTCGACGACACCCCACGGGTACTGGAGGAAGACCGGGCCCGACGACACCACGTTGATGCCGGCCCGCAGGATGCGCTGCAGGTCGCCGAGGGCCTCGAACAACCGGTCGTCGGCCATCGCCGTGTGCACGATCACGTCGGGCCGCAGGGCGAAGAGGGCCTCCTCGTCGTCGGTGGCGACCACGCCCAGGCTGCGGCCCAGTCCGGCCAGCTCGCCGGCGTCCTTGCCGACCTTGTCGGGGTTGGACACCCACACGCCGACCAGCTCGAGATCGGGACGGGCGTCGATGCCGGCGATGGCGTGGCGGCCGACGTTGCCGGTGCTCCAGGCGACGACGCGGTAGGTCTTGTCCATGGTGTGCTCCTTGATGGGTCGGTGTCCGTCGGGAGAGGGTCGGGAGAGGGTCGGGAGAGGGCCGGGTGGGCCGGACGTGGTCCGGTCGGTGTCCGGGGTGGGCGCCGCCGACCGGGCACCCGGTCGCGGCGTGGCGAGCTGATCAGACGTCCGGGATGTGCATGTCGAGCGTGGCGGCCTCGGTGCCGCCGTCGACCTCGAGGACCTTGCCGGTGACGTACGAACCGGCGTCGGAGGCGAGGTAGACGATGGCGGCGGCGATGTCCTCGGGATCGCCGATGCGGCCGAGCGGGGTGGCATCCTCCATGGCGGTGCGCATCTCGTCGATCTGCATGACGATGTCGAGCGCCGAGGTGGCCACCGAGCCCACGGCGATGGCGTTGACCCGGATCCGGGGGGCGAGATCCATGGCCGCCAGACGGGTGTAGTGGGCGAGGGCGGCCTTGGCCGTGCCGTAGGCGACGAACCCGCGGGCGGCCAGTCGGCCCATGGCCGAGGAGATGTTGACGGCCGACCCGCCGCCGTCCTCCAGCAGGAGGGGCACGGCGGCGTGCAGCAGGGCGTGGGCCGTGGCCACGTTGAAGTGGAAGGCGTCCTCCATCGTCTTGGCCGTGGTGTCCAGGAACGACTGGGGCATGGTGCCTCCGACGTTGTTGACCACCAGGTCCAGGCGCCCGAAGGCGTCGCGGGCGTGGTCCACCAGGGCGGCCACGGCGTCGAGGTCGTTGAGGTTGGCGGGCACGGCGACCGCCCGCCGACCGACCGACTCGACCTGGGCGGCCACCGCGTCGAGCTGTGCTGCGGTCCGGGCCGAGATCACCACGTCGGCACCGGCCTGGGCCAGGCCGACGGCGGTGGCGGCACCGATGCCCCGTCCGGCGCCGGTGATCACGGCCACCTTCCCGTCCATCCGGTAGCGGTCGAGAATCATGCGAGGTTCCCCCTTCGGCGGCCGCGATGGCTGCAACAGGTTCTAGTGCTACCAGCCCGGACCCGGGTGGCGCCACGCCCACCGGGTGTCGCGCCGTGGTCGGGGTCCGGGCCCGGGCTCAGGCGGGTGTCCACCGGTTGCCGTCCCAGCGGTTGATCTGGACCCAGCCGGTGCCGCTCCACCAACCCTGCAGACCCGGGTCGCCGCCGACGGCGTACCAGCCCGGCGGTGCCGCCGGCCGGGGCATCGACGGCAGCACGGAGCCCGTCGGCGCCGCAACGGGCGGCACCCGGTCCGGGACCACGGCGGGGGGAGCGGTCGCCGGCACGGCGGCGGGCGGCGGGCGGACCGGAGCCGGGGGGGGCGGCGCGTAGGCCGGCACGGGAGCTGGCGGCGCGTAGGCCGGCACGGCGGCGGGCGGCGCAGCGGCCGGCCAGTCCTGCGCCGGAGCCGGAGCCGGAGCCGGAGCCGGGGGCGGTACCGCGGGCAGCCAGGCCGTCGCCCACGGGTCGGGCGCGCCGGCCGCGGGCCGAGGATCGCACCCCCACGCCTTGACCTGCGGTCGCCATCCGGGGTCACAGGTGGCGATGTCCTCGGGGGCGGTGAGTTCGCGCGCCCCGTGGCGGACCAGCAGGTACAGCAGGGCGGCGAGTCCCAGTGCCAGTGCCCCGCCGGCCAGGCCCCGGTCGATCGCCTGGCGGAGGGTCTGGGCCAGGGAGGCGTCGAAGGAGTGCGGCTGGACGTTGAAGAAGGTCACGATCCCGTCGTGGAACGAGTGGATGCCCGCGGCGATGAGGAAGGCCACCACGCCCGCCGGCGTCACCGGCCGCTTCCGGCGCCACGCCGCCAGCCAGATCACCGCGGCGGCGAACCCGGTGACGAACACGTGGAGCAGTTCGGCGGACGGACGGACCAGCGCCATCTGGAGGTGGGCCCAGGCGAACCCGGGCCGGCCCTCGTACTCCACCCCCTCGAGCACGCCGACGGTGGCGCCACTCACCAGGACCAGGTAGAGGCCGATCCGCGGCACGCGGAACCGCGGCGCCCCGAACACCAGGAGCAGGAACGGAACCAGCAGTTTGCCACCCTCCTCGATCGGCCCGGTGAGCCACAGCGTCGTGGCCCAGCCGGCCACGTGCTCGGCGAGCACCTCCAGTCCGAAGCCGATCCCGAAGGCAACCACCCCGGACCCGATGCCGATCCAGGTGAGCGCCCGCATGCCGTCCACCTCGCCGAGGTCGAGGTGGCGGGAGACCACCATGACCCCGCCGGCCAGGAACGCCACATAGCCCACGACGGAGATCCACGACCACCAGGCGTTGCCGGTGGCACCGCTCCAGAGTGCGGGGAGCACGACGAGGACCTGTCCGAGGACCACCCACCGGAACCACCGCTGCCGCACGAAGGCGAAGGCCCGAGGTGGGCCGGGCAGTACGGGGCCGGCCACCGCCGCGTGCGTGGTGCCCGTCCAGGCGACGCCGTCCCACTCGGCCAGGCGGGGCTGGGTGCTGAAGCAGTACCAGCCGGGTGGGTCCGCCGCCGGGGGAGCCACCGGCTCGGTCATCGACCGGTCAGTCCGACAGCTCGGCGACGGCCACGACGCGTGTCGGGCGGAGCCGCACCACCAGCTCGCCGGGTACCCCGTTGCGGGCCCCGTAGTCCCCGGCCCGGTCCTCGCCCATGTAGCGACCCCCGATCACGGTGGCCCAGTGCAGGAGCTCGTCGGGGTCCTCGCTCACGGAGGCCACGCCCTCGATGCTCACGAACGTGAACGGGGGGCGGTCGTCGTCGATGCACAGGGCGATCCGCGGGTCGCGCACGATGTTCCGCCCTTTGACGGTGGTGGCCGCCGTGTTGAGCACCAGGTCGCCGAGCGGCGAGTCGGGGCCGGCCGTCGAGCGGTCCAGCGCGAACCAGATCGGCGCCACGTGGGGCCGTCCGTCGTCGCGGACGGTGGCGAGCTTGCCCGTCCGGGCGGGCAGGGCCGAGAGGAACGCCGCCACCTCCTCGTCGTCCATGGACCGGGCCACCGGATCAGGCCGGCCGGGTCGACGGCAGGCCGAGCTTGCGGTGGTCCCACGAGACCGTGCGCTCGACGTTGATCTTGGCCACGATCCGCTTGTTCAGCATGGTCTCGACGAAGGGGCGCAGCTCCTCGGAGTAGGTCCCGTAGTAGCGCTCGAACAGGTTGACGCCGAGCTCCCACAGCTTGTCGGGGTCCTCCACGATCTCGGCGTGGCCGACCAGCTCGACGCCCCGGAGCTCCTCGTAGTAGTCGCCGTCCTCGAAGAGGAGGGTGATCCGCGAGTCGCGGCCGAGGTTGACCGACTTCTGCGCCTTGGCCTTCGTCTCGATGGCGATGGTGCCGTCGACGAAGCCGTACCACATGGCCACGGCGTGGATCGACCCGTCGTGGTTGAGCGTGCACATGGTCATGGGCCGCCGTTCGTGGAGGAAGGCGTCGATCTCCTCGTCCGTCATCTTGATGACGTCGCGCTGCTTCACGCCGTGGCCCATCTGCTGGTTCGGCTGGCTGGCTGACGTGTCGCTCATCGGTCCCTCCCGGGGATCGAGGCGCACCGGCCGGCGCGCCCTCCGTGGCGACACCGTACCGGGACCCCGCCGTCGGGGGGACCCTCCCGGGCCCGGCCCCCGACCGGACGCGCACCCGGGCACGGCGACGGGCCAGACTGGACGGGTGCCGACCGCCCCACCCGATGACGACGCCGCGCCCGGGCCGCTGCAGGTGATCTTCGTGTGCACCGGCAACATCTGCCGCTCGCCGATGGGCGACGTGGTGCTGCGCCACCTGGCCGCCGGGCACACGCTGGCCGACGGGACCGTCCTGGCGGACCGCCTGGCGGTGTCGAGCGCGGGGACCGGCGGGTGGCACGAGGGCGAACCCATGGACCCCCGGGCCCGGGCCGCACTGGAGCGCCGGGGGTACGCCGACCACGGGCACCGGGCCCAGGCGTTCGACACGGCGTGGCTGCCCTCGGCCGGCCTGGTGGTGTGCATGGACCGGGGCCACCGCCAGACGCTGGCCAGCCGGGCCCGCGCCGCCGCCGGCGACTACCGCTACGACGATCTGCTGGTGCTGCTGCGGACCTTCGGACCCCGTGCCGGCGGCGACCCCGACGTGCCCGATCCGTACTACGGGGACGACGACGGGTTCGAACGCTGCCTCGACCTGGTGGAGGCCGGCTGCGGCGGCCTGGTGGCGCACCTGGCCGCCCGGGTCGATGCACCCGCCGGCGCCCCCGGGCGCGGCGTCATCTAGCGGCAGTGGTCGACCGGATCGCCGTCCACGGGTCGTCGGGCAGCGGCAAGTCGACCCTGGCCCGGACCCTGGCGGCCCGCCTCGACCTGCCGGTGACCGAGCTCGACGGGATCTTCCACCAGCCCGGGTGGACGCCCCTGCCGACCGACGAGTTCCGCGCCCAGGTGGACCGGGTCGCCGCGGGCGAGCGGTGGGTGGTCGAGGGCAACTACCACCAGGTGCGCGATCTGGTGTGGGCGCGGGCCCAGCTGATCGTGATCCTCGACCTGCCCCGGTGGACGGTGATGCGCCAGGTCGTGCTGCGCACGCTCCGGCGCGGCGTGCGGCGCGCCGAACTGTGGAACGGGAACCGCGAGTCGTTGCGCAACCTGGTGTCGACCGACGCCGACCGCAACATCGTCCTGTGGACGTGGCGCACGCTGGGACGCTTCCACGAGGAGGTGCCCGCCCAGGCCCGCACCGGCGCCCCGGACGCCCGGGTGGTGGTGCTCACCGGGCACGACCAGGCCGACCGGCTCGTCGAGGAGCTGGCGGCCGGGGGCGACCACTAGGCGGACGGACCGCCTCCCGGCGCGGGGCGGTGCCCGGCGAACCATGCCGTGGCGAAGTCGACCAGCGGGCGCACCCCCATCAGCCGGGCCCGCGCCCCGCCCACGGTCCCGTCGGTCTCGAGTCCGCCGCCGGCGAAGGCCGCGCCCACCGCGTCGAAGTCCGAGCTGTCGAGGTCGAGCACCGGGTAGGTGACCCAGTGCCGGTGGCCGTCCACGACCACCGGTGCACCGTCGGTGGTCGTCGGCCGGGTCCGGCTCCGGTGCTCCGCCAGGTGGAGCGACGTGTTGTTGGCGTGGCCCACACCGAGCAGGAGCACCCGGGCGTCGAGGTCGTACAGCCGGGCCAGCGGGGACGACTCGCCCAACCCGCTCTCGAGGGCGTGGCCGCCCGTCACCGCCTCGGCCCGGGGTCCGACGGCGGCGAAGGAGACCGTCGGATGGGCACTGCGCACCGCCCCGGGCAGGTGGCGGGCGACGTCGGCGACCGCGCCGATCTGCTCCGTCGGGGTGAGGTCCGGGTCGAAGGCCGGCATCGACTCGCGGATCGTGGTCCACCACGCCTCGGGCACCGGCGGGTTCTGCCAGCCCGCCGGATCCGACAGGCTGCTCGAGTGGGTGGGCACGACGAGCGTCCCGTCGGGCCCGAGGGCGTCGAGCAGGGCGAGCACCACGGCGTGGGCGCCACCCGTGACGTAGCCGACGGCCGACAGCGAGCTGTGGACGAGCAGGGTCGACCCCGGGGTCACGCCGAGAGCGCGCAGGTCGGCGGCAAGGCCGGCCACGGTGAACGGGAGCGGCTGGTCGTCGGGGACGTACGACATGACCGGAGCCTACGGTCCTCCGGTGGTGGGGCGTCGGGAGGCGGCGGGTCACGCCACCCGGCGGGACGCCCTCGTACGCTTGGTGCATGACGCGCCAGACCGCCGTCTCGCTCTTCGTGATCGCGGCCGCCGTGGCCGTGGCGCCGCTGTGCTCGGAGGCGCTGCGTCGGTGGCGCGTCCCGAGCGTCCTGTTCGAGCTGGTGCTCGGGATCCTCATCGGGCCCGAGGTGCTCCACTGGGCCTCCACGGACGTGTTCGTGAACGGGCTGGACGTGCTCGGGCTGTGCTTCCTGTTCTTCATGGCCGGCTACGAGATCGACTTCTCGACGCTCGGCCGTGACCCGGTGACCCGGGGGACCGTCGGCTGGCTGACCAGCCTGGTGCTCGGGCTCGGCACCGGCCTGGTCCTCCTGCTCACCAACTTCGCCATCTCGAGCCTCCTGGTCGGACTCGCCCTCACGACGACGGCGATCGGGACCCTGCTGCCGATGCTGCACGACCGCGGCATGCTCGACACCCACTTCGGCCGGTACCTGGTCGCCGGCGGGACGGCGGGTGAATTCGGCCCTGTGGTGGCGGTGACGGTGCTGCTCGGTGCGGCCAGCCCCGAGACCGAGGCCCTCCTGCTGGTGGCGTTCGTGCTCCTGGCGCTGGGCGTGGCCGTGGTGGCGGCGCGCCCGCAGCCACCGCGCGTGGTCGAGACGATGCAGCGGCACCTCGGGACCTCGACGCAGCTGCCGGTGCGCATCGTGCTGCTGCTCATCACCGGCCTCGTCCTGGTGGCGTCGTCGTTGAGCCTCGAGATCCTGCTCGGCGCCTTTGCCGCCGGTCTGATCGTGCGCATCGCCTTCACGACCGAGCAGGCCGAGGCCATGCAGCCCCGACTGGAGTCCATCGGGTTCGGCTTCCTCATCCCGGTGTTCTTCGTGGTGAGCGGCATGCAGTTCCACATCCGGGCGCTCGCCGACAACGCGTCGATCCTGGAGCGTGTCCCGATCTTCCTCGGGCTCTTCCTGGTCGTCCGGGGCCTGCCCGCCCTGGCCGTGTACGCCCGGGTCCTGGGGTGGCGCAAGCGCACGGCCCTCGGGATCCTCCAGTCCACCGCCCTGCCCATGCTGGTGGTGATCACCCAGATCGGGCTCGACACCCACCACATGCTGCCGGTGAACGCCACCGCCCTCGTCGGGGCGGGGATGGTGTCGGTGCTGGCGTTCCCCCTGGTGGGCTTCGCACTGGCCGGCCGTGACGCCGAGGCGGTGCCGGTCGGCGAGGAGGGCCGGGACGGCATCGACCCGGCCGTCGACTTCCTGTGACCGGACCGGCGACGGGCCGGCCGGTCACCGTGCCCGGACTCAGAACGTGACGAAGGACGCCCGCTCGTAGCCCTGCAGGCGCTCGTAGTTGGCGCGCAGGTCGGCGGTGCGGGCCGGGTCGTTGGCCAGGTTGACCAGCTCGTGCGGATCGGCGTCGTGGTCGTACCATTCGTGGTCGTTGTCGTCGAAGGCGCAGTCGACGTCGTAGAGCTTGTGCCCGGGCGGCTTCCCCCACAGCCCGGTGCCCGGCTTGCCGCCGCCGACCCCGTAGTAGCGGGCGTACTTGGTGGTGCCGTCGAAGAACCCGCGCAGCGCGTAGCGGACCTGGTTGAGATGGGTGGTCTGCGCCGAGTCCTGGGCGAAGAGGATGTGGTCGCGCACCGTCGCCGACGGGTCGGCCAGCACCGGGGTGAGGTCCTCGCCCTGGACGGTGGCCGCCACGGCCGCCGGGTCGACGCCGGCCAGGGCGCAGAGGGTGGCCGCCAGGTCCACGTGGGAGCCGAGGGCCGAGGTGACGGTGCCGGCCGTCGTGGTGCCCGGCACCTTCACGTACAGCGGCACGCGCATGATCTCGTCGTAGACGAACGGCCCCTTCGAGCGCAGGCCGTGGGAGCCGCACATGTCGCCGTGGTCGGAGGTGAACACGATGACGGTGTCGTCCCATGCCCCGGACGCCTCGAGCGCCCCGAGGACGGTGCCGAGGCTGCGGTCGGCGAGCTGGTGCAGGTGGACGTAGTAGTCGAGGTGGCGCAGCCAGCCCGCCGTGTCGGACGGGTCCAGGTAGCCGTAGAGGCTGTGCTGCTGGTCCCAGCGCCACTGGCGGTGGGCCTCCGGCTTGGCGTGGAACGGGTCGGCGAAGTTGGCCGGCAACGTGTCGCACACCTCGGGGTAGGGCTCCCGGTAGGCGGGGAGGGTCTCGTCCTCCTTCCAGGCGGCGGACTCGAGCACCTGCTTGATCCGGGCCACCTGGTCGGGGTGCTGGTCCTGGTAGGTGGGCTGGTCGACCGGGAACCACATGACGTCGTGGGGGTTCACCAGGGCCACGGTGAGGAACCACGGCTGGTCGCCCCGGCGGTCGGGGCCGGCGTGCTCGCCCAGCCACCGCGCCGCGTTGGAGGCGATGATCGGGTCGAAGTGCACCCCGGTGCCCGCCCATCCCATGAAGTGGCGGTCGTTCCCGTCCCAGTCGGCGAAGCCGTAGGCCTCCATGTCGGGTGCGGCGGCATGGGAGAGGTGCCACTTGCCGATGTAGGACGACCGGTAGCCGGCGGAGTCGAGCAGCGACCCGAGGGTGGGGGTGGACGTCGGGAGCTCGTCGTGCTCGGGCATGATCACGTTGTCGAGGACGCCGTGGCCCGGGAGGTAGCGGCCGGTGAACAGGCTGGCCCGGCTGGGCGAGCACGGCGACGAATGGGTGAAGTAGTCGGTGAACTCGAGGCCCTCGGACCGCAGCCGGTCGCGCCAGGGGAGCGAGGTGCCCTCGGGGAGCCATGAGCGCTGGCGCTCCTGGTCCGACACGACGAGGAGGATGTTGGGGCGCCGGGGGGAGGTCACGTCTCGGGAGGGGTCGGCCATGGGGGAACGGTAGCGCCCGGCGCGGTCCGCGGCGCGGTCCGCGGGACAGTCCGCCGGGGTGGGCGACCGCCGGGGCCCGTCACCCCTGGTGGCCTCCACCGGGCCGGGGGTAGGCACAAAACTGAAATCTGTTCTACATTTCGTGCGTTACGTCCGACGCACGCACAGGGGGAGGTCCGTCCGTGGCCGACAGCGAGGTCCTGCACGCAGAGCACCGACTCGACTATCCGTACTCGCGGTCGACGGGGCCGATCATCGGTGCCTTCCTGACCGCCCTGCGCGACGGGCGGTTCGTCGGGGCCACCGGGTCCGACGGGCGGATCATCGTGCCCCCTACCGAGTACGACCCGATCACCAGCGACGACGTCGGCGAGCTGGTCGACGTGGGACCGGGCGGCGTGATCGGGTCGTGGGCCTGGGTCTCGCACCCGCTCCGCAAGCACCCGCTGCAGACCCCCTTCGTGTGGGCGCTCATCACCCTCGACGGCGCCGACACCGCCCTGCTGCACGCCGTCGACGCCCCCGGCCCCGACGCACTGTCCGCCGGCACCCGGGTGACGGCCCGGTTCCGTCCCGCCGACGAACGCATCGGCGCCATGGCCGACGTCGAGGCGTTCGTGCTCGAGGGAGGTGCGTCCTGATGGCCGACGACGCGAACGACCAGGGACCGGTGACGACGCTCGCCACCCCGATCCGCCTGGACTTCGACTTCACCCCCGGGGTCGCCCAGTCGAAGTTCCTCCGGGGCCTCGAGCGCGGCGAGTTCCACGGCCAGCGCTGCGGGACCTGCGGCAAGGTCTACGTGCCGAGCCGGGGCTCGTGCCCGACCGACGGCGTGCCGACCACCGAGGACGTGCTCCTCGGCAACTCGGGCACGGTGACGACCTACTGCGTCGTCAACGTGCCCTTCGCCGGCCAGTCCATCGAGATCCCCTACATCTGCGCCCAGATCCTGCTCGACGGGGCCAACCTGTCGTTCATGGGTCTGATCCAGGAGATCCCCACCGACCAGATCCGCATGGGCATGCGGGTGGAGGCGGTGTGGGTCGACGAGTCCGAGCTGACCCCGTCCCTCGCCTCGGTCCGGTACTTCCGGCCCAACGGCGAGCCCGACGCCGACTACGACACCTACAAGGAGTACCTGTGAGCGCCGCTGCGAGGGCCGTACGCCCCGTCTCCATCGCCTCCTTCGCCCAGTCGCCGAACGTCCGCAGGGACGACGAGCGCAACGAGGTGGAGGGCCTGATGCCGGTCATCGCCGAGGTCTTCGGCAACATCGGGATCACCAAGGACGACGTCGACTTCATCTGCTCGGGCTCGACCGACTACCTGATCGGCGGACCCTTCAGCTTCGTGATGGCTCTCGACGCCGTCGGCGTCTGGCCGCCCCGGAGCGAGAGCCATGTCGAGATGGACGGGGCCTGGGCCCTCTACGAGGCGTGGGTGCTCCTCCAGGAGGGTGGGATCGACGCCGCCCTGGTGTACTCGTTCGGGCGCTCGTCGCTGGGCGACCTCAACGAGATCCTGACCCTGCAGCTCGACCCGTACTACGAGGCCCCGCTGTGGCCGGACATCGTGAGCCTCAGCGCACTGCAGGCCCGCGCCCTGATCGACTCGGGCAAGGCGACCGAGGCCGACTTCGCCGCCGTGGCGTCGAGGAGCCGACGTGACGCCCTCGCCAATCCCAAGGCGCAGGTCGCCAAGGACGTCGCCCCCGAGGTGCTGCTCCAGGACGACTACGTGGTCGCCCCGCTGCGCCGCCATGCCCTGCCGCCGATCACCGACGGCGCCGCCGCCATCGTGCTGGCCGCCGGGGACAAGGCGACGGCGTGGTCGGAGCGCCCGGTGTGGATCACCGGGTTCGACCACCGCATCGAGACCCACTCGCTCGGTGCACGCGACCTGACGGTGTCGCCGTCGACGGCGAAGGCCGCCGAGGTGGCCCAGGTGGCGGCGGGCAAGGTCGACGTGGCCGAGATCCACGCTCCCTTCGCCCACCAGGAGCTGATCGTGAAGGAGGCCCTCGGCCTCGACGACTCCGTCGTGATCAACCCGTCGGGCGGCGCGCTGGCGGCCAACCCGCTGATGTCGGCCGGGCTCATCCGGATCGGTGAGGCCGCCGAACGGATCCGCTCGGGAGCGGCCGACCGGGCCGTGGCCCACGCCACGTCGGGCCCGTGTCTCCAACAGAATCTCGTCTGCGTCCTGGAGGGTGGTGCCTGATGGCAGAGCGCTGTGCAGTCGTCGGAGTGGGCCAGACCCACCACAAGGCCAAGCGGGACGACGTCTCCATCGCCGGCCTGGTGCGCGAGGCCGCCGTCATGGCCCTGGCTGACGCCGAACTGACCTGGGCGGACATCGACGCCGTGGTCATCGGCAAGGCCCCCGACATGTTCGAGGGCAACATGATGCCCGAGATCTACCTGGCCCCCGCCCTCGGCGCCGTGGGCAAGCCCATGTTCCGCGTCCACACCGCGGGCTCGGTGGGAGGGTCCACGGCCCTGGTGGCCGCGCACCTGGTCTCGTCGGGGATCCACAAGCGGGTGCTCACGGTCGCCTACGAGAAGCAGTCCGACTCCGACGCCATGTGGGCACTGTCGGTGCCGCAGCCCTTCGCCGCACCGCTGCTGGCCGGCGCCGGCGGGTACTTCGCCCCCCACATCCGGGCCTACATGCGCCGGTCGGGGGCACCCGACTACATCGGACGGATGGTGGCGGTCAAGGACCGCAGGAACGCCATGCGGAACCCGTACGCCCATCTGCACCTGGCCGACATCGACATGAAGATGGTCGAGGACTCGATGATGCTGTGGGACCCGCTCCGCTACCTGGAGGCGTGCCCGTCGTCGGACGGGGCGGCCGCCATGGTGCTGGCCGCCGAGGACGCGCTGTCGGGGCAGTTCCCGCCGGCCTGGGTCCACGGCATGGCCATGCGGTCGGAGCCGACGATGTTCGCCGGGCGCGACCAGATCAACCCCCAGGCCGGCCGCGACTGCTCGGCCGACGTCTACCGCCAGGCCGGCGTGACCAACCCGCGCGAGCAGTTCGACTGCGCCGAGGTCTACGTGCCCTTCAGCTGGTACGAGCCGATGTGGCTGGAGAACCTGGGGTTCTGCGACCTGGGCGACGGGTGGAAGCTGACCGAGTCCGGCGCCACCGCCTTCGACGGTGACATCCCGTGGAACGCGTCGGGCGGTGTGCTGTCGTCGAACCCGATCGGCGCCTCGGGCATGCTGCGCTTCCTCGAGGTGGCGATGCAGGTCCGCGGCCAGGCCGGGGAGCACCAGGTCGACGGGGCCCAGCTGGCCTTGGGCCAGGCCTACGGCGGCGGCTCCCAGTTCTTCGCCATGTGGGTGGTCGGCAGCGCCAAGCCCTGACCGCCGACCCGCCCCGGCGGGTGGCGACATCCCGGGAGGGGGAACCGTGGACGCCAGACACACGCACCGGCCCGACACCACGGTCTCGTCGGGCCACCTGGTCGAGGTGGTCGACGGGGTCCACGCCTGGCTCCAGCCCGACGGGACGTGGTGGCTGAACAACGCCGGTGCGGTGACCGGTGGCGACGGCACGCTGGTGGTGGACACCTGCGCCACCGAGGCCCGGACCCGCCGCTTCCTCGCCGCCGTCCACGGCGCCACCGGCGGCGCCCCGGTGCGGTTCGCCGTGAACACCCACGAGCACGGCGACCACACCTACGGCAACTCGCTGCTGCCGGCCGAGGTGGCGCTCATCGGGCACGAGGTGATGCGTGCGCACCTGCTCGAGGATCCGCTCATCGACGGCTGCCCGCCGGCGTGGGACCCGGTCCCCGACTGGGGCGCGGTCACCCGTCGGGTCCCGACCATCGTGACCCGTACCGACCTCACCGTGCACACGGGCACCCGCCGCATCGATCTGGTCCACCCCGGCCACGCCGCCCACACCGGGGGCGACCTGGTGGCGTGGCTGCCCGAGGAGCGGGTCCTGTTCTCGGGGGACCTCCTGTTCCACGGACTGACGCCGCTGGCGTTCGCCGGCTCGGTGGAGGGGGCGTTGCGCTCGTTGGAGTGGATCGCCGGCTTCGGGCCCGACGTGGTCGTCCCCGGGCACGGGCCCCTGGCCGCCGCCGGCGACCTGCCCGGCGTGCTGGGCGACCACGAGCGCTACTACCGGTTCGTGCTCGACCTGGCCGCCGAGGGTCGCGGCAACGGGCTCGGCCCGCTCGAGGTGGCGCGGGCGGCCGACCTCGGGGAGTTCGCCGCCTGGCCCGACGCCGAACGGGTCGTGCTCAACCTCCACCGGGCCTACGCCGACGCCGAGGACCGGCCGATGGACCTGCTGGCCGCGGTGGTGGACGCCATGGCGTGGAACGGCGGCCCGCTCACCACCCACGTCTGCTGCACGGGCTGACCGCCGGACGGGGCCGCCGGACCCGGGTGCGCCCGCTCAGTCCCGGAGGCGGGCGACGCACTCGATCTCCACGGGGATGTGGAAGGGGAGCTCGGCCATGCCCACGGCACTGCGGGTGTGCCGTCCGGCGTCCCCGAACACGTCGACGAACAGGTCGGAGCACCCGTCGATCACCTCGGGGGTACGGGTGAACCCGGGGGCCACGTTGACCATGCCGAACACCTTGACGAAGCGCTCGATGCGGTCGAGGGAGCCGAGCGCCGCGTCCAGGGTGGCCAGGATCGACAGCCCGGTGGCCCGGGCCGCCCGGTACCCGTCCTCGACCGTCAGGTCGGCGCCCACCTTGCCGGCGAACCGCTCGGGTCCGCCGATCGGGCCGTGGCCACCGACGTGCGCCGTGCCGTCGACCACGACGCAGCCCTCGTAGTTGCCCGCCGGCGGGAACACCGCCGGCAGCTCGATCCCCAGCTCGGCCAGTCGCTCCGCGATCATCCCGGGATGCTAGGTCCGACCCGGGCGGTACGCTCGGGTCGTGCGCTGAGTCCCGGTCGTGACCGCCCCCGTCGACTGCCCGCCCCCGGCCCCCGAGGACCACCGATGCCCGCACCCCGTTCCGCCCCACCCGTCATCCCCGCCACGCTGGTCGCCCGAGGACTGCGATCCGACCGCGCCGGCCGCACCGTGCTCGACGGGGTGTCGGTGACCGTCGGCCCGCACAGCTGCATCGGGGTGACCGGCCCGAACGGCGTCGGCAAGTCCACGCTGCTGCGGCTCCTGGCCGGTCTCGACGAGCCCGACGCCGGCTCGGTGACGCTCGACCCGCCGTCGGCCACGGTCGGTTTCCTGGCCCAGGAGCACGAGCGGGTGCCGGGGGAGACGGTGCGGGCACTGCTCACCCGGCGCACCGGGGCCGCCGCCGCCGAGGAGGAGCTGGCGGCGGCCGCCACCGGCCTGGTCGCGGGCACCGCCGCCGCTGACGAGCGCTACGCGGTGGCCCTCGAGCGGTTCACCGCCCTGGGCGCCGGCGACCTCGACGCCCGGATCGACGCCCTCCTCGACGACCTGGGGGTCGGACGGTCCCTGGCCGACCGGGAGACGTCGACGTTGTCCGGGGGCCAGGAGGCGAAGGTGGCGCTGGCCGCCGTCGAGCTGTCGCGGTTCGCCGTCACCCTGCTCGACGAGCCCACCAACGACCTCGACTTCGAGGGCCTGCAGCGGCTGCAGGCCTGGGTGGCCGGACGTACGGGCGGACTCGTGCTGGTGTCGCACGACCGCCACTTCCTGGAGCGCACCGTCACCACCGTGCTCGAGCTCGACGAGCACACCCGGTCGGCCCGGGAGTACGGCGGCGGCTGGCAGGCGTTCCAGGAGGAGCGGATCACCGCCCGCCGCCACGCCGGTGAGGCCTTCGCCACCTACGAGCGGCGGCGCTCACAGCTCCAGGCCCGGGCCCAGCAGCAGCGCGAGTGGGCCACCAAGGGCGTGGCCCGGGAGTCCCGCGCCCCGAAGGACAACGACCGGGCCCAGCGCGGCTTCCGGATCGACCGCACCGAGAAGCTGGCGGCCAAGGCCCGCCAGGCCGATCGGGCGCTGGCGTCGCTCGACGAGGTGGCCAAGCCCTGGGAAGGGTGGGAGCTCCGCTTCACCATCGAGGAGGCCGACCGGGCCGGGGCCGTGGTGGCCCGGCTGTCGGGGGCCGTCGTCGAGCGGGGCACGTTCCGCCTGGGCCCGGTGGACCTGCAGATCGACTGGGGGGACCGGGTGGGCCTGACCGGACCCAACGGGTCGGGGAAGTCCACCCTGGTGGGTGCGATGCTCGGCACGGTCCCGCTGGCCGCCGGCGAGCGGTGGCTCGGACCGGGGGTGGTGCCCGGGGTGCTGGGTCAGGACCGCCGGGCACTCGGCGGCCACCGCGACCTGGTGCGCGAGGTGTGCGACCGGTGCGGGGTGACCCAGTCCGAGGCCCGATCCCTCCTGGCTAAGTTCGGCCTGGGGGCCGAGCAGGTCACCCGGCCGGCCGGGACGCTGTCGCCGGGCGAGCGGACCCGGGCCGAGCTCGCCGTCTTCCAGGCACGGGGCGTCAACGTCCTGGTCCTCGACGAGCCCACCAACCACCTGGACCTCCCGGCCATCGAGCAGCTCGAGTCGGCCCTGCGCGGCTTCGCCGGCACGCTCGTCCTGGTCTCCCACGACCGTCGGCTGCTGGAGTCGGTCGACCTGACCCGGACGATCGACCTGGGCTGAGGGTCAGGCGGGCGCGGCGGCCCGCCGTCGCAGCGGCGGCTCCGTCGGGGGCGGCACCCGGCGCGGCGGCAGCTCGGCCAGGAGGGTGGCGGTGGCCTCGGTCACGGCGGCCACGGCCCGGTCGAACGCCTCGGAGGTGGCCGCCGAGGGGGACTGGACGCCGCCCACCTTGCGGACGTACTGGCGGGCGGCCGCCTCGACCTCCTCGGCGGTGGCGGGTGGCTCGAGCCCCCGCAGGACGGTGATGTTGCGGCACATGGCAGCCACGCTAGGTGACGGCCAGGTCACGGTCACGGCGCCGTGGGCCGGAGCCGTGACCGGGGTGGGTTGCAACCGGGGGCCTCCCGGGTCGACAATGTGGGCCGGCCGTCCGCCCCGCCGGGGCGCCCGCGGCGCAGGGTGCGCCACGGAGGCGCGCCGCGAAGAGGGGGCACCGTGCGTCACAGGATCCAGCGTCTGGCAGGGGTACTCGCAGTCGGGATCGGGGTCGTCGGCGGCTCGCTGGCGCTGGCCGCGCCGGCCGGGGCCACCGGGTCGACGCCCACGTCGTTCACGATCACGGTCAACGGCGCCAGCTCGACCAGCTCGACCACGTCCCCCGAGTCGACCCTGGCGTGGGCCGGCCTCCCCGGTGACGCCACCGGCACCGTCCAGTTCGCGTCCGGGGCCACCGTGCTCTGCACCGCCACCCTGCCGACGACCACGTGTACGAGCGCGGCGCTGGCCACCGGCTCCTACCCGGGCGTGTCCGGCACCTACTCGGGCGACGGCACCTATGCCGGCTCCACGTCGACCAACTCGGTGGACCTCACCGTCGGCGCCACCGGCGGGACGTCGCTCGTGTGCCGCAAGGTCTTCGGGTACGCGACCGGTGTCGTCACCGTCGCCAAGTGCGGCGTCGCCCAGAAGGGCGCCCACTCCGCCGTGGGCGGGCTGCTGGCCGGTGGCACGCTGACGTGGGCGAAGAGCAAGGCGACCACCACGGACACCGTGACCTCCACGTCGCCGGGTCAGGGCGCCTGCACGTCGGGGCACACCGAGTACGACGTCACCGGGTCGGTGACGGCGGACTCGTCGGGGTACGTGACCGTGGGCGACGCCGTCGTCTACCGGGTGTGCGTGAACGACACCAGTGGGGTGGTCAAGCTGGTGAAGGGGACCACGGCCACGTTCTGACGCACGGGGGACGGACGGGGGACGGACGGGGGACGGACGGGGTCCCGTCCCGTCAGCTCCCGAAGACGTCCGCGCCGAAGGTGGCGCTGGTGGTGGCGGCCTGACCCAGCTTGGCGAGGCCGAAGATCGTCTCCAGGGTGGCCAGGGTCGAGTAGTGGTTGTAGGGGACGGTGCTGACCGTTCCCGGGTGGATGAACGGCGACAGCAGGACGGTGCCGGTCCGCCCGCCCCCCGGGCCCGAGATGCCCGGCCGGCCCGCGGCCGGCCCGGGCTGCTCGTTGCAGCAGGCGCTGGCATCGGCCCCCGGTCCGTCGACGTCGGCCTCGTCGAAGGTCACGATGAGGAGCCCGTCCTGCTTGAAGGCGGGTGAGCCGGTGATCCTGGGGACCCAGGTGGACAGGAAGGCGTCGATGTTGGCCCCGGCGGTGGGTGCCGCCGTCTCGTTCAGGCACGGGGCGTCGTGCCCGTCGCTGCACAGGTCGGGCGTGATGAAGCTCAGGTTGGGCGTGGTCGCCACGGACGCGAGATCGGTGGCGAGTCCGGTCGTCCCCGCCGGTGCCGAGGCGGGGAGCGAGCCTGTGGTGGACCCGAGCGGGACCACCCGGTCGTCGCACAGCGACGTGTCGTCGATGATGGAGTGGAAGTAGACGAACGGGTTGTGGCGGGTGGCGTAGCCGTCGCCGGGCACGGCCTTCTGGGTCGTGTCGACGGCGCCGACCGCCGGGTGGGCGCACACCGCCGGCTCCCGTGCCGGGTCGTTCCCCATGTCCTGCATGTACGCCTTCCACGTCAGATGGGCGGCGTCGAGCTGGCCGGCCACCGTCGGGACGGACGCGGGGAACACGCACCCCGACCCGTTGATCTGCCCGCTCGGGAGCGTGGTGGTCCCCGCCGGGAAGTCGGCGAACACCTGGCAGTCCGCCTGGTTGGACGGGTTGGGCGCCTGACCCGAGATGAGGGCGATGTAGTTGTCGTTCGAGAAGTGACCGATCCCGTAGTAGTCCTCGAGCAGCGCCCCCTCGCTCGGGAGGGTGGTGGCCAGGTAGGGGTCGGCCGACGGGGTCCCGAAGGTGTCGGCGTACCCCTCGTTCTCGAGGACGATGACGAAGACGTGCCGGATCCGGGCCAGACCCACCGCCGCCGGCGCCCCGGTGGTGGAGGTGGTCGGCGCCGCGGTGGTCGACGTCGACGCCGAGGAGCCACCCGAACAGGCGGTCGCCAGCACCGCCACGCCGGCGAGCAGGACGGACAGCGACCGGCGGCGGGGGAGGCGGACCGGGGACGGGTGGGGGCGGGGCTCCATGCCCGAGTTCTAGCAGCACGCCGCTGTCCCGGCGGGCGACCCGGGGGCCGGTACAGTGGGTCGTCACCGAACACCCGGAGGAACGCCGTGAAAATTGTTGTGGACTACGACGAGTGCGCCAGCAACGCCGTCTGCATGGGCATCGCCCCCGAGGTGTTCGAGGTGCGTGACGACGGCTTCCTCTACGTCCTGAACGAGCACCCGGGCGAAGAGCTGCGCGAGGCGGTCCGCCAGGCGGCCAACGGCTGTCCGACGGGCGCCATCACCATCGTCGAGGACGAGTAAGCGCGGGAGTGGCGACCGACGCCCCGAGGGTCCGCTTCGCCCCGTCCCCGACGGGCTACTTCCATGTGGGGAGCGCCCGTACCGCGCTCTTCAACTGGTTGGTGGCCCGCCAGTCCGGCGGCACCTACGTCCTGCGGATCGAGGACACCGACGCCGAGCGGAACCGCGAGGAGTGGGTGGACGGCATCCTGTCCGCCCTCCACTGGCTGGGCATGGACGCCGACGAGGGTCCGTACCGCCAGTCGCTGCGCAC
Organism: uncultured Acidimicrobiales bacterium; assembly: GCA_963699055.1. Taxonomy (GTDB): domain Bacteria; phylum Actinomycetota; class Acidimicrobiia; order Acidimicrobiales; family RAAP-2; genus Bog-756. The sequence goes on along the minus strand of CAVOTA010000002.1, from coordinate 1,265,152 downwards.
CGAGCGCTACCACCAGGCCGTCGATGCCCTGTGGGACGCCGGCCTCCTGTACGCCTGCGGGTGCACCCACGACGAGGTGACGGCCCGCAACAAGGCGGCGGGCATCCTCACCCCCGGCTACGACGGCCACTGCCGGGGCCTGGGACTGCCACGGGGCGAGGGACGCGCCCTCCGCTTCATCACCCCCGGCGACGGGGTCACCGTCGTGCCCGACGTCATCCGGGGCGACGTCGAGTTCCCCTGCTCGGCCATGGACGACTTCGTGGCCGTCAAGGGCAACGGGGCGCCGCTGTTCGTGCTGGCCAACGTCGTCGACGACATCGACATGGCCATCACCCACGTCATCCGGGGCGAGGACCTGCTCCCCACCACGCCGAAGTGCATCCTGATGTGGGACGCCCTGGCCGCCCTCGGCTGGACCACGGACGGCTCGGTCGGCGAGGCCGGTGCCCCGACACCGCCGCTGCCCGTCTTCGCCCACCTCCCGATGCTGGTCAACGAGGCCCGCAAGAAGCTGTCCAAGCGCAAGGACCCGGTGGCCGTCGAGTCCTACCGCGACCAGGGCTACCTGCCCGAGGCGTTCGTGAACTACCTGGGCCTGCTCGGGTGGAGTCCGCCCAACGACGAGGACGAGGTCTTCACCCGCGACCAGATGGTCGAGTGGTTCCGGCTGGACGACGTCAACCACTCCCCGGCCTTCTTCGACGTGGCCAAGCTCACCCACATGAACGGCGAGTACATCCGGGCCCTGTCGACCGACGAGTTCATCGACGCCTGCGGTCCGTGGCTCGCCGGCGACGCCGCACCGTGGCCGGCGGACGCGTTCGACGAGGATGCCTTCGGGACCATGGCCCCGGTGGTCCAGGAGCGGGTCGCCGTCCTCGGCGAGGTGCCGGGCATGGTCGACTTCCTCTTCCTCGACGTGCCCGAGTTCGACCCCGACGCCTGGGCCAGGTCGATGGCGGGAGACGACGCGGCTCCGGCCATCCTGGCCGCCGCCATCGCCGCCTACGACGACCTGGTGGGCGGGTGGACGGTCGACGCACTGCATGCCGCCACGCTCGCCGTGGCCGAGTCGGTGGGCCGCAAGCTCGGCAAGGCCCAGGCCCCGATCCGGGTGGCGGTCACCGGCCGGCGCGTGGGTCCACCGCTGTTCGAGGCGCTCGGGGTGCTCGGGCCCGAGCGCACACTGGCCCGCCTGCGCGCGGCCGCCGACCTGGTCGCCGCCGGACGGACACCGGCCCCGTGACGCCCCGGGTGCTCGCGCCCCGGGCGGTCGACTGATCCCGGTCCACCCAGGACTCCCACTGTTCGGCTACCGGTTGCTCCGCATCCTGCTCCGGCTGGTGAAGTGGCTGGTGCTCGCCGTGCTCGTCTACGTCGCCGTGACCGCCTACCAGGTGTGGCGGACGGGTCAGCGCTACGAACCGCGGGCGGCGGGTGCCATCGTGGTCATGGGTGCCGCCCAGTACAACGGGGTTCCGTCGCCGGACCTGCGGGCCCGCCTCGACCAGGCCGGGCTGCTGTGGCACGAGCACTACTCGTCCACGGTCATGGTGACCGGCTCGAAGGAGCCCGGTGACGCCTACACCGAGGCACAGGCGTCGGCCCGGTACCTGGAGGGGAACGGGGTGCCTGCGGCCGACATCCTGCAGGCGGGAGGCCGCAACTCGTGGCAGAACCTCTCGGAGGCGGCGCCCACGCTGATCGCCCACGGCGACACCACGGTGCTGGTGGTGACGGACAAGTTCCACGAGGCCCGCAGCCTGGCCATCGCCAGCTCGGTGGGGCTGACCCCGTACCCGACGCCGACCCAGACCTCGCCCATCAGCGGTCTGTCGGCGTTCCCCTACTACGCCAAGGAGACGCTGGGCGTGGCCGTCGGCCGGATCATCGGCTTCGACCACCTCGACTCCTTCGGCTGACACGGGCGGCGATGCCGGCGGATCCGGGGACCGCACCGCGCCGGATGCGGTCCGCCTGGGGGGTCAACCGAGGAGCAGGGCGGGCAGGTCGGCCACCGAGTGGAGCAGGTGGGTGTGGGGTGCGGTGGCCAGCTCCCCGGCGGAGTGGGCCCCGGTCAGCACGCCGGCCACGATCGAGGCTCCCGACCGGGTGCCCGCCAGGAGGTCGCTCGTGGTGTCGCCGGCCACCGCCACCTCGGCCACGTCGTCGATCCGCAGTCGCAGCACGGCGGTCAGGATCATGTCGGGCCACGGCCGGCCGCGGCCGGCGTCCGCCGGGGAGAGGGCCAGGTCGACGAGGCCCTCCCAGCCGAGGGCGGTCATGATCCCCTGGCGGGTGGCGGGCGAGAACCCGGTGGTGAGACAGAGCCGCACACCACCGGCGCGCAGGGCGGCGAAGGTGTCCTCGGCCCCGGGCAGCGCCGACACCTCGCCCCGGGTGACCGACTGGTCGAACGCGGCCTCGAACGCGGCATTGGCCGACTCGGCCCGGTGACGGTCACCGCCGAGGAGCTCGGTGAAGACGTCGATCTTGGACTGGCCCATGGTGCGCCGCACGTAGGCCCCCGGGTCGTCCATGAGGTCGCCGGCCGCCAGACCGACGGCGTCGAGGGCGGCCTGGAAGGCCTCTTCCACGGCGCCCTCGTCGGCCACGGTGGTGCCGGCCATGTCGAGTGCGGCCAGTCGGATGGGGGTGGTCATCGGGTCAGATCCTCCCAGGTCTCCTCGGCGATGGCCGGGGACAGCGTCATACCCCGGCCGGCGGGCCCGGTCACGACGACCACGCCGTCGTCGACCGTGGTGCGGTAGTAGAGGCGGTCGTCGGTGACGACCGTGTAGACACCGGCCCACCGCCGCACCACCGGGGGCAGGGTCCAGCCGAGCACCGCCTCGGCCCGGGCGGTCAGCTCGGTGTAGAGGTGCTCCTCGACGGCGAAGTCGAACGGCTCGTCGTAGGCATGGGTGTCGCCGATGGTGAGCCCACCGGCGGCCCGCTGGACCAGGAGCAGCTGGATGCCCCAGTCGGCGGTGGCGGCGGAGGGCCCGGGCAGCCCGGCCCGCCCGGGCAGATCGAAGGCGGGGTAGTAGCGCATGGAGTCGGCATCGGCCAGGGCGGTGGTGAGGCGCTCGGTGACCGGCGCCGTCTGCATCATCTGGAGGCGGCACCGACGGAGTGGGGCGGCGGCCAGGGTGACCCCGACACGCCGGCCGAGTCCCGACAGCCGGTCCCCGATGCACAGCACCACCTGGGACCCCTCGTGGCGTTCGCCACGGTGGTCGATGGCCACGGCGGTGCCGGAGGTGGTCTCGACATCGACGACCTGGCGGCGGGGCAGCCAGGTGTACCGGCCGGTCGCCTCGAGGGTGACCCGCAGGGCACCCAGGACCAGTCCGGGCTCCACGACGGCGTCGCGGGTGCACCGGAGCCCACCGAGCAGTTCGCCGCGGACGGACGGGTTGGCGGCGCGGACCCCCTCGGCATCGAGGAGCTCGAACCCGCGGACGGCGGCGTCGGGACGCGCCGCGGCCTCGGCCATGAGCGCCAGCTCGCCGTCGTGGCGGGCCACGGTCAGCGATCCGTCGGGCCGGAAGCCCACGGCGGGGGAGTGGGCGGCGAGCTCCTCCCACAGCACCCGGGCCCGGACGGCGAGGTCCAGCTCGGGACCGGCGGCACGGCCGCTGACCCACACCAGACCGAAATTGCGCACCGAGGCCCGCCGGGGGGCGGCATCCGCCTCCAGGTGGACGACGTGCCAGCCCCGGCGGCAGGCCTCGAGGGCGTGCATGGTGCCGAGGACGCCCCCACCGACGATGACCACCCGGTGTGCGTGCATGCGGGGATCGTAGCGAGGTGAGGTCGGCCGCCCGGGAGTGCTCCGATCGGGGTGCGGGGCGCCGTGGCCCACCCGGTGCGCCAGGCTCCCTCCCCGGGACCGATCCCCGGGACCGGAGCCGCCCCCGGGGGCCGGCGCCACCGGGTCGGCCCAGGTCGGCTAAATTGGCGGTTCGCCCATTCGGGGGTGGCGCAACTGGCAGCGCGCGTGATTCTGGTTCATGAGGTTGGAGGTTCGAGCCCTCCCCCCCGAGCGCTTGCAGTGGTCCCGTCGGGGCCGGTGTGGCAGATCGCCCCCCAGGGGGTGGTCGACGTGCAGCAACGCAGTACCGGGACGCCTCGCGGCGCCCCGCAGGGTCCCATCGTCTAGAGGCCTAGGACACCACCCTCTCAAGGTGGCGACACGGGTTCGAATCCCGTTGGGACTGCTCTGCATCGAGGCTGGTCAGAGGGGTGATGGAGGCTCCGGTCTCTTCCCCCTCGGCCAACTTCGTCCGTCTTTCGTCCGTCAGTGCTTCGGCGGGCACCACTGAGATGACCGTCGGACCCGGCGCCATCGCCGCCAGCGAGTTGGCTAGCGCCCGGTCCCGTTCCATCGTGGCGTGCTGGTAGCGGAGAGCTGCCGCCGGGCTGGCGTGGGTTGCAAACGGTAGAGATGCGAATGCCCCGACGTCGAACGGAGTCGCGTACTCGCGATTATTGCCTGCCCCGCAACGGCACCATGGGGATACTCACCAACCCCGCCCGTTAGCGGGAACGTCGGAGGTGCCAGCGGCAGTTCGATTTAGCCGTGCCGGAGGAACGCCGGAATGGAGACCGGCGTGAGCAACTCTGAACCGTTGACTAGGGATTAGCCACCCCAACCATTGGAGCCCCCAGTGTGTGTCCGCCCATCGACCCCAAGAACTGGGCGTCGCCGTAGGAGAAGACACCGCCATCGGACGCCACCAACCAGTAGCCGCCCCCGTCGTTTGCCGGCGCCATGCCCACGATCGGCTTGTTGAGAAGGAGACTCCCGGCCGAGCCGTGGAACTGGGCGTCGCCGTAGGAGAAGACACCGCCATCGGACGCCACCAACCAGTAGCCGCCCCCGTCGGGCGTGGCGGCCATGCCCACGATCGGCTTGTTGAGAAGGAGACTCCCGGCCGAGCCGTGGAACTGGGCGTCGCCGTAGGAGAAGACACCGCCATCGGACGCCACCAACCAGTAGCCGCCCCCGTCGGGCGTGGCGGCCATGCCCACGATCGGCTTGTTGAGAAGGAGACTCCCGGCCGAGCCGTGGAACTGGGCGTCGCCGTAGGAGAAGACACCGCCATCGGACGCCACCAACCAGTAGCCGCCCCCGTCGTTTGCCGGCGCCATGCCCACGATCGGCTTGTTGAGAAGGAGACTCCCGGCCGAGCCGTGGAACTGGGCGTCGCCGTAGGAGAAGACACCGCCATCGGACGCCACCAACCAGTAGCCGCCCCCGTCGGGCGTGGCGGCCATGCCCACGATCGGCTTGTTGAGCGGCTGTCCGCCCATCGATCCGAAGAACGGGGCGTCACCGAAAGCGAAGACCCCACCATCTGACGCCACCAGCTGGTAGCACGAGACCGTCGACGAGAAGCTCTCGCCACAAAGTGGTGTGCTTGTCGTCATGGCGAACGTGATCGATCCGCCCATCGGTCCAGGTTGTGTGCCCACAGCGTCACAGGGGCCACCGCTTGGACAACTGACCCCGTTCAGCGCGCTGCCGATTGATGCCCCGTTCGCAGGTTGAGCAATCCATCCGCCATTGGACTCTTGCAAGATAAGTGGGAGTTGCCCAACCGATCCCACCGCAGTACAACTAGACGTCGACTCGCAGGTGACACTCGCCAGCCCCGATGAAGCGGTGAGGCCCGGAAGGACAGCTTGGGCCCAAGAGCCCTGAGTTGACTCGAGTACCAAGGGTTCACTCGGAACTGCAGCGTCTACCCCAACCGCCGTACAGCCCGACGTCGTGCAGTCGACTGCGGCGAGTTGGCCCGTTGTTCCTAGTGGTGGTGGCGTTGCCGTCCATACCGCGCCGTTCCACTGTTCGATGAGTGGACCGCCCGCGTCACCCACGGCGACGCAGGAATCGGTAGCGGTACAGCTCACGCCGAGAAGACCATTGGTGCCCGTATTCGGACTTGGACTTGCTTGCACGGACCAGCTAGTTCCGTCCCACTCCTCGACCACCGTCGTGTTGCCATCGAGCGTCTGGCCCACCGCCACACAGAATGTGGCCGACGTGCAGCTCACACCAGCCAAGATGCTTCCGCTGACCACTGGTGGTCCCATCGGGGGTTGAACGACGTACCCTGGGTCCGGTGCCGGGATGCTTGACCATGTTGATCCGTTCCACTGCTCGACGAGGGGCTGCTTAATGGGCTCCGCGTACGGTCCGGTGCTGCCGACAGCTATGCAAAACGCCACAGAAGAGCAGCTCACCGCAGCGAGGTTGTTCTCCGCACCAACCGAAGCCACATTCTGCGATGACCAGGTCCGTCCATCCCAATGCTCGGCGATCGGAAGGCCGCTGGTGCCAAACTGCAATTGACCCACCGTCGTGCAGTCACTCGGAGCGGAACAGGAAAGGCCTGACAAGGCTGCTGCCGCCGATGATGTCCCACTGTCCGGGCTCGGAATCGGAACGGGGCGCCAGATTGACGTGCTGCTGGACATTCCGGTTGCGCTCGCAACGCGAGCGAAATACGGTGCCCCCACCACGACGCCCACCAACCCCAGTCCAGCTGTCAGCAATGCAGCGACTCTACGAATGGCCACGAATGACAAGACTATCGGTCGGATTCTGATTGACTCTGAGTGCCCCCGAACGCTTAATACACATGTGATCCTTCTGGCATCTCAGTGCATTCTGTTCAGCACTGGGAGCATGCCCGGATGAGCCCATTCCCTGTCCTGGTCCGCACCTCCTCACCGGCCGGAGGGACCCGCTTCCGATTGGGTGATCCGCTTGTCGACTCCTATCTGGAGTTCGTGGCCGGACGGTCTCGGCCGAACACACTGCGGGCGGTCGCCTTCGACCTGAAGACGTTCTTCACGGTCGTCGACAAGGACCCGGTTGCCGTGGTCCCGGCTGACGTCTTCGAATTCCTGGCCGACCAACGAGGTGATCGCACCGTGGTCCGGATCTCCGACGGCGAGTCGGGACTGTCGGCCCGGACCATCGCCCGGCGGCTGTCGTCCGTGTCTGGCTTCTACGCGTATCTGGTGGCTCGGGGCGACACCACGGTGGAGGCGAATCCAGTGCCGAAGGGGCTCTCCACCCGCCGGCGGGGCGGTCGGGTCCGGACGGTGCCCCTGGTGCGGGTGCCCCGCACGTTGCCCAAGATCCTGTCGCCCGGTGAGGTCGACGCGTTGGTGGGTGCGATGCGCACGCATCGTGACCGGGCCATGGTCTTCGCCATGGTGTTGGGCGGCCTGCGCCGTTGTGAGGTGCTCGGATTGCGGCTATCGGACATCCAGGTGGCCGAACGGTCGGTGTTCGTCACCGAGGGCAAGGGCGGCTACCAGCGGGTGGTGCCCATCTCGAACGCCTTCTTCGCCGAACTGGGCGAGTATCTGGTCAACGAACGGCCAAAGGACGCCTCGACGGATCGGGTCTTCGTGACCCTGAAGGGTCCGAGCCGGGGGCAAGGGCTGAGCGCTCAAGGAGTGGAGACCATCTTCTTGAGCGCCCGCCAGCGGGCCGGACTTGAGCGGGCCACCTGTCATCAGCTCCGCCACACCTGCCTCACCCGACTGCGAGAAGCAGGCATGGCCTTGGAGGCGGTTCAGGCCCAGGCCGGACACGTCTCCATCGAGTCCACCCGGATCTACCTGCACCTGACCAATGACTGGCTGGCCCACGAATACCACCAGGCGATGACGGCCGTCGACGCCCACGCCGCCGAGCTGTTGGCCATGGTGGAGGTGGCCCAGTGAGCATCGCTGAGGTCCTGCCCGAGCCCTGGATCCCGAAGAACGAGTCCCACCGGGAGTGGGCCGTGTTGTCGACACAGGCACCCCAGTTGGCCGCCACCATGCGCCGCTACCTGGTCCAACTCACCACGTTCCTTGCGCCTCGCAGCGTGGACGTGGCCGACTCGACCCTGCGCCAGCTGGCCCGGTGGCTGGTGGCCGAGACCGAGGTTGCAGTCGTCTCCGATGTCACCCGGACCCACGTCGAGGACTACAAGGTGTTCCTCGCCGCCCAGCCCGGCTGCACAGGCCCGACCCTGGCCAAGAACACCCAGCGCCAGCGGCTGCGGATGATCCGGATCTTCTTCGAGCGCCTGATCGAATGGGACTGGCCCGAGGCCCACCACCGCAACCCGATCCTCCATGGGGACATCCCACCTCGGCCCGAGCCGTTGCCCAAGTTCCTCTCCGACGAGGACGCCGCCAAGCTGCTGGCGGCAGCCAAGGCCCACCGGCTGCCCCGCTATCGCCTCGTGGTCGAGCTGTTGTCCCGGACCGGCATGCGGGCGACCGAGCTCTGCGAACTGGCCGCCGACGCCGTCAGCGTGCGCGACGGGTCCCACTGGCTGCACATCCCGGTCGGCAAGCTGCGCAACGACCGGATCATCCCGCTCCACCCGGAGCTCGTCCCGCTGTTGGAGGAGTGGACGGCGACGAACCGCGTCCACATCCGAGCCCAAGGCCGCCTCCTGGCCGACGAGCACAAGCCACTCGACCGGCGGACCGTCCACCGGATCGTGGCCACCACGGCCAGACGAGCGGGCATCGGTCACGCCCATCCTCACCAGCTCCGCCACACCCTCGCCACCCAGGCGATCAACCGGGGCATGCGCCTCGAGACCATCGCCGAGTTCCTCGGCCACCGGTCGATGGACATGACGCTCGTCTATGCCCGCATCGCCAACCGGGTGGTGGCGGACGAGTACGCCTCGGTCATGGAGCAGGTCGACGCGCTCTACGCGACGACGGGGACCTCGACGGACGCTCCGGCTGAGAGAGAAACAACGGCGATGACTCGGCTCCGGACCGAATACGACCGGATGCTCGGCAACGGCATGTGCACCCGCCCGGCCGAGCTCGACTGCCGCATCGAATCAGCCTGCGAGAAGTGTGCCTACTTCAAGACCGGGCCCGAGTTCGTGCCGGTGCTGCTCCGCCAGCGGAACCATGCCCGGGAACACGAACAGACCGACCGGGCACTGCTCTTCGAGAGCCTGGCCGACCGAGCGACTGAGGAGTCGGCTTGACACGGATTACATGTATAACGCCGGGTCGATGGGACGCAGCTCCCTCAGGTTCGATGTCGATTCGTCTGACCTCCAGTCGGAAGCGGGGCTACCTCCGCAGATACGCCGGTATGAATATCTGGGGCCACAGTGTCATGGAAACCATGGGAGCCAAGACGAGCAGGGTCACACCCCCAGTGGCCGGGATCACGGCGAGTAAGTAGACCCGCTCTTCGTCGTGGTTGGTCAGAAGCGGATCCGCCTCCCGGCCGGCCCCTCGGGATACCTCCGACATGACCCAACCTGTCGTTCCCGGCTCCGGGCGCGTCGTACCGATCACCCTGCGGGGCGCTCGGTACCTCGCGCTCGAGGACCACGACCGCGTCGGAGGTCAGCTGGTGCGGGCCACGTACGTGGCGGTCATGCGGTACGGACCGGTGAAGGCGATCGGCATGAAGCCGGCACTCGGCAGGAGGTTGCGGTAGGCGACCGAATCCTGGAGCGGCTCGGGTCCGGCGAGGAGGCAGTTGGCATAGCCGGCGACGGGGCAGGTGGGGGACACGATGACCGTGAAGACGTTCTGGCCGGTCGGGATCGAGATCTGCTCGTCTCGCAGGCAGTCACCGGTGTGGCGGCCCTTCAGCGTGGTGCACAGCGACCAGTAGCGCACCTGTGGGTGCTCATCGGCGGTGCGGGCCAGGTCGTTGGCCTTCGGGTTCGAGTCCGACTGATAGGTGGGAGCTCTCGCCGTGACCACGAGGTCACCCCGGGTCGTCGTGTACGCGATGTGCTCGTAGATGTTGTCGGGATTGGCGTAGGGCCCGGTGCCGTACGTGATACCGCCGACCGGAGTGGGGCTCGTGACCGGAACGGGAACGGGCGCGGGTGGCGGGTAGCTCTGGCTCAGTGCGGCCGGGAGCGCGCCGTGCTGGTCGCGGTAGGACCCGATGGTCTGGTCGATGGCGGGGCTCCCCGTGGCCTGGTCGAGTGAGATCTCCCTGCCCGACCGGTCGACGAATCCGATGGTGGGGAGTGGAACACCGCCGGTGCCGGCCCCGTCGACGTCGACCGGGACGTAGAGACGCATGACCAGGATGCCGCCGTTCGTCGAGCCCATGGCCATGCAGGTGCCGCTCACCCCGGAGCACGTCTGGGCGATGGTGAGCGTATAGCGACCATCGGACTGGTGGACCTGCGTGTCGTGCAGGTGCTGACGCTCGTCGTTCTGCGGGACGGGGTAGGCCGTGAACGACCAGTACCGCGCCGTGGGCACCTGGCCGCTGACGACGGTCCGTGCCCCATCGGCGGTGCCGTACCCGTCGAACCAGTAGATGCTGTCCTCATCGGGCAGGAAGACGTTCAGGGCGTTCGTGCTGTCCTTGACCCATGCCGTGTTGGTGCCGACCGGAGTCGTCGAGGTGGTGGACGAGGTGGTGGTCGGCGACGAACAGGCGGCCAGGGTCACGGCGGTGAGGCCGATGGCCAACCACCGAAGGACAGGTCTGCGACGGTGCACGAGAGAGATCCTCCCAGTCCGCCGTTCCCTCCGCAGCGACCGGTTCGCCTACGGACGGCGCACCGGTTGATGGGCGCCTCCCGCTCGCGGGTCGCACGGCCGGGAGGACGGGACGCCGGCGGTCGGACCTTGATACCCCCAGGGGTATCTGGTACATTGACACATACCCCTCCCGGTATCCGGGTAGGCCCAACCCCTGCTGGACGCACCCCGGCCCGATCGGAGGACTGCTCAGATGACGTCGACCCGAGGAACCCACATCGTCGCCCGGCCACGGTCAGGGGCCGCTCCCGAGGGCGATCCCGCCGGGAGGAGCACGACCCTGCCGGCAACCGAGGACGCCGACCACACGGGCCACCTCGGTACGTTCGCCCGACTGGGTACCTGGGCCGCCACCCACCTCCGGCGGGTGCTCGTGGCCTGGCTGCTGGTGCTGGTGGTCTTCGGGTTCTTCGCCGTTCACGTCGAGAACGCACTGGCCGGTGCCGGCTGGCAGGCGTCGAACAGCCAGTCCGTCGCCGCACGGGCCGTCATCGAGAAGGACTTCGCCGGCCTCGGTGCCACCAGCCTCCAAGTGGTCGTCGTCGACCACCACGGTCCGATCGCCACGGACCCCGTTGCTCGAGCTGCCGTGGCCCGGGCGACCAGCGTGCTGCGGGCCGATCCGCGGGTGTCCACCGTGGTCCCACCCCAGGCAGGGGTCTCCATCTCGAGGGACGGACGTACCGCCATCATCACCGCGGGCGCAGCTGCGGACGCCAATACGATGGTGGAGGCCGCCGACGCGGTGGCGCCGAAGCTGGCGGCGTTGTCCTCGGCCGGCGTCAGCGTGACCCTGACCGGGGACAGCGCCCTGTGGGCGGACTTCAACACGGCGAACAGGTCCGCCATGCTGAAGTCGGAGATGCTGTCCTGGCCGGTGACCATCATCATCCTGATCATCGCCTTCGGGAGCCTGGTCGCCGCCGGTCTGCCCCTCCTCCTGACCATGGCCGGGCTGCTGGTGGCTGCCGGTGCCCTGGTGATCACCACCAAGTTCACGCCGGTCTCCATCTGGGCCCTGAACTTCGCGCTCATGTTCGCGCTCGCCCTGGGCATCGACTACGCCTTGTTCCTCGTCATGCGGTTCCGTTCGGCGCTGGCTCGCCGGGGGGCCCAACCGGGTGACCGGGATGCGATCGTCGCATCGGTTGCGGAGGCGGTCGATACCGCCGGCAAGGCGGTGGCCTTCAGCGCCATGACGGTGCTCGCCTCACTCGCCGCCATCCTGATCGTGCCGAGCCCGGCCTTCCGATCGATGGCGTTCGGCATCATGCTGTCGGTCGTCGCCGTCCTGGCCGCCACGTTGACCCTGCTGCCGGCCGTGCTGGGCAAGCTCGGTACCAACATCAACAAGGGAACCATCCGACTGGGCCACGGGGGACCGAAGGTGGGGGAGGGGCCGCTCGACCGACTGCTCCACCGCTGGGGCACGTTCCTGTGGAAGCACCCCTTCCCCGCCGGCGCAGCCGCACTCGTCCTGCTGCTGCTGGCGGCCGCCCCCGTCATCGGGATGCGGACCGACATGCCGTCGATCACCATCGTGCCGGCGTCCGCCAACGCCCGGGTGGGCTACTACCAGGTGACCTCCGCCTTCGGCCCGGGAGCCCCGGGAACGCTGCAGGTGGTCGTGCCCGCCGGCGAGCAGGCACGCGCCATGGCCATCCTGGCCCGTGCCCCCGGGGTGGCGGGAGCGGTGGCCGGTCCGACCGACGCCGGGTGGACCCTGGACCAGGTCGTGCCCACCACGGGCCCGTCGACCACCACGACCGGTGCGACGATCGACCACCTCCGGCAGGTCCTCCCGGCCGGGACGCTGATCGGGGGTGCAGCGGCCGAGAACCACGACCTCCAGCAGTCCCTGGCGTCCCACACGCCCATCGTGCTCGCCATCCTGGCCGTGCTCGGGTTCATCCTGCTCCTGATCGCTCTCGGCGCACCCCTGGTCGCGGCCATGGGGGTGCTCATCACCGCACTGTCGGTGGCCGGCGCCTTCGGCATCGGCCGGCTCATCTTCCAGAACGGCTTCCTGTCGGGTCCGCTCAATTTCCAGCCGCAGGGGTTCATCGACGCCTGGGCACCGCTGTTCTTCGGCGCCATGGTCTTCGGGGTGGCCATGGACTACACGCTGTTCATGCTGTCGGCGGCCAAGGAGCGCTACGAGACCCACCCCGATCCCGAGCACGCCATGATCGGATCGATGCGCACCTCCGGTCGGGTCGTACTGTCGGCCGCCGCCGTCATGGTCGCCGTCTTCCTCACCTTCGCCCTGTCCGGACCGCTGGCGCCCAAGGAGATGGGGGTGATCCTGGCCATCGCCGTGGCACTCGACGCACTGGTGGTGCGGCTCGTCGTGCTCCCCGTCGTGCTCCGGCTGGGTGGTCACCGGGCGTGGCACCAGCCGACGTGGCTCGGCCGGATCCTGCCGACCGTCAAGTTCTCGCACTGACCGTGCCGGCGACCGCGACACCCCCCAGCTGACGGCGTTCCTGGACCGGTGCTTCGAGCGTTCCGATGACGGCTGACGCGGTGGGCGGGCAGGCGCGAGAAAGTGTCCTTATACCCTAGGGGGTATCTACTACCATGGTCGGAGTCCGACGGATGGAGGAGTGACATGGCACGAGTCGTAGTCCTGGGGGGAGGCGTGGCCGGCCACACGGCGGCGCTCCACCTCAGCCGGATGCTGAAGCGCTCCGACGAGGTGGTGGTCGTCACGCCCAACGCCAACTGGAACTGGATCCCGTCCAACATCTGGGTCGGGGTCGGCAGGATGAAGCCCGAGCAGGTGACCTTCGAGCTCGGCCCCATCTACAGGCGCAAGGGCATCGGCTACGAGCAGGCGCTGGCCACGGCCATCCATCCCGAGGGCGACGCCGCGCATGACTCGCCGTACGTCGAGGTGACCTACACCGATCCGACCCGATCCGGCCAGCACGGTGAGCTCACCTACGACTATCTGGTCAACGCCACGGGTCCACGCCTCAACTTCGGGGCCACGCCGGGCCTCGGCCCCGACGGCCACTCCTTCTCGGTGTGCACCTCGGGACACGCCACCCAGGCGTCGGCCGGATTGCAGGCGACGATCGCCAGGATGAAGCAGGGCGAGCACCAGACCCTGGTCGTCGGCATGGGTCACGGGACCTGCACCTGTGAGGGCGCGGCCTTCGAGTACGCGTTCAACGTCGAACACGAGGTGCGCCAGGCAGGTGTGCGCGACCTGGCCGACATCGTCTACCTCACCAACGAGTACGAACTGGGCGACTTCGGTGTCGGCGGCCTGACATTCACCCAGCAGGGGTTCCAGACGACCTCCAAGCTGTGGACCGAGTCCCTCTTCCGCGAGCGGGGTATCCGGGCCGTCACCGGGGCGCACGTGACCGGTGTGGAGGAGGGTGTGGTCCACTACGAGCAGCTGGACGGCACCACCAACTCGCTGGCGTTCGACTTCGCCATGCTGCTGCCACCGTTCCGCGGCGTCGATCTCGAGGCGTTCGACAAGACGGGTGAGGACATCACCGCAGCGTTGTTCGCGCCCAACGGGTTCATGAAGGTCGACGCCGACTACACGGCGAAGCCGTTCGAGGAGTGGCGGGCCGAGGACTGGCCCCGGACCTACCAGGTGCCCGGCTACCCCAACATCTTCGCCGTCGGCATCGCCTTCGCTCCGCCCCACCAGATCTCGAGGCCGAGGACGTCGCCCGCCGGCACGGTCATCGCACCGTCGCCCCCCCGCACCGGGATGCCGTCGGGGATCATGGGCAAGCTCGCCGCCGCCAACATCACGGCCATGATCGACGAAGGTGATGCCGTCCAGGTCCGGTCCGGCTCGATGGCCGACATGGCCGCAGCGTGCGTCGCCTCGGCCGGGTCCGGACTGCGCCACGGAAGCGCCGCGTCGATGACCATGTACCCGGTCGTCCCCGACCTCCAGAAGTACCCGGGTACGGGGCGCAGCGTCAAGGACACCTTCGGGGAGATCGGCCTGGCCGGCCACTGGATCAAGCTGGCGCTCCACTACCTGTTCATCTACAAGGCCAGGGCCCGTCCGGGCTGGCACCTGATCCCCGAGTAGCGAGGAGAACACGATGGATCACACCGCCGACGACATCGCCGCTGCACCCCTCCCGACGCCCAAGACCCTCCGGGCCCGCAGCAACCTGGTCGTCCAATTCGAGCGCTTCCTCGCCATCAACCTGAAGATGGCCAAGATCATCCGCAAGGAGCACCGCTGACCGCCCGGACGCCCGCGACGAGGTGAGGGAGTCGGATCGAGCTCAGCGGTGCCCTGCGGGCGGTGCGGCACGCCATCCGGACAGGGCGGCTGGTACGTGGGGCAGGTACCGGGCGAGGTCCCCCTGGCGGGACGGTGCCGGTGCCGGTCCCAGGGGATGGCGAGACGGCGGACGGGTTCGCCCGGTGCATGCCGACCCGCATCGTCACCCGGGGTGGGTCACCGGTGGGATCTGGTCGTGCCCATCGGGAACCCGACGGCGACCGGTGCCTCTGCCCTGTCGCCCGGTACCGGGTGCCGGTTGCGGTACCGACCACGGCGGCCACGGCGATGACGAGCGCGCGTGCACCGAGCGACGTGATCCGCCTCCGCGTCGGCGGAGCCGAACTCATTCGGCCAGGAGCTCGACCGGTACCACCGACCGGGAGCCCTCCGAGCTCCCGGCAATGTGTCCGGCGATGGCGGCGATGACGGCGAGCACCACACAGGAGGTCGAGAACGCGTGGGCTACCGATGCGGTGGAGGCCGAGCTGCCACCTGCGGCGTCGAATACCAGACCCGTGACGGCCAACCCCAGTGAGGTACCCATGCCTCGGGTCATGTTGAGGACCCCGGAGGCCACCCCGGCCTGACGTGGGGGCACCGCGCCCATGATGGTGGCGTTGTTCGGAGGGGTGAAGGCGCCCAGTCCGGATCCCACCGCCGCCAGCAGGACCAGGAAGAGCAGGGTCGTGGGACGCAGCACGGCCAGTGCCACCAGTCCACCGCTGACGCAGGCCATGCCGCCCACCGTGAGCGGACGCGCGCCGAGCCGATCGGCGAGCCGCCCGGCGAACGGCGCGGTGACCCCGAGCGCCACCGGCATGACCATCAATTCGAGTCCGGCGCGCCCCGAGCCGAGTCCGACGCCCCGCTCGAGGTAGAAGGGCACCAGGAACAGGACGCCGAACATCACCAGATAGGACAGGAGTCCGCTCGTGATCCCCGCGCCGAAGCGCGGCAGGCGGAACAGCCGGAGGTCGAGCATGGGGTGGGCACACCGGCGCTGGCGGACGATGAACGCGGTGACGAGGCCGGCGCCGATGACCAGGAGCCCGATGATCGACGGCGAACTCCACCCTCGGGAGTTGCCGAACGAGACGGCCATGAACACGGTGAACACGGCGGGGACGAAGAGGGTGAACCCGGTCCAGTCGAACGGCGTCGGCTCCTGGAGATCGCGGCTGCGCGGGATCAACAGCACCCCGGCGACCATGCCGACGATGCCGACGGGCACATTCACGAAGAAGATGAGCCTCCACCCCCCGGCGGCGAGGAGGAAGCCCCCGACCGTGGGGCCCAGCGCCAGTCCCACCGCCTGGGCGGCACTCTGGATCCCGATGGCCTTGCCCAGCGACGGCTTCGGAACGGCGAGGACGATGATGGCGACGCTGTTCGCCTGGAGCAGAGCCGCCCCGACCGCCTGGAGCGCCCGGAAGCCGATCAGCCACCCCAGGCCCGGGGCCATCCCGCACAGTGCCGACCCGATGATGAAGATCCCGAATCCGTAGACATAGAGCAGCTTGCGGCCCCACATGTCTGCGAATCGACCGACGGCCACCACGGTGGCGACCAGGACGAGGAGGTAGCTCAGTCCCACCCAGGTCACCGCTCCCACGCCGGCGCCGAACGTGCGCTGGAGGGTGGGGAGGGCGACGGTCACGATGCTGGCGTCGAGCTGGCCCATGAAGGCACCGATGCACACCGCGGCCACGGTGAGCCAGAAGGCCCCCGGTCGGTTCCTGATCCGGTCCGGCCGTCTGGGCTCGACGAGCAGCCGCTGCCACCCGGTCGAGTGTGCTGTCGTGGGCGCGACGTTCTCCACCGCTCCACCCTGGACCACGCCGATCCAGAAGTCGAATAGCGATTCCTACTCAGTTCGATAAGCTGAACTGATCGATACGAACCGGCTCCGTCACTTCGTCGCCGTCGTGGACCACGGGGGCTTCACCGCGGCGGCGAAGGCCGTGTTCGTCTCCCAGCCAGCCCTCTCCCTTGCGGTCAAGGAACTGGAGCGTGAACTCGGAACCGCGCTGTTCTCGCGTGCCGGTCGGGGCGTGCGACTGACGCCGGCGGGCGTGGCCCTGCTCGGGCCGGCCCGCCAAGCGCTCCACGACGTCGAAGCCGGACGCGCCGCGGTGGCAGCTGTCGCCGGGGTCATGGCCGGTTCGCTCAGCATCTGCAGTCTGCCCACACTGGCGGCCGACCCGATGGCCGGGCTCGTGGGGCGGTTCCGCCGGCACCACCCCGGCGTGCGGATCGACCTGGCAGCCCCCGAGGACACGCAGGAACTCTTCGACCTGGTGGAGGGGGGATCCTGTGAGCTCGGCCTGACCGATGCGCTCCACGTTCCGGCCTCGCTCGACTCTGCCGACTTCGGCTCCCAGTCCCTGGTGTACATCCATCCTCCCGGAACCGAACTCGTCGATCACGGGAGCGATCTCGTCGACCGACGGCCGGACGCCATCTCCTTCGTGGCCGCTCCGCAGGGCACGTCCACGCGCCGACTGCTCGACGAGCAGCTCGAGGTCGGTGCCACCACCTCGATCCTCGCCGTCGTCACCAGCCAACGGGAGGCGATCGTTCCGCTGGTCCTGGCGGGCGCTGGTTCGGCCCTCGTTCCCGAAGCGGTCGCCCGATCTGCCGAACGGTCCGGAGCCGTCGTGTCGGCACCGAACCCGCCCGCGGTCCGGCACCTGGCACTCGTACACCGACACGGTGTCCTGTCCCCAGCTGCCGAGCGCTTCCTGGAGCTGTCCAGGGGCTGACGCGACCGTGCCCCGGCCGGAGGGGTCACGGGGCCTCCGGCTCCCGCCGACGTCGTCCGTCCGGCGGCGCTCCGACCGGAGCACCTGCGATGACCACCGCAGGTGCCGGCCGCCTGCCATCGGAAGGCGAACGTCCAGGGCGAGCCTCAGAGGTGGGCTCAGGTGTCCGAGCGAACCGACCCGTCGCCTCCCGTCCGGACCGACACCGTCGCCTACAGGTAGTCGGGACTCGGCGAGTAGGCCGTGCACGGGGTCGACGCGTGCAGCCGTCCCGGATGACCCGGAGCGCCACTGTCGATCACCACGAAGCACGTCGGTCGGTGATCCCGGACGAGTGGCCAGACCTCCCGCGCCCGCTTCCTGATGCCGGCCCGGCGGGCCGACCCACCGACGCCCTTGCCACTCCCGTCGCCCCATCCGAGGACCACGGTCTCCGACCGCTGGACCGCCTCCGCGATCCATCCGTCGTTGGCACCGGGCGTCTCGTCGATGGCCTCGGGATAGTGGAGCCCCTCCTGGTGCGTGTCGACCACGGCGAACAGGTTGACCAGTTCGTAGCCTCCGCCACCGTTCGAGACGGTCAGGGTGTGGAGCCTCCGGTTCGTCATGTCGTCCCGGTCACCGCCCGCCGCAGACGGGTTGAGCAGGACGAAGGTGAACTGGGGGAGGGTGCCGTCCCAGCGTCGTTCTAACCAGTACCGGAAGCGGCGGTCCGGGCTGAAGACGGCGCCCCCGAGCACGCCGGGAGGAAGGTCGAAGCGGGAGGTCACCCGGGCGGCGGCACGACCACACCGGCGAACCCCAGCAGGTCGGCGATCGTGGCGTGCTCGATCAGCCACCTCCCGCCGGCCGCCACCGCCCGACCCTCCCGACCGTTCACCATCGGGAACCGCGTTCCGTCGACCTCGACCGAGAACCACACGACGGCCTCGTCCGGGCGCAGGAACTTGACGTCGTCGACGAGGATCCTGGTGGTGGAGTCCGGACCGGCGGGCACCCGCTGCTGGGCCTCGTGCAGCGCTCCGGCGAGGCGGCGGCCGCTCTGGACGTTGACGAGGTCCTCCCCGGACGCGTCGACCTCGTCGTGGTGGGTGAAGGCGTACTCGATCGATTCCCGGGCGGCTGTCTCGTCCGCAGGGGGCCCTCCCACCGGGACGTGTTTGGCCTTCTGCATCTCCAGCCGCGCTGCAGGCGTGGGCCGGTCGGGACGCATCGACTCGCCGAGGGCCGTCTGGACGGCCCGCGGGTCGTCCCGATCGACCCCCGTGAGATCGACGCCCCGTCGTTCGGCCATCTGGATCAGGTGGTCGACCTGGCGGGTGACGACCGCATCCGGGGGCGGGACGAACTCGAAGTCCAGGTCGGTGAGGGGCGGGTTGATCCGCACCTCCTTGAACTCCGTGATGGAGCACGCCTCTCCGTCGACGAGTCCGACGTGGCGGAGGACGATCCCGGTGGTGGCATCGAACCAGTACGTGTGGTCGACGCCCCCCAGCCGAACGATGCCCGGGAGGAGTCGTCCCCCACCGACGCCCGTGCTGACGGTGGCGTCGACCTTCACGCAGGGCCGGCCGGCCACGACATCGTCCGATGGCTCGCCGAACTGCAGCGCACCGAGGAGCCGGCTGCCGGACGTGATCAGCATCCCGATCTCCGTCTCCTCCACGCCACTCCGGTCGTGCGTCAACTCGGTGATGTGCGTCGAACTCCCGATCCACCGGGTCGGACCGTTCCGGAGGTCCAGGTGGTGCTCGGACTCGAACCGCCACTGGTCGGGGAGTACCAGCCAGATGCGGAAGTGCTGGTCGAGGGCGTCTCCGCCCGGATCGCCGAACCGGGCGACGCCCACCGAGAGCCCACGGCCGCTGGTGAGCGCATGGAAGGCCCGCTGCGAGCGTTCGTGGTGGGTCCACTTCCACACCGACCCGGTGAGGGTGCGGACGCCGACGGGTGCACCGTCGATCAGTTCGAGGAGGTCACCCTTGCGGCCCATGGGGAAAGGTTACGGCCGTCCCGACCGAGGCGCCGGGGTGACCCGGGCGCCCAGGGATTCGGCCGGGGAACGTCGCCGATCCATGCGGTGATGCGGTAGGTTCGGCGACCGTGCCGCCAACCCCTGCTCCACTCGTGCTGCTCCATGGGTTCGGGTCGACCTTCGACCACAACTGGGTGCAGACCGGGTGGGTGGACATCCTGTCCGACGTCGGGTGCACCGTGCCGGCCATCGATCTGCCCGGTCACGGGGCCTCCGACCGGTCCACCGATCCAGCGGCCTACGGTTCGGTCGAGGAGGAGGTCGCCTCGGAGCTGCCCGACCGGATGTCGGCCGTCGGGTTCTCGGCCGGGGCCCAGATCCTGCTCCGGATCGCGGTCGCCCACCCGGAGCGGTTCGACCGGCTCGTCCTGCTCGGCGTGGGCGACAACGTGTTCGAGGAGTCGGACAGCTCGCCGGTCATCGAGGCGCTGGAGTCCGGCGACACCCCGGAGAACGTCCAGGCCCGGGTGTTCACCCGTCTGGCCGCCTCGACCGGCAACGACCCGGCGGTGCTCGCCGCCTTCCTCCGTCGGACGCCGCCCCGGTTCACCCCGGAGGACCTCGCCGTGGTGACCTGCCCGGTCCTGGTGGTGCTCGGCGAGGACGACTTCGTGCCGTCGGCCGACCGCCTGGTCGAGGCCCTGCCCTCGGCCACCCTGGTGGCGGTACCGGGCGTGGACCACTTCGCCACGCCGTCCGACTTCGGTGTCATCGACGCCACCATGCGGTTCCTCGACCTGGGGTGAGCCGGTACACGGGGCCGGGTCGTCCCGACCCCGCTCAGGCCCCGCCCATGCTCCGGACCGGGATCGGCGCCTGTGCGGTCGTACCGCCGAAGGAACCGGTGGCGAACATCGTGGACGATCCCCGTTCCTGAGTACGGCGTTGTCCTCGGTCGGACGTCACTACGCTTACCGCGTGGCCGGCCCTCACCGATTCATCGTCACCTGGGGGAGAATGGGGCGATTCGACTTCGTGGCCGAGGTCGTCGAGGCCTGGGATCCCGAGGACGCCATGGTCACCGCGGCCGAACTCCATCCTGAACTGCCCCGCCCTCGAGTTGCCGTGCTCGCCGACCGGACGGCTCCCCCGGGCTTCGGTCCGGCGCACGTGGAGCCCGAGTAGCCGTGACCGTGGTGTCGACACCGAGGTAGCTCCCTTCGACCTCGAATCGCGGGTCAGGGATCAGACGCTGACCCTCCCGCTTTAACAGGCAGGGCGCCTGCTTGCGGTGAAGCCCTTCCTTGCGCCGGTGAGCGACGTCGGTCGCGAGCGGTGGGTCGGAGCTCACGTCCTCGGTCAACTGGCTCAGAGAGCCCACGAGGTCGCGCCCCTCCCAGGACCCGGCCCACTCACCGACAACGGGTCTCGCTCGCCGACGACGGCTCTCGCCCCATCGGGCGCCATGCCCCCGGTCCCGCGTGGTCCACGGGCGAGGCGAGCGCCAGGGACGAGACGGGGGTCGGGTGGGTGGCCCAGCGGGCGCAGCGGAGGTCGCCTCCTCACCGGGTGTCGACACGAGGGGGAGGAGGAGGGACGATGGTCCGCGTGACCTGGGACCACCTTGCTTCGTCGTACGACACCGTGGCGCGTGACTACGAGATCAGGTTCCTCGATGAGCTCGACGGCAAACCACAGGATCAGGCGATGCTGCGCGCCTTCATCGGGGCCACGGACGGTCCGATCGCAGATCTCGGTTGCGGCCCGGGCCAGATCGGTCGTTTCGTCCGGTCCCCCGGCCGGACCGTGATCGGCGTCGACATCAGCCGCGAGATGGCGAAGCTCGCCGCTCGGCATCTGGACGGTGCGGTCGTCTCCGACCTCCGCCGGCTCCCGTTCGCCGAGGCATCGCTCGGCGGCGTCGTGGCCTTCTACTCACTCATCCACCTTCCGCGACCGGAGCTGGGTTCGGCACTCACGGAGGTGCGTCGGGTGCTGCGCCCGGGGGGTCGGCTGCTGCTCGCCGCCCACGAGGGCCAGGGGTTGGTCGAGCAACAGGAGTTCCTCGGACACGCCGTCCCGTTCGTGGCGACGCTGTTCGGTCTCGAGGAGTTGGAGGAGGCGACCCGGACGTCGGGACTGCGCGTGACCATGGCGCAGCGGCGGGAACCTCTCGAGCTCGAACACCAGACCGGTCGTCTCTACCTTGCCGCCGAGCGGCGGACGTAGGCCGCCGACCACCGACCGGCAGCCCGCAGCGAACACGGGACTCGCCCGACAGGTGCGGGCCCGGGCGGTGCACCCAGGTACCGACCCGCGGTCCGGCTACGAAAGCCCCTTCCCGCCGAGCGGCTCGAACCGGACGCTCTGCGGAGGCTCCGCCACCAGTGACGGCATCTCCTCGGCCCAGGCTGCGATGACGGGACGTGACCGAGCGTGCTCCCACTCGGATTCGCTCGACCACACCTCGGTCAGGAAGACGACATGGTCATCCTCAGGAGATCTCCCGACGATCATCAACTCGCAGGCCGGGTTCTCGCGTTGGATCTCGACCGAGTCGAGGAATTTTCGGACCAGTCGATCTGCATTCCCCGTGGTGGCCACCAGTTGCGTGTGCTGCGCGAACCGACCCACCCGCACCTCCCTCGCCGGATCGGAGCCCCATGCGGGGCAGCCGGCACGAATCGGCGAATTGTAGAATTGGATCGTGGGGCCGTCCAGGGAGAGGACGGACCCATCAGCACAGGGGCGCGACCGGGATCCGATCCACGTCAGGTACCCCTGCGCTAGCGTCGATCACGCACGACGAGGGGCCGTGACTGCTTCGTCACCGGATGGAAGTTCGGAGGACCTGATGGTGGGCAGCGAGGGATCGAGCACCTCTGAGCCCGGGGTCGGCGTCGAGCCCGCGGTGGTCGTGTCCGGCGTCCGTCGCAGCTTCGGATCGGCAGAAGCGCTCCGGGGCGTCGACTTCACCGCCGCCTTCGGCGAGGTCACGGGGATGGTCGGCCCGAACGGAGCCGGCAAGACGACCCTGCTCCTCATCCTGGCCACACTGCTCGCACCCGACCAGGGACTGGTGCGTATCTCCGGCCTCGACCCGCTGACCGACAGCGCCAAGGTCAGACGCCTGCTCGGCTGGGTCCCTGACGTGTTCGGGTTCTACGAGAACCTCACGGCGCGTGAGTACCTCGCGTTCTCCGGTGAGGCACGCAGCCTGTCGAGAACGTCGGCGGCGGAGCGGGCGGCCTCGATGCTCGATCTGGTGCGCATGCAGGAATGGGCGGATCGCCCGGTGCACGTCCTGTCCCGGGGCCAGAAGCAGCGCCTCGCCTTTGCGAGCGCGCTGGTCCACGAGCCCACCGTGCTGCTGCTGGACGAGCCGACCGCCGGTCTCGATCCCACCAGCCGGGCCGAGTTCCTGCGCCTGGTCCGGGTGCTGGCCGAGCGGGGAACGGCGGTGATCGTGTCCAGCCATCTGCTCGCTGACCTGGAGCAGATGGCCGACCACGTCGTGTTCATCGACCGCGGGATCACCGTCGGCGCGCGACGGATGGCCGGACCCTCCGACGCTCGGACACTCCGGACCTGGCGGATCCGTTCGCTCGACGACACGCGGTTGGCAACGGCACTTGGCGAACTCGGAGTCGTGGTCATGTCGAACAGTGCGCGCGGCGTCGACGTCATGCTGGACTCGGACCGGGCTGCCGCCTCGCTGATCGCCGGACTGGTCCACGCCGGGGTGGCGGTCGTGTCGTGTGGACCGGTGGAGACCTCCTTGGAGGCGACCTACTTCGAGCTGACGGTGCCGGAATGACCAGGATGACGACGATGGCTCGATTGGAACTGATGTTGCGGTTCCGGGCCGGTCGCTGGCGGTGGCTCCTCGCGAGCTGGTTCCTCGGCCTCGTCCTCTTCTCGGTGCTCCTCGAACTGGTCGTCCGTCGGTCTGCGGGCTATCAGGGCCATGAGGGGACCGTGCTGTTCGGTGGACTGCAACTGTTCATGCTGGCACTGGCGCTGTTCATCGTTCCGGCGTTGACGTCGCAGTCGGTCAACGGGGATCGGGAGCAGGGGAGGTTGGGCGTTCTCCAGGTGACCGAACTGCGGCCGACCGACATCATCGGTGGAAAGCTGCTGGCTGCCTGGGGAACGGCCTGCGTCTTCGTGATCGTCTCGGCGCCCATCACCATCTGGGCGATGATCCAGGGCGGCATCACACTTTGGCAGGTGCTGGTGGTGAGCCTGGTGATGATGCTGCTCCTGGGAATCATCTGCGCCATCGGGCTCGGCCTGTCGGCCATCCTCACCCGAAGCACCACATCGAGCGTGCTGACGTACGTCGTCGTCTTCGTCCTGGCCGTGGGCACGCTCGTACTGTCGGGACTGGTCTCGGCGATCGACGAGCCGTCGGGCGGCGGACTGGTCTGGCAGCCCCTCGTCGCCAACCCGTTCGTGATCCTGGCGGATGCCGCACCGGCAGCTCCGACCACCAGGACCTGTTACACGGTGGTAGGAGGATCGGGGATCGAGTTCCCGGGCAGTGCACCTTCGCAGCCGTCGACCGCTTCGCCCAGGGTGATCTGCCAGACCGAACTTCTCACGGGTGACGTCCTCGGGGGCATCCGACGAGGGATACGCGAGGAGGAGAACGCGGACAGCTCCCAGCCGGGTGGTGCCCCGGTCTGGCCCTACGGCCTCGCGTTCGACCTCGTCATCGCAGGCGTCCTGCTGTGGGTAGGCGTGCGGCGGCTGCGTACGCCGAGGTTGCGCGTGCCCCGTGGCGTCCGACTGGCGTGAGGTCTCGTGGGAGCGGAGTCCGGGCGGATTGGCCCCCGGAATGACACCGGTGCCTGGACATGTTCCCCGGCCGTGGATCCGTCGCAGCCGTCATCAGGGGCGCACCTTTCCCGAGCGGGGCATCGCCGAGCGCACCTGACCGCAGTGTGGACGTGGGCCACCCCGTCGATGACTGCCATACTGCGCTGATGGGCAACGGGCCGACTCGACGTTCCGGCGATGGATGGGCGGCGGACCGCAGTCGGAGGAGTGCCTGCTCGGCGACCGTCGCCGCAGCCCGCAGCGCATCGATGGGCCGCCGGGCGGGGACACGCCTGCGGAGCCGGGTGCCGGGTCCTGATCCGGTTCGGGTCGACCGATGGAGCTGATCCCGGCGATCGACGTCCGGGAGGTTCGCTTCGACGAGACGATCGACGTGGTGGTCGTCGGCCTGGGGGTGGCGGGAGCATCGGCGGTGGTGGGGGCACGGCAGGCGGGAGCGGATGTCCTGGCTGTGGAACGGAGCGGGGGGCCGGGAGGGACGTCGGCCCAGTCCGGTGGTCTCGTCTACCTCGGAGGTGGCACGGAGCTCCAGGTCGCTTGTGGCTTCGAGGACTCACCGGCGAACATGGCGGCATTCCTGCGGGCGGCGCTCGGGCCGGAGGTCGACGACGATCGACTGGACGCCTACTGCGAGGGTTCGCCCGACCACTTCGACTGGCTGGTCTCGATCGGCGTTCCGTTCCGGGCGGCGTTCTGCGACGAGCCGAACCGCGAATCGCCCGATGACGCCGGGCTGCTCTTCAGCGGTGGGGAGGATTCGTATCCCTTCGACGAGCTCTCGGTCCCGGCACCACGCGGGCACAAGCCCCGGTGCATCGACTCCGCCGGCGGATTCCTCATGGATCGCCTCGGTGCGGCCGTGTCGACCAGCGGCGCCCGGGTGATGGCCGACGCCGGCGCAGAGGCACTGGTCGTGGACGGCGGTGACGTCGCCGGAGTGGTGGTGCGGACCGATGACGGACTCCGTGCCGTCCGGGCGGGTGGCGGGGTGATCCTGGCCACCGGCGGTTTCATCCACAACGAGGAGATGGTCGCCGAGCACTGTCCCCTGGCCCATGTCCCGGACCCGGCCTGGCGGATCGGCACCCCGAACGACGACGGGCGAGGGATCCGCATGGGCGTGGGAGCCGGCGCGGCGGCGACCAGGCTCGACTGCTTCGAGTGTGCGCTTCCTCTCGGTCCGCCCCACCGACTGGCGCGGGGGATCCTGGTCAACCGGTACGGCGAGCGGTTCATCAACGAGGACACCTACACCGGTCGCATCGGGCTCCACGCCTTGCGCGACCAGGGCGGCGTCGTCTTCATGCTCACCGATGACGTGATCCACGAGCGGAATCCGATCGGACTCCGGATCGGCTATGCCGCGGCCACCCCGGAGGAACTGGCCGTCGACATCGGGATCCCGCCGGACGCCCTGGCCCGCACCGTCCGCGAGTACAACGAAGCCGCCAGCCGCGGCGACGACCCGGTGTTCCACAAGCGGGCACCGTTCCTCCAGCCGATCGGAGTGGCGCCGGCGAGCGGCATCGGTGCCATCGACCTGCGCGTCGACCACGGTGCGATCTACGCGACCTTCACCCTCGGCGGCCTCGTCACCGATCCCGACGGCGCCGCGCTCGACGCCGAGGGCCGACGCATCACGGGGCTCTACGCCGTCGGTCGGACGGCCGCCAGCCTGGCGGCCCACCACTATGTCAGCGGCATCAGTCTCGGGGACGGCTCGTTCTTCGGGCGCCGCGCCGGCCGCCACGCCGCCGCCCGGGCCCGGGCGGACCACGTCCCGCGCCAGGTCTCGTGACCCGGTAGGTCGTCCACCCGGCTGACCGGTCCCGGGCCTACTCGCCCTCCGACGCCTCGAATTCCCGGATTCGGGCCCGCATCAACGAGGTGAGGAGTTCCGTCGGCAGCTCCCGCTTGTAGGGCAGCTTGATGAATCCCTCCCCTGATTCGAAGCCCGCGGCTGCGACCGCAGCCTTCTGGGTGGCGAAGAACGGTGGATTGAACCGGAGCGAGCAGTGGTTCGTGAAGTTCTGGAGCATCCACATGTTCGTGTTCTCGCCGCGCACGTACACGGGCAGGTTCCACTTCAGCATCTCCCGAGCTTCCGGGTCGACCTCGGAACTCAGCGTTCGGAGTGCCTCGAGATGCGGGCGCTGCACGTCGCTCAGCTGAGCGAAGAAGTCATCGACACTGGAACGCTTGGGCATCGGCATACGCCAACGATATTCGCGATGCCTGGTGCGCGGGAGCAGGCGGGCCGGCTTCGACGCGCCAGGAGGCCAACTGCGGATGCACCCACTCGTGCCGGACTCCCGGGTCGACCCGTGGTCGCATCGTCGACGAGGGGGTCGCCAGGGTCGCCGGGTGCCACCCCGGGCCCAGGCATGGAGATGATCCACCCCCGACGGGTGCACCCGTGGTCGCCGTGCCGCACCCTGGAGCGACCGACGGGTCGGAGCGTCACGTGTGGCGCGGGATGATCTGTCGGTCGCCACCCCCGCGAACCCGCGGACGCCGCCGGTGCCGGCGGAACCTACGGTGGGGCTGTAACCCAGGAGCGCGTTCATTCGTTTCGATCGGAAGGGGGATCGACGGACGAAGGGCTGATGGGTGATGTGGCAGGCCCGGCGAGTCAGGAAGCGGTTGGGCATTCCCCCCGACGAGACCCTGCAGGCCTGGGCGATGGCCGACTACCGGGGGATCCAGGTGCCGGCGCCCCGGATGGAGCCCACGAAGTACTGGCCGCCGGTCGTCGCCCTCACCCCCGGGGCGCTGTGGCTGAGCTGCACGGGCGCGACGCGCCGCTTCCCGCTCGAGGACATCGTGCTGGTGTCCACGGCTGACGACCCCGAAGGTGCGCTGCGCGTCGACTTCATGTCGGGCAAACCGCTGGTCATCCTGGTGACCGACGGCGGGACCTTCCTGGGACGGCTTGCCGCCCGGGCCCGAGCCTTCGACGCGCGGCTCCAGATGGACGCACCTGATGCACGCGGGGTGCCCGAGCTGCCGCCCGGGATGGTCGCGGCGGCCGAGCAGGCCGAACGACGGGCCGCCCGGCTGCTGGCCGGACACGCCGGCGATCCTGGGTTCCGGATGGCCGCCGACCGACACATGGCCGAAGCCCACGAGCTGCGCCATCAGGCCCGGGTGGAGGCGCTGCGGCACCGCCGGTCCGAGCACCTGGCCCAGCGCGGCGGCACCCTCGAGTCGAGGGGTCCCTGAGCCACCAATCCGCTCCGGGTCCCGCGACGGCTCGGCCGGCTCCACCGAGGTGACGCGAGCGGTGTCGGTGCGTCACGCCGCCCGGCTCGGGGGGAGGGTCGAGGCCGGTCGCCGGCTGCGGGCGTCCCCGACCCTAGGATCGGCCCGACCAAGGAGGCTCCATTGAGCGAATTTGACGTACGCATGGTCGTGTTGTCCACGGACGACCTGGACGAATCGATCGCGTTCTACACCGAGACCCTGGGGATGCCGCTGAAATTCCGCGACGGCGCCCACTTCGCCGCCCTGGACGGCGGGTCGATCACCCTCGCGTTGGCGACCGCAGTGGACCACCCCATGCCCGGCCAGGTCGTCGTCGGCATCAAGACGGACGACGTCGACGCCGCCGCGCATGCCGTCGAGGCCAACGGCGGTGGGATCGTCAAGGGCCCCTACGACGACGCCCACGAGCGTCGCGCCGTCGTCTACGACCACAAGGGGAACGGGCTGGTCTTCTACAAGCCGCTCTCCCGTTGACGAGGACGTACACCCTGGACCTGCAGCCCTCGGGCACCTGAGCCCGTCCCGTCCGTCGGGACGTCGCCGCGGCAACGCGCCACGAGGGGACGGCCGTCAGCGGCGATCGGGGCGCTGCAGCACCTCGGGATTGACGACGTTGACCGGCCTGCCGGCCGAGAAGGCGTTGATCTGGTCGAAGACGTCGGCGAACTGCAGCTCCCACTCGTCCGTCGTGACGTAGCCGATGTGCGGTGTGCAGACGACGTTGTCCATGGCGAGCAGCGGATCATCGACGTCCGTGAGCGGCTCGGTCTCGTAGACGTCGACGGCCGCCATCCCGGGCCGTCCGGCACGGAGTGACCCGCTCAGTGCCCCGGGCTCGATGAGTCCGGCGCGGCTGGTGTTGACCAGGAGTGCCGTCGGCTGCATCCGGTCGAGGTCCGACCGGGTGACGATCCCCCGGGTGGCGTCGACGAGTCGTAGGTGGAGCGACACCACATCACAGCCGGCGAAGAACGCTGCTCGCGAGTGTGCGACATCGGCGCCGTCGGCACGGGCCCGTTCCCGCGACTCGTCGCCGGCCCAGAACAGCACCTTCATTCCGAACGCCTGTCCGTAGCCGGCGACGACCCGTCCGATCCTCCCGTAGCCGTAGATGCCGAGGGTCCTCGATCGCAGGGAGTGTCCGACGCCGTCCTGCCACCGCCCTGCCTTCATCGAGGCGACCTGCTGGGGGATCCTGCGCATCGCGGCCAGGATCAGTCCCCAGGTGAGCTCCGCCGTGGCGTAGGACGGCGAACCCTGATGGAGGTCCGACGAGACGACGATGCCGAGCTCGGTGCAGGTGCCGACGTCGATGTGGGGGTAGACGCTCCGCTGGCTGATCAGCCTCAGGTCGGGCAGCTGGCGGAGCAGTGGGGAGCGGATGGCCGTCCGCTCCCGGATCAGCACCAGCGCCTCGGTGCCCGCGAGGCGTGCCGCGAGCACGTCCGGGTCGTCGACGTGATCGGTCCACACGGTGACGTCGTGATCGACGAGCTTGTCGAAGCACGCCAGGGTCCGCAGTGTGTCGAAGTAGTCATCCAGGATGGTGATCTTCATGGCCCGTCCTCTCCCTTTCCCGTTCGGTGGAGTGCCCGACACGGTGTGCACCATGGGGCGGCACCCGGCTCAGCATGCAGGACCGTGGCGGACGGCGGGGTTGCCGTGGTGGCCGTCGGCTCCTACCCGAGGTCGTGGGTGCAGGTGCCGCCGTCACCGTCACTGTTGGTCCCGTCCGGACAGGTGGTGTCGGACCAGGTGACGCCCTTCACGCGGGTGCCGGTGAGCGTGGCCTCGTTCAGGTCGGCGTTGCCGAGATCGGCGTGGCCGAGGTTTGCCCCGTCGAGGTCCGTGACCGCCTGTACGGAGCCGAAGACGGGATCGTCCAGTGGGGAGAGGTCGGCGCCCATGAGATCCGCGCCCACCAGGTCGGCGCCGACCAGACGGGCCCCGTTGAGGCTCGTGCCTGCGAGGTCGTCCCCCGAGAGCTTCGCGCCGTCGAGATCGGCCGAACTACAGGTGGGGATGTCGGGACTCGAGTCGGCGCAGCCGGCGAACTGGACACCGGTGAAGGTCGCTCCGGCCAGCGCGGCACCTCCCAGGTCCGCCCACGCGAGATCATCCCCGTCCAGATCGGCACCGGTCAACCGGGCGCCGGACAGGGATACGCCACCGCAGTACGAGACGTCCCCGATGACCCCGCCTTCGTCCAGGGTGAGGCAGGTGGACGTGCCGGCGCCGGTGAGGGTGGCCCCCACCAGGTCAGCGGAGGAGAGGTCGGAGGAGACGCACTCCGGGAGGTAGATCGAGGGAGGGAGGCACGCCACCAGGTCCGTCCCCGACAGGTCGGCACCCCGCAGATCATCGGAGGCGAGGTCGACACCGAGCAGCGACGCGTCGGCCAGGTCGCCCGACGCCAGGTCGGCACCCGCCACGTCGGCGATCTGACAGGTGAAGTCCCCGATCGGCGGTGTCAGGAACGAGCAGGTCCCGAGTGAGCCACCGGACAGGTTGACGTGCTTCAGGTCGGCGGCGGCAAGGTCGGCCCCCGAGAGGTCGGTGCCGGCGAAGTCGGCAAAGGAGAGGTTGAGGCCCGAAAGATCCTGGTCCGACAGATCCGCGCCCGGACAGCTCGTGAAGCTGGTGGCGTCGGGGTGGGAGACGATGGTGCAGCCGCCGATCACGGTGTCCGTGGCGCCGGCGAACGCCGGGTCCGGGGTGTCCCCGAGGATCGTGACCAGGGAGACGACCAGGGCCAGGCCTGCACCGCACCTCAGGACCAGACGACGCCGCGTCGTGCCGCGAGGTCGGGTCAGGCCGTACGTCTTGGGCCTGGTGTCGGGTCGGACGTCGTGGTCGGGTCCGGGTCGCATGGCGACTCCCTTCGTCGCAGTGGGTGCAGGTCGGATCAGCGCCGGCCGACGGCCGGATCGAGCTGCCGCTCGATGTCCAGGAGGTGGTGCTTGCCCTCGTGCAGCGTGTGCTGGCCGAGCCAGAGGATCGAACGTTGCGCCGGCTCGGGGAAGTTGTAGATGCAGGTCCGCCCCCAGTCGGCGTCGCCCAGACCGTTGAACACCCACGCCAGGAGGCCTGCTGCGAACACGATCTCGGGGATCACCTGCTCGGGTGACTCGTCCCCGTAGCGGGCGAGGACGGCACGCTGGTCCCGGTAGATGGGGGCGAAGGACGGCTCCTCCGCGACCAGGGCCAGCAGGAGCCGTTCCCGTTGGGCCAGGAGTACGTCACGGAGGTGGCACCCGTACTCCACCGGTGACCACACGTCGGGTGACGGGCGTGCGATCAGGGACCGGTCGTGCTCCGTCGCATCGGACAGCACCACCTCGAACCGGTGGCCGAGATCGTGGATCTCACGCGCGATGGTCGACGCCCCGTGGTCGGCGTAGGTGAACCCGCACCCGTCGCAGTGCTCCATGGGCAGAGTCTCGCACGTCGTCGGTCCGAGGGACGGGGGAGGTCGACCGTCAGCCCGAGGGGACGTAGCGTCCGTCCCACTGGTAGATGCCGTCGGAGGTGTTCGGCTCCACCGTTCCGTAGTACTCACCGACGACGGTACCGGTGGTGCCGTAGGCGACACAGGTGAACGCCGTGCCCGTCACCCACTGGTCCGGCGGTCCGCACACCACCGACTCCACGTCGGTGGCGCCGAATTGGTTGGCGGCGGGTCCGGTGATCTGGCCCCGGACGCTGGAGTCGAGGTCCTGGACGGACGGTCCGGTCGACGTGCGGCCGATGAACACGGGGATGGCGATGGCCAGCAGGAGGAGCCCGACGTAGGCGAAGCCGACGATGAGCGCCGCCAGCGCGAGGCCCGAGCCCTTCAGGGTGCCGCCGCTCCTCCGGATCTTCGACCGTGCCGCGAAGGCGAGCGGGATGCCCACGAGCGCGCCGACCGCGCCGAGCACCACGACCAGCACGAGTGCCCAGATGGCCTGGGGGCTGGTCGTCGGGGCGGGCAGCCCGGGGCCCGGTAGGTACGGATAGGGGTACGGAGCCGGGTACCTCGGACCTGCGGGGGCTGTCCCCGGGTGGACCGCCGTGCCCAAGCTCCGGGGCAGGGGTGGGCCGGCCGGCGTCGCCGGGCGTGGCGCGCCGGCAGCCGGAATCATCAGTGGCGGCAGCTGGAGCGACGGCACCGGGAGTGGCCCTGTCGGAGCGGACGCGTCCGGTGGGTACCACTTCCCGTCACTCGCCAGCCACCATCCCGTACCTCCGGCTACGTCGTTCACCGCCACCCCACCGATCCGAACGCTCTCGTCACGCCCGTGCATCGTCACGTCGTCAGGAGAACCTGAGCGGTCGGCACCGGTACCGGTACCGGCGGAGCAGTCAGGTCAGGACGACGCCCCGTCGTCGGCGCCGTGGAAGCGGTGGATGCTCGCCAGGCCGTCGGTGCCGGCAACACCGGTGCCACCGGCCTGGGCTACTGCCTGGTCACCGTCGGCTGAGTCACGCAGCACCTCGGTAACGCAGCACCCGGCACCACCACGGTGCCGAGGGGAGGGGGTCCGGCTCCGGCCGGGCCCCCTCTTCCGCGTCCGGAGCATGCCCTCGGGCGCCGACGCGGGCCGGTCACGCGTCCCGCGTCACCATCCGCCAGGCACCGAGTCCCGTCCACACCACGACCCAGCCGACGATGACGCAGACGGCGACCGTGGTGGACTCCGTGATCGTCATGTCCCCACCGTGCATTGGCCCGAGGACCGAGGGCAACCCGGCCGGTTCGAGGCGGGTCGCCGCCACGCCCAGCAGTCCGCGTTGGAGGTCGATGGCGTGAGGGATGCCCGCTCTCGACAGCAGCGGGGTGAGGATGATCTCGAGGACGATCAGGAGGACCACCGGGACCGTGCGTTGGCCCATCAGCGAGGACAGCCCGAGCCCGACGAGGAATCCCACGGTTGCGTACAGCTCGATCCACAGGCCGGTCCGCACCATGAGGGAGACCGACGGCGCCAGGAAGTGTTCGGTGTAGTCCGTGTAGTCCGACTGTGCGATCTGCCGGGCCGCCGCCTCCACCTGGGCGTGGGTGACCGGCGTCGTGGTCGGCGCGCCCGGTCCGATCTTCACGATGCTGCCCCCGGGGCCGGGTCCGCCCCCACACGGGACGTCGTTGACCACCTGGATGAGGTCCGAGTTGGGCCCGATGTTGAACTGGAAGTCGCAGATGACCTCGTCGGCGTGGGTTGTCGCCCACGTGTCCAGTCCGCTGCGGGACAGGCCGGCGGGCACGTTGACGCCGTCGTAGTTGAGCTGGGTGGGGGCGGCGAACACGCACACGGCACACACGATGGTGAAGCCGATGGCGACCATCGGCACGATGATGGCCAGCCCCGCGGGGATCCGGGCCAGGTACAGGGCGAGCCGCGACCGGCCCGTCACCACCAGGTGGCGGAACATCCCGTCGGTCAGGTCCACCGACCCCGCCGTGCACCCGACGGTGGCGGCCACGATGAAGCCGAAGACGAACAGCACGCCGGCCACCAGCGCGGTGAAGATGTCGTACCCTCCGGCCGGGCCGTAGGAGTGGGGGGCGAAGGCGTGGGCCAGCAGGCGGATGGTGAGGAACACGGCGGGGACGCCGATGTTCACCAGCACCAGGGCCAGCATCAGTCCGCGTCGCTTGCGCAGCTCCATGAAGCGGGTGGCGATCATGGCACCGTTGGGGACCCAGGAGCCGCGGTGGTCGTTCGCCGTGGTGTCGGTGGGTAGGGGTCCGGGCGCCGCGGGTTCGTGCACGGTGGCGGTGGTCATCGGTCCTCCCCCAGCCGGGTGGTGACTTCGAGGAACCACGACTCGAGCGAGGCGTGCACCTCCTGGAGCCGGTAGACGGCGACCCCACCCTCCACCAGGAGTCGGTTGACCTCGGCGACCACCGCCCGCTCGGTGCCCGCCGCCAGGTCGACCCGCAGCCCGTCGGGACCGACGGCGACACCGGCGGCCCAGGGTGTGGAGGCCAGGAGGGCCTGGGCGCGCTCCGGGGTCGAGCAGTCGATCTGGAGCTCGAACGCCGCACCCGAGAGCAGCTGGGCGATCGGCCCCTGGCGGATCACCGTGCCCCGGTCGACGATGGCCACGGCGTCGCACGTCCGCTCGACCTCGTCGAGCAGGTGGGACGACAGGACGACGGTCCGCCCCTCGTCCACCAGCGAGCGGATCATCTCCCGCATGTCCAGCATGCCGGCGGGGTCGAGCCCGTTCATGGGCTCGTCCAGGATGAGCAGCTGGGGGTCCCCCAGCAGGCAGGCGGCGACCCCGAGCCGCTGGCGCATGCCCATCGAGTACTTGGACACCTTGTCGTCGGCCCGGTGGGCGATCCCGACCCGTTCGAGGGCGGGGTCGATCCGACCACGGGCGGCCGCCTCGCGGGCGGCCGCCAGGATCTGGAGGTTCTGGCGGCCGGTGAGGTGCGAGTGGAAGCGCGGCTCGTCGACGATGGCACCCATCCGGGCCAGCGCCCGGTCGCGGTGCTGCGGCACCGTGTGGCCGAGGAGGGACATCGTCCCGGCGTCCGCGTGGGTGAGTCCGAGCAGCACCCGGATGAGGGTGGTCTTGCCGGCGCCGTTCGGTCCCAGGTAGCCGAAGGCGCAACCCCGGGGGACGAGCAGCTCGACCCCGTCGACGGCGATGTTGTCGCCGAACCGTTTGGTCAGACCGTGGGTCTCGACGGCCCACGGGCTCTCGACAGGCGGTGCAGTGGTCACGGGGCTGGTCGCTCCTCTCCCGCCGTCGTACCCTCCGATCGTCGCGCCGGCGAGCGGTCGGAGGGTGGCACCGCCGTCGGTGCCTTGCGAGGCAAGATAGCACGCGGTATCTTGTGGTGCATGGGTAACGGTGACGGCAGGAGGAGCCAGCTGCTTCGGGGGGTCCTCGACCTCTGTCTGCTGGCGGTCATGGGCGACGGGCCGACCTATGGGTACGAGATGACGAAGCGACTGCGCGAACGGGGGCTCTCCATCGTCGGGGAGGGCTCGATCTACCCGGTCCTGGGCCGGCTCGAACGGGACGGGATGGTCGAGACCCGGCGGGCGGCGAGCAACGGCGGTCCGCCCCGCAAGTACTACAGCCTCTCGCCGGTGGGGGAGCGGGCCCTCGAGACGGGGTTGGTCGAGTGGCGGTCGATGCGTGACGCCGTCGACGGTGCACTGGGTCTGGCGAAGGTGGAGGTGACGGCATGAACGAGTTCGTCGACACGTGTCGCGACGAGTGGCGCCGACTGGGGGTGCCCGACGTCGTCGCCAACGAGATGGCCGCCGACCTGGCGGCCGATCTCGATGAGGCGGCGGCCGACGGCGGCTCGCCCGAGGACGTCCTCGGCAACGGCGCCTTCGATCCCCGTCGGTTCGCCGACGAGTGGGCCGACGCCCGGGGGGTGATCGCCACACCCGCTCCACCGGTGGACCCACCCACCCCCTCCGTCGACCGTCCCGCCCTGCCGGTCGACCCACCCGCCCCGGTGACCGGTGCACCCACCCCACCGGTCGGCCCGCGGCGTCGCCCCCGCGCCGGTGTGCTGCTCACCGCGGTGTTCGCCGGATTGGTGGTGCTCGCCGGGCTGACGCTGCTCGTCGCCAGACGGAGCGGGTCGGTCTCGGTGGCGTTCCGCAGCGTCGCCGGGAGATCGGGGGGTCCGTTCCGGATCTTCGCCCCCGGTCCTTCGGGCCCCGGCGTCCCCGGGATCTTCAGGTCGCCGGTCTTCGGGGCCCAGATGGTCGGGTCGCCCGGCCACCCCGTCGCCCTGCTCCTGCTGTTGGTGGGTGTCGTGGGACTGGGTGTGGTGGCGGTCGTGCACTGGTCGTCGCGGTGGACTCGGCGTGACCGCACCGACGGTGGTCCCCGTACACCGACCTGGAACTGACCGGCCGGAACGGCCGCACAGGCGGCCCGGTAGCGTGGGGTCATGAGCGCCGATCGACTGCCGGAGGCGGGAGCGGACACGTCGGACCACGCCCTCGACGAGCGGGTGGACGAGGCCGAGGAGGAGTCGTTCCCGGCCAGCGACCCGCCCACCAGCTGGGCCGGCGTCGACGATGCACCGAGGACGCGCGCCGGATCCTCCCGGCCGGTCCGACCGGACTGATCCACCCGCGCCCGGCGGGGACGTTCAGTCGGCTGTACGGTCCGGGTGCCTCGTGGCCCGCCGTCCACGGCCGGGGTTGACCACGGTCGGCCGTTCGACCAGGTCCGCTACGCCGCCGGGCCGACGCTGGGGCGGGCGACGCGGACCGACGGTGCCGGTGGCGAGGTGGCGCCGCGGGCCCGACCACGGGGCGGGCGGGGCGGTCAGGCGGTCGGCCAGCCGGTAGGCCTCGGTCTCGTAGTTCACCCGCCACCCCCGGAAGTCGGGCCACGCCTGCTCGGCCGTGCGCTCGATCGGGAACCCCGAGGCCGACAGCATGGCCACGGCGGAGGCGAACTCCTCGAAGGTGAGCCGGATCGGACCGTCGGGATCGGGATCGGCGTCGACGAACCAACCGAGCGAGCGGGCCACCCGGTGCAGCAGGGTGAACCCCATCCGCAGGCACAGCCGTGCCTCGGACGGCGCCGTGTCCGGGGACAGGGCCAGGTGCATCGCCCCGGCGTCGAGCACCGCCAGCAGGCCGATGAGCCACGACAGCCAGGGCTCGGGCGAGCGGAAGAGCAGGAGGATCGGGTAGGTGGTGTGGCTCTCGGCCACGTCCGACGACCACTCCTCCCACGACTCGTAGAGCTTCGGGAGGGTGTCGGTGATGCCGACCAGCTGGTGCCGGACGAGGAGCTCGGGTCCCCAGGCGGGTTCGCCGGCGCGACCCTCGAGGAGCGAGACCAGACCCTCGCGCCGGCTGTAGGCGCTGTAGATCGCCGGGAGGTAGGCGATCTGCAGCGCCACGATCACCACCCACAGGGCACCGACGGCGATGTCGATCCCGGTGTCGGGGCGGCCTCCGACGTGGACGGCTCCCACCGTGAAGAGCGCCGTCAGCGCCTGGAGCATGCCGTCCCCGAGGGCGTGGACCGACGAGGCCACCATGAGGCCGAAGCCGAGCACCAGCATGGCCGCCCACACCAGGAGCTGGGCGAGCAGGGCGACCGGAGCGGTGGGCGCCAGGATGGCGTCCTTGCGTTCGTAGGTGGTGCCCAGTCGGGACAGGGCCACGAAGGCCAGCCGGACGGTGCGGTTGACGACGAGGCTGAGACGCTCGACGCCCGTCGGCTGTCGGGGCAGGACCAGGGTGAACAGGACGCTCGCCACCGTGAGGAGCACGATCGCCAGCCCGCACACGAATTCGAGGGTGCTCATCCCGGCAATCCTTGCCGATCCGACCGCCGTGGTGCGATCCGGTCGTCCGGCGGGGCCGGGCCGGAGGAGTTCATGAACCGAGGGCGGGCACGACCTCGTCGGTCACCCGCCGCAGGTACGGCCAGGCCAGGTCGGGCGGCAGGCCACCCACCAGCGGTTGGAGCTGCAGGAAGGTCCCCGAGCGGGCCAGGGTCACCGCCTCGTCGACGGTCACGATCCGGTGCGAACGCGCCTCGGCCCGCAGCTCGTCGACGGAGTGGGCGAAGGAGATGGCCGCCGAGCCGGCGTCCGGCGAATTGTCCGCCGCATAGCTCCGCACGTCGTGCATCAGGTAGGGGCCCAGCTCCTCCCACGCCCGGTCGACGTCGTCGGCCACGAACACCGTGGTCGCCAGGTCGCGGGGTGGCAGCATGCACCAGCCGGGCTGGTGGCCGTGTACCCGGCACGCCTCCAGGTACGCCTCCTCCAGTCCCGGGGCGTCCGACTGGGCGAAGAAGTCGAGGCCGAACCGCCCGGCCCGGCGGGCCGCCGGGACACTGCCACCGCCCCACGCCACCCGCGGGCCGCCCGGGGTGACCGGCGCCGGCGTCAGCTGCACCGTTCGACCGCCGTGCTCGAACGGCTCACCGGACTTGGCCGCCAGCAGGACGGGCAGCAGTTCGTCGGCGATCCTCCCCCGTCGGGTGAAGTCGACGCCGAAGAGCTCGTACTCCTCGGTCCGGTAGCCGAGCGCGGCCACGTAGCCCACCCGGCCGCCGCTCACGATGTCGAGGACGATCATCTCCTCGGCCAGCCGGACCGGCTGGTACAGGGGGAGCAGGACCACCGCCACCGTGATCGGCAGCGTGGTGGTCCGGGCCGCCAGGGCGGTGGCCAGGACCACCGGCGCCGGCAGATAGCCGTCCCCGGTCACGTGGTGCTCCGACACGATGACGGCCAGCGCCCCCCGGGACTCCGACCACCGGGCCATCTCGAGGGCCGCCGCGTAGAGCTCGGCGGCCGATGCACCCGAGTCCGGTGCGCGCATGTCGAACCGCAGGGTGAACACGGTCAGCCGTCAGCGGTCACGAGGGCACGGCCCGTGTCGGCCCGGTGGCCCCGTGCCTCAGCTGGACTCGGCAATGAAGCCGCCGTCACACCGGTAGCCGTTGGTGGGCCCGTCGACGGGCGGGTCGTCCGAGCGGACGAACTGGCCGTCGACCACCTTGGCGATCAGGTAGCAGGTGGCCTGTTTGCGATCGGCCGGATTGGTCGGTGCCAGCAGGTTGGACGCGGTGAACAGCGTGATCTTGCGGAGCTGCTGCTGCACCGACCCCTGGGTCGGGTCCTTGCCGGCCGCCCGCAGGGCCTGCACGAACAGCTGGGTGTTGGCCCAGCCGGCCAGCGTGTAGTAGTCGGCCTTGAACCCGGGCGACGCCGTCTGGACCCACGTGAGGAAGGTGTTGACCGCCGGGATCTGCGCCGAGTCCTCACCGAGGAAGAGCGCGTTGGGCATCTCCAGGTTCGCCCCGTCGACGGCGGCCGCACCGCCCGCGGCGGGCACCAGTGCCTCGCTGTAGGACGCCGTGCCGATGACCAGGACCGGGTGGAAGTTCTGCTGGGCGAGCGCCTTCAGCAGGGCGCCGGCGTAGTTCTCGGGGAGCTGGTCGATGTAGACCAGCTGGACGCCGCTGTTGCGCATGTCGACCACGTTCTGGGAGAAGTCGGTCTGGGTGAGCGGGACGCCGGTGTAGTACACGAGCTTGTAGCCGGCCTGCTTAAGGACGGGCTGTTCGAGCTTCCAGCTGGCCAGCGCCGAGGGGAACACCGACGACAGCACTCCGGTGTGCAGGGCCTGGGTCGGGTACAGCTTCTTGTAGTAGTCGAGCGGTCCGGTGGGCCACCCCTCACCGGTGGGGTTGGCGCTGAAGGTGTTCGGCAGCGTGTCGAGCACCGGGGCGAGGGTGGTGGCGACGTCGGGGACCTGCGGGTTGGCGGCCAGGACGGTGGCGCCGAAACTGTCCTCCAGCGAGAAGCTCCCGACCAGCGCGAAGTCGCTGTCCACGGCGTTCTGGGTCTGCTGCTTGTTCCCCGCCCCGGTGAACTGGTCGTCCAGCGCGTCGACCACCAGCTTGCGGCCGTCCACCCCGCCCTGGGCGTTGACGTAGTCGGCGTACGCCTCGGTACCCACCACCGAGCCGGTGAACAGTCCGGCGGACTCGGTCGACACGTTGCCGATGGTGATGGTCGTGGGGGTGACCCCGACGGTGCTGGTGAAGGCCGATGCCGGGATCGGCGCCCGTCCGGCACCGGCCGACGGTGTCGTCGACCCGGACGGTGCCGCCGTGGTCGTCGACGCGCTGCCGGTCGACGAGCAGGCGGCCAGTGTGCCTCCCGCCACGGCCAGCACCGCCAGCACGGTTGCGCTCCGGCGTCGGACGCCGTCTCGGACACGCGACTGCTCGGAACGGTCGATCCGCATGCTCTTCCCCCTGGTCGTCGCCACGTCCGCCACGCTGCCGTTCCGGTCCACCGGACCCCGGCCGACTCCTCCGGTTGGCGACCGGTCCGGCACCGTCGGCCGGTGCGTCCGTGACACTACGGCATCGGGCTCCGCGGCGCGCCGATGCGTGGGGCCGTCACCCGGCGGGCGCCGGCCCGTCGGGACGGTGGCCACGTTCCTCGAGCACCAGGCGACCGTCGGCCGCGAAGGCGGCGGCCACCTCGCCGGCCAGGAGGCGGTGGATCGGACGGCCGACGAGCTCGGCGCGCCAACCGACGTCCAGGCGGCCGGGCTCGCCCACCACCAGCTGGGCGAGGTCGGTGCGGGTCGCCAGCAGGCCCTGGTCGAATTCCAGCTCCTCGGCGATCTGGCGGACGAGGCCCGCACACACCGCCACGGCCACCTGGGACGCCTTGGACTCCGCCGGCTCGGGTGGCAGCCGCAGCTCGCCGGCCGGCAGCGCCCCGCCCCGCTCCACCGCCTCGAGGATCCCGGCGGCCGCGCCCTTGCCGAGGTGGCGGGCGTCGACGCCTCGCAGGTGCTCGAGGTCGGCCCGGTTCCGGGGCGGCCGTTGGGCGATGGTGAGGACGGCGAGGTCCGGCAGCACGCTCTTGCGCGGTCGGTCGGTGTCGGCCGCCTGTCGCTCCCGCCAGGCGGCCACCTCCTGGGCCACTCCCCGCGACCTGCCGGTGAGTCTCCGCACGTCGCCCACCTTCCACCACGCCTCCTCGGGGACCACGGGCCGGCGCTGGCCGGGCAGCACCAGGGCGCACTCCTCGAGGGCCCAGGCGAGCCGGCCGCGCTCCTCGAGCCGGGACACCATGGCGGTACGCAGCTCCAGGAGGTGCTCGACGTCACCGGCGGCGTAGGCGAGCTGGCGAGGGGGGAGCGGGCGGTGCAGCCAGTCCGACAGCTGGTCGGACTTCGGGAGGACGGTGCCCAGGACCTGCTCCACCAGGCGCCCGAGGGACGGCGAGGACATCCCCAGGAAACCGGCCGCCACCTGCGTGTCGAACACGGTCGCGGGAGCGGCCCCGCACGCCGTCCGCAGGAGGTCGATGTCCTGGCCGGCGGCATGGGCGACGCCGGTCCCCGGTCCGCGGAACAGGCGCGCCAGGGGCCCGGGATCCACGGCCAGTGGATCCACCATGGCCACCCGGCCCGCCCAGCCCAGCTGGATGAGCGCCAGTTGGGGCCGGTAGGTGCGCTCCGTGTGGAACTCGGTGTCGAAGGCGTAGAACTCCTCGTCCGCCACCTCGTCGCACAGCGCCTCCAGGGCGTCGGTGTCGGTGACGAGGGTGGGAACGGCGGGATCGGGGGTCACCGACCGGAACCTACTCCGCGGGCGGCCCCTACCGACCCAGCGCTGCCGGCCGGTCGTCCCGCGGTCAGGCCGGGTCGGCGTAGAACTGGCGGAACCAGCGGCGGTACTGCGACACGGGGCCGTCCACCGTGGTGAGGATCGGACGCTCCCGGTAGATCTTGTGCTCCCAGATCGGGACGTCCTGGGCGAACTGCTGGTTGGTGATCTGCGCGTTCAGCTCGGAGACGGCCTCGGTCGATGCATCGTCCTCCAGACGGCGCATCGAGAAGTGCAGGCCGATCTCCGTGCGCTCGTCGTCGACCGGGGTCTGGGTGATGAAGGTGAGCATGTCGAGGGGAGCCTGGTCGACCTCGACCGCCACCAGGCCGGGGCCGCACGTGGTCGTCCGGGTGTTGACCTCGAAGCCCGCCTCGGCCACCGCGGTCACCGTGATGGTCTGCTCGACGACCATGGACGGTCCGTCGAAGTGCACGGCGAAGTGGTCCACGTCCGGCGGTGCCATGTCGTGGACGGCGGCGAAGTGGGCCCGGTCCAGGATGTTCTCCGTGAGGTCCTGGACGTGGACCCGGACGGTGTAGGTGCGGCTCCGCCACGGCGTCCAGTCCGACCCGTCCCCGCGGTAGGCGGGCACCTCGTACGACGGCGGCCGGCCGTCGGCGTGGTGCCAGACCAGCACCTGGCCGTTGCGCTCACATACCGTCCACGCCGCGGCGGCGGCCCGGGGCGGCCGGTCCAGTCCGGGGACCTCGACGAGCCGACCCTCACCGTCGAAGCGCCAACCATGGAACGGGCAGGCGATCCCGTCGCCGCAGACCCGCCCCCCGACGCCGAGGTGGGCCCCGAGGTGGGGGCAGTGGGCGTCGAGCACGCGCGCCGCGCCGTCGTCACTCCGGAACAGGACCAGGTCCCGTCCGAGGTAGTGGAGGGGACGCACCTCGCCCCGGGCCAGCGAGTCCGAACGGGCGACCCCGAACCAGCCGTTGGGTGTCGACGTGAACGGGTAGCGCGAGCCCATGGACCTACTGGCCGGCGGCCGCAGAGGCGTCGCGGGCGGACGGCGCGCCGTGGAACCGGCCGGCGAAGGCCCGCAGCGGCAGGTCGGCACTGGTCACCATGCCCGGTGCGGCGTCGCATACCGCCCGCATGGCGTTCAGCGCCGGCATGCCGGTGATGGTCATGCCCAGCGAGGCGAAGTAGTCGGTGTCCATCAGGCTGTGGGGCCTGCCCGACTCGGGCAGGATCATGTGGCGGTTGACGATCATCGGGTCGCCCTCGATGGTCGTGATGTAGCAGCCCTTCACGTTCCACCGAGGCTCCGTCTTCGGCGTCATCTGCCACTCGAGGTGCATCTCGATCCGCGGCACGCCGTCCGACACCCCGATGAACTTGGCCAGGCTGGCGCCGAGCGACCCGGCGGACAGCGTCCACCAGCCGAGGTCGACGTCCTCGGTGCACGCGCCGAGTTCGCACTCGAACACGACGTCGTCGATCCGCACGTCGAGGCAGTCGGCCATCAGGTGGATGGAGTCGGCGAAGACGGTGCAACCCGTCTCGAGCAGGCCGGGGATCTCGGGGTCGTCGACGGGCCGTCCGTAGCCAACGTTCTTCCAGGTGTCGACGGAGTGGTGACAGGACACGTCGACGGTCTCCAGCACCGTCACGTGGTCGACCCGCCCCATGCCGGCGGTGGCGACCACGCTCAGGATCTGGGCCAGGCCCGGATTCATGCCGGTCCCGTAGAACGTGGCACCTCCCCGCCGGCAGGCCGCCTCGACCAGTTCGGTCGGCCTGGTGCCCGACGGGTGCGGGTGGTTGCGGTCCCGGTGGTGGCCGGTGATCCAGTCCGAGGTGGTGACCACGTTGACGCCGGCCTCGAGCAGGGCGCAGAACAGGTCGACGTCGGGCCAGACGCCGTTGAAGTTGACGATGTCGGGCGCCAGCGTCAGGACGTCGTCGAGGTCGCCCGTGGCGGTCACCCCGAGCGGCGCCATCCCGACCAGCTCGCCCGCGTCGCGGCCCACCTTGTCCGCCGAGTAGCAGTACAGGCCCACCAATTCGAGATCGGGGTGGTCGACGATACGGCGGATCATCTCGGAGCCGACGTTGCCGGTGGCCACCTGGACGACCCGGAGCCTCTGGTTCGACACGGCACTCCCTCCCCGGACACGGCACCGCGCGCCACCCGTGTCCCGCATCGTACGTCCGACCTGGACAGTTGTCCAGAGACTGTTCCGGACAGGTGTCCAAGGATGGGGACGACGCCCGGACACCGCAAGTGGCCTGGGACGCCGACGCGACGTGGGTGTGCCCTCGCGTCGTTGTGATCACCGATTGCGCCGGGTCCGCCACGCACGGTCCACCTCCGGCCGATGACGATTGACGGTCCCTCGGTCCGGTGTTAGACCCCGCACCGAGGGGTGCATGCCAGCAGCGGACCGCCACGGGCAGGTGCGGCTCGCGTCGGCGCGCATCATGCTGCCGAGGAGGCGACCGTGCGGATCCGTCGTGTGACCACCGTCCTGATTGCGCTGCTGATCGGCGCACTGACCATCGGACTCGGGGCGACACCCGCCTCGGCCGACAGCGCGCCGGGGGTGGACGTCGGTGACGTCACCATGGCCCGGTCGACCACCGCGGTGACCGACTTCGTGTTCCCGGTCAGCCTCGAGTACGCCAGCAACAACACCGTCACCGTCTACTACTACACGTCGGACGGCTCGGCCCACGCGCCCCACGACTACACCGCCGAGCAGGGGGCGCTCTCCTTCGCGCCCGGCACGGTGGCCAAGACGGTGACCGTGCCCGTGCCCGCCAACTCGCTCCACACCGGGAACCTCTACTTCTACCTGAACATCTCGTCCGCGGTGAACGCCAGCGTCAACCACAGCTCGGGCGTGGGGACGATCGTCGACCCCACGCTCAGCCCCTACCTGAACGTCGGGGACGCCACGGCCGTCGAGGGCGCGGGTTCGGCCGCCACGGCGACGTTCACCGCCACGCTCAGCACGGCCAGCGCCAACCCGGTGACGTTCCGGTACTACACATCGGACGGTTCGGCCCGGGCCGGGTTCAACTACACCGCCACGTCGGGCACGGTCACCCTGGCCCCCGGACAGGTGACGGCGTCCCTGGCGGTACCGGTCCTGGCCACCTCGGTGTACTCGGGCTCCGAGTACTTCTACATGACCATCTCCAGCGTCACGAACGCCACGCTCGGGACCAACCAGGGCGTCGGGACCATCCTCAACTCCAACCACACGGCCTACGTCACCGTCGACGACACCGCCGTCACCGCCAGCACCACCTCCACCGGCACGATGAATTTCCCGGTGCGCCTGCTGTCGCCGTCGACCTTCCCGGTGACCGTCGACTATTCGACC
Source organism: uncultured Acidimicrobiales bacterium (assembly GCA_963699055.1). GTDB lineage: Bacteria > Actinomycetota > Acidimicrobiia > Acidimicrobiales > RAAP-2 > Bog-756. The sequence continues at coordinate 1,220,986 of CAVOTA010000002.1, read as the reverse complement.
GGTGACGGCTCGGCGACGGCCGGCGCCGGCAACTACTCGCCGACCGCAGGGACCCTGACCTTCGCGCCGGGGACGACGCTGGAGACGGTACCGGTCACCATCGGGTCCGAGCTGTCCACCGCCACGACCAAGTACTTCGCCCTGAACCTCGCGAACGCGTCGGCCGGCGCCAGCGTGATCCGCTCCAGCGGCTACGGCACCATCGGGGGGCCGACCGCGGGCTACACCCAGCTGGCCGTCGGCGACGTCGGCGTGGTCCGGGGCCACACGGGGACCAGCGCCCTCGCCTTCACCGTGACGCTCACTCCGGCCGCCACCTCGACGGTCACCGTCCACTACGCCACCAGCGACAGCTCGGCCACCGCCCCGGGTGACTACACCGCCACCAGCGGCACGCTGACCTTCACCCCCGGTGAGACCTCCCAGACGGCCAGCGTGAGCGTGGTCGGCAACACCACGACCTTCGTGGACAAGGACTTCTACATGAACCTGTCGACGGCCACCGGCGGTGCCACCATCGAGCGCTCCTACGCCTACGGCATGATCTCGAACGGCAACGTCGAGCCGGTCCTGTCCGTCGACTCGCTGGCGGTGGTGAAGCCGGCCACCGGCACGGCCGCGGCGGCGTTCACCGTGCACCTGTCGCAGGCGAGCCCGAACCCGGTGACCGTGGTGGCCCAGACCAGTGACGGCTCGGCCACCACCGCCGCCGCCAACTACGTCGCGTTCACCGGCACGGTGACCGTCCCGGCCGGCCAGACGTCGGCCACGGTGGACGTGACCGTCAACGGGAACACCGTGGCCGGGTCGACGCTGTACTTCAATCTCAACCTCTCCGCGCCGACCGACGCCGTCCTGGCCGGCAACAATTCGGCCACCGGGTACATCGAGAACCCGAACCTCAATCCGACACTGTCGATCAACAACGTGGCGGTGTACGCGCCCTTGACGGGTACGTCGACCTCCGACTTCACGGTGACGCTGTCGAGTGCCAGCACCCAGACGGTGACGGTCAACTATGCCACCAGCGACGGGAACGCCACCGTGGCCAACGGTGACTACGTGGCGACCAGCGGCACGCTGTCCTTCGCCCCGGGCGCGGTGACCAAGACGGTGCCGGTGACGATCAACGGCACGACGGTCGCCCATGCGAGCCGGTACTTCTACATGTCGATCTCGTCAGCCACCAACGCCTCCATCGTCAGCAGCTCGGGGACCGACACCATCGTGGACGACGCCGTGGAGCCCTACGTGTCGGCGAACAATCCGAGCGTGCCTGCCGGGGCGACGTCCACCACCCTGGACTACACCGTGTCGCTGACATCGCCCACGGCCAACGCCGTCACCGTGCACTACGCGACCCAGGACGGGTCGGCGGTGGCCGGCGCCCAGTACACGGCCGTGGCGGGCACGCTCACCTTCGCACCGGGCACCACGACCCAGACCGTCCCGGTGACCGTGCTGCCCGACACCGTCAAGGCGGCGGACCGGTACTTCTACCTCGCCCTGTCGACGCCCACCAACGCCATCGTGGCCAGTCCCGGCTACGGCACCGGCGAGATCCTCAACACCGCGGTGGACCCCGGGCTGACCGTCGGTGACGTCACCATCGCCCGGCCCACCACCGGCACGGCCTCGGCGGTCTTCACCATCACCCTGGCGCCGGCCAGCCCCAACACGGTGACGGTCAACTACGCCACGTCCAACGGCTCCGCAGTGGCGCCGACCGACTTCACCGCCACCAGTGGCTCGGCCACCTTCGCCCCGGGCACCACGACCCAGACGGTGACCGTGCCCATCCTGCCGAACGCGGCCAACACGGCCGACCTCTACTACTACCTGAACCTGTCGACGCCGGTGAACGCCCAGCTGCAGCGGTCGTCCGCCATCGGGTACCTGGTCGATCAGGTGGCACCGGTCAAGGGCCTCTCCTACGTCACCGTGTCGGACGCGGTGGCGGTGGTGTCGGCCACCACCACCGGCACCGAGGCGTTCACCGTGAGCCTCGCCCTCCCGTCGGCGACCCCGGTGTACATCCGCTACTACACGTCGGACTCCTCAGCCGTCGCCGGCATCGACTACACGGCGGCCCGGGGCACCTTGGCGTTCACCCCGGGCCAGACCAAGAAGACGGTGGACGTGACCGTGGCCGCCAATTCGCTCAGTGCGTCCGACAAGGCCTTCTACCTCAACCTGCAGCAGATGATCGGCTCCGACCAGATCGAACGATCCTCGGCCTTCGGCTACCTGCTCAACCCGAACCCGACCACGGACGTGTCGATCGTGTCCCCGACCTCGGTGATCAAGGGGGACAGCGGCACCACCGACGCCGTCTTCACCGTGGCGCTCGACGCCGCGCAGACCCAGACCGTGCAGGTCGACTACTACACGTCGGACGGTTCGGCCACGGCCTCCGGCGGTGACTACCAGCCGACCTACGGAACCCTGGACTTCACACCGGGACAGACGTCGCAGACGGTCACGGTGGTGGTGAATTCCAACACCGAGATCCGGGGCACGGAGTACTACTACCTGTACCTGCAGAACCCGGTCGGTGTGGCGATCCCGGCGAACTACCAGGTCGGGTACATCCTCGATCCTGACGTGTTCACCGTGTCCGGGTCGGTGGTCGGTCCGACCGGGACGGGGGTGGCCGGCGCCACCATCACCCGCACCGGCAACGACCAGCCCACGGAGACGGCCACCACCACGTCGACCGGCGCCTACACGCTGCCCAACACCTTGGACGGCAAGTACACCCTGACGGCCACGATGGCGGGCACGGTGTTCCTGCCGCCCACCGCGACCGTCACCGTGCGGGGTGCCGGAGCCGCTGCCGGGGTGTTCCTGGCCTACTCGGGCAACGCCGTCACCGGACAGACGGTGACGTCGGCCGGTACCGCCGATGCCGGGGTCACCATCACCCGCACCGGGGGTGGCCAGCCCACGGCCACCGCCGTCTCGGACGCCCTGGGCTACTACGCCCTCGGCTCGCTGCCCAACGGGACCAACTACGTCGTGACCCCGACCAAGACCGGTCAGGTGGCGGTGCCCGCCAGCTACACGGTCTCGATCGCCGGGGCCACCGTGGCCAAGCAGGACTTCGTCATGGTGACGGCTCCCTACATCTCGGGCCGCGTGACGGCGGCCGGCGTCGGGGTGGCCGGTGTCACGGTGACGCTGACCGGTGGCACCCAACCGACCTCCAAGGTCACCACCGACAGCCAGGGCTACTACGGGTTCTCGGCCGTGTCCGCCAGTGCGGGCGGCACGATCTACACGGTCACGCCGACACTGACCGGGCACACCTTCACCCCGGCGGCGCTCAACGAGACGGTGTCCACCACGGTCGACGCCACGGGTGTGAACTTCACCGAGAACTGATCCCCGCCCCGTGTGTCCGGGACGACCGGACGTGTCCAGAGGCGCGCGCCGGCGACGGTGACCCGGCTCAGGTCACGTCGGCGGGCACGTCTGCCTCCGGCACCACCTCGACCGTCGGCCGGTCGGGCACGGCGTCGGCCAGGAACCAGCGGAAGGCCAGCGCGCCCTCGGTGTGGCCGGCCGTCGACACCGCGTTCGGATGGGCGAGGTCGCCGTGGGCGACGACGACGGTGACGGTGCCGTCCGAATTGGGTCGGGCGGCGCCGTTGTTGATCGAGGTGTGGGCATCGCCCAGGACCTCGGTGGCCAGGAACGGGTTCCACACCACCAGGTTCCAGAACCGGCACGCCGGCGGCCGGTGGGTGATCACCAGCGCCTCGTCCGGTCCGATCCCGTAGCTGGCGAATGCGTAGCAGGCGTCCCTCGCCGACCAACCGAAGTTGGCGTCCGGCACCTGGTAGGGATCGGCGAACTCGTTGGCCAGCTGCGGCGTGTTGTGGCCGAGCGACTGGGGCGCGTCGCGGGGCGCCACGGTCAGCGGCACGGTGAGGAACAGGGTCCGGACCCAGGTCAGGGCGGCGCGCAGGGCGGCGGCGGTGGCGGCGTCGGTCCGCGCCAGGGGTCCGGGCGGATCGAGCGCCTCGATCGTCCAGGTGACCCGCCGGCCGTGGGCGGGGTCGAGCTGGTAGTCGCGGGTGAAGGCCACGTGGGTGTCCCCGGACAGCTCGACGAACGCCCCGTGGTGGCCGTCGGGCCGCCTGGGCCCCAGCAGGAACGAGAACCGTCCGTCCGCGTCGACCTCCAGGTCGGTGTCGTTGACGATCCCCACCACGCGGTCGGACCACTGGCCGGGTGCCGGCTCGTTGTAGACGGTGAGGGAGAAGTAGGCGCTGTCCCCCCGCTGTCCGCTCACCCGGTAGGTCCGGCCCGGATCGAGGGCGGCCAGGGCGTAGTAGGCGTCGGTGTTGTCGCCGCCCCAGGACCGGTCCCGCCGGTCGGGGGTGTTCACGTCGACGAACGCCGGCCGCTCCGGATCCGGGTACAGGTAGGTGTCGAGGGCGACCCCGAGCCCGGTGGTCAGCATGCGGTAGCCCTCGGCCACCGCCCGCTCGTCCCCGACGGCACGTGGGCCCTCGAGGAACTGTCCGTCGAGCTCGGCGAGCCCGTCGAGCAGCTCCCGCCAGGCCCGGGTCGTGTCCCACTCGGGTGCGCTCATGTCGGTGCTCCGATCGTCCAGGTGGTGCGGGTCCGGTCGGTCGGCTGCCGACGTCCCGCCGTGGCGCCGACCGCCGACGACGGCGACGCTCCGTCCACCGTAGGGTACGTGACCACCGGGGCAACGGACGGAGCGGGGAGCCATGACGGACGCCATCCACATCGACGACCTGGAGCGGCCGGTGTTCACCCGTCCCGTGGCGGACATGCTCGAGGGCATGGCGGCCATGGCCCCCGACTGCCCGCTCGACGCACGGAGCCTCCACGACCAGGCCAGGAGGGAGACCGGCCTCGACGACTTCGGGCCCCGGGACTACGAGGAGCGCCTCGACGTGCTGCTCGGCGCGCTGTCCGCCGTCGACCCGGTGACGCCGGCGGGCCGTGTCGTGTTCCACGCCCAGCTCCTCCAGCTCCTGTCGAACCGGCTCCTCCTCACCGACCTGCTCGCCCGCCACCCCGAGATCCACGAGATCGAGCTGGCGCCCCCCATCGTGATCGCCGGGCTGCCCCGCACCGGGACCACCCATCTCCACAACCTCCTGGCCGCCGACCCGGCGCTCCGCTCCCTCCCGTACTGGGAGAGCCTCGAGCCGATCGAGCGCCCGACCGAGTCCGGCGTCGAGCCGGACCCGCGGCGGGCGCGCACCGACGCCGCCGTCTGGTTCCTCCACGAGGCGATGCCGCTCTTCCCGTTGATGCACGAGATGACGACCGACCACGTGCACGAGGAGATCCAGCTCCTGGCCGTCGACTTCTCGACCATGTTCTTCGAGACGCTGGCGCCGGTGCCGGCGTGGCGGGCCTACTACGACGCCCACGACCAGGCGCCCCACTACCGGTACCTGGCGACCATGCTCCGGGCACTCCAGTTCACCCGGGGTGGCCGGCGGTGGGTACTCAAGTCGCCCCAGCACCTGGAGCAGCTGCCCGTGCTGGCCCGGGTGTTCCCGGACGCCACGGTGGTGTTCACCCACCGGGACCCGGTCGACGTCGTGGTGTCGATGGCGACCATGATCACCTACAGCGCCCGGATGTACACCGACCGGGTGGACGCCCCGGCGGTGGGACGCGCCTGGGCGCAGCGCATCGGCGACCTGCTGGACGCCTGTGTGGCGGACCGCGCCGTCTTCGACGCCGGTCACTCGATCGACGTGCGCTTCGACGACTTCCTTGCCGACGAGCTCGGTACCGTGCGGGCCGTCTACGGCGTGGCCGACCAGCCCGTCGACGCCGCGGCGGAGGCAGCCCTCACCGGCTACCTGGACGGCCACCGTCGGGGGCGGCACGGCACGATCGACTACCGCGCCGCCGACGTCGGGCTCGATCCCGGGGAGCTGCGCGAGCGGTTCGCCCCCTACGCGGCCCGCTTCCTCTGACCGGCCGCCCGACCGGCGGCGGCACCGGCACCGTCGGGTGGCGGTGTGCGAGGCTGCGTCGATGTCCGACACCGTGCTGCTCACCCGGCCCCAGTCCGGGACCGCTCTGATCACCCTCAACCGTCCCGAGCGGCTGAACGCCATGACGGCCGAACTGGTCGGCACCCTGCACGACCGGCTCGACGACGTCGCCGACGACCCCTCGGTGCGGGTGGTCGTCCTGACCGGCGCCGGCCGTGCCTTCTGCGCCGGGCTCGACCTCACCGGCTACGGCACGCCGGCCGCCACCGTCGACCCCTCCTCGGGCCCGGTGGGCGTGGCCATGGCCACCCAGGAGGAGATCGCCGGTCTCGTGGTCCACCTCCGTCGTGTGCCCCAACCGGTGGTGGCCGCCGTCAACGGCGCCGCCGCCGGTGGCGGGCTGGCCCTGGTGCTGGGTTCGGACGTGCGCCTGGCGGCGGCGAGCGCCCGGTTCTCGGCGGCGTTCATCAGGATCGGCGTGTCGGGCTGCGACATCGGGACGTCGTGGCTCCTGCCCCGGCTGGTGGGCGCGGGTGCCGCCCACGAGATGATGCTGACGGGCCGGCTGGTGGAGGCGGACGAGGCCGAGCGGCGGGGCCTGGTCCTCGAGGTGGTCGACGACGGTGCGCTGCTGGACCGGGCCATGGCCGAGGCCCGCCTCATCCTGGCCAACTCGCCGCTCGGGGTCCGGCTCACCAAGGAGACGATGTGGGCGTCGCTGGAGATCGGTGGACTTGCGGCCGCCATCGCGCTCGAGAACCACACCCAGGTCCTGTGCCTGAACTCGGCCGACCAGCGCGAAGCCGTGCTCGCCTTCCTGGAGAAGCGGCCGCCCCGGTGGGTGGCGGAGGCCTGACCGTCGCCGGCGGGCGGCTCAGACGGGTGGCGCGATGAGGGCCCGACCGTTGTCGGACATCACGACGCGGATCTCGGCGTCGGTGAAGCCCTGGGCCGCCAGGTCGTCGGCGAAGGTGCGGGGCTCGGCCAGGCCCTCGGCGTGGGGCCAGTCCGAACCGAACAGCAGCCGGTCGACGCCGATGGCCTCCTTGACCGCGGCCAGGTCGTCCTCGTAGTACGGCGCCACCCACACGTGGCGGCGCAGGGTCTCGACCGGGTCCGAGGCGAAGCCGACCGGCATCTGGCCGTACACCTTCTTCAACTTCTTGACCAGGGGCACGATCCACTCCGAGCCCGCTTCGATGCTCGCCACCCGTACCCGGGGGAAGCGGTCGAACACACCCTGGCAGACCAACGCGGCCATCGTCTCGTACGGCGGGCGGTCGGCGCTCAGCACGACGCGCAGCGGGGTGTGGCTGAAGGCCCGGAAGGCGCCGTGTGGCTCCCAGTCCTCGACGTAGCGCCCGTAGCCGGCGTCACCCGAGTGGATGCCGACCGTGACCCCGGCCTCGTCCACCCGGGCCCAGAACGGGTCGAAGCGGGGGTTGCCGGGTGACGTCAGCCCGTTCGCCGTATGGGCCGGACCACCCTTGATGCACACGATGCGGGCGCCCCTGGCCAGCACCTCGTCGACCTCGGCCACCGCGGCGTCCACATCGACGAGGGTGATCATGGGGGCGGCGAAGATCCGCTCCTGGTAGTGGTAGCCCCAGTCCTCGTCGAGCCACCGGTTGAACGCGTGGAACGCGGCCACCGCCGCCTCGGGGTCGTCGGCCAGGGCCTCCTCCATCCCCACGGCGAGGGTGGGGAACATGAAGCAGGCGTCGATCCCCTGGGCATCCATCACCGCCAGACGGGCGTCGCGGTCGCGGTACTCGGGCCGGATGGGCTCGAGCTCCCCGAAGAGTGCGGCCATCCCCTTCCCGTCCGGGTTCCGCCCCCGGAAGTACTCGTCGAGGCTGCCGGGCCTGGCCACCGGGTCGAAGGTGGGGTTGGGGATGAAGCGGTTGACGGTGCCGGCCACCAGCAGCCGCTGGCGGCCGTCGATCTCGGCCCACTGCATGGCCCGCCTCCCCATCTTCGGGTCGAGGTGGCGGGTGAAGGCGTCGGTGGCCTCGTAGTAGTGGTTGTCGGCGTCGAACGTGGTGAAGTCGATGGTCACGGGGTCTCCTCGGGCGTGGGGGTCGTGCTCAGGACTCGTCGAGACCGAGGACGCGGAGGGCGTTGGTGCGCAGGAACTTGGGCCACACGTGGTCCTTGAAGCCGACGTCGCGCATCTCGGTCATGATCCGCTCGAGCGACAGGCCCATCGGGAAGTAGCCGGCGTAGATGATCTTGTCCGCGCCCCGGGTGTTGGCGAAGTCGACGACGTCGGACGGGTAGTACTTGGGGGCGAAGGCGCTGGTGGAGTAGTGGAGCCCGGGCCACTTGAGCATGAGCTTGATGGCGAGCTCGGTCCACGGCTCACACCCGTGGCGGGTCACGAAGACCAGGTCGGGGAAGTCGAACATGACCTCGTCGATGAGGGCCACGTCCTGGGGTGCGTACCGGAGGCGGGGGCCGGGCACGCCGGCACAGCAGAAGACGGGGATGCCGAGCTCCACGCACTTGGCGTAGATCGGGTACATCTTCTTGTCGTTGATCGCCACCTGGGGATAGGTCCCCGACGGGAACACCCCGACGGCCCGGATGCCCCAGGTCTCGTAGGCACGGACCATGGCCCGGATCCCGTCCATCCCGTCGTTGGGGTCGACCGACAGCGAGGGGATGAAGCGGTCCGGATACCGCTGCAATGCCTCGTCACCGGTCCCGGCCGGGTCGTCCACGCCGATCAGGCCCTTCTCCACGCCCCACCGGTCCATCTCGCCGACGGTGACCGCAATCGGGTCGACCTTCCCCCGCAGTTCCTTCTCCGGCACGTCCTTGAACATGTACTCGGCGGGAAACTCGAACTCCTCCTTGGACTGGGTGTCCTTGGTCTGACGGGTGATGAAGGCGTACACGGCCTTCATGTCGTCGTGTGGGAACCCGATCATGGTGTCCACGATCCCCACGTCGCTCGGCATGCCCACGGCTCTGTCCCCCTACTCGTCGGTGGGCGCCATGGTAGGGCACGGTCCCGCCCGGGGTGCCGGCCGGCGGTTCCGACCACCGACCGACCGGGACCGGCCGGCGGCGACCCCGTAGGGTCTGGACATGTCCCTCCCCACCGCCGACGAGCTCCGCACCCTGGTCGACGCCGGGGCCGACCGCATGATCGACCTGCGCCGCGACCTCCACCGGCACCCCGAGCTCGGGTTCGCCGAGACCCGCACCACGGCGCGGATCGCGGAGGTGGCCGGCTCGCTGGGCCTCGACCGGTCGGCGTGCCCGACCGAGACCGGTTCGGTGTGGTCGCTCGACGGTGGGCGGCCCGGCGCCACGGTGCTGCTGCGGGCGGACATCGACGCCCTGCCCATCGACGAGGAGTCGGGCGACGCCTTCGCCTCGGAGGTGGACGGGCGCATGCACGCGTGTGGGCACGACGCCCACACGGCCCAGCTCCTGGGCGCCGCCGCGGCGCTGGCGGCGCGGGCCGAGGACCTGCCCGGCCGCTACGTCTTCCTCTTCCAGCCGGCCGAGGAGGGCATCGGGGGCGCCCGGGCCATGCTGGACGGCGGCGTGCTGGACGGGCTGGACCCCTCGGCCGTGGTGGGGTGCCACGTCGTCTCGGTCCTCCCCACCGGTCTGGTCGGGGTGCGGGCCGGGGTGACGATGTCGGACGCCCGGGCCCTGCGGGTGGACGTCCACGGTGTCGGGGGTCACGGCGCCGCCTACCAGGACGGCGCCAACCCGCTCACCGCAGCCGCCCGCCTGGTGCTGCGCCTCGACGGCGTCGTCGACGGGCTGGCGCTCGAGGGGACCGACTGCGCCTGCACGGCAGGCGTCCTGCGGGCCGGGACGGCAGCCAACGTGATCCCCGCCCACGCCACCGTCTCGGGCACGTTGCGGACGTTCACCCCGGCACACTCGGCGACCGCACTGGACCGGCTCGACGCGCTCCTGACCGAACTCGGGGAGGCGACGGGGTGCACGTTCACCCTGACCGTCACCGGTCGGACGCCGGCCGTCACCAACGACCCCGGTGTCACCGACCTGGTGCGGGCCGCCGCCGTCGAGGTGGTCGGGACCGCCGCCGTGGTGGACCTGCCGCCGGTGACGCCGTCCGACGACGTCGCCGAATTCCTCGACCGGGTCCCGGGCAGCTACTTCTTCGTGGGTGCCGCCCGTGCCGACGGGTCGAGCGGGATGCACCACAACCCGGGCTTCGCCATCGACGAGGCCTGCATGCCGGTGGCGGCGACGGTCCTGGCCGCCGCCGCCGTGCGGGCCGCCTCCGTCGACCGTTGACGCCGGCGGCTCACGCCGGCGACCCTCCGTTCACCAGGTGGCCGGCGAGGGGATCCCGGGCGCCCGTACCGCGATGGCGTCCCGACCGGCCCGCTTGACCTGGTAGAGGGCCATGTCGGCCTCGTCGAACAGGTGCTCGGCGGTCGGGAGCGACCGGTCGAGGCTGCTCACCCCGATGCTGAGGGTGACGGGGACCTCGCCGGCGCCGGCGAGGTCCCGGAAGATCCGCTCGGCCACCACGACCGCCCCGCGGGCGTCGGTCTCGGGCAGCAGGAGGGCGAACTCGTCGCCCCCGAGCCGGCTGGCCACGTCGAACGTGCGGACGTTGGCCATCAGGATGCGGCCGATGGTGGCCAGCACCCGGTCGCCGACCACGTGACCGAAGCTGTCGTTGACGGACTTGAACTGGTCCACGTCGATCATGAGCAGGCTGAGGTTCCCCCCGGTGCGCAGGGCCCGCTCGATCTCCTGCTCGGTCTTCTGGCGCAGGACCCGTCGCACCGCGCACCCGGTCAGCTCGTCGGTCGACGCCAGTTCGGCCAGCGCCGCCAGCAGCGACGACTCGTGACGCTCGACCTGGCTGCGGTTGACGGCCGAGGTGACCGACAGGACGGCCGCGCCGGCCAGGGCGGCGACGAGCATGAACGTCCGACCCTCGGCGGCCCGCAGGCCGCGGTCGGCGGCGGCCACGAGTCCGAGCGACGCCAGGGCCGAGACCCCGCACAGGGTGGCGGACCGCGGCGAGAACATGAGCGTCCCGTAGACCAGGGGGAGGAAGAGCAGCAGCAGGATGGGGCTGGTCACCCCACCGTCGAGGGCGGCGACGAGCCCGACGGCGTAGGCGGAGGCGATGGTCCAGGTCACCGAGTAGGTCGACCGCCAGCCGCGTCCGGCGATCCACGGGGCCGCCGCCAGCCCGGCCACACCGAAGGCCAGCCACGCCGCGGCGATCCACCACAGCACGTCGCGGTGGGGGCCGGTCGGGGTGAGGGCCAGGTAGAGCATCACCACCAGGGTCTCCAGGAGGAACACGCCGAAGCCGAGCAGCATGTGGGTGAGCCAGAACCGCCGACGCGCGTCGACCTCGGTGCCCGAGCCGATCGTGTCGGCAAGCAGGTCGTGCTTGGTCGTGTCCATGGGCGTCGGGGCCTTCCGGGTACCGATGTGTGCACGGGCATCGACCACCGGGCCGTCGATCTTTACGCTCCGGGCACTTCTGCAACCGTGGTTGCACCCGTGGACCACGGGCGCGCGGGTCCGCGTCCGGAGGCGGAGAACTGCCGCCGACCCGGAGCAGGGTGGCGGGACCGTGCTCGACGGGTCGGCGGCGCCGCAGACCGTAGCATGGCGGCAACAGCTGTTTACGAATGGTCCCGGCAGGCCGTGTCGCCACTGGGGATCGGTGGATCGGCTCGGTCCCGGCGACGGGGGTCAGTCGGCCGCGACCGTCCGCCGTGCCTCCTGGGCGAACCGGTTGGCCAGCTGCCGGGTGACCCCGAACAGCTCGCCGATCTCGGCGGTGGTGAGTCCCTCGTCCAGGAGGGCGGCGGTGACGGAGATGCGGACGTCGCGGCGGACCGCCTCGAAGTCGGCGAGCCGTCGGGTGAGGTCGCGGCTCTGCTCCGCCGAGCTGGAGCGGCGCATCTTGTCGGCGACGGTCATGCCGCTGCGCATGAGGGCGATGTCCTCGGCGCTGTTCTCGGTGTGGCGACGGAGGCCGGCGACCAGCTCCTCGGTCGCCACCCGGTACCGCTGCACGTCGTCGATGATCCGTTCCTTCGCATCCGCCATGACCCGATCCTAGAGGGACTGTCGGGCACACACGGAACCGTGGCGGCACCTCCGGGTGGCCCACCCGCCCCGGCGGGAACGCGGCGGCACGCCCGCTACGGCAGTACCCACCGTGGCCTCGACCAGATCTGCCAGTGCTCGAGGGTCACGTACCCCTCCTGCTCGTAGAGACGCCGACCGGCCGGCGTCGCCATGAGGAGTGCCACCGGGATCCCGTCGACCTGGCGCCGTGCCCCGCTGGCGCGCAGGAGCCGGCGGGCGAAGCCGGCCCGCTGGACGGCGGGATCGGTGGCCAGGGCCCACCCGACCGAGTAGGTCCCGTCGACGTACTGGCTGGCCGAGCAGCACCGGAGCTCGTGGCCGTCGAACAGGCCCCACAGCCGGACGTCGTCGCGGGTCAGCGCGTCGTCCGCGTACACGACGGCCCCGACCTCGTCGGGCACCCCGAAGGCCTGGGCGACGAGGTGGCGGGCCTGGGCCAGGTCGTCCGGGCCGAGCAGCCGGCACCCGGGGTCGTCGTCGGTGGGTCCGCGGCCCTTGCCCATGAACGGGAGGGCGTCGGTGCACACCCACCCCGTGTCGCGCAGCACCTCGGCGGCGTGCAGCCCGTGGCCGGCGAGCATGACCACGGCCGGCACCCGGGCGGCGGTCACCACCTCGAGGACGTGGGGGGCGGCGTCGACGGCACCGTCGCCGTGGAGCAGGGCCAGGTTGTAGTCCACGTAGGGCGTCCGGCTGAGGGCGATCCACCAGTCGTGCTCGACCTGGTGGAGGCCGTGGGTGGCCCACACCGCGGTCCCCCGCCCGTAGGCGGTGCGGGCACCGGGCAGCGCGGCGAAGGTGATCGGCGTCGGCGACGACTGCACGGGGTCCGGCTCCCTCCCTCACCACGGCCGGCGCGCCCGTCGGGCGACCGGCCCGGCGCGCTCATCCCATACTGCCAGCCCGAGCCGCGGCGGCGGAAGGACCCCTCGGCCCGGGCGGCGCCGCCCGGGCCGGTCTACCGTGGGCGGTGCGGGCGTGACGCCCGCACCCCGGGGGGAGCCGGCCGGCCGGCACGGGGCGACGCGAGGAGCGGGACATGCTCGATGTGGTCATCACCGGCGGGACGGTCGTCGACGGCACCGGTGCGGTGCCCTATGTCGCCGATGTGGGCGTGCGGGAGGGCAGGATCGTGGCCATCGGCGACGTGTCCGAGCAGGCGGCCCGCACCGTCGAGGCCGACGGCGCGCTCGTCACGCCCGGCTGGGTCGACGTGCACACCCACTACGACGGCCAGGTCACCTGGGACGACGCGCTCGAACCTTCGGCGTCGAACGGTGTCACCACCCTGGTCATGGGCAATTGCGGGGTGGGCTTCGCCCCGGTGCACCCGGGTGACCACGACGCGCTCATCGACCTGATGGAGGGGGTCGAGGACATTCCCGGCTCCGCGCTCAGCGCGGGCATGCCCTGGGGGGCGTGGGAGTCGTTCGCCGAGTACCTCGACGTCCTCGCGGGCCGGGAGTACGCCGTCGACGTGGCCGCTCAGATCGCCCACGGTGCCGTCCGGTTCTACGTGATGGGGGAGCGGGGCGCGGCCAACGAGGACGCCACCACCGACGACATCGCCGCCATGACGGCCATGGTCGGCGAGGCCATGGCCGCCGGCGCGGTCGGCTTCACCACCTCGCGCACCATCGGGCACAAGGCCCGCTCCGGCCGCCCGGTGCCCGGGACCTTCGCACCCGACGAGGAGGTCCTCGCCTTCGCCCGGGCCCTCGGATCCGCCGGACACGGCGTGTTCGAGGCCATCGTGGCCGGGACGATCGGACCGCTCGAGCGGCTCGGGGGCGAGCGGTCACGCCAGATCGACGAGATGCCCCTGCTCGAAGCGGCCTCCCACGCCAGCGGGCGACCCGTCACCTTCACCGTCGCCCAGCTGTGGGACGCCCCCGAGCAGTGGCGTCTGGTGCTGGACGCCGCCGCCGCGGCCAACCGCAACGGTGCCCGGCTGCGACCCCAGATCATCCCCCGCTCGGTCACCGTCATGACCAGCCTCGACAGCTACCACCTCTTCATGGGGCGTCCGACCTACCGCAAGATCGCCGACCTGCCGTTGGCCGAACGGGTGGCGGAGCTGCGGCGGCCCGAGGTGCGGCGCGCCATCCTCGCCGAGTCGGCCGGCTCCGAGGGCGACGTCGACTTCAGCGGCATGATCGTGGAGCTGTTCGCCCAGGCGCTGCCCATCACCTTCCCGATGGGCGACCCGATCGACTACGAGCCGAGTCTGGAGGACTCGGTGTGGGCCAGGGCGACGGCGGCCGGCATCGACCCCGTGGAACACATGTACGACCTCCTGCTGGCCGACGGGGGCCGGGCCTTCTACATGCTCCTCGGGTCCAACTACGTGGACGGCAACCTCGAGGTGTGCCGCCAGATGCTCCTGGACCCGGACACCGTCACCGGCCTGGGTGACGCCGGGGCGCACGTCAACATGATCTCGGACTGCTCGGCGTCGACGTTCCACCTGACCCACTGGGCCCGGGACCGCACCGCCGGCGAGCGGCTGCCGGTCGAGCTGCTGGTCCACAAGCTCAGCGCGGCGAACGCCGACCTGTACGGCTTCGCCGACCGCGGCCGCATCGCGGTGGGCCTGCGGGCCGACGTCAACGTCATCGATCTCGAGCGCCTGCGGATCCTCCCGCCCGTGCTCCGCCACGACCTGCCCACCGGGGTCAGCCGGATCCTCCAGCCGGCCGAGGGCTACCTGGCCACGCTGGTCGGCGGCGAGGTCACCCGGCGCCACGACGCCGACACCGGAGCCCGCCCGGGCCGCCTGGTCCGGGGTTCGGCTGCCTGACCCTCAGCGCACGAGGCGGAAGAAGGCGCGGACCTCGTCGACGAACGTGGCGGGCTGTTCGAAGGCGGCGAAGTGGCCGCCACGGTCGAGCTCGTTCCAGTAGCGGATGTCCCGGAAGCGGGTGGCGGCCCAGCGGCGGGACATGCGCATGATCTCCTTCGGGAAGATCGAGCAGCCGGTCGGCACGGTGACCTCCTCGAACCCGGGGCGCACGAAGCTCTCCCAGTAGAGGCGGGCCGACGACGCCCCCGCCGCCGGCAGCCAGTAGAACATGACGTTGTCGAGGAGCTCGTCCCGGGTGAGCACGTGTTCGGGGTGGCCGTCGCAGTCCGTCCACGCCCAGAACTTCTCGACGATCCAGGCCGCCTGTCCCACCGGCGAGTCGACCAGTCCGTACCCGACGGTCTGGGGACGGGTCGACTGCTCCTTGGAGTAGCCCGTGCCCCACTTCCGGTGGTGGTCGTACGCCACCAGGGCGGCCTGCTCGGTGGCGGTCATGTCCTGCACGTCGAACGACCCGGGCGCGGCCACCGGCATGTTCAGGTGGATGCCCGCCACGTGGTCCGGGTCCAGGTGGCCGAGGGTGGCCGTCACCATCGCCCCCCAGTCGCCGCCCTGGGCCCCGTAGCGCCCGTAGCCCAGACGGTCCATCAGCGTCGCCCACGCCCCGGCGATCCGCTGCACCGTCCACCCGGTCCCCGTGGGCTTGGCACTGAACCCGTAGCCGGGCAGTGACGGGACGACCACGTCGAAGGCGTCGGTGGCGTCGCCCCCGTGGGCCACCGGGTCGACCAGGGGACCGAGCACCTTCTCGAACTCGAGGACCGACCCGGGCCAGCCGTGGGTCAGCACCAGGGGCAGGGCGCCGGGGTGGGGCGAGCGGAGGTGGAGGAAGTGGACGTCCAGGCCGTCCAGCTCGGTCACGAACTGGGGCAGCCGGTTGAGCCGCGCCTCGGTGGCCCGCCAGTCGTAGGTGTCGGCCCAGTAGTCGCACAGCTCCCGGGTGTAGGCCAGGGGGATTCCCTGGGACCAGTCGGCCACGGTCTCGGCCTCGGGCCACCGGGTGCGGGCCAGGCGGGCGCGCAGGTCGGCGAGGTCGGCCTCGGGCACCTCGATGCGGAACGGGCGGACGTCGTCGGTCATGGCGTCACTGTAGGACCGGGCCCCGGACGCCGCCCATGGTCGCCGGCCGGGGCCCGCGGTCGCCGGCCGGGGCCCACGGCGGGCCCCCGACGTGCGGTCACCCACCCGGCGGCCCGGGTCACCGTACGCTGGCCGTCGGGCGACCGCCGAGGGGAGCGCCGTGGAGTTCACCGTGACCGAGTCCATCGCCGCCACCCGGGACGAGGTCCTGCGCGCCCTGGCCGACCCCGCCTACTACGCGCACCTGGGCGAGGCGGCCACGGCGGTTCGGGCCCCCGAACTGCTGTCGGTGGCCGAGGACGGGTCCGTGCTGCGCACCGCCGTCCGCTATGCCTTCGACGGCACGATCTCGGGTCCGGCCGCCCTGGTGGTCGACGCCGACCGGTTGACCTGGGTCATCGAGACCACCTACGACACGGACACCCATGCGGGGACCCTCGTGGTGGTCCCCGACCACTACCACGGCATGCTGCAGTGCGACGGCAGGCTCACCCTCGAGGACGGCGGCACCGACTCGACGACGGAGACGGTCAGCGGGCGGCTGCGGGTCAAGGTGCCGCTGGTGGCGCGCTCGGCCGAGCAGGCCATCCTGGGTGGGTTCACCCGACATCTCGAACTCGAGGCGGTGGCGATGGCCGAGTACTGCGCCGCCCGCCGCTGACCGCCGACCGGGAGGCGACGACGCGCCGACCGGGCGTCAGGACCCGGTGGCGTCGTGCTGGCCGGCCAGCAGGTAGCCCCGGCCGCCGTCGGTGGCGCTGACGGCGAAGAACCGGTCGGTTCCCCCGGTGCCGCCCCGTGAGCCGTAGAACGGGGCGCCGAAGGAGAACACCCCGCCGTCGGACGCCACCATCCAGTAGCCGCCGGTGGCCGGGTCCGTGGTCATCCCGACCACCGGGTCGACGAGCGGCGTGCCCCCCAGGGAGCCCTGGAACGCGGCGTCGCCGAAGGAGAACACCCCGCCGTCGGAGGCCACCATCCAGTAGCCCCTGCCGTCGCCGGACGCCGCCATCCCCACGATGGGCTGGTCGAGGTGCGATCCGCCCATCGAACCGTAGAAGGCGGCGTCGCCGAAGGAGAACACCCCGCCGTCGGAGGCCACCTCCCAATAGCCCCTCCCGTCGGGCGTGGCGGCGATGCCGACCACCGGGCGGTCCAGGTGGGAGGCGCCCATCGAGCCGTAGAACCCGGCGTCGCCGAAGGTGAACACCCCGCCGTCGGACGCCACCTGCCAGTACCCCCTGCCGTCGGGCGTGGAGGCGATCCCCACCACCGGCCGGGCCGGCGTGACCCCGATCCCCGGGAGCGAGCCGTAGAAGCCGGCACCGCCGAAGCTGAAGACCCCGCCGTCCTGGGCCGTCAACCGGTAGCCGCCCGAGGCCGGGTCCGCGTCCATCCCGCTGAAGGGCACCGCCGAGGTGACGGCGGTCGTCGAGGCGGTGGCGGCGCCGAAGCCGTACACGGCGCTGGTCTGGGGCGGCAGCGGCGGGGAGTACGCCCCGCAGATCGACACGAAGGAGTAGCCCCGGGCCTCGAGCCCGGTGATGATCGCCGGGAGGGCGGCCACGGTCTCGCTGCGGTCGCCCCCGCCGTCGTGCATGTCGACGACTGCTCCCGGGAACGCCGCGCCCACCACGTTGTCGACGATGGCCGACACGCCGGGCACGGTCCAGTCCCGGGGGTCGATCGAATAGCTCATGGTGGTGAGCCCGCGGCCGCCGATCTGGTCGAGGACGGTGCTGTCCATGGCGTCGTAGGGGGGCCGCACGCAGGCCGGGGTCGAGCCGGTCAGCGACGCGATGAGCTGCTGGGTCTGGTCGATCTGGTAGGGGAATTCGGAGACCGGGATCGTGGTCAGGTCGGGATGGTTCCAGGTGTGGTCCTCGACCGGGTAGCCGGCGGCACTCACCATCTGGGTCACGCCGGGCAGCTCCGCCACCTCGTAGCCGATCTCGAAGAACGTGGCCGGGACGTGGTACTGCTCGAGGACCGACAGGACCTGCGGCGTGTACTGGCTTGGACCGTCGTCGAAGGTCAGGGCGATGACCCGCTGTCCCGCCGTTGCCGCCCCGCCGGGGGCCTCGTACGTGGTGAAGGCGGCCTGGTAGGAGGATGCGCCGGCGACCGCCGTACCCGCTGGCGCGGTGACGCCGGCGAGGACGGCGAGTGCCACCACGGCCCCCCGACGAACCCGACGCCGTCCCATGCCGTCACCTCTCACCCGACGTCCCGCCCCGGGTGCAGGGTAGAGCCTGCAGGGCCGGCGTGCCGGACGGCTCCCGATGCTCAAGGTCTGCCGTGGCGTGCCGATCCTGTCGGGGTCGATGCCCTATCAGGAAGGTGGACCCCATGAGTGATTCCGAGGCGTTCCGGACGTGCCCCTACTGCGCAGCCACGGGCGTGCCCAAGCTCGTGGTCTACCCCCGCCTGGTGGCGGGGTCGGCCACCAGCTGGCGCTGCCGTTCCTGTGACCGGCTCTGGTCGGACGCCCAGCTGCACCTGCTCCGGGCCTCGTAGCCGCACCCGGCCCCGACGGGCCGGGACGGACCGCCTCCGCCCCGCCGGGTCCCCCGTCGGTGTCGTAGCCCCCGGACACCCTGCCCGCCTACCATTCCCGGCGGGCGGCTGACGAGCGAAGGATGACGGGGTACGGGATGGGACACCACCGGGCGGCGCCCGACACCGCGCCGGCCACCGCGGGCCCGGTGTGCCGGCACGACCGGGACGGGCGGGAGCCGGTGACCGCCCCCGACGGGGACCGGCCGGACGACGACGCTTCCGCCGGCGGACGACCCACCCTCGCCGTGGCCTACGACGTCACCTCGTCGTCGCCCCTCGAGCTGGTCGAGGCGCTCGGCGGCCGCTACGACGTGGTCTGGGTGGTCGAGGCGTCCGACCCGGCACTCGGGTCCTGGTCCCGCCTGCTCCCCCGGCTCGGCCGGGTCGTCGACGTCGCCGGGCGCCCGACCACGGAGGTGGTGGCCGACCTGCGCGCCGCCGGCGTCGGCGGCGTCCTGGCCTTCACCGACAGCCAGCTCCAGGCCGCCGGCCGCCTGGCCGCCGCCCTCGGTCTCGAGGGCAACCCACCCGAGGTCGTCGAGGCCCTCGTCGACAAGGTGGTGCAGCGCCGGACGCTGCGCGACGCCGGACTGTCCGGCCCCCGGTTCGTCCCCGTGCCCGGCGACACGGCGGTCGACGCGGTGGCCGGCCTGGTGGCGGACCTGGGTGGACCGGTGGTGGTGAAGCCGCGCCGGGGGAGCGGGAGCCGGGACACCGTCCGGGCGGCGGGCCCGCTCGAGGCGGTGGCCCACCTGCGCCGGGTGCTGGGTTCGCCGGACCGCCAAGACCTGATCGTCGAGGAGTGGCTGGGCGACGGGTACGACGACGGCGGTCCGTTCGCCGACTACGTGTCGGTGGAGGCCGTGGCCCGACAGGGGACGGTGGTCCCGCTCGCCGTGACCGGCAAGTTCGCGCTGGCCGACCCCTGCCGCGAGACGGGGAACTTCCTGCCCCACCTCCTGGCGACCGCTGAGGCCGAGGAGGTCCTGCGCCTCGCCGTGCGTGCTGCGGAGGCGCTCGGGGTCCGCTCGGGGGCGCTGCACGTCGAGGTGAAGCTGACGTCGGCCGGCCCCCGGATCATCGAGGTCAACGGACGGGTCGGCGGTGGGTGGATCGACGCCCTGTACGCCATGGTCCACGGCCGCACGCTCACGGCCATCGCCGCGGCGGTGGCGCTGGGCCGGCCGGTGACGCTCGTGCCGACCACGGCGGAGCGTCACGGTGACACCTTCGTCTACGCCTACTTCGTCCAGGCTCCGGTGGCGGCCCGTGAGCTCACCGGGCTCGGCAACCTCGAGGGCCTCGCCGCCCTCGACGGGGTGGTGGCCACCGGCGTCAACCGGTCGGTCGGGGACGCGCTGGACTGGCGGGACGGCAGCATGGGGTACCTGCTGTCGGTGCGCGGGGTGGCCGAGGGCGCCGACGCGCTGGCGCGGGTGCCGGAACGGGTGCGGGACGTCCTCGAACTGCGGTGGGCCTGACGGTCGCCGGGCTCAGGCCGAGGCCTGGCCCCGGGCGTGCTCCACCAGCAGGGTGACGATGGTGGACATGGCGCCGAGCACCTGCTCCGCCTCGTCGTCGGTGGTGCCGAGGAACGGCCCGAAGGCGGCGTTGCCCATGATGTAGGTGAGGAAGATGTTGGCGCAGATCGGCAGGTACTCGCCCTCGAGGCCGAAGATCAGCTGGATGGCGTCCTCCACGGAGGCCACCAGGGCGGGCTTGGTCCGGGGCCGCGTGTCGGGCAGGCCGCGTCCCGACAGGTAGCGGTAGACCTTGAACCACATCTCGACCTCGGGGATGCCCATGATCCTGGCCACGTAGCTGCCGGGCCGGTCGATCCCGAGGATCGACTCCTCGGAACGGACGAGATCGCTGATCCGGAGGCTCAGTTCGGTGGCCACGGCCAGGAGCAGCCCGTCGCGCCCGCCGAAGTAGCGCGAGATGTAATTGGTGGCCGTCCCCGACGCCTCGGCGATCATGCGACTGGTGATCTCGTCGACCTGGTGGTCGCGGAGGAGGGAGATGGTCGCCTCGACCATCTTCGCCTCGTTGGCGATCTGGATCGGCAGCCGCCGCTTGGGCGGTGTTGCCGGATCGGGGGGGCGGGAGATGGCCATGCCGACCGCACCCTAGCGGGTTCTGTACACAAATGGACTCCACGGAGACAAAACCGCCGACCTGTCCGGTCGGTGACGGCTACGTCCCGTAGCGCCGCATGGCGGCCACCCAGTCGGCGGCGATGGCCTGCTGGGCGACCCCGAGGGGGAGCGACCCGGCGCACACCAGGGCCCGCAGGTGGTCCTCGAGCAGGTCCTTGGTGTTGGCGGAGTCGGTGGCCCCGGGTCGGTCGTTGGGCTCGATCCACAGGTTGGCGGAATCGTTCGGGTCGCCCCCGAGCTCGAGGGGCACCAGGTGGTCGTACTCGGCCGTGGCGAAGGACCCCGTGTACCCGTAGGCGGCGGCCGAGGCCTCCTTCTCGGGTCCGGTGACGCGTTCGGGCGGCCGCACCGTCGCCGTCCACCCCGTCGAGCAGATGGTGGTGGCCAGGTCGGCCGGGGTCACCCCGGGGTCGAGGGCACCGGGGGTGCACGAGGGGTCCGGCAGCGGATAGGGGCCGACGTACGAGTAGTGGCAGCTGCCGGGCGCGGGCTGGGGCTCGACCGTGTACCGGGCCCTGGCCCCGGGACCGAGGGCCAGGCCGGCCACGGCGGGTGCGGTCGTCGTGGCCGTCGTGGCCGGTGGCATCGTGGCCGGTGGCACCGAGGCCGAGGAGGTGGCCCCGGACACCCCGGGCGGGTGCACGGTCGCCCGGGGTGACGGTGCCCGGGTGGTGGTGGCGACCCCGCAGCCGGCCAGGACCCACGCCGCCAGGAGCACCGCTGGGGCCCGTCCGCCGTGGCGGGTCCGCGTCACTCCTCGGGGTAGTGGATCCGCGCCGCCGACCCCTGGTTGGTGGCCACGACCGTGATGCCGTTCGGGATGGCGGCCTGGAGCTCCTGGACGTGGCTGATCACCCCGACGGTCCTCCCCCCGTCCTGCAGGGACCGCAGGACGTCGACCACCGTGTCGAGCGACTCGCCGTCGAGCGAGCCGAATCCCTCGTCGACGAAGAGGGCGCCGATCGAGTAGTTCGACCCGGCCGACACCACGTCGGCCAGACCCAGGGCCAGGGAGAGGGCGGCCATGAAGGTCTCGCCCCCGGACAGTGTCGTGGCCGGGCGGCTCTGGCCGGTCTCGGCATCGAGCACCGAGAGGTCGAGGCCCCACGGCTTTCGCCCGTCGGTGACCTCCTGGTTCAGCTCGAGCGCGTACCGGCCGCCGGTCATGGTGTCGAGGCGCAGGTTGGCCTGGGCCAGCACCTGGCGCAGGTAGTAGGCGAGGACCCAGTGCTCGAGCGACACCCTGGTGCCGAGGGGCCCCGTCCCCAGGCCGGCACAGGCGGCCGCCAGCGTCTCGGCCTCCTCCTTCCTCGTGCGGGCCTCCTCCATGGCCAGGGCGGCCTCGTCGAGTGAGGCCCGGGCGGCCCCGACCGACGCGATCCGTGACGTCACGACGGCGTCCCGGCCGACCAGGTCCTCGTGGCGGGCCACGGCGTCCCGCTCGGCCGTCATCAACGGCGCCGGATCGGGCCGGTCGGCGGGGCCGCCCTCGTCGGCGTAGCGGGCGATGCGTCCGATGACCTCCCGACGGGCGTCGGCGCGACGCTCGAGGGTCCGCGCCTCGGCCTCGACCTCGTCGGGGGGACGGTCCCAGGCGGCCAGCGCCGCCGGGTCGTCCAGCCCGGCCTCGTCCAGTGTGGGGGCGAGCACCTCGAGGCTCTGGGCCAGGTGGCCGGTGGCCGACTCCGCCTCGCGCACCACACCGGCGAGCGCGCCCAGCGTGTCGGCCAGGCGGCGCCGCCGGCGTGCGGCGTCGCCCACGGGCGCCAGGGCGCCGTGGGCCGCCACGAAGGCGTCGCGCTCGCGGTCCCACTGGGCACCGTCGGCGTCATGCGTGGCCCGGTCGCGCTCGAGGCGGAGCCGGTCGGCCGCCGCCGCCTCGCGGGCGGCGTCGCGCTCGCCCTCGAGCCGCTCGACCTCGGCGGACAGGAGTTCGGCCTCGTCGGCCGCCGCCGACGAGGCGACGAGGGCGGCGGCCGCCACGGCCAACTCGGCGCGCAGCGCGTCGGGGTCGCCCGCCTCCGCCAGCGCCGCCGCCGCCGTGGTCGCCGCGGCCAGGTCGACCCGGCGGTCCTGGCAGGCGGAGGCACGGGCGGCCAGATCGTCCTCGGCGGACTGGAGCTCCTCGTCGTCCGGGGCGTCCACGGTGACGACGGCAGGGTCCGGGTGGTCCGGGGACCCGCACGTCGGACACGGCTCGCCGTCGACCAGGTGCCCGGCCAGACGTCCGGCCAGCCCGGCCCGCCAGGCGCGGCGCACCTCGCCGGCACGCCCGGCGGCAGCCGACTCCTCGGCCACGGCGGCGGACACGGCACGCTCGCCGTCCGCCACGCGTGCCTCGGCCGCCGCCCGTCGTCCGGCGGCGTCGACGGCGCGCTCCAGGTCACGCACCCGCGCGTCGGCTTCCACCTTGGTGGCCGCACGGCCCCGGGCGGCGTCGAGGCGTTGGCGGGCCGACGCCATCGACTCCTCGGTGCCCACCAGCGCCACCTCGGCCCGCTCGGCGGCACCGGCCAGGTCGGCCAGTGCTTCGGCCCCGGCGTCCAGGACCCGCCGGCGTTCCACCAGGTCGGTGTGGACGGCATCGGCCACCTCCAGCGCCGTGGCGTCGGCGGCCACCGTGGCGGCCAGCGCGGCGGCACCGTCGGCGGTGGCGAGCACGGTGCGGTCGTAGGTGTCGTCCCATGCCGCCCCGAGGGCGGCGTCGAGGCGGTCGCGCTCGGACGCCGTGCGGCGGAGGGTGCCGGTGGCGGCGCGCCACTGCTCGAGTGCCGGCCGCATCCGGGCGACGGCCCGGGCCCGGCCGAGCCGGGCGGCCGCCTCGTCGTCGGCCGCCTCCTCCTCGGGGAAACCCGCCGCCGCCGCCAGGTCCGCCTGCCAGCGGTCCCAGCGGTCGGCCGTCGCCTCGGCGTCCTGGCGCCGGGTGCGCGCCGCCTCGGCCGCGACGCGCGCCCCGTCACGCGCCGCCGCCAGGTCGCCGGCCAGGCGGGCCAGCCGGGCGACGTGGGCGTCGAGCAGTGCGGGGTCGAACTCCTCGGGTTCGAGTGACGGCCCGTCGGGGTCGGGGGCAGCCCCGCCCTCGGGGGCCTGGCGGAGACCGTCGACGAGGTCACCCCGGATCTGCTCGACGAGGGTCGCACTGCCGGCCCGCAGCGAGTCGTAGGCCTCCCGGTGGGAGGCAGCCGCCTGCTTGAGGGCCTCGGTGGTCCTCCGGTAGATCTCCACGGGGAACAGGCGGGCCAGCAGGGCGGCCCGGTCCTTGGTGTCGGCCTTGAGGACCTCCTCGAAGCGACCCTGGGGGATGAGGACCACCTGTTCGAACTGGGCCTTGGTCAGCCCGACCAGGCGGAGGAGCTCGTCGGTGACCGCCGCCTTGCGGGTCAGCCCGCCGTCGGCCCCGCGTTCGCGGAGCACCACCCGCGAGTCCTCGGGGACCGGCGGGCCGTCCCCCCGTCGACGCGGTCGGAGCTGGGCGGGCGAGCGCTCGACCTCCCACTCGCGGCCGTCGGCCTCGAACGTCAACGTCACCGAGGTCACCGTCGACGCGTCGGCGTACTGGCTGCGCACGTGGCTGTCGGTGCGGAACCCGGGGAGGTCGCCGTAGAGGGCGTACACGATGGCGTCGAAGATGGTCGACTTGCCGGCTCCGGTCGGACCGGTGATGGAGAACACCCCGTGCCGGCCGAGGCGGGCGAAGTCGATCTCGAGGTCGCCGGCGTAGGAGCCGAACGCCCGCAGCCGAAGGGCGAGCGGCCTCACGTGCCGTCCCGCACGGCGTCCTCGAGCGCCGTGCGCAGCAGGCCGCGCTCGGAACCGTTGGGCTCGTGGCCCCGGAGCTCGGTGAGGAAGCCCACCACGACGTCCTCGGGTGTCCGGTCGTCGACGAGGGTCCGGGACGGCCCGGTGGACAGGTCGCCCACGGGGTCGTCCCCCGGCGGAACGTAGCGGAGGTGGACGGCGTGGGGGAAGCGGGCCCGCAGACGCTCCATGGGTTGGGTCTGCACGGTCGCGTCGGTCAGGCGGGCCGCCACCCAGTGCCCGAGGTAGCGGTCGTTGCCCGGGTCGTCGAGCAGCTCCTCGAGCGTGCCCGTGATCGTGGCCACCGGACGGCCGACCGGCACCGGCAGGGTCGTCACGTCGACCAGCCCGCCGGATCCGAACTCGAGCAGACGGACCGACTTCGGCTGGGTCTCGCTGAACGAGTAGGGGAGGGGCGACCCCGAGTAGGCCATGGCGTCCCCACCGATCCGCTGGGGCCGGTGGAGGTGCCCGAGGGCCACGTAGTCGAAGCCGGCGAGGACCGACGGGTCCACCCGGTCGGTGCCGCCGACGGCGAGGGCCCGTTCGGACTCGGACTCCTCGCCGCCGACCACGTAGGCGTGGGCGACGCAGATGGTCGGGACGGGGTCGGACGGGTCCAGGGCGGCACGCCCGGCGGCCACGGCGTCGGCCAGCACGTGCTCGTGCGTGCGCGCCCGTGGTGCGCCGTCGGGACCGGGTCGGGGGGACGGCACCGTGTAGGGGTCGAGGAACGGGACGGCCACGACGGCCACTCGGTCACCGCCGGCCTCGACGATCCAGGGAACCGGTGGGTGGCGGTCGTCGGCGAAGACGTGGACACCGCCCAGGGCCTGGCGTCCGGCGCCGAACCCGAGCCGACGGGCGCTGTCGTGGTTCCCCGGGATCAGGACCACCCGGGCACCCGCAGCCCGCAGCCCGTCGAGCCCCTCGTCGAGCACGGTCACCGCGTCCTCCGCCGGCAACGAACGGTCGTAGACGTCGCCGGCGACCAGGACGAGGTCGACGGCGTGCTCGACCACCTGGTCGGCCAGCCAGCCGAGGAAGGCGCGTTGGTCCGCCTCGAGCGATTCACGTTCGAACCGTCGGCCGATGTGCCAGTCGCTGGTGTGGATCACCCGCATGGTCGTCCCCGCATCACGCGCCCAGACTGCCAGATGGGTGCGTCACCCACGCGGCCGCGCCGTCCGAGGTCCCCGTTCCCGGTGGCATCCGTCGGTACGGTGGCGCGATGGCCGATCCGCAGGGGCGACAGGAGTCGGACGACGACCTCGACCGCCTGGTCCGCCGGACCGGTCGGTTCCTGCTGCGCAACAGCTCCGAGGGCACCTTCGACCTCCACGTCACCCTCCGCGAGGTGGGTGCCGCCTACGGCGCCCGGATCGAGTCCCAGATCATGATGGAGGGACTGAGCTACGTGGTCACCCACGCCGACGGGCACCAGCGGTCGGGGATGGTGCACGCCCAGCCCACCCTGGAGCGCCTCGACCAGGTGGCCGAGTTCAAGATCCTCCGGACGGCCATCACGGACGGAGGCCCGACGGCCGGGGAGGCCGACGCCGCCCTGGAGCGGCTCGAGACCGGCCCGCCGCCGTTCCCGGTGTGGGCGAGGTTCCTGGGGGTGGTCCTCTTCGCCGCCGGGTTCGCCCCCAGCATGCAGGCCAACTGGCGCCAGGTGGGTGGCTCGGTGATCCTCGGCGCCGTCATGGCCGTCGTCTACCTGTGCGGCGAGCGGTTCGACATCCTGCGGACGATCCTGCCCCTGGTGGCGTCCACCACCGTCGCCCTGGTCGGCTTCGGCCTGCTCCACCAGGCCCACGCCCACGGGGGGCCGGTCCTGGTCATGGTGCCGGCGCTCTTCGTCATGATCCCGGGGGACTTCCTGTGTGCGGCCGCCGCCGAGATCGCCGTGGGGCAGTTCACCGTCGGCACCATCCGCCTGGTCCAGTCGGCCTTCATCCTCCTGCAGCTGGCCGCGGGGGTCGTCATCGCCGCCGGCATCACCGGGGCGGGGACGGCGTCCCTCATCTCCTCGTCGACGGTGGACAACATCCCCTGGATCGTGACCGCCCTGGCCTGGGTCCCCTTCACGGTGGGCATGGCCCTCACCTTCTGTGCCCGCCGCCGCGACGTCGGCTGGCTGCTGCTCGGGGTGTACGTGGCCTGGGGGGTCCAGCTGGCCGTGACCTGGGGGGCGGGTGACGCGGCGGGCACCTTCGCGGCCGCCACCGCGCTGACCCTGATGGGCGCCCTCCTGGCCCGGGGTCGGGACCGTCCGCCCAGCCTCATCATCATCCTCGGCGGGGTGTTCGTCCTGACCGTGGGCTCGATGGCCCTCCGGGGCATCACGACGCTGGCCGGCGGGCACCTGATCGAGAGCTACCACGACCTCACCACGTTCGCCAGCGTCGCCGGGTCGCTGTCGCTCGGACTCATCGTCGGCACCAGCATCGGCTCGCTCATCCGGCGCCGGCACAGCCCGGCCGTGGCCGCCGAGGTGGCCGCCGAGCGCTGACCGCCGGACCTCCGCGGTCCCCGGTCCCGCGGCGCCGTCCCCCTACAGGCAGCGGTACAGGGCGTCGATCAGGGACCGGTTGCGGCTGCTCTGCCAGCGGGGGATCACGTGGTTCATGACGTAGCCGAACGCGACCCCGGCGTCGGGGTCGCCGAACCCCACGGCACCGCCGGTGCCGAAGTGGCCGAAGCTCGACGGGTTGGGCCCGAACGGCCGCCGGGCGGTGGTGGGCTTGAACCCGAGCCCGAAGGTGACCTCCTCGCCGAGCACGGGGCAGTACCCGGTGGACTGGGGTGACACCGCCTCGGCCAGGAGCTCCGGGGACAGCAGCCGTCCGGGCTCGAGCAGCCCCTGGTAGATCCGGGCGACCCCGGTCGCCGTGGCGTGGCTGTTCGTCGACGGGATCTGGGCGGCCCGCCACTCGGGCGTGTTGACCACCCCCATGGAGGAGTACCCCGGCGGGTTGAAGTAGCTGAGCTGCACCATGAGCTCGTCACCGGTGAGGGCGTCGACGTCGACGTCCGGGGCCTGGGCGGCGAGGGTCCCGAGCACCTCGGCGCACCGCGCCTGCTCGGCGGCGGGCAGTCCGACGTGGACGTCGGCGCCGACCAGGTCGGTCAACGGCCGGAGCCGGGAACCGGGTAGCTCGCCGGTGGCCCGGTGCACGATCCCACCGACCAGGTGGCCGTAGGTGTTGGTGTGATAGGCGTGGCGCGTCCCCGGCTCCCACCACGGCTCGGTGGCGGCCAGCGCGTCGGTCATGGTCCCGAAGTCCCACAGGTCCTCGTCGGTGAGGCGCTGCCGGATGGCCGGCACCCCCGCCCGGTGGCACAGGGCGTGGCGCACGGTCGCCCCCTGTTTGCCGCCCACCGCGAATTCGGGCCACACGGAGGCGACCGGGTCGTCGAGTGCGAGGACGCCCCGGTCGACGAGCTGGAGCACCAGGAGCGCCACGACCGCCTTGCCCACCGAGTAGACGTCCACCAGCGTGTCGTGCCGCCAGGGCACGGTGCGGGCACCGTCGACCCATCCGCCGACGAGGTCGACCACCACCTCGCCGTCGACCACCACGGTCACACCGGCACCGACCTCACCCCGCTCGAGGAAGTTGCGGACGAACTCGTGGCGGACAGGTGCGAACCGCTCGGCGCACCCACCCGACACCGGCACCTCCTCGGGTCGGGAGGGTGGCCCGCCCGTCGGGGCCGCCGGGTCGGTCACGGCGGGTCCGCGAGCAGGAAGGCGTGCAGGTCGCCCAGGGCGGCGCGGTCCTGGGCGAAGAAGGCGTGGCCGCCCTCGTACAGCCGCAGCTGCGCCCCGGGGATCCGGCTGGCGATGGCCGCGCCGTTGGCCGCCGGGGCGATCGGGTCGTAGCGGCCGCTGGCCACCAGCGTCGGGCAGGAGATGCCACCCAGCCGGTCCCACACGTCGTGGTGCCGGCGGGCCTCGAGCTGGGCGAGGCGACCGGCGGCCCGGTCCGGGTCCTCGTCGGGCTCGGGGGTGGTGAGCAGGTCCACCAGCGCCCGGTCACCCGGGTGTGCGTCGAGCCAGTCCTCGTCGAAACGGTCGTCCAACAGGCGGGCCCGGGCCGCCGCCCGTTCCGTCGGCGTCAGTGCCTCGAGCTCGTGCAGCGGGTACGACGACCCCCCGGCGCCGCCGGCCGACGTGCACAGGAGCGCGAGCCGGGTCACGCGTCGTGGTGCGGTGACGGCCAACTCCTGGGCCACCATGCCCCCGAAGCTGACCCCGACCACGGCCGCGGTGTCCCACCCCACGGCGTCGAGCAGCCCGAGGGCGTCGGCGGCCAGACGGTCCATCCCGTACGGGGCGGGGGCGGTGCCCGACGCCCCGAGCCCCCGCTGGTCGAAGGCCAGGAGCTCCACGTCGCGGCCGACGACGGACACCAGCAGCGCCGAGCGGGCCAGGGTCGCCCCCGACCCGTTGCAGAACAGGACGCGGGGACCGGTCCCGGCGACCTCGTAGGCGAGGTCGATGCCGTCGACACGTGCGATGGGCAAGGCGACCTCCTCGTGCCGGTCCGGACCCCGACAGCATCGCACGGTCGAACCCCGCCGGTCGCGGCGTTGGGCCCGGGACGTGATCCGTCCTACAGTGCCGCCATGACGATGGATCGATTCCGTGGACGGGCCGTACTCGTGACCGGGGGGGCGTCGGGCATCGGTCGGTGCACGGCACTGCGTCTGGCCGAGGAGGGCGCGGCCGTGGTGGCCGTCGACGTCAACGCCGAGGCCCTGGCGGCGGTGGCCGCCGAGGCCGCCGGGCTCGCCGGCTCGATCACCGCCCGACCCGGCGACGTCTCCACCGAGGACGGCGTGCGCGCCATCGTGTCCGGCGCGCTGGACGAGCTCGGTGCGCTCGACGTGCTCGTCAACGTGGCCGGCATCCTCTCGTTCAGCCACTCCCACGAGGTCACCCTCGACGAGTGGAACCGGCTGCTGGCCGTCAACCTCACCGGGACGTTCCTGATGTGCCGGGAGTCGATCCCGCACCTGCTCGCCACCCGGGGCAACATCGTGAACCTGGCGTCCACCGCCTCCCACGCCGGACAGCCGTGGGCGGTGGCCTACTCGGCGACGAAGGGTGGCGTGCTGGCCATGACCCGCGAACTCGCCGTCGAGTACGCCGAGCAGGGCCTGCGCTGCAACAGCGTCAGCCCCGGTGCGATCGACACCCCGATCACCCTGGCGTTCACGCTGCCGGAGGGGGCCAACCCCAAGCTGCTGCGTCGGGTCACCCCGCTCGGGCCGTTCGGCACACCTGAGGGCATCGCCGCCGCCATCGCCTTCATCGCCTCCGACGAGGCCGTCCACATGAACGGCGCCGACCTGCGCATGGACGGGGCGACCCTGTCGTAGGCCCGGTCGGTCCCGCCCGTGGGTCCCGCCGGTCCCCGACAGCCGGCCCCCGACAGCCGGCCCCCGACAGCCGGCCCGGGGGTCGGGGACGTCTAGGAGGAGCCGAGCGTGGAACGCCCGTCGGTGGCCCACCACTCGGCCGTCAGGCGGATCCCTTCGATCGAGGCGCGGGGCACCAGCTCCTCGAAGGAGCGCTTGTAGCCGGTGTGGAGGATCTTCCACTCCCCGTCCCGCTTCACGTAGCGGTCCTCGTAGAAGGCCGCCCCCTGGATGTTCAGCTGGAAGTCGGTGAGGATCACCGTGTCCTCGAGGGCCCAGGTCCCCGTGGCCCCGTCCGGGCCGACCAGGTCGATCTCGGGGTGGTGGCACCGGTGGCTGCTCAGGAACGTGGTCGCCCCCATCGACTCCCGGCAGAAGGCCATGATGTCGTCCCGGCTCGAGAACTCGTAGAGCCCCCCGCCGTAGCGGGCGGTGGCCTCGGGCACGAAGCACGTCTCGAGGTCGTCCCACAGCTTCTGGTCGATGCAGCGCAGATACTTGTACTTGAGCCGCTTGATCAGCTCGATCTCGACGAGGTCCTCGGGGGTCATGGCGTGCTCCTGGTTCGTGGGTCCGTGGGGTCGTGGATGCGTCGGCGGTGCGGTCGGTCCCCGGCTCAGCGGATGGTGCCGACCCCGGGGATGAGGGGCAGGTCGAGTGCGGTGACCCAGCCGGCGGGCAGCTCGTTGACGTAGGGCACGGCGTTGAGGGCCCGCATGCCGGTGGCGAAGCAGCCGGCCGCCGCCGCGTCACGCCCGCTCCCGTCGCTGAACCGGAAGGCGGTCTCCTGGGTGATCGAGGGCGTGCCGTCGACCACCACCCGGTACACGTCGTTCTCGTTGCCCCGGGGCCAGTCCGGGGCCGCGTCCTGGCCGACCCGGTTGATGTGCTCCAGGCAGATCCGCGGCTCACCGCCCACGATGCCGTTGATCGTGAAGCGGATGGCGGCCACGTTGCCGGGCTCGATGACGCCCTTGGCCGTGGTGATGGCCACGGGGGTGACCCACTTCTCCCACGTCGAGGTGATCGCCTCGAGCTCGACGCCCACGGCGTGGGCCATCATCGGGACCGTCCCGCCCCAGGACATGGCCAGGATCTCGGTGTGCTCCAGCATCGGTGTGTAGTCGGGCGGCATGCCGATGCCCATCTCGACCTCGTAGTCGCCCTCGTAATTGATGTAGTCGAGGATCTCGAGGGCGCGCACCTGGCGCACCTCGCTGCACAGACCCATCAGGGTCATGGGGAAGAGGTCGTTGGCGAACCCGGGGTCGATGCCGGTCGTGAAGCACGACGCACCGCCGACTGCGCACGCCTCGGTGATCGGGTCGACCCACGACGGCGGGTTCTGGGACATGTGGGGCCACACCCAGGGGGTCATGGCCGTCGAGCACACGTCGATGCCGGCCCGCAGGAAGGCGCCGATGTCCCGGATGTTGTCGTCGGCCCGCGCCGCCGTCGGGCCGTAGTGCACGAGGGCGTCCGGCGACAGGGCCACCAGTGCGTCGAGGTCGTCGGAGGCGACGATGCCGATGTCGTCGGTTCCGCAGACGGCCCCGACGTCGCGCCCGACCTTGTCGGGGTTCGAGACGCCCACGCCCACCAGTTCGTAGGACGGGTGCCTCACGATCTCGGGGATGACCATGCGCCCCACGAAACCGGTGCCCCATACGACCAGCCGCTTCGGTGCGGCACTCATCGCATCATCTCGCCGGAGTTGACCATCAGGTGCTGCCCGGTGACGGCCTTGGCGTAGTCGGAGGCGAAGAACACCGCCACGTCGGCCACCTCCCCGTCCTCGGTCATGCGCCGCAGGGGGAACTTCCCGACGATGCCCTCGAGCACCTCGGCGGGCTCGACACCCTGGTTGGCCGCGGTCCCGTTGACGTACATCTCGACGTTCGGCCCCCACATCCACGACGGGACCACCATGTTGCAGCGGATGTTGTCGGCCCCGAGCTCGTCGGCCAGGTAGTACATCGCCGTGAGGAGGGCGCCCTTGGACGCGGCGTACCCGCTCTGGGGGAGCGCCGGCTGGAACATCGACTGCGAGCCGATGAGCACCACCGAGCCCCCACCGGACGCCTTCATGGCGAGCGACACGGGCCGCAGCACGCAGAGCGCACCCAGCACGTTGGTCTCGAACGCCTTGCGCCAGGCGTCGAACCGGAGGTCGTGTAGTCCGCCCCACACGTTCTCGTAGGCGGCCACCTGGATCAGGGCGTCCACCGAGCCGAACCGGTCGACGGCGTGGCCCACGAGTGCCTCGCACGAGTCGGCGTCGGTGATGTCGGTGACCTGCGAGGTGACCCGCTCGCCCGTCGGGTCGAGCTCGGTGGCGGCGGCGGTGAGGGTGTCCGCGGTGCGGGCCGCGATGACGACGTTCGCCCCGTCGCGCAGGGCGGCGGCGGCGCACTCGCGCCCGAGGCCACCGCCCACACCGGTCACCAGTACGGTCTTGCCTTGGAGGATCATCGCCCCCGTCTATCGGGTCGGCGACCAGGGTGTCAATCGGCGGGACCGATAGCAGATCCCGGGTGCTCGCGCCCCGATGGGACCTTCGGCCCTGTGCTTCCCCGCCGGTGCGGCCCGATGATGGAGCGGAGCCCGAGAGGGCCGAGTCGCCCACGAGGAGAGTCCGACGATGGAATTGACGCTGACCGATGCCGAGGTGACCGAGCTGCGCGACCTGCTCGACGGGGCGCTCGGCGACCTGTCCTCCGAGATCGCCGACACCGACAACCCGGGCTACCGCGTCACCTTGAAGTCGCGGCGGTCCGACCTCCAGGCGGTGCGGGAACGGCTCGGCTAGCCCGGCGTCCCGCCGGAGCGGCCGCCGTCAGCCGATCCCCAGGCGGGTGAAGAGCTCGTCCGGGGCCTCGACGGAGCGCAGGGCGCCGGCCAGTCCGTCGAGGAGCACCTGCTCGACCGGTTCGCCCGCCCGGTCCTCGACCTCGCCCGGGTCGGACCGGGTGTCGAAGAGCAGGGAGCGCGACGGGGTCGGCCCCAGCGCCCAGAAGGGGAGACGGTCCCCCGCCTCGAACGGTTGGCACAGTACCGGCACGTCCGTGCCCGGCATCGTGCGCAGGACCGCCCGACGGTCCGGCCGGGGCAGGCGGAGGTCGGGGAGCGGGTGGACCGGCATGGTGGACCACCGGTTCGACCACATCGACAGCGGCAGGTTCTCCTCGCCGCAGCCCCGCAGGTAGCGGTGGCGCCCGTCCGTGACCCCGACGTGGCGCCCCCAGTACCCGAAGAGGGCGAGTTCGCGTACCGAGGTCGCCGTGCCGTCGAGGAGCGGCAGGAGCGAGACGCCGTGGGTGGGGTGGTCGACCGTGGCGCCGAACAGGTCGACGATCGTGGCGTGCAGGTCGACCGAGGTGGTGAGGGCGTCGACGTCCCGTGGCGCCTGACCCGGCCAGCGCACGAGCAGCGGGATCCGGCCGAGCTCGCTGTAGACCGGTGCCGCCGGCTTGCCGAACAGGTCGTGCTCGCCGAGGTAGTGGCCGTGGTCGGTGCACAGGACGACCCCGGTGGTGCCGGCCAGCCCGGCATCGTCGATGGCTCCGAGCAGACGACCCAACCAGTGGTCGATCATCGTGAGCTTCGCCCCGTAGTTGCCGCGGATGTGGCGGGCGCGCTCGGGCGACAGGGCGCCGCTGGCCACCGCGTCCACCAGGTACGGGGGCCAGATGGCCAGGTCGGCCCCGTCGCCCGGGTCCTGGTACATGCCGGCGTAGGGCCGGGGGGTGTCGAACGGCTCGTGGGGGTCGAATTCGTCGACGACCAGCAGGAACCGGTCGTGGTGCGGCGCCGACGTCCGGATCCAGTCGGCCGCGGCCCGCATGGTCCTCGGACCGGGGAAGTCCTCCTCGCTCCGGAACCAGGTGCGGGAGTCGTCGTAGCCGTGGTGGTAGGCGGGCTCCTCCACGGGTAGGGCCGGTGTCCCCATCCACGTGGGGTCGGGTCGGGTCCGCCAGGGGTCGTTCTCGTGCCCCCGCTCGTAGGCCCACGCGGTGAAGTCGCAGTGGTAGTTCTCGCCACCGGACTCGAACAGGTGCGGGTGGTCGGACACGAGCATCGTGGTCACCCCGCACCGCCGCAGCGACCGGGTCACCGCGTCCTCCCACACCTCGATCGATCCCCACGGGCGCCAGGGGAAGTCGAGGGCGCCGACCAGCAGGTCGTGGCGGGCCGGCATGCACGGGAGCGACCCGGCGTGGTGCCCGGTGAACCGCAGCGCCCCGGAGGCGAAGGCGTCGATGGTCGGGGTGGCGAACTCCGACGAGCCGTACGCACCGAGCAGGTTGCGGTTCAGGCTGTCGAGCAGGACGACCACCAGGTTGTCGGGCCGGACCGGCCCGGACGGGTCCGGGGCCGGGGCCCCGGTGGTGCGCTCCTCGGTCACGTCGGGCATCGTCCCCCTTCGGCCCCCGGGCGGTGGCGGGTCACGGCGCCCGCGCGCGACCGACAGTACCCGGGGGACCGGGCCCGCTCGCTACTGTCGGACCCGGACCGCCGACCATCGACCCAGGAGACCCCGTGACGGCACGACTCGACGTACTCACCGAGGGCTACGCCGACGACCGGGTGGCGAGCACGGTGGTGCTGGTCCGCGACGGCCACGCGGTGATCGTCGTCGACCCCGGCATGGTGGCGGACCGGCGCCGCATCCTCGACCCGCTGGTGGCGCTGGGCGTCGACCCCCGGGACGTGACCGACGTCGTCTTCAGCCACCACCATCCGGACCACACGCTCAACGCCGCCCTGTTCACCGGGGCACGGTTCCACGACCACTGGGCCATCTACCAGGACGACGTGTGGACCGACCGCGACGCCGACGGGTTCGCGCTCTCGCCCTCGGTCCGGCTCATGGTCACCCCGGGCCACACGGCCGAGGACGTGACCACGCTGGTGGAGACCGAGGACGGCCTGGTGGCCTGCACCCACCTGTGGTGGTCGGCCGACGGACCCGAGGTCGACCCGCTGGCCGAGGACCAGGCGCAGCTGGAGGCGTCGCGTGCCGCCGTGCTGGACCTCCACCCGGTGCTGGTGGTCCCCGGCCACGGCCGCCCCTTCGTCCCCTCCTGAGCCGGCTCCGTGCGCGCCGGGACCCGGGTCCTCAGCCGGTGACGAAGCTGAGGCGGACGGTCCGGCGGGGATTGTCCCCGTTGGTGTCGACGAGGACGACGCTCTGCCACGTGCCGAGCTGGGGGACGCCGTCGAGCACCGGCACCGTGAGCGACGGGCTCACCAGTGCCGGCAGCACGTGGTCGGCGCCGTGGCCCGGGGCGCCGTGCCGGTGGCGGTAGCGGTCGTCGCGGGGGAGGAGCCGCTCCAGCGCGTCGGCCAGGTCCGCCTCGGAGCCGGAGCCGATCTCGAGCAGGGCGAGCCCGGCGGTGGCGTGCGGGGCGAAGACGTTGACGAGCCCGTCACCGCGGCCGCGGCAGAACCGGGCCAGCCCGGACGTCAGGTCGACCACGCGTCGGTCGCCCACCTCGAGGTGGAGCAGCTCGGAGTCCATGGGCCATCCTCGCGCTGGAAGTCCGTGGGCCATCCTCGCGCTGGAAGGAGGTCGTTCACCCGGGCACGCCGCGGCGGTACAGTGGGGCCGGAGGCCCCGACGTCGGTCCGGGCACGAGGAGGCGGCGATGACCACGAACCGGGCCAGGTGGACGGGCGTGCTGCTCGGGGCGGCGGTGGTGCTCGCCGGCTGCGGCGGCGCGGCGTCCTCGGGTGGCACCACGACCACGGTGGCCACGGCCTCGACGGCCGGCGGTGCGCCGGCCAACCCGGTCCTCGACGCCTACCAGAGGACGCTGGCGGCCAGGACGGCGTCGATCTCGCTCGACGTGACGGTCACCGGTACCCCGAGCGGTCCGACCACCGTCGACGCCAGCGGCCAGGTGGACTTCACCACCGGCGACGCGGCGTTCCAGATGTCCCTGCCCTCGATCGGGTCGTTGGGCGTCCGCCTGGTCAAGCCGACGATCTACATGCAGTTCCCGGCGAGCGCCGGCGTGCCGTTGCCGGCCGGCAAGTCCTGGGTGTCGATCAACCTGGACTCGCCCGCCGTCTCCTCCGCACTGGGGGCCAGCTTCTCCCAGCTGACCGACTCGGCCGACGAGTCCACGCAGGGCCTGGCGTACCTTCAGGGGGTGTCCGCCGACGGGGTCACCACGGTGGGACCGGCGACGGTCCGGGGCGTGGCGACGACCGAGTACTCGGCCACCATCGACCTCACCAAGGCGGCCCAGGGCAGGAGCGCCGCCGTCCAGGCGCTCCTGCAGAAGCTGCAGGCGAAGACGGGCATGACGACGCTGCCCGTCTCCGTCTGGATCGACGCCCAGGGGCAGATCCGCCGCGAGGTCCTCGACGAGTCGTTGACCACGAACGGGGTGGCCACCGGTGCCACGGTGACGATCGAGTACTTCGACTTCGGCGCCCCGGTCGACGTGACGCCGCCCCCGGCCTCCCAGACGGTCGACATCTCCTCGATGCTGGGCTCCGCCCTGGGCGCCGGCACCGGGGCCTGAGTCCGCACCGGCGCGCCGGGACGAGGGGCCCGGGCCGGGTCCCGCCGGTAGGGTGCGACGGTGACCACGGGTACCCCGACCACCACCGGCCGCTGCCCGTGGGCCGAGCGCCCCGGCCCCGAGCAGGCGTACCACGACGCCGAGTGGGGCGTCCCGTCCCACGACGACCGCCACCTCTTCGAGCTCCTCACCCTGGAGGGCGCGCAGGCCGGGCTGTCGTGGTCCACCGTCCTGGCCAAGCGCGAGCGCTACCGGGCCGTGTTCGAGGGGTTCGACCCGACGCGGGTGGCCGCCTTCGACGACACCCGGCTCGAGACCCTGCTCGAGGACCCCGGCATCGTCCGCAACCGCCTGAAGGTGCGCGGCACGGTCCGCAACGCCCGGTCCTTCCTGGCCGTGCAGGACGAGTTCGGGTCCTTCGACGGCTACCTGTGGGGGTGGGTCGGGGGCGTCCCGGTGGTCACCCGACGACGACGGGACGAGGGAATTCCCGCCACCACGGCACTGGCCGAGCAGGTCAGTGCGGACCTCAAGCGGCGGGACTTCACCTTCGTCGGCCCGACCATCGTGTACGCCTACCTCCAGGCCGTCGGCGTCGTCGACGACCACGTGGCCGGCTGCCCGGCGGCGCGGACGGCCTGAGGGAGGCACGGACCGACCGTGTGCGACACCCTGGTCACCGTCACCGACGACGGTGTGCTCTTCGCCAAGAACAGTGACCGGGACCCGAACGAGGCCCAGGTCCTGGAGTGGGTGTCCGGCGCCGAGCACCCGGCGGGATCCTCGGTCACCTGCACCTGGACCACCGTCCCCCAGGTGGCCCGGACCGCCGCCGTCCTCCTCTCGCGCCCGTGGTGGATGTGGGGTGCGGAGATGGGCGCCAACGAGCACGGGGTGGTCATCGGCAACGAGGCCGTGTTCACCACCTCGGAGTCGGCCGACCCGGCCCTGCTGGGCATGGACCTGCTGCGCCTGGCCCTCGAGCGGGCGACCTCCGCCGACGGGGCGGTCGGCGTCGTCGTCGACCTGCTCGAGCGGTACGGCCAGGGCGGGTCGTGCAGCCACGAGCGCCCCGGGTTCACCTACGACAACAGCTTCCTGGTGGCCGACCCCGACGGCGCCGTGGTGGTGGAGACCGCCGGACGGTCGTGGGCTACCGAGGAGGTGCGGGGTCCCGGGCGGTCGATCTCCAACGGGCTGTCCATTCCCGGCTTCGCACGGGCCCATGCCCGCCGGGCCCGGACGTGGGTGTCCGGCGCGTCGCACCGGCGGGCCGTGACCGAGTCGCTGGCCGCCGCCGCCCGGGGCCCGGCGGATCTGATGGGCGCACTGCGGTGCCACGGGTCGGGACCGTCGCCGCGGTGGAGCCGTGCCCACGGTGGGCTGACGGCGCCGTGCGTCCACGCCGGCGGCACGCTGGCCTCGAGCCAGACCACCGGCTCGTGGGTGACGGACCTGCGGGGCGGCGTCCGGCACTGGGCGACGGCCACGGCCGCACCGTGCACGTCGCTGTTCAAACCGGTCGCCGTCGGGGTGCCCGTCGATCTCGGGCCCGCACCGACCGACCGGTACGACCCGGCCACCCTGTGGTGGCGCCACGAGCTCCTCCACCGCACGGTGCTGGCCGCCTACGGGGAGCGGATCACCCGCGTCGCCGCCGGGCGGGACGCCACGGAGACCAGGTGGGTGGCCGACCCACCGTCCTCCCGGGACGCATTCGCCGAGGCCGCCGGCCTCGAAGCCGGGTGGCTGGCCGACGTGGCCGGCACCCCGGGCCGGGACACCCGGCCCCGGTGGGTGCGGCGGCGCTGGGACGAGGTCGACCGGGCCGCCGGCATCGACCGGTCGGTGGTGGACGCCGCCACCGGGGGGTGACGGACGTCGGCCCCGTCGGCGCCCGGTACCGTTGTCCCATGCGCCCGGACCCCACACCGCCACGCGCCGGCACGGACCGGTCCTGAGGTGTCCGACGCCGACCCGACGCCCGATCCGACGCCCGGGGACCCGCACGAGGCCGAACCCGCCGACGGGCGCACCGACCTGTGGTTCGAGCGGCGCCCGGGCGGCCTCGGGATCGGTCCGGTCAACTGGCAGGGGCGCGCCACGACGTTCCTCTTCGTCTTCCTGGTGCTCGTGGCCGTGATCACGTACTCGGAGCTCGCCATCACCGCGTTCGTGATCGTCTTCTACCTCGTGGTCTTCGGCTTCGTGGTCGTGGTCAAGTCCGACCTGCTCGACGACTGGCCGCCGAAGTCGTGACGCCCCGGGCCTGACGACCGGTGCGGGACGGGGTCGACCGTGGGCTCAACCGGGGGCGCACACGGCCACCACCTCGACCAGCCGGGCGCACTCCTCCTCGGTGGTGAGGTAGTGGGGTGAGGCCCGCACCACGGCCTCGGGTCGCAGCCCGCCCATGTCGAAGCGGGCGGCACCCGCCTCGGTCACCGAGACGTTGACACCGGCCGCCGCCGCCGCCGTCTTCACATCGGACGGCGCCGAGCCGGCCACGGTGAAGGTCACGATGCCGCTGCGCCGTGATCCGCCGTCGTGGACGGCCACACCGTCCAGCGCGGCCAGCTCGCCCCGCAGGTGCTCGGCGATGTGGTCCACCCGGTCGGCGATGGCGTCGGGACCCAGCGCCCGGGCGTGGTCGAGGGCCGAGCCGAGACCGAGCTGGAGGGCGACGGGCGACTCGAACGGCATGAAGCGGGCCACCCCGGGCTCGAGGCGGACGTCGCCGGGACCCTCCCACCGGGCCGACGTCCCGTCGATCCCGGGAGGTCGCAGCGACCCGGACAGGTCGGACCGCACGTACAGCAGCCCGGTGCCCCGGGGGCCCCGCAGCCACTTGCGCCCGGTGGCGGTGGCGACCGCGCAGCCGATCCGTCCGACGTCGACGGGCAGCTGGCCGACACTCTGACAGGCGTCGAGGAAGAAGGGGACTCCGGCGGCCCGGCAGTGGCCGCCCACCTCCTCGACCGGGTTGACCAGGCCGCGATGGGTACCCACGTGGGTGGCACTCACCAGGGCCACGTCGCCGACGGCCAGCTCGGCGGCCAGGGCGTCGAGGTCGATGGTCCCATCGCCCACGGCGGGCACCACGTCGATCGAGGTCCGGGTGACGTCGCAGACCTGGTGCAGGCCCATGTAGTGGCTGTCGTAGCACTGCCGGTCGACCAGGACGCGCCGGCCGACGTCGAGCCCGCCCCCGAGGGCGAACCCCCACAGTGCCTTGGTCCATCCCTCGGTGTCGGACCCGGTGAGGGCGACCTCGTCGGGCCCGGCGCCGAGGAGGTCGGCGGCCGACGTCATGACCGCCGCCACCCTGTCGGCCACGGCCGCGGCCGCCTCGTAGCCGCCGGTGGTGGCCTCGAGCTCGAGGTGGGCGACCACGGTGGCCAAGGTCTCGGCCGTGACGAGTGCCGCGCCCGCGTAGTTCAGGTGGGTGACGGTGGCGCACCCGGGGGTCGCCGCACGTTCGGCGCTGACGTCGATGGGGGTCGGCACTCCTGGAACGCTAGCGGCGCGGCCCCTCCACGGCGCCATCCCACCCCGGCGACCCCCCACCCGTCGCTAGGGTCGTGGCATGGACCCGACCACCGGCGCCCCGGCCACCACCGGGGCGGGCCGCGCCCTGCGGCCCGACGACGGGACGGCCGACGAGCGGACCGTCGACCGGGATCCGCTGGTCCAGTTCGGTCGGTGGTACGCCCGGGCGGACGAGGAGGTGGACGCCCCCGAGGCCATGGCGCTGGCCACCGCCGACGCCGACGGTCGGCCGTCGGCCCGCATGGTGCTCCTCAAGTCGTGGGGCGCCGACGGGTTCGTCTTCTTCACCAACTACGACGGGCGCAAGAGCCACGACCTGACCGCCAACCCCCGGGCGGCACTGCTCTTCTACTGGGAGCCCCTGGGCCGCCAGGTGCGGCTCGAGGGCGTGGTGGCCCGGACCACGGCGGCCGAGTCCGACGAGTACTACGCCTCCCGTGACCTGCGCAGCCGGATCGGCGCCCACGCCTCCCACCAGAGCCGGCCCGTCGCCGACCGGGCCGCACTCGACGCCCGGATGGACCGGGCGTCGGCGGAGCTGGGAGACGGCGACGTGCCCCGGCCGCCGTGGTGGGGTGGCTGGCGGCTCACCCCGGACGCCTACGAATTCTGGCAGCAGGGGGCGAACCGGCTGCACGACCGGGTGCGCTACGAGCGGGCGGGCCACGGCTGGACCCTCGAGCGGCTCCAGCCCTGACCACCCGGGCCGTGCCCCGTGGGCCCCCACCGGTGGCGGGCGGTATGTTCTCCCCATGCCTGAGGACACCGCGCTCGTCGAGGAACGGACCACCCAGCTCCTGGGGGAGCTCGACCCGAAGGCGGTGGGCGTCGAGGAATTCCGGGGACGCCAGTTCGACCTGGGACTCGCCTGGATCTCGTTCCCCGAGGGACTCGGGGGGCTCGGACTTCCCCCCAACCTGCAGCGCATCGTGGACCGTCGCCTGGCCGACGCCGGCGCCACCCCCATGGGTGCCCGGGAATTCTTCGGCCTGACCATGGCGGGCCCGACCGTCGTGACCCACGGCTCCGACGAGCTGCGGGGCCGCCTGCTGCGTGCGTCGTTCACCGGCGAGGTGTCGTGGTGCCAGCTGTTCAGCGAGCCGGGTTCCGGGTCGGACCTCGCCGGACTGGCCACGCGTGCCGTCCGCGACGGTGACGAGTGGGTCATCACCGGACAGAAGGTGTGGAACACCCTGGCCCACATCGCCGACCGGGGCATGCTGGTGGCGCGCACCGACCCCGAGGCCCCGAAGCACAAGGGGCTCACCTACTTCGCCCTCGACATGCACGCGCCCGGCGTGGAGGTGCGCCCGCTGCGCCAGATGACGGGCGAGGCCGAGTTCAACGAGGTCTACATGACCGAGGTCCGGGTGCCCGACGCCGACCGGATCGGCGACGTGGGCGAGGGCTGGCGGGTGGCCATGACCACACTGTCCAACGAGCGGACCACCATCGGGGGCGGCGGGGGCGCCCCGCCCCGCGGATCGGGGTCGATCGCCGAGGCCGTGCGGGTCTACCGGGCCAAGGGGGACCGGGCCACGGCCGTCGAGCGCGATCGGCTGATGCAGCTGTGGATCGAGATGGAGGTGCTGCGGCTCACCAACCTGCGCGCCGCCCAGAACCGCAAGGCCGGCAACCCCGGTCCCGAGGGCTCGATCGCCAAGTTGATGTTCGCCGAGGTCAACAAGCGGATCTTCGAGCTCTGCATCGACCTCCAGGGAGCGGACTCCCTCGTCGGTTTCGACTACGCCATGCGGCGGTCGGACGTGCTGGGGCTGGTGGGCCCACCCGGCACCTCCCGGAAGTTCTTCCTCCGGTCCCGGGCCAACTCCATCGAGGGCGGCACCTCGGAGATCCAGCGCAACATCCTGGGCGAGCGCATCCTCGGGCTGCCCGGCGACGTCCGGGTCGACAAGGAGCTGCCGTGGTCGAAGGTCCCGAGGAGTTGATCCCGTCCCCGGACCGGGGACGCCGATGACCGACGCCCGGCAGTTCCTCGGCATGGAGCAGCTCGGCGACCCGCTCCACTGGCGGCTCGAGGTCGTCCCCGAGGTGACCACGCCGGGCAACTTCCTGTTCGGCGGGTGCGGGTTGGGGGCCGCCCTGGTGGCGTTGGAGGCGGCAGCCGGACGGCCCACGGTGTGGTCCACCGCCCAGTACCTGTCCTACGCCCCCACCGGGTCGGTGCTCGACCTGACCGTCACCCTGGCGGCCGAGGGCCACCGGGTGACGCAGGCCCGCGCCGTGGGCCGGGTCGGGGACACCGAGATCCTCACCGTCAACGCCGCACTCGGATCGCCGGGTCCGCCCGGCGCCGAGGGCGTGTGGGACAGCCCGCCCGACGTGCCCCCGCCCGCCGACTGCCCACCGCGGCGGCTGCCGTCGTTCTTCACCAGCTCGGTGTTCGACCGGATCGACGTCCGGGTGGCCAAGGGGCGCACGTTCGAGGAGATCAGTGCGGCCGAGGGGACGCCCGGCGACCCCGACAGCGCGCTGTGGGCCCGGGTGCCCGGCCACCTCGAGCCCTCGGCGGCCACGCTGGCCATCCTGGGCGACTACGTCACCGGCGGCGTGGCCCAGCCCCTGGGGCGGCGCACGATGTCGCGCAGCCTCGACAACACCCTGCGGGTGGTGCGGCTCGAGCCCAGTGAGTGGGTGCTGTGCGACATCCGCATCCAGGCGCTCGCCGACGGGTACGGGCAGGGCACGGCGTTCCTGTGGTCCGAGTCGGGCCGGCTCCTCGCCACCGCCAGTCAGTCGATGAGCGTGCGCTTCTTCCCTCCGGCCTGACGGTACCCGCGGCACCGTCCGTGGCCGACCCCGGTCCGGTGCCGCCGACGCGCCCTGCGCCCTGCGCGCGCTGTCACCCGGCCCCGGTCGACGGTCGGCCCGGGGTCCGACCGTAACGGGACGTGTCGCGCCCTCGTTGTGGGTGGTGTGGTCGACGTCCCCCGGCGGGGCTCGGTCCACGGAGCGTAGCGACGGACGTCGCGGGGGACCCCTCGCGACGCGGAACCACGAACGAAGCGAGCATCGACATGACGAATCTGGGCAGGCTGACGCGGGTGACCGCGCTGAGCATGGTGGCACTGGCCGCCTCCGGCGGGGTGGCCGGGGCGGCGTCGAAAGGCGACTCGCCCGCCGTGCACGGCGTGGTGACCGCCATCGGCGGGGTGAGCACCCCGGGTACCTGCGGGACGGCCGACACCGCCGGCACCTTCACGCTGACGGCGACCAACGACGCAACCTCCCCGCCCACGGTGACGGTGACGACGGTGGACGTGACGACGGCGACGTCGTTCGTGGAGAAGAAGGTGACCTCGCCGTCGTTCGCCGACCTGTGCGTGGGCAACACGTCGGTCGCGGTCGGCACCGACGTCTCGTCGACCATGACCGCCGACGCCGTCACCATCCAGGCGCCCAAGCCGGCTCCCAAGGTGCACCTGTTCGGTTGGGTCACCGCCGTCAACGGCGACACGACCACCGGCACCTGCGGGACCGGGGGGGCGACGGGCACCTTCACCCTGTCGACGGTCGAGGGCACGACCACGGTCGTCAGCACCGTCGATGTGGACGGCTCGACCCTCTTCACCGAAAAGCACGTCTCCGGCGCGTCGTTCGCCGACGTCTGCGTCGGTGACAAGGCCGTCGCCCTCGGGACGTCGGACGACGACACGGTGGCCGCCACCCTGGTGGCCGTCAAGGTCCCGCCGGCACCGAAGCCGCCCAAGCCGGTCCACGTGACAGGCGTCGTCGGCTCGGTGGACGGCGTGACGACCCCCGGGACCTGCGGCACGAGCGGTGCCGCCGGATCCTTCACCGCCGTCCGGACGGACAACTCCACGTCGCCACCGACCACGACCACGTGGACGGTCAACGTGACCTCCGGCACGGCGTTCGCCGCCAAGGACGTCACGTCGGCGTCGTTCGCCAACGTGTGCGTCGGGGGGAAGACCGTGTCG
This sequence comes from uncultured Acidimicrobiales bacterium, assembly GCA_963699055.1. GTDB lineage: Bacteria > Actinomycetota > Acidimicrobiia > Acidimicrobiales > RAAP-2 > Bog-756. The sequence continues at coordinate 1,176,937 of CAVOTA010000002.1, read as the reverse complement.
GTCGGCAACACCGTGTCCGGCGCACTCGACGCCGTGGCCGTGGCCGCCTGGGCCCCGAAGAGCTGACCGGCCGGGCCACCGGTGTGGCCGGCCCGTGCGTGACCACCCACTCGGCGGCGCCCTCCGGGGCGCCGCCGAGTGGCGTCCGGCCGGGGACGGTGCGGCGCCGCCCGCTCCGGAGCCGGCAGCCCCGGTCGGTCCCCTAATGTCCCCACTGACGTTCCGTACCCGAACCGACAGGGGACCACGATGAAGATCAGTACGATGCTCAGCTACGCCGGGGGCTTCCGCAAGGCGGCGGCGCAGGTGGCCGAGATGGAGAAGGCCGGCCTGGACCTGGTGTGGGTGGCGGAGGCCTACGGCATCGACAGCCCCAGCCAGATGGGCTACCTGGCCGCCCTGACCGAGACGGTGGAGATCGGCTCGGCGATCCTCCCGGTCTTCACCCGGACGCCCACGCTCCTGGCCATGACCGCGGCCGGCGTCGACGCGCTGTCGGAGGGACGGTTCCATCTCGGCCTCGGCTCCTCGGGCCCCCAGGTGATCGAGGGCTGGCACGGCGTCCCGTTCGACGCGCCGCTGGGCCGGACCCGCGAGATCGTGGACATCTGCCGGACCGTGTGGGCGCGCGAGGCGCCGCTCGAGCACCACGGCCGCTACTACGACATGCCGCTGCCCGAAGGGGAGGGGACGGGACTGGGCAAGGCGTTGAAGATCATCGGCCGGCCGGTGCGGCCGCGGATCCCGATCTGGGTGGCGTCGCTGGGGCACAAGAACGTGGCCATGACCGCCGAGATCGCCGACGGGTGGATCCCGATGCTGTTCGTACCCGAGAAGGCCGACGACGTGTGGGGGGAGTCGCTGGCAGCGGGCCGCGCCAGGCGCGACCCGTCCCTCGACCCCCTGCAGATCACCGTGGGCGGCATGGTGGCCATCGGCGAGGGTGACGAGGTCACCGCCCTGCGCGACCTGGCGCGCCCGACGGTGGCGCTCTACGTGGGCGGCATGGGGGCCAAGGGGCGGAACTTCTACAACGATGTGGTCAGGCGCTACGGCTACGAGCGCGAGGCCGAGGAGATCCAGGACCTCTACCTGGAGGGCAAGAAGGCCGAGGCCGAAGCACTGGTGCCCGACGAACTGCTCGAGTCGATGTCCCTCTGCGGCCCCGAGAGCTACGTGGCCGAGCGGGTGGCCGCCTTCGAGGAGGCGGGGGTGAGCCACCTGCAGGTCATCCCGGTCCCCACCGGCGACCAGCGCGCGACCGACGTGATCGCCAAGGTCAAGGAGATGATCGGCTGACCCCGACGGCTACTCGTCGGAGACGAGCTCGCCCGACACGTGCTCCACGGTGTCGAGTGCGAGCAGGGTGTCCAGCTGGGTGGCCATCTGCTCGATCTCGTCGGCCTCGTAGTAGCTGCGGTTGAGCGTCAGCGTGAGCTGGTCCTGCACCAGGGCGAGGGCGTCCTCGGCCGCCGCGGCGGCGTCGTAGACGGAGAAGAGCCTGGCCTGCATGGCCTGGGCGGACACGAAGCGCGTGCCGCGACCGGCGGCCTCGGCGGGGAGGGCGCGCAGTGCGTCGCCCGGGGTCGTCGTGCCGGTCCCGGCCGTCTCGGGTGCATGCTCCTGGTCCATGATCCTCTGCCTTTCCTGGTCGGATCCGCGCCACCTCGGTGGTGTACCTCCATTCAACACCCCGGATGCGACATTTCGTCCGCAACCCCCGCGATCGCACGCTTTTGCAACCGTGACCACCGGGTGTGGTCGCCGCAGACGCGGGGTGTCAGGATCGGGGCATGACCCGACCCGACCGCCGCCGCCCGGCGGCGGCCGGAGGGGGCCGGACCACCCGGTGAACGGCCCGGACGTCGTGGTCGTGGGGTCGGGACCGAACGGGCTGGCGGCCGCCGTGACCCTGGCCCGTGCCGGCCTCGCCGTCCACGTCGTCGAGGGGGCGGCGGTCCCCGGCGGCGGCTGCCGTACGGCCGAACTGACGCTGCCGGGTCTGCAGCACGACGTCTGTTCCGCCGTGCACCCGCTGCTGGCCCTCTCCCCGTTCTTCGCCGACCCGGTCTTCGCCGGGCTCCGGGGCCTCCTGGTGGAGCCGCCGGTGCCGTTCGCCCACCCCCTCGACGGCGGTCGGGCGGTGGCCGTCCACCGGTCGCCGGAGGTGACGGCCGAGTCCTTGGGACCAGACGGGGCCAGGTACCTCCGCCTGCTCCGTCCCCTCGTCGACCGCGCCGACGACGTGGTCGCCGCCGCGCTCGCCCCGCTCCGGACCGTGCCCCGGCGGCCGGCGGCCGCGGCCCGGTTCGGCCGCCACGGGGCCGGAAGCCTCGAAGGTCTGGTCCGGCGGTTCCGGGGTGAGGAAGGGCCCGCCCTGCTCGCCGGGGCGGCGGCCCACGCCGTCCGTCCCCTGTCGGCGCCGGTGACGGCGGGGTTCGGGCTCCTGCTCACCATGGCCGCCCACGCCGTCGGTTGGCCCGTGGTGGCCGGTGGCAGCCGGGCCGTGGCCGACGTGCTGGTGGCCGAGCTGGTGCGGCTGGGTGGTTCGGTCGAGACGGGACGGTGGGTCGACCGGATCGACGACCTCCCCCCGGCCACGGCCGTGGTCCTGGACGTGGGACCGGCCGCGCTGCCCGGTCTGGTCGGGGGCGCGCTGCCCGACCGGTACCGACGGGCGCTGGGCCGCTTCCCCTACGGCCCCGGGGTGTGCAAGGTCGACTGGGCCCTGTCGGGACCGGTCCCGTGGACCTCCGGGGTGTGCCGGGCGGCAGGGACGCTCCACCTGGGAGGGACCCTCGCCGAGGTGGCCACGGGCGAGGCGACGGTGGCGGCCGGCCGGCACCCCGACCGACCGTTCTGCATCGTCGTCCAGCCAGGGGTGGCCGATCCCACCCGGGGCACGGGGGACCGGCAGACGCTGTGGGGGTACTGCCACGTGCCCCACGGCTCCGACCGGGACAGGACGGCGGCCATCGAGGCGCAGATCGAGCGGTTCGCCCCCGGGTTCGGCGACCTCGTGGTGGACCGGCGGACGGTGACGGCGGCGGCCATGCCGGTGACCAACCCCAACCTCGTGGGGGGCGACATCGGCGGTGGCCGCAACGACCTGCGCCGGACGCTGGCCGGTCCCGTCCTCCGGTGGAACCCGTACCGGATCCCAGTACCGGGCCTCTACCTGTGCTCGTCGTCGACCCCGCCCGGGGGCGGCGTCCACGGGATGTGCGGGGTGTACGCGGCCCGGACCGTGCTCCACGACCTGTTCGGCGGGCCACCCCCCTTCGCCCGCTGACGCCCCGCTCAGGGGCCTTGCCGACCCGGGGCCCGACAAGTGCGAAGATGACCCACCGTGGTGCCGTCCCGTCCGGGGAGGCACGGACCCGGGAGGACCCGCAGCATGGAAGGCCCCATCACCGACGGCGCCCGCGAGGCGATGCTCCAGGCGGCCCTGTCCCGGGTCGACGTGCGCGCCTTCCGGGAGTCGTTGCAGCAGGTCACCGATCCACGCGTCCCGATCTCCAAGCCGATCGCCAATGCGCTGGCGGCGCTGGTCAAGCACCGTGACCCGCTCTCGGTCATGGGCCGGGCCCAGTACCGGGCGGCGCTGCCCTACGCCGCCGCCGTCATGGCGGAACCCTGCCTGGCCGCGGTCATCGAGGCCCTGGGCGACGACGCCGACGATCCCACCCGCGAGCAGCTCCTGGCCGCCGTCGACTCCGTGGCGGCCGAGTTCGACGACGTGGCCGTGGCGCTGATGCTGGCCTCGGTGGCCGACGGCGACATGGCGGCGTCGGACCTGTGCTTCGACCTGCTCGACACCGACGAGCGGTTCGGGCTCACCGGGTGGCGCACCCACCTCCGGGAGGAGCCGGCCGCGGTGGCACCCCGGACGGTGGCGGCCGCCGCCCCCGAGCAGCGCGAGGCCCGTCGGGCGAAGAAGCTGCGCGACGCCGAGGAGCGGCGTCGCCAGGCCGAGGCGAAGGCCCGTGCCGCCGAGCAGGTCCGCCTGGCCCGCAAGAGGGAGCGGGCGGGCACGGGATCGGCCGGCGTCCCGGTCGTCGCCGCGCCCGTGCCCGCGCCGGTGCTGCCGACGATGGGCCGGCGCCGGGCGGTGCTGACCCCGGTCGAGGCCGAGGAGTTCGACGCCGACGATCCGTGGACGGCCGGCGTGGTGCTGGCGTGGATCCCGTTCGACGCCGACGACGCCGACCGTGGCGGCCTGGACGGCAAGGTCCGGCCGTGCGTGGTGATCGCCGGGTCCCCGACCCATGTGCTCGTCCGTGCCGGCTACTCCGAGGGCGGTGTCCGCAGCCGCGACTGGAAGTCCATGCCCGTGCGCAACTGGCGACGCTCCGGGTTCGACGAGCCGACCTGGATCGACGTCGTGTCGGTGCGCGTCCCCCGTCCGAACGAGGCGCCGACGGGCTGGCTGGAGCCTGACGACTGGAATTCACTCTGGTAGCTGGAATTCACTCTGGTAGGGGGTCCGACCCCTGTTCGCAGGTTCCCAGGGGTCGGACCTGGGGGTTCACCCGGCGTTCACAGGGTGTCCTCGGACGATCGGACGCCGGGAAATGCGTCGGGCGGGGGATTCGGCTGAAACATGCGGCCAATCGCTGTACGCTTCTTCCGTTTGACCAGAGGCGTACCCGAGCGGGGGCGCCACGGAGCGGCGGATGCTCGTGTCGGTCGCACAGGAGGTAGCCATGCTACGTACGATCGTCCTCGGGGCGGGAGCGCTCGCCCTCGGGCTGGGAACACTGGTGGGGACGGGCGGGATCGCCTCGGCCACCCGTGTGCCGGTGCTCCTGTCCGGTCCCGTCACCTGTACCGCCACCGGAAGTCTCAAGTTCTCGCCCGCCTTGGCGAACGGGAGCGCCGTGGCCACCACGGTCACCCTGCGGGTCAAGTTCACGGGCTGTTCCGGAGCCGGCACCACCAGCGGGGGCCTCACGCTGACCGCCGGCCACCTGAAGGCCACGTCGGCCCCCTTCGACACGACGTGCGGCGCCGTGCTCGGGGCGGCCACGCTGCCCACCCTCACCGGGCCCGTCACCTGGAGGTCCACCGGCGGCAAGGCGGTCGCCTCGACCATGACGGTGACGGGCGGGGTCCTCTATGACGACGCCACCGCCGACACCATCACCGCCTACCTGCCCACCAGCATCGGGTCCGGTTCCTACGCCGGCCAGTCGGTGACGTTCCGCGGCCTGACCTCGAACGCCAGTGCCTACAAGCAGTCCCAGTCCTGTGGTGCGCACGGGCTGGGTTCGGTCAAGTTCGGCATCCCCGGTGGCACCACCACCGGCGCCGTGAGCCTGGGAGCGTGAGCCCGATGCAGACCACCCGATCCCCCCGCCGCCTCGTGCGACTGGCCGTGGCGGCCGTCGTCGCCGGCTCGACCACCGCCCTCGTCGTCGGTGCGGCGGCCACCCCCGCCGGCGCCGTCACCGGCCCGCCGTTCCACACGACGGTCGCCGTCACCTCGAACGCCAACACCCTCGTGACCGGTGAGTCGGCCACCTTCACGGCCAAGGTGGCCGCCGTGGGACACGGCTCGCCGGGTGGCCAGGTCGTGTTCTCCCTGACCGGCGCCGACTCCTCCACCGTCAGCTGTGACGCCGGGAACACCGTGGCCTTCACCGGTGGCACCGCCACCTGCACCGTGTCGGCCGGCCTGTCGGCGGCCAGCGCCCCGTTCGCCGTGTCCGCCGCCTACACCGACACCCTGGACGCCAACTACCAGGCGGCGACGGGCTCCCGCAGCCAGAACGTCGCCGTCGGCAAGACGACCACCACGGTGACGGCCACGCCGAATCCGTCGGTGACCGGGCAGGCCGTGTCGTTCACGGCGGCGGTCGCCCCGACGGCCCCGGCGGCGGGATCGCCGTCGGGGACGGTCACCTTCAGCGGGGTCACCTGTGACGGTGGGAACACCGTCGCCGTGTCGGGCGGACTGGCCACCTGCGGTATCGCCGCCGGCCTGGTCAGCCAGACGGGCACCTACCCGGTGACGGCCTCCTACTCCGGTGACACCGGGTTCGCCGCCAGCTCCGGCATCGCCCACCAGTCGGTCAAGCCGGCCGCCACCACCGTGACCCTCGTCCCGTCGGCCGGCACCTGCACGGGCGACCTGTGCACGGTGGGCCAGGGCTCGGCCGTGTCGTTCCTGGCGACGGCGGCGGCCAGCGGCACCGACGGCGGGACCGGCACCCCGACGGGCACGGTGACCTTCTCCGTCACCCGACCCGGGTCGGGGGCCACGCTGACCTGCGACGGCGGCACCAACACCTTCACGCTCGCGGCCGGCCAGGGCACCTGCACCTTCAGCGCCGGGCTGTGGGCGAGCATCTACTTCAAGGTGACCGCCACCGTGACCGCCGCCGGCTACCAGTCGGCGTCGGCCACCCTGTACGAGAACTCGCAGCTGACGTCCACGACGCTCACCACCTCGGTGCCGAAGGACATCGCCACCGGCCAGACGTTCGACGTGACGGCCGTGGTGACCCCGGCGGCCGGGTACTCCGGGTCCAACACCCCCACCGGGTACGTGAACATCCTGGTGTGCGGCAACAACTCGAACGGCAACGACGGGTGCCAGGGCGGCGCCGTCGCCGTCGGTGCCGGTGGCGTGGCGGTGCTGACCGTCGGCGGAGGTGAGTACATCGGCGACTACTCCTACCAGGCCGTCTACACCGGCGACCAGAACTTCTACTCGAGCACGGCCCGGTCCAAGTACATCTACATCGGCAAGGCGCCGACGGAGCTGGCGCTGAGTGAGTCGGGCGGCTTCGCCTCCTACGACGGGGACGCCGTGGCCATCACGGCGACGCTGGACACCAACGACGTGGCCGGATCGACCCTCATCGGCCCGCCCACCGGGACGATCACCTTCACGATCACCGGGCCGGACGGGACGGTCGACTGTGCGGGCGGGAACTCGGTCCCGCTGGCCGAGGCACCCGGTCAGGTCGAGGGTTCGGTGTCGTGCTTCCTGCCACCCGGCACCCTCACCGATTCGACCCCCCCGGCCACGAACTACACGATCCAGGCCTCGTACTCGGGGGACTCGAACTACGACGTCTCCAACGCCCGTGCCGTCCAGGTCGTGGTACCGCAGGTCTCCTGACCGCACCGGAAGCCGCAGCTCGGCCGCCAGGGCGCGCCACCCGGGTCCACCCCGGGGGGTGCGCCCCGGGCGATCCGGGGCTCAGCGGGCCGGCCGCCGTCGGCTGACGACCAGACCGGCCACCACCGCGACCACCACGACGCCGAGCGCGGCGTACGGGAACAGGTCGTAGGGGGCCGGCTGGCCGGGGGTGCACAGCGAGACGAAGGGCACGACCAGGGTGGCGGCCCCGGCCAGCGGTACCAGGACGTGGCGCGCCACGGAGAAGCTCGTCCGGTGCCGCCGCCAGACGTAGCGGGGGAGCGCCACCATGGCCAGGACGTACACGACGAGGATCACGATGGTCCCGAAGGTGGAGCACTCGGCGTACAGGCCCACCGGGTCCATCGAGCCGGTGCCGCCGCCGAGCAGGTGGGCCAGCCCCCACACGCCGATGACGGCCAGGCCGGCCCCGACGAAGGCGACCAGCGCCCGGACCGGCACGTGCGTCCCCGGTCGGACCACGCCCAGCCACGACGGCAGCTTGCCCGTACGCCCGCCGTCGTAGACCATCCGCGACTGCGAGTTCGACCCCGACACCAAGGTGGCCAGGACCGAGACCACGCCCACCAGCCACGCCGTGACGGCGAACGGGCCGAGCGCCTGGTCGGAGACGGTGAGGAAGGGGATGGACGACCGCCCGACCGACGACACGTCGTAACCGAGGCCGGTCACGGTGGCGTAGGCGAAGAGCACGAACAGCCCGGTGGCGAGGCCGATGGACAGGAGCAGCGCACGCGGCACCGTCCGCTGCGGGTCCCGGCACTCCTCGGCCAGGGCCGGCCCGTTCTCCCAGCCGATGAACATGTAGAGGGCCAGGGGAAACCCGGCGGACAGGCCGGTCAGCCCACCGGTGACGTGGGACCAGGAGAACGGCGTGCCCGACAGGTGGCCCCGGTGGTCGACCAGGACCACCGCGCAGGCCACCACCATCACCACCACCTGGAACACGACGGCCCCGCCGATCACCGACGTCGACAGGCGGATCCCACGGACCATCAGGGCCAGCGCTCCGAGGGTCAGGACGACGGTCAGCGGGCCCCAGGGCAGCGTCACGTGCCCATAGCGGGCCAGGGTGTCGGCCACGAACCCGCCCGCCATGGTGAACACCCCGGCCATGGCGACCGTGTAGCCGACCACCACCAGCCAGGCGGTGGCCACGCCGGCCACCGGACCCAGCCCGCTCTCCACGAACTCGATGAAGCTGCCGGCCGACGGCTCGTCCCGGGTGAACTCCGCCACGGACAGGGCGAGCAGCAGGACGGCGACGGCCGCCGCCACGATGGTGAGGGGCGCCCCGATGCCGGCGGTGACGGCGATGACGCCGAACCCGAAGTAGAAGTCGATGCCGGGGCCGATGTTGGCCACCGTCGACGCCGTCACGTCGACCGTGGAGAGCTGTCCCCCCTGCAGTCGGTCGGACGGCACGGCCCCCAGGCTACGGGTGCCGGCGCTCCGGTGGGTGGCCCGGGTACCGGTGGTGGTGGCGGGTCAGACCGTGTGGGTGCCGGCCGGACGGCCGTCGCCCAGGCGTGGTGCGTCACGGAGGTTGGCCGGCAGCACGTCGGGGTCGGCCTTCGCCCGTCGGATCACGTCGAGGATGTCGTCGCCGATCAGCTCGTGGCGCACCAGCAGCGCATCGCGCAGCGCCTCGACCACGTCGCGGTGCTCGTCGAGCATGCGGGTGACCGACGCCTTCGAGTCGGCCAGCAGCTCCTCCACCTCGGTCCGGCGGGCGTCGTCGGCCAGCACCTTGCCGACCAGCCCGCCGCCCATGGCGTCGATGGCCGCCACCGACACCAGCGAGTTGCCCATGCCGAGCAGTCCGACCATCTGGCACGCGTTGCGGGTGGCGGCCTCCAGGTCGCTCGCCACCCCGGTCGACGACTCGCCGAAGAACAGCTCCTCCGCCACCATGCCGCCGAAGGCGATGTCGATCATCGACCGGACCTCGGTGCGGGTCTTGGTGAACCGCTCCTCGGTCTCGGAGTGCATGAGCAGGCCCAGGGCGTCGCGGCGCTTCACGATGGTGAGCACCTCGAGCTTGCGCCCCTTGCCCACCAGCCACGCCACCGTGGCGTGCCCGGCCTCGTGGGTGGCGATGGTGCGGCGCTCGGCCTCGGTGTACTCGACGGGCTGGGCCAGACCGATCTCCTCGGTCAGCTTCGCCTGCTGCAGGTCGTTCCACGAGAGCCGGTGGGCGCCCCGGCGCAGGGCCCACACCAGGGCCTCGTCGAGCAGGTGCTCGATCATCACCGGCGAGTAGCCTGCGGTCATGGCGGCCAGCGTCTCCCGGCGGGCCGGCAGGTCGAGCTCGGGGTCGTGGGCCTTCTTGCCCAGGTAGTAGTCGAAGATGTCCGCCCGGCCGGAGCGTCCCGGCAGGCCGAAGTAGATGTTCCGGTCGAAGCGGCCCGGCCGCACCAGGGCGGGGTCGAGGTCGGCGGCCCGGTTGGTGGCCCCGATGACCAGGATGTTGGCCGGGGTGTGGGTCGGCTTGGCCAGCTTGCGGTCGTGGGGCAGCCAGGCGTTGACCATCTCGATGACCTTGCCCTTCATCCGCATGGACCAGGGGGTCTGCTCGAAGGACTGGAGCTGGATGAGGAGCTCGTTGACGACGCCGGGGACGCCCTCGCCCTGCGTGGTTCCCGAGCCGCGGGCGCCGCCGATGGCGTCGAGCTCCTCGATGAACCCGATGGCACCCCCCTCGCGACGCGCCTGGCGGCGCAGCTCCTTGAAGTAGGCGCGGATCTTGCGGTTGGTCTGCCCGTAGAACATCGACTGGAACGCCGAGGACGAGACGAACAGGAAGGGCACGCCGGCCTCGGACGCCATGGCCTTGGCCATGTACGTCTTGCCCGTCCCCGGGGGACCCTCGAAGAGGATCGCCTTGCGGGGCGTGCCGCCCATCTGCTCGTTGAAGGTCCGGTAGGCCAGGAAGAGGTTGAGGGTCTTGGTGACCTCCTCGACCAGGCCCTCGGCGCCCCGCACGTCGTCGAAGGTCATGGTGAGCTCGTCGGGGCGGTACAGGATGTGCGGTGACCGGCCGGCGGCCACCAGCGGGACGACCATCACCAGGGAGAGCAGGAGGATCAGCCCGATGGGCATCAGGTAGGGCGTGAAGGCGGAGGGCACCGACGGCGAGGGCAACGACATGCCGGGGGCGAGGACGTCACGCAGCACCAGGAGGACGAGCACCGTGGTGAGGAGTCCGGCCATCCGCTGCAGCCGGGTCGACCGGGTCCGGGCCCGGTGGGCGCCGACGTCGGTGGAGGCCAGGGAGGCCACCCCGTTGGCGGACAGCGCACCCAGCGATGCGTGCCCGGCGGACGCCGGGTCGGACGCCGCCTCGGATTCCGGGTCGTCGATGGCTCGAACCTGCTGATCGTCCACGGTGGTCCCCTCTGCCGGCGGCCGGTCGGCCGACGGCGGCGACCGTGTGCCGGGTCGGCCACCCACGGGTGGTCGGGTCCCGGGTCGTGGCCGCACCCCTGCTTCCCGGGGAACCTATGAGGGTTGCAGAATGGTGGTCAAGCCCCGCCACGGAGCGTGACGGGCCGCAGGTGGGTGCGGCGGAGCTGCCTGGGAATGCCACGCCGCGTGGGGACCGGATGGCCCGTCCGACGGTCCGACGGGTGCAGTCCGGTTGACGCCCACCCGCCCCAGCGTGCGTCGAGGGGTCAGCCGGCGGCGGGAACCGGGAACTCGCGGACCTCGAAGTCCGAGAGGATCGTGGGGCACAGGGAGGTGTCGGCCAGCGAACAGGACTCGGCGGCCACGGCGAGCGGCGATCCGTAGGAGATGGCGGAGGGGACCTGTGGGAAGAGCACGACGCCGGTGACCACCCCCTGGCCCCCGGACGCCGCCAGGCTGCCGACCAGCCCCGCCGGGTCGGACACCTCGGTGACATCGGGCGTGAGCGCGTTGGTCGTCTCGCCGGGCGGCTTGGTCGTCGAGCACCCGGCCTGCTGGGACTGCCAGGACGGGATGGCGAAGAAGGGGCACACGAGGTCGATCCCGGCGTTCGTGCCGGTCGTGGCATAGGTGGCGAAGACGCCCTCGGCGCCGGGGGAGGGCGCTCCGTCGACGGGGGGGACCGGGTCGTTCGGCGGGTACACCGCCAGGGTGGTCCCGCCCCGGGCGGTCATGGCGGCGCTCTGCCCCGAGGTGGTACCGGTCGGCGGCGCGGTCGTGCCCGTCGGTCCGCCCGGGCCCGTGGTCGGCGCGGTCGTCGAGGTGGCCGACGGGCTCCCGTATCCGGAGGCGACCTGCGCGCAGGTCCAGCCCGACGGAGCGAGCAGGATGTGGACCCCGTCGGTGTAGAACGTCACCTTGCCCACGAGCGATGTCGGCACCGGCGCCACCAGGATCGTGGGGTTCCACCCCGTGCGCGACGTCACCGCCGCCCCGCCGTCGGACGGGTTGACACAGGCGACGACGGGGAAGGCCACGGCGATCTCGCCGTTCACCGGCACCGTGGTGCTCGGTCCGCCCGTCGGGGAGGTCGTGGCCGCCGCGCCGGTCGACGAGGTCGTGCCGAGGAGCGACGACCCGCAGCCCGCCAGCAGGACGCACCCGAGTACCGACAGCGCGGGTGCCAGGCGGGTCGGCAGCGGCCGACGCCGCCACGGGCGGTGGGAGGGCGGGGTCATCGCCCCGACGATAAGCCACGGCGCCCGTCCGAGGGGTCCAATCCGGCCGCCGGACCCGTCCCCGGGGTGCCGACGGCCCGCCGGCACGGGAGGCCCGCACGCCGGGGCGTGGCCCGGCCACCGCCCGTGACGGGTACCCTCGGGGCACCGGGGGATGAGCGCAGGGGACGGGCATCCGACCGGGTCCGGGAGGCAGGAGCACGCATGGCCGTCGTCGAGGAGCACACGTCGCAGGGTGGTCCCGACGACTCCCGCGGGTCCGGACGCCGCCACCGACGGGAGTCCCGGGAGGCCCGACTCTCCGGCGGGCTCGACACCCTCCCGCCGAACTACCAGTGGACGGCGCTGTTCATCTCGACCCTCGGGATGCTGATGGCCACGATCGACGGCTCGATCGTGCTGATCGCCCTGCCGAACATCTTCCGGGGCATCGGGATCGATCCGCTGCTCCCGGGGAACACCTTCTACCTGCTGTGGATGATCCTGGGCTTCCTGGTCGTGACCAGCGTGCTGGTGGTGAGCCTCGGCCGGCTCGGCGACATCTACGGCCGGGTGCGCATCTACAACATGGGCTTCGCCGTCTTCACCTTCTTCTCCCTCATGCTCAGCATCACCTGGATGACGGGGAGCGCGGCCGGAGTGTGGCTCATCGTCATGCGCATCTTCCAGGGGGTCGGTGCGGCCATGTTGATGGCGAACTCCGCCGCCATCCTGACCGACGTGTTCCCGTCGGACCGCCGGGGGATGGCGCTCGGGGTGAACCAGGCCGCCGCCTTCAGCGGCACCTTCATCGGACTGGTGCTGGGTGGCGTGCTCGCCCCGCTGAACTGGCGCTGGGTCTTCCTGGTGTCGGTTCCCGTCGGCCTCCTCGGCACCGTCCTCGGCTACCTCGAGCTGCACGAGACGAGCCCCCGACGTCCGGCCCGCATCGACTGGGCCGGCAACATCACCTTCGCCCTCGGTCTGGTCCTGCTCATGGTGGGCATCACCTACGGCATCGAGCCCTACGGGAACCACGTCATGGGGTGGACCAACCCCGAGGTCCTGGGAGCCATCGTCCTGGGCGTGGTGCTGCTCGTCGTCTTCTGCGTCATCGAGACGAAGGTGCCCCAGCCGATGTTCCGGCTGCAGCTCTTCCGGATCCGTGCGTTCACCAGCGGCGTGGTGGCCAGCTTCCTGGCCGCCTTGGCCCGGGGCGGCCTGATGTTCATGATGATCATCTGGCTCCAGGGGATCTGGCTGCCGTTGCACGGCTACTCGTTCTCGGCCACCCCGCTGTGGGCCGGGATCGCCATGCTGCCGCTCACCCTCGGCTTCCTGATCGCCGGACCGCTGTCGGGCATCCTGTCCGACCGCTTCGGGCCACGACCCTTCGCCACCGGGGGCATGCTCGGGACCGCGGTGTGCTTCGCCCTGCTGGAGCTGCTCCCCGTCGACTTCCCCTACTGGGCCTTCGGTGTGCTGATCTTCGGCGCCGGGATGTGCATGGCCGCCTTCGGCTCGCCCAACCGGGCCGGAGTGATGAACAGCCTGCCCCCACAGCACCGGGGCGCCGGATCGGGCATGAACACGACGTTCCAGAACTCGGCCCAGGTCCTGTCGATCGGGGTGTTCTTCACCCTCATGATCACCGGGCTGATGCTGTCGCTCCCCCAGCACCTCCTCGACGGCCTGGTCCGCCACGGGGTGCCCGTCGCCGACGCCGAACGGGTGTCGCACCTCTCACCGGTGTCGACCCTGTTCGCCGCGTTCCTCGGCTACGACCCGGTCCAGCACCTGGTCGGGGCGCACGTGCTGGCGCAGCTGAGCCCGATGCGCCGGGCGCAGCTGACCGGCCGCCGCTTCTTCCCGGGCCTGATCGGCACGCCGTTCCGGGTCGGGCTGCACGCCGCACTCGACTTCGGCATCGTGGCGAGTCTGCTGGCGGCCGGTGCGTCGTGGCTCCGCGGCGGGAAGTACGTCTACAGCGAGCCGGAGGTCGGGGCGGAGGACGTATCCGGGGAGGCGACGGCCCCCGCGGTCGGGTCCGCGGGATCCGACGCGGCGGCTGTCGGGACGGTCACCGGGTCGTCGAGGACCTGACCGCCCGGCTCACGCCGTGGGCGGCGCCTCGGGAGGCTGGGCCTCCGGTGCCGGCGGCGGCGGGGGAGGAGGCGGCGGGGGAGGAGGAGGTGCCATGCCCGGCACCGGAGCGGACGGCTGACCGCCGGCAGGTGCCGGAGGAGGAGGCGGCGGCGTGTAGGCCCCACCCGAAGGCTGCGGAGGAGGAGGCGGCGGCGGGTAGCCGGTACCGGGGGGCGGCGGCGGAGGTGCGTAGCCCCCGGCCCCTGCCGGCGGCGGCGGCGGGTAGGCCGTTCCCGGCTGCGGCGGAGGGGGCGGGTAGCCGCCGCCGGGGGGCGGCGGATAGCCGGTCTGGGGGTAGCCGGGCTCACCGAAGGTGCCGTAGGGGTTGGCCGCCGCCAGGCCGGCCGGGCCCCGGTACTCGCTCTTGCCGAGCCACAGGATGAACCAGAAGATCCAGGGGAGGAGCACGAGGCCCGCCGTGAACCCGCCCCCGTGGCCGAAGCTCTTCGACACGTCGTTGAGGATCAGGATCGAGATGACGAAGAGGGCGAGGCTGCCGACGTAGGGGACGATCGCCAGCAGGAGGAACCAGGCCCACGTCTTCGGCTTGCCGGCCACCCGCAGGAGCACGATGAAGTTGTAGACCGGGACGAAGGCCGCCCACGCCGGCTCACCCTGGGGGGCCGCCTTCTGGTAGGCGCCCCAGACGGGCAGTGCGAAGAGCACGTACAGGAACAGGATGACGATCAGGAACAGTCCTCCCCCGCCTCCTGACGTAGTCGCTGCGATCAAGTGACCCACGGGTACCTCCTGGGTTCGGGGTCCCACCGGCGGGACGCCGACAATGCTGTCACCTGGGGCGGTGGTGGGGCGGGATGCAGGTCGCCGGACGGGTGCGCGACCCGGGTACTCCCCACCGGCCGGTGTCGCGTCCCCTGGCTAAGGTCCCACTCCGTGGTGCACCTCTACTCGGCAGATCGTGCGGAACCGCTGGCCGAACGGCTCGCCGAGGTGCTCCTCGACGACCCCGGCGACCCCATGGAACCGGTGTGGCTGGCGGTCCCGACCGCGGGGATGCGCCGATGGCTCCACCTCGAACTGGCGAAGTACCTGGGGGCGTCCGACGGGGCCGCCGGGGACGGAATCGCCGCCAACTTCATCCCGGCGCTGCCGGGGGCACTGCTGGACGCCGTGGTGACGGCCGGGGGCGAGACTGGAGAAGAGGACCCGTGGCAGGTCGACCGGCTCGTCTGGTCGCTGCTCGAGGTCGCCGAGGCGAGGAAGGAGGATGACCTGCTCGACGAGTTCCTCCGGCTCCCGCCCGGTGGTTCGAGGTTCTCGAGAGCGCGTCGCGTCGCCGACCTGTTCGACAGATACCACCAACACCGCCCCGACATGATCCGGTCGTGGGCGGGACCGGGCGACGACCTCGACGGAGCCGGTGCGCCGCTGGACGAGGGCGCGGCATGGCAGGCTCGGCTCTGGCGCGCCGTCCGCGACCGCATCTCCCAGCCGAGCCCCCCGGAGCGGTTCGACATCCTGATGACCCGGTTGGCGACCGGCCGGTTGGCGCTCGACCTGCCCGACCGGCTCCTCTTCTTCGGCTTCACCGCGCTACCCGGCGGCGCCTTCACGGAGCTCCTCGAAGCAGTGGGCCGACGCCGCCACGTCGACGTCTTCCTGCTCCGGACGGCGGACTTCGCCATCGGTCCCATGCTCGCCCGCCTGCCTCCGGCCGGGGCGGGCCGGTCATGGCTGCGATCCGCCGACACCACCGATCAGCTCGTGCACCACCCGCTCCTCCGCTCCTGGGGTCGTTCGGCCCGCGAGGGCGCACTCCTCCTGGCCGAGGCGTGTCGGACAGGGCTCCCGGCGCCCGAGGTGGTCGCGGATCCGGTGCCCCCCCCGCCATCGCTCCTCGGGCGCCTGCAGCAGACACTCCGATCCGACGGGTCCGAGGCGGACTGCCGGTCGGATCCGGACGATCGATCGGTCCAATTCCACGCATGCTTCGGCCCGGTCCGCCAGGTCCAGGTGGCGCGGGATGCGCTGCTCCACGTGCTGGCGGAGGACGAAGGCGTCACCGAAGAGGACATCCTGGTGCTCTGTCCGAGGCTCGAGCGGTTCGCGCCGCTCGTCGAGTCGGTGTTCGGGGGGTGTGCGGTCGATCGGGACACCGACGTGGTGCCGGACCGCCCGTCCCTTCGGTTCCGGATCGCCGACCAGTCGATTCGCTCGGTGAATCCCGTGCTCGGGGCCGCAACGCAGCTGATCGACCTCGCCTCGAGCAGGTTCACCTGGTCCGCCGTGCTCGAATTCCTCGGGGCCGAACCTGTGCGGTACCGATTCGGCTTCGACGACGACGCACTGCGTACCATCGCCACCTGGGTGGAGTCCACGAACGTGCGTTGGGGCATCGACGGATCCCACCGCGCCGGCTTCGGTGTCTCGGCGGACATCGTCGGGTTCTCCTGGGAGTCAGCTCTGGAACGGCTCATCACCGGAGCGACGATCACCGGTGGCTCCCTGGGCCTCGCACTGGGGGAGGTGGCCCCGTCAGCAGTCGAAGGGGGCGATGTCGACACGTTGGGCCGCCTGGCGGAGGCGGTCATGACCATCGTCGATCTCGCCAGGCAGGTGGACCAGTCGAAGTCGGTGGTCGAGTGGATGGCGACGGTCCGTGGCGCCTGCGACGCACTGTTCGCCACGCCGAAGGACCTCGCCTGGCAGGTCGACGCACTGCACCGATCGCTCGATCGCGCACTCGACCACTCGGTCGTGGGAGGGCACCATGCCGAGGTCGCCCTCACCTATCTCGATGTCCGGCGCCTGATCGACCGCGTGCTCGACGACGCACCGGGACGCCCCGACTTCTTCCGCGGTGGGGTGACGGTGTCGTCGCTGGCTCCGCTGCGCTGGGTGCCGTACAAGGTCGTCTGCCTGCTGGGGATGGACCAGGATGCGTTCGGCGTGACACCGTCGTCGGCGGAGGACCTCATCGCCGCCGCCCCACACCTCGGTGACCCGGACCCTCGGTCTGACGACCGGCAGCGCCTGCTCGAGGCGGTACTCGCCGCCGGCGAGCGACTGATCGTCGTGCGTGACGGCAGTGACGTCCGCACCAATCAGGAGGTCAAGCGCTCCGTCGTCGTCGCGGAGCTGTTCGAGGCGGTCCGGTCCCTGGTTCCGGCCCATGAGCGGGACACCCGTGCGGAGCCGCTCGAGACGCGCCACCCTCGGCACCCGTTCGACACGCCGTGTCTCGTACCGGGCCGGCTCCTGCCCGGATCGACGTGGTCCTTCGACCCGATGGACCGCGTGGCGGCGATCGCCCGGGCGGAGCAGGGAGGTCCGGCGACCTCACTCGTCCCGTCACGGCTTCCGGCAACGGAGCCTGATGTCGTCGAGCTCGACGATCTCCGCACCTTCCTCCGGAAGCCGGTGAGCTTCTTCGTCAGGCGTGTCCTCGGCGTGGGGCAACCCGATCCGATCGAGGACTCGCCGTCGGAGCTGCCTGTGGCGCTCGGTGGCCTCGATGAATGGAAGATCGCGACGCGGCTCCTCGACTCGTCGCTCGACGGGACGGACATCGAACAGTGGAAGCGCGTGGAGTCGCGTTCCTCGACACTTCCCGCCGGTGCGTTCGCCGATGCGGCACTGGCCAAGATCGTGGGTCCGGTCGACCAGATCCGTGACCAGCTGGTCCACCTCGGTGTGCGCCGGATCCCGCCCGGGCACCAGGAGGTCGGCGTCCGTCTCGACGACGGCACCTTCGTGACCGGGTCGATCCCCCTGCGCCTCGACGGCCCGACGCCCGGCCCTGTCCGGTACACCTACTCGAGGACCAAGCCGGTGCACCGGCTCGAGGCGTGGCTGGACCTGCTGGCCCTGGTGGCGACGGACCCCTCGGTCCCGTGGCGCTCCGTCGTGGTGGCACGCAAGGGCGGCAGCGGCAAGGTCAAGGTCGTCGTGCACGATCTCGTGCTCTCGCCTGACATCGATGACCGGCAGGGGGCGGCCGTCGGAGCCCTCGGCGTCGTCGTCGACTGCTTCCGGCGTGGACTGCACGAACCCGTCCCGCTGTTCCCGACCCTCTCCTACCACCTGCACGACAGGAGCGAGACGCCAGCCCACTGGAGAGCGTTCACGGGCCAGGGGGACGGAGACGATGCGGACGTGCGCCTGGCGTTCGGCGACATCGCCCTGGCCGAGCTGCTGGCACTGCCCGCCGGTCCGGACGACGTCGTCGGCGAGGGTCCGCGGGCCAGGCGCTACGCGGACTACCTCTGGTCGGCCTATGACCGCACGGTCGCGGACTTCGTGCCACCCACCGGTGCGCCACCCACCCGCCGTTCAGGCAGGGGCAGGACGTGACGTCGACGGCGCAGGACTTCTCCGTGGTCGGTGCCCTCCCCACGGGGATGCTGGCGATCGAGGCCAGTGCCGGGACGGGGAAGACCTTCACCCTGGCCGGCCTCGCGACCCGCCTGATCGCCGACGGCCGGATCGCCGCGTCCCAGCTCCTGATGGTCACCTTCACGCGAGCCGCCACCGAGGAGCTGCGATCCAGGGTGCGTGAGCGTCTCACCGAAGCCGCATCGGTCCTGGCACGCGAGGTGCCGTTGCCCGACGACGACCCACTCCTGCGCCATCTCATGTCGGAGGAGGGCCGGACCGACCGCCTCCGGCGGATCCGGACCGCACTGGCGGAGTTCGACTCGGCGACGATCATCACCATCCACGGGTTCGCCCGGCAGATCCACCGGGCCCTCGGGATCTCTGCCGCAATCGATCCGGATGCGACGCTGGTCACGGACGGACGAGACCTGGTGCAGGAGGTGTGCACCGACCTGTTGGTCACCGCCGCGGCCTCGGCGGTCGACCCGGACCAGCTCCCTTCGCTCGGCGATCTGATCGCGGCGACGGCCGAGGCGGTCGCACGGGAGAACATCGTCGTGGAGCCGGATCGGTCACGCCACGGTGCGACGGAGCCGCAGTACCGGTTCCGTGAGCTCGTCGTGCAGGCACGCGACGAGTACGCCCGTCGAAGGATGCTCTCGGCGACGATCGGCTTCGACGATCTCCTCGTCCAGCTGCGTGACGCACTGCAGGACGCCCGGACGGGCGGCGGCGTCATCGACGCGCTCCGCAACCGATTCAAGGTTGCCCTCATCGACGAGTTCCAGGACACGGACAGCGTGCAGTGGGAGATCTTCTCCACGCTCTTCGGGACGTCGGACTCGGACAGCCAACTGGTGACGGTGGGGGACCCGAAACAGGCGATCTATCGGTTCCGGGGAGCTGACATCCACACCTACCTCGAGGCCGTGGGACCGGACTCGGGCGTGGCGACGCGGACGCTGGCCACGAATTGGCGGTCGGACGAGGCCACGCTCGACGCGCTCGACTGCCTGTTCCGGGGAGCGACGTTCGGCGATCCGGCGATCCGGTTCCATCCGGTTGCCGTGCCCGACGCACACCAGGGGGAGCGGTTCCGCCTGACCGGCGATCCGCACCCGGCCACACTGGACATCCGGCTCGCCATCGCGGAAGGCATCCCGCGGACGAAGGCGAACGACCAGCATCTCCTGAGCGACGGCGCATTCCAAGCTGTCCACGCCGACCTCACGTCCTACGTGGGTCAGCTCCTCGAGGTGGGAAGGGTGCCCGGACCGGAGCCCGGCCAGCTCCGGGATCTGCGGGCATCGGACGTCGCCGTCCTGGTCAGCACGAACTTCCGGGGCGAACAGCTCCAACGTGCGCTGCTCGACGCAGGGATCCCGGCGGTGGTGGCCGCCGACGGCAACGTCCTGGAGTCACCGGCGGCCATCCAGGTGCGGACCCTGCTCCGGGCCATGGCCCGACCCTTCGACCCGCGGAGGGTGCACGCCCACGCGCTCTCCTGGTTCGGCGGGTGGTCGGCCGAGCGTGTCGTCACGGCGACGGAGGACGACTGGATGCAGCTCGGCGACCGATTGACCGAATGGTCGAGGTCACTCGTCCGCGATCCGGTGGCTGACGTCCTCACCCGTGTGTGGCGGGAGTGCGACGTGGTTCCCCGGGTGCTCGCGGAGCGGGACGGCGATCGGAACGTCACCGACCTCGATCATGTGGCTGAACTCCTGCACGACGCGTCCCCTCGGGGTCGGAGCACCGTCCCGGGACTGCTGTCGGTACTCGAGTCCCGGCCGACAGAGCATGCGGACACCGAGATCGACGGGAGTGTCGCCGCCCGGCGGATCGAGTCGGATCTCGACGCGGTGCAGATCATGACCATCTGGAAGGCCAAAGGCCTGGAGTTCCCGGTCGTGTGCGTGCCCAGCCTGTGGTGGCGCAGCTCGAGGGACCTCACGCTCTATGCGACGGGTGAGGGAGTGGGTGGGGCGGACGCAGTGGGCCCGAAGCGGGTCCGGTGGGTACTCGACGTCGCCGGCGGCAAGGACTGGCCGGACGAGGCGGGGGCTGCTGCCCGGCTCGATGCGGCCGCTGCAGAGCGCCGGGGGGAGGAACTCCGGCTCCTCTATGTGGCGCTGACCCGTGCCCGGCACCTCACGGCCGTGTGGTGGGCGAATCTCCCGAACAGCGAGGAGTCGGCGCTCGCCCACTTCCTGTTCGCCCGAACAGGGGCGGAACTCGATCGGGACGCGTTCGACGACCCCGTGGTGCCGATTCCCGGGGACGCTGACGTCGTGGATCGGCTCGAGCCGCTGGTAGCCGCATCGGACCACCGGATCTCCGTCACCGAGATCGCGGCGACACCCGACACCCGGCACCCGACAGGTCGTCCGCAGCGTGGCGGCGTGGCCGCGGACCTTCTCCATACGGAGGTATTCGGCAGGCGCCTCGACCGGTCTGTCGGCAGGTGGTCGTTCTCCTCCATCACCGATCAGGTGAACGAAGGCGTGCACGATCCGTACGACGAGTCGGTGTCCGACGCCGGGGCGTCCGACGAGGGGGATGCCGAGGTCGACCAGCTCCTGCTCGGCGATGCGGACGACGTGCGGAGCGAGCCCCCTCGGCGGCGCAGGCCGGACGAGTACGTGCCCGGGCCGCTCGCGACGCTTCCGGCGGGCACGGAGTTCGGAAGCTTGGTGCACGGCGTCCTCGAGGTCCTCGACTTCGCGTCGCCGACGTTGACCCTGGACATCGCCTCCGTGGTCGGACAGGCGCTCGACGACCTCGCCTTCGATCCGACACCGCGCGGGGGGACACCCGCCGGCGCGGCTGATGGCCGTGCGCTGCTCGAAGTCGGACTCCTCGATGCGCTGCAGGCGCCTCTCGGCCCACTGTTCGACGGCGAGCGGCTGGCATCGTTCGGAAGGCGGGACCGCCTCGACGAATTGACCTTCGATCTCCGTCTGGGAGCGGGTGGGGCGGCTCCCACCCTCGGTGCGATCGGCGAGCTGACGGCATCCCATCTCCCCGATTCGGATCCGCTCCGCCAGTGGGCGGTGGAGCTGGCAGCCGGCGGCCCGGGCCCGAGGCTCTCGGGTTGGCTCACGGGGTCGATCGACCTGATCGCACGGGTCGGTCCGAGCGGCGGTGAGCGGTACGTGGTGGCGGACTACAAGACCAATCAGCTCGTCCCGAGGGATGTGGATCCCACAGCCGACCACTACCGCGGTGCCGCCCTGGTGCGTGCGATGTGCGTCCATCACTATCCGTTGCAGGCACTCCTCTACTCGGTCGCGCTCCATCGCTACCTCTCGTGGCGTCGGCCCGGGTACGACCCGGAGCGGCATCTCGGCGGTGCCGCCTACCTCTTCGTGCGGGGCATGACGGCGGCCGGACCGCTGACGGACGACGGGTCGTCACTCGGGGTCTTCCCCTGGCCGATCCCTCCGGCACTGGTGCGTGATCTCAGCGACCTGCTCGGAGGGATCGTGGAGGATGGCCGTGGCTGAGGCGGAGCGGGACAGCTCCCGGGCCTCCGTGCCGGAGGGAATCCGTCCCTTCGTGGACAGCGGTGTGCTCGGCACCTTCGAAGCGCACCTGGTGAGCACGTTCCAGCGGCTCGAGCCTCGTTCCGGCCATCACGACCTCCTGGCGCTCGGCCTCGTCTCACGTGCGACGCGTGCCGGTCACGTGTGTGTCGACGTCGCCCGTCTCTCGGACGTGGAGCTGGAGGCGACGCCCGACGACGCGGTCGGCGACCTGGACTGGCCGACGCCGGACAGCTGGTCGACGGCGGTCACCGGGTCGCCTCTGGTCGACGCCGCCGAGACCGTCGGTGACGGGCTGCTCCGCCCACTCGTCCTCGACCGCGGCCGGCTGTACCTCCACCGGTACTGGAGCTACGAGATCTTCGTGACCCGGCAGCTCACCGATCGGAGCGCCATCGCAGGGGCGGCACCCGGAGGCGTCCGTCTCCCGGGGGACGAGGTCGCCACGGTGATCGACACCTTGTTCGCACCTGTGGGTGCGGACGCAGACGACGGCCAGCGGTCAGCAGCGGAACGCGCCCTGCGCAACGGCGTGAGCGTCATCGCCGGAGGTCCGGGGACGGGCAAGACGCACACCGTGGCGAGGATCCTCGCCGCCGCCCAGCTGATCGCCACCCGGAGGGGCACCGACGTGCGGGTGGCCCTGGCGGCGCCCACCGGCAAGGCGGCGACGCGGATGCGGAGCGCGGTGACCAAGCAGGTCGGGGAGATGGAAGCCCATGGCCTGGTGACTCCCGAGCTCGCCGTCCGGCTCGCATCCGTCGAACCGAGCACGATCCACCGCCTCCTGGTAGGGGTGCGTGGCACCACGGACAGCCCGGACGCCGTGTCGCACCTGCCCTTCGACCTGGTCATCGTGGACGAGACGTCGATGGTCTCGCTCCCGTTGATGGCGCGGCTGCTCGCAGCACTTGCGCCCTCCGCCCGGCTCGTCCTCGTGGGCGACCCGTTCCAGTTGGCGAGCATCGAGTCGGGGACGGTGATGAACGACGTCGCCGGTCCTGGGGACGGCGTGACTGACGACGCCGCACCGCTCGCCGGCCGGGTGACGGTGCTGACCCGTCGCCGCCGATTCGGCGAGGACTCGGGAATCGCCCGGATGGCCGACGCGATCCGGGCCGGCGACGTGGGTGGCGTCTTCCGCCTGCTCGAAGAGGATCGGGACGATCTGCAGTGGGTGCCGGACACGGAAGGGGACCGCCTGGCGGCCATCCGGGCGGAGGTGGTCCGATCGTCGGTGCTGGTCGCAGAGGCGGCGATCGCCGGCCACGCCGAGGAGGCGCTCCTCGAGGCGGAGCGGGTGAAGGTACTCGCCGCCATCCGGTTCGGACCCCAGGGGAGGTTCGACTGGAGTGATCGGATCGAGCGCGGCGTGGCGCGTGCGCTGCCCGGGGCGACGCGACTGGGGCAGCTGCGTGTCGGGACGCCGATCATGGTCACCGGGAACGATCGTGCGAACGGACTGTTCAATGGGGACACCGGCGTGCTGGTGGCGACCGCTGACGGCCCGCGGGTGGCGATCGCCTCCTCCGGCGGGATCCGCATGCTTCCGCTGTCCCGCATCGGTCAGTGGGAGACCTGGTGGGCGATGACCATCCACAAGAGCCAGGGCTCCGAATTCGATCGCGCCGTGGTGTCGCTGCCTGCTACGAACTCGAGGATCCTGAGCCGTGAGCTCCTGTACACGGCGGTCACCCGCGCCCGGTCGGCTCTCACCGTGGTGGGCGCCGAGGATGCCATCCGGTGGGCGGTGGAACACCCCGTCGCCCGGGCCTCGGGACTGCGGGACCGCCTCTGGCCCGACGCATGACGACACCTGGCCCGGCCCGGGGCTGCCGGCGGCTCAGCCGTTCTTGCGGAGCGCGAAGTAGGCCTTGATCGAGTCGTCGGTGGCCACCAGTCCGTCCTCGTCGACCTCCTCCAGGATGTCGAACCGGCCGGCGAGCAGCTCGCGCACCTGTTCCAGCGGCAGGGCCAGCTCGCCGATCCGTTCGTGGTGGAGCTCGAATCGTGTGCCGGTCACGCGCTCAAAGATCCTGATGTCCCAGTCGGACAGCCCGAGGCCGCCGTCACCCTCGGCGAAGGTGACGTCGATGACGGCCGTCCCCCCGTCGAAGTCGTAGACCCAGGGTGGTTCGTCCCCGAGACGGCGGAGCTCGCCGACGCAGTTGACGTCCATGACGAAGAGTCCTCCCTCGGTCAGGTGCCGATGGACGCTGTCGAACAGCGACATCCAGGACGCGACGTCGAGGAGGTGGTTGACCGAGTCGAACACGCAGACCACGACATCGAAGCGGCGGCCGAGGTTGAACGACCGCATGTCGGCCTCCACCAGGCGTGCGCCGGGCACCTTGCCGGCGCAGATGGCCAGCATCTCCGGCGACCGGTCGAGGCCGACCATCGTCGCCTCCGTCGTGAGCCTGGCCAGGACCGACCCCGTGCCGCAGGCCACCTCGAGCAGCGACGTCGCATCCGGCCGGTAGCGGTCGATGGCGGCATCGACCCGGACCGCCCGCGGGCCGGGGTCGTCCATGACGACGTCGTAGAAGGCGGCGAACCGCTCGTAGGCGACCATGGTCCACCGTGCCACACCGGGGCCCGCCCGGCACGGTGCAGGTGGCGAGCCGGACCGTGGTGGCCGCCCCGTCGTCCACCGGTTGACGTACGGTGAGCCCATGGACGAGCACGCATCCGCCATCGAGACCGCCACCGCCATCCGCACCCGCGAGGTGAGCCCGCTCGAGGTGCTCGACGCCTGCCTGGCCCGCGTCGACGCCCGGAACCCCGAGCTCAACGCCGTCGTCTGGCGCAACGACGACCAGGCGCGCGCCGAGGCCCGCGCCCTGGGCGAGCGGATCGCCGCCGGGGCCGGGGACCTCCCGCCGTTCGCCGGTGTCCCGCTCCCGGTCAAGGACCTGGTTCCGGTGGCGGGCCAACCGAACACCAACGGGTCGTGGGGTACGGCGGACGGCCCGGCGGAGGTGACCGAACTCGCCCCCCAGGCCTACCTCGATGCCGGCTTCATCCTCTGCGGCCGGACCAACACCCCCGAGTTCGGGTCGATCAGCGTCACCGAGAACCTCCGCTTCGGTGCCACCCGCAATCCGTGGGACCCGGCCCACACCCCGGGCGGATCCAGTGGTGGCGCGGGCGCCGCCGTGGCCTCGGGGA
The DNA here is from genome assembly GCA_963699055.1 of uncultured Acidimicrobiales bacterium. Lineage (GTDB taxonomy): Bacteria > Actinomycetota > Acidimicrobiia > Acidimicrobiales > RAAP-2 > Bog-756. The sequence goes on along the minus strand of CAVOTA010000002.1, from coordinate 1,151,942 downwards.
TGTTCCCCGCCGCCTACGCCAGCGACGGCGGCGGCTCGATCCGGATCCCGGCATCATGCTGCGGCCTGGTGGGGCACAAGCCCAGCCGCGGTCGGGTGCCCGATCTCTACCCCCACTGGGCGGGCATGTCGACCGAGGGCGTGGTGACCCGCACGGTGGCCGACGCCGCCGCCGTCCTCGACGTCCTGAGCCGACCCGACCGACTGGCGTGGTGGAGCCCACCGGGCAAGGAGCGGCCCTTCGCCGAGGAGGTGGGGGTGGACCCCGGCCGCCTGCGGGTGGCGGTCAACACCGTGTCCGCCATCGGCGTCGAGGTGGCTCCCGAGCCCCGGGCCGCGGTCGAGCGGGCCGCCGCGCTGCTCGAGTCCCTCGGCCACCAGGTCGCCTGGCTCGAGTCCGACCTGTTCGACCCGGCCGGGCTCGGCGACTTCCTCAACCTGATGAATTCGGGGATGTCCGGCTACCCCGGGCTCGACCCCGAGCGCATCGAGCCGCACAACCGTGCCGCCCTCGAGGCGGCCCGCAACCTCGACAGCCTGGGCTACGCCCACTCGCTGGCCGCCCTCCAATTGCAGTCGCGGGACATCCTGGCCCGCTTCGGCCCCGAGTTCGACCTGCTGCTCACGCCGACCATGGCCATCGAGCCCCCGCCCGTCGGGCTGCTCGAGCAGGTCCACGCCCAGCCCGAGTTCCCCCCGATGGAGATCATCTCGATGGCGGCCTTCACCGCCCTCTTCAACATCACCGGGCAGCCGGCGGTCAGTCTCCCGCTGCACGTGGCGGCCTCGGGCCTGCCCGTCGGCATCCAGCTGGTGGCCGGTCCGTGGCGGGACGCCCTCCTGGTCCGGGTGGCCGCCCAGCTCGAGGCCGCGGCCCCCTGGGTCGACCGGTACCCGTTCGCCACCTGACCACCCTGACGGGCGGGGGGCGTCGCCGGCCGGCGGGACCGGTGCCGTGGCCGGATCCGCGGATACTGTGAGCCCACGGCGCACGAGGAGGTCCACCCGCATGGCAATCGACGAGACCGTCCACCAGCACAAGTACCTGCTGGAGGAGAGCGAGATGCCCACGGCCTGGTACAACATCGTGCCCGACCTGCCGGAGCCACCGCCGCCCGCCCTCCATCCGGGCACCCTCGAGCCGGCCGGGCCCGACGACTTCGCACCGCTGTTCCCGATGGACCTCATCCTCCAGGAGGTCAGTCAGGACCGCTACGTCGACATCCCCGGCGCCGTCCTCGACGTCTACCGGCAGTGGCGTCCGAGCCCGCTGTTCCGGGCCCGGCGGCTGGAGCAGGCCCTCGACACCCCGGCGCGGATCTACTACAAGTACGAGGGCGTCTCGCCGGCCGGATCGCACAAGCCCAACACCGCCGTGCCGCAGGCGTACTACAACGCCAAGGCCGGGGTGAAGCGACTCACCACCGAGACGGGCGCCGGCCAGTGGGGTACCGCGCTCGCCTTCGCCTGCGCCCTCTACGGCCTCGAGTGCGAGATCTGGCAGGTGGGCGCCAGCTACGACCAGAAGCCCTACCGGCGGCTGATGATGGAGGCGTTCGGTGGCACGGTCCACCGGTCGCCCAGCGACCTGACCGCCGCCGGCCGGGCGATCCTCGCCGCCGACCCGGACAGCCCGGGCTCGCTCGGGATCGCCATCAGCGAGGCGGTCGAGGTGGCGGCCCCGGACCCCGAGACCCGCTACGCGCTGGGCAGCGTGCTCAACCACGTGCTCATGCACCAGACGATCATCGGCGAGGAGGCCCTCCTGCAGCTGGCCAAGGCGGGCGAGACGGCTCCCGACCTGCTGGTGGGCTGCACCGGTGGTGGATCCAACTTCGGCGGGCTGGCGTTCCCGTTCCTGCGGGAGAAGATGGCCGGCCGGATGGATCCGGTGATCCGGGCCGTCGAGCCGGCGTCGTGCCCGTCGCTCACCCGTGGCATCTACGCCTACGACTTCGGTGACACCGCCGGCATGACCCCGCTGATGAAGATGCACACGCTGGGCCACGACTTCATCCCGGACCCCATCCACGCCGGAGGCCTCCGCTACCACGGCATGGCGCCGCTCATCTCCCACATCTACGAGCTCGGCATGATGGAAGCCGTCGCCATCCCGCAGACGGAGTGCTTCGGGGCGGCCATGCAGTTCGTCCGCACCGAGGGGATCCTGCCCGCACCGGAGCCCACCCACGCCATCGCCGCCGCCGTCCGCGAGGCACTGGCGTGCAAGGAGTCGGGCGAGGAGAAGGTGATCCTGACCGCGCTGTGCGGCCACGGGCACTTCGACCTGGCCGCCTACGACTCGTACCTGAGCGGTCGCATGGTGGACGAAGAGGTGTCCGACGCCCGGTTCGCCGAGGGCCTGTCCACGGTGCCCTCGGTCGGCTGAGCCTGACGGCAGGCAGGCGCCGCGGGTGCCGGTTAGGTTCTGGCCCATGGAACCCCTCGTCGCCTGCTCGCTCGCCACATCGACCTTCCTCGACGTCCTCGCCCAGGTGGGCGACGACCAGATGCAGCGGTCGACGCCGTGCGCCGCGTGGGACGTGGGCGCGCTCATCGGGCACGTCGGTGTGGGGAGCGAGATGACCGTGGCCCTGCTCGAGGGGGCCACCCAGGAGGAGGTCCTCGCCTTCGCCGACCGGGAATTCGGTGGTGACGACCCGGTGTCGGCGTGCCGGGCGGCACTGGCGGCGCAGATGACCCGGCTCGAAGCGGTCACCGACTGGACGACGGTGGTCCACCACTTCGTCGGCGACATCCCCGCCGCCCAGCTGCTGGGTTTCCGCATCGGCGACCTGACCCTGCACGCCTGGGACCTCGCCACCGCCATCGGGGCCGACCCGACCCTGCCCGCGGAGCTCGCCGCCACCGTGTACGAGAGCATGCTGCCGATGGCGTCGTTCATCGCCCAGACCGGGCGCTTCGGCGAGGGGCCGTCGGGCGACGTCGGGGACGACGCCGACGTGCAGCAGCGCCTGCTCGACCTGACCGGCCGTCGGCCGTGAGCACCGGCACCTGAACCGCAACACGGCCACTGACCAGGGGGAACCGAGTGACGCAGACCGACTATGACGCCGTCGTGGTGGGGGCGGGCCACAACGGCCTGACCGCCGCGCTGGTGATGGCCAGGGGCGGCATGCGCGTCCTGTGCCTGGAGAAGAACCACTTCATCGGGGGGATGGCCACGACCACCGAGCTGGTCCGCGGCTACCGCTTCGAGCTGGCCGGCTCGGTGCAGTTCCCCATCCCGACGACCATCTACGAGGATCTCGACCTGGGCGCCTGTCCGATCTACGAACCCGAGGTGCAGTCGGTCAGCATCGGCCCGGCGGGCGAGGAGCCGCTCCTGCTCTACAGCAACCCCGACCGGCTCTTCGAGCACCTGAACGAGCGGCTCGGCCTGGACGCCGTGCTCGGCATGGGGGAGATCGCCGCCTGGGCCGAGGCCCCGGCCCGGGCCATCGGCCGCTTCGACGTCCGCACGCCGCCGAAGTCGCTCGACGAGATGTTCGCCGGTGCCACCAGCGAGGCCGAGCGCGAGGGCATCCGGACGGCGCTGTTCGGCAGCGTCATGGACGTCGTCGACCGGCACCTGCCCGACCGGGTGGCCCACGCCCAGGTCCGGGGCATGCTCGCCTTCCTGGCCGTCAACTCGACCTACCGCGGCCCGTTCGACGCCGGCAGTGCGCTGTGCCTGGCGTTCGCCATGGCGTCGCCGGGCGACGTGACGATGTCCAAGGTGCAGGGCGGCATCGGCACCATCTCCGACCACGTCCTCGCCCAATTCGAGGCGGCCGGGGGCGAACTGCGCCGGCACGTCAAGGTGGCGGGGATCACCGTCGAGTCCGGACGTGCCACCGGCGTGGTGCTCGGGGACGGCGAACGCATCACCGCACCCGTGGTGGTGTCGAACCTGGACCCGACCGCCACCTTCGACCACCTGGTCGGACGCGACGGGCTGCCCGACGACTTCACCCGCCGGGTCGACGCCATCGACCACCGGGCCCTCTACTTCCAGATGCACTTCGCCCTGTCGGGCCTGCCGGAGTACACCGGCCGCTACGAGGTGCTGAACGAAGGGGACGCCCGCCAGAACGTCACGTTCTTCGGCACGCCCGAGCAGATGCAGGCCGACTTCCTCGGCTGCACCCGGGGCGTGGTGCCCGACGCGCCGTCGGTCAACCTGTCGATCCCCACACTGCGGGACCCCGGGCTGGCCCCGCCGGGCAAGCACGTGGCCAGCAGCTTCGCCTTCTACGCCCCGATCGGGGCCGATCACGACGAAGCCGCCGCCCTGCGCGACCAGATGGCCGACCGCATCGTGGCCCGGATCACCGAGCACGCGCCGAACTTCCCCGACCTGATCGAGCGCCAGTTCAACTATCCCGCCTACACCTACGAGCGGATGTTCGCGTGCACGGGCGGCGACTTCACCCACGGTCTCCTGCAGCCGGAGTTCATGGGCCCGTTCCGCCCGGGACCGCGGGGCTGGCCGGACGACCCGATCCCCGTCGACGGCCTGTACCTGTGCGGCGCCGGCTGCCACGGTGGCCCCGGGGTCACGTTCATCCCCGGCTACAACTGCGGCCACGCCGTCCTCGACGACCGGGGGTGAGCCGGTCCGGCGGAGGCGCAGGGGAGTGACACCGAGGGACCTCTACGAGGAGCTGGTTCCTCCCGGGTCGGTGTGGCGGTCGCCGTTGGCCACCGAGGTCTGCGTCCGTCGGCTGCAGCAGCACACCCTGGGCCCCGTGTCGGCGACGCTGGTGTCGGGCACCGGTGGTGAGGTGACGTTCGACGGTCGGGTGACGTCCCGGGGCGTGAGGCTTCGGCGACCCTCCGTGTGGGCGAGCCCGTTCTCGTTCCGGCTGGTGGCGGAGCTGACGCCGGACCAGGACGGCGGCACGCTCCTGCGTGGATCCCTCGGCGTCGCCCGGACGAAGATGATCGTCGTCGGGCTCTTCCTGCTCGTCCTCGTGGTGTTCGGCCACGGGCTCACCCTGGGTGTGGCGACCCTGGTGAGCGCAGTCGTCGTGGAGGTGCTCTACGGGGCGGCGTTCGTGCTCGTCAGCCGACGTGGCCGGCCGTCCCACGTCGCGTACGTCGACGGCGCGCTCGAACGCGTCGCCGGGTTCGTCCCCGTGCCCCGGGATCCGTGATCCAGCACCGCGTACGGGGCTGTCGGCACCGCCCCGGTGCGGCCCGTCGCCCGCCGTGCTACAACGGTCGGCGGGGACGGACCCGCCCTCGGACGAGGCACGTCCATCGGGTCGGACAAGGGGAACACCGATGCGATCGCTCACGCTCCGCCTGCTCTCGACGGCTGCCGTCGCCGCCACGGCCACGCTCGCCACGGGTGTGCTCCCGGCGTCCCCCGCCGGCGCCACCACGCCGGCGCCCCGGGCGACGTGCAAGACCCTCGTGGGCCTGGCCGCCTCGCCCACCGCGACGCTCGGCGAGTGCACCCTGGCCACGACGGGTGGGGGCGGGACGATCGCCGGGGTGAGCGCGAGCACCGACCTGGTCACGTGGAAGAACCACGGGACGACGACCTTCAGTTTCAGCCACGTGCGCCTGACCGCGGATGCCTGTGCGAAGGGTTCCTACGAGTACCGTTGGACCGGGAAGGTCACGGCGAGCACGGGTGCGGCCTCGGCCGTCACCGGCAAGATCGCCGCACTGATCTGCGTCACGGCCAACGCCAAGGGGAAGGCGACGCTGCTACCGGGTACGGCCTGGACGTTCTGACGTCCGGTCACCGGCGATCACGGGGGAGTTCACGTCGGTGACGGACCGCTCCCGGCCCCGACGTGCCCGTCGGCCTCGGACTGGCTGACCCAGGTCCCGTACATCTCGGCATAGCGACCACCGCGGGCCACCAGCTCGGCGTGGGAGCCGACCTCGATGATCCGCCCCCCGTCGACCACGGCGATGCGGTCCGCCCGCATGGCGGTGGACAGCCGGTGGGCGATGAGGATGGCGGTGCGGTTCTCGAGCAGGACGTCGAGGGCGGCCTCGATCTTGGTCTCCGACTGGAGGTCGAGGTTGGAGGTGGCCTCGTCGAGGACCAGCACCCGGGGGTGGGCGAGGAAGGCCCGGGCCAGGGCGATGAGCTGGCGCTCGCCCGAGGACAGGGTCTGGCCCCGTTCGTGCACGACGGTGTCGAGACCGTAGGGCATGCGCTCGATGACGTCGGTCAGGCCCACCCGGTCGACCGCCTCGTGGATCTCCTCGTCGGTGGCGTCGGGTCGTGCGAAGGCGATGTTGTCGCCGATGGTGCCCGCGAACAGGAACGGCTCCTGGGGAACCACCCCGAGCTGGCTGCGCAGCGAGTGCATGGTGACGTCGCGCAGGTCATGGCCGTCGATGGTCACCCGACCCTCGGTCGGGTCGTAGAAGCGGGTCACCAGTTTGGCCATGGTGGACTTGCCGGCCCCGGTGGGGCCGACGAAGGCGACCGTCTCCCCGGGCGACACCGCCAGGTCGACGTCCTCCAGGACGGGGCGGTCCGGGAGGTAGGCGAACGAGACGTGGTCGAAGGCGATGGCGCCCTCGATCGGCGGCAGGTCGATGGCGTCGGGAGCCTCGGACACCTCGGGCTCGGTGTCGCACAGGTCGCGGAGCTTCACCACCGAGGCCTGGCCCTGCTGGTACGTGTTGTACTGCTGGACCAGCAGCTGGATCGGCTGGAAGAAGCGGTTCAGGTAGAGGAAGAAGGCGATGAGGGCGCCGACGGTCAGCGTGTGGTGCGCGACCATGGTGCCGCCGATGGCCAGCATGACCGCCTGCCCGAGGAAGCCGAGCATCTGGGTGCCGGGGCCGTAGAGGGCGTTGACGTGGGCCGTGTAATTGTTGGCGTCCCGGTAGTCGCCCACCACGTTGCGGTGGTGGATGACGTTGTGGCGCTGCCGGTTGTGGGCCGTCACGATCCGGACCCCGTGGAGGCTCTCGGACAGGTCGGCGAGCACGTTGGCGATGCCGTCGCGCACCTTGTCGTAGCCCCGCTCGGACGCCCGTTTGAACCAGATCGACGCCGCCACCAGCGCCGGCACGATGAGGACCACGGTGATGAGGGCCAGCTGGACGTTGGTGGTGAACAGGATGATCGTGATGACGACCATGGTCAGCGCCTGGATGGCCAGCTGGGACAGGCCGTCCTGGAGCAGCTGCTGGAGGTTCTCGATGTCGCTGGTCATGCGGCTCATGACCACGCCGGCCTTCTCGTCGGTGAAGAAGCCGAGGGAGAGGCGCTGGAGGTGGGCGAAGACCTTGACCCGCAGGTCGTTCATGACCCACGCGGCCAGGCGCCCGGTCACCTGGACCTGGAAGCGCTGGGCGAGCGCGGTGACGGCGATGAACGCCAGGTAGGCCGCCGCCATGGCCACGACGACGGTAAAGTCGATGTGCCCCGCCCCCGGGATCCCCCCCATCCCGTAGTTGACGGCGTACTCGACGAGCTTGGGTCCGACCTGGCCGGCGACGGAGATCACCACGACCAGGAACCCGGCCAGGACGAGCATGCCCGGGTACTTGGTGAGGAGGTTCCACAGGGTGAGCCGCTTCAACTCGCCCTCGTCGGCGTTCTGCTCGAAGGTGATCGTGGGCACCTCGTACTCGGGCTCGGACGCCACCAGCCGGTCCACGCCTTCCTGCAGCTCCGCCGGGATGCCGGCGAAGGGAAGGCCGGCGGCGGCCGATGCCCCCACCGCGCCCTGGCCGCCACCGAACCCACCTCCGCCGCCGCCACCGAACCCACCACCCCACGTCATCGGGCACCTCCGCCGCGCACGGCTTCGAGCATGGCGCCGAGTTCGCCGTGCCCGTCGGAGCCGCCGACGGCCCCGTCACCATCCTCGCGGGCCTCCTCGGCCTCGAATTCGGCCGCCTGGGCCAGCACCTCGGCGTACAGGGGAGTGGTCGCCAGCAGTTCGGCGTGGGTGCCGTCGGCCACCACCCGGTGGCTGTCCAGCAGCACCACCCGGTCGGCCAGCGAGATGGTCGAGAGCCGGTGGGCGATGATGATCGTGGTCCGGCCCTCCATCTGCACCCGCAAGCCGGCGTGGATGGTCTGCTCGACCTGGACGTCGATGGCGCTGGTGGCGTCGTCGAGCACCATGATCGGCGGATTCACCAACAGGGTGCGGGCGATGGCGATTCGTTGGCGCTGCCCGCCCGACAGGGTGTAGCCACGCTCGCCCACGACGGTGTCGTAGCCGTCGGCCAGGTGGCTGATGAATTCGTGGGCCCCGGCCGCCCGGGCCGCCGCCTCGACCTCGTCGAGGGTGGCCGAGGGCCGGCCGTAGGCGATGTTGTCCCGGACGGAGACGCTGAACAGGAAGGGCTCGTCGAGGACGACCCCGACGTTGGCCCGCAGACTGGCCAGGGTGAGGTCCCGGACGTCGTGGCCGTCGACCTCGACGGAGCCGTGCCGCACGTCGTAGAAGCGGGTGAGGAGGCGCGCCACGGTCGACTTCCCTGCACCCGTGCGTCCCACGATGGCCACCGTCTGGCCCGGGGGGACGTGCAGGTCGAAGTCGGCGAGGACCAACTGCTCGGCGTCCTCGGTGTAGGCGAAGTCGACGTGACGGAACCGCACGTCGCCCGTGCAGTCGACCAGGTCGATCGCGTCCGGCGCATCGGTCACGGTGGGCTGCTCGTCCAGGATCTCGTAGATGCGCTCTGCCGACGCGGCGGCACGCTGGCCCATCATGATGAGCATCCCGAGCATCATGAACGGGGCCTGGAGCATGAGCAGGTAGAGGTTGAAGGTCAAGATGGCACCGACGTTGAGACTGCCGTGGATGACCATGTACCCGCCGAACAGCAGGACCAGGGCCAGACCGACCTGCGGCAGGTTCTGGACGGTCGGGGTGAACCGGGCCCGGAGGTCGGCATCCTTGATGTAGCCCCACTGGAGCTTGTCGGCCGCTCCCGACAGCGCCCGCAGCTGCTGCTGCTCGGCGGCGAAGGACTTGACCACCCGGACGCCGTTCACGTTCTCGTCGACGATGGTGGCCACGTCGGCCAGCCGGGCCTGGATGATCCACGACACCGGGAACATCGACTTCCGCATGCGCACACCGGTCCAGTAGACGAACGGCATGGTGGCCATGGCGACGAGGGCGAGCGGGACGGAGATGGTCAGCATCACGCAGAACGCGATGACGGCCATCGAGCACTGGACGAGGATCAGCGGTGCGAAGGTCATGTACATCTGCACCGACCGGATGTCGGAGTTGGCCCGGGAGATGAGTTGGCCCGACTGGACCCGGTCGTAGAAGCCGAACGACATCTTGGTGAGGTGCTCGTAGATGATGTTGCGGAGGTCGTACTCGATGTCGTAGGCCGTCTCGAACAGGTAGAGCCGGGCGATGTAGCCGAACACGCCGCTGAGCAGCCCGAGGCCGACGATCCACCAGACGTAGTGGCTGAGCGGCACCAGGTGCTTCTGGATGGAGTTGGTGATGGCCTTGTTCAACAGGAGCGGGATGGCGACCTGCAGCAGCAGGCCGAGGAACGACAGTGTCAACGAGGTGATGAAGATGCCCTTGTGGGCCTTCATGATCGGCAGGGCGCGCCGCAGCCACGACAGTGACCTGTCCGGGTCGATGCCGGCCGGCGGGGCCTCGTTGCGGGCCAGCTCGTCGATGGGGACGAAGTCGGTACCCGTCTCGGCGGGTCCCTTCGGTCGGGGGCGGAGGGTAGGGACCTTCATCGTCCCCACCGGGCCGCGCTGTAGGCGACCAGGGCGCGGCGCCACCGGGCCAGGCCGCTGAACGCCTCCTCGGCCGCGGCCGGGTCGTCCATGGCGTCGGTGACCACGTGCAGCCGGTCCTCGATGGCGGCGTCGGCCTGGTGGAGGAGGGCGAGGCCCTCGGGGGTCAGCACGTGGCCGACCCGGCGGCGGTCACCTTCCACCGGTCGGCGTTCGACGAGCCCGCGGGTCACCAGGCCGTCCACGACGGCGGTGATCGTCGGCGGACGCACGGCCAGCCGCTCGGCCAGCACCGACGAGACGGCGGAGTGCTCGTCGAGGAGCCCCAGGATCCGGTACTGCGGGAGCGAGAGGTCGACGGAGCCGAGGCCGATGTCCACCTGCTTGGCCAGCCACGCCGCCGTCCGACCGATGGTCGTCCGGTCGGCGGACGATGCAGGGTCGACGATTGTCGATTCGGGAGTCACATAGTTAGACTATCGAACGAAGTGGACGGGCCGTACACGCGTCATCCGGCTCCGGGGACGCACGCGGACGGCTGCGGCAGGACCGGCCCTCCACCACCGCCCTGCCTAGGATCGCCCCATGACCACGGGATTCCGCCCCCAGGACGCCATCGACACCGCCCGTGACCGGTGGCGGTCCGACGTCCTGCCGCTCCTCGTCGAGTTCGCCCGCATCCCCAACCTGTCGCCGGCCTTCGACGCGGGTTGGGAGGAGGCCGGGCACATGGACCGGGCGGCGGACCTCGTCGCCTCCTGGGCCGCGGCCCGGGACCTGCCCGGGGCCACGGTCGAGGTCGTGCGGCTGCCCGGCCTCACGCCGACGGTGCTGGTGGACGTCCCCGCCTCGGACCCGTCGGCGACCGGCACCGTGCTGCTGTACGGGCACATCGACAAGCAGCCGCCGTTCGACGGGTGGGCACCGGGACGTGGACCGTGGACGCCGGTGGTCGAGGGGGACCGGCTGTACGCCCGGGGGGTGGCCGACGACGGCTACGCCCTGCCCTCCGCCCTGGTGGCCGTGGAGGCGGTGCGGGCCGCCGGGGGTCACCACGGCCGGATCGTGCTCCTGGCCGAAGGCTCCGAGGAGAGCGGGAGTCCACACCTGCGCGAGGTGCTCGCCCATCTGGCCGACCGGATCGGCACACCCGACGTGGTGCTGGCGCTCGACTCGGGCAGCCCCACCTATGACCGGCTGTGGGTGACCACGTCGCTGCGCGGCGCGCTCGTCGGCACGCTGGGTGTCCGGGTCCTCGGCCACGGCGTCCACAGCGGCGAGGCCGGCGGCATCGTCCCCTCGTCCTTCCGCATCGCCCGCCGGCTGCTCGACCGGTTGGAGGACGCCGTGACCGGCGACGTGCTCGTGCCCGAATTACGGGTCGACCCCCCGGCATGGGCGGTCGACGCGGGCCGGGAGCAGGCCGCCGCGCTGGATGCCTCCGACGGGGACGAGGTGCCGTTCCCGGTGGTCGACGGGCTCGAGCTGGACGGCGTCGACACCACCGACCGGGTGATGCGCAACGCGTGGCAGGCCTCGGTGGCCGTGGTCGGGGCCGACGGCATGCCACCACCGGCCGAGGCCGGGTCGGTACTGCGGCCGTTCACCTCCCTGAAGCTGGTCATCCGCATCCCCCCGACGTGCGACCCGGCGGTGGCCATGGCGGCGGTGGCCCGGGTCCTGACCGAGGACCCCCCGTCCGGCGCCGAGGTCACCTGGGAGGCGGGGATGGCTGCCGGCGGCTGGGCCGCGGTCCCGCTGGCCCCGTGGCTGGCCGAGGCGCTCGAACAGGCGTCGCAGACCTGCTTCGCCAATCCGGCCGCCCGGCTGGGCGAGGGCGGGACCATCCCCTTCATGCGGTGGCTGGCCGAGCGGTTCCCCGATGCGCAGGTGCTGGCGGCCGGCGTCCTCGTTCCGGGGTCCAACGCCCACGGGCCCGACGAGTCGCTCCACCTCCCGACGGCCGAGCGGCTCACCGGTGCCCTCGCCCTGGTGCTCGACGCCCACGCCGGTTCGTCCCCCCGCTGACCGCGGGCGGCGGCACCCGGTCCCGCCGGGAGACCATCACGACGGGTCCCCGGGGCTCGGTAGGCTTCCGGCGTGACCAGGCTCGAGAACGCAACAGGTGACACCGTCGGAACCGAGGACCTCGACCTGAGGTCCTCGAACCCCGGTCGTGATGTGCAGCGGGTCGGTACGGCCCACTTCCTGGGTGAGGACGTCGCCAAGATCCACGACCCGGTGTGGGCCGTGGTCGGCAACCTCGGCGACAGCCAGTGCTATCTCGGGGTCCAGGCCAAGGTGGCGGCGGTGCAGGACGCCATGTCCCGCCGGATCGCCGGGAGCGACCTGCCCGTTCGCCTCATCGCGCCGGCGTTCACGCTGGGGGTGTCCGACGGCCAGCTGAACGGCACCCCGGAGATGCGGTTCTCGCTCATCGGGCGGGAACTCGTGCACGATGCCGTCGCCGTGCACCTGGCCGCCAACCGGGTGTCCGGGATGATCGCCGTGGTCGCCTGTGACAAGCCGCCGGTCGGCACGGTCGCCGCCCTCCTGGAGCACGACGTGCCCTCGGTGGTCCTGTCCGACGGGTCGATCAAGCCGGGGCACGACCCGGCGACGGGCGAACGGATCGACCTGGTCTCGGCCTTCCAGGCGGCGTCGGAGCCCGATGACGAGCTCCGGGCCCGGATCGCCCTGCACGCGTGCCCCGGTCAGGGCAGCTGCGGCGGGATGTTCACCTACAACACGATGCAGTCGTTCTTCGGTGTGCTGGGACTCGAGCCGCTCCAGATGGTGGCTCCGACGTCCGACGATCCCCGTCGGACCGAACGGTTCCCCGACGAACTCGTCGACTGTCTCGTCACCATGACCGACCGGGGCATCCGCCCGCGGGACATCGTCACGCCGGCGGCGCTGCGCAACGCGCTCACCGTGGCCATCGCCATGGGCGGCTCGACCAACGTCATGCTGCACAGTGTGGAGATCGCCCGTGCCGCCGGCCTCGACCTGTGGAACGACGTCCTCAGCCAGGACGAGTTCAACGCGCTGTCCCACCGTCTGCCGGTCATCGTCGACATGCGACCGTTCGGCACGTACTCGATGGTCGACGTCGACACCGCAGGGGGCCTCCCCACCGTGGTCGCCGAACTGCTCCACGCCGGCCACCTGGACGGCGATGCCCTGACCTGCACGGGGGAGACGCTCGGAGAGCAGATCGACCGGTTGGCGCCCCCCGTCGCCGACCACCGGGTGATCCACTCGGTGGCCCGGCCCTTCAAGGACACCGGCGGACTCCGCCTGCTCCGGGGGAACCTGGCCCCCGACGGCGGGGCGATCCTCAAACTCGCCGGCGTCGAGGGCGGCATGACCGACGGGGTGTTCACGGGACGTGCCCGGGTGTTCAACGGCGAGCGGGCGCTGATCGAGGCCCTGGACGAGCGGCCCGACGAGTTCCACGACCGCGACATGGTGGTGATCCGCTACGAGGGCCCCCGTGGTGCACCCGGGATGCCCGAGATGCTGGATCCCACCTCCAAGATCACCACACTGTGCCGCCAACGCGGGATCACCATCGCCCTCATGACCGATGCCCGGTTCTCCGGTGGCTCCGTCGGACTGGTCATCGGCCACGTCGCACCCGAGGCCCTGGTCGGCGGAGCGATCGCCCTGGTCGAGGACGGGGACACCGTCACGGTCGACGTCAACACCAGTCGACTCGACTGCGCCGAGCTCGACGATCCCGACGTGCGAAGCCGGCGCGAGGCGGCGTGGCGCGCCGCGGTCGGGTCGAACGGCGGGCTGCATCCGGACGCCACGCCGGTCACCCACCGGGTGCTTCGGCGGATGCGCGCCACCGCGCTGCCGGCGTTGCAGGGAGGCGGCATGGCGGCCGGTTAGGTGGGTCGCCGGACGCCGTACGCCGGACGCCGGTCCCGCCCTGTTCCACCGTCTGCCGCCGCGCCTAGTCTGAGGTTCCGGGTTACGGAACGGTACGTGGGATCTGTCAGCGAACCGCACGGTCCGTGCGCCGTGGGGGAGTGGGAATGACCAAGGCGTCGTGGGTGTCCGGTGTGGTGCGGGTCGACAAGCCGTGGGGCCACGAGGAGCACTTCGCGCTCGTCGACGGGCGCTACTGCGGCAAGGCGCTGCACGTCACGGGGGGTCAGGCGCTCTCGCTCCAGTACCACGAGGTCAAGGAGGAGACGGTCGCCGTCCAGTCGGGTCGGCTGCTCTTCGAGGTGGGTGCCCCCGATGCCCCGCTGGAGTCGTTCGAGCTGCTGCCCGGCGAGGCGGTCCATCTCCTCCCGGGGACCCGGCACCGGATGACCGCCCTGGAGGACACCGTCATCCTGGAGGCGAGCACGACGGAGCTCGATGACGTCGTCCGGCTCGACGATCGTTACGGTCGTGGGTGAGGGAGCAGACCCCATCGGTGCGCCGGTGGGAGGAGCCGCCGGGACGGGGGAGGAGTGGGATGACGAAGTACCTGATCTCGTTCGATGACGGCGCCATGACGGCCACCGTGGAGGAGCTGCCCGCCGTGGGCGAGGCCGCCCACGCGGTGGTCCGGGCGGCCCAGGCGGCCGGGGTGTGGGTCTTCGGGGGCGGGGTGGAGCGCCAGCGGGCCAGCATCGTGGCCACCGACGGGACGGTCGCCGACGGCCCCGATCCGGAATCCAAGGCGGTCATCGGCGGATTCGCCATCGTCGACGTGCCCGCACGCGAGGATGCACTGGCGTGGGCGGCCCGGTTCGCCGATGCGTGCCGCTGTCCACAGGAGGTCCGGGCGATCATGTTCGATCCGCTCGTCTGAGCGGACGGGACCGGGTGCTCGTTCCGAGGAACGTATCTGGAAATCGAGCGGCCGACCCGGATCGTCGACACGTGGCTGTTCGAGGGCTGGCCGGATGCGGACGCGGTCGAGACGGTCGAACGGCGCGAGGCGGACGGCGTCACGAAGGTGGTGATGACCCTCGCCTTCGGTGACCAGGCCGGACGCGACCACATGACCACGACCGACGGCGAAGAGGACAGCTGGGACAACCTGGAGGACTACCTGGGGTCACTGGTCGATCCGGGTGGAGTCGTCCCCCGTCATCGTCCCCGGTAATCCAGATCCGGACCGGGCGCACCCGCTGGAGGCGCCCGCAGCCCCGGACGGTCGGGCCCTGATGCCGACGCACGGTCTGACCTTCTCGGGCTACCCTTTCCGCCCAGGGTACCGGGGCCGAACACCGAGTTTGGTCGACACACATTCGCCGGCCTCGAGGAGAACACATGCGCCACGGTGCTTCCCACCACCGGGGCGGGCCACGCCAGGCCCGTCGGCTTGTTCGCCTCGCCATGGTGCTGGTCTGCTCGGCACTGCTGCTGGTGGGCGCGACCGAGGTGACCGGCGCGGCTCGGGCGGGCGCCGACGCGCTCCCCAACTGCGCCACCACCCCGGAGACGACCACCGAGGGGTGTGGCTACTACATCAACCAGAGCGGGGTGGTGGGCGGCACCCCCGTGCTGGCCGGGGAGAGCAGCGCGACGCCGAACGTGCTCACCGTCGGCGGCCCACTCGAACAGACCGCCACGGTGATGACCAATCCAGGCGTCTTCGACGTGACGATCACCGCCTACGGACCGATCAGCAGCTACTCGCCGCAGGACGGCGACGGGATCACCGTGACGGTCGACGGCACGCAGGTCACCTGGACGCAGCCCGTCACCAACGGGTTCACGGCGTTCTCCGCCGGCCAGACGTTCACGCTGGACAGCACGGCGAGCTCGCTCGGCGTGGGCACCTGCACCTTGTGCGCCAGCCTCGGGGTCCAGTGGAACTACGGCATCGGTGGTAATCCGTCGGGGTATTCCCAGACGCCCTACATGAGTGTGGGTGCGGGCGGAACACCGCCGACGGCGTCGTTCACCGACACCGCCGACACCACGGTCCCCGGGGCCGTGGACTTCGATGGGTCGGCATCGACGCCATCGCCCGGGGCGACCCTCGAGAGCTACATCTGGAACTTCGGGGACGGCTCGCCCCCCGTGACCACCACCGCACCGACCACCACGCACACCTACGCCGCACCAGGCAGCCAGCAGGTCACCCTGACGGTCAAGGACAGTGCGGGCCTGGCCGCCTCCCTCACCAAGACCCTGCAGTTCCCCGTTCCCGCGTTCTCCTACGTGCCCGATCCCGCCAACCCCAAGGCCCTCGACTTCGACGCGTCGGCCTCCGCCGGCTCCGGAGGTACCGCGGTCGCCACCTACACGTGGAACTTCGGCGACGGGAGCCAGCCGGTCAGCACCCATTCGGCCACCACTACCTACGCCTACGCGTCCGGTGGCGTGTACACGGTGACGCTCTCGGTGACCGATACCGACGGGCACACCAGCCCCCTCCTCGCCAAACAGGTGACCGTGGCCGCCTACGAGGTGAACTCTGTCGGCGACGCGCCCGCGAAGGACACCACCCAGCCCGTCTGCGACACCGGATCCACGGTGGTGGTCAATTCGACGACGGTGCCGGAGTGCACCCTGCGTGCCGCCATCCAGGCCGTCGACGCCGCCGGTCGGGGCGCCATCACGTTCAACCTTCCGACCGGGGCGACGCCGACGCTGGCTCCGGCCACGCCGCTCCCGACGATCACCGCGGCCAACGTGGCGATCGATGCCTCCACGGTGACCGGTGGGTACCTGGAGATCGACGGGACCGCCCTGGACCGCACGACGGGGATCGGCCTGCACGTCTCAGGAGCAAACGACACGATCCGCGGGATGGACGTCGAGAACGTCGCCACCGGCATCCTGGTCGACGCGGTCGGTGGCAACGACACGATCGCGGGGAACATCGTCGGCAACAACAGCAACACGACGGCCACCCCGGTGGAAGTCGGCATCAGCGTCACGAACTCCTCGAACGACCTGATCGGCGGATCGGTCGCCGCCGACAGGAACTTCATCGACAAGGCCAGCACCGGCGTCTCCATCGGAGGTACCTCCACCGGGGACAAGGTCTTCGGCGACTCCATCGGCGTCAATCCGTTCGGGGGCTACGCGGGCGACCTCGAGCCGGTGTTCATCGACAACGCCTCGGGCAATTTCATCGGGGCGCCGTCGTCGAGTCCCGGACAGGCCCCCGGGAACATCATCGACGGGGAGACCGTCTTCACCCAGGCCGCGGGCTCCTCGGCCGACAGCGGCTCGACCGTGCCCGCCTATGCCGCCGTTGGGACGGCGGGGGTGGCCATCGGCGGCTACACCAACGGGGCCAACGACAACTCGGTCCAGGGCAACATCATCGGCCTGATCAACGGGGGCACAGCCATCCCGCAGTGCCTGCCCAGCGACACCGACTTCTGGCAGGTGCCCCTCCTCGGCGTGGTGGTCAACGGGCGGGCATCCGGGAACGTCATCGGGGGCACATCGGCCGGTGCCGGCAATGTCATCACGGGGGCTGCCACCGCCCAGGTCGATGTCGACGGGACGAAGGTGTCGGGCACCAGTGTCGAGGGCAATCTGATCGGGACGGACATCACCGGGCAGACGGCGTTGCCCGACGTCTGCGGGTCACCGACCGGTGTAGCGGTCCGGGGCGCGACGACCACCACGGTCGGAATTGCCGGAGTCGGCCGCAACGTGATCACCGGTCAGTCCATCGGGGTCGCCACCTACGTGAGCTCGTCCAAGTTCACGGGACCGAGCGGGGCCTTCCCGGGATCAGGCACCATCCAGACCAGCCCGCTGAGCACGTTCATCCAGGGGAACATCATCGGTCCGGTGTCCGACGGCGTGACGGTACCGAGCAGCACCCAGGCCTACGGAGTGACGCTCCTGGGGAACGGCGACACGCTCGGTCCGAACAACCAGATCTCGGCCAACGGGATCGGCGTGCAGATCGGTGGGCAGACCACCCCGGGGGTCCACGAGTCCGTCATCGGCAACCAGATCGGCACCGACAGGATCGGCACGACTGCGCTGCCCAACGGCCTGGGGGTCGAGGTGCTCAACGGTACGGGGACCCGGATCGGAATTCCCGGCCAGAAGGAGAACACGATCTCGGGGAATCTCGAGAACCTGGCGCTGATCGAGGCGGCGACCGTGCAGAACAACTTCATCGGCACGACCGCGCTCGGCAATGCCGCCATCGCCCCCTTCCCGGGTACCCCGAGCGCGGCGGTCACCGCCGCCGCCACCTTCACCATCGGCACCACCACGTTCGGCTCCGGATCGCGCCCGCCCTCGCAGGTGGCCCTGGTCACCGTGGGCACCCAGGGTGGGACCATCGGCGGGCCTACCCCGGGGTCGGGCAATGTGATCTCGGGCTCGCCGTCGGCGGACGGGCTCGACCTCTTCGGACCGAGCATCGTCCAGGGCAACAAGATCGGCGTGGGAGCGGACGGGACGACGACCGTCCCCAACAGCGGATACGGCATCTTCGATCTCTCCCGCACCACCGGCACCGTCATCGGCGGGAGCCCGACGGCCGTCGCGCCCACCTCGGACGGTCCGTGGCCCGCCGATCCGGCGGGTGGGAACGTGGTGGCGAACAACGGAGCAGCGGGCATCTCCACCGGGAGCACGACCGTCCTCAGCAACCTGCTGTACGACAACAACGGCGGGATCACCACCACTCCGGCGACCAGGGGCCCCGTCCTGGTGGCGGCGAACCTGACCGGGGTCGGTGGGACCAGCGTGCTCGTGGCGGTCCCGACCGCCGCCGCCGGGACCATCGTGCAGATCTACACGGGCGCCGACTGCACCGGCTCACCCGAAGGTCGGACGCTCCTGCAGACCGACACGTTCTCGTCATCCGGGACGCTCGTCGCCACCATTCCCCTGCAGGCCGTCGGCACCCCGTTGGTGGCGACGCTGACCTCGAGCACGAACGGGTCGCCGACCACCGACCACACGACCGAATTCTCGTCCCAGTGCAGCGAGGTCGAGCCCGAGTCCACCGTTGTCGCCCCCGGCGCGGTCAAGCAGGGTGCGACGGCGACGGCGACGGCGACCGGGTTCACACCCGGTGAGACGGTGGACGCCACAGTCCACTCGGTGTCCGTGGATGTCGGTCATGTCACCGCCGGCCCCGACGGCAGCGTCGACCTGACGTTCACCGTCCCCGATGACCTGACGTCGGGCACCCACGAACTGGTCCTGGTCGGTCAGACCTCGGGTCACACCTCCGTAGGTGCCTTCACGGTGATCAACACCTCGGGCTACCGGGTGGCCACCGATGACGGGCAGGTGTTGCCGTTCGGCGGTGCCGGCCTGTTCGGTTCGGACGCCGGGGAGCACCTCGACGCGCCTGTCGTCGGCATCGCCGCCACCGCGGACGGCGGCGGCTACTGGTTGGTGGCCGCCGACGGCGGCGTCTTCGCCTACGGCGATGCCGCCTTCCACGGCTCGATGGGCGGGAGCCACCTCGACGCGCCCGTCGTCGGCATCGCCGCCACCGCGGACGGCGGCGGCTACTGGTTGGTGGCCGCCGACGGCGGCGTCTTCGCCTACGGCGATGCCGCCTTCCACGGCTCGATGGGCGGGAGCCACCTCGACGCGCCCGTCGTCGGCATCGCCGCCACCGCGGACGGCGGCGGCTACTGGTTGGTGGCCGCCGACGGCGGCGTCTTCGCCTACGGCGATGCCGCCTTCCACGGCTCGATGGGCGGGAGCCACCTCGACGGCGCCATCACCGGGATCGCCGCCGGTGCGACCGGTGGCTACTGGTTGGTGGCGTCCGACGGGGGGGTGTTCGGGTACGACGCCCCGTTCCTCGGGTCGATGGGTGGCAGGCGGCTGAGCGCCCCGGTGGTGGGAGTGACGGCCACCTCCGACGGGGGAGGGTACTGGCTCGTCGCCGAGGACGGTGGCGTCTTCAACTTCGGCGATGCCGCGTTCTCCGGTTCGCCGGTCGGCTCGGTCGGTGGTGCCGCGGTCGTGGGCATCGCCCCGACCCTCGGCTGAAGCCGGCGCGAACCGGGGTTGACGGTCCCGGGCACTCCCGGGTCGACGAGCCGTGGCGACCCGTGGGCACGGGCGGAACCCGTCAGGGCGCCGGGTGGCGCCGATGGCCCGGGTGGCGCCGACGGCCCGGCGACGGACGGGTCGACGGAGCGGGCCCCGGTGCGACCGGTACATTGCACCCATGCCCCGCCGAGACGTCGACTTCGTCCTGTTCGACCTCGGCGGCGTCCTCATCGAACTCGGCGGGGTCGCCATGCTCCAGGAGCTGGCGGCGATCGCCGGCGACGACGAGATCTGGGCCCGCTGGCTCACCTGCCCGTGGGTCCGGAGGTTCGAGCGGGGGCAGTGCTCAGCGACGGAGTTCTCGGTCGGGGTCGTGTCCGAATGGCAGCTCGACATCTCGCCGGAGCGGTTCCTGGAGGTGTTCCGGGACTGGCCGATCGGGCCGTTTCCGGGCGCATCGGAACTCGTGGAGGACGTGCGCCTCTCCGTGCCGGTGGGCTGCCTGAGCAACACGAACGCACTGCACTGGGAGCACCAGTCCGTGGCGTGGCCCCTGCTCGGCATGTTCGACCTCACGTTCCTCTCGTTCGAACTGGGTCTGGTGAAACCCGATGCCGACATCTTCGAGGCGGTCGCCGAGCAGCTGCCGGTCGACCGGCAGCGGGTGCTCTTCCTGGACGACGTCGGGCTCAATGCCGACGCCGCCCGGACCTTCGGCTTCCGGGCGGAGCAGGTACGTGGTCCCGACGAGTGCCGGACGGCGCTGAGGAAGTTCGGCCTGCCCACACGGTGACGGCGCGACCCGAGGACGGCCGGGCGTCGGACAGCCCCTTGCCAACTGCGGGTATCTGAGTAGGATACTCAGTATGCTACTGAATCGACTCTCCGGATCGGACCCGTCGTGAGCGTCCGCCACGCGCTGCTGGCACTCCTGAGCGAAGGTCCCAAGTACGGACTGCAGCTCCGTCAGGAATTCGAGTCCAGGACGGGGGAGGTCTGGCCGCTCAACGTGGGCCAGGTCTACACGACCCTGCAGCGACTGGAGCGGGACGGCCTCGTCGAGTCCGACGACGCAGCCGACGAGGGCCCCCAGAAGGGCTACCGCATCACGGGCGAGGGCCGGGTGGAACTGGACGACTGGCTGCGCACGCCCCCGGACCTGTCGTCGCCCCCCCGGGACGAACTGGTCATCAAGGTGCTGGTGGCGCTCAAGCTCCCCGGTGTCGACGTCCACGAGGTCGTGCAGCTGCACCGTCGCTACCTGGTCGAGCTCATGCAGCAGTGGACCCGCCTCAAGGAGGACGAGTCACGCTTCGACCTCAACTTCGCCCTGGTCGTCGACGCCGAGCTCTTCCGGCTCGACTCGCTGATCCGGTGGCTCGACATGGCGGACGGCCGACTCCGGCGGGCGTCGGTGGACGGCGACACCTCCGGAGCCCGACCGTTCCCCCTTCCCCGGGCACGACGCAAGGCAGGAGCCCCGAAATGAGCTATCTCGAGCTGCGCGACATCTCCAAGACCTACGGCGAAGGTGCCGCGGAGGTGCATGCCCACCGGGAGGGATCCTCACCCACCCGGTCGTCCTGGAGGAGCCACTGCTGCCGACCGGCACCGATGCACCGAACACCCTGATCACCGAACCTGCGTTACGCCGCCTGCATCTCGCCGACCAGAGCGGTCTCGACGGATGGATCCTCCAGTCGGACGGTCCGATCACGCCCACCGGGCTCGCCGACGCCCAGGCGGTGGCGGCCACGACCGACCTGAGTGTCGAGTCGAAGAACAGCGCGCCGACCTCGTCCGAGATCGTCAACGGGGCCACCGCGTTCGCCGTCGCACTCGCACTCGGGATCCTGGCCATGAGCGTCGGCCTCATCCGCAGTGAGATGGGGAGCGAATTGCGTACGCTGACGGCCACCGGTGCCAGTTCGTTCACCCGGCGCACCATGACCGCGGTCACGGCGGGAGGCCTCGCCTTCCTCGGTGCACTCCTCGGAACGGTGGCCGCCTACGTCGGTCTGGTGGGGTGGTTCCGATCCAACGCCTTGGAAGGCGGACTGTCGGACATCTTCGACCACGTGCCCTGGGGCAACCTGTTCCTCATCGTGGTGGTCATGCCCCTCGTCGCAGGTGTCGTGGGCTGGCTCCTGGCCGGGCGGCAGCCGGAGGGCATGGCGCGGCGCCCGACGGAGTGAGCGCGTGGGCGAGCGGGGGACGGCACGAGACGGTCGACGCGTCCGGGGCCGCAGCCCACGGCACCGGGTCACGTCGCGGGCGTGCACCGTCAGGTCAACCCGTGCCGGCCACGACGCTCACCGTCGTCCGCCGGCCGTCGGTCGATCGCTCCACGCGGACATCGGCAAAGCCGTGCTCCCGGCAGCGGTCCGTGAACGCGGCGGCCTGCTCCTCGGTCCAGCCGTGGCCCGCATGACCCCGGGCCCCGGGCCGGGTCGCCCGCTCGATGGCGACCAGGCGACCTCCGGGGAGGAGCAGCCGGTGGGCCTCCCGTAGCCCGGCGTCGATGTCCGCCCAGTGGTGCACGGTGGCGATCGACCAGACGATCGTGGCGGAGTGGTCCGGGAGGGGGACCGCTTCCGCGGCGCCCTCGACGTACCGCACCTTCGCCTGGCGCCGGGTCCGCAGTCTCGCCACCCGCAGCATGACCGGGGCCGGATCGACACCGGTGACCGTGGCACCCTGTCGGGCGGCGTAGCGGGCAGCGACGCCGGGACCGCACCCGATGTCCACGACCGTGTCCCCGGCACGCATCCCGCTCAGGTGCACGGCCAGACGGGCGTCGCCCTGGCGACCGAAGGCCATGGTGAGCGCAGCGATCAGCCCGGTGACCCCTGCGAATCCGGGGTGGTCTCCGTGGTGGTTGGGCTGTGCCTGCGTCTCGGTCATGCCCCCACCTTGACAGTTGAACCCGGCTTCAAGTCAAGTGGGTGCATGACCGGACCACTGCTGACCATCGGAGAGGTCGCCGAGCGGGCGGATGTCGCCACGTCGACGATCCGGTACTACGAGCGCCTCGGTCTGGTCGTGGCCGATGCCCGGACATCGGGCCAGCGTCGGTACCGGGCGGAGACGCTCCGGAAGCTGGTCTTCGTGGGCATGCTCCAGGACGCCGGACTCTCCCTCGTCGACATCGGCGCAATCCTGGATGCTCCGGACCGACGCGAATGGAAGGCCATCGTCAGGCGCCGACTCGCCGGACTCGACGAGGAGATCGCCACGCTGCAACAGGCCCGTGCCTATCTCGCCGGTGCGCTGTTCTGCCGGTTCGACCACCCGGCCACGGAGTGTCAGGTGATGGGGGCGGAGATCGAACGGCGACTCGGGGTGACGGGCGAGCGCCGACCCGCCCGATCGTCCGCCGTGCCGGGCCGCACCCGATCGGCGCCCTGACCCGAACGCAGCGTTCCCTGCACTACGGCGCGGAGACGGTCGGGGGCCCGTTTCCACCGGTGCGTTCGGCCCGCAGGCCGTCGCGCACGATCGCGACGAGTCGCCCGGTCCGCTCGTGATCGGCTCGGGAGCGGCTGATCGCACACGCGGTCCCCGTCAGGAGGGCCGTGACGTCGACCACGTCGACGTCCGGTCGGACCGCACCATGGCGCTGGGCGCGATCCACGAGGTCGGCCACGGCACGGACGGGCGTCCGGACGATCGGTGCCTCGGCGATCCGGAGGTGGATCCCGTCCGGGTGGGGGCCTCGACGAGGCCACGCTTCCGTGCGCGTTCCCGTGCCCGGGGTTCGACGAACGACGAGCACCCGTGGCCGGGATCGGGATCGTCGGCACGGGCACGGGCGCGGGCCTCGGCGACCGGGGTCCCGATCCGATCGAGGACGGCGGCCTCGAACAGGGCGTACGCTCCCTAGAGTGCACGCGGGGCGGTCGGACCGCTCCACTTCGGGCGGCCACGTCCCCCGAGAGGGAGCCCAATGAGCGAACAGCGAGAGCAGCGGGAGTTCCGGGAACTCCTCGATCGCCAACAGGTGGCCGCCCTGCTCGACCGCTACGTCGTCACGCTGGACGAGCCGTGCAGCTTCGACGTGGACTGGGCCCGTTCCCTGTTCACCGAGGACGTCCGCCTGGAGCACGAGATCGCCGTGCTCGAGGGCGTCGAGGAGGTGGCCGCCGTGCACCGGATGGTGATGGCCCGTTGGGAACGTACCGTGCACTTCTCCACCAACCACCACGTCGAGTTCGACGGTGGGCGCGCCCGTCTGACCGCCCGTCTGATGGCGATCCACGTCCATCCCGGCGAGGACCCACCGGAGGCCCTGATCGCCGCCAACGTCGTGGATGCCGATGCCGTCCGGACGACCGACGGGTGGCGCTTCGAACGGTTCGCCCCCCGCACCATCTGGAGGACCGGGCAGTCCCCGGCGCCCGTCGGGGGACAGGAGCGGTGAGCCTCACCGCCGAGAAGGCCTCGTCGGTCCCGTGCCCGCACCTTCCCGCGCTGGCGTGTGGCTCCACCCGGGCCGAGCGGGCACCCGTGTCCGGCCCGGTCGACGGCCGTGGGACCGTCCGACCCGACGGACCGGGTACCAGGTCACCCCGCTAGGGCCATGTCCGCACTCGCACCGGAACTCCGCCAGCTGATCGAGTCGGGCCCGATGGCCCACCTCAGCACCGTCAACGCCGACGGCAGCCCGCAGGTCACGGTCATCTGGGTGGGGCTGGATGGCGACGAGGTCGTCAGCACCCACATGCGGGACAACGTCAAACTGAGGAACATCAGGCGGGACCCCCGGGTGGCGCTCTCGATCGACGGTCCACGGGCGTCCGGGGTCTGGCTCAACCCCTACGCGGTCGTCTACGCCACGGCGACGGTGGAGCCCAGTGACCGGATCTGGGACCTCATGGCCAGACACGCACGGGTGTACGTCGCACCGGATGCGGAGCTGCCCGTCCCCGAAGGAGCCGAGCCCGGGTTCATCGTGCGGTACTCGATCACACGGGTCGGTGGCATCGGTCCGTGGGTCGCCGCTCCGACGCACTGAGCCTCCCCCCACCACGTTCGGCGCCCGCCCGACGGCAGGCGTGGCCGGTGTCCGGGCAACGACCCGACGGCCGGGCACTGGCGGTCGGGTCCCACCTGTGGTGAGATCAGGTGGTCGTCGATCCTACGGAGGTGGCCCCTTGGCAGTTCCAGGCGAGAACCCGGTCGACGTCAGCGCATTCCGGGGCAACTGGCAGCTCGATCCCGACACGTCGACGATCGAGTTCCACACCAAGGCACTGTGGGTGTTCCCGACGAAGGGGACGTTCACGGTGACCGGGGGATCGGGCACGGTGACCCCCGACGGCGGCATCAGCGGGACGGTGGTGGTCGACGCCGCGTCGATCCACACCGGGAACAAGAAGCGGGACGCCCACCTGCGGACGGCGGACTTCTTCGAGGTCGAGACCTTCCCCACGATCACCTACGAGGTGACGGGCGGTCGACCGGCCGGGCCCGGCAGGATCGACCTGGACGGAAACCTCACGGTGCACGGTCAGACGAAGCCGCTCGCCGTGTCGGCCGCCGTCGTGGCTGCAGCCGACTCGGTGACCGTGTCGGTCGACGTGCCCGTCGACCGGAGCGACTGGGGACTCACGGCGACGCCGTTCGGCGCCGGACTGCAGAACAGGCTCGTCGTCCGCGCCCGGTTCACCAGGGCCTAGGAGTCGGGGTCGCTCGGCGGGTGCACGGCCACGCCGACCACCGTCACCGATCGACACCGAACAGCTCCAGGCACGCCTGCAGTCCGTCGATGGTGATGTCGTCCCGTCGCCGGGACTCCCAGGACCTCCGCTCGAGGACCAGATGGAACTCGCGCACCGGCCGGCCACGCACGACCACCGTGCTGAAGCCGTTGGGGACGTACCCGATCGATTCCGAGACGCGCCGTGATGCGTCGTTCCCGTCCAGATAACCCGAGAACGCCCGCTCCGCGCCCAGCCCTTCGAACGCGAGGTGGAGCACGGCGGACCGCATCTCGGTGCCGATGCCCCGCCCCTGGTGCTCCCGACCGAGGAACGAACCGGTCGTCACCTCGCGGGCCGACGAGAAATCCTGTGCCGTGAGGTCCTGCACGCCGACGAGCCTGCCGTCGGCGTGCACGGCTCCCGACCAGTTCCAGGCGGTCGGTTTCCAGCTTGCACGATTGCTCCACCAGTGGGCGAGCGATTCGCGCTGGCGTTGCGGGGCGGGGACATCGGTCCAGGCGAAGCGGAACGGCATGACGGCCGGGTCGTGGATGCCCCCCTCGATCACGTCGAGGAGCTCGAGCAGCTCCGGATCCGTGGGCATCCGGAGCGTCAGCCGAGGGGTGGTGACGGTCAGGCCGAACAGGGGCAGGTGGGCCGTGAGGCGCGTCCGTAGGTCGGCCGTTCCGGACACGTCGTCCATCGGACGAGCGTAGGTCGTGCGCGGTCCCGGTGGCGATCCGTGGGACGGCGACCCGGCACCGACCGATGCATCCCACCATGGGGCGGCACGGGTCGGCGGTTCGGCGCGGTCAGCGGGTCGTCGCCGGGGTCGTGGCGAAGAACCGGAGCATCACAGTCGTGGCGCTGACCGCCCCGGTGGTCGGCCCGAACGCCGCCGCCGACAGGACGACCGGTGAGCCGGGCCAGGTGTGACCGCCACCCTCGACGGTGTAGAGCGTGACCGAGGTACCCGGCGCGCACCGGATCCACCGCTGGCGAAGCACACCCGGTGCCGGTCGGTCGACCCGGGGCGCGGCGGCACACCGGTCGAGTGCGGCCCAGGCCGCCAGATTCTGCTGGACCCCGACCACCGGTACGCCCGGTACCGACTTCCCGACGGCGCCGTCCGCATACGGCACGATCGGGTCCGCCGTCCCGTGGAAGGCGAGCACGGGCACCGGGCGTGGGCACGGCCGGATCAGGTACTCGGCGGCCACCAGTCCGACCGCCGCCAGGTGGTCGGCCGGTGTGCACGCCATGAGGGCGGCGAACTGCGACCCGAGGGAGATCCCGGCTGCATAGAGGTGGTCCCGGGCCACGCAGTACCGGCTCCCGAGGTCGGCGAGCAGCGCGGTGACGAACCGCTGGTCGGGGGAGTCGGTCCCGGGCCGGGCCAGGTCCCAGTTCCCGGCGACGGCGTCGGGCGTGGCCACGAGGAAGCCGGCCGCCGCCCCGCGCGACGGGAGCTGGGAGTACGCGGACTGCTGGACGGCGTCGGACCCGCTGCCGTGGAAGTCGAGGATGAGCGGCGTGGGCCGGTGTGGGTGGTAGCCGGTCGGGACGGCCAACCGGTAGGTGCGGGTCACGCCGCCCACCTCCAACGTCTGGGGGACGTCGCCGAAGGTCGCCGAGGCGGTGGGGCCCGGATCCGGGGCGCGGCCGCACCCGCGGCCGAGGACCGACGGCGCCGCGGACACGTCGGTCCCGGTGGACGACGACGCGCCGCAGCCGGCGGCGAGCGCGCCGACCACCAGGGCGAGGGTCACGACGAGGGCGACCGGCGCGGGTGCAGGTCCGCGCCGGCGGCGGACGGGGCCGGCTACGAGTAGATGCCCCCGGTGGAGAGGTTCAGACCGTCGGTGCCTTCCTTGGCGCGGTAGACGGCCTGGACCTCGGTGAACTCGGACAGGCCCCAGGGACCGTTCTCGGAGCCGATGCCACTCCACTTGAAGCCGCCGAAGGGCTGGTTCGGGGCCAGGGCCAGGTGGTTGTTGACCCACGTGGTGCCGCACTCGAGCCGGTCGGCCACCGAGGCCGCCCGGTCGAGGTCG
This sequence comes from uncultured Acidimicrobiales bacterium, assembly GCA_963699055.1. Lineage (GTDB taxonomy): Bacteria > Actinomycetota > Acidimicrobiia > Acidimicrobiales > RAAP-2 > Bog-756. The sequence goes on along the minus strand of CAVOTA010000002.1, from coordinate 1,124,515 downwards.
CCACCCCACACCGAGCCGGACAGGCCGAAGTGGGTGGCGTTGGCCCGCTCGACCACGTCGTCGATGTCGCGGTACGGGATCACCGGCAGGGCGGGCCCGAACTGCTCCTCGTCGACGATGCGGGTCCCGTCGGTGACGTCGGTCAGGATGGTCGGCTCGAAGAAGTAGCCGGGCCGGTCCATGGCCTTGCCACCGGTGGTGGCCGTCGCCCCGTGGGCGAGCGCGTCGGCCACGAGCTCCTTGACCCGTTCGTACTGCGGCGCGTTGTTGATCGGACCGAGCCTGGTGTCGGGCTGGGTGCCGTCGCCGACCGTGACGGCGGCGGCCTCCGCCGTGATGCCGCTCACCACCGCGTCGTACAGCGCTTCGGGCACGTAGACCCGCTTGACGGCCGAGCACACCTGCCCGTTGTTGGCGAAGGCCGCGGCGAAGATCGCCCGGCTCACCTTGGCCGGGTCGGCGTCGTCGAGCACGATGGCCGGGTCGTTTCCGCCGAGCTCCAGGGTCACCCGCTTAAGGTCGGGGGCCGCCGACTGGGCGACGAGCTTGCCCGTCTCCACCGAACCGGTGAAGCTCACCTTGCGCGGCACCGGGTGGCCGGTCATCCATGCGCCCAGCCGGTCCCCGCCGCTGACGGTGTTGACCACACCGGGGGGCGTGACGTCCCGCAGGATCTCCGCCACCTTCAAGGTGGTGAGCGGCGTGTAGGGCGACGGCTTGAGGACCATGGTGTTGCCGGCCAGCAGCGCCGGGGCGATCTTCCAGAAGGCAAGGGTCAGCGGGAAGTTCCACGGAGTGATGGCGGCCACGACGCCGATCGGGCGCCGGACCACCTGGACGAGGGCCTGGTCGTCGTCCTGGATCACCTGGGGCGGTGTCTCGAGGGCGGCGAAGTACTGGCACCACATGGCCGACGCGATCACCTCGATGTTGGCGTCGGCCAGTGGCTTGCCCTGCTCGGCCGTCAGGATGGGTGCCAGCTCACCGGCGGCGCCCATGAGGGCGTCGGCCATGGCCAGCAGTGTGGACCGCCGGGCCGACTCGTCGAGCTTCCAGTCCCGTTGGGCCTTGGCCGCCGAGTCGAACGCCGCGTCGAGCTGGTCGCGGGTGCACTCCGGTGCGTGGGCGAACACGTCCCCGGTGGCGGGGTTGACGACCCCGAAGGAGTCGGCGGCGGGTACGGAGTCCCCGCCGATGGTCATGACGAAATCGGACATGGTGATCCCCCAGGGTGCGCTCGGTTCCTGACGCGACGTTACCCCTGGGGCCCCGGTGCTGTCCCGTGCCGATCTGCGAGAGGTGTTGCGCCTCGGGGGTCCCCGGACCCGACGACCGGGGCCGGCCGGGTCAGACCGGGACCGGCTCCTCGGCCGGCGCCGGGGGCGACGGTGGCGTCTGGTCCTCGGGCAGGTCGGGGTCCACGGTCACGCGCGGGAGGATCCGGTCGAGCCACGTGGGGAACCACCAGTTCGACTTGCCCAGCAGCAGCATCACGGCGGGGACCACGGCCATGCGGATGACGACGGCGTCGACGGCGATCCCACCGGCCAGGCCGAGGCCGAATTCCTTGATGACCCGGATGCCACCCAGGATGAACGCCCCGAAGACCAGGATCATGATGAGGGCGGCCGCGGTGATCGTCTTGCCGGTTGCGGCCAGCCCGTTGCGCACGGCCGTCCGGTTGTCCCCGGATTTCAGGTACTCCTCCTGGATCCGGGTGATCAGGAAGACCTCGTAGTCCATCGACAACCCGAACAGGATGGCGAACATCATCACGGGCAGGAACGCCTCGATCGGGCCGACCTGGTTCACCTGGAACACCGACCCCGCCCAACCCCACTGGAAGACGGCGACGAGGATCCCGAAGGCGGCCGCGATCGACAGGAGGTTCATGACGGCGGCGGTGGCCGGGATGACCAGGCTGCGGAAGACGATGGCCAGGAGGATGAACGACAGCGACACCACCAGGCCGATGAACAGGGGCAGTTTCGACGACAGCACCTTGGCGAAGTCGGCGAAGATGGCGGTGGTGCCGCCGACGTAGACGGTCACCCCGGTCCCGGCGGTGACCGACGGTATCGTCGTCGTGCGGAGATGGTCGATCAGGTCGGTCGTCGCCGATGCCTGGGGCGACGAATCCGGGAACACGTTGATGAGCGCCACCTGCTGGCCGTCGTGCGCCACCAGGACCACGGGAGGCACCACGGCGGCCACGTCGGGCTGCTTCGCCACCTCGGCCGCCAGCTGGTCGAGGGTGGCGGTGTCGATCTGGCCGTTCTCGGCGGCGACCAGTTGGAGCGGCCCGTTGAACCCGGGCCCGAACCCGGCCGACAGCAGATCGTAAGCCTGGCGGGTGGTCGTGTAGGTCGGGTCGTTGCCCTGGTCGGAGTTGCCCAGTCGCAGCGAGAAGAAGGGCATGGCGATGATGCCCACGATGGCCAGGGCGATCACGGCCGGGACGATCGGACGACGCTGGATGAAGTCGGCCCAGTTCGGCCAGAAGCCCTTGGTGCCCGCACCGACCACCCGGGGGCCGTTGGTGGCCAGCTCGCGCTTCTGCTTGCGGCTCAGCACCCGGGGACCGATGAAGCTCAGCAGGGCCGGGAGCAGCGTCAGGGCGGCGATCATGGTGAAGGCCACGCCGATCGATGCCGCCACGGCCAGGCCGTAGAGGAACGTCACCCCGAGGGCGAACATCCCCAGCAGGGCGATGCAGACGATGATCCCGGCGAACAGCACGGCGCGGCCCGAGGTGTTGACCGCCTGGACCACCGACGACTCGACGGAACCACCGGCGATGAGCCCCTGGCGGTGCCGGGTCACGATGAAGAGCGCGTAGTCGACGCCGACCCCGAGACCGATCAGCAGGACCAGCGTCGTCGAGAACTCGGGCATCTTGAGCTCGTTGCTCAGCAACCCGATGACGCCGATCGCGGTTCCGAGGGACGCCATCGCCGACAGGATCGGCAGGGCCATGGCGAACAGCGACCCGAACACCAGGAGCAGCACGATGGCGGCCAGCAGGATGCCGAGCCCGGTGCCCCCGAAGGACTGGCGGTCGGCCTGCTCGGCGATCTGGCCCGATACGGCCACCTCGAGGTGCGGCCCCTGGGCGGAGGTCGCGGTCTCGACGAACGCCTTGGACTGCGGTGTCGAGTAGTTCTGCGGCTGCACGTCGAAGGTGACGTTGACGTAGGCGGTCTGCTTGTCGGCGCTGATCTGGCGCGCCCCGGGCGGTGTGTACGGGCTGGTCACCACGGTGACGTGGGGGAGCTGCTCGACCTTGGCGATCATGGCGTCGATCGGGTCCATGACCGAGGGGTCCGTTACCGGTGTCCCGTCGGTCGTGTGGAACACGATGCGCTCCTGGTCGCCGGCCTGACGCGGCGCGGCCGCCTGGAGCAGGTCGAGGGCCTGGGTCGACTCGGTGTGGGGGAGGGAGAAGCTGTTCGAGTACGCGGTGCCGATCGACTGGGACAGCACGGTCATCCCGACGAGGGCGATCAGCCAGAGCACGACGACGGTGACCCGGTGGCGGACGCACCAGGTGGCGAGGGACTTCATGGGATCGGGGACTCCTGTTCGACGCGAGCGAGGGTGGTGGCGACCGTCGGCCACCCTGGCGGAGGTGGTGGGTGGCTACCGGGGGAGGTGGGCGCAACCCGTCCGAGGACCACCCATTGTCTCTCATCCCGGGCCCGTGTCCGCGCACCGGCGGATTCCATCCGGCCACAGGACCGGGACGGGCCCCCGACCGGCCATGATGGGTCCATGGACGCCCCCTCCCGACTCGTTCCGCTCCAGGGTTCCTTCAACTTCCGTGATCTCGGCGGCTACCCGGGACACGACGGTCGCCACACCCGGTGGGGCCGCCTGTTCCGGAGCGACGCCCTCCACGAGCTGACGGCGGGGGACGTGGCCCTACTCCGCGAGCTCGGGCTCCGCACCGTCGTCGACCTGCGGACGGAGCGGGAGCTCCACCGCTCCGGCCGGGGCCCGCTCGGGCCCGAGCCGGTCGACTTCCACCACCTGGCCGTGGTCCGGGAAGGGGTGCAGGGGACGGTGACGGCCGACGCCGAGTCCCTGGCCGCTCCGGCCCCGCCCGGCGACGACCTGGCCGAGCGCTACCTCTGGTACCTCGACGTGGGCCGTGACTCGCTGGTCGGGGCCCTCACCCTGCTGGCCGACGCCGACCGGTACCCGCTGGTGTTCCACTGCGCGGCGGGCAAGGACCGGACGGGCGTGCTCGCCGCACTGGTGCTCGAGCTGGCCGGGGTCGACCGCGAGGTCATCGTGGCCGACTACGTGATCACCGCGGAGCGGCTGCGCCTCATCCTGGAACGGTGGCAGGCCGACCCGGAGTTCGCCGAGCGGATGGCGAAGGTGCCACCGTCGCGCTACTCGGTCGAGGCGCCCACCATGGAGGGGTTCCTCGACGGACTGGCGGCACGCCACGGCGGCGCCCGATCGTGGGCCCTCGGGGCCGGGGTGCCCGCCGGGGTGCTGGAACGGCTGGTCGACCAGGTGCTGGAGCCGGCCGGGTGACGCCTGCTCCGGGGGGATGCCCGCTCCCGGGGGACCCGCCGTAGGATGGGCGTCATGGCCGCCTCGATCCTGGAGTCGCTCGCCCTCGGTGCCGTGCTGGTGACGGGTCTGGCGGCACTCGCCGCCCTGGGCGGTGGGTACCTGCTGTGGCGGTACGCCCGCCGCCGCCTGCGGGCCCTGCGCTCCCACGGTGCGGTCATCGGCGCGTCGGCGGTGTGGGAGGCGGCGGCGTCCAACCGGTGGAACCGGGCCGGTACCCCGGCCACGGCGGCCGACCTGGCGTCCTGGTCGTCGACCCGGGTCCGCAAGGAGCTGTGGCGCTCGGTCGACCGGGCGGTGTCCGCCGTGCGGGCCGCCGACTCGCTCCGGGCGCCCACCGCCGAGCTGCCGTCGTTGTGCCGGCGCCTCCAGGCCGCCGCCACCGACCTCGACCAGGTGCTGCGGGTCGACCCGTCCGCACCGGTTCCCGCCGCCCTCCGCGACCAGGTGGTGGAGGTCATCCGGGCCGCCGACGACGTCCAGCAGGCCGCGGTGGCCTCGGCCGGCGAGGCCAACGGCATGCGGGTGCGGGACCTGACCGAGGACGCCGGCCGCGAGCTCACGCTGCTCGACGCCGGTCTGGCCTCGCTGCGGGCCACCTCCACCCCCCGACTGCCCCGGTAGTCCGCCCGACGGTCCGGCGGCGTCACCTTGGAGCCCACCGACCCGGTGCCGACGCACTACGGTCGGGTCCGCAAGTGCCGTGCTCCGGGGGCTGACGGGGACACCTGAATGGAGGGAGTCGCGCCCATGCCCCGTACGCAAGCAGAGGCCGCCGTGTCGGACCCGTCCGTCGAACACCTCGACGTGCTGGTGGTCGGCGCCGGGATCTCGGGGATCGACGCCGCGTACCACCTGTCGACCCTGCGCCCGGGGACGAGCTTCGCCGTGCTGGAGGCGCTCGGAGGCTACGGGGGCACCTGGCTGGTCCACCGGTACCCGGGCATCCGCTCCGACAGCGACCTGTACACGTTCGGGTACGGCTGGCACCCGTGGGTGGGCCCGCCGATCGCCACCGCCGAGCAGATCCAGTCGTACCTGGGGGAGGTGCTCGAGGAGCACGACCTCGCCCGCCACATCCGCTACCACCACCGCATCGACTCGGCGTCCTGGTCGTCCGGGGACGCCCGCTGGACCGTCGAGGCCACCCGCACCGACACCGGCGAACACGTCCGCCTGACCGCCGGGTTCCTGTGGATGTGCCAGGGGTACTACCGCCTCGACCAGGGGTACACGCCCGACTGGCCGGGCCGGGAACGGTTCGCCGGAACCGTCGTCCACCCCCAGACCTGGCCGGAGGACCTCGACCTGTCCGGCAAGGACGTCCTGGTGATCGGCTCGGGGGCGACGACGGCGACCCTGGTGCCGGCGATCGCCGACACCTGCGCCCATGTCACCGTGCTGCAGCGGTCACCCACCTACTTCTACGCCGGCCCCAACGCCAACGAGCTGGCCGACCTGCTGCGGGGGCTCGAGGTGCCCGACGAGTGGGTCCACGAGATCGTCCGCCGGAAGAACCTCGCCGACCTCCGCGAGCTGGTCCAGCTCTCGCTGGACGAGCCGGAGCTGGTCAGGACGGAGCTGATCCGCATGGTGGCGGAGCTGCTGCCGCCGGACTACGACGTCGACCGGCACTTCACCCCCCGCTACGACCCGTGGCGCCAGCGGGTGGCCTTCGTGCCCGACGGGGACCTGTTCGCCGGGATCTCGTCGGGGAAGGCGACCATGGTGACGGACGAGATCGCCTCGTTCGACGAGGGAGGCGTCGTCCTGGCGTCGGGGGACCGGATCGACGCCGACGTGGTGGTGACCGCCACCGGGTTCCAGCTCAGCGTGCTCGGCGGCATCGAGTTCACCGTCGACGGCGAGGAGATCGACCTGTCCACCTCCGTGACCTACCGCGGCGCCATGTTCACCGGCGTGCCGAACCTCCTGTGGGTGTTCGGCTACTTCCGCGCCAGCTGGACCCTGCGGGCCGACCTCCTGGCCGCGTTCACCTGCCGGCTCCTGGACCACATGGACGAGCTGGGGGTGCGATCGGTCACCCCGCGGCTGCGCCCCGAGGACGCCGACATGCGGCTCGGACCGTGGATCGACCCCGCCAACTTCGACCCGGGCTACCTCCGGCGCTCGATGCACCTGATGCCCCACAGCGGCGACCGGCCGGAGTGGCAGCACAGCCAGGACTACTGGGCCGAGCGGGAGGCCTTCCCGGCGGCCGACCTCGACGACGGCTGCCTCGTCTACGGGTGAGGGCTGCCGTCGGCCCCGCTACAGCTCGGCGGTGACGGCGTCCGCCAGGACGCCGAGCCCGTCGTCGAGCAGTTCGGGCTCGATCACCAGCGGAGGCAGCAGGCGCAGGACGTTGCCGTAGCTGCCGCACGAGAGGGTGATGACCCCGGCCCGGTGACAGGCGGCGACGATGCGTCTGGCGGCGTCGGCATCGGGCTCGACGGTGCCCGGGCGGACCAGCTCCATGGCCATCATGGCGCCACGGCCGCGGACGTCGCCGATCCCGGGGTGGTCGGCCTGCATGGCGCGGAACCGGTCGCCGATGACGTGGCCGATCTTGGTGGCCGCCGCTGCCAGGTCCTGGTCCTCCATGGTGCGGATGGAGGCGAGGGCGGCCACGCACGACACGGGGTTGCCGCCGTAGGTGCCGCCGAGCCCGCCGACGTGCACGTCGTCCATCAGCTCGGCCCGGCCGGTGACGGCGGCCAGCGGCATGCCGCCGGCCATCGCCTTGGCCGTGGTGATGAGGTCGGGCACGACGCCCTCGTCGTCACAGGCGAACCAGTCGCCCGTCCGGCAGAAGCCCGTCTGGATCTCGTCGGCGACGAACAGCACGCCGTTGGCCCGGCACCACTCGGCCACGGCCGGCAGGAACCCGGGCGCGGGCACGATGAACCCACCCTCGCCCTGGATGGGCTCGATCAGCACGCAGGCGGCGTTGTCCACGCCGACCTGCCGCTCGATCTGCTCGATGGCCCGGGCGGCGGCCTCGGCGCCCGTCATGCCCTCGGGGTCGCGGTAGGGGTAGGACATGGCCACCCGGTACACCTCGGGGGCGAACGGACCGAACCGGTTGCGGTACGGCATGTTCTTGGCGGTCAGCGCCATGGTCAGGTTGGTGCGTCCGTGGTACGCGTGGTCGAAGACGACGACGCCCTGCCGGCCCGTGACGTGGCGGGCGATCTTGACGGCGTTCTCGACCGCCTCGGCCCCCGAGTTGAACAGGGCGCTGCGCTTCTCGTGGTCGCCGGGCGTGCGGGCGTTCAGCGCCTCGCACACCGCCACGTACTGCTCGTAGGGGCTGACCATGAAGCAGGTGTGGGCGAACTCGCCGACCTGGGTGCGCACGGCGTCGACGACGGCCGGGGCGGCGTGGCCGACGCTGGTGACGGCGATCCCCGAGCCCAGGTCGATCAACGAGTTGCCGTCGACGTCCACCAGGATCGCCCCCGCGCCCCGCTCGATGTAGAGCGGGAAGACCGAGCTCACCCCGGGTGCCACCGCCGTCCGCCGGCGGGCGTCGAGCTCCAGCGACCGGGGACCGGGCAGCTCGGTGACGATACGACGTGATTGGTTGATCTCAGGCGTGTCCACGACGGTAAGCGTAGTAGAGGCGACCGTTGCCGGCCCGGGCGGTCACGATGCCTGGGCCAGCCGGATGACGGCGAAGGTGGCCCCGCCGGGGTCGGCCATGACCGAGAACCGCCCGGGCGGGATGTCGGTCGGCGGCACCACGACCGTGGCACCGGCGGCGGTCGCACGGGCCACGGTGGCGTCGCAGTCGGCAGTGCCGAAGTAGGCGAGCCAGTAGGACGGCACCTCGGCCGGCACCTCGTCCGGCATCGTCATCATCCCGCCGATCGTCGCCCCGCCGAGCTGCCACTCGGTGTAGTCGTGGGCCATCCCGGCCGACTCCGCCGTCCATCCGAACACCCGGGTGTAGAAGGCGGTGGCCGCCGGCTGGTCGCGGGTCGACAGCTCGTTCCACACCAGGGCCCCGGGCTCGTTGACCAGCCCGGCACCGATGTGGGCGCGCGGCTGCCACAGCGCACAGGCGGCCCCGGTGGTGTCGGCGAACACGGCCATGCGCCCGACGTCGAGCACGTCCATCGGCGGGGCGAGCACCGTGCCGCCGGCCGCCGCCACCTCGGCCGCCGTGGCATCGGCGTCGTCGACCGACACGAAGGTGGTCCATGCCGGCGGCATCCCCGGCATCATGATCGGTCCGCAGCCGGCCACGGGCACACCGGCGAGCTCGAAGATCCGGTAGCCGCCCGCCTCGGGCGCGAGCTCGGGGGCGTCCCAGCCGAACAGGTCGCCGTAGAAGGCGACGGACGCCGGTACGTCGGCGCTGGCCAGATCCACCCAGGCGGGGGTGCCGGGGGCGTAGGACTCGACTCGTGGCATGACGTCCTCCTCACGGAAGCCCCGGGGCACACCGGCACCCGGGGACGACGGTCGCCCCTCGGTCCCATGGTGGCACAGGGGTCGCCGGGCCGCTCCGGGCCCGCGGCGCCCACGCCCGGGGCCGGGGGCGCTCCGGACCGTGCCCGGGGCCGGGCACGGTCAGATGCCGAAGTTCCAGCCCTCGCCCTGCTCGTAGTGGTGGAGGATGTTCTTGGCGATGAGGATCTTGTGGACCTCGTCGGGGCCGTCGGCCAGCCGGAGCACCCGCGCCGTCAGGTACATGCCCGCCAGGGGCAGGTCGTTGCTGACGCCGGCACCGCCCCACACCTGGATGGCCCGGTCGACGACGCGGTGGTAGGCGGCCGGCACGAACACCTTGATGGCGGAGATCGCCGTGCGCACGTCCGGGGCGCCCTGGGCCACCTTCTCGGCGGCGTCGATGGTCATCAGCCGGGCGGACTGCACGTCCATGTAGGACTCGGCGATGAACCCCTGGATGAACTGCTTGTCCTTCAGCAGGCCGCCGTGGACCTCGCGGGTGAGCGTCCGCTCCACCATGAGGTCGAAGGCACGCCACATCTGGCCCACCGAGTTCATGCAGTGGTACACCCGACCGGCGCCGAGCCGGTCCTGGGCCGCCTGGTGGCCCTGACCGACGAGGCCCAGGGTGTTCTCGATCGGGACCCGGACGTCCTCGTACCGGATCTCGCAGTGGTCCGAGGTCGAGTGGCCGAAGATGCCGATGCCACGGACGATGTTCACGCCCTTGGTGGCCGTGGGCACGATGATCTGGGTCATCTTTCCGGGGGCGCCGAGCTCGCCGGACGGATCGTTGGCCCGGCACATCACGATGAAGAAGTCGGCGTCGATCCCGTTCGACGTGAACCACTTGTGGCCGTTGATGACCCAGTCGTCACCGTCGCGCACGGCCTCGGTGGTGATCGAGCGCGGGTCCGAGCCGGCGTGGTCCCGCTCGGTCATGGAGAAGCCCGACTGCATCTCGCCCTCGATGAGGGGCAGCAGCCACTTGCGCTTCTGCTCCTCGGTGCCGTACTTGACCAGGACGCTGGCGTTGCCCGAGTTGGGGGCGGCGATGCCGAACAGGGCGGCGGCACCCACGGCGTAGGAGAGGATCTCGTACATGTAGGCGAGCTCGAGGAAGTCCAGGCCCATGCCCCCGTACTCCGTGGGCAGGTGGGGGGCCCACAGGCCGGCCTCGTTGACCTTGGCCTTGATCTCCTCACGGAGCTCGATGCTCTGGTGGCGGGCGCGTTCGCGTTCCTCCTCCTCGAGTTCGCCGGACCGGCGGGAGCGCCACAGGGTGTCCTCGACCGGGAGGATCTCGGCGTTGATGAAGTCGGCCGTGCGCCGACGGATGTCGTTGACGGCGGGGTCGAGGCCGGGAATCGGCGTCACGTTGATCTCCACGGGAGCTCCTTGGTCGCGGGTCGGGGTGTCGCCCGCCATCATGGCCCAGGCCGGAAGGGCCGGACCGGTCCGGCCCGCGCCCGGACCGACGAGCGGTGGAACCGGTTCGGAGGAACCAGGTCGGCGTCGGGCGCTACTGTGCGCGCCATGGGACCGACGTCGTTCACCTGCGCACCGCTCACCCTGGACCGCCGCACGCTCGACGAGGTCAGCGTGCTGGGCGCCCGCAGCTTCTTCGACGACCCCTTCTTCATCCACCTGTCCGACGAGCCCCGGCTGCGGGTGCGGGGACTCGGCCTGTACCTGCGCAGCCACCTGATCGCCCTCGGTGGGAGCGGGGTGGCCACCGGCGCCCGGAACGACGCGGGCCTGCTCGTCGGCGTCTGCGTCTGGCAGCGTCCGGGATCCCACCCGCTGCCGGTGGGCCGCCAGGTCCGCGAGATGGGCGGATCGCTGCGCGCCCTCATCCCCCGACCGGCGTCACTGGTCACCGGGCTGCGCTACACGATGGCGATCGAGAAGGTCCGACCCCGGGAGGCGCACTGGTACCTGTGCCTGCTCGCCACCGATCCGATGATGTGGCGCCGCGGCGTCGGCACCGCGCTGCTCGAGCCGTCGCTGGCCCGCAACGACGAGGACGGTCTGTCCTGCTACCTCGAGACCCAGAAGGAGGACAACCTCGCCTACTACCGCCGCTTCGGGTTCGAGGAGACGGAACGGCTCACCCCGGCGAGGAACGGCCCCCCGCTGTTCACCATGACCCGCCCCGCTCGCTGAGCGCGACCCGCCGGTCGGGTCGTGGCCGGAGGGTCCACCGGGTCCCGGCCCCGGTGGCCGCCCACCCGCTCACGTCGTCGCCGCGGTCAGGTCGTAGACGGTCACGCCGTCGACCGTCCGGGCCGTGTAATGGGCCGCCACCCAGGTGGCGATGGCCGAAGCGTCCGATGACGTCGAACCGCCGCCACCGAAGCCACCGCCGCCACCGAGGTAGTAGTGGATCCGGCCCTCGGCCACGTAGCGCTGGAACTGGGCGAGGGTCGGGGTCGGGTCGGTCCCGTTGAACCCGCCGATGGCCATGACCGGGTCGCCGGAGCCGAGCTGGTAGCCCGACGCCGAGTCCGAGCCGGTGGTGGCCGCCACCCAGGAGTAGCGCGCCGCGTCGGCCTGGAGGAGGGTGATGAGCTGCTTTCCGGGTGTCGAGGCGTTGAGCAGCCCGCCGCCGGCACCGCCGCCGAAGCCGCCGGGACGGGCACCCCCGCCGAACCCACCGGCCCCGGGGAGGGCACCCCCGCCGAACCCGCCGGTCGGGGCGCCACCGGGGAAGCCACCCGGCGTACCGCCGCCGGGGAACCCACCGGCCGGTGGCGTGAACCCGCCCCCTCCGCCGCCGAAGCGGCCGGCGCCGCCGAACCGGCCACCACCGGGGAACCCGCCCCCGGGGCCGAAGCCGGCCGCCACGGTCGGGCCGGCCGACGGGATCGCGCCCGAGTGGGGCACCGATGCCGTGTCGAGCGAGTAGGCGGCCGGTCCGGCCAGCACGGCGGCGATCCCCAACCCGGCGATGCCGGCGGCGAGCACGCCCCGCGAGCGGGGGAGGGCGGCCAGGGCCACGGCGGCGACCAGGCCGCCGATCAGGACCACCCAGCGGAGTGCGGGGTACCACCCCGGGCTCCACCCGAGCAGGACGAACGACCACACGACCGTGGCGACGACGGCCACGGCCAGCGCCAGTCGGGCGAACAGTTCGGCCCGACGGCTCCACAGCACCCAGGCGCCCATCCCGACCAGCGCACCGACGGCCGGCGCCAGGACCACCGTGTAGTACGGGTGGATGATCCCCTGCGCGTAGCTGAGGACGAGTCCGGTGAGGACCAGCCACCCGCCGAACAGCACGAAGGCGGCCCGGGTCCGGTCGGTACGTGGGGCACGCCGGGTCAGCCACAGCACGGCGGCCAGGCCGACCAGGGCCCCGGGGATGAGCCAGGAGATCTGCCCGCCGAACGACTTGAGGAACAACCGGTCCCAGCCGGTGGGCCCCCACGGGGAGCCGGTGCCGGTCCGGCCCGGCACGACACTGCCCGTCTCGTTGCCGCTCAGGCGGCCGATCCCGTTGTAGCCGAAGATGAGGTTGAGCAGGCTGTTGTCCGTCGACCCGCCCACGTAGGGCCGGTCGGCGGCCGGCGTCAGCTGGACCACGGCCACCCACCAACCGCCGGCGACGACCAGCGCGACACCCGAGTAGACGAGCTGGAGCACCCGTCGGCCGAGCTTCGGCGGGCCGGCCACCAGGTAGACCAGGGCGAGGACCGGCAGCAGGATGACGGCCTGCAGCATCTTGGTGATGAACCCGAACCCGACCAGTGCGCCGGCGAGCACCATCCACCGGGTACGGCCTCCCTCGACCGCCCGGATGGTGGCGTAGGCGGCCAGGCTGAGGAGCAGGGTCAACAGCGCGTCCGGGTTGTTGAACCGGAACATCAGCGTCGCCACCGGCGTCAGCGCCACCACGGCACCGGCCAGCAGCGCCGCGCCGGGGGCGAACCACCGGCGGACGCACAGGTAGACGACGCCCACGGTGGCCACACCCTCGAGAGCCTGGGGCACGAGGATGCTCCACGAGTTCACCCCGAACACCCGGGCCGACAGCTCCATCACCCACAGGGCGGCGGGCGGCTTGTCGACGGTGATGAAGTTGGAGCTGTCGAACGAGCCGAAGAAGAACGCCTTCCAGCTCTTGGTACCGGCCTGCACGGCGGCGGAGTAGAAGCTGTTGGCCCAGCCGGAACTGCCCAGACCCCACAGGTAGAGCAGGCCGGTGCCGACCAGCAGGGCGAACAGGGCGGGACGGACCCAGGCCGGGTCCTCGGGGCGTCCGCGGACGAGACGCCGGCCGACGCCGGTCGGCGGCTGCGGCACCTCACCGGCCCCGTGCTCACCGTGGGCGGGAGCCGCGGCGTCCACGGCCTCCGCACCGTCGCCGACGGTCCGGGTCGGCGGGTCGACGACGCCGACGGCCCCCGGTCCGGGCGGAGTGTACGGTCCGGTGGGCACGGACGGCCCGGGGTGCGTTCCGGGTGTGGCGTCGGTCATCGGGAGATCCTCTGGGGGGACGTCGGGACGGCTGCCGGGGGGACCGGAGCGGCGACCGCGTGCTCCAGGTGGGTGCCGAACGTCGGGCGGAACACCCAGGACCGGAGGATCGAGAACCGGAAGGCGGCGGCGGCCAGGTTGGCGACGGTGACGGCCACCACCTCGGGGGCGAGGCCGTCGAGGCCCACGGCGCGCACCACGGCCAACGCCCCGGTGGTGAAGGCCAGGCTGACGCCGAGCAGCGCCGAGGCGGTCAGCACCCGGCGGGACCGGTCGAGGCCGTGGCGGGCGGTTCCGGCCATACCCCGGTGGGCCGCGGTGTTCCCCAGGCTGCAGGCCACGATGGCCAGGGCGTTGGCGGCGTACCCGCCGAGCCAGGGCTGGAGGAGGGCGAACAGGAGCAGATAGGCGAGGGTGCTGACCGCACCCACGCCGGCGAACCGGAGGAGCTCGTCGGCGAAGACCTCGCCGTCCGCCCCGTCCGCCCCGGTGTCCGGCGCCCCGGCCGACGGGTGGGGTGCCGCCGCCGCGGGGTGCGCCGCGGGCGCGTGGTGCGCCACCGTGGCGCGCCGACCGGCGGCCCGTCGCCTGGACCGCGGCGTCGCCATCCGGGCGATGCCGCACAGGTCGAGCCAGGCGGTGTTGGCCACGGCCACCCGCGAGTCGAGGTCGTCCACCCAGTCGACCGGGACCTCGTGGATCCGGAGTCCGAGCCGCCGGGCGGTGACCAGCAGCTCCGTGTCGAAGAACCAGGCCTCGTCCTCGACCAGCGGCAGGACGACGGCGGCGGCGTCGCGGCGGAGCGCCTTGAATCCGCACTGGGCGTCGGTGCACGCGTTGCCGAGGGAGGCCCGTACCAGCAGGTTGTACGAGCGGGAGATCACCTCGCGGCGGGCCCCGCGCACGACATGGGCACCGGGCGCCAGCCGGGTGCCGATGGCGACGTCGCTGTGTCCGGACAGCAGGGGGGCGACGAGGGGCAGGAGGGCGTCGAGCCCCGTCGCCAGGTCCACGTCCATGTAGCCCACGACCGGTGCCCGACTGGCCGTCCAGGCGGCCCGGAGGGCCCGGCCCCGGCCCTTGCGGTCCAGGTGGAGCGCCTGCACGCCGGGCAGGCTGGTGGCCAGCCCGGTGGCGATGGCCCAGGTGTCGTCGGTGCTGGCGTTGTCGGCGATGGTCACCACCGTGGCCAGGGGGAACGACGAGTCGAGGAAGCCCCGCAGGGCGGTCACGCTGGCCGCCAGCTGCCGGGCCTCGTTGTAGACCGGGATGACGATCTCGAGGTCGGGGGCGCTGGTGCGGTCCTCGTCCTGCGGGCGGGGCAGAGGCGTGAGGTTCATGTCGCCACTGTGGAGGGGCAGGCTCCGTCCACGGTGGGAACGACCTGTGCCCCGCCTGTGAATCGTGCGAACCCGACGTGACCAGGGCCGACCGGGCGCGCACCGTCCCCCGGGCTCGCAGGCGGGACCGGTGCGCCGGCTCCGGCGGGAGGCTACGACGGGTCGCCGACCCCGACGGCGGGTGGCTCCCCGGCGGCAGGCAGACCCGGGGCCGGCGCCATCGGTAGGAGCACGGTGAAGGTCGTCCCCTCGCCCTCGGTGCTGCGGGCGGTGACCGTGCCGCCGTGGGCGGCCACGATCGCCGAGACGATGGACAGCCCGAGCCCCGCCCCGCCGTGCAGGCGCGACCGGCTCGGGTCGGAGCGGTAGAACCGTTCGAAGACGTGGTCGACCTGATCGGGTGACATCCCCTGGCCCGTGTCGGCGACCTCGATGACGGCCGAGGTGTCGTCGCTGTCGACCGAGACCTCGGCGGTGGTCCCCTCCGGCGTGTGGGCGCGCACGTTGCCGAGCAGGTTGTCGACCACCTGGCGGATCCCGGTGGCGTCGCCCACCACCTCGATCGGGCGGGTGGCATGGAAGTGCACCGGCCATGCGGGCCCGACCGTCTGCGCCGTGTGGACGGCATCGGCGCACAGCTCGACCAGGTCGACCGGCTGCAGCTCCAGCGGCCGGCCGTCGTCCAGCCGGGCCAGGAGGAGCAGGTCCGACACCAACCGTTCCATCCGACCGGTCTCGGACACGATGCCCCGCATCAGGCGTTCGAGATCCTCCTTCTGTTCGGAGGCACCGCGGCCGAAGAGCTCGGCGTAGGCCGACACGGCGGCGATGGGCGTACGGAGCTCGTGGGAGGCGTCGGCCACGAACCGGCGCAGCCGGGCGTCGGACTCGCGCAGCCGCTGTTCGGACGCCACCCGTGCGCTGAAGGCCGTCTCGATCCGGTTCAGCATGACGTTCAAGGTGGCGGCGAGCCGGCCGACCTCGGTCGTGTCGTTCTCACCCGGGACCCGCTCGGTCAGGTTCCCGGCGGCGATCGACTCGGCGGTCGCCTCCATGTCGCGGAGCGGCTTCAGCCCGAGGCGCACCAGCCAGAACCCGGCGCCCAGGGCGACGAGGATGGCGCCGGCCGAGACGA
Source organism: uncultured Acidimicrobiales bacterium (assembly GCA_963699055.1). Lineage (GTDB taxonomy): Bacteria > Actinomycetota > Acidimicrobiia > Acidimicrobiales > RAAP-2 > Bog-756. Next base: position 1,108,519 of record CAVOTA010000002.1, on the reverse strand, counting down.
TGAGCTCGATGATCAGCAGCTGGTGGAGCGTGCTCTGGGTGTCGCCGAGGGGCAGCGCCAGGATCAGCAGGTCGCCGTTGGTGAGTGTGGAGGCCCGTACCCGCAGGGCCGGCCCGCCGGCGGTGGCGGAGGGGGCGGTGAAGTAGGCGACCTGGGTGCCGTCGGGCGCACTGGTGAACCCGCTGATCGTCCCGGTGATGGACGGGGTGTAGGCCGTGCCGTCGACGTAGGTGGGACAGCCCGTCCCACCTACCAGGGTGCCCGCCTTGGTGCGGACCTGGACCGCCACGGTCTGCTGGGCGTTGGACGGCCCGGTCTCGGAGCCGGACCCGGCGTCGGCCCCGGGGCCGGGTGGGCCGCCGTCGGGCCCGCCGGTGCAGTTGACGGGGAATCCCTGGTCGATGGCCTGCTCGTAGCGCCCGTGCAGGCTGGAGAGCTCCTGGTCGACGCGCTGGTACAGGAACGACTGGAGGGCGGAGTAGGTGGCGATCTCGGCGATGGCCAGGGCCACGAAGGCGATGACGCCTACGGCGATGAGCAGGCGGGCGCGGAGCGACACGCTCAGCCGGCCGTCGGTTCGCGGAGTGCGTACCCGACCAGCCGCACGGTGTGGATGACGGGCGGACCCGCCACCTCCAGCTTCTTGCGCAGGTAGCTCACGTACGTCTCGACCACGTTGCCGTCGCCGCCGAAGTCGTAGTGCCACACGTGGTCGAGGATCTGCGACTTCGACAGGACGTGGCGCGGATTCAGCATGAAGAAGCGGAGGAGGTTGAATTCGGTGGCCGTCAGCGGGATGACCTGTCCGGCCCGGGTGACCTCGTGGGCGTTCTCGTCCATCTCGATGTCGGCGAAGCGCAGGACCCCGCCGTCCTGGGGCTCGGCACCGACCCGGCGGAGGATGGCGTGGACGCGGGCGACCACCTCGGCGAGCGCGAACGGCTTGGTGACGTAGTCGTCGCCGCCGACGGTGAGGCCCGCCACCTTGTCCTCGACGGCGTCCCGGGCGGTCAGGAACAGGACCGGCACCCGGAGGCCGTCGGCCCGGAGCCGCCGGGTCACCTCGATCCCGTCCAGGTCGGGCAGCATGACGTCCAGCACGATGAGGTCGGGCGGGCTGTCCTGGGCGGCCGCCAGGGCCAGACGGCCGTTGACCGCCTCGGCGACCTCGAAACCCTCGTAGCGGAGGGAGGTGGCGACGGCGTCGACGATGGACGGTTCGTCGTCGACGACCAGGATGCGTTGGCTTCGGGTGGGCTCCACGGGTTCTCCTCGGACGCTGGGCGCCGTCTGTGGTCTGCGTGCGCTGCCAGCTTCGCACCGGGGTCTGACCTGCAGGTGTGATCCGGCTGTGAACCGGCTGTGAGTGCCGGCGGACGGCTCCGACCCCTCCGGACGGTCCCCGGAGACCCCTCGGAGCCGGCACGACGCCGGACGTGGGCCGGATTCACAGGAGACGCCCAGGTCGGCTCAAGGCCGCTCTCCGGTGGGTCCCCTCCACTGGTGTGGTCAGAGCGCACCGGCCGATCCCCGGACGGCGCCCCCACGGAAAGGTGATCCCATGGCAGCAGCACCCCGACAGCGCCTCCGCACCGACGACGCCGCCCGCTCACGGGACGAGGCCCTCGTGCGCCTCCGCCGTGCCACCGTCGCCATGGGCGTGACCGCCACGATGGCCGCCGTCGGCATCGCCGCCGGCATCGCCGCGGGTGCGACACCCCGCACCTTCGCCACCCGGGCGACGTCGGCCACCACGTCCACCACCTCGACCACCGGGTCGACGTCCACCACCTCGACCACCGGCACCACCTCGGGCACCGGCACCACCTCGGGCTCGTCGGACTCGTCGGGCTCGTCGGACTCGTCGTCCACCACCTCGACCACGCCGACCACCACCACCACGACCCCGGCGGCCACCACCACGTCAGGACAGTCGTGAGCACCCCCGTGACACCGCCGGCGGTGTGGTCGGTCCGTTCGCTGCGGGCCATCGGCACCACGGCGTCCGTCGTGGTCGAGGACGTCGACCTCGCCGACGCCGCGCTGGGGCTGCTGGCCGTCGACCTGGCCGACCTCGACGAGGCGTGCAGCCGGTTCCGTCCCGACTCCGAGCTCCGACAGGTCGAGCTCCACGGCCAGGGCCGTCCGGTGCCGGTCGGCCCGCTGCTCTTCGCCGCCCTGGACGCGGCGGCGGGCGTGGCCGTCCGCACGGCCGGGATCGTCGACCCCACGATCGGCTCGGCCCTCGTCGAACTCGGCTACGACCGGGACTACGACGAGCTCGACGGCCGGGACGACGTCCCGGCGGTCCCACCCCGGCCGGCGCCGGGCTGGTGGCAGGTCCGGCTCGACCCCGCGGCACGGACGGTGACCGTCCCGGCCGGTGTCCACGTCGACCTCGGCTCGACCGGCAAGGCGTTCGCCGCCGACCGCTCGGCGCAGCGGATCGCCGAGGCGCTCGGCTGCGGCGTCCTCGTCAACCTGGGCGGCGACGTCGCCGTCGCCGGACCCGCCCCGACCGGCGGCTGGGGGGTCGGGATCGCGTCGCGGTCCCAGACGGCTCCCGCCGACGCCGACGAGGTGGTGGCCGTGCACGCCGGCGGACTCGCCTCGTCGGGCACCACGGCACGCACCTGGACCCGGGCCGGGCGCACCCTCCACCACATCGTCGACCCGTGGACCGGGGAGGTGGCCCCGTCGACCTGGGCGCTCGCCTCGGTGCTGGCGCCGACGTGTCTCGAGGCCAACGGGTGGTCGACGGCGGCCATCGTCTGGGGTGAGGACGCCCCGGGCAACCTGGCCGCCCACGGCGTCGCCGCCCGGCTCGTCGCCCCGGACGGCACCGTCGTCCGTGTGGGCGACTGGCCGACGCCGAGCGCCGCGAGCCGGGCGGCCGCGTGATGCTCGCCGCCACCTCCACCTCGCTGAGCACCGCCGTCTGGTACACGATCCGGGCCACCGGCGTCGTCGCCCTGGTGCTGCTGACCGTCACCACCGTGCTCGGCCTGCTGTCGGCCTCCCGGGTCCGCACCCGTCGGTGGCCGGCCTTCGCCCAGGTCGACCTCCACAAGCGGGCCACGCTGTTCGCCCTCGTCTTCCTCGCCCTCCACGTGGTGACCGCGGTCGTCGACACGTACGTCCGGGTCGGCCTGCTGTCGGCCGTCGTGCCGTTCGTCTCGCCGTTCCGGACCGTGTGGACGGGGCTCGGCACCATCGCCGTCGACCTGCTGGTGGCCGTGGCCGTGTCGAGCGCACTGCGCCGGAGGATCGCCCCCCGGACCTGGCGCGGCCTCCACTGGCTGGCCTACGGCTGCTGGCCGTTGGCCATGGCCCATGCCCTGGGCACCGGCACCGACGCCGCCCAGCTGTGGATGGACGTCGTCGCCGGCGCCTGCACCGTCGCCGTGGTGAGCGCCCTGGTGTGGAGGATCGGCGATCACCGCACCACCCGGGACGAGGCGGTGCGGCAGGGTGCCGTCACCCGCGCCGTCCCGCTGCGCCACCGCCCGGCCGCCACCCACCCCGCACCGGGCGGGGCCCGTGCCCGCCACCGAGCGCACACTCCTGACACTCCACGGCCGGGCGCCGGCGCCGGATCCCCGCCCGACGCCGGCGTTCCCACCGCACACGCCCCGACCGCCACCCGACTCCTCGAGAGGGACCCACGATGACCGCCACCACCCTGCAACGCACCGAGCGGCTGCTGCGCACCGGCCCCGCCGGTCCCGCCGACCCGGGGCTCACCACCCACCTCGAACTCCACGGCCCCCTCGGTGTCCCGATGCGGGACGATCGGGAGTGGAGCCACGCCGTATGGCAGGCGGTGGCCGACTCCGGTCTCTCCGGTCGGGGCGGCGGCGGGTTCCCGGCCGCCGCCAAGTGGGACGCGGCCACGCGGTCGGGGCGGCGTCCCGTCGTGGTGGTGAACGCCATGGAGGGCGAGCCCGCCAGCGCCAAGGACCGCGTGCTGCTGACGTGGGCGCCCCACCTCGTCCTCGACGGAGCCGAGGTCACCGCCGCCGTCGCCGGTGCCCGCGAGGTGGTGGTGTGCGTGGCCGACGACCGCGACGCCTCCGCCCGGTCCCTCCAGCGGGCGGTCGACGAACGGCGCCGCGCCGGCATCGGCCGGGCGGTGTCCCTGCGACGCCCACCGGCCGGGTACGTGACCGGTGAGGAGTCGGCGCTGGTCGCCTGGCTCGAGCGGGGGGACGCACGTCCGGCCCTCCGGGTCGACAAATCCGTCCCCCTGCAGCTCGGGAGGCGCCCGGTGCTCGTCCACAACGCCGAGACGATGGCCCAGGTGGCGCTCGTCGCCCGGCACGGCGGCGCCTGGTTCCGGGAGCTGGGGACCGCAGAGGCCCCGGGGACGACCCTGGTCACCGTGTCGGGTGCCGTGCGCTCGCCGGGCGTGCTCGAGGTCGAACTCGGGACCCCGGTCGACGAGATCGTCGCCCGGGTGGGCCCGACGGACGACGTGGCCGGGATCCTGCTCGGTGGCTACGGCGGCGCCTGGCTCCACCCGGAACGGGCGACGGTCGCCTTCGCGCCCGGTCCGTTGGCCGCGGTGGGGGCCACCCACGGGGTCGGCATCGCCGTGGTCCTCCCGGCCACGTCGTGCGGCGTCACCGAAACGGCGAGGATCGCCCGGTACATGGCGGGGGAGAGCGCCGGGCAGTGCGGACCGTGCGTCTTCGGGCTGCCGGCGATCGCCGACGACCTCGACCTGCTGGCGGCCGGGCGCGGCGACGTCGCCGTCCTGGCCCGCCTCGAGCAACGGTGCGCCACCGTGGACGGGCGGGGCGCCTGCCGTCACCCCGACGGGGTCGTCCGTCTGGTGCGCTCGGCGCTCCAGGTCTTCCACGACGACGTCGTCGGCCATGCCGCGGGCCGGCCGTGCGCCGGGCACACGGCCCCGACCGTGCTCGAATTCCCGGTCGCCCGCCGGGGTGCGGCATGAGCCGGCCCGGCGCGGTGCGGGTCCGGCTGCGGGTCGACCCGGTGGCCTGTGACGCCTTCGGGTACTGCGCCGAGCTGCTGCCCGAACGGGTGACGCTCGACGAGTGGGGCTACCCGGTCGTCGACGGCCGGCCGGTGGAGCGCCAGCTGGTCGACCTCGCCACCCGGGCCGCCGCCGAGTGTCCGCGGCGGGCGCTCCATCTGGAGCGGGTGACCGGCGCCGACTGACCGGGGGCGTCGGGGGAGGGCGTCCGCCGGCTCAGTGGCACACGGTCCCCGTCGGTGGGAGTCCCCCGCCGGCCAGGTAGCGGGACACGGCGGCCTGCACGCAGGTGTCGGTCGATCCGCTGAGCAGCCAGGTGTGCCCCCAGCCGACCCAGGTCAGCTGGCTGGCGTGGGGGTAGGCGGCGGCGAGGTGGCGGGCGCCGACCAGTGGCGTGTTCGGGTCGCCCGTGTTGCCGATGACCAGCACCGGCGGGGCGTCGACGGGGTGGACCGCGGTCACCGGTCGCGCCCCGTCGGGCCAGGCGATGCACCCCCCGAGGTTGTAGTTGACCGCGAACCCGCCGAGGTGCGGGTAGCGGGCGGCGAGCATGCGGGCCAGGGAGCCGGCCACCACGGGTCCCGGGTGGCCGGTGGTGTCGTTGCAGGTGATGGCCCACTGGGCGTCGACCAGGGGGGCGCCGTCGATGTCGACGACGAACTCCAGGGCGAGCGCCCGTAGGTCGCTGCCGTCCCCGTGGGACGCGGCCAGGAGGGCCGAGTCGTAGAGCGGGGTGAAGCCCGGGACGCTGACCGCGAACAGCGACGCCGTGTCGAGGTCGCCCACGGTCACCGGGGTGGTGTCCCCGTTGCCGGGCGCGGGCAGCGGGTGGGCGGTGATCGATGCCTGGAGGTGGTCGTAGAAGCCGGTCGGGTCCGGCCCCAGCGGGCACGGTCCCGGGGACCCACAGGTGGCCAACAGGTGCGCGAGCGACCGTTCGGCCGCCGGTGCCTGCTCCTCGGCCTGCACGGCCAGCGGTGCGTAGACGTCGACGGCGCCGTCGAGGACCATCGCCCGCAGCCGGTGGGGGAAGAGGGAGGCGTACGCGGTCCCGAGGACGGTGCCGTACGAGAGCCCGTAGAAGCTGATCGTGTCCAGCCCGAGCGCCTGGCGGATGCGGTCGAGGTCCCGGGCCGTGTCGATGCTGTCGACCTGTGCCGTCAGGGCCGGGGCGGCGCGGGCGCAGGCCACGGGGATCCCGGCGAACACCGGCGTCCCCGGCAGCGGCTGCCCGGGGGCGGCCGGGACCGGCAGGGCGCTGGTGACGCCGGCCAGGCTGGTGCCGCACTGCAGCGGGCTGCTGGCGCCGGTACCCCGGGGGTCGAAGCTGACCACGTCCATCGAGGCACGGACGGCGGCGGGGAAGAGCGGGTACTCGATCGGCAGGATCTGGTTGCCCGACTCCCCCGGCCCGCCGGGATTGACGACCAGGGTGCCGTCCGTCGCCGTACCGTTCGTCGCCGGGATCCGGGAGACGGCGATCTCGAGGGTGCCGGCGGCGGGGTGGGCGTAGTCGAGGGGGACCGGGACGGTCCCGCACTCGACGCCGGCGTGCGCCGGGCAGGTCGTCCAGGTGATCGGCGGCGGCGGCGCCAGCGGCGGCAGTGCGGCGGCCGTCGTCGAGGGTGCGGTGGACGGGGCCGTGGTCGCCGTGGTCCCCGACGAACCGCAGGCGGCGGCCAGTGCCACCAGGGCCACGATCGCCGACGCGACGGGCGTGCGGACAGGGCCGGGTCGACGTGCGAGGGCCATGGCGCCAGACGGTAGCAGTGGGTCCGGGCCACCCGGGGAGGGGTCCGGGACGGGCCGGTGGCGGGCCCCTCCGGGCCCTCGCGGGCCGTCGGTCAGCACCGGAGCCGGGCAGCGCCTAGGCTGGTGGGTACATAGGCCCTATCACGCGGGTCCATGTAGGTAGGGCTTCGAAGTGGATCCCCGCGTTTTCGTGCGTGAATTTCAAGGAGACTCAGTTATGGGTGTAGGTGCAGTCAAGTGGTTCAACGCCGAAAAGGGCTTCGGATTCATTACTCCTGACGGCGGTGGGGATGACCTCTTCGTCCACCAGTCGGAGATCCAGATGGAGGGCTTCCGCGACCTCGCGGAGGGCCAGCGTGTGGAGTTCGAGACCAAGCAGGGCCAGAAGGGTCTGCAGGCCAGCCAGGTCCGCAAGATCTGAACCGCCGCTGTCGGACTCCGGCAGCGACTCGCGACACCGGAGGCCCACGGGCCTCCGGTGTTCGCAATTCAGGGGCCGGTCGGACCCTCGAAGAGCTCGACCGTGTTGCCCGACGGGTCCGACACGAACGTCTGGCGGCCCGCGCCCACGGGTGTCGGGTCGGCCACCTCGACGCCCCGGGCCCGCAGCTCGGCGACGGCGCCGTCGAGATCGGCCACCTTGACGGCGAAGTGCTGTCCGAGCACCGGCGGCGGCCCCGCCTGGAGCAGGTGCACCTGGTTGGCGCCCATGTCGATCCAGGCTCCGCCGAATCCGAAGTCGGGACGGTCGGACCGCTCGGACCCGCCGAGGACCCCGGTGTAGAAGGCGACGGCCTCGGCCACGTCGACCACGTTGACCGAGACGTGGTGGACGGCGAGCGGTTCCATGTCCCGAGTCTGCCGCGTCCGGCCCGCAGGCGCCCGGCGCCTGCGCCGCCTACCATCCGACGATGGACCGGGTCCGTGCCGCCGCACCCCGCGGGCTGGCCGAGCTGGCCTGCGCCTGGGGGCTCGCCCGCCGGGCCCGCTGGGCGTCCGCCGCCTCGACGGCGCTCCTCCTCGCCGTGTGGCCGGCCAACCTGCAGATGGCGCTCGACGCCGGCTCGGGCCGGCACCCCGGGGGTGGGGATTCCGCGGCGGTGGCGTGGGGACGGATGCCGCTGCAGCTGCCGCTGCTGTGGGCCGCCCGGCAGGCCGCGCGGTCGGGGGCGGTACCGCCCGAGGGCTGACCCGGGCATCCGGGGCCGGACGCGGCAGGACCCCCTCCGACGACTGCCGGTGGGGGTCCTGTGCCGCAGTCCTCCCGGGCCGTGAGCGGCGGAGGCGGTGCTTCGGTCTGGCGCCGGTGGCTACCAGCCCCGGCACCCGTACTGGTCGGGCGGACTGCCCTGGATCCGCTCGGCGACCATGATCTGCTGGTCCTCGGTGGCCATGGCGCCCTCGGGGGCGTACCGCAGCCCGCCGTAGATCGCCCAGTTGGACCGTGTGATCCCGAGGCCACCGCTGAAGCGGCCGTTGTCGGCGTGCCAGTCGCCGCCCTCTTCGCACATGGCGACGCGCTCCCACGCGTCGCGCTCGGCGGGGGTGACGGTGTCGGCCGGTACCGGTGGGGCCACCGGGACGACCTCCTTGGTCCCGGCGGAGTGGCCGGTCACCAGGGCGGCAGCCAGACGGGGGAGCACCGGCACGGTGTCCGTGTCGGTGCGCTGTCCGAGGCGGCCGTGGTCGGTGACGATGGACGTGAGCCGGTCGGACCGGTGCCCGGTGGCGTGCGCGACCGGCCGGCGGGGTGCGGCGGCTGCTGCCCGGGCCGGCTGTACGGAGACGAGCTGGCTCAGGAACGAGACGGTGATGACGGCGACCGGGATGATCGCCACGAGTGCAATGCGGGTCCGCATGGCACCTCCCTTCGTAGGGCGCACGGGGCGCCTTCCTCTGATTGGTGTTGGCGGGCAACGGCCATCGCATGCGGTCCCCGGACGACGAGCGGGCAGGCTCCGTTCGTCCTGGCGTTACGCCTCAGGGTGTGCGGCCGGTGTTGTTATGCCCAGGATTGCGTCGTGGGGACATCACTCATTTCTCGAAGACTCGCTCGACGCGGTCGCGTCGTGCCGCATCCCCGCCGTTGGTTGTGTTGCGAAGGCCGACAAGCATCTGTCGACCCGACCCTCGCTACCGTCGGAAGCCGAGTGATCGGCCATCCGTCGGGTCGCGAGCAATCATGCAATCGCCTTGGCAGGTGTGCGTTGTGAGGAGTATACCGATCCTGGCCCTCCCCGGGGGTCCGTCAGCTACGGGGCCCTGAACTGGACCGATGTGTGCGGTGGCACATCGGTCTCGGGAGAATCGGCAGGTAATCCGAGCAGCTTACGGGAGGCTTGTTTTTCAACAATTTGTCCACCGGCCGTGAATGGATTTCCTGCCTGGGGATATGTCCGATCATCACCACGGAACAAGGTGTAATTCTGGGGCCTCGGGAGGGCGATGGTACTCATCGTTTCTCCCGATACCCGCTGGTCGTGAGGGCGAACCGGGACCGGTGCTCGACTCCTCATTTTTGAGGAGGAGCGAGGTCACGATTGTCGGCGGCCCGTCCGGAGGGTGGGCAGGAGGGGCCCGAAGGACCGGGAGCGGAGGCACCCCGTCCACACCCCGGCGCCGTAGGCGACGTCATCCGCCACGGACGCCGCCATCCACCGGGGCAGGTCGAGGTCGGGCCGGCGCCGCACCCACTCCACGGCCGGGGGGACCACGGCGAGGGCGAGGGCGGCGCGGGCGGCCCTGCCGCCCCGGCCGGCGAGGAACACCAGCACCGGGGAGGCCAGCGTGGTGGCGGCCCGGCCCAGCCCCACCACGGTCCAGCCGGCACCTCCGGCGCTCCACGCCCACGCCTGCCCGCCCGGTACCCCGAGAGGGCCCACGGTCCGGGCCAGGACGATCCCGGACCCGGCGACGGCGACGGCCGCCGTCCCCGGGCGACCGAGCAGCGCGGCCGCGGCCGCGGCCGCCGGCCACGGACGCAACTCGACCGGGGCCAGTCGGCCCGGATGGCGGGCGGCCAGCGGCCCGGCCGACGTGCCGTAGCGGAAGCGCCGGGCCAGCAGGTCGGACCAGGTCCGGGGCTCGGCGTGGCCCACGGTGACGTCGGGCGCGTAGCGGACCCGCCAGCCGGCGCCGACGAGCCGCCACACCAGGTCCACGTCCTCGCCGACCCGCAGACCCGGGGTGAACCCGCCGACGGCCTCCAGTGCCCGCCGCCGGACCACCAGGGCGGCGGTGGGCACGTAGCGGACCGATCGCGTCGGGCCGACCTCACCCTCCTCGGCCCCGAGGTCCAACGGCGAGCGCGCCGCCTCGAACCGGTCGAGGACCCGCCGGTCGCCGGGCTCCGGACGGTCGGGGACGATCCGGGGTGCCACCGCGGCGACGTCCGGGTCGGCGAACAGCCACGTCAGTCCCTCCAACCAGCCGGGTCCCACCGTGCAGTCGCTGTCGACGAAGGCCACCAGGTCGGTCCCGACGTGCGCCAGCGCCGCGTTGCGGGCCTCGCCCGGTCCACCGTTGACCGGCCGTCGCACCAGGGTCGCACCGTGGGCGGCGCACGCGTCGGCCAGCGGCCCGGGGTCGGGGGATCCGTCGTCGACCACCACCACCGGATGCCCGTCGCCGAGGGCGGCGAGGCACCGCGCCAGGGCCCCGGGCCGTCCGAAGGCCGGTACGACGACGGTGACGGCGGGCGCGGACCGGGTCGGGCGTCCCGGTGGTCGGGGGTGGGCCATCCCGGCGTCGACCAGGCGGCCGGCCAGCTCCCGGGTGGCGGGGTCGGCGACGCCGCTGGCCACCAGCCCGTCGAGGGCGAGGGCACCCCGCGGGGTGAGCGTCACCACCCGGCCCGGGTGACCACCGGCCAGAACCGTGCCGTCGCCGAAGCGCCGGAGCCGGCGGTCGAGCGCCAGGCCGAACCCCTCCGGCAGCGCCGTCATCAGCCGGAGGTCACAGCGCCAGGCCGCCGTCGACCGGCACCACGGCACCGGTGAGGGCACTGCTCGCCTCGCCGGCCAGCCACACCAGGGCGGCGGCCACCTCCTCGGGGGCGAGCAGGCGGCCGATCGCCTGCTGGTCGGCGAAGGGGGCCGTGTCGGGCAGTCCGTAGAGCCGGGCGCTCTCGGCCAGCATGGCCGTGTCGGTGGAGCCGGGGCACACGGCGTTGGCGGTGACGCCGGTGCCGGCGAGGTCGGCGGCGAGTCCCCGCACCAGACCGGCCACGCCGGCCTTGGCGGCGCCGTAGGCGGCCAGGGCCGCCATCCCCCGGGTGGCGGCCGCCGACGCCACGGCCAGGTAGCGCCCCTGGCGGGGTGCCGGCCGGCGGAGCAGCGCCGGGATCCCGACCCTGGCGGCGGCGATCGGGCCCCCGAGGTCCACGGCCAGCACGGCCTCGAGCTGGGCGGCCGGCATCTCCCACAGGGGGGTGCCGCCGGCGATGACACCGGCGACGGCCACGACGGCGTCGACACCACCGAAGCGTTCCTCGGCGAGGGCCACCGCCACGGCCAGCGCCGCCTCGTCGGTCGTGTCGGCCACGTGGGCCACCACCGCACCGGTGCCGCCGCCGAGCCGGTCGGCCAGGGCCACCGTGGCGTCGAGCTCGGCCCGGGTGCCGAGGGGATAGGGAACCCGGGGGTCGTCCCCGGCCCGGTCGACGGCCACCACCCGCCAGCCGGCCGCGGCCAGGCCGCAGACGGTGGCGGCCCCGATGCCCCGGGCCCCTCCGGTCACGACGGCGACTCGGCTCATGCGGGTACCTCACTCTCGTTCGCAGGGACGGCGACGGCGACGGTGGCGCCCGCCCGGGCCCGGGCGGCGGTGGCGGCCAGGTCGGCGCCGGCGGTGCGCAGCAGGGCCCGGCCCTCCTCGGCGCCGGCGCCGGTGGGATCGCCGAGGACGCCGTTGGGGCTGACCGACCGGACCCCGCCCGTCTCGAGCAGGGGCAGGAGCTCGTCGAGCGGGCGACGGTTCCCGGGGACGGCGGCGCCGGAGCGCACCCGGTCGGGGGCGACGGCCAGCATCAACGACGTCTCGGTGCGCCCGGCATGCAGGTCGCCGCCCCACCGCGGCCACCATCCCGACACCGGACACCCCTCGGCGGCCAGGCGGGCCAGGGCGGCCCGGAACGGCGCGGCGTTGCCGCCGTGGGTGCAGGCGAGCACGACGTGGACGAAGGTCGCCGAGGCGGAGCGGCCCAGCTCGACGAGCAGCTGCTCGGTGACGTCACGGCCCACGGAGAGGGTGCCGGCGAACCCGTCGTGCTCACCCGACGACCCGTAGGCGACGACGGGGGCGACCACGAGCAGCGGGTCGAGCTCGCCGGCCGCACCGGCGACGGCCTCGGCCAGGTCGGCGTCGGTGGTCACGGGCAGGTGGGGGCCGTGCTGTTCGCAGGCGCCGACCGGCACCACCAGGACGGCACCGGCTTCCGCCAGTCGGGCCACCTCGGGCCAGGCGAGCTCCGCCAGCCGGATCACGGCGAGGCCCCGTCCCCACTGTGGTCCCCGTCACCCAGGTAGCCGTGCCGGGCGAGGAAGGCGAGCAGGACATCCGCCGCCTCGGAGGCGTCGGCCGGCTCCACCACCGTCGGGGGATCGTGGGCCACCAGTGCTCCGGTCAGCGCCAGCAGCCGCTGCCGCGGGTCCCGTCCGTGCGGTGCCGGCAGGACGCGGGCACGCGGCCGGAACGGGCGTGGCGCCCCCACGTGGAAGGCCCCGGGTTCGGCGAGGGCGGCGGCCGCCACGGCCAGTGACCGGTCGACCGGCACCGGTGCGGCCCCGGCGGCCAGGGCGCCCGCCAGCGGGGCCCGGCGCAGCCGGACGCCGGCACCCTCCACGGAGCACACGGCGGGGAGGGGGACCAGGAGGCGCTCACGCCAGCCCCCGTCGAGGCGCCGCTCGGCCGCCAGCGCCCGCCGTCCACCGGGTCCGTCCGTCGGTACCACGGCGACCAGGCCGAGCGCCTGGGCCGCGCCCAGTTCGTGGGCCAGGAAGGCGGGCAGGGCGCCGGTGCCGCGGTCGACCGAGCGGTCGCCGCACACCACCAGGTCGGGTCGGCCGAACGGTGCGATGGCGGCGGCCAGCGTGCGGGCGAGGTCGCGCTCGTCCTCGACCAGCTCGCCCACGTAGCGGTGCCCGTCCCCCTCGTCGCCCAGCGGCACACGTACGACGGTGACCCCCCGGCCGGCGACGTCGCGCAGCACCGGTTCCACCGAGACCGGACCCACGCACACGGCCACCACCCGACCGGACCACGTGTCGGCGATCCGCAGGGCGTGCTCGAGGGCGGCGGCATCGGCGGGGGACAGCCCGACACCGAGCCGGTCCCGGGTGACCGTCCCCTCGAGCGGGTCGACGGTCGGTCGCAGGTCGCTGATGCGCAGGCAGGCCACCACCAGCGGTGTGGTGCCGGCCCCCCGTCGGGGGCCGCCGTCGGGTCCGGGTCCGACCGTCATCCGTGGTGGAAGACGACGCCGTGGCCGCCGTCGGGGTAGGTCCAGGTGATGGCGCCCTCGGCGTTGCAGACCATGTAGCAGGTCCCGCACTCGAAGCACTCCTCGTAGTTGAACAGGATGCCGCCGTCGGCCGTGGGCGCGAAGAGATCGGCCGGGCACGCGCTCACACACACCTTGGTCGTGCACGAGCGGCACACGTCGGCGTCGACGGTGATGTGGGCCCGGGCGCCGATCCGGAAGTCGACGGTGGCCATGCGCTCCTCGAAGGAGATCCCGTCCCAGCGGCGGGCGCCGGCGCCGCTCATCCGAAGATCCTCAGTCCGCGCAGGGTGTCGCCGGCCAGCTGGCGGAGCGACACGCCGTGTCGGGCGGCGACGGTCCGGGTGAGCTTGAGTCCACCGGGCTTGGGCGTCGGGTTGGTCACGGTGAACATCCCCTCGGCCAGGTCGCACAGCAGCCCGGGGTAGCGCTGCTGGACGCGGTCGGACAGCACGAGGGCCGGCGCCTTGCGCAGCCGCTTGTGGTCGGCCAGCACGAACTGCCCCTCGAGGTCGGCCCGGTAGGAGGCGAGGCCGGCGGCCGAGCAGTCCCCACGGTCGAGCGCCCGGTCGACCGCCCGTCCGGCGGCGTGGCCCGAGCCGATGGCGAAGTTCACGCCCTCGAGCCACAGCCCGGCCGCCAGGGTCATCGCCCCGGCGTCGCCGGCGATCAGCAGGCCGTCGGTGGCGAGGGTCGGCATGGTGTCGTAGCCGCCCTCGGGGATCAGGTGTGCCGCGTACTCGCGCAGCGTCGCACCCCGCAGCAGGGGGGCGATCGTCGGGTGTGCCTTCAGGTCGGCCACCAGGGTCTCGGGCCGGACCCCCGACGCCGCCAGCTCCGGCAGCGACACCACCACGCCGATGCTCACCGAATCGGCGTTCGTGTACAGGAACCCGCCTCCGGGGATCTCCCGGGTGCAGCCCAGGATCTCCACGTCGACGCCCTCGTGGTCCTGGACCCCGAAGCGTTCGTTGATGGCGCCGGGCGGGAGGTCGAGCACCTCCTTGACGCCCAGTGTGTGGTGGGAGGCCTCGGCCCTGGGCAGCAGCCCGGCCTCCTTGGCCAGGAACGAGTTGACGCCGTCGCAGGCGATCACCACCGGCGCGCGGAGCTCGGCGCCGTCGCGGTCCGTCCGGACGCCGACCACCCGGCCGCCGGCGTCGCGCACCAGTCCCGTGGCCACCGTGGAGGTCAGGAGCTGCGCCCCCGCCGCGGTCGCCTTGCCCGCCAGCCAGGCGTCGAAGTGGCACCGCAGGGTGGTCATCCCGTTGTAGGGGGCGCTGCCCCAGGCGTCGGACCGGAAGTCGACCGACAGCGACTGCGACCCGGTCACCATCATGGTGGACCGGCGCACGATCCAGCGCTCGACCGGTGCCTCCTCCCACCACCGGGGCACGATGTCGTCGAGCACGCGGCCGTAGACCACGCCGCCGTAGACGTTCTTGGACCCGGGGAACGGGCCGCGCTCCACCAGCACGACGCGCCGCCCGGCGCGGGCCAGGGCGAGGGCGGCCGAGGCGCCGGCGGGGCCGGCACCGACCACGACGGCGTCGACGTCGACGTCGTGACGCCCGGTCATCGGACCGCCCCCGCCGCCCCCGGTGCCACCGGGTCGCCGGCCACGTCGAGGCGCCCGGCCAGCTCCACGAGGAGGGCTCCGGCATCGGTCACCAGGCCCAGGTCGGCCATGGCCGTCATCGGGCACGACGGGTCGGTGTTGACGCTCACCACGTGGCGGGGGGCGCCGATGCCGCCGGTGTGCTGGACGGCGCCCGACACGCCCAGCGCCACGTAGAGGTCGGGGTCCACCGTCACGCCCGTGGTGCCGATCTGGCGTTCGTAGCCGGTCCAGCCGGCGTCGGTGGCCACCCGGGTGGCGCCGGCCGAGCCGCCCATGGCACCGGCCACCCGGACGAGCAGGCCGAAGACGGCGGCGGCCCGTGCGTCGTCGAGCCCGGCCGCGAGACCGGCGCCGCCGACCACCACCCGGGTGGCGTCGGCCAGGTCCATGGTGTGCAGGTCGGGGGCCAGCAGTCCGACGAGCTCCGGGTCGGGACCGCACTCCGCCCCGGCGAGACCCACCGGCTCGACCACGGTCCCGGGCGGGGCCCCGTCGGCCCGGGTGCCCGGCCGGCCGCCGGCGGCCAGGGTGACCACCGCCGGTCCGCGGACCTCCACCGGCACCAGCACCCGGTCGTCCACGCGTCCCACCCGGGCGCGGACGCACGTGGTGCCGTCGGCGGCGGGGCCGGTGGCCGCCTCGAGCACCCGGGCCACCAGCGGGCGGTCGGTGGCCGCGGCCAGACGTGGCGCCAGGTCGCGGCCGTCGGGCGAGGCGGGCAGGATCACCAGGGTCTCGTCGGCCACGACGGGGGCGAGGGAGGCGGCCAGCTCCGCCGGCCGCAGTCCCCGGCCCGTCTCCGCCCAGCGGGCGTGCACGGCCCCGGGCAGGGACCGGGCGGCCTCCTCGGCCCCCGAGCCCACGACCACCACCCGGCCGCCGGCCTCGGCCACCGCCTCGGCCGCCCCGACGGGCAGGCGGCCGTCCCGGGCCACGACCACGGCGACGGTGCCGCCGGTCGACCCGCTCACAGCGCCACCGCCACGCGGTCGGCCTCGATGACGGCGGCATGGGCGCGGCGGGGGGCGACGCAGTCACCGATGCGGTGGACCTCGAAGGGCGCGCCGTCGAGGGCGTGCCACAGGTCGTCCTCCGGCTGCTGGTGCACGGCGCACACCACCCAGTCGCACGTCCGGGCCTGGTCGGTCCCGGTCGGGTGGTGCTGGAGGCGCAGCTCGAGCGCGTCCGACCCGTCGGGGGCCGGCCCGACCCCCATGGGTACGAGGTCGACGGCCTGGCCGATCCCGAGGGCGTGCGCCTTCACGTTCCACATCTCCATGTCCAGGGTGATCCCGAGGTCCTGGGCCACCACCATGCCGTTGGTGACGATCTCGACGGTGCAGCCCCGGTCGGCCAGCAGTTCGGCCGTGGAGGTGGCCTGGTGGAAGCCGAGCTCGTCGACGACCACCACCCGGCCCTCGGGACGGGCCCGTCCCTCCAGGACGTCGCGCACATCGACGACGCGGGGCTCCCCGCCGGCCCACCACGGACGCGCCGGGCGGGCGCCGGTGGCGACGACGACGGCATCGGGCGACTCGGCCCGGACCGTGTCGGCCGTGGCCTCGACCCCGGTGCGCAGGTCGACGCCCTCGCGGCGGGCGGCCACGATCAGGTTGCGGGCGATGTCGAAGAACTCGGCGCGGCTGGGTACCGACGCCGCCACGTGGGCCTGGCCGCCGAGTCGGTCGTGCCGCTCGAAGAGCACGACGTGGTGGCCGCGCCCGGCGGCGGTGACGGCGGCCTGGAGCCCGCCCGGCCCGCCCCCGACCACGACGACCTTGCGCCGCCGACGGGGTGCGGGGACGGGCTCCGCCTCGCGACCGGTGCGGGGGTTTTCGATGCAGCCGAGCCACCGGTTCAGGCCCATCCGGCCGACGCACTCCTGGTTGCACGACAGGCAGGTGCGGATGTCGGTGGCGTGCCCCGAACGCGCCTTGGCGGCGAAGTCGGGGTCGGCGATCTGACCCCGGACGACCCCCACCAGGTCGCAGACGCCGTCGGCCAGCGCCCGGTCGGCCTGGAGCGGGTCCTTGAACCGGCCGACCCCCACCACCGGCAGGTCGACGGCGGCCCGGATGGCGCTCGGGACGAACAGGGCGTAGCCGGGCGGGATCTGCATGCTGGCCTCGATCATGTACAGGGTGGCGGTGGCCACGCCGATCGAGGTGTTGATGTAGTCGACCTGACCGCTGGCCTCGACCATGCGGGCCACGGCCACGGCGTCGTCGATGTCGGTGCCGCCCTCGATCAGCTCGTCGCCGCAGATGCGCACGCCGAGCGCCCGGTCCGAACCGATGGTGGAGCGCACGGCGTCGACGATCTCGAGCAGCAGCCGGGCCCGTCCGGTCAGGTCGCCCCCGTACTCGTCGGTCCGCCGGTTGGTGGCCGGGGACAGGAAGCCCCGGACGATGGAGGAGTGGGAGCACTGGAGCTCCACCCCGTCGAAGCCGCCTGCCGCGCAGTGGGCGGCGACGGTGGCGTAGCCGTCCACGATCTCGGCGATCTCGTGGTGCTCCACCGCCTTGGGCACCTCGCGGAAGAGCGGGTCCGGGACCGGGCTCGGGGCCCACACCGGCAGCCGCGAGTACATCGACGAGGCCTGGCCCCCGTTGTGGTTGAGCTGGGCGAAGACGGGGACGTCGTGGGCGTGGACGGCGTCGGTGATCCGCCGGTACCCGTCGACCACCCGGGGGTGGAACCCGTGGATCAGCTTCTCGTAGGGCCAGTCCGTGGGGTGGGTGGAGTGCTCCTCGGTGATCACGAGGCCCACGCCCCCGGCGGCGCGGGCGGCGTAGTACGCGGCGTGCTGCTCGGTGGGCAGGCCGTCGGTGGCGTAGTTGGTGAGGTGCGCGGAGAAGACGATCCGGTTGGCCACCGTCACCGGTCCGAGGCGCAGCGGGGTGAACAGGTGGCGGTAGCGGCCCCCGGCGCTCATCGGGTCGTCCCCCGGGGCGGGCTCACCGGGCCGAGGCCCCGGCGTCGACGGTCATGGTGAGGCCGGTCACGTACCTCGCCTCGTCCGAGGCGAGGAACAGCACGGCGTGGGAGACGTCCTCGGCCCGGACCAGGTCGACCGGCAGCGAATTGAGGAAGAGGGAACCGACGTCGGGGCTGGCCTCGATGCGCTCGGTCAGCCCCGTCATGGCGTTCAGCATCGGGGTGTCGACCCCGGTCGGGTGGAGGGAGTTCACCCGGATGTGCCGGGCGGCGAGCTCGTTGGCCAGGCTCCGCATGATGCCGACCAGTCCGTGCTTGGAGGCGACGTAGGGGGTGAGGAACGGCTGGCCCTTCAGCCCCGCCGTCGAACTGATGAGCACCATCGAGCCACCGCCCCGTTCCAGCAGGTGGGGGATGGCGGCGGTACAGGTGTTCCAGACCCCGGTCAGGTTGATGCCGATCACCGTGTCCCACAGCTCGGGGGTCACCTCGTCCCACCGCTGGATCGAGCACACGCCGGCGTTGGCCACGGCGATGTCGAGACCCCCGAGGGCCGCTGCGCCCCCGGCCACGGCGTCGGCCAGACCGCCGGCGTCGCGGACGTCGACGGCGGCGGTGACGATCCGGCCGCCGGCCTCCTCGACCAGCCGGGAGGTGACGGCCATGTCCTCGGGTGTCGCGGTGTCGTAGTCCACGTGGGCCACCGGCGCGCAGAGGTCGACGGCGACGATGTCGGCCCCCTCGGCGGCCAGCCGGACGGCGTGGCTGCGCCCCTGGCCCCGTGCGGCCCCGGTGACGAGGGCGACCTTGCCGGCCACCCGTCCCCGGCTGCGGTCGGTCCCGGCGACGGGCTCGGAATCGGTCATGGGGTCGCTCCTGTGGTGGTGGGGACGCGGGCCGCGGGAACCGCCCCGCAGATCTCGAGTGCCCGCCTCCGGCCCTCGAGCACGGCCTCGAGCACCGTGCGGGGGGCCACGCAGTCCCCGGCCCGCAGGGTGCCCGGGTGGGCGTCGTAGAGGTGCTCCTCGGGGAGGCGGTGCCCACAGTCGACGACGACGGCGGCGGTCACGGCGCGGGCCTCGCCGGTCCAGACGTCCTCGACGTGGACCTCGCCGACGGCGATCCGGCGCAGCAGGGCGCGCAGCTCGCGGCGCACCCCGGCCCGCTGCAGGCGGGTGTTGGCGTCGGCCAGGTCACCGGTCAACGAGAGCAGGGTGCCGGCGATCTGGTCGGGGGTGACCAGGGCGACGTCGCGGCCGGCGGCCGCCAGCCACTCGGCCACCCCGACGGCCACCGGCCCGCCGACCGGGTCGTGGACCACGGCCGGACCGTCGGGCAGGGAGTCGACGCCGCCGGACAGTGCCGTGGCGGCGTCGACCACCGGGACCGAGCCGTCCGTGGGCAGCTCCCACGGCGCCCGCCGTCCGCCCGTGGCCAGCACCACGGTGATCCCGTCGGCCCGCGCCGCGTCCAGCTCGGCGGCGTCCACCCGGTGCCCGAGCTCGACGTCCACGCCGAGCCGGGCGCACTCGGCGGCCAGCCAGCCCACCAGGTCGGCGAGCCGCTCGCGCCCGGGTCCCACGGCGGCGGCCCGCAGGGCCCCACCGGTGACCGGGGCGCGGTCGACGACCCGTACGTCGTGGCCGCGGCTGGCCAGCACCCGGGCGCACTCGAGACCGGCCGGACCGGCACCCACCACCAGCACGGGCGGGACGGCGGCGCCGGGGATCCCGGCCGCGGCGTGCACCGGATCGACGTCCACCGTCTCGTGTCCGGCACGGGGATCACCCACGCAGCTGACCAGGGGGTTGCGGTTGTCGCGCACCCGGCAGGCCTGATTGCACAGGATGCACGGCCGTGCCTCGGCGGCCCGCCCGGCGCGCACCAGGGCCACCAGTCCGGACTCGGCGATCTGGGCCCGGGTCATCTCCACCAGATCGGCCGCACCGTCGTCCAGGGCGGCGCCGGCCCGGTCGGGGTCGACCACGCTGCCCTGGAACACCACCGGCACCCGCCCGGCGGCCGCCCGGCGCATGGCGGCGCACAGCTCGAGGTTGAACCCGGCCCCGGTGTGGGCGTCGGGCCGGTAGGCGGTGGCCGAGTACGGGCCCCCGCGCACGACGGTCAGGAGGTCGAGCCGGTCGGCCAGCTCGGCGACGTGGGCCGCCGCCTGCTCGGGGGTGACACCCGCCCACGGGGCCAGCTCGTCGCACGACAGGCGGAGGGCGACCACCGCACCGGGTCCGACGGCGGCCCGCACGGCGTCCAGCACCTCGCGGGTGAGGCGGAGACGGTCCTCGCCGTAGGCGTCGGACCGCTGGTTGGTGATGCCGGAGTGGAATTGGCGGAGGAGGGAGATGGCCCCGGCGTCGACCTCGACGCCGTCGAGCCCGGCGTCGACCGCCGCCCGGGCCGCGGTGGCGAACCCGTCGACGACGGCGGCCAGCTCGACGGACCCCATCGCCATCGGCAGCTCCCGGCTGGCGGCATCGGCCACCGGCGACGGGGCCCACAGGACGGACTGCGAGTACGCACTCGACCCCTGCCCGCCGGCGTGCCCGAGTCCGGCGAGGACGACCGTGCCGTGGGGACGGCACGCCTCGGCCACCGACCGCCATCCCGGCCCGCACGACGTGGCCAGCGGGGCGCGCTCGTAGGGCCAGTCGGACGGGTCGACGGAGGCCGTCTCGGTGACCAGGACGCCGGCACCGCCGGCCGCCCGGGCCGCGTAGTAGGCCACGTGCCGGGGGCCGATGGCCCGACCCTCCCCGAGGTTCGTCTCGTGGGGGCCGAAGACGACCCGGGAGGGCGCCTCCCGGGTCCCGAGGGTGACCGGGTCGGTCAGCCGGGGACCGGTCACGTCGCCCGGGGGGCGGTGCCGGCCCCGGCCAGCGGGCTCTCGTCGCACCGGCGGTCGGGCCGACGGGTGGGGGTCACCGCCACCGCCACCCGGCGCGGCCGTGCCGAGTGGTCCGGGGAGGGCCGCGGCGTGGCCGAGCCGTCCCGGGCGTCGAGGGCGTGGGCGCCGTGGCCGAGGACGCACTCGGGGTCCGGTCCGTCGAGGGGGAGCCCGGTGAAGAACTTGGCCGCCATGCAGCCGCCCCGGCAGGCGTCGAAGTGGCCGCAGGACGAGCAGGCGCCGGCACTCTGGGGGGAGCGGAGCTCGGTGAAGAGCTCGGAGGTGCGCCAGACGTCGGTGAACCCGCCGCCGTGGCGCACGTTGCCGGCCAGGAACTCGTCGTGGATGGCGAACGGGCACGCGTAGACGTCGCCCACCGGGTCGACCAGGCACACCACGCGTCCCGCACCGCACAGGTTGAGACCCGGTAGGGCGTCCCCGTAGGCCGCCAGGTGGAAGAAGGAGTCACCGGTCAGGACGTCCTCGCCCCGGGCCACCAGCCAGTCGTACAGCTGGCGCTGCTGGTCGGCGGTCGGGTGCAGCTCGTCCCACACGTCGGCACCCCGGCCGGCCGGGCGCAGCCGTGTCAGCCGCAGCTGGGCGCCGTGGCGGTCGGCCAGTGCCTTGAACCCGTCGAGTTGGCCCACGTTGTGCCGGGTGACCACCACGGACAGCTTGAAGCCGGCGAACCCGGCCGCGGCCAGGTGCTCCATGGCACCCACGGCGGTGGCGAAGGAGCCCTCGCCCCGCACGGCGTCGTTCACCTCGGCCGTGGCGCCGTCGAGCGACAGCTGGACGTCGACGTAGTCGCTGGCGGCCAGCCGGGCGGCGACCTCCGCGGTGATGCGCGAGCCGTTGGTCGAGAACTTGACCCCGACGTGGTGGGCCGTGGCGTAGGCCACGAGCTCCCAGAAGTCCGACCGGATGGTGGGCTCGCCCCCGCCGATGTTGACGTAGAAGATCTGCATGCGCTCGAACTCGTCGATGAGCGCCTTGCACTCGTCGGTCGACAGCTCGCGCGGGTCGCGTCGCCCCGAGCTCGACAGGCAGTGGACGCAGGCGAGGTTGCACGCGTAGGTGAGCTCCCACGTGAGGCAGATCGGTGCGTCGAGCCCGTGCTCGAACCGGTCGACCAGCCGGAACCCGGTGTCGTGGCCGGTGCCGCTCACGCGACCCGCTCGCAGATCATGCCCGTCCGGGCCAGGGTGGCCAGGGCCTGCTCGTAGGCGTCGAGCTCGCCGTCGGGCACACCGGCGGCCCGGCAGGCGGCCAGGCCCGACGGCTGGTCGGCCAGGGACTCGACGACGGTCAGGAGCGTGCGGCTCTTCAGGAACGAGAGCCGGCGGGTGCCGAAGTGGTAGGCGAGGGCGCCGAACGACTCGGGACGGAGCGACACCTGGGGGTGGAGCTCCCAGGGGCGCGCCGCGTCGTACCCGGGTGCGGTGGTGGGTTGGCTCATGGCGTCGGTCTGCGGGTCGGGTCGGGTGCGGCGCGGTCTAGTAGACGCCGCACATCCCGTCGATCGACACGTCCTCGACGAGCAGGTCACCCGCGACCAGCGGCGTCGCCGTGCCCGCTGCGGGGGTGGCGGCATCGTGCTCGGCCGGGTCGGCCTCGGTCGTCTCCGGGGCGGTGGTGGGGGTCATGGGTCCTCCGGTGGATCGGCCGGCCGGGGCCGGGTCTCGTGCGGTTGGTGCAATTTCAGTGCACTCGATGCCAAAATGGAAGCGTGACGACCGGGGAGCGGTGACGGCGGTGGCCGGGGGAGCCGGGGGCGGGCCGACGGAGCCGTCGCGCGGGCGCCCGGCGAGCACCTCGCGCCAGGACGTGGCGCGGGCCGCGCTCGACCTGTTCGCACGTCAGGGGTACGACGCCACCACGGTCGACGAGATCGCGGCGGCGGTCGGGATCTCGCGGCGCACGTTCTTCCGGTACTTCGAGTCGAAGCCGGACGTCGTATGGGGTGAGTTCGACGCCGAACTCGTCCGCCTCCGGGCCCGACTCGACGAGGCGCCGGCCACCGAACCCCTGATGGACGTGGTGCGGCGGTCGGTGATGGCCACCAACCGGTTCGGCGCCGGGGAGCTCGAGGAGCTCCGGATCCGCATGGTCCTGATCGGCACCGTGCCCACGTTGGTGGCCCACTCGGCCGTGCGCTACCAGGAGTGGTGCGACGTGGTCGCCGGGTTCGCCGCCGGCCGCATGGGCGGGTCGCCGGACGACCTCGGACCCCAGACGGTGGCCCGGGCCGCGCTCGGGGCGGCCATGGCCGCATTCGCCTGTTGGGCCCGCAGCGACGGCGACGACCTGGTGTCCGAGGTCGACCGGGCGTTCCGGCTGCTCGCCACCGGGTTCGCCGAGCGTGGTCCTCTCCGCTGAGGGTGGTCGACGGGATCCGCCCGGCACGGCCCGCACGTCGACCCATCGGCTGACCGGTCCGGGCCACGGTGCCGGTCCGTCGGCGGGTGCGTCGGGGAGCAGGCCGGACATCATCGACGTCCCGAGGGGCGACCCGAGGGCCACGAAGGTGTCGACCGGCCACCCGGGGTGGTTGCAGCGCGCGAGGTAGCTGAGGACGGTGCCGAGGGAGTGGGCCACGATCACCCGGGTGTCGTCGTCGACGACCGCCTCGATCCGGCCGCGCAGCCGGTCCCGCAGATCGGGCTGGGTGGCCATGACGGTCACCATGTCCACCGTGCGGTCGAAGGCGGCGTCGCCGGCCGCCTGGCCCAGCGCGGCGATGGCGTCACCGCCGTGGAGGTCGCCCAGCGCCTCGGCGATCCCGGCACGGGACTGCTCCACCAGCTCGGTCTCCTCGGACCCGGGGCGCCGCCGGAACAGGTCACCGGAGAAGCAGATCCGGACGTCGTCGTCGGCGACCTCGTACCCGTGGTGCCACAGGCCGTCGCGCCGCGCGGGCATCCAGCGCGACGTGATCTCGTGGGGTCCCCACAGCTCGTCGAAGGCCCCGTGGGCCAGGACGACGTTCGCCACTGCGCTCCTCCTCGGATCGGCTGCCGCCCACGACGGCGGGGCCACCGTCCGTCAGTGGCCGCCGCCGGGGACCTCGCCGGGGAGCATCGAGTGCATGACCACGTCGATGCGGCCGTCCTCGCCGGCCCAGTAGCCACGCAGCACCCCCTCGCGGTGGAACCCGATCCGGCGGGCGAGCTCCAGCCCACCCGGGTTGTCCGCAGCCACCAGCGCCTGGAGGCGCTGCACGCCGGCGGTGTCGACGCACCAGCGGTCGAACAGGCGCAGGGCCTCCGCACCGAGCCCGGCACCCCGTCGGCCGGGCAGGATCCCGCAACCGACCTCGCCGACGTCGTCGTCGCCCATGACGAGCATCACCTCGCCGAGGTACGCGTCGTCGTCCGGGTCGGCGACGACCAGGTGCAGCAGGTCCCCGTCGGACCGGAACTGCTCGAAGAGGGCGACGACCCGGTCGGGGTCCTCGTCCGGCAGCGGGGGCACCCAACGGGCGGTGGCCGCGTCGGCTGCGTAGCCCGCGGCGGCGGGGTGGTCGCCGGCCCGGAACGGGCGCAGCACGAACCCCGGGCGGGACAGCGGCGGGTCGGGGTACTCGAGGTCGACGGCGATCGGGTCAGGGTACCGCCACGTCACCGCCCCCCGACGGCTCCGCACCCCCGCCTGCCCGCGCCGCCGCCCGTCCCGCGCCCGATCGCCCGTCCCCGACCGGGGTCCGGTGCGGTACGTTGAGGAGGCAGCCGGACACGGCCGGCGGCGGATCGAGAACGGAGGACCCCACCATGATGAGGAGAAGGCCCCTCAGGCGAGCAGCGGTCATCGGCGGCGTCGCCGCCGTGGCCCACAATGCCGGAAAGAAATCCGGGGCGGCACAGGCCACCCAGGAGGCGAACCAGCAGCAGGGCGCGCCCGAGCCCCCGCCCGCGCCGGCCGCGGTGGGTGGGAACGACATGGTCACCCAGCTCGAGAACCTGAAGAAGCTGATGGACGACGGCGTCCTGACCCAGGCGGAATTCGACGCCCAGAAGCAGAAGATCCTCGCGAGTTCCTGAGGAGGGACCCCCACAACATGACCATCGGACCTGTTCAGATGTTGGTGCTCGGCTTTGCCGAGCCCGAGTTCACCGGAACCATCGCCGCGGAGCTCGACCGCCTGCGCGAGCACGAGTTCGTCCGCATCCTGGATGCGCTCGTCGTGCAGAAGGACGACGACGGCGACATCACGGCGCTGCAGGCGAGCGACCTGACGACCGACGAGGCCATGGAGCTCGGTGCCATCGCCGGCGCGCTCATCGGCCTGGGTGAGGGTGACGCCGAGGCTGGTGCCGAATTGGGCGCCGTCGAAGGAGCGGACGGTCACGTCATCCCCGACGAGGAGGTGTGGTTCGTGGCCGACACGATCCCCGCCGGTTCCGCCGCCGCCATCCTGCTGATCGAGCACCTGTGGGCCGTCCCGCTGCGCGACGCCATCGTCGACGCCGGCGGCATCGCCCTCGCCGACCAGTGGATCCACCCCGAGGACCTGGTGGCCGTGGGCCTCGAGGACGCGCTGGAGCAGTAGCGGGCTGGAGCAGTAGCAGGCTGGAGCAGTAACAGCAGGGGCACGGCACCGGGTGGGACCGCGTCTCGCCCGGTGCCGGTCGACCCCCGGGGTGACCCGCGGTACCCGGCGGTGTCCGGTCCCCGGGCGTCGGGTACGACCTAGCGGCGGCCGGCCTGCAGGAGGTCGCGGTCGAGGTTGGCCGCGCACACCGGGCAGAGCAGGGCACGGCCCTCCCACCGGCGGCGCACGCGGGGGTCGGTCCGGGCCTGGACGTCAACGGCCAGGACGAGGACCTCGCACATCGCGCACGGTACCGAGTTCGTTGGATTGAGTCTCACGTCGCCCCGTTTCGCCGCGCTGCACGTGTACGCCACCTCCAGGATGGCAACAGGGGCCGCAAATGGCAAGGGCCCGACGGTTGCAAAACGGCCCGGCTGCTCCACCGGTCGCCGACCCCGATCGTCGACTCCCGTGGACCGAGCCGTCCGGTGCCGTGCGCCCCGAACGGGTGGCGCGCCGGCCCACCGTGCCCACCTGATGGGAGTCACCGCGTGGGACGCGCCGGGTGGTCAGGTCACCGTGAACCGGTCGGCGGCCACCACCGGACTGGTGCCGCCGGGCGTGGTCACCGTCACGTCCACGGTGCCGGCCGGCTGCGCCGGGCTGTAGACCGTGAGCTTGGTCCCCGCCTTGTTGACGGTGAACGTGGTGACGGCGACCGACCCGAAGTGGACCACGGTGGCACCGGTCAGCCCGGTCCCCGAGATGAGGACCTTGGTCCCACCCGTGGCCGGCCCGCTCGTCTTGCCCAGTCCCGTGACCACCGGACCGGTGAAGGTGTAGCGGTCGGCGGTCGTCGGGAGCGTGGGGCCCTGGGGCGTGGTCACGACGATGTCGACGGTGCCGGCCGACTCGGCCGGGGCGTAGGCGGTGATCTTGGTGCCGTGGGTGTTGACCGTGAAGCGGGTGGCGGGCACGGTCCCGAAGACCACCGAGGTGGCGCCGACGAGGTCGCTCCCGGTGATCGACACCTTGGTGCCGCCGGCACCCGGACCGGTGGCGGGCCGGATCCCCGTGATCGAGGCGCCGACGGCGTCCCAGGTGAACGAGGCCGAGCTGTGGAAGCCGGTGCTGTCGGTGGCGGTCACGGTGACGGCGTAGGCGCCCGAGTGGACGGGCGTCCCGCTGATCGTCCCGCTGGTCGGTGCGATGGTGAGACCGTTCGGCAGCCCGGTGGCCGACCACGTCAGGTGGGCGGTGGACGACGAGTCCGCACCCACCACGGTCACCGGGAGGATCGAGGCGCCGACCCGGCTGGTCTGGTCACCCGGTGATGTCACGGTGACGGTGTCGTCGACCTGCCAGGTGAACGACGTCGAGCCCTGGAAGCCGGCCGAGTCGGTGGCCGTGATGGCGACGGTGTAGGTCCCGCCGGTCGTCGGCGACCCGGCGATCGCTCCTGTGGCCGGGTTCACGGCGAGGCCGGGAGGGAGGGTCCCCCCGTCCC
Source organism: uncultured Acidimicrobiales bacterium (assembly GCA_963699055.1). GTDB lineage: Bacteria > Actinomycetota > Acidimicrobiia > Acidimicrobiales > RAAP-2 > Bog-756. The sequence goes on along the minus strand of CAVOTA010000002.1, from coordinate 1,081,774 downwards.
CGAAGGTGACGGTCGCCGTCGACGACGAGTCGGTGGCGACCACGGCGAGCGGCGCGATCGTCGTGCCCGAGGTGGTGAGTCTGGTCACCGGGCGACGTCACCACCACCGAGTTGGTCACGGTCCAGGTGAAGCCGGCGGAGCCGCTGAACCCGGCCGAGTCCGTGGCGGTCACGGTGACGGGATAGGTTCCCGCCGTCGTGGGTGTCCCCGAGAGCTCGCCGGTGGCGGGGTCGATGGTCACGCCCGGTGGGAGCCCCGTCGCCGAGAAGGATGTCGTGGCCACCGGGGACGAGTCGGAGGCGGAGGCCGCGTACGGGGTGATGGCCGATCCCGAGCCGTCGGTACGGTCCCCGACCCCGGACACCGCCACCGTGTTGGTGACGGTCCACGGGAAGGTGACCTGAGCCGCATAGTCCGAGTCGTCGGTGGCGGTGACGGTCACCGTGTAGGTGCCCGCCGTGGTCGGCGTACCCGAGACGTCGCCGGTCGACGGGTCGATCGTCAGGCCCGGGGGCAGGGTGCCCCCGTCCGAGAAGGTCAAGGTGGCGCCCGCCAGCGAGTCGGAGGCCGGCACCACGACCGGGGTGATCGCCGTCCCCGACACGTCGGACTGTGCGCCCGGATCGGTCATGGTCACGGTGTTGGTGATGACCCAGGTGAACGAGGCGGTGTCACCGAAGCCGGCGCTGTCGGTCGCCGTCACGACGACCGAGTACGAACCGGCCACCGACGGGGTCCCCGAGATGGTGCCCGACGACGGGTCGATCGAGAGTCCGCCGGGCAGCCCGGTGGCGCTGTAGCCCACCGTCGCCGTGGACGACGTGTCCGACGCCCCGACGGTGAGGGGACTGATCGGGGTGCCCGAGGTGGACGACTGGTCGCCCGGTGACGTCACCGACACCACGTCGGTCACCGTCCAGGGGAACGTGGTCTGGGCCTGGTAGTCGGACCCGTCGGTGGCGGTCACCGTGACCGAGCACGTGCACGCGGTGGTGGGTGTGCCGGTGATGGTCCCGCTCGACGGGTCGATCGTCAGTCCGGCCGGGAGGCCGGTGGCGGACAGGGTGAGCGTGGTGGTGGACGACGAGTCGGTGCCGGGGGCGTCTACCGGGGTGATGGCCGTGCCCGACACGTCGGTCTGGGCTCCGGGATCGGCGACCGACACGTGGTTGGTGACCGTCCAGGTGAACGAGGTCGAGCCGCTGAACCCCGCCGAGTCGGTGGCGGTGGCCGTGACCGAGCACGAGCACGCCGTGGTGGGCGTGCCGGTGACCGCCCCGGTGGAGGGGTTGACCGACAGTCCGGCGGGCAGGCCGGTGGCCGACCAGGAGGCGATGGTGGCCGTCGACGACGAGTCGGTGGCCGACAGGTCGAGCGGGGTGATGGCCGCACCCGACAGCCCGGTCTGGGCTCCGGGATCGGCGACCGACACGTGGTTGGTGACCGTCCAGGTGAACGAGGTCGAGCCGCTGAACCCCGCCGAGTCGGTGGCGGTGGCCGTGACCGAGCACGAGCACGCCGTGGTGGGCGTGCCGGTGACCGCCCCGGTGGAGGGGTTGACCGACAGTCCGGCGGGCAGGCCGGTGGCCGACCAGGAGGCGATGGTGGCCGTCGACGACGAGTCGGTGGCCGACAGGTCGAGCGGGGTGATGGCCGCACCCGACAGCCCGGACTGGACGCCCGGGCCGGCGACCGACACGTGGTTGGTGACCGTCCAGGTGAACGAGGTCGACGCGCTGAGGGCCTGGCTGTCGGTGGCCGTGACCGTCACCGGGTAGGAGCCGGCCGTGGTGGGCGTGCCGGTGACCGCCCCGGTGGAGGGGTTGATCGAGAGTCCGGCGGGCAGGCCCGTCTCGCCGAAGGTGACGGTGTTGCCACCCGTGGAGTCGTGCGGGGCCGCGATCGTGAGGGTCGGGACGGCGGAGCCCGAGACGTCGGACTGGGCGCCCGGATCGGTCACCGAGAGGTTGTCGACGTTCCAGGTCAGGCTGATGGTCCCTGCCGTACCGGCTGTCGAGGTGCCGCCACCGGCAGAACCTGCGCCGTAGGTGGTCGCGCTGTTGTAGGTGGCCACGACCGTCGACGACCCGGCCCCGCCGCCGCCGCCGGCGTCCGAGCCGGTGGCGCAGGCGTCGCCACCACCACCACCACCGCCGGTGTAGCCGCCGCCCCCGCCGCCGCCGCCCGCGCCGGCCTCGTAGGAGAAGGCGCTGGTGGAGCCGCCGGTCCCGCCGGACCCGCCGGCGGACGAGGTCGGGGTGTCGGCTCCCCCCGACCCGCTCTGCTCGTAACCGTTGCCGCCGCCACCACCGGCGGAGGCGGTACCGCCCCCGCCACCGGCACCGTCGGTGCCGTCACCGTTGCTGCCGGCGTTGCCGGGGTCGACGGTCGGGGGAGTGGCCGTCGCCGACCCCGAGCCCCCCGATCCGGGTCCCGTGGATCCGGTGCAGTCCCAGCGGCCGGCACCGCCGCCACCTCCACCGGCCACGGCCACGAGGGTGGTGCATCCCGTGGTGCCGAGGCAGAGCGCGGACGCCCCACCGCCACCACCACCGGAGGACCGACCGTCGACGGAGGCCGTCTCGGCCTTGGCCGGGCCGCCTGCCGCACCGGCTGCGTAGCCGCCACCGCCACCGCCGCCGTTGGTGGAGCCGGACCCGCCGTTCTCCGTCCCGCCACCGCCACCGCAGCCCAGCTCGACCGAGACCGCCCCCCGGGTGTGGTTGAGCAGGACGGTCCCGGTGACGGCGTCACCGCTGCCCCCGCTGCCCCCGGACCCCGAATTGGTCGCGCCGCCTCCACCGCCCGCGCCCTTCACGGTGATGGTGGCCGACACGGTACCGGCCGGTGGTGTGGCGGTCGCGTACGAGCCACATGCCGGCGTGGGGCTCCAGGTGGCGGCGACCCCGGTGGTGGACGCCCCGGCCAATTGTGGGGCGGCCGCGGTGGTGGCGACGGCGAGCATCCCGCCGGCCAGGGCTGCGGACAGCCCGGCAGCCGCCAGGGTCCGCCGACGACGTCGGGTGGGGTGGGTCGTGTGCATCGTGGAAGCCGCTTTCTGGTCGGGCCGCGGACTGCGGCGGACGGAGGGCGTCAGCTCGGCGCCCGCACGGAGCGTCGGGAGGTGCTCAGGCATAGGTGAAACGGTCGGCGGCCACGGGCGAGGAGGTGGTGCCGGGGATCGTCACGGTGATGTCGACCGCCCCGGCCACGCCCGGCGGCGCCACCACCTTGATCGTGGTCCCCGCCTTGTTCACCGTGAACGTGGTGACCGGGGTGGCACCGAAGGAGACGGTGGTCGCCCCGGTGAACCCCGATCCCTCGATCGTGACCCGGGTGCCGCCCGCCGCCGGTCCGGCGGCGGGGGAGACGCCGGTGACGGCCGGGCCCAGGTACGTGTACGTATCGGCCGGGCCCGGTGCGGTGGTCCCGCCTGGGGTGGTCACCGTGATGACGACGGAGCCGGGCGTGCCGGCCGGCACGATCGCCGTCACCTGGGTGCCGGCATGGTTGACCTTGACGCCCGTGGCCGCCACGGCGCCGAAGGTCACCGAGGTGGCCCCGGTGAGCGCCGTGCCGGTGATCTTGATCTTCTTGCCGCCCACCGCCGGTCCGCTGGCCGGCGAGATGGCGCTGATCGACGGGCCGAGGTAGGTGAACCGGTCGGCGGTGCCGTCCGAGCTGGTCCCACCCCGGGCGGTCACGGTGATGTCGACGGCTCCGGTGGTGTGGGCGGGCGACGTCACGGTGAGCAGGGTCCCCGCGGCGTTCACGTTCGACACCGAGGCCGGCACCGTCCCGAAGTCCACGGCCGTGGTGCCCTGGAAGTCGGTGCCGGCGATCTTGACCGTCGTCCCGCCCGTACCCGGACCGGACGTCGGGGTCACGCCGGTGACGACCGGAGCGAGCGTGGTCACCGACCAGGTGAAGGTGGTCGACCCGGACTGGTGCGGCGTGGCGCTGTCCGTCGCCGTCACCGTCACCGGGTACGTGCCGGGCGCGGTGGGGGCTCCCGACAGGGTCCCGGTCCCGTGGTCGACGGCGATCCCCGGCGGTAGGCCGGTGGCGGACCAGGTCAACGTGACCGCCGGTGTGACCTGGGAGTCCGTGGCCGACGGGGTCACCGGGGCCACCGCATACGACGTGTGTGCCGACTGGTCGGCGATGGGGGCCACCGTCACGAGGTTCGTGACGTCCCAGGCGAAGTGCGTCGACCCGCTGAAGCCGGCGCCGTCGGTGGCGGAAACGGTGACCGCGTAGTAGTTGCCGGCCGTGGTCGGTGTGCCGGTCACGGCGCCCGTGGTGGGGTCGATGGACAGCCCAGGGGGAAGGCCGGTGGCCGACCAACCGGTGATCGTCGTGGTCGACGACGAGTCGGTGACGGCCAGGGTCCGCGGGGGGATCGCCCACCCGGTCACGTCGGTGACCCCCTCCGGGGTGGTGAGCGTGACCACGTTGGTGACGGTCCACCGGAAGCTGGTCGTCGCCGCGTACCCGGCCGAGTCCGCCACGGTGATCACTACGGCGTACGTCCCGGCGGTGGTGGGCGTGCCGGTGATGGTGCCGGTCCCGGTACCGACCGACAGGCCGGGCGGGAGGGTGCCGCCGTCGGTGTAGTCGAAGGTGGCCGTGGACGACGAGTCCGTCGCCGGGGCGTCGACCGGGGCGATGGGGGAGCCCGAGAGATCGGCCTGGTCGGGCACCGAGGCGCCGGACACGAGGTTGCTGACCGTCCACAGGAACGACGCCGAGCCCGCGTACCCGGCGCTGTCCGTCGCCGTGATCACGACCTCGAAGTTCCCGCCGGTGGTGGGCGTGCCGGAGATCACCCCGGTGGAGGGGTCGACGGTCAGACCCGGGGGCAGTGTCCCCCCGTCCGACCAGGTCACCGTGGCCACCGTCGAGCTGTCCGTGGCGGTGACGGTGACCGGGGTGGCGGCGGATCCCGAGACGTTCGACTGCGCCGACGGCCCCGTCACGGTGACGGTGTCGGTGACGGCCCAGGTGAAGGCGTCCGTGGCGGCGTACCCGGCACCGTCGGTGGCCGTGACGACCACGGCGAAGCTCCCGCCCGTGGTGGGCGTGCCGGAGATCACCCCGGTCGACGGGTCGACGGCCAGACCCGGGGGAAGTGTCCCCCCGTCCGAGTAGGTGAGGGTGGTCGTCGAGGAGCTGTCGGTGGCGGAAGCGGCGACCGGTGGGACGGCAGACCCCGACACCGAGGTCTGGGCTGTCGTCACCGCCGGGGTGACCACGTTCACCACGTCCCAGCCGAAGGCGGCGGTGCCCGAGACGGAGGCGTCGTCGGTCACGGTGACGACCACTGCGCACGAGCACGCCGTGGTCGGCGTACCGGTGACGGCACCGGTCGACGGGTCGATGGACAGCCCCGCCGGCAGGCCGGTGGCCGACCAGGTCAGGGTGGCGGTCGAGGACGAGTCGGCGGCCGGTACGTCGACGGTGGTGATGGCGGATCCCGACGGGTCGGACTGGTCACCGGGACTGGTCACCGTCACGGCGTTGGTGACCGTCCAGGTGAACGAGACCGAGCCCGAGTACCCGGCGCCGTCGGTGGCCGTGGCCGTCACCGAGTCGGTGCCGGCCGTGGTCGGCGTACCGGTGACGGCACCGGTCGACGGGTCGATGGACAGCCCCGCCGGCAGGCCGGTGGCCGACCAGGTCAGGGTGGCGGTCGAGGACGAGTCGGCGGCCGGTACGTCGACGGTGGTGATGGCGGATCCCGACGGGTCGGACTGGTCACCGGGACTGGTCACCGTCACGGCGTTGGTGACCGTCCAGGTGAACGAGACCGAGCCCGAGTACCCGGCGCCGTCGGTGGCCGTGGCCGTCACCGAGTCGGTGCCGGCCGTGGTCGGCGTACCGGTGACGGCACCGGTCGACGGGTCGATGGACAGCCCCGCCGGCAGGCCGGTGGCCGACCAGGTCAGGGTGGCGGTCGAGGACGAGTCGGAGGCGCCGCTGCTGGCGAGGGTGAGCGCCGTACCCGACACCGACGACTGGTCGGGAACCGGCTCGGCGGTCACCGTGTCGGCCACGACCCAGAGGAACGAGGCCGACCCGGCGTAGCCCGCCGAGTCGGTGGCGGTCAGGGTGACCGAGCAGGCACAGGCGGTGGTGGGCGTGCCGGTGACCGCACCGGTGGAGGTGTTGATCGACAGTCCCGGCGGGCAGGCCGGTGGCCGACCACGAGGCGATGGTGGCCGTCGACGACGAGTCGGTGGCCGAGGGCGTCAGGGTGCCGATGGCCGTGCCGGACAGGTCGGTCTGGCCACCCGGGTTGGTCACCGTCACCGTGTCGGTCGATGTTCCAGGTGAAGGTGGCCGACCCGGTGTAGCCCGCCGAGTCGGTGGCGGTCAGGGTCACCGAGCAGGCGCAGGCGGTGGTCGGTGTGCCGGTGACCGCCCCGGTCGAGGTGTTGATCGAGAGCCCGGCGGGCAGGCCGGTGGCCGACCACGAGGCGATGGTGGCCGTCGACGACGAGTCGGTGGCCGAGGGGGTCAGGGTGGGGATGGCCGTGCCCGACGTGTCGGTGTGGGTGCCCGGGTTGGTCACCGTCACCGTGTTGCCGACGTTCCAGGTGAAGGAAGCCGACCCGGTGTACCCCTTGGAGTCGGTGGCGGTCAGGGTCACCGAGCACGAGCACGCGACCGTGGGCGTGCCGGTGACCGCCCCGGTCGAGGAGTTGATCGAGAGCCCGGCGGGCAGGCCGGTGGCCGACCACGAGGCGATGGTGGCCGTCGACGACGAGTCGGTGGCCGAGGGCGTCAGGGTGCCGATGGCCAGTCCGGACGGGCTGGTCCGGGTGCCGGGGTTGGCCACCGTGACCGTGTTGGTCACGTTCCAGGTGAAGGAGGCCGAACCCGTCGTGCCGGCCGAGTCCCGCGCCGTGACGGTGACCGAGCAGGCGCAGGCGGTGGTCGGCGTGCCGGTGACCGCCCCGGTCGAGGTGTTGATCGAGAGCCCGGCGGGCAGGCCGGTGGCCGACCACGAGGCGATGGTGGCCGTCGACGACGAGTCGGTGGCCGACGGCGTCAGGGTGCCGATGGCCGTCCCCGACGTGTCGGTCTGGGTGCCCGGGTTGGCCACCGTGACCGTGTTGCTCATGTTCCAGGTGAACGTGGTCGACCCCGTGTACCCCTTGGAGTCGGTGGCGGTCAGGGTGACCGAACAGGCGCAGGCGGTGGTCGGCGTGCCGGTGACCGCCCCGGTCGACGTGTTGATCGACAGCCCGGCGGGCAGGCCGGTGGCCGACCACGAGGTGATGGTGGCCGTCGACGACGAGTCGGTGGCCGAGGGCGTCAGCGTCGGGACGGCCGTCCCCGACGTGTCGGTCTGGGTGCCGGGATTGGCCACCGTGACGGTGTTGGTCACGTTCCAGGTGAAGGTGGCCGAACCCGTCGTGCCGGCCGAGTCCCGCGCCGTGACGGTGACCGAGCAGGCGCAGGCGGTGGTCGGCGTGCCGGTGACCGCCCCGGTCGAGGTGTTGATCGACAGCCCGGCGGGCAGGCCGGTGGCCGACCACGAGGCGATGGTGGCCGTCGACGACGAGTCGGTGGCCGACGGCGTCAGCGTCGGGATGGCGGTGCCCGACGTGTCGGTCTGGGTGCCGGGATTGGCCACCGTGACGGTGTTGGTCACGTTCCAGGTGAAGGTGGCCGACCCGGTGTACCCCTTGGAGTCGGTGGCGGTCAGGGTCACCGAGCAGGCGCAGGCGGTGGTCGGCGTGCCGGTGACCGCCCCGGTCGAGGTGTTGATCGAGAGTCCCGGCGGGCAGGCCGGTGGCCGACCACGAGGTGATGGTGGCCGTCGACGACGAGTCGGTGGCCGAGGGCGTCAGCGTCGGGACGGCCGTCCCCGACGTGTCGGTCTGGGTGCCCGGGTTGGCCACCGTGACGGTGTTGGTCACGTTCCAGGTGAAGGTGGCCGACCCGGTGTACCCCTTGGAGTCGGTAGCGGTCAGGGTGACCGAGCAGGCGCAGGCGGTGGTCGGCGTGCCGGTGACCGCCCCGGTCGACGTGTTGATCGACAGCCCGGCGGGCAGGCCGGTGGCCGACCACGAGGCGATGGTGGCCGTCGACGACGAGTCGGTGGCCGAGGGCGTCAGGGTGCCGATGGCCGTGCCCGACGTGTTGGTGTGGGTGCCCGGATTGGCCACCGTCACCGTGTTGGTCACGTTCCAGGTGAAGGTGGTCGAGGCCGACAGGGACTGGCTGTCGGTGGCCGTCACGGTGACCGAGCAGGCGCAGGCGGTGGTGGGGGTGCCGCTCACGACACCGCCGGACGAGATCGACAGCCCGGCGGGCAGACCGGTGGCCGTGGTGGTCACCGAGTTCCCGCCCGTCGTGTCGTAGCTGCTCGAGACGGTCAGGTTGGTGATGGCCGTTCCGGAGACACTGGACTGGGTGCCGGGGTTGGTCACCGAGAGGTTGTCCACGTTCCACGTGAGCGTGATCGACCCGGTGCTGCCCGCCGTCTTGCTGCCGCCGCCGGCCGCACCGGACGCGTACGCGAAGGTGCCGGCATACGACGAGTTGACGGCGGACGATCCGCCACCGGCGCCTCCGCCGGCCGCCGATCCCGTGGAGCAGCTGTCGCCACCACCACCACCACCACCGGTGTACCCGCCACCGCCACCGCCGCCACCGGCGCCCGCCTCGCCACCGTTGCCGTTGCCCCCGCCGCCGCCCGACGAGGCGTACGGCGTGTCGCCACCGGTCGACCCGCTGTGCGAATAGCCGTTGCCCCCGCCGCCGCCGGCGCTCGACGTACCTCCGCCGCCGCCGGCTCCGTCGGTCCCGTCACCGTTGGTCCCGGCGCCGCCGGATGCGACCGACGAACTCCCACTGCTCCCGCCGCCGCCACCGCTCCCGGGTCCGGTCGACCCGGTGCAGTCCCAGCGCGCCCCGCCACCGCCACCGCCGCCGGCCACGGCGACCGCGGTGGTGCAGGTCCCACTGCCGAGACAGAGACCGGACGCGCCGCCGCCCCCTCCGGCGGACGACTCGCCGTCCACCGACACCGACGAGCTCCCGTCGCCCCCGGTTCCGCCCGCGGCGTACCCGGCACCCCCGCTGCCGCCGTTGACGGTCGTGTCGATCCCGCCGTTGTTGCCCGGGTTGCCGCCGCAGCCGACCTTCACGGAGACGGTGCCGGTCGTGTGCGTCAGGGCGACCGTGGTGCTGTTGATCTCGCCGCCGGCACCGCCGCTCCCCCCGGAGCCGGAATTGGTGCCACCGCCGCCGCCGCCACCGCCCGACAGGGTCACGGTGGCCGACACCGTGCCCGCCGGCGGACTGGCCGTCTCGTAGGTGCCGCAGTTGGTGTTGGGGTTGGCGCTCCACGATGCCGCCGTCGGCGTGGTCGCCGCCCCGGCGACCCCCGGCGAGACCACGACCGCCGCCGCCGTCACGCCGAGCACGCCGGCGACCAACGAGGCCACCAGCCCGCATGTCGTGGCGCGTCGTGTTCTTCCGGACCGCCGTCCCCCGTCCGACCGACCGGACGGCATGGTCACACCTGCACTGGACTCGGTCACGCCGGACCTCCCCCTCGTAGCTCCCCCCGGAGTCGGCGTCGCGTCGCCCGGGCCCGAATCGACCGGTCCCCTCCGCACCGCCAGTTGCGGCGACAGCGGCGAAGATATGGCGCCGATCGGCGTCCGGCAAACGAAACGTCATGACGTGGTGGTCTGACCACGAAGGGTGATGAACGGAGCAGTAGCGACACGCACACCCGGCGACCCGGCCGGCGACCGCCGATCGGGGTAAAGACTTCTTTATCCAGGTGGGACCGGCTCTGCCCTCGGAGTGACCTGGTGGGACGCCGTCGTCCGGGGCACCTCACCTACAACGGAATCAGTTGCCAAGCAACCCGTGTTGTCGTACCTTGCTGTACGTCGCAGGGCGCGACCGGCAGGGGCCCCCGGGGGGGACATCGCCTGCGGCTGACAGGGGGAGGTGTCGACCCGATGGGATCGATGCGAGCATGGTCAGGGTCGTTGGCGCGAGGCGCCGTCGCCGTCGTGGCGGGGATGGCCGGCGTGGCCGGCCTCGCCGTCGTCACCGCCGGACCGGCCTCGGCCGCCCCGGTCATCGCCGACGGCTACGCCGGGTACACCCCGGGGTCCACCGCACCACCCAACCAGTTCGACGCCCTCACCCTGGTGACCGGCGGGGCGGCCTCGGTCAACACCGCATCCCTCACCATCGTGACGGCGCCCGCCAGCGGCACGGCGACGGTGAGTGCCGGTGCCACCAACGGGATCGTGACCTACACACCGGCGTCCGGCACCACGGGGACCCAGGTGCTGACCTTCGCCTACTGCGCGCCCGGTGACACCTATCCGAGTGCGGGCAACTGCACCACGGCCACGCTCACCTACGCACCCTCGGTGGGCGAGTACCTGGGGGCCGATGTCGGGAACCTGGCCGGGGTGATCCAGGACGTGGAGACGGCGGTGAGCATCCCGTCGACGGCGCTCCAGGGCTCGACCGTCACGGCGTCGATCGCTCCGGTCGCCACCAGCGTGCCCTCGTCGGACAGCGGCGTGACGGTCAACAGCGCGTCCCAGTTCTCCATCGTGCTGCCGGTGCCGAAGGGACTCACCTACGTCCCCGGCACGATCCAGGTGACCGGCGGCGACGCCACCACGTCCGGCCACTTCGCCGCCACCTACTGCACGGCACCCGTGGCGGACGCCTGCACCGCACAGATCGACACCGGCAACTACAAGACCGTCTACCCGTACATCGAGACCTACCTGAACCCGAGTACGAGCATCGCCGGAGGGGACAACGTGACCCTCCCGACGGTGACGGCACAGTTCACGGCCAGCGGGGCGGTGGGCACGGTGGCGCCCATCGAGTTCACGGAGTTCGTCCTGGTGACGTCGGTGCAGATCGTCGGCACCCTGACCTTCGACGGGTACCCGTCCTGCTCCGCCTGCGCCTCGGGTGACAACCCGACCTACCAGGCGCCTTCGCCCCTGGCCACCACCACCATCACCTCGACCGCCGCCAACACGGTCACGGTGACCGGGGTCGCCCCGGCCACCGGTCCGCCGGCCGGGGGCACCGCCGTCACCGTCACCGGCAGCGACTTCACCGGTGCCACGGCGGTCGACTTCGGCTCGACGCCGGCGACCTCGTTCACGGTGACGTCCCCGACGTCGATCACCGCGGTGGCGCCGGCGGGCACGGGGACGGTGGACGTGACCGTGACCGGCCCGGACGGGACGTCGGCGACGTCCCCGGCCGACCAGTTCGCCTACACGACCGTGGTGCCGCCGCCGGTGGTCACCGCGGTGTCCCCGGCGACCGGACCGACGTCCGGTGGGACCAGCGTGACCGTGACCGGGACGAACCTCGACGGTGCCACGGCGGTCGACTTCGGCGGCGTGCCCGGCACGATCACCGCTGACGGGGCGACCGCGGTCACGGCGACCTCGCCGGCGGGGTCGGGGACCGTCGACGTGACCGTGTCCACGCCGTCGGGCATCAGCGCACCGGTCCCGGCCGACCAGTTCTCGTTCGGACCGCAGGTGCTGACCAAACTGTCGAGCTGGACGGACACCCAGAACTGCGGACTTCCGTCCACCGCCAACGTTCCGGCAGGCGCCTCCGAGGTCGTGGCCAAACTGGTCGGCGGGGCGGGCGGCGGCGGAGGTGGTGCCGCCAGCAGTGACTCGGGCGGCTCCGGCGGTCCGGGCTCCACCCTGAACGGCGCCTACGCGGTGTCCGGCGGGTCCCAGGTCACCGCGGTCGCCGGCTGCACCGGCGCCACCGCACCCCACGGTTCGGGGGTCGTGAGCACGGGCGGCGCCGGCGGCGTCGGGTACTCGAACGGCGGCTCGGGCGGCAACGGCTACTACTGCGCCGGGATCGACGTGGAGTCGGCCTGCCTCGGGACCGGCGGGGCGGACGGCAGTGGCGGCGGCGGCGGCGGCTCGAGCGCCGTGTGCGTCGGGTCGTCGTGCCAGGTCGGGACCACCCCGATCGCCGTGGCCGCCGGCGGCGGCGGCGGCGGTGAGTCGATGTGTGCCGGATCGGGCGGGGGCACCGGCGGAACCGGTGGCGGCGGCTCGTCGTCGCCGTCGCTCGACGGCACCGGTGCCGGTCCCAGCGGTACGGGTGGTGGCATGGGTGCCACCAGCGGTGACGTCGGTGGTGCCGGCGGGGTGAACGACTCGTCGGGCAGCCCGAGCGGAACCCCGGGCGGACCCGGATCCGACACCGTGTCCCTCGGCGACTCCGCCGGCAACGGGGGCGGCGGTGGCGGCTACGTCGGGGGTCTGGGGAGCACGGCCACGGCCGGCGTGGACTGCGGTGCGGGCGGAGGCGGCGGTGCCGGCTCGTCCTGGTCGCTGAACGGGTCGTCCCCGACATTCGCCACCAGCTCGGCCGGCGGCTCGGTGTCGCTCACCTTCTACGGCTTCGTGGGGACCACTCCCGCGGTGACCGCGTCCCCGGTGGCGACCACGGTCGATGCCGGCCAGACGGCGACCTTCACCGCTGCGGGCAGCGGCAACCCGGTCCCCGAGGTCCAGTGGGAGGTGTCGACTGACGGCGGCACCACGTTCACGCCGATCGTGGGCGCCAACAGCACCACGCTCGATGTGGCCGCCGTAGCCGGCGATGACGGCAACCAGTACGAGGCGGTCTTCACCAATTCGATCGGCTCGGCCACGACGTCGTCGGCCACCCTGTCGGTGGACACGTCGCCGACCGTCACCACCGACCCCACCGACGTCCTCGTCGACGTGGGCCAGACGGCCACCTTCACGGCCGCCGCTTCGGGCAACCCGGCGCCGACGGTGCAGTGGCAGGTGTCGACCGACGGTGGCACCACCTTCGCCGACGTCCCGGGGGCGAATTCGGACACCCTGGACCTGACCACCTCCCCGGGCGAGTCCGGTGACGAGTACCAGGCCGTGTTCACCAACTCGGTGGGCTCGGCGACGTCGACCGCGGCCACCCTCACCCTGGACACGCTGCCCGTGGTGGGGACGGACCCGGCCAACGCCTCGGTCATCACCGGACACCCCGCCACGTTCACCGCCTCGGCCACGGGCACCCCGGCGCCGACGGTGCAGTGGCAGGAGTCCACCGACGGCGGGACGACGTTCACCGCGGTGTCGGGCGCGACGGGCACCACCTACACGGTGACGCCGTCGCTCTCCCAGAACGGCGAGCAGGTGCGCGCCGTGTTCACCAACGTGGTGGGCTCGGTGGACACCACGGCGGCCACGCTGACCGTCCTTCCCGTGCCGCCGCTGTCCATCACGACGACCTCGCTGCCGGCGGGCTCCGTCTATTCGTCCACCCACAAGGTGAAGTATGCGGCGACGTTGACGGCGACGTGGGGGAACCCGCCGTACTCGTGGTCGGTGGTCGGGGGCAGCCTCCCTCCGGGGCTCAAGCTCTCCAAGTCCAAGGGGACCATCTCGGGCAAGGCGTCCTTCGCCGGCACCTATACCTTCACTGTCCAGGTGCTGGACAAGAAGGGCCCGGCCCCCCTGCACCACCAGGACAGCGCCACCGCCGTGCTGTCGATCACCATCGCACCGTAGGTTCCCGGATCCCGCCGGACGGCCCCCGAAGGGGTGACCGTCCGGCGGGACACCCCGGACCGCGGCCCCGGGGTCCGTCCCGCCCGGCGGACTCGGTCGGTAGATGACGGGCGTCCGCGACGGCGGCCGGCCCGTCACCCCGCAGCCGTCGGCTCCGGCCGTCAACCATCCCGGTCCGTTCACCCGCCGACCGCCGCCTCCCAGCCTGCCTCCACTGCCGACGGGGTGCTCCGTGTCCGGCACGTCTAATCCGGACCCTTGCCCCCCTCGGTGGCGGCCGACGGTCGGATCCCTTCAGAGGTCGAGGACGCGGTTCAGCCGGACGACAAGCTCCCTCACCTCGTCGACCAACAGGTCGCCTTCGGCCACCAGTGTCTTCAGCGTGACCCGGTCGGCCTCGTCACGGTCCCAATCCGCCTCTTCCATGATCGAGCCGAACGTCATGTAGCCGAAGACGATGGCGGCCAGGTGGTCACCGTTCCAGGGCTCGGGGCAGGGGTGGGAGACGAGCCACAGCTCGGCCCGGCTGGTCAGTTCGTCCAGGGTGCCGGCCATGGCGGCGTTGGCGGTGGTGGAGCCCTCCAGCATGGAATGCGCGAGGATCCGGCATGCGTCCAGGTCCTCGAGCAGATCCGAGGCGCTGACGTACCAGCTGAGCAGGCGACTCCACTCGATCGGATCGATGGACCCCGTGGTCATGCGTCAGACGCTATCGGTGCTGGTCCCCGTGCGGCACCTCGGCTGTACCGGCCGGGCCGACGGTTCCGCCCGCACCGGCCGCGACCGGCTCCCTGGCCGACCGACTGAGGGGCGTGCCGCCGGTGGGGGCTGTTCGGCCTGCGCCGCAGGAAGTAGGTGCCGCGGGTGGGCGCTGTTCGGCCTGCGCCGCAGGAAGTGGGTGCGCCCCGAACGGTCCGTACGGCACGACGCCCGGCCGGCGGACCGGTCGGGCGTCAGGAGTGGTGACCGGGCGTCACGCCCGTGGGCGCTACTTCTTCTTGTGGGAGTTGGCCGGCTGGGTCACCACGTAGGTGAAGTCGTAGCGGCCGGAGGTCGACACGGTCCCGCCCGGCGTGGTGACCACGATGGACACGGTGCCGGTGGAGTCCGGAGGGGCGACCGCCGTGAGGAGGGTGCCGTTGTGACGCACCCGGAAGTCCGGACTCGCCACGCCGCCGAAGAGCACCGAGGTGGCCCCGGAGAGTCCGGAACCGCTGATGCGGACCCGGGTGCCGCCCGTGGTGGTGCCGGTCACGTTCGAGACGACCGTGATCTGGGGGGACAGGTAGGTGAACTCGTCGGTCGGGACCGCGGCGCTGGTGCCGCCGAGTGCGGTGACGGTCACGTCGACGGTGCCCGCCGTATCGGCCGGGGCGAAGGTCACGATCCGGGTGCCGACCCGGTTGACGGTCAGGCTGCCCGAGTTGATCCCGCCGAAGTCGACCGCCGAGGCGTCGGTGAAGTTCCTCCCGGTGATCACCACGCGGATGCCGCCGACCCCTTGGCTGACCACGGGGACGATCTTGGAGATGATCGGCGCCATGTTGCCGACGTACCAGTTGAACGACGCATAGCCGAAGGTCGGCGGGTGGGCGTTGTCCCGGGCGGTCACGGTCACCTGGTAGGTGCCGGCCAGCGTGGGCGTGCCGGAGATCAGGCCCGAGGAGCGGGCGATGGTGATGCCCGGCGGCAGTCCGGAGGCCGACCAGGTGATCACGGGGAAGGGCGAGGTCTGCGAGTCGGTCGCCGTCGGTGAGATCGGCGGGACCGGCACGCCGGTGTCGGACGACTGGTTGGCGATGGGGGCGACCGTCAGGGGGTTGTAGCTCGCCAGGCTGGCGGACTTCGAGAGGCCGGAGTTGTCGATGGCGGTCGTCTTGACCAGCAGCGCCGCCATCAGGGCGACGATGACGCCGAGGACGTAGAGCATGACGCGGGGACCGTTGCCCCCGCGGGGGTTGCGCTTCATGGCGTTGGTCATGCGGGAGCTCCGTGGGGGGCGGTCAGGGCGCGGCCGGTGCGGGCAGCCACCGACGCCCTCTCCAACTGCGAGGACCTGATCATGGTCCCGCCCTCCTGCGCTCTCTGCCCACCAGAGTGAGGCCCGCTCGGCACAGTGCACGTCCGTCACGGCCCGTACCGAAACCTGTGCTGCCCCTCTGGATCACCTCTCTTGTGGTGACAGGTGCAACATAAAGGAAATGGCGAGGCATCACAACCGATGCGACTCTCGGTGGTCATCCTGCTACCCATCCGGCCGAAATGCCACGCATGGTGCCCTCGACCAGCGGTTCGGCTCCCTGTGGGACAGCCCCCGCCTCCCGGACCGGTGGCCCCTCCTCCGGGGGCCGGGAGGTCCTGCGGGCCCCCGGTCGGGCACCGTAGGGTGACCGTGTGCCGTCCGCCCCACCGATCCAGGAACGGGATCCCTCGCCCGCCTCCCCGGTCGGGTCGCCCGTGGTGCGCTACGTGGCCGACGCCGTCGTCCCGTGCACCGTCGACGGTGGCGTCCTGCGACCCGGCGCCGTCGAGGTGGCCGGGGACCGGGTGGCCCGGGTCGGGACGCCCTCGGACCTGCGGGCGTCCGGAGACCCGGCGACGGCCGAGATCACCGTCCGGGGTGCCCTCCTGCCCGGCTTCGTGAACACCCACTGCCACTCGGCGATGACCCTGTTCCGGGGGACGGGGGAGAACCTGCCGCTCCTGCGCTGGCTGCACGAGGTCCTGTGGCCACGCGAGGCCCACCTCGAGCCTGAGGACGTCTACTGGGGCATGACCCTGGCCGCCGCCGAGCTGCTGGCCTTCGGTGTGACCACCTCGTGTGAGATGTACTTCCACGAGGACGCCAACGCCGACGCCGTCCTCCATGCCGGGAGCCGGGCCCTGCTCACCCCCGGGGTGCTCCAGCTGCCGGGGGCCGAGGCGGGAGGGGCGTGGTGGACCTCCAGCCTGGACCGCTTCGCCGACTTCCACGCCCGGCGCGACGGGGAGGCCGGCCGGCTCGAGGTCGGATTCGCCGCCCACGCCGCCTACACGGTCCCTCTGCCGGGTCTGGTCGACACCGCCGCCGCCGCCCGTGACCGGGGCGCACTCTTCCACCTGCACCTGGCGGAGACGGCCCACGAGGGGGACGCCTTCGTCGCCGAGCACGGCGGCTCGGTGCCCCGGGTCCTGGCCGATGCGGGGGTCTTCGACGGCCGGGTCCTGGCCGCCCACAGCATCTGGCTCTCGGAGGAGGACATCGCCACCTACGCCGCCGCCGACGTGGCCGTGGCCCACTGCCCCCAGTCGAACGCCAAGCTGGCGTCGGGCATCGCCCCGGTGGTCGACCTGCTGGCCGCCGGCGTACGGGTCGGGCTCGGGACCGACGGGCCGGCGTCGAACAACGACCTGGACCTGTGGGAGGAGGTGCGCCTGGCCGCCATGCTGGCCCGCATCCGCGGCGGCGACGCCGCCGCCCTGCCGGCGGCCGTCGCACTCGACCTCGCCACCCGGGGAGCCGGTGAGGCACTGGGTCGGCCCGATCTCGGCGTGCTCGCCCCCGGCGCCCTGGCCGACATGGTGGCGGTCGCCCTCGACCACCCGGCGTTCGTACCGCTGCTCGACGACGCCATGCTGGTCGAGCACCTGGTGTGGTCGGGCTCGAGCCGGCAGGTGACCGACGTCTGGGTCGGGGGCTCACCGGTGGTGGCCGACGGCGTCGTGCTCACCGTCGACGTCGACCGGGCCCGTCACGAGGTCGAGCGGCGGGCGGCGCGTCTGGCGTCGGTCGGGGGTTAGGGCACCGGCCGGGGCCGTCCGGGCCGCACCCCGCCCGATGACGCCCGGTCGGACCTCCGGGCGGACGTCCGGTGTCGGTCAGGTCCGGTGGTCGGTGGCGTACCGGGCGACATCGTCGGCGAACCGCTGCATCATCTTCGGGACCACCGCCTGCAGCAGCCGCCCCGTCCCCGGCCACCGCGGCTCGTAGGAGCCGGCCCACTCGATCCGGGTGCCCGCACCGTCGGGTTCCAGGGTGATGTCGGCCCGGTAGTCGCGGACGGGGAACCCGCTGAGGATCCGGTAGGCGAGGTGGCCCGGCGGGTCCCAGGCCACGACCTCCTCCCGCGAGCCCATCCCGTACCGGGTGAAGTGGCGGACGGCACCGACCCCGTCGGGGTCGGGTGACCCGTCGCGTTCGAGCCCCGATGCGGTGAGGAACGACCAGTCGCGCCACCGACGGGCCTCGCCCAGGAGTGGCCACACCTGGGCGACGGGTGCCTCGCTCCGCGCCTCGACGCGGTAGACGTACGACCCCGTGCGACCCGGACCGGCGGCGCCGTCCGACCCCCGGTCCGTGCCCGGACCCGTCATGCCTCGACGCGGGCCTTCAGCGCCTCGAGGGACTGCTGGTAGACGGCCTGCATGAGGTCGGCCATCTCGTCGGGGGCGGCGTCCACCACCCAGGAGACATGGCTGCCGTCGCCCGCGGAGGTCACGGTGATGGTGGCCTCGTGGGACTCGACGGGCACACCGTCGACGATGGAGTACGTGATGACCCGTCCGTCGTCGTCCTTGGACACCAGCCGCTCGGTGATGGTCATGCCCATCGTGTCGAGGATGCGGTTGTCACCCTCGACCCGGCACGACTCCATGCCGGGCATCCAGTCGCCGATCCCGCCGAAGTCACCGGCGAGGGCCCATACGGCCTCGGGCGAGCCGTCGATGTCGATCTCTGCCGTGCGCTGTCCCATGGTGCTCCTTCGGTGTCGTCGGTGGTCGCCCGTCCGGTCCGCTGGCGGTCCCGGGACGGGGCGACCCGATGGTAGGCGCGACTGCGGGCACCGACCACCGGTAGCGTCGCGCCCATGACCGGACGACGGCCGTGGGCCATGCCATGACCTCGCTCTTCGTGTCCGACGGTGACGTGCTGGTGCCGACCGACCTGGCGCGGGGCCCGTGGTCGCCGGAATCGCTCCACGGAGGCCCGGTGGCCGCCGCCGTCACCCGGTCGGTCGAGCGTCTCGTCAGGGACGACGACCTGGCCCCGACCCGGCTGACCCTGGAACTCCTGCGCCCGGTGGCCACCACGCCGCTCGAGGTGACCAGCCGGGTGGTGCGTCCCGGTCGCCGGGTCCAGCTCGTGGACACCGTGGTGACCCAGGACGGCCGGGAGGTCGCGTGGGGTCGGACGCTCCGGGTCCGGGTCGACCCCACGTTGCCCGTCCCGCCGACGGCGGGGCCCGAGGAGCCGGTCCCGGCGGGACCCGAGGCGGGTACCGCGCTCACCTCGAACCTCGAGGACTACACCGCCTTCCACAACCGGGGGATGGAGATCCGCTTCGTGGCCGGACGGTTCGACCGGCGGGGACCGGCCGCCGCCTGGTTCCGCCTCCGGTTCCCCGTCGTCGCCGGCGAGGAGCCCTCGCCGGCGCAGCGGGCCGTGGCGGCGGCCGACTTCTCGAACGGCATCAGCGCCGAGCTGGACTTCCGCTCCGCCCTGTTCATCAACCCCGACCTGACCGTCTCACTGGTGCGACCGCCGGTGGGGGAGTGGGTCTGCGTGGACGCCCGCACCCGGTTCGGCGCCCCGGGGATCGGGAGCGCCGAGGCGGTCCTGTGGGACCGGCAGGGGAGGATCGGCCGGGTGGTCCAGGACCTGTTGGTGGAGCCGGCACCATGACGCCCCCCGAGGTGTCGGACGAGTTCCCCGACGGGTTCCCCGAGGGATCGCCGAGCGTCGCCGACCTGCTGCTGGCGCGGGCCGACGACGGGGGCACGGCGGTGGTCGCCGGGGAGGACCGGTGGACGTGGGCGGCCTCGGTGGCGGCGTCGGCGGCCCGGGCGGGGCTGCTGCGCTCCTTCGGCGATCTGCAGCCTCCGCACGTCGGCGTGCTCCTCGGCAACGAGCCCGAGTACCTGTTCTGGCTGGGGGCGGCGGCCCTGGCGGGCGCGGTGGTCGTGGGGGTCAACCCGACGCGGCGGGGCGAGGCCCTGGCCGGCGACGTCCGGCGCACCGACTGCCGGGTGCTGGTGACCGACGCCGCCGGCGCCGCCCTGCTCGACGGACTCGACATCGGTGTCCCGCCCGACCGCGTCCTGCGGGTGGACGACCCCGGGTACGCGGCCCGGGTGGCCGCCCACGCCGGCACGCCGGCCGCGGCGGTGGCGGCCCGGTCGGCTCCCGTGCCCGGCGACCCCTACCTGCTGCTGTTCACCTCCGGGACGACGGGGGACCCGAAGGCCGTCCGTTGCACCCAGGGCCGGCTGGCCTCGATCGCCCTGCGGTCGGCCGAGGCCTACGGCTTCGCCCGCGACGACGTCGCCTACTGCACGATGCCGCTCTTCCACGGCAACGCGCTGATGGTGCTGTGGGGGCCGAGCGTCGTGGTGGGGGCGACGGTGGCGCTCGCCCCCCGGTTCAGCGCCTCGGGATTCCTGCCCGACGTCCGCCGGTACGGGGCGACCACCTTCACCTATGTCGGCAAGGCGCTGGCCTACGTGCTCGCCACCCCCGAGCGACCGGACGACGCCGCCTGCACCCTGCGCCGCGGGTTCGGCACCGAGGCGTCGGTGGCCGACCACGCCGCCTTCGAACGACGGTTCGGGTGCACGCTGACCGAGGGGTACGGCTCGAGCGAGGGGGGCGTCGCCATCACCCGGGTCCCGGGGACGCCGGTCGGCTCGCTCGGGGCACCCTCCGACGACGTGGTCGTGCTCGACCCGGTGACCCTGGAGGAGTGCCCCCGCGCCGAGTTCGACCCGTCCGGCGCCCTGGCGAACGGCGCCACCGCCATCGGTGAGATCGTGAACCGATCGGGCACCGGTCGCTTCGAGGGCTACTACCGCGACCCCGGGGTCGACCGCGCAACGGGTCCGCAACGGCTGGTACTGGACCGGCGACCTGGCCTACCGGGACGCCGACGGCTTCTTCTACTTCGCCGGCCGCGGCGGCGACTGGATGCGCGTCGACTCCGAGAACCTGACGGCCGGCCCCGTCGAGCGTGTGCTGGTCCGCTACCCCGACGCGGCGTCCGTGGTCGTCTACCCGGTGCCCGACCCCCGTGCCGGTGACCAGGTGATGGCGGCGGTCGAGCTCCTGCCGGGCCGGAGCTTCGAGCCCGGCGCCTTCGCCCGCTTCCTGGCCGACCAGGACGACCTGGGCACCAAGTGGGCGCCGGCGTTCGTCCGGGTGACCGGTGCGCTGCCCCAGACGGCCAGCGGCAAGGTGACCAAGGGCCCGCTGCGCACGGACGGCTGGTGGGCGTGCGACGACCCGGTCTTCCGCCGCGTCCCCGGCCCAGACGGCGGGCCGGCGTACGCGCCCCTCGGGACCGACGAGGTCGCCGGACTGCTGGACGAGCTCCGTCGGCACGGCCGCCAGGGTCTGGTCGGCGGTTGACGGGTCCCGGCCCCGGGGGAGGGGGCGCACGCCCGGGTACGGTCGACCGGCTCGACGGCTTCCAGCAGCGCCACCGGCTCCCGGCCGTGTTGGGCGCCACCTTCGTCAAGTACCGGGACGACCGGGCCGGCATGCTCGCCAACCTGGTTGCCTACGGGGCCTTCCTGTCCGTGTTCCCGCTCGTCCTCGTCCTGATCACCGCCGTCGAGATCGTGCTCTACGGTCACCGCGCGGCCCAGCAGGAGGTGGTCGACGCCGCCCTCCGTCAGTTCCCCGACGTCGGCGAGGAGCTGCGCGCCAACATCACCGGCCTGTCGGGCCGCAACGTGGTCCTGCTCGTGGTCCTCGTGGTCTGGCTGCTCTACGGCTGCCTGCGCTTCAGCCGCAACGCCGAGGTGCTCATGGCCACGGTGTGGGACGTGCCCCGCGCCGACCTGCCCACGTTCGGCCGGTGGCTGCCCCGGGCGCTCGGCTTCCTCGTCGTCCTCGGCATCGGTTTCGTGGCCGGTGGGGCGCTGGCCGGCATCGGCAGCTTCGGCGGCCTGGGCCGGGCGTCGGCCCTGGTCGGGCTGCTCGGCTCGCTGGGTGTGAACATCCTGATGTTCTGGGCCGGCTTCGCCCTGGTCGTGGCGGTCCCGGGCGCCCGACGGTCGCTGTGGCTGGGCGCGGTGGTCGCCGGCGTGGGCTGGACCCTGCTGCAATTCGTGGACGCACAGCTGGTCACCCACGAGCTCCGCCACTACCGGACGCTGTACGGGACCTTCGCCACCTTCGTCGTCCTGCTGTGGTGGATCGGGATCGGCACCGTGCTGACCGCGTTCGCCGCCGAGCTCGACGTGGTGGTGGAGCGCCGGCTGTGGCCGCGCCCGTTGCGGAGGCGGCCCGACGTGGCCGGGTCGGCTCAGTCGACGAGGACGGGTCCCGCCACCTGATCCCCGGTGGTGGCGTCCCAGTCCACGGCGGCCGCCCGGGGCGGCGGGATCACGAAGGCGAGCAGCCCCCCGGCCAGCACGACCACCGACGCGATCAGGAAGGCACGGGCGTATCCCTCGGTCATGGCCTTCCTGACCGCCTCGGCGGTCACCGGGGCGCGGGTCCCGCCGGCGAGGACGACCGCCGTGCGTGACGCGGCCAACGTCGTCAGGGCGGCGAGGCCGACCGAGGCACCGATCTGCCGGCTGCAGTTGACCAGGCCCGACGCCAGTCCGGCGTCCTGATGGGGCACGCCACCGGTGGCCAGCAGGGCGATGGGTGTGAACGCCAGCCCCATGCCGAAGGTGGCGAGGATGCCCCCGCCGCACGCCCCGGTCCAGTACGTGTCGCCGGCCTGGATGAACGAGAGCCAGTACAGGCCGCCGGCCCCGAGCACGGCACCGAGCATCAGTACGTTGCGCGGGCCGAGGCGCGGCGCCAACCGTCCCGACAGCGTGGCCCCGACGGCGATCGCCGCCGTCTGGGGCAGGAAGGTCAGCCCGGTCACGACCGGGCTGTAGCCGAGCACCTGCTGGAGGTAGAGGGAGAGGAAGAACCACATGGCGAACATGCCGACGCCGAAGCAGAACATGACGAGGTTCGCACCCGTGACCGAGCGGACCCGGAACAGGCGGAGCGGCACCAGCGGATGGGACGCCGCCCGGGCCTCGACGGCGACGAAGGCCGACAGGAGGAGGAACGACGCGGCCAGCACCGCCAGCGTGGAGGTCGCCGTCCACGGCACCACGTCGGTGTGGGAGATGGCGTAGACGAGGAGGAAGAGGGCGCCGGTGATGGTGGCGGCCCCGGCCAGGTCGAGGCGGCGTCGGGGTCCCTCGGCCCGGGACTCGTGGAGGCGCAGACGGGCCACGGCGAACAGGACGATCCCGATCGGCACGTTGACGAACAGGATCCACCGCCACGACAGGTACTGGGTGAGCACCCCGCCGAAGAGCGCACCGGCGGCGCCGCCACCGGCCGCCACCGCACTCCACACGCCGAAGGCCCTGGCCCGGGCCCGCTGGTCGGTGAAGGTGACGGTGAGGATGGTCAGGGTCGCCGGCGACAGGATGGCCGCGCCGACCCCCTGGAGGGAGCGGGCGGCGATGAGCGTCGCCTGGTTCGTGGCGAACCCGCCGAGCAGGCTCGCCACGGTGAACAGGCCCAGTCCCACCAGGAAGATGCGCCGGCGCCCGAACAGGTCGGCCAGCCGCCCGCCCAGCAGGAGCAGGCCGCCGAAGGTCAGGGCGTAGGCCGTCACCACCCACTGGAGGTCGACGGGGCGGAAGTGGAGGCTGCGCTGGATGGCGGGGAGCGCCACGTTCACGATCGAGACGTCGAGCACCACCATGAACTGGGCCAGGCAGACGACGACGAGGACGACGGTGTCCGACGAGCGGGCCCGGCCGCCGGTCGGGTCGACAGACGCGTCCTCGATCGGGGCGGGGGAATCCGGCATGGCGCCAGGGTAGGGGGAGACCGTCGGGTGTCGTCCGGCCCGGTCAGCGGGCGAGACGGGCCACGAGCCGGGACCGTGCCACCGGCCACTCCTCGGCCAGGATCGAGAAGACGGCGGAGTCCCGGACCGTCCCGTCCGCGGCCGGCCGGTCGGCCCGCAGCACCCCGTCGAGCCTGCACCCGATCCGCTCGATGGCGGCCCGCGAGCGGGCGTTGCGGGCATCGGTCTGGAGGCGGACGGCGCGGACACCCCAGGTACCGAAGGCGTGGTCCAGCATGAGGAGCTTGGCCTCGGTGTTGACCGGGGACCGTTGGACCGCGGGGTCGAGCCAGGTGTGGCCGATCGCCGCCCGGTCGAAGGCGCCCGCCGCCGGCACCGGTGCCGCTCCCGGGGAGATCCCGGACCAGTCCCACGGTTCGAGCTCGTAGAAGCGGGTCGAGCCCACCACCCGGTCCAGGGGGAGCGACACCGTGGCGAACGGGACCTGGTGGCCCTCGGCGGCGTGGTGCAGGGCGCGTCCCACGTACGCCGCCATCGAGTCCCGGTCGTCGGGCACCGGCGTGTAGCCGAACGACGAGCGGTCGCCGGTGGCCGCCGCCAGCAGCCCGTCGAGGTGGCCGGTGGTCAGTGGCTCCAGCCGGACGTGGGTCCCGACCAGCGTGGGGGGCGCATCCATGCCCCCAGTCTCGCCGACCGACGCGGGTCCGGGGTGCGGTCGGCGCCGCCGGGCACCCGTAGTATCTGGTCCGCACCCCGCACCGGACGCCCCGAGTGCCGCGCCACCCGACCCCGACCACGACACCAAAGGAAACGCCCGTGTTCCGCCCGGTACCCGCCGAAGCCGAGTTCACCGCCCTCGAGGACGAGGAGCTGGCCCGGTGGGCCGCGCACCGGGTGTTCGAGCGGTCGGTGGAGCTGCGAGCCGGCGCGGAGCCATGGGTGTTCTACGAGGGACCGCCCACCGCCAACGGCCGCCCCGGGCTCCACCACGTGTGGGCCCGCGTCTACAAGGACCTCTTCTGCCGGTACCGCACCATGCGGGGCTACGCCGTCCCCCGCAAGGCGGGCTGGGACACCCACGGGCTGCCCGTCGAGGTCGAGGTGGAGAAGCAGCTCGGGATCACGGCCAAGCGCCAGATCGAGGAGGAGGTGGGGATCGCCGAGTTCACCCGCCTCTGCAAGGAGTCGGTCCGCAATTACGTGGGCGAGTGGAAGACCCTGACCGAGCGGATCGGCTACTGGATCGACATCGACGACGCCTACTGGACCTTCGACGGCGAGTACGTCGAGTCGGTGTGGGCGAACCTCAAGTCCCTGTGGGACCAGGACCTGCTGTACGAGGACATCAAGGTCGTGCCGTACTGCCCCCGGTGCGGGACCGCACTGAGCAGCCACGAGCTCGGCCAGCCCGACGTCTACCGCGAGGTCGAGGACGAGTCGTCCTACGTCCGGTTCCCACTGACCGACGAGGGCGCGGCGGCCGGGGCGCTGCGCGCCGCGTTGGGCCGGTCCACGCTCGAGGGCCTCGCCCTGGTGGCCTGGACCACCACGCCGTGGACCCTCCTGTCCAACACGGGCGCCGCCGTCGGCCCCGACCTCGAGTACGCGGTGGTGGGCGACGCCGTCGTGGCGGCGTCGCTGGTCACCGAGGTGCTCGGCGAGGGTGCGGTGCCCGACGCCGTCGTGCCGGGCGCGGCACTGGTCGGGCTGCGCTACCGGCGGCCGTTCGACGACGTCACCCCCGGACCGGCCGACGCCGGCCGGGAGGGGTGGCGGGTGGTGGCCGGCGAGTTCGTCGAGGCGGACGAGGGGACCGGCATCGTGCACCTGGCCCCGGCGTTCGGCGAGGTCGACCGGCAGGTCGGCCGGTCGGCCGACCTGCCCACCCTCAATCCGGTCGGGCCCGACGGGCGGTTCACCGACGAGGTGGCCTGGCTCCAGGGCCGTGCGGTGCGTGAGGTCAACGGGGTCGTCAACGACCGGCTCGAGGCGGCGGGGCTGCTGGTGCGCCGCCACCCCTACGTCCACCCGTACCCGCACTGTTGGCGGTGCGGCACGCCGTTGATCTACTGGGGGAAGCCCAGCTGGTACATCCGCACCTCGGAGCGCAAGACCGACCTGGTGGCGCAGAACCAGACCATCGGCTGGCACCCCGAGCACATCCGCGACGGACGGATGGGGGAGTGGCTGGCCAACAACGTCGACTGGGCGCTCTCCCGGGACCGGTTCTGGGGCACGCCGCTGCCGGTGTGGCGGTGCGACGACGGTCACGCCCGCTGCGTCGGCTCGCTGTCCGAGCTGTCCGAGCTGACGGGCACCGACGTCACCGGGGTCGACCCCCACCGGCCGGCCATCGACGAGGTGACCGTCCCGTGCCCGGACTGCGCCACGGGCGGGGGGGCGGGGGTCATGCGCCGGGTGGCGCCGGTCATCGACGCCTGGTTCGACTCGGGATCGATGCCGACGGCCCAGTGGGGCTATCCGGGAGCACCCGGCGCCGACGAGCGGTTCGTGTTCCCCGCCGACTTCATCTGCGAGGCCATCGACCAGACACGCGGCTGGTTCTACTCCCTCCTCGCCGTCAACACCCTGGTCCGGGGGGAGACGCCCTACCGCAACGTGCTCTGCCTCGGGCACATCGTGGACGCCGACGGGCGCAAGATGTCCAAGAGCGTGGGCAATGTGATCGACCCGTGGGAGATCCTCACGACGCGGGGTGCCGACCCGCTGCGGTGGTGGATGTTCTCCCAGGGGTCGCCCTGGACGCCGACCCGGGTGAGCTTCGAGGCCATCGACGCCTCCATGCGCGACTCGCTGCTGACGCTGTGGAACACGTGGTCGTTCTTCACCACGTACGCCACGCTCAACGGCTTCGACCCGGCCGACCCCTCGGTCCCCGCACCGGCGGACCGGTCCGAGCTCGACCGGTGGATGCGGTCGCGGCTGCACGCCACCATCGTGGGAACCACCGGGGCGCTCGACGGGTACGAGCCGTTCCCGGCGGCGACCGCCATCGCCGAGCTGATCGACGACACCTCCAATTGGTACGTGCGCCGCTCGCGCCGGCGCTTCTGGCGCACCGATCCGGGTGCCGATCCGGCCGACTCGCTGGGGGCGCAGGCCACCCTCCACGAGGTCCTGGTCACCGTGGCCCGGCTCCTGGCCCCGCTGACCCCGTTCCTGGCCGACCGGATGTGGCGCGACCTGACCGGTGCCGACGAGTCCGACTCGGTGCACCTGGCCGACTGGCCCGAGGCCGACACCGGCGCCGTCGACCCCGACCTGGAGGCGGGCATGGCCCTCGCCCGCCGGCTCTCCTCGCTGGGCCGTGCCGCCCGGGCGGAGGCGGGGGTCAAGGTGCGCCAACCGCTGGCCCGCGCCGTGGTCCACCTGCCTCCCGACGGTCCGGTGCCGCCGGCCGGCGTGGTCGAGGACGAACTCAACGTCGACCGGGTCGAGGCCACCGAGGAGCTGGGTGAGTTCCTCGCCTACGAGCTCGTGCCCAACTACAAGCTCCTCGGCCCCCGCATCGGCAAGCGGGTCCAGGACCTGCGATCGGCCATGGCCTCGGTCGACGGTGCCACCGCGGCCGCCGACCTGGCCGAGGGGCGCCCGGTGGTGGTGGAGCTGGCCGACGGTCCGCTGGAGCTGTCCGCCGAGGAGGTCGAGCTGCGGGTCCGGGCCCAGCCCGGGTTCGCCGTGTCGCGCGACGGTGCCGAGGTGCTGGCCCTCGACCTGGCCCTCGACGACGACCTGCGCCGGCGGGGACTCGGCCGTGAGCTGATCCGCAATGTCCAGGACCTCCGGAAGGAGTCCGGGCTCGAGGTGTCGGACACGATCGTGCTGCACGTCGTCGGCCTCGACGACCTGGTCCCGCTGTTCGACACCGTCGCCCGGGAGGTCCTGGCCGTCGGGGTGAGGACGGAGCCGCCGGCCGACGGCGGGCCGGGTACGGCCGTGGAGCTGGACGAGGGCGGGACGGCGCGCACGGCCACGATCTGGGTGCGCACGTCGTGACCCCGACGGGCGCGGCAGGGGGCGGGTCCTGCGTACTGGCCGTCGACCTCGGGACCGGCGGTCCCAAGGTTGCCGTGGTGGCCGAGTCGGGCCGCATCGTGTCCCACGCCGCCGAGCCGGTCCCGCTCCACCTGCTGGACGGGGGAGGGGCGGAGCAGGACCCGGACGACTGGTGGTCGGCCATCCGCACGGCCGCCGCCCGGGCGCTGGCCGACGCCGGTCCGGTCGACCTGGTCGGCGTCGGGTGCACGGCCCAGTGGTCGGGGACCGTGGCCGTCGACGCCGCCGGTGACCCGCTGATGCGGGCCGTGATCTGGATGGACTCGCGGGGCAACGGCGCCATCCGCGAGGTGGCGGGCGGGTCCGTCAACGTGCTGGGCTACGACCCCCGCAAACTCCTGCGCTGGGTCCAGGTGACCGGCGGCGCCCCCGGCCTGTCGGGCAAGGACCCGGTCGCCCACATCCTCTTCATCCGCCAGGCGTTCCCCGACGTCTACGGACGCACGGCGGCCTTCCTCGAACCGGTGGACTACCTCAACCTGCGGCTGACCGGACGGGTGTCGGCCTCCTACGACTCGATCGCCGCCCACTGGGTGACCGACAACCGGCGCATCGACGCCGTCGACTACGACGCCAAGCTGCTGGAGTGGACCGGGCTCGACCGCGGCCGTCTGCCCGACCTGGTCCCCCCGGGCTCGGTGGTCGGCGAGGTGACGGGGCGGGCCGCCGCCGAACTCGGGATCCCGGCGGGGCTGCCGGTGGTCACCGGTTCGGGCGACGTCCACTCCGCCGTGTTCGGGTCCGGTGCGGTGGCCGACTTCGAGGCGCACCTCTACATCGGGACGTCCTCGTGGATCTCGGGTCACGTCCCCTTCAAAAAGACGGCCCCGACCTCCAACGTCGCCTCGATCCCGGCTGCCCTGGCCGGCCGGTACGTGATCGCCGACGAGCACGAGACCGCCGGTGCCTGCCTGACCTTCGTGCGGGACAACCTGGGTCTGGCCCCCGACCTGGCCACCATGAACGCCATGGTCGAGCGGGTGCCCGCCGGCTGCGGCCGGGTGCTCTTCACCCCGTGGCTCAACGGGGAGCGCTCGCCGGTCGACGACCACACCGTGCGGGGCGGGTTCCACAACCTGTCCCTCACCACCACCCGCGAGCAGCTGGTCCGCTCGGTCTTCGAGGGCGTCGCCCTCAATTCCCGGTGGCTCCTCGAGGCGGTCGAGAAGTTCGCCGGCCGGCGCCTGGACTCGCTGGCCTTCGTGGGCGGCGGGGCCAATTCGGACGCCTGGTCCCAGATCCATGCGGACGTGCTCGGCCGCCAGGTGCGCCAGGTGGCCGACCCCGTGCTGGCCAACGTGCGGGGGGCGGGACTGCTCACCCTGCTCGCCCTCGACCGCATCGCCCTCGGTGACGTGCCGGGCATGGTCGAGGTGCGCCGTAGCTACGAGCCCGACCCGGCCAACGCCGCCGAGTACGAGCTGCTCTTCGGCGAGTTCGTCACCCTCTACAAGCAGACCAAGGGCATCTTCAAGCGCCTGAACCACTTCTGACGGCCTCGGCGGCCGCGGGCGTCGAGGGGTGTCAGGGGGCGGGTGCCCACTCCTCCACGTCGTCCACCGGTCCGGCGTCGACCACGGCGGACCGCGGTTCGGGTCGCCCGCTGCGGCCCCGGGCCACGAACAACAGGTCGAAGGCGAGGGTGTGGAGCGCCGACGTCGAGGTCGTCCACCCGGCCCGGCGGTCGATGGCGTGCCCGACGGTGGGGAAGAACTGCCGGAAGGTGCGGCCGGGGAACCGCAGCACGTGGAGCAGGAGGGAGACGTAGTACGCCGCCAGGTAGCCGAGCGTCTCGAAGGTCCCCCCGAACACCCGGACCTCGCCGTCGTCGAACCAGGGCCCGCACAGCTGCTCGAGTCCCTGGGCGGTGAACCGCCAGAAGTCGTGGTGGTCGTGGCGCGGCACCGCCGAGGGCACGGACAGGAACACGGTCCCCCCCGGCTTGAGCACCCGGGCCAACTCGGCCACCACGGCGGCCGGCTCGGGGACGTGCTCCAGCATCTCGAGGGTGATGACGGTGTCCACCGAGTCGTCGGCCAACGGGAGCCGGGTGGCGTCGGCCGAGAAGTCGACCGAGTCGAGGACCCGCAGGTCGGTGGCCAGGTAGCGGGCGGGCCCGTCGTGTTCGAACCGGCGCACCTTGGCGCAGCCGATGTTGACGACGAGGGCGTCGGCGGGCAGCTCGGCCAGGTGGCGGCGGACGACCTCGTCCCGTCGGGCGATGGCGTCATGGGTGCCGTACCCGCGCCACGCCGCCACCAGGCGCGCCAGTGGGTCAGTGGACCGTCCCGACACCTGCCACCCCCCGTCCGACGTCACGGTCACGCCCCACGGTGGGGGTGAGAAGAAGGACGATCGTACCCCGTGCGCCGCGCCGCGGGCCACGGGTGCCGGCTGGCCCCGGCCGTCAGGCGGAGCGTTCGCGGGCCCGGTTGGCCGCGCTGACGACCGCGGCGAGGGAGGCGTCCAGGATGCTCGAGTCCATGCCGACACCCCACCAGGTGGTCCCGTCGGTGCCCTCCGCCTCGACGTAGGCGACGGCCGACGCACCGCTGCCCGAGGTGAGGGCGTGCTCGCTGTAGTCCTTGACCTCGAAGGCGACCCCGAGGTCGGCCCGGAGGGCGCCCACCAGCGCGTCGATGGGACCGTTCCCCTCGCCCATCACGGTACGGGGCTCGCCGTCGACCAGGAGCTGCACCGTGACCGTGGTGCGGCCGCCGCCGGTCGTCATCTCGCTGCCGAGGAGGCGTACGCCGGCGTCGTCGGGCAGGTACGTGCGCGAGAACACGTCCCACATCTCCCCGGGCCGGATCACCGTGCCCGAGTCCTCGGTGACGGCCTGGACCTCCTTGGAGAACTCCACCTGGAGCCGGCGGGGGAGGTCGAGTCCGTGCTCGTGGTCCATCACGTAGGCCACGCCGCCCTTGCCGGACTGGCTGTTGACCTGGATGATCGCCTCGTAGGTCCGCCCGGTGTGCCCGGGGTCGATGGGGAGGTAGGGGACCTCCCAGTGGTCGTACTCCTCGCCGATCGCCTCGAAGCCCTTCTTGATGGCGTCCTGGTGGGACCCGCTGAAGGCCGTGTAGACGAGGTCGCCGGCGTAGGGGTGGCGCGGGTGGACCGGCATGCGGGTGGCGAACTCGGCCACCCGGCGCACCCGGTCGATGTCGCCGAAGTCGAGGGCCGGGTCCACGCCCTGGGAGAAGAGGTTCATGGCCAGGGTCACGATGTCGACGTTGCCGGTCCGTTCGCCGTTGCCGAACAGGGTGCCCTCCACCCGGTCGGCGCCGGCCAGCACGGCCAGCTCGGCCGCGGCCACGGCGGTGCCCCGGTCGTTGTGGGGGTGGAGGCTCAGGACGATCGAGTCGCGGTGGCGGATCGTGCGGCCGAACCACTCGATCACGTCCGCGTAGACGTGCGGTCCGTACATCTCGACCGTGTTGGGCAGGTTGATGATGACCGGGCGCTCGGGCGTGGGCTCGAGCACGCCCATCACCGCCTCGCAGATCTCGACGGCGAACTCGGGCTCGGTCCCGGTGAAGCTCTCCGGTGAGTACTCGTAGCGGATCTCGGTGTCGGGCAGGGTCGACTCGAACTTCTTGCACAGCCGCGCCGCGTTGACGGCGATGTCGACGATCCCCTGGCGGTCCAGGCCGAAGACCACCCGGCGCTGGAGGGTGGAGGTGGAGTTGTAGAAGTGGACGATCGCCCGCTTGGCGCCGCGGAGGGACTCGAAGGTCCGCTCGATCAGCTCCTCGCGGCACTGGACGAGGACCTGGATGGTCACGTCGTCGGGGATGAGTCCGCCCTCGATGATCTCGCGCTGGAAGTCGTAGTCGGTCTGGGAGGCCGACGGGAATCCGACCTCGATCTCCTTGAAGCCGATGTCGACCAGCGTCGTGAACAGGCGCAGCTTGCGCTCGGAGTCCATCGGGTCGACCAGCGCCTGGTTGCCGTCGCGCAGGTCGACGCTCGCCCACTGGGGCGCCACCGTGGTCTGCCGGTCCGGCCAGGTGCGGTCGGTGAGCACCAGGGGGACGTAGGGCCGGTAGAGGTGGAAGGGCATCGGGGACACGTCGCACGGCATGGCCAGGCGTCGCGCCGTGGTGCCGTCGGTGGTGGTGTGCTCGTGTGCGCTCATCGGGTGCTCCCTTGTCGCTGCGGGTGTCTCGTGGTGGCGGTGGGGTGTGTCCGACGGCCGGGTCTCGTCCGTGACGGCGATGCCGGTACCGCGTGCGGCCAACAAAAAACCTCCTGGCCGGAGGCACAGGAGGTTGCGGGCGAACGCGATGTGGCGTTCGCCGTCAGGTAAGGAGGAGGTCCGTGGTCGTGAACGTCATGCTCCCCCCATGGTGCCAGCGGGCGTGCGACCCGTCAAGGATGCGGTCGCAGCGGACGGCGGTCCGCCGGCCGGTCGCCTAGATCCGCTCGAAGTTGCGGGCCAGCTCCCAGTCGGTGACGACCGAGTTGGCCTTGGCCCACTCCTGGCGGGCCGTGTTGACCAGGTGCTGGTGCACCACGGGCCCGAAGGCCTCGGCCGCCACCTCGCTCGACTCCAGACTGGCGATGGCCTCGGGCAGCGTGGTGGGGATCCGGGGCACCTCGGGGGCGTGGTAGGCGTTGCCGGTGAAGGCCGGGGCGAGTTCCACGCCGTGCTCGATCCCCCACAGTCCGCCGGCGATGGCCGCGGCCAGGGCGATGTAGGGGTTCACGTCCGCCCCCGGTATCCGGCTCTCGACCCGCCGCCCGGCCCCGTGGCCCACGGCCCGGAAGCCGCACGTCCGGTTGTCCTCACCCCACACGACGGCGGTGGGTGCCCACGAGTCCGGCACGTAGCGGCGGTAGGAGTTGACGTAGGGGGCGAAGCACCACGCCAGCTGGTCGGCGGCGTGGATCTGACCGGCCACCCACTGGGCGCCCACCGCCGAGAACCCCGAGGCCGAGTCCTCGCCGGGGGCGGGGGCCATCAGCGGTGCGTCGGTCGACGCGTCCCACAGGCTGGTGTGGATGTGGCACGACGACCCGGCCGTGTCCATGGACCACTTGGCCATGAAGGTGGCGGCCCGCCCGTACTCGCCGGCGATCTCCTTCACCCCGTTCTTGAACACCAGGTGGCGGTCGGCGACCTCGAGGGCGGTGCCGTAGGTGATGTTGATCTCGTGCTGGCCGATGCCCGCCTCGCCCTTGGAGAACTCGATCGGGATGCCCGCCTCGGTCATCTCGTTCCGGATGCGGGCGATGATGTACTCCTCGCGCGAGGTCTGGAGCAGCTGGTAGTCCTCGATCGACGTGGCGTGGGGGGCGAGATCCCGCCAGCGCTTGGCCCCCGCCTCGGCGAACGAGTCGAGGAACAGGTAGAACTCGAGCTCGGTGGCGCACTTGACCACGAGGCCCCGCTCGGCGGCCCGCTCGATCTGTCGGCGCAGGATCCGGCGGGGCGACACCTCGACGGGCTCGCCGTCCATGGTCAACAGGTCGCACAGCACCAGCACCGACCCGGGGAGCCAGGGCAGGGGCCGGACGGTGTGCGGGTCGATGACGGCGTTGAGGTCGCCGTAGCCGGTCTCCCAGTTGGCGAACTCGTACCCGGGCAGGGGGTCCATGTCGACGTCGCACGCCAGCAGGTAGTCGCACGCCTCGATGCCGTGGTCGGCCACGTGCTCCAGGAAGAAGGAGCCCGTGACCCGCTTGCCGACGGGCCGCCCCTGGAGGTCCGGGAAGGCCACGACGACGGTGTGGACCTCGCCGGAGCGGATCTGGTGGGGCAGGGTCTCGAGGGTGAGCATCCCTGCACTCTGGCCCAATCGGGGCCGGTCGTCCACCACCGCCACCTCCGGCGGCCGGGTCGGTGCGGGGGCCGGTCCGCAGATGGGATACTCGGCTGATGTCTAGACCTGCTCGCCGGCCGCTCATCGCCGTGACGACGTACCGCCAGGACACCCGGTGGTGGTCGTGGGACCGGGACGCCGCCGTGGTCCCCGGCGGGTACCTCGACGTGGTGGTCGGCGCCGGGGGCTGGCCCGTGCTGGTGCCGCCGGTCGGGGCCGACGAGGCGGACCCGGCCGCACTGACCGCGTCCGCGGTGGGCCCGGTGCTCGACGCCGTCGACGGCCTGCTGGTCATCGGCGGTGGCGACGTGGACGCCGCCCGGTACGGTGAGGACCCCGACGGCCGCAACGGCGGGGTCAACGAACGGCGGGACGAGCTCGAGCTCCAGCTGGTGGACGCAGCCGTCGAGCGCGACCTCCCGGTCCTCTGCGTCTGCCGCGGCCACCAGATCCTGAACGTGCTGTTCGGCGGGACCCTCGTCCAGCAGCTGCCCGACCTCCTCGGCTCCACCCGCCACCAGCCGGCGGCCGGCGCCTTCGGCGAGGTGTCGGTGGTGTGCGAGCCCGGGACCCACGTCCACCGGCTCCTCGGTGACCGGGCCGACGTGCTGTGCAGCCACCACCAGGCCGTCGACGCCCTGGGCGAGTCGCTCCTGGTGTCGGCGCGCAGCGACGACGGCGTCGTCGAGGCCGTCGAGGTCCTGGGCCGGTCGTTCGCCGTGGGGGTCCAGTGGCATCCCGAGGAGAGCGGGGACCTCCGGCTGTTCGAGGGGTTGGTGGAGGCGGCCCGCTCCCGGTCGGGTGCCGACCCCGTCACGTCGGGGGACGCCCCCCGCTAGACCGGGGGCCTCGGTCGTGCCGCCGCCGCGGATCCCGCGGCGCCGGACCACGACCGTCCCGGACCGCCGGGTCCCCCGTCGGATCCACACCGGCACACCGTCACACCGCCCGACGTCCGCCAACCGACGAAGCGTCCGATCCCGGCGCAGAACCAGCGAGGAGCAGCAATGAGTGGAGCAACCCAGGTCGTGAACCCGGCCACGGAGCAGGTCATCGCCGAGGTCCCCGTCCACGGGGTGGAGGCGACCGACGAGGCCGTGGCCCGCGCCGTCGAGGCCGGCCCGGTGTGGCGGGCGGTGGCTCCGGCCGACCGGGCCCGGCTGATGCGCCGGTTCGCCGCGCAGGTGGAGGAGCACGCCGAGGAACTGGCGCAGCTCGAGACGGCCAACGTGGGCAAGCCCATCTCCGAGAGCCGTGACGAGGTCGGCATGGTGGCCGAGGTCCTCTACTTCTACGCCGGCGCGGTCGACAAGCACCGGGGTGCCACCGTGCCCGTGGCCGGTGGCGTCGACATGACGTTCCACGAGCCGTTGGGCGTGGTGGGGGCGATCGTGCCGTGGAACTTCCCCGTCGCCATCACCTCCTGGAAGGTCGGACCCGCCCTCGCCACCGGCAACACCATCGTGGTCAAGCCGGCCGAGATCACCCCGCTGACCGCCCTGCGCCTGGCCGAGCTCGGCCTCGAGGCCGGTCTGCCCGAGGGCGTGCTCCAGGTCGTGACCGGCAAGGGCTCGGTCGTCGGGACCCGGCTGGCCGAGCACCCCGACGTGGACAAGGTCGCCTTCACCGGGTCGACCGAGGTGGGCCGCGAGGTCATGGCCCGCGCCTCGGGGACCATCAAGCGGGTCACCCTGGAACTCGGCGGCAAGTCGGCCTCCGTGGTCTTCGCCGACGCCGATCTGGCCAAGGCGGCGGCGGCCGCCCCCGGGGGCGTGTTCGCCAACGGGGGGCAGGACTGCTGCGCCCGCAGCCGCATCCTGGTGCAGCGCCCCGCCCTCGACGAGTTCCTGGACCTGCTGGCCGACGCCGTGCTGGCGTGGACGGTCGGCGACCCGACCGATCCCGACTCCAAGATGGGCCCCATGGTCACCGCCGCCCACCGGGGCGTGGTGGCCTCCTTCCTCGAGGAGGGCATGGGTGCCCCCGGTGGACCGGTGCCGGCCCACACCGCCGGAGGGGTCCCCGACGGGCCCGGGTTCTGGTTCCCCCCGACGGTCGTGGCGCCGGCCGACCCGCAGTGGCGGATGGCGCGTGAGGAGATCTTCGGTCCCATCGTGGCCGTCATCCCCTTCGACGACGAGGAGGAGGCCGTGCGCCTGGCCAACGACACCCCCTACGGGCTGTCGGGCTCCATCTGGACGCGGGACGGCGCCCGGTCGCTGCGCATGGCCCGCGCCGTCCGGGCCGGCAACCTGTCGGTCAACTCCAACAGCTCCGTGCGCGTCCAGACCAGCTTCGGCGGCATGAAGCAGTCGGGCTTCGGACGTGAGCTCGGCCTCGAGGCGCTGTCGTCGTACAGCGAGGTCAAGAACGTCTTCGTGTCGACGGTGGACTGACGACGTGGCCGGCGGGCGCGATCCCGGGGACGGGACGGGGCAGGTCCCGGGGGAGCAGGTCCCGGGCGGGCCCTATCGGGGACTGGTCGCCGTGGTCACCGGCGCCAGCCGGGGCATCGGGGCGGGACTGGCCGACCACTTCGCCGGTGAGGGCCTCCGCCTCGGGCTGTGTGCACGGACCGTCCCGGCGGTGCCGGTCGGGGCCGACGGGCTGGCCGGCGCCGTGGACGTGACGGAGGTCGGCGCGGTGGACGCCTTCGCCGACGCCGTGGTCGACCGCTTCGGTCGGATCGACCTGTGGGTCAACAACGCCGGGGTGCTCGGCCCGATCGGTCCGCTGGCCGAGGCCGACCCGGCCGCGGTGGCGGCGCACGTGGCCGTCAACGTGCTGGGTGTCGCCTGGGGCACGGCCGCCTTCGCCCGGCACGTGCGCCGCCGACCGGGCGAAGGGACCCTGGTCAACCTGTCGTCGGGCGCGGCCACGTCGGCCTACCGGGGCTGGGCCGCCTACTGTGCCTCGAAGGCGGCGGTGGAGATGCTCACCGAGGTGGTGGGACTGGAGGAGCAGGCGTCCGGCCTGCGGGCGTACGCGGTGGCCCCGGGTGTCGTGGACACCGACATGCAGGCGCTCATCCGGTCCACCCCGGACGAGGACTTCCCCGCCGTCGCCCGCTTCCGGGCGTTGCGCGCCGAGGGGGCGTTCGCCTCGACGGCATGGGTGGCCCGCTCGATCCTCGACCGGTGCGTCGACCCGGTCAGCCGGCTCGTCCCTGCCGCCGGCCGGGGATCCGTCGCCTACCGGGTTCCCGACGAGCCCCGTCGTTCCGGCTGACGCCAACCCTGACAGGGGCACCGTGGAGCGGGACCCCGGTGGACGGAGCCGGAGCAGCGCGGCGTCCGACTACCGGTGGAGCCGGACCACCGTGGCGGCCGGGCCCGTGCCGGTGGGTGCGGCACGGTCGGCGTCGAAGGCGGCCAGCTGGTCGGCGATGCGCCGGACCAGCTCCGCCTGGGGGACGTGCGGGCCCGGACCGGAGTGCACCGGGCCGCGGACGCCGGGTGAGGTGTTGCCCCTCGACGTCGTGCGGCCGGACGTTGCCTCCGGTCCGGAACTGTGGACGGCGGCCCGGGCGTGGTCGCCCGGGAGGCCGTCAGGTGTGAAGCCCTCGAACGCCGGGTGGGCGCGAGGGGCGACACGCGTGGGTGCGGGGAGTCCGTCGCCGCCGTGGACGACCGTGAGGACGGGCCCGGTGGCGCGTCGGCGCTCCCGTTCGGTCCTCGAGTTGCGGAAGGTGCTCCCGTGCATGTCCTCCATGCTGCGGGACGTCCCTAAGGGGAACCCAAGGCGGCGGTAGGAGAACCGGAAGAAGATCGGAAGAAGAAGGTGAGAACGGGGCCGTCCGGGTAACGTCGGGGCATGTCCGACCGCACCCGCAAGATCGCCAAGCCGGCCGCCGCCTTCGGGGTGCTGGCCACCATGGCCAGCATCTGGTGGTTCGCACTGCGTCCCCGACGCAAGGTGAAGCTGGAGAAGTAGCTCCCGGCCCCGGACCCGGCCGCCGATCGCGCCGGTAGCCTGGCGCGGTGGCCCTGGCTTCGCTCCGCCCGCTCCGCTCGCGGAACTTCGCCCTCATCTGGTCGGCCGCCCTCGTCTCCAACCTGGGCTCGTGGATGCAGACGGTCGCCCTGGGGGTGCTCGTCTTCTCGCGCACCGGGCACGCGGGGGCGGGCTGGGCCGGCCTGGTGGCCGCCGCCGGCTTCGTACCCATCGGTCTGCTCGCCCCGGTCGGAGGCGCCCTGGCCGACCGGCTGGACCGTCGCCGTTGGCTGATCGTCACCACCCTGGCGGAAACGTGCTTCGCCGTCGTCCTGGCCGTACTGGTCGGACTCCACCACGACCCGCCCGCCGTGCTGGTCCTCCTCTCGTTCCTGGGTGGGGCGGCGGGGGCGATCGGGTTCCCCGCCTACCAGGCCATGGTCCCCGACCTGGTGCCCAAAGCCGACCTGCTCGGGGCGGTGTCGCTCTCGTCGGCGCAGTTCAACCTCGGCCGGGTCATCGGCCCGGCCATCGCCGGGCTGGTCCTGCTCACCCGCAATTACGCCGTCGTCTTCGGCATCAACGCCCTCTCCTTCGGGGCCGTGGTCGTCGCCCTGGTGCTGGTGCAGCTGCCCAAGCCGGTGCCCCAGACCGGCGGAGCGTCCATGGCGGCGCGCATCGCCGAGGGCGCCCGGGCGGCCATGGCCGAGCCGGGCTGCCGGTCCGCCATCGCCTGCATCGCCGTGGTGGCCCTGCTGGCCTCGCCGTTCATCGCACTGGTGCCGGCCATGGCCCACGTCGTGGAACCCGTGGGGTGGAGCCTGAGCGTCACCACGGCCGTCCTCATCACCGCCCAGGGGGTGGGCGCGGTCGTCGGTGCCCTGTCGCTCGCCGGGCTGGCCGAGCGGTTCGGGCGTCTGGCGGTCCTGCGGACCGCCATCTTCACGGTGCCGGTGCTGCTGTGCGGGTACGCGCTGGCCCCCACCCTCGCCCTGGCCGTGCCCGCCTTCGTGGCCGTCGGCGCCGCCTACATCGTCGTGCTGTCCGGGCTCAACACGGTGGTGCAGCTGCGGGCCCCGGTCGAGTCCCGGGGCCGCATCCTCAGCATCTACATGATGGCCCTCGGCCTCGTGTACCCGGTAGGGGCCGTCGTCCAGGGCTGGCTGGCGACGGCCCACGGGATCCGGGCGGTCACCGTCGGGGGCGCCGTCGCCCTCCTCGCCCTGGCCGTCCTGGCCGCCGTGGCCCGCCCCGGCATCTTCACCAACCTCGGCGACCCGGCGCCGGCGGTGGGGGCATCCGTGCCCGTGCGGGGGGCGCCGGCCGGGGGGACGCCGTGAGCGGTCGACCGTGACCGGCGCCCCGGTCGTCGAGGTGCTGAACGCAGCCGACGCCGAGGTCCGCCAGCGCCGGGCGGCGGGGGCACTGGCCGCCGCCGGGCTGTCGGTCGGCGACCGGGTCGTGTTCTGCCTGCCGTCCTCGGCCGCCCTGCTGTGCGCCGTGCTCGGTGCCCTCCGCACCGGGATCGTGCCCGTGCTGTTGAACGCCACCTTGCTGGCGGCCGAGCGGGAACTCCTCGTCGGCGACGCCGATCCCGCGCTCGTGGTCGGCGACCCCGACGCACTGGCCCGGCTCGACCGTGGCCACGAGGCGACGCTCGCCCCGTGCCCGCTGGCCCGACCCATGCACTACACGTCGGGCACCACGGGACGGGCCAAGGGGGTGTGGTCGGGGGTGTGGGACCGGGCGACGGCCGACGCCGCCCTCGCCGACGAGGCCGACCAGTGGGGGTTCGGACCCGACGACGTCCACCTGGTGTGCTCACCGATGTACCACTCGGTGTCGGTGCGATTCGCCGGGGGCACACTGCTCCGCGGCGGGACGTGCGTGGTCCTCGGCCACTTCGACGCCGCCACGGCCGCCGACGCGCTGGACGGCGCCGCCGGGCCGCTCCCCACCACCACCTTCCTCGCCCCGTCCGCCCTCACCCGGCTGCTGGCCCTGCCCGACAACGGGCCCGACCGGTTCGCCCGGCTGCGGCTGCTGGTGCACGCCGGATCGCCGTGTCCGCCCGCGCTCAAGCGGGCGGCGCTGGCGGTGGTGCCCGACGGCGCCCTGTGGGAGTTCTACGGGTCGACCGAGGGCCAGTTCACGGTGTGCTCCCCCGGGGAGTGGCTCGAGCGCCCGGGCACCGTCGGCCGGGCCCGACCCGGGCGCACGCTCGCCGTGGACCCCGACGGCACCGTGTGGTGCCGACCGCCCGGGTTCGGCCGGTTCGCCTACTGGCGCGACCCGGACCGGACGGCGGCGGTGTGGCGGGACGGGTGGTTCTCGGTGGGCGACCTCGGCCGGCTGGACGACGGGGGCTACCTCTACCTGGACGGACGGCGCGACGACCTGGTGATCACCGGCGGGGTGAACGTGTATCCGGCCGAGGTGGAGGCGGTCCTGGCCGACGTGCCCGGCGTCCGGGAGGTGGCCGTCTTCGGGGTACCCGACGAGGAGTGGGGTCAGCGGGTGTGCGCCGCAGTGGTGGCCGACGACGGCGCCGGAGGGGCGGTGCTCGACGCGCTGGCCGCCCACGCCGCCTCCCACCTGGCCGGGTACAAGCGACCGAAGCAGTACGCGCTGGCCCCGTCCCTGCCCCGCACGGCCACCGGCAAGGTGCGCCGGCTGGCACTGCCTGGAGTGCTCGGCCTGGAGGGCGGCGCACCGGGCACGGGGTGAGCGGCCCGTGCCCATGGGCGATACTGGTCGCCATGCGCCCTGCTGACTTCGGTCCCCCCATCGCCACCGTCAACCCCGCCACCGGCGAGCTGCTCGAGTCGTTCGAGCCCTTCGACGCCGTCCGTGTCGAGGAGTGCCTGGCCGCCGCCGCGTCGTGCGCGGCGACGTGGTCCACCACCTCGTTCACCGAGCGCTCCCGCCTGCTGGTGACCGTCGCCGAGCTGCTCGAGGGCGAGGTCCCCGACATCGCCCACGTCATCACCACCGAGATGGGCAAGCCCTTCGCCCAGGCCAAGGGCGAGGTGGCCAAGTGCGCCAGCGGGTTCCGGTGGTTCGCCGAGCACGCCGAGGACATGCTGCAGGACAAGGAGGTGCCCGTCGACGCATCGCTCGGCCTGGTGACCTACCAGCCGATCGGCGCCGTGCTCGCCATCATGCCGTGGAACTTCCCGCTGTGGCAGGTCGTGCGCTTCCTGGCCCCCGCCGTGATGGTCGGCAACGTGGGGCTGCTGAAGCACGCACCGAGCGTGCCCCGCACCGCCCTGCTCCTCGAGGACCTCTTCCGGCGGGCGGGCGCCCCGGTCGGGCTGCTGCAGACGCTGCTCATCGGGACCGACCAGGTGCCGGCCGTCATCGCCGACGACCGGGTGGCCGCGGTGACCCTGACCGGCAGCGTCGGCGCCGGCCGGGCGGTCGCCGCCCAGGCCGGTGCGGCCGGCAAGAAGGTCGTGCTCGAGCTCGGCGGCAGCGACCCGTTCGTCGTGCTGCCCTCGGCCGACCTCGACCGGGCCGTGCCCACGGCCGTCCAGGCGCGGGTGCAGAACGGCGGGCAGTCGTGCATCGCCGCCAAGCGGTTCATCGTCCACGCCGACGTGGCCGAGGAGTTCACCGGGCGGTTCGTGGAGGCCATGGCGGCCCTGTCGGTCGGGGACCCCTTCGACCCGGCCACCGAGGTCGGACCGCTGATCAACACCGCCGCCGTCGACACCGTCGAGGCCCAGGTGGAGGACGCCCGGGCCAAGGGGGCGACGGTCCTGTGCGGCGGCCGGCGCGTCGTGGGCCCGGCCGGACCCGACCACCCCGGGGCGTTCTACGCGCCGACCGTGGTCACCGACATCCGCCCGGGCATGCGCGTCGCCACCGAGGAGGTCTTCGGACCCGTGGCCCTCCTCTACACGGTGGCCGACGCCGACGAGGCGCTGGCGGTGGCCAACGACACCGAGTTCGGCCTCGGCTCGAGCGTGTGGACCACCGACCCCGACGAACAGCAGCGGTTCGCCGTCGGTCTGGCCGCGGGTCAGGTGTTCGTGAACGGCATGACGGTGTCGATGCCCCAGCTGCCCTTCGGTGGCATCAAGGCGTCCGGCATCGGCCGCGAGCTCGGCTCCTACGGGCTCCACGAGTTCTGCAACGTGAAGTCGGTCTGGATCGCCTGATGGTGCCCGGCTCCGCCCGGTGACCGGGCACCCGTGACGGCGGACCCCGGGGCGGGGGAGCGTCGCACCTACCTCGACCACGCCGCCACCACCCCGCTGCGGCCCGGGGTGCTCGACGCCATGCTGCCGTTCCTGACGGACCGGTTCGCCAACCCGTCGGGCGCCCACGCCGAGTCACGGCGGGTCCGCTCCGCCCTCGACGACGCCCGCGACCGGATCGCCGAGCTGCTCGGCGCCGGTCCCGGCGACGTGGTCCTGACCTCGGGGGGCACCGAGGCCGACGACCTCGCCGTCCTGGGCGGGTGGGCCGCCGCAGTGGGTGCAGCCGGCACCGGGGCGGGACCCGGCGCGGTGGTGTGCTCGGCCATCGAGCACCCCGCCGTGCTCGAGGCGTGCCGGGCCCTGGCCGCCCGGACCGGCGCGGCGCTCCGCCTGGTGCCCGTCGACCGGTGGGGCAGGGTCGACCTCGACGGACTGGCCGCCGCCTGCACCGCCGACGTCCGCCTGGTGTCGGTCATGACCGTCAACAACGAGCTCGGGACCGTCCAGCCCCTCGACGCGGTGGCGGCCGTGGTGCGGGAACGGTCCCCCGGGGCGATCCTGCACACCGACGCCGTCCAGGCGGTCCCGTGGTTGGACACCGCCGTGGTCACCGCCCCGGCCGACCTGGTGTCGGTCAGCGCCCACAAGTTCGGCGGACCCAAGGGAGCGGGGGCGCTGGTGCTGCGACGCGGTGCCGCCGTGCACCCCCGGATGGCCGGTGGCGGTCAGGAGCGCGGCCGCCGCAGCGGCACGCCGAACGTGGCCGGCGCGGTGGGTCTGGCCGCCGCGATGGAGGCCACCGTGGCCGGGTCCGCCCTCGACGTGCCCCGGGTGCGGGCCCTGCGCGACCGGCTGGGTGACGGACTGGCCCGGTGCGTCCCCGGACTCGTCGAGTCGGGGCGCGGGCCCACCGGGTGGCCGGCATCCTGCACGTGCGCCTCGACGGCGTCGAGTCCGAGGCCGCCGTCGTGCTGCTCGACGAGGCCGGGATCGCCGCCTCGGCCGGTGCGGCGTGCTCCAGCGGGGCCGTCGAGCCGAGCCGGGTGCTGGCCGCCCTCGGCCTCGACCCGGTGGCCGCCGCGTCCGGGGTCCGGTTCTCGCTCGGTGTCACGACCACCGACGACGATGTGGCCCATGCGCTGCACCGGGTACCGCAGGTCGTCGAGCGCCTGCGAAACTAGGACGGTGCGCGTCCTGGTGGCCATGTCCGGTGGTGTCGACTCGTCGGTGGCCGCCGCGCTCGAAGTCGACCGGCTGGGCGCCGATGCCGTGGTCGGGGCGACGCTCAAGCTGTGGGGCGGGGCGTCGGACTCGGGGTGCTGTTCGGTGGCCGACGTCGAGGACGCCCGGCGGGTCGCCGATCAGCTGGGCATCGTCCACCACGTGTTCAACTTCGCCGCCGACTTCGAGGAGCACGTGGTCGATCCCTATGTCGCCGGTCACGCGTCGGGGTCGACGCCCAATCCGTGCATCGAGTGCAACCGGCACCTGAAGTTCGACCGCCTGCTGCAGCGGGCGGACCTGCTCGGGTTCGACGCCGTCGCCACCGGTCACCACGCCCGGGTGGGACGCGACGCCGACGGCACCCACCGGCTGCTGCGGGGGTGCGACGACGCCAAGGACCAGTCGTACGTCCTGGCCATGCTCGGCCAGGACCAGCTGGCACGGTGCCGGTTCCCGGTGGGTGAGCGCACCAAGGCCGACGTGCGGGCCGAGGCGACCCGGCGGGGGCTGCGCACGGCGGCCAAGCCCGACAGCCAGGACGTGTGCTTCATCCGGGCCGACGCCGGTCGCGCCGGGTTCCTCGGCGACCGCATCCCGCTGCACGCGGGCAGGATCGTCGACCACGTCACCGGTGGCGACCTCGGGGCGGTGGACGCCGTCGAGCTGGTCACCGTGGGCCAGCGCCGGGGGATGGGGCACGGCACCGACGGGCGACGGCGGTTCGTGACGGCGGTGGACGTGCCCGCCCGGCGGGTCACGGTGGGACCGCCCGAGGCGTCGGTGGTGTCCGGGCACGACCTGCACACGGTGACCTGGGTGGAGGCCCCGCCCCGCCCCACGGGCGACGGGGCGGCGCCGGTCCTGGCCCAGTGCAGCGCCCACGGCCGACCGGTTGCCGGATCCGTCCGCACCGACGCCGGGGGTGACGGGCTGGTGCTGACGTTCGCCGATCCCCAGCGTCGGGTGGCGCCGGGCCAGACGGTGGCCCTCTACGACCCGGTGCGGCCGGACAGCGTGCTCGGATCGGGGATCGTCCGATGAGCGCCGGGCGGAGGCCGGGCGCCGACGGGGGGTCGCTCGACCCGGTGGCCCGTGCCGGTGAGCTGCGGACCGAGATCGCGCACCACGACGAGCGCTACCACGTGCTCGACGCCCCCGAGATCAGCGACGCCGACTACGACGCCCTGGTGCGGGAGCTGCGTGCCCTCGAGGCCGAGCACCCCGACCTGGTCGTGCCCGACTCGCCGACGGCCCGGGTGGGCGCCGCGCCGTCGGCGCTGTTCGCCCCCGTGGCCCACCACGTCCCCATGATGAGCCTCGACAACGCCTTCAGCCCCGACGAGCTGCGGGCGTGGAGCGACCGCCTGGCCAAGCAGGTCCCGGCCGACACCCCGTTCGAGTGCGAGCTGAAGATCGACGGCCTGGCCATCTCCCTCCTGTACCGGGACGGCCGCTTCGTGCAGGCCGCCACCCGCGGCGACGGCACCACCGGCGAGGACGTGACCGCCAACGTCGCCACCATCGCCGCCGTCCCCCACGAGCTCGACCCGGCCGCC
Source organism: uncultured Acidimicrobiales bacterium (assembly GCA_963699055.1). GTDB lineage: Bacteria > Actinomycetota > Acidimicrobiia > Acidimicrobiales > RAAP-2 > Bog-756. The sequence continues at coordinate 1,037,549 of CAVOTA010000002.1, read as the reverse complement.
GGTGTACCGCCCGCGGTGCTCGAGGTCCGGGGTGAGGTGTACATGCCGATCAGCGCGTTCGAGGACCTCAACCGGCGCCAGGCCGAGGCCGACGACCGGCTGTTCGTCAACCCCCGCAACTCGGCCGCAGGATCGCTACGACAGAAGGACGCCACCATCACCGCCGGGCGGGCCCTCTCGTTCTGGGCCTACCAGGTGGGCGAGGTCTCGCCCCCGTCCGACGGGTCGTCGGGTGCACCGGCCGCCCTGGCCGAGAGCCAGTCGGCCACGCTGGCCTGGCTGGGTCGCGCCGGGTTCCCGGTCAACCCCGAGGTCCGGCTCGTCTCGGGACTCGACGAGGCGCTGGCGTTCTGCGTCCGGTGGGAGGAGCACCGCCACGACCTCGACTACGACATCGACGGCGTGGTGGTCAAGGTGGACGACCTGGCCCTGCAGCGCGCCCTGGGCTCGACGTCGCGCGCCCCACGGTGGGCCATCGCCTACAAGTTCCCGCCCGAGGAACGGTCGACGACCCTGGTCGACATCGAGGTCTCGATCGGCCGCACCGGCAAGGCGACGCCCTTCGCCGTGCTGGAGCCGGTGTTCGTCGGTGGTTCGACGGTGGGGCTGGCCACGCTGCACAACGAGGACCAGGTCCGGCTGAAGGACGTCCGCCCGGGCGACACCGTGATCGTCCGCAAGGCCGGTGACGTCATCCCCGAGGTCGTCGGGCCGGTGCGGGTCCCGGGCAAGCGGCGCCGCCGGGCCTGGCGGTTCCCCACCACCTGCCCCGTGTGCGCCGGACCGCTGGTGCGCCTCGAGGGGGAGAGCGACACCTTCTGCACCAACCTCGACTGCCCGGGCCAGCGCGTCCAGCGCATCGCCCACTTCGCCTCGCGCACGGCCATGGACATCGAGGGTCTGGGCGAGCAGCGGGTGCAGCTCCTCGTCGACCACGGCCTGCTGGTGGACGTGGCCGACCTCTACGCCTTCACCGCCGAGACGTTCGCCGGGCTCGAGGGGTTCGCCGCCCTGTCGACGGCCAACCTGCTGGCCGCCATCGACGAGTCCCGCACCCGGCCGCTCAGCCGGGTGCTGATCGGCCTCGGCATCCGCCACCTCGGCCAGGTGGGCTCGGTGGCCCTGGCCCGGGCGTGCCGCGACCTCGACGGCATCCTGGCCGCCGACGAGGAGGCGCTGGCGGCCGTCGACGGCGTCGGGCCGGTCATCGCCGCCAGCGTGGTGGCCTGGTTCGCCTCACCGGTCAACCGGTCGGTGGTCGAGCGCCTGCGGGCGGCCGGCCTCGTACTGGCCGAGCCGGGCGCCGCCGATCCGGGTGCCGGCCCGGACGTGCCCCAGACCCTCGCCGGCCGCTCCGTCGTCGTGACCGGCACCCTCGACGGGTACACCCGCGACGAGGCCGAGGCGGCGGTCCTGGCCCGGGGCGGCAAGTCGCCCGGCACGGTGTCCGCCAGGACGTACGCCGTGGTGGCGGGGGCGTCTCCAGGGGCGTCGAAGGTGACCAAGGCCGAGCAGCTCGGGATCCCGGTCGTCGCCGGCGACCGGTTCGACGAGCTGCTGGACAGCGGCGAGGTCCCCGAGCCCTGAGTCCTGAAGCGAGGACGGCCGTCGGCTTCGGCCGGACGTGTCGACCCGGCGGCCACGCCGGTCCCTCGACGGCCGGTCGGGCATGCGGCGGCGGGCGGGGCCGGCTCGGGGGCATCGGCCCTGTTCAGCGGTGCGGACGGCTCGGAACTGTACCCCGGGCAGCCAATTTCTGGGGGCTCACCAAAATTGATGATCTTGCCGTCGGACGCCGGGTTTGCCGCCGGGCCTGCTTGTAAACACCCAGTGCGGTCAGTACTGTACGACTACCGGTTCAATAGGTAGTCAGGGCAGGGGAGAGGGGCACCGGATCCCACTCGGCAGTGCACGTGCATCGGGGGGCGTCGGTTCGACGGTACCGAGTGCGGGGGCTCCGTCGAGGATCCGGAATCTGGTCCCGTAACGGTTTCGGGGGGATGTTCGTTGTTCCCCGTAGCCGCCTGTCCGGGGGATCTGCTGGCTGGTGGTGCATCACACCGTCGGGGGGCGACCGTCGCCTGACTTCGAGTCCCGTGGCGACACGGGGGAAACAACCAAGGAGCAATCACTATGATTCGCAAGATGCTTGTTGTTGCGGCTGCTGTCGCAATGCCTGCTGCGCTTCTCGCCGGTGTCACTGGGTCGAGCGTCGCGTCGGCCAAGGCCCTTCCGCCTGAGACGGGTACCTGTTCCATTTCCGGTGCAGTCACCTTCGCCGCGCCGGGGATCACCACCGCCGGTGCGATCACCAACAAGACGAGCGAGAAGTCGTCCTCGGAGATCACCCCGTCGGGCTTCTGCGGCGTCAAGCCCATCAAGACCAAGATCCCGTCGGCCACGACGGAGTGCTGGGCCACCCTGCCGGTCTACAGCAAGACCATGCCGGTCGGTGGCACGCTGGCTGCCGGAGCCGCTTCGTCCTGTGACGTCGGCGGTACCTCTGCTGCCGGCGACGCGACCATCTCGGCCACCACGGTCAAGACGGCCATCAAGGACCAGTACTACTACGACAGCGCCGGCAGCTTCATCAGCGGTGGCGTCTCGTCGATCGTGTCCGCCCTGTCCGCCGGTGTGAAGGTCACCAATGACGGAACCTCCGGCCTCATCACGGTCACCAGCGCCAGCTCGGTCCTTCCGGGCGGCGTGTGCGGTGCCAGCGATGCCGGGTTCCAGATCAACGGTACGACCAACTTCGTCGGTGCCGGCAACGCCGTGATCGACGTCTGCCTGTCGGACGACGCCGGAACGGGCACGACCCACAACTTCGTCGCCGACCTGCTCGGCGGCAGTGCCACCATCACGAGCGCCATCATCGGTGGCGACGCCAGCATCACCTACAGCGCCTGATCATTCGCTCCACCTCCGGGTGGAGCGACGGATCGCTGCAGCACGAGGGCGGGGCTTCGGCCCCGCCCTCGTCGCGTCCGCAGGTCGATGGGCGCGACGCCACGGAGGCGGGGCTCCGGCCCCGCCCTCGGCGCGTCCGGAGGCCGACCTGCGGTATCGCCGGAGTCCGCGGGACCGGCCGCCGAAATGCGGCCGACGACGCCCGGCCGGGACCGTCCACACCGTTCGGACCCTCCACCGCTCGCGACCCTCGGCTCGGTAGCCTGAGCGGAGCCATGCCGAGTCTCACCGACTCCATCGGGCGCGTCCTCGGCGACCGCTACCGACTCGTCACCGCCGTGGGCACCGGTGCGTCCGCGCACGTCTACCTGGCCGACGACGTGTCGCTGCGGCGCCAGGTGGCCATCAAGGTCCTCCACCCCGCCCTCGCCGGCGACCAGGCGTTCCTGCGGCGGTTCCGGGCCGAGGCCCGGGCGGTCGCCGCCCTCAACCATCCGAACATCCTGCGGGTCTACGACTGGGGCGAGCAGGACGGCGAGCCGTACCTGGTGCTGGAGTACCTGGCCGGCGGCAGCCTGCGCCAGATCTACGACACCGCCGCCCTGCTCACCCCCGAGCAGGCCGTCCGCATCGGCATCGAGGCGTGCGCCGGGCTCGACTACGCCCACCGACGGGGCCTGATCCACCGGGACATCAAGCCGGCCAACCTCCTCTTCGACGCCGAGGGCCGCCTGCGCATCGCCGACTTCGGTCTGGCCCGCGCCCTGGCCGAGGCGGCCTGGACGGAGCCCGACGGCGCCATCCTGGGCACCGCCCGCTACGCCGCCCCCGAGCAGGTCGAGGGCTGGGTGCTCGACGGCAAGGCCGACGTCTACGGCCTGGCCCTGGTCCTCTACGAGGGCGTCACCGGCGAATCCCCCTTCATCGGCGACACCACCGTGGCCACTCTCATGGCCCGGATGGGCGCTCTCCTGCCCGAGCACGAGGCCCTCGGGCCGCTGGGCGAGGTACTGGTGTGGGCCGCCGCCCCCGACCCGGCCGAGCGGTACGACGCCGCCGCCTTCGGGGCCAGGCTGGCCGAACTGGCCGCCACGCTGCCCGAGCCCGCACCGCTGTCCCTCGTCACCCCCGACCGCGAGGAGGAGGACCCGTTCCTCATGGCCGCCGCCGTCGGTCTGACGGCAGCCTCCGAGCGTCCGGCGACCCCGTCGGCGCAGCCCCGTACCGAGCGGGCCGGGGACCTGACCGAGCTCGGGATCCCCGCCGGCACCCCGGCCGCCGCCGCCCTCGGGCTCGACCCCCCACCGGCCCCGGCGGCCGGACCCGCCGCACCCGAGCGACCGCGCCGGAAATGGCCCTACGTGGTGGCCCTGTGCGTGCTGGTGGCCGCCCTGGCCGCCGCCGGCGTGGCCTGGGCCGTCGAGGCCAAGGTCTTCACCCCCTCCAGCCCGGTACCCGTCCTGGTGGGGCGGACCCTGCCGTCGGCCACCGCCGCCGCCCGGGCCGAGCACCTCGACGTGACGGTCACCGGCCGCTCGTCGTCGATCACCGTGGCCGCCGGATCGGTCGTGAGCCAGGTGCCCGCCCCCCGGTCAGGCGGCACCGCCACCACCGTGAAGCAGGGCTCCGCCATCGGGGTCGTGGTCTCCACCGGTCCGCCCCTGGTGGCGGTGCCCAACCTGACGTCGTTCTCCAACTGCCACGACGCCGTCCAGGCCCTGGCCGGGTCGCACCTGGTGGGCGTGTGCCCGCCGGCGGCCGCCCAGTACAGCTCGACGGTGCCTGCCGGCGCCATCGTGGGCACGTCCCCGGCCGCCCACGCCCCCTACGGGTCGACGGTCACCGTCATCACCTCGAAGGGCCACGCCCCGGTGGCCGTCCCCGCCGTGGTGGGGACGGACGCCACCTACACCTCCGCCGCCGCCGCCCTGTCGGCGGCCGGCTTCGTGCCCCAGGAGGCGAAGGCCTACTCCTCGACCGTCCCCGTCGACCACGTGATCGCCACCACACCCCCCGCCGGGGGCCTCCAGCCCTTCGGCTCCACCGTCGTGGTCCAGGTCTCGATCGGACCGAAGCCGGTGACGGTGCCGTCGCTGACCGGCGACTCGCCGTCGGGGGCCGCCGCCGCCCTGGTGGCCCTGGGTCTGGTGGCCGGCGGCCCCTACGGACCGTCGGGGGCCACCACGGTGGTCTCCACGTCGCCGCCGGCCGGCAGCTCCGTGCCCGTCGGCACGACGGTGGACGTGTACACCCGGTGACGGGCGGCGCGTCGGCCTGCGAGCTGTGCGAGGCCGCCCGGATCACCGAGTGGCACTTCGAGGACGACACCTGCTGGGTGGCCGACTGCGAGGTGTGCGGGGTCCCGATGGTGGTGTGGAAGCAGCACGGCGACCAGCCCCCGGAGGTCGACGTCGAGCACATGCTGGCCGAGCTGGGCGCGGTGGCCGACCGGGTGCTGGGGGAGGGCGTGTGGTCCTACGACCGGGTGATGCGCCAGATCCCGGACCACTTCCACGCCCACGCCCGCGACCCGAACTGGTGGTCCCGTCGCTTCGGGCGGTCCTGACCGCTCGATGACCGGGCGCCGATGATCAAGTACCTGGGGTCGAAGCGTCGCCTCGTGCCCGCGCTGGTCGCCCTGGCGGCGGCGTCGGGGGCGCGCACCGGCCTCGACCTCTTCTGCGGCACCACCCGGGTGTCCCAGGCGTTCAAGGGGCTCGGTCTGGAGATGACGGCGGTCGACGCCACCCGCTTCGCCCACGTCCTGGCCCGGTGCTACGTGGCCACCGACCCCCGGGCCGACCCGGCCCTGGCGGTCGAGGCGGCCGCCGCCGTCGAGGTGCTGAACGCCGTGCCGGGCGTCCCGGGCTACGTGACGGACACCTTCTGCTCCGACGCCCGCTTCTTCCGGCCGGCCAACGGGGCCCGCATCGACGCCGTGCGCGACGCCATCGAGGAACGGTGGGCCGGCACCGACCTGTGGCCGGTGCTCCTGACCAGCCTGCTCGAGGCGGCCGACCGGGTCGACTCGACCACCGGCCTGCAGATGGCCTACCTCAAGCGGTGGGCGCCCCGGGCCGACCAGCCCCTGACCCTGCGGGTGCCGGTCCTGCTGCCGGGCCCGGGGCGGGCCGTGCGCGGCGATGCGCTGGAGCTGGTCGGGACGCCGGCGCTGGGCGACGTCGACCTCGCCTACCTCGACCCGCCCTACAACCAGCACCGCTACGACGCCAACTACCACGTGTGGGAGACGCTGGTGGCGTGGGACGCGCCCGAGCACTACGGGATCGCCTGCAAGCGGGCCGAGCTGCGCGACCCGGCCACCCGCAGCGCCTTCAACGGTCGTCGGACCATGCCGGCGGCCCTGGCCCGGGTGGTGACCGAGGTGGCCGCCGAGGTGGTGGTGCTGTCCTACAACAACGAGTCGTGGCTGACCTACGACGAGCTGCACGCCGTGTGCGCCCCGCGGGGCCACGTGGAGGTCCTGGCCTTCGACTCCGCCCGCTACGTCGGGGCCCGCATCGGCATCCACGACCCGGCCGGCCGCAAGGTCGGCACCGTCGGGCACACCCGCAACACCGAGTACGTCGTGGTGTGCGGCCCGAAGGCCCGGGTCCGGGCCATGGCCGTCGCGGCCGAGGCATCGGGCCTGGGCCGCCGGGTCGACCGCCCGGTGCCGGTGCCGGCCGCCTGACACCCGTGGCGGTGCCGCCGTCGGCTTGACCGGGGTGCGGGGCCGATGGGAACGTGGGGCGGGCACCCTCCCGCCGCCGGCCGACGGTCGGACGCGGACGGCCGCCCCCGCACCGCGTCGCCCCCGGCGGCGCCGACAACGCCCCGGCCGCCACGTGCCGCCGGCCGACACGAGAGAAGTTGAGGACATGGGAGCACTGGACGGACGGATCGCCATCATCACCGGTGCGGGGCGCGGCATCGGCCGCGAGTACGCCCTGCTGTTCGCCTCCGAGGGGGCCAAGGTCGTGGTGAACGACCTCGGTGACGCCGCCCAGGAGGTCGTCGACGAGATCGTGGCCGCCGGCGGTCAGGCCGTGGCCAACAACGACGACGTCGCCGACTGGGACGGCGGCAAGCGGATGATCGACGAGGCCGTCGACACCTACGGCGACGTCCACGTCCTGGTCAACAACGCCGGCATCCTGCGTGACCGGGTGCTGATCAACATGACCGAGGAGGAGTGGGACGCCGTCATCCACGTCCACCTGAAGGGTCACTTCGTCCCGACCCGGCACGCCGCCGCCTACTGGCGCGAGCAGACCAAGGCCGGCAAGGAGGTCCAGGCCTCGGTGATCAACACCTCGTCGACCTCGGGCCTGCTCGGCAACCCGGGCCAGACCAACTACGGCGCCGCCAAGGCCGGCATCGCCGCCTTCACCACCATCGCCGCCACCGAGCTCGCCCGCTACGGCGTGCGGGTCAACGCCATCACCCCCAACGCCCGCACCCGCATGACGGTGGAGACGCCGGGACTGGCCGACATCGTGGCCGCCCCGACCGATGCCGCCACGTTCGACGCCTGGGACCCGGCCAACATCGCCCCGCTGGTCGCCTACCTGGCCACCGAGGGCTGTCCGGCCACCGGCAAGGTGTACTTCATCCTGGGCGGGCAGATCCGGCTGTTCCAGCCCTGGACGCTGACCGACACGCTCGAGAAGGACGACCGGTGGACGGTGGCGGAGCTCCAGGCCGAAATGCACAAGCTCGGGGGCTGAGTGGTCTCCCGGGCCGACGGGCCCGGCACGCCCCCGGGTGACGAGGCGTTCGACGCCGGGGAGCTGCGCGAGGCCGAGCACCTCCTGAGCGGCACCGGCTCGGGGGGCGACGGCGGCATCACCGTCCCGTGGCCGCTGCTGTTCCGGCACCGGATGCACCACAAGGTGGCGGGCTCGGACCGCTACCAGTGGTGGGTGCTGTGGACGGTCCTCGCCGGGCTCCTGTCGGTCAACATCACCTTCACCGTGTTCGTGGTGGCGCTGCCCGAGGTGGCGCGCCAGCTCCACACCACGGTGACCACCCTGACCTGGACGTCGACCGGGCCCCTGCTGGCCTTCGGCGTGGCCGCGCCCATCCTCGGCAAGCTCGGGGACCTGCGCGGGTACAAGCGCCTGTACCTGTGGGGGCTGTCGGGTGCTGCCCTCAGCGTGGTCCTGACGGCCTCGGCGCCGACCGCCGGGGTGCTCATCGCCGCCCGGCTGTTCGACGGCGTCCAGGGGGCCGCCACCGGGGCGGCCTCGATGGCACTGGTGCTGCAGGCCTTCTCCCACGAGGACCGGGTCAAGGCCATGGGGTGGTGGGCCCTGGTCGGCGCGGGCGGCCCGGTGCTCGGGGTCACCATCGGCGCCCCCATCATCCAGTTCTACGGGTGGCGCGCCCTGTTCTGGGGCGAACTGCCGCTGATGGCGGTCGCCGCCGTGCTGGCCGTCGTCGTCCTGCCCGGCCACGACCACGCCGCCACCACGGCCGCCGCCGCCCAGGAGCGGACCGGCCGGAGTGTCAACCCGGGTGCGGACCCCGGGGCGGCGTCCGACCCCGGCGAGGCGGAGGGCAGCCCGTGGCGCCAGTTGGACTGGATCGGCTCGATCTCCTTGTCCACGGCCGTGACCGTCGGGCTGCTCGCCCTCAACGTGGCCCCGTCGTGGGGTGTGACGTCGCCCCGCACGCTCGGGCTGTTCGCGTCCAGCGTGGCCATCGGGGTGGGCTTCGTGCTGCACGAGCGCCGGGCGCCGCGTCCCCTCATCCCGCTCCGGTACTTCAGGAAGCGGAACTTCGTGTTCCCGCTCGGGGCGCGGGCCTTCGTCAACTTCGCCTACATGGGCGGCTTCTTCCTCTTCCCGATCCTGATGGAGCGCGTCTACGGCTACAGCGAGACGGCCGCCGGGCTGCTGTCCACGGCCCGACCCCTGGTGTTCTCGCTGTCGGCGCCCGTGGCCGGCTACGCCGCCGTCAAGGTGGGGGAGCGGTGGTCGGTGGTGGCCGGCGCGGCCGCCCTGTGCGTGTCGATGGTGGTCTTCACCCAGGTGGACGCCGACCCCTCGATCATGCTCATCGTCGTGGCGCTGGCCCTGTCGGGACTGGGCAACGGGGTCTCCACCCCGTCGACGGCCTCGTCCGCGGCCAACGAGGTGGCACCCGAGGAGCTCGGGGTGATGAGCGCCGCCCAGCTCCTGATCACCCAGATCGGCATCGTGGCCGGCATCCAGGTCATGGTCACCGTCCAGGCGTCGGCCGACGGCGGAGCCGGCTCGCTGGCCTCGTTCCACAAGGCGTACCTGGTGGGCGCCCTGGTGGCGCTGGCCGCCGTGGTGTGCGGTTTCTTCGTGACCGACACGCCCCGTGGCTCCCGGGGGGTGTCCACCGAGGTGTCGATGCACTGACGGCGCCGGCGACCGTCCGGGTCGCCGGCGGGGCCCGGAGCTACTCGGTCATGGCCTGGATCCGGGCGGCGATCTCCGCCGTGGTCGGGTCCGGGCCGGCGCCCTGGAGGGCCATGAGCTTGCCGATGTCCCCCTCCACCTTGATCTTGCCCTGCATGAAGGCCTGGAGACCGGCCTGGGGGTTGCCCTCGACCAGCAGCGCACGGGCGATGTCGTAGCCGATGGTGACCTTGAGGTCGGCCGGGTCGACGTGGCCGAGGTCGAGGACGAGCTCGCCGGTGGTGGTGTCGGCGTGGGCGTGGACGGCCCCCTCGCCGAAGGGGACCTCGAGGACGACGAGGTTCACCCGCACGGCGTGGTCGATGCCACCGCCACGGCCCTCGTACTCGGCCCGGATGGCGCGGGCCTCGTCCAGCCACTCGTCGCTCAGAAACAGATAGGTGGCCATCGGCACGCCGCTCCTTGCCCGTCGTCGTCGTCGGTCGGCAACTCTACCCGGCGTCCCGACTCGTCGACCCTGCGGGCGCCCGGCCACCCCAGACGGGGCCGGCGGCCGGTCCGGGACCCGTTAGCATCCGGGGCGTGACTGCTCCGATCCTGCCCGGCTGCGAGCCCTGGACCGCCGAGGGGGGTCCCGACGGGGTCCTCGTCCTCCACGGGTTCACCGGCAACCCCCAGTCCATGCGGCCCCTGGCCGAGACGCTGGCCGCCGCCGGCTTCACCGTGGACCTGCCCCTGCTGCCCGGCCACGGCACCTCGCTCGAGGACATGGTCCCCACCCGGTGGGAGGACTGGTCCGGCGCCGCCGAGGCCCACTTCCAGGCCCTGGCCGCCCGGTGCGACCGGGTGGTGGTGGCGGGGCTGTCGATGGGCGGCGCCCTGACCTGCTGGCTGGCCGAGCGCCACCCGCACCTGACGGGCATCGTGCTGGTCAACCCCATGGTGCAGCCGCCGTCGGTCGAGCTCCTGGAGGGCGGCCAGGCGCTCCTCGACGCCGGCGTCGAGACCATCGACGGCATCGGCTCGGACATCAAGGCGGAGGGACCGGTGGAGCGGGCCTACCCGGGCACCCCCCTGGCCGCCGGGCTGTCCCTCTTCGAGGCCGTCGCCGACGTCGGTGCCCGGCTGGGGGACATCCACTGCCCCGTCCTCCTCTTCTCCAGCCGGGAGGACCACGTGGTGGACCCGGTCAACGGGGACGCCCTGGAGTCCGGGGTCAGCGGTCCCGTCGAGCGGATCATGCTGGAGGAGAGCTACCACGTGGCCACCCTCGACAACGACGCCCCCCTGATCGAGGCCCGGACGGTCGCCTTCGTCACCGCGCTGTTCGGGGCGGACCGGTGACCGGGCCCGCCCGCCTGACCCGCGAGGACGTGGCCCACGTGGCCGCGCTCGCCCGACTGCACCTGAGCGACGAGGAGCTCGACCTGTTCACCGGCCAGCTCGCCTCGGTCCTCGACCACGCCGCCGACGTGGCCTCCCTCGACCTGGCCGGCGTGGAGCCCACCGCCCACGCCATGGCCGTCACCAACGTGCTGCGGACCGACGAGCCCCGGCCCTGCCTCGACCGGGACGAGGTCCTGGCCCAGGCCCCGTCGGTGGAGGACCACCGGTTCCGGGTGCCCCGCATCCTGGGCGAGGCGCCGTGAGCGCCCCCCGTCCCGCCCTCGAGACGGCCACCATGGTGCGGGCCGGCGAGCGGTCCGCCGTCGACGTGCTGGAGCACCACCTGGCCGTGATCGACGCCGGCGAGGAGGCGGTCCACGCCTTCAACCTGGTCCTGGCCGACCGTGCCCGCGAGCAGGCCCGGGCCGTCGACGACCTCGTGGCCGCGGGCGGCGACCCCGGACCGCTGGCCGGGGTGCCGGTGGCCCTCAAGGACAACCTCTGCACCCGGGGCGTGCCCACCACGTGCTCGTCCCGCATCCTCGAGGGCTGGCTGCCGCCCTACGACGCCACCGTCGTGACCCGGCTGGCCGAGGCGGGTGCCGTGGTGGTCGGGAAGACCAACATGGACGAGTTCGCCATGGGCTCCTCGACCGAGACCTCGGCCTGGGGGACCACCCGGAACCCGCACGACCTCTCGCGGGTCCCCGGCGGCTCGTCGGGCGGGTCCGCCGCCGCCGTGGCCGCCGGGTTCGCCCCGCTCGCCCTCGGCTCCGACACCGGAGGCTCCATCCGCCAGCCGGCCGCCCTGTGCGGGGTCGTGGGCATGAAGCCGACCTACGGCACCGTGTCGCGCTACGGACTGGTGGCCTTCGCCTCGTCGCTCGACCAGATCGGCCCGTTCGCCGGCACGGTGGCCGACGCCGCCCTCCTGTTCGACGTGATCGGGGGGCACGACCCCCTGGACTCGACCTCGCTCCACCGGCCCACCCCCCGGGTGCTGTCGGTGCTCGACGAGGGGGTCGACGGGATGACGGTGGGACTGCTGACCGAGTACCTCGACGGGGCGGCCCCCGACGTGGTGGCCCGCGTCGACCAGGCCGCCCAGGCCCTGGCCGCCGCCGGCGCCCGGGTCGAGGAGGTCTCGGTCCCCGAGGTCCGCTTCGGCCTGTCGGCCTACTACCTCATCGCGCCGGGTGAGGCCTCGTCCAACCTGGCCCGCTACGACGGTGTCCGCTACGGCCTCCGGGTGGATGCACCCGACACGGTGGCCATGAACACCGCCACCCGCTCCGAGGGGTTCGGGGCCGAGGTCAAGCGACGCATCATGCTCGGCACCTACGTGCTGTCGGCCGGCTACATGGACGCCTATTACAACCAGGCCCTGAAGGTGCGGACCCGGATCATCGAGGGGTTCGCCGCCGCCTACGCCCGGTGTGACGTCCTGCTCGGTCCCACCGCCCCGACCACCGCCTTCGGCATCGGCGCCAAGGTCGACGACCCGCTGACCATGTACCTCTCCGACGTCTGCACGATCCCGTCCAACCTGGCCGGGCACCCGGCGATCAGCATCCCCTTCGGTGCCGGCGACGACGGCCTGCCCGTCGGTGTGCAGCTGCTCGGCCCGGCGTTGTCCGAGGGCACGCTGTTCCAGGTGGCCGCCGTCGTCGAGGCCGCCGCCCCCGACCTGCCGGCCCCCCGGCTCCTGACCGGGACGCCGTCGTGACCGCCGCCTGGGAGATGGTCATCGGGCTCGAGGTCCACTGCGAGCTGAGGACGGCGACCAAGCTGTTCTGCGGCTGCCCGAACATGTTCGGCGACGAGCCCAACACCAACGTGTGCCCGAACTGCCTCGGCCTGCCCGGCTCGCTCCCCGTGCTCAACCAGCAGGCGGTGGAGCTGGCCATGGCCATCGGGACCGCCCTCCACTGCGAGATCCGGCCGTCCACCTTCCACCGGAAGAACTACTTCTACCCGGACCAGGCCAAGGACTACCAGATCAGCCAGTACGACGAGCCGATCAACGTCGACGGGTGGCTCGACCTGCCCGACGGGTACCGGGTCGGCATCGAGCGGGCCCACATGGAGGAGGACACCGGCAAGACCAGCCATGCCGGCGCGTCGGGGAGGATCCACGGGGCCGACTACTCGCTGGTGGACTACAACCGCTCCGGGGTGCCCCTGGTCGAGATCGTGAGCGCCCCCGACATGCGCACCGCCGACCAGGCCCGGGCGTACGTGACCGAGCTGCGGGCCATCCTGGTGGCCTCGGGCGCCTCCGACGGGAAGATGGAGGAGGGGTCGATGCGGGTGGACGCCAACGTCTCGGTCCGACGCGGCCCCGACGCCGTCTTCGGCACACGGTGCGAGATCAAGAACCTCAACTCGGTGCGCTCCCTCGGCCGGGCCATCGAGTACGAGGCCCAGCGGCAGATCGCCCTGCTCGAGTCGGGCGGGGACGTCGTGCAGCAGACGCGCCACTGGGACGAGGGCGCCGGGCGGACGGAGGCGCTGCGGTCGAAGGAGGACGCCTACGACTACCGGTACTTCCTCGAGCCGGACCTGGTCCCGCTGGTGCCGGACGCCGAGTGGATCCGGGCGGTGGGGGACACCCTCGGCATGATGCCGGCCGAGCGCCGGACGCGGCTCGTCGGCCTGCTGGGCGGACCCGACACGGTGACCGACGCCCAACGCGACCAGATCACCACCGTGGTCGACCTGGGCCTGGACGACCTGGTGGTCGCGGCGGTGGCCGGGGGTGTCGGCTCGGCCCTTGCCCTGGCCCGCACGGCCAACGAGGCGGCGACCGACGCCGAGGCGGCACGGGCGCTCGACCCCAAGTCGTACCTCGAGCTCCTCACCCTGGAGGCGGGCGGCCTGCTGTCGGCCACCCAGGCCAAGGCCGTCCTGGCCGAGCTGTTCGTCCGGGGCGGCGGCGACCCCGCCGCCATCGCCCGGGAGAAGGGCTTCGAGGCGATGTCCGAGGACTCGCTGGCGGCCACCGTGGCCCGGGCCGTCGACGAGCATCCCGACGAGTGGGGCCGCTACTGCGCGGGCGACGACAAGCTGGCCGGCTTCTTCACCGGACTGGTGATGAAGGCGACGAAGGGCCAGGCCAACGGCCGGGCCGTCGCCGCCGAGCTGGCCCGGCTGCGGGGGTAGTGCGAAGGCGGGCCGACCGGAGGGGACGGACCCGGCCACACCCGGTGCGCGGGCCGGTCCGCCGGTAGTGTCGTCGGGCATGGACGGGGGGGACGTCCCGCTGACGCGGGTCGGGTGGAGGGACGCCGCCGGCGTCGGGTGGGTGGTGGCGGCCGCCGTGGCCGTCCTGGTGCCGGCCCTGCGCCACGGCGCCTCCCTCGGCCCCTACGACCTGCTGGGCCTGTACGGCGTGACCACCCACCACGGTGCGGTCCACGACTGGTTCCTCAACGACCAGATCGACCAGATCATCCCCTGGTCGTCGCTGGCGTGGACCCAGGTCCACGCCGGGCACCTCCCCCTGTGGAACCCGTACAGCGTCAACGGGACACCGCTCGCCTTCAACTGGCAGTCGGCCGCGTTCAGCCTCCCGTCCGCGGTGGGGTACCTCCTGCCCCTCCGACTGGCCTACACCGGCCAGGTCGTCTGCACGCTGGTGGTCGCCGGCACCGGCGCCTACGTGTTCGCCCGCGTGCTCCGCCTGGGGGTCCTCGCCTGCACGTTCGCCGGCGTCGCCTTCGAACTGAGCGGGCCGTTCTTCAACTGGCTGGGCTGGCCCATCGCCGGGGTGCTGTCGTGGACCGGCTGGGTGCTCGCCGGTGTCGTCGTGGTGGTGCACGGCAGGCACCGCCGCCTGGGGGTGGTGGTGGTCGGCGTGTCCCTGGCGCTCGCCGTACTGGCGGGGCAGCCGGACGCACTGGTGCTGCTCCTGGTGGCGGTGGCGGTCTTCGCCGGCGTGGTGCTGGCCGTGCGGCGGGTGCGGCTCGGACCGTCGGCGGCGGTCGGACGCTGCCTGGTGGGACTCGGCCTGGCCGCCCTGCTCGGCGTGCTCCTGTCGGCGCCCCTCCTGCTCCCCGGCCTCCAGCTCCTGGGCGGCTCGGTCCGGGCCGGAAACGGTGCCGGAGCGCTGAACTCCCAGCAGGCGGCGGCCCCGGTCCAGCTGCTCGACGGCTTCACCCTCGGTCTCGTCGGCTTCCCCGACTTCGTCGTGTTCCAGTACGTGGGGATCGCCGCCGCCGTGCTGGCCGTGGGGGCGGCCATCGCCCGCCGACGCCGGGACTGGGCGGTGGCGCTGGTGGCGGTGGCGGTGGTGGGTGCCCTGCTCGCCTTCGCCGAACCGGTCGACACCCTGGCCAACGCCCTCCCCGGGCTGCACGCCGTCCGGTTCCCGCGGGCGAACCTGCTGTTGGCCTTCGCCACCGCCGTGCTGGCAGGCGCCGGCCTCCAGCTCCTGGTCACGTCGGTCCGGACGACGGTCCTCCGGCTGTACGCCGTGCTCTACGCGGCGGCCGGGGCCACCCTCGGCGTCGTGTGGCTCAGCGGGTACCGGGGGTCGGGACTGCTCGACTACTTCACGGCCGCCAGCTTCTGGTGGCCCCTCGCCTCGGTCGTGGCCGGCGGAGCGGCGGTCGCCCTCGGATGGGCCGCCGTGCGCCAGCGGCGGGCGCCCGTTCCCGGCGTGCCGGACCGGTCGGCGGCGTCCGGCCGACGCCCCCTGGTCCCGGCCCGTCGAGCCGCCGGCGTGGCGATCGTGGTCGTCGAGACGGCGTTCCTGGTGGCGGCCGGCTCGGGCCTGTGGGCGTCGTCCGCCCAGGGAGCGCCGGACGTGCCGGCGGCCCGGGAGCTGGCCCACCTGGTCGGCGACTCGGTGGTGGGCCTGGGCGCGCCGGACTGCCTCCCGGTGCCGCACCAGCTGGGGTTCGCGTCGAACGCCAACATCCTCTACGGGGTCCGCCAGTACTCCGTCTACGACCCGATGATCCCCCAGGACCTCTACACCCGGTGGGAGGCGACGACCGGTGTGCCCGGGGGCTACCCGGACGTCTCGCACTTCTGCCCGGGGATCACCTCGGTGGCCCTGGCGCGCCAGGTCGGCGTCTCGTACATCCTCGAACCGCCGACGCAGGCGGGCCCTCCCGGCACCTCCCTGGTGGCCACGCTCGCCGGTGAGCGGCTCTACCGGGTGCCCGACGTGCACGAGGCGACCGCGGTCCCGCTGGGCCGCCCCGGGGCGCCGCCGCCGACCGTCTCGGCCGCGGTGCCGGTGTCGCACCCGGACCCCGCCACCTGGTCCATGACCGTCCACTCCGCCACCACGGTGGCGCTGCAGCTCCGCATCACCGACGTGCCGGGCTGGCACGCCACCATCGACGGCCGGCCGCTCGCCCTGTCGTCCTGGGACGGGGTCCTGCTGCAGACCTACGTGCCGGCCGGCACCCACCGGGTCGTGGTCCGGTACCGGCCGACGACGTTCGACCTCGGACTGGTCCTGGCCGCGGTGGGACTGGCCTCCGTCGCCGTCGTGGCCCTGCTCGGCCCGGTGCGGCGGGTGCGCGGCCGGCGGGGGGCACCACCCGGCCGGTGAGTCCGGGGCGTGGCGTCAGGGCGTACTCGACCACAGCGGGATGGTCAGGAGGTCGGCCGCACCCGGCAGCGGCCCCTCGGCCAGGTAGGGGCCGTCGGCCCCGATCCCGATCCGCGTGATGAACACCGGCCGCGCCGGCACGTCGGGTCTCGGGGCCAGCGACCGCCGGGGGCTGTAGAGCAGCCAGATCCCTTCGGGGTCCTGGAACACCGAGGCCTCCCCCGGCCCCTGCCCCTGGAAGTTGGAGGCGAGCAGGGGAGTGGGCCCGGTGTCGGCGCAGGGGCCGGCCGGGCCGGCGCACCGTGCCGCCCCGACGGCGTAGTCCGGCTGGTTGTACCAGTTGCCGGAGTAGAACACCCAGAAGGCGCCGCCCACCTCCACCATGTCCGGGGCCTCCACGATGGTCCCCTGCCACGGCCGGTCGGGCGAGAGGAGCGCCGACGGGCTGCCGAGCAGGGTGGTGCCGTCGGCCGACAGCTGCTGGGACCACATGACGGTGGGGGTGGACGCCCCCCCGATGTTCTGGTCCGACTTGAACAGCATCCACGGTGTGCCGTCGTGGTCCACGAAGACCCGGGGGTCGATGGTCCCGCCCTGGTCGAGCTGGCAGATGAACGGGACCGGCGACGCCGTGAAGGGACCGGTGGGGGACGAGGAGAAGGCGCTGCCGACGCACTCGGTCTGGGGTGCACGGTCCGCCACCATGGCCGTGAAGTACAGCGCGTACGTCGAGCCGAACCGGTGGAGGTCGGGCGCCCACGTGAACCCGGGCTGCGCCCAGGCGGGCAGCACGGGCAGCGCATCGACCGGGGTCGTCCAGTGGGCGAAGTCGGTGCTGGTGGTCAGGGGCACGTTCATCGGGTCGTCGCCCGTGCCCCCGCTGGTGAGGAGCTCGTAGCGTCCGCCGGCCACGGTGAGGAAGGGATCGGACTGGTCCAGGCCCGCCGGCACCTCGGTGCCCGGAGCCACGGGCACCGGCACACGGGGCGGTGCGGCGGCGTCGAGCACGGTGGTGGCGCCGGCCGTGCGCCGGGGGGCGGACGTGGCGCCCATCGACGAGGCACCGGCCGCGGTGGACGGGGCGGTCGTGAGTCCGACCAGGGCGCCCACCAGGCCCGCCAGTCCCACCACGAGGACGGCCGCCCAGGCGAGCGCCCGTCGTCCCCGGTGGCGGCCGGGCGTACCCGGCGCCGTCGTTCCCCCGTTGCTGCTCATCGACGCGTGCGACCTCTGCTGCTGGTGCCGGTGCCCCCGGGCGCGGCCCCGTGCGGGGCCGGCGACCCTCCACGCTACCGCCACCGGACCCCGCCGTGACGTGCTGGCGGTGCGGTGCCCGCGGACGGGACCGTGCGTGGGCCCGGAGCCGGTCGTCGGCACCGGGACAACCTGGGGACGAACGGTGGAGATCTCGGCCCTCCCTGGGGACGGAGGCGGAAATGTGGAGGAAAAGCTCAGGATTTCGCGCCGTCCTCTTGACCCCCTCCCGGGGCCGGTTCAGAGTGGCTCCAGTTCGGGAAGCCGAAGCCCTCCGAGGCTCCGGGAGCGGTCCGAGGACAGGTCGTACGACCGGTCCACCGGGTCGATCCCAGGGGTGCGGTTGGGCCGTAGGTGACCGGCGAGGTGGTCCGGGGACGGGCCGGGGTGTTCCTCAGGGAGCGGTCCGGTGCGGTGCCTGGCGACGGGTTGTCCGACACGACCCGGCGGCAGGTGGAGCCGGTCCATCGTGTTCGTGGCCCCGAGGAGCTGGGGCGGCCTCGGCCGTCCGGTTACTCGGGGCCGCGTCGCGTCCGGGGACCGGTGCCGCCGCCCGGCGCACGGTGCGACCGGACGCCCGCCCTAGTGGTGGTGCAGGGACGCCGGGGCCGGCTCGGCCGACTCCATGCGGCACGGGTCGCCGTCGCCGTCGAGGCACCGCTCGCACTCGAGCTCCAGGGTGCTGTGGGCGATGCCGTAGGGGACGGCGATGGCCGCCTTCACGTGCTCGCCCACCACCTGGGCCTCCTCGAGGGTGGGGTGCCCGGTGAGGACCACGTGGGCCGACAGCACCCGCAGCTCGCTCGACAGGCTCCACACGTGGAGGTCGTGCACCTCGCCGACACCGGGTACCCGGGACATGGTGGCGACCAGGTGGGCGAGGTCGACGTCGGACGGGGTCGACTCCAGCAGCACGGCCACGCTGGCCCGGAGCACCCCGACGGCCTGGTAGGCGATGACGGCCGCCACCACCAGGGCCGAGGCCGGGTCGAGCCAGGTGGCCGACGGCTCGATCAGGAGCAGGACGGCGCCGATCACCACGGCCAGCGAGGCGAGGGCGTCGCCGACCATGTGCAGCAGGGCGGAGCGCATGTTGAGGTCGTTGGTGCGGTCGCGCAGCACCAGGGCGGCGATCCCGTTGACCACCAGGGCGCCGGTGGCCACCACCACGACCAGACCGGCCTGCACGTGCTCGGGATGGCCCAGGCGGTGGATGCTGTCGACGACGATGAGCACGGTGACGGCGGCGATGAGGACGGCGTTGGCCAGGGCGGCCAGGATGGTGGCCCGGTGGTTCCCGAACGACCGGGCCGCGTTGGGGGGGCGCAGGGCGAGGCGGACCGCCACCAGGGACAGCACCAGGGCACCGACGTCGACGGCGTCGTGACCGGCGTCGGCCACCAGGCCCGACGAGCGGGCCCGGACCCCGGCCACCACCAGGGCGACGACCAGCCCGGCGTTGAGGGCGAGGCTGACGGTCAGTCTGCGTGATCGGTCCATGGGCTGCTCCTCGGGCCAGCCTACCGGCCCGTCCGCGCCTGCCGCCTCCCGTCGGGGGCCGACACCCCTGCTCGGTAGCATGTCGGCCCATGGAGGTACTCGCGCTCTACCTGCCCCAGTACCATCCGATCCCCGAGAACGACGAGTGGTGGGGCCCCGGCTTCACCGAGTGGGCCAACGTCACCCGGGCCCGCCCGCTGTTCCGGGGCCACGTCCAGCCCCACCTGCCCGCCGACCTCGGCTTCACCGACCTGCGGGTGCCCGAGACCCGCGCCGCCCAGGCCGACCTGGCCCGGCGCCACGGGGTCACCGGGTTCTGCTACTGGCACTACTGGTTCGCCGGGCACCGCCTCCTCCAGCGGCCGCTCGACGAGGTGGTGGCATCCGGGCACCCGGACTTCCCGTTCTGCGCGGCGTGGGCCAACCAGACGTGGTCCGGCGTCTGGCACGGGTCGCCCGACCGGATCCTGGTGGAGCAGACCTACCCGGGCCCCGAGGACGACCGGGCCCACTTCGCGTCGCTGCTGCCGGCGTTCCGCGACTCCCGCTACGTCCGCATCGGTGGCCGGCCCCTGTTCTTCGTGTACCAGCCGGGCAGCCTGCCCGATCCCGCCCGCTTCGTCGACTCGTGGCAGGCGATGGCCGCCGACGCCGGCCTCGGCGGACTCCACCTGGTGGCGTGCCTCGGCGAGTCCCCCTACCGCGACCAGGTGGCCGACGGGTTCGACGCCGGCGTGCTGTTCCGCTACCCGTTCACCCGCACCACCGAGGTCAAGGTGCGCGACCGCCTGGTGGCCCGGCACCTGGCCCGCGGTCCGCGCCGCTATCCCTACGCCGACACCCTGGCCGACCCACCGCCGGAGTTCACCGGGCCCATCGTGCCCGCCGTGTACCCCAACTGGGACAACACCCCGAGGTCCGGACGCCAGGGCGTGGTGGCCACCGGGGCCACACCCGAGCGGTTCGCCGCCCACGTGCGCCGCGGCCTCGAGCTCGCCGCCCGGCTGCCCGTGGGTGAGCAGCTCCTGGTGGTGAAGTCGTGGAACGAGTGGGCGGAGGGGAACTACCTGGAGCCCGACCGCGAGACGGGCACGGCCCGGCTCGCCGCCCTGCGCCGCGAGCTCGAGCGCGCCGGATGCCTGGCGCGGTGAGCGCGGACGGACCCCGCAGCTTCCTCCGGCGGGCGCTGCCCTGGGCCGCGGTGGTCGCCGGCGTGGTGGCCGTGGTGCTGGTGGCCGCCACCGCCCGGCTGTTCCTGTGGCCGCCGACCGACGCCCCGGCCCACGTCGACGCCATCGTGGCGCTCGGGGGCGATCCCGGCCACCTGCGGGCCAAGGAGGCCGTGTCCCTGGCCGAGCAGGGCTACGCCCGGGTGGTCCTGATCTCTCTCGGCGGCTATCCGCCCGCACCGTGCCCGACGGCCCGTCCCGGCATCGACGTGGTGTGCTTCCGGGCCGACCCCCTCGACACCCGGGGGGAGGTCGAGTACGCGGCCCGGGAGGCGGCCCGGATGCACTGGACCTCGCTGCTGATGGTGCCCGAACGCGACCAGGCCACGCGGGCCCGGCTGCTCTTCCGCCGGTGCAGTCCGATCCGCCTGGTGGTGGTGCCCGTCAGCGCCCACGGGACGACGCTCCTCTACGACGTCGCCTACGAGTGGGCGTCGCTGGTCAAGGCCTTCGTGGTCCACACGGGCTGCTAGGCCGCGCCGGTGCCGCCCCGGACCCGCCCGGCCAGGCGGCGGGCGTCCAGCTTGCGGCGACCGGCGAACCGGTAGGCCCGGGTGAAGGCGGCCGCCGTCCAGTGCTCCGGCCGGACCTCCAGCGTGGCCGCGCCCGCGGTCCGGATCTCCTCGGCCATGGTGAGGTAGCACCGGCGGCGGTAGTGGCGCAGGTGATCGGTGAAGTCGTCCCGGTGGGTGATGAACGTGCGTACGTCGCACACCCGGGCGTTCGGGAGATCGGCGACGACCTCGTCGAGGGCGGCGTTCATCACCCGGTGGTGGAGGTGGCGGTCGGGCTCCTTCGGGTCGTCGAGCGGGAACTCGGCCCCGTTGACGAGGATCAGCGAGGCGTCGGACGGGATGGTGCCGGCCAGCCAGGCGATGTTCTCCTGGAACCGCCCGGGGGTGATGCCGCCGAGCGGCTCGAACTCCTCGGCGAACCACGCGAACCACGCCTCGTCCATCGACTCCCGGGCGTGGCGGCGGACCAGGTGGTCACGCCGCGCCGGGTCGGTCACGTCCACCGTGAACTGGTTCCACGGGACCACCAGTCCGGTGCCGCGGTGCCGGTAGAGCCCCTGGGTGTAGTCGGTGAGCACGCTGAGGACGAGCACGTCGTAGTCGGGGTCCACCACCGCGGCCGACCGGTAGGTGCCCCGGTCGACCACCGGGAGCCGGTCCACCAGCGCCTCCCGGTCGGCGTCCAGCCCGGCCACCGACTGGCGCAGCGTCTCGGTGTGGCCGGCGTGCACGAAGGCACCGGTGTCGCCGGGGTGGGCGAACTCGGTGGCGATGTCGCCGCCGAGGAAGTCCGCGGTGGTGCTCAGGTCGCACCCGCCCACGATGAGGATGCGTCCGATGCGTCCGATGCGTACGCCACCGTCGGTGTCCGCCACCGGTGCGTCCGGGGGCGCCGTCCCGTCGTCGAGCGTGATCCAGTCCACCGTCCCGGTGAGCTCGGCCACGACCTCGCCCACGGGTTCGAGCTCGGGACGCCCGAGGCGGTCGTAGAGCCACTGTTCGACGCCCATGCCCAGGATCCGGCACGAGAACAGGTAGTCGGTGAGCACGCCGGTCGGCCGGTGCAGCGCGTAGAAGCCGCAGATCCCGTAGTCGCCGTAGCGGTCCGCCACCTCGACGTAGCCCGCCACCACGTCGGGGTCGGCCAGGAGGGCGGCGAACTCGTCACGAGTGGGACGGCGCTTGGTGAAGTTGAGCTGGTTGGTGCGCAGGGCCAGCTCGTGCAGCCGGTCCACTTCGGCCGCCGGGTCCTCGTGGACGGTCACCCGGATGGCGCACGACCGCAGGAACTCCTCGTGGGGGCCCTGGGCCGCCCGTCGGTCGACCAGTTTGCGCTCGAGCACCCGGTACTGCCGCAGCCGGCTGAGGTCGTGGTCGTCCTTGCCGGCCAGCTGGGGCAGTTCGAGCAGCTGGGGCAGGATGTCGGGCCCCGCCGTCTGCAGGCCCGGGGCGAAGTGGGCGGCCTCGCCGAGGTTGGACGGCAGGTCGTCGACGAACAGCACGTTCTCGGGCCGGAGCTGGGCGTCCTCGATGATGGCGGCCACCCGGGGACCCTTGGGCGTCCAGTCGACCCGGGCGAAGACGAACTCCTCCCACAGTCCGGCTGCCTCCAGTTCGGCCCGGACGGGGGACTCGTCGTTCTTGGAGCAGATGGCGTTGACGATGCCCCTGCGGTTGAGGGTGCGCACCAGCTCGACCAGGGCCGGGTCGAGCTCCACCGGCCCCTCGCTGAGGGTCCCCCGCCAGAAGGTGTCGTCGAGGTCCCAGACGACGAGCTTGACCGGCGCCGCCAAGGCGTCCGTCGGGTGGGCCGTCATGGCGTCGGGGCCGGGACGGCCCACCGGACGGGCAGCGCCCCTGACCACCTACCCGTGCCTGCCACCGCGGAATTATCCCACAGGGACCGGTGGTGCTCAACGGGTCGACCACCGCCGCCGGGCCCCCGATGCGGCCGCGGGTAGGTTGTCCCGGTGAGCAGCGGTGACGGTGCATGGGATCCGGTCCCCGGGTGGCAGCGTCGCCGCGGTCCCGGGCGCCTGTGGCGGACGGCGGTGCGCGACGTGCGGGGGCTGGGCGACCTCG
Organism: uncultured Acidimicrobiales bacterium; assembly: GCA_963699055.1. Lineage (GTDB taxonomy): Bacteria > Actinomycetota > Acidimicrobiia > Acidimicrobiales > RAAP-2 > Bog-756. The sequence continues at coordinate 1,014,715 of CAVOTA010000002.1, read as the reverse complement.
CCACCATGCGGTTCGACCCGACCTACCGACGCCTGGCCGCCGCCTACCACCTGCCCGACGGGTCCCGGCGGGTCTACCTCCACCACATCCGCAAGACCGCCGGCACCAGCCTGTTCCTCAGCTTCCTGGCGCTCGGCGGCGAGGACCCGATGGACGTGTGGCACCGGATCAACGCGGCGCGCCTGGCGCGGACGACCAGCGGGCCCTACGCGTTCGCGTCGATCCACCGCCGCCTGCTGGCCGAGGGCGCGTACCTGTTCGGCCGGGCCCACCGCCCGGTGGAGGAGCAGCCGCTCCCCCCGGGGACCTTCACGGTGACGGTCCTGCGGGACCCGGTGGCCCGGGTGCACTCCTACTTCGACTACCTGGTCGTCGGGGACACTCCGGACACGCCGGGACGGGTGGCCGAACGCGAGCGCCGGATGGCCGCCGACGGGTTCGACACCTTCTTGGACCGGGTCCCCGACCGCCACCTGCTGAGCCAGCTCCACACGTTCTCGACCGACCTCGACGTGTCCGTTGCCGTCGACCGGGTGGCGGCGTGCTCGAGCGTGTTCTTCACCGAGTCCTACGCCGCCGGCCTGGGCGACCTGGCCGCACGTCTGGACCTGCCGCTCGGTACCCACCGGGCCCGGGTGACCGCCCGGCGGTCCGAGCTGACCGGGGCCCAGGTGGACCGGCTGCGCTCGATGCTGGCGCCCGAGTACGAGCTGCTGGCCCGCCTGGCCGCCGGCGGCATCGCGCCGACCCGGGACTGACCCGGGCGTCCACCCCCTAGGGGTGGGTGCCGACCGCCGGGTGGTCGAGGTCGCGGCTGTTGGCGATGGCCACCGCCGCCAGCTGCGAGCGGACCTCGAGCTTGCGGAGGACGGAGCGGATGTGCGAGCGCACGGTGGTCAGCGACACCACCAGCTCGTCGGCGATGTCCTGGGCCGCCCATCCCTCGGTCAGGTAGAACAGCACGCGGCGCTCCCCGGCGGTCAGCTCGAGGAGCGAGCGGAACCGGGGAGGGAGCACCAGCTCGGCGACCTGGCGGGCCTCGTCGGGCGGGAGCTCGTCGAGCGAGTGCAGGGCGTCGGGCAGGCGACCGAGGTCGAACAGGGCGAGGGCGCCGTGGGCCACGCACGCCGCCAGTGCCCCGGCCCCGGCCCCGGCGCTCACGGCCAGCACGGGGATGCCCTTGTCGACGTAGGCGGTCGTCAGCCGGGCGGGCAGGCCCCAGGCGCCGTCGGACCACGAGGGCGAGCGACCCACCCAGGCGCCGTCCAGCACCTCCACCACCAGGTCCACGTCGTCACCGTCGACCGTCAGGGTCAGGGGCTCGTCGGGGGAGACGACAGCCGACGCCGCCCGGCAGCCGAGTCGGGTCGCCACCGCCAGGGCGGTCTGGACGGCGAGGCCCGGCTGCCCACCCGGGCCGGCCATGGGGTCGACCACCAGCACGCACAGGTGCGACCTCCCCGACACGGCACCGGCGAGGTCCGGCGCGGGCTGACCGCCACCGGCCGACGGCTCGGGGCCCCCGCCGGTCCGGCCGCCTCGGTAGTGCCGGACCGTCCGTCGGTGCACGCCGACCCGGGGTGCATGGACACCGGTGCCCGGCGCGCCCGCCACGTCGTCGACGGTCACGGCGGCGGACGACGGCAGCGGCCCGTCGCACCGCGTCAGGGCGCGGAGGGACGACCGCGCCGCCGAACGGGCACGGTGGGCGACCAGGGGGACCGGCTCGCCGGGCGTGGGTACGGCGACACCGACGGCGACGTCGCCCGTCCCGACGGCCAGGGCGAGCCGGTGGCCGAGGACCTCGAGGGGGACGGCCCGGGCCGACGGTCCGAAGTGGACGGCGACGGTCGTGATCCCGACCGGGCACACGTGGTCGTCGGTCCGTACGGCACGCACGACGCGGCCCAGTACGTGGGTGCGCTCCGACGTCTCCATGGGGGAGGCGGAGCCGAGTTCGACCCACGCGACGGTTCCGGACCACTCGGGTCCGCGTGCGCTGCCCTCGCCCTGGTCCTGCTCACCCGACATCCGGTGCCCCCCGCTCCGTGACGTGGCGGGCCGTCCTGGCCCGTCGCCCGGTCCGGACCGATGTCGGCCCGGCGTCCGCGCTCCGCATCCCCGCGGACTTCGTCCACCCATCCTACCCGGGGGGTCTGTCCCCGTTCCAGAGCTGTTGACGGCGAGAGGATCCCTGGTCAGACGGCCTGCGTGGTGCCGGGTCCGGGATCCGGTGCCTCCGGGGGCCCGAGGTGGGACCTGCGCCGTCGCACCGCGTCGACCGCAAGGTGGAGCACGCCGTCGGCCAGGAGGACGAATCCGGCGCCGAAGACGGCACCGGCCAGCGCATCCGCCGGGTAGTGCCACTGCAGGGCGACGACGGCCATGCACTCGAGCCCGACGACGAAGGCGACGATGACGGCGACCACCGGCCGGTACCGGCGCGGCGTGGCGAGCGCCCAGGCCATGGCGAGGGAGCCGACCACGGTCGTGGTACCCGACGGGTAGCTGAGGACCTCGGCGTAGCGGCGCCCGACGTCGGGCTTGAGGACGTACTCGGACAGGAGGACGGCAGCCGAGGGTGCCACCAGGCAGGCGAGGGCGCGCCACCGGTCCCGGGTGACCACCACCACGGCCGCCAGGATCGACCCGGCGACGAGCACCGAGACCGACCGGAGGTCGGTGATCCGCTGCCAGTCGCGGTTGCCGTTGGCCGGATGGACGAGGGAGAAGCCCCAGTGGTCGAGGAAGATCGGGCCCGGGTGGGAGCGGAACCACAGGCCACCGAGGAGGACCAGCCCGACCATGATGCAGCCGACGACGGTCTCGACGGGTCCCGCCTCGCGCTCGGACGGGCCGGGTGCGGGGAGAGGCGTGCCGGACGGGTCGGGTGCGGGGGGAGGCGTGCCGGACGGGCCGGGTGCGGTGTCGGCGGCGGTCACGGGGACGGGCTGCGTCCCGGTGTCGCTCATCGTGACGCCTCGAACCAGGCGATGGTGTCCCGGAGCCCGTCGTCGAGGGCCACCGGGCGGACGTCGGGGAACAGGCGTGCCAGCGCGGACTGGTCGGCCTGGGAGTCGCGCACGTCGCCCGCCCGCGGGTCGCTGTGGGCGCGCGCCAGGCTGCGGCCGAGCTCACGTTCGAGCAGCGCCACCACCTCGAGCAGCGACACCCGGGTACCGAAGGCCAGGTTCACGGGACGGTCGGCGGTCACGGTGCGCAGCACGGCGTCGGCCAGCACCGAGCACACGGTGCCCACGTAGGTGAAGTCCCGGGTCTGGAGTCCGTCGCCGTGGATCGGCAGGGGCCGGTCGGCCAGCGCGGCGTCGACGAAGGCCGGGATCACGGCGGCGTAGGCGTGCCCCGGCGCCTGCAGCGGGCCGAACACGTTGAAGAAGCGGAAGGCGAGGGTCGGCATCCCGTACGAGTGGCCGTAGGCGATGGCGTACGACTCGGTGGCCAGCTTGGAGACCGCGTACGGGCTGACCGGCATCGGGGTGAGGTCCTCCGACTTGGGCAGGACCGGGTTGGCGCCGTAGACCGACGAGGACGACGCCACCACCACGTGGGTGCCGCCGTGCCGCCGGGCGGCCTCGAGCACCCGCAGCGTGCCCGTGGTGTTGACCTCGTTCGAGGCCTCGGGATCGGTGATCGACCGGGGCACCGACGGCCGGGCCGCCAGGTGGACGATCGACGTCGTCCCGGGCACGACGGCGTCGAGGATGTCGGCGTCCAGGATGGAGCCCTTGTGGAATTCGACGCCGTCGACGCCGTCGAGGTTGGCGGCGCTCCCGGTCGAGAGGTCGTCGAGCACCACCACGCCGTCGACACCGGGGAGGTCCACCAGGGTGCGGCAGAGGTTGGCGCCGATGAACCCGGCACCGCCGGTGACGAGGACTCGCACCCGACCATCAGAGCCGCTCGACGCCGGCCCCGTCCAGTCTGTTGCGGGTGTCGAGCACGTAGCGCGCGTGCGCCGTCACCAGGTCGTAGTCGAAGGCGTCGTGGTCGGTCACCAGGACCACGGCATCGGCGGCGGCCAGCTCCTCGGCGGTCGCCTCGACCAGCGGGAACCCGAGCCCGGCGCCGTCGAGGTGGGGGTCGGCCACCCGGAGGTCGGCGCCCAGTGCCACCAGCGACCGGGCGATCACCGTGCCCGGTGCCTCGCGGGCGTCGCCGGTGTTGCGCTTGTAGGCCATCCCGAGGATCAGTACGCGGGACCCGTTGACCGAACGTCCCATGCGGTTGAAGGCCAGCATCAGCCGGCGCACGACGTAGTCGGGCATGTGCTCGTTGACGTCGTTGGCCAGTTCCACGAAGCGGAACGGCTGGCCCAGACTGCGGCGGACCTTCCACGACAGGTAGCTCGGGTCGATGGGGAGGCAGTGGCCCCCGACACCCGGTCCGGGTGTGAAGCGCAGGTAGCCGAACGGCTTGGTGGAGGCGGCGTCGATGGCCTCCCACACGTCGATGTCGAGGTCGGCGGCGAACATGGCCAGCTCGTTCACCAGCGCGATGTTGACGTGCCGGAAGGTGTTCTCGAGCAGCTTGGTCAGCTCGGCCTCACGGGTGCCGGACACGGCCACGGTGCGCTCGACCAGGCGGCCGTAGAACGCCTCGACCACCGCCAGCGACGCGGCGTCGATGCCCGAGACGACCTTCGGCGTGTTCTCGAGGTTCCAGGTGGCGTTGCCGGGGTCGATCCGCTCGGGGCTGTAGCCGGCGTGGAAGTCCCGCCCGCCGACGAGCCCGGACCCCGACTCCAGGATGGGCACCACCAGCTCCTCGGTGGTGCCCGGGTAGCTGGTCGACTCGAGCACGACCGTCGCCCCGGGCCGCAGGTGGGTGGCGAGGGTGGACGCCGCCTCCTCCACGTAGGCGAGGTTCGGGTTGCCCTCCTCGAGCGGGGTGGGGACGTCGATCACGGCGACGTCGAACCCGGCCATGGCCGCCGCGTCCACGGTGGGGAGGAAGCGCCCGGTGGCCAGGGCCGCGGCCAGGCGTCCGTCGCTGATGTCCTCCACGTAGGAGTCCCCGTCAGCCAGCCGTTTGATCCGGTCGACGTCGAGGTCGAAGCCGACGACGTCGTAGCCGACCTCGACGGCCCGCAGCGCCAGGGGGAGTCCGACGTAGCCCTGTCCGACGACGACCAGCTTGCCGGGTGCGTCCGTCATCGACGGCGGACGGTCACGCCCGGACCTGGCTGGGGTCGCCCTCCGGCTGGGGGGCGTACCGGGCGACCATCCCCTGCAGGTCGAGGTCCGCCTCGGCGTCGTCGAGCTCCGGCCACTCGAACGAGTCGGCCCCCGTGGTGTCGGCGGTCGACCCGGACCCGGGCACCGCGGGCGGGACGGTGGCCGTCCCGCCGCCGCAGGTCCCGGCGGTGAACAGGAGGGTGCGGACGGACTCCTTGTCGCGGCGCAGGGTGGCGAGCTCCAGGTCCTCGAGCTCGACGGCGAACACGTCGGCCGGCGCCCGGGTGGGGACCAGGCGGTTGATGTAGGGGTGGCTCGTCCCGAGGACCTCCTCGTCGGGGGTGCTCAGGACCTCGCTGAGCTTCTCCCCGGGGCGCATGCCGGTGATCTCGATGGGGATGTCGATCCCGACCTGGCACCCCGACAGCCGGATCATCCGCTCGGCCAGGTCGATGATCTTGACGGGGACGCCCATCTCCAGCATGAAGATCTCGCCGCCCTCGGAGAGCACCGAGGACTGCAGCACCAGCTGCACCGCCTCCTCCACGCTCATGAAGAACCGGGTCATCCGGGGGTCGGTGACGGTGACCGGACCGCCCTGGGCGATCTGGCGGGCGAAGGTCGGGATGACGCTTCCCCGGCTGCCGAGCACGTTGCCGAAGCGGACGGTGCAGTAGGCGGCGCCCACCGGGGCGTGGGCCAGGACCGTCTGCTCGGCCAACCGCTTGGAGGCGCCCATCACGCTCGAGGGGTGGACCGCCTTGTCGGTCGAGATCTGCACGAAGTGCCCGGTGCCGACGGCGGCGGCGGCGTCGACCACGTTGAGGGTGCCGAGCACGTTCGTCTTGGCCGCCTCCAGCGGGTGCTCCTCCAGGACGGGGACGTGCTTGTGGGCGGCGGCGTGGAACACGACCTCGGGGCGGTAGCACTCGAAGGTCTCGAGCACCGCCTCGCGGTCGTAGATGTCGACCAGCGCCTGGACCGCCTCCACGGAAAGCGTGGCCGCGGTGTCGTGGAGGTGGGTCTCGTCGTGGTCGAGGAGGACCAGCTGGGCGGGGCCGAGGGTGGCCACCTGGCGGCAGATCTCGGAGCCGATGGAGCCGCCCGCGCCCGTGACCAGGACCCGGTGCCCCTCGATGGAGCGGCGGACGGACTCGAGGTCGGTCGGGACCGGGGTCCGGCCCAGGAGGTCCTCGATCTGCGGCTCGCGCGCCTGGCGCAGGGCCGTCAGGTGGTTGGGCTCGTCGAGCATGTCCTTGACGCCGGGGAGGATCTTCATCGACACGCCGGCCCGCTCCGAGGCCCGCAGGGCGCGGTCGACGAGTTCGGGGGAGGGGGAGGGGATCGTCAGCAGCACCTGCTGGATGGTGTAGCGGCTGGTCGCCTTCGGGATCTCGTCGATGCCGCCGACCACGGGGACGCCCATCAGCGACAGGCCGTGGGCCCCCTCGTCGTCGTCGAACACCGCCACCGGGACGAGCCCGGCGCCGGGGCTGCGCAGCATCTCGCGGATGGCCGCCGCACCGGCGTCACGGCTGCCGATCACCGCCACCCGCAGACCGAGGCGCTTGGAGCCCCGCTGCCAGGCGAACAGCCGCGAGTGGAACCGGATGATGCCCATGCCGGCGGCGCTGAACATGCAGCCGACCACCACCACGATCGGCGGTACCAGCTGCAGGTGGAGGAGCTTGCCCACCGGCCAGCACAGGACGAGGACGGTGAGGGTCGTGGCGACGGACAGGAGGAGCTGGCGGGCCTCGTCGGCCCCGGCGTGGCGCCACATGCGTCCGTAGAGGCCGAAGACCCGGTTCGACGTGATGGTGACGACGACGGCCACGGCCAGGAAGGCGATGAACGGGCCGAAGTAGCCGCTCGGCGCCCGGTCGCGGAAGTAGGTGACCTCGGCGAGCCCGTAGCCGATGACCACGGCCACGGCGTCCAGGATGACGAAGAGGATGGCGGCCCGCACGCGGCTGGCCGCCATGGCGACCCGACGCATGTCGGTCCGTGCGAACTCGTTGTCCTCGGTCTGCCCCGCGTCGGAACCCATGTCTCCTCGTGACGCTGGCGATGTCGGCGAACCCATCCGGTTGCCCCCCCTGAATCACTGCACCGAGGCAGGTGAAGCCGGCACTGCTGCGCCCCCTGCTGACGAATATGTCCCTCGCCTCGGCGTGCCCCCGCACCCCTCGGCCCCTGCCTGCTCCCGTTCCCGGTTGCCCTGTGTCGTCGGTCAAGACTCTACCGCGGCGGAACGGGTCTGGCATCCTCAAATTTTGGGATCGCGGACGGCCCGCCCGGGGCGACCGGCGCGTCCGGCCCCGACGCCCTACCCTGGGCCGTGGCGCGGGCGACCGCGGCAGGGGCCCCCGGGGCCCGCGGGACCGGGCCGGCCGGGCCGGTTCCGGACCGTCCGACACCGCCGGGGGACAGGGGATTCGTCAGATTCCCCTGGCGGAAACGCGGGGACCGTGTAGTACCATCGGATGTCCGCAACGGGGTCCTTCCGGACGACGGAACACAGACAGGACTAGGGGCATGATCGAGCCAATCAACTTCCTCGCCGCCGTGCGCAAGCGGTGGCGACTCATCGTAGTGCTGGCCGTGGTGGGTGCCGTGATCGCGCTCGTGTTCCCCGTGTCGTCGCCGAAGCACCCGAAGACGATCCTCAAGTGGGAGACGTTCGCATCCGTCGGCGCCCCGGCGTCGAGCGGCCTGATCCAGGGGACCGTGTCGAACGCCCAGATCCTCTTCTACTCGAACACCTTCCCGGTCAAGCTGGCCGCCGTGTCCGACGTCGGGCTGACCGGCAACCCCTACACGTACGCGGCAGGCATGTTCGGGACCACCGCCGCCGTGACCGGCAAGGGTGCCTACCCGACGGGTCCCGGTGCGAGCACCACCTCGGCGAAGTCGGCCAAGGCCACGACGGGCGGTCTGGTCACGCTCTTCGCCCAGGGGCCGACGGCGCAGCTGGCCGCGGACCTGGCCAACGCCTACGCCAAGGAGCTGGGCAACACGCTCGAGGCCCAGGCCGCCGCCCACGCCGCCGCCAACCCGCCGGCGTCGTCCAAGAACTCCGGGGCCACCAGTGCGGACGGCTCGCCGTTCGCGTCGACGTCCACCGGGTACCAGGTCATCTTCCCCGGGACCCCCGAACTGGCGCACCGGATCAACCTCCCGACCACCAGCACGCTCGACAGCCGCAAGGTGCGTCTCGGTATCGGCCTCCTCGGCGGTGCACTGCTCGCACTGGTGCTGATCCTCGCCCGTGAGCTGCTCAACAAGTCCATCCGTCGGGCGAGCCGGGCCGAGGTCCACTTCAAGTTCCCGGTGATCGCCGACATCCCCGAGACGTACCCGCCCGACCCGGCGGTCGTCGACGTCGTCGACCGGCCCACGTCACCGGCCGCCGAGGCGTACCGCAAGCTCCGGATGTCCATCCTGTTCGAGTCCATGGCGGCCGACTCCTCCCCGGCGGGGGGCGGCGACCAGTTCGCCGAGATGTTCGGCATGGCGAGCCCGCAGGTCGAGCCCTACCGGGTGCCCGAGGCGGGCTCGCGCAACGTCCTGCTCGTGGTGTCGACGATCGACGAGCCCTCCCGGGCCAAGGTCGTGGCCAACGTGGCCGCCACCTACGCCGAGGCAGCGGAGCGGGTCATCGTCGTGACCTCCGCCGACCTCGAGGTCGGCACCACCTTCCCCGCCGACAGCGTGCTGTCCGGGCCGGTCACGCCGGAGGACGTCGAGAACCGGCTGACCCCGGCGGGTCCCGAGAACGTGTCGTTGCTGTCGCTGCGCCACTTCATGCGCAACAGCGGCCAGCTCGTGTCGCGGGTCAAGGACGTGTTCGACGCCGCCCGCCAGGTGGCCGACGTGGTCATCGTCGAGGCACCGGCGTTCCTCCGCTACCACCACGGCGAGGCCATGGTGCACTCGGTGGACGCCATCGTCGTCGTGGTCGACTCGGGGGTCACCGAGGCCCCCGACGCCGAGGACATGGGGGACATCCTGCGCCGGCTCGGCGCCCCGGTGCTCGGCGTGGTGTTCACCGGCGAGGAGCTCTCCCGGTCCCAGCGCCGCATCCTCGACGCCGGCATGGCGGCGTCGGGCCGCAACCGTGCCGCGCTCGACGCCTCGGTCGTCGGTGACACCGGCACGCTCGACGACCCGGAGGCCGATGGCGACGCCGTGAGCGACGCCGCCCCCGAGCTCCACCCGTCCTGAGCGGCACGACCGGGCCACGGGCGCACTGATGCTGTTCGCCTCCGGTCACCTCGGGTCCAACCCGCTGGGGGTGGTCGTGGTCATCGCCGTGATCGTGGGCGCCTCGCGCCCGCTCATCCGGTGGGTGGCCGAGAAGGAGAAGAACCCCTGGCTGGTGCGGATCCTGACCATCAGCCTGGTCCTGCACCTGCTGGCGGCGCCGGCCCAGATCTTCGTGGTGAACCACTTCTACCACGGCATCGCCGACTGGATCCGGTACGACACCCAGGGCTCGATCCTCGCCCCCAACTTCCGGTCGTTCAACTTCACCCTGGCCGGATCCGACGTGCGCGGCATCGTCAACGACGGCTCGGTCAGCATCTTCGCCGGGGTGGTCATGGCCATCGTCGGCGTCAACCAGCTGGCCACCTTCCTGGTGTTCTCGTGGTTCTCGTTCCTCGGGTCGATCCTCTTCTACCGGGCCTTCACCGTGACGTTCCCCGGCGTGCTCCGCGGGCACCGTCGCTACGCCTACCTCATCTTCTTCCTGCCGTCGACGATCTTCTGGACCGCCGACGTCTCGAAGGAGGCCATCATGACGGTCTCCCTCGGCTTCGTGGCGTACGGCTGCGCCAAGGTGCTGGTGCGCGCCCCCGGTGGGTTCCGCCTGGCCACCCTGGGCGTGCTCATCGGCGCCCTCATCCGGCCCAACGAGCTCCTGGTCATCCTGGGCGGTTTCGCCGTGGCCCTGATGATCCGGCCGCAGAACGGCCGGGACGGTCGGAGCACGCTGAAACGCATCGGCGGGCTCGCCTTCATGGGGATCCTGCTCGGGGTGTCGGTCTACATGACCCTCCACTACCTCCGGTTCGGGACCGGCTCGTCGGGCATCAACCTGCAGGCCACCAACGCCAACAACAACGGGACCGGTGTCGGCTTCGGGAGCTCCGGGTTCACGTACTCGTCGAATCCGGCCAAGTGGCCGATCGACGCCTACGAGGTCCTCTTCAACCCGCTGCCGTTCAACGCCCACGGCTCGGGCGAGTACGCCGCCGCCTTCGAGAACATGGTGATCCTCGGGGTCGTGGTGGCGTCCTACCGCCAGCTGCGGATCCTGCCCCGAGCCATGTTCGCCCGTCCCTACGTGACGATGTGCCTCGTCTACAGCATCGGGTTCATCTACGCCTTCGCCGCACTGGGCAACCTCGGGCTCATCTACCGGGAGCGGGTCATGCTGCTCCCGTTCCTGATGGTCCTGTTCGCCATCCCGCGGTCGCCCAAGGGGCAACCGGCGATGTACGAGTGGGAGTACAGACGCAAGGACCGCGCCCGGTTCCGGGCGGCCGTGCTCCAGCGGGACCGCATGCTGCGCTCGATGCGCCGCGCCTACGCCGACTCGCTCACGGCCGGGGCCCGTGCCGCCCGGGCCGAGGTGACGGCCGGCGGCGACGTCGCCGGCCGGGGTGCCGGTCCGGTCGGCCAGGGACGTCCGCCGCCACCCGGCTGACGGTCAGCGTGGTGCCTCAGGCCCCGCCGAGGCCGGGCGGGAGGAGCGGGGTCAGCACCCGCAGCCACAGGGCCCCCACGGCACCGATCGAGAAGTGGTCGATGCAGCGGGCCCGGGCGGCCGCCCCCATCGCCGCCCGGAGACCGCCGTCGGACACCAGCCGGGCCAGGTGCGCCACCATGGCGTCGAGGTCGTCCACCCCGACCACGTAGCCGGTCACCCCGTCGTCGATCACCGAGCGGACACCGGGGACGTCGGTGGCCACGACGGGCAGTCCCGACAGGCCGCCCTCGATCAGCACGCCGGGCATGCCCTCGCCCTGGGGCCGGCTGGGGAACACCATCACGTCGGCCCGGCCGAGCAGCTCGGCGACGTCGTCGCGGGACCCGAGCAGCTCGACCCCGGCAGCGGCCGCCGGCCCGGTGATCCGGTCCCGCAGGGCCCCGTCGCCGATGAGGACGGCCCGGAACCCGAGTCCACGGGCGCGCAGCGCGGCGACGGCCTCCACGAACCGGTCGGGCCGTTTGCCCTCGGTCAGTGCCCCGACGAAGGCGAGCACCGGGAGGTCGCCCCGACCGTCGGGACGGGGGCGGAAGACGTCCGGGTCGCGTCCGTTGGGTGTCATGGTGACCCGGTCGGCCGGCACCCCGAGCAGTCGGGTGCACTCCTCGGCCACCTCGTCGCCCTCGGCGGCGACGGCGTCGACCCGTCGCAGGAGCGAACGCCACACCGCCACCTGCGCCCGGCGGGCGGCGGACGCCCCGTAGGTGCCGATGGCGTAGTAGGCCAGCGGGCGCCGGTGGCCGGTCGTGGCCGGCACCAGGTACTTGAGGGGCTCGCCCCCGTGGGCCACGACGCACACCGGGTCGAGGCGGGTGAGCGCCCGTCGCAGCCGGGGCACCGTGCGCCAGTTCCAGCCGACGCCGGGGTCGTCGCCGTCGGGTAGGGCGAGGGTCAGGTCCGGCTCCACCTCGTCGGGGCCCGCGAACAGGCAGAGCACCCGGTGGGCCCGGACGCCGGGCCGGTCGAGCTCGTCGGCGAGCGCACGGGCCTCGCGCTGGGCGCCGCGTGCGAGCGGCGTCGGGATGACGTGGAGGACCAGTGGCTCCTCGGTGCGCTGCCACTGGTCGGTCATCCCGGCCCCTCCGTCGCCGGCCCCTCCGGCCCGCCAAAGGTACCAGCCGTCACGGCCGGGGCCGGCGACGTCGCCGCCGTCCGGCGCGGGGCCCGCTCCGGCGCGGGGCTACCATCGGCCGGTCCCGGGTGCGCCGGGCCCCGGTCCTGCGGGACCGGGCGCAGATCCACGACCGCAGGCACGCGGGAGCAGGAGGGAGGACCCGTGAGGACCCTGGTGGTGGCGGGCGAGTACCCCTGGCCGGCCAACAGCGGCTCCCGACTGCGCCTGGCCACGGTGCTGGGCGGCCTCACCCGGTGCGGACCCGTCGACCTGTTCAGCGTGCTGCCCCACGCCCGCACCGACATCGACCCGCCCGACCCGTCGGTGCCCCTGGCCCGGGTCGGCCACGTCGCCTTCGACGACCGTCCGCCCACCGGCGCCGGCCGACTCGGCGTCGCCCTCCGGGGCACGCCGTTCGAGCTGCCGCGGCCCGACGGCGGGGCCACCCTGCGGGCGGTCACCCGGTTCGCCCACGGGCACTACGACCTGGTGTGGTACTTCGGCATCCGCCCGCTGCTGCTGACCGGGGGCATGGTGGCCGCCCCGGGGGTCCTGGACCTGGTCGACCTGGAGGACCACAAGATCGCCGCCCGGATGGCCATCCCGACGGCGGCCGCCGGACCCGCGGACCGGGCCCGGCGCGCCGCGGCGCGGGCGTTCAGCGCCGGGGAGGTCCGACGGTGGCGCCGGCTCCAGCGGTCGGCGGGGGAGCGGGTGGCGGCCACCGTGGTGTGCAGCGACCTCGACGCCGAACGGGCCCGGGCCGGTGGGGTGCCCCGGGTCGAGGTGGTCCCGAACGGCTACCGCGTGGTGGCCGACCCGGTCGGGCGCGTCGCGGTCGGCCGGCCTCCCGTCGTCCTGTTCCAGGGCACCCTCCGCTACCCGCCGAACGCCGAGGCGGCCCGGTTCCTCGTGCGCGACGTCGTGCCCCGGCTCGGCGCACTCGTCCCCGACGTCCGGGTCCGGCTGGTGGGCACCACCGCCCCCGGCCTGTCCGCCCTCGAGGACCCGCCGACCGTCACCCTGGTCGGCCAGGTACCCGACATGGCCGACGAGCTGGCCCGCGCCGACGTGGTGGTCGTCCCCCTGCGCTTCGGCAGCGGCACCCGGTTGAAGGTGCTCGAGGCGTTCGCCCAGCGGGTCCCCGTGGTGTCCACCACGCTCGGGGCCGAGGGACTGGGGGCGGTGGACGGGGTCCACCTCCTGGTGGCCGACACCGCCGACGGCCTGGCCTCGGCGTGCGCCCGTCTGCTGGCCGACGAGGCGCTGCGGGCCCGCCTGTCGGAGGCCGCCCACGCCCTGTTCGTGGACGAGTTCGCCGACGACGTGGTGGCCGCACGGGTGGCGGCCGTGGCCGCACGGGTGGCCGGGTCCGGCTGACGACCGCGGGCCGGTGCCGTCCCGGGGCCCCCGGGGACCGGGTCAGCGGCGACGGCGGCGTCCGGGAGGATCGAGGTCGAGGCGCCGGTAGGCGTCGAGGGTGCGGGTGACCACCTGGCGGTCGTCGAACTCGGCCTCGGCCTTGGTCCGTGACCGCGCCCCCATCGTCCCCCGGCGCGCCGGATCGGCGGCCAGGGTGACGACGGCGTCGACCAGGGCGTCCACGTCGTGGAGGGGCACGAGCAGGCCGTTCACGCCGGGGTCCACCACCTCGCGGCAGCCGCGGATGTCGGTGGCCACCACGGGGAGCCCGCTGGCCGCCGCCTCCATGGCCGAGCGCGGGAACCCCTCGCGGTAGGAGGGCAGGACGAACAGGTCGAATCCGGGGTAGAGGTCCTCCACGTCGTCGCGGTGGCCGGTGAAGACGACGTTGCCGAGGGCCTCCGCCGCCGCCAGGTCGTCGGGGGTGAGGGCGTCGCCCTTGGCGTCGTCGGCCGGCCCGACCACCACGAACACCACCTCGGGCCGGAGCGTGCGCATCCGGGCCGCCGCCGCGAACAGCTCGCGGAACCCCTTGCCCCACACCAGGCGCCCGACGGTGCCGGCCACCACCGCCGAGGGGCCGACACCCAGCGCCGCCCGGGCCCGGGCGATGTCCGGGGCGGTGCGGCGCGGCTGGAACCGCACCAGGTCGACCCCGTTGCCCAGCAGCACCAGGTGGTCGTCGGGTACCCCGAGGCGGGCCAGGGTGACCAGGTCGTCGGGGTTCTGGACCAGCTCGAACCGCGAGCAGGTGGACGCCAGCCGCTCGAGTCCGTAGACGACGGCGCGTCGGTGGAGTGGGTCGTCGGGCGTGGCATAGAGCCCGTGCACGGTGTTGACGATCCCCGGCACCCCGGCGGCCCGTGCCGCCAGGCGGCCGAACAGACCGGGCTTGGGGTTGTGGGTGTGGACGATGTCGGGCGCCAGGTGCCGGAACAGCCGGACCAGTTCGGGCACGGCGGCCAGGTCGTCCACCGGCGACACCGAGCGCGACGAGTGGCGCAGGGGCACGTGGCGGATGCCCCACGACTCGAGGTCGGCGACGAACGGGCCCGGCGCCGACACGCCGATGACCTCCATCCCCTCGTCGGCGAAGGCGCGGAGCTGGGGGCCGAGCAGGAGGGCCAGGCTGATGTCGGCCGCCGTCAGGTGCACCAGGCGACGCCCGGCGAGATCGCTCACCTCCCCGCCCCCGCCCGGGGGGAGTCGGTCACGTCCAGGTAGATCCCTTCGATCTCCCGGGACGCCTCGGCCACGTCGAACATGGCGCTGCGCTCGCGTGCCCCTACGCCGAGCCGCCGGCGCAGTGCGGCGTCGGCGGCCAGGCGGGCCACGGCGTCGGCCAGCCCGGAAGGCGAGTCCGGGGGGACGACCAGCCCGTCGACGCCGTCCCGGAGCACCTGGGGAACACCGCCCACGGCGGTGGCGACGATCGGCAGTCCCACGCTGGTCGCCTCCATCAGGGCGACGGGCAGGCCCTCCTGGCGCGACGGCAGGACGAACAGGTCGGCGGCGACCAGCAACCGGGGCACGTCGTGGCGGAGTCCGAGGAAGGTGAACCCGTCGTCCAGGCCGAGCGACCGGCGGCGCTCCTCCATCGCCGTCGCCTCCGAACCGATCCCCACCGAGACGAACCGCACCGGCAGGCCCCGGTCGATCACCAGCCGGGCGGCGTCGAGCAGGGTGTCGTAGCCCTTCTCGGGTCGCAGGTTGGCCACGGTGAGCGCCAGCAGGGCGCCGTCGGGCACACCCAGCTCGGCCCGGACCTCGGCCCGGATGCGGTCGCGGTCGGCGACGAGGGCGTCCGACGCGCTCAGGTCCACCCCGTGGACGATGACCCGGGCCCGGGACCGCAGCGCACGGGGAAGCGCCTCGTGGGCCGCCTCGGAGACGACGATGAGCGACTGGTCGAGACCGATGCCGGCCCGGTTGACCACCCGGACCGCCACCGCCATCTTGTTCCACAGGCTGTGCTCGGTGTACACGATGGCCGGGCGCACGTCGCGGGGGAGCGAGGCCACCACCAGCCGGCCCAGGGCGGCGGTGTGGGGCAGGTGGAAGTGGACGACGTCGTAGCGGCCCGACCGCAGCAGGCGCCGCAGCCGTCCCATCCAGGCCATGTCGGCGTTGCCGGTGGCCCCGAGCGGGTGGACGGGCGTCCCCCGCTCCTCGAGCGTGGGGACGAGGGCCCGCTCGGCCTCGAGGACCCAGGCCACCTCGTAGTCGAACCGGGAGCGGTCGCCGCTGGACACCGTGTCCACCAGCAGGCGTTCGGCCCCGCCCAGGCCCAGGCACTTGATCACGAGCAGGATCCGCAGGCGCGGCGGCCCAGGCACGACCCCCGTCTCCCCGTGATCCACCCGGGCATGCTATCCGCCCCACCCACCCCCGACGGCCGGCCGGCGAACGCCCGTGACCTGGACCGGGACGGGTCCGTGTCCGGTGCGGGGTGTGCCCGGGGCGGGGCGGGGGCACCGGCGGCGGCCGGCACCGGGAAGGCCGGCCGGCCCCGGTCCCCACGGTTGCCGGTATCGGACGCGCACCCCGCTGTTGTACGATTACCCCTTACGAAACGGGAGTTGCCGGTCGATCGCGTCCGGCCTGAGGGGGTAGCACCATCGATGACCGATCTCGCCGTCGATCAGCCGGAACCGGGCGGCGCGCTCGTCGTCACCGACCTCGCCTCCATCCCGGCGGAGCCGCCTGAGGACATCCTCTACACCCACAAGGCGCCGGTCTTCGCCTCCATCCGGAACCTGTGGAC
This sequence comes from uncultured Acidimicrobiales bacterium, assembly GCA_963699055.1. Classification (GTDB taxonomy): domain Bacteria; phylum Actinomycetota; class Acidimicrobiia; order Acidimicrobiales; family RAAP-2; genus Bog-756. Next base: position 998,444 of record CAVOTA010000002.1, on the reverse strand, counting down.
CCACCGTGAGATCATGTACACCCTGGCCGAGCGCGACTTCCGGGTCCAGTACAAGCAGGCCGTCCTCGGGGTGGCGTGGGCGGTGCTCAGCCCGGTGGCCACGCTGGCCATCTTCGTGGTGGTCTTCTCCCGCCTGAAGTCCCAGTTCCCCACCCAGGGCATCCCCTACCCGCTGTACGCGTTCGTCGGCATCCTCTGCTGGAGCTTCTTCGCCGGCACCCTCGGCAACGGCGGGAACTCGCTCCTCGTCAACAAGGCGCTGCTGGCCAAGACCCAGTTCCCCCGCGAGTGCTTCCCGCTCGAGACGCTGCTGCTGCAGGCCCTCAACACGGTGATCTCGTGGATCCCGTTGACGCTGCTCTTCGTCATCTACGGCCGGGCGCCGAAGATCGCCACCGTGTGGGTGCCGATGTTCATGCTGATCGAGGTGCTGTTCGCCGCCGGGGTGACCTTGGCGGTGTCCAGCCTCATCATCCAGATGCGCGACCTCCAGCAGGTGCTGCCCATCATCATCTCGCTCGGGATCTTCCTGACCCCGGTCATCTGGCCCTTCTCCAAGATCCCCGCCGACTTCCACGTCTCGGGTGGCACGCTCGTCGGCGGACACGTGAACGCCCTCGGGAACGTGGTGGGCGGGCACTGGGTCGGTGGCGTGTCGATCAACCTGCAGGCCGTGTACGGGTTCTTCAACCCGCTCGGGCCGGTCATCAGCAGCGTCCGGGAGACGATGCTGCTCGGCCACAACCCGAGCTGGTGGCCGCTGGCGACGGCCACGCTCGGCGCGCTCTGCTACGTGATCTTCGGGTACCGCACGTTCAAGCGGCTGGAGGTGAACTTTGCCGACGTTGCCTGACGGGAGCATCCAGGTCGACCACATCTGGAAGAAGTTCCGGTCCGACAAGGCCCAACCGTTCTTCTACGACCAGCTCGCCATGATGGGCCGGCGGGTGAAGACCCGCGGGGGTCCCGGCTACCGCTGGGTGCTGAAGGACGTCAACTTCACCGTCGAGCCGGGCGAGAGCATGGCCCTCATCGGCATCAACGGCTCGGGCAAGACGACCCTCCTCAAGATCCTCAGCCAGGTGACCTACCAGTCGGCCGGCAGCTGCTCGGTGGCGGGCCGGATCGGGGCGCTCCTGAGCGTCACCAGCGGTCTCCATCCCGACCTCAACGGACGGGAGAACGTCTTCCTGTACGGCGCCGTCCTGGGCATGGGCCGCGAGGACATCCGCCGCAAGTTCGACACCATCGTGGAGTTCGCCGAGCTCACCGAGGCCATCGACCGGCAGGTGAAGTTCTACTCGATGGGCATGCAGATGCGGCTGGGCTTCTCCATCGCCGCGTTCCTCGAGCCCGACATCCTGCTGGTCGACGAGGTGCTCGCCGTGGGCGACGCCAGCTTCCAGCAGAAGTGCCTCCAGCGGATCGGCGAGATCGTGCGCAACGGGACCACCCTCATCTACGTGTCCCACGACCTGGCCTCCGTCGAGGCGTCGTGCGACCGGGCCGTGTGGCTGTCCGACGCGGTGGTGCGGGCGGCGGGGCCGACCAAGGACGTGGTCACCATGTACCGGTCGGCCATCGAGCAGAACTCGACCGTCCTCACCACCAAGGAGGGCGTGGTGCGGGTGCTGAAGGCCGAGCTGCGCGCCACCGACGGCGGCCAGCTCCGGTCCGAGTGCGAGACCGAGATCCGTCTCGTGGTGAACTCGCCCGAGCGGGCCACGGCCCAGTTCTTCGTCGGCATCTCCCAGGGGCCCGCCTTCCCGATGTTCGTCATCGACTACACCGGCACCATGCCCCAGGGCGACTTCGAGATCGTCTGCAAACTCGGGTACCTCCCCCTGCCCAAGGGCCACTACTCGTTGTGGTCGGCGATCACCGGCTTCCCCAAGGGCAAGAAGGACCCGTACCTCCCCTGGCAGCCGGTGGCCTCGTTCGAGGCGTTCGGGCCCGAGCGGATGGAGCCGCCCGAGGGCGTCATGGCCCTGTCGCCGGTCTACGTCGGCGCCGAGTGGGCGATCGGCTGACCCGATCGCGGGCCGGTCAGGGGAAGAACACGTGGAGGCGCAGCGACGCCTCCAGCCGGCCCAGGCGGGTGCCCGCCCCCCGGGCCCACTCGATCCGCCGCGTCGGCTGGGTCACCCGCGGCAACGACACCACCAGCCACAGCCACGCCTTGAGGGCGCCGCGCAGGTCCCGTCGGGCCCCCGCCCTGCGGTAGCGCTTGTGCAGCAGCGGGCCGCACTGGCCGTAGGCGTAGGCCTGCTCGAACACACCCCGGAAATCGGACCGGGCCCGTTTGGACACCACGGCGTCGGGGGCCTCGACGAAGGTGAACCCCCGCAGCTGCAGGCGCCAGCACAGATCGATGTCCTCGCCCGGCACGAACTGCTCGTCGAAGCCGCCGACCTCGTCGAACGGGGCCCGGCGCACGGCGAGGTTGGCGCCGAGCCCGGCGGGGAGGAAGCCGAGCTGGCGGGTGGCGGCCCGCACGGGCGGTGCCGGGGGGATCGTGTTCAGGCTCCAGAAGTCGAAGCGGCCGGCGGCCAGGTCGGCGGTCTGCAGGGCGGCGACACAGGAACTCAGCCACCCGGCCAGGACGATGTCGTCGGCGTCGCAGAACGCCAGGTACTCGCCGGTGGCCACGGCGACGCCCGCGTTGCGGGCCGCCGCCGCCCCGGCCAGCCCCGAGGCGTCGACCACCTGCACGCCCGGGTGGGTGCCGGCCCAGTCGCGGGCGAAGGTGAGGCTGCCGTCGGTGGACCCGTTGTCGGCGATCACCACCTCCCACGGCTCGTCGCACTTCTGGGCGGCGAGAGCGCGGAGCTGCTCCTCGAGCAGGGGCATGCCGTTGCGCACGGGGACGATGACGCTGATCACCGGGTCACCGCGCTCCCCGGTGGGGCGAAGGCGGTGCGGACCGTCCGCGGGGTGTCGACACGTGCAGCTCCTCGTCACCCCGGCGGCCGGCCCGGCGGGGCCGGTGGCGCGTGCGGAACCTCCGCGGTCGGGGCGCCCACCTGCTCCGGGGGCGCTGTTAGCCTAATCCTGTGACGGCCCGATGAGTCCCCTCGCGCCCGCCGCACCCGGAGGTGACGCATCTTCGCCGCCGCTCCCTGCATCGGTGACGGCCGTCGTGGTGACGTACCGCCGGCCCCGCCTGGCCGGTGACGTCGTGCGCTCGCTCCTGTCGGTCGAGGGGTTCCCACCGGGGCAGGTGGTGGTGGTGGTCAACGGTGAGGGCGGTCTGGACGACCCCGCGCTGGAGGCCTCGGTGCGCATGGTCCGCCTGCCCGTCAACACCGGTCCCGCCGGCGGGTTCCGGGCCGGCCTCGAGGTGGCCACGGCCGACCCGACGTGCCGGTGGGTGTACCTGTGCGAGGACGACGTCGGTCTCTTCGACCTGCCCGCCCCGCGGGTGGCCGATCTGGTGGCGCGGGTGGCCGCCGCCGCCCCCGCGCACCCCGCCCTCGGCGCCGTCGTCGCCTACGGCCGCAGCTTCGTGGGGCGTGGCGCGCACACCGTCAACGTGGTCCCGGCCCGGGCGGACCTGGTCCCGGTCGACGTGGCCTGCTGGGGCGCCACCCTGGTGGACCGTCGGGTGGTGGACGACGGGGTCCTGCCCGACCCCGACCTCTTCTTCGGCGTCGAGGACTTCGACTTCTTCTGCGCCGTACGCGCCGCGGGGTACGAGGTCCTGGTGGACGGCCGGGCGGCACGGGCCGTCGCCGGGCAGCAGACGAACGACGGGCGGGAGGCCGCCCTGGCCGCCGACCGGCCCACGGACGCGGCGGAGGCGTGGCGGGCCTACTACCACGCCCGCAACTCGCTCGAGCTGGTCCGCCGCCACGGGCGACCCTCGTGGTACGGCTGGCACCTGGCGTACACGGCGCGCCACCTGCAGGCGGCGCGCGGCCGGGCCGAGCGGTCGGCCATCGCCCACGGGCTGTGGGACGGGCTGCGGGGGCGGCTGGGTGCCAACCCGGCGTACCGGCGGAACACGGGCGAGTACGCGCCCCAGCCGACGGCGCCCGGCCCGGGTCGGCCCTAGCCGTGTGCGGGATCGCCGGGCTCCTCGACCCGTCCCGGACCATCGGCGTCGACGCCCTGGGCCGGCGGGCGGCGACCATGGCCGACACGCTGGTGCACCGCGGGCCCGACGACCACGGACTGTGGGTGGACGCCGAGGGTCACGTGGCCCTCGCCCACCGCCGTCTGGCCGTGGTGGATCTCGGCCCCCACGGCCACCAGCCCATGGTGTCGTCGGACGGTCGGTGGACCCTCGTCTACAACGGGGAGGTCTACAACCACGCCGACCTGCGGCGCCGGCTCGTCGTCGAGGGGACGGCGTTCACCGGTACCTCCGACACCGAGGTGCTGCTCGGCGCCGTGCAGTCGTGGGGCCTGGCCACCGCCCTCGAGGCGGCCGAGGGGATGTTCGCCCTGGCCCTGTGGGACCGCCGGGACCGCCGGCTCCACCTGGTCCGGGACCGTTTCGGCGAGAAACCGCTGTACTACGGCTGGGTCGGTGACACCCTGGCCTTCGCGTCCGAGCTCAAGGCGATCCGTGCGCTCCCGGGGTTCGTGCCCGAGCTCGACCGGGAGGCGGTGGCCCTCTACCTGCGGCACAACTGCATCCCCGGGACCCACTCCGCCTACGTGGGCATCGCCAAGCTGGCGCCCGGGAACCGGGTCACCGTGGCCGTGGACGACGGACCCGGTGCACGGTGTGCGCCTGAGCCGTACTGGTCGGCCCGGGACGCCGTCCTGGCGGCCCGTGCCGATCCGCTGACGGGCACCGACGACGAGCTGGTCGACCGGCTGGAGGACGTCCTCGGCCGGTCCGTGGCCGCCCGGATGGTGGCCGACGTGCCGGTGGGTGCGTTCCTGTCCGGGGGGATCGACTCCAGCGTCATCGTGGCCCTCATGCAGCAGTCGTCGGACCGGCCGGTGCGCACCTTCACCATCGGGTTCGACGACAAGGCGTTCGACGAGTCGGCCGACGCCCGGGCCGTGGCCGGCCACCTCGGGACCGACCACACCGAGCTGGTGGTCACCGAGTCCGACGCCGCCGGGGTGATCCCCGAGCTGCCCGGGATCTGGGACGAACCGTTCGCCGACACCTCGCAGATCCCGGTGCTGCTGGTGAGCCGCCTGGCCCGGGCGCAGGTCACGGTGTCCCTGTCGGGCGACGGCGGCGACGAGCTGTTCGCCGGCTACAACCGCCACGCCTACCTGGAGCGGGTGTGGGACCGGGCCGCCCGGCTGCCCGACCCGCTCCGCCGGGCCGCCGGGTCCGCTCTGGTCCGGCTCCCCCCGGGTGCCGTCGACGCCGCCGCCCGGGTGACCGACCTCCTGCCCGCCGCCTACCGGGTGCGCAACCCGTCCACCAAGGTGGCGAAGCTCGGCAAGGTGCTGGCCGCGTCGAGTCCCGAGGACGCCTACCTCGGACTGGTGTCGCACTGGCCCGACCCCGGGTCGCTGGTGCTCGGGGCCCGGGGGGACGGCACCCTGGCCGCCCGGCCGGCCGACTGGCCCCGGCTGCCCACGGTCACCGAGCAGCTGCTGTGGCTCGACCTCGTGGGGTACCTGCCCGACGACATCCTCACCAAGGTGGACCGGGCCGCCATGGCGACCTCGCTCGAGACCCGGGTGCCCTTCCTCGACCGGGCGGTCTTCGACCTGGCCTGGCGCCTGCCGCTGGACGCCAAGCTGCGCGACGGGGTCACCAAGTGGGCGTTGCGCCAGGTGCTCTACCGACACGTCCCCCGCGCCCTGGTCGACCGCCCGAAGATGGGGTTCGGACTGCCCATCGGACCGTGGCTGCGCGGTCCGCTGCGCCCGTGGGCGGAGGAGCTCCTGTCCGAGCGCCGCCTCGCCGCCCAGGGTCTGCTCGACCCGGTACCGGTCCGGCGGGCGTGGGCGCTGCACCTGTCCGGCCGCCGCGACCTGGCCCACGAGCTGTGGGACGTCATCGCCCTCCAGGCATGGCTGGACCGCTGGATGCCGGGGTCCGTCGGCTGATCAGTCGCGGGGCCCGGTGCGTTCGAAGTCGGCGTCCGACCAGGTGGTGACGGGGAAGGTGGCGAGCACGCGGCGCAACGTCGCCAGCTGCCCGTCGTCCAGGCGCTTCTGCCACGAGTCCACCACGTCGGCCGCCACCCGCTTGGTCACGAAGCCCTCGCCCGGTGTGTCGTTCTCGACCAGGAACTGCTCGGTGCCCTCGCCCCAGACCAGGCCCAGGTCGTCGAAGAGGGTGCGGAAGGTGGCCACCGAGTCGGTGCAGAGCTGTTCGTGGGTGCGCATCTGCCAGTGCGGGTTGCGGACCAGCGCCTCCTCGAGGGCGGCCACGAGCAGGCCGATCCGCCAGCTCATCTTCTCCACCGGGTCGTCGCCGGGCAGGGGCACGCCCCACCGGTCCACGTAGCGCGCCCGTACCTCGGGGCGGGACTCGAGGGTGGCGTTGCGGCCGTCCTTCAGGTCGACCTCCATCCAGCTGGCCAGCACGTTGGCCGGGTGCCGGAGCAGGACGAGCGGGGTGACGTCGAAGGCGCGGTCGATCCACTCGAGGGAGAGCTGGGCGTGGATGGACTTGGCCACCACCCGCCCGGGTACCGGCGTGCCCGGGCGCGGGTCGCGGGCCAGCGTGGACGCGAACCAGGTGGTGGCGTCCATGCGCCCGTCGAAGATCCGGGTGGTCGCCCCCGGCCCGAGGATGCGCCGCGCCTGCAGGCTCCGCCAGTCCTCGTGGCCGCCGGCGAGGATCCAGGCCCACAGCCCGTGGTAGGCGCGTGCCTGCTGGCCGGGTACCAGGCAGGGGTAGCGGCCGAGCCGGTGCTTGGCGTGGATGGCCGCGGGGTACTTGTCCTCGTTGTCCGGCTCGAGGACCTTGGTCGTGCCCGGGCTCGTCCCGAGGACCCGCATGGTCCACGTCGTCCCCGACCGCGGGAGCCCGGCGATGACGACGGGGGAGGGACGGCCGCCGGTCAACGCGACGGCTCGGGGCGGGGGCCGGTGGTGGCGTCGGGACGGCGCATGGAGCGCAAGGGTAGCCCCCGTGCGGGGGGGAGTTGTCCACCGGCGGGCCGGTGTGCCACCCTGAGGTCATGGCGACGCCCCCCACGCTCCGGAGGGTGCTGCGCCGACTCCCGCCCCCGGCGCGCAGCATCCTGCTCCACGCCCGCGGCGACTACGCGCCGTGGGAGGTCGGGTACGACCACACCCCGCCGGCGCCGGCGGCCGACGAGGTCGTCGGACCCCCCGACTTCGTCGGCGTGGGCGCCCAGAAGGGCGGGACCAGCTGGTGGTTCGAGCTCCTCCTCGAGCATCCGGGGGTCTACACCCGGCCCGGCATCCCGAAGGAGCGCCACTTCCTCACCCGGTTCTGCGTCGAGCCGTTCGGCCCGGCCCAGGTCGCCGACTACCACGGCTGGTTCCCCCGCACCCCGGGGACGATCACCGGCGAGTGGACCCCGGACTACTTCGCCTACCCGTGGGTGGCGCCGGTGCTGGCCGAGGCGGCGCCGGACACCCGGATCCTGCTGCTGGTGCGCGACCCCGTCGAGCGGTTCCGGTCGGGGCTGACCTTCCGGTTGCGGATGGGCGCCCCCCACACCTCGGCCACGGTGGCCGACGCCGTCCGCCAGGGCTTCTACGCCCGCCAGCTGCGGCGGTGGCTCGAATTCTTCCCCGCCGAGCGGGTCCTGGTGCTCCAGTACGAGCAGTGCCGGGCCGACCCGGCGGCGGAGCTGGCGCGGACCTACGCCTTCCTGGGGCTCGAGCCGTTCGACCCGCCGGAGCTCCGCCGCGAGGTCAACGTGAGCGGCGGCGCCAAGGTGGCGGTGGACCCGGCCGCCGCCGCCCGGCTGGGCGACCTCTACCGAACCGACGCCCACGAGCTCGCCGGGCTGGTGCCGACGTTGGACCTGGAGCTGTGGCCGTCGGTCACCGGCGGGACGGAGCCGTCGTGACCACGCGCGCCCGCAACGCCCTCGATCGGGTCCCCGCCCGGCTGCACCGGCTGCTCCCCGCCGACCTGCGGGCCGACCTCCGTCACCGCAGCGGGCTGACCACCCCGGGGGACCTGGACTTCCGGTCGGACCCTCCGCCGCCGGCCCCCGGGGAGCGGACCGGACCGCCCGACTTCGCCGTGCTCGGCGCCGCCTCCGCCGGTAGCCGCTGGTGGCTGTCCCTGGTCGCCGACCACCCCGACGTCGCCCCCGGCCACGACTCGGCCGCCGCCGCCCACTTCTTCGACCCGTTCGCCACCGAGCCGTTCGGTCCGGCCGAGGTGGCCGCCTTCCACGCCTGGTTCCCCCGGCGCCCGGGCCGGGTCATCGGCTTCTGGTCGCCGGACGGCACCGCCCACGCCTGGGTGCCGCCGCTGCTGGCCCGTGCCGCGCCCCGGACGAACGTGCTCGTCCTCGTGCGCGATCCCGTCGAGCGCCTGCTCGACGGGCTCGACCGCACCGTCGACCTGCGACCCGCCCACCCCGGCTCCTACCTGGCCGACGCCGTCGACCGCGGCTGCTACGGCGCGCAGCTGACCCTCCTCCTCGAGCACCTCCCGCGGGAGCAGGTCCGCGTGCTCCAGTTCGAGCGGTGCGTGGCCGACCCGACCGGGCCGCTGGCCGACACGTACCGGTTCCTGGGGGTCGACCCCGGGTACCGGGCCCGTCCGTTGGGCCCGCCCGCCGCCCCCCGCCGGGCGGCGGCGCTCCTCGACCCGGCCACCCTGGCCCGGGTCCGCGACCTCTACCGCGACGACGTGGCCGTCCTGGCCGACCTGCTGCCCGAACTCGACCTGTCCCTGTGGCCGAGCACCGTTCCACCCTCCTGACCAGGGACGGAGGCCGTCCCCGGCGCCGGGAGCGCCGCGGATGACGGCGCGGCGACGGCACGCGACATTCACCAGGAATTCGCCGGCGGGAGCCACCGGTGGCGCTAGGGTTGCGCGGTGGTGACTCGAGGGGAGCGACACGAGGGGGAGTGGAGCGCGCTTCCGGCGGCCGTGCTCGAGCGCCTGCGCTGCCCTTCGTGCGGCAAGGAGGTCACCCCCCTGCCCGACGGTGCCGGGGTCACCTGTGACGCCGGGCACCGCTTCGAGCGCCGCCACGGCGTCCTCGACTTCTCGACGGCCAACCGGCCGCAGGGGTCGACCGAGCGCACCTTCGCCAGCTTCGGCTACGAGTGGAACGCCTTCGACGAGGTGCGGGGCGAGGACGAGTCGTTCGCCGCCGTGTACTTCCGTGACGTCGACCTGGAGGGTCTGGCCGGCAAGGTCGGGCTCGACGCCGGGTGCGGCAAGGGCCGCTACACCCGCTTCCTGGCCGGCCACCTCGAGGCCGAGGTGGCCCTCGACGGCTCGTCGGCCGCCGAGGCCGCGGCCCGCAACCTGGCCGACATCGAGGGCGCCACGGTGATCCGTTCGGACCTCCGCGACGCCCCGTTCGCCCCGGGCAGCTTCGACTTCATCTCGAGCCTCGGGGTGCTGCACCACCTCGACGACCCCTTCGCCGGATTCGAGCGGCTCCTCACCTTCCTGGCCCCGCAGGGCCAGGTGCTCCTGTACCTCTACAGCCGACCCGAGACCGTGGGCCTGCGGTCACTGGCCCTGTCGTGCGCCACCGCCCTGCGCAAGGTGACGACCCGGCTGTCCCACCCGGCCCTCAAGGCGCTGTCGACACCGATCGCCGCCGTCCTGTGGTGGGCCTTCGTGGTCCCGGGTGCCTGGGGGGAGGCCCACGGTGTGGGGTCCCTGGCCGCGCTGCCGATGGACGCCTACCGGGGCAAGCCGTTCCGCAGCCTGGTCCTCGACACGTTCGACCGGCTCAGCGCGCCCGTCGAGTACCGCTACACGTGGGCCGACCTGCAGCCGTGGTTCGACCGCACCGGCCTGGTGGTCGACGCCGCCCGCGACGAGACGGGCTGGTTCGTCCTGGCCCACCGGCCCTGATCGGCGGGCGGGCATGGCGACGGTGACCGATCCCGAGCTGTCGGCCGTGGCCGTGGTGCTGACGTACAACGCGCCGGCCTCGTTGGAGCGGTGTCTGCGGTCGATCGCCGCCCAGACGACGCCGCCCCAGGCCGTGCTGGTCGTGGACAACGCCAGCACCCCGCCCGTCGACCCGGCCGACTTCCCCGAGGACTGCCCACCGGTCACCCTGGTCCGCTCGGACCACAACGGCGGTCCGGCCGGCGGGTACGCGCTGGCCCTCCAGCACTTCCTGACCATGCCCTACCACCACGCCTGGGTCCTCGACGACGACATGCGGCCCGATCCCGAGTGCCTCGAGCGCCTGTGGGTGGTGGCGGCCAAGGACCCGTCCCGGGCGTTCACCTTCCCGGTCAGCTACCAGCTCGACGGGACGTTCGGGGCGTGGCCGTCGTGGTGCGGGTTCCTGGTCGCCCGCGAGATCGTCGAGGAGGTCGGTCTGCCCATGGCCGAACTGTTCTGGTGGGCCGAGGACACCGAGTACCTCCAGTGGCGCATCCCCCAGGCGGGCTACCCGATGCGGGTGGTCGGGGACGCCTACGTCCGCCACGACGCCATCCGCCAGGGCGACTCCGTCCCGGTGTGGAAGTACTACTACGAGGCCCGGAACATGCTCTACGTGCACATGCACGTGAAGAAGCGGGTGGGCTACTACCCGCGCAACATCACCAAGCTGGTCGGCCGGGCCGTCCTGCGCGAGCCGAAGGGTCGCATGGTGCGCCTGCGGGCCATGGGACGCGGACTGTACGACGGGGCCCGCGGCCGGCTCGGGACCCAGTTCCCCATCGAGTCGATGCAGGAGCGCACCGGCTGATCCTCCGTCAGCGGCGGGCGACACCCCGGACGACGGCGACCACCCGGGTCTGGTCCTCCTCCGACAGCGCCGAGCCGGTGGGCAGGCAGAGCCCCTGGGCGAAGATGCCGGCGCACACGTCCCCACCCACCGCCTCGTTGCCGGCGAACAGCGGTTGGAGGTGGAGCGGCTTCCAGGTGGGGCGCGACTCGATGTCCACGTCCTCCAGGGCGAGCCGCACCGCCTCGCGGTCGGCGCCGAAGCGTGCGGGGTCGATGGTGACGCAGGTGAGCCAGTGGTTCGGCTCGCCGTAGGTGGCCACCGGGAAGAACGTCAGGCCCTCCACGTCGCCCAGGGCGTCCCGGTAGCGGGCGTCGACGGCCCGGCGCCGGACGATCCTGTCGTCGAGCCCGGCCAGCTGCGCCCGCCCGAGGGCGGCCAGCAGGTTGGAGAGGCGGTAGTTGTAGCCGACGGTCGTGTGCTCGTAGTGGGGGAACGGCTCGCGGGCCTGGGTGGCGAGGAAGCGCGCCCGTTCGGCCTCCTCGGCCGACCCGGTGACCAGCATGCCGCCGCCGCTCGTGGTGATGATCTTGTTGCCGTTGAACGAGAACACGCCCATGCGACCGAACGAGCCGGCCGGCCGGCCCCGGTAGGTGGCCCCCAGCGCCTCGGCGGCGTCCTCGACCACGGGCACCCCGTGCCGGTCGCAGGCCGCCACGATCAGGTCGTAGTCGCACGACTGGCCGTAGAGGTCGACGGTGACCACGGCCGCCGGCAGCCGCCCGCCCGCCGCCCGCCGGTCGAGCTCGGCGGCCACCAGCGCCGGGTCGACCGTCCACGTGTCGGGGGACGAGTCCACGAAGACGGGAGTGGCGCCGAGGTAGACGACGGCGTTGGCCGTGGCCACGAAGGTGAACGACGGGACGAGCACCTCGTCGCCGGGGCCCACCCCCAGCAGCAGCAGGGCGAGGTGGAGCGCGGCGGTGCCGCTGGAGAGGGCCACGGCGTGGGCCGTCCCGACCCGGGCGGCGAACTCGGCCTCGAACGCGTCGACGTCGGGCCCGAGGGGTGCGATCCAGTTGGAGTCGAACGCGGCCAGCAGCATGCGCCGCTCCTCGTCGCCGACCTCGGGCGGGGACAGGAAGACACGGGTCACGGGGCGACCTCCTCGTCGGGGGACAGGGCGCCGACCAGTCCGGCGGCCACGACCAGCGCCACCGCGCCCGCCACGTCGACGGCCACGGCGAGCGCCAGCGAGGACCGACGGTAGGCGAGCACGGCCCCCACCGTCAGGATCCCCTGGGCGGCGATGTAGGCGGCACTGGCCGACGGGCGCGCCCACCCCCGTGCCACCAGGCGGTCGTAGGGATGGCCCCGGTCCCCGGCCAGCACCGACCGGCGCCCCCGCAGCCGCCGGGTCACGGCGAAGGCCACTTCGGCGGCGGGCAGGGCCACCAGGGCGAAGGTGGCGATGCCGGTCGAGGTGGGCACGAACGGTCCCCAGGCCATGGCCAGCAGGACGGCCAGCGCGGTCCCGAGCAGGTAGGCGCCGCCGTCGCCCAGGTAGATGCGGGCCGGGGGGCGGTTGAAGACCAGGAAGGCCAGCAGGGCGGCGGCCAGGGCCACACCGACCTGACGGCCGGCGCCGGCGAGGACGACGGCGAACCCGACGCCGGCCACCGCCACCGTCCCGCCGGCGAGCATGTCCAGTCCGTCCATCAGGTTGACCCCGTTCACCAGCAGCACGGTCACCAGGACCAGTGCCACCGCGGCCACCGTCCCCGGCAGGTGCACGGGGCAGGTGGCGACCACCAGGGCACCCACGACCAGCTCCCCGGCGACCCGGACCGCCGGCGGGAGGTCGAACCGGTCGTCGGCCACGCCCAGCGCCGTGGCCGTGAGCAACGGGGCGGCCAGCGACGGCCGGTCCGACAGGACGGCGACCAGCACCCCGGCCAGGACGGCGACCCCGCCGAGGTAGGGGACCGGCCGGTGCTGCTCCTTCAGTTCGCCGGGCCGGTCCATGATGCCGGTACGGGTGGCGACGACGATGGCCAGGGGGGTCAGCACCAGCGTCACCACGAAGGCCACGACGGCCAGGCCCACGATGCTCACGACGTCTCCCCCGGCCACTGCATGAGGAGCGACCGGGTGCCGGCGTGGAGCTCGAACTCGTCGACGGGCGCGAAGCCGGCCCGGGCGTAGAGGCCGACGGCCGACGCGTTGTCCGCCCCGACCACCACGTAGGCGGCGGTGGCACCGGACGCCGCCACCCGGTCGAGGAAGGCGGCCACCAGCGCGCCGCCGACACCCCGGCCGGCGTGTGCGGGGTCGACGGCGATGGCCAGCAGCTCGGTGCCCCGACCGGTGCCGGCCCCGCCGCCCCCGTGCCGGAGGGTCTCGAGTACCCGGCGCCACCCCCGGACCAGCCGGGGTGCGGCCGCCACCCCGGCGGCCAGGCCGTCGTGGACCAGGAAGGTCCGGTAGAGCGCGCCCACGTCGGCCGAGCCGGCGACGAACCCGAGCACCGACCCGTCGGCTTCGGCCACCAGGAGGAACGAGTCGGGCGTGGCGGCGATCCGGCGGTAGAGCCGGGTGAGGAACGCCGGCCCGAGGAATGACAGGAAGCCGTCGGCGATCCGGGTGGCGTGCAGCCGGGCCGCGGCCCCGGCGTCGTCCGGGCCACCGGTCCGGACCACCGGCGCGGGGCTGGAGCCGGCCGCCCCGCTCCCGTCCCCCGACCCGTCGGTCCCCATCCCTGTCTCCTCCGACGGTCCCGGGCCCGCCCGGGGTCAGCTCGTGGCCTTCGTGGCGCACCACACACTACGGCCCCACCGGGCCCCGGATGCGCCCCGGGGGACCTCCCCCGGCCCCGGCGGGCCCGTCACCGCCGGTCGCCGTCCCCGACGGCGGCGACGGTTGCAACTTGGGTGAACCCCGGAATTCCGCCCTATCCCCCTTTTTCTTCATGCCCCCCATCAGGTAAGTTGGTCAGCTATGGATACGGGACAGGGGAGCGCGGTATCGGGGCAGTACCAGCTGTCGCACCTACGGGCGATCGAGGCCGCCTCGATCCACATCGTCCGGGAGGTGGCCGCCGAATTCGAGCGTCCGGTCCTGCTGTTCTCGGGCGGCAAGGACTCGGTCATCATGCTCCGGATCGCCCAGAAGGCGTTCGCCCCGGGCCGGATCCCGTTCCCGGTGATGCACATCGACACCGGCCACAACTTCCCCGAGGTGCTGGAGTTCCGTGACCGGATGGTGGCCGATCTCGGGGCCCAGCTGATCGTGGCCTCGGTGCAGGACTCGATCGACTCGGGTCGCTCCACCGAGGAGTCGGGGAGCGACCCGTCGCGCAACCGGCTCCAGACCCGCACGCTGCTGGACGCCATCACCGAGTACAAATTCGACGCCGTGTTCGGCGGGGCCCGCCGCGACGAGGAGAAGGCCCGCGCCAAGGAGCGGGTGTACTCGTTCCGCGACGAGTTCGGCCAGTGGGACCCGAAGAACCAGCGGCCCGAGCTGTGGTCGCTGTACAACGGCCGCCACGCCGCCGGCGAGCACATCCGGGTCTTCCCCATCTCGGACTGGACCGAGCTCGACGTGTGGCAGTACATCGGCGAGGAAGGGCTCGACCTGCCGTCGATCTACTACTCCCACCGGCGCGAGGTGTTCCGCCGCGACGGCATGCTCCTGTCGACGGGGCCCTTCGTCACCCCGCGGGGGGACGAGGAGCGCTTCGAGGCCGTGGTGCGCTACCGCACCGTCGGCGACATGACCTGCACCGGAGCCGTCGAGTCCTCGGCGTCCACGGTGGACGACATCATCCTCGAGGTGGCGGCCTCCCGGCTGACCGAGCGCGGGGCGACCCGGGCGGACGACCGGGTGAGCGAGGCGGCGATGGAAGATCGCAAGCGCGAGGGGTACTTCTGATGGAACTGCTGCGGTTCGCAACCGCCGGCTCGGTGGACGACGGCAAGAGCACCCTCATCGGTCGCCTGCTCTACGACTCGAAGGCGATCTTCGAGGACCAGCTCGAGGCCGTCGAGCGGGTCTCGGTCCAGCGCGGCAACGACTACACCGACCTCGCGCTGCTGACCGACGGACTGCGGGCCGAGCGCGAGCAGGGCATCACCATCGACGTGGCCTACCGCTACTTCGCCACGCCCGCCCGCAAGTTCATCATCGCCGACACCCCCGGACACGTGCAGTACACGCGCAACATGGTCACCGGGAACTCGACGGCCGACCTCACGATGGTCCTGATCGACGCCCGCAAGGGCATCGTGGAGCAGACCCGGCGCCACGCCTTCCTGGCGTCGCTGCTGCGGGTGCCGCACCTGCTGGTGTGCATCAACAAGATGGACCTGGTCGACTACGACCAGGAGGTCTTCGACCGCATCTGCGCCGAGTTCACCGCCTTCGCCAGCCGGCTCGACGTGACCGACGTGACCTTCATCCCGATCAGCGCGCTCCAGGGCGACAACGTGGTGACCCGGTCGGCCAACATGGACTGGTACCAGGGCACGTCGCTGCTGCACCACCTCGAGACGGTGTACATCGCGTCGGACCGGAACCTGATCGACTCCCGCATGCCCGTCCAGTGGGTGATCCGTCCGCACGCCGCCGAGTACCACGACTACCGGGGCTACGCCGGACGGGTCGAGGGCGGTGTGTTCAAGCCGGGCGACGAGGTCATGGTCCTGCCGTCGGGACTGACGACGACCATCGCCAGCATCGACACGTTCGAGGGCCCGGTCGAGGAGGCCTTCTCGCCGATGTCGGTCACCATGCGGCTCGCCGACAACATCGACATCTCCCGGGGCGACATGATCTGCCGGCCGCACAACCAGCCGGTCGTGGGCCAGGACCTCGAGGCCATGGTGTGCTGGATGACGGACAAGCCGTTGAAGGTGGGCGACTTCCTGATGCTCAAGCACACCACCCGCTGGGTGCGGGCCGTGGTCCGGGACCTGCAGTACCGGCTCGACGTGAACACCCTCCACCGCGACGAGGGGGCGACCACGCTGACCCTCAACGAGGTCGGCCGTGTCGCCCTGCGGGTCACCCAGCCGCTGTTCTACGACCCGTACCGCCGGAACCGGTCGACCGGATCGTTCATCCTGGCCGACGAGGGCTCGAACATCACGGCCGGGGCCGGCATGCTGCTCCGTCCCAACTGACCCGGACCCCCGTGTCGAAGGCCACCAACATCACCTGGCACGAGGGTGACGTCTCCCGGGCCGAGCGCGCCGGGCTGACGGGCGGGCCCGGGGCCACCCTGTGGTTCACCGGACTGTCGGGGTCGGGCAAGTCGACCGTCGCCACGGCCGTCGAGCGCCGACTGGTGGCCGACGGGCGCGGCGCCTACCGCCTCGACGGCGACAACCTGCGGTCCGGCATCAACGCCGACCTCGGCTTCAGCCGCAGCGAGCGGCTGGAGAACTGCCGACGGGTGGCCGAGGTGTCCCGGCTGTTCGCCGACGCCTCACTGGTGTCGGTGGTGGCCATCATCAGCCCCTACGCCGAGTCACGCGAGTTCGCCCGCCGCATCCACGCCGAGGCGGGCCTGGCCTTCGTGGAGGTCTTCATGGCCACCCCGGCGGCCGAGTGCGCGGTGCGGGATCCGAAGGGTCTCTACGCCAAGGCGTCGGCCGGGTCGCTCGACGGGTTCACCGGGATCGACGACCCCTACGAGGTCCCCGACCACCCGGACCTCGCCATCGAGCCGTCCACCCCGGTCGAGGACGCCGTCGACCTGGTGCTGGCCGAGCTGGCCCGCGCCACCGGCTGAGTCCGCCACCGGCCGGCAGGCGGACGGCCGCCGGCCCTCAGTAGCGGTTGGGTGTGGCCTCGATGATGAACTGGTAGCCGAACATCGTCGGCCACAGCGTGATCAGGAAGTGGTCGGCCAGGCGCACCAGGCGGCCCGTGGTGCCCTCGAGGCCGAGGGCGTCGAGGGGCAGGCCGACCGGCTCCATCCGTCGCACCGTGTACCCGCAGCGCTCGGCCAGCTTGCGGATGCTGCGCCGGGTGAAGAAGCGGAGGTGGGTGGCGTCCAGGATCCCCCGCTGGTCGTAGTCGAACATGCCCAGGGCGGCCCGGCTCCGCGGGTACCAGTGCCCGATGTTCGGGACGCACACCAGGACCGACCCCTCGGGCGTGAGGACGTCCTTGCACTGCTCGAGCAGGTCGCCGGGCCGGCCCAGGTGCTCGAGCACGTCGGCCATGAGGACGAGGTCGAAGCCGGTGCCGACCTCGGGCGGGATGCCCTGGGTCAAGTCGGCCTGGTAGAAGGCGCTCATGCGCTCGGCGGCCTGGGGGAATTCGTAGCGGTCGACGCCGACCACCTGGTGGCCCATCTCGGTGAGGCGCTTGGCCAGGAGCCCGCTGGAACAGCCGAGATCGAGGATCTTGGACGGCGGCCGGGCCGCCAGCATGGTGGAGATGCGCCCGTGGGAGCTGTCCTCGGACGGCTTGAGCTGGTACTCCTCGTTGAGGCTGATGCGACTGCCGTCGCCGAACCCGGCCTTCTGCAGGCGGTAGGCGACGACGTCCTTGGTCACGTCGGCGGCGTAGCCCATGCCGTCCACGTAGCAGATCTCGTCCCCGTAGTAGGTGGGGATCGGCACCTCGGCGATCCGCATGCCGGCGTCGTGCAGCTGGATGATGATCTGGGTGTCGAAGTTGAAGCCGTCCGAGTTCTGCTCGAAGGGGAGCCGCTTCAACGCGTCCACCGAGTACGCCCGGTAGCCCGAGTGGAACTCGGTCAGCTCGGTTCCGAGGGCGGCGTTCTCGAACTTGGACAGGATCCGGTTGCCCACGAACTTGTACATCGGCATGCCGCCCTTGCGCGCCGCGCCCTTGATCATGATCCGGGAGCCGAACACGGCGTCCGCCTCGCCGTTGATCAACGGCTCCAACAGGTCGGGCAGGGACTCGGGGGCGTACTGGCCGTCACCGTGGAGCATGACCACGATGTCGAGCCCGTGCTCGATGGCGAGGTTGTAGCCGGCCTTCTGGTTGCCGCCGTACCCGAGGTTCTGGGGGTGGCGGATGAGGGTGATGGGCAGGTCCGAGACCTGCTGGTAGCCGAGGCCGACGAGGTAGGTCGAGTCCTGGCTGTGGTCGTCACTGACGATGACCTCCTCGATCTCCCCCCGCACCTCGTCGGGGATCCGGTCGAGCGTCTTGGCCAGGGTGGTGGCGGCGTTGTACGCCACCACGAGCACGCCGATGCGCTTCTTCGTCTTCGCCATGCGGCAGTCAACCCCCCTGAGCGGACCAGCCCCTGTGGGCCCTGCCCGTCAACCGATCTTAGGTGCTCGCAGGACCGTCGGGAAAGGTGCGGTTGGCGGGGCCGGATCGGCGACCCACGGTTGCAAAATGGAGCGGGCACTGTTCTGCAACAGGAGTTGTGGCTAGAGTCTGGCCCATGAAGTGGCTCTGGATCATCGTGCTCATCGTGGTCGGCGTGATCGCCGCGGTGTTCGCCTTCGAATACTTCACCGTGGGAATCGGGCACCTCCCCAGTTGGGTCCCGGGTCACGTGGCCGGCAAGCACGGCCACCTCCACAAGCGGGGGCTGATCGCCGCCGTCATCGCCGTCCTCGCCTTCGCCGGCGCCGGGTGGCTCATCTACCGCAACGTGCAGGCCGACAAGGCCGCCCAGGCTGCGGCCCAGGTCGCCTCCGGCGCCTGAGACCACCGGGCGGGCCCCGGGCCCGCCCGTCAGTCGGTGCCGCCCCGGGGCAGCCTGGTCATCGCCGCCCGCAACGGTGCCGTCACCTTCCAGCTGGTCGAGGCGTGCAGGCGGTCCAGTTCGGTCCGCACGCCCTCGTACTTGAGCTGCTCGCCCTCGAACTGCTGGCGCACGGTGTCGAGGTTCTCCTCGCGGCTGCGCACCAGCGCCTCCAGCGTCGCACGGATCTCGGCGTGCTCCACCTCGGCGGCGTGGAAGGCGGCCACGTGGTCGGCCACCAGCCGGCGGAGCCGGGCGACCTCGCGCCGGGTGCCCAGCACCGCCTCGGGCCACGGGGAGGATGCCGACGGGGGGTCGGCGTCGAGCGGCGCGTGGGGCCCCGCCCGGTCGACCAGCCACCCGGCCAGCGCCTCGTGGTCGGCGGGCAGTCCGGCGGCGCCGTCGTCGGCGGCGGCAGGTTCGTGTCGGAGGCCGCGGTCGATGGTGCCCGCCCCCCGGGCCAGGTCCCAGGTGGTGGCGCCGAAGCGGTCGAGACCGGCCAGCCACGCACCCACCCGTCCGAGGCTGGCCTCGGGGTCCTCGACCACGGCGCCGTAGTCGAGCACGAAGGTGTCCACGCCCCGCAGTCCGATGGCGGCGCTGCGGTTGTAGCGCTCCCACAGGGCGAGCCCGTCGGCCAGCGGGATGCCGTCGCGGGTGTGCAGCGAACGGGCCACGGCCAGCGGGTCCCGCCAGACGAACACCGCGGTCAGGGGCGCGGGCAGGAGCGAGCGCCAGTAGGGGAGCAGGAGGCAGGCCCGGGGGTCCTTCCACACCAGCGGGCCGTCACCCGGGTAGGCACGCCGCATGACGTCGGCCGGGTCGGCCCGGTCGGCGGAGGGCCCGGGACGGAGGGGCTCGTCGGCCGCAGGCGGGGGAGCGTCCCACGCGCCGCCCCGGTCGATCAGCAGGTCCTCGTCGTACAGCCCGGCGGCCAGGCTCTCCCAGTGCTCGGGATTGCTCGGGACCGACTCGATCCGGTCGGCGGGGTCCACGCCCTGCAGCCCCATCTCCACCAGGGCGCCGGTGACAGCGGAGGTGCCGCTGCGGTGGCAGCCGACCACCAGCACCCACGGCCCCGCCGGCATGGTCGCCACGGGCGCCGTCAGCGGAACCAGCCGTACGCCCGCTGGAAGGCCTGCTTGCGTCTCGGGCTCCTGTAGGCCTCGCGCAGGACCGCCTGCTTCAACCGGGTGACGCCCTGGTCGAGGGGGGAGGGTCCGAAGACGTCGAGGCGGTGCCCGTAACCGGAGGCCACCGCCCGCCGGGCGGCCTCACTGGCCAGGACGCCGGCCGACGCCAGGTAGTTCCGCACCGTGCTCATGTCGCTGTGGGCGCCGCGCTGGACGTCGGCCTCGGACAGGCCGACGGCGTCGAGGTAGGAGCCCGGCGCCCCGTCCACCGGGACCGGGCGGAGGGCCCAGACGAACTGCTGGACGGCGGCGTTGGCGTTTTCCGCCTCGGACAGGACGCGGAGCGCGGCCACCATCTCGGGCGGCATGGCGTCGGCCAGCGGGGCGTCGTACTGGTCGGTCTTGAGGATCGAGAAGTTGTCGCGGGCGACGATCTCCCACCCGGTGCGGTGCACCAGGTTGGTCAGGGTCTCCTCGGTGAAGAACCGGATGTGGGTGGCGTCGAGGAGGCCCCGGGTGGTCGGGATCCACCGGCCGCACAG
Organism: uncultured Acidimicrobiales bacterium; assembly: GCA_963699055.1. Lineage (GTDB taxonomy): Bacteria > Actinomycetota > Acidimicrobiia > Acidimicrobiales > RAAP-2 > Bog-756. The sequence goes on along the minus strand of CAVOTA010000002.1, from coordinate 978,238 downwards.
GAGGCGCAGGGCGACGTCGAAGTGGGCCACGTTCGGCACCGACAGCACCAGTGTCGGCCGTCCGTGGTCCAGGGCCCAGGTCGACAGGGCCGACAGCAGGTCCTGGGGCTGCAGGAGGTGCTCGAGCACGTCGAGCAGCATGAGACCGCCGACGTGCTCCACCCCGTCGAGGGCGGTCCGGACGGCGTCCAGGTCCGACACGTCGCACTGGGTGGCCTCGATCCCGCGGGACCGCATCACCTCCACGGCGACCGGGTGGATCTCGAGCCCGTGGTAGCCGACGCCCAGGTCCTGGAGGGCGTGGCTGACGATGCCCGAGCCGGCGCCGAGGTCGACGATGGTGCTGGAGCGGTCGAGGACCATGTCCCGTACCAGGCCCGCGGCGTTGCCCAGGGCGCTCTCGTGCATGTACTCGTAGATGTAGTCGTACTTCTTGTCGCCGTCGTGGTCGAGGGCCTCGGTGACCGACGGGGTGCCGCCGGCGTGGGTCCCCCCGCCGGGCGGGCCGTCCACCAGGATGGCCCTGGTGGCCTCGAGCCACGCCCGACCGAAGCGCTGGTCGGGTTCGAGGTGGTTGCCCTCCGCCCACTCGTTCCAGGCCACGATGAAGAGGTAGTTCTCCTCCTCGGGCACGTCGGCCACGGTGCGGACCGTCCAGTCGAGCCAGTGCTCGTAGAGGTCGGGCCGGGCGCCCTCGAAGATGGTGGCCCCGTACGGGCGCCGGGCGGTGTTGTCCCAGCCGACCATCACCGAGGGGAAGCGCTTGTACTCCTTGGGCGGTGGCCGCCGCATCTGCTTCTCCACCGAGGACCAGTAGTCGATGATGCGCTGGCCCCGGGTGCCGTCCACCGGGGTGAACACCTGGTCGCCGGTGACCGGCATGAAGCCGACGCTGGCGTCCATGCCGTAGTGCTCGGGTCCGCCGGGCGGCGGGCCCCAGCTCTCGACGAAGCACAGGTAGAGGTCGGGGATCCCGAGCTTCTTCGCCTCGTCGCGCCAGATCTGGAACGTCCGCCGGGGATCGGGCAGCTGCTGGACCCGGTAGACGAGCATCAGCGGCCGGCCGTCGATGGTGATGTAGCGGGGGTCCTTGAACGCCTTGGCGAGGTAGCGGATGTGGGCCAGGTCGTCCTCGGCGCTGTACTCCTGGGGGATGAGGACGGTGCCGGTCATGGCGTCCCAGTTCCGGGTCCACTCCTCGTTGGCCCAGCACAGGGCGAACGGGAAGTCGGGGGAGCCCGACTCGAGCACCTCCTCGAAGGGGCGCTCGAGGAGCTGCTTCCCGTTGAACCAGTAGTGGTAGTAGACGAACCCCGAGATCCCGTGGTCGCGGGCCAGCTGGGCCTGGGCCTCACGTACCTCGGGCAGGCGCAGGTCGTAGTAGCCGAGCTCGCCGGGCACGTGCGGCTGGTAGTGGCCCGGATACAGGGGCTTGGCCTTGGTCACGTTGGTCCACTCGGTGAACCCCTTGCCCCACCACTCGTCGTTCTCGGGGACCGGGTGGTACTGGGGGAGGTAGAAGGCGAGCGCCTTCGCGGTGTTCTTTCCGGCGCCAGGCGCGTCCGTCCCGGTGGAGTCCCCCTCGTCTGCCATGGACAGATAGTAGGGCAGCCTCAAGGGCGCACCGCAAGGGGTGTGGTCGGCACCGGCGCCGGGCGTGGCCCGCCGGGCGGCACCGCCCCGGGGCCGAGGGGCGGGCGATGGTAGGTTCGACATCCTGCCCAGGCCCGGAGAGACGAGGAGCCCCGTGACCGAGTGCGGACCGATCCGGTCGGGTCTGCGATGAAGATCCTGTTCGTCGCCGACCTCTTCCCCTGGCCCCCCACCAAGGGCGGCCTCATCCGCGTCGCCACCGCCGCCGAGGCGATGTCCCGGCTCGGCGAGGTCGACCTGTTCGCCCTGTACGACCCCCGGGATCCCGACGTCCGGCTGGAGGTGCCCCCGGGAATCCGGCTGCGGCGGCTGGGGACGTCGCCGTACCCGTCGGACCACAAGTCGAACCGGTGGAAGGTCGAGTGGCCCCTGCGTCGTGGGGTACCGCTCCCCATCGCCATGCGCATGGCCGACCCGTGGCCCCGGACGCAGTTCGCCGAGTTCGTCGACGACCGCTACGACGTGGTGTGGTTCTCGACGGCGGCCACCTGGGCGTGGATGGGCCGGCCGCGCCTGGGGCCGACCATCGTGGACCTGATCGACCTGGAGGACGTCAAGGAGCGCCAGCGCCTCGGACAGATCCGGAGCCAGCCGGCCCACGATCCGCGGACGCTCGCCATGCGGACGTTGGTCGAGCTCAAGACCCGGATGAACGCCTACGACTGGGGCAGCCTCCAGCGCACGGTCGCCCACCAGGTCGACCGGGTGGTGCTCTGCTCCGACGAGGACGTGGCCCGCCTCGGGTCGGGCCGGGCCGTGGTCGTCCCCAACACCTATCCCGACCCGGTCCGTCCGGTGGGACGGCCGCTGGCCGATGACCCGCCCACTCTGCTCTTCCAGGGGAGCTTCGACTACGCCCCGAACGCGGAGGGGGCCCGGTGGCTGGTCGGCGAGCTGGGGCCCGTGCTGCGTGCGCGCCTGCCCGGGGTGCGGATCCGACTGGCCGGGCAGTCGACCCCCGAGATCGAGGCGCTGGCCGACGGACCCGCCGTCACCGTCACCGGGCTGGTCCCGTCCATGGAGGACGAACTGGCCCGGGCCGACCTGGTGCTGGTGCCGCTGCGGTCCGGGAGCGGCACCCGGCTCAAGATCCTGGAGGCGTTCGCCCAGCGGGTGCCGGTGGTCTCGACCACGGTGGGGGCCGAGGGCCTCGGAGTGGTGGACGGCGTCCACCTGCTGATCGCCGACACCCCGGAGGACATCGCCACGGCCTGCACCCGGGTGTGCACCGAACCGGAGCTGCGGTCGCGACTGGCCGACGCCGGGCAGGCCCTGTTCCGCCAGCGGTTCGAGGTGGGCGTGGCCCGCGAGCGCATCCGAGAGCTGGTCGACTCGTTGGCCCGTCCGTCGTAGCGGTGCCGGTGGGGATCGTGTGCTCCGGTCCGGGCGACCTCGGGTAGCGTGACCCGATCATGGAGGTGATCGCCCACTATCTTCCGCAGTTCCATCCCATTCCGGAGAACGACGAGTGGTGGGGCCCCGGCTTTACCGAGTGGACGAACGTCACCAAGGCCCGACCGCTGTTCTGGGGCCACCGGCAGCCCCACCTGCCCGCTGACCTGGGCTTCTACGACCTAAGGGTACCCGAGGTGCGCGAGGCGCAGGCGGCGCTGGCCCGACGGTACGGGGTGACCGCCTTCTGCTACTGGCACTACTGGTTCGGCGGACGCCGACTGCTCGAGCGGCCGTTCGAGGAGGTGGTGGCGTCGGGGTCGCCCGACCTCCCGTTCTGCGTGGCGTGGGCCAACCAGACGTGGTCGGGGATCTGGCACGGCGCGCCGGACCGGGTCCTCGTCGAGCAAACCTACCCGGGACCCGAGGACGAGGCCCGGCACTTCGCCTACCTGCTCGACGCCTTCCGGGACGAGCGCTACCTCCGGATCGACGGACGGCCGGTGCTGTTCGTCTACAAGCCGGGCGAGATGCCCGAGCCGGCCCGGTTCGTCGGACGGTGGAAGCACATGGCCGAGGAGGCGGGCATCGGCGGGCTCTACCTGATCGCCGGACTGGGGGAGACGGAGTACCCGACCCACAAGGAGGACGGGTACGACGCCGGCGTCTGGTACCAGTTCCCCTTCGGTGACGACCGGGGGGTGCAGCTGCGCGAGCGCCTCCTGGCCAAGGGGTACTCCCGCGGTCCCAAGCGGTATCCGTACCGGGACGACTTCCCCGAGCTGCCGGGCGACGTGGCCGGGCCGCTCTTCCCGTCCGTGTACCCGAACTGGGACAACACGCCGCGGTCCGGGCGTGGCGGTGTGCTGGCCACGGGGGCGACACCCGAGCGGTTCGCCTCCGAGGTCCGGGGCGCGCTGGAGGTCGTGGCGGGCCTACCGGAGCACGAGCGGGTGCTGGTGATCAAGTCGTGGAACGAGTGGGCCGAGGGGAACTACCTCGAGCCCGACCGCGAGACGGGGCACGCCAGGGGCGACGCCCTCGCCCGGGAATTGCGTCGGGCCGGCTACTGACCCGGAGCGGTGTCGTGGTCGCCGGTCGGGAGGTCGGGAAGCGTGATGGACTCGGACCCAGTCGCATCCAAGAGTGACGCCGTCGACGTCGTCGTGCTCGTTGACTGGTGACGGGTCCACGGACCGGCGACGTCCTTCAGGCGAAGGCAGCGCTTCTCCACCAGCCACCAGCTGGCGGCAGCCAGTGGCGCCACCGCCAGGAACGTCAGCGCGGTGTAGGGGGCATAGCCCCACTTGTAGACGCCCCACAGCGCTAGGAGCTGGGCAACCGGGAACGCGTAGATGTAGAGGCCGTACGAATAGTCGTTGCGCGTGCCGATGGACCGTCCAGGCAGGTGGGCGCCAAGCCACAGGGTCGGGTAGGCGAGCAGTGCCGCGAACAGGTCCGACCGGGTGAGCGTCGTAGATGGGACGCCGTTTCCGATGGGAATCAGGTACGTCAGAAGCATCGCCACGATCGAGCCGACCGCGATCCAGCCCGAATCGGGGATCCTCTCCCGGTACAGGTAGATGATTGTGCCGGTGAGGAACACCGGAACGAAGCGAAGGATGTTCGTGAGTTCCCAATGGTGGAACGCATTGAATTGGATGTTCAGGCTAGGAACGGCGGTCACGACCACCAGGAGTGCCCAGGCAACAGCAGCCACTGTGACCACCGCGGCTCGGGCCCGTAGTGCGCCGACCAGGCCAAGAACCCCGACCAACAGGTAGCAGATGAACTCGTAGAAGAGCGTCCACGTCGAACCGTTCCACGCGTACGGAAATGGCACGCCGCGGAGTGTTCCGGCCACGGTGAGCTGGGTCGTCCTCAGGAATGCATTGTGGGTGACGTACCTGAGGGGACTGGATGGTCCCTGCACGAAACAGGAGAATCCGCAGGCGTGGTCGGAGTGGAGCCAGCCGAGCCATGCGAAGCCGAATGCGACCACCACGAGGCACACCCAGAATGCCGGCAGGATGCGCAGGGCGCGGTGCCACACGAACCGGCCGAAGGCATGCCCTTCGGCGCTGCGGGCGATCAGGTACCCGCTTATGCCGAAGAAGCAGAACACAGCGAGCGTGCCCAACGTTGTCCAATGGAGTACGTATTCGACGCCGTAGCCCCCGAGCGTGATGGAGTGAGAGAAGACCACCATCGCGGCGAGGACCAGTCTGAGCAGATTGAGGCTGTTCGATCGCGGTTGGAGCGCGTCGCCCATCGAGCGTCGAACCGGAGGATCCTCGGAAGTTGCGTCGGCTGACTGCTCCCTGGACACCGTTTCCGGAAGAACGGATGAGGACGCGTCATTGTGGTCGTTCACCCCGAGCCCCACGTGGCATGCCTCATTCCATTGACGACCGTTCGGGCTGTGATTTCACCACGGCCCTGGCGATGATCGACCGCCCCCGGGTAGTCGGACTGCGGCCCAGGAGCCGTCGCGGCTCCACACCTGCGGGAACTCGCGTCCCATCCCGGAAGCAAATTCAGTCTAACGAGCGCGCGTCCGAGCTTAGTGATTGGCCATTGCCCTGCATGGCGGGACCGAGGTCCCGCCGTTGGACATGCAGGCATGAGGCGAACGAAGGGGAGGATACGGATCGGTGCGTCGGCGCTGACGATCCCGCTGAAGGGGCTCCGGGGATGGGCCCAGTCCCCGCCGGAACGCTTCCAGAGCGTTGCATCAGGTGTGAGTTGGCCAGCTCCTGAGCGCGGAATGGTGGCGCCGCAATTTCAGCTGACGCTGCGCACCACGCCATTGGTGATGGTCGAGCAGTCTCGGCCGCGCCGGCGAGGCCGACGAACGAGTCCGTGCGTTGGGCGCCGCTATCGTTCAGTCCATGCACCCTCTGAGGCAGATGCCACGACATCTGCGCGGACCGCTTGCAGTGGTCGTCGCCTACGGGCTCTCGAGATTGGCGTACTTCCTCGACGGAGTGCGGCTCAACCCTATTGGAATCGCAGGACAGCAATACCCTCAGCAACTTGATTTCTCGCTGCTCAGGGCCAACCTGGTCGACAGCCTCTGGCACCTGCAGAGCCAGCCGCCGATCTTCAATCTCGTGACGGGCCTAATCCTCCACCTTCCGGGCAGCCTGCAGCAGCCGGCGATTGTGGGGGGGATGCTGGCACTTGGCCTGTTGCTCGTACTCAGCTGCTACTTCCTTTGCCTCGAGCTTCATCTCCGACCTTCGGTAAGCCTATTGCTCACGATTCTGGTCATCCTCGATCCCGCTTACGTGCTTTTCGAGAATCTCTTCTACTATACCTATCCGACGGCCGCAGTCTTAACCTATTCGAGCCTATGTCTCGCAAGATACCTCCGTACTACAAGAGGTATATGGGGAGTTCAATTCTACTGTGGAATTTCCTTCATTGTTCTATTGAACAGCACATTTCAGTGGATGTGGTTGCTCGTATGCATTGCTCCATTGCTCTACGCCATGCGTCGCCACTGGCGAACAGGTCTTGCCATCGCAACTGTCCCGGTACTGATAGTTGCTTTGTGGTACGCAAAGAATGCGGTCATGTTTTCGAGCTATTCCACGAGCAGTTGGCTGGGCATGAATCTGGAGAAGATAACCACCGCGCAAGCCAGCCCGAAGGAACTTCATGCACTTATTACGAAAGGCACGCTGTCCGAGTTGGCACAGGTTCCGGCGTTCTTCTCGCCGATTTCTGACTACGTTCCTCGGTTCTCGAACCACCCGAGGACGGGAATTCCGGCGCTTGATCAGAAGATCAAGGGCGACGGTACGCCGAATTTCAACAACATCAATATCGTCAGCGTATCGGACCAATACCTTTCGAACGATCTACGTTATATCAAGGCAGAGCCTAAGAGCTATGCGCGTTCAGTCGGCCGTGCGGTGACCCTCTTCGTTGTGCCCTCAGACCAGTATTTCATCTCCTGGCACAATCAGCAGCACATGCGTCCCTACCAACGTGTCTACGACTTCATGATCGACGGCCAGATCTATGGGACAAATATCACAACGATGTGGATGGACGCGACACGAAGTACAGCTCCGTCTGTTGATCATGTTTCGATCCTTGCAGTGCTAGAAATGCTGTCGACGCTGCTTGTCATTCCAGTTCTCGCCTGGAGGCGTCGTAGGGATCGTCAGTTCTCATTGACCATCGGATTTATCTGGTTTACAACCTTGTATGTCTTTGTCGTGACGAATTTCGTAGAACTGGGCGAAAACAATCGCTTTCGATTCGACCTCGGACCTCTCCCGCTCGTTGCATTTGCTGTTGTGGTGAGTTCTGCGCTGGGGTGGTTCCGGAACAGGCGCCAAACCCCGCAGCAGGGTTCGCTGGCTGCGTCCACATGATGTTCACGCCGCCATGCCAGGCCCGACAAGCTGGAGTCCAGTCGAAGAATCAGCCGGTGCAACAGGATCAGTGTCCCCCGCCTCCCCGGGGGGAGGGATTCTCCAGTTCGCGAGGAGTGGTGGGAGGATCCAGTTCCGACTCCGCCGCGGAGCCTGGCATTCACTCCGCTCATCTCAGATCACGAAGGTCATGACGCCCGAAGATCGAAACCTCGCAGGCTCCGATGTCGAACCTCGACGACTAGGACATGTTCCGGGATTCGACGGCATCAGGGGCATCGGCGTGCTGATCGTTTTCGTATCACATATGTTCGTAATTCTCCCTCTGCCCACGTTCATCGTGATTCCAGGGGGCACCGTGTCGCTCGATGCATTCTTTGTATTAAGCGGCTTCCTAATTACTACGCTGCTACTCCGCGAGCAGCAGCGTAGTGGACGCATTGGGATTGGAGCGTTCTATAGGCGTCGGGTCGTGCGACTGGTCCCCGCATTGGCTGCGGTGGTGCTGGCGATGAGCGTCTTTGCTCTGCTAACCCACACCTGGTCGTCGCAATATCCAGCGTCAATTCTCTCCGTCAGCTTCTATTATTCAAACTACTTCGTTGCGGCGTCACCCAATGCATACTGCGGGAACCTGGCACCCGGATTCGGACACCTCTGGTCCTTGTCGTTCGAAGAGCAGTTCTATCTGCTGTGGCCGTGGATCACCATCGCGCTACTGACCATCAGAATGCGTCTGCGAACTGTCGTAGCAATCCTCTTGGTCCTCATTGCGATCGTGGCGATACATCGGGATCTGTCCTATCACGGCGTCCAGTCGTGGTGCGCCGTATTCCACCGCACCGATACTCGTGCAGATTCGATTCTCTGGGGTGCGCTCGCCGCCCATCTCTGGGTTCGCGATCGCGAGCCCAAGAAGGGATTGGTGATAGCGGGATGGCTGGCAGCAGCATTCTTGGCTGCGTGTCTGCCGTTCGGTGGAATCACCGGACCGTTCCTCTATCGCGGAGGATTGGTCGCGATTGACGTTGCCTGTGCCGTACTGATCCTCGCTGTTGTAGACGGAAGGTGGGGTGGGCGCTGGCTATTTGAACTGAAACCACTCGTGGCGCTAGGTGTCGTCTCCTACGGGTTCTACCTCTGGCACTTTCCAGTGTTCTTCGGAGTCCGGCATTTTGACGCCCATTGGCCGTATGCAGTTCGGGTGATCGTTGCCACCGTCATCACATTCGCGTTGACGCTATTTTCGTGGTTCGTGATCGAACGCCCGTTGATGAGGTGGCAGCGAAGGAGAGAGGCGGGGCGGCCGGACGGTGCCGACTTGGACCGTTCGCGGAAAGCACCTGGCCGTTCGGGTGCAGCTGAGGTAGTCGATGATGGAGCTTCGCCGCCAGGACTGAGCAGTTGAGTTCCTTTCGAGCTGCGGTATGTCGGGCGTGGGCGGCACCTCATCTAGCCGCCATGTGTGCCGTGGCAGTTGGATTCCGCGTCGTGGGCGTGCCTATATGAACCATCGTCGGAGGGAGGGTTCCGGGGTGCGCCCGGCGGCACCGTCGAGTGGAGTTTCGTCACGGAGCGCGGACCGAGGTGTTACCGGTCATCGTTTCGGACCCCACGCAGCAGGCGTTCGGTGTCGCCGGTGACCCGCGGCGAAGCCGACGATTTCGCGAGCAACCACATGTCTGGACTCCAGACCACTCGTCGTGCCATTGGCCAGTCCTTGGGCGATCACCGGAACAGTCTCAATTTTCTCCGACTGGTGTTCGCGAGCATCGTGCTCCTCTCTCACGCCGCGTCCATCGGCGACTTCCTTCCATGGGCTGGGGTACTCAACAACACGTCGACAGCGCAGATCGCCCTCTACGGCTTCTTCGCCGTCAGTGGCTATCTGATTGCCCAGAGTGCAATGAGGACCGCTCCGGTCGGGTACCTGTGGCGTAGGGTGCTCAGGATCTTTCCCGGACTCCTTGTGTGCCTGGTCATGACGGCGTCGGTCTTCGGTGCTCTTGCCTGGTTCCATCAAGGTCACTCCGGCTGCACATTCTCGTGCTACCTGCACGCCCCCGACAGTCCGTTCATGTATGTGGTCAAGAACCTGCTCCTGTCGAATCCCTACTGGACCCAACACACCATCGCAGGAACTCCGCGCACGATCATTCCCAACTGGAATGCTTCGATCTGGACGCTCTTCTACGAGTTCCTCTGCTATCTGATCGTGCTCGTTCTGGCGATGCTCGGATTGCTCCGGAGGCGGTATCTGACTCTCCTGGTCACCGCGGCCATCTGGATCAGCGTGACCACGATCACCCTGGTGCCGGTGCTGTCCGATCAGTTCGACGTCTTCCATCACACAAACCTCGAGGCACTGCTCAGGTTTTCCGAGATCTTCCTTACGGCCTCGGTCCTGTTTTTGTACCGCGAGCGGATCCCCGACCGAGGGTGGCTGGCAATCGTCTGCGTGGTGATCTACGTCATCGGAATCGTCCTACCCACCGGAGGGAGGATCCCGACCTATTCCTTCACGCCGTCGGACATCTTCGTCCCATTCCTCGTCTATCCGGTCCTGTGGTTGGGGATTCACCTGCCGTTCCGTTCGGTTGGCGCCGTCAACGACTACTCGTATGGCATCTACATCTACGGAATGCCCATCACTCAGCTGCTGGTCCTGTGGCACGTGGAGTCCATCGGTGTGATTCCTTACCTCGCCTGCTGTCTGGTGGCCACGATCCCGTTCGCGGTCGCCAGCTGGTGGCTGGTCGAGAAGCGGGCACTGGCCCAGAAAGGTCGAGTGGGCCACTCGCGAGCGGCGCTGTCACAGGTCTGACGACAGGTCGCGCCGCAGAACGTCTCTCCGATCCGCTGACCAACTGCGGTTCAGCGGTGCAAGAGCTGCCGGCACAGCGCCATGCTCGGCGCCGGCGTCTGCACCTCACTCACCACGATGTTCGGTTGCCGGATCCCGGGCGTCACCGGGGTGGTGACGACCGCCGCCGGCCCGTCACCGGCCAGGTAACGCTGGATCATGGTCGACCCGTACCAGCCGACGGTGATGGACTTCAGGTACGGGTCCGTGGTCACGGTGATCGTGTAGATGCCGTGGAGGGTCTGGGGGAAGGCGAAGCCGACGGAACTCGGCCACGGCACCGTGTTCGGGCTGGCGTGGATGACCTGGAAGTAGGCCTTGTCGTCCGGCGCGGCCCGCATGAGGAGCGTGGCGTCGTCGTAGGTCAGCAGGGGGATGGCCGGGCCCGTCCAGTGGATCTCGTTGAACTGGATGTCGATGGTGTGGACCATGCTGGCGTCCTGCTCCACCGGTGCCCACGTGGCGTGCTGGATCTGCTGGCCCGGCGAGTTGCCGTACCAGTCGCCGGTCGACCGGTAGAGGGCATCACAGTGGCCGGCGATGAAGAGCGCCCCGGCCGGTGCGTAGTAGGGGAGCACATCGCCGGTGGTCACGGTGGCGTGGAGCGACACCGGGGTGAGCGACTGCTGGGCGGCGACGAAGTTGGCCAGCTGGGTCTGGGAGAACCACGTCGACGGCGTGGCGGTGATCGCCACGTTGGCGGCCACGCCGTAGACGGCCAGTGCGGCCACGGCGGCGAACGTCCAGCCCCGTGCCTTGGCGCTCCGGCCGTCCAGGCGGCGCCAGATGTCGACGAGGCCGATGGCACTGGCGATGATCAGCAGCGGCAGGAGGTCGGACACGTACCGGTAGGCGATGTAGCCCCACACCAGGACGCCGGCGGTGGCTGCGGCCGCACCGAGCAGGATGAGCCGGGTGAGCCGGACGTTCCCGATCCCGTGCGGACGGAACGCCGTCACCACTCCCCAGCAGGCCAGCAGGAACAGCAGTGGCGACGCCGCCGTCACGCTGGTGGTCGCGTAGGTCTGGTCGAGCACGACGTTGCCGACGGCGTGGGCCGGGGTGGAGGGAGCGGCGATGAACGGGAACAGCGAGGAGAACCGGATGGCGCCGGGATCCAGGTACGCCCACATGGTGCTCGGGAGGAACCGGAGGCTGAACGCCTTGCCGCCGTTGGCGGCCAGGAAGTAGCGCCGGTGGGCGTTGATGTGGGCCCACACCTGGTCGGCCATGGGGAGGCCGAAGGGGAGACCGAACTTGGCGTAGGTGACCGCACAGCTGGCCAGCAGGGGGACGATCCCGCAGACGGCCATCCACCAGGCCCAGCGGCGCTGGTCCGCCCCACCCTTTCCGAGGGCGAACCAGCCGGCCACCAGGAGTGCGGCGATGACGCACGCATACCCGGTCGGGCTGCGGTTGAGATTGGCGGCGAGGATCAGGAGCCCGCTGGCCACGGCAGCCTTGGTCGTCGGACGTTCCAACATCCCGAGGAGGGTGAAGAGGGCGCCGATCACGAGGGCCACGCTCCAGGCGAAGTCCTCGTCGTAGGTCGAGGGGTTGGCGGCGATGAACATCAGCACCGAGCCGCCCATGATGGCCGCCGTCAGCGCACCGTACGAGGCTGCCTCGGCCCATCCCAGGACCACCTCGCCGCGGATGAGGATCCGGACCCGCCACAGCAGGAGTGCGCTGAACAGACCGGTCAGCAGCCAGGCGGCCAGCAACGACGGCGCCGTGAGCGTCCCGTCGTAGGCGTGGGTGAACACCAGGACCGGCATGCGGATGATCGACGGCCAGATCCCGAAGTAGGTGTAGGTGTGTCCGGCGTGGAGGAATCCCTCGATGCCGAGCGATCCCGTCGGCACCCACAGATGGCCGGCGAACATGGCCCGGGCCTGCAGCTCGTAGAAGTTGTCGGGCTCCACGCTCCGCAGCCCGCTGACGTGCCCGGTCCACAGGTCCCACAGGACCCAGAGGTAGGGGAGGGTGACGGCCGCGGCACCGACCACGACGGCGATGGCGAACCGCCGCCTCGACTGCCGTTCAGGGGTGCGGACATCGGGCACCACCCCCGGCTCGACGGGGTCGGTGGCGACGTCGGCCTCGTCCGCTCCGATGGCGACCGGGGCCTCGATCACGTGGTGGGAGGGTTCTTCCGCCGGACCCGGTCGGTGACGGCGAGCACCTTCCGGGCGAACTCGTCCGACAGCCCGAGCCGTCGCTTGGCCCAGTCGTATCCCCGCAGGGCCTGCTTGTCGGCCCAGATGGCGGCCGAGTGCAGCCCACCGTCGTCCGGGCGGGCCCGGTACTCGGTCGAGCGGACCATCGGGTCGTCCTCGAGGCTGAAGTAGTAGAGCGCCAGGGACCGGCGGGCCATGCCCTCGGGACAGGTCATCGGGTCCGGATGTCCATGGAAGGAGTCCTGCTCGGTGGAGAAGATGAGCACCCGGTTGGCGACCGGGCTCACCCGCTGCACGCACTCGGTCATGTCCCGGGCCCAGATCTCGAGGTCACCGCCGTACTCGGGCTTCCAGTCGGGGTTCAGGTACAAGAGGATGTTGGCGCGTCGCTGGAGGTTCCGGTTGTGCGGGTGCACGGTGAAGTCGGCGTGCACGTTGAGGAACCCGCCGGTGGTCGACTGGTGGAGCCCCCCGCCTTCCAGTGTCGGGTCGGGCAGGAGGTCCTCCACCCCGATGAGCTGGCCCACGAAGGACACGAACCGCGGTGAGTTGAGTACGGCGAGGATCTCCTGCAGGGTGGGACCCCACGTCTCGGGGTCGGTGTTCGAGAACTTGCGCTCGTTGGCGTGGAGGTAGTTGTTCCACTGGGTGGGGTCGAGCGGTGGGAACTCGTCGATGGCCGCCTGGAGCGCCGTCGGTTCCAGGAAGTCGTCGAACACGATGTGGGGATAGGGCTCGGCCGCCATGTAGCGCTCGTGCAGTTCGGACACGTCCTGCTCGAGTGCGTCGAGGTCCAGGATGCCCGCGGTGAGCTCGCCGGGAGACGAATCCGTGGTCATCGCCGGGACGCACTCCCGGTCGACGGGAGGTCGGGGCGGCAGGCACTCATCTCCGTAGAACCGACTGGCACGACGCCCCCCTCTCCTGACACGCACCGGGTACCGGAGCACCCGGTCCGGGGATCAGGCGAGTTTACCTCCGGAGCGCGTCGTCCGGCACCAGGTGGTGCCGGGATCCTCTCCTGGGCTGCCCGACCCAGCGCCCGTCACGGGGTCGTAGGTGCAGGCGGCAGCCGCGCCGCACCGTCGACCAGGGCTGCCGGCGTCGCCGGCGATGGTTCCTCGGCCACCTCCTGCAGGGGAGCGCTCCTGCGAAAGGGTCCGGGGGTCCATCGCCGGAGCTTGAGGGCCGGGCGCTCGATCAGCCACCAGCTGGCCACGGCCAGCGGGACGGTGAAGACGAGTGTCAGGGCGAAGAACACCAGGTAACCGTGGTTGGCGGCTCCGAACGGTCCGAGGAGGATGGCGATCGGGTAGGCGTAGATGTAGACGCCATAGGAGTAGTCGTTCTTGGACCCGACGGTGGTGAACGGCAGGTGGAAGCCGAGCCAGAGTACCGGATAGGCGATCAGCGGGGCCAGCAGCTCCGTGCTCGTCAGCGTGTACGACGGTTCCTGGCCACCGAACGGGAGCCACAGACTGCTCACCAGGACCGCGGCGCAGCCCAGCGCGATCCAGCCCGAGTCACGGACGTGGTCCCGGTAGAGGTAGATCAGGGTGCCGGCGAGGAAGACCACCGACAGTTCGATGAAGAACTTGACGTCCTCGGTACCCAACCGCGTGGTCGTCGCCTGCGTCGACCGGTTGATCGTCAACACGGCCTCGGTGATCCACAGCGCCACGAAGAGGGTGAGGACCAGGTGCCGGCGCCTCAGAACGCCGACGAGGGCGAGGGCCCCGAGCATCAGGTAGCAGAGGAACTCGTAGAACAGCGTCCACAGGGATCCGTTCCAGACCGTCGTGATGATGGAGTCCTGGTCCATCTTGAGGTACCAGTTGTGCTCGATGTAGCCCCACGGCCCGTAGGGCGCGTGGAGGTAGTCGGACACCGTCGAGTGCACGTGATAGAGCGATTCGAGGTGGAGCCACCCGACCAGCCCGATGCCGAAGGCGGTCACGAGCAGGCACACCCAGAACGCCGGGAAGATCCGGATGACCCGCTGCCACAGGTAGCGGCCGGTGCTGTTTCCTTCCGCGCTGCGGGCGATCAGGAAGCCGCTGATCCCGAAGAAGCCGAAGACGGCGAGCTCGCCGATGGTGGTGCGGTCGCCGATCCAGTCCCTTCCGAACAGCCCGAGGTCGATGGAGTGGCTGGCCACGACGGTGACCGCCAGCAGGAGCCGCAGGAAGTTGAGGCTGTTCCGGCGGGGGTCGAACGCCGCGCCGATCGACCGGGGCGGGGCGCTGTCCGCCAACCGGTCGGCGGCGAGGGTGGTGTCCGTCACGGGGCCTTCACCTCCACGGGCCCGGACTCCTCGGCGTCCCGCAGCTCGGCGTCGGCAATCTGGGCGAAGAGCCGGTTGAGGATGAGGAACTTCAGGAACCACAGGATCCCGAAGGCGGCGACGTTGGCCCCGACGACGAGCACGGTCCGGGCCAGGTGGTGCAGGTGGTGGGCGCTGGCGAAGTCCTTGGCGAGGTCGGCGGTCACCAGGGCGAATCCGATGCCGGTCAGGGACATCACCCAGAAGGGGAGGACCTCGCGCCACAGGTGCGAACGCCCGGACTTCCCCCACACCCACCGTCGGTTGAGGATGTACGAGGGGACGCCGGCGACGACGTTGGCGAACAGGGTGCTGGGCACCGGCGCCCACAGCTGGAGGACCCCGTAGACGACGGTGAGGACGACGAGCGAGGTGAGCGCCGAGATCGCGGAGACCGCGGTGTACTTGACGACCTTCAGGCCGTCGGGCGTGCGGACCCAACGCCACACCCTGCCTAGTGCCTCCCCCATCGCACCGACGCTACTCCCGTTGACGGCGGTTGGCTCGGGCAGCGCTCCGGCCGGCGCCTGCACATCCACGTGATCGGCGCTCACTACAGTGTGGCGGGATGGGGGAGCAGCCCGACGACGAGGGGACCGACGGACCGCGCGGGATCGGTCCTCGTCGCGGATCAGGTACCTGATGCGACGGTGCAGGACGGTTCCGGCACCGATGGCCGGGTGCAGGGGAGGCGCCGGTTCACCGTTGCCTCGCTGGCCGGCGTCGTCGTGGCCGCCGTCCCGTTCCTCTGGATCCTCTGGGGACCCTGGGAGTCGCCCTCGTTCCTGCGCAAGCTGAACTACGAGGCCAACTTCTACGACCTCCAGACCCGGGCCATGTTCCACGGGTCGCTGGCCATCCCCAAGGGGTCGATCGGGGTCGAGGGCTTCATCCACGACGGACACACCTACACGTACTTCGGACTGTTCCCGTCGATCCTGCGGATGCCCGTCCTGGCCGTCACCCATTCCTTGGACGGGCGGCTGACCGCGCCGTCGATGCTGCTGGCCTGGCTGGTCAGCGCCACGTTCTTCGTGCTGCTGGCGTGGAGGGTGCGGGTGCTCGTGCGGGCGAGCGCGCCGGTGGGCTGGGCCGAGGCCGTGTCGTTCGGTCTCCTGACCACCACCTTCCTCGCCGGCTCGACCTTCCTGTGGTTGGCGTCGACCCCGTACGTGTTCTCCGAGGACCTGGCGTGGAGTGTCGCCCTCACGTTGGGATGCATCTTCTGCCTGCTCGGCGTGGTCGACCGCCCGTCGTGGGGCCGGGTCGTCGCCAGCGGGATCCTGCTGATCGCCGCCAACCAGGACCGGTCGACGACGGGGTGGGCGGCCGCGGTCGGGGCCCTCCTGATCGCCGGATGGTTCGCCCTGGGGCGGGGAGGTCCCGACCAGAAGCGGTGGGCGCTTCCGGTGGCGGGTGCGGGTGTGCTCGCCGTGGTGCTCGGCGCCGTCGTCAACGAGGCCAAATTCGGCATGCTGTTCGGGCTCCCCATCGACCAGCAGGTGTACTCGATGGTGAACGCCTACCGCCGCAAGTTCCTGGCGGCCAACCACAACTCCGAGGTCGGGACGGCGTTCATCCCGAGCAACCTGCTGGCCTACCTGCGTCCGGACGGCATCGAGTTCTCGTCGGTCTTCCCGTTCGTCACGCTGCCCGCGAGTCCGGCACCGGCACTCGGTGGGGTGCTGTTCGACCGCCTGTACCGGACCGCCTCGATGCCGACGTCCATGCCCCTCATGTTCGGGTTGAGCTGCTGGGGCCTGGTGGCGGCCTTCCGCCGCCGTCCACCCGAACGGGTGGCGCGGACACGGCTCCTCCTGTTGGCCGCCGGCTCGGCGGCGGCGGCGCTCATGCTGTGGGGCTACATCGCCCCCCGGTACCTCGCCGACTTCCTGCCGTTCCTCGCCCTGGGATCGACCGTCGGCCTCGCCGACGTCTGGCGTCGCCAGGACGGCCGGACCCGGGGGCGCCGGGTCGTGGTGACCGCCGTCGTCGCCGTCGTGGCCCTCTACTCGGTGGTGGCCAACATCGGGATCGCCGTCACGCCGACCGAGCAGTGGACCACGGCCCAGACCCTGCAGTACCTCCAGGTCCAGAAGTCGGTGAGCGACGCCACCGGTGGGCAGATCGGCGCCCGGGTGGTCCAGGGCGACACGCTGCCGGTGTACGCGCCGGCGGGGCAGATCCGCATCCTCGGGGCGTGCGACGCCCTGTACCTCTCGAACGGTGAGAACTACGCGGCCGACCCGGCGTCACAGTTCAGCCGCACCACGTGGCAGACCGTGCAGTACGGGCACGCCCTCCAGCGGCTGTTCTACGTGACGCCGAGGGACGCCACGTCGCCGGCCACCGCCGACCTGGTCGTGGCCGGCGCGTGGACCATCTCGGTGGTGACGACGCCACGTCCCGGTGGGACCACCGTGCTCCTCCACTTCGCCATGACCGACGACGGGACGAGCTACCGCAGCTACCTCGCCGTCGAGCCGGTGGGCGGCACCCACCGGGTGACCGTCCTCACCGACCCCTACAAGCACATCGCCCAGGTGTCCCTCGACGGCGTGCTGTACCTGGACGAGTCCCTGACCGACGGGTTGCCGGTGACGTCGCCGGTCACCCCGGCGGACGGGTCGCCGACGAACCCGATCTCGGTGGTGGACGGGACGTCCGGCACGCCGGAGCCCACCCTCTGCCTGTCGCTCCTCCGCCACCACCGCTGATCCTGCCGTGGGCGGACGCCGATGCTGGGTGCAGGCGGGTCCGTCTCAGCCGATGCCGGCCCACAGGGCGGCGGGGCGGACGCCCCAGGCCACCTGGCGGGCCAGTTCGGCGCTGACGACAGGGAGGTCGGCGGCGTGGGTGACGCCGACCAGTCGGGCGTCGGTCGGCACCACCCGGACCGGCAGGTCCGTCCCGCCGGCCACCATGGTCGAGATCACCTCGGGCAGGAGCACCTCCGCCTTCGGGACCTCGCCGCCGGCGGCGACCTGGGCCAGCAGGGCGTCCTCGTCCAGCCCTGACCCGTCCATGGCCCGGTGGAACACGTTCCAGATGGAGGGTCGGAACCCCCACAGGTTGACCGACGCCGGCAGGTCGCCGGCCAGCTCCTTCGGCTCCAGCCCGTCGTCGGACACGAACCCGCCGTCGGGCCCGGACGGGTGGACCTGGCGCCGCTCGTCGAGCGAGTCCAGCAGGCCGTCGGGGCCGACGGTGCACACGCCCCGGGTCACCGGGTCGTCGGTCGCCACCGTCGACCGCAGGGCGAAGCCGACCAGCACGTGCTCGTCGGCGTCCGACCGCAGCTGGTCGGCCAGCAGACCCATGGCCACCTGTCCGTAGACGTCGTCGGCGTTGGACACCCCGAAGGAGCTGCCGGGGTCGAGCGCCGACTCGGCGGCCAGCACGGCATGGACCGTCCCGAGCGGGAGCCGCTGCTCCACGTAGGCCACGTCGATCGCATCGGGCCAGCACTGCTCCACGTGGTAGCGGATGGACGGTCCCGATTCGGGGTGCAGGACGAGCACGATCCGGCCGAAGCCGGCCCGCACCGCGTCGCCCACCAGCAGGTCGAGGACCGGCTCGCCGTGGGGCCCGATGGGTGCCAGCGGTTTGCAGCCGCCGTAGCGCCGGGCCATACCGGCGGCCAGCACGACGAGCGCGGGGGATTCACTCATGTCGGTCATGCCTGTTCACTCGGTACGTCAGCCACCCCACTTGAGCACGGCGCTGGCCCACGTCATGCCCCCGCCGAAGCCGGTGAGGAGCACGTGGTGACCGGCCTCGAGGCGGCCGGTGTCGAGGGCGTCGGCCAGGGCGAGGGGGATGGAGGCGGACGACGTGTTGCCGTAGCGGTCGATGACCACCACCGCCTTCTCCTCGGGGATCCCGAGCCGCTGGCATGCCGCGCTGATGATCCGCAGGTTGGCCTGGTGGGGGACGACCAGGTCGATCTGGTCGGCGGTCAGGCCCGCCTCGGCGATGGCGGCCTGGGCCGACTCGACCACCACGGCCACCGCCTTGCGGAAGATCTCCTTGCCGTTCATGTAGAGGTAGCCACCGTGGTCGCACTTCAGCAGGTGCCGCAGCGACCCGTCCGCCCCCAGCTTGTAGCTGAGCAGCTGGCCGGGCCCGTCGACCGCTTCGAGCACCACGGCGCCGGCACCGTCGCCCACCAGGATCGACACCGAGCGCTCGTCCCAGTCGGTGATCCGGGACAGCGTCTCGGCCCCGATGACCAGGAGCCGCTCGGCCCCGATGGCCAGCATCCCGTGGCCCACGGTGAGGGCGTAGACGAAGCCCGAGCACGCCGCGTTCACGTCGAAGGCGCCGCCGACGATGCCGATCCCGTCCTGCACGGTCGCCGAGGTGCCCGGCACGATCTGGTCGGGGGTGGTCGTGGCCAGGATGACGGCGTCGATCTCGTCGGGCCGCCGCCCGGCCTTCTCCAGGGCGGCGAGTCCGGCGTCGATGGCCAGCTGCGAGGTGGTCCCGCCGATGCGGCGCTCCCGGATCCCGGTGCGCTCGCGGATCCACTCGTCGTTGGTGTCGAGGGTGAGGGAGAGGTCGTCGTTGGTGACGACCTTGTCGGGCACGGCGATGCCGTGGCCGGTGATGATGCCGCCGCGTCCGATCACGGCTCAGCCCGCCTCGAGGACGTGGATCCCGATGAACGCTGCGTCGGTGGTGCCTGCATGGGACCCGATCATGCCACCCGTGTTGGCCGCCACCGCCAACCGGGCCCCGGGGACCTGGCGGGGGCCGGCCTCGTCGCGCAGCTGGGCGGCCAGCTCGACCACCTGGGCGATGCCGGTGGCACCGAGCGGGTGGCCCCGGCTCACCAGCCCACCGCTGGTGTTGACGGTCACCCCCCGGCCTCCCAGGGTCGTGTCCCCGGCGAGGGTGGCCGCCCCGGCGTCACCGGGCTTGAAGAAGCCGAGCGACTCGAGGGCACAGATCTCCTCGGCGGCGGTGGCGTCGTGCAGTTCGACCACGTCCACGTCGGCCGGGTCGACACCCGAGGCGTCCCACGCCGCCGACGCCGTCTCCGCCAGACGCTCGTGGTAGTCGATGTCGCCGTTCCCCGACCGGACGGTGGTGGACAGGATCCGGGGGGCGCCGGCCCGCGCCTCCAGGGTCAGCACCACGGCGGCGGCCCCGTCGGTGAACGACGAGCACATGAGCCGGGTCAGCGGGGGCACGATGGAGGACGAGGTCAGCACCTCGTCCAGGGTCACCTCGCTCTGGAACTGGGCATGGGGGTTGAGGGCCCCGTGCTTGCGGGCCTTGACCGCGGCCGCGCCGATCTGCTCGAGGGTGGTGCCCCACGCCTCCATGTGCTCGACCGTCCACTTGGCGTTGAGGGCCATGAGGACCGAGCCCGACGGGTTCTCCCAGTTGCCGTGCATGAAGGCCCGGTCGGCCTCGGGCACCCCGTCCTCGATGCCGGCCAGGGTCTCCAGGCGGTGGCCGGTCCACATCTTCTCGACCCCGACGGCCAGCACGGTGCCGGCGCCGCCGAGGGTGGCCAGCGTGGCCAGGTGGAGGGCGGAGGCCCCGCCGGCGCACGAATTGTCGACGTTGATGATGCCGGCGTTGCGCAGTCCGGCGTCGAGCAGGAAGCTCTGGCCGCGGATGCAGGCCTGGTTGAGCAGGCGACCGGCGGTGGCGTTGCCGAAGACGACGAGGTCGACCTGGTCGGGGGTCATGCCGGCGTCGGACAGGGCGTGGTCGACGACCTGGTGGGACATCGCCTCGATCGTCAGGTCGCGCCGCTGCATGGGTGTGGTGGCGGTGCCCACGATGTGTGCCGTGCGGTCCATGTGGTCCTCGGTTCTGGTCAGGCCCTGCCCGGCGTCGCCGACGCGGCATCGGTCGGGACGCCGGCGGCGGGCAGGGCCGCCATCAGGCGGTCGAACTGGTCGATGGGCTCGTCGTCGGTGACGTAGACGGCGACGTGCTCGGCGCCGGCGGCGCGGTACCCGGCGATGCGGGCGGCCACCTCGTCGGGTGTGCCCACCACCAGGTGGCGGTCGAACGCCTTGGCCGGCAGCCCGTAGAGGGAGCCCATCCACGCCGTGCCCTTGGCCGCGCCCCGGGCCCGGTCCCCGTCCAGCGCCACGAACAGCACCATGGCCGGCGTGACGGCACCGGCCGGGCGTCCGGCGGCGTCGGCCTCCTTGCCCAGGCGCTCGACGGCGCCGGCATACTCGTCCACCGACAGGAACAGCGGCATCCACCCGTCGGCCAGGTGGGCGGCCCGACGCAGCGCCGCCTCCGAGGACCCGCCGACCCAGACCGGCACCGGGGCGGCGGCGGGCAGCTGGCGGTACCGCTCGGTGGCGTCGGTCGACGCCGTGTCGCCCCGGACGGCCCCGCGGCCCGACCCCCAGGCCCGGTGGAGCTCGCCGATGGCGGTGTCGAGGTCGTGTCCCCGGCGGTGGTAGGCCGCGCCGACCTGCTCGTACTCGCCGGGGTGGCTGCCGACGCCGACGCCGAGGACCAGGCGGCCCCGGCTGAGGGTCTGGAGGGTGGACGCCTGCTTGGCGACGGCCACCGCCCGCCGCAGGGGCAGCTGGATCACGCACGAGCCGAGGACCGCCCGTTCGGTGGCGGTGGCGGCCACCGTGAGCACCACCAGGCACTCGAGACAGGGGCCGTGCCAGAAGAGGTGGTCGCACGCCCACAGCGCACCGGCACCCGCCTGCTCGGCCCGGCGGCACAGCTCGGCCAGCTCGGCCAGCGGGTCGCCGCCGGGGCGTGCGCCGCCCGGTGCTGCCGCCCACGTCGGGACGGTGTCCTGGACGAAGGTGGGCAGGATCAGTCCGACGGCCCCAAGGGGCTCGGATGGTCGTACCGGGGCCACACCGCATGGTACCCCCGGGCCCTCCGGGCCGGTGCCATCGCCGGGCCCGGTCCGGTGGGCCGACGACGGTCCCGATCGGCCCGTCCGGCTCGGCGCTGCACGGTCCGGGCGCCGGGCACGGCAGACTGTGGGGGAGCGGGGCCGCCGGCCCGGCTCGACCGGTCACGAGGACCGGCGGGAGGACGGACGACGTGGACACCGACAGCACCGCAGCCGACACCGAGGTCGACGCCACGGACGTGGTGGACGGCGACCCGTCCCCGCTGACCGACGGCGAGCGCGGTGAGCGCCTGGCCGCCCTCACCGCCATCATCGAACTCATGCGGCCGGCCGTGCAGGCCGACGGTGGCGACCTCGTCCTGGTGTCGGCCGACGTGGAGACCGGCGTCGTCGAGGTGCAGCTCCAGGGGGCGTGCAGCTCGTGCGCCGTCAGCTCGTCCACCCTGCAGGGCGGCGTGGAGCGGATCCTGCGTGAGCGGCTCGACTGGGTCACCGAGGTCCGCGGCGGCGTCGACGAGTCGGTCGACCCGTTCCTGAGCGAGTCGATGGGCCGCGGGGGTTACGTCCCCAGCTTCTGAGTCCGGACCCCGGCGCCTACGCCGGGTCGGGTGGTGCCGTACGATCGGGCGGTCGTGGTTCCCCCTTCCGACCAGGCGCTGGCCACCGGGCCGCCGCCCGACGCCTCCGACGCACGCCCGCACCGCCACTCCGCCCGCCGGCGTGCCCACCGACCGGCCGGACCTCGGGGACCGTGGCTGACCGCGCTGGCCTTCGCCGTGGTGGCCGTCCCCTTCGCCTGGGCGGTCCTCCGCCTGGCGACGGCGCCGTCCGCCCACCTGACGCTGCCGGACGACCTCGCCCTCATCGACCTGCACGTGCGGCGGGCCCTGGCGTGGAAGCAGCAGCTCGGCGTGTTCGACCACAACAACTGGAACCACCCCGGCCCCGCCTACTTCTACCTGGTGTCGCTCGCCTACCGGGTGCTCGGCTCGAACGCCAGGTCGCTGTTCGTCGGGGCCACGACGCTCAACGGGCTGTGCGCGCTGGCCTGCGTGGCCGTGGTGCGGCGGCGGACCACGGCGACCCGGGCCCTGTGGGCCGCACTCTGGGTGGCCGCGCTCGCCGCCGTGCTGGCCGCGGCCGGCCCGTCGGCCACGACCTACTCGGAGAGCGTGCTCGGCGCCCTGGTCAGCCCGTGGAACCCGACGGTGGTGCTCTTCCCGCTCCTCCTGCTGGTACTGCTGTGCGCCGGGGCGGTCGCACGGTCGGCCCCGTCCCTGATCGGGGCCCTGCTGGCGGCCACGTTCGTCGTGCAGACCGACATCTCGACCGCCCCCCTGGCCGTGGCGCTGGTGGCGGCCGCGGCCGTCGCCTGGGGGGTGACCGCCGTGCGGGACCACCGGAGCCGGACGGTGTCGCCGGCCGACGGCCCGGGTCGGTGGGGCGCGGCCCTGGTGACGGGCGGCCTGGTCCTGGTGGTCCTGGCCTGGCTGCCCCCGCTGATCCAGCAGTTCACGGACCACCCGGGCAACCTGACCCTGATCACCCGGTTCTTCGACGCCTCGCACCCCGGTCAGCCACTGGCCGACGCCCTGTGGTCGGTGGCGGCCGCGACGGGCGTGCTGGCGGTGGGTCCGTCCGAGGTGATGACCTCGATCCTGGGCGGCACGCCCGCCCACGCCGCCGTGGCCGTGGTGGTGGCGCTGTCCACGGTGGTGCTGGCCGGGGTGACCACCGTGGCCGGCGCCCGTCAGCGGACCCGGTTCGCCACCGGGATCGGGGCGCTCACCCTGCTCGGGGGCGCGGTGGCCGTGGTCGCCGTCCTCCACGTGGTGGGCTTCATCTTCGGCTACCTGGTGCTGTGGGCGGTCGTGCTCCCGGTGGCCGCCCTCATCGGGGTGGGCACCCTCCGGTTGCCGGTGGCCCGGTCCGCCGCCGGGCTGCGCATCGCCTTGTGCGTGGCGGCGGTGGCCGTCGGGTCGGTGGCCTGTGTCCGGGTGGCCGCCATCCCCCCGCTGGCCCGGGCCGGTGACCCCCACGTCGGTGAGCTGGCCGCCCTGGTGACGCCGCGGCTGGGCACCGGCGCACGCGTGGCCGTCGGTGACGCCGGCGCCGGCACGGCCGACACCCAGCTGCTCGACACCGAGGAGTTCATCGGTCTCGTCAACGCCCTCGACCGAGCCGGCTACCGGCCGGTGGTCAACGCCTTCTGGAAGGCGCAGTTCGGACCGGGCTACCTGGCCGACGGCACCGAGCCCTACGAGGTCGGTCTGTCCACGTGGACCTCGGCGTCACCCGCGCTTGCCGGATACGTGGGCCGGGTGGGGGACATGGCCGTCACCGTGACCGAGCGCTCCGGCGCGGCCGCGCCCGTCGTGGGCTGAGCCCGCCGCCGGGAGTCGGACGGGTTCAGGTCCCGCCCGGTGTGGTGGTGGACGTGTTCGACGTGGACGCGTTCGACGAGGACGGGGTCGTCGACGACGCCGTGGCGGCCCGGTTGGCGGTGCCCAGGCGGGCCGAGGTCGTGAGCAGCCACGGCGACACCAGCTTCGCCCCGGCCGGGGTGACGTGGATCCCGTCGGAAAAGCGGACGGTCATCCCGTCGATGGTCGGGGTGAAATGCCCCCCGGGGTCGAGCCTCGCGCCGAGATCGGCGACGACCACCCGTCCGTGGGAGGCGGCCGCCACCTGACGGAGGAGCGCGTTGTACCGGTCGACCCGGGCCGGGGCGTCCTCGGGCCACGGCTGGCCGTCGGCCTGCTCGGGCTGCTGGTAGTAGGGCGCGGTCAGCAGCACCACGGTGGCCCCGTCGGACCCGAGCACCCGGACGGCCGCCTCGAGGGCGCGCCGCTCCCGGGCGTCGAAGGACGGCTGGCCGAGGTGCTGCCAGGTCCCGTCGATGCGCTGGTCCCGCACCTCGTACTCGCCGTCGGCCAGGAGGACGACGTCGGGGTGGAAGGTGTCGACGTCGGCCTGCCACCGGGTGAGCTGCGTCCCGCAGGGCACCAACGTGTGCCCGCCGCGCTCGCCGACGGCCCCGTCGACCAGGGTCCCGTGGAACGACGTCGTGTAGGTCAGCAGCCCGCACCCGAAGACGCCGTCGCCCTGGTAGGCGACCCCGTAGGCGGCCGAGTCGGGCCCGAGGCCGAAGCCGAGGAAGCTGGCTTCGGAGTCGCCGACCAGCAGGACCCGGATCGGACCCGCCGTCCCGGCGGGCACGGCGACGGTGTCGGCCGAGGTCCCCGGGTCGCCCCCGGCGGGTACGCCGTGGGGGGCGGTACCGGCGGCCTGGGCGGGCTCGGCATCGACGGCGGTGGTCGCCCCGGCGGTGGCCGCCACGATGAGCGCAGCGGTGCCCCCGACCGCCAGCGGTGTCGACACCCACCCCCGCCAGCCCCGCAGGACGCCGCGTCGCACCGGCATCTCCAGGAAGTGGAAGGAGACGGCCGCCACCGCGAAGGACAGGCCGACCCGGACCAGGAAGAGGGGCCAGCCGTCGAGCCCGGTCCGGGCATGGGTGACGGCCACGAAGATCGGCCAGTGGAAGAGGTAGAGGCCGTAGGAGATGGCGCCCACGTAGCGGACGGGCCGGAGGGAGAGCACCCGGGCCCAGGGACTGGTCGGGACCAGCGCCACACACGCGATCAGCCCGGCGGTGGCCAGCGCCACCAGCGTGAACCCGCCGCGGTAGATCCACGCCGTGGCGCTGGAGTCGACCACCGACAGGACGAGCACGGTGGCCAGCCCGGCACCGCCGGTCACGACCAGGCCGGCCCGGGCGGCGGGGGAGAGGTCGAAGGTCCGCACCAGCGACCGGGTCGCCACGGTGCCCGAGCGCCGACGGGGGAGGGGATGGGCGAGCACGATGGCGAGCGCGCAGCCGATCAGGAGGGCCTGGGCCCGGGTGTCGGTGCCGTAGTAGGCCCGGTTCTCCCCCGAGCCGTTGCCGTAGACGACGGCCATGGCCACGGCGCTGGCGACGGCGCCGGCCACGGTGACGACCAGGAGGGTGCGCAGCGTGCGGCTCCAGCGCAGCACGCCCAGGACCACCAGGGGCCACACCAGGTAGAACTGCTCCTCGATCGAGAGCGACCAGGTGTGGAGGAGCGGCCGGGGTGTGTTCAGGGCGGCGAAGTAGCCCTGCGTCCCGAACGCCTGGCGCCAGTTGTTGACGTAGAACAGGGTGGCGAGGGCGTCGCCACGGAGCTGTCCCAGGGTGTCGCTGCTGGCGAGGAAGAAGCCGTACAGGGCCACCCCGACCAGCATGACCAGGAGGGCGGGTACCAGGCGGCGGACCCGGTGGCCCCAGAACCGGGCGAGGCCGATCCCGGCGTTCTGGCGGTACTCGGACACGAGCAGCCCGGTGATGAGGAACCCGGACAGGACGAAGAAGACGTCGACGCCGAAGAACCCGCCGCCCGCCCACGAGAACCCGCCGTGGAAGAACAGGACGAGCACGATGCCCAGGGCCCGCACGCCGTCCAGGGCCGGGATCCGGCCGAGGTGGGGCTCGGGGGCCGGGACGGATTCCTCGGGCGCGCCGGCGTCGGCGCCCTCCGACCCGGCTGTGGCCCGGCCCTCCACAGCTGCTCCCACCCGGGGGATCGTAGCCCTGCCCCTGGTCGGGACCGCATCGGGCCCGACCAGGGGCGGACCTCGGCCGCCCCCCGGCAACGAGTGGTCAGCCGCAGAGCTGTCGCTCGGCGACCTGCGGGTCGCTGCTGAAGCGCAACGTGGTCCACCCGACGGCATGGGTGACGTCCGACCAGGCTCGGGCGAGGGTCAACGGGGCGGTGATGGCGTGCAGGTAGGCGGCGGCGCCCCCGCAGCCGAGGGCCCGCCGTGCCGCCGCGATCGAGGCGGGTGACGCCACCGACGCCGGGACGGTGCCGGACGGGGTCCCGAACCGGCCGATCATCCACACCGGGTCGACCACCTTGCCTCCCGGCCGTATCCCGCGGGGAACGTTCGTGTGGGAGCCGATCGGGTTGGCCAGCGACTGGGCGTCGAACACGTAGACGTCGGGCCCGCTCACCAGCCCGCGTTCACCCACCTCGATGAGGTAGACCACGGCGTGCACCGGCAACGGGGTCCGCGCCGGTGCCACCACCTGGCCGCTCAGCGGGAAGAAGGCGTTGGTGGCCACGATGAGCTCCTGGCGTCCCTGGGCGGCGGCGACCCGGGCGGCACCCCGGTAGTAGACGGCCGGGAGGGTGAAGGCGTGGTACGCGGACAGGTCCATGGTGTCGGTGATCCCGAGCTGCTTGGTCCACCCGTCCCGCTCGTTCGAGATCCCGTGGATCGCGTGGAACGGCCCGTGTTCCGGGTCGAAGCGGAGCCAACCGATGCACGCGGATCCCCACACCACCAGACCGACCGCCGAGATCACGGCCAGGGGTCGCAGCCTGCGGACCTCGGCGAACAGCGGTACGCAGATGGCGAAGAAGCCCGGCAGGAGCAGACGGGCGTGCTGGTAGTCGCCACCGACGTAGACGACGTAGGCGACGTCGAGGAGCCCGGCGGCGAGCGGTGTGGCGAACACCAGGACGCCGATCCGTTCACCGGCCCGCCACCAGCGGCGGACCGGTGGCGCGGTGAGCGGGAGGATCAGGAGGAACGGGAGCCACAGGGTGTAGGGGGCGACGAAGTTCCACAGATAGGTGAACCCCTGGCCCCACCAGGCGGACCCGGCCGACTTGGCCAGCGCCGTGTTGGAGACCAGCATGCCGAAGTAGGCCATCCGCCACAGTTCGTAGAGGACGGGCAGTACCGCCGCCGCCGTTACCGGTACGAGGTAGCGCCGGAACCGACCGTCCGGTCCGTGCCACCCCGGTGCGGCCACCACGACGAGGAGGGCGAGCAGGAACACCGCCGATTCCAGGATCAGCTCCGGCCGGATGAGCGATCCGAGCCCGATGACCGCGGCCGCCCGCACGGCCTGGTCCCGACGGGACTCGACGCGGACGAGGAGCCAGAACGACAGCCCGACCCAGCAGAAGACCATGCCCATCTCCAGGCCACCGGTCACGTACTCCCAGACGCCGGCCACCGCCGACAGGACGTACAGGCCGACCGGCACGACGACGGCCCCTCCCCGGGGGCCGGCCAGCCGCTGGATGGCGCGACCGCCGAACACCACCCCGCTGACGGCGAAGGCGATGCCGAGCAGCGCCGACGTCCACTCGAGGGTGACCGACGGAAGGACCTCGTGGACACCGGCCAGCAGGAAGAGCCACAGCGGATCCGAGTAGGCCTCGACCCGCTCGCCCACGTTGAAGACCGGCCCGTGCCCCGCCAACAGGTTCCCGATGATGCGGAAGTTGATGTAGGCGTCGTCCTGGACCCAGCGGTACGCCCACGACGCGATCGCCAGCACGAGGGCCGGCACGGCCAGGACGCCCCAGTTCAGCAGCGACGTCCTGTCGACCTCCCGGGTGGGGGCGCCGGGACCGCCGTCGGCCGCCGGTGCGGGTGGCACGACGTCCCCGACCGCTGTATCCGTCATAGTGTGGCTCCACTCGCGTGTCCGGCGCCGGCGCCCGGTCCAGGTCCAGGTCCAGGTCCAGGTCCGACAGCATGGCACCACCGGTGGACGGCGGTCGCCTCGGTGCGGACGTCCCGTGTTCAGGGCCCGGTCGGTCCCGCGGCACGGGCCGCCGACCGCTGGCGCCAGCGCATCAGCGGCCGCTCCATGAGGAACCAGCTGGCGGTGGCGATGGCGAAGATGATGGCCAGCCGGAGCAGCTCGTTGGGCCAGTACGTCCAGTGGGTGACGCTCGGCTCGACGGCCAGGTACACCGGGAAGTGGACCAGGTACAACGTGTAGGAGAGGTCGCCGATGAACACCAGGACGCCGATGCCGACGAACCGGGAGCCGAGGCTCCCCGGGCAGATGACGAAGTAGGTGATGAGGACCGCGGACGCGACGGTGGAGGCGGGCAGCCACCACACGGTCAGCGTCTCGGTGAACAGGGGCGCCTCGAGCAGGATCCACACCAGGAATGCGGCGGAGCCGGCCGCTGTCGCCGTGAGCACGCCCCGCGCCCACCGCGGCCAGTTGTGGAGGTACCCGTCGGCGGCCAGGAGTCCGAGCAGGCACCCGAGGAAGAGGGCGTCCGCCCGGGTGTCGAAGGCGTAGTACACCCGGCTGAAGGTGGCGGCGGTGTACGGGTGGGCCCGGAAGACGAGGAACAGCCGGTCGGCCGTCGACAGGGCCATGCCGACGACGGCGAAGGCGTAGGCCAGGTGGCGCCGGTGGGTGGCCACGGCGACCACCATGGCGATCGACCACAGGATGTAGAACTGCTCCTCCACCGAGAGCGACCACGTCTGGGCCAGGTAGCCGAAGAACGGGGCGTGGCCGAAGGCCTGGCGGTAGTCGGCGTAGTAGAACATCGCCGCCAGGCTGTCGCCCCACAGCCGCTGGGCGGCGTCGGCCACGTGCACGAAGTGGGCGTAGATCCCGAGCAGGGCCACCGTGAGCAGGAGGGGCGGGACGAGGCGGACGCCACGGCGGGCGTAGAACGATCCCAGGCCGATGCGCCCGTTGCGCTTGCCCTCGCCGGCCAGCATGGCGGTGATCAGGAACCCGCTCAGGACGAAGAAGACCTGGAGGGCGACCCATGTCCCGGGCAGGGTCCGGAAGTTGGAGTGGTAGACGAGGACGGTGAACACGGCCAGGGCCCGGACGCCGGTCAGCGGCGGTCGGTTGCCCAGGCGGAACCGGTAGGGCTCGGCCTCGGCCCCGGCATCCGCCGTCGGTCCGTCGACCGGGTCGGTCGCCCCGCTCGGTCCCGGTGGGTCGACGGCCGCGCCCCCGGGCGTGGGCTCGGCCGGTGCCCCGGTGACCGGGGCCATGGCGGCGTCGGCGGCCGCGGCCGCAGCCGCCGCATCGGCCATGGCGACCGAGGTGGGGGAGGCGTTCCCGTCCCGGGCGGCCACCGTCCGGCTACCGGGTCCCGGCGGGCGCCGGACCGCACGCAGGGCCCCCGGCACTGCCTCGTCGACCACGTGCTCCCATCGCCAGGATGGTACCCGACCACCACCGGCGGACCCCGTGCCGCAGGCCCGCTCCGATACCATCACGGCCATCGCACGCCGGGGGAACACCGTGGTCACGACGGGTTACGACCCGGGCGGGCCCGACGCAGCCCCCTCGGCCCCGACCCGACCGCGCCACCGCCGTGCCCCCTCCCGGCGGGGCACCTGGTGGCCCGTCCTCGTGCCGGTGGTGATCGTCCTGATGGGGGCGTGGACGTACCGGTGGGTCGACGAGGACGCCTTCATCAACTTCCGCATCGTCCACAACCTCCTGGCCGGGTACGGCCCGGTGTTCAACGTGGGGGAGCGGGTGGAGGTCGACTCCGACCCGCTGTGGGTCGCCGCCCTGGTCGTGGCCCACGGCGTGGACCCGTGGGCGTCGCTCGAGTGGACGTCGGTCGTGCTCGGCCTGGTGTGCACCGCCGGTGGGTTCCTGGCCGGCGGCCTGGCCGTCGTGCGACTCGGGGCCCGCCACCACGAGGGCACGGTGCTGCCCCTCGGGCTCCTCGGGGCGTCGGTGGTCGCCGGGTTGTGGGAGTTCGCCACCTCGGGCCTCGAGATGTCGATGGTCTTCCTGTGGCTCGGCGTCTCGTTCCTGCTGCTGGTCCGGGTGGCAGACCGTAGACGCCGTGCGCTGCCGGCCGCCTTCGTGGCCGGACTCGGCCCGCTGATCCGGCCCGAGCTGCTCCTGGGCGCCGCCGTGCTGACGGCCGCGTTGGTGCTGCTCGTGGTCTCGCCCACCTGGCCCTCGACGAGTGGGCGGGTGCGCCGCGCCGCCGCCGTGGCCGTAGCGGCGGCGGCGCTGCCCGTCGTGGTCGAGGTGGCGCGGATGGCCTACTTCGCGCTGCTGGTCCCGTCGACGGCGCTGGCCAAGGCGGCCGGCTCGTCGTGGTGGTCCCAGGGTGCCACCTACCTCTGGAACTTCGTGGCCCCGTACACGCTGTGGCTGCCGGCGATCCTGGCCGTCCCGCTGGTCGCCGTGCGGGTGGTGACGTGGTGGCGGGCCGGCGACCGCACGGGGGTGCTCCTCCTCGGCACCCCGCTGGTCGTCGGCTCGGTCCAGCTCCTCTACGTGGTGGAGGTCGGGGGCGACTACATGCACGCCCGCCTGCTCCTGCCGGCCTTCTTCGCCTTCTGCCTGCCGGTCTTCGCCGGGGTGCGCACCCTGCGTGGGGTGCTCGCCGTGCCGGCCGCCGGCATCGCCGTGTGGTCGGTGGTGTGCCTGGGCTGGCTGCGGTTCGTGCCGCCGCCGGTCCCGGGGCTGAACCCGCAGACGGTGTTCATCTCCAACGAGCGCCTCAGCTGGATCGCCGCCACCGGCGTGGCCCATCCGGTCACCGCGGCCGACTACGCGCGGGCCCTGTCGGGCCGGGCCGGCGCCGTGCTGGCCGAGGCGGCCCGGGCCGTGCCCGCCGGCCGTCAGGAACTCCTGGTCGTCACCGACCCCTTCGTCCCCCTGGACCCGGCGGCCGCCCTGCCGGCGCACTCGTCGCTCCCCTTCCGGCTGGCGGTGGACCTCCCGGCCATCGGCGTGATCGGGTACCTGGCCGGCCCGGACGTCTACGTCTTCGACGAGTACTCGCTGGCCAACCCGATCGGCAGCCACACCACGGTGGAGCACCACGCCCGTCCCGGCCACGAGAAGTTCATCGGTCCGGCCTGGATGCTGGGTCGGTTCGGCGTGCCCGGGTCCACCTCGGTCGCCGGCGGTCCGTCCGCCGCGTCGGTGGCCGCCGCCCGGGGGGCCGTCGGCTGCGACCCGCTGCGGGCGTACCTGGCGGCCATCACCGGCCCGCTGACCGTCGGCCGGATGCTGTCCGACGTCGGGGACAGCCTGTCGTTCACCACGATGCACTTCTCCGCCGACCCCCGGGTGGCGGCGGTGCAGCTGTGCGGGCGCCGGGTGTCGCCATGACGGCGGCGGCCGATCCCGCGGCGCCGCCGGCGGGCGGACGTCGGGCACTGGCCCTGGCCGGGGCCGCCTACCTGGTGGCCGGGGTGGGGCTGTGGTGGGGCACGTGGTCGTCGCACCCGACGTCGACGACCACCTGCGGCTGCGGCGACGCCGCCCGGTTCCTCTGGTTCTTCCAGTGGCCGGCCTACGCCCTCGCCCACGGGCACGACCTGCTGTTCTCGACCTGGCTGTTCCACCCCGGCGGGATCAACCTGCTCGACGACACCAGCGTCGTGGCCCTGGCCGTGGTGACCGCGCCGGTCACCTGGCTGTGGGGGCCGGTGGCGTCGATGAACGTGGCCCTGACCCTGGCCCCGGTGCTTTCGGCACTGGCCATGTACGTCCTGCTGCGGCGGTGGGTGTCGTGGGCGCCGGCCGCCTTCCTGGGCGGTCTGGCCTACGGGTTCTCGCCCTTCGTGGTCACCGAGCTCGCCCTCAACCAGCTCAACATCGCCTTCCTGGCCGTGCCGCCCCTCGTGGTCCTGGTGCTGGCCGACCTGCTGGTCACCCAGCGCCGGGCCCCGTGGCGCAACGGCCTGGCCCTGGCCGGACTGGTGGTGGTGCAGTTCTTCGTGAGCACCGAGGTCCTGGTGATCACGGTGGTGGCCGCCGCCGTCGGGGTCGTCCTGGTGGTGGTGGGTGCGGCGGTGACCGACCCCGGGGCGATCGGTCCCCGGGTGCGGGGTGCGGTCTCCGGTGCCGCGGTGGCCGCCGGTGCCGCGGCCGTGGTGCTGGCCTACCCGCTGTGGTTCCTGCTGGCCGGCCCGGCGCACCTGAGCGGCCCCATCTGGTCGGCCGGGGCCACGGCACGGTACGGGACCACGGCGGCCGGCTTCGTCACCACCGGCGGTCTGGCCGGCCTCCGCCCCTCGATGCTCCGCTTCGGCGGGTACCAGGGCCCGGTGCTGGTGGGCCTCGGCTATCTGGGTGTCGGTGTGCTGGTGGTGGCACTGGTCGGGACCGTGGTGTGGCGGCGAGACCGCCGCCTGCAACTGTTCGCAGGGATCGGTCTGGTGGCTGCCGGGCTCTCCCTCGCCCCCGGCCACGGCACGTGGGTCCCGTGGGACGCGCTCGAGCACGTGCCGTGGGTCGGGGACATCGTCGAGGTCCGGTTCGTACTGGTGACGACCTTCTGCGTGGCGGTGCTGGCGGCGCTGGCGGTCGACCACGCCCGGACGTGGCTCGCCGGGCGCTCGCCGTCGACGGCGACGGCGCTGGCGTGGGGCCTGGTGGCGGTGGCGCTGGCCCCGTCGGTGGTGGCCCTGGCCCCGAACCTCCCGCTCACCACCCGGCCGGTGGTGCTGCCGACCTGGTACGCCACGCGGGGTGCCGCACTGCCACCCGGGCAGGTGGTGCTGGCCTACCCGGTGCCGTTCGCCGGGCTCCAGTCGTCGGAGGCGTGGCAGGCGGTCACCACCATGCGGTGGGCCCAGGCGGGTGGCGGCGGCCCCCAGGGCCAGCCGTCCCGGGCGGGCGCGGCGCGTGCGGGGTTCGAGGTGCTGTCCGCCGCGTCGCTGCCGCTCGGCCCGGCCCCGTACCCCACCGCCTCCGCCGCCGCCGCCGTCCGGCGGTCGCTCTCCCTCTGGCGGGTGACCACCATGGTGGTGCCCGACCAACCCGACCTGCCGGCCTACGAGCAGGGCCGTGCCGCGTCCTATGCGGTGGGATTCCTCACGGCGGTCCTGGGTGCGGCCCCGGTCTACGAGGACCGGGCGTGGGTGTGGGACGCGGTGGCGGCGGCGCCCGCCCCGGTCCCGGCGTCGGGGGCGGCCTTCGACCACTGCACCACCGGTCCGGTGGCGGCGGCGGCCGACCGCCAGGCCGTGCCCGACTGCATCCTGGCCGACGCGTCCAAAGGTGCGGCCGGGGACGCCGGTGCCTGAGGCGGCCGCCGTCGAGCGCCGTCCGGTCGACCCGGCGGCCCGGGGCCGGGCGCTCCGCGGTGCACCGTCGGCACCGGGGCGACGGACGGGCCACCGTCGGTCCCTGGTGCTGGCCGGTTCCGCGTACCTCGCCCTCGCCCTCGTGGTGTGGTGGGGCGTGTGGTCGTCGCACCCGACAGCCACCACCACCTGCGGCTGCGGCGACAGCGCGCTCTTCCTGTGGTTCATCGCCTGGCCCGCCCACGCCCTCGCCCACGGCCTCGACCCCTTCTCCTCGACGGCCATGTCCCATCCGGGCGGCGTCAACCTGCTGGCCAACACGTCCGTCCTGGCACTCGGCGTGGTGCTGGCCCCGGTGACCTGGGCCTTCGGCCCGGTGTCGTCCCTCGACGTCGCCCTCACCCTGGCGCCGGCGCTGTCGGCGCTCGCCTGCTTCGTGCTGGTGCGCCGCTGGGTGGCGTGGGCCCCGGCGGCGTTCGTCGCCGGCCTCGTCTACGGGTTCTCCCCGCTGGTCCTGGTCAGCCTGTCCGACGCCCACCTGATGCTGGGGTGGGCGGTGGTGCCGCCCCTGGTCGTGGCCTGTGTCGACGAGCTGCTGAGCGGCCGGCGCCGGCCGGCCGTCGTCGGCGTCGCGCTCGGCCTGCTGCTGGTGGTCCAATTCTTCGTCGGGACCGAGGTGCTCCTGCTGCTCGGCATCGTCGCCGTGCCCGCCGCGCTCGTCCTCCTCGGCTACGGGCTGGCCCACCGGCGCGTCCGGTCGGCCGTGGCGCGGCGGCTGGCCGTCGGGCTCGGCACCGCCGCCGCCACCGCCGGGGTGCTCCTGGCCTGGCCCACCTGGTTCGCGCTGGCCGGGCCGGCCCACACGTCGGGACGGGTGTGGCCCACCCTCGAGCTCGGGACCGAGGGCACCACCGTGCGCGCCTTCCTGTGGCCCACCCCGGTGTCGGCCGGCTTCACCCTCTTCACCCACCGGGTCGGCGGCTACCAGGGCCCCACGCTCTCGGGTCAGTACGTCGGACTCGGGATGACGGCGGTGGCCGTGTTCGGGCTGGTCGCCTGGCGGCGCGACCGGCGCCTGCTCTGCTTCGGCGCCCTGGCCGTCGTGTCGGCCGTGCTGTCGCTCGGGGCCGACCGGACGCTGTGGTTGCCCTGGCAGGTGCTGGCCGAGCGCCCCCTGCTCGAGAACATCATCCCGAGCCGGTTCGTGGTCGTGACCTACCTGGCGCTCGGCGTGGTCCTGGGCATCGTCGTCGACCACACCCGGGCCGCGGTCCGCGTCCGGACGAGGACGGCGGGTGGTCCTCTGCGCCGGTGGGCGCCACCGGTCGCCGGACTGGCGGTGGCCGCCGTCGCCCTCGGGCCGGTGGCCGCCTACCTGGCGCCCACCGTGCCCATGACCACCCAGCCGGTCCGTCCGCCGACCTGGTTCACCGCCGTCGCCCCCCGGTTGCCCGCCCACCGCGTGCTGCTGGTCTTCCCGGTGCCGTACCAACTGATCGAGAGCGCCATGGCGTGGCAGGCCGTCGTCGGCTTCCCCTACGACATGGTGGGGGGCGGGGGCCCGGGTGGCGTGATCCAGCGGGCGGGCGCGGAGCAGGCGGGCGCCGACGCCATCGCCCGCGCCTCGTTCTCCTTCACCGCCCAGGTCCTCCGTCCGGGCGACGTGGCCGCCACCCGTCGGGCGCTGACGGCCTGGGGGGTGACCGGGGTGGTCCTCCCCGACGAGCCGGGTCTGGCGGCCTACGACCGGGTGACCTCGGTGCCGTACACCGCGGCATTCGTGACGGCGGTGCTCGGGCGGGCGCCGGCACGCCAGGCCGGCTCGTGGGTGTGGACCGGGGTCGGGGCCGGGATGCCGGTGGGCCCGGGCCCGACACCGGCCGCCCTGGCCCGCTGCGTGGCCATCGGGGGGACCGGCGTACCCGCCGCGGTGGCCCGGGTCGCGGCCTGCGTGCTGGCCCCGGGATGACCGGGGTCGACTGGTAGCGTCAGCCCCCGTGACGGCAGTCGGAACCCCGCAGGGGACGCGCCGACCCCGCCCGGCGAAGACGGTGGTCGTGACGGTGGTGTGCGCCCTGGTGGGCGTGGTCGCCGTGGTGTCCCTGGCCGGCCAGGCCGTCCGGGGCGACCGCACCGTGTCCGCCCAGCTGTCGGCCCACGCCGTCCACGACGCCTCGGTCGACGACGCCTTCTACCACTGCCTCGACGTCCAGGCCCACAGCCTGGTCCGGCCCGGGCAGACCGTGGCCCTCAGCACCGGCAACCTGGCCGACGTGGTCACCATGATCAAGGGCTTCGGCAGCTGGGTGACGGTCGCCGACCCGCCGTCCCACGCCCAGGTGGTGCTGACCCTCGACGACGGGACCGCCGCGCCCGGCACCTGCCTGGGCACGAGGGTGGTGGCGACGACGGTGGGCCCCGGCGGGGTCCGGGTGGTCCGCCTGGGCACCGGCGCCCAGGTCCCGGGCCAGGGGCCGCCCCCGGCGCCACCGCTGTGAGCACCCTGTCCGCCACCGTCGTGGCCCTCGTCGTACTGGCCGCCGCCGGGCTGGTGCCGGTGGCCGCCACCGTCGGTCCCCGCTGGGTCCTCGTCCCCCTGGCACCGCTGGGCGGAGCGGTGGTGGCCGCGCTGGCCGCCACGGCCGCGGTGTCGTTCGGCGGCACCCTGATCGCCTGGTTCGTCGGGTTCGCCCTGGCCGCCGCCGCCGTGGCGCTGGCCGTGCGGGTGCGCCGGCCGGACCTCGGCCCGTGGGCCCCGGCCCGGGGTCGCTCCGTTGCGGGGCAGCGATGGGTCGGGATCGTCGGGTTCGTGGGCGTGGTGGCGGCCTGTGCCTGGTCGATGCGCGGTCTGCGCACCCCGACCGTCGGGTTCGACGCACGGGCCCTGTGGGTGATGCGGCCCGGGTGGTTCCTCCAGAGTCACGCCCAGGTGCTGGTGGACCTGCGGGTCCGGGGACTCGTCCTCACCCAGAGCGCCTACCCGCCGCTCGTCAGCGCCGCCACCGCGGTGGCGTGGCGGGTCACCGGTGTCCACACCGCCCGCCTCGGCGTCACGACGGTGGCCGTGCTGAACGCCTGCGCCCTGGCCGCCGCCGCCCTCGCCCTGGTCGAGTGCGGACGGACGGCTGCCGTCCGGCTGGCCGCGCCGGCGTCGGCGGGACGCCACGGCGCCGGACGCGGCACCCGTCCGGCGCTCGCCCCCCAGGTCGCCGGGGTGGTGGCCGCCGTGCTGCTGGTGCCGGTGGCCGCCGGGGTGACCGAGCCCTTCCTGACCAACGGGTACGCCGACCCCATCTGGTCCCTGGCCGCCGTGGGCGCCGTCGCCTTCGGCCTGCAGTCCCGGGTCGACCCGTCGACGCGGGCCGCCGCCGCCGTCCTCGTCCTGGTGGCCGGTCTGTCGAAGAACGAGGGACTGGTGACCGCCCTCGCCCTGGTCGCCCTGGTGGGCGCCCGGGCGGTGGGCCCCGACGGGCTGCGGGGCGGCCGGCGCCGCTGGCGTGGCCCGGTGGCGGTGGCCGCAGCCGAGGTCGCCGTCCTGGTGTGGTGGCCGGTGCTCATGCACGTCATCGGCGCCCGGGGCGCCACGACGACGTTCACCACGTCGGGCGCCACCGGGAGCCGCGCCTCGGCGGTGGTGCACGGCATGAGCCCCTATCTCCACGTCCTGGTCCTCGCCCTGCCGCTGGCGGTGGTGGGCGGCCTGGCGCTGCCGGCGGTGCGGCGCCGCGCGGGTGTCGGCAACGACCTGTGGGCGTGGCTGGCACTGGCCGTCGGGCTGGTGGCCGTGGGCGGGGCGCTGGTGACCGGGACCGGCGCCATCCTCCCGTGGATCCGCTCGACCGTGCACCGGATCACCGAGTACCCCGTCCTGCAGGCGTGGTGGATCGTCGGGGCCTGGGCCGTGGTCGCCTCGTGCGGTCCGGCCGCCCTGCGGGCCGCCGACGGTGCGGCGCCCACGGAGTCGGCCGACACGGTCGGGACCGTGTCCGACCGGTCGACGGCCGATGCCGTCACGCCGGTCGGGGTGCCCTCGTGACCGTGGTCGACCGCACGACGTCGGACGTCGGGACCGGCACGGCCGACGGCCCGGCGGAGCAGGGAGCCGACGCCGCGGCGGGCGGCGGTAGCCGCGGACGGTGGTCCCTCCTGGCCGGCGCCGGGGTGTACCTGGTGCTGTCGGTCGCCCTGTGGTGGCACGTGTGGTCGACCCACCCGACGTCGACGACCACCTGCGGCTGTGGCGACACGTCCCTGTTCACCTGGTTCCTGGAGTGGCCGGCCTACGCGATGGCGCACGGGCTCGACCCCCTCTACTCGACGTACCTGTTCCACCCGACCGGGATCAACCTGCTCTCCAACACCGCCGAGGTCGGCCTCGGGATCGTGCTGGCCCCCGTCACCTGGGCGTTCGGGCCGATCGCCACGCTGAACGTGGCCCTGACCCTCAGCCCGTTCCTGTCGGCGCTGGCCATGTACGTCCTGCTGCGCCGGTGGGTGTCCTGGGCGCCGGCCGCCTTCGCCGGCGGACTGCTCTACGGGTTCTCGCCCTTCGTGATCGTCAGCCTGACCGACGCCCACCTCATGCTCGGGTTCGCCCCGGTGCCCCCGCTGCTCGTGCTGTGCCTCGACGAGCTGCTGGTCCGGCAGCGGTGGCGCCCGTGGGTCACCGGGCTCGCCATCGGGGCGCTCCTGCTCGTGCAGCTGTCGGTGGGGACGGAGGTACTGGTCATCACGCTGATCGGCGCCGGTGTCGGGTGTCTGCTGGTGGTGGGGTGGGCGGCGCTCCACCGGGACGTCCTGGTGGCCCGTGTCCGGTACGCGCTGCGCGCCGCCAGTGCCGCCCTGGTGTGCTCGGTGGTGCTGCTGGCCTATCCGGCGTGGTTCGCGCTGGCCGGGCCGGGCCACCTGTCGGGTGGCGTGTGGGGGAGCGGCGGCCTGCTCAGCTACGGCGGCAACTCGCTCGGCCTGTTCCTGCACCCGATGACGCCGTCGGCCCACGTCACCGCGTTGACCCACCAGCTCGGCGGGTACCAGGCGCCGACGCTGTCGGAGCAGTACCTGGGATGGGGACTGGCCGGCGTGGTCGTCGCGGGCCTGGTGCTGTGGTGGCGGGACGTGCGGCTGTGGCTGTTCGCCGCCGTCGGCCTGCTCGCCGCCTTCCTGTCGCTCGGCCTGTCGATGCACGGCTGGACGCTGTGGCGGCTGGTGGTGCACGCCCCGCTGATGGGCAATGTGATCCCGAGCCGGTTCGGCATCGTCGTCTACCTGTGCGCAGCCGTGCTGCTGGGCCTCGTGTGCGACCACGCCCACCGCTGGGTCGCCACGGGCTCGCGCTCCGGCACCCGCCCGGCGCACGCGGCCCGCCCGGCCCCGGGCCAGCCGGTGGCCGCCGCCGCCGTCGGCCTCCTGGTGGTGGCGATCGCCCTGGTCCCGATCGCCGCCTACCTCGCCCAGGGGCTGCCCCTGACCGTGACCCCGGTCCGGCCGCCCCTGTGGTTCCGCACCGTCGCCCCGCACCTATCCGACCACCAGGTGCTGGTGGTGTTCCCGTTCGCCTTCCGCCAGAGCAACATGACGTGGCAGGCGGTCGACGGGATGTCCTACGCCATGGTGGGCGGTGGCGGGCCCGACTCGATCCCGTCCCGCGCCGGCAGGGAGCGGGTCGGCGAGCAGTACCTGGCGGACATCTCCCTGTCCGGCGGCCCCCAGGTGTTCGTGCCCGGTCAGGTGGCCACCGTGCGCGACGCCCTGGACGGTTGGGGGGTGACGGGGGTCGTCCTGCCGGACCCGCGCGGACTGCCCGAGTACGAGCAGGTGTTCGAGGTGCGGGCCATCGTCGTGCTGATGACCGCCGCCACCGGCCGGGCACCGCAGTACGTGGCCCGGGCCTGGGTGTGGCGCGACGTCGACACCGCCGGACCCCCGTCGACCCTGGATGCCGGGGCGCTCACCCGCTGTGCGGCCGGGCCGGCCGACGGCACCGTGCCGTCGATCGAGGCGTCGGCCGCGTGCGCCCTGGCCGCGCCCACCCCGGCGTGAGCGCCGCCGCCACCGCTCCCGCCCGTGGGGTGGCCGGCGGGCACGGTACCGTTTGTCGCCCGACGGTCGGGCGCCAGGAGGGGGAGCTCGGAGCCGTGTCGGGGGATCGACGTCGCGTGGCACCCGGCGCGCCGGCGGTGCGGTGCCGCCGGTGACCGTCCTGCCCGGGTCCGATCCGGTCGACCCACCGGCCGGCACCCACCGGCGCACGTCGGCCACCGGCCGGGAACGGGTGGTGGCGCTCGACGGGCTGCGGGCCTTCGCCCTCCTCATCATCATGGGCTACCACTTCGGGGTGGCCCACTTCGGGGGCGGCTTCTTCAGCCTGGACATCTTCTACGTCCTGTCCGGCTACCTGATCACCGGGCTGTTGCTGGGCGAGTGGGCCCGGTCGGCCCGGATCCGGCTCGGGGCCTTCTGGGCCCGGCGGGCCCGGCGCCTGCTGCCCGCCCTGTGCGTGGTGCTGGTGGTGGTGACCCTGGTGGTGCGCTTCACCTACCCCGCCGGCCTCTACCCCGACCTGCGCATGGCCGACCTGTCGGCCCTGTTCTACTTCTCCAACTGGTGGCAGATCGCCGCCTCGGGCAACTACTTCGTGGCCACCGGGGCGGTCTCCCCCCTCACCCACACCTGGTCGCTGGCCGTGGAGGAGCAGTTCTACCTGGTGTGGCCCCTGGTGGTGCTGGCCGTGCTGCACGTGGCCCGTCGGTCGGGCCGCCGGGGCGGTGCGGCGGGTGGCGCCGGGGCCGGGTCGGCGGAGGTGCAC
The DNA here is from genome assembly GCA_963699055.1 of uncultured Acidimicrobiales bacterium. Taxonomy (GTDB): domain Bacteria; phylum Actinomycetota; class Acidimicrobiia; order Acidimicrobiales; family RAAP-2; genus Bog-756. The sequence goes on along the minus strand of CAVOTA010000002.1, from coordinate 937,898 downwards.
GGTGGTGCCGGGGACGGCAGCGGGGACGGTGTGCGCCGCCCCGACCGGGGGGTGGAGGCGCTGCTGGCCGTGTCGGTCGTGGGCGTGGTCGCCTCGGCCACGGAGATGGCCTGGCTCTACCACCCCGGGGCCGACATCACCCGCCTCTACTTCGGCACCGACACCCACGCCCAGTCGATCCTGGTGGGTTCGGTGCTGGCCTGCGTGCTCACCCTGGTCCAGCGCCACCGGGGCCTGGCCGGCATGGCCCCGGTGGCCGGGACCCGTGGTGCCCGGGTGGGCCTGAGCGTCCTCGGTCTGGCCGGGGTGGCGGGCACCCTCACCTTGACCGCCACCTTGTCGGGCACCAGCGCCCTCGCCTACCGGGGCGGCTTCCTCCTGTCGGCCCTGTCGGCCGCCGCCATCGTCACCGGGGCGGTGTGCGTGGCCGGTGGCCCCCTGGCCCGGGTGCTGTCGGTGCGGCCCATGGTGTGGATGGGCACCGTCTCCTACGGCGCCTACCTGTGGCACTTCCCCGTCTTCATCGAGCTCGACTCGGCCCGCACCGGCCTCGGCGGGTTCGGCCTGCTGGCCGTGCGGGTGGTCGCCACCTTCGTGCTGGCCGCCGCCAGCTACTACCTGGTGGAGCGCCCGGTCATGGAGGGCACCTTCTGGCGCCGGCTGACCGCCCTCGCCCCCGCAGCCGTCGCCCTGGCCGCCACCGTGGTGGTGGTGGTGGCCGGCACCGCCGTCCCCGCCCTGGCGGCGTCCGGGACGGTGGCGACGCCCCGGACGGCGCTGCCGTCCGCCGTCCACGACCGGCTCGAGTCGGTCGGGGCCTTCGCCGGTCGGCCGGTCCGGTTCCTGCTCCTGGGTGACTCGATGGCCATCACCATGTCCGTGGGCCTGGCCGAGGGGAGCGTGCACGCCTACGGAGTGCAGGTCCTCGACGACGGGGTCTTCGGCTGCGACTACGACACCTCGCCCGCCTACAACCAGGGCCAGCTCGTGATCCCGTACAACTCGTGCCTCCAGTGGCGCACCCTCTACGCCGCCGACATCGCCGCCACCCACCCCGACGTCATCGGACTGCTCGCGGGACGCTGGACGATCGCCGACCGGGTCGTGGACGGACGGACCGTCCACGTGGGGGACCCGGCCTGGGACGCCCACGTGGTGAGCGAGTACACCGACATCGTCCGCAGCCTGGCCGTGCCGGGCGTGCGGGTGGTCCTGTTCAACCTGCCGTACTTCGATCCACCGCAGGAGGCACCGGACGGGTCGCGGTTCCCCGAGGACCAGCCGGCCCGCGTCACCGCCTTCAACCGTGACCTCGCCACGGTGGCGGCCCGGGTGGGGAGCCGGGTCACCCTGGTCGACCTCAACGTCCTGCTCTGTCCCCACGGCAGGTTCCAGACCGTGGTGGACCGGGTGGTCGTCCGGTGGCCCGACGGGGTCCACGTGACGCCCGCCGGCGGGCAGTGGCTGCAGCCCCGGATCCTGCCGACCGTCGCCCAACTGGGGTTCGACGCCCGCACCGGGGACACCCGGTGAGCCGGGGCGCCCACGCCGCCTCCCACGCCGTCCACGAGGCCCGGCGCACGTCGGCCACCGGCCGGGAACGGGTGGTGGCGCTCGACGGGCTGCGGGCCTTCGCCCTCCTCATCATCATGGGCTACCACTTCGGGGTGGCCCACTTCGGGGGCGGCTTCTTCAGCCTGGACATCTTCTACGTCCTGTCCGGCTACCTGATCACCGGGCTGTTGCTGGGCGAGTGGGCCCGGTCGGCCCGGATCCGGCTCGGGGCCTTCTGGGCCCGGCGGGCCCGGCGCCTGCTGCCCGCCCTGTGCGTGGTGCTGGTGGTGGTGACCCTGGTGGTGCGCTTCACCTACCCCGCCGGCCTCTACCCCGACCTGCGCATGGCCGACCTGTCGGCCCTGTTCTACTTCTCCAACTGGTGGCAGATCGCCGCCTCGGGCAACTACTTCGTGGCCACCGGGGCGGTCTCCCCCCTCACCCACACCTGGTCGCTGGCCGTGGAGGAGCAGTTCTACCTGGTGTGGCCCCTGGTGGTGCTGGCCGTGCTGCACGTGGCCCGTCGGTCGGGCCGCCGGGGCGGTGCGGCGGGTGGCGCCGGGGCCGGGTCGGCGGAGGTGCACGGTGGCGCCGGGGACGGCAGCGGGGACGGTGTGCGCCGCCCCGACCGGGGGGTGGAGGCGCTGCTGGCCGTGTCGGTCGTGGGCGTGGTCGCCTCGGCCACGGAGATGGCCTGGCTCTACCACCCCGGGGCCGACATCACCCGCCTCTACTTCGGCACCGACACCCACGCCCAGTCGATCCTGGTGGGTTCGGTGCTGGCCTGCGTGCTCACCCTGGTCCAGCGCCACCGGGGCCTGGCCGGCATGGCCCCGGTGGCCGGGACCCGTGGTGCCCGGGTGGGCCTGAGCGTCCTCGGTCTGGCCGGGGTGGCGGGCACCCTCACCTTGACCGCCACCTTGTCGGGCACCAGCGCCCTCGCCTACCGGGGCGGCTTCCTCCTGTCGGCCCTGTCGGCCGCCGCCATCGTCACCGGGGCGGTGTGCGTGGCCGGTGGCCCCCTGGCCCGGGTGCTGTCGGTGCGGCCCATGGTGTGGATGGGCACCGTCTCCTACGGCGCCTACCTGTGGCACTTCCCCGTCTTCATCGAGCTCGACTCGGCCCGCACCGGCCTCGGCGGGTTCGGCCTGCTGGCCGTGCGGGTGGTTGCCACCTTCGTGCTGGCCGCCGCCAGCTACTACCTGGTGGAGCGCCCGGTCATGGAGGGCACCTTCTGGCGCCGGCTGACCGCCCTCGCCCCCGCAGCCGTCGCCCTGGCCGCCACCGTGGTGGTGGTGGTGGCCGGCACCGCCGTCCCCGCCCTGGCGGCGGTGCCCGTGCACACGACCGACACGATCCCGATCGGCGAACGGCAGGCACTCGACGCCGCCGACGCGTTCTCCACCGACCCGGTCCGGTTCCTGCTGGTGGGGGACTCCATGGCCGTGACCGCCGGGCTCGGGCTCCACCGGGGCAGCGTCGAGCACTTCGGCGTCCAGGTGATCAACAAGGGCGTGCTCGGCTGCGACATCGACGACCTGGACGCCATCTCGTCGGGTCAGACGGACATCCCGGAGTCCTCGTGCCGCCACTGGCGCTCGCTGTGGTCGGGCGAGGTGGACCGCTACGACCCCGACGTCGTCGGCCTCCTGGCCGGGCGCTGGTTCATCACCGACCACCTGGAGGACGGCTCCGTGGTCTCGATCGACCAGCCTGCCTGGAACCATCACCTGGAGAACGAGCTCGACCAGGTGGTCGGTGTCCTGTCGGACCGGGGGGCGAAGGTGGTCCTCCTCACCATGCCCTACATCGACCCGCCCCAGGAGGAACCCGACGGCTCGATCTGGCCGGAGAACCAGAACTCGCGGGTCGACGAGTACAACCAGCTCCTCGAGCGGGTGGCGGCCCGACACCCGGGGGAGGTCACCGTCATCGACCTCAACCGGATCCTCGATCCGTCCGGCCACTTCCAGCTCACGGTGGACGGGCTGGCGGTGCGGTGGGCCGACGGGATCCACATCACACGCGCCGGGGGCCAGTGGGTCGAGCCCTACGTGCTGCCCGCCGTCGCCGAGCTCGGACTCGAGGCGCGGGCGTCCGGCCGCACCTGATTGACCGGACGCCCGCGCCCCGAGGGGCATCGGGCACGCCGGACTAACCTGGGCCGTGCACCGGTGTGGCTGCACCGGGCAGGCACGGCAGCCAGGTGAAAGGCGGCCCACGACATGGCGGAACGGAGGAGCACGCGGACCGGCGCGTCGGTCGCCGCCGCAGCGGTCGCGTTCGTCGCGCTGGTGGCGGTCACCGCGAGCCCGGCGGGGGCCGGTACGCCGGAGACCGCCGCCGTGCCGCGGACGGTGCGGCTGACCGCACCGTCCGTGCCCGAGCCGCCGCCCGTCGCCGCCTCCTACGGGTCGTCGCCGTACCAGACCGTCGTCGTCTACCCGGCGCCCGCGGCGGGGTCTCCGGTCGTGGTGGTCGTCCACGGTGGCGGGTGGGCCTCCTCGACCAGCAAGCAGTTCGAGGTCCATCAGGCCCTGGCCCTCCAGGCGGCCGGTCTCACCGTGGTCGTGGCCAACTACGACACGTACTCGAAGACGGCCGGTGCCTTCCCGGTCGAGGTCGACGACGTGGTGGCGGCCACCCGGTGGGCGCAGTCCCAGGCCGCCGGGTGGGGGGCGGACCCCGGCAACGTCGAGCTGCTGGGGGGCTCGGCCGGTGGGCAGCTCGTCGAACTGGCCGCGGACCAGATGAACGCCGCCGCACCGCAGTCGGTGCGGGCGGTGGTCACCCTGTCGGGGGCGCTGGACCTGGTCGTGCTGATGCAGGACGTCGCCGCGCACTCGGTCAGCGGCTACCTCGGGCGCCACCTGCGCCTGGCCCTGGCGTGCGGGTCCAAGGCCGATCCGTGCACGGTCGCCGCCGAGGCGGCCTGGTCGCCGGCCGAGCAGGTGGCGTCGACCACCTGCCCGATGGACACGTTGGTGGTGAACGACACCGACGAGCTCATGCCCGTCGACCAGGCGACGTCGATGATGGCCGCACTGGCGGAGGCCGGGTGCCCGGCATCCGAGATCCTGCAACCCGGTCGCAACCACTCCTTCGCCGGGTGGCCCGCGGTGGCGTCCCGGGTGACCGCGTTCCTCGTCGCCAACTGAACGGTGGGCGGACGGGGACGGAGCCGGCCCCAGGGGGTGCGGCCTCCGTGGTGGGGTCAGCCGCCGACGGTGGCGAGCTCGCGGTCGAGCAGTCCGGCGAGGCGCGCCTCCAGCTGGACCTCGTAGGCGAGGAGGCTGTCGAGCTCGGCCAGCGAGGCGGCCTGCGGGGTGCCGCGCAGGGCGCGCAGCTGTCGTTCGGCGTCGTGGCGCCGGGCGCGGCTGCGCTCCAACGCGGTGCGCACCTGGGGTTCGTGTGTCATGGGTTCTCTCGTTCTTCTTCGTTGTCCGTTGCTGATGGTCCGGGGCGCGCACGGCGCCGGGCGTGCCGGCGGGTGGTGTCCCGTGGTCGACGAGATCAGCCCGGCGCCCGCACGCACGGTGCGTCGGGGCGCCGTCGGGCCGGCTCGTGGCCAGCACGGCATCAGGGGTGGGCACCGGTTCCCGGTGGCCGCTGTCGCAGCACCGGCGGACCGGTGCGGACGAGGAGCGTGGGATCCGGCGCCGCAGCTACTCGTAGCTCGCGACCGCACGTTCCGCACGCGTCATGCGTACTGCTTGGTGACCACCCTACACGTCCGACGGCACCGGCCGGCCGCGACGCGGGCTCGGACGTCTGGGCCGGGCGCGCCGCCTCTCCCACCGGGACCAGCCGGCGCGTGCCGCCACGGTGACCACCACCACCGCCAGCACCGTCGGGAGGGGACCGAGCTCGGACCGGAAGCGCTCGTTCTCCCCGATCTCGATCAGCGAGGTGGTGACGAACGCGTAGGCGGTGGTCAGCCACAGCACCGCCACCGTCCCGGCCACCGCCGGGTCCTGGCGACGTCGGCGCCAGGCCACCACCGGGGCCCCCGCCAGGGCCAGCGCGTAGACGGCGATCGCCTGCCACGACAGCCAGACCGTCCGGTGCCAGTTCCGGGAGAAGGTCACGATTCCCGGTGCCGGGTCCTGGACGGGCTGCCATTCGACCACCCGGTCGTAGAGGCGGGCGTAGGAGCGCACGGCGGGCCAGTTCACCGAATCGGTGAAGTTCTGGTCGGTCCCCACCATCCACACCCCGACGGCCTCGAGGACGTCGTCGGCGTACTCGTGGGGGTGGGCACGGATCCACACCAGGTCCTCGTGGAGGTACTGCGAGGACACGGCGACGTAGAGCGGGTTGTTGAAGTTGGTGGCGCCGTCGGCCTTGTGCAGCGCACCCACGGCGGGGACCGGACTGGGCACGGCGACCACGTACCGGGGCGAGTAGACGTCGGGGCCGGCGAAGGGCGGCACCGAGGCGATGGGTCCGAGCCGCCCCTGGCGCTGCAGTTCGGCCACCTGGTCCGGGGGTGCCCGGAAGAGGACCGACTTCGCCAGGTTCATCCCCAGCCAGCTGCTGGTCGTCGTGGTGCCCACCTGCACGTAGTCCTTGACGGCCCAGGTGCCCACCAGCACGAGCGGCACCGCCGCCGCCAGGAGCACCGTGCGCCACTCCCGTCGGAGCACCACGGCCACCACCGCCCCGGCCGCCAGCAGCCACACCAGCTGGTACGTGCTGTCGAGCAGCTCGACGGCGGCGAAGGCGGCGAAGAACCCCAGGCCGAAGCGCAGCCGGCGGGTGCGGAGGAACCGGACCAGGCACCAGGACCCGACGGTGAGGAAGGCGGCGGTGGGATAGGCGTAGTTGAACCAGTTCTCGTAGAGCAGGTAGGCCGGTGAGGTCACCACCGCCACCAGTGTGACGGTGAGCGCCGCCCACCGCGGCACCCGCAGCTCGACCTGGAGGGCGTAGGCGCACAGCACCATGGCGAGTCCCAGGGTCAGCGAGCAGGCCACCTCGACCGGGGAGCGCAGCCCCGCCGGCAGCTTCAGGAGCATGCCGGCGTACAGGTTGAACAGCGGGGGCTGCATGTCGAGGTGCCACACGCTCACCAGCAGGTGGTGTCGGAGCAGGTGGACGTCGAGCAGCTGCCACATGTCGGTGAGGGGCGTGCCCCGCAGCACGCTGGCGTCGTAGCGGACACCGGCCACCGCCGCCACGGCGCGCGACACGCCGTAGGCGGCCACCAGCACGACCACGGGCACACCCGGCCGGGCATCGAGCCCCCGCCTGCGCACCGCAGGGTCGGCTCCGCCCGGCTCGGAGCCGTCACCGGTGCCCGGAACGGTCGACCGGTTCCCGGGCCGGACCACCGCGGTGGCGCCGACCGGTTCGTCGGCGCGGACGCCCGGGACCCTCATCGGGTGCACTGTAGTGAGCGTCCGGGTCGCGTCACCGCCGGTCCGCCGCTGCGGCCAGCAGGCAGGAGGCGGCCACGCCCGGGTCGAGGGCTGCGGCCGGCGTCGTCGTGCACCGGACGAACCCGTCGGCCGACACCGCCAGTGCGGGCCCGGGCCGGGACGGGACCGACCACACCCAGGCATCGGCGCGGCGGGTGGGACCGGCACCGAGGGCGGCGGTCAGGTAGCCCACGGCGACCGGCACCGACCGGCCCCGCAGCGCGGTGGGCCAGCCCCGTTCGGAGGGGACGACGATGGTGGTCACCCCCCAGTCGTGGAGGGCGAGGCGCAGCCGGGCGGACTCGGCCGCGGAGCCCGTGGGCAGCGGCAGGTAGCCGTCGGACACGTTGACGAGGTCGAGTGTGGCCCGTGCGTCGGACCGTTGGGACGCGCTCGGGTGGGCGGGGGGGTCGGGGGTGATGCTCCCGCCGCCCACCAGCGCATACGGCAGCCCGGTGGCCGCCTGCCAGGTCATGGGGGCGCGCAGTCCCGACGAGGCGAACGGGTAGGTGAGCACGACGTCGGTCGGTGGCAGGTGCGGCCCGACGGTGGTGAACCACGCCGGTACGTCGATGGGGCGGGTGGTGAAGGGCAGCTGCTCCTCGACGGCGATCGGGACCAGCGCCAGGGCGGCCAGGCCCAGGGCGAGGAGCGTCGACGGCGAGGGTCGGGCGTCGCCGGAGCGGCCGGGCCACCGGAGGCCGGAGCCGTGGGCCCGGTCGACGACCACCCCGAGCATGACCGCGGCGAACAGGTCGGCGACGCCGGCCACCCGGTCGGGGACGACGTCGGCCACGAGGGGGAGGTGGTCGACCAGGCGCCACGGCCAGTAGGCGGCTCCCAGCGACAGTCCCTCGAGTGCCAGCAGCAGGGCGGCGCAGAACCACAGGCGCAGGTCGCGGTGGAACCAGGCGAGGCCCACGACCAGGGTGGCGACCATGCCCACGCCGAGGTAGCCGAGCAGGAGGGGATGGGCGCCGAAGTAGCCGTAGGTCTCGAGGACGGCGTTGGGTCCGCGGTCGTGGGGACCGGCCGGCAGGAGGAGTGACCGCCAGGCGCTCCCGAAGAACTGCACGTCGGGCCAGACCCGGTGGGGTAGGGCACGCGGACCGGCCACCGCGTACCAGGCCGGGTAGGCGAGCAGCGCCGCGCCGCACACCGCCGCCACCCCCAGGCCGGCGGCGGCGTGGCGCCACCGGGCGACGAGTGCGGCCCGGTCGCGCACCAGCGCGGCGAGCACCACCACGGCGATTCCCCCGGCGGCGGCGAGGGCGCACACCGTCAGCACCTCGGCGCTGACGAAGAACTGCACGGCGCACAGCCCCCCGAGGGCCAGTCCCCACGGCCACGACCGCCCCCGCTGGCGGACCAGCAGCTCGTCGAGGCACAGGAACAGGAGCGGGGGGACCACCAGGGTGGCGAATTCGACGTGCTCGAGGACGAGGTTCTCCAGCACGAACGGCGAGAACCCGTAGAACAGGCCGGCGACGAACGCCGCCGGCTGCCACGTCGTCCACCGCAGGAGCAGGGCCCGGGCCGACAGGGCCCCGGCCACGGGGGCGAGGGTGGCGGCCACGTTGAGCGACGCGACCGGTCCGGCCAGCCACGTCAGGGGCACCAGGGGCAGGCTGATGGCGAGGAAGCTGGTGTTGGCGGGCAGGTTGACCCCGTAGGGGTGGAGCACCCGTGCCGAAGAGAACAGCGAGTCGCCGTGGCGCAGCGCGTAGGCCGGCCAGGCCATGAACCAGGTCAGGATGGAGGTGTCCCCGCATCCGCAGGTCGCCGTGGTCGTCGGGTGGCCGCCCCAGACGCCCCACCACAGGGCGACGGCCAGGACGAGGTAGCTGCCGGCGGCCACGCCATGGGCCGTCCAGCGGCTCCGGGGCGGGGGCATCCGCGGAATGTACCGCCACTGGCGCCGCCACCGGCACCGTGCGCCCGGGACGGTGCGACCTGGGATACCGTGCGGCGTCGCCCGGCGCCCGTGGCGCCCGCCCGGGCCGGGGGCGACCATCGAGGATGCACGCCATGACCACCCCCGATCCCGGGCTGCGCACCGGGGACGCCGACCCGGTCCAGGACCGGTCCCGCCACGGTGCCGGCGGGCACCGCTTCCGGGCGGACGGACTCGCCGACCGGCCATCGGCCACCGGGTCGACCCGTGTCCTCGGTCTGGACGGTCTGCGCGCCGTGGCCGTGGCGCTGGTCCTCGGGTTCCACTTCGGCGTCGGTCACCTGGGCGGCGGATTCGTCGGCGTGGACGTGTTCTACGTGCTGTCGGGCTACCTCATCACCGGGCTGCTGCTCGCCGAGCACGAGCGGCGGGGGCGCATCGGCCTCGGCGCCTTCTGGGCCCGGCGGGCCAGGCGCCTGCTGCCGGCCCTGTGCGTGGTGCTCGTGGTGGTGACGCTGCTCGTGCGCTTCGCCGAGCCGGCCGGCACGTTCCCGGGGGAGCGGTCCGGTGCCCTCGCCGCCCTCTTCTACGTGTCCAACTGGTGGCAGATCGCCGCGTCGGGGAGCTACTTCGGCGCCACCGGGGCGGCCGGTCCGCTCGCCCACACCTGGTCGCTGGCCGTCGAGGAGCAGTTCTACCTGGTGTGGCCGCTGGTGGTCCTGACCGTGCTCCGCCTGACCTCGGGATTCGTGCGCGGCGTGCGGGCGCTCCTGGTGGTGTCGGTGGTCGGGGTGGTCGCCTCCGCCACGGAGATGGCCCTGCTCTTCCGACCGGGGGCGAACACCACCCGGATCTACTTCGGCACCGACACCCACGCCCAGTCGGTGCTGGTCGGGGCCGCCCTCGCCTGCGTGCTCACCCTGGTCGAGCGGCGCCGCGGGGCGGCCGGCATGGACCCCGAGGCCCGCACCCCCGCCGCCCGCCGCCGCCTGGCCGCGGCGGGGACGGTGGGACTGGCCGTCATCGTGGCGGCCGCCTGCCTCCTGTCCGGGTCCTCGGCGTTCACCTACCGGGGCGGGTTCGCCGTGGTGTCCCTGGCCACCGCCGCCGTTGTGGCCTGCATCGTCTCGCTCCCGCGCGGCTGGACGGCCCGCGCCCTGGCCACGTCGGTGCCGGTGTGGCTCGGGACCATCTCGTACGGCATCTACCTGTGGCACTTCCCGGTGGCGGTGTTCCTCGACGCCGGACGCACCGGGGCCCGGGGGCCGTTCCTGCTCGTCGAGCGGGTGGTGGTCACGGTGGTCCTGGCCGCCGCCAGCTTCTACCTGCTCGAGCGACCGGTCATCGAGGGGCGGTTCTGGCGGTCGGCGCGCGCCGTCGCCCCGGCCGCGGCCGCCCTGGCGGTGACCGTGGCCGTGGTGCTCACGTTGTCGGCACCCGACGCCACGGCGGCGTCACCGGGCGGGGGCGCCGGCCTGGTCGGGGCGCCGGCGACCGCCGCCGAGTGGCAGGCCGTCCACCTCACCAGCTTCGCCGGGGCCGGCCACCGCCTGCGGGTGCTCATCGTGGGCGACTCGCTGGCCCTGACCGTGGCCGTCGGCATGGCGCCGTACGCGGCGTCGTACGGGATCGAGCTGGGCGGCCGGTCGCACACCGGGTGCGGCGTGGCCATCGCCCTGCCGCTGGACGACCACGGTGTCGTCGGGGACCCGTTCGGCAACTGCCCGACTTGGCCGACGTGGTGGGCCGACGACGTCCGACAGCTGCACCCGCAGGTGGTGGGAGTGGTCATCGGCTTCTGGGAGGTGGTCGACCGGTGGTACCAGGGACGGTGGCAGCACCTCGGCGATCCCGCCTTCGACGCCTACGAGACGGCCCAGCTCGACCGGGCGGTGGCCATCCTGTCGTCGCAGGGCGCCAGGGTGGCGCTGTTCACCGCGCCGTACTTCCACACCGGCGAGCAGCCGGACGGCGACCCCTGGCCCCAGGACGACACGGCCCGGGTCGACCGGCTGAACCAGCTGATCGACCAGGTGGCCGCCCGTCACCCGGGCACGGTGACGGTGATCCCGCTCCACGCCTTCCTCGATCCGGGGGGTCGCTTCACGTGGTCGATCGGGGGCAAGGTCGTCCGACAGGGGGACGGGGTGCACACCACCCTGGCCGGGGGTACCTATCTCGCCCCCCGGGTGCTCCCCCTGTTGGCGGCCCTGGGCCACGCCGCCTGAACGGTCACGGTCCTGACCTGGGCGTTCGTCCCCGCGGTTGAATTAGTTAGCAAAACTAACTATACTGAGGGCATGATCTCGACCGTCGGAACCGACGCCACGGACGCCACCGGGGGAGTCGGGTCGCCCGACGGCACCGAGGACCCCGAGGAGGTGGCGCTGGCGGCCCGACTGCGCCTGGCCGTCACCCGCCTGCACCGGTCGCTTCGGCGGCAGTCGGATCCGGGGCTCACCCCGTCGCAGGCGTCGGCCCTGGCCGGCGTGGCCCACCTGGGTTCGCCCACCCTCGGTGCGTTGGCCGCCCGGGAGTCGGTGCAGCCGCCCTCCATGACCCGCATCGTGGGGGCCCTCGAGGGCATGGGGTACGTGACCCGCGAGGCGGACGCCGCCGACCGGCGGGTGGCCCGCATCACCATCACCGCCACCGGTGAGGCGGTCCTCCTCCACAACCGGTCGCTGAAGAACGCGTTCCTGGCCGAGCGGGTGGCCGCGCTCGACCCGGCCGAGCGGGCGGCGCTCGGCGACCTGACGGCGCTGCTCGAACGACTGGTCGACGGGGCCGACGGGTGACCGCCTTCCGTGGTGCCGTCCACCAGACGTTCAGCTCGTTGCGGATCCGGAACTTCCGGCTCTACTTCACCGCACAGCTGATCTCGGTCTCGGGCACCTGGATGCAGTCGGTGGCCCAGGCGTGGCTGGTCCTGCACCTGACCGGAAGCGGCGTGGACCTCGGCATCGTCGTCGGGCTCCAGTTCCTGCCCATGCTGCTGCTCGGCCCGTTCGGCGGGCTGGTCGCCGACCGCACCAACAAGCGCCGGCTCCTGTACGCCACACAGTCGGCAGGGGGGCTGCTGGCCCTGGTGCTCGGGATCCTGGTGGTGACCGACTCGGTCGAGCTGTGGCAGGTGTACCTGCTCGCCGGGCTCCTCGGCATGGTCAACCTCTTCGACAACCCGGCACGGCAGACGTTCATGATCGAGATGGTGGGTCGCGACGACCTCCCGAACGCCGTGAGCCTCAACTCGGTGGTGATGAACGCGTCACGCGTCGTTGGGCCGGCCATCGGCGGCGTGGTCATCACCGTCTTCGGCCTGGGCGTCTGCTTCTTCGTCAACGCCGCCTCCTACGTGGCGGTGCTGATCGGTCTCGCCATGATGCGGGCCGCCGAGCTCCACCCGACCCGACCGGTCGAGCGGGCCAAGGGTCAGGTGCGCGACGGGTTCCGCTACGTCTGGCGCACGCCGGCGCTGCGCAACGTCCTCATCGCCGTGGCCGTCATCGGCATCTTCGCCTACAACTTCACCGTCACCCTGGCCCTGCTGGCCAAGGACACCTTCGGGGGAGGTGCGGGGGCCTACGCCATGCTGACCTCGTGCATGGGGGCCGGGGCGATCGTGGGCGGATTGTTCGCCGCCCACCGGGCGCGGCCCACGCCGCGGCTGCTGCAGGTGCTGGCTCTGGTGTTCGGCGGGCTCCTGGCGGCGGTGGCACTGGCCCCGACGCTGCTCGCCGCCGACCTGCTGATCGTCCTGATGGGCGCGGCGTCCATCGGCTTCATCGCCACGGCCAACGCCACCCTCCAGCTCACGGCCGATCCGGCCATGCGCGGACGGGTGATGGCCCTGTACGCCATGGCCTTCCTCGGCACCACGCCCATCGGGGCGCCGCTGGTGGGCGCCATCGCCCAGTGGACCAGCCCCCGGGTGGCCATGATGACCGGCGCCGTGGCCACGGTGGCGGCGGCCGGGCTGCTGATGTGGCGCCATCAGGCCGGCGTACGGGTGGGCACCACCGACACCGAGATCCACCTCGTCGAGGTCGCCGCCGTCGAGGATGCCGAGACCCAGGTTCGCTGACCGATCGCCCGGTCGTCCCCGGCCGGTCGGCATCCCGGACGTCACCCGCGTGAACGGTCGGTGACGGGCGCGTGACCGCAGGGGTCCGCGCTGCACCCGACGCCACGCCAGAGGTCTTTGTGCCCTATCTGTCGATCCGCGGCTGTCGCACAGTGTTCGGAGAGCGTGGAGTGGACCGCTCCACCCAACGGACCGTGAGGAGTGGCGATGACACTGGCACCAGATCGGGTCGAACCTGTCGTACCGCCGGGACCGCCGGAGGGGATGTCGCCCCGGAACCAGGAGAAGGCCCACGCACTCGGCCTCACCTCGGCCACCGGCCTGGTGATCGGCAGCATCGTCGGGACGGGGGTGTTCACCATGCCGGCGGTGATCGCCGGCGCGGGCACCATGGGGATCATCGTGCTCGGCGTCATCGCCGTCGGCGCCATGCTGCTCGCCGTCCTGTTCGGCCAACTGACGCGACGGATCCCCGACAGCGACGGTGGCCTGTACGCCTACAGCCGCCACGAGTTCGGCGACTTCGCCGGCTACCTGGTGGGCTGGTGCTACTGGATCCAGTCCTGGGCCGGCAACGCCGCCATCGTGTCGTCGTGGGTCTTCTACGTCGACGCCCTGTTCGGCTGGGCCCATCCCTCCGGCATGGCCAACTGGACGATCGCCATGGTCGGCCTGTGGGTGCCGGCCCTGGTCAACCTGGCCGGCGTGCGCCAGATGGCGTGGTTCCAGAACATCACCGTCGTGCTGAAGTTCCTGCCGCTGCTCTTCGTGGGCATCGTCGGGTGGTTCTTCGTCACCTCGGCCCACTTCGGACCGTTCAACGCCTCGGGCGGCAGCCTCTACAGCGCCATCGGGATCGCCGCCAGCGTGGCCCTCTTCTCCTTCATCGGCGTCGAGGCCGCGGCCATGACCGCCAAGCGGGTGCGCAACCCGAGGGTCAACGTCAGCCGGGCCTCCATCCTCGGGACCGCGCTGAGCGCGTTGCTCTACGTGCTGGTCACCGCGGTGGTCATGGGCCTGGTGGCGCACCACACCCTGATCAACACCGGATCGCCCTTCGTCAACGCCTTCGACGCCATGTTCCCCCACAGCAGCTGGGCCGGGAAGTTCATCGCGGCCATCGCCGTGATCTCGGGCATCGGGGCGCTGAACGGGTGGACGCTCATCGTCACCGAGACGTCACGGGCCATGGCCCAGGACGACCTGTTCCCCCGACCCTTCGCCTGGACCGACAAGAAGGGAACGGCCTGGTTCGGCATCCTGGTCGGTACCGCGCTGCCGTCGCTGCTCATGCTGTGGCGCTACAACACCAGTGCCGGGCTCACCGTCTTCACCTACCTGGTGGACCTGACGGTGGTGACCGTGGCCATCCCGTACTTCATGTCGGCCATCGCCCAGCTCACCTTCCTGGTCTCCCGCCGGCGCAAGGTGCACGGCTGGCAGCTGGCCCGCGACCTGTGCGTGGCCGGTGCCAGCGTGCTGTTCTCCATGTGGGTGGCCTTCGCCAATCCCTACCAGGTCGTCTACCAGACGGTGCTCGTGCTCATGGTGGGCGTGGTCGTCTACGCCTTCCTGAACGCCTGGCGCCAGCGGATGGGCGACGCCGCCGTGCCGGTCGACCTCCCCGAGATCGAGCCGGTGCCGCCGGCCGACCCGACGGTCGAGCCGGCCCCGTCCCGCTGAGGCCGTTCCCGTGCCCGACCCCACGCCGTCACCCCTGGGCCACACCCACCCCACGACTGGAGCACTCCCGATGTCCTTCCGCGTAGATTCCGAGATCGGCCGGCTCCGCCAGGCCATCGTCCACCGACCCGGGCTGGAGCTGTCGCGGCTCACGCCGGACAACATCGGGGCGCTGCTGTTCGACGACGTCATGTGGGCGTCGAAGGCCAAGGAGGAGCACGACGCCTTCGCCGAGGCCCTGCGGGACAAGGGCGTGACCGTGCACTACTACGGCCGGCTCCTGGCCGAGACCCTGGAGCTGCCCGACGGACGGGCCTTCGTGCTCGACCGCGTCTGCACGCCCGAGAATCTCGGGCCCTCCCTGGTCGACCCGGTGCGCCACCTGCTCGAGGACCTGGACGGGACGGAGCTGGCCCAGTTCCTGGTCGGCGGCATCCTGAAGGCCGATCTGCACCCGATGCGGGCCCACAGCCTCAAGTGGAACATGCTCCAGGCCGACGACTTCGTCCTCACCCCGCTGCCGAACCACCTGTTCCAACGGGACAACTCGTGCTGGATCTACGGGGGCGTGACCATCAACCCCATGGCCATGCCGGCGCGCCGACGGGAGTCGCTGCACACGCGGGCCATCTACCAGCACCATCCGACCTTCGCCGGAGCCGGGTTCACGACCTACTACGGCGGTGACGACCGCGAGTACCAGCCGGCCACCATCGAGGGTGGCGACGTCCACGTCATCGGCCACGGGGCCGTCCTCATCGGCATGGGCGAACGGACGTCGCCCATGGCCGTCGAGTCGGTCGCCCGTGCACTGTTCGCCGCCGACCAGGCGACGAAGGTGGTGGCCATCGAACTGCCCCACAGTCATGCCTTCATGCACCTCGACACCGTGATGTCGATGGTCGACGCCGCCACGTTCGTCCTCTACCCGTACTTCGACCGCCGGCTGCGGAGCTGGACGCTCACCCGCAGCGACGAGCCGGGCGGGTTCTCCATCGCCCGGAACCACAGCCTGTGGGAGTCCCTGGCCGAGATCCTCGAGGTCGAGGAGATCACCGTCCTCACCACCGACGAGGACATCCGGGCCGCCGAGCGCGAGCAGTGGGACGACGGGACCAACTACCTGGCGGTGGCCCCCGGGGTGGTGATGGGCTACGAACGCAACGTGGCCACCAACACGATGCTGCGCAAGCACGGGATCGAGGTCGTCGACATCGGCGGCAACGAACTCGGGCGCGGCCGGGGCGGACCCCGGTGCATGACCTGTCCGCTCGAGCGCGACGCGGCCTGACGGTGGGCGCCGGGACCACCCCGCCCGACGGGTCCGTCGAGACCGGCCACCTGCGGGGGCGCAGTCTGTGCACCGTGACGGACCTCACCGCCGACGAGTTCGCGTCCGTCATCGACCTCGCCGCCGTGCTCCGCCACGAGAAGCGGTCGGGCACCGAGCGCCGTCGTCTGGTCGGGCGTACCATCGCCCTGATCTTCGAGAAGGCCTCGACCCGCACCCGTGCGGCGTTCGAGGTCGGCGCCTACGACCAGGGTGCCCACGTCACCTACCTCGGTCCCGAGGGGAGCCACATCGGGGAGGGGGAGTCGATCAAGGACACCGCCCGCGTCCTCGGGCGCATGTACGACGGCATCGAGTTCCGCGGGTTCGCCCAGGAGTCGGTGGAGACGCTGGCTCGCCACGCCGGCGTGCCGGTGTGGAACGGCCTGACCGACCAGTGGCATCCCACCCAGATGCTGGCCGACATCCTGACCATGCGGGACCATACCGACAAGGCGCTCGACCGGGTGGGCTTCTGCTACCTGGGCGACGCCGACAACAACACGGCCAACTCCCTTCTGGTGACCGGGGCCCTGCTCGGCATGGACGTCCGCATCGCCGCCCCCGAGGGTCGGTGGCCGTCCGCCGAGGTCCAGTCCCTCGCCCGGGCGCTGGCCGCGGTGTCCGGCGCCCGCATCCACGTCGGTTCCGACGTGCTCGCCGGCGTGGAGGGGGCCGACTTCCTCTACACCGACGTCTGGGTGTCCATGGGGGAGCCGGCCTCCGCGTGGGAGCCGAGGATCAAGGAGCTGCTGCCCTACCAGGTCACCGGAGCGACGATGGCCATGACCGGCAACGCCGACGTGAAGTTCATGCACTGCCTGCCCGCGCTGCACGACACCCATACGGCGCTCGGGCGCCGACTGGCCGACACCTGGCACCTCGACGCCCTCGAGGTGACCGACGAGGTGTTCGAGTCGCCGGCGTCGATCGTCTTCGACCAGGCCGAGAACCGCCTGCACACGATCAAGGCGATGATGGTCGCCTCCCTCGGCGACTGAGGTGCGGGTCGTCGTCGCCGTCGGGGGCAACGCGCTCCTCGAACGGGGGGAGGTCCCCCTGGCCGAGATCCAGGAGCACCACGTGGCGGCGGCCGTCGGTGCCCTCTCGGCCCTGGCCGGCGACCACCAGCTCGTGGTCACCCACGGCAACGGACCCCAGGTGGGCATCCTGGCCAACGAGAGTGCACTCGACCCCGACCTGCCCGCGCCGTACCCGCTCGACGTGCTGGGGGCCGAGTCCCAGGGGATGATCGGCTACTTCTTCCTGCAGGCGTTGGAGAACGCACTGCCCGACCGGGAGGTGGTGAGCCTGGTGTGCCAGACCGAGGTGGCGGCCGACGACGCCGCCTTCGCCGACCCGACCAAGTTCGTCGGGCCCGTCTACACCGAGGAGGTTGCACGCGGACTGGCTGCGGCGCGGGGGTGGACGGTCCGGCCCGACGGCGACCGCTGGCGGCGCGTGGTCCCCTCGCCCGAGCCCCGGCGGTTCGTCGAGCTCGCCACCATCGAGCGGCTGGTCGGGGCGGGGGCGCTGGTGATCTGCACCGGCGGGGGCGGCGTCCCCGTGTTCCGTGACGCCGACGGCCGGCTGCGGGGGGCGGAGGCGGTGATCGACAAGGATCTGGCCGCCGCCCATCTGGCCGTCGACCTCGGCGCCGACGCCCTGATGATCCTCACCGACGTGGCCAACGTGGAGGTCGGCTTCGCCACACCCGGAGCCCGCGCCATCGGCCGCACCACACCGACCGAGCTGCGCTCCCTGGCGTTCCCGGCCGGGTCGATGGGGCCCAAGGTCGAGGCGGCCTGTCGGTTCGTCGAGGCCACGGGCCGACCCGCCGTGATCGGGAGGCTCACCGACGCCGACGCACTGTTGGCGGGTGACTGCGGCACCTACGTGGGACCGGGCTGACCCGACGGGGGTCGGGCCGGACACGGCCCCGAGCGACGGGCGACCCCCGGGGCCAGGGAGGGAGTTGACAAACGGTTGCGGTTGACGATCGGTTGCGGTAGGGTCGGGTCGACGAGTGGAGGTGCACCGTGCCGACCGGACGGGGGAGTCAGGGCAGGACGAGGGCTGCGGTACCGGCGGTGGCCGATCCCGAGGTGACGGCGGCGGCGTTGGTGTCGGCCGATCCCGGCGCGGCGGCGCGGCTCGCCCAGTTCCTCGAGCGCAACCTGTCGGCCGAGCCACTCGGGCGGTTCGAACGGGTGTGGCAGCTGTCGGCCAGCCAGGCCGCCGCCGTGTTCGGCGTGTCCCGACAGGCGTACGCCAAGTGGCGCAGCGGTGGCATCCCCGCCGACCGCCGGGTGGACGTGCAACTGGCCGACGAGGCCACGGTCACCCTGCTCGCCCACGTGAAGGTCGACCGGATCCCCGTCGTGGTCCGGCGGCCCTCGACGGCCCTGGGCGGGCGATCTCTGCTCGAGGTGGCCCGGTCCCACGACCTGCAGTCGACCCGCGATGCGGTGGCTTCGGTGTTCGACCTGCGCCGCGTCCAGCCGTGACCCTCCGGCGTCGGGCCGTCATCCCGGCCGACCACCTGTGGGTCCGGGTGTGCCGCCCCGGGTGGGTGGATCCCTTCGACCCCGGGTTCGCCCGCGAGCGGGGCGGGCGGTGGACGCCACCGGGCTCGTGGCCGACGCTCTACCTCAGCCGCGACGTGGCCACCGCCCGACTCCAGGTGGCCCGGCTGCTGGAGGGCACGGGGGTGGCGCCCGACGACCTCACCGACGACGCCTTCGAGCTGGTGGCCACACGCCTGCCCCGGCGCCAGGTGGCCGCCGACGTGGTGACCGCCGGAGGGGTGGCCGCCGCCGGGCTCCCGGCCGGCTATCCCGATGCCGGGGACGGCACCCGGGTGTCCCACGACGCCTGCCGGCCGGTCGCCGGGGAGGCGTACGCCGACGGGCTCGACGGGGTGGAGTGCCGGTCGGCCGCGTCCGTCGCGGGCACCGGACGCGAGCTGGCGTGGTGGCCCCGGGGCCGGTCGCCCCGTCCCCGGGGTGGTCGGGTCCCCTACGGCTCGTGGCGGGGGTCCGACGGTGCGGACGCCCGGGAGCTGTTCCCGGACTGACCCGCGGTCGGCGGTCGGCCGCGGGCGGGTGGAGGATCGATTCAGCCGGCGGTGGCCGCCTTGGGCTCCTTCGGCAGTCCGAGCACCCGTTCGCCGACGATGTTGCGCTGGATCTCGGCGGTGCCGCCCCAGATCGTCTCGGAGCGGGAGAAGAAGAACGACGCCTGCAGGTCGCTGACCGGGTAGTCGTCGCGGCCGCGCATGCGGCCCTCGACGGCCTCGGTCGGGTCCCCGGTCAGGATCTGGCCGTCCATCCCCAGGATGTCCATGGCCAGCTCCATCGTCTCCTGGTGGTACTCCGACCAGTTCATCTTGTTGGCGGCACCGAGGGCGGCCATGTGGTGGGTGCCGTTGAGGGCGTCGGTCAGCGACCGGTAGCCGTTGATCTCCATGATCTTCACCTTGGACCACGCCCGGGCCAGCCGCTGGCGCACCAGCGGGTCGGCGGCCTTCCCGTTCCTCTTGGCCGTGGCGATGACGGCGTCGAGTTCGCGGAGGAAGCGGCGGTGGCCGGTGGTGGCGGACGAGCCACGCTCGAACCCGAGGGTGGTCATGGCCACCTTCCAGCCGTTGTTGACGCCGCCGACGACGTTGTCCTTGGGGCAGCGGGCGTCGGTGAAGAAGATCTCGTTGAAGTCGGCGCTGCCGTCCACCTGGGCGATGGGGCGGACCTCGATGCCCTCCTGCCGCATCGGTACGAGGAGGTAGGAGATGCCGGCGTGCTTGGGGGCGTCGGGATCGGTGCGGGCCAGCAGGAAGATGTAGTCGGCGAACTGGGCCTGTGTCGTCCACACCTTCTGCCCGTTGATGACCCACTCGTCGCCGTCGAGTACGGCCCGGGTCTTCAGGCCGGCGAGGTCGCTCCCGGCATCGGGCTCGCTGAACCCCTGGCACCAGGCGATGGTGCCCTTCAGGATCCCGGGGATGAACTGCTGCTTCTGCTCTTCGGACGCCCACTGCAGGATGGTGGGGCCGACCAGCGTGTCGCCGAAGAAGTCGGCCCGCAGCGGCGCCTCGGCCCGGGCGAACTCCTCGTTGAGCACGACGGACTCCATGAGGTCCAGGCCCTTGCCGCCGTACTCCTTCGGCCACGACGCGCAGATCCAGCCACCCTCGAACAGCTTGGCCGTCCACTCGGCCAGGAACGCCTTGCGCTCCTCCTTGGGCATGGAGAACCCGGGCGTGCCCCATCCCTCGGGCAGGTTGTCGGTCAGCCACTGGCGGATCTCGGCGCGGAACGGCTCGGTCTCGGCGGGGTAGTTCAGGTCCATGGGGGCGAGAATACCCCCGGCCACCGGGGCCGGGACAGGTGGGCCCCGGCGGGCACGCGGGCGCCTGGCGCGTGACAGCGGCGATCCTCACGGGGCAACGGGTAGCATGGTGGGGTTGTGCGGTACCGACCCGTGCCGCCCTGAGTGACGCCAAGGAGGTGTGGCCGATGAAACGGGGAGAACCCCCCAGTAGACCGGGAGCGTCACCACACCCCACCGGCTGCTCGTCCACCTGCTGATCGTCCCCTGACGGAACCCGTCGGGGAGCGCGCGGACGCCTGCGCCGACGGGGTTCTGCTTCCCGTTCGATTCGCCCAGCCCCCGAGGCCCGACGGTCCCGACACGTCCACGGACGTGTCCGCGTCGGTCCGGGGTGCGCGTCCACGATCCGAGGTGGTCCATGGCCCGCCGTCCCGCCCGCATCCCACTCCTCCCCACCCGAGCCGCAGCCGGACCGCCCGAAGGCGGCGACCCGACGACCCCGGACGGATCCGGCGCGCCCGCGTCCACCCCTGCCGCCCGGACCGGCGCCCACCGCACCGGCATCGGCGGCGCCAGGCGGCGGCACCGGACCCAGCGGCTCCTGGCCAACCGCGCCGTCCGTGACACCCTGGTGTCGTTGGCCGGGATCGTCGGCCGACCGGTCCGCAACCAGAGCGGCGCCGAGATCGGACGGCTCGTCGACGTCGTCTGCCGGTGGAGCGGCGACGAGACCTACCCCTCGGTGACCGGCCTGGTCGTGCGGGTCGGCCGGAGGTTGGCCTTCGTCGACGCGTCCTCCGTCGAGTCGATGCGCACCACGGGGGTGGTGCTGCGCTCGGCCCGGCTCGACCTCCGGGACTTCACGCCCAGGACCGGTGAGACCACGCTCTTCGACCAGGTGCTCGACCACCAGCTCGTCGACGTCGACGGCGTCCAGGTCATCCGGGCCGCCGACCTGTACCTGGCCCCCATCTACGACCGGTACCGGCTGGTCGGTGTGGACATCTCGGCCCAGACGCTGCTGCGCCGACTGGGCCCGGCCCGCTGGCGCCACCGCCCGACCCCCGAACGGGTGATCGACTGGGGCGCCATCCAACCGTTCGGCGACACCGAGCGGGGCGCCGCCCCCCAGGTCCGCCTGCGGACCACCAACGAAGGGCTCGAACGGCTCCGGCCCGGTGAGCTGGCCGACCTGCTGGAGGACCTCATGCGGCCCGAGCGCCAGCGGCTGCTCGACTCGCTGACACCCGAGGAGGCCGCCGACGCCCTCGAGGAGATGGATCCCGAGGAGCTGGCGTCCCTCCTGCGTGAGGCCGAACCGTCGCGGGCCGCGGAACTGCTCGGCGAGATGGAACCGGACGAGGCCGTGGACGCGTTGCGCGACCTCAGCAGCGACGAACGCAACGGGATCCTCTCGGTCATGGAAGCGGCCAAGGCGGCCGACCTGCTGCGCCTGCTCGGCTACTCGGAGCACGAGGCGGGTGGCTTCATGACGACGGCCTTCCTGGTCGCCCACACCACCGAGACGGTGGCGTCGCTGGCCGAGCGGCTGGCCATGCACGACGACTGTCCCGACGAGCTCGATGCCGTCGCCCTGGTGGAGCACGACGGACGGATGGTGTGGGACCTGCCGCTGCTGCAGCTCCTGGTCAACCCGGGCCAGACCGTGCTCGCCGACCTGGTGGGCGAGGCCGAGCCGGTGACGGTCGGCATCCATGCGCCCGTCGACGAGGTGGCCGAGCGCCTGATCGAGGCCCGGAGGATGTCCGTCGTGGTGGTCGACGACGACGACCGGCCGGTGGGACGGATCCTGGCCGATGACGTGATCGACGCCCTCATGCCCGAGCGCGGCCGCATCCACTTCCCGAGGCTCCTGCAGTGACGGGTGGCATCCGGTGACCGCCGTGTCCACCCGGTCGGGCGTGCAGGACGCGGCCCGGCGGCGGTGGCGCCGGTTCTTCGTCTACCTGGCGGCGGCCGGGCCCGGGCTCATCGCGGCCAACGCCGGCAACGACGCCGGCGGGGTGGCCACCTACGCCTCGGCCGGGGCGGAGTTCGGGTACTCGATGCTCTTCTTCATGGTCGTCGTGACCATCGGCTACGTGTGCGTCCAGGAGATGACGGCGCGGCTGGCCGCCCACACCGGTAAGGGCCTCGCCGCCCTCATCCGTGAGCAGTTCTCGTTGCGGCTGTCGGCCTTCGCCGTCTTCGCCTTCGCCGTCGCCAACCTGGGCCTGGTGGTCACCGAGTTCGCCGGCATCGCCAGCGCCTTCGAGTTGTGGGGCGTGTCACGGTACGTGTCGGTGCCCATCGCCGCCGTGGCCATCTGGCTGCTGGTCATCGTCGGCTCCTACCGCTACGCCGAGCGGGTCTTCCTCCTCCTGACCCTGGCCTTCGTGACGTACCCGATCGCCATGGTCCTCGGGCACCCCGACTGGAAGCAGGTCGCGCTCCACACCGTGCTGCCCCACGTGATCTGGTCGAAGGCCTTCCTCCTCGTGGCCGTGGCCCTCATCGGGACGACCATCACGCCCTACATCCAGCTCTACACGGCGGGTGCGGTGGTCGACCGGGGGATCGGGCCCGAGGAGTACCAGTACGAACGGGTCGATGCCGTGTCGGGGGCGATCGTCTCGGACCTGGTCTCCATGTGCATCATCATCGCCACGGCCACGGCGTTCCTGGGCAACCCGCAGGTCCTGACCTCCGCGGCCGACGCCGCCCGCGCCCTGAAGCCGCTGGCGGGCGAGTTCTCCTCGGTGCTGTTCGGCATCGGCCTGCTGGGCGCCTCGGCGCTGGCCGCGGCGGTGGTGCCCCTGTCCACCTCGTACGCGGTGGCCGAGGCGGTCGGCGTGGAGCGCTCGGTCTCGAAGAGCTTCCGTGAGGCGCCGCTCTTCCTCGGGCTGTTCTCCGCCCAGATCCTGATCGGCGCCTCGGTCGTGCTGGTCCCCGGCAACCTGTTCCAGCTCATCATCAACACCCAGGTGCTGGAGGGCGTCGTCACCCCCGTCACGCTGGTCTTCGTGCTCATCCTGGCCAACCGCCGGGCGCTGCTGGGTGCGGCCGCCAACGGCCGCCTGGCCAGGTCGGTGGGCCTGGTCACCGTGATCGTGGTCGGGTCGTTCGCATCGTTCCTCGTGGTGGTGACTGTCGCCGGTTGGCTCGGCATCCCACGCTGACGGGTCGCCCGACCGGCGACCGCTCCACCCTGGGTCGACGGTGGGCCGGCACACCGGTCGGCGCCGGGTCCGTAACGGGTTGCGAGCACACCGGTGTGGGTAACGTCTCGTGTGTGC
The DNA here is from genome assembly GCA_963699055.1 of uncultured Acidimicrobiales bacterium. Taxonomy (GTDB): domain Bacteria; phylum Actinomycetota; class Acidimicrobiia; order Acidimicrobiales; family RAAP-2; genus Bog-756. The sequence continues at coordinate 914,308 of CAVOTA010000002.1, read as the reverse complement.
ACGGCGGTGGTGGACAGGTGAACCGAGCCGGCGTCGCGCCCGGGCACGGGGACGCTCGCTCCGACTTCGCGGGGGCACCCGGGGACGGCACGACGGTCGGAGCGGGCACGGTGCCGGTCGACGGTGATCGGACCCTACGGCGTCCGACTCCGCTGACCTGGACGTGCGCCGGCCTGACGCCGCTGCTCTATGTGATCTGGGTCGCCCACTTCGCCGTCGACTCGCTGTTCGGTGACGACTGGAACATGGTGCCGGGGATCGACGCCGCGCTGCACGGCCGGTTCCGACCGGGAGACGTGTGGGCTCAGTACCAGGAGACCAGGGTCCCCGTGGTCCACTTGGTGTTCCTCGCGTTTGCCGAGGCCGACCGGCTCGACACCCGGGCTGTCATCGTCCTCAACGCGCTGGTTTTCGCCGCTTCCTACGCCGTGGTGCTCGCCTTCTGTCACCGATACCTCCCCCGAGGGCTCACCCCGCTACCGGTGCTCCTGGTCGGGGTGACCTGGTTCAGCCTCGCCGACGTGGAGACGGCGTTCTGGGCCTTCCAGATCGGGTGGTACCTGGTCGTGTTCTGTTACCTCGGTGCCATGGGCTCCCTGCTGCTCCCCGTACGCTCCAACCGGGTCTGGCTGGCAGTGGCGGTTTCTCTCGCAGTCGTGGGAAGCCTGTCCTTCGTCCAGGGATTCATCGTCTGGCCGCTGGCTGCGGCCGCCATCGCATGGACGTGGTCGACCAGACCGGACTCGGCCCGACGCATGGTCGTATGGTGGATTGCCGGCGTAGCTACCCTGGCCGTCTATCTGGTCGGCTTCGACACGTCCCAGACCGGATGCGTCCGATACTTTGGATGTGTCGCGGGGGTGGCATACCGCCACCCTGCGGCCGCCCTTCGCTACTTCGTTCTGATGCTCGGGAACGTCGTCCCTGGGGGCTACCTCGCCCCCATCGGGAGCCTGGTGCGCTTTGAGGTCTTGGGCTCGGTCCTGCTACTGGCCGCCCTGTGGATCCTGGGGCGCACGTGGTTCGACCGGGCCGGCACCGACGCGCTGCCGGTCCCGGCATTGCTGATCGCCTTCGGCCTGGCCTTCGACGCCTTCATCGTCGTCGGACGGACGGGCACGGGTCCCGCCGAGGCAGTCGACGCCAACCGATATCTTCTGGCCAACCTCATCGTGTTGACCGGCATCGTGGTGTACGTGGTCGCCCGGCTCCCGTACCCGCGGGACCTACGGCGCGGCAGTCGGGGCACGGCGGCATGGCGGGTCGTAGCACCGTGGGTCGTCGTCCTCCTGCTAGTCGGGACCCAGGTGGATGTGGCAACCAGGTTCGGCCTGGTAGAGGCCCGTGGAGAGTCCGCCATCGCATCCCGGACGGCTTGGGTGGCGGTTGACCAGGACCTGCTCCCGGCCGACCTTCGTCAGTGCGTGGACATCGCAAACCTGGTCGCCCCGGAATGGGTGGCTGCTACCGCCCGTGATCGGCTGGCCGAATTCGCGCCGAATCAGGCGTGGAAGTACAACCGGTTGGGCCCACCCCCGGTCCCCACCAGGTGCACCCACCCGTCAACGGCCCCACCCTGACCGCCGGGGGCCGGGCCGATGGCTAGTGGGTTGCGTGGAACAGGGGTGACGCCTTCCTTCCCGGTCCCCACCCCGGGGGTTTGCGGATCTGCCCTGGTCGCGAGAGTATCTGTCTTCTATGTGTCCTCCTGCGCCGGTCCTCCATGCCTAGCCTCTGGTTCCGGCGCAACAGGGTCAAGGGGCCCGCCAAGCCGCCGCCGGTCCCCGAGCGCATCCCGCCCCGGCCGCCGGCGCCGGGCGGCCTCCGCATCGCCTTCCTGGTCTACCGCGGCAACCCGCGCTGCGGTGGCCAGGGCGTCTACACCCGTCACCTGACCCGCGAGCTGGTGGCACTCGGCCATTCGGTGGAGGTCTTCGCCGGCCAGCCGTGGCCCGAGGTCGACGAAGGGGTCGGGTTCACACCGGTCCCGAGCCTCGACCTCTACCGTGACCCGGACCCGTTCCGGGTCCCCCACGTGGCGGAGTTCCTGAACTCCTACCCGACCTCGATCGCCGCGCTCGAGTTCGCGGTGATGTGCACCGCCGGGTTCCCCGAGCCGTGGACGTTCAGCCTGCGGGCCCGCCGGATGCTGGCCGCCCGTCGCCACGAGTTCGACCTCGTGCACGACAACCAGTGCCTCGGCTACGGCATCCAGGGGATGATGGAGGACGGGTGGCCCGTCGTCGAGACGCTCCACCACCCGATCACCGTCGACCGCCAGCTGGCCCTCAGCCACACGACCAACCCGTGGCAGCAGTTCAGCCAGCGGCGATGGTTCGGCTTCCTGCGCATGCAGGTCAAGGTGGCCCGGTCGCTCCCGCGGATCATCACCGTGTCGCAGTCGTCCAAGACCGACATCACCGCCCAGATGGGCGTGGACAACGGGCGGATGACCGTCGTGCCGGTGGGTGTCGACCACACCGTGTTCCGACCCTTCGACGACGTCGAGCCGGTCCCGGGCCGGATCATGGTGACCTCCTCCTCCGACGTGCCGATGAAAGGCCTGGTGCCCCTCCTCGAGGCGGTGGCCAAGCTCCGGACCGAGCGCGACGTCGAACTCGTGGTCATCGGCAACCCGCGCCCCGACGGCCGGGTGGCGAAGGCGATCGAGCGTCTCGACCTCGGTCCCGTGGTGCACTGCGTGACCGGCATCAGCGACGACGAACTGGCCCGCAACTACGGCCGGGCCCAGGTGGCCGTCGTCCCGTCGCTCTACGAGGGGTTCTCCCTCCCGGCCATCGAGGCCATGGCCTGCGGCGTGCCGTTGGTCGCCACCACCGGTGGTGCGCTCCCCGAGGTGGTGGGCACCGACGGCGAGACGGGACTCCTGGTCCCGCCCGACGACCCGGGGGCGCTGGCCCAGGCCATCGGCCGACTGCTCGACGACGACGAGCTGCGCACCCGCCTGGGCGCCGCCGGTCGTGAGCGGGTGCTGGGCCGGTTCACCTGGCAGGTGACGGCGGCGGGCACCGCCTCGGAGTACCGGGCGCTGCTCGACGACGTGGAGGCGGGACGATGCTGACCGTGGACTATGCACGACTGGGTGTGCACCCGGGCGACCGGGTGCTCGACCTGGGGTGCGGCTTCGGACGCCACGCCTACCAGGCGGCCCGGCTCGGCGCCCAGGTGGTGGCCTTCGACTTCGGCGCCGACGAGGTGCGCAGCGTGCGCGACACGTTCGGCGCCATGGCCGACGCCGGCGAGCTCGACCCGGTCGAGGCCCGCGTGGGCTCCGTGCAGGGTGACGCCCTGGCCCTGCCGTTCGAGGACGGGGTGTTCGACCGGGTGATCGCCTCGGAGATCCTCGAGCACATCCCCGACGACGAGCAGGCCATGGTCGAGCTGGCCCGGGTGCTGCGTCCCGGTGGCACGATGGCCATCACCGTCCCCCGCATGGGCCCCGAATTCGTGAACTGGTCGCTGTCCGACGAGTACCACAACGTGCCCGGGGGGCACATCCGGATCTACCGCCGCAGCCAGCTGGTCGAGCGTCTCGAGGGCACCGGCATGCAGTCCACCGGTCACCACCACGCCCACGGGCTGCACGCCCCCTACTGGTGGCTCAAGTGCCTGGTCGGGACCACCAACAACGACCATCCGGCCGTGGCCGCCTACCACCGGCTCCTGGTGTGGGACATCGAGAAGGCGCCGCGCACGACGCGGCTGACGGAACGGGTGCTCAACCCGCTGGTCGGCAAGAGCCTGGTCGTCTACCTGGTCAAGCCCGACGGTGCCAGGCACGCGGACGTCGACGACCGGGTGGGGGCCCGGGCATGAGGGCGATCCCCGAGGTCCCCGGCATCATCAGCGCCGAGCAGGTGCAGGCGACGGCGCGCTCGATCGTCGACCTCCAGCGCCCCGACGGGATGATCCCCTGGTTCCCCGGTGGCCACTGCGACCCGTGGAACCACGTCGAGGCGGCCATGGCGCTGACCGCCGTCGGCCTCGACGCCGAAGCCGACCGCGCCTACCGGTGGCTGGTGGACACGCAGCTGCCCGACGGCAGCTGGTTCAACTACTACCTGACGACCGGGGTCAAGGACGCCCGGCTCGACACCAACGTGTGCGCCTACCTGGCCACCGGCGCCTGGCACCGCTACATCTCCACCGGCGACCTGGACGGGCTCGAGCACCTGTGGCCGACCGTCGAGGCCGGGGTCGACTTCGTGCTGCGCTACCAGCGCCTCGACGGCTCGATCCGGTGGTCGCTCGACCCGTCCGGCTTCCTCGAGGAGTACGCCCTGCTGACCGGGTCGTCGTCGATCTACCACAGCCTCCGGTGCGCCATCGCCATCGCCGAGCGTCTGGAGCACGGGCGGCCCGACTGGGAGCTGGCCGCCGGCCGGCTGGCCCACGCCCTGGCCCACGACCCGGCCGCGTTCGCCCCCAAGGTCGAGTTCGCCATGGACTGGTACTACCCGATCCTGTCCGGCGCGCTGAGCGGCCCCGCCGCCCACGCCCGCATCGACGGATCGTGGGAGACCTTCGTCCTCGAGGGTCGCGGCGTGCGCTGCGTGTCCACCGGGGAGTGGGTGACGGCCGCCGAGACGGCCGAATGCGTCCTGGCCCTCGACGCCCTCGGCCGGGACGACGAGGCCCGCATGCTGTTCACCTGGGTCCAGGGCCTGCGCAACGAGGACGGCTCGTACTGGACCGGGATGGTCTACCCCGAGGAGGCGACCTACCCGCCCCTCGAGCGCTCGACCTACACGGCGGGGGCGATCGTGCTGGCCGCCGACGCCCTGGGTCGGTCGACGCCGGCCTCGGGACTCTTCCGCGGCGAGGGCCTCCCGAGCCACCTCGACCTCACCGAGCCCGCCCCCGCGGCACCGGTGGAGCCCGCCCTGCGGGCGCCCGGGAGCCCCGGACCCGCCTGACCGTCGCCCGACCGGACGACCCGTGGCCGGTTCAGACCCGGCGGAGCACCCGCAGCGACCCGCAGGCGCCGTCCTCGACGAACTCGCCCGACTCCAGGGCGGCGCACCACAGGTCGTAGGGGGGGCGCCCGCCGTCGGCCGGGTCCGGGAAGACGTCGTGGATGGCCAGCCAGCCGCCCACCACCACATGGGGAGCCCAGCCCCGGTAGTCGGCCCACGCCGGCTCCTCGCCGTGTCCGCCGTCGATGAAGCAGAACGCCAGCGGTGTCGTCCACCGGGAGCTGACCGTGGGGGAGTCACCGACGACACCCACGACGGACTGCTCGAGGTCGGCGCCGATCATGGCCCGTCGCCAGTGCGGGAGGGTGTCGATCCGCCCCGTGGCCGGGTCCACCAGCGACCGGTCGTGGTGCTCCCAGCCGGCCTGGTTCTCCTCGGACCCGTGGTGGTGGTCGAGGCTGAAGAGCACGGCCCCGGTCTCCTCGGCGGCGGCCCCCAGATAGGTCGTCGACTTGCCGCACCAGGCCCCGATCTCGACGAAGGTGGCCGCCGGACGGGCCGCGCCGGCCCGGCGCGCCGCCTCGAAGAGGGCCTCGCCCTCGTCGTCGGGCATGAAGCCGGTCGTGGCCCTGGCCAGGGAGAACAGGTGTTGACGCCGACCGGCGGCCCCATCGGGCGCCTGGCTGTCCGGGGTGCTGGTCGATTCCATCCGCCCACACTCCCACGGTGGCGACGGGTGGTCACATCGACCGACGGGCTCCCTCGGGCGGCCCGACCACCGGGCCCCGCTCCCTACGGGGACCCGACCAGCTCGGTCAGGAGGGCCTGCACCCGTCGGTCGATCTCGTCGACGATCGGGCGCACCTCGGCGACGGACCGACCGGCCGGGTCGGCCACCGCCCAGTCCAGGTGGCGGGCGCCCGGGTGGATCGGGCACGTGTCGCCGCATCCCATGGTCACGACCACGTCGGCGGCCCGGGCCGTCTCGTCGGACAGGGCCTTCGGCACGTCGTGGCCGGGGTCGAGGCCCCGTTCGACCAGGACGGCCACCACCGACGGGTTGAGCCGGTCGGCGGGCTCGGAGCCGGCCGACTCCACCCGGATCCGTCCGGCGGCGTAGTGGTCGAGGAGGACGCGTGCGGCCAGGCTCCGACCGGAGTTGTGGACGCAGAGGAAGAGCACGGTCGGGACGGTGGTCATGCGGGCTCCCGGGTCGGGGTCGGGGTCGGGGCGGTGCGCGGGTCGCCGGTGGTCCGAGGGGTTCCGGCGGCGATGGCTCCGGCGGGGTCGGTCGACGGCGGATGCCGGGGGAAGAGGATGTCGGCGGCCTCGTCGGAGGTGATGTCGGGATAGAGGACCCAGATGGCGGCGACGGCAAGGGCGCCGCCGACGACCTGGGCGACCACGAAGCTCGGCACCGAGGACGGCGCGATCCCGGCGAACGTGTCGGAGAACATCCGCCCCACCGTGATCGCCGGATTGGCGAAGCTGGTCGAGCTGGTGAAGAAGTAGGCGGCACCGATGTAGGCGCCGACAGCCGCGGCCGCGCTGCGGGACCGGCCGCTGCGGGCGAGGGCGAAGATGACGAGCAGGAGGCCGAAGGTCGCCACCACTTCGGACCCGAAGTGGGCGGGCGAGGCCCGGTGCTTCGTCGAGATGCTGACCGCGGGCTCCGAGAACATGAGATTTGCCACGACGGCACCGGCGGTGCACCCGGCGACCTGGACGGGGACGTAGGCGCAGGCGGACCGCCAGCGCAGCCCGCCGAACACGGCGTCCACCAGGGACACCACCGGATTGAGGTGTGCACCCGAGACCGGTCCCACCATCAGGATGATGGCGTAGAGACCGGCGGCGGTGGCCAGCGCGTTCTCGAGCAGCTGGAGGCCGGTGTTCCCGGGTGCCAGGTGCTGGGCGGAGATCCCCGAGCCGATCACGACGGCCGCCAGGAAGGCGCTGCCCAGGAATTCCGCCGTCAGCCTCCGCCACAACGGGGCGTCGTCCGATCCCACGCGTGGTCGGGTCCCGGTCACCGGTGCGAGGCGAGGGTGCTCAGCAGCACGACGACGACCCGGGCGTGCCGGCACCGGTCGACACCGGGGTGCCCCCGACGGCCTCGGGGATGCAGCAGGTGGCGTCCCCGGCGATCCCCGGGTCGGCCGGGGCATCGGCGAGCACGGTGTAGACCTCCCACGGCGCCCCGTCGGGGTCGCTGACCCACACCTTGTCCTGGACGGCGAAGCAGCAGGTGGTCTGGTCCTGGACCTCGGTCTCGAGCCCCTCGGCGCTCAGGCGGCCAGTGGCGGCCACCACCTCGTCGGTGGTCCCGACCTCGACACCGAGGTGGTTGAGAGCCCCGGCGACGCCGTGGCCGCGGGCGTCCTCGGTCTCCAGCAGCACCAGCTTGAGCGGCGGGTCGGCGATGGCGAAGTTGGCGTACCCCGGCCGGCGCTTGGCCGGCTCGGTGCCGAAGAGCCTGGTGTAGAAGGTGACGGCCTCGTCGAGGTCGGAGACGTTGAGGGCGAGTTGGACTCTGGACATCGGGGCTGCCTCCGGTAGTATCGATGGAGTTCGATGCATCGAGTATGGATGATGTATCGATAGCTGTCAATCGGAGGAAGCCATGGCCACCACCGCCCACTCGTCCGTCGCCGAGGCGACCACCTGCTGCGCGTCGGTCCTGGCCGCGCCGCTGGGAGCGGACGATGCCGTCGAGCTGGCCCGCGGGTTCAGCGCGCTGGCCGACCCGGTGCGCCTCCGGCTCCTCAGCATCCTGGCCGCCGCACCCGACGGCGAGGTCTGCGTCTGCGACCTGGTGGCCCCGCTCGGGAGGAGTCAGCCCACCGTCTCGCACCACCTGAAGATCCTGGGCGAGGCCGGGCTGATCGCCGGTGAACGCCGGGGGAAGTGGGTGTGGTACTCGCTCGACCGTGCCCGTCTGGAGGAGCTCCGGGCCACCATCGCCCCCTGATCCGCGGCGCGCCCGCCGGCCCCCGTGGCCGGCCGTCGGCGCCGCTCCTAGCCCAGGGTCAGTCCGTAGACGAGGGAACCGTCCGGCTCGACGTCGTAGATCTCGGTGCCGACCTCCACGTGGGCGGCGTCGGCACCGAGTGCCACGGCCACCTTGTTCAGGGCGTTGCGGGTCACGTCCAGGACCACCTCCACCTGCTGGGACGGGGTCGCCTCCCGGGCGAGGTCGGCGACGACGGCCGGGTCGAGCCGCCCCGGCGTCCACACCATGGCGTCGGTGAACGCCAGGGCCGCCCGGGCCAGCGGGGGCAGACCGCTGTCCCCATGGTGGTCCACGGCGTCGAACATGGCCTCGTCGGCCCCGGCCACCAGCGCCGGACGGCTCCGGATGGACATGCACAGCCGGCAGCGGTGCTGGCGGGCGCCGCGCAGGCGCACCAGCTCGGAGGTCACCGGATCGAGGGCGTCGAGGGTGGGCACGGTCCGGACGAGACCGTCGAGCGCGGCCCACAGGTCGACGCCGGGGCCCCCGCTCCGGGGGACGGGCCAGGGTCCGGCACCGAACAGGGCGTCCAGGGCCGTCCGGGTGCGCGGCACCACGTCGACCACCCACAGGGCGGCGGCCAGGTCCCCGCTGGCGCGCCCGGCGGCGGCCAGGAACGCCGCCCGCTGGTCGGGGGTGACGGCGGACACGTCGAGGCTGCACTGCTCGGCGAACGCCAGCACGGCACCGGCACCGTCCGCGTCGAGCGCGTCGAGCGCGTCGGGACCCGGAGCCCCGACCGTCCCGGGCGGCTCCAGCGGCACGAGCCCGTGGAGGGCGGCGGTCCTGTGGGCCGCCTCGTCCACCAGGCCGAGGACGCCGCGCTCGACGGCCACGGCCCAGGTGGCGTCCACCACGGCGTCCAGCGCCTCGGCGGCCGCCGGGGCGTGGGATCGCAGCGCGTCGGGACCGTGGGCCATGGGCGAACGCTACCGCCCGACCCGTGGTGCGGACGTCCTACCCGGTGAGCAGCGTGACGAGCGAGTACACGGCGAGTCCGGCCAGCGCCACGGCGCCCGCCCTGCGGATCACCGTGAGCGGGAGGACCCGGAGCAGCGCCCGACCGCTGAACGCGCCGATGGCGCCGACGGTGGCCAGCGCCGCGAACGCCCCCACGAAGACCGACAGGGGGTCGTGGTACCTGGCCGCCAGGTTGGCCGTCAGGATCTGGGTCAGGTCGCCGAACTCACCCACCAGGATGACCACGAAGGCGGTGCCGATCGGGCGGAGCCCGCTCGGCACCCGTGCCACCTCCTCGGTGCCCTCCTCCTCTTCCTCCTCCTCGGACACGAGCAGCAGGTAGGCGGCTCCCCCGGCGAACAGCAGGGCGGTGACCCCCTCCACCCAGGCATGGGGCAGGAGTGCGAGCAGCCGCCCGGCCAGCACGGCGAGGGCGGCGTGGAGACCGAAGGCGGCGGTGGCCCCGATCCAGACCAGGACCGGCCGGTTGCGGCTGCCCATGATCAAGGTGGCGATCATGGTCTTGTCGGGCAGCTCCGCCACGAAGATCAGGGCGAAGACGCCCAGGACGACGCCGAGCTGCACCGGATCAGCCTAGGGACGGGCGGGGACGCCGGCAGCCCCGCCGGCAGCCCGAAGGCCCGGCGGGCGCCACGGGGTCAGTCCGACCCGAGGGTGTCGCCCACGGTGGTGGCCAGACCCGGGCCCTCGCGCCGCCCGAAGGCGACGCTCATGGCCAGGCGCTCGAGGATCTGGTCGACGGTCCGGCCACCGGCGGCCAGCGGATGGGCCTGGACGAACGCGGTGACCTCGTCCGCCAGCTCGGGGGGCGAGCACAGGCCCCGGACGCCGTCCAGCATGCGCGGCAGGGTGTTCGAGGGGAATTTCCCGGGGAACTCGTCCCAGGCCGCCTCGACCCGCGACCAGGTGGCGGGCCCGGCGTGGCGGTTCCACAGCAGGATCCGGATGAGGAACGGCGCGTCCTGGCTGCGGACCTCGTCCATGGCGAGGTCGAACGTGCGGGCCACCAGCTCCGGCTCGCGGAAGGCCGCCAGCGCGTCGAGGTAGCGGCCCTCCTCCTGCGGGTTGGCCGGCGAGCGGTAGTGGGCCAGGAAGGACTCGTACTCGTCGGCGCCACCGTGGGCGGCCACGATCCCGACGACGGCCGATGCCGTGTCGCCGTGCAGGGGGACGGCATCGGCGGCGCCGTAGCGCCGGGCCGCCTCGGTGCGCACCCCGGGGTCCTCGCCGATGGTGCCCAGGGCGAGCAGGGCGCCGGCCCGCAGCGACGGGGTGCGTTCGTCGTCGGAGGGGAGCGGGTCCCACCCGAGTGCGGCCACGAGGGGACCGAGCAGGGACCGCACACCGGCGGCCAGGGCCGCCCGCCCGTCGTCGGGGGCGATCCGGTCCATCAGGCCCAGGGCGCCGAGGACGACCGACCAGACGCTCGGGTCGCCCTCGCCCGAGTCGCCCATCGACCGGGCCAGACGGAGCAGGTCGGCCAGGGGCGCGCTGCCCGCGAGGGTGGCCGCCCAGGTGTCGGACACCAGGTTGTAGCGCTCCAGCGGGGTCAGCCCGCCGAGGTCCGCCGCCAGTCGGGCCACGGCCTCGGTGCCGTAGGCGACCCGGTAGTAGCCCGAGCCGCCGGCGTTGACGAGGAGCTGTCCGTCGCCCTGGCCCTCGATGGTCCCACTCGGCGCCGTCAGCAGTCCGGACTCGACGAGGTCGGGGTCCGAGCCGATGCTCCGGTGGAGGATCGGGACCTGCCACCGCGAGCCGATGGCCCCGCCGGGGTCGCCGGAGTAGCTGAACGGCTGCTGGGTGACGGCACCGTCGTCGCCGACGGTCAGCAGCGGATACCCGCCCTGGTTGATCCAGGTGTCCATGATGCGCGACACGGGACGGCCGCTCGAGCCCTCGAGGGCGTCCCACAGGTCCCGGGTCTCGGTGTTGGCGTAGGCGTGGGTGACCAGGTAGTCGTGGATGCCCTCGCGGAAGACGTCCGGGCCGATGAACTGCTCCAGCATGCGCAGGACGCTCCCGCCCTTCTGGTAGGTGAGGACGTCGAACATGCCCTCGGCCTCCTCGGGCCGGCCCACCGGGAACTCGACGGGGCGGGTGGCGTGCAGGCCGTCGACGGCCATGGCCGCCTCGCGCTCGACGCCGAAGCTGACCCACCGCTGCCACTCGGGCCGGAAGGCGTCGACGGCGAGCACCTCCATGAAGGTGGCGAACGCCTCGTTCAGCCAGATCCCGTTCCACCACTTCATCGTCACCAGGTCGCCGAACCACATGTGGGCGACCTCGTGGCAGATCACGTCGGCCACCCGCTCGAGCTCGACGCGGGCCGCGGTCGCCGGGTCGACGAGGAGGGCCGACTCGCGGTAGGTCACGCACCCGAGGTTCTCCATGGCGCCGGCGGCGAAGTCGGGGATGGCCACCATGTCCATCTTCTCCCCCGGGTAGGGGATCCCGAAGTAGTCGGCAAAGAAGCGCAGGGCGTGGGCGCCGACCTCGAGGGCGAAGGCGGTGAGGTGGCCCTTGCCGAGGGGGTGCACGATCCGCAGGGGCACGCCGTCGACGTCGAGGGGGTCCGTGTGTTCGAGCGGGCCGACCACGAAGGCGACCAGGTAGGTCGACATGACCATGGTGGGGGAGAAGCGGACGACGCGCTTGCCGTCGGGCCGGAGGGTCTCCTCGACCACGGGGTAGTTGGAGTACGCGTTGAGGCCGTCGTCGATCACCAGGGTGATCTCGAACGTGGCCTTGAACTCGGGCTCGTCGAAGCACGGGAAGGCCCGCCGGGCGTCGGTGGACTCGAGCTGGGTGGTGGCGATGACCCGCTCGACGCCGTCCTGGTCGGTGAAGGTCGACCGGTAGAAGCCGCGGAGCTTGTCGTTGAGGATCCCGGTGAAGACGAGGTGGAGGGTGGCGGGACCCGGCTCGAGCGGGTCGTCGAACGTCAGGACGGCCCGGCTCTCCTGCTCGTCCAGGGTGATCGACGCGGGCGTGCGCTCGGGGCCCCCGTCACCGGGGCGCAGGACGGCCGAGCCGATGACCAGCTCGGCGGCGTTGAGCACGATCGTCGAGGTGGCGGACTCGACGGACAGGTCGATCTCGACGTCACCGGTGAAGGTCGCCGCCGCCAGGTCCGGTTCCAGGGCCAGCCGGTAGTGGCGGGGCAGCACCGTGGTGGGGAGCCGGTAGGCGGCGGAATCGTCGGTCACGCCGGCGTCGGGAGTCGAAGTACGCATGGTGGGCAGGCTACCGTCGGGCCGTGCCCTCCGACTCCCATCCCGAATCGACCGCTCCCGACGCGCCCGCCCCCGGGGACGGACCGCCGGCGACCAGGCTCGACGTGGTGTGCATCGGCAACGCCCTGGTCGACGTCCTCGCCTCGGCGACGGACGAGGACCTGGTCGGGTTGGACCTGGTCAAGGGGACCATGGCCCTGGTGGACCACGAGCGGTCGGCCGCCATCTACGCGCGCATGGGCTCCACCACCGAGGCCTCCGGCGGTTCGGCGGCCAACACGGCGGCGGGCGTCGCCGCCCTCGGGGGCCGGGCGGCCTTCCTCGGCCGGGTGGCCGACGACCTGTTCGGACAGGCCTTCACCCACGACATCCGCTCGATCGGCGTGGCGTTCGACCCGATCCCGACGGCCGCCGTCCCCGGTGAGGTGGTGAGCGGGCACTGCCTCGTCCTGGTCACCGAGGACGCCGAGCGCACCATGGCCACCCATCTCGGCGTGGCATCGGCGTTCGGCGCCGTCGACCTCCACGACGGCCACCTGGCGTCCACCCAGGTCGTCTACCTGGAGGGCTACCTGTGGGAGCAGGGTCCGGCCAAGGCGGCCATGCGGGAGGCGATCGAGACGGCCCACCTCCACGACGCCGCCGTGGCCCTGACGGTGTCGGACCCGTTCTGCGTCCAGCACCACCGCGCGGAGTTCCTGGAGCTCCTGGACGGCGATCTCGAGCTGCTGTTCGCCAACGAGGAGGAGGCGATGCTGCTGTTCGGGGCGTCGAGCTTCGACGGCGCCGTCGAAGCCGTCGCCGAGACCGGGGTGCTGGCCGTCCTGACCCGGGGTGCCCAGGGGTCGGTGGTGGTGACGGCGTCGGGTCCGGTCACCGTGCCCGCCGCCCCCGTGGGCGCCGTGGTGGACACCACCGGTGCCGGGGACCTGTTCGCCGCCGGCTTCCTCTACGGCATCACCAACGGACTGGGTCCGGAGGAGTCCGCCCGACTCGGCGGTGTGTGCGCGGCGGAGGTCATCTCCCACGTCGGCGCCCGGCCGCTCGCCGACCTGCGGGCCTTGGCGCTCGAGGCCGGTCTGTTCGCCTGACGCCGGGGGAACCGGCGGGCGGTGCCCGTCGGGCAGCCGGTCGGGTCAGTCCTCGACGGCGTCGGTGGGCCGGAAGACGAACGGCAGGTCGCCGATCCGCACCAGCAGCGACGCCACGGCCCGGCCGAGGGGCGCCACCGCCTCGTCGAGTGCCGCCGGGTCCTCGAGGAGCGCCTCGTCCAGGGCGCACGAGCCCTCGTAGGCGACCTCGATGGCGCACTCGGGCTCGTCCAACCCGTCGAGGAGCACCTGCTCGATGGTTGCCGGTCCACGGACGAGCGGCTCGCCCAGGACGTCCAGGTGCTCGGGCAGGGTGGCGAGCAGCGGCGCCGCCCCCGGTACCCCGTCGAGGCCCTGGACCCGGAAGGCGATCTCGACCAGCACCTCGGGTGGCTCGTCCGGATCGTCTCCGATGGCCCAGCTCCGGTAGGCGGTCTGGCTCCACGTCGGCCAGTCCAGGCTGGTGTCGACCCGGATGCGCGCCGGGCGCTCCTCGCCGGGGAGGCTGTAGGACGTCTCGAAGCTGACGTCGCCGAGGAACACGTCGACCTGGAACCGCTCCTCCACCGCCTGGCGCTGCAGGAGCGCGGCTTCGAACGCGTTCCGGTGCGAGGCGACGAGTTGGGTGAAGACGTGGTCCAGCATGGCGGGTCAGAGGCTACCGTTCTTCCGTGCCCCCCTCGCCCGGTCCCCGGCCTGCCGAGCCTCCGGCCCGATCCGTGTGGACGGAGCGCCGGGTCATCGCCTACGCCCACCAGGGCGGGGCGTGGGAGGGTCCGTCGTCGACGCTCCACACCATCGCCGCCGCACTCGACGCCGGCGCCACCGGGATCGAGCTCGACGTGCACGCCACGAAGGACGGTCGCCTGGTCGTCTGCCACGACGACACCGTCGACCGGACGACTGCCGCATCCGGGACCATCGCCTCGTTCACCTACGACGAGCTGTCCCGGCTGGACAACGCCTACTGGTGGGCCCCCGGGGCCGACGTCACCCCGGGCCTGCCCGACGACGGGTACCCGTTCCGGGGGCGGGCGCCCGGGGACCACCGCTTCGGGTTCGCCCTCCTCGAGGAGGTCCTCGAGGAGTTCCCGTCGACGGTGCTGAACCTGGACATCAAGCAGACGGCCCCGGTCGTCCCGCCCTACGAGGAGGCGCTGGCCGATCTGCTCCGCCGGTTCGACGGTGCCGACCGGGTGATCGTGGCCTCGTTCCTCGACATCGCCACCGACAGCTTCTCGGGCTACGCACCCGAGTTCGCCACCTCGGCGGGGACGGTGGCGACCGCAGCGTTCTACCGGGCCGTCCAGGCGGGTGAGGAGCCGCCCCCGACCCGCCACGTGGCCCTGCAGGTGCCGCACACCTTCGGTGACGTCACCCTGGTCGACGAGCGGTTCGTCGCGGTCGCCCACGACCACGGCCTGGCCGTCCACGTCTGGACCATCGAGGAGGAGACCGAGATGGAGGAGCTGTGCGCCCTCGGTGTCGACGGGATCATCACCGATCGGCCGACGGCGCTGGTCGGCGTGCTCGACCGTCTGAGGTGTCCGTGGTCTCCGGGCGCCTGAGCGGCCCCGGCACCTGCTCCCCGGGACAGGCTGCCGGGCGGCACCCGGGCACGGTCCAGGCTGCCGGGCGGCACCCGGGACGGGCCAACCGTCACCGGGGCGCGGAGCGACCACGGGGCAGGGGATCCCTGCGGTACGGGAGCGAACGTCCCCACCCGGTCGTCCGGGGCGGGGGGAGGGGTTCCGGCGTACCGGATCCCGGGGGGCAGCGGTCAGCCGCGCCCGCAGTTCGGCTTCTTGCCGTGGTTGGCCTTCTTCTTGGCCCGGAGCTTGCGCTTGTTGGTTCGTTTCGACACAGTCCCGCAAGGCTACTCGCTGCACGCCACCTCCGGCCAACGGGCAGCCGGCGGGCCGGACGGCACGGGGCGGCGGCGCACCGGTGGACGTCGGCCCCGTGACCTGGCTGCTGCGTGACGGCGACGTGCTGGCCGCCGCCGAGGTGGCCGACGACATGCGGACACGGGCCAAGGGTCTGCTCGGGCGTGACGGCTACGAGGGTGCCATGGTCCTGCCGCGCACCCGTGCGGTCCACACGGTGGGGATGCGCTTCGTCATCGACGTCGCCATCTGCGACCGCGACCTGGTCGTGCTCGACGTGGTCCGGGTCCGGCCCCTGCGGATGACCCGGCCCCGACGGCGGGGGCGCACCGTGATCGAGGCCCAGGCCGGGGCGTTCGAGCGTTGGGGACTGCGGGCCGGCGACCACCTCGAGGTGCGCCGGTGACCGGCGTCGACGGCCCCCGGGACGTCGGGGACCCGGCCCCCGACGGGCCCGGCGCCACCCCGTCCGGTGGCACCCTGGTGGTGGTGGGCACGCCGATCGGCAACCTGGGCGACCTGTCCCCGCGGGCCGTGGAGGCCCTGGCGACGGCGGCCGTCGTCTACTGCGAGGACACCCGTCACTCCCGCAGGCTCCTGACCCACGCCGGCATCTCCGGCGTACCGCTGCGCTCACTGCACGAGCACAACGAGGACGACCGGGCCGACGAGGTGGTGGCCGCCGTGGCCGCCGGCCGCACCGTGGCGCTGGTGAGCGATGCCGGCATGCCGGCCGTGTCCGACCCGGGCGCCCGGGTGGTGGCGGCCGTGGCCGCCGCCGGCCTGGCGGTGACGGTGGTCCCCGGACCGTCGGCCGTGCTGGCCGCACTGGTGGCGAGCGGGCTGGCCACCGACCGGTTCTGCTTCGAGGGGTTCCTGCCCCGTTCGGGCCGGGAGCGGACCGAGCGGTTGGGGGCGGTGGCCGCCGAGCCCCGCACCACCGTGCTGTTCGAGTCGCCGGTGCGCACGGCCGCCACGTTGTCGGACCTCGCCCGTGCCTGCGGTGCCGACCGCCCGGTGGCCGTGGCCCGCGAACTGACCAAGCTCCACGAGCAGGTGTGGCGGGGAACGCTGGGCGGGGCCGCCGAGTGGGCCGCCGGGGGCGTACGGGGCGAGGTCGTCCTGGTCCTGGCCGGCTCGCCTCCCGTCGAGGCGGCGGAGGTCGGCGACGAGCTCCTGCTGGCCGCACTGGCCGAGCAGACGGCGGGCGGGGCACGTACCCGCGGGGCCGTCGACCGGGTCGCCGCCGACCACGGGGTACCGCGGCGGCGGGTCTACGAGCTGGCGCTGCAGGCCAAGCAGGCCGGAGCAGGAGCCGACGACGTCGGCGCAGGGGACACCGGCTGAGCCCGCCCGGAATCCGGGGGCCCGGGACGGCGTTGGACCTCCCGGGAGGGGACGGGTGCCGTCGTGCACGGACCCGGCCGCAGTAACGGTGGTCGGTCGTCACCGGACTGCACCCTCGACAGGACACATCCACCGCAGGCGCAACCCGGCGCCGCCACGATCGCAGGAGGACCACCATGTTCGGACGGAGCACCAACCTCGACGCCTCCCAGGCCCCTCCCCTCGAGCCGGACGACGTGCCCGAGGGGTACGACCGGGCGGCGTTCGCCGCCGGGTGCTTCTGGGGGGTCGAGGAGTTCTTCCTGGCCGTGCCCGGTGTGGTGGACGCCGTCTCGGGCTACGAGGGCGGCGACGTCGACCGTCCGACCTATGAGCAGGTGTGCTCGGGAGGGACCGGCCATGCCGAGGCGGTGCTGGTGACCTTCGACCCGACCCGGGTGAGCTTCGACACCCTGCTCGAGGAGTTCTGGCGGCACCACGACCCGACCACGCTCAACCGTCAGGGGCCGGACCACGGGACCCAGTACCGCTCGGCGGTGTTCGTGCGCAACGACGCCCAGGCGGAGGCGGCCCGGGCGTCACTCGACGCGTTCCAGGCGCGGTTCAAGCGACCGATCGTGACCGAGGTCGCCCCGGCCTCCACGTTCTGGCCCGCCGAGGCGTACCACCAGCGCTACACCGAGCGCACCGGGCGCGGGGGCTGCCACGTGGCGAACTGGTAGGTCGACCCGCCCCTGCCCGTCGCCTGTCCGGGTGGGGGCGACGCGATCGGTACGCTGACGGTCAGTGTCCCGCTACTTCGTCACGACCCCCATCTACTACGTGAAGGACGCGCCCCACGTGGGGCACGCCTACACGACGGTCAACGCCGACGCCCTCGCCCGGTGGCACCGGCTGGTGGGGGACGACGTGTTCTTCCTCACCGGCACCGACGAGCACGGGCAGAAGGTGGCCCGTGCCGCCGAGGAGCAGGGGATGACCCCGCTGGCCTGGACCGACCAGCTGTCGCCCCGGTTCGCCGAGGCGTGGGCCGGCCTCGACATCGCCAACGACGACTTCATCCGCACCACCGAGCCGCGCCATGCCGCCGCCGTGCAGCGGTTCCTGGGCCGCATCCACGACAACGGCTACATCTACCAGGACACCTACCGGGGCCTGTACTGCGTGCCGTGCGAGCGCTACTACGCGGCGGACGAGCTGCTGCCGGGCAACCTCTGCCCCGACCACCGGATCCCCCTGGAGGAGCTCGAGGAGGAGAACTACTTCTTCCGGCTGAGCGCGTTCGAGCAGCCCCTGGTGGACTGGTACGCGGCGAATCCCGACGCCGTGCTGCCCGAGTCGAAGCGCAACGAGGCCCTGAGCTTCATCAAGGGGGGACTGCACGACATCTCGATCACCCGGACCTCCATCGACTGGGGCGTGCGGGTGCCGTGGGACGAGGACCACGTCTTCTACGTCTGGTACGACGCGCTGATCAACTACGTGACCGCCATCGGCTACGGCACCGACGAGGAGCGCTTCGCCGCATGGTGGCCGAACGTGCACCACCTGATCGGCAAGGAGATCATCCGGTTCCACTGCGTGTGGTGGCCGGCCATGTGCATGGCGGCCGGCATCGACCCGCCGGGCCACATCCAGGTCCACGGGTGGCTGCTGCTCGGTGGGGCCAAGATGTCCAATTCCAGCGTCAACCGCATCGCACCGGCCGATCTGGCCGCCGAGTACGGCGTGGACCCGCTCCGGTACCACCTCCTGCGCGACGT
Source organism: uncultured Acidimicrobiales bacterium (assembly GCA_963699055.1). Lineage (GTDB taxonomy): Bacteria > Actinomycetota > Acidimicrobiia > Acidimicrobiales > RAAP-2 > Bog-756. The sequence continues at coordinate 896,057 of CAVOTA010000002.1, read as the reverse complement.
GCCGCTCGGGAGCGACGGCGAGTTCTCGGCCGAGGGGATCTCGGCCCGGTACAACGCGGACCTGGCCAACAACCTGGGCAACCTGCTGTCCCGGGTGGCCACCGTCGTCGGCTCCAAGTGCGGCGGCATCGGACCCGCCCCCGACCCCGGCAGCCGACTCGCCGCCGTGTCCGCCGAGGTGCTGGCCGAGACGTCGGCGGCGTGGGACGCCGGCGCCCCCCACCTGGCCCTCGAGTCGACCTGGCGGCTCATCCGGGAGACCAACGCCGAACTGGAATCGGCGGAGCCGTGGAAGGCCGAGCCGGGTCCGGCCGTCGACGCCGTGCTGGGGAGCGCCCTCGAGGTGCTGCGGATCGTGTCGGTGCTGGTGGTTCCGGCCATGCCCTCGACGGCGGTGACCATCTGGCATCGCATCGGACTCGACGGGGACCCCGCCGACCAGCGTCTGCCCGCCGCCGCGGCCTGGGGCGGCTACCCGGGCGGGCTGCCGGTCGCCAAGGGCGCCCCGCTCTTCCCGCGACGAAAGGACTGAGGACCACCGTGGACGACGCCGTACTCGGGTGGTTCGACTCCCACTGCCATCTCCAGGACGAGTTCGAGGCTCCTGCCGGCGACGGGCCGGTCGAGCCCCACGCCGACCGCCTGGCCGCCACCCTGGCCCGGGCGGCCGAGGCCGGCGTGACCCGCCTGGTGTGCGTGGGCACGGGTGCCGCCTCGTCGGCCGAGGCCGTGACCCTGGCCACCGGGATGCGTCGTCCCGGCGGCCCGGCGGCGGGGGAGGGTGTCGCCATGTGGGCGACGGTCGGCCTCCATCCCCACGACGCCGTGGACGGTGTCGACGCCCTCGACGCCGTGCTGGCCGACGCCCTGGCCGATCCCGACCCGGTGGTGGTCGGGATCGGGGAGTGCGGACTCGACTACCACTACGACCATTCGCCCCGGCCGGTCCAGCGGGAGGCGTTCGCCCTCCAGGTGGAGCTGGCCCGCCGCCACGACCTGGCCCTGGTGATCCACACCCGCGAGGCGTGGGACGACACGATCGACGTGCTGGCGGCGACGGGCGTGCCGGAGCGCACGATCGTCCACTGCTTCACCGGGGGGCCGGACGAGGCCCGCCGGTGCCTCGACCTCGGGGCGTCGCTCTCCTTCAGCGGCGTGGTGACCTTCGCGAACGCCCAGGAGGTGCGCGACGCGGCCGCCCTGTGCCCGCCGGACCGCCTGCTGGTCGAGACCGACTCCCCGTTCCTGACCCCGGTGCCCCACCGCGGATCGCCCAACGAGCCGGCCCGGGTGCCGCTGGTGGGGGCGACGATCGCCCAGGTCCGGGGCGTGGCCACCGCCGAGGTGGCGGCACTGACCACGGCGAACGCCCGGCGGGCGTTCCGGGTCTGACCCGCACCGGGCGGTTCAGCCGGCGGTGACGACCGTGCGGAGCTGCGGGAAGGGCGGCGAGCTGCCGACCGCCGGGGGGAGCCCGGAGACGCTCAGCTTCGAGGCCGAGGCGTCCGACGGCGAGTAGGTGACGGTGACCGACCAGGTCCCCGCGGCCGTGGGCTTGAAGCCCACCGGCATCCGGAAGGTGCCCGGTCCCTGGACCACCACGTGCTGGCTGGTGGCCGGCCTGCCCGTCTCGGCCGAGGGCTGGTCCGACACCTGGAAGCCGAGGGTGGCACCCTTGACGGTGCCGGTGAGCACGGCGGTGACGTGGATCGTGGTGTGGCCGATGGTCCCGGTGGCCGGCGAGGAGGTGACGGCCAGGGTGACGCCGTCGACACTGCCGGTGGCGGGCAGCGCGGGGACCGTCGTCGTGGTCGAGCCGCCGGTCGACGCAGTCGGCTGGGTGGTCGTCGTGGTGGTCGTCGCGGGTGAGCTGGAGCACCCGGCGGCCAGGGGGACGACCAGGGCGATCAGTGCGGCGGCGGCGAGCGACGCGTTCCGGGGTCCGTGCATCGGGTCATCGTAGGCGGACGGTCGTGGCGATCGGGGGCATCCCACTCCGGTTTGCCCCTTCCCCGGTGAGGACCTAGCGTTACCGGGACGGCCGCTCCCCGGAGCGGTCGTGCCGCTGCCGGAGCCGTGTCGGAGCCCGGTGGCCGTGGACGGTTCGGAGGAGCCGCCCGCAGTCCATCCTCTCCCCGGGAGGTGCCGTCCACCAGGCGGCCCGGATCCCGGGACTGTCGGGGGAGGGACGTCGTCCGAGTAGGAGAGTGGAGTCCTGAGGACCGAAGCCCCCCGGGGCCGCCGGCACGGCATCGCGTTGCTCCTCTGCGGAGCCGTGCTCGTCGTGCCGCTCCTGTTGCTGCAGAACGGCACCGACGCGTCCGCCACCCCGGGGCCCGTGCCCCGGCCCGCTGCCGGGTCGGCGGCGTCGTCCGTCGCCCGGACCACGGGCGCCACCCCGCCCGTGGTCATCGACAGCGCCCCCGTGCGGACCGATGTCCCGACGACCACGACGACCACCACGGCACCGTCGCCGACCACGACCACCACCACGACCGTGCCCCCGACCACCACGACCACCACCACCGGTCCGCCGGCGGTGGTCGGCGGTGCGGTACGGACGACGGGCATCGTCACGTACTACGACCACCCGGCCGGTCGGTGCGCCAGTCCGTGGCTGCCGTTCGGGACCGTCGTCCGGGTCACCAATCCGGCCGACGGCGCCACGGTGACCTGCGTGGTGGACGACCGGGAGGCGGACACGGCCCGCTCGATCGACCTGGCCACGGACACCTTCGCCGAGCTCGCCCCCCTCTCGCAGGGGGTCGTGGACGCCCAGCTCAGCTGGTGAGGCGACCCGGGCCGGCGGCGGGCGGGCATGGAAGGTGCCGTGGCCCCGAGGTGCCACACTGAGCGGGTGACCCACGGGCGAGCGGAGATCCACGAGCTGCTCCTGGCGAACGAGCTGCACCCGAGCCGGGCCCTCGGCCAGAACTTCGTGGCCGACGCCAACACGGTGCGGCGCATCGTGCGACTGGCCGGTGTGGAACCGGGCACCCGGGTGGTCGAGATCGGCGCCGGCCTGGGATCGCTCACCCTGGCGCTGGCCGAGGCGGGTGCCCGGGTGACAGCGGTCGAGGTGGACCGCCACGTCCTCCCCGTGCTGCGCCGCGTCGTCGAGCCCGAGGGCGTCCGGGTGGTGGACGCCGACGCCCTGACCATGGACTTCGCCGACGTGCTCGGCCCCGAACCGGGATGGTCGCTCGTGGCCAACCTGCCCTACAACGTGGCCGTCCCGCTGGTGATGCGGGTCCTGGAGGAGGCGCCGCAGGTGGCGTCGCTGCTGGTCATGGTGCAGCGCGAGGTGGGGGAGCGCCTGGCCGCCCGGGCCCGGGACGACGCCTACGGGGCCGTGTCGGTCAAGGTGGCCTACTGGGCCACGGCGGCGGTGGTCGGCAAGGTCTCGGCCAGCGTGTTCATCCCCCAGCCACGGGTCGAGTCGGTGCTGGTGCGTCTGGACCGGAGGGCCGACCGGCTGGCGACCCCCGGCGGGGAACGGCAGGGCCCGGGCACGCCCGAGTACGACCGCCTGTTCGCGGTGGTGCGGGGTGGCTTCGCCCACCGCCGCAAGATGCTCCGGCGCTCGCTGGTGGACCTGGTGGCCCCCGAGGCGTTCGCCGCCGCCGGCATCGCCCCGACGGCCCGGGCCGAGGAGTTGGACCTCGCCGAGTGGCAGCGCCTCGCCTGGTGGCGTCCCGGGGCCTCGGGCGTGCCGTGAGCGCCGTGGAACTCCGACCGACGACGTGGACGGCACCGGCCAAGCTGACGGTGTCGCTGCGGGTCACCGGTGTCCGTCCCGACGGCTACCACCTGCTGGATGCCGAGATGGTCACCCTCGATCTGGCCGACACCCTCGAGATCACCCCCTCCCCGGGCGGCGGCGGCACGCTCGAGGTGGTCACCGACTGGCCGGGCGGGGACGTCGGTGGGCGTGACCTGTCCGTGGGACCGGCCGGCGACAACCTGGTCACCCGGGCCCTCGTCGCCACCGGACGCACGGCCCGGGTCCGCCTGGTCAAGCGCATCCCCCCGGGCGCCGGCCTCGGGGGTGGGTCGGCCGACGCCGCCGCCGTGCTGCGCTGGGCCGGGTGTGCCGACCGGTCGGTGGCCGCCGCCCTGGGGGCCGACGTGCCCTTCTGCCTGTCCGGGGGCCGGGCACGGGTGACCGGCATCGGCGAGGAACTGACGCCCCTTCCGTTCGTGGCGCGCTCGTTCGTCCTGGTGCTGCCGCCCTTCGGCGTGGACACGGTGGCGGTCTACCGGGCGTGGGACGCGGCCCGGGTCCGGGGGGTCGGAACGGGACACGGTGCCCACGGCAACGACCTGGAGGATGCCGCACTGGCCGTCGAACCCCGCCTGGCCGAGTGGCGCGACGCCCTGGAGGCGGCCAGCGGTCAGCGGCCACGGCTGGCCGGCAGCGGCTCGACGTGGTTCGTCGAGGGGGACGCGTCAGGACTGGGTCGCGAGGACCGGGTCTGGCTGGAGGTCGGGGGTCGGCGCGCTCCGCTGGTGGCGACGGGGACGTCGCCGGCGGTGGGTGAGGTGCTGCCGTGACGCTCGGGACCGGGTGACCGGGCCGCTCGTCGCAGGCGGGGCTACTTGCCCGCGGCCCGCCGCTGCCAACGAGTGGCCTTCAACATCTTCTTGTGCTTCTTCTTGCGCATGCGCTTGCGGCGCTTCTTGATCAGGGATCCCATGTCGGTGGGCACCCTAGCCGAGCAGGGACGATGACGCCATACGGCCCCGGGTGCCGGACGCCTCAGCCGTCAGTCGTCGACGGCGTCCCGGCGGGGTGGGGCGGGGCGATCGCCGGGAGGGCGAAGCGGAACAGCGCTCCACCTCCGGGGGCGTGGTGCACGCTCACCTGGCCGCCCTCGTCGAGGGCCACCTGGGCGACGATGGCGAGGCCCAGGCCGGACCCGGGCCGACTGCGGGCCTCGGGGGCGCGGTAGAACCGGTCGAAGATGTGCTCGATGTCGGCGTCGGACACCCCCCGGCCGTGGTCGCGGACGATCAGGACGCCCTCGGCGCACCCCACCTCGACCAGCCCGCCGTCGGGGCTGTACTTGAGCGCGTTGTCGAGCAGGTTGTCGACCGCCCGCTCGATGCGGGCCGACGACCCCTGGACCCAGCACGGACGGGTGGAGGCGGCGAACGTGACGCCACGGCTCCTCCCGTGGGTGGTGGCGGCCTCCACGGCGGTCAGCACCAGCTCGTCGAAGCGGACCGGGCCCGACGTCAGCTGGGGCAGGTCGCCCCGGGCCAGCTCGGCCATGTCGGCCACCAGCGAGGTGAGCTCGTCGAGCTGGGTGAGGACGTCGCCGATCAGGACCTCGCGCTCGTCGGGGGCCAGCTCCTCCATCCGCCGGGCCACCTCCATGTTGGTGCGCAGGCTGGTGAGCGGGGTGCGCAGCTCGTGGGAGGCGTCGAGGACGAGCTGGCGCTGGCTCTCCCGTGACGAGTCGAGGGCGGCGAGGAGCCGGTTGAACGCCCGGCGCAGCCGGCCGAGCTCGTCGGGACCGCCCGGGTCCAGTCGCTGGGACATGTCGGTGGTCCGGGCGAGGTCCTCGATGGTCCCGGTGAGCTCGTCGAGCGGACGGAGCACGGTGCGGCCGACGGCCAGTCCGAGGGCGACGGCGAGCCCGACCCCGGCCAGGATGATCAGCCACAGGGCCACGGCCAACCGGTGGAGGCCCTGCTTCACCCCGGTCAGCGGTGCGGTGAGCTGCAGTGCCCCGCCGTAGTCCATGGTGAGTGCCGAGGTGCCGTTGGTGTAGTGGTAGGGCCCCGCCAGCGGGAGGGCGATCTCGCGCACGCTGATGCCCCCCACCTTGGTGGTGAAGAGCAGCTCGGGGGCGTTCCCGAGGCTGCTCGCCGCCTGGGCCACCTCCGGCGTGACGGGGAGCACCTGGGGGTCACCGGGGTACACGTGCCCGCCGACCCACACCATCTGCGTGCAGTAGCCCGCGGCGCGCCCGCAGGTGTTCTGGATCTTCGGCAGCACGCCGATCTGGTTGCCGCTGATCAACGTGCGGGCGTCCTGCTGCAGGGTGACGTCGATGGAGCCGACCAGGGAGTTGTAGGCGACGATGTAGGTGGCCACCGAGGCGACGAGCACCACCACCAGCACCGCCGCCGTGGCCACGAGCACGAGGCGGGTCCGGAACGTCACGGGCCGACGCCGCCCCGGCGGTCAGGGCTCGCGCAGGACATAGCCGACTCCACGGGCCGTGTGGATGAGCCGGGGTTCGCCACCCTCCTCGGTCTTGCGGCGGAGGTAGCCGACGTAGACGGCGAGCGAGTTGGTGCCCGAGTCGAACGTGTAGCCCCACACCCGGTCGAGGATCAGCTCGCGGGTCAGCACCTGGCGCGGGTGGCGCAGGAGGAGCTCCAGGAGGTCGAACTCGATCCGGGTCACGGTGAAGACGCGGTCCCCGCGATGGGCCTCACGGGTGATCGGGTCGAGGCTGAGGTCGAGGAACGAGAGGGTCTCCCCGGGGTCCTCGGGCCGACGGCGCAGGAGTGCCCGCAGGCGGGCGAGGAGCTCGGCGAGGGCGAAGGGCTTGACCACGTAGTCGTCGGCCCCGGCGTCGAGGCCCTGCACCCGGTCCTCGACGGCGTCGCGTGCGGTGAGCATGAGGACGGGGGTGTCGTCGCCGGCGGCGCGCATGCGCCGGCACACGTCGAGCCCGTCGATGGTGGGCAGGCCGATGTCGAGCACCATGGCGTCGGGCGGGCGCACGGCGACCTCCTCGAGCGCCTGTGGCCCGTCACTGGCGAGGGTCACCTCGTAGCCGTCGAGTCGCAGCGCCCGCTGCAGGGCACCGCTCACCGCTGGATCGTCGTCCACCACGAGGATTCGCATCGGGTCGGGAGCCTATCGGGGTCGTGCCCGACTCCCGCGGCAGGGCCGAGGGGCCGCACGGGCCGGGAGTAGCCTGGTCGGGGCGCGGGCACCGGTCCGAGGTGCCGGCCCGTACCGGTCCGAGGTAGTTCAATTGGCAGAACGCCGGCCTTTGGAGCCGGATGTTGGAGGTTCGAGCCCTCCCCTCGGAGCCAGCCGGCGGTCGGCCCCGGTGGTGACCCCGTGCGGGCCCCGTGCGGGCCCGGCTCAGCCCTTGCGGGCCCGGCTGCGGAGCCGGCCGCGGGTGGTCTGGTCGAGGATGACCTTGCGCAGGCGCACGAAGTTCGGGGTCACCTCGACGCACTCGTCGTCGGCGATGAACTCGAGCGCCTGCTCCAGCGAGAGGAGCAGCGGCGGAGTGAGGCGGATGGCCTCGTCGGCCGAGGCGGACCGGATGTTGGTCTGCTTCTTCTCCTTGGTCGGGTTGACGTCCATCTCCTCGTCGCGGGCGTTCTCGCCCACCACCATGCCCTCGTAGACCTCGGTGCCGGGGCCGACGAGCAGCAGCCCGCGCTCCTGGAGGCTCATCAGGGTGTAGCCGGTGGTGATGCCCCGGCGGTCGGCCACCATCGAGCCGTTGCGCTTGGTCTTCAGCTCGCCGTGCCACGGCTCCCACCCGTCGAAGACGTGGTGGAGCATGCCGGTCCCGCGGGTCTCGGTCATGAACTCGGTGCGGAAGCCGACCAGGCCGCGGGCGGGGATGCGGTAGTCCATCCGCACCCATCCGGTCCCGTGGTTGACCATCTCGATGAGGGTGCCCTTGCGCAGGGCCATGAGCTGGGTGACCACGCCGAGGTAGTCGTCGGGCACGTCGATCGCCACCCGCTCCATCGGCTCGTTGAGCTTGCCGTCGATCTCCCGGGTGACCACCTGGGGCTTGCCCACGGTCAGCTCGAACCCCTCGCGGCGCATGGTCTCGACCAGGACGGCCAGCTGCAGCTCGCCGCGGCCCTGGACCTCCCAGGTGTCGGGTCGCTCGGTGGGGAGGACCCGCAGCGACACGTTGCCGATGAGCTCGCCCTCCAGGCGGGTGAGCACCTGGCGGGCGGTCAGCTTCTTGCCGTCGGTTCCGGCCAGCGGCGAGGTGTTGATGCCGATGGTCATGCCGAGGCTCGGCTCGTCCACGGTGATGACCGGAAGCGGTCGGGGGTCGTCGGCGTCGGCCAGCGTCTCGCCGATGGTGATCTCGGCCATGCCGGCCACGGCGGCGATCTCGCCCGGACCCGCCGAGTCGCAGTCGACCCGGTCGAGCGCGTCGGTGATGAACAGGTCGGTGATCTTGGTCCGCTCGATCGTGCCGTCGAGCTTGCACCAGGCGACGACGGCGCCCTTGGTGAGCGTCCCGTTGTGGACGCGGCACACGGCGAGCCGGCCGAGGTAGGGGGAGGCGTCGAGGTTGGACACGATGGCCTGCAGCGGCGCCCCCTCCTCGTAGTGGGGCGCCGGGATGCGGTCGAGGATGGCCTGGAACAGGGGCTCGAGGTCCGTGCCCTCCACGCCCTGCTCGGTGGCCGCCCACCCGGCGCGGGCGTTGGAGTAGAGGATGGGGAAGTCGATCTGGTCCTCGTCGGCGTCGAGGTCGAGGAACAGCTCCTCGACCTCGTGGACCACTTCGTCGATGCGTGCGTCGGGCCGGTCCACCTTGTTGACCACCAGCACCACCGGCAGGCGCGCCTCGAGCGCCTTGCGCAGCACGAACCGGGTCTGGGGGAGCGGGCCCTCGGAGGCGTCCACCAGCAGCAGGACGCCGTCGACCATGGTCAGGCCCCGCTCGACCTCACCGCCGAAGTCGGCGTGGCCGGGGGTGTCGATGATGTTGATCTTGACCCCGCCGTGCAGCACGGCGGTGTTCTTGGCCAGGATGGTGATGCCCTTCTCGCGCTCGAGGTCACCGGAGTCCATGACCCGCTCGTTGACCGACTGGTTGTCACGGAATGCACCCGACTGCCAGAGCATGGCGTCCACCAAGGTGGTCTTCCCGTGGTCGACGTGGGCCACGATGGCCACGTTGCGGATGTCGTCACGGGTGAGGATGGGCATGGTGGCTCAAGGCTAGCGGCCCCTGGTGGCGCCTCCGACGGGGGTCGTCCGGCCCCGGTGCGGAGGCAGGGGTCCGGGGTGCCGGGGTCAGGGGTCAGTTGGTGATCGTGACCGCGGTCGTCGCCGCCGAGTAGGCCCCGGTCCCGGTGGTGTTGGTGGCCTGCACCTTGAAGGTGTAGCTCGATCCCTGGGTGAGCCCGGTGACCGATTCGCTGGTGAGGGTGGAGGCGAAGACCTGCGGGGTCTGGGCCACCCCGGCCAGGTACGGGGTCACCGTGTAGCCGGTGACGGCCGAGCCGCCGTTGTTGGCGTTGGCCGTCCAGGTCACCGTGGCGGCGTTGGTGGTGCCCGACGCCGTCGCCGTGCCGATGGTCGGAGCCCCCGGCGTGCCGACGGTGATCGCCGCCGAGGCCGCCGACGAGGCGCCGGTGCCGTTGGCGTTCTTGGCCGCCACCGTGAAGGTGTAGCTGGTCCCGGTGGTCAGGCCGGTGAACACGCAGGTGGTGGACGTGCCGGTCAGCGACGTCGAGCAGGCTGCCGGGGTGGTCACCGACGGACTGGAGGTCACGGTGAACCCAGTCAGGGCCGAGCCGCCGTTGTTGGCCGGCAGCGCCCAGGTGATGGTGGCCGAGGTGGCGGCGGTGGTGGCCACGGCCGTGACCCCGGTCGGTGCCCCCGGCGTGCCGACGGTGATCGAGTTGGACGGAGCCGACGAGGCACCGGTGCCGTTGGCGTTCTTGGCCGCCACCGTGAAGGTGTAGCTGGTCCCGGTGGTCAGGCCGGTGAACACGCAGGTGGTGGACGTGCCGGTCAGCGACGTCGAGCAGGCGGCCGGGGTGGTCACCGACGGACTGGAGGTCACGGTGAACCCGGTGAGGGCCGAGCCGCCGTTGTTGGCCGGCAGCACCCAGGTGATGGTGGCCGAGGTGGCGGCGGTGGTGGCCACGGCCGTGACCCCGGTCGGTGCCCCCGGTGTCCCGACCTTGATCGAGGCCGAGGCGGACGACGCCGTGCCCGTGCCGGCGCCGTTGATGGCCTGGACGGTGAAGGTGTAGCTGGTCCCGGTGGTGAGGCCGGTGAAGACGCAGCTGGTGGAGGCACCGGTCAGCGACGTCGAGCAGGCGGCCGGCGTGGTGACCGCCGGGCTCGAGGTGACCGTGTAGCCGGTCAGGGCGGCGCCGCCGTTGCTGGCGGGGGCGGTCCAGGCGACGGTGGCCGAGGTGGCCGAGGTGGTGGCCACGGCGGTCACCCCGGTCGGCGCCCCGGGTGTGGTGGCGGGCGTGGCCGTCGCCGAGGCGGTCGAGGCCGAGCCGGTGCCCACCCCGTTGGTGGCGGTCACGGTGAACGTGTACCCGGTGCCGTTGGTCAGTCCGGTGACGGTGCAGCTGGTGGTGGCCGTCGTACAGGTGAACCCGCCGGGCGCGGAGGTCACCGTGTAGCCGGTGATGGTCGAGCCACCGTTGGAGGCCGGGGCCGTCCACGACACCACCGACTGGGTGTTGGCATAGGAGGTGGCGGTCACGCCGGTGGGGGCGCCCGGCGTCGTGGCGGGGACGGCGGCACCCGACGCCGCCGACGCCGGGCCGGTGCCGGTGGCGTTGGTGGCGGTCACGGTGAACGTGTAGCTGGTGCCGTTGGTCAGGCCGGTCACCGTGCAGCTGGTGGTGGCGCCGGTGCAGGTGAAGCCGCCCGGCGACGAGGTGGCCTTGTAGCTGGAGATGGTCGAGCCACCGGTGGCCGTCGGCGCCGTCCAGGACACCAGCGACTGGGCGTTCGAGTTCGAGGTGGCGCCCACCGCGGTGGGCGTGCCGGGGGTCCCGACCACCAGCGAGTTGGACGCGGCCGAGGCGGCACCGGTGCCGGCCGAGTTGATGGCCGCCACGGTGAAGCTGTAGGTCGTGCCCGTGGTCAGGCCGGTCACGGTGCAGCTGGTGGTGGCGCTGGAGCAGGTGAGGGCGCCCGGGCTCGAGGTGACGGTGTAGCTGGTGATGGAGGCACCGCCGTTGGAGGCGGGTGTCGTCCAGCCGACGGCGGCGGTGGTGGCCGACGAGGTCGCCACCGCGGTCACCGCGGTGGGTGCCGACGCCGTGGTGGCCGGGACGGCGGCCGCCGAGGCGGTCGAGGCGGCGCTGGTGCCGGCCGAGTTGGTGGCGGTCACGGTGAACGTGTAGCTGGTGCCGTTGGTCAGGCCGGTCACCGTGCAGCTCGTCGACGCCGTCGAGCAGGTGAAGCCCCCGGGCGACGACGTGGCCGTGTAGGCGGTGATGGTCGCCCCACCGTTGGAGGTCGGGGCCGTCCACGACACCACCGACTGGGCGTTGGCGTTGGAGGTGGCACCCACCCCGGTGGGGGCGCCCGCCGTGGTGGCCGGGACGGCGGCCGCCGAGGCGGTCGAGGCGGCGCTGGTGCCGGCCGAGTTGGTGGCGGTCACGGTGAACGTGTAGCTGGTGCCGTTGGTCAGGCCGGTCACCGTGCAGCTGGTGGTGGCGGTGGTGCAGGTGAAGGCGCCCGGCGACGAGGTGGCCGTGTAGGCGGTGATGGTGGCCCCGCCGTTGGAGGCCGGAGCCGTCCACGACACCACCGACTGGGTGTTGGCGTTGGACGTGGCGCCCACCCCGGTGGGGGCGCCCGGCGGGGTGGCGGGGGTGGCGGGCGACGAGGCGGCCGAGGCGGCGCTGGTGCCGGCCGAGTTGGTGGCGGTCACGGTGAACGTGTAGCTGGTGCCGTTGGTCAGGCCGGTCACCGTGCAGCTGGTGGTGGCGGTGGTGCAGGTGAAGGCGCCCGGCGACGACGTGGCCGTGTAGGCGGTGATGGTGGCCCCGCCGTTGGAGGCCGGAGCCGTCCACGACACCACCGACTGGGTGTTGGCGTTGGAGGTTGCGGTCACACCGGTGGGGGCACCGGGCACCGTGGCCGGCACGACGGCCGGTGAGGCGCTGGAGGCGGCGCTGGTGCCGGCCGAGTTGGTGGCGGTCACGGTGAACGTGTAGCTGGTGCCGTTGGTGAGGCCGGTCACGGTGCAGGTGGTCCCGGCGGTCGAGCAGGTCAGGCCGCCGGGCGAGGAGCTCACCGTGTAGCTGGAGATGGCCGCGCCGCCGTTGGAGGCCGGAGCCGTCCACGACACCACCGACTGGGTGTTGGCGTTGGAGGTTCCGGTCACCCCGGTGGGGGCGCCTGGAACGGTGGCCGGGACGGCCGCCGCCGAGGCGCTCGAGGCGGGGCTGGTGCCGGCGGGGTTGGTGGCGGTCACGGTGAACGTGTAGCTGGTGCCGTTGGTCAGGCCGGTCACCGTGCAGTTGGTGGTGGCCGTGGTGCAGGTGAAGGCGCCCGGCGACGAGGTGGCCGTGTAGGCGGTGATGGCGGCACCGCCGTTGGAGGCCGGGGCGTTCCACGACACCACCGACTGGGCGTTGGCATTGGACGACGCGTTGACGCTGGTGGGTGCACCGGGTGCGACGGCGGGGGTGGCGGGAGCCGAGGCGGCCGACGTGGTGCCCGACCCGGCCGGGTTGGTGGCCACCACGGTGAACGTGTAGCTGGTGCCGTTGGTCAGGCCGGTCACGGTGCAGCTGGTGGTGGCCGTGGTGCAGGTGAAGGCGCCCGGCGACGACGTGACCTTGTAGCTGGTGATCGCCGCCCCGCCGTTGGAGACCGGAGCCGTCCACGACACCATCGACTGGGTGTTGGCGTACGAGGTGGCGGACACCCCGGTCGGGGCGCCGGGGATGGTGGCCGGGGTGGCCGCGGCCGACGGCGTCGAGGCGGCACCGGTGCCGGCCGAGTTGGTGGCGGTCACGGTGAACGTGTAGCTGGTGCCGTTGGTCAGGCCGGTCACGGTGCAGCTGGTGGTGGCCGTGGTGCAGGTGAAGGCGCCCGGCGAGGAGGTGACCGTGTAGCCGCTGATGGCCGCGCCACCGGTGGACGACGGCGCCGTCCACGACACCACCGACTGGGTGTTGGCATAGGAGGTGGCACTGACGGCGGTGGGCTGTCCGGGCGCCGTAGCCGGGGTGGCGGCCGACGACGGCGACGAGGGGGCGCTGGTGCCGGCCGAGTTGGTGGCGGTCACCGTGAACGTGTAGGCGGTGCCGTTGGTGAGGCCGGTCACGGTGCAGGTGGTGGTGGTGGTGGTGCAGGTGAAGGCACCGGGCGACGAGGTCACGGTGTAGCCGGTGATGGCGGCGCCACCGGTGGTCGACGGCGCCGTCCACGACACCACCGACTGGGTGTTGGCGTTGGAGGTGGCTCCCACCGCGGTGGGCGAGCCGGGCACCGTGGCCGGGATGGCGGGGGCCGAGGCGGCCGAGGCGCTACCGGTGCCGGCCGAGTTGGTGGCGGTCACCGTGAACGTGTACGAGGAGCCGTTGGTGAGGCCGGCGACGGTGCAGCTGGTGGTGGCCGTGGTGCAGGTGAAGCCGCCGGGCGAGGACACCACCGTGTAGCCGCTGATCGCCGCGCCGCCGTTGGAGGCCGGTGCGGTCCAGGAGACGAGGGACTGGGCGTTGGCATTCGACGTGGCGGCCACCGCGGTCGGGGCGCCGGGGACGGTGGCCGGGGTGGCCGCGGCCGACGGCGCCGAGGCGGCGCTGGTGCCGGCCGAGTTGGTGGCGGTCACCGTGAACGTGTAGGCCGTGCCGTTGGTCAGGCCGTTCACCGTGCACGAGGTGGTGGTCCCGTTGGGCGTGGTGCAGGTGAAGCCGCCGGGCGACGAGGTGGCCGTGTAGCTGGTGAGCGCCGCGCCACCGTTGGAGGCCGGTGCCGTCCAGGAGACCACCGACTGGGCGTTGGCGTTGGAGGTGGCGGCCACCGCGGTCGGGGCGCCGGGCGCGGTCGCCGGGACGGCGGGCGACGAGGCGGCCGAGGCGGGCCCGGTGCCCACGATGTTGGTGGCCGTCACCGTGAAGGTGTAGGCCGTGCCGTTGGTCAGGGTGGTCACCGTGCAGCTGGTGGAGGCGGTGGTGCACGTCTTGCCGCCCGGGCTCGAGGTCACGGTGTACCCGGTGATGGCCGCACCCCCGTTGTACGGAGCCGTCCAGGACACCACCGACTGGCTGTTGGCGTTGGAGGTGGCGGTCACGCCGGTCGGGGCGCTGGGCAGCGTCGCCGGTGTGGCCGGAGCCGACGGCGTCGAGGCCGGGCTGGTACCGGCGGCGTTGGCCGCGGTCACGGTGAACGTGTAGGCCGTGCCGTTGGTGAGGCCGGTCACGGTGCAGGAACCCGTGCCGGTGGTGCAGCTGAAGCCGCCGGGGCTGGACGTCGCCGTGTAGCCGGTGATGGCGGCGCCGCCGTTGGAGGCCGACGCCGTCCACGACACGACGGACTGGGCGTTGGCGTACGACGTCGCCGACACGGCGGTGGGTGCCGACGGCACGGTGGCCGGGGTGGCCGGGGCCGAGGCGGCCGAGGCCGGCCCCGTGCCGGCGCCGTTGGTCGCCGTGACGGTGAACGTGTAGGCCGTGCCGTTGGTGAGGCCGGTCACGGTGCAGGTGGTGGTGGCCGTCGTGCAGGTGAAGGTCCCCGGGCTCGAGGTGACGGTGTAGTTGGTGATGGCCGCACCCCCGTTGGAGGCCGGTGCCGTCCACGACACCACCGACTGGGTGTTGACGTACGAGGTGGCGGACACGCCGGTCGGCGCCCCCGGGACGGTGGCCGGGGTGGCCGGGGCCGACGGCGCCGATGCGGCGCTGGTGCCGGCGCCGTTGGTGGCGGTCACGGTGAACGTGTACGGGGTGCCGTTGGTGAGGCCGGTGACCGTACAGGTGGTGGTCGAGACCGTGGTGCAGGTGAAGCCGCCCGGGCTGGAGGTCACGGTGTAGCCGGTGATGACGGCGCCGCCGTTGGAGGCGGGGGCCGTCCAGGAGACGACCGACTGGGTGTTGGCGTACGAGGTGGCGGCCACCGCGGTGGGCTGGGTCGGCACCGTGGCCGGGGTGGCGGGCGCGGAGGGGAGTGAGGAGGTGCCGGTGCCGGTGGCGTTGGCGGCGGTCACGGTGAACGTGTATGGGGTGCCGTTGGTCAGACCGGTGACCGTGCAGGTGGTCGACGCCGTGGTGCAGGTGAAGCCGCCCGGGCTCGAGGTCACGGTGTAGCTGGTGATGGCGGAGCCGCCGTTGGCCGACGACGCCGTCCACGAGACTACCGACTGGGTGTTGGCGTACGAGGTGCCGCTGACCGCCGTGGGTGCACCGGGGGTGCCGACCCGCAGCGTGTTGGTGGCCGACGAGGGGGCGCCCGACCCGGCGCCGTTGGCCGCTGTCACGGTGAAGGTATAGGTGGTCCCGGTGGTGAGACCGCTGAACGTGCAGTTGGTGGCGGCGGTCGAGCAGGTGTAGCCACCCGGGGCCGACGTCACGGTGTAGCCGGTCACCGGGGCTCCGCCGTTGACCACCGGGGCCGTCCAGCTCACCAGGGCGGCCGTGGCCGAGTTGGTGGCGACGGCGGTGGCGCCCGTCGGGGCACCGGGCACGGTGGCCGGGGTGGCGGGCGCCGAGGCGGCCGAGACGGGGCCGGCGCCGACGGCGTTGGTGGCCACCACGGTGAACGTGTAGGACGTGCCGTTGGTGAGGCCGCTCACGGTGCAGTAGGTGCCGACGGTGGAGCAGGTGAAGTTACCCGGGCTCGAGGTCACGGTGTAGTTGGTGATGGCGGCACCCCCGTTGGAGGCGGGCGCCGTCCACGACACCACCGACTGGGTGTTGGCGTACGAGGAGGCGGACACGGCGGTCGGGGCGCCGGGCAGGGTGGCCGGGGTCGCCGGCGCCGAGGCGGCCGAGGCCGGTCCGGTCCCCGAGGCATTGGTGGCCACCACGGTGAACGTGTACACGTTGCCGTTGGTGAGGCCGGTCACGGTGCACGTGGTGACGGCCGCGGTGCAGGTCTGACCGCCGTTGGCCGGCACGGTGAGGTCGGTGGACGTCACCGTGTAGCCGGAGATGGCCGCACCGCCGTTGGACGACGGGGCGGTCCACGACACGACCGACTGGGTATTGGCGTAGGAGGTGGCGACCACGCCGGTCGGGGCGGTGGGCACCGTCGAGGGGGTGGCCGTGGCCGGGGCCGAGGCCGGACCGTCGCCGATGTTGTTGGTGGCCACCACGGTGAACGTGTAGGTGGTCCCGTTGGTGAGGCCGGTCAGGAGGCACGACGTGATCGAGCCGTTGCCGGTCACGCAGACCTGGCCGGTGTTGGCGGTCACCGTGTAGCTGGTGATGGGCGAGCCGCCCGTCGAGACGGGTGCCGTCCACGACACCATCGACTGGGCGTTGGCGTGGGAGGTCGCCGTGACCGCGGTCGGGGCGCCGGGCGTGGCGGCCGGGGTGACGGCGTTGGAGGCCGCCGAGGCCGGCCCGGTGCCGAGGGCGTTGGTGGCGGTCACCGTGAACGTGTAGGTGGTGCCGTTGGTGAGGCCGGTCACCGTGCAGGTGGTGGTGGAACCGTCCGGGGTGGTGCAGGTCTGGCCGCTGTTGGCGGTGACCGTGTAGTGGGTGATGGCCGAGCCGCCGTCGCTGGCCGGGGCGGTCCAGGTCACGATGGACTCGGAGTCGAGGCTCCCCTGGGCGCTCACGCCGGTGGGCGCGCCGGGCAGGGTCGCCGGTGTGGCCGGGGCCGAGGCGGCCGACGCCGGCCCGGTGCCCGCCGAGTTGGTGGCCGTCACGGTGAAGGTGTAGGCCGTCCCGTTGGTGAGCCCGGTGACCGTGCACGTGTGGGTGGTCCCGTTGGGGGTCGTGCACGTCTGGCCGCCGCTCGAGGTCACCGTGTAGCCGGTGATCGCCGCACCCCCGTTGGAGGCGGGTGCCGTCCACGAGACCACCGACTGGGTGTTGGCGTTGGAGGTCGCCGTGACCGCGGTCGGGGCACCGGGCACGGTGGCCGGGACCACGGCCGGGGAGGCGGCCGAGGCGGGCCCGGTGCCCGAGCCGTTGGTGGCCGTCACCGTGAACGTGTAGCTGGTGCCGTTGGTGAGCCCGGTCACCGTGCAGCTGGTGGTGGCCGTGGTGCAGGTCTTGCCCCCCGGGCTGGACGTGACGGTGTAGGTGGTGATGGCCGCGCCCCCGTTGGAGGCCGGCGCCGTCCACGACACCACCGACTGGGCGTTGCCGTTGGCCGTGGCACCCACCCCGGTGGGTGCGCCGGGGGTGGTCGAGGGGGTGGCCGGGGCCGAGGCGGCCGACGCCGGGCCGGTCCCGATGGCGTTGGTGGCCGTCACGGTGAAGGTGTAGGCCGTCCCGTTGGTGAGCCCCGTCACCGTGCAGGTGGTGGTCGTGCCGTTGGGCGTGGTGCAGGTCTGGCCGCCGCTCGAGGTCACGGTGTAGCTGGTGACGGGCGAGCCGTTGGCCGCCGCCGCCGTCCACGTCACCACCGACTGGGTGTTGGCGAAGGAGGAGGCACCCACCCCGGACGGCGCCCCCGGCGCGGTGTTGGCGGGGGTGACGGCGTTGGTGGCGGCCGAGGCCGGCCCGGTGCCGGCGGCGTTGGTCGCCGTCACCGTGAACGTGTAGCTGGTGCCGTTGGTGAGGCCGGTGACCGTGCACGAGGTGCCGCTGGTCGAGCACGTCTTCGCACCCGGGCTCGAGGTCACGGTGTATCCGGTGATGGGCAGGCCTCCGTTGGACGACGGTGCCGACCAGGTCACGGTGGCCGACTGGTACCCACCGGTGGCGGTGCCGATGACCGGGGCGCTCGGGACGGCACCCGGGGTGGCTGCGGCCGACGGGGCCGACGCCGGCCCGGTGCCCAGCACGTTGGTGGCCGTCACCGTGAACGTGTAGGCGGTGCCGTTGGTGAGCCCCGTCACGGTGCAGGTGGTGGTCGTGCCGTTCGGGGTCGTGCACGTCTGGCCGCCGCTCGAGGTCACGGTGTAGCTGGTGATCGACGAGCCGCCGCTGGCGGGGGCGGTCCAGGTGACCACGGACTGTCCGTTGGCGTAGGAGGTGGCACCCACCGCCGTCGGGGCACCGGGGGGACCGGTGGCGGTGATCGAGTTGGAGGAGCCCGACGAGGGGCCGGTGCCGGAGCCGTTGGTGGCCGCCACCTTGAACGTGTAGACGGTCCCGGCGGTCAGCCCGCTGACCGTGCACGGGGACGAGGCGCAGGTGTTGGTGATGCCGCCCGGGCTCGAGGTCACCGTGTAGCTGGTGACCGGCGCCCCGCCGTTGGAGCCGGGGGCGGTGAACGTCACCGTCGCCGCGTCGACACCGTTGGTCGCCGTCCCGATGGTCGGGGCGCCCGGGAGGGTGGAGGGGGTGGCCGGGGCCGAGGCCGCCGAGGCGGGACCCGTGCCGATGGCGTTGGTGGCCTTGACGGTGAAGGTGTAGGCGGTGCCGTTGGTGAGGCCGTTGACGGTGCACGACACCGTGCCCGACGTGGTGCAGGTCTGGCCACCGGGCGACGAGGTGACGGCGTAGCCGGTGATCGACAGTCCACCCGTGTTCACCGGCGGCGTCCACGACACGACCGACTGGGTGCTGGCGTACGACGTCCCCGTCACGCCGGTCGGCGCCCCCGGGTAGGTGGGCACGACCACCGGGTTGGACGGTGCCGATGCCGGTCCGGTGCCCAGCCCGTTGGTGGCCGTCACCGTGAAGGTGTACGTGCCACCGACGGTGAGGCCGGAGATGGTGGTCGACGTCACCGTCGCCCCGCTGATGGTGGTTCCGGTGCACGAGCCGCACGCCGGCGACGGGGTGACCGTGTAGCTGGTGATGGGCGAGCCGACCGAGGACGGATCGGTCCACGAGACGGTCACGGTGTCGTTGACGTTGCCCACGGCGGATACCAGGGTCGGCGCGTACGGGACGCTGGGCGCGGTCACCGACGGCGACGGGTTCGAGGCGTCACTGGTGCCGTAGGCGTTGGTGGCCGTCACCGTGAAGATGTAGGCGGTGCCCGGCGTGAGTCCGGTCACGGTGGCCGACGCCACCGACGCCCCGCTGAGCGACGAGTAGACGCAGGCCGGGCAGGCCGGGATGGACTGGATGCCGTAGTTGGTGATGGGCGAGCCGTTGTTGGGCGGGTCGGTCCAGGTGATGGTGGCGGTACCGCCGATGGCCGCCGTGGCGTTGACGTTGGTCGGAGCCGACGGTGCGGTGATGGCCGGGTAGCCAGGGAGTCCGCCGGTCGCCTGGCTGCAGTACTGGCTGACGGGTGTGGCCGTGGCCGGTGCCGGTCCGGGGTAGATCCCGGAGAGCGGCGGGCAGATGGCCGTCGAACGCTGGCCGCCGTTGGCGTCGACCGCGGTGAGTACCCACGGTGCGGTGGACGGGACCAGGTAGCTCGGCGGCGACACCAGGCCCATCAGCGGATTCCAGGTGTAGTGCTTGACGTACCCCGACACCGACGACGAGCCGCTGAAGGTGCCGACCGGGCCACGGGCGTACTGCTGGATGGAGCCGTAGAGGTTCAGCTGCCCCTCGGTGCTGCCCTGGGCGTAGTTGTTGACGACGAAGGACTGGGTCAGGGCGAGGATGGCGGCGTCGATGGTCAGGCCGCTGCCGCCGTTGGCCGGATCGCACAGGACGCCGGCGTTCGCCCCGCACCCGGGCAGGACGGAGCCGCCGGCGTTGGTCACCGGGTGGTTGACCTCGGCGTAGTTGTTGGCGATGAGGCCGAGCGAGTCGTTGGTGCCGCCCACGTTGTAGGGGCAGAAGCTCCCCGCCTCGCCACTCTGGCCGGTGGTCCAGTTGCCGGAGCAGTCGGCGTAGGTGAGGCTGCCGGTGATGATTACGTTGTTGGCGGTGCCGATGGTCAGCTGCCCGGACAGGGCGCCGCTCACGAAGGCGTCGCCTTCGGCGTCGGGCGTCGAGGACTCGCCGTAGTAGCAGCTGGTGCAGCCGCCGGCGTTGGTCTGGGAGTTCGCCCCGTACGAGTACGACGGCGTGAGCGTGTTGGTCTGCCCGAGGTTGGCCTGCGAGGAGGAGACGTAGTTGCCCCCGGTGTAGGAGGCGGAGAACGCGCCGGTGCCGCTGGAGGACTCGGTCGTCGAGCACGTCACCGAGGACTGCCAGTTGCTGCCCGACGCCACCGGCGTGGACCAGTTGGACACCGAGGAGCAGGCGGGGATCACCGAGGTCGACGTGTAGCCGCCGACCTTGGTGGTCTGACTGAAGGCGACGGTGGCCCCGCTGGCGATCTGCTGGTTGGCCGAGGTCACCGTGGCGGTCAGCGTCACCGCGCTGCCGGCCACCGGCGGGGACGGGTTGGAGGTGAGGTTGGTCACCGAGTTGTTGATGTAGGCGTCGAAGGGGTTGGCCCCGGTCACCGTCTGGCCGGCCTTGGCGTTCTGCACGAACACCACGCCGTTGGGCGGCAGCGCCGCCGTGCCGTTGTTCGGGCAGTTGTTGTAGTTGGTGGCGATGTTGTTGGTGTCCTGGGTGACGGTGTGGCCGTTCACGGTGACGTTGCTCTCGGGCGTGTCCGGGCTGACCACCGTCATCTGCCCGGCGGTGGGCCCGAGCGTGATCTGGGTGGGACCGGAGTAGAGGCAGCCGTTCTGGGAGGCGATGATCCCGAGCTGGGCGTCGCTCTGGGGTGGGGACTCGACCGCGTGTCCGGACTGGCTGTTGACCGTGTCGTACAGGTTGACCTCGCTGTCGGCCGACGCGCAGTTGCTGTCGCTGCCGGACATCCCGTTGTTGTCGTCGACGAACAGGCAGTTGGGGTCGGCGGTGAGTACGGCCGAGCGGACCTTGGGGGAGACGGTGGCGGCACCGAACGAGGGCGCGTTGGCGGTGGTGGCGGGGCTGCCACCGCTCACGAACACGGAGTCGTTGGTGTAGACGGGGCCGAAGAGGTAGTCGTTCGGCCCGAAGTACACCGGCCCGCAGCCACCGTCGCCGTTGTCGATGTTGTAGCCGTCCTGCCAGTTGTACTTGCAGCCCGAGTAGTTCCCCGTCGAGTTGTAGGACTCGAAGTTCGACCACCACACGTTGGTGAGGAAGCCGTTCTGCGCCGTCAGGTGGATGTTCTGGCTGTCGAAGATGTAGTTGGTCGTGGTCCCGGGGTCGTGGGCGGCACCGACCACCTGCACGGTCAGGCTGGTCAGTGCGTTGGTGGTCGGGTCGAAGGTCGGCTGCGGATTGCCGAACGCGTAGTACTCGTCGTAGCTGTCGGTCCCCTGGGAGCCGGGGACCAGGTTCCACTTGCCGTAGTCGATGCCGCTGCACAGGCCGGACCCGTTGGTGCTGGTGTTGCACTGGGCCAGGGTCGGGTTGGCGTTGACGGCGGTGACGTAGGCGTTCTCCCCGGCCTGCATGGCGCGGTGGGCGTAGACGGAGACGGCGTTGGCCTGCTGGAGGGGGATCGACTGGATCACGGTGGTCACCAGCGTCGCCCCGATGATGCCGATGATCAGCGTGACGCCGAGGACCGCCACGATGGCCGTCTGCCCGAGGTCGGCCAGGGCCGCCCGTCGACGGTCGTCCACCAGGTGGGCGCCACGGTGGCGCAGCCGGGTCAGGAGGTCGCGCGTCGTCGTCATCCCACACCCGCCGAGTACTGGTAGGGCGCGGTGGACGAGCCGGGACTCTGTGCGTAGCGGTAGACCACCAGCGAGTTCTCCTGGGTGCCGAGGCTCCCCGAGCCGGGCTTGGCCACCTGCAGGTCGACGTCGACGCTCTGGATGGCGTCGGCCGGGCAGGCGACGGCCAGCGTCGGATAGGAGTCTTCGACAGGCGCTGCGCAGGCGGTGAGTGACTGGGTGTCGACCGGGTAGCCGAGGGCGGTCAGCCCGGTGAGCTGCTGGTTGGCCACCTCGGCGGCGGTCAGGGTGATGGCCTGGTCCGAAAAGCTCTTGTCCTGGTACGTGGCGCCGGTGTCGAACAGCCCGTAGGAGAAGATGGGTGTGCCGGACGCGCTCGAGGGGTCGTTGACCACGTTCTGCACGTTGGCGAGCAGCTTGTAGCCGCTCGGGTACACGCAGGTGGGGCCGGTCCCGACGCCGGGGCAGGAGGAGACGCCGGGAGCGCTGAGCCCGGTGACGGGCAGGTACATCCGGAGCTGGAACGTGCACGGCGCCGACACGCTGCACGCCGTGGCCTGGTTGCCGGTGGCGTCGATCTCCAGGGCCACGATCTTGGCCGGGCCGGCCGTCGTCCCGGTGGTGCACGTCTGGCCGCTGGGGCACGAGGAGACGTTGCCGTACCCGGTCCCGACGTTGGCGTAGAACGTCATGGAGAAGTTGCCGATCGCCGCATAGGGAGGCGTCGGCACCCCGGCGGAGACGGGGGCCGGCTCGACTTCGGCGGCCAGCAGGTTGTGGAGGGGTGCCATCGCCGGCAGCGTCTGTTCGGCATCCTGGTACTGGGAGCTGACGCCGGCGCTCAGGCCCTCGATCATGGTGAAGCTCACGAAGACCATGCCGAGGAGGATGAGCAGCACGGCGCAGGTGACCATGAGCTCGACCAGGGTGAAGCCCGAGTCGTCCCGGTCGAGGTCGCGCCGGCGGGCGGTCATGCCTGCACCTGGGCCAGGCCGGGGAGGTAGTCGGTCACCGTGGAGCCGGAGGTGGTCACCTGCACGGTGCTGGCCCCGACCACGATCGTCACCGCCGTGTGGGCGACGGCCGTCCCTCCCTGGGTCACGGTGTAGGAGTAGGAGCCGTAGGGGACCGACGCGCTGGTCTCACCGGTCGGGTCGGTCACCGGCAGGTTGTAGGAGTCGGCACCGCCGCAGGCCGTCGAGGTGAGGGTGATGGTCGCGCCGCTCACCGGAACACCGGACGGGTTCACCAGCTGCAGCGGGAGCAGGCCCAGGGGCACGGTCACCTGGGCGGTCCCGCCGGGCTGGGAGTTGAGGTTGGCGATCGCCGAGCTGACGGCCTCGGCCTGGCAGTCGCCGGCGGCGATCGAGTAGCCGGGTGCCTGCGGGTAGAGCGGGTTCGGGAGGGTGGTGGCGTTGGAGTTCCCGCCCGACGACACCTGGGTGGTCCAGCTGGTGGTGCCCGACGGGGTGATCTCGAGGGGGATCCCGGCGACGACCGCACCGGACAGTCCGGTGGGACTCCGGTCCGTCCAGGTTCCCGCCGGTCCGGTGGCGGTGGTCAGGACCACGGGTCCGCTGGGAGTGGCGCCGACGGCCGCGCAGGTGGCGTCGGCCGCACTGACGGGGGACTGGCAGGAGACGCCGAGCAGGTACTGGAGCCCCTCGTTGTTGGGGATGGTGGCCGGGTTCCACACCCAGCTGCCGTTGGTGACGGAGCCGTCGAGCAGTTCGCCGGCTCCGGAGGGACTGGAGGTGATGGCGGCCACGGCGCAGTCGGCGGTGTCGCCCGAGGCCGGGTAGCCGCACGCCACCGAGGTGGCGGCCAGGACCGAGCTCGGGAACCCGGTGGACTGGGACCAGGCGTGCGGGGACGCGGTGAGGTCGGCCGTCCACACGGCGGCGGCACCGGTGGCCGACCCGACGGCGACACAGGTGGTGGCGGTGCACGAGATCCCGGTCACGGTCGAGGCCCCGGTCGGGAACGTCGACTCGGCCGTCCAGGTGCTCCCACCGGCGACGGCCACCGGCACGGTGATCACGGTGGCGTCGGACGGACTGGAATGGTCCCCGGTGGCGGTGGCCAGGCACGTGGACGCCGTCGGGCAGGTGATGGTGCCGACCGAGGTGACCGCCCCGGGCAGCGTGTCCGAGGTCACCGAAGGTGTCCACGCCGGGTTGTGGGCGAGGAGGCCGGGGTCCCCGTCCAGTCGCAGCACACCCGGCGCGCCGCCGATTCCGGCGTAGGCGATCTCACAGGTGGTGGTGGTCGGACAGGCGATGGAGTCGAGACCGGTCAGGGTGACGCCGGGGTGGGGGACGACGATCCACTGGTCGGTGCCGGACCCGACGTAGCCGGCGAGCACGACGGGCCCCGAGCCGGACTGGCCGAGGGCGTAGCAGCCGGTGGCGGAGGGACAGGTGACCTGGGTCAGGTCGGTCACCCCCGACGGCACGGTGTCGGCCGTCGGCGAGTTGAAGTCGGACGAGGTGCTCTCGATCAGCCCGCCGGACGGGCCGAGGCCGACGCCGACGCAGTAGGCCGACGCGGTGTTGGTGCAGTCGACCTGGTTGATCTCGGTGCCGGCACCCAGGGTGGTCGAGGTCCACGTGGACGACGCGGATCCCCAGGCCGCCGTCGCCCCCGTCGTGCCGTCACCGGTGGTGACGCACGGGACGGACGCGGCACCCGGGCAGGACACCCCGTCGTCCACGGCCGAGGCACCCCCGTAGGAGATCGACGAGTTGATGGACTCGTCGAAGGCGTCGAGGTTGACCGTCTGCTCGGCGGTGACGGTGACGACCTGGTTGTCCTGCTCGTCGTCGGTCGATCCCGAGGTGTCGACGAAGGGCGGCGCACCGGGGTAGCCGGAGAAGTTGGGTGGCGTGCCCGCCGTGGGTTGCTGGATGGCGACGTCGTAGGTGCCCACCGGGACCTGGGCGAAGATGCAGCCGTTCTGGTCGGCGTAGAGCGTGTACGGGTTGGGGGAGAGGGTCGGGCTGCCGGTCACCTGGGTGATGGTGACCGGCAGGGCCTCGAGCCGGTCGGAGGCCTCGTTCCCGTACACGTCCTGCTCCCCGTCGTTGGTCAGGTTGACGGCGAGGAAGCCCTCGGTCTGGAGCCCGGGCTTCGGGTAGTTGATGTCGGTGGTGTCGGACAGGGACTGTCCGCCGCCGTCCCACGTGACCGTGACCTTCAGTTCGATGACGCCGGGATGGGAGGGGCTGGGCGGCTGGCCGGCCGAGCACAGGTCGGACTGGCCGATGTCGTTGACCAGGTCCTCGGTGTAGGCGGCGGTAACGGCGTAGGCGGTGCCGGCGAGCTCGCTCGACGGGGCCTGGGTGCCGGCCGGGGCGACCGGGGTCTTGGGCGTGTTGGTGAGGACCGACCCGTCGGTGCCGGTGGGGGGCTGCGAGTTGGAGAGGATCTCGACCCACGAGTCGGCGAGCTGCAGTGCGGCCTGACGCTGACGGGCCTGGGCCGCGCTGGCCGACACGTTGGTGAGGAGGATCCCCATCGGGATCATGGTCACCAGGAGGACGATGGTGGCCACGAGGACCTCGATCATGGTCACCGCCTCGTCACCACGGCTGCGTCCGGTCCACCGGCGCGACGCGCCACGGCGGGTACCTCCCGGCAGGGCCGGGCGGTGTTTCCGGCTCCCGGCCGGCCTGCGCTGTGCTTCCGTGGATGGGTGCATGGTCCTCGTTGCGCAGAGTACGGCCGAGGGAACCTGCGTTCCTAGGCGTATTTCCACGTACGAGAGCTATCGACGCAACCGGACCCCGACTTGAGATGCCTGGCCGGGCGCGGTCCGGGCGGGGTTGCACCCGAACTGCAACCGGCCCGCGTCCGAGGGCGCGCCGGGTCCGGCCGGAACGGGTCGTCGGACGCGGCGGTCACCACCATCCGGAGGGGCGTGCGCCCCGCCACGGGTAGGGCGCCGGCCGCTACGGGCGGGGTGTGCGGCTCGGTACGAGCGGGGGCGCCGGCCGCTACGGGCGGGGTGTGCGGCTCAGTACGAGCGGGGCATGCCGAGGGAGTGCTGGGCCACGTAGTTGAGGATCATCTCGCGGCTGACCGGCGCGATCCGCAGCAGACGGGCCATGCCCCACAGGTCGGCGATCCCGTACTCGGTCGACATCCCGTTGCCGCCGTGGGTCTGGATGGCCTGGTCGAGCGCGCCGAGCGTCGCCTCGGCGGCGGCATACTTCGCCATGTTGGCCGTCTCGCCGGCCAGGGGCGAGTCGCCGTCGTGGTCGCAGTACCACGCCGCCTTGTCGGTCATCGTGCGGGCCAGCTCGACCTCGATCTTGCACCTGGCCAGCGGGTGGGCGATGCCCTGGTGCCGGGCGATGGGGGTGCCCCACACCTCGCGGGTGGACGCGTACTCGGCGGCCTTGCCGAGCGCGTAGCGGCCGATGCCGTTGGCCGTCGCCGCCGACAGGATCCGCTCGGGGTTGAGGCCGTAGAAGACCTGGCGCAGACCCTCGCCCTCCTCGCCGATCAACCGGTCGGCGTCGACCTGGACGTTGTCGAAGAAGAGGGTGAACTGCTTCTCCGGGGCGGTGATCTCCACCGGCAGCACCTGGGCGTCGAGTCCGGGGGTGTCGACGTCGACCACGAACAGCGACAGTCGGCCGCGCCCGGTGTCGGGGTCGACCCCGGTCTTGGTGACGACCAGGATCGCCTCGCACTCGTCCACGCCGGAGATGTAGTACTTCTGCCCGTTCAGCCGGTAGACGTCGCCGTCCTTGGTGGCGGTCAGGCCGAGGTTGTGGGAGTTGGAGCCGGCGTCGGGCTCGGTGATGGCGAAGGCCATCTTCAGCTCGCCGGTGGCGAACCGCGGGAGCCACCTCTGCTTCTGGGCCTCGGTCCCGAACTTGGCGATGATGGTGGCGCAGATGGCGGGCGATACCACGATGACCAGCAGCGGGCAGCCGGCGGCGGCCAGCTCCTCGGCCACCGCGGCCAGCTCGGTGATCCCGCCCCCGCCGCCCCCGTACTCCTCGGGCACGTTCACCCCGAGGAACCCCTGCTCGGCCACCGCCGACCACAGCTCGTCGGTGCGCTCGTCGGCGTGGGCCTTCTCCACGTAGTACCCGTGACCGAACTTGGCGGCGATGGAGCCGACGGCGTCGCGCAGCATCTGCAGCTCGTCGGATTCGGTGAAGTCCATGGGTTCCTCCTGGCGCGGTCGGGGGCGCACCCGCGCCCGGCTCCCAGACTACGACGCGGGAAGGAGGAGCCGCGACGGGATGTCGACCGTGCGACTCCGCAGGTACTCGCCGAGCCCCTTGGCCTGCGGGTCCGGACGTGTGGATGACGCCACCCCCTCGCCGAGCAGTCCGACGACCACGAAGTTGAGGGCCCGCAGCTTGGGGAAGGCATGGCGCTGCACCACCAGGTCGTCCGCCTCGGGCAGGAGTGACCGGAAGCACTCGAGGGTCAGCTCGGCGTCGAGCCATGCCCAGGCGTCGTCGGACCGGGCCCACAGGCCGACGTTGGCGTTGCCGCCCTTGTCGCCCGACCGGGCCCCGATCAGGGTCCCGAGGGGCAGCCGCTGGGTCGGCTCCCCCGGGGGCCTGCCGGCGCGGGCCGACGGGACGGCGTCGGGGGCCTCGGGTACGCCGGGGGACAGCGAGGCGTCCTCGCCGGAGTCGACGACGGACGGCCCCGGCATGGCGCGGTGGCCGTGGTGGGGCACCACCACCCGGGTCCCGTCGGCCAGCACGACCGTCGGCACCACCAGCTCGGCGGGCACCAGCGCGGGCCAGTAGACCCCGTAGGCGGTGGCCGCCCCGGGGGGTGCGGTCAGGTGGAGGCCGGGGTACCCGGCGAGGGCCAGTTCGGTGGCCGCCCCCGAGAAGCGGCGTCCCACCCGTTCCGCGTCCTCGTCCTTCACCGTGATCCGGAGCTGGGCGGTGGCCTCCACGTTGACGGGGGCGTCCTCCTTGTCCGAGCGGATCAGCCGCGCGTCGAACTCGGCGAACTGGCCGGTCCCGCCGAGGGCGTCGGCCAACGAGCGCACGGTCAGGTCCGCCTTGGCCTCGATGTCGAGACCGGTGAGCACGAAGGTCATCGTGTTGCGCCACCCGCCGAGCAGGTTGCAGCAGACCTTGACGTCGCGGGGTGCGGGCAGGCCCCGGATCCCCGAGAGCCGGACCCGGTCGTGACCCTCGTCGGTCACCTCGACGGTCTCGAAGCGGGCGACGACATCGGTGTTGGGGTAGTGGTGTCCGGCGATCTCGTAGAGGAGCTGGGCGGTGACGGTCCCGGTCGACACCTGCCCGCCGCTCCCCGGGTGCTTGGTGATGACCGACGATCCGTCGGCCGCCACCTCGGCGAGGGGGAAGCCGGGGTGCTCGAGCCCGGGGACCTCGGTGAAGAAGGCGTAGTTGCCGCCGGTGGCCTGGGGGCCGCACTCGATGACGTGGCCCGCCACCACGGCGCCGGCCAGGGCGTCCCAGTCGGTCTCCGTCCAGCCGTGGTGCCAGGCGGCCGGACCGACCACCAGGGACGCGTCGGTCACCCGTGGACACACCACCACGTCGGCACCGGAGGTGAGGGCCTCGACGATGGGCCAGGCGCCGAGGTAGGCGTTGGCCGACACCACGGTGCCCGTCGCCGAGTCCAGGGCGGCACCGGTGTCGAGGTGGTCGAGCGGGTGGCCGGCGGCCGCCAGTTCGCCCAGGCGGGGCAGGAGGTCGTCCCCCTCGACGTGGGCGACGGCCACCGGGAGGCCCAGCCGGTCGGCCAGCAGGCGGACCTGGTCGGCCAGGCCCGCCGGGTTGAGCCCGCCCGCGTTGGTCACCACCTTGATGCCCCGGTCGACGCAGGTGCCGAGCACCTCCTCCATCTGGGTCAGGAAGGTGTGGGCCCACCCCCGGGACGGATCGCGCTGCATGCCCTTCCACAGGATCAGCATGGTCAGCTCGGCCAGCCAGTCTCCGGTGAGGACGTCGACGGGCCCGCCCTCGACCATCTCGCGGGCGGCCGACAGGCGGTCACCGTAGAAGCCCGAGCAGTTGGCGATCCGCAGCGGTCGGGTCACGACGCCGCACCTCCGGGGTCGTCGGCGCCGTCCGTGCCGCCGGCGTCGGGCTCGACCACCACGAGGAGACGCCCCGTCTCGACCTGGTCGCCCTCGGTGACGTCCACCTCGGCCACGGTGCCGGACGCCCCGGCGTGGACGGTGTGCTCCATCTTCATGGCCTCCAGTACGACGAGGACCTGGCCGGCCTCGACCCGGTCGCCGGCGGCAACCGCCACCCGGACCACACCGCCGGGCATGGGGGCCAGGGCCGAGCCCTCGGACAGCTGCGCCCCGGCCACCGGATGGCGATCCTCCTCGACCAGCCGCGACGACCCGTCGGGGCCGTCGACGTAGGTCACCGGGCCGACCCGCTGGACGGCGTAGCGGCGGGACACCCCGCCGGCGCGCAACGTCACCGACTCCGGCGTCACCGTCCCGGCGGTCACGTCGAGCACCTCGCCGTCGAGGGCCACCTCGGCCACGCCCCGTCCGCGCCGGCCCATCCGGTAGGCCACGTGCACCACCCGGGGTCCGACGTCGAAGGTGATCTCCTGACGGTCGGCGTCGTCCAGCCGCCAGCCCGACGGCACGGTGGCGAGCACCCGGGCCCCGGCCCGGCGGGCGGACTGGCCGGCCAGGGCGGCAGCCACGGCGTGGCGCCCCACGGCGCCCTCGTCGGCCAGCGGCGCGGCCAGGAGGTCGAGACCGTGCCGGTCGAGGAAGCCGGTGTCGGTGGCGCCGGACCCGAACGCCTCGTGGCGCAGGGTGCGCACCAGCAGGTCGCGGTTGGTGGTGACGCCGTGGATCCGGGACTCCGCCAGCGCCGCGGACAGGGTCGCCACCGCCTCGGTGCGGGTGGCGGCATGGGCGATCACCTTGGCCAGCATCGGGTCGTAGTGGGGGCTGACGACGCCGCCGGGCTCGACGCCCGAGTCGAGGCGCACGCCGGGGCGGTCCGTGGGTACGGCGAACGCCGCCAGGGTCCCGGTGGACGGGAGCCACCCGGCGGCCGGGTCCTCGGCGTACAGGCGGGCCTCGACGGCGTGCCCGACCGGGCCCCGGGCCACGGCCTCGTGGACCTCGGGCGGCAGGGCGGCCCCGCCGGCGACGAGCAGCTGCAGGCGCACCAGGTCGAGTCCGGTCACCTCCTCGGTCACCGGGTGCTCGACCTGGAGCCGGGTGTTCATCTCGAGGAAGTAGGGCTCGCCGTCGCCCGGGCCCCCGGCGCCGCCGGTGTCGAGGACGAACTCGACGGTGCCGGCGTTGACGTAGCCGACGGCACGGGCGGCGGCCACGGCGGCCTCCGACAGGCGGGCCCGGAGGGCGGGGCCGACCACCGGCGAGGGCGCCTCCTCGATGATCTTCTGGTGGCGGCGCTGGATGCTGCACTCGCGCTCGAACATGGCCACGACGTCCCCGTGGGCGTCGGCCAGGACCTGCACCTCGATGTGGCGGGGCGCGGTGATGTAGCGCTCCAGGAACACGGTGCCGTCGCCGAAGGCCGACAGGGCCTCGCGCCGGGCGCCGGCCAGCGCACCGTCCAACTCGCCGGGCGAGGCGACGATGCGCATGCCCCGACCCCCGCCGCCGGCGGATGCCTTGACCAGCAGCGGCCAGCCCAGCGCCTCGACGGCCGCCGGGTCGGGGGGCTCGTCGCCGTCGACGGTGATCGACGGGAGCGTCGGGACCCCGGCCGCCCGCATCATGTCCTTGGCACCGATCTTCGAGCCCATGGCGTCGATGGCGGCGGGCGGGGGACCCACCCAGACCAGACCGGCGTCGACCACCGCCCGCGCGAAGGTGCCCGACTCGGAGAGGAACCCGTAGCCGGGATGGACGGCGTCGGCACCGGCCCGGGCCGCCGCCTCGAGCAGCAGGTCCTGGCGCAGGTAGGTGTCGCCCGGGGCGTCGCCCGGCAGGCGCACGGCGAGGTCGGCCTCGGCCACGTGGGGCGAGCCGGCGTCGGCGTCGGAGTGGACGGCGACCGTGGCGATCCCCATGGCCCGGGCCGTGCGCATGATGCGTCGGGCGATCTCCCCGCGGTTGGCGACGAGGAGCGAGTGCAGCGGTCGTGCCGGTGCGTCGTCGGGGCTCACGTCCGCCTCACATCCGGAACACGCCGTAGCCACGGGTGCCCGTGATCGGCTGGTTGTCGATGACGGACAGGCAGAGCCCGAGCACCGTCCGGGTGTCCCGGGGGTCGATGATCCCGTCGTCGTAGAGACGTGAGGACAGGTAGAGGGGCAGCGACTCCGATTCGATCTGGGCCTCGACCAGCGCCCGCATGGCCTCGTCGGCCTCCTCGTCGAACGGCACGCCCTTGGACTCCGCCGACTGGCGTCCGACGATCGACAGGACGCCGGCCAGCTGGGCGGGACCCATCACCGCGGAGCGGGCGTTGGGCCAGGCGAACAGGAAGCGGGGATCGTAGGCCCGGCCGCACATGCCGTAGTTGCCGGCCCCGTAGGAGGCGCCGATGTTGACGGTCAGGTGGGGGACCGACGAGTTGGAGACGGCGTTGATCATCATGGCGCCGTGCTTGATGATCCCGCCCTGCTCGTACTCCTTGCCGACCATGTACCCGGTGGTGTTCTGCAGGAAGAGGAGTGGGACGTCGATCTCGTTGGCCAGCTGGATGAACTGGGTGGCCTTGTGGGCCTCCTCCGAGAACAGCACGCCGCGGTGGTTGGCCAGTACGCCGATCGGGTACCCGTGGATCGATGCCCAGCCGGTGACCAGGCTGGACCCGTAGAGGGGCTTGAACTCGTCGAAGCGGGAGCCGTCGACCACCCGGGCCAGGACCTCGCGGGGATCGAAGGGCATCTTCGGGTCGGCCGAGGCGATCCCGAGCAGCTCGTCGGGGTCGTGGACCGGGTCGTCCGCCGGCTCGGTCGGGCCGGCCCCCTGCTTGCGCCAGTGCAGCCGCCGGACGATCTGGCGGCCGAGGCGGATGGCGTCGACCTCGTCGACGGCCAGGTAGTCGGCGAGGCCGGACACCCGGGCGTGCATCGAGGCCCCGCCCAGCTCCTCGTCGGTCGACTCCTCGCCGGTGGCCATCTTGACCAGCGGCGGGCCCCCGAGGAACACCTTGGACCGCTGTTCGATCATGACCACGTGGTCGCTCATGCCCGGCACGTAGGCGCCCCCGGCGGTGGCGTTGCCGAAGACCAGGGCGATGGTGGGGATGGCGGCGGCCGAGTGCCGGGTGATGTCGCGGAAGGCGCGGCCGCCCGGGATGAACAGCTCCGCCTGGGCGGGGAGGTCGGCGCCGCCGGACTCGGTGAGGCTGATCGAGGGCAGCCGGTTGGCCAGCACGATGTCCGAGCCGCGCGCACCCTTGCGGAACGACCACGGGTTCATGGCGCCACCCCGGACGGTCGGGTCCGTGGCGTTGATGAGGCACTCGACCCCTTCGACCACCCCGATGCCCATGACCGACGACGCGCCCACCGTGTACTGGGTGCCCCATGCCGCGAACGGGCAGAGCTCGAGGAAGGGGGCGTCCCGGTCCAGGAGGAGTTCGATCCGCTCCCGGGCGGGCAGCTTGCCGCGCTCCCGGTGGCGGGCCACGTAGCGCTCACCCCCGCCGGCCCGGGCCACGGCAAGTTCGGCCTGCACCAGTTCGAGACCCTCGCGCAGGGATCGCTCGTTGGCGCGGAAGGTCTCCGAGGCGGGGTCGATGGCGGTGGGGAGCACGGGCATGGTCGAAGGTGCCCTGGTCGGGGCGGTCAGGCCGCACGGTGTCGCATCGACCCGTCCGACGTGGGAAGAATAGGCCCATGACCCCTGCCACGCGTGCCGAGCCCCGCACCGAACCGCTCCGCCCCGTCGCGACGGTGACGACATGGTGATCCGTACCTACCCCCAGGGCAGGCCGGACGAGTGGGGGTCCCCCTCGGTCGGGACGTCCCGGTCGGCACCGGCCGGCCGGCCCCTGTCGGCCGTGGTGCTGGCCGCCGGACACGGCACCCGCATGCGGTCGGCGCGGCCCAAGCCGCTGCACCGCCTGTGCGGCCGTCCCATGATCCTGCACGTGCTGGACGCCCTGGCCGAGCTGCCGGTGACCCGGGTGGTCGTCGTGGTCGGCCACCGGGCGGAGTGGGTCACCAAGACCCTGATCGAGCACGCCCCGCCCGGCATGGCCATCGAGTTCGTGGAGCAGTCCGAGCAGCGTGGGACCGGCGACGCCATGTCGGTGGCCCTGACCGGGCTGCCCGACGAGGACGACGGTGACGACGGTGACGTGGTCGTCCTGCCGGGGGACACCCCGTTGCTCCGGCCCGGGACCCTGGCCGGACTGGTGCGGGCCCACCGCGCCGCCGACGATGCCGCCACCCTGCTGACGGCGGTCCTCGACGACCCGTCGGGCTACGGGCGGGTCGTCCGGGGGCGCGACGACGCCGTGGCCCGGGTGGTGGAGGACGGCGACGCCACCGATGCCGAGCGCGAGGTCCGCGAGGTCAACACGTCGATGTACTGCTTCAAGCGCAGTGTGCTGGCACCGTCGCTGCGGCGGCTCAGCCCCGCCAACGCCCAGGGCGAGTACTACCTGACCGATGTGGTGGAGGTCCTGTACGAGGCAGGCCACCGGGTGGGCTCGGTGATCGTGGAGGACACCATGGAGGTGGCCGGTGTCAACGACCGGGCACAGCTGGCGGTGGCCGAGGCCGAGCTGCGCGACCGGATCAACGAACGGTGGATGCGCCGGGGGGTCACCATGTGGGACCCGGTGACGACCTACATCGACGTCGACGTCACCCTGGCCACGGACGTGGTGCTCCTGCCCGGCACCATCCTCCAGGGCGCCTGCGTGGTGGGCGAGCACGCCGAACTGGGGCCCGACACTCGGCTGGTCGACACGACCGTCGGCGAGGGCGCCGTCATCGCCTCCAGCGTGTGCCGGCGGTCGGTCATCGGGAACGACGCCCGCATCGGGCCCTTCGCCGTGCTGGGGGAGGGGTCCGAGGTCCCGGCGGGCGGCGTGGTGGGGCCGGCGGCATCTGACCCCGACGCCGGGCCGCGGTAGCGTCGGGCCATGGAATTCACGCCGCGCCGCCGTCTCGACCTGGTCTCGGGCCGCTCGCATCCCGAGCTCGCCCAGGAGATCGCTTCGCAGCTGGGGGTCGAGCTGGGGGAGGCGAACCTCCGCGAGTTCGCCAACGGTGAGATCCACTGCAGGTTCGACAATTCCATCCGAGGCTCGGACGTCTTCATCGTCCAGACCCACTGCGGGCCGGTCAACGACTCGCTCATGGAGCACCTCATCATGATCGACGCCGCCAAGCGGGCGTCGGCCAAGCGGATCACCGCGGTGTGCCCGTACTACGGGTACTCGCGTCAGGACCGCAAGGCGACCGGGCGCGAGCCGATCACGGCCAAGCTGGTGGCCGACATGCTCTCGGTGGCGGGAGCCGACCGGGTGGTCAGCGTCGACCTCCACTCCGGGCAGATCCAGGGCTTCTTCGACATCCCCTTCGACCACCTCACGGCGGCGCCGGTGATGATCGACTACCTGCGCAAGCACCTGAACGACGACCTGGTGGTCGTCGCCCCCGACGCCGGCCGGGTGAAGGTCGCCGAGCGGTTCAGCCAGCACCTCACGGCGGACCTCGCCGTGGTGCACAAGCGGCGCCTGCGGGGCGTCGCCAACCAGGTCGAGGCGCTCCACGTGGTCGGCGACGTCGAGGGCCGCCAGTGCGTGCTCATCGACGACATGATCGACACGGCGGGTACCATCGTCGCCGCCGCCGACCTCCTCGCCGACCGGGGTGCGTCCGAGGTGTGGTGCATGGCCACCCACGCCGTCCTGTCGGACCCGGCCATCGACCGGCTCAAGAATTCGGCCCTGACCAAGGTCGTCGTCACCAACACCCTCCCCATCGCCCAGGACCGCCGGTTCGACAAGCTGGAGGTCCTGTCGGTGGCCAAGCTGATCAGCAGCGCCATCGACGCCGTCTTCGAGGACTCCTCGGTCTCCGAGATCTTCGGCGGCGAGAACCTGGCATAGTCCCTGGTCCCCGGGCGTGTGGCCCGGGGATCGGGCTTGCGTCTATCATGGTGGGCCGTCAGCAGCGGCCGCTGCCGATCGGTGCCCTGCGCACGACCGGCGGACCCGACCCTGCGCCCGTCTCTGCACCTCCCGAGGAGTCCCCGCATGCCCGAAACCACGCTCACCGCCCAGACCGGCCGGGAGATCGGATCGAGTTCGACCCGTCGCCTGCGCACCGAGGGCAAGATCCCCGGTGTGGTCTACGGCCACGGCACCGACCCCATCCCGGTGGCGGTCGTCGCCCGCGAGTTCCAGATCGCCATGTCTGGTGAGGCCGGACTCAACACGCTGCTGTCGCTGCAGGTGGACGGCACCGAGCACCTGACCCTGGCCCGTGACATCCAGCACCACCCGGTGCGCAACACGGTGACCCACGTCGACTTCCTCATCGTCCGCCGCGACGAGGTGATCAGCGCCGAGGTGCCGATCAACCTGGTCGGCGAGGCCGTCGAGGTGGCCCACGGCGACGGCATCGTGGACCAGCAGCTGTTCACCCTCCAGGTCAAGGCCCGGCCGACGGACATCCCCAACTCGGTGGACATCGACATCTCGTCGCTGACCATCGGCGGGGCGCTGCACGTGTCGGACATCGCCATCCCGGCCGGTGTCGAGCTCGAGACCGACCCCGAGACCACGGTCGTGGGCGGCAACCCGCCCCGTGTCCAGGTCGCCACGGCTGCCGAGGAGGCCGCCGGCGCCGAAGAGGCCGCACCCGCCGCCTCCGAGACCGACGAGGGCTAGGCCCTGCTCCGCCGCCGCGAGGGGGCCGGCAGCCCCCGTCGGGGGGCGGCCGTGGACCTGCTCGTCGTCGGGCTCGGCAATCCCGGGGCCGAGTACGAGGGCACCCGGCACAACATCGGCGCCCGCGCCGTCGAGCTGCTGGTGGCGCGCCACCACGGTGCGCTCGCGGCCGAGAAGGGCCTGTTCGCCCGGGCCGGGCAGATTCGCATCGCCGACCACGCGGTGCTGTGCGCCGTGCCCCTCACCTACATGAACGAGTCGGGCCGGGCCGTGGCACCCCTGGTGCGCCGGGCCGGGATCGACGCCCCGGCCGACGGCACGGCGGCCACGTCCCGCCTGGTGGTCGTCCACGACGAGCTCGACCTCCCCTCGGGTCGGGTGAAGGTCAAGGTGGGCGGGGGAACGGCCGGCAACAACGGGCTCAAGTCGATCCACGCCCACCTGCACACGGGTGACTACCTGCGCATCCGCATCGGCATCGGCAAGCCGCCGGGCCGCCAGCCGGGGGCCGACTACGTCCTCAAGCGCCCCGGCAAGGAGGAGCGGGCCGGTCTCGACCTCGCCGCC
The DNA here is from genome assembly GCA_963699055.1 of uncultured Acidimicrobiales bacterium. Classification (GTDB taxonomy): domain Bacteria; phylum Actinomycetota; class Acidimicrobiia; order Acidimicrobiales; family RAAP-2; genus Bog-756. The sequence continues at coordinate 860,245 of CAVOTA010000002.1, read as the reverse complement.
GTCGTGGCCGCCGACGCCGTCGAGCTGATCGTGACCGCCGGGGTCGAGGTGGCCATGAACCGGGTGAACACCGCCGACTAGGTTCACCTCCCGTGTCCCCCCGTACCGACATCGCCATCGCCGTCCGGGGGCTCACCAAGTCCTACGGGAGCTTCGCCGCCCTGCGCGGGATCGACTTCGAGGTCCGCCGGGGGGAGGTGCTCGCCGTGCTGGGGCCGAACGGGGCGGGCAAGACCACCGCGGTGGAGATCCTCGAGGGCTACCGGGACCGCGACGCCGGCGAGGTGTCGGTCCTCGGCTTCGACCCGGCCGGCCGGGACCGCTCGCTCCGGGCGCGGATGGGCATCGTCCTCCAGGAGTGCGCCGTCGACCCCTACCTGACGGTGACCGAGGCGCTCGAGCAGCGCGCCCACCTCTACGAGGAGTCCCGCGCCGTGGACGAGGTGATCGAGCTCGTCGGGTTGGGGGAGAAGGCGCGCTCCCGGGTCAAGGTGCTCTCCGGTGGCCAGCAGCGTCGGCTCGACCTGGGACTCGCCCTCGTCGGCAACCCCGAACTGATCTTCCTCGACGAGCCGACCACCGGCTTCGACCCCTCGGCCCGACGCGAGGCGTGGGACGTGGTCCGGGACCTCTGCGCCGAGGGGCGCACGGTGGTGCTCACCACCCACTACATGGACGAGGCCCAGGCCCTGGCCGACACCGTGGTCGTGCTGGCGGCCGGCCGCATCGTGGCGGCCGGGACCCCGGACACGCTGGGCGGCCGGGACCACGGCGTGTCGACGGTGCGGTTCGTCCTGCCGGAGGGCTCGACCGCGGACGAGCTGCCGCTGCCCGACGGGGTCGAGGCCGTGGTGCGCAACGGGTTCGTGGAGTTCGCCGTCCCCGAGCCGACCCCCGCGCTGCACGACCTGACCGCCTGGGCGCTGGCGCGGGGCGAGGGTCTGGCCGGTCTCACGGTCGTGCGTCCGTCCCTCGAGGACGTGTACCTGGCCCTGACCGGTGGGGACGGGGCGTGAGCGCCCGGCAGGTGGCGGGGGTCCGGGTGGGCGACGTGCACCCCGGTGACGTCCGGGTGGCACTCCACCAGGTCGGGTACGAGCAGAAGGCGTACTGGCGGAACCCGATGGCGGCCGTCTTCACCTTCGCCTTCCCCATCGTCTTCCTGGTCGTGGTGGGCACGTCGGCGGGTGCGTCGAAGGTTCCCGACACCACCTTGCGCTACGACCAGTACGTGGTGGTGGCCATGCTCACGTTCGGTCTCATCGCCGCCTGCTACACCAACCTGGCCATGGCCATCTGCACCCGGCGCGAGACCGGGGTGCTGAAGCGGATGCGGGGCACCCCCATCGCCATCGGGTCCTACATGGGCGGTCTCATCGGCTCGGTGCTGATCGTGGTGGCCATCCTCACGGTGCTGGTCGTCGGCATCGGGATGGCCTTCTACCACCTGCACTTCCCGTACCACCCGGCCGCGGTGGTGGTGACGCTGCTGGTGGGCATCGTGACGTTCTGCGCCCTCGGTCTCGCCGTCACCATCCTGGTGCCCAACGCGGACGCCGCACCGGCCGTGGTCAACGGGATCTACTTCCCGATCGTGTTCATCTCCGGCGTCTTCTACCCCCTGGCCCAGGGCTCGGTCCTGGCGAGGATCGCCGACTGGTTCCCGATCTTCCACATGATCCGGGCGCTGGTGGCCGCCTTCGAGGGCGGGCCCGGGTCCGGGCTGCGGGTCGGTGACCTGGGGGCCATGCTGGTGTGGGCCGCCGCCGCCCTGTTCGTCACGGCGCGGCGGTTCCGGTGGGAGCCGCGGCGCCCGAGGTGAGCGGCGACGCCGGCGGGACGCCCGTCCGACCCCGTGGTCGGGCGCCGGTACCCTGACCGGGTGAGTCTCCGCTCGCTCCCCGCACTGCTCCGCAACGAGGCCGCCATGACCCAGGTCGTGGAGCGCGCGGCGCCACCCTGGCCGTGTCCACGCCGGCCCAGGCATTCGTGCTGGCCGGGCTGGTCCGGCTCGGCTCCCGCCGACCGGTGCTGGTGGTCACGCCCACCGGTGCCGCCGCGGCCCAGCTCGCCCACGACCTCGGCGCCTTCGTCGCCGGGACGGTGGACGACGACGGCGGTCCCGTCCGGACGCCCGTGGTCGAGCTCTTCCCGGCGTGGGAGACCCTGCCGTTCGAACGGGTCAGTCCCGAGGTCCACACCATGGGCCGACGGCTCCGGCTGCTGTGGGACCTGGGCGGCGGCAGCGGCGCACCGGTTCCCGACATCGTGGTGGCCCCGGTCAAGGCGGTGCTCCAGCGACTCGGGCCGTGGCGCACCGCGGCGCGCCCGGTCGTGGTGGCGCGGGGCGACCGGGTGGTGGTGGACGACCTGGTGGCCCAGCTGGTGTCCATGGGCTACCGGCGCGAGTCGCTGGTCGAGCACCGCGGCGAGCTGGCCGTCCGGGGAGGCATCGTCGACGTGTTCCCGTCGACGGCCGACGAGCCGGTGCGCATCGACCTGTGGGGGGACGAGGTCGACCGGCTCACCCGATTCGACGTGGCCGACCAGCGCGCCACCGAGGCGCTGGAGGCGGTGGAGCTGTTCGGCTGCCGTGAGCTGGTGTCGGACGCCGCCATGCGCGAACGGGCCGCCGGACTGGTGGCCTCGGCCCCGTGGGGCCGGCACCAGTGGGACCGCATCGCCCACGACGAGCAGTTCGACGGGATGGAGTCGTGGCTGCCGTGGCTGGTGGACGACGTGGAGCTCCTCCCCGACGTGCTCGGTGACGACGCCCAGGTGGTGCTGGTGGAGCCCCGCCGGGTACGCGACCGGGCGTCCGAGCTGCTCGACGAGGAGGCGGCGCTGGCCGACGCGCTGGCGGACACGTGGGGACTGGAGGACGGTGTCGACGCACCGCGTCTGCATGCGCCGTTCGAACGGCTGCTGACCGGGACGGATGCCGCCGTGGTGTCCCTCGTCCCCACGGCCGAGGGACCCGACGTGCCCCATGTCGAGAGCCGCGGCTGGGAGCCGATCCTGGGCGACGGGGCCCGGCTGGCCGGTCAGGTCCGCTCCCTGGCCGAGTCGGGGTACGCGGTGGTGCTGTGCTCCTCGACGGCCGGTGGCGCCGACCGGCTCTCCGGCCTGCTGGCCGAGGAGGGCCTGCTGGTGCCGGTGGCCGGACCGGACGACGACCTCGGTGTCCCCGGGGCCCGGATCGTGGTCGCCACCGTGGACCGCGGGTTCGTGCTGCCCGGGTGCCGGGTGGCGGTGCTGTGCGAGTCCGACGTCACCGGGCGCATCCGGCCCCACCGCCAGGCGCGCACGCGGGCCCGACCGGTCGACGGGTTCTTCGACGACCTCGCCGCCGGGAGCTACGTCGTCCACCGGCAGCACGGCGTGGCGAAGTACGGCGGCATGGTCACCCGGACCATGGGTGGCGCCACGCGCGACTACCTGCTCCTCGAGTACCGGGGCGGCGACCGGCTCTACCTCCCGACCGACCAGATCGAGCTGCTCACCCCCTACGCCGGAGGCGACTCGCCGTCGGTGAACCGGCTCGGCGGCTCCGAGTGGAACAAGGCGCGGTCCAAGGCCCGCGCCGCCGTGCACGAGATCGCCGAGGAGCTCGTGGCCCTGTACCGGCGGCGCCTCGAGGTCCCGGGCCACGCCTTCGGTCCGGACACGCCGTGGCAGGGCGAGCTCGAGTCGTCCTTCCCCTTCGTCGAGACGTCCGACCAGCTGCGGGCCATCGAGGAGGTCAAGGCCGACATGGAGCGGCCCCAGCCCATGGACCGTCTGGTCTGCGGCGACGTCGGTTTCGGCAAGACGGAGGTCGCCCTGCGGGCCGTCTTCAAGGCCGTCCAGGACGGCTGTCAGGCCGCCGTGCTGGTGCCGACCACGCTGCTGGCCAGCCAGCACGCGCAGACCTTCACCGACCGGTTCGCACCGTTCCCGGTGAAGGTCGCCCTCCTCAGCCGGTTCCTCACCAACACCCAGGCGTCCGAGGTGCTCGCCGGCCTGGCCGACGGTTCGGTCGACGTGGTCGTCGGGACCCACCGCCTGCTGGGTCCCGACGTCACCTTCCGCAAGCTCGGGCTGCTGGTGGTCGACGAGGAGCAGCGGTTCGGTGTCTCCCACAAGGAGGCGATCAAGGCCATGGCCGAGGGGGTCGACGTGCTGACCCTGACGGCCAGCCCGATCCCGCGCACCCTCGAGATGGCGCTGACCGGCATCCGCGACCTGTCGATGGTCAACACGCCGCCCGCCGCCCGCCGTCCGATCCTGACCCACGTGGGGGAGTTCGAGGAGGCAGCCGCCTCCGAGGCGATCCGCCGCGAGCTGCTGCGTGAGGGGCAGGTGTTCTACGTCCACAACCGGGTCCAGGACATCGAGGCCACCGCCCAGCGGGTGCGGTCGATGGCCCCCGAGGCCCGGGTGGCGGTGGCCCACGGCCAGATGGACGAGGGATCGCTCGAGCAGGTGGTGCTGGACTTCTGGCAGGGGGCCTACGACGTGCTCGTGTGCACGACCATCGTCGAGTCGGGCATCGACATGCCCACGGTCAACACGTTGGTGGTGGACCGCGCCGACCTGCTGGGTCTGGGTCAGCTCCACCAGCTGAGGGGGCGGGTGGGCCGGGCCGGGATGCGCGCCTACGCCTACCTGTTCCACCCGGCCGACCGGGTCCTGTCGGAGACGGCCTACGAGCGGCTGCGGACGATCGGGGACCACACCGAGCTGGGGTCGGGGTTCAAGATCGCACTGCGCGACCTCCAGATCCGGGGGGCGGGCAACCTGTTGGGGCGCGACCAGTCGGGCCACATCGCCGCCATCGGCTACGACCTGTACGTGCAGATGGTGTCCGAGGCGGTGTCGGAGCTGAAGGGCGAACCCCGGCCGCAGCCCGTCGAGCTGTCGGTCGACCTGCCCGACGCCGCCCACCTGCCACCGGAGTACGTCGAGGCGGAGGACGTACGTCTCGAGGCCTACCGGCGCCTGTCGGCGGTGCGCACGGTGGCCGAGGTGGACGACGTGCGCGCCGAGTGGGAGGACCGGTTCGGCCCGCTGCCACGACCGGCCGCCGCGCTCCTCGACGTCGCCCTGCTGCGGGTCGAGTGCCTGCGCCTCGGGGCGGACGACCTGGCCGTGTCGGTGCCCCGGTTCACCGGCGAGGGTGCCGGTCCGCGCGGCGGGCCCGGCGGGCGGGCGGTGGCCAAGCTCACCCCGGTGGTGCTGCCGGCGTCCGCCGAGGTCCGCCTGCGTCGGCTGGCGCCGGGCGGCACCTACCAGCCCGAGGCGCAGCGCCTGTCGGTCCCGATCGCCCCCGACCCGTCCACCGGAGGCTATGCCGCCGCCCTCGTCGCCCTGCTGCGCGAGCTGGTGCCCGTCGACTGACCGATCCGGTCGGCACCCCTGGGCGGGCCCTGCCCGGGGCTCCGGGGCCGCCCGCTCGGGACCCCCGTGCACGGCCCGGTAGCATCGCCGCCGTGAAACGCATTCCCGCTGGCCTGATCGCCGCCGTCTCCGTCGTCGCCATGGGTGCCCTGGCGTCCGCCTGCGACGTGACCCCGACCGCCGCCTCGGTCAACGGGGACACCATCTCGGTGGCCACCGTCAATGCCGAGATGGATTCGCTGGCGGGGTCGGCCGCCGGCGAGTGCCTGCTCACCGTGCGCAACGGCCAGGCCACCTCGGTGCCGGCGGGGACCAGCTCCTACCCGACGGCGTTCGCCGGGGCCGTCGTCAGCAGCGAGGTCGGCAATCTGGTGGCGGCCCAGTTCGCCGCGGCCGAAGGCCTCCACCTCACCCCCTCCGAGGTCGCCTCGGCCCGGAACGACTACACCTCCGCCCTCACCGGTGAGATCACGTCGCTGGTCCAGCAGACCACCGCCACCGGTGGCGTGTCGGCGTGCCAGCGCGCCGACGGTTCGAGCTACACCGGCGCCGAGCTGCTGGCTGCGCTGCCCGCCTCGGTCCGCAACGCCGAGGTGGCCAACCAGGCCGTCGACAACCTGCTCCTCGCCCACGGGGAGGACCTCTCGAACGCGGCCGTGCTCAACTTCTACGCCGCCAACCAGCCGCTGTTCGCCATCGACTGCGTCAGCGACATCGCCACCGACAGCGAGGCCGCCGCCAACGCCATCGTGACCAAGCTCGACGACGGCCAGTCCTTCGCCGCCCTGGCCCAGTCGTCGTCGGTCGACGCCCAGACGTCCTCGAACGGCGGGCAGCTCGGCTGCGACTTCACCGAGTCGCGTGTCCTGTCGGCCCTGAGCCTGACCTCGGTGACCGTCGGTCAGCCGGTGACGCCCATCCAGTCGTCGGGTGGGACCTGGGTGATCTACGAGGTCACCAGCCAGACCCAGGTGCCGGTGGCGCAGGCGGCGTCGGTCGTCCGGTCCGACCTGCTGCACACGTCGACCAACACCGATCGGGTCACGGCCGAGCTGCTCGCCTACGCCCACCGCTCCGACATCACGGTCAACCCGCAGTACGGATCGTGGACCGGGATCAGGCTGACCCCGCCGCCGACCCCGCCGACCCGCTACCTCCAGCCGTCCTACATCGTGTCGTCGGCGGCATCCACCGGCTCGTCCACCGCTGCCGCCGGCGGCTGAGCCGGCCGTGTCCGACGGTCCCCGCATCGACGTGGTCGGCCTCGGGCCGGCCGGTCCGGAGCTGCTGACCGCAGGCACCCTCGACCTGCTGCACGGAGGTGCCCGGGTCTTCCTGCGCACGACCCGCCACCCTGCCGCGTCCGCCGTGGCCGGTGCGGCGTCCTTCGACCACCACTACGAGGCGGCCGCCACGTTCGGGGACGTCTACGCGGCCATCGTGGACGATCTCGTCGCGGCCGCCGCCGACGGTCCGGTCGTCTACGCCGTGCCGGGGTCCCCCAGCGTGGCCGAGCGTACGGTGGTGCTGCTGGCCGGGCACCCCCGGGTCGTCTCCGGTGAGGTGGCCGTGTCGGTGCACCCGTCGGTCTCCTTCGTGGACCTGGCGTTCGCCCGACTGGGCGTCGACCCGGTGGCCGCCGGTGTCCGCCTGGTGGACGCCGAGCGCTTCGCCGTGGACGCGGCCGGCGAGCGCGGCCCGCTGCTGGTGGCCCAGTGCTGGAGCCGGCAGGTGCTCTCCGACGTCAAGCTGTCGGTCGAGTCCGGACCCGGCGCGCCCGTGGTGCTGCTCCACCACCTCGGACTGCCCGACGAGCGCGTCGTCGAGGTCCCGTGGGAGGAGCTCGACCGTTCGCTCGACCCCGACCACCTCACCTCGCTGTGGGTGCCCCGGCTGGCGGCTCCGGTGGCGGCCGAGCTGGTCTCCCTCGACGAGCTGGTCCGCACCCTGCGGGCGCGGTGCCCCTGGGACCGGCGCCAGACCCACGCCTCACTCGGACGCCACCTGCTCGAGGAGTCCTACGAGGTGCTCGAGTCGATCGACGCGCTGGCCGCCGTCGACGCCGAGCTCGACGACGGCGCCACCGGGCCCGAGGTGGACGGGCGCGAGATGTCGGCGGTCGCCGACCTCGAGGAGGAGCTCGGTGACCTCCTGTTCCAGGTGTACTTCCACGCCACCCTGGCCACCGAGGCGGGTCGGTTCACCCTGGCGGACGTGGCCCGCGGCGTCCACGACAAGCTCGTGGCGCGCCACCCGCACGTGTTCGGCGACGTCACCGCCGAGACGGCCGACGACGTCGCCGCCAACTGGGAGGCGCAGAAGAAGGTGGAGAAGGGCCGGGCCAGCGTCACCGAGGGGATCCCCGCCGCCCTGCCGTCACTGGCCCTGGCCGCCAAGCTCCAGCGCAAGGCGGCGGCCATCGGCATGGTGCTGCCCGGACTGGCCGACGAGGCCGCCCGGGTGGCGGACGCCGCCGGTGCCCTGGCCGCCGACGCCGGGCCCGCCGACGACGTCGCCGACGGCGAGGGCGGGGCGCGGGGCCGGGCCGAGGCCGTCGGCGAGCTGCTGTTCGCGGCGGTGGGGGTGGCCCGGGCGCTGGGGGTCGACCCCGAGACGGCGCTGCTGTCGCGGTCGACGGCGTTCCGGTCCGAGGTGGAGACCCGGGGCTGACGCCGCGGGCGGTCCGGTGCCGGCCCGTCGATCGGGTCGGTGGCGAGGGCGGAATGCCCTGGTGGGCCGGGGTGCGGATGGTAGCGTTTCCCACACCGCGAGCAGGAGTGACCCCCGACAGTGAGCGTGATCGAACAGGTAATCGGCCGGGAGGTCCTCGACTCCCGCGGCAATCCCACGGTGGAGGTGGAGGTCGTCCTCGACTCGGGCGCCACCGGCCGGGCCATCGTGCCGTCCGGCGCCTCGACCGGTGCCCACGAGGCGGTCGAGCTGCGCGACGGTGGCGACCGCTACCGGGGCAAGGGCGTCCTGTCCGCCGTCGGCGCCGTCAACGGGGAGATCGCCGACTTCCTCGAGGGCTTCGACGCCCTGGACCAGCGGGCCGTGGACCTGGCCATGATCGACGCCGACGGCACCCCCAACAAGGGCCGGCTGGGCGCCAACGCCGTACTCGGCGTGTCGTTGGCCACGGCCCGGGCCGCCGCCGACGAACTCGAGCTCCCGCTCTACCGCTACGTGGGTGGCGCCAACGCCCACGTGCTGCCGGTGCCGATGATGAACGTGGTCAACGGGGGCGTGCACGCCGACAACTCCATCGACCTCCAGGAGTTCATGATCATGCCCGTCGGGGCCGCCTCGTTCACCGAGGCGCTGCGCTGGGGGGTGGAGACCTATCACGCACTGGCCGGCGTCCTCCACGAGCGGGGCCTGTCGACGACGGTGGGTGACGAGGGCGGCTTCGCCCCGAACCTGGCGTCCAACGAGGACGCCGTCCGCATCCTGGTCCAGGCCATCGAGGCGGCCGGGCGGGAACCCGGGACCGACGTCGCCATCGCCATGGACCCCGCGTCGAGCGAGTTCTACCGGGACGGCGCCTATGTCCTGGCCGGCGAGGGGCGCACCCTGTCGTCGGACGAGATGGTCGGCTACTACGTCGACCTGGTCGAGCGGTACCCGATCGTGTCGATCGAGGACGGCATGGCCGAGGACGACTGGGACGGGTGGGCGGCGCTGACCACGGCGCTCGGATCCCGGATCCAGCTGGTGGGCGACGACATCTTCGTGACCAACGAGGAGCGGCTGACCCGCGGCATCGACGCGGGCACGGCCAATGCCATCCTCATCAAGGTGAACCAGATCGGGACCCTCACCGAGACGCTCCAGACCATGGAGCTCGCCACCCGGAACGCCTATGCCAGCGTCATGTCCCACCGGTCGGGCGAGACGGAGGACACCACCATCGCCGACCTCGCCGTGGCGACCAACTGCGGCCAGATCAAGACCGGCGCCCCGGCCCGCTCCGACCGGGTGGCCAAGTACAACCAGCTCCTGCGCATCGAGGAGCAGCTCGGCGAGTCGGCCGCCTTCCGGGGCGGGGCCGCCCTGTCGTCCCGGGGCACCGCCGAGTGAGCGGTCGGCTCCACGCCAGGTCGGGGCCCACGGCCAAGGACCGGTCGCAAGGCCAAGGCCAAGGCCAAGGCCGGCTCCGGGTCCACGGCCACCGCCGTGCGCACGGCGTCGCGGCCGAAGGGTCGCGTCACGGCACCCAGCCGCAGACGTCGCCCGTCCCCGGCGACGCCGTCGCGCACGTCGACCGCACGCCGCCCGGCGTCCACGACGGCGGGTCGCCGTCGTGGAGAGTCCGCGTCGGCCCGGTCGGCAGCACCGGCCACGACGTCGCCGAACCGGCCGTCCGCCGTCCGCACGCCGTCGGAGCGGGCCGCCATCGCCACCCGACGGAACCGGGTCCGGCTCGGCGTGGCCGCCGTGGTGGCGCTGGCCATCCTGGTGACCAGCTTCCCGCTGACCGTCCTGTACGGGCAGCACCGCCAGCTGTCGGCCGCCGCGGCGCAGCTGTCGCAGCTCACCCACCAGAACGCGCTGCTGGCCGAGCAGCAGCAGCAGCTCGACTCCAACGCCGAGGTCAAGCGCCTGGCCCAGCAGAACTACCAGCTGGTGGAGCCCGGGCGGTCGCTCTTCGTGATCCTGCCCCCGGCCGGGACGGCCACGACCACGGCCGGCGCACCCACCACGGGTGACCCGGCGGACCAGCCCCTCGTGTCGCCGGCCGACGCGCCGAACATGTCGCCCGACCCGGGTCTGCCCCAGACGTCCGTGGCATCGACCGGGACGACGTCGGGCACCGCCGCGGCGCCGGCGACCGCGCACCACCCGGCCGGGTTCTGGAGCCGGGTCACGTCCACGCTCGAATTCTGGAAGTGAGCCCCGCCGGGGTCGGCGGTGCGACTCCGGACGACCGGGTCGTGGTGGCCGAGCTCCTCGGGCGCCGGCCGGCGGGCGCCTTCGAGGTGGTCGTCCGCGACGCCGACGGCCGGCCGGCCGTCATCGCCAACGCCCCGTTCCTGGACGACGGCACCCCGATGCCGACCCGCTACTGGTTGTGCGACCCGTACCTGCGCGAGGCGGTCAGCCGTCTCGAGTCCACCGGTGGGGTCCGCGACGCCGAGGCGGCGGTGCCGGCCGACCGGATCGCCGCGGCCCACGCCGCCTACGCCGCCGAGCGGGACACCCTGATCGGTCCCGACCACGTCGGGCCCCGCCCCTCGGGTGGGGTGGGTGGGACCCGCGCGGGCGTCAAGTGCCTCCACGCCCACCTGGCCTGGTGGTTGACCGGGGGCGACGACCCGGTGGGGGAGTGGACGGCCCGCCGGATCGGCCTCCACCCGTCGTGACGTCGCACCCCGTCCCCACCGCGGGGACCGGGGTGCCCGGGTGGCGCGGCGCCCGTGGTAGCAAGGTCGTCATGGAGACCGGAGCCGCCATCGCCGCCATCGACTGCGGGACGAACTCGACCCGGCTCCTGGTGGCCGACGCCGCCGGCCGTCCGCTCGAACGGCTCATGCGCATCACCCGCCTCGGGCAGGGGGTGGACGCCACCGGACGGCTGTCCGACGACGCCGTCGGGCGCAGTCTCGACGTCCTCACCGAGTACCGGGGGGTCATGGACGACCTCGACGTGGGCCGGGGCCGCCTGGTGGCCACGTCGGCGGCCCGGGACGCGGCCAACGGGGGCGAGTTCCTGCAGGCGGCGGGCGAGGCCACCGGGCTGGTCCCCGAACTGCTCACGGGCGTCGACGAGGGGCGGCTGTCCCTGGCCGGCGCCGTGGCCGACCTGGACCCCGCCGAGGGACCCTTCCTGGTGCTCGACATCGGCGGTGGGTCCACCGAGCTGGTCATCGGTGCCGGGCCCGACGATCCCGATCTGGTCGCCGTGTCGCTCCAGCTCGGCTGCGTGCGGATGTCGGAGCGGTTCTTCGCCGGGGACCCCCCGTCGGCCGACGAGCTCGCCGCGGCCGCCGCCGAGGTGGACGCCCAGCTCGGGGCGACCGTCGCCGCCCATCCGCAGTACCTGGAGGCCCGCCGGCTGGTGGGACTGGCCGGCACGGTCAGCACGGTCGCGTCGCTGCACCTGGGACTCGACGTCTACGACCGGGACCGGATCCACCACCTCGTCCTGGGGGCGGCGGACGTGAACCGGTGGTTCCGCCACCTGGCCGCCGACACCGCCGCCGACCGGCTGGCCCGGCCGGGCATGGTCGCCGGACGCGAGGACGTGATCGTCGGCGGTGCACTGATCCTCGATGCCGTGGTGCGGCGGTTCGGCTTCTCCGAGTGCCTGGTGTCCGAGGCGGACATCCTGGACGGTCTGGTCGCCAGCCAACTGGCCTGAACGGCGGGATCCGGGCCGGCGGTCGGGCCCCCGGATGGGCGGCCGTGGCGGGCCCCGCCACTATGGTGCGGAACCATGGCGTTGGACGACGAGGGAGCCGACGGACCCGGCGCCCAGCCGCTGGCGCCGGTTCCGCCTCCCGGTCCCGTGACCTCGGCGGTCGGGGCGCCGGACCCGGCGTCCCGGGGCCCGGCGGCCCACCCGGGGCCCGTGTCCGAACGCGCCGCCGCCTTCTGGCGCGACAACCGGCGGGCCCTGGTCGTGGCCGCGGTGGGCACGGTCCTCCTCCGGGTGATCACCGAGTGGATCGGCCTGGTGAGCGAGTACGGGATCGAATTCCCCCACGAGGTGGCCGAGCGCCCGTCGCTGCTCGTCGACGTGTGGGGCCACTGGGACGCCGGCTTCTACCTGTCGATCGCCCGGTACGGCTACGCGGGACGGGTGGCCGGCCCCGGTCAGGCCGCCCACGGCATCGCCTTCGCCCCGCTCTACCCCTGGGGCATCCGCCTCGTCCACACGTTGACACCGTGGAGCTGGTGGGCCAGCGCCGAATTGCTCAGTGCACTGGCGCTGTTCGTCGCACTGGCGGCCCTCTACCGGCTGGCCGCGTCGTTCGGTGGTGACGACATGGGGGGGACGTCGGTCCTGCTGCTCCTGGCCTTCCCCACCGGCTTCTTCCTGCTGGCGCCCTATCCCGAGTCGCTGGCGCTCGCCTTCGTGGCCCTGGCCCTCGTCTGCGCCCGGACGGAGCGGTGGATGCTGGCCGGTGCCTTCGCCGCCGGGGCCGCGCTCACCAAGTACTACCTGGTGATCGTGGCGGTCGCCCTCTGCGTCGAGGTGCTGTCGGCGCGCCGGCGGGGCCGCGGGGACGAGGAGGGGCGGTCCCCGGCCCCGGTGCCGTGGAGCCGGCTCGGGTGGGTGGCGGGCCCCACCGCCGTCGCCATGGTGGCCTGGATGGTGTTCCAGCAGGTCCACCTGGGCAACGCGCTGGCCTTCGCCCAGGCCCAGACGGCGCAGTGGCACCGGCACGTCGGCGCGCCCTGGACCCTGGCCTACCGGACCGGGTCCGACCTGGTGCACTGGCGGTTCCTCGACACGTCGACGGCCAGCGTGACCGAGCTGTTCGACGCGGTGACCGTCGTCCTGCTGGCCGCCGCCGCCGTCTACGCCTACCTGCGCCTCCGGCGGTCGTACGGCGTGCTCCTCGGCCTCGCCTGGTGCGTCTTCACCTTCCAGACCTTCCTGCTCGGCGTCACCCGCGAGGTCCTGGTGCTGGCGCCGTTGTTCCTGGTGCTGGGGGCGTGGACGGCCAGGAACCGGTGGCTCGAGCGGATCCTGCTGGTGCTGTTCCTCCCGTGCGGCTACTTCCTCATCCAGCGCTTCGTGACCGGGGCGTTCGCCGGCTGACCGGGATCCGGGGCGGGCCGACCCGCCGGACCAGGGAGTTCCGCGGGCGCACCACCACCGCGCACCTGCGGGGTCCCGGGCCGCGACGTCCGGCGTGGCCCGACCGCGCGCCGGAGGGGACCCGCCTGGTGGGCCGTGACCGGAACCGGATCGCCGGAGACCCCCGGGGGGCGTGTGTGCGTGTCCAGCGGACCGCCACCGGTCGGGTACTCTTCCGAGGTCAGTCGACTCCCCAAGGAGGATCCCGTGGCCGTGCATGCATGCACGATCATCGCCCGCAACTACCTTCCGCTGGCTCGTGTCCTCGGGACGTCATTCCGTGACCATCACCCGGACGGGACGTTGACGGTCCTCGTCTTCGACGACATCGACGACGAGGTCCGGGGGGACGACGAGCCGTTCGAGGTCGTCCACATCGACGACCTCGGCGACGACGTTCCGGAGCTCTACCGGATGGCGGCGATGTACGACGTGACGGAGTTCGCCACCGCCTTGAAGCCGTGGCTCCTCGCCATGCTCCTCCGGCGTGGTGCTCCGGCGGTGCTCTACATCGATCCCGACATCCAGGTCTTCGACTCCCTCGAGACGATCGCCGGACTGGCCGTCGAGCACGACGTGGTGCTGACCCCCCATGCGGTGGAGCCGATGCCGCGCGACGGGAAGATGACATCGGAGACGTCCATTCTCGCCTCCGGCATCTACAACCTCGGGTTCATCGCCGTGGGACGGGGCACGTTGTCGGAGGGTCCCACGGGCAAGCCGTCGTTCATCTCGTTCTGGCAGGAACGGCTCGTGCGCGAGTGCGTCAACGACCCCCTGGGCATGCGGTTCGTCGACCAGCGGTGGATGGACTTCGTGCCGGCGGTCTACGAGCCGTACATCATCCGCGAGAAGACGTACAACGTCGCCTATTGGAATCTCGACCACCGCGACCTGGTGTGGAACGGTGCACGGTACGAGATCGAGGGCGAGCCGCTCAAGTTCTTCCACTTCTCGGGATACAGCCCGAAGACGCCCCACCTGCTGAGCAAGCACCAGATCGACCGCCCGCGCATCCTGCTCTCGGAGCGTCCCCACGTCCGCCGCATCTGCGACCAGTACGCCGAGCTGCTGATGGAGCACGGGTTCGGGGAGCAGGGTGCGAGCGAGTACGCCTTCGGCCGCATGGCCAACGGCGCCCCGATCGACGAGTACGTGCGCCGGGTCTACCTGGCCGCCGTCCTCGTCGCGGACGAAGGTGACGACGAGTACCCCCCGCTCCCCTGGACCGTGGAGGGTGCCGATGCGCTGTGTGCGTGGATGAGCGCATCACCGCGCGTCGACGGTGATCCCGGCCACCTCTCGGTCTACATGGCCACGGTCTTCGGCATGCGGGTCCATGATCTCCGACCGCACTTCTTCGATCCCCAGGCCGCCGATCGGGAGCGGTTCCTGGCCTGGGCCCACGATCAGGCGGACCAGAAGCTGCTGATCGAGCGGTTCATCGAGGTCGCCGCACCCGGCGCCGACGACGTCGACCCCGGGTCCACCAGCGCCGGCGACCTCCCGATCACCGAGTGGGCGCCGGCCGACCGGCTGCGGCCCGGATGCCTGGTCGCCGGGTACTTGAAGGCCGAACTCGGAGTGGGCGAGGGAGCCCGCCTCCTGGTCGACTGCCTCGAGGCGGCCGACGTCCCGTATTCGACCTTCGCCTTCGACCAGACGCTCAGCCGCCAGGAGCACGCCTTCGTCGACGGCGGGCAGGGGACCCGTGACTTCGACGTCAACATCGTCTGCGTCAACGCCGACCAGGTCCCGGCCTTCGCGGAGACGGTGGGTCCCGGCTTCTTCGCCGGTCGCCACACCGTCGGGCAGTGGGCGTGGGAGCTCGAGGAATTCCCCGACCGGTGGGACCGGTCGTTCGACTTCGTCGACGAGATCTGGGGGATCTCGGAGTTCTGCCGCCAGGCCATCGCCGCGGCAACGGACAAGCCCGTGTACGCATGTCCTCTCGCCATCGTGCCGCCCCAGGTGGCCGACGGCGTCGGTCGACACGAGCTCGGCCTCCCGGTCGACCCGTTCGTCTTCCTCTTCTGCTTCGACCTGCTGAGCATCCTCGACCGGAAGAATCCGATCGGCCTCATCGAAGCCTACCGACGCGCGTTCGATCCCGACGGGCGGACGGTGCTGGTCCTCAAGATCATCAACGGGGACCGGGCGGTCGCCGACCTCGAGCGGCTCCGGTTGGCCATCGGGGCCCGGGACGACATCATGCTCATGGACGGATATCTCCCGGCGGACCACGTGTCGGCGCTCATCGCCGCGTCCGACTGCTACGTCTCGTTGCACCGGAGTGAGGGGTACGGCCTCACCATGGCCGAGGCCATGGCTCTGGGGAAGGCCGTGATCGCCACCGGCTATTCGGGCAATCTCGACTTCATGAACGAGGACACGGCCTACCTGGTGCCGTGGACCTACACGGAAGTACCCCCCGGATGTGATCCCTACCCGGTCGGGGCCAAGTGGGCCGAACCCGACCTGGTCGAGGCGGCACGGCTGATGCGCCACGTCGTGGACCACCCGGACGAAGCCGCCGCCATGGGGGCCGCCGCCAGGGCGTGGGTGCTCACCGCGCATGCACCGTCCGTCCGCGCCGACTTCATCCGGGGACGGCTCGCGCAGATCGAGGCGGACCGGACCGCCTTCCTGGTGCGAGCCGCCCGGGCCGATGCCCCGCCGTACGTCGGACCCACGCGACGGGTCGCGTCCCGGGTGCTGCGGTCGGAAAAGGTGACACGGTATCCGCGCCGGATCGTGCACCGGCTGCGCGCCTTCGCCGGTCCCGTCTGAGGGGTCCCCGTCCCCGGGTCGGCGAGCTGTGCCGATCGAGGTGGGGACGGCACGCGCCGGCCGACGGCGGGGCCGTCAGGAGTCAGGCGTACGTCGGGACCCCCGCGGTCACGGAACCCGCTCCCGCTCTTCCGCCGACTCGTCGGGGGACCCGGCTGCGAGCAGGCTCAGTTCCTGTGTGAGCCGGGTGACGCTCGCCTGCAGCTTGGCCTGGACCAGCGAGAGATGGAAGACCAGCACCACGAGGAACAGCGCAGCCAGGAGCAAGAGGAGTTCCGGTGGATAGGCGACACCCACGAGGTGCGCGGCGTGGTCGAGCAGATGGGTCGGGAGTGTCGCGCTCAGCACGACCATCAGGATGCTCACGCTGAGCCACAGCATCGCCGCCTGTTCGCCCAGGTCGCGCCGTCGGATGGCCCGGACGGTCATGGTCAGGAATCCGATGCTCACCACGAGTGAGAGGATTGTGAACCTCACGGCTGCTCCTTCTGATTGAGGACATCGACCACCAGGGCCACGACGACACGCACCATGTAGTAGCTCGACCGCAGGCCGGCGATGCTGGACCGACCGTGGAGCCGTTGCTCCATCTGCACCGGCACCTCCTCGATGCGCAGTCCGCACTGGCGTGCCGTGACGAGTGCCTCGACCTCCGGGAAGTCGCTCGAATAGCTCCGGGCGAACAACTCGATGCCGGGGCGTCCGACCGCGCGGAACCCCGACGTCGTGTCGGTGATCGACTGCCCGGTGCGCCACCGGACGAGTCGGGAGAGGATCCGCATGCCGATCCGGCGCCCGGAGGGCGCCTTGTACTCACCCCTGCCCAGCCATCGTGAGCCCACCACCAGGTCGGCGCGCTGTTCGACGATCGGTTCGATCAGGAACCGTGCCTCGCCCGGGTCGTGCTGCCCGTCGCCGTCGATCTGCATGGCCACGTCGAAGCCGTGCCGTTGGGCGTAGCGGTACCCGGTCTGCACCGCTCCGCCGATGCCGAGGTTGAGCGGCAGTGTGATGACGACCGCTCCGGCCTCTGCGGCCCGGGCGCTCGTGTCGTCCACGGAGCCGTCGTCGATGACCAGGATGTGTGCCCGTGGGAGGGCGTCCCTGATCGAGCCGACCACCTTGGCGACCGAGGGGCCCTCGTTGTAGGCGGGCACGATCACACACAGACGGAAGTCGACCTCGGGCCGCTCGCCGGCAACGGCGGGCTGGGTGGCGACTTCGTGGACGAGGGCCGCCGCGGCCGCCGCACCGTCGGATGCCACGGCCTCGGGCGCGGGCTCCGATTCCCGCTCGTCGACGCCACGCCCGGTCACCCCCGTCAGCCTAGCCCGACCCATGGGGCGGATTGGCCCGGCGTCCATTTCCCGACCAGGTAGTTTGGCGATCGTGAGCGGACACCGACGAGGGGCAGGCGCGTGGGTGCCGCCGTCCCCGGGGGATCACCCGGGCCGTCCGGACGGGGGACCCGGGGTAGGGGCGTCCGCCAGGAGCGGGGGTCGGCCGTGGCGGTGCGTCTAGGGCGGATCGAAGCTCGGTGGGTGGCCTACGGCGTGCTCGGCGCCGCAGCCGTCGTCCTCTCGCTGGCCACCATCGGGCCACCCGGCACGCTGGTCCTCGTGGGCGCGTGGCTCCTCGCGGCCGCACTGGGTCGGGCCCTTC
Source organism: uncultured Acidimicrobiales bacterium (assembly GCA_963699055.1). Taxonomy (GTDB): domain Bacteria; phylum Actinomycetota; class Acidimicrobiia; order Acidimicrobiales; family RAAP-2; genus Bog-756. The sequence goes on along the minus strand of CAVOTA010000002.1, from coordinate 842,607 downwards.
CCGGGCTCTCGGGAACCGTGTCGTGGGCGGCGTCGATCCTGGTGCTGACGATCCTGCTGACCGCGCTCAGCGCGGCGCTGGCCATCGTGTCTCCCCGACCGCACGGACGGGTCGTGTATCTCCTCGTCCTGCTCGTGCCGGCCGTGCTGGGTCTGGTCGGGTGGATCGCCGCCCGCGGCCGCGACGGCCACCACCAGGCGCCCCGGGAGCGACAGCGCGGTGGGCTCGCCGTCGCCGTCGTCGTCGTGGGACTCGGCGTCGCCAAATGGATCGCGTCGACCGGGAAGGACTACGGGGTCGCCTGGGCGATGAGCGGCGACGCCCGCAACCACGTGCTGATCCTGCGGACGGTACTGCAGGACGGTGGGTTGACGACGGGTGAGCTCCGCAAGTACCCGGCGCTGGTCAACAATCTGATGGCACTGATCTCCGGTGCGGGCACCAGGACGGGACTGCCTCCCGGGCAGCTGATGCTGCACGATGCGCAGGCGTTGGCGACCACCTACGTGCTGGCGGGCATCGGCGTGGCCCTCATGTTCATCGCCGCACTGCTCGAGCTGCTCCCGGATCGCTACTCGCAGGCGCCCCGGCTTCCTCCGAGTGTCGTCGTCGTCCTCCTCGCGTGTGCGGCGACGAGTGCGTCGCCGCTGGTGCTCGGAACGGCGTTGTTCGGTGGGTTCGTCACGGCCTATGCGGCCCTGGCGATGGCGGTGGCGTGCATCGTCGTGGCCATCCGCCTCTGCACCGCGCCGACACCGCTGGCGCTCGCACTTCTCGGAGCGATGGCACCGGTCATGCTCGTCGCCTGGTCGCCCCTGGCCATGGTGCCGGGGGCGCTGGTGGTGGTCTCCGTGCTCGTCGTCTCGGTACGGGCACGGCGCGGTTCCGTGGATCTCGCCCACCTGGCGCCGACGTGGGCATGGGTCGGGGCGGCGATCGTGGCGTTCGGCGCGCTGGTGGTCACCCTCGGGGTCGTGGTGGTCGAATGGTCCACACTGGTCGCCCAGTTCTCGGAGGCCGGGGCCATCTGGCAGCCGGAGACGCGCTATCTGTACCTGCTCGGGTTCGTCGCGCTGGGGTCACTCCTGGCCGCCCGGAACCGGCTGCGCCGGCTGCAACTCCTCGTGCCGCTGACGGTCGCCGTGGCCGGCGGGATCATGGTGGTCTGGCTGCTGTCCCTGCCGGCCAAGGGGGTCACGCCCTACTACGGCATCAAGTCCGTCTGGCTCCTGGAGTCGTGCCTCGTGTGGGTGGCGTTCGTGCCGGCGCTCCTGGTGGTGACGGACGAGCACCGTGGCGGAGGGGAGGGGACGTGGCCGGAGGTGACCCGGGTCGTCGTGGCCGCCGCGTGGTCGGCTGCCGCACTGATCGTCCTCGGGTTCTCCACGACGGTGGCGGACCCGTTGCCGACGGCACGGGCGGGATGGAGCCAGCCGTCGGCGGCCACCGTCGCCCGGACGGCCGCCGCGGCCGATGCGTACTCCCGGTTCGCACTGTGGCAGTGGAGTGACTCCGGCGAGGATCGCCTGGGCAACTTCTGGGCCGCCCTCACCTGGGACACCACACCCTCCGGCGTCGCAGTGTCGAACGGCTCGGGCCTGCCCGGCGGCCTGGATGCCTGGGCGTACGCCGAGTCGGACACACTTCCCCAGCTGTGCGCTCTCGCCAAGGGCGTCCCGCACCTCGCCGTCATCACCCAGGTCCCGGATCTCTCCACCCAACTGCAGGCCGCCTGCCCCGGGACCGGGGCACACGTGGTGCACGTGTCGGCGCAGCCCTAGCGACGGCAGGGGGGTGCCGGAGGACCGGGCCCCGGTGGGTCACTCCCGGTCGGCCGTCGTCTCAGGTGGGGCCTACGGGCAGCCGGGCACCGAGCGCGTCCGCCATGCGCTCCATGAAGGCCCGGTAGTCGGCCTCGGAGGGGTAGTCGGCATAGCGCTGGCACATGCTCCACATGGCGCCGGTACGGAACCGGTTGAAGACGGGGTCGTCATGGTTGTCATACCAGCCGAGCAGGTTGTCGTGGAGGACGGTGGGGACGACCCGGTCGAAGAGGCCGTAGTCCACGGCGATGCCGTAGACGTCATGATCGGAGAACATCAGCTCGGGCTCGTGATTGAACAGGTGGTCGAGCGTCGCGTCGAGGTCGGTGTCGGCTTCGAGGCGCCGCCACAGCTCACGGACGTTCGCGGTCGAGAAGAGGACGACACCGGAGATGTGCCGACGGTACGAATCGGAGTCGGCGTACGCCATGACGCCGCCCATCTCGGGGAGGTCCTTCAGGAGGTAGGCGGCCCCCCGGTACATCCGGTAGTCCCACTCGGGCTTCCGGGTCGCCGGGGTCCAGAAGAAGCACCGGGGATGCCCCGTGGCCGGGTCGTACAGTCGCGACTCGTCCCAATTGGTGAAGGCGAAGACCTCGCTGTCCAGGATCACCACCTGATCGGTCGGGACGAAGCGGTCGACGGACAGCCGGAGGAACATCTGCCGGTACCACCCCACCTCGCGGTACTTCTCCTCCCAGGCGAACCGGGGCAGGCGACCCGAGGTGTCGACGTCGCGCTCGTCGAGGTAGTCGGCACCGAGCGAGCGCATGAGGTCGGCGCCGGCGGCGTCGAGGTTCCCCACGACGAGGATCGGCACCGAGGTCTGCGCTCGCAGGGTGGCGATGCACATCCGGGCCGGGACCACGTGGTGGCGCGAGACCGTGATCATGTAGGAGAGCGACCGGGACGGGTCGCCGGGGGTGGCCGTCACGGGCGGGGTTCGCGCGTCGACTTCAGCGTCCGGAGCGGCTCGGTCGCACGCCAGCTGCGGCTGGACCGGATCCGGGTCAGTTCGTCCCGGGATTCGGCCGCCTCCGCTCGGAGCGCCCCGAGCTCGGCGGCGAGCGCATCCCGCTCCTCCACGAGCCCGCGCACCTGGGCGACCAGCGCCTCGCGCTCGCTCTGCCACTCCTCGTGGCGGGCGATCAGGGTGGCCCGCTCGGCGGCCCAGTTGCTGCGCTCGCCGGTCGCGTAGCGTTCGTGGTCGCCCAACGCCTCGACGGCCGCGGTCCGCTCCTGTTCCAGCTCGGCCAACCAGTGCCAGACGACAGGGGGCGCCGGCCACGACGTGGCGGCCCCCTCGGTGCCGTCGGCCCAGGCGGCGGCCAGGTCGCGGAAGACGTGGCCGTCGTCGTGGTGGGCCATCAGTCGGCCGATGAGTGCGACCACCGCCGCCGGATGGTCGGCCTGGTCCAGACGGGACGTACGGGGCACCCGGATCCCGGTCTGGTCGTCGAACGGTCCCCACAGCGAGACCAGCCAGACCAGGAAGGAGAAGTATCCGTCGTGGGGCCAGACCACGTCCGTCGGGACCGGGCCCACGGACCCGTGGTCGATGAGGTGGGCCCGTGCCGTCCCCGGGTCCCAGATCACGTTCCACAGCCGGAGGTCCGAGTGGTAGAGCCCCTGGGCCTCGAGCTCGGCCAGCGAGGTCAGTACCTGGCCGGTGACCAGCGCCCGCTGTCCGTCGCTGAGCGAGGGCGCCACGTCGCTCAGCAGGACGCCGGGATAGGACGTGCGCACGATGATCGACTCGTCGGCGCCGTCGACGAACTCGACCAGCCGGGGAGCCTCGCACGCCGAGGCGGCGAGCAGCTCGAGCACGTGGGCCTCGTTGCGGAGCTCCTGCCGGTAGACCTCGAGGACCCCGTCCTCGGCGTCATCGGTGAACCGGGCGGCGATCTTGACCAGGTCGCCGCCCACCTGGAAGTGGCGCCGGAGACCGCGGTGCGCCGCATGCGCGTGCGCCTGGTCGCCCCAGGTGTCGATGGCCCGGAGACCGGCGGCGGTCAGCACGTGGGTGGCGCTGGCGAACAGGAGCGGTCGCTGGACGTCGGACAGGTGGGTCCCGGACCGTCCGATCTCGCGGATGAAGGCGTAGGGCGCCAGCGTCACCCGCGGGTCGGCCGGCAGCGAGGGGGCCCAGAACACCGGCTCGGAGGCGAGCGCCATTTCGAAGACGCCGTGGGGGATGGCGTCGGCGAGGGTGCGCACCAGGTCGACGGCCCGGTCGTGGCCGTCGCGGTCGATGACGTGGTGGAGCACCGACAGGCCGAGGACCAGGTCGAACTGCGTAGGGTCGACGAGCGAGGCGCAGTCCACGATGTTGCCCTCGACGAACGCCACGTCGAGGTCCGGGTGCTGCTCGTGGATCGCCCGGGCGACGGCGATGTTCTTGTCCAGGAGCTCGATCCCGACCACCCGGTGCCCGGCCTCGGCCAGGCGGAAGTCGACGTAGCCCTGGGCCGAACCGAGGTCCAGGATCGCCAGCGGGCGGCCGAGCAGGGTGGCGAGTCCGTCGACGATGCCCGACACCAGGGAGATCCGCTGCGAGTCGGCGGTGCGGGACCCCTGGACCTGTGGCTGGCCGTAGATGGGCTGGTAGATCTCCGGCAGCTCGGCGACGAGCGTGAGCACCCGCGAGTTCAGCTCGTCCCCGCCGTGGGGTCCGGGGTGGCGTGGCGGCGTGGGCACGGCCTGCACTGTAGCGGTGGCCCCGGTGGCATCGCACCGACGATCCGGAGTCCGTGTCGACCGGTCCCCGGATCTGGCACCATGAGCGGATGACCACACCGCCGGGGGCGGGTGGCGCAGACCCCGGACGCCCGTCCGGCGAGTGAGCGAGGCGGTCCATGGAGCTGGAGGGGCAGAGGACCGGCCGGGGTCGGTGGATGGCGGCCGGAGGGTCCGTTGCGGCGTTCCGCCGGGGCCCGGTCGCCTACGCTGCAGGTGTGGTGGGTACGTCGATGGACCGGAGAGGTGTGCGCCAGGATCCGGCAGGACCGGGACGGCCCGGGACGAGGGCGTCGTCCGACGCGGCCGGTCCGGTCGCACGCCGGTGGCGAGCGTGACCCCGGGCCTGCGCGCCGCCCACGTCCGCTCCCTCGAGCTCGCCGGCCGTCGGGTGCGGCTGGCCACCCTGGTCGAGTCGGACTACCCGGCCTGGCTCGAGGTCCGCAACCGCTGCCGCGACTGGCTGGTGCCGTGGGAGCCGCGGTCCAAGGGCGCCCCGCTGCCGGCCGAGGACCAGGCCAGCTTTTCGGCGCGGTGCGCCATGCGGGAACGGGAGCGCCAGCTCGGCTCGGGATTCGGCTTCGGTATCTTCTACGAGGGCCGCTTCGCCGGCGAGGTGACGCTCTCCTCGATCCAGCGCGGCCCGTTCCAGAACGGGTCCATCGGCTACTGGATCGACCAGGACGTGGCCGGGCTGGGCCTCACCCCCGAAGCCGTGGTCGTCGTGCTCCAGTTCGCCTTCGAGACCTTGCGCCTGCACCGGGTCGAGGTGGCGATCATCCCCCGCAACGCAGCCAGTCGTCGGGTGGCCGACAAGCTCCGGCTGCGCGACGAGGGGACCGCACTCGGGTTCCTGGAGATCAACGGCCAGTGGGAGGACCACGTGCGCTACGCCATGATCGCCGGGGAGTGGGCCGTCCGTGCCGAGGAGCTCCGGCGCGACTGGCTGACCTGAACCCACCGTCGCGGCGCGGGTGCGGGGTCGTTCCCGGTCAGGCGTCCATGCCGCGCACGACGGCGGGCGAGTGGCGGAAGAACTGCTCCACGTCCTGCTCGTAGCGGTACTCCGGAGTGGCCGACCCCGTGGCCCGGCGCAGGTTGTTGGCCCGGGCGAAGCTCCGCACGGCCCCGGCGCTGGTGTAGCCGTACCGGAATCCCGCGGCGCGCAGCCGCGACGTGTCCACGCCCCGCCCGTAGCGCACCAGGGCCTCGAGCTCGGGCGGGAACCGGACGCCACCCAGTCGGTCGAGGGGTGCGGCGAACAGACGGGGCCGCACGGGCGGGAGCGGCAGCAGGTGGGCCCCGCTGATCGAGGCGACCTCGCTCCACGGGAGCTTCCCCTCGCCCGCCACGTTGAACACGCCGGGGATCCGGTGGGCGGTCACGAACTCGAGCGCCCGCACCACGTCGTCCTCCTCGACGAACTGGACGAGCGGGTCGAAGCCGGCGATGCAGGGGAGCAGACGCCGCCGCAGGTCGTGGCTGATCGGGGTGACGATGTCGGTACCCAGCACGTTGGCGAACCGGAGCACGGTCACGTCGAGGTGGGGGTTGTCGTCGGTGAAGTCCCGCACCAGCGATTCGACCTCCAGCAGCGAGCGCTCGAGCCTCGTGCGGACCGGGCCCGTACGGACGTCCTCCTCCCGGAACCAGGCCGGGTCCTGCTCGGCGGAGCCGTAGACGTGGGTGGACGACTTCACCACCACCTTGCGCACCGAGGTCCCGCTGGCACCCGCCGCGGCCAGCAGGTTCAGTGTCCCGATCACGTTGATCTCGTGCAGCACCCGGCTCGGCACGGACACCGAGTTGGTCTCGAGGAAGGTGTGCACGATGGTGTCGACCTGGGTGGCCCGCACGATGCGGCTCAGGATCGAGTACTTCTGGTCGGACCGGACGAACTCGGTGCGCTCCAGCGGTACGCGGGGCTCCCTCGTACCGAGGCCCAGGATCATCTCGACGTCGGGCTTGTCCTCGAGGGCCTGGGCCATGCGGCCACCCCAGAAGGTGTCCAGCCCGGTGATCAGTACGCGTCGTCCCACCGGATCACCCGAACCAGACGCTGCGCCGCTCGCGCAGCATGTCGTGGAGCGTGTCCTGCATCGTCGAGCGGATGCGCTCGGCCTCGTCCATCACCCGGCTGCGCGAGTAGCGCTCGAGACCCGGCTCGACGTCGAAGGTGATCGGGTCGAGCACCCGCAGCTTGAACTTGGCCGGGAAGTAGGTGACGTACCCGAGCGGGCCGAGCAGGAGCGAGTTGGCGGTGACGGGGAAGTACGGCAGCTTCAGCGCCTTGGCCACCCCGGTCATCCGGAACACGATCGGCATGGCTTCCTCGGCCCCCACGACGGCGATGGGCACCACCGGGACGCCGGCGCGCATGGCGATCTCGACGAACCCACCCCGGCCGAACCGGCGTAGCCGGTAGCGGTCGGCGTACGTCTTCGACGTGGCCTTGGTCCCCTCGGGGAACACCAGCGCCAGCTGCTGCTGGTCGTGGAGGATCCGGTAGGCGTTGTCCGGGTGGGCGGGCACCCCGCCGGTGCGCGACCACATGGTGCCGATGCCGGGCACCGTGCGGAAGAAGAAGTCGGCGAGCCCGTAGACGGGTCGACCGAGCTCGGTCTCGATCCCGTGCATGATCGCCGGTGCGTCCGCCGGGATCGCCCCGGCGTGGTTGGCGATGAGGAGGGCACCGCCCTCGGTCGGGATCTTGTCGATGCCGTCCCACTCCACACGGAACCAGTGGCGGTACATCGGGTCGTAGAGCCGGCGGACGATGGAGCGCATGTGCTCGCTGCGTCCCCATTCGTCGACGTCGGACAGCCGCGCCTCGTCGACGTCGGGCCCGTGGCCGTGCGACCGGTTGGTGGCCACCGGCAGGTAGGAGACCGATGCCCCGGCGAGCTCGGGTCGGCTCTCGTCCGTCTCCTCGTCGTGCGCCGGCGCGGCGTGCTCCACGATGGCCTCGATGAGGTCACGGTCATCGGGGCGCCCGTCCGACCGGGACGAGGTCACGGTCTCCACGCGGTCGTCGCTCACCTGGAGGATCGTACCCCGACCCACCTGGGGGCGGACTCCGGTGGACGGGTGCCGGCGGGCGGCCGCGGGGGAGGCGTGGATTCAGTCGGGCCCGGTGGCCGACGGGTGGTCGAGGCGGCCGGCCAGGGGACCGAGAGCCGCCAGCCCGTCGACGGGCAGGGCCCGGCGGGACACGGCCATCGGGGCGAGGAGGTCCACCAGCGCGGCGTGGGCGCGGGCCACGTCCACCGGGTCGACCATGGCCAGCAGGGCCGTCACGCCGAGGTGGTCGTCCAGGACCGGGATCGGGTCGCCGTCCAGGAGATGGGCGAGCAGGTCCGCCACCCGCGCCGCCAGGTCGGCGGGCGGGGCGGTGCCCGGTGCGGGCCGGACCGAGATGGTCGCCACCGGGGGGCCGGCCAGCAGCCCACGCCGCGACCGGTAGACGTCGGCCACCATGGCCAGGGAGTCGTGGAGCGGGTGGACGGTGCTCCCCTCGACGTGCTTCCAGTGGACGGGGACCTCGGTGATGGTCAGTCCCAGGCGTCGGGCCCGGGACAGGATCTCGACGTCGAAGGCGAAGCGGTCGATGCGGACCAGGTGGAAGAGCAGCCTGGCCACCGGCGTCCGGAACGCCTTGAACCCGCACTGGGTGTCCTTCAGGCCCAGACCGGTCCCCGCCGTCACCATCTCGTTGAAGAGGCGCCCCATGAGGGAGCGCACCACGTAGGTGGTCTCGACCATCGAGTCGGGCAGCGCACGGCACCCGATGGCCACGTCGTGGCTGGCCAGACCCCCGAGCAGGAGCGGGACGGCCATCGGGTCGATCGCCATGTCGGCGTCCATGTAGGCCGTGTACGCGCTGCGGGAGGCGGCCACCCCGGCCCGGACGGCCGCGCCCTTGCCCTGGTTGGACGGGAGCCGGATCACCCGGTGGTGGGGGATCGGGGCCAGGAGCTTGGCCGCGGTCGCCGCCGTCGCGTCCGTGCTGCCGTCGTCGATCACCAGCACCTCGGTGGCGTCGAGGTCGACGGCACCCGCCGCCACGGCGGCCTCGAAGCGTGCCATGCCCGCACCCAGACGGTGGGCCTCGTTGAAGGCGGGGACGACGATGGTGAGCCGGGGCGTCACCGGCCCACCATCGTGCGCAGCCGCGCCCGCACCGGGCGGTCGGCGACCGGCCGGTGCGGGTCAGGGACGGGCGGCACCGACCAGTCCGAAGTACCAGAGCGGGTCGAAGGTCACCACGGTCCCGGTGTGGGCCGCCTGGATGATCGTCTGGGACCCGTAGGCCGTGGACTGGCCGTCGAGCGTCGGGCCGACGTACATCACCACGTGGTCGATGCCGGTGCCGTCGAGGTCGTAGAAGAGCAGGTCGCCCGGCTGCAGCGCGTCGAGGCCGACGTGGGGGAAGTCCGCGTACTGGAGGGCGGCGGAGTGGGGCAGCGACACGCCGGCGCTGGCCCACGCCAGCATGGTGAGGCCCGAGCAGTCGACGCCGGACGAGTCGGCCCCGCCCCACAGGTAGGGGACGCCGAGGTAGCGCATGGCACCGTGGACGGCGGCCAGTCCGGCGGCGTTCGAGCCCGACGCCGCCACGGACACCCCGCCGGCGGACCCGGAGCCACCGGCCCCGCCGCCGGTACCGGTGGCGGCGGAGGTGGCCGCCTGGTTGGCCGCGGTGTTGGCCGCGGTGGCCGCCGCACTCCCGCCGCTGACCGTGCTGGCGACCTGGGCGGCCTGCGACGCCTGGGCGGCCGCCGCCTGGCGACCCGACGTCGTGGTGGCCGCGGCGGCCGCGGCAGCCGCCGCCGCCGCCTGGGCGGCGGCCTGCTGGGCGAGTTCCTGGGCCAGGGAACCCTTGACCTGGGCCAGTGTGGCCTGGGAGAGCGAGGCCGCCGCACTGGCCTGGGCGGCCGACTGGTTGGCCGCCGTGGCCTGGGTGGACTGGGTCTGCTCCTCGGTCTGGAGCTTGGACCGGGTGGCCGCCAGCTCCCGCTGGCCGCTCTGGACCCGCGCCACCTCGGACGCCAGGTCGCCGATGCCCAGGTGCTCGTAGAGGGTCCGGGTCTGGTCCGCCCCGGTCGGGGCGGCGAACAGGCGGGCGATGGCCTCCGACGAGGTCCCGTCGATGTAGGAGCGGACGACGTCCCGGCGCAGGACGGTCTTGGCCGCGTCGAGTCGGGCCTGTTCGGCCCGCAGGGACGCCGTCGTCGACGCCAGCGCCGTCTTGGTGGCGTCGAGCTGCACCACGGCACGGTCGTACGCCTCCGAGGCGGCGTCGAGGGCCGCCTGCTGCTGGGCGATCCGGGTGTCGAGTGCGGCGACCTGGGCCTCGCCGGCGCTGATCGACGCCGAGGTCGGGTCGGTGGTCGTGGAGGAGGAGGGGGCGGTGGTCGTCGTGGTCGTGCCCGCCGCTCCGGCCGGCACGGCGGTCGCGGGGGCGAGGGACAGCAGGAACCCGGTGGTGAGCGCGCCGGCCGCGGCGAGGACCCGGCGGCCACGCGGTGCGGTGCGGCGCGCGCCGTGCGCACCGGCGGCGCGCTGGTCCGGGATCATCGTGGCCACCCCGGCACGGTACCCGCCGGGGTGGGGTGCCGACAATGGCGGGGAGCGAATATTCCGTCCCTCAGCAGGGAATTCTTCACAGATGAACCGTCGGTGGCCGAATGGTGTCGTGGGCGTGTCATGTGCCGTCCGTCGCGAGGAGGCCGCCCGGTCCCCGGGCACGGCCTACCGATGGGTAAGTTGCAGGTGTCATCGGCAGGTTTCCGGCCGGACTGGAGGTCGCAGTGGAGCACGGGGTGGTCGGGGTCGCCGGTGGGCGCCTGCGCGGGGTGCAGCGGCGCGGGGTGTGGTCGTTCTCGGGGGTCCCCTACGCCGCCTCGCCCGAGGGGGAGGGCGCGTTGGCGCCCGCCCGCACCGCCCGCCCCGTGGCCGGGTGTCCGGGAGTGCGACTCGTTCGGACCGATCGCCCCCCAGGCGCCGGGAACCATGGAGACCATGCTGGGGGCGGCGGCGGCGGTCACCTCCGAGGACTGCCTCAGCCTGAACGTGTGGACGCCCGGCCTGGACGGCGGTCGGCGTCCGGTCATGGTGTGGGTCCACGGCGGGTCGTTCACGGGCGGGTCGGGATCCGACGGCTTCTACCGGGGCGGCCTGCTCGCCCGCGAGCACGACGTGGTGGTGGTCACGATCAACTACCGGCTCGGTGCCCTCGGGTTCCTGGGCCACCCCGCCCTGGCGGAGGAGGGGCAGACCTGGCTCGACGGGTCGGCGTGGACCGGATGGGCCAACTGGGGCGTGGCCGACCAGGTGGCCGCGTTGGCCTGGGTGCGTGACCACGTCGCCGGGTTCGGGGGTGATCCGGGCAACGTCACCGTGTTCGGCGAGTCGGCCGGCGGGATGAGTGTGTCCGCGCTGCTGGCGGTGCCGGCCGCCGCCGGACTGTTCCACCGGGCCGTCGTCCAGAGCGGCCCCCCGTTCACGGGTTCGGCGTCCTTCGCCGTCGAGCGCGCCGAGCGGATCGCCGGGCACCTGGGTGTGCCGTGCACCCGGACGGGCCTCGGCGGCGTGTCCGCCGAGCGGCTCGTGGGCGCCGTCGCCGAGCTCGCCGCCTCCGGGGACGGTGCCGGCGGGCTGCAGCTGATGCCGGTGGTGGACGGTGGGCTCCTGCAGCGGCTGCCGTTGGACGCCGTCGCCGCCGGCTCGGTCGCCGACATCCCGCTCCTCGTCGGCACCACCCGTGACGAGTGGACCCTGTTCGCCGTGGCCGACCCGAGGTTCGCCACCCTGGCAGCCGACCGTCTGCGCCGGTGGGTGCAGCGCCTGCTGCCCGACCCCGCGGCCGCCGACGCCGTCATCGACGGCGTGCGGCGGGCCCGGGCCGACCGGGGCGAGTCGGTCGAGCCCCGGGACCTGTGGACGGCGATCGCCACCGAGTACGTGTTCCGGGTCGGATCGGTCGCCCTGGCCGACGCGCACGCGACGGCGGCACGGCCGGGGGTGGGGACCTTCACCTACCTGTTCACCTGGCCGTCCCCCCTCTTCGACGGTCTCCTCGGGTCGTGCCACGCGCTCGAGATCCCGTTCGTGTTCGGCTCGGTGCGCAGCCCCGACGTCCAGGGGTTCTCCGGAGGCGGCGAGGCGGCGCTGGCCCTCTCGTCGGTGATGCGTCGGTCCTGGGCGTCCTTCGCCCGGACCGGTGTCCCCGACGCCGGGTCCGACGGCGACGGCGGTCCGGTCGGCGGGCCGCCGGCCTGGGCGCGCTGGGACCCGGCCCGGCGGCCCACCACCGTCCTCGGGCCGTGGCCGGGCGGGGACGGCCCGGTGCGCCTGGTCGACGACCCCCGAGGGGGCGAACTGGACGCCGTGGCCGCGGCCACTCCCACCCCTCCCGGTGACCACCGGGGCTGAGCGCCGCCGGCCGGTCGGGGTCGGCCCCGGGTGGCGGCGTACAGTCGGTGGACCCCGGGGGACGTAGCCCAATTGGCAGAGGCAGGGCGCTTAAACCGCCCCGAGTGAGGGTTCGACTCCCTCCGTCCCCACGCTGTGATGTCTCAAGACATCGGAAACATCTGAACCCACGGCCGGAGGCGAATTCACCGCCTCCGGCCGTGGCTTTTCCCGGTCGGCTGGTAGTCCCTGGACGGATCGAGCTCGAGCTCTCGGAGCAGCTCGCCGGTGGCGGCGTCGACGACCCGGATGTGCAGATCTTGGACGAGGAGCACGACGTGGGTTCGGGCGTGGGCTCGGCCGATCCCAATGTGGTGGAGCCGGCCGTTGTAGCGGATGGTGACCGCACCCGAGCCGTCGATCCTGTCGGTGCGGATCCGGCTGTGAGGATCCCCGATCCGGCTGCCCACTACGGCCTTCGGGCGTGCCTGATAGGTCGCATCGGGGGTGGCGTGTCGGGGCAGGGACCGGTGGGGCCGGCGGGTGTTGTACTCGTCCACGAAGCGGTCGAGTAGCACCTGGAGCCCGGCCAGGTCCTGGGGCTGGGCGGGCTGGGCTCGGAGCCATTTCTTCATGGTCTGCTGGAACCGTTCGACCTTGCCGCACGTGGTCGGGTGGTTGGGCCGGGAGTTCTTCTGGAGGACGCCGAGGCGGGCCAGCTCGGTCTCGAGCCCGTTGCGACCGCCCCTGCCGCCGGCCAATCGGGTGGTGAAGACCATGCCGTTGTCGGTGAGCGTGGAGACGGGAATGCCGTGGTCAGCGACACAGGCGCGGAACGACGCCACCACGATGGGCCCGGTGACCCGCTGGTGGGCGGTGACCCGCAACGCCTTGCGGGAGTGGTCGTCGAGCCAGGACAGGATCTCGGTGTCGACCCCGGGCCGCCGCCTGGTCCCGGCCAGTCGGTAGTGGGTGAAGTCGGACTGCCAGCACTCGTTGGGCTGGTCGGCGGCAAAGCGGATGTAGGAGGACTTGGGACGCTTCTCGGGGGCCGGCTCGACCAGTCCGGCCTTGACCAGGTGCCTGCTGATGGTGGATCGGGAGACGTCGATTCCGTCGTGGTGGGCGAGGTGCCACCGGATGGTCTCGGGCCCGGCGTCGAGGCCCGTGCCGGCGAGCTGTCGGCGCAGTTCGAGGATGCGCTCCACCACCGGATCGGCCACCGCACGCGGCGAGCTCTTCGGCCGTCTCGAGTGCGCCTCGAAGGCCGCCTCTCCCTCGTTCCGGTAGCGGGCGACGAGCTTGGACACCCAACCGGGCGAGACGCCGTAGGTGCGGGCGACTTCGGCCTGACTGCGGCCCTCCACGATGACGGCGGTGATGATCAAGCGGGCTCTCGACATGCCCGATCCTCAACGGACCGGGGTTTCCTATGTCGCGAGACACCCCTTTCCTATGTGTTGAACCAGGACACCTCCGTCCCCACACCTCCGTCCCCACCTCCGTCCCCACCTCCGTCCCCACGCAGGTGGACCCGGCCGGCGACCCGACCGCCCCGGGTGCGCGGGACTCGCCCCGGTGACGCACCGTCGCTAGTCTCCTTCGACCGGGGTCCACGGCCCGCTCAGTGTGGCGGTCGCCGGAGAACCTCCCGACGAAGGGGCGTGACGTGCGTCGCCACGGGAACACAGGGAGTCGGGTCGCACGCCGGCGGGTCGGTGCCGGCGCGGTCGCCGCCGCCATGGTGGTGGGCCTCGGTGCCGTCGTGCTCGGCGCAGCCTCGCCGCCCTCGGGCGGAACCGGGGCGGTGGCCCCGGCCGTCATCCGCATCGAGCCCGGGATCGTGCATCCCGCCGCCATCCATCCCGCCGCCGAGGTGGACGGCGGTGGTCCGCCGACCACGGCCACCTGCGAGGCCGACTACGACGTGGCCTGCTACTCGCCCGACCAGCTCCAGACGGCGTACGACCTCAGGTCGCTCTTCGCCAAGGGGGTCGACGGTGCGGGCCAGACCATCGTGATCGTCGACGCCTACGGGTCACCCACCATCGGGTCGGACCTGACCGTCTTCGACGCGGCGTTCGGCATCCCGGCGCCCCCGTCGTTGACGGTGATCCAGCCGGCCGGTCCGGTGGCCCCGTACGTCGAGAACGGCAACCGGGAGGGCTGGGCGGGCGAGACGACCCTCGACGTCGAGTACGCCCACGCCATGGCGCCGGGGGCCGCCATCCTCCTGGTCGAGACACCGGCCAACGAGGACGAGGGCACGAGCGGCTTCCCGCAGATCGTGGAGGCGGAGACCTACGTGATCGACCACCACCTCGGCGGGGTCATCAGCCAGAGCTTCAGCGCCACCGAGGAGAGCTTCCCGTCGGCCGCCTCGCTCCTCGGTCTGCGGTCGGCCTACGTCGACGCCGCCGACCAGGGGGTCACCGTGCTGGCCGCCTCGGGGGACAGCGGTGCCGCCGACGTGGGCCGGAACGGGCACACCTACTACGACTTCCCGGTGACGTCCTGGCCCGACAGCGATCCCCTGGTGACCGGCGTCGGTGCCACCCAGCTCCACCTGTCGGCGACCGGGCACCGGACGTCGCCCGACACGGTGTGGAACGACACCTACGACGTCGCCACCCAGAAGTACATCACCGGCAAGGCCGGTCCGAGTCCGCTGGCCGGCGGGGGTGGGCTGTCGGTCATCTTCCCCCGGCCGTCCTACCAGGACGGCGTCCAGCAGGTCGTGGGGGACCAGCGCGGTGTTCCCGACATCTCGATGAGCGGAGCCTGCAACGGAGCGGTCGACGTCTACCAGGGCTTCCCGGGGCAGGTCGGGTGGTTCCCGACCTGCGGCACCAGCGAGGCCACACCGCTGTTCGCCGGCATCGTGAGCCTGGCCGACCAGGTGGCCGGGCACCCGCTGGGCGTGATCAACCCGGCGCTGTACGAGCTGTCGGCGGCCGGTGCCCGGGGCATCGTCGACGTGACGTCGGGGAACAACACCGTCACCTTCACCCAGCGCAGGGTGACCACGACCGTGCCGGGCTTCCCCGCCCTCCCGGGCTACGACCTGGCCTCGGGGGTGGGCACGGTGGACGCCGCCCGGTTCGTCCCCGAACTGGCCCGGGCCGCCGGCTGACCGTCCGGTCCGGGCTCGCCGGGCGCGGGAGGAGGAGGATCCACCCGGGGATCCACCCACGGGTGGACGACATCGCGACGACGGTTCCCGACACTGGGGACATGACCTTCAGCGACTATCTCATCGACATCGGCCTGATCGGCCTGGTCCTGCTCCAGGTGCGTGGCCGCAGGCTCACCACGCGGGCGCTGGTGCTGCCCCTGGCCATCGTCGGCTACGTGGCCGTCACCTACCTGCGGGGGGTACCCACCGCAGGCAACGACCTCCTGCTCGTCATCGGGTGCGCCCTCGTCGGCGCCACACTCGGTGGACTGTCCGGGACCTGCACGTCGGTCTACCCGGACGACGACGGCATCCCCATGGCCAAGGCGGGCGCCGTCGCCGCCGGCCTGTGGATCCTCGGGACCGGGTCGAGGCTGGCCTTCCAGGTCTACGCCACCCACGGCGGCGGGGTCGCCATCGAACGCTTCAGCGCCACCCATGCCATCACCACCGTCAGCGCCTGTTCGTGGCGGAGGCGACCGTCAAGACCCACGTCAACCGCATCTTCGCCAAGACCGCCAGCCGCGACCGGGCGCAGGCCACCGTCTACGCCCACCGCAACGGGCTGGCCGGGGCGTGGGGAGCCGGGGACGGTCAGTACGGGAGCGGCAGGTAGCGGCCGATCGCCACGGGCCCCGTCCGGCGGGGGAGCGTACCGGTGGGTGGCGGGTCCCCAGTACCTACGCGGCCGTCCCCGCCCGGTCGTGCCTCAGGCGGCGCGTCCCCCCAGGGCGAGCGCCGACCCGAAGGCGACCAGCACCTCGTCCTTGGTCCACGGTTCGGGCGACATCGTGATGAAGTAGTCGGCCAGGGCGAGGTCGGCCAGGTGGTCGAGGTCGTCGGGGCCGATCCCGAGGCTCGACAGCACCGGGAAGTCGAGCTCGGCCAGGATCCGGCGCACCGCCCGCACGGCCCGGCTGCCGTCACCTGTGCCGTCGTCCGGCTCGCCCATGGCGTCGGCGACCCGCTCGAGCAGCTCGGGCACGTGGGTCCGCTCGCGCTCCAGGGTCTCGGCCAGCACGAGGCCGATGGTGAGTCCGTGGGGGACGTGGGTGACCCCGCCGATGGCCTGACCGAGGGAGTGCTCGGCGGTGCAGTCCGAGATGTTCATGGCCAGCCCGGCCATCATCGAACCGCACGACATGGCGGAGCGGGCGGCGGCGTCGGTGCCGTCGCGGTAGGCGGCGACCAGCGCCGGCGTCATCATCCGCACGGCCTCGAGGGCGATGCCGTCGCCGATCGGCGTCCGAACCCTGGCCACGACGGCGGCGATCGCCTGGGCCAGTGCGTCGATCCCGGTGTTGGCCGTCATGGTGGAGGGCATGGAGTGGGTGAGGAGCGGGTCGACGAGGGCGTACTGGGCCCGCAGGTTGGCGTTGGCGATGCCGTTCTTGCGTCCCGCCTCGGGGTCGGAGACGACCGAGCCGCCCGACACCTCGGAGCCGGTGCCGGCGCTGGTGGGGACGGCGACCAGTGCGACCTCGGGGGCGGGGAACCCGGGTGACGCCGCCAGGAACCCGGCGAAGGTCGTGCCGAGCTGGGCGCACAGGCGGGCGGCCTTGGCCGTGTCGATGACCGAGCCCCCGCCGAGGGCGACGACGGCCGTGGCGCCCGACGCCACCAGCGCCCGGGTGGCCGTGTCCACCATCTCGATGGTCGGTTCGGCGGCCGGCTTGTCGAACCGGGTCACGGTGAGCTCCGGGCGGGCCGCCAGCGCGGCCAGCAGGTCGGCGGCGGCCGGGTTGAACCGCTCGATGCCTTCGTCGACCATCAGGAAGACCCCGGTGGCCCCCAGCTCACCGAGGACGTCGGGGAGCGTGCCCGCCACGCCCTCGCCGAAGCGGACCTTGACCGGGAGGTGGTTGGCGAAGGGGGGGATCGAGGGCATGGGGTCTCCGTGGGTCCTGGTGGCATGTCGCCGGGAGGGCGGCAGGCGGGCGCCGGCGGTGGCGGCCACTGGCAGGATGGCCCCTCGGGCACGCCGTCGCAAGCCGGGCGGGCACCCGTCCGGTCCCGTGGTCGCACGGCACCGCGGGTGGCTAGCGTGGTTCCCGGCACCGCCGCCGGGGCGGTGGACGGACCCCGAGGGAGGGAACCCATGACCACCACGCCGGACCGGCTCGCCGGCCCCGATGCTTCCGGGGCGCCGTCCCGTGACGCCTATGCGGACCTGGGCGTGCGCCGGGTCCGGCTCGCCCCCTGGGACGTGGTGGTCGGGCCGCTGGCCCACCTGGCCGCCGAGCACGAACGGCTGGCGGGGCTCCGGTTCGACCACTTCGCCGTCCGGCAGTTGTCCCCGACGATCGGTGCCGAGGTGGAGGGCGTCGCCCTCGGCGGCGACCTGCCCGACGAGGTGGTGGCGGACCTGGCCCGGGCGCTCGCCGAGTACAAGGTCCTCTTCTTCCGCGACCAGCCCCTCACGCCGGCCGAGCACGTGGCCTTCGCCCGGCGCTTCGGCGACCTGGAGGTCCACCCGTTCATCCCGGCGAACCCCGACCACCCCGAACTGGTGCGCTTCGAGAAGGAGGCCACCGTCGGCGGCTACGAGAACGGCTGGCACGCCGACGTCACGTGGCGCCAGCGGCCCTCGGCCGGCACCGTCCTCCACGCACTCGAGGTCCCATCGACCGGCGGGGACACCCTGTTCGCCGACATGGGCGCGGCCTACGACGGGCTCGACGGGGACCTGCGTGACCGGGTCGACACCCTCCGGGCCGTCCACGACTTCACCAAGGTGTTCGGCCACGCCACCGGGCCCGAAGAGCGCGACGCCATGCGGGCGCAGTACCCGCCGGTGGAGCACCCGGTGGTCCGGGTCCACCCGGTGACCGGTCGGCGGATGCTGTTCGTGAACCGGTTCTTTACCGACCGTGTCGTGGGCCTCGACCGGGACGAGTCCGACGAGCTCGTCGACCGGCTGGCCGGCGAGGCCGAGACGGTCGAGTACCAGTGCCGCTTCACCTGGAGCGAGGACGCCGTCGCCTTCTGGGACAACCGGTCGACCCAGCACTACGCGTCCAGCGACTACTGGCCCCGACGACGGGTGATGGAGCGCGCCAGCATCGTGGGGGAGCGCCCCGTCGGCTGACGTGCCCGCCGCCGGGGCGGTGGGTCAGGACCCGGGGGCGGTGCGCAACCGGAAGGTCGCACCGCACGGGTCCGCGGCGGTGGCGATCCTGCCGTGCGGGGTGTCCGTCGGTCCGTCGGTCACCGACCCGCCCAGGCGGACGGCGAGTGCAGCGGTCGCGTCCACGTCCGCCGTCTCCCAGTAGACGGTCCATGCCCCCGGTACATCCTCGGGCAGCCACCCGGCGTCCATGACCCCGCACAGCTGGGTTCCGTCGGCCGGATCCACCATCGTGGTGTAGCGGAACTCGTCGGTGTCGGACTCCACCCGGGTGGTCCATCCGAACACGCCCCGGTAGAAGTCCAGCACCTCGTCGTAGCGGCGGGTGTGGAGCTCGAACCACGAAGGCGCCCCCGGCTCGTCGAGATCGACGAAGCCGGGGAACGTGCCCGGCTCCCAGGCGCCCACCGAGGCCCCGGACGGATCGCTCAGGATGACCTGCCTGCCCAGGTCGGCGATGGGTACGACGTCCATGACGACGGTGCCGCCCCGGGCGCCGGCGGCCGCCACCGTCACGGGGGCGTCGGGCGTGGACAGGTACACCCGCCACGCGTCGGACGCTGGGTTGTCGCCCATGGCGCCGTAGGCGCCGGCCACGGGCATGCCCGCGTGGGTGAACATGAAGTAGCCACCGAACTCGGGGTTGGGTTCCTGGGCCTCCCATCCGAGGAGCTCGCCGTAGAAGATCCGGCTCCCGTCGACGTCCGATGTCGACAGGTCGATCCAGCACGGGGCCCCGATCGGTGCGCTGTCACGACGGCTCACGGTGTCCTCGATTCACTCGTCACTGCTGGCGCGAGCGTACCGATGCCGTCCGTCCGGCGCACGGGGACCGGCGCAGGTCCCCTGTCAGATGGCGGTGGCGGACACCGGGGTCACGGTGGAGGAGAGGTACGCCGAGGTGTTGGGGGACGAGCACACGAGCAGGCCCGACGGGGCAGTGACCAGCGCGGCCTGGGTCTCCCCCGGCGGGTAGACCCGTACCTGGGCGGCGGCCGTCGAGCCGCTGCACGGCGGGATGCCGGGGTCGGTCACGGCGATCGACGCAAAGGCGCTGGCGCCGGCGGCCACGGTCACCGTGGTCGGTGAGCTGCCCTGACGCTGTGCGGGCTCCCCGATCTGGTGGCCGCCGGAGTCCACGAAGGACACCCCCGGGTAGCCGTACAGGGTGCAGGTGGCCGAGCCCGTGTTGCGGAACGTCAGCCCGTAGTGGGTGGCGCCGGCCGAGCCGTTGGGGGAGCCGAGGGACACGGCCAGCGACGACGTGCGGCAGGCCGTGGTCGCGGGTGCCGTGCTCGACGTGGTCGTGCTCGACGACGGGGTGGTGGCGTGCGTCGTGCTCGTGCTGGTGCCGGCGTGGGTGGTGGTCGGGGCGGCCGCCGTCGTCGAGGTCGACGGGCCCGAGCTGCCACAGGCGGCCAGTCCGACGGCGAGGGCGGCCACGGCCAGGACGGACACGGCACCGGGGCGACGGAACGGGCGGGTGGGCAGGTGGTCGGGGGTCACCCCTCCATCTTCCCCCCTCCAGGGCCGCGGGGTGAGGACCACCTCCGGCCAGGGCCCACCAGGCAGGGCAGTTGCGTCCGACCCGTCGGCAGGGCACCATCGCGGACATGACCGACGAGGCCGGCGGGGCACCGCCCGACCTGCGGGCACAGGCGCTCGAGGAGATGGGGCGCCTGCTCGAGGCGGCCGAGGTGCTGCGCCAGGACCTCGGCGGCCACGTCGAGGCGTGCCGGGCCATCATCGACGGGATCGGACGCTCCGATCCGCTGGTCGGTGTCATGGAGTCGGCCGGGTCGCCGTCCTGGCGTCCCCGGCTGACGGACTCGCTCCTCAACTACGAGCGGCTCCGCCATCGGGCGCGCCTGCGCCTGATCGCGCTCGGCCGGTCCGAGGGCATGGCGGTGGAGGACGTCGAGCGCCTGTGGGCCATCACCCGCCAGCTGGCCAACCGGTCGATCCGCGAGGCCGAGTCGCTCGACTGACCCCGGACGGCGACCACCGGGCTACTGCTCGGCCATGGCCGCGGCCAGCGCGTCCGGGTCGCCCCACATCGACTGGATGGTCTCGAGGCTCTTGCCCTTCGTCTCGGGGACGTAGCGGCGGACGAAGACGAAGGTGACGGCGCAGAACGCCGCGAACAGCCAGAAGACGCCCGTCGTGGTGATGAGGTCGACCAGGGTGAGGAAGAATTGGGCGACGAGCCAGGCGGCGAACCAGTTGGCCGCCGTGGCCACCGAGACCGCCTTGCCCCGCACGTGGGACGGGAAGATCTCGTTGATGATCGTCCACACGATCGGTCCCAGTGAGAACGCGAAGCAGGCGATGAAGACGACGAGCGCCACCAGGGTGATCAGCCCCTCGCCGGTCGTGGCGGCACGGGTGGTGGTCCCGGGGTCGACCTTGGACAGCCGGAGGAACATCGCACCGACCACGACGAGGCTGATGCCCATGCCCGTCGTGCCGATGAAGAGCAGCGGCTTGCGGCCGAACCGGTCGACCCACGCCACGGCGACGAAGGTGGCGAACACGTTGACCGCGCCGACGGCCCACAGCGTGGCCAGGCTCTGCGACTGCGGCGAGGTGAACCCGGCGGCGGCGAAGATCTGGTTGGCGTAGTAGATGATGGCGTTGATGCCGGTCAACTGCTGGAGCACGGCCAGTGCCACCCCGATGACCAGGGGCCGGCGCCACTGGGGGGCGAACACGGTCCTCCAGCCGGCGGCGTGGGCGGACTCCTCGTCGATGACGGCCTGGACGTCGTCGAGCGCCTCCGTCACGTCGTCGGACCCGGTGACCCGCCGCAGCGCGCCCTCGGCGTCGGACCGCCGGCCCACCTGCATGTACCAGCGGGGCGAGTCGGACAGCGGCAGCACGGCGAACACCAGCAGCACGGCGGGCACGGCCGAGACGCCGAGCATGAGGCGCCACCCGCTGGTGTGGCTGAGGACGTAGTCGACCAGGTAGGCGACGAAGATCCCCATGGTGATGGCCAGCTGGTAGAGCGAGACGAACCGGCCCCGCAGGCGGGTGGGGGCCATCTCGGCGGCGTACAGCGGGGCGGCCACCGAGGCGACACCCACCCCGAACCCCACCACGAGGCGGCCGAGGACGAGGACGAAGGAGCCCGGGGCGAACGCCTCGACCAGGGCGCCCACGGTGAACAGGCCGGAGGCCAGCAGGATGGTCACCCGCCGGCCCAGCCGGTCGGCCAGGGCCCCGGCCACCAGGGCGCCGCCCATGGCGCCCAGGGTCACCCAGCTGGTGATGACCTCCAGGAGGAAGGTGCTGACGTGGAAATCCTTCTGGATCCCGTCCAGCGCACCCGAGATGACGCCCTGGTCGTAGCCGAAGAGCACCCCGGCCAGCATGATGACGGCACCGACCGCCACCAGCGTACGGGTGAGGGGCCGTCGCCCGTCCCCGGGCGGCGCGGCGGCCGTCACTCCCGAAGACGGCGCGGCGGCCGTCCCACCGGGCGGCGGCGCGGGCGGGGCGTCGTCAGGCATGGGTCGACGCTACCGTCGGTCGGGTGGGGATCCCGGGATCTCGACCCGGGCGGGCCGTGCCCGGGCGGATCTCAGTCCACCAGGACCCCGGGGTTCATGATGCCGGCCGGGTCCACCGCCGACTTGGCGGCACGGAGCGCCGCCGCGAACACGTCCGGGCGCTGGCGGTCGTACCACGGGCGGTGGTCCCTGCCCACGGCATGGTGGTGGGTGATGGTCCCACCGGCCGCCAGCAGCGCCTCGGACGCCGCCGCCTTGATCTCGGCCCACTGGGACAGCTCCGACCCCCGGCGGCCCGGTGCCAGCACGCTGAAGTAGGGGGCGACGCCGTCGGGGTAGGCGTGGGTGAACCGGCAGGTCACCCACCCCGCGCCGCAGATCCTCGCCAGGGCGTCCTCGACCGCGGCCGTCACCGACGCATGGAGCTCGTCGAAGCGGTCCCAGGTGCAGGCCGTCTCGAACGTCTCGCAGATGACCCCGAGCCGCACCAGCGCGTCGCGGGTGTAGGGGGCCCGCAGGAACGAGTTGCGCCACTCGCCGGCGGCGCCGTCACGACCGGCCCGGGTGTCGGCGCCGTCCGGGCGGGGGCTCTGGCCCGGCGCACCGGGCACGCCGCCGTCGGTCGAGGACGCTGGCGCCGGCAACGTGCCCCCGTGGTCGCGGCACAGCTCCAGCGCCCGGGCCATCGGCACGTCGACCGGGTGGTCGGCCGACTCGAAGCCGAGGACCAGGAGTGCGCCGGCACCGGGGGAGAGGGTGGCGGACAGCATCGCCTCGCCGGCGTCGAGCAGGCGGCAGTTCACCGGGAACAGGCCGGACTGGGCGAGCGCCCGGACCGCGGCGGCACCGTCGGCGAGCCGGGGGAACTCGACCCCGGCCGACGTCTTCCACCGGGGCCGGTCCTGCAGGCGCATCCACGCCTCGGTGATCACCCCCAGTGCGCCCTCCGAGCCGAGGAACAGGCGGTCGGGCGACGGTCCGGCGCCCGACCCTGGCAGCCGGCGCGACTCGGTGGTCCCCGACGGGGTGACCACCCGCAGCGACTCGCAGAGGTCGTCGATGTGGGTGTACACCGTGGCGAAGTGGCCGCCGGCCCGGGTGGCCAGCCAGCCGCCGAGGGTCGAGAACTCGAACGACTGCGGGTAGTGGCGGAGCGTCAGGCCGTGGGGGCGGAGCTGGGCCTCGAGCACCGGGCCGAGGGCACCCGCCTGGATGCGGGCGGCGCGGCTCACCCGGTCGATCTCGACCACCCGGTCCAGACGGGTGAGGTCGAGCGACAGCACCCCGCGGTAGGCGTCGCCCACGTCGGCCTCCACCCCGCCGACGACCGAGGAGCCGCCGCCGAAGGGGATGGCGGCGACGCCCGACGACGCGCACCAGTCGAGCAGGGCCACCACGTCCGCCTCGTCGGCGGGGTGGGCCACCAGGTCGGGCGGGTGCGGGAGGTCGCCGCGCAGGAGCCGGACGACGTCACGGTAGGAGCGTCCGTAGGTGTGCGCGGCGCGGTCCCGCCGGTCGGTCGAGCACAGGGCGGCGAGGGCGTCGGGCGGGGTGACCCGGGGCGCCGGGAGCTCGATGTCCGCCAGGGCCACCGGGACCTCGGCCGCCGGCGGCTCGATCCCGAACCGGGCGGCCAGCGCGGCGGCCAGCCGACCGGTCTGCTCGTCGGTGGCCGCCGACTGCTCCCAGCCCCAGGCCTGCCACGATCGCGTGCGCCCGCCGGACGGGTCGCCGGCGCCGGCCCGGGCGCCAGGATCGGGGCGGGCAGGGTCGGGAGCGGTCACGGCGCCAACGTAGCCCTGGCCGTGCCGGGGCGGCAGGGGTCGGCGGCTCACCGGGACGTCGCCCCCAGGGCGTAGGCTGGCCCGGTGCTGAAGCTCAGCAGTTCCGAGACGGCGCTCGTCCTCGTGTTCGCGGTCGTGGCGGCCGTGCTGGGCTACGTCCTGTCCGAGGCGGACCGGCGCAAGCTCGGCCGCACCCCGTGGGGCCTCCCGTCGCTCGTCTGGGCGCTGTTCTGGTTCCTCAGCTGGCTGGTCGGTCTCGTCCTGTTCCTGTTCGCCCACCGGGCCGAGGTGCGCCGTGCCGCCCAGGGCCCGACGCCCACGTTCGACGCCTACGGCCGGGCGGCGGTGACCCCGCCTCCGCCCCGCAGCGCCGGCTCGGACTTCCCGGCCTACCCCCGCCCCGCGGGCGGCGGCGACCGGGCGCCGACCCCGCCGCCACCGCCGGCTGCCCCCACCGCTCCGGCGCCGGCGACCTCGGCCGCCCCGCCGTCGTGGCAGGCCGACCCGAGCGGACGGTTCCACTACCGGTGGTGGACGGGCACGGAGTGGACGTCCTACGTCGCCACCAACGGACAGGTCGTCGTCGACACCAGCCCCGACCAGCGCATCGGCCCCTACGGCCCGGCCTGACCGGCGGCCCGCACCCGGGACGGGGCCCGGTCGACGGCCGGGCGGGGCGGGCGGCGGGTGATGGCGCACCACGGGGTGATCGGGCAGACTGACCACGACCGCGCCGGTCCCGCTGTGCGTCGCCCGGGTGGTCGGGCACCCACGAGGGCCGGTGCGCCGATCGGGAGGGAGCCACGATGACCAGTCCCCATGCGCACGTCGTCCGCCGCGCCGCCGGCCGGGTGCCGCGGTGACGGCCACCGGCGCCGTCGACGAGACGGCCCTCACCGACCCGCTGCTCGACCCCGCCGTCTACGCCGGCGACCCGTACCCGCTCTACGCCCGGCTGCGGGCCGAGGCACCGGTGGCCCGGAACGACACCCTCGGGCTATGGATGCTGAGTCGCCATGCCGAGGTGGTCGAGGTGGCGCGCGACCCGGCCACGTACTGCTCGTCCAAGGGCATCATGACCTTCGAGATCGGCACCGAGTACCCCTCGCCGCCGACCATGATGCACACCGACCCCCCGGACCACACCCGCTACCGCAACCTGGTGCAGCCCGGGTTCCGGCCCTCCTACATGCGGGCCCTCGAGGGCGGGATCCGCCGGCGGGCCCGGGCCCTGGTCGACGCACTCGAGCCCGGGGTGCCCGTCGACGTGGTCGCCGACCTCGCCGTGCCGCTGCCGCTCCAGGTCATCAGCGACCTGCTGGGCGTGCCCGAGGACGAGTGGCCGACCTTCTTCCGGTGGTCGGAGGCGGCCATCCCCGGGGCAACGGACTGGCCGGAGGAGGAACGGGCGCGGCTCGGGGCCGACATGGTCGGGTACCTGCTGGCCGCGGCGGCCGACCGCCGGGCTGCCCCGCGTGACGACATCATCAGCGAGCTGGCGGCGGCCGACGTCGACGGGGACCGGCTCACCGACGACGAGCTCGGCATGTTCCTGGTGCAGCTGCTCGTCGCCGGGAACGAGACGACGCGGAACATGATGTCCGGCGGCCTGGTCGCCTTCGCCGACCGCCCGGGCTCGTGGGAGGGTCTCGTGGGCCGCGCCGCGGCCGGCACGGCACGGGCCCTGCCCCTCGCCGTGGAGGAGATGCTGCGCTGGACCACCCCGGTGGTCGCCTTCATGCGGACCACCACCCGCGAGGTCGACCTCGGCGGACGGACCCTGGGGGCCGGCGACCCGGTGCTGATGCTCTACGCGTCGGCCAACCGTGACGAATCGGTGTTCGGTCCGACGGCGGCGGACTTCGACGCCGCCCGCGACCCCAACCCGCACGTGGCCTTCGGGTTCGGGGCCCACTTCTGCATCGGGGCCGTGTTGGCCCGGGTGGAGGGTCGCATCCTGCTGGAGGAGCTGCTGACCCGGTTCGGCTCGATCGAGCCGGCGGGTCCGGTGGTGCGCACGGCATCCCCGATCATCGCCGGCGTGCGGTCGGCGCCGGTGGTGTTCGGCCCGCGGTAGGGACGCCGGGCCCCCGGCCCCGGCCGGGGCGGGATCGGTCCCTACGAGGCGGCGTGGACGGCGTCGAGGGCGGCCACCTGCGCGTCGGTCAGCTGGAGGGTGGCCGCCTCGCAGTTCTCCTCGAGGTGGGTGAGCGACTTCGTCCCCGGGATGGGGAGCAGGACCGGCGAGTGCTGGAGCAGCCAGGCCAGGGCGACCTGGGTGGGCGTGGCCCCCGTTTCGACGACGACGCCCGCCACCGGCGAGTCCGGACCGGCCAGGGCGCCCGACGCCACCGGAAACCACGGGATGAACCCGATGCCCGTGGCCGTGCAGTGCGCCAGCACGTCGGCCGACGTGCGGTTGGTGAGGTTGAACAGGTTCTGGACCGACACGACCGGCACCACGGCCTGGGCCGCCCGGAGCTCGGCCACCGACACCTGGGACAGCCCGACGTGAGCCACCTTCCCCTCGGTCACGAGGTCGGCCAGCAGGCCGAACTGCTCATCGGCCGGCACCTTGGGATCGATCCGGTGCAGCTGGAACAGGTCGATCCGCTCGACGTCCAGCCGGCGGAGGCTGAGCTCGCACTGCTGGCGGAGGTACTCGGGTCGGCCGACGGGCAGCCACCGCCCGGGTCCCTGTCGGGTGAGTCCGGCCTTGGTGGCGATGACCAGACCCTCGGGGTAGGGATGGAGCGCCTCGGCGATCAGCCGTTCGCTGACCTCGGGCCCGTAGGAGTCGGCGGTGTCGATGAGGTCGACGCCCATCTCGACCGCCCGGCGCAGCACCCGGATGCACTCGTCGCGGTCGGCGGGTTCGCCCCAGACCCCGTCGCCGGTGATCTGCATGGCGCCGAAGCCGAGCCGGTGGACCGTGGTGGCCCCGGCCGACCCCACCCCGAAGGTGTAGGTGCCGCTGGAACGGACCGGCTTGGGCGATCGTGTCGTGGTGTCGGCCATGGGTGCCTCCGCTCGCGGTCGTGGCGGGCGGGTTCCCGTGACGCCGCCCGCACCGTTCTACACGCCCGGGGCGGGGGCCGGGTCCGGGTCGTCCCCCGTCCGCCGGCGGTGACCCGGAGGGGCTCAGCGCCTCCGGTAGTGGGGCACCCGCTCCTCGGCCCGTGCCGACTTCATCTCGGCGTAGTCGTCGGAGGCGAAGACCATCGACTGCTCGAGCGCCTCGTCGTCGATCGATCGCTGCACCTCGTCGCGGGAGAGGTTCGCCAAGGTGCGCCGGGCCATCTTGACGGTGAAGGCGGGAGCCGAGGCGATGGTCTCGGCCATGGACATGGTCACGGCGTCGAGCTCGGCCTCGTCGGCCACCAGGCGGCTGACGATCCCGTGGCCGTAGGCCTCCTCCGCCGTCATGACCCGCCCGGTCAGGGCCAGGTCGGCGGCCACCCCGTGTCCGGCCATCTGGAACAGCCGGGCCACGCCCCCCGAGTCGGGGATGACGCCGTGGACGACCTCGGGGAGCATCATCCGGGTGCCGGCCGCGGCCACCCGGATGTCGCACAGCAGGGTCCGCTCGAAGGCACCGCCGATGACCCAGCCCTTGAGGGCGCAGATGATCGGACAGGGCATGGTCAGGAACATCTGGGTGGGACGGTGGCCGCGCTCGATGAACTCCAGGTCGGAGATGTCCTCGACCCGGAGCCCGATCTGCCCGGTGTCACGGCCGGACGAGAACGACCGGCCCTCGCCCCGCCACACGATCGCCCGCAGCTGCGGCAGTTCGTGGACCTCGGCCAGTACCTCCCACAGGCGACGGTCCATCTCGTCGCTCATGGCGTTGTGCTTCTCGGGCCGGTTGTTGGTGATCACCGCGATCGGCCCGTCGACCTCCAGGCGCACCAGGTCCCGCTCCGCATCGGTCAGGGGAGGCCTGGTGTCGGTGGCACTGGTCACGCGGGGATCGGTCATGGCGGTGCTCCTTGGTGGGGTGGGTGAGATCGGCCGGGTGGGGGGTGGGCGGGTCAGGCGGGCGGGGCGGGGCGAGTCAGGCCGGGCGGGGGGCGGGTCAGGTCGGGCGGGGGGCGGGTCAGGTCGGGCGGGGGGTGGCCGGCTCGCCGAACGGACCGCGGCCCAGCTGCTCGCGGATGGGGGTGAACGGTGGCTGGACGGTGTGCCGCCGCTGCCAGTTGGCACCGTCGACGACCAGCGAGTGGCCGCTGATGTAGACGGCGTAGGGGGAGCAGAGGTAGGTGGCCGCCCAGGCGAGCTCGCGGGGGTAGCCGACCCGGCCGGCCGGCACCCGGTCGTCCTGGCCCTCGTACTTGCCGGGCACGGCGGCGATGGCGGCGACCTCGTCCTCGTGGGGCATCAGGCCCGGGACCAGCCCGTTCACCCGGATGCCGTACGGGGCCCACTCGACCGACAGCGTCTCCACCAGGTTCTTCACCCCGGCCTTGGCCGCGGCCGAGTGGGCGAATCCGGGCCCACCGGTCCAGGCGTAGGAAGCACCGACGTTGACGATCGAGCCCGGGCGGTCGGCCGGGATCAGACGCCGGGCGAACTCCCGGGAGCACAGGTAGGTGCCGTTGAGCACGATGTCGACCACGGTGCGCCACGCGTTCGGACTCATGTCCTCGGCGGGTACGGGGAAGTTGCCGGCCGCGTTGTTGACCACCGCGTCGACGGGACCGAGTCCCGACTCGACGGCGTCGAAGGCGGCGGCGATGGCGTCCGCGTCGCGGATGTCGCAGGGGACACCGAGCGCCCGGCCGCCGGCCTCCTCGACGGCGGCGACCCCCGCCGCCCGGTGCGCCTCGTCGCGGCTCACCACGGCGACCGACGCACCCAGCCGGCCGAACTCGGTGGCGATCGACTTGCCCAGGCCGGTCCCTCCGCCCGTGACGACGACCACCGACCCGTCGTACGTGCCGGCCGGCAGCGCCGATGCTCCGACAGGTGGTGGCTGCGGCAGACCGGGGGGCGTCATGAGGGAGGATCCTAGCGACGGCGGTCCCCGGGGACCGGGGTGGCGCACGACGGTCCGGACGGGCCACGGCCCCGGTCGCCGCCGCGCCGCCGTCCGCCCCGGCGGGGGACGACCACCCGGGTGCGCGGCGGTGTGGAAGCATCGCCACGTGGCGTCCGCATCCCTGCACCCCGACACGCGGACGCTGCGGACGTCCGTGGCCGCCGGCCTCCTGGCCGTCGTGGCGGTGGTCGCCGCCGCCTGTGGCTCCTCCCCGTCGTCCGCACCGTCGACGACGTCACCGGGCACGTCCACCACCGCCGGCGCACCGGCCACCACGGGCGATCCGCCGCCGGTCCCCACCGGGGCCTACCTGGGCGCGTGGGTGCACCCGGCGCCGCGCGGGACCGGCACGTCGTCGTTCGCCATCGAGCAGTCGGCCCTTCCGGCCGTGCGCGCCGCCACGGGCCGACCGCTCGGGATCCTCCACGTCTACTCGGGGTGGGACGCTCCCGCCCCGGTGTCGTCGCTGCGGGCCGTGGCCGCCGCCGGTTCCATCCCGATGCTCGACTGGGGGTGCGGACCGGACGTGGCCGGCATCGCCCAGGGGACCTATGACGCGCAGATCACGGCGTACGCACAGGCGCTGCGCGGCTACGGCGGCCCGGTGCTGCTCCGGTGGTGCTGGGAGATGAACCTGGTGAACGCCCACCCCCAGATCGGTTCGGCTGCCGGGTTCGTCGCCGCCTGGCAGCGCCTGCGCTCCCGGTTCACGGCGGCCGGGGCGACCAACGTCAGCTTCGTGTGGTGCCCGGCACTGACCGGTGCGGACCCGGCGCCGTACTACCCGGGTGATGCCGCCGTCGACTGGATCGGCGTCGACGGGTACGACCGGGACGGCACGCAGACGTTCGCCTCCCTGTTCGGCACGTTCGATGCCCAGTGGGTGGGCCGGGGCAAGCCGATGATCGTGGCCGAGACGGGCGCGTCGGGTGCCGCCCAGGCCGGCTTCGTCGACAGCATCGGCACCGGCTTGCCGACGCTCCCCGGGTTCAAGGGCGTCGTGTGGTTCGATGCGCCCGGCCCGGCGTTGGACTGGTCGTTCACGCCCGCCGGGCTCCGGGCCTTCGCCGCGCTGGCCCGCGACCCGTACTTCGTCACCGCCTCGTCCTCCGCCACGACCTGAGGGTCGGCCTCCGCCACGACCTGAGGGTCGTCTGGATTAACCACGTGGAGTGGTGATAGTCTCACTCTACGTAATGAGCTTGTCCGACCCGCCGGGCGCGGTGTCGGGTGGCCGGTGCCGCTGGGCACCGCAGATCCCGGGCAGGGGGACGACGTGGGGCGACAGACGATGCACGGCACGGGCACGCTCGGGGTCGCCCACTGCCGCCGTTGCGCCCAGGTCCGCCGCTTCGCCGGCGGCGTCGGTCGCGTCACCTGCACCGGTCGTGACCGTGGTGCGGGGCCCGCAACCTGATGGAGCGCTCCACCTGCCGGCGGCCCGGCGCGCGACCGGGGACGGCTCCGACGGTGGTGGGGCTCGTCGCCGTGGTCGTGGTGGTCGCCGCCGTCGTGGGCTGGGGTGCGACCACGCTGTCCGGTGGCACGTCGGGTGTGTCCCCGTCACGCCACCGTCCCGGACTCGCCTCGTCGTCCGCCCTGGCGTCGCAGGCCCTCTACAGCTGGGGGGACAACGACTCGGGTCAGGTCGGGGTCGGCTCGATCGGCGGGGGGTCGGCCACCGGGATCACCCTGCCGACCGTGGCCCATGCGCCGGCCGGTGTCGTGTTCGCGTCGGTCGCCGCCGGCGGCGCCTTCACCGTCGCCCGCACGCCCGGGGGTCAGGTCTACAGCTGGGGGACGGACACCCTGGGGCAGCTCGGCAACGGCTCGACCGCCGGCCAGACGACACCGGAGCCGGTGTCGCTCCCGGGCGTCACCGTGACCGCACTGGCGGCCGGCAGCGCCCACACACTGGCCCTCACCTCCGGTGGCGCGGTGTACGCCTGGGGCTCGAACACGCTCGGCCAGCTCGGCACCGGCACGTCGGCGCCCGCCACGTCGCCGGTGCCGGTGGACGCACCGGCCGGGGTCACCTTCACCGCCGTCGCCGCCGGGGGCGACCACAGTCTCGCCCTGTCGTCGACCGGCGTCGTCTACGCGTGGGGTGCCAACGGCCACGGCCAGCTCGGCGACGGCACGACGGTGTCGGCGGCCACGCCGATCGCCGTCACGCCGCCCGCCGGGGTGACGTTCACGGCGATCGCCGCGGGCACCGGGCACAGCCTGGCGTTGGGGTCGGACGGACAGGTCTACGCCTGGGGGATGGGGGCTTCGGGTCAGCTCGGCGACGGCGGGACGGCGGACTCGACCACGCCGGTGGCCGCCACCCTCCCTCCGGGTGCCGTGGTGTCGGCGATCGCCGCCGGCGGTGCCCACAGCCTGGCCCTCACCACCGGGGGGCAGGTGCTGGCATGGGGCTCCGACGTCTTCGGGCAGATCGCCTCCGCACTGGTCGACTCGCTGCCGGTGGACAGTGACGTGCCGCTCCCGCCGGTCGGGCTCCCGCCCGGCACGGTGTTCGTCTCCATCGCCGCCGGCAAGGACTCGTCGTATGCGCTGACGTCGGAGGGCGTGCCGTGGACGTGGGGTGGTGACTACTACGGCCAGCTCGGCGACGGGACGCCCACGGTCAACGCCGTCACGCCGTCCTCGCTCACCACCCTGCCGACGGGCACGCTGGCCACCGGGCTCTACGCCGGCCCGGACGCCACCTCCGCCTTCCTGGTGACCCGGTCGGTGCAGACCATCACCTTCCCACCCCTGCCGTCGCCGACCTACGGCGACCCGCCCGTCGACGTCGCCCCGTCGGTCGACTCCGGCCTCGCCCTCACCAACTCCGCCTCGGGGGCGTGCACGGGTGCCCTCGTACGCCTGTTCCTCGTCGGGGCCGGCACCTGCACCCTCACGGCGACGCAGCCGGGCTCGTTCCTGTTCTACCCGGCGACGGCGACGGCCAGCCTGCGGGTGGCGCCGGCGACCCTGACCGTGGTCCCCGACCCGGCGACGGGCTCGGTGGGCGCCCCCCTGCCCACCCTCGGCTACCACCTGGTCGGCTTCCGCGACGGCGACACCTCCTCGGTGGTGTCCGGCTCGGCGTCGTGCACCAGCACCGCCGACCCGTCGTCCTTCCGGGGCACCTACACGGTGACCTGCACCGTCGGCACGCTCGCCGCCGCCAACTACGTGTTCACGGTGGGCGGAACGTCCACCCTCACCCTGCTCGGTCCCTCCACCGGGTACGCCGTGTTCGGGGCCGACGGCTCGGTCTCGCCGATCGGTCCCGCGCCCACCGTCGACGGCGTGACCAACGCCTTCTTCGGCTCCATGGCGGGCAAGGTGCTCGCCTCGCCGGTGGTGGGTGCGGCGTACACGCCGCTCCACGACGGCTACTGGCTGGTGGGAGCCGACGGCGGTGTGTTCAGCTTCGGGGCCGCCCGCTTCGAGGGGTCGATGGGCGGCAGACCGTTGAACCGGCCCATCGTGGGGATGGCCGCCACCCCCGACGGCGCCGGCTACTGGGAAGTGGCCTCGGACGGGGGGATCTTCGCCTTCGGCGACGCCGCGTTCTACGGCTCCACCGGCAGCCTGACCCTGGTCGCCCCCATCGTGGGGATGGCCGCCACCGCCGACGGCCGGGGCTACTGGCTCGTGGCCTCCGACGGCGGGGTGTTCGCCTTCGGCGACGCCGCCTTCTACGGCTCGACCGGGGGCCGGCCGACGGTCGACCCGATCGTCGGGATCGCCCCGACGAGCGACGGCGCCGGGTACTGGATGGTCACCCGGGCGGGCGCCGTGTTCCCGTTCGGTGATGCGACCTACGAGGGCAGCCTGCGCTACGTCTTCCTCGGGGCCCCCATCGTCGGCATGACCCCGTCCTCGGACGGTAAGGGGTACTGGCTGGCCGGGGCCGACGGCGGGGTGTTCGCCTTCGGTGACGCCCCGTTCTACGGCAGCGACCCGAACCCGCCGGCACCGGTCGTCGGGATCATCTGAGCGATGAGGGAGCGAGCGACGCAGATGCGAACGCCATGGCCACAGCGGTGCACCGGGCGCGACGGGGGGACCGGCGACGCTCGTGCCGGGACCGGCGACGGTCGTGCCCACACGCCGGGTCCGGGACGGTCGGGCGCGGGTGGCGGACGGGTCGCCTCCCGTCCGGGTGGGTCGCGGCGGCCATGGGTACGCCGGGCCGCCGGTGCACTCGCCGGGACGGTCGCCGTGGCGTCCCTGTCGGTGGCGGTCGCCCGGGTGGTGGCCGCCGCCCCGACACCGGTCACACCGGCGGTCGTGCCCGCCGCCCTGCCTGCCGGGTCGCCGCCGCCTCCGGCGGTCCCGTCGTCGGGCGCCTACCTCGGCGCGTTCGTCGCCCCCCACGACGACCAGATCCAGGCCCAGGGCGACGTCCGCCTGGAACTGGCGCAGCTCGGCAACTTCGACGGAGCCATCGGCCGGCCGCTCGGACTGGTCCACGTGTACCAGCCGTGGTCGACACCGGTGAAGACGTCCACGCTCGCCGCGCTGTCTGCCACCGGTGCCACGCCGGTTGTCGACTGGACGTGCACCTCGGACGAGTCGATCATCGACGGCAGCCAGGACGCGCTGATCACGTCGTACGCCGACGCGCTCCGCGACTACGGCCGCCCGGTGTTCCTTCGGTGGTTCTGGGAGATGAACCTCGTCGGTCTCCCACGTGCCTCGGGCTGCCTCGGATCACAGGGGTCGCCGGGGTACGTACAGGCCTGGCAGCACATCTGGACGATCTTCCACGACGCCGGTGCGACGAACGTGGCCTTCGTCTGGTGCCCGTCGATCAACGCCCCGGCCGCGGCGGCCGCCGACTATCCGGGCGACGCCTACGTGGACTGGATCGGTTGGGACGGCTACGACCGCAAGCAGGACCCGAGCATCATCAAGACGACCTTCCTGCCCTTCTACGACGCATGGGTGACCCACGGGAAGCCGATGATGATCGGCGAGACGGGTGCGACCACCGATCAGGCCACGTTCCTGGCCCAGCTGGCGGCGGCACTGCCGGTGAGCTTCCCCCAGGTGCATGCCGTCCTCTACTACGACTCCAAGTCCGACTTCGACTGGACGCTGGTGAACACCCCCGGCCAACTCGGGTTCGACGCCTTCGTGGCCATGGGCCAGCTGCCCTACTTCGGCTACCCCTTCGTCGGCGCCTAGGTCGCCGGCGCCCGGTGGCCGGCCCCGGTCGTCGGCGTCCGGTAGCCGGGCACGGTCGTCTGCGCCCGGCGCGTCCCGGCGGTCCGGTGCGCCCGACCCCGCACACGGGCAAGACTGACGGTGCACCCCGTCGCCGGGTCCACGGCGCGCCGTCCCGCACGCTCCACCACCAGGGGGTCGCCCTCATGTCACGAGTCACCCTCCGGCCGGTCGGCGTCGACGACCTCGACGCCGTCTTCGAGCAGATGCGCGATCCGGAGTCGGTGCGCATGGCGGCGTTTACCGCCGGGGACCCGGACGATCGACCGGCCTTCGACGCCCACATGGCCCGCGTCCAGTCCGACACCGCGGCGAGGTTCCTGGCCGTCGTCCGCGGCCCCGTGCTCGTCGGCACCATCGGGCACTTCGTGGCGGAGGGGACGACGGAGGTGACCTTCTGGATCGGCCGCGCCTGGTGGGGGCAGGGGATCGCCACGGAGGCCCTCGGCCTGCTGCTCGCTCAGCTTCCGGACCGGCCGGTCCGGGCCCGGGCCGCCAGCGACAACACCGGATCGTTGCGGGTCCTGCAGAAGGCGGGCTTCCGTCCGATCGGGACCGAGCGGTCGATGGCCCCGGGACGGGGCGTGACGATCGAGGAGACGGTCCTCGAGCTGCGGTGATCCTCGGGCGCGCCGGTCTCCCGGGGGGACGCCCGGGTCAGCGGAGCGACCCCCCGAGGCCCCCCGCCCGACCGGTCCCGTCAGAAGCTGACGTCCACGCTGAACCCGACCATGGGGCCGCCGGGGGCGACGGTCCCGGACGAGTCGGGCTGGTAGGCGAGCTCGTGGGCGCCCTTGGACGTGTCGACCAGGTCGACCAGGAAGTAGGTCTCCCCCGACTGCACGACCGGGGTCCGCTCGATCTCGCTGACGGTCACCGTGAGGTTCGAGCCGGCCACGGCCGGCAGGGTCGCCCGCGCCCGCTGGCCGACGTGGATCCGACCGATCTGGGTCTCGGGCACCTGCACCACCATCTGGTCCTGCAGCGAGTCGAGGGTCAGCAGCGATGCGCTCGACGGCGTGGGGGTGGTGGAGGTCTGGGGACCCTGCGGGAAGATCTGGATCCCGGTGGTGCTCGCCGGCGCCAGCGATGCCGCCGGGGTCGCCTGGCGCACGCCCGAGCTGGTGGCGACCTCACCCACGGTGCCGTTGACCGCCTCGACGACGCCGTCGAACGGGGCCGTGAGCACCGCCTGGGCCAGGTGCTGCCGGTCGGACACGATGGCCGCCTCGTCCTGGTGCACCTGGCTCTGTAGGGAGGCGATCCCCTGGGGGCTGACCGGGCCGCTCCCGGCGTCGAGCGACGACTGGGCGGCCGACACGGCGGCGGTCGCCTCGGATACGGCGGCCTGGGCCGCCGCCACCGACGACTGCTGGTCGGCGGTGGCCTGGGCGAGGGCGTCCTGGGCGGCGGTGAGGTTCCCCTGGTCGACCTCGATCTGGCGCTGGTCCGACGCGCACGTCGCCGGCGGTGACGCCGACACGCACAGCGGGACGTTGTCGGCGTACGTCTGCTGGTCGGACGCCAGCAGCGACTGCTCGATGCGGATCTGGGCCTGGGCCGAGGACACCGACGCGTCACCGGTCGCCGTGGTCTGGGCCAGCTTCTGCTGGGCCGCCGACTGCTGCAGCTGGGCGTCGGTCAGCTGGTTCTTCAACGTCTGGAGCTGCTGCGCCTGCTGGTCCGCCGACCCGGCCTGTGCCTGGGTCAGCGCGGCCTGGTCGGTGGTCAGGTCCGCCTGGTCGGTGGCCAGCTTGGCGTCGAGCGCGGTGGTGTCCTGGCTGGCCAGGACCTGGCCGGCCCGGACCACCTCGCCGGCATGGACGGCGACCGACGTGAGCGTGCCGGTCGCCGGCATGTTGAGCTCGGCCGACTGCGCCGGCTGGACCACCCCGGCCGCCGACAACGGGGCCGACAGCAGCAGGTCGTTGACGGCCACGCCCAGCAGGACGGCGGCGCCGAGCACCAACGCGCCGACCACCGCGCCCCGCGCCCCGCGGAGCCGTCGTCGGTGCGGGTTGCGGGGGGCGAAGCGTCCGCCGTCGCCACCCGGCGCCTGGCCCAGGGGGTCCGACGGGCCGTCGCCCCGCGGCGCCGGGTCCAGGTGGTCGGACGGGACCGCCTCGGCACCTGCCGCACCTGCCGCACCGGCGGCCACCGCACCGGCCGCAGCGGCGCCGACCACGGCACCGACGGCCAGCGGGACGACCACGTGGTCGGCCTCGGCCGGGGTCGGCACGTCGTGGCGGGGCCGGGTCAGGCCGGCGATCACGTCGTTGAGGCGGGCCACCGCCGGAAGGCCGGCGTCGATCACCTGGTGCATCGGATCGGGCCTGCCCCCGAGCTGGGCCGACACCCAGTGGTCGAGGCGCTGGCCCAGTTCGGCGACGACGTCGGGATGCTCGTCGGCCACGTTGTGCTGCTCGTCGGGGTCGGCCACCACGTCGTACAGCTCGACACCGTCGCGCCCGTAGATGGTCGACTGGAGGAAGCGGAGGTACTTCCACTCGGGGGTGCGCACGCCGCGCGACGCCTGCCAGGTGGCCTCGCTCAGCATCACCGCGTCCCGGTGGGTGGTGGTCTCCCCCCGCATGAGCGGGTAGAGCGACCGGCCCGAGATCCCCTCGGCCTCGGGCAGGCCGAGGGTCTCCAGGATCGTGGGCAGGACGTCGACCAGGGTCACCATGGCGTCGGACTCCGCCACCGGGACCCGCCCGGGCGCCCACATGACCAGGGGCACGTGGGTGACCGAGTCGTAGAGACCGGCGTGGTCGAACCAGGCGTCGTGCTCGGTCATGTTCTCGCCGTGGTCGCCGAACACCACCACCATCGTGTCCTCGAGCAGCCCCTCCTGCTCGAGGTGGTGGAACAGCTGGCCGATCTCGAAGTCGAGGTAGGCCACCTCGGCGTCGTAGAGGTCGGCGATGTAGTCGAGGTTCGGCATCGAGTCGAG
Source organism: uncultured Acidimicrobiales bacterium (assembly GCA_963699055.1). Lineage (GTDB taxonomy): Bacteria > Actinomycetota > Acidimicrobiia > Acidimicrobiales > RAAP-2 > Bog-756. The sequence continues at coordinate 805,814 of CAVOTA010000002.1, read as the reverse complement.
GAAGTCGTACAGGTTCTGCTTGAACAACGGGTAGCTGGGCCGTCCCTCGAGCTTCGCCATGAGGTCCGGGTCGATCCGGCCCGCCGTCCCGTGGGAGAAGCGCTCCTTGAACGGGGACGGCGGGACGTAGGGGATGTGGGCGTCCCAGAAGTGGAGGAACAGGAAGAAGTCCTCGTCCTTGTGCTCGGTGATCCACGGCAGCCCGATGCCGTTGATGACCGACCCGGGGGAGCGGGACCGCCCCGGGGGCGGCATGTAGTCGTCGTAGCCGCGGATGAACCAGTCCTTCATGGCGAACAGGTGGTCCACCGCCCCGGTGACGTAGCCGTTGCGCCGCAGCAGCGACGGGAGCCACAGTGTCTCCTCGGGCAGGTAGGCGGCGGGGTGGAAGTGGGAGACGATCCCCGTCTTGATCCCGAACTGCCCGGTGAACAGCGCCGTGTGCGACGGCTGGGTCGGGATGTCGGTGGCGTACGTCTGGGAGAACAGCGCGCCCTCCGAGGCGATCCGGTCGAGGTTGGGGGTGAGCCCCCGGCCGTTGCCGAGACAGCTCAGGTGGTCGGCGCGGAGGGTGTCGAGCGAGCAGATGACGAGATTCATGCCGGCCTCCCGTCGCCGGACCGGGCCGGCACCGACGCCCACCGGTCCACCGTCGCGCCGGCCTCCTCCGCCGGCGCCGACGTCCCCCGTGGGGTCCGGGGTGCCACCGCCCCCCACCGTCCGGACCCCTCCGGTGCCGTCCGACGCGCCGTGCGGTGCGCCGTCCGTCGTGCCGTCCGGTCCGGCTCGGCCGGTCGTGCGGGTACGCGTTCCCCTACCCCGATCGATCCCATTGGTGCCTGCCTTCCGCTCTGCAGGAGCACCGTCGGCCACCGTCCGGCCGCTGCGCACCCTGCCCCTCGGAGGTAGCGTAGCCAATGTTCACTAGGAGTGCACAAACAATCACTATGAGTGGTAACTTGTGTCCCACGAGGCAGCGGGGCAGCTGTCCGGAGGCGCCCATCCGGGGCCGTCGCCTTCGCCCCGCGCCACCGGACCGACGAGGGGTGGGCACCGCCGCCATGAACTTCACGCTGCTGACGGGCTTCCAGCCGCTCATCCTGCTGCTGGGCGCCGACGCCGTGCTCCTGGCGTTCCTCCTCTATCCGTGCGTCGCCCACTTCGACGACGACCAGGGCGACGGGATGGCGCTCGTCCTGCTGCCCAAGCCGAAGCTCCCGTCGTACTGGCGGGTGCCGGCGTTCGCCGCGCTCTTCCTCGTCCTCATGGTGGCGTACCACTCCATCCGCGGGTCGTGGACGCCGGACCAGGCCTACACCGACCTGGTCACCCGCATCTGCCTGTCGGTGGTGCGCTCGCCGGCCGAGGTGTCCGGCTACCTGGCCGGCTTCACCCTCGGCCTCCGGTTCCTCACCGTCGGCACCATCCTCTGCCTCGCCGTGGTCGGGCGGGGCAACGGGCCGCGCCGGGTGATGGTGGCGCTGCAGGCCGCCGTGTACCTGGCGGTGATGGCGTTCGTCGACGCCACCCTGGTGGTCGTCGAGGTGGTGGTGGGCGCCCCGGTGGCCCCGACCACCCTGCTGGGCAACTTCGCCGCCGTCACCCTGGCGGTGGTGGCCATGACCCGGACCGAGTACCTCAACTTCGCCCTGCCGCGGCCCTCGGCGGTGCCGTTCGCCAAGCGGCCGCGGCTGTCGGACGCACTCACCCTGCTCGGGGTGACGGTGGCGGCCATGGCCATCTGCATGGTCGGGCTGCTGTGGATCTTCCACGTGGCCGACCCGGCGTGGCGTCCCGCACTCGCCCTGGTGCTCCCGGTGCCCTTCGCCGAGGGCTCGTTCGTGATCCGGACGATGCTGCTGGCCGCCGTCAACGGGTTCACCGTGCGCCCCGAGCCACCGGTGGGGGACGAGCGTCCGCCGATCGACGTGATCATCCCCGCCTACAACGAGGAGGAGGTGATCGGCCCCACCCTCGAGGCGATCGACATGGCCGCCGTGCGCTACGGCGGCCCGGTGCGGGTGGTGCTGATGAACGACGGGTCGACCGACGGTACCCGCCGGATCGCGTTGGACACCATCGCCCGGTTCCGCCACGCCACCGGCGAGGTCCACGACGGCCGTCACGGCGGCAAGTCGGAGTCGCTCAACGCCGCCCTCGCCCTGGCCCGCTCCGACATCGTGGTGCGGATCGACGCCGACACCGTCATCGGCGAGTGGTCGCTGTACTACACCCCCCGGTGGTTCGAGGACCCGCTGATCGGTCTGGTCGAGCCCATGTGCTTCCCCCGCGCCACCGACCGCCGGACCGTCTTCCCCTACCTGCGGCTGTTCGAGGAGCTGAAGCAGTTCGGGCTCAACCACCGCACCATGCAGACCGTGGACGGGGTCAACGTGGTACCCGGGGTGTTCACCGCCTTCCGCCGCGAGGTGGCCGTCGGCCTCGGCGGGTTCACCGTCGGCATGAACGGCGAGGACGGCGACTTCACCCTGCGGTTCAGCCGGCTGGGCTACCGGATGTGGATGGACACCAAGATCGTGGTCTACGAGGACGTCCCGCCGACCTACTCCGAGATCCGCGAGCAGCGGGTGCGGTGGGGCCGGGCCGTCCACCACAACCAGGCGCGCCACGGCCCCTACCGGGCGGGGGTCGCCACCCCCAAGGTGTGGTTCAACCAGACGCAGCAGTTCGTCAAGTGCGCCTTCGCCCCGGCCCGCCTGCTGCTGCCGCTCTACCTGCTGCTGACCGCCGCCTTCGAGGGTACCCAGCGCAACGTGATCCTCATCTTCCTCGGCGGCTACGTCCTGGCCGAGATCGTCTTCATGGTGCTCCAGGCCCTCCTCACCGTCGGGTACCGCCAGCTCAGCCACCTGGGTTGGGTGGTCCTGTGGCCCCTGTGGCACGAGTTCCTGCTGGTGTTCGCCACCGAGGCGTGGCTGAGCATGCCGGGCCGGCCGCTCGGCCTCCACGGGACCCGGCCACGGCTGATCACCCAGGCGGTCATCCACTGACGCGATGTCCCGGGACGCCCCGGGGCGGGGCGGTAGGGTGCGGCGACGACCCCCGGGGACCGACATGCGGCTGATCTACTTCGACATCGACACCCTGCGCCCCGACCACCTGGGTTGCTACGGCTACCGCCGTCCCACCAGCCCGGTCATCGACGCGCTGGCGCGACGCGGGGTCCGCTTCGACAACGTCCACGCCTCGGACACGCCGTGCCTGCCGTCGCGCTCGGCGCTGGCGAGCGGGCGGTTCGGGATCCGCACCGGCGCGGTCAACCACGGCGGGGTGGCCACCGACCCGTTCCCCGAGGGGCGGTCGCGCGGGTTCCGCACCCGGGCGGCGACCGACGGCTGGATGGCCCCGCTGCGCGACCTCGGGTGGTGGACGGCGTCGATCAGCACGTTCGCCGAGCGCCACTCCGCCTACCACTTCGACGCCGGCTTCAACGAGTGCGTCAACCTCGGGGCCAAGGGGATGGAGACCGCCGAGGAGGTGGCCGCCGCCGCCGAGGAGTGGCTGGCCCGCAACGCGTGGCGCCCGGACTGGTTCCTGCACGTGCACCTGTGGGACCCGCACACCCCGTACCGGACCCCGGCGTCGTTCGGCGACCCGGTGGGCGGCGACCCGGTGCCGGACTGGCTGACCGAGGAGGTGCGGGCCGCCCACTGGCTGCTGCCGGGACCGCACTCGGCCCAGGAGGTGTCCGGGTTCGGACCCCGTGACGTGTGGGACCGCTGGCCGCGCCAGCCCACCGAGGTGGCGTCGACGGAGGACGTGGTGCGGATCTACGACGGCTACGACACCGGGGTGCGCTACGCCGACCACCACGTGGGCCGGGTGCTCGAGGCGGTGGAACTGCTGGGCCTGGCCGACGACACGGCCGTGCTGGTGTCGTCGGACCACGGGGAGAACCTGGGCGAGCTCGGGATCTACTGCGACCACCAGACGGCGGACCAGATCACGACCCGGCTGCCGGCCGTGCTCACCTGGCCCGGACTGGACGTCCCCGGCGGCCGGGTCGACGACGGCCTGCACTACCAGGTCGACCTGATGGCGACCGTCCTGCAGTTGGCCGGTGCCGAGGTGCCTCCCCGCTGGGACGGCGTCCCCTTCCTCGACCACCTCCTCGCCGGCGACCCGACCGGTCGGGACCACCTCGTGCTGTCCCACGCGGCATGGACGGCCCAGCGCTCGGTACGCCGGGACCGGTGGCTCTGCATCCGCACGTACCATGACGCCTTCCACGGGTTCCCCGAGGTGCTGCTCTTCGACCTCGAGGCCGACCCCCACGAGCAGCACGACCTCGCCGCCGACCGTCCCGACGTGGTGGCGGGGGCCATGGACCTGCTGGCGGGGTGGGGGAGCGACGCGCTGGCCCGGTCCGACACCGGTGTCGACCCGCTGTGGACGGTGCTGACCGGTGGCGGCCCCTGGCACGCGCGCACCGACGTGCCGGCCTACCTCGACCGGCTGCGGGCGACGGGTCGCGGTGCGTGGGCCGAGCGGTTCGCGGCGGCCGGATGGCCCCGGGCCGAGGGCGACCCCCGGGGCTTCCTCGACCCCTGAACCGTCCCGCCGCCGCGGCCGCCTCGGGTAGCCTCGACCCTCGTGGACTTCGACCTCTCGCCCGAACTCGCCGCGCTCCGGGACTCGGTCCGCCGGCTCGCCCAGGAGAAGGTGAAGCCCCGGGCCCGGGAGATCGACACCTCCGGCGAGTACCCCCAGGACGTGTTCGACGCCTTCCGCCAGGCCGACCTGCTCGGCCTGTGCCTGCCCACCGAGCTCGGCGGCTCCGGTGCCGGGATCCTCGGCCTGACCGTGGCCATCGAGGAGGTGGCCAAGTACTCCAACACGGCGGCGCTGATGCTGCTGCTCACCCGGCTGCCGACCGGCCCGATCCTGATCGCCGGCAACGACGACCAGAAGCAGCGCTACCTGCCCGGCATCGCCTCCGGGGAGCTGCGCTGCGGGTTCGGGCTGTCCGAGCCCCAGGCCGGCAGCGACGTGGCCGGCATGCGCACCCGGGCCGTGCCCGACGGACGGCCCGGCCACGAGGGCGGCTGGGTCCTGTCCGGCACCAAGTGCTGGATGTCCGGGGTGGTCCAGGCCGACTGGTACACGGTGTTCGCCAAGACCGGCGACCCCGCCTCGCGGGCCCACGACTCGATCAGCTGCTTCATCGTGGAGCGGGGATGGGACGGCGTGGCCGTCGGCACCACCGACCACAAGATGGGGGTCCGCGGCATCGACACCGGCGAGCTGCTGCTCGACGGGGTGCACGTGCCCAAGGAGAACGTGGTGGGCGAGGTGGGCGGGTTCCGCCTGGCCATGCTGGGACTGAACGCCATGCGGCCCATCGTCGCCGCCCGCGGCATCGGCCTGGCCGAGGGCGCCCTGATGTACGCCACCGAGTACGTGAAACAGCGGGAGGCCTTCGGCCACACCATCGCCGACTTCCAGGGCATCCAGTGGGAGATCGCCAAGATGGCCGTCGACATCGAGGCGGCCCGGCTCCTCACCTACCGCTCGGCGTGGCTGGCCGACCAGGGCAAGTTCACCAAGGAGTACGTGCCCTACCTGTCGATGGCCAAGTACCACGCCACCGAGGTGGCGGTGCGGGCCTCGGGGCTGGCCGTGCAGCTGCTCGGTGCGGCCGGGTACATGGAGGACCACCCGACCGAGCTCTGGTACCGGGACGCCCGACAGCTGACCATCGTGGAGGGCACGTCCCAGGTGCAGCTCGGGCTCATCGGCCGGGGCGTGCTCAACCACGACCTGTGGTGGGACTGAGCACCGTGCCGGACGCGGACGACGTGGGGGCCACGCCGGCTCCGGGTCCCTCGGGTGCGCCGGCCTCCTTCGACGCGCTGGGCGGCTGGCCCGGCGTGCTCGGCCGGCTGCTGGAGGGGGAGTCGCTCGGCGCCGACCAGGCCGAGTCCGTGTTCGGTCAGCTCCTGTCGGGGGAGGCCACCGCGGCGCAGATCGCCGCCCTGGCCGTGGCCCTGCGGGCGAAGGGCGAGTCCGTCGGGGAGATGACCGGCTTCGTCCGGGCCATGGTCGCCCACGCCGTCCCCCTCGACCTGCCCGCCGCCACCGAGGTGGTCGACACCTGCGGCACCGGCGGCGACCGGCTGCGCAGCATCAACGTGTCGACCATCGCGTCGCTCGTGGTGGCGGCCGGCGGGAGCAAGGTGTGCAAGCACGGGGGCCGGGCCTCGTCGTCGGCGGTGGGGGCGGCCGACGTGCTGGAGGCCCTCGGGGCGGTGGCCGACCTCGGTCCGGCGGGGGTGGCCCGCTGCATCGACGAGGTGGGGCTCGGGTTCTGCTTCGCCCCCCGGTTCCACCCGGCCATGCGCCACGCCGGTCCCGTGCGCCGCGAGCTCGGGATCCCCACCGTGTTCAACTTCCTGGGACCGCTGGCCAACCCGGCCCGGGCCCGCTACCAGGTCATCGGGGTGAGCGATCCGTCCATGGCGGACAAGATGCTCGGCGTGCTGGCGGCCAACGGCACCCGTCGGGCCATGGTCGTGCACGGCGACGACGGGCTCGACGAGCTGTCCACCACCGGCCCGAGCACGGTGCACGAGCTGATCCGCACCCCCGGGGGCGACGACCCCGCCGGTGACGGCACGGTGTCGGTGTCGGTCTACCGGATCGACCCGCTCGACCTCGGCCTGGCCCGGGCCACCCTCGACGACCTGCGCGGCGGCGACGCCTCGGTCAACGCCGAGGCCATCCGCCAGGTGGTGTCGGGCGCCGTGTCGCCCCACCGCGACATCGCCGTGCTCAACGCCGGAGCCGCCCTGACGGTGGTCGGGCGGTGCGAGGACCTGGCGTCGGGGGTCCGGCTGGCCGAGCTGCTGATCGACAGCGGCCGGGCCGCCGGCGTGCTCGACGAGTTCGTGCGGGTCACCAACGCGGCGGCCGCCGAGGAGCAGGCGGGCTGAGACGCCCGCCCCCGGCCCCGATCGCGGGACCGACGACCGGGGAGGTGCGGCGGTGGCCGTAGTGGCGGTCCCCCTGCCCGACCGCGACGCCGACCCGACCGAGGTGGCGGTGGGCTGGGCCACCCTGGTGGACGCCGGCCACTCGGTGGTGTTCGCCACCGAGTCGGGTGCCCCGGCCGGGTGCGACGAGCTGATGGTGACCGGTCGGGGGCTCGACCCGTGGGGTGCGGTGCCGGGACTGTCGTACGTGGTCGGCGTGGGTCGGGTGCTCCGTGCCGACGCCCGGGGTAGGGCCGCCCATGCCCGCATGGTCCGGGACCCCGGATTCGCGGCACCCGTGCGATGGGACGACCTCGACCCCGGGGCGGTCGACGGCCTGCTGCTGCCGGGCGGCCACCGGGCGCGGGGGATGCGGGCCTACCTGGAGAGCGGACGGCTCCAGGCGGTGGTGGTGGAGATGTTCCGGGCCGACCGGCCGGTCGGGGCGATCTGCCACGGCGTGCTGCTGGCGGCGCGCAGCGTGGACCCGGCCACCGGCCGCTCGGTGCTGTACGGGCGGACGACCACCGCCCTCACCTGGTCGCTCGAGCGGCGGGCATGGCGGGTGGGACGGGTGTCCCGGTTCTGGGACCCGGACTACTACCGCACGTACACCGAGGGGCCGGGTGAGCCGCCCGGGTGGATGTCGGTCCAGTCCGAGGTCACCCGGGCACTGGCCCGGACCGAGGACTTCCGTGACGTGGTGCCCGGCACCGCCGACGCGGGCCGCAAGACGAGCGGCCGGGCCCGGGACACCCCGACCGACGAGCGCCCGGCGTTCGTCGTGCGCGACGGCCGCTACGTGTCGGCGCGCTGGCCCGGCGACGCCCACACCTTCGCCCGCACCTTCGCCGCACTGCTCTGACGGGACGGCGGGCGGCCGGCGGTCGCCGGCCGTCACGCCGGGCCCGGCAGCGAGCGGAGCGTCCCGCACAGCTCCTGGAGCCGGGGGATCCGGTCCGCCCGCATGGCCAGGCCGACACCTTCGGCGTCGCCCGCCTCCAGCACCCGCACCTTGTCGGCGTTGAACCGGAGCCACTGGGCGACGATCACCCGCTCCTTGTCGTGGCCGTCCGCCGTGACGGTGAACGCGGGGTCGAGGCCGCCGCCGTCGGCCGTACCCGGGCCGCAGGGGTCGCCGGTGTCGAAGAGCGAGGCCGCCTCGACCAGGAGTCCGTCGTCGAGTTCGACCCGGCCCTCGCCCTCGACGTGGAGCACCACCCGCCCGGCACGGCGCAGGGAGGTGACGCGGCGGTGCCGTCCGAGGAGCTGGCGGAGGCGTTCGGCCTCGTCCCGTTCCCGCGCCGCATCCTCGTAGCGCTGCGACCGGGCCAGGGCCGAGACCTTGGCGGCGTAGGGGGCGAGCAGCTCGACCGGATCGCCGGCCAGGTCGTCGGCACTCCACTGGGGGCGTCGGCCCCGCCGGCGCGGCCGGGGCGCCTCCGCCACCGGTCCGGCGGGACCGGCGGGGACCCCGTCCGGTCGGGCGTCGGCGGACGGGAACAGGTCGCGCACGGCGGTGCCCGGGTCGCGCCGGCGGACCTTGCCCTGGGTGTTGAACGGCGGTGCCCACGCCCGGATGAGCCGGCCCTCGAGGACCGCCGCCGTCAGCGGGCCGGGGCACACCCTGTGGTGCACGGCGTCCATCTGGCGGAGGAGCCGGCCGACCTTGTTCCGGGTGTCCCCCGAGAAGTAGGAGCGGACCCGGCTGTGGAGGTCGGTCGCCTTGCCGACGTAGAGGACGTGCCCGGCGGCGTCGGCGAACCAGTAGACGCCGGGGCGGTGGGGGAGCCGGTTGGTCAGCGGCAGCTTGGCCGCCTGGGGGTGGCCGACCAGGCGGGGGAGGACGAGGAGCTCCTCCAGTCCCACGATGCCGAACGAGCCCGCCCGTTCCAGCAGGGCGTGCAGGAGGTCGCCGGTGGCCAGCACGTCGGTGAGCGCCCGGTGGGACGGCTGGTGGGGGAGGTGGAGCGACGCCGCCAGGGTGCCCAGCCTGCAGTTCGGCACCATGTCGCGGACCAGGCGCCGGGCCAGGGCCAGGGTGTCGACGGTGGCGTTGGCGATCCGGTCCCGTCCCGTGGACTCGAGGGCGTGGTTGAGGAAGGAGAGGTCGAAGCGGACGTTGTGCCCCACGACGACCGCACCGCCGAGGAACTCGAGGAACGACGGGAGCATCTCGCCCACCCGGGGCGCGTCGGCCACCATGGCGTCGGAGATGCCGGTCAGCGCGGTGATGAAGGGCGGGATCCGCTCGTCGGGTCGCACGAACGTCTGGTAGGTGCCGAGGAGCTCGCCCCCGAGGTAGCGGGCGGCGGCCACCTCGGTGAGGGAGCACGTGGCCGGCGAGCCCCCGGTGGTCTCGACGTCGAGTACCACGAACGTCACCCGGTCGAGCGGGGTCCCGAGGTCGTCGAACGACGACTGGACGGCGAGGGCCATGGGGACACTGTAGCGAACAGGTGTTCGGCGACGGGAGACGGCCGGTCGGCGCGGCGCGACTACCGTGGGCGCCGTGACCACCGACTCACCCGCCGCCACGACCGCCACCACCCGGACCGCCGGCGCCGCCGCCGATCGGCCGCCCGCCGACGCCACCTCGTCGTCGACCGGGGCCCCCGGGGCCGCCGGCGTGGTCCGCTACCGCTGCGCGGCGTGCGGCAACCTGACCCGGTTCGACGTCGTGACCAACCGGCGGACACGGGCGTTCCACCACTACTCGGTCGGCGGCGACCTGACCGTCGAGGACGTGGAGGTGCTCGACGAGTCCGTCGAGGCGGTCACCTGCCGCTGGTGCGGCAACGGCAAGGCCGTCGAGGTGCTCGAGTCCGGTTCGGCCGAGGCGTCCTGACCGTCTCGCCCACCCGGTCCGCCCCGTCCGCCCCGTCCGCCATCCCCTCCGCCCCGTCCGCCGTCCCCTCCGCCCCGTCCGCCATCCCCTCCGCCCGGTCCGCCGTCCCCTCCGACCCGTCCGCCGTCCCCTCCGACCCGTCCGCCGACCGCCGCCGGCCACGCCGCTGACATGACCGCCGCCGACGACCCACCGTCGAACCCGCTCGCCGACCCGGCATTCGTGGCCGGGCTCCGTCCCGTCCCCACCGGGGACCCGGGCCAGGCGCCGACATGGCCGGCGTCCGACGTCCGTGGGGTCCGTCCCGACGGCACCCCGGTGTCGGTGCTCCTCGACGACCTCGACCGGCCCCTCCTCCTGGTGTTCCTGACCGTCGACTGCGACGGGTGCGCCTCCTTCTGGGACGGCCTCGCCGGTGACGACCCGCTCCTGGCGGACGTGGTCCCGGTGGTGGTGACGAAGGGGCCGGGCCACCTGTCCGCCGCGGACGTGGCCGTGCGGGGCCGGGGATTCGGCGGCACCGTCGTCATGGACGACGCCGCGTGGGACGACTACCGGGTCACCGGCTATCCGTTCCTGGTGCTCGTGGACCCCGCGTCGCGACGGGTGCTGGCGGAGACGGTCGGGTTCGGGTGGGCCGACGTGGCCGGCGTGGTCCGGGCCGGACGGGGACGGTAGCCCGGGGGTCGCCCCCGTCCCGGGAGGTGCCGGTCCGGTTCGGCGTCCTGCCCCCGGCTAGGTGCCGGCGATGCCCTTGCCCACCAGGAGGACCCCGAAGACGAGGTAGATGACGGCCATGACCGTGGCGTTGTTCCGGTCCAGCCAGCGCTTCCAGCCGGTCAGCACGTCGCCGGCCCGGTCGCCGAGGACCAGCGCGGTGACGATGGGTGCCGCCACGCCGAGCGAGGCCATCACCGTGTAGACGACCACCACGCCGGCCGTCCGGGCCGCGGTGAGCCCGGCCGTGGCGATCACCACCGCCGAGGCCAGGGCCACGGCGATGTTCTTGGGGTTGCCGGCGCCGACGGCCAACCCGGCGACCAGGGACTTCCCCCACCCGAACCCGGTGATCCCCGCCATCCAGTTCGGCGGGGAGTCGTCCCCTTCCGGCCCCGGCCGCGCCCGGAACTTCCCGACGGCGGCCACCAGCAGGGCGACGCCGAGGACGAGGATCACGACGGATGCACCGCGCGACCGCTGGTTGTCGGTCGACAGCCCGACGGCGTCGGCCACGGCGGTCAGGGCCACGAGCACCCCCGCCACCCCCGCCGCGAACCCGGCCAGGTAGCACGACGCGTGCAGGACCGGTCGCTCGGTGAACAGCAGCAGGATCGACGCCACGATGTTGATGGGGGACACGGTGACCACCACGGCCAACGGGAGGATCTCTCCGATCACCGTGTGCACGGCAAGGCTCCGATCGTGGTCGCAGTCGTGCGTCGTGCCGTGACTCGTGCCGTGCGTTGTGCCGTGCGTTGTGCCGTGGCTCGTGTGGTGGCTCGTGTGGTGGCTCGTGTGGTGGCTCGTCCGGGCATGCCCCGGTCAAGCTAGCGGGTGCCGCCCGTCCGGTCGCCCGTCCGGTCGCCCGTCCCCACGGGCTGCCCGGTCAGTCGTCGGAACCGGAACCGGAACCGGTACCGGTGCCGGATCCCACGGCCACCCTCCCGGTGCCCGACGACGAGCTCAGGAGCCGGTCGACGGCGTCGGACGTGAGGGGAGCCGAGAACAGGAACCCCTGACCCGCGTCGACATCCTCGGCCCGCAGGCGCCGCCACTGGTCCTCGGTCTCCACGCCTTCGGCGATGGTGGCCAGGCCCAGCATCTTGGCCAGTTGGACGAGTGTGTGGACGAGGCCCTCCGTCTCCGCCGAGTCGCCCATGCAGGAGACGAACGAGCGGTCGATCTTGAGGACGTCGAGCGGGAGGCGGCGGAGATAGGCCAGTGAGGAGTACCCGGTACCGAAGTCGTCGATGGCGATGCGCACCCCCTTCGTCTTGAGCAGGGTCAACCGTGCGACCGTGTCGTCGACGTCGTGCATCACCACCGTCTCCGTGAGCTCGAGGATCAGTCGGCCCGGGTCGAAGCCGCTCAGTCGGAGCGCCGCCTCCACGTCGTCGAGGATCCGGTCCTGCTCGAACTGCCGGGAGGAGACGTTGACGGAGACGGCGAGGCCGTGACCGGCGCGATTCCAGCGTGCGCCCTGGCGGCAGGCTTCGCCGAGGATCCATGCACCGACCTCCACGATGGGACCACCGGCCTCGAGCTCGTCGATGAACTCGTCCGGCCCGAGCACCCCACGGGTCGGGTGGTCCCATCGCAGCAGGGCCTCGACCTCGGTGATGTCGCCGGACCGGAGGTCGACGATGGGCTGGTACACGAGGAAGAACTGACCGCACCCGAGCGCGGCCTGGAGGTCCACAGCGAGGTGCCGGTGGTCGTCGACCGCCGTCCGCATCGACGGCGAGAACCGGACGACGCAGTCCTTGCCGTCCGCCTTGGCCCGGTAGAGGGCGATGTCCGCGTCCTGCAGCAGCCCCTCGGGTGTGGCACGGATGCCCTCGGCGACGCCGATGCTGACCGAGACCGTCAACGGGGTGTCGCTCCCGTCGATCTCGAACGGCTCGGCCATGGCCGCCATGATCCGGTCGGCCACCGTCCCCGTGCCGTCGGGTGGCTCGGTGGTCCCGGTGAGGACCACGAATTCGTCGCCGCCGAACCGGCCGACCGTGTCACCCCCGCGGAGGGCGTCGGTGAGCCGGGTCCCGGTGGCGACGAGCAGTTCGTCACCGGCCCGGTGGCCCAGGGTGTCGTTGATGTCCTTGAAGTTGTCGAGGTCGAGGAAGAGGACGGAGACGGGTACCTGCTCCCGGCGGGCACGGGCCAGCATCTGGCCGATGCGGTCCAGGATGAGCGCACGGTTGGGGAGGCCGGTGAGCGCGTCGTGGAGTGCCTGGTGGCGCAGTTCGTCGGTCCGCTCGTGGACGAGGGCCAGCGCTCGGGACCGGCTGGTGCCGAGCACGTAGATGAGGGTGCCGAGCAGCAGGCTCAACAGGGTGCCGGCCACGAGGAGCCACAAGGCGTTCCCGTTGTCGAGGAGGCCGACCGGGACCGGGGGCGAGTACACCTCGACGCTCCACCCGTTGTGCAGGTCCACCGTGGTCCGATGGGCCCCGGCCGGGATCACCCCGGCCGCGAAGGAGGCGGATCCGCTCCCATTCGCATAGTGGAAGACCACCGCCGTCCCGTCGTGCCCGATCAGGGCGCTGCGCAGGATGACGGCGGGGGCGAATTGGGTTCCGGTCCATCCCAGGAAGGCGCTGTCGCGGTCCTGGACGGTGGAGGTGACCGCGCCGGGCCGGTAGATCGGTGTCCCCACCACCATGGCCGCGTCGGCCCCCGAGCCGTAGGGGAGATAGGCGCCCCGCCCGGACTCCCGGGCGGCGAGGAGGCCCGAGCCGATCGCGCTGTCGCACAGGTCGGTGTCGGCCGGGGTCTCGAGGTTGCCGCTGCGGTCCTGCGAGCGTGCCGGGAAGCAGTAGTACGGGCGGGTGCCCGGTGGGACGACGGCGAAGGTGGCGCCGGGTGGGAGCAGGCCGTCCGGGGCCCGGTCGACGGACGCGGCGTAGGCGGCGAGGTCGGACTGGGTCACCATCACGACCTCGGCGATGCCCTTGACCTCGGGATACCGGGCGAAGACCTGGGCGGAACGGGTCCACTGCTCGAACTGCTGCTGGGTGGCCGACGGGTTGGCGATGACGAAGGCGCCTGCGTTCACGGCGAGGTCCTGCTGGCGCTCGATGGCCAACGTGAGGTTGGCCGCGATCCCCTGGGTCGAGGCGGCGGTGGACTGCCGGTACTCCTGCGCGTCCTCCTGGGCGACCGCCCGGGCGCCGAACACCGTGCACAGCACACCGACGAGGACGACCAGGAATGCGTTGACGAACCAGTTCCGGCGCCGGGTCCTCATCGTCCTCGGCCCGTCGTCGACCCGGTGGCCGCCGCCCGCCGTCGGATCCCCGGCCGCGCCGCCACCCGGGATCCCGGCGACCGTCGGACGGTGTGGTGCCGGGGGGATCGGCCGGGGACGACGGATGTGCAGGGCGGTTCGGGCACGACTCCTCCTCGATCGGCGTCCGACGTCCATCGGGACGTCACCCCGCAGCGGTGCTGCGCCGACGCCCGTCCGGAGACGGGCCACGTCGATCAACAGGTGTTTCTGCCGGGGGCATCGACGGCTTCGAGCCCCAGCTTGAGGTGGGCGATGCCCCGGTGGCCGGGACTTTCGTCCCGATCTCCGGCTGCGGCAGCCGTGCCCGGGCGTGGGACGCGGGAGCCGGGTACGGGGGCGGGGCACATGGCCGCTGCGGGGCAGGGCACGGAGCGGGGATGCCCGTGGGACCACGTCAGCTGCCCCAGGCCCCAGGCCCCAGGCCCCAGGCCCCAGGGCCCAGGCCCCAGGCCCCAGGCCCCAGGCCCCAGGCCCCAGGCCCCAGGCCCCAGGGCCCCTTCCTCCGTGGACCCGATCCCGTCAAGGGTGGAACCGACGCCGTGACACCCCTGCGGCAGGATCGCCACATGAGCCGTGCACCCCGGATCGGGAACATCGCAAGGATCGACCACACTGTCGGACGTCCCCGCGTCCACGCGGTCGCGGTGGCCGACCTCTCGGACGCCCTGCCGGGCACGGGAACCACCCTGTCGGACCCGGCTCCCGCCGGTCGGGACGACGGCACCGGAGCCGGCACCGGGATGGGCGCGCCGCTCGACCGGGCGACCCGGATCCTCGCCGATCTGCTGGGGACGCTCGATCCGGCCCGGCTGTCGGGACCGGACGCCGCCGAGCTCTACCGGCGGTTCGCCGCCGTCGAGCGGCTGTCCATGGCGGGCAAGACGCTGCTGGCTCCCCGGATCGACGAGTCAGGTGTCTGGAGGGACGGTGGGCACCGGTCGCCGGCGGTGATGCTCGCCGAGCTCGAAGGCGTGCCCACCGGACAGGCCAGGAACACGCTCCAGGTGGGACACCGCCTCCCCGAACTCCCCGGGACCGAGGAGGCCCTTCGGAGGGGCACGCTGTCGGGTCCGAAGGTGGCCGAGCTGTCCGGCGCGGCCGTGCTCGACCCCGGAGCAGAAGGATCCCTCCTGGCGGGGGCGGCCGATCAGCCGCTCCAGAAGGTGAAGGAGCGCTGTCAGCGGGCCCGGGCGGCAGCAGAACGGCACGACCCCGTGGCGGCGGTCCGGCGGATCCACGCCGCACGGCACTTTTCGTCGTGGACGGATGCCGAGGGCGCCTTCTGCTTCCAGGGACGGGACACCGCCGACCGTGGTGCAAGGATCCTCCAGCAGCTGCAGGCCTCCGTCGACCGACTCCGTAAGGCGGAGCGTTCCGCACGCGCCGGCGGCGGGCCCTCGTCCGCCCCGGCTCCTCCCGAACAGGACCGAGCGCTGCGGGCCGACGCCTTCTTCCTGCTGATGACCGATCGATCTGCCGGGCCGGTTGTCGGCGGTGACGTCGTGGACCGGACAGCCGGTGCCGACGCCGACGCCGACGGAGACGGTGCCGGGGTGGCGGATGCAGATGCCCGGTACCTCGTGGAGGGCCGCACCGGGGCGCCCGGACTCGACGTCGGGGGTGGCCCGTCAGCACCCTCCCGCTCCGACATCGTCGATCGGCCCCCCACCTGTTCCGTCATGGTCCGGGTCGATCTCGACGCCTTGATGCGGGGCCGGACCGGACCGGGTGAGGTGTGCGAGATCGACGACCATGGTCCGATTCCGGTGGCCATGGCCCGGGACCTGGCGAACGACTCGTTCCTGCGGCTCGTCTTCCACCGCTCGGGTGACATCCGTGCCGTCTCCCACCTCGGACGGACGATCAACCGCCGCCTCCGCACGGCCCTTGCGCACCGCGACCGTTGCTGCGTGGTCCCCGGTTGCGGCGTGCCGTTCGGGCTGGAGATCGACCACGTGGTGCCGTTCGCCGAGGGCGGACCGACGGAACTCTCGAACCTCGCCCTCCTGTGCCACCACCATCACTACCTGAAGACCTACGAGGGATGGACCCTCCGCAACAACGGAGGTCCGGTCGACAGTGCACCCGTCTGGGAGTTCACGCCGTCGCCACCCTTCGGGGAGGAGCCGTTGCCCGACACCGGATGACGTCCGGTCCGTAGTCCGCCCACCGGAGCGGCGGACGAACCACCGGGTGTCAGGTCGGGAGCCACAGGACTGCAGGTGTCCGAAGAATGTCGCAGACGCGGCCGGCCACTCCAAGGAACCGCCGATCTCGCGTACAGGCTGCTCACAGGTCCACCGCCGATGCTGCCTCTTGCCACCAGGAGCACCCGATGTCCGCTCCTGGGTCACTCCGTCATCCGACTGCCCAGAGGAGCGTCCCATGAACATCCCCACCGACGGCGAGGCGCCAGGTCGCATGCTCAGGTCGGACCCCAATCCCTTTCCCAACCTCCGCCAGCGTCGTCGCCGCACCCTGAAGCTCACCACCGCCGCTGCGGTCGCCCTCGGACTGGCCGTCAGCGGTGGTGCCGTGGCGAGTGCCTCGACCATGCCGTCCTCGACGGCGCCGCCGACCGGGCACCCCGGTTCCGGTGGCCCCGGCCCGGGCGGCACACGGCCGACGGCAGTGGGCACCGTGTCCTCCGTGGCCCGCGACAACTTCACGCTGACGACCCACGACGGAACGACGGTTCGCGTCGACATCAGCTCGTCGACCTCGTTCGTCGACCGCTCGGTGTCGGCGGCTTCATTGGCAGACGTGACCGTCGGCTCCCGCGTTGCGGTCTTCGGAGCGGAGACCACCGAGACGGTGACCGCCACCACGGTGGCTATCGGCGCTCCCGGTGTGGGTGGTCCAGGCGGACCGGAAGGCCCGGGTGGTTCGGGCGGGTCTGGCGGGTCTGGTGGTTCGGGCGGGTCTAGTGGTACGGGCGGATCTGGTGGGTCTGGCGGGTCTGGCGGTACGGGTGTGTCGGGCGGCCCGGGTGGTACGGCCGTGTCGGGCGGCCCGGGTGGTACGGCCGTGTCGGGCGGCCCGGGTGGCCAAGCCGGGCCTGCCCGTGCCGTCGTCCGCCCAGCCGATGGTCGTCCCGACGGAGCGCCGACCGGCTCCGGCCCCGGTCGGACCAGCAGCTCGAATTCCTCCAGCACCTCCACCGGGTCGTCGGGCACCACCTGACCAACATCCTCGGCACAGTCTCCCGGGAGCGACGCCCGCTCCGGCACCTCCCCCTGCCCCCCGCAGGCCGGAACGTCGGCCCTCCCGGGTATCGGCAGATCCCGTCACGCCCCACCCGAGCGTGGCGGGATCTGGCGCGTCCGGGACCGGATCCTGGCACGGCCCACTGCACGGTCTCGACCCATTGCAGGTTCTCTGTCCGCCGTACAGTCTCGCAGCCTGCCGCTCCGGAGCAGATAGGGGCGAAGGGGGTCGACGCCGACCGGTGGTTCAGCCATCCTGGGACCGTGCTCCACGCCTGTGCCCTGACCGTCGATCTGCACATCCCGGCCGCCAGGTCATTGAAGTCCAAACGGACCACGGTGAAGCACCTGGTGGAGGCATGCCGCTCCCGATTCGACGTGGCGGCCGCCGAGGTGGGCTTCCAGGACCAGTGGCAGCGGAGCGAGCTCGGGTTCGCCGCCGTGTCGGGGACGCCGGGTCAGGTCCAGTCAGTGCTCGACGCCGTCGAGCGCTTCGTATGGTCCCACCCCGAGGTGGAGGTGGTCGCCAGTTCCCGGGCGTGGCTGGAGACGGAGCGGTAGGGCCGAGGTGGCGGCAGGCAGATAACGGGAACCCGGAACGTGGGCCCCCGGATCCCGGAACGTGGGCCGCCTGTACCGGAACGTGGGCCCTGGATCCCGGAACGTGGGCCGCCTGTACCGGAACGTGGGCCCCCGGATCCCGGAACGTGGGCCGCCAGCCCTGGGCCCCGGAACACGGAACCGGTGTCGTAGCCTCACCCCATGACCACCCTCGCCGATCTCCTGGCTGACCTCGACGCCGAGTACGACGACCTCCGATCCATCGTGGACGGGTTGGACGACCGTGCGCCCGAATGGGACCTGCCGACGCCCGCCGAGGGCTGGGCCGTCCGGGACCAGATCAGTCACCTCGCCTACTTCGACGACGCCGGACGGCTCGCCATGGTGGATCCCGCAGCCTTCGCCGCCATCGTCGACGAGGTCGTAGCCAAGGTGGGGGATCCAATGGAGGTGCACCTGACCCGGGGTCGGGCCATGGGGGGACGGGAGCTGCTCGAGTGGTGGGGCAGCGCCCATTCGGCCATGGTCGCCGCCTTCGCCGACGCCGACCCCTCGACCAGGGTGCCCTGGTTCGGTCCACCGATGGGCGTGCTCTCCTTCGTGTCAGCCCGGCTCATGGAGACCTGGGCCCACGGCCAAGATGTCTGCGACGCCCTCGGCGTGCATCGGGCGCCCACCGCCCGGCTCCGCCACATCGCCCACCTCGGTGTGCGTGCCCGGCCCTTCTCCTACGCCGTCCGCGGTCGTGACGTGCCCGAGGGCAGGATCGACGTGGTCCTGACCGGGCCGGACGGCGACGAATGGCGATGGGAGATCGGCGGGACGGGCGGTGCGCCGGCAGAGGTCGCTACCGTGGTCGGTTCGGCGCTCGGGTTCTGTCTGGCCGTCACCCAGCGGCGAAACGTGGTCGACACCGACCTCGTCGTGTCCGGAGCACTGGCCGAGGACTGGATGTCGGTGGCGCAGGCGTTCGCCGGCGCGCCGGGGCCGGGTCGACCCCCGGCGTCCTGACGCACCAGGCGTCGGACCTGTCGTCGGCTCCAGCCCTGCCGTGGGGTACTGCACCCGGACCGGGCCGAGCACCCGGACCGGGGGCTGCCGCCCGACCCGGCCTCAGTCCAGCCGTTCCATGTGTTCGGCCAGTCGGGCCACGAAGGCGTCGACATCGGACTCCGAGGTGTCGAACGACGCCATCCACCGCACGACTCCGGTGGCCTCGTCCCAGACGTAGAAGGGGTAGTCCGCCTGCAGCGCGGTGGTGACCACGGGTGGCAGGACGGCGAAGACCCCGTTGGCCTGGACGGGGTAGGCGAGCTCGACCCCGGGGACCCGGGCGGCGCCGACCCCGAGCCGGAGTGCCATGGCGTTGGCGTGGCGGGCGTTGCGCAGCCACAGGTCGTCGGTCAGCAGGGCCACGAACTGGGCGGCCACGAAACGCATCTTGGACGACAGTTGCATGGACTGCTTGCGGATGAACCGGAGGCGGGTCTGTGCCTCGGGCCGGAAGGTGACGACCGCCTCGGCGCCGAGGGCGCCGTTCTTGGTGCCGCCGAAGGAGACGACGTCGACACCGGCCGACCGGCCGAAAGCCCCGAAGTCGACGCCGAGTGCGGCCGCCGCGTTGGCGATGCGGGCACCGTCGAGGTGGAGGAGGAGGTCGTGGCCGTGGGCCCAGTCGGCCAGGGCGGCGATCTCGTCGACCGAGTAGACGGTCCCGACCTCGGTGCTCTGGGTGATGGAGACGACCCGGGCCTGGACGTGGTGCTCGTCGCCGATGCCGGTCACGGCGTCCGCCACGAGGTCGGGGGTCAGCTTGCCGTCGGGGGTCGGGACGGTGAGGAGCTTGCTCCCGAGGAATCGCTCGGGCGCTCCGCACTCGTCGACGGCGATGTGGGCGGCGGCGGCACACACCACGGCCTCGAACGGCCGCAGCAGCGACTGCAGCCCGACGACGTTGGTCCCGGTCCCGTTGAAGGCGAAGTAGACCTCGGTGCCCTCACCGAAGTGGTCGGCGAGGAGGCGGTGGGCCTCGGTCGTCCAGGGGTCGGCCCCGTAGGCGGGGGTGTGGCCGCCGTCGTTGGCCCGGGCCACGGTCGCGAGCACCTCGGGGTGGACCCCGGCCCAGTTGTCGCTGGCGAAGGTGCGGCGGCCCGGCGTCGGAGCGAACACCGGTGCCGGAGCGTCACCCGCACCGGCCCCCGCACCCGCACCCGCACCCGCACCGGCCCCCGCACCCGCACCCGCACCCGCACCCGCCCCCGCACCCGCACCCGCACCCGCCCCCGCACCCGCCCCCGCACCCGCACCCGTACCGGCACCCGCCCCCGCACCCGCACCCGTACCGGCACCCGCACCCGCACCCGCACCCGCACCGGCACCCGCACCCGATGATTCGATGGCTTCGGTCACCAGGTTCCCGCTCAGTCCCGGACCAGCGGCTTGTACCGCAGGCGGTGCGGCTGGTCGGCGTCGGTGCCGAGGCGCTTGTGGCGGTCCACCTCGTAGTCGCTGAAGTTGCCCTCGAACCAGCGGACCTCGGAGTCGCCCTCGAAGGCGAGCACGTGGGTGGAGATGCGGTCGAGGAACCAGCGGTCGTGGCTGATGACCACGGCACACCCCGGGAAGCTGAGCAGGGCTTCCTCCAGGGCGCGGAGCGTGTCGACGTCGAGGTCGTTGGTGGGTTCGTCGAGGAGGAGGACGTTGCCGCCGGCCTTCAGCACCTTGGCCAGCTGGACCCGGTTGCGCTCACCGCCGGAGAGCTGGCCGACCTTCTTCTGCTGGTCGCTGCCGGTGAACCCGAAGCTGGCCACGTAGGCCCGACCGTGGATCTCGCGGCCGCCGACCACCATGTGGTCCACGCCGCCGGTGATCTCCTCGTAGACGGTGGCGTCGGGGTCGAGCTGGTCGCGGGACTGGTCGACGTAGGCGAGCTCCACGGTGGGGCCGACCGAGAGGGTGCCGTCGTCGGGCTGCTCCTCGCCCACCATCATGCGGAAGAGGGTGGTCTTGCCGGCACCGTTCGGGCCGATCACCCCGACGATGCCGCCGGGTGGGAGGAGGAAGGAGAGGTCGTCGATCAGCAGGCGGTCGCCGTAGCCCTTGGACAGGTGTTCGGCGTCGATGACCCGGTCGCCCAGGCGGGGGCCGGCGGGGATGGCGATCTCCAGCTTGTCGGCACGGCGCTCGGCCGCCTCGGCCTCGGCCACCAGGTCGTTGTAGGCGTTGATGCGGGCCTTCCCCTTCGACTGGCGCGCCCGGGGGGACATGCGGATCCACTCGAGCTCGCGCTGGAGGGCGTCCTGGCGTGAGGTGTCGGCGCGCTGCTCGGCGGCCAGACGCTCCTGTTTCTGCTCGAGCCAGGACGAGTAGTTGCCCTCCCACGGGATGCCACTGCCGCGGTCGAGCTCGAGGATCCAGCCGGCCACGTTGTCGAGGAAGTAGCGGTCGTGGGTGACGGCCACGACGGTGCCCGGGTACTCCTGGAGGGTGCGCTCGAGCCAGGCCACCGACTCGGCGTCGAGGTGGTTGGTGGGCTCGTCGAGGAGGAGGAGGTCGGGCTTGGACAGGAGGAGCCGGCACAGGGCGACCCGTCGGCGCTCGCCACCCGAGAGGGTGCGCACGTCGGCGTCCCCCGCGGGGCAGCGCAGGGCGTCCATGGCGATGTCGAACGTCCGCTCGAGGTCCCAGGCGCCCGCCGCGTCGATCTTGTCCTGGAGCTCGGCCTGCTCGGTCAGCAGCTTGTCGAAGTCGGCGTCGGGCTCGCCCATGGCGGCGCACACGGCGTTGAACCGGTCGACCAGCTCCTTGGCCTCGCCCACGCCGTCGGAGATGTTGCCGAGGACGTCCTTGGTGGGGTCGAGCTCGGGCTCCTGGGAGAGGAACCCGACGGTGAAGCCGGGGGTCAGGCGGGCCTCGCCGGTGAACTCGTCGTCCTGGCCGGCCATGATCCGCAGCAGCGACGACTTGCCGGAGCCGTTGCCGCCGATGACGCCGATCTTGGCCCCCGGGTAGAAGGAGAGGTGGATGCCCTTGAGGACCTCACGGTCCGGCGGGTAGAAGCGACGCAGGTCGCGCATGGTGAAGATGTACTGGGCTGCCATGACTCCCAGTGTGCCAGCCCGCGGCGGGGTCCCCGACGCCGGACCCGGACCGGGCGTGGGTGCCTGCGCCCGGCGGCGGTCCGGATGCACCGCCAACCGTGTCGGGCCACCCGTGGGCCGGGGCGACGAGGGTCCTGTCGGGGGTGCCGCCGGGAGGGTCCGGTTGGGTAGCCTGAGGGGATGGGCAGAGCCGCGATCCCTCCGTTCCGGCGCCCGGTGACGGAGGGCCGTCCTGGGTTCCGTGCCGCAGGTGATCGTGATCGCTGAGCCCGATCCGGCCCGGGTGGGGGCGTCGCCCGGGGACGTGTCGGACCAGGTGGCACGGGGCGGGGCGGCGTCGACCGGCGGAGCGCCGACCGGTGACGAGCAGTCCACCACCCGGCGGCAGAAGATCGGGGTCCTGTTCGGGCGCCTGGTGGAGGCCATCCGCCACGGCGACGACGACACGGTCGAGGCGGCCATCCTCGCCCTCAGCCGTCGCAGTCGCTGGTTGGCGCCGATGGCGCTGCTGGTCGGCGGGCTGGCCATGCTGTTCCAGGGGCTGCGGACGTTGTTCATCAACTGGCGGCTGACCTTGATCCAGGTGCTGCCGGCCATGTGGATCTGGGTGGTGATGATCGACCTCAAGGCCCACGTGCTCCACGGCAAGGGGTTCCACGTCTTCAAGAACCCGTTCGTGGCGGCGGCCACGATCCTGGTGATCGCCCTCCTGACCGCGGCCAGCTTCTACCTGAACGCCGTCTTCGCCTTCGCCATCGCCCGAAAGGGTCCACCCGAGATCCGCCCGGCGTTCGCCGTGGCCCGGGCCCATCTGCGGACCATCCTGGCGTGGGGGTTCCTGGTCGGGGTCCTGACCGGGTTTGCCGCCATCGTCGTGGACCGGTGGGGCGAGTTCTGGTTCGCGCTCAGCCTCGGGATCATGGCCGGCGTGCTGATGTTCACCTACGTCGCCATCCCGTCGCGCCTGCTCGGGCTCCAGACCAACCAGTCGCGTCGGGACAAGCTGAGCGCGGCGGCCGTCGGCGGCGCCATCGGGGCGGTCATCTGCTCCCCTCCCTACATCCTGGGCCGGATCGCCATCATCATGATCGGCTCCCACTCCTTCCGGTACCTGGCCATCCTGATCCTGGCCGTCGCCGTGGTGCTGCAGACGGGGGCCACCAGTGCGGTCAAGGCCGTCAAGATGAGCGCCAAGATCGTGGCCGGCTCCACGCCCGAGGCCGCCGATGCCGAGGTGTACGGGGAGGGGTCCGCCGGGGCCTGAGGACCTCGGGAGGGAGGGCGCCACGACGGCCGGACCCGGTGGGCCCGGGCCCGTCGGCCCCCGGCGACCCGGACCCCGGACGTTGATCCGGCGATTCGGTCATGATGCCGTTGGGTGGCGAGACGGCTACCGAGCGTGACAGCGGAAACCGCCCGCCGACCGGCTCCGATGACGTGGCCGTGACGGCACGTCCGCGGGGCGTCGGGCGCGGTCCGCGCCGCGGTCGGCCTGCGCCCGTCCGTGGGCCGGGGGCGCCGGCGGGCGGCGGACGGCTCCACGCCACGAGGTGGGCCCGATCGGGAATTGCCGTGCTGCACCAAGGGAAATTCCGCGTTCGGGCCGGTGCCGCGACGGGCCGTCGGATCGCCGCCGGCGCTCCGCGGCAAGGTCCGCGGCATGGAGACCGGCAATGTGGTGACCGCACCATCGCACCATGTCCTCCACCCCGATGTCCCCGCCCTCCGGCCGACCCCGGTCCGACGGCGCAGCAACCGTGCGGCCGCGAACTAGTTGCACACGGTGTGCAACTTTCGGCACGTCCTCGACCGCTTCCTCCCTAGGGTCCACCACCCATGCACCCCGATCCGGAGGGACGGCGACCGATGACTGAGCGGACCGCCGCACACCCGAACAACGATGATCCGACCGTCGACGACCCGACGGACGTCCGTGACGACGCGCCGGCACACCACCGCCGGCACCGCCCCCGACGCCGTGCGCTCGGTGTCGGGACGGCGGCCGCAGTGGTGTTCGCCGCAGTGGTTTTCGCTGCCGTGGTGCGCCTGCCGGTGGCTCCGGCAGGGGCCGACAGCACCGGCGCCGGCGCCGGGGGTGGGTCGGTCACCGTCGGGGCCGGGTCCGGACAGGGATCAGGCGGCACCGGTGGCTCGTCGGGTGGCTCCGGCGGTACCGGCGGCGGTTCGGGCTCGGGCGGGTCCGGGAGCCCGTGGACCTGCACCTACACGTACCTGACCCTCAACAACGAAGGTGGGTTCCCTCCAGGTGGCGCCGAGCCCGGCGCCTGGTACTCGGTGACCTGCGTCGACCTGGCCACGTCGGTCCAGGTCACCCAAACGATCTGGGTCACGTCGAACACGCCCGTCCCGGCGCCCGCGGTCGATCCGCGCGCTCTGGCGCTCCAGGCCGAGAACTCGATCCATCTGCCCCACCCCGCCATCTCCCTCGACCCGACGGGTACGTCGGTGGTGAACCTCGCCACGTGGTTCTGGATCGACCCGGACATCTGGCACGAGGAGTCGGTCACGGCCGCGGCGGGTGCGGTGTCGGCGACCGCCGTGGCCCGACCGGTGGACGTCCGTTGGAACGCGGGTGACGGCGGCACCGTCGTGTGCCAAGGACCGGGGGTGCCCTACGACACGAGCCTGCCCAGTGCGTGGCAGTCCACGAGCTGCTCCTACGAGTACGCACACTCGTCGGCGGGACAGCCGACGCTGGACGGCAACCCCGACGACGGGATGTACGTCGTGACGGCGACCGTCGACTGGGAGGTGTCGTGGACGTCGACCGGAGTCGCGGGAGGAGGGGCGCTGCCCACCTTGCAGACGTCCAGTGCCGCACTGCTGCGGGTGGCGCAGGTCGAGAGCGTCAACACGACGACCGCCGTGATCGTCCACCGCCGTACTCCCCGCCCCGGGGGCGTGGCATGAGCGTCCTGACCGACACTTTCGGCGGCCGTCGGTCCCCGGCGACCGACCGGGACGTCCCGGTGCGGCCGCCGACGGGTCGTCGGGACCGGCGGACCCTGGTGCTGGTCGCCTCCGTGGCCCTGGTGGCCGCCAGCATCGCCGGGTTCACCTCGCTGTACGCGGGTGCCGATCACAAGACCCCGGCGATCGTGCTGGTGCGTGCCGTCACCGACGGCCAGGCGATCACCTCCGCCGACCTCGGCGAGGCGGAGGTGGCGGTGTCCGCAGACGTCGACTTCATCCCCGTGGACCAGGCGTCCGAGGTCGCCGGCAAGCGCGCCGCGTTCGTCGCTCCCGGCGGGGTCCTTGCTGACCGTCGCCGACCTGTCCGGGGCGCCGGCGATCGCCGACGGGGACGCCGTCGTCGGGGTGGCCCTGAAGGACGGGTTCTACCCGGCCTCGGGTCTCGCTGCGGGCGACCAGGTCCAGATCGTCCAGACCGCCGCCCCCGGGGCCTCGGTGTCGGCACCGTCGGGCGGCACCGCCGTGCCGTCGGGAGTGGCAGGCGTCACGGTCTCCGGGACCGGTGACGCCGACACGGGAGTGCTGGTTCCCCAGGCGACGGTGTTCGACGTGTCGGCGCCCTCGAGTGCGTCCGGCAGCGGAGTCACCCTCCTGGTGTCCGTCGAGGTGACGTCCTCGGTGGCCGCCGAGGTGGCTACCGCATCGGCCGCCGGCCAGGTGGGCCTGGTGCTCCTCCCGCAGGCCGGCTCGGCCGGCTCGGCCGGCTCGACCGGCTCGGCCGGACCGACCGGCTCGGCCGGCTCGGCCGGCCCGGCGGCGTCGGGTGCGCCGGCCACCCCGACCGCGGTGGTGGCACCGTGACGTTGGTGTCCCTCTGCTCGCTCAAGGGCGCGCCCGGAGTGACCACCCTGTCGTGCCTCCTGGGCGCGGCGTGGCCGGGTCCGGGTCCGGTCACGCTGGTGGAGGCGGACCCGGCCGGCGGCGACCTGGCGGCTCGGTTCGGACTGTCCGCCCGGGTGGGCTGGAGCTCGCTGGCGCAGTCGGGCCGGCGCTCCGACGAGCCGTCCCCGGTGGACGGGCACCTGCAGACCCTGCCGGGCGGGCTCCCCGTCCTGGTGGCGGCCCGCGGTGATGAGCGGGGTTCTGCGACCTCCGACGAAGGGCTCGCCGTTCGCTCGGGTCCCGCCGGTGCCGTGGTGCGCTCCGGTCCCGCCGGACCGGTCGGTACGGTGGACGCCACCGGGACCCCGGGCGCCCGTCGCGGTCTGACCATCGTCGATCTCGGACGGCTCGCGCCCGCCGACAACGTGTCCGGGTCCTGGTTGGCGTGCTCCGACGCCGTGCTGCTGGTCGTGCGCGGGGACAGTTCGTCCGCCGTGCGGCTGCGCGACCGGGCGGGCCAGCTGGCCGACACCTGTCACGGCCGCCTCGGTGTGGTCGTGGTCGGAGGCGAGCGCTCGAGTCAGGAGATCGCCGGGTTCGCCCGGTCCACCGCCGTGGTGCCGATGGCCGACGTTCCGTTCGACCCGGCCGCGGCCCGGATGGCGTCGGGTGACTCCGGCGCGGGGCGGCGGTTCGAGCGGTCACCCCTGTGGCTGGCGACCGTCCGCCTGGCCGAGGCGCTCGATGCGCAGCTGCGCGGGGGAGGGGACGGTGCCGAACGTCCGGGGAGAGGCGATGGCGCCGTCGCCGTCACCGGCGACCAGGCCGACAGGTCCGAGGAACCGGGTGGCGGCCGGCCACGACGGAACGCCGGAGGCGTGCTCCGGGACCGGCTCGCACGGGATGGGGCCGAGGACCGCCGCTCGCGCCGGGTGCCGGCATGACGGCGGCCGTGGCCTCCCTCATCCGTCGCCTGGTTGCGGAGGACCTGGCCGGTGAGGACGCGGCCGCGCTCACCGGCGACGACCGCAAGGAGTTCGCACGTCAGCGCGCCTTCCTCCACCTCGACGACCTGGTCGAATCGGGTGCAGCCCCCGACCTCGCGTCGATGACGTCGGCGGAGGAACAGCAGTTGGCCCAGTCGGTGCTCGACGCCCTGTTCGGGCTGGGCCGGCTGCAGGCACTGGTGGACGATCCGGACATCGAGAACATCGACGTCAACGGCTGTGACCGGGTCTGGGCGACGTTCGCCGACGGCACCAAGCGGCTGATGCCGGCCGTGGCCGACTCCGACGAGGAGTTGGTGGACCTGGTCCGCTCCGCGGCCGGCCGGTTCGGTCTGTCGGAGCGCCGGTTCGACACGGCCCGACCGGAACTCGACCTCCAGCTGCCCGGCGGGGCGCGCCTTTCCGCGCTCATGGCCGTGACTGCCCGTCCCGCGCTCTCGATCCGCCGGCACCGGTTCGCCGACCTCTCGCTCCACGACCTGTGCGCCCTGGGGGCGATGGACGAGGGGCTCCGGTCGCTGCTGGCTGCCGCCGTGCGGGCCCGGAAGAACATCGTCGTGTCGGGGGCGATGAACTCGGGGAAGACGACCCTGCTGCGGGCGCTGGCGGCCGAGGTCGGACCCCGGGAACGTCTCGTGACCATCGAGCAGGCGTTCGAGCTGGGTCTCGACACCGGATCGGTCCGCCATCCGGACATCGTGGCGCTGGAGGCCCGGCCGGCCAATACCGAGGGCGAGGGTCGCATTCCCGTCGCCGACCTGGTTCGTCGGTCGCTCCGGATGAACGCCGACCGGGTCATCGTGGGCGAGGTCCTCGGGGACGAGGTGCTCCCCATGCTCAACGCCATGAGCCAGGGTCGGTCGGGCTCGATGTGCACGATCCACGCCGAGTCGTCGGCCGGGGTGTTCCGCCGCATCGCCTCGTATGCGGTCCAGGCGCCGGAGCGACTGCCGGTGGAGGCCACCAACCTGCTCATCTCGGGCGCGCTGCACTTCGTGGTGCACCTGGACTCGGCGATGCACGACGGCGACCTGACGGACCACGTGGAGCGGGTTCCCGACGATCCGTGGTCCGCGGTGGTCGACGACGACACGCCGCAGGTCTCGTTCCCGGCCCTCGGCTCCCGTGCCCGGTTCGTGTCCTCGGTCCGCGAGGTCATCGACGCCGAGGGCGTACAGGTGATCTCCAACGAGGTGTACCGACCGGGACCCGACCGACGGGCGGTGGCTGCGTCGCCGTTGCGGGCCGAGACGGTGGACGAGCTCCGTCGCTTCGGACTCGAGCTCGCCTGTGCGGGAGGACCGGTGGGCGTCCGATGAGCCTGTTCCTCCAGCTCCCGCCGGCGGTCGTCGTGGTCGCCCTGGCCCTCGGGCTGGGGCTGGCCGGCGTCACCGCCGCACTGCTCCTGCCCGGCGGATCCCGTCCCGGCGGGCGAGAGGGGGAGGGGCCACCACGGGCACCGGCAGGACCGGCCCCCGGGGCCCCGCCGGCCTCCCGGCGGCCGTCGGTGGCGGGGCTGGACCTGCGGTCACTGGCCGTCGCCGTACCCGTGGGCGTGCTGGCCGCCCTGGTCACGGGGTGGCCGGTGGCCGGCCCGATCGGGGTGGTGGCGGCCTATGGACTTCCCCGGCTCCTCCGCCAGACGTCGGCGACGGCATCCATCACGACCCTGGAGGCCATCGCCACCTGGACCGAACTCCTCCAGGGGACGCTGGCGGCATCCGCCGGCCTCGGTCAGGCGATCGTCGCCACCGCAGACCTGAGCCCGGTCCCGATCCGTTCGGAGACCCAGCGTCTCGCCGCCCAGATCCAGTCCGGGGTGGCGCCCCGGGCCGCACTGCTCCGGTTCGCCGACGACGTGGGGGACCCGTGTGCCGACCGCGTCGTGTGCTCGCTCCTGCTGGCGTTCACGGAGCGTGCCCAGCGTCTGGGTGACCTGCTGAGCTCGTTGGCCGAGTCGACGCGCGACGAGGTCGCGCTCCGACTGCGGGTGGAGACGAGCCGGGCCTCGGTCCGCAGCGGCGTCCGCACGGTCGTCGTCTTCTCGGTGGCCTTCGCCGGTGTGCTGGCACTGCTGGCCCGTTCCTATCTCGCACCCTACGGGTCGGGGACCGGGCAGCTCGTCCTCGCCGCCGTCGGGGCGCTCTACGCTGCGGGCCTCACGCTCCTGGTGACCCTCGCCCGGCCCCCGCGTGCCATCCGGCTCCTCGGCGCTGACGTGGTGGACCAGTGATCGGCGTCGTCCTGCTGGCCGTGGTTGCCGCCACGGGTGTGGTCGGCATCGCCGTCGGCACACGTTCGTCGGGTCCGTCGCTGGAGACGGTGTGGTCGGACTGGCAGCGCCCGGCCGATCCCCGCCGAGCGGCGGGTGGTCACGGCGCCGGCTCCGGTCCCCACGGGGGTCGTTCGTCGGCCACCGGCGTCGGGATCGCCACGGTCGACCGGCTCGCAGCCGACGGGACCAGGTGGATGACCGGCGGGAGGTGGGCCACCCATCCTCGGGTCCGCACCCTCGGATCGGCCCTGGCGTGCACCGGGGTGGAACCGGAGCTGTTCGCCGCCCGGATGATCGTGCTCGCCGCGACGTGTGCCGTGGGTCCGGTGGCACTGTGGATCGTGCTCACCCTGGTGGGCGCCCCGGTCCCGCTGGGACCGGTCGTCGTGGTCGCCGGCACCGGGCCGGTCATCGGTGTGGCCCTGGGGGTGTCGGCGCTGATGCGTCGTGCCCAGGAGCGGCGCCGGCACATGCGGGTCGTGCTCGGGTCGTTCGTCGACCTCGTCGTGCTGAGCCTCGCCGGAGGAGTCGGTGTCGACGGAGCGCTCCACGCCGCGTCCCGGGTGACGCCCGACTGGGCGGCGAGGCGCATGGCGAGGGCTCTCCAGACGGCCCGGGACGCCGGCACGCCTCCATGGGAGGCGCTGGCCGCCCTCGGCACGGAACTCGGTGTGCCCGAACTGGTCGAGCTCTCCACGACGGTGCAGCTCGCCGGCACCGAGGGCGCCAGGATCCGACAGTCGCTCATGGCCCGGGGGGACTCACTCCGACGGCACGAACAGGCCGAGGCGGAGTCGGCGGCGAACGCCATGACCGAGCGACTCTTCCTCCCCGGTGCGTTCCTCCTGCTCGGATTCCTCGTCTTCATCGGGTACCCCGCCGTGGCCCGGATCCTCGGGGGTTTCTGACACGGCCGCAGCCATCGCTCCACCGCTCCCGGCACCGATCCGCACGCCACGACCTCCGGCTCGTCGGCACCCGATCCCGCGCTTCTCATCGCAGCACCCGGTTCACCGCATCACCCGACCAGCACCACGCCAACCAACAAAGGAGCACACACCATGTCCACCCACGTCGCCGTCCTCTGGACGTACCTCCGGGCCCGATTCGATGCCGCCGACGGCTGGAACGAGGCCGGCAGCGTCGTCGAGAAGGTCGTGCTGACCGCGATCTTCGCCGCGCTGGCGATCGCCGTCGGGGCGATCATCGTGGCCAAGGTCACGGCCAAGGCCAACTCGATCAACCTCGACTGACCGTGACCGCCCTCCCCGGACGGGCGACCAGGTCCCGCGGTCGTCCGTCTCCGTCCACCCGTCGGCCGACGGGCCGGCTCCTCCTCAGGGGGGACGCCGGCTCGTCGGTCGTCGAAGCCGTCATCGTCGTGCCCGTCGTCATGTTCCTCCTCCTGGTCGCCGTCCAGTTCGCACTGTGGATGCACGCCTCCCAGGTCGTGCAGCTCGCCGCGTCGGAGGGCGACCGCACCGCTCGCGCCGTGAACGGCGGTCCGGGGGTCGGGGTGGCGCGGGCGGACGCGGTTCTGGACGGACCCGGCTCCGACGTGACGTCGGCGTCGGTGACCACGGCCGTCCTGCCCGGTGATGCCGAGCTGCTCCGGGTGTCGGGGTCGGCGGTGTCGGTCATCCCCGGGATCTCGCTGGCCGTCAGTGCCAGCGCCATCGGCCAGATCCAGCAGTTCCGGTCGTCCGAGTGATGCGCCGTGGAGTGACGGTGCCGCCGTCCCGCCGTCCCCGGGACGCCTCGCCAGGTTCGTCGGGGACCGACCGCTCCGTCCGCTCCGACCGGTCCGTCCGCTCCGACCGGTCCGTCCGCTCCGACCGCTCCGACCGGGCGAGCCTCACCGTGGAACTCGTGGTACTGACCCCTGTCCTGATGGTGGTCCTCCTGGCGTCCCTCGTCTTCGGGCGGGTCGTGGAGGCCCGGCAGCAGGTCGTGGAGGCGGCGCGTGCCGGAGCCGAGGCCGCCGCGGTCCTGCCGACGGTCGGCACCGCGCAGTGGGTCGGATCGATGAACGCCGTGATCGACCTCATCGGGAGGACCCACACCTGCGCCCATGCCGACATCACCATCGACACCAGTCATTTCTTCCCGGGTGGGTACGTCACGGCCCACGTGTCCTGCCTCGTGCTGCTGTCCGACGTGGGATTCCCCGGGCTTCCCGGGTCGACGACCGTGTCGGCGTCGGCCACGGCCCCGCTCGATCCGTACCGGTCGGTCGGGTGAACCCATGATCCGCGACCGGAGCAGCCACACCACGCCGCGGCAGTCGGGCCGACAGGCGTCCCCCGGCGGACGCCCGCAGCGGGTCGGAGCGGGACCCTTCGATCGGCACCGCCGCCGGGACCGGGACGACGACGGTGCCCTGATCGCGTTCGTCCTGCTGCTGCTCGTCGCCCTGGTGGCACTGTTGGGGCTCGTCGTCGACGGGGGCGCGGCACTCACCGCCCATCAGGCGGCGGAGGTCGAGGCGGAACAGGCCGCACGGGCCGGCGCCGGCGCCATCAGCGTCGACGGTCTGCGCGACGGACAGGTCGTCCTCGACACCGATGCCGCGGTGGCCGCCGCCGAGCAGTTCACCTACGTGTCGGGCCACCCGGGCACGGCCAGCGTGGACGCCGGTGTGGTCACGGTGACGATCCGGTACCAGGTGCCCACCACGGTCCTCGGGATCGTCGGGATCCGCTGGCTCATGGTGTCGGCGTCCGCCTCGGCCGAGGACCTCCATGGCGTCACGGTCGGTGTGGCGTGAGCCCGTACCGTCCGGGTCCACGAGGGGCTGCGGGGCCGGTCGCCACCCGTGCCGCCGCCCTGGTGCTGCTGGCCGCGGTGTGCGTCGGCGTACCGGTCTGGCTGGCTGTCATGGGAGGGACACCCTTCGCCCGGGTCGACCTCCTGCTCCCATTGCGGGCCGTCACGGGAGGTCACGCGCCCTCGGTCGGCGTTCCCGCCATGTCGGCGTGGCTCGGCCAGGTCGCCCTCGTCGTCGCCTGGTCGGCCTGGGCCTGGGCGGTCACGTGCATCCTGCTCGAGGCCCGCTACTGGCGGTCCGGTCGGGCGCCGGCCCATCTCCCGGGGAGCCGGACGATGCAGTGGGTGGTGGCCGGTCTGGTGGGCGCCGCCTTCGCCCTCGGCGGGGCCGCCCGCTCGCCCCACGACCTCCGTCCCGTCGGCTCCCACGCCGCCCACATCCGTCCCGGGGTGGCCGTCGTCCCGGTCGGCGGGGAGGGTGCGGGTCCTCCGGACCTCCCGGACCGGACGGGTCCACGCGCCGGAGGATCGGAGCCGTCCCCGGTCCCACCACCGCAGGGAGCGGTCTCGCTGGACGTGCGGGTGGCGGCCGACGGCTCCGGCGGACCGTGGGCGACCGCGGTGCGCCGCGCCGACAGACGGGACGGGTCGGTGCCGGCAGCCGACCAGGTTGCCTCCGGTGACCGTTCCCCCGTCCCGGTGCCTCCCGGTGACGTGCACACCCCTCCCTCGGCGGACCACACGGTGGCGGCCCGCGAGACGTTGTGGTCGGTGGCCGAGCAGCGCCTGGGTTCGGCCCGTCGTTGGAGGGAGCTCGCCGAGCTGAACTACGGCCGCGTCCAGCCCGACGGTGGCCACCTGGGGGCCGACCACTGGATCCGGCCGGGGTGGGTGCTCCTCCTGCCCGCCCCCACCGTCGTCGGGTCGCCCCCGGAGCCCGAGCGAGGCCCGGTGCGGGACGCTCCCGGGAGACCGGGCGTGTCGCACGTACCGGGCCGACCACCGGCGCCGGTGGTACCCCCGGTGCCCGTGGTGCCCGTGGTGCCTGTGGGCGCGGGCGTCGTGGGGGTGGGCGTGTCCGAACTGGTCGACCGGCTCCGGAAGGTGCAGCAGCGACACCGTGCGCCCGGCACCTCCATCCGGCTGCCCGACCCCGTGCTCCGGCAGTTCGAGCAGCGGGTACGGGTGGGGGACGGCGGGGAGGTGCTGCGCGCGGCAGAAGATGCCGTCCGCGACTACTGCGCACCTCGCCCGTCCGGCGGGCCCCGGCCGGGAGTCGTCGGTGTCCGGGTCTCCGAGGACGAGGTGGAACTGGTCGTGGACGGCCCGGTGGCGACCGATGGACTCCCGCCGGGGTGGAACACGACCGGGGACCCGACCACGGTGTCGATCGACCGCGGAACCTTGGAGCGGTGGAGCACGGAGGGGCGGGACCGTGCCGAGGGGCTCGGCCGGAGGGGGCGGGGGGCGTTTCCGCTCCCGACGCTCGTGGCGATCGGCCGCGTCGACGGACGGGTGCTCTTCCTGCATCTCGAAGGCCTGGGGGCGCTGGTGCTCGACGGCGAGCGGGTCGACACCGAGGGCGTCGTCCGTGCCCTGGCCCTCGAGCTCGCCACCTCCCGGTGGTCGTCGGGCTTCGACCTCGTGCTCGTCGGGTTCGGGGTCGACCTCGAGCGGCTCGACCACGTGTCGGTCACGGGTGCCGCGGGGCCGCTCGCCGCCGACCTCGCCTGGCGCCGGCTGCGGGACTCGGTCCGGCTCGACGACGGTGGCTTCTCCACGGTCCTCCAGGCGAGGTGTGAGGCCGGATCATCGGACTGGGACCCGGTGGTGGTCGTGTGCGGGCCCGGGTTGCCCGCGTCCGACGTCCAGGCCCTGGTGGCCGTCGGCGCGGAGGGGGGAGGCGGTGTCGCCGTGGTGGCCGTGTCGGACCCGGGCACGGATCACGGAGCTGCCCGCCGGGTCACCGTCGGCCCCCGTGGCGAGGCGTCGGCACTCGGCCTCCTCGACGACGTCCTGGAGCCACAGCAGGTGACGGAGATCGAACTCGCCCAGGTCATGGCGCTCGTGGACGTGGCCACTGTGGGGTCGGCCCCGGACGGAGCGGTGCAGGACCCCGACCAGCTCGATCCGGACCTCGACCCCGCGCCACGTGGCGTTCCGGAGCGGTCCGCCGTCCGTCCACCCACCGACGGCGGCGACGAGGAACCTGCGGGCGCGGTCCCGGCCCTCGTGGGAAAGGACACCGGAACGTCCGTGCGGGTGCCGCCCACGTCCACGTCGCGCCGTCCTCGGGAGATCGAGGTCGAGGTGGCGGTGCTCGGTCCCGTGGAGATCCGCGGCGCGGCACGCGAGTTCACCCGGGCATGGGCGAAGGAGCTCGTCGTCTACCTCGCCCTCCATCCCGACGGCGCCGCCAACGACGTCTGGGCCACGGCACTGTGGCCCGAACGGGTGATGGCCCCGTCGAGCCTCCACTCGACGGTGTCCGTGGCCCGGCGCGCACTCGGAACGGCACACGACGGCACCGACCACCTGCCCCGTGCGCACGGTCGGCTGCGGCTCGGTCCCGCGGTGGGTACCGACTGGGAGCGGTTCCAGGAGCTGGCGGCCGGTGACGACACCGACGCGTGGCGCCGGGCGCTCGAGCTGGTCCGGGGCCGTCCCTTCGAGGGGATGCGCGCCTCGGACTGGTCGGTGCTCGACGGGACGGCACCGGCGGTGGAGTCGGCGGTCGTGGACCTGAGCGGGCGGCTCGCCGGAGCCAGCCTGCGCGCCGGCGATCCCCGGGGAGCGGAATGGTCCGCCCGCAGGGGTCTGCTGGTCAGTCCGTACGACGAGCGCCTCTACCGGATGCTGCTGCGGGCCGCCGACGCCGCCGGAAACCCGGGTGGGGTCGAGTCGGTGATGGCCGAACTGGTGCGGGTGGTGGCGGACGACATCGAGCCCGTCGAATCGGTCCACCCGAGCACGTTGGCGCTCTACCGGTCGCTGAGCCGGCGCCGGGTCGGCGCCCTCTGACCGCGGCGCACGACCGCTACGCGCACGGCTTGCGCACCCCGGTCAGGTCGAGGTTGAACTGCGCCCCGTTGATCCCGAGGGCGAGGTCACCGGCGCAGAACTTGGCCGGGCGCAGGTGGTACTCGGCGTTGAACACGGCCTTGTGACCGAAGTACGAGCTCAGGAGGCCGCACGACCGGTACTGGTTGCACTGCTCGGTCAGGACGGCGTCGGCCAGGGGCTCCATCACGGTGGCGTAGTCGTCGCCGGTGTCGTCGGGGTTCTTGATCCACCAACCGAGCCCCAGCCCGTGCATGTAGTCGGCCAGGGTGGTCATGTACTGCACCTCGTCGGCCTGGGTGAGCGGGAACCCCGAGTCCGAGCCGTACGACTCGTCGATGTCGGTCTCCACGGCGTCGAAGCCCTTGGCCGCGCACTGCTGGTCGATCATCGCCTCGACGATGGCCACGGTGGCCGGCGAGCGGATGTCGAGGTAGTGCTCGGGCCACCCGGACACGGAGTGCCCGAGCACGCCGGCCGCCGCGAACTGCTCGTAGTAGGTGGTGGGGATGCCCTCGTCGGTGGTCGAGTAGTAGTTACCGGCCGCCCCCACCTCCACGTAGCAGACGACGTGCTTGCCCAGGGCGTGGAGCGCGTCCACGGTGGAGGCCGGGTTGATGATCCCGTCGATGTCGTAGATCACCGGAGCCGGGGCGATGCTCCCGTCGGGCAGCTTGTCGTCGGTGCCCATCTCCTTCACGTCCGACAGCTTCAGCGGGTTGGACAGCTCCCACTGCCACGGCTGGGACCCGAGGGAGGGCACCCACCAGCTGCCCGGGGGCGCGTGCACGACCGGGGTGGTACCGGTGGGGGCGGGAAGGGCGGTGGCCGGCTCACGGGCGGCGGCGGCACCGGCGACAGAGGCGGAGGCGGCAGCGGGGCCGGCGACGGCGGTCACGGCCAGGAGACCGGCCACGAGCGCGACCACCCGGCGACGGGGTCCCCTCGTCCTGGACTGCAGCATGTCCCTACCCGTGTTCACTACCGCGCGAGTGCATCCGCCAACGGCAACGGTAACCACCGGTGGCGACGCGCGCCCGGATCCAGGAGTCAGACATCCTGACCAGGGGATCCGTCGGACCGGTTCCGGCCGAACCCGGTTCCCCCGGGACCCGGTTCCCCCGGGACCCGGTCCGGGAGGTCAGAGCGCCAGCTCGGCGATGGTGCGCAGGGTGGCCACGTCGCCGGACACCAGCAGGCTGGTGGCCATCGACTCGCGCCACCGTTCGATGTCGTCCCGGATCTTCTCCTTGGGCCCGATGAGGGCGGTGTCCTCGATGAGCTTGGTGGGGACGGCGGCCGCCGCCTCGTCCTTGCGGCCCTCGAGGTAGAGCTCCTGGATCTTGGTGGCCTCGGCCTCGTACCCCATGCGGGAGAAGACGTCGAAGTGGAAGTTCATCGACTTGGCCCCCATGCCGCCGATGTACAGGGCGAGCATGGGCCGCATGAAGTCGGCGGCCTGCTCGATGTCGTCGTGGAGGATGGTGGCGGCGAAGGCGAGCACCTCGAAGTCCCCGGCCGTGTGCCGGGCGCCCGGTCGGGCGAACCCCTCGTCGAGGTAGGGCTGGTAGGCGTCGACCGCCCCGGGCGAGAAGAAGATGGGGAACCAGCCGTCGGCGATCTCGGCGGCGAGGGCGATGTTCTTCGGTCC
Organism: uncultured Acidimicrobiales bacterium; assembly: GCA_963699055.1. Taxonomy (GTDB): domain Bacteria; phylum Actinomycetota; class Acidimicrobiia; order Acidimicrobiales; family RAAP-2; genus Bog-756. Next base: position 769,523 of record CAVOTA010000002.1, on the reverse strand, counting down.
CTCGGCACCCAGGACGATCGGGACCTCGGCACGGAGGGGGTGGGTGATGGGCTTGAGCGCCTTGCCGAGGCCGGTGCCGCCCGGGTAGGGGAGGGGGTAGTGCGGCCCGGCGTTGGACACCACGTCCTGGCGGGCGATCACCTGGCGCACGATGTCGACGTACTCGCGGGTGCGGGCCAGCGGCTTCTCGAAGCTCTGGCCGTACCAGCCCTCGACCACCTGGGGGCCGGACACACCGAGCCCGAGCACGAAGCGCCCGCCGGACAGGTGGTCCAGGGTGAGGGCGGCCATGCCCATGGCGGTCGGGGTGCGTGCCGACAGCTGGCAAAGGGCGGTGCCGAGGCGCACCCGCTCGGTCTGCGAGCCCCACCACGCCAGCGGGGTGAGGGCGTCGGAGCCGTAGGCCTCGGCCGTCCAGATGGAGTCGTAGCCCAGGCGCTCCGCCTCGGCGACCAGCTCGACGGCGTTCGGGGGCGGGCCCGAGCCCCAGTAGCCCAGCTGCAGCCCGATCTTGAGATCCTTCATGGGTTCCTCCCCGGAGACGTGATCGACAAACCCTAGCAACCGGGCCCCGCCGCACTTCCGCCGGTGGAGGGGCCCCGCACCGCTACCGCAGCGGGGCGATGAACTCCGCGGCGTAGCGCTCGCACTGCTCGATCCGCTTGGCCCGCACCGTCTCGGGCGTGTCGCCGTCCTCCACCTCGGCCAGCATCCACGGGGCGCACAGCAGGTCGGTGACACCGGCGTCCTCGAGCTGCCGGTAGAGGTCGAGGTCGGGGAAGGCCTTGACGGCGAGGTACACGGCGAAGTCGTCGGCCGGCCGGCCGGTCTGGTGGAGGGCCTCGTGCACCATGGCCACCTGGGCGAACGCCTCGTCGGGGAAGACGGCGCCGGTGTTGATCCAGCCGTCGCACAGGGTGCTCGCCCGCCGCAGCGCCGGCGCCGAGTCGCCGCCGCCCAGGATCGGCACCGGGGCGGTGGGGGCGGGGTTCATCTGGCACTCCGGCACGTCGTAGTGGGTGCCGTGGTACTCGACCCAGCCGCCCTGCCACAGCGTACGCAGGGCGGGGATCATGTCGTCGAGGCGCTTGCCCCGGTTGTGGAAGTCCTGGCCGGTCTGGAGGAACTCCTCCTTGCACCAGCCCACGCCGACGCCGAGCCGCACCCGGTTGTCGGACAGGACGGCGGCGGTACCCACCGACTTGGCCACGGTGATCAGGTCACGCACCGGGGCGATGTAGATCCCGGTGGTGAAGGTGACGGTGGTGGTGACCGCCGCCAGCGCCGAGATGAGGCACATCGGGTCGGGCCACTCGGTCTCCTTCTCCCAGAACGGCGACCCGTCCGGGGCCGTCGAGTACGTGTACTTCGACTCGAGCTCCCGGGGGTTGAAGAGGTGGTCCGACAGGTAGACGCCGTCGTAGCCCGTCCGGTCGGCGGCCAGGGTCAGGGCCCGCACGTCCTCGAGGGGGAGGAACTGGACTGCTTGGTGGAAGCGCATGGGCCTCGACTTTCAGGTGAGGGGATCGTGGTGGTGGGTCGGTGCCCGGCGCGCGCCGGGTTCCCCGGGGTCCGGCTCCCACCGGACGGGGCCGGGGCCGCCCGGCCGCCGCGCCCGCCCGGACGAGGTCAACCGACGGGGGCCGACGGGGTGAAGGCGACGGGGATGTGCTTGACCCCGTTGATGAAATTGGAGCGCAGGCGCTGCACCTCGCCGTCGAGGTGGATGTCGGGCAGGCGGTCGAGCAGCCGGTCGAACATGACCCGGATCTCCATGCGGGCCAGGTTGGCGCCGAGGCAGAAGTGGGGCCCACCGCCGCCGAAGGCCATGTGGTTGTTCGGGGTGCGGCCGATGTCGAACCGGTCGGGGTCGGCGAAGACCGTCTCGTCCCGGTTGGCCGAGATGTGCCAGAACACGACCTTGTCGCCGGCGGCGATCTTCTGCTCGCCCAGCACCACGTCGGCCGAGGCCTGACGGCGGAAGTGCATCACCGGGGACACGTAGCGCAGCATCTCCTCCACGGCATCGGGCAGCAGCGACCGGTCGGCCTGCAGCCGGGCCCACTGGTCGGGGTTGTCGAAGAAGGCGACCATGGCGCCCGAGATCAGGTTGCGGGTGGTCTCGTTGCCGGCCACCGCCAGCAACATGAAGAACAGGTCGAGCTCCAGCTGGCTGAGCTGGTCGCCGTCCATCTCGGCCCCGGTGAGGACGCTCAGCAGGTCGGCGTGGGGATCGAGGCGCTTCTGCTCGCACAGCTGGTCGGCGTAGGCGAACAATTCCATGGCGGCCTGGCCGGCGGCCTCGGCCGACACCTGGTACTCGGGGTCGTCGGCGCCGATCATCCGGTTGGACCAGTCGAAGACCAGGTGGCGGTCGTCCTGGGGCACACCCACCAGGTCGGCGATGACCTGGAGGGGCAGCTCGGCCGAGATCTGCTCGACGAAGTCGGCCGATCCCTGCTCGCACACGGTGTCGAGGATGGCGTCGGTGGCGCTCACCACCTTGGCCTCGAGGTCCCGGATCATCCGGGGGGTGAACCCCTTGTTGACCAGTCGCCGGTAGCGGGTGTGCAGCGGCGGGTCCATGTTGACCATCATCATCCGCTGCTGCTCCAGCAGTTCCTCGTCGAAGTCGCGGAAGAGGGACGTCCGACGGGACGACGAGAAGTGCTCGTAGTCCCGGTTCACCCCGACGCAGTCGTCGTAGCGGGTGACCGCCCAGAAGCCGCCGCCCTCGGACTCGGGGTCCGGGTGCCAGTAGACGGGGGCCTCGTGCCGCAGCTGGGAGAACCAGTCGTAGGGCACGCCGGCGACGAAGCTCCCCGGGTCGCAGAGGTCGATGTCGGCCAGATCCATGTGGTTTCCCCCTGGTGGAACGCACGTCCGCACGGGTCGGCACGGGCCGCGGGCGACCGTTCGGCCTGCCGGTGCGGCAGTGACGTTTCTAGAACGTGTATCAGTTAGCATAGGGCAGCTGCACCCGGGCCTCCAGTGGTACGGAGCCCGGTGGCACGCCGAACGACGGCACGGACGAGCCGGTCGCGGGGGACGCACGGGGCGGGGACGTGACCGTGGACGGCCTCGTGCGCCCGCGCCTCGCCGGCGCCGCACCGGTGGCGGTGCCGATTCGAAGTCGACCGACGACCCGGGCACGCACCCCACCGTGCGACCGCACCGGGCGCCAAGTGGAGGGAACGCACGCCATGCACCTCGAAGAGACGCCGGACCAGCTGGCCCTGCGGGCCGAGCTACGGGCCTACTTCGCCGAGCTGCTCACCCCCGAGGTGCGCCACGCCATCGACTCGGAGACCGAGGGGGGCGAGACCTTCCGTCGGATCGTCCGCCAGATGGGCACCGACGGCTGGCTCGGCATCGGCTGGCCCACCGAGTACGGCGGCCAGGGCCGCCCGCCGACCGACCAGTTCATCTTCTTCACCGAGGTCCAGCGGGCCCGGGCCCCCTTCCCGTTCGTGACGCTGTCGACCGTCGGCCCGATGATCATCAACCACGGCACCGAGCAGCAGAAGAAGTTCTTCCTGTCGGGCATCCTGGCCGGCGAGATCAACTGCGCCATCGGCTACACCGAGCCCGGGGCCGGCACCGACCTGGCGTCGCTGCGGACCCGGGCCGTGCTCGACGGCGACGAGTGGGTGATCAACGGCAACAAGATCTTCACCAGCGGTGCCGACCAGGCCGACTACATCTGGCTCGCCTGCCGCACCGACCCCGACGCGCCGAAGCACAAGGGGATCTCGATCATCATGGTGCCGACGACGTCGCCCGGGTTCTCGTGCACGCCGATCGTGACGGTCGGCGGGGTGGCCACCACGGCCTCCTACTACGACGACGTGCGGGTGCCGAAGGACGCGCTGGTGGGTGCGCTGCACGGCGGGTGGCGGCTCATCACCGGCCAGCTCAACCACGAGCGGGTGGGTCTGGCCGCGGTCAGCGCCCTGGCCTTCCGGCTGTGGGACGAGACGGCGGCGTGGGTGGCCGAGCAGGGCCTGGCCGACGTGGGCTGGATCCAGGCCGACCTGGCGCTCACCTACGCACTGCTCGAGGCCCAGAAGCTGCTCACCTGGCGGATGACGGCCGCCGTGGCCGCCGACAAGCTGGGTGCGGCCGACTCCTCGTCGGTCAAGGTGTTCGGGACCGAGTCGACCGTCGAGATCTACCACAAGCTCCTCGGCATCGTGGGGTCCGCCGGCTACCTCAGCCCGGGCTCGCCGGGAGCGGCGCTCCACGGCGACCTGGAGCGGGCCGGCCGCCAGGCGCAGATCAACACCTTCGGCGGCGGGGTCAACGAGATCCAGCGCGAGATCCTGGCCACCGCCGGCCTCGGCATGAAGCGGGGCGGACGATGAGCGACGCCCGCCCCCTCGACGACACGCTGCAGTCCTTCGTGGGCCGGACGGCCGGGCCCGCCACCCGCGGCTCCCAGCCGGTCAACGCCCCCATGATCGAGCACTGGGTGGAGGCCATGGGCGACTTCAACCCGGTCTACGTGGACGACGGGGCCGCCCGTGCGGCCGGGTTACCCGGCGTGATCGCCCCACCGACCATGCTCCAGGCGTGGATCATGCGGGGCCTGCGGGCCAGCCTCGACGCCGACGCCGCCCGCGAGGCCGGTCGGGAGGCCACCGAGACCCCCAGCGACCAGGTCATGGCCCTGCTGAACGAGGCCGGGTTCACCTCGGTGGTGGCCACCAATTGCGACCAGCACTACGAGCGGCCGCTGGTGCCGGGCGACCACCTCGAGGTGACCTCGGTGATCGACTCGATCTCGGGGGAGAAGCAGACCGGCCTCGGCATCGGCCACTTCGTCACCAACCGTCTCGAGTACCGGGACCAGGACGGCGAACTGGTGGCCACCATGCGGTTCCGGATCCTCAAGTTCAAGCCCGGGACCGGTGCCGCCGCCCGGGCGGCCGACTCCGCCGTGCAGCCGGCGGCCCGTCCGCTGCGCCCACGCCCGGCCCTGACCCAGGACAACAGCTTCTTCTTCGAGGGGGCCAAGCAGCACAAGCTCCTGATCCAGCGGTGCACGGTCTGCGGGACGCTGCGCCACCCGCCCCGCCCGAGCTGCGCCAACTGCCGCAGCTTCGACTGGGAGCCCCTCGAGGCGTCGGGCCGGGGGACGGTCTTCAGCTACACCGTCAACCACTACCCGCAGGTCCCGGCCTTCGACTACCCGCTGGTGGTCGCCCTGGTCGAGCTGGAGGAAGGGACCCGGCTGATCGCCAACGTCTCGGGCATCACCCCCGAGACGGTGGCCATCGGGATGCCGGTCGAGGTCGACTTCGAGGACTTCGACGACGACCTGACCCTCCCCGTGTTCCATCCCGCAGGCAGTACCACCGCAGACGAGACGAGGACGAACTGATGGACTTCACCTTCGACGACGACCAGCTGGCGGTCCGCGAGGCGGCCGAGGGGCTCCTGTCGGGCCTGGTCGACCCGGACCGGGTCCAGGCCGTCGAGGCCACCGCGGACCGGGTCGACCGGGAACTGTGGGCCGAGTTGGCCAGGGCCGACCTGCTGGGCCTGGCCGTCCCCTCCGCCGACGGCGGGGCGGGCTACGGGATGGTGGAGCTGTGCCTCCTCCTCGAGGCCCAGGGCAGGGTGGTGGCGCCGGTGCCGCTGTGGGCGACCCTGGTGCTCGGCGCGCTGCCGGTGGCCGAGTTCGGCTCCGACGCGCTGCGGGCCGCGCTGCTGGGCGGCGTGGTCGCCGGTGAGGTCCTGCTGACGGCGGCGCTGGCCGACGTGGCCGACGACATCGCCGTGGGCGGACCCGGCCGGCCGTCGGTGTGCGCGACGGTGGCGGACGACGGGACCCTGACGCTCGGCGGCACGGCCCGCGCCGTCCCCTACGGCCATGTGGCCGACCGGGTGCTGGTGCCGGTGGTCACGCCGGCGGGCACCGTGGTGGCGGCGGTGGACCCGACGGCCGCCGGGGTGACCGTCGAGCGGGCGGTCACCACCAACCGCGAGGTCCATCCCCACCTCCACCTGGACGGGGTGCACGTGGCCGCCGCCGACGTGCTGGCCGCCGGCGACCCCGGTCGGGGCGCGGAGGTGCTGGCGTGGATGCTGGAGCGGGCGTGGACCGGCCTGTGCGCCCTGCAGGTCGGGATCACCGAGTCCGCCGTGCGTCAGACGGCCGAGTACCTGAACGGCCGCGAGCAGTTCGGCCTGCCCCTGGCCACCTTCCAGGCCACCAAGATGCGGGCCGCCGACGCCGCCATCGACACCGAGGCCATCCGGGTGACCACGTGGCAGGCGGCGTGGCGCCTCGACGACGGGCTCGACGCCGCCCGGGCGGTCAACGTGGCGGCCTGGTTCGCCTCGGAGTCCGGCCAGCGGGTGGTGTTCGCCACCCAGCACCTCCACGGGGGCATGGGCGCCGACATCTCGTACCCGATCCACCGCTACTTCCTGTGGGGGAAGCAGATCGAGCTGCTGCTCGGGTCGCCGAGCGCCCAGCTGGCCCGGCTGGGCCGCCAGGTGGCCGCCGACCTGCCCGCCCCCGCGGCGCCCGCCGCCGCGGCGCCCGCCGCCGCGGCGCCCGTGGCCGGGGCCGAGGCGGTGCCGGCATGAGCGACGCCATCATCCACCGGACCTTCCGACCCACCACCCGCACCCTCGACGAGGTGACGGTGGGGGACGAGCTGGCGGCCCTCGAGGTCCCCCTCACCCGGACGCTCATCATCTCGACCGCCCTGGCGTCGCGCGACTACCAGGACGTCCACCACGACCCCGTGCTCGCCGTCGAGCGCGGCTCCAAGGACATCTTCATGAACATCCTCTCCACCAACGGACTGGTCGGCCGCTTCGTGACCGACTGGGCCGGCCCCGGTGCGGTGCTCACCGACGTCAACATCCGGCTGGGAGCGCCCAACTACCCCGACGACACCATGACCCTGTCGGGCACGGTGACGGCCAAGGACGACGCCGTCGACGCCGAGGGGCGCGGTGCGGTCGAGGTGTCCGTCCGGGGGGCCAACGGCCTGGGCGACCACGTGACCGGGACGGTGCGGTTGCTGCTCCCGACCGGAGGTGCCGCATGAGCGGGAACGAGCACACCTTCGTGGACCGGACGGCCATCGCCGGGATCGGCGCCACCGAGTTCTCCAAGGAGTCGGGCCGCAGCGAGCTGCGCCTGGCCGTCGAGGCGGTGGACCTCGCCCTGCGCGACGCCGGCATCGAGCCGTCCGAGGTGGACGGCCTGGTGACCTTCTCCGCCGACACCAACCCCGAGATCGACATCGCCCGCAGCCTCGGTATGGGCGAGCTGTCGTTCTTCAGCCGCGTGCACTACGGCGGCGGCGCCGGCTGCGGCACGATCCAGCAGGCGGCGATGGCCGTCGAGTCGGGTGTGGCCGACGTGGTCGTCTGCTACCGGGCCTTCAACGAGCGCTCGGGCAACCGGTTCGGTGCCGGGGTCCAGGGGCGGATGCCCATCCCCAACGCCGAGACGGCCCACTTCGCCTGGTACGCACCCCAGGGACTGCTGACGCCGGCCCAGTGGGTGGCGATGGCCGCCCAGCGCTATCTGTACGTGACGGGTGCCACCTCCGAGGACCTGGGTCGGGTGGCGGTGGCCGACCGCCGGCACGCCGCCACCAACCCGAAGGCCTGGTTCTACGAGAAGCCCATCACCCTGGAGGACCACCAGAACTCCCGGTGGATCGTCGAGCCGCTCCACCTGCTCGACTGCTGCCAGGAGACCGACGGGGGCCAGGCCCTCGTGGTCACGTCGCTCGAGCGGGCACGCGACCTGCCCAGCACGCCGGCCGTGATCCGGGCCGCGGCCCAGGGGTCCGGGCCGGGCCAGGAGATGATGACGTCGTACTACTACGACGACCTCACCGAGCTGGGGGAGATGGCCGCGGTGGCCAGGCAGCTGTGGGCCACGTCGGGACTCTCGACCGCCGACATCCAGACGGCGGTGATCTACGACCACTTCACGCCGTACGTGCTGTACCAGCTCGAGGAGCTCGGCTTCTGCCCCAAGGGCGAGGCCAAGGACTTCGTGCAGGACGGCAACATCGAGATCGGGGGCGGGCTGCCGATCAACACCCACGGCGGCCAGCTGGGCGAGGCCTACCTCCACGGGATGAACGGCATCGCCGAGGGTGTGCGCCAGGTCCGGGGCGACTCCTACAACCAGGTGCCCGACGTCGAGCACGTCCTGGTCACCTCGGGTACCGGGGTCCCGACCAGCGGGCTCATCCTCGGCGTCGACCGCTGACGGGCCGTCGGTCCCGGGCGCACCGAGGGGCAGGGACCCGGAGGCGGCCGGGGGTCCCGGTAGCCTCTCCGCAGACCCGGACCAGGGTGCAAGGGTCCCGATCCGACGAGGAGCGCCTGCATGACGACGACACTCCGCCGCGCCTTCCGCGAACCGGTGGCCGCCAAGGTGCCCGAGGTGACCGCCATCTTCTGGGTCGTCAAGATCCTGACCACGGCCGGTGGCGAGGCCGTCTCGGACTACCTCTCGCTCGGGAGCAAGGTGGTCGGCGGCGCCGTGGAGCTCGGGCTCTTCGTGGTCGGTCTGGCCTGGCAGTTCCGCACCCGGCGCTACACGGCTGCCGCGTACTGGTTCCTGGCCTACGCCATCGCCATCTTCGGCTGCGGTGTCGCCGACCTCATGCACAAGACCCTGGGCATCCCCTACGTCGGGACGTCGGTGTTCTGGGGCGTGGTCCTCGCCGCGGTCCTGGGGACCTGGTACCGGGTGGAGGGGACGCTCTCGATCCACAGCATCGTGACCCAGCGCCGCGAGCTCTTCTACTGGGCCACCGTGTTCGCCACGTTCGCACTGGGCACCGCCGTGGGCGACTTCACGGCCACCGCCCTCGGCCTCGGTTACCTGGCGTCGGGCTTCGTCTTCCTCGGCCTGATCCTGATGCCGTGGGTGGCCTGGCGCCGCTTCCACCTGGGTGAGGTGGCGGCCTTCTGGTGGGCCTACGTGCTGACCCGACCGCTCGGGGCGTCGTTCGCCGACTACTTCTCCAAGTCGCCCGCGGTCAGCGGGGCGGGCTTCGGCGACGGGCCGACGGCGGTCGTGTTCACCATCGCCGTGTTCGTCCTCGTCGTCTACCTGGCGATCACCAAGCGCGACATCCAGTCCCACCGGGAGGCGGCCCCGGGCTGACCCGGGTGCCGGCGCCGTCCGGCGTCACCTGCAGCCGTCAGCCGTCGTCCCCACGCCCGTCGTCCCCACGCCCGTCGTCCGGCCCGTTCCACGTCCGGAAGAGACGGGTGAACTCGTCACGGGCCTCGGGGCTCAGGTCCTCCGGCTCGAGACGACCGGTGGCCGCGACGGTGATGCGCATCTGCTCCAGGTAGGCGGTGCAGTTGGGACACGAACGGAGGTGGCGCTCGAACCGCTTGCGGTCGCGACGGCCGAGCGCGCCCTCCAGGTAGTCGTTCACCAGCTCCACCACCTGTCGGCACACCAGCTCGTCGCGTCGTCGCAGCGTCAGCATCATCGCCCCCTCGTCGCCAGCTCGGACTCGAGCGCCGCCCGCAGCCGGGTGCGCCCCCGGTGGAGGAGGACCCGCTGGTTCCCCTCGCTGATCCCGAGCACCGCACACACGTCCTCGCTCGTCAGGCCCTCGACGTCCCGGAGCACGACCACGTCACGCTGGCGGTCGGGCAGGGCGTCGAGCGCCGACTGCAGGCTCGGGCCCCACGTGGCGGCCACCAACCGGTCGTCGACGTCGGACTCCCACGGCGTGACCGGATCGGCCCAGGCACCGGTGGCGTCGAACCGGTCGGGGCTGACCGCCGGTTCCGTCGGGTCGAAGGTGTCGTGGCGGTGCTCACGCACCCCGGCCGTGCGGGCCCGGTTCACCAGGATGCGGAACAGCCACGTCTTGAACGACGACCGGCCCTCGAAGCGGTCGACCCCGCGGACGACCCCGATCCAGGTGTCCTGGACGACCTCCTCGGCGACGGCCTCGTTCGGGACGAAGCCGCGCGCCACCCGCAGGAGCGAGCCGTTGTAGCGGGCGACCAGTCCGAGGAACGCCGACTCGTCGCCCGAACGCAGGCGACCGAGCAGTGCCTCGTCGGACTCCGTGGCCTCCATGGCCTGCACCCTAGGCCGGACCCGTCGGCGCAGTGTCACCGGGCCGCGGCGGATGGTGGCTCGGGACGTGCGGATGACGGGGACCTCCCAGGCGAGGGTGACGGACACGACCGGCAGTCCCACGGGCGCCGCCGTCCGTTACACCGCCGCTCGGCCGGATCCGGTAGCCGGACGGGGTGTCGACGCCGGGTGTAACGCGCCACGGCCCGACCGGACAGACCAGTGACCAACCCGTCGAACCCAACCAAGGAGAACCCATGCGACATCCTGCCCGACTCGCCGCCCTCGCCGGCGCCACCGCCACCCTCGGCGCCCTCTTCCTGCCCGCGGTGGCCGGCGCCGCCGGCACCGCACCCCCCGCCGCAGGCCACGGGAACCCCGGTGCACCCGTCTACGTCCTGACCAACGACCCGACCGGCAACCAGGTCGTCACCTACGTGCCGGATGCCTCCGGCGCCCTGCACCAGGTCGGCCGACGCGACACGGGTGGCCTGGGCACGGCGATCAGCGGCGCCGTCGTCGACAAGCTGGCGTCGCAGGGCGGCCTGGTGGCCGACCCGACCGAGGGACTGCTGGTCGCCGTCAACGGCGGCAGCAACACCATCTCGGAGTTCCACGCCTTCGGCTCGTTCGTGAGCGCCCCGCGCGTGGTCGGCTCGGGCGGGTCCACGCCGGTCAGCGTGGCCGTGCGCGGTGACCTGATCTACGTGCTGAACGCCGGTGGCGCGGGATCGATCCAGGGCTTCTACGCCGACTCGCTCACCCCGATCCCGGGCAGCTTCCGCTCCCTCGACCTCACCCCGGACGTGTCGCCGTTGTTCCTCCACACTCCGGGCCAGATCGGCTTCACCCCGGACGGCCGGCACGTGGTCGTGACGACGAAGGCCAACGGCAGTGACATCGACGTGTTCAACCTGAACGCCGCGGGACGCACCACCGGTGCGGCCGTCGTCAACCCGTCGGCCACCCCGGTGCCGTTCGGCTTCACGTTCGATGCGTCCGACCACCTGGTCGTGACCGAGGCGGCCACGAGTGCGCTGACGACCTACGCGGTGGCGGCGAACGGCACCTTGACCGAGTTGGGCTCGACGACCGACGGGGCCGCCGCCCTGTGCTGGGTGGCCACGAACGGCACGTTCTTCTTCGGCGCCAACGCCGGGAGCGGCACCGTGACCAGCTACACCATCGGGGCGTCGGGGACGCCGACCGTGGTGGCGTCCACGCCGACCGACGCCGGCCCGGTGGACCTGGCGACGTCGCGCAACGGGCAGGCGCTGTACGTCGAGACGGGCGGGAGCGACCTGGTCGACTCGTTCGCCGTGCAGTCCGACGGGACGCTGGTCCCCACCGGATCGGTGGCCCCCGAGCTGCCAGGCCACAGCGGGCTCGAGGGGATCGCCGTGGGCCTCCCGCTCTGACCCCGTCGAGGGGGTGCGGTCATCCCCTCGACCGTGCCGACGTGCGTGCTCCGTCGGGTGGCACCGGGTCCGTCCCGGTCGTCACCCGACGGGCGCGTCGGGCGCGTCGGGCGCGTCGGGAGCCGGGCCACCCAGCTACCGCTCGGCGATGATCCGGTCGAGCTCCTCGATGTCGGCGGGCTCGAGCCGACGGTACGGGGCGTCGCGCTCGGGCCGCCACCACACCGGGTCGTCGCAGTGCCAGGCCTCGTTGCGCAGGACGCGCTTGAGGACCTTGGTGGTGGCGGTCTGGGGGAGCTCGGGGGTGATCCGGACGTAGCGGGGCGCCCACTTGGTGCCGAGGTCCTCCTCGCCGGCCAGGAAGTCGACGAACCCGTCGGGGTCGAAGGTGCGCCCGTCGTGGAGGAGGAGGGTGGCCATGACCTGGTCGCCCACCACGGTGTCGGGCACGGCGTAGACGGAGGCCAGCACCACGTCGGGGTGGCGCTGGAGGATGCCCTCGACCGGGGCCGAGGCGAAGTTCTCGCCGTCGACCCGGAGCCAGTCGTAGTCGCGGCCGCCGAAGTAGAAGAAGTCGTCCGTGTCCCGGTAGGCGAGGTCGCCGGTCCAGTACCAGCCGTTGCGCAGGCGGGACTGCTCGGCCTCGGCGTTGCGCCAGTAGCCCTCGAACCCGGTCCCCCCCGTCTCACTCACCAGCTCGCCGATGGCCTGGTCGGCGTTGAGGAGCCGGCCCTGGGCGTCGAACTCGGCCCGGGGGCACTCCACCCCGGTGTCGGGGTCCACGACCTTGGTGCCGGGAAGGGCGCGCCCCAGTGCGCCCCGCGGGGTGTCCGGGGTGCGCTGGACGGCGGCGCCCCCTTCGGTGGAGCCGTAGGCATCCTGCACGGTGCAGCCGAACCGCTCGGCGAACCGGGCCACGTCGGCCTCGGCCGCCTCGTTGCCGAAGCACCGGCGCAGGGTGTTGTCGGCGTCATCGGGGTGGTCGGGTGTGGCGAGGATGTACGACAGCGGCTTGCCGACGTAGTTGAAGTACGTCACGCCGTAGCGGCGGACGTCGACCAGGAACTGCGAGGCGCTGAACCGGTCGCGCAGGACGGCCGTCGCCCCGGCGGCCAGCGCCGGAGCCCAGCCCGCCATCAGGGCGTTCGAGTGGAACAGGGGCATCGACAGGTAGCAGGCGTCGTCCCCGGTGATCTCGAACATCTGGGCCACGATGGACCCGATGCGGGCCAGCCGGCCCTGGCTGCACAGGCACGCCTTGGGCGCACCCGACGTGCCGGAGGTGAACAGGAGGTAGCCCAGACTGTCCTCGGTGACCGCCATCGCCCCACGGTCGGGGAGCGGGCTGGTCGCCACCGCGGCGAGCAGCGCGCCGTAGGCGGAGGCGGGGTCGGCGTCGCCTTCGGCCCCGTCGACGACCAGGATCCGCTCGGGTGGCAGGGCCCGCCCCAGGTCGTGTCCCTCCACCAGGGAACGGTAGGTGGCGTTGGTGACCAGGAGCTGGCACTCGGTGTGGGACAGGTCGCGGGCGAGCTCCTCGCCGCGGTGGGTCGGATTGCCACCCACCACGACCGCGCCGGCCAGGGCGGCGGCACCCATCCAGAAGACGAACTCGGGCACGTTGTCGAGCAGGAGGGCGACGTGGAACGGTCCGGGCCGGCGCAACGACAGCAGGAGGGCGGCCCGGTCGGCCTGGGCCTGGACTACGTCGGCATGGCTCCAGGTCCGGTCGGCGAACGCCAGGCCGACCCGCGTGTCCCCGGCCCGGTCGCGGATGAGCTGCTCGATGGTGTCCAACGGGTCCCCCTGGAATCCGGTCCGGCGGCCGTCGGTGCGCCGGGGTCGTGCCGTCATGGTGGCCCGCGGACGACCCAGGCACAAATCTGGAACACGTTGCACTTCTGGGGGCCTGCTGTTACCGTTCGGGCACATTCGCGCCGTCTGAGAGGAGCCCCAGAAATGGAGTTCGGAGTCTTCATCAACGGGTATCTCCCGGGGCCTGCGTCCCGTGACACCGATGCCGAGCACCTGATGATCGAGCGCGAGCTCGAGATCGCCATCACGGCCGACCTCTACAACTGGAAGTACGCCTGGTTCGGCGAGCACCACGCCCTGACCGAGTACTCGCACATGTCGGCTCCCGAGCCGGTCATGGGCTACGTGGCCGCCCGGACCGAGCGGATCCACATCGGTACGGCCATCAACAGTCTGTCGCCCCGCAAGGAGCACCCCGTCCGGTACGCCGAGCGGGCCGCCATGATGGACCACATCACCCACAACCGGTTCGAATGGGGGACCGGGCGCGGTGCGGGCAGCCACGAGATGGCCAGCTTCAACATCCTCGACAAGGATTCGACCAAGCCCGAGTGGAACGAGGTCGTCCGCGAGGTCCCGCGCATGTGGGAGCAGCGTGACTACATGTTCAAGGGGGAGCACTTCACCGTGCCGACGCCCCACAACATCCTCCCGAAGCCCTACGGCAAGGGCCACCCGCCCATCTGGGTGGCCTGCGGCAACCCGGGGACGTTCACCACCGCGGGGCAGATGGGCATCGGCGCCATCGCCTTCAACTTCGAGCCGGTGTACTCCCTCAAGGGTCGGATCGACGCGTACAAGGAGGGCATCGCCGCCTGCACCGACCCGATCGGGCAGTTCACGAACGACAACGTGATGATCACCAACGCCGTGATCTGCACCACCGACCGGAAGAAGGCCCGGGAGATCGCCCTGCGTCAGTGCCGTGGCTACCTCTACTCGATGGTCTGCCTCTACCACGACACCATCCCCAAGCCCGACTACGCCCCGACGTGGCCCGAGACCATCGGCGGCGTGGGGGACGAGGAGAACCTCGACCGGCTCATCGAGGGGGGCTGGCTGCTCTGCGGCGAGCCCGACGAGGTGGCCGAGCAGCTCGCCCGCTACCAGGAGGTCGGCGCCGACCAGCTGGTCTTCGGCATCCCCTCGGACTCGGTGGAGCACGAGGAGGTCCTCGAGATGCTCGAGGTCTTCGGCACCAAGGTCATCCCCCAGTTCGACGAGGACCCGGTCCACTCGACCACCCGGTACCGGGAGAAGGCCGAGCCGAAGTACCCGGAGTTCGCGTTCCCCGTCCCCGACGTCTCGGTGCCGGCCCTGCCGACCAACGCCCTCGTCAATCTGGACGGCTCCCGCAACTTCTGACCGCCGGCGCTAGCCGGCCGGGGTGGTGGTGGAGGGGATCGTCTCGGTGCCGGCCGTGTCGGCCACGACCCGCCAGGTGCAGGTGGTGGTCACCGTGAACGTGTAGTCCCCGGCCGTGTGGAACGGGTGGTAGCCGCTGCCCTCGAGACCGTCCTGGTCGGTGATCCTGGTGGCGGAGCCTCCCGAGCGGGTCGAGGTGAGCACGAACGACCGGGCCGAGTTCGGGTCGGTGCAGTCGAAGTGCCACAGGAGCGTCCACGCCGCGGGCAGGGCGATCTGGGGCATGGTCTCGTTGCCGGTACCGGCACGGGAGAAGTAGGGGACACCTGCCGGATGGGTGGTCGCCGTGCCCGACGGGTTCGAGCTGCAGCCGGCCAGGGCCAGTGAGCCGACGGCGAACGACGCCAGCAGGGCGAGTCGGGTGGAGCGGGCGGCCGGCATGGGTCTCCTCGGGGTGGATCGGAACGGCAGGCGGACCGGCGGCCCGGGTTCGGGGCCGCCCAGGGGAACGGTACCGCGCGGGCCCGAGGGTGCGGAGGACGTCCCACGCCGCACCGCACCGGCCCCGCCCGGTCCCGCTACGACCAGGCGGCCAGCAGCTCGTCGGTGGTGGTCAGCGTGGTGATGAGCGGGAACGTGTTGTCGAGAACGGCCGCGGCGTACTCGTCGGGCAGCCCGGCGACGGCGTCGCGGGGCACGACCACCTGGTAGCCGAGGTTGCACGCCTCGATGGCCAGTCCGAGCACGCCCAGGTTGACCGACACGCCGGTGGCCACGACGGTCCGCACTCCCAGGCTGCGGAGCCAGGTGTCGAGGGCGGTGCCGGTGAAGGGCGAGACCCCGTGGAGCCGGGAGCACACCAGGTCGGACGGCTCGGGCCCGAGTTCGGGGACGAGCTCGGTGGGTGGCGTGCCCTCGAGGAGGTGGTCCGGATTGCGGACCATGGCGGCGATCAGCTGGCAGTTCACCGTCGAACCCGAGCGGTCGGCCCGGAACTCGGCCGTGCAGTGGACGACCCGCACCCCGAGGCCCCGGGCGGCGGCGAGCAGGCGCGCCGTGTTGGGCACCACGCCCACCCGGGCGGCGGCGTCGGCCAACTGGGGGAAGGAGCTCAGGTCGCCGACGACACCCCGCTGGATCTCCATGGTGAGGACGGCGGTGCGACCCGGTGCCGCCACCCCGGCGAGGTCAACGGCCACGACGTGCCCCCCGGTCCGACGGACCCGACCGGTCCGACGGACCCGACCGGTCCGACGGACCCGACCGGTCCGGCCGGCACGGTTCCGAGGACGGTGCCACCGGCCTCACGAACCGGACGCGGTCCGGTCGCCTCCGGCGTCGTGCTCCTCGGGGACCTCGGCGACGATGCCGGCGGCCCAGCGGTAGTCGGGCTTTCCGCTGGGGGAGCGCTCGATGCGTCCGACGACGTGGAGCTGGCGCGGGACCTTGTAGCCGGCGATGTGGTCGCGGCAGTAGACCTGGATGTCGTCGAGCGAGGGGACCCGCTCACCACGGGGTTGGATGATGGCGGCGACCCGCTGACCCCAGCGGTCGTCCGGCGCCCCGACGACGATGGCGTCGAGCACGTCCGGATGGGACCGGACGGCGGACTCGACCTCCTCGGGGAAGATCTTCTCGCCACCGGAATTGATCGACACCGATCCCCGTCCGAGGAGGGTGATGTTGCCGTCCTCCTCGACGGTGGCGAAGTCGCCGGGCATCACGTAGCGGACGCCGTCGACGTGGATGAAGACCTCGGCCGTCTTGGCCGGATCGTTGTAGTAGCCGACCGGGATGTCCCCGGTGCGGGCGATCTTGCCGATGGTCCCCGACCCCGGCACCACCGGCTGCAGGTCCTCGTCGAACACCACGGTGTCGCCCAGCACGCTCACCGTCGGACCGCTCTTCATGGCCGTCCCGCCCTTGGTCATGGTGGCCATGCCGTTGTTGCCCGACTCCGACGAGCCGATGGCGTCCACGATGACGATGTCGGGCAGGTGCCGGAAGAACTCGTCCTTCACCGGGGCGCTGAACAGGGCGGCCGACGAGGTCACGGCCAGGAGCGACGACAGGTCGTAGGAGACGCCGGGCTCGTCGAGCACCTCGATCAGCGGCTTGCCCATGGCGTCGCCGGTGATCATCATCGAGTTGGCCTTCTCCGCCTCGATCAGGCGCCAGACCTCGTGGGGTTCGAACTTCGGCACCAGGATGGTCCGGTTGCCCACGAAGCTCTGGCCCATGATGCACCACTGGGTGGCGCCGTGCATGAGCGGGGCGATGGGCAACAGGGTGAGCTGGCCGCCCCGGCCCTTCTCGACCATCTCCTCGGGGGCCTGCACCCGCGTGTTGGTGGTCGGGTCGACGCCGCCTCCGAGCGCGTAGAAGACGTCCTCGTGGCGCCACACCACGCCCTTGGGCATGCCGGTCGTGCCACCGGTATAGAGGATGTAGTAGTCGTCACCCGACCGGGGGGCGAAGTCGCGCTCGGGTGAGCCCGACGCCAGCGCCTCCTCGTAGGGGACGGTGCCCTCGCCCAGCGGGACACCCGACCCGTCGTCGATGCCGACGACCAGCTGCAGGTCCGGGAGGCCCGGGAGCAGCGCCGCCACGTGGGGGGCGTACTCGGCCTGGTGGACCAGCGCCACGAGGTCGGCGTTGGCGAAGAGGTAGCGGAGCTCCTCCTCGACGTAGCGGTAGTTGATGTTGATCCACACGGCACGGAGCTTGAACACGGCCCATGCGGTCTCGACCCACTCGACGCTGTTGAGGGCGTAGATGCCGACGTGGTCGCCGGGGCCGACGCCGTGGGCGGCCAGGAAGTGGGCCAGGCGGTTGGCCCGCTCCTCCATCTGGGCGTAGGTGCGGCGCTCGCCGGCGGCCACCAGGTACTCACGGTCCCCGTAGGCGTCGACCGAGGCCTCGAACATGTCGGCCAGGTTGAAGGTAGTCATCGCGCAGATAGTAGAACAGGTTTCTGTTCCCGCAAGGGGCGTCGTGTCCGGGCCGGGCGGGCCGCCGCGGCAGGTGCCCGGCCAGGGTGGCTCCTGCCGTCGGGCCGAAGCGTGGGCGCGGCGGGCCCGGTGCCCCTCCTGCCGGACGCCCGGTCTCAGTCCGACAGGTCGCCGGTGCGGCCGCCGGACAGCGGACCCGGTCGGTCGCGGCCCGGCTCGACCGGTGTGCGCAGCTCGGACGGGTGCTGGAGCTCGGCCAGGCTCTCCCGGACGCTGCGGACGATGCCGTCCTCGTCGAGCCCGAGTCGGGCCAGGATGCGATCGGGGCGCCCCTGGGCCAGGAAGCTGCGGGGCACGCCCTTGGTCACCACCGGCGGGCAGGTGCCCATCGGGAGGCTGGACCGGAGCGCGTCGGCCAGGAACATCCCCGCCCCACCGTGGCGCACGCCGTCCTCGACGGTGACCACCAGGGCGTGATTCCCGGCGTCGGCCAGCATGGCCGGGTCGGGGAGGGAGACCACCCGCGGGTCCCACACCGTGACGTCGATACCCTCCTCGGACAGGCGCCGGGCCGCCGCCTCGGCGGCACCCAGCATCTTGCCCACGGCGAGGATGCACACCGAACCGTCGCCCTGGCGCACCCGGCGGGCCTCGAGTCCGGAGCCCTCGCACCCGGGGGCCACGGCCGGGGCCGGTGTCTTCGGGAACCGGATGACCGACGGGCCGTCGAGGGTCAGGGCGGTGGCGAGCATGGCCTCGACCTCGGGTGCCGACGACGGGGCGAACACGGTCATCCCCGGGATGGACAGGCACAGGGCCATGTCGAGCACACCGTGGTGGCTCGGGCCGTCGTCGCCGGTGATGCCGGCCCGGTCGAGCACCAGGACGACCGGCAGCTTGTGGAGGCCGACGTCGAGGTTGGCCTGGTCGAACGAGCGGGAGAAGAACGTCGAGTAGACGGCGACGACGGGCCGCAGGCCGGTCATGGCCATGCCGGCCGCCGCCGTCACGGCGTGCTGCTCGGCGATGCCCACGTCGACGAACCGGTCGGGGTGGCGCGCCTCGAAGGGCAGCAGACCCGTGGGACCCGGCATGGCGGCGGTGATGGCCACGATCCGCGGATCGGCCTCGGCGTGGATCAGCAGGGCCCGGGTGAAGGCGTGGGTGTACGTGGTCGCCGGGAGATCGGGGGCGAGGTCGGCGCCGCCCACCGACAGCGAGGCGTTCTGCAGCACCGCGGGAGCCCCCGGTCCGCCCCCGGGGCCCCCGGGGGCCACCGTCTCGGGCGCCCGGACCTTGACGTCGTGGAGGCGCTGGACGTCGTCCTCCTCGGCCGGCGCATACCCACGACCCTTCTGGGTCATCACGTGCACCACGATCGGGCCCGGCCATTCGGCGGCGTTGGACAGGGCCTGCTCGAGTCCGGCGATGTCGTGGCCGTCGATGGGGCCCACGTAGCGGATGCCCAGTGCCTCGAAGAAGGTGTGGGGGGTCACGACCTCGCGCACGGCGCTGGTCAGGCCGTGGATGCCCGAGTAGGCCAGCTCGCCCACGCCGGGCAGGTCGCGGAGGATGGACCGGAGGCGCTGGCGGGCCTGGACGTAGGCCGGGCTGAGGCGGAGGTGGGTGAGGCTCAGCGAGAGCTGCGACACCGTGGGCGCATAGGAGCGACCGTTGTCGTTGAGGACGACGACCACCCGTTTGCCGGAATGACCCAGGTTGTTGAGGGCCTCGTAGGCCATCCCCCCGGTGAGCGCCCCGTCGCCGATGACGGCCACCACCCGGCGGTCGCTGCCCTGCAGCTCCATGGCGGTGGCCATCCCGTAGGCGTAGCTGAGGACGGTCGAGGCGTGGCTGTTCTCGATCCAGTCGTGCTCCGACTCGGTGCGGCTCGGGTAGCCGGAGAGCCCGTCCTCCTGGCGGAGGTGGCTGAACTGGTCACGGCGCCCGGTCACCAGCTTGTGCACGTAGGCCTGGTGGCCCGTGTCCCACAGAAGCAGGTCGCGGGGCGAGTCGAACGTGCGGTGCAGGGCCAGCGTGAGCTCGACGACGCCGAGGTTGGAGCCGAGGTGACCACCGGTGTGGGTGACGGCGTCGACGATGAACTCCCGGATCTCCCGCGACAGTACGTCCAACTCGTCGGGGGTCAGCGCACGGAGATCGGCGGGACTGTCGATGTGTTCGAGGATCATGTCAGCGGGTGGCCTTCGCCGGTCAGGCTACCAGCGACGACCACGGGACAGGGCGGTCCCGGACGGCCGACGGGAGGGTCAGCGGACGTTGGCAAGGAAGGCGTCCCGGTCCACGACGACCCGCACCAGCTTGCCGGCGGCGACCAGCCCGCCACCCTCGGACACCGAAAGGGTGAACACCAGGCGCCGCCCCTCGATGCGGTCGAGCGTGGCCTCGGCCCACACGGTGGCACCGACGCCGACCGGCACCAGGTGGTCGAACTGGAGCCGCTTGGCCACCGACGTGCCGTTCCCGGGGAGGTGGCCCTCGAGGGCCAGGCAGCTCGCCTCCTCGCACAGGGCGATGAGCCGGGGGGTGGCGAGCACGGGCACGGTGCCGGTCCGGAGCGCCTCGGCGGTGTCGTCCCCCGTGACCTCGAGCTCGATGCGGGCGGAGAGACCGGTGAGGGGAGCCACCCCGGTACGATACGCGACGGATACTGACGTCGGCCACCGGGCGCTGCGGCAGTTGCGAGCGAGGAGGCCGTTGTGATCGAAACCCCCGTGCTGGAACGGGTGCTGTCGGAGGCGCTGCGCAACGGCGGCGACTTCGCCGAGGTGTTCGCCGAGGACCGCTCCAATTCGTCGGCCCTGCTCGACGACACGCGGGTCGAGGAGCTGGCGTCCGGTCGGGAGCGGGGGGCGGGCATCCGGGTCGTCTCGGGCGAGACGACGGGGTTCGCCCACACCGCCGACCTGAGCGAACATGGCCTGCTGCGGGCCGCCGAGGCCGCCTCGGCCGTGGCCCGCGGCGGGGGCGGGGGCACCCGGACCGTGGCGCTGGGCGCACCCGGGGGCACGTCCTCACGGGGCGACCGTCCGGCCCCCGCCACCGGGTCCAAGGCGGACGCCCTGGAGCTGCTCACCCGGGCCGACGAGGCCGCCCGGGCCTCGGGGGCGGGGATCTCCCAGGTCCAGGCCGGGTTCGGGACCTCGACCCGTCGGGTCCTGATCGCCAACTCGGACGGCCTCCTGGGCGGCGACGACCAGGCCCGGACCCGGTTCTCGGTGTCGTGCGTGGCCCTGGGCGACACGGGGATGCAGACCGGGTACGAGACGGCGGCCCGCACGCTCGGATTCGAGCTGTTCGACGAGATCTCGGTGGAGGAGCTGGCCCGCACGGCGGCGTCACAGGCGCTGGCCAAGCTGTCGGCCCGCCCGGCCCCGTCCGGCGAGCTGCCGGTGGTGCTGGCCGGGGGCAGCGGGGGCATCCTCTTCCACGAGGCGTGCGGGCACGGACTCGAGGCGGACCACGTGGTCAAGGACGCCTCGGTGTACACCGGCAAGGTCGGCCAGCTGGTGGCCAGCCCGCTGGTGACCCTGGTGGACGACGGCACGGTCGGGTCGGAGTGGGGCACGTTCGGCGTCGACGACGAGGGACGGCCGGCCCAGCGCAACGTGCTGATCCAGGACGGCGTGCTCACCGACTACCTGTGGGACTACCTGCGGGCCCGGAAGGAGGGGCGGGTGTCGTCGGGCAACGGCCGGCGCCAGTCCTACCGGGACCTGCCCATGGTCCGGATGACCAACACCTTCCTCCTGCCCGGCGACGCCGACGCCGACGAGATCGTCGCCCAGACCCGGCGTGGCGTCTACGTGGCCAAGCTCGGCGGCGGTCAGGTGAACACGGCCACCGGGGACTTCGTCTTCGGCACGACGATGGCCTACCTGATCGAGGACGGCGTGATCACCGAGCCCCTGCGCGACGCCAACCTGATCGGGAACGGACCCGAGATCCTGAAGCGTATCGACGCCGTGGCCTCGGACTTCTCCATGACACCGGGGACGTGCGGCAAGGACGGGCAGAGCGTGCCCGTCGGGTGCGGCCAGGCCACCATGCGCCTGACCGGCGTGACCATCGGGGGGACGGCCGAATGAGCGCCACCACCGAGGAGACGCGGACGGGAGGCACCGCGGGCGGGACCGACGAGCTCCTGGCGCTGGCCGAGCGGGTGGCCGGCTGGGCGCGGTCGGGCGAGGAGGTCGAGGTCTACGTGGCCCGCGGGACCGAGACGGAGGTCCGGGCCTACGAGGGCGAGGTCGAGTCGTTCACGTCGGCGACCTCGGCCGGCATCGGGATCCGGGTGGTCACCGACCACCGGCTCGGCTTCGCATGGGCCGGCTCCCTCGACGAGTCGGTGCTGACCGGCACCATGGACGAGGCCCGGGACAACGCCGCCTTCGCCACCGCCGACGAGCACGTCCGCCTGGCCGTGCCCGACGGGGTGGCGGCCGTCGAGGTCGACCTGTGGGACGACCGGCTGGCCGCCGTGCCGACGGCGCGCAAGATCGAGCTGGCCCTCGACCTCGAGGCCCGCACCCGGGCGGCGGACCCGAGGATCCGCCAGGTCGACTCCGCCGACTACGGCGACGTGGCATCCGAGTCGGCCCTGGTGTCGACCACCGGTGTCCGCTCCTCGAGCAGGAAGACGTCGGGCTACCTGTCGGTGAGCGTCATCGCCGGCGAGGGCGACGCCAGCCAGACCGGCGGCGGCTTCAGCGTGGCCCGGGGCTTCGACGGACTCGACCCGGACAGGGCGCTGGTCGACGCCGTCACCCGGGCCGTCCGGCTGCTGGGCGCCACCAAGGGCCCGTCGGGTCGCTCGACCGTGGTCTTCGACCGCCGGATGGCCACCGCCCTACTCTCCATCGTCTCCTCGGCGCTGTCGGGCGAGGCCGTGGCCAAGGGCCGGTCGTTCTTCGCCGGGCGCGTGGGCGAGCAGGTCGGGCATCCGGGGCTCACCCTGGTGGACGACCCCACCGACCCCCGGGCCTACGGGGCGGCCGCCTACGACGCCGAGGGCCTGGCCTGTCGGCGCAACGCCCTCGTCGAGGGCGGCGTCCTGCGGGGATTCCTGTACGACACCGTGTCGGGGTCGCGGGCCGGCGTCGCCTCGACCGGCTCGGCCGTGCGCGGCGGGTACGCCGGCACGCCCGGACCGGGTTGCCGGGCCCTGACGCTGGCGCCCGGACCCGAGGGCTACGACGAGGACGGCGTGCTGGCCGCGGTGGGGGAGGGGCTCTTCGTCCAGTCCCTCACCGGGCTGCACTCGGGGGTGAACCCGATCAGCGGCGACTTCTCGGTGGGCGCCGAGGGACTGATGATCCGCGACGGGCGCCTGGCCGAGCCGGTGCGCGAGATCACCGTGGCGTCGACACTGCAGCGCATGCTCCTGTCGCTCGAGGCGGTCGGCGCCGACGTCGAGTGGCTGCCGGGGATCGCCGCCGGTCAGACCCTGGCCGTGGGCGACATGCAGATCAGCGGGGCCTGAGCGTCCGGTCCGGCGGGGTCCGAGGGTCCGGTCGCGCCGAGCGGGAACGTCCCGGAAGTCGCTACTTGAACGAGGACTGGGCCGCCGTCGCCTTGGAGCAGGCGGCCAGGGCGTTCGGCGTCGACGTGTAGTAGATCGAGCCGGTGATCTGCAGGTTGTAGGGCCCGGCGGACGGTGACGTCTGCTGGCCACCGACCCACAGGGCGGGACCGGTCGCCGAGGCGGCGGGTGCCGCCGAGCTGGTCGGGCTGCCGGTCGTCTGGGAACCCGACGATCCGGACGAGGCCCCCGTGGCGGCGGCTCCGTAGGCCAGGTCGAACTTCTGGATGACGAAGAGGCGGGGGAAGCTGTCCAGGCCGTTGATGAACGAGGTGATCTGGCCGTAGTTCCCCTGGACGGTCAGGGTGGTCGGGACGGCGGTCACGCCGGCGGGCGACGCCGCGGCACCGGCGACGGGCGTGGTCGTGGCCGCGGCCGTGGCGCTGGCGGGGGTGAATCCGCTGAACTGCTCGAGGGCGACGCCCGAGGCGCCGGCCAGGTCGTTGAACTGGCTCTCGAAGCTCGACTCCTCGGCGTCGATGTCCGTCGGCGTCTGGACCGACGGGATCTGGGTGCTGATCTTCTTCAGGTCGGCGCAGTTGGTGGAGAGCTTCTGGCCTTCGGACTCCAGCGAGGTGAGCCGGGCCTGCAGGGCGGTCGCCTGCGCCTGGAGCGTCACGCTCTGTGCCTGGAGGCCGGAGAGCTTCGAGTTCTGCGGCGAGATCAGGGCGACCCACAGGATGATGGCGACGACCAGGGCGCCGCCGGCGATCAACAGGGGCATGCGGTACTCGCGGACGCTGTTCATTTGAGGCTCGCATTCTTGCTGAGGCTGGCGGCCGGGGTGACCGAGACGGTGAAGGGGAAGGTGATCGAGGAGTCGGGGTTCACCGTGGTCGACCCCTGCAGCGGGTTGGCGAAGTAGTGGGACCCGGACACGGCGTTGATCCAGGCCTCCGAGATCGACAGGCTGGGACCGGGCCCCTTCACGGTGAGGTTGATGGTGCCGATGGCGGCCGACTGGGTCCCGGTGGCCGACGTGGCCGTCGTCGGTGCCGTCGTCGTGGCCGTGGTGCCCGTGGCCGCCGTGCCCTGGATGCCCGAGAACTCGTGCACCTCGGCGTTCGGCGGCGTGATGGCGATCAGGCTGCTGAGGGCGAGCGGCCAGTCCACGGCCGAGTTGAGTACCGACTCCCGACGGGCCAGGCCGGCCGTGTAGGCGTCGTTGGCCGCCACCACCAGGTCGTACTTGGGTACCTGGGCGTTGAGCGAGGCGATGCTCGTCTGGAGTTCGTTCACGTTGTTCTGGGCGTTGTGGACCTGGAGGAACTTCCAACCCCCGAACAGCATCAGCAGGGCCAGCACGATGACGGAGCCGACGAGGGTGCGCTCCTGGATCCGCTTCATGCGGGCCTTGGCGGCCACCTCGGGTGGCAGCAGGTTGAACTTCTTGACCGCCTTGTCGGGCTCGGGCAGGGCCAGTCCGATGGGCGAGGCCAGCACGGGGCCCACCTCGGCGGCCTGCTCCGGGGCCAGGTCGAGCTTGGACACGTCCACCCGGACCAGGGGTGACCCGGTGGTCACCGGGATCCGCACCGCCGCCTCGAGCATGGGGATGAGCCCGAAGAGCTCGGAGCCGCCACCCGTGACCAGCACACGCGACACCGGCAACCGGTCCGGGAGCGAGGCGAAGTACTGGATGGAGTTGCGCACCTCGTCGACCAGTTCGAGCATGCTCGGCTGGGCGATCCGCTGGGCCGCCTGGATCTGCGCCGTGTCCTCGACGCCGAACCGGTACTTGAGGGTCTCCCCGTCGACGATCGGGACGTCGAGCGAGGCGGAGATGGCGGCCGTGGTGGCGTTGCCGCCGGAGCCGATGGTGCGGACGAACTGCGGACGACCGCCCTGGTGGACGACGACCACCGTGAGGCCGGCGCCGATCGAGACGATCGCCTCGGGCTGGTCGGAAGACGCCCCCTCGGGCGCACCGACGCCGCCGATGGCCCGGACCAGGGCGGACGAGATGAGGTCGACGCCCTCGACGGTCAGGCCGGCCCGCTCGACCACGTCGATGACGCCGTTGACGAGGTCGACGTGCGCGGCGGCGACGAGCACCCGGCGCATCTTGGCACCCTCGTCGTTGGTGTAGTCGGCGAGGATCTGCGACGAGAGGATCGTCTGGTCGGGAGGGAAGGGGATGACCTCCTCCGACTGGAACCGGACGGCACTGTCGACCTCGTCGTCGGGCACGTAGGGGAGGTCGATCTCCCGGGTGATGGCCCGCAGGCCGGCGATCCCGACGATCACCGAGGAGCCGGAGAACTGTCCGTTCTTCCACAGCTTCTGGATGGCCTCGACCACCGAGGTCACGTCGCGGATCTCGCCGTCGACGAGTGAGCCGGGGGGGAGGCCCACCTGGCCGTAGGTCATGAGGACGGGGGTGGACTTCGAGGTGTCGAGCTCGGCGGCGCGTACGGCGCTCGTTCCGATGTCGAGACCGACGGTCAGGCGTGCCATGTGTCTCCTGTCCTCACGTGGCCACGGGAGCCGGTCGGTGGTGGGAAGCCCGTGGCCTCCCGGAAGTCGCCCCGTTGAACGCGCTCACTGCGCAACGCTGTGGCTTCCATCCGTCGTCTCCGGTCCGTGGTGGTACATCAGTGCATTCCATTGCCCAACAGGGCGTACCAGGACTATCGGATGCCCGGACCGCGACCTTGAGCGGACCAGGTGAGGCCGGCCCTCACCCGAGTTGGGGGGCGAACGAACCGGTCTGGAGGATGCCCTGACGCTCGAGCATCACCTTCAGGTCGTGGGGGTTGCTGGCCGTCGCCATCGCCTCGGCCAGGCTGATGCGCCCGCTGGCCATCAGCGTGGCCAGCGACTGGTCGAAGGTGACCATGCCGTAGTAGGCACCGTCGGCCACGATCGCCTCGATGTCGCCGGTGAGCAGCGGGTCGACGATCGCCTGCTGGATCCGGCCGTTGATGACGAGGACCTCGAGGGCGGGCACGCGGCCGTCGCCCTCGATCGTCGGGATGAGCCGCTGGCAGACGATGCCCTGCAGCGACCCGGCGAGGCTGAGCCGGATCTGTGACTGCTGGTGCGGCGGGAAGAAGTCGACGATGCGGTTGATGGTCTCGGTGGCGTTGATGGTGTGCAGGGTCGAGAACACGAGGTGGCCCGTCTCGGCGGCGCTCAGCGCGGCGGCGACCGTCTCCTGGTCGCGCATCTCGCCCACGAGGATGACGTCGGGGTCCTGTCGGAGGACGACGCGCATGGCGGACGAGAACGACTCGGTGTCGAAGCCGACCTCGCGCTGGTCGATGGCGGCCAGGTCGTCGTGGTGCAGCACCTCGACCGGGTCCTCGATGGTCACGATGTGGCACGTGCGCAGGTGGTTGATGTGGTCGATCATGGCGGCCAGCGTCGTCGTCTTGCCCGATCCGGTGGGACCGGTGACGAGCACCAGTCCGCGCATCTCCTGGGCCAGCTGGGTGACCACGGGCGGGAGTCCGAGCTCCTCGGCGGTGGCGGCCGTGGCCCGCACCCGCCGGATGGCCAGGGCGGCCGAGGACCGCTGGTAATAGGCGTTCACGCGGAAGCGTCCGGTGCCGGGGACGCTGTAGGCGAAGTCGGCCTCGTGCTTCTCGTGGAAGGTCTCGACGACCGACTCGGTCATCATCGCCTCGGCGATCTCCTGGGTCTCCTGGGCGGTGAACTCCGGCTCGGTGTCGAGGGTGCGAAGGGCGCCGGCGACGCGCATGCGCGGCGGTGCGCCGGCTTTGATGTGGAGGTCGGAGCCGTCGAGCTCCCCGAGCATGATCAGCAGCCGGTCGAGGTCGGAGATGTCCATCGCCTCGATCCTACAGGACCACTCTGCGCGGACGCGGGACAGCGGAGAGTGGTCACCCGGGCCGATGCGTCGTCGACGGGATGCGACCGTCCGCGACCCGGAACCCGGGACCGGCAGACCCGGGACCGGCAGACCCGCGGACCAGCGGGTCCGGCTCAGCTCGAGGAGCCGCCCGACCCCTTCGCGCCGTTGGACCCCGACGGGCCCGAGGACCCGCCCGACCCCTTCGACCCGCCCGAGTCCTTCGATCCGCCCGAGTCCTTCGACCCGCCCGAGTCCTTCGATCCGTTCGATCCCGACGAGTCCTTCGTCGGGCCCGCGGACGACGCCGCCGGCGTGGAGGAGTCGGAGGAGCCGGAGCCGTTGGCCGACGGGGCCGACGACGGTTCCGCCTTGTCGGATGCGGCCGTCGACTCGGCCGTCTTGGTGGCCGACCCACCCGACCGGCTGTCCGTCTTGTAGAAGCCGCTGCCCTTGAACACGATGCCCACGCTGCCGAACACCTTTCGGACCGGGGAGCCGCACGTCGGGCACTCCGTCAGCGGGTCGTCGTGGAACGACTGGACGACGTCGAAGTTGGTCGCACAGTTGTCACAGCGGTATTCGTAGGTGGGCACGCGCGATGATCCTTCCGGTCCGGGGCGTCCTGCGGCTGGCAGTCTACCCGAGCGAGTGCCAATACCGTCCTGCAGCCAGGTACTCCCGTAGACTGGCGCCCGTGAACGACGGGAGCGCACCGTGACCGACCGGAGCTTGAGCCACCTGGACCCACTGGGTCGGACCCGGATGGCGGACGTGTCGCCGAAGGAGGCCACACTGCGGCGGGCGCTGGCCCGCTGCCGGGTGGCGATGAAACCGGAGACCACGGCACAGGTGGCCAACAACGCCATCACCAAAGGTGACGTCCTGGCGGCGGCCCGGGTGGCGGGCATCCAGGCGGCCAAGCGGACGGCCGACCTCGTCCCGATGTGCCACCCGCTCCTCGTCGGCTCGGTGCAGGTCGACTTCACCATCGGCGACGACTACGTCGAGGTCGAGGCGAAGGTGGAGACCGTCGACCGGACCGGGGTCGAGATGGAGGCGATGACGGCCTGTGCCATCGCCGCCCTCACCGTCTACGACATGTGCAAGACGGCGGACCGGACCATGAGCATCGGGCAATTGATGCTGTGGGAGAAGACGGGCGGCAGCTCCGGACAGTGGAAGCGGGAACCCGTCCTCTGACGGTGCGCACCGGCCGCCGACGGGTCGGGCGGGTACCGGCCGACGGGGTGGTGACGGACGGCGCCGAGCGCCCGACGACGGGTCGGGCGGCGGTTCAGCTACGGACGGCGGAGCGCAGGTCCCGGAGGGACAGCTCCGAGGTGGCCTCGCCGCCGCACTGCGCGCAGTGCTCGACGTGGCGCCAGCTGCGCAGCAGCCGGGTGCCCTCGGGATTCAGCAGGACCACGAACGACTCGGACAGCGGGTCGATCTCCACGCCATAGCAGGGCTGCCACTCGGTGGCGACCGGTGAGCTGGTTCCATGGGTCGCCTTCACCACCCGGCGGAACCGCGAGTTCTCCCGGTCGATGATCCACGTGCTGTGGCACGACTCGATGACGATCTCTTCCACGTGGTCAGTATTCCACGGTCGGACAACGACGCCGACGCATTTTGATGTCGGTTCGGTGACAAGTGGCGTCACCACCTGTGGCAGGCCGCAGCCCCACGCCGCCGGCGCGTCCGGGGCCGTCCGCACCCGTACTCCCAGGTCAGGAACCCTGCGAGGTCTCGCTCGGCACCCACATCTCGACGGTGGTCCCGGCGCCGGGCCCTGACCGGACGTTCAGCCGGCCGCCGGCCAGCCGGGAGCGCTCGACCATGCCGGGCAGACCGAGCGAGCTGCCGTCGTCGGCCCGGGCGTGGAGCTGCCGGTCGAATCCGGCGCCGTCGTCCTCGACGGTCAGCCGCACGCCGTCGTCGGCGAAGGCCAGCCGAACGGCGAGGCGGGCCGCGTCCGCGTGGCGCTCCACGTTGGTGACTGCCTCCTGACCGACACGGAACACGGCGAGCTCGACGGCGGGCGGCAGCCGTCGCACGTCGCCGCCGACCTCGAACGAGCTCTCGAAACCCTGGCGCCCGGTGGCGTCCTGCACCACCTGGTTGAGCGAGGCGACCAGGCCGAGGTCGTCGAGGACCGACGGCCGCAGGCCGCGCGCGATCGAGCGCAGCTCGGCGACCGTCTCCTCGACGGTGGTCCGCAGGGACGACAGGGTCGGCGCACCGGGGCGGTCGTCCGCCCCGTCCGGGCGCCCGACCGTGCCGGTGGCGCCCGGTTCACCCCCCGCTTCGACGGCATCGATCTGGCGGCACAGGTGGATCAGCGTCTGCAGCGGACCGTCGTGCAGCTCCTGGGCCAGGTGGCGGCGCTCCTCCTCCTGGCCGAGCACCACCTGGCCGGCGTAGGCCTCCATGAGGTCGTGGCGACGCGTCTCGGCGGTGACGTCCTCGAAGATGACCTGCATCCGCCGATCGGCGCCGGGCGCACCGACCAGGGCGGCCGTGGGTCGGTAGAGCACCTGGCGGCCCGCCACGTCGAAGGCCACGGGTCGGACCCGGTCGTCGGCGGCGCCGTCGAGGTCGTCGACGTCCTCGACCGCGGTGCGCGACGCGTGATCGACATCGCCGGTGGCGGACCCGCCGTCGGCCCACCGCGGCGTCTCGTCGTCGGACAGGAGCCGGGTCAGCACCAGGGCGGCAGCCTCGGCCCCGACCACGTCGACGAGACGCCGCCGTGCCGCCCCCGCTCCGGCCACCGGGGAGCCCGTCCGGGTGGTGTCGGGATCCCGCGGGGGACCGAAGACGACGTCGGCCGAGGCGTTGGACCCGACGACGAATCCGTCGGCATCGACGATCAGGATGGGTGAGCGGTTGGACTCGAACATGTCCTGATAGAGGAGTTCGGCCTGCATCCGGGCCGTGCGGGCGGCGTCGGCCTGGTCGCGGAACTGTGTCTCGGCCGACACCCGGCCGCCGATCAGGAGGGCGAGGACGCCGAGCACCACGAGCTGGAGTACCTCGGCCCACAGCTCACCCCTGCGGTGGTCGGACGCCGCCTGCACCAGGCGCGGGACGCAGAGGACGGCGACCCAGCCCGTGGTGGCCAGTCCACCGGGCAGCCCGTAGGCGAGCGAGGCGACCACGACGGGGACGACGAACAGCAGGACGGTGGACACCTCGAGGACGACGCCCGCCGTGTCCAGGTGGAACGCCACGGTGACCGCCAGGCGCACCAGGGCGAGCGCCAGCACCACCAGCTGGAGCAACCAGAACCGGGAGTCGGACCACGGGCTGGCGGCGGGCGGCAGTCCCGGTGCGGCGCTCGCCGCATCGCCGGTGCCGGGTGCGGGACGGGTGGGGTGGCCGTTCGGCCGACCGGCGGACGCCGCCCCACCGGCCGTCGAGGTCACGCCGACGGGTCCGGGTGGTCGTCCGGTACCCCGGCCCCGGTCCCCGGCACCGCGCCCGCCCCCGGGGAGCCGTCGCGCACGAACCCGCCGGTGGCGAGGGCGTAGTGGACGAGCTCGGTGCGCGACAGGACGCCGAGCTTGTCGAAGACGTGGTTGAGGTGGCCCTCGACCGTGCGCGGGCTGATCCCGAGCTGGTGGGCGATCGACTTGTTGGACATCCCCCGCGCCACCATGCGGACGACCTCCGCCTCGCGGGCGGTGAGCTGCTCGGTGCGGTCCGGTCCACCGCCGGCCAGGTCCTTCTCACCCCGGCCGAGCGGTGGACCGCCGAGGCCACCCGACCCCGAGCACGCGTCGCGCAGCGCCGCCACCAGCTCGTGGCTGGGCAGCGTCTTGAGCAGGTAGCCCCGCACCCCGGCGGCGAGCGCGGCTCGCACGTAGTGCTCGTCGTCGTAGGCGCTCAGGATCACCACAGCCAGTCCGGGATGGGCGTCGACCAGCTCCTCCGCCAGGTCGATCCCGTTGGTGGTGGGCAGCCGGATGTCGGTGATCACCAGGTCGGGACCACAGTCGGCCACCACCTGGCGGGCCTCCTCGGCATCGGCGGCCTCGCCCACGACGGTGAACCCCGTTGCGTCTTCGAGGATCCCCCGCGTCCCGGCGCGCAGCAGTTCGTGGTCGTCCACGATGACCGTGCGCCACACGGACCCGGGGTCGCTCGGTTCGGCGCGGCCCATCCGTCCATCGTAGGGGGATCACCCCGCGACGGTGAGGGACACCACCAGTGCGACGAGGATGCCGGCGACGAACGGCACGGAGACGACCGGGGTCGGCGTCACGCGCCGCGCCCCGTCGCGTCGGCCTGTGGTCCAAAGCACCACCAGACAGGCGAGCTCGCCGAGGATCCATCCGACCAGACCGGCCACGACGGCCCGACCGGACCCGTAGCCGCCGAGGCCTCCGAGCCAGCACCCGGCGACCGGGAGGAGTGTGCGCCCGTGCCACCGGGGGTCCACCGCCTCGGGGTCGAGGGACCGCAGCACGCCGAAGGCGGCCGCCCCGGCCACCAGACCCACGAGGGACCAGACCAGCAACGGCCACCGCCCGAGCCACACGGCGGCGACGACGAGGAGCACCTGCCCCAGGCCGGCACCGATGGCGCCGACCGACAGCGGCGACCGCCGACCGCCGAACTCGATCAGCGCGACGGCGAAGGCGGTGGCGGCCAGCACGCAGTAGCCGGCCGCCGGACCCGTGCCGTGCCAGGCCCAGGCGATGCCGGCGAAGGCGAGGGCGGTGGTCGCCTCGACCAGCGGGTACCGGGGGGAGATGGGTTGGTGACACGTGTGGCACCGCCCGCGGAGCGCCAACCAGGACACCAGGGGGACGTTCTCCCACCAGGCCAGCTGCCGGTCGCACGTCGGACAGAAGGAGCGTGGGGTGGACACCGACAGTCCGAGTGGGGCCCGGTAGACGACGACGTTGAGGAAGGAACCGATGAAGAGTCCCACGATGCCGGCGAAGGCCACCACGGCCCACTCCCTGGCGCCGGACAGTCCGCCGTCCACGGCGAGGAGGGCACCGCCCGTCACGCCCGCCACCTCGGGCCGGCCTCCCGGCGCCACCGGCCCGATCGCACCGGAACGTACGTCGTACGCAGGGAGTTCGTACCGCTGTCTGCCGCGGGGACCCGCATGGTGCGCCTCGTCCGTATGCCTCGTGGAGCCGCTCACCCTAGTGGCCGGCTGCCGTGGCCCGGCGGCAATCGCACCCGTGCCGCACCCGTCCGGAACCGGGCGTCGCCATGTCGTCCCCGTACGGTGGAGCCCAGGACCCCGCCGGTCGTGCCCGGGTGCGGCTCCCCCGGGGAGACCTCGTGGAATCTCATTCAATCTGAGCCCGCAGTGTGCCGATGGGGCACGTATGAGTGACGTGGAGGCTGCGAGCCACATGGCGAACGATCGCGAACTCGAGTTCGTGGACCTGGATTCCTACGGAGTCGACCGCGCCGCGTCTGCGATCCTGCCCGAGGACCTCTGCCGGCACCACCGGGTCGTGGCCGTCAAGCGGAAGTTCGGCACGCCGGTCGTCGCCACCGCCGATCCGGACGATCTGCTCGCCCTCGACTCGGTCCGTGCCCTGCTCGGGCGGGACTTCATCACCGTGGTGGCGTCCGCGGACCAGATCGACCGATACCTGGAACAGGCCTTCGGTGGCGACCTGTCGAACGTGTTCGGTCCGCTGGACCAGGCCGCAGGTGCGAACCCGGCGCCGCCGGTCGACGCCCTGGACGCCGTGTTCGCGCAGCTGGCGGCGCCGGCACCGACGGCCCCCCTCCCGTCGCTGGACGTGCCTGTCGGCCCGATCCCACCGGGATCGGGGCTGTTCGAGGGAATCGCCGAGGTCGCACCCACGCCGACGCCACCGGGGTCCGACGAGCTGTCGGTCCTCGCCCAGTCGTTGGAGGACGTCGCCGAGGCACCCGAGGACGCCGTCGGGTCCGAGGAGGACGACCCGGCGTCCGACGCCGCCGACCTCGTGGCCGAGGCCGTCGCCACCTATCACGACCTGCACCCCGAGGCGGAGGAGTCGCCCGACTCGGCGACGGCCGGCTTTCCCCCGCTGGCCAAGGCGTTGGTCGACGGCGGCAGGGTCTCGCTCGAGGCCATGAGCCTGGCCCTCGAGGAGCAGAACCTCACCGGCCAGAGCATCGCCCGCATCCTCACCAACCAGAAGCTCGTCACCGAGGCCGACCTCATGTGGGGGATGGCCGAGGAGATGGGGCTGCAGTTCGTCGACCTCGACACCGTGGGCGTGGACCTGTCGGTGTCCGGCGTGATCCCCGAGACCACGGCGAGGCACCACAACATGATGGTGATCGCCCTGGACAACGGCGTACCCGTGGTGGCGGCGTCCAATCCCACCGACGTGTTCGCCATGGACGACCTGCGGACGATCCTGGGCTCCAACTTCATCGTGGTGGTGGCGACCCGCAGCCAGATCAGCGCCTACATCGGCCGGGCCTTCAGCAGCGGTGACGCCGCCGACATGGCCATGGAGGCGTCGCTCGGGATCGAGGGTGGCGGCCAGGACAACGGCGTCGACGACATCCAGACGGTGACCGAGACGGCGCCGATCGTGCGCTACGTGAACCTGCTCATCCTCCAGGCCCTCAACGAGCGGGCGTCGGACATCCACATCGAGCCGACCGAGCGCGACCTGCGCATCCGGTACCGGATCGACGGCGTGCTCCACGACGTGTCGACCGGTCCGAAGACCATCGCCGGCGCCGTCACCACCCGACTCAAGGTCATGGCCGACATGAACATCGCCGAGCACCGGGTGCCCCAGGACGGTCGCATCTCCCTCAACGTGGGGGCGAAGGGCATCGACCTGCGCATGGCCACACTGCCGACCATCTACGGCGAGAAGATCGTGATGCGGGTGCTCGACAAGTCGAGCGTGGTCCTGGGCTTTGCCGAGCTCGGCTTCGACCCCGAGATGCTCCAGCTGTACGAGGGGCTGTACACGAAGCCGTACGGGACGATCCTGGTCAGCGGGCCCACCGGGTCCGGCAAGTCCACCACCCTCTACACCACCCTCACCGCCCTCAATTCGCCGGAGAAGAACATCATCACCGTCGAGGACCCGGTCGAGGTCCCCCTGAAGGGGGTCAACCAGGTCCAGCTGAACGTCAAGGCCGGGCTGAACTTCGCCGGCGCGCTGCGCGCCATCCTGCGGTCGGACCCGGACATCGTCCTGGTGGGGGAGATCCGCGACAAGGAGACGGCGTCCATCGCCATCGAGGCCGCACTCACGGGCCACATGGTGCTGGCAACCCTCCACACCAACAGTGCGTCGGCCACGCCCATGCGACTCATCGAGATGGGCATCGAGCCCTTCCTGGTGACCTCGGCGCTGTCCGGCGTCGTCGCCCAGCGGCTCGCCCGGCGGCTGTGCATGCACTGCAAGGAGCCGTACGCGCCGAGTGAGGCCGACATCCGCGCCGCCGGCTGGACGCCCGCCGAGGTGGAGGCCGCCGGCATCCTGCAGCAGGCCTACCGGTCGGTCGGGTGCTCGGCGTGCTCGCAGACCGGGTACCGCGGACGACTCGCACTCGCCGAACTGATGCCCATGACCGAGGAGGTCGAACGGATGATCATCGAAGGAGGTTCGGTGGAGGAGATCCACCGGCTCGCCGTCAGCCAGGGCATGGTCGCCCTCCGCCAGGCCGGGCTCCGCAAGGCCATCGACGGGGAGACCACGCTCGAGGAAGTCCTGCGGGTGGTCGCATGACGTCCGTCACGTCGAGCACGCGCACCGAGTGGACGTCCCGACTGGCCCAGGCGCTGGTCCAGGCCGGCTACGAGTCCGATGGCAACCTCCGGCCCCTGGTCAACGAGGCCATCGCCACCGACCAGTCACTCGCCTTCCTGCTGATCAGCCGCAACCTGGCGCTGCCCAGCGTCGTGGTCGGCACCCTGTCCCAGCTGTCCCAGGTCCCGGCGGTGGACCTGTCGGCGTTCTCCCCCCAGCCGGAGGCGTCCGCGGCCATGCCCACCTCCGTCGGTCGGGAGTTCGACGCCCTCGCCCTCCAGTTCGACGGCAACGCGCTCGCCGTCGCCTTCGCCGAGCCGCCGGCCCCGCACGAGGTGGATGCGCTGGCGGCGCGCATCGGCCATCGGATCCATCCGGTACTGGCCGACCCCGTGCTCATCGCCCAGCACCTGGGGACGTCGGAAGCAGGCGGTGGCACGGCGGACGCCGCCCCGGGCGAACCCAAGGACCGCGCCGCCGCCGTCGAGGACCTCCTGGTCAGCGGCATCCCGGTCAAGGCGGCGGACGACACCGTCCCCATGCACATCGACGACCTCCTCCGCTACGCGGTCTCGGTCGGTGCCTCCGACCTGCACCTCACGGCGGCCATGCCGGGCACGATCCGCCTCCACGGCGCCATGCGCGCCATCGAAGGCTGCCCACCGCTCAACAACGAGGAGATCCGGGACATGATCTTCGGGATACTCCCGGCGTCGCAGCGGGAGCGGTTCGAGGCCGAGCACGAGCTCGACACCTCGCACACCATCCCCGGTGTCGGCCGGTTCCGCGTCAACGTCGCCCTGCAGCGGGGGACGGTGACCGTCGCGCTCCGGCCCATCCCCCACGAGATGCCGATCTTCTCCAGCCTGGGACTGCCCGACTCGATCCGGTCCTTCACCGAACTGCGCCGCGGCCTCGTCCTCGTGACCGGTCCCACCGGGTCCGGCAAGTCGACCACGCTGGCCTCGCTCATCGACATCATCAACCGGACCAAGCCGCTGCACATCGTGACGGTCGAGGACCCCATCGAGTTCCTCCACGACCACAAGAGCTCGATCATCACCCAGCGCGAGATTGGCGAGGACACCGACTCCTTCGCCGAGGCGCTCCGACGGGTGCTGCGCCAGGACCCCGACGTCATCCTCGTCGGCGAGCTCCGGGACCTCGAGACGATCTCGATGGCGCTGACCGCCGCCGAGACCGGTCACCTCGTCTTCGGCACCCTGCACACCCAGGACGCGCCGCAGACGATCGACCGGATCATCGACGTCTTCCCGACCCAGCAGCAGGAGCAGATCCGGGTAATGCTCGCCTCGACCCTCGAAGGCGTGGTCACCCAGCAGCTGGTGCCCACGGCGGACGGCAACGGCCGGGCCCCGTGTGCCGAGGTGCTGGTGTGCACGTCAGCCGTGCGGAACCTGATCCGGATGGCCAAGACGCACCAGATTTACTCCCTGATGCAGGTCGGCGGGTCCTACGGCATGCAGACCATGGACCAGGGACTCGCCAACCTGGTCAAGGAGGGGGTCATCTCCGAGTCCATCGCCTACGACCGGTCCTCCAACGAGGAGGACCTCCGAAACCACCTGCACCACTGATGTCCGCCCTGTCCACCACTGACCGACGAAGCGGGGAACCGTGTCACTGACATTCGAGTACAAGGTCCGGGACAAGTCCGGCGGACTCGTCGAGGGACAGCTCGACGGCGACAGCATGGCGCTGGTCGTGCGCCGGCTCCGCGAGATGGGCTACATGCCGATCTCGGTCACGCCCAAGTCGGTCGTCAGCCTCAAGACCGAGATCAAGATCCCCGGGATCACCAACCGGATCAAGCTCCGCGACATCGCGGTCATGACCCGGCAGCTCTCCACCATGGTCGACTCCGGACTGTCGGTCGTCCGCTCGTTGGGCATCCTCGGCGGTCAGGTGGAGAATCCCGAGCTGGCCCGCATCCTGGAGGAGGTCCGCACGGACCTCGAGCACGGTTCGTCGCTGTCGATGGCCTGCGGCAAGCACCCGAAGGCGTTCTCCAAGCTCTACTGCACGCTGATCCAGGCCGGTGAGATCGGCGGAAACCTGGACGAGGTGCTCACGGACCTGGCCGACACCATCGAGAAGCAGGCCCAGCTCAACAAGACCATCAAGTCGGCCATGACCTACCCGGCCGTCGTCATGTCGGTGATGTTCGTCATCTTCTCGGCGATGATCGTCTTCATCGTGCCGGTGTTCCAGAACCTGTTCAAGACCCTCGGCGGTAAGCTGCCGCTCCCCACCCAGATCCTGATCGACGTGTCGAACGTCATGACCAGCCAGTGGGTGGTACTGGTGATCATCGTCGTCGTCGGCATCATCATCGGCATCCGCAAGTGGATCGCCACCGAGGACGGGCGCCGCATCTGGGACCGGTGGATGCTGAAGCCCCCGATCTTCGGGCAGCTGTTCCACAAGGTGGCCCTCGCCCGGGTCACCAACACGCTCGGCTCGCTGATCGGCTCGGGCGTCCCGATCCTGGAGGCGCTCGACATCAGCGCCGAGACGTCGGGCAACGTCACCATCGGGGACGTCCTCCGCCTGGCCAAGGAAGGCGTGCGGGAGGGCCGCCCGCTGGCCGACCCGCTGAAGGAGCACGAGAACATCATCCCCGTGCTGATGGTGCAGATGATCGAGGTCGGCGAGCAGACCGGTGTGCTCGACGGGATGCTGAAGAAGGTGGCGCACTTCTACGACCAGGAGGTCGAGGTCACGGTGGGCAACCTGACGGCGCTCCTCGAGCCCCTGCTGACCGTCATCATGGGCGCCGGCGTCGGCATGATGGTCATCGCCCTCTACCTCCCGATGTTCGACTACATCAAGCTCATCCACAGCTGATCGGGAGCGGGTCGACCCACGCGGAGCGGCCGCCGTCCGACCGCGTCAGGGCCACTCCGCCGAAGGGGCGCCGACCGGAGATTCCCCCTCAAGTGGACGTTCCTTTCCGACGATTGGGGGGGATGAAAGTGAGCGAGATGACGTGCGGATACACGGGCCGACGCGAAACGAGCCTCGCCCGCGGCCGTGACCTCGCCCCGTCGGGTGATGCCGGGTTCACCCTGGTGGAGATCATGGTGGTCCTGGTGATCCTGGGCATCCTGGCGGCAATCGCCATCCCGACGTTCCTGGGGACCACCGCGGTCGCCAACAGCCGCTCGGCCCAGGTCGACCTCAATACGGCGCTCACCGACGCCAAGGCGCAGTACCAGAGCAACGGCCAGACGTTCTACATCAACAACGTGCAGGACTCCGCCGGATTCGCCTCGGTCCTGACCTCGGCCCAGCTGTCGCTGGCGTTCGCAGCCGGTGCCTCGGGGGCCACGACGGCGACGGGTAGCTCCGACTCGCCGTCGAAGGTGTCCGTGGCCGTATCGGTCGACGGCAACGGGCTGGTCATGGCCGCCTACTCCTCCCCCGGCAACTGCTACTACCTCATCGACAACACCGGTGGGCTGAACACCGCGTCGAAGACCGTGGCGCCCTACACCGGCACCACGGCGGTGACCACGGCACCGGTGGCCGCGGCGGCCGGCACCATCGGACTGCCGTCGGGGACAGGAATCAACTTCGTGACCGTCAAGGGGGACTCCACCCCCGCCGACTGCAACGCGTACTCGCCCAAGACCAGCGGCTCGCCGGCCACCGTCCAGTACCTGACCACAGGCTTCCCGCTCTGAACGGTCCCGGCGGTCGTCACTGCGGCGTCATGCCCGCCGATCGGCCGGCACTCTGCGTCGCACTACCGGCGATGTCATACCAGGCAGGCTCAGCAACCATTTAGCAACAATGATGTCCGATCCTCTCCTGCTCCGGACCTGCACCTATTTACCTCCTGACACCGGCACAGTCCCCCGTAATACTGGAGCGCAGGGCAGGAATCGGAACATACCGACCGGGCGGCACCAGTGCTGGCCAGGACAAATGGTCGGAACTCTCCATGACTTCCTCCCTCGAGCCGATCGTCCGGCAACTTGTCCAAGAAGTACGACAAATTGCTCAAGGTAGAGGTCGAGCGGGTCGAAGACAGTATCGGTTGCCGATATCAGGTGGCCGCTCATACATGCAGCACATACCGACAAGAGGAGAAAGCAAATGATTTCATCCGTCATGAGTCGCCTGAATGACAGGCGGGATGCTGCAGCTGATCTGGGCGAGGATGCGGGTTTCACCCTCATCGAGCTCATGGTCGTGCTGCTCATCCTGGCCATCCTGCTCGCCATCGCCATTCCCACCTTCCTCGGTGTGACCGGTGGTGCGAACGACAAGGCCGCACAGTCCAACCTGAACACCGCCATCACCACCGCCAAGACCTACGCCGAGCAGAACGGCCAGTCGTACGGCACCGGTGGCGGCGGCGCGCTCCTGACCACGACGATCCTGGGGTCCAACGAGCCCAGCCTGTCGTGGGTCTCGGGTGC
Organism: uncultured Acidimicrobiales bacterium; assembly: GCA_963699055.1. Lineage (GTDB taxonomy): Bacteria > Actinomycetota > Acidimicrobiia > Acidimicrobiales > RAAP-2 > Bog-756. Next base: position 730,266 of record CAVOTA010000002.1, on the reverse strand, counting down.
CACCACCACCCAGGGCGCCATCTCGGTGTGGGTTTCCTCGGACGGGAACGGCATCGTCCTTGCCTCCCCGTCGAAGAACGCCAGTGGATGCTGGTACATCGTCGACAACATCGGCTTCGTGACCGGTAACGCCTCCTCCAACGGGATGTACACGGATACGACCGTCAGCCCCGGTGTCAAGACGTCGGCCACCAGCGCACCGACCGCTGCCGGCACGTACTACGGCAAGTCCACGGGTACCTGCAACGCCAGCAACACCGCGCTGACCGGCGCCGTGTGGGGCGCGAACTTCACCGCTGCCTGATAGCGGTGCAGGAGTGATCGTCGGGCTCTAGAGCCTGAGGGCCACGCAGAACCCTGGTGAAGAGGGCTCCCTCCGAGAGGAGGGGGCCCTCTTTCGTTTCCGGGATCCTGTGGACTTGGTGCCTTGCGAGCCCCCATGCAATCACGCCACTCCGGCTCAAGCCGGTCGCCCGGTCGTTCGATAGTAGCGACATGACCATCGAGGTGCTCTCGACCGATATCGTTGAAAGTGTCGAGCCCTTGCCGAGCGGGTACCGCCCGACGGTCGTCGAGGGCAACGTGCGGAGAGCTCGCATCCGAGGGCAGCTGGCTGCCGCTCTCCGACGCCGGGCCGTCCCGTGCGCCCTAGCCGCTGTGGTCGTGGCGCTGGGACTGCTTTTCACCTTCCTATGGGACCCGGTCGTGCACCACTCCCCGACCTGGGTCGACCAGAGCGACCTGTGGGGGGTCTTCCGGGGGGCCCACTACGTGGTGTGGGGCGATCTCGGTGGCGTCTACAACCCCGAGACGGGGATCGTGTCCTTCCCCGGGATGGCCGTGCTGCTCGCCCCCGTGGCGTTCCTGTGCGACTGGCTGCACCTGACCTCCTCGGTCTGGGTGTGGGCGCTGCCGCGTCCGACTGCCGAGCTCGTGCTCATGCCGGTGGAGATGGTGTTGGCGTCGACCGTCCTGTTCGGGGCGGACGCCCTTGCCGAGGAGTTGGAGGTGACCCGCCGACGGCGGGTCGCACTCTGCCTGGCGGTCGGGGTGCTGTGCTGGCCGGTGGCCGCGGTGTGGGGCCACGCCGAGGACGCCCTGACCATGACGTTCGCCCTGTACGCCATGCGCGCCGTGCTTCGGCGCAACTGGGTCCGCGCTGGTTGGCTCTTCGGACTCGGGGTCGTCTTCCAGCCGCTGGTCCTGCTGGTCGTCCCGCTGTTCCTGGCCGCGTCACCCCGGGGCGGGCGGGCGCTGTTCGCCGTCCGGTGCACGGTGGTCTCGGCCTTCCTGGTGGGTGTGGCCTTCCTCGGCAATCCGTCGGGCGCCTACCGCGCCCTGGTCGAGCAGCCGACGCCGGCCCAGGTCAACCACGCCACGCCGTGGGCCCGTCTGGCACCGCACGTGCACCAGGCGGCCACACCGGCGGGAAGCGGGTGGCTCACCTTCCAGCACACCGCGGGCGCGTTCCGGGCGGTCACCCACGCGGCGCGCCCGGCGACCCCCGAGATCGCCGGCGGCCCGGGACGCACGGTCTACGTGGTGCTGGCCCTGCTGCTGGCGCTGTACGTGTGGCGACGGCCCCAGCGCCCCGAGCGCCTGCTGTGGCTGGCCGGTCTCGTGCTCGCCGGCCGGTGCTTCTTCGAGGCGGTCATGACCCCGTACTACCTCGCCCCGCCCCTGATCCTGCTGCTCGTGCTGGCGGCGCTCGCCGGACCACGCCGGTTGGCGGCAGCGACCTCCGTGTCCTTCGCCGTGTCCCTGTACGCCTACTGGGAGCTCGGACCCTGGGTCTGGTGGCTGCCGATCGTGGCCGGGCTGACCCTGGTCCTGGTGCTCACGTACCCACCGGAGGCCCGCGACCCGTCCACGGGCACGGTGCGACGGGTGGACCGGCCGGCATCGGGGGTGTCGGGACGGCCGACGGAGGAACTCGTACCTGTCTGAGTGGCGACGCACACCCGGGGCACGGTGGCCTCGGCGTAGGCGAAGGCGAGCTCGGCCCCGTGGCGGATCATCCCCCGCCACTCCAGGTCCTTGCCAGGCAGGAAGCCCGGCGTGTCCACCAGGGTCACCAACGCGATGTTGAAGGCGTCGCAGAACCGCACGAAGCGGGCGCCCTTCTGCGACGCGGCGATGTCCAGTGTGCCGGCGAGCGCCTGGGACTGGTTGGCGACGAACCCGACCGTGCGCCCCTCGATCCGGGCCAGGGCGCACACCAGCTGGGGCGCCCACCGTGGCCAGAGCTCGGTGACGTCGCCGCCGTCGGCCAGGCCCGCCGCGACCCGGCGGACGTCGTAGGAGCTGGTCGCCCGGTCGGGTACCACCCTCCGCAGGTCGACGGGCCCCGGACCCGGCCGGTCGGCGAGGCGCGGGGGGAGCTCGTCGGCGTGGGCGGGCAGGAGACCAAGCAGGTGGTCCACGTGCTCGAGCGCCTGCCCGGGCGAGGAAGCCTCGACGGCGCACAGGCCGCTGGTGCGGGCATGGATGGCCGAGCCCCCGAGCTGGTGCACGCCGATCCGGATACCGGTGAACTCCTCGACCATGGCCGGCCCCGACACGAAGGCGAAGGCGTCACCGGTCATCACCACCAGGTCGGCCAGGCCGAGGAGGCGGTCATGACTCCCTGCTACGTGGCTCCACCGCTCCTCCTGCTCCTCGTGCTGGCGGCACGGTCCGGTCCGCATCGGCAGGCGCTCGCTGTGGCCGTCTCCAGGTACCTGTCGCTCTCCGTCTTCGAGCACCTTGCGCCGTGGGCACGGTGCACGCCGATCGTGGGCTGCTTCCTCGTGCTCCTGGCGATCACCTTCCCTAAGGGGACCGCCGCAAGGCCCGGATGCGAATCGGCTGGGGTGGCACGCCGGGCGACGCGTCGGACCGGACCGAAGCGGCAACGCCTCCTGCCGTGTCCCAAGTCGGTCGCTGAACCGTCGGCTGCACCCGGACACCTCCGGTCCCCGGACGGTTCGGGGCGCGTTCGCCACTCCACCGGTGCCGCTCCGATTCAAGGAATGGCCCGGATGGGTCGACAGGGAACGCATGACCGGCACACGGACCTCCGCTGTCGTCGGCTGTTCGGACGCGTTTCCCCCGGCATCCGACGACCGACGGCGAGGTTCGCCGGGGTCCGACGGACTGTCGGGCATGGCCTGGCTGGGCGCTGCACTCCTGCGTCGTCGGGCTGCCTTGGCCATGGTGGCCGTCGTGTTCGTGACAGGGCTCGTGTACACCTTCTGGTGGAACACCTGGGTCCATCACAGCTCGTCATGGGCGACGGGAAACGACGTCTGGGGTATCTTCCTCGGCGCCCACTATGTGGGTTGGGGCTACCTGGGGGGTATCTACAACCAGACCGGCATGGTGACCTTCCCGGGGATCGCCGTCATCCTCGCCCCGGCGGCACTCCTGAGCGACTGGTTCCACCTCAGTGCCTCGATCGGTCAGTTCGACCTGCCCCACCCCACGTCGCTGTTGCTGATCGCCCCGATGGAGTTGCTGCTGTCCGGTTCGATGATCGTCGCTGCCGACGCCCTGGCCGAGGAGCTGGACGCCCCGCCGGCACGCCGGTATTGGCTGGTCGTCGCCGTGGGGATCGTGGCATGGCCGCTGGCGACGGTGTGGGGACACGCCGAGGACGCACTCGTCATGACGTTCGGCATGTACGCCATGGTTGCCATGCTGCGGGGGAACTGGCGCCGGATGGGATGGCTGATGGGCTGCGCCATCGTGGTCCAGCCCCTCATCGCGCTCACGCTCCCGCTGTTCGTGGCGGCATCCCCCGCCGGAGCGAGGCTGCGGCTCGCCGTCCGGAGCTTGGCGCTGTCCGCCTTCCTGGTGATGGTTGCGCTGATCGGCAACCCCGACGGCACCGTGTCGGCACTCGTGCGACAGCCGGCACTGCCGGCACTGAACCACCCGACGCCGTGGCTCGCCTTCGCACCTCGGATCTCGAGCGTGACCGTCTCCGGTCTCGGGACGGCGCCCACCGGAGGGGCGGCATCCCATGGAGTCCACGGCCCCGTCGTCCTGCACGGGACGGTGGTCATGGTGTCCGGGGGGACGGGACGCAGCGTGTACGTCCTCCTTGCCGTGCTGCTGGGTCTCTACGTGTGGCGCCGGCCGCAGGATCCGGTCCGCCTCCTGTGGCTGGCCGGGGTGGTGCTGGCCGCCCGGTGCTGGTTCGAGGCGGTCATGACGCCGTACTACGTCGCCCCGTCCATCGTCCTACTCCTCGTGCTGGCGTGCCGCACCGACGCGCGCCGGTTCGCCGGAAGCATCAGCGTGGCACTCGGCGTGTCGTGGTTCGCCTACTGGAGGTTCGCGCCGTGGGTGTGGTGGCCGCCGATCGTGGTCGGGCTGATGGTACTGGTCGGGCTAGCCCACCCGGACCCGGCTGCGCTGCGTTCCGGGTCGTCCGATGTAGATGTCGCCAGCCCCCTGAAGCCACCGGACGAGGCCCGGCCGGTGGATCCCACCCGACAGGTGGACGCTCCGGTCCTCCTCGACACCTGACCGCTGCCGGCGCCGACCTGAGCCGGCCTCATCCGAACTACAGCGGCCCGACGGTGTGCTTGCGGCCGGGTAGCGACTCCCGCCGGGTGGACAGCAGCTCGAGTGCGTCGCAGACCACGGCCCGGGTGTCCGCCGGGTCCACCACGGCGTCCACGAAGCCCCGCTCGGCGGCCTGGTAGGGGGTGAGGAAGGCCTCGGCGTACTCGGCTTGCAGCCGGCCCCGGTCCTCGGGCGGCGACCGTCGGTACAGGATCTGCACGGCCCCCTCGGCCCCCATGACGGCGATCTCGGCGCCGGGCCAGGCCACGCACACGTCGTTGCCCAGACCCTTGGAGTCCATCACGATGTAGGCGCCACCGAACGCCTTGCGCAGGATCACGCACACCCGGGGCACGGTGGCCTCGGCGTAGGCGAAGGCGAGCTCGGCCCCGTGGCGGATCATCCCCCGCCACTCCAGGTCCTTGCCGGGCAGGAAGCCCGGCGTGTCCACCAGGGTCACCAACGCGATGTTGAAGGCGTCGCAGAACCGCACGAATCGGGCGCCCTTCTGCGACGCGGCGATGTCCAGTGTGCCGGCGAGCGCCTGGGACTGGTTGGCGACGAACCCGACCGTGCGCCCCTCGATCCGGGCCAGGGCGCACACCAGCTGGGGCGCCCACCGTGGCCACAGCTCGGTGACGTCGCCGCCGTCGGCCAGGCCCGCAGCGACACGGCGGACGTCGTAGGAGCTGGTCGCCCGGTCGGGTATCACCCTCCGCAGGTCGACGGGCCCCGGACCCGGCCGGTCGGCGAGGCGCGGGGGGAGCTCGTCGGCGTGGGCGGGCAGGAGACCGAGCAGGTGGTCCACGTGCTCGAGCGCCTGCCCGGGCGAGGAGGCCTCGACGGCGCACAGGCCGCTGGTGCGGGCATGGATGGCCGAGCCCCCGAGCTGGTGCACGCCGATCCGGATACCGGTGAACTCCTCGACCATGGCCGGCCCCGACACGAAGGCGAAGGCGTCACCGGTCATCACCACCAGGTCGGCCAGGCCGAGCAGCAGCGCCGGACCGGACAGCGCCGGACCGGTCACGACCACCACCACCGGGATCAGGCCCGAGCACACCGCCAGGGCCCGGGCCGCCCGGCCCCACCCGTGCAGCGATGCCACCCCGCCGGACACGTCGGCGCCGCTCGACGCCAGGACGAGGACCAGGGGGATGCGCAGCTCGGCGGCCGCGGCCGCCGCCTCGGCCAGGGTGTCACCGTCGTCGGGGGAGAGCGCACCCCGGCGCACGTCGTTGACCGACCGGACGACCATCGCCGGGCGGCCGCCCCGGGTCTCGACGGCCGCCTGCACGCTCCCGGCCACGTAGCGCCGGATGATCGGTGCGGCAGGGGCGTCCAGGGTCATCCGCCCATGGTAGGGATCCCGGCAGGGCGCCGTGGCGTGTGACGGTGCCACCCGTCGGCCGAGGTGGGGTCCGCCGGGGAGCGGGTGGCCGGACCGACGGTCACTCCGTCGGCGGTTCGCCGTCCCGTCCGCCCCCGTCGTCGCCGGGCGGCCCGGACGCCACGTCGTGGGGTGCCGTGGCCCCGCCGGGTGCGTCGGACCCGCCGGGTGCTCCGGACGGACCCGGGGATCCCGGCCCCGGTGCGCCGCCGCCGAGCCCGGCCGGCAACCCCGGCGGGGCCGGCGGGGCGTCGCGGCCGGTGCGCCGCCTCCGGTCGGCGCGCTCGAAGTGGCGCTCGATGTCGGACCACACCAACGGGTCCTCGGGTCCGAGGTCTTCGTCGGAGTCCGGTGCCCGGGCCAGGATCACCCCCGCCACGACGAGCAGCGTCAGCAGGAAGGAGAGCTTGGACGCGAAGCCGGCGATCTGCTGGTCGGCGAGGGGCGACAGCCCGATGACGTGGCGGGTGTGGTCCAAGGAGGCGTACAGCGGCCGGGGGGCGAGGATGAAGACGAACGAGAGGAAGACGGGGACGATCGCCTGCCCCACCAGGTAGACGGCGCGGATCATGGGTCGCGGGCGGGGGATGCCGGGGACCCGGCCGAGGATGGGCAGCCACAGCACGATGCCCGCCGCCGTGACCAGTACGGCCAGGGCGCCGCGGACCACGGCCGAACCGGCCTGGGCGACCACCAGCGGTGGCGCCATCGACCCGACCAGCACGACGGTCACCGTGATGATGGCCGCGGGAGGCCACAGGATGCGCAGGAGCAGCGCGTCGATCGGTGCCGGCCGGGTCGCCCAGGCCAGCACGTCGTCGGGCAGCCCCGACAGCAGGAGCGAGGCCACCGCCAGGACCAGGACGCACCGCTGCAGCACGAGGGCCGACAGCGACCAGTGGGCGGCGAGGTCGCCGAGCGGCCACCCGAGGGCGACGAGGGCGACCACCAGCGAGCCGACGAAGCGGCGGATCCGCACCCGCGGCCACGGCTCGGGGTGGGTGGCGGCGGCCAGCAGGCGACGGTGCAGGAGAGCCACGCCCGAGCCGAAGGCGACGAGCCCGGCCCACAGGACCGGATGGGGCGCCCAGGCCCACGGCTGGACGGCGGACACGGCGATCACTGTGGGATTCCGTTCCCGGTGGCCGTAGATTGGCAGGAATGGCCACACCCGACCGACTCGAACGCGTCACCGACCTGCTGCTGGTCCTCCTCGACACCAACCGCCCGCTCAGCCTGCGCGAGATCGCCGAACGGGTGCCCGGCTATCCAGAGGGGCACGACGCCCGACGCCAGGCCTTCGAGCGCGACAAGAAGCTCCTCCGCGACGAGGGGGTGCCGGTCGTCACCGCGAAGATCGAGTCCGACGAGCAGGTCGGGTACTCGGTCGACCCCGACGACTACTACCTCCCCGACCTGGGGCTCGAGCCCGACGAGCAGGCGGCGCTGAACCTGGCGGTGGCCGGCGTCCACCTGGGTGAGCCTATCGGGAGGGAAGCGCTGTCGAAGCTGGGACTGGGAGGCCGCTGGCCCCGTCGCGGCGCGCCCCTGCCGGTGGTGGACCTGCCGCTGGTGGACGGCCTTCCCGCCCTGCCGGTCCTCTTCGACGCCGTGCGGACCCGGTCCGTGGTGGCCTTCGACTACCGGGGTGCGCCCCGGTCCGTCGACGTGGCCGGCATCCGGTTCCGCGGCGGCAATTGGTACGCCGTGGGTTGGGACCGGGACCGTGGCGAGGCCCGCACCTTCCGGGTCGACCGCATCGACGGTCTCCCCGAGCCCGGGCCACCCGGTTCCGCGGCGCTGCCCGACGGGTTCGACCCCGACGAGGTCTTCGCCCGGGACCCGTGGCGCTTCGGGTCGGGCGACGCCGTCGAGGTCGACGTGGCCGTCGACGTCGCCGAGGCGTCCCGGGTGGTGACCGCCCTCGGACCCGACGCGGTCGTCGAGCGTCACGACGACGGGGGCGTGGTCGTCCGACTGGTGGTGACCGACGTGGAGGCGCTGATCTCCTGGGCCTTCGACCTCCTGGACCACGCCGTGGTGGTACGACCGGCCGACGTGCGCGACGCCGTGGTGGCCCGGCTCGAGGAATTCGCCGGCGGGGCGCCACGATGAGCGCCGCCCTCGACACCGCCGCACGCCTGCGCCGCCTGCTGGCCATCCTCACCTGGCTGGCCCAGGAGGGGGAGGCCCCGATCGACGAGGTGGCCGCCCGGTTCGACCTCACCCCCAACGCCCTGGTGGCCGAGCTCGAGATGGCCGCCTGCTACGGGGTCCCGCCCTACTCGCCCGACCAGCTGCTCGAGATCGTCGTCACCGACGACACGGTGTCGACCCGGGTGGGCACCGCACTGGCCCGACCCCGGCGCCTCAGCCCCCGGGAGGGACTGGCGCTGGCCGCCTCGGCGCGTGCCCTGCTGGCCGTGCCCGGCAGCGACGAGGGCGGTGCACTGTCCCGGGCGCTCGTCAAACTGGACCGGGCCCTCGGCGGGCCCTCGATCGACGTCGAACTCGACACGCCCGAGTTCCTCGACGTCGTCCGCACCGCGGTCGACGACGGGCTCCGCCTCGACGTCACCTACTACTCCGCCTCCACCGACCAGTCGGGGGACCGCACGATCACCCCCCGCCGCGTGTTCGCCTCCGAGGGCCACTGGTACGTGGACGCCTGGTGTGAGGTGGCCGGGGGTGTGCGCCGCTTCCGGGTCGACCGCATCTCGTCCGCGGTCCCGGCCGGTCCGGCGTCGCCCGACGTCCTGGCCGAGGCGGTCCCGGCTGCCTCGGGCACCCCGGCACCGTTGACGGCGGGGGAGGCGGGAGCGCCCCGGGGCGCCTTCGTCCCCGGTCCGGACAGTCGCAGGGTGCGCATCGCCGCCGACCCCTCGATGGCGTGGCTGCTCGAGACCATCACCTCGGCCGCTCCCGTGGACGATGCGGAGGGCCGTCCGGTGTGGGAGGTCTTCGTGGGCGGCGACGCCTGGCTGGAGCGCCTGCTGCTGCGGCTCGGCCCCGACGCCGACGTGGTCGAGCCCCTCGAGTACCGCTCGCTCGCACCCGAGGCGGCGGCCCGGATCCTCGACCGCTACCGGAACCGCCCGACCTGACCCCCGGGGGCGTCGGGTCGGCGGCCGGGGAGGTCCCCGGCAAGGTCCGCGCCCGGTGAGGTCGACATACCTGTCCGCGGAGCCGGGAGGGTGCGCGTCGCCCGTGGTACCGGCGCGGACGGAGGGCGCCGGAATCGGGCCCGGAGGAGGGCGCGGTGCTGAGGATGCAGGTCGTGCGGTCGGCCGGCGTGCCCTACTACGTACGCGACCTGGTCCCGGGTCGGGCCGAGGGCACCGGTGTGGCCGGCGAGTCACCGGGCGTGTGGACGGGCGGGGGGAGCGCCGTGCTCGGCGTGCGGGGCACCGTGGGCGTCGACGAGTTCGTCGCCGTGTTCGCCGGCCGGGACCCGGTGGGGGACCGGGCCCTGCGCTCGGGGTCGGGGCCGCGTGCGGTGGCCGGCGTCGACCTGGTGTTCTGCGCACCCAAGTCCGTGAGCCTGCTGCACTTGCTGGCACCCCGCGAGGTGGCCGACGTCGCCGGCTCGGCCCACCGTCACGCCGTGGTCGACGCCGTGGACCACCTGGAGCAGGAGGCGCTCGGGGTGCGGAGGACACGCGGCGGTGTGACCCGGCACCTCGGTGCCATCGGGTCGGTGGCGGCCGGGTTCGTGCACCGCACCAGCCGCACCCTCGATCCTCACGTGCACACCCACCTGGTGGTGGCGAACGTCGCCCAAGGTGTGGACGGGGTGTGGTCGACCGTGGACACCCGCCGCCTGTTCGCCCACCGTCAGGTCCTGGGCGCCGTGTACGACTCCTCGTTGCGCCGGCAGCTCACGGAGCGTCTGGGCGCGTCGTTCGAGCGCGGAGCGGGTGGACGGTGGCAGCTGGTGGGGGTGGACCCGGTACTCGAGCGGCTGTTCGCGCAGCGGACAGCCTCCATCGAGGAGCACCTCCAACGGGACACGACCCGCCGCACCCCGACCGGGAAGCGCCGGGCTGCGTTCCACGCCGAGCGTCCCGACAAGGATCCGGGTCCGACGGTGGACGGGCTGCGGTCGGTGTGGCGACGCCGGGCGGCCGATCACGGGATCGACCCGGCCGACCTGGTCGAGGTGGTGGGCCGGTCCCGCGCCGACCCCGGGCGCGGTCCGATCGACCCGGGCGACCTGGCCGCCCGATTGGGGATCCTGGCCGGGCGCCGGCCGACCCTGGATGCCCGGGACCTGCTGGTCACCATGGCCGAGTCGGCACCCGGCGGCCTCGGCCGCGCCGACCTGGTCGCGGCCACCGACGCCCTGGTCGCCGACCTGGGTCCGCCCGGGCGCGACGGGCCGCCCACCGCCGTCCCGGCGTCCGGCGGGATCGTCGGCCAGCGGTGGGCGGCGGACGAGGTGGTGCGGGCCCTCGACCGCGACCGTCCCCTCGTCGTCGACGGGCGCCGGCGCACCGGTGCGGGTGCCGAAGGGAAGGGTCCCGGGCGCGAGCGCGCCGCGATGGACCGTCCGGCACGGGACATCGGACGGTCGGTGGGCGACGGGCGGGGTCGCCCGGGCCTCGGGCTCCACCGGTGAGGCGCGGGGCGGACCGGCCCGGCGTCGCGTCGCCGTCAGCGGTCGATGCCCGAACCCCGGAACGCGGCGGTGCCGAGCGTGCGACCGTGGTCGACGGCCCGGTCCCGGTCGAGCACGCCGGCCAGGAGCCCACGCCACGGTTCGGTGGCGTGGGCCGGCGCCAGGGGGATCCACGACGGCTGGTTGCGGCGGTCGAACGCCAGGGCGGCGCCGGGGAGTCCCCGGGTGATCTCGTCGGGAGCCAGACGCCGGCGCCACTGGGTACCCAGCTGCTCGCCACGCTGCGGGCGGCCGCCGGTGAGCAGGTCGCCGAGGTGCCGGCCGGTCACGGTGTGACCGTGGGACACCGACCGCGTCACCAGTTCGTGGTCGCCCGACAGGACCGACAGGGCCTCGAGGGTGCGGATGTCACCGATGCCGGGGAGCACGACGGTGGTGCCGAAGAGGGACGGGAACCCGTCGGCCTGGGTGGGCCAGCGGTGCCGTGCCTGGGAGAGGTCCTGGAAACAGGCGAGTGTCACGACGCCCTGGCCGCCGCCCTCGCTGATCATGGACGGGAGATCGGGGAGTGGGGCGATGTTGGCCAGCTCGTCGAGTGCCAGCAGCACGGGAGCCGTCTCCGGTGCAGCACCCGACGCCGTCCGTTGGTAGCGGGCGCGTCGGACGTCGTCGAGGAGACCGACGACGAGCGGGGCGACCAGTGCCTGGTGGTGGGCCGGGGCGGCGATGTACACCGTGTCGGACGTGCCGACGAACTCCTGCGGGTCGAAATCGGGGTCACCGGTGGCCGCCAGCGCCTCCTCCGATCGGAAGCCACCCAGGGCACCGGACGCCGTCGACCAGATGCCGCTGAGCTCCCGTTCGTCGGTGGTCACGATCCCGTCCAGCACGTCCCGGGCCATCCCGGTGGCGTCCCCCGACAGCACCTGCTGCGCCGGGAGGGCACGGTGCCGGTCCACCCAGCCGAGCACGGTCCGCATGTCGGCGCCGTCGAGTGCGGCCGCGTGCAGCAGGGGGGCGAGAAGGGCCTGGGCACGCTCACTCCAGTGGTTTCCGCCCGCCGGAGCACCACCGGCCCCCGATCCGACCAGGACGAGCGAACGGGCCGTCGCCAGGGCGGTGCGCCAGGAGGTGCAGGCCGGCAGCGGCGACCAGCGCAGGCGGTGCACGCCGGCACGGTCCGGGACGGAGCCGGAGGGATCGAACAGATGACATCGGCCCACCCGCGAACGCGCCGGCACGGTGGCGTCGAGCACGTCGGGCTTCGTCGACGTGGTGACCACGGGACCGCCGGCGCGCAGGATGTTGGGGATGACGAGCGACGACGTCTTGCCCGATCGCGGTGGTCCGAGCACGAGTACCGAATGCTGCCGTTCGGCGGTGCGCCACCCGCGTTCGTCGTGTCCGAGGTAGATCCCACCGCCGTCGAAGGTGCGCTCGTCGCGCGGTGCGTGCGCGCCCACGTCGGCGTAATCGTCGCATTCTGCGCGTCGCGGCGCGGAAAATTCTTCACGGTTCCCTACCCCGTCATCTGCACGTTCTCGTCGATGGATGCGCGGCGGACGCCGGAGTCCGCGAGTGAGGTGGTCACTAACGTAGGCCAGAAAACCGTTGTGGGACAGGGGGAATTCGGGGGACGACCCGCAGCTCGACGTCCGAACGCAGCGCGTGGCGACCGGAACCGCTGCACCATCGGCACGCGCTCCCGCGCACCACGCTCGTGCGCGTGCGTGCAGTGGTGCTTGACCCGCGGTCAAAAAGCCATTTGGCTTGTACCTGGTTACGTATCGCTGAGGAGATGATCGTGAACAGGTCTCAGCTTGTCCGAGCGGTGACCGGGTCGACACAAACGGCCCGGCGCACCGTCGAGGACATGGTGGAGGTCTTGTTCGACACGATCATCTCGGAGGTCCGATCCGGGCGGAAGGTGACGGTGGTCGGTTTTGGGACGTTCTCCCCGACCACACGAGCCCCACGCGTGGGAAGGAATCCTCGGACAGGAGCAGTGGTACCGATCCCAGCGTCGAGAGGAGTCCGGTTCGCCACCGGCTCGGCGTTCAAATCGGCGTTGACCCCTAAGGAGGGAGTTTCCATGGCAGTGAAGAAGAAGGCAGCAGCCAAGAAGGCCCCGGCGCGTAAGGCACCGGCCAAGAAGACGGCAGCCAGGAAGGCCACGGCCAAGAAGGCCACGGCCAAGAAGGCGGTGAAGAAGAAGGCAGTGGCCAAGAAGGCTCCGGCTCGCAAGACCGCCGCCAAGAAGACGACGGCCCGCAAGACCGCCGCCAGGAAGGCTCCGGCTCGCAAGACCGCTGCTCGCAAGACGACGGCCAAGAAGACGACGGCCCGCAAGACCGCCGCCAAGAAGGCTCCGGCTCGCAAGACCGCCGCCAAGAAGACGACGGCCCGCAAGACCGCCGCCAAGAAGGCTCCGGCTCGCAAGACCGCCGCCAAGAAGACGACGGCCCGCAAGACCGCCGCCAGGAAGGCTCCGGCCCGCAAGACGACGGCCCGCAAGGCACCGGCTCGTCGGGTCGCCAAGCGGACGGTGCGCAAGACCACCCGATAGTCCGCACGTGCGACGAATCTGTCGCACGCCGCGAATGACCTGCCGTTCGACAGGGGCCTCCGGGCCCCTGTCGACGCGTCCGGACGCCGTCAGTGGTCGATGCCGGCGTCGGGCCAGCGACCGACCATCCGGCGTCGGGCCAGCGACCGACCATCCGGCGTCAGGCTAGAGACCGACCATCCGGTGGAAGGCCTCGCCTGCAGACGTGCCGACGAGTGAGCCGTGCTGGGCGAGCTGCCACTGGATCCGCCCGGCGAACTCGGCCCGGGTGTCGGCGCGTTCGTCCGCCTCCGCGGTCTCCACGGAGCCTGGACCGTCCACGGGATCGACCCCCATCGTGGTCACCAGCTGGCTGTGGTGGCACAGCAGCGCGTCGATCTTGGCCGGCGCGAACCCGTCGGCCCGCTCGACGTGGTTGGGGAGATCGGCCTCCCACAGCAGGAGCGTCTCGGGTCGGTGCGGCTCGAGCCCGAGGTCGCCGAAGAAGTGCGGGTCCCGGGCGCCGACCAACGCGCCGAGCGTGAGGAACCCGGCGGCCCGGTGGTCGGGATGGAGACGGTAGCGGCGCCAGGGGTCGTGCCCCAGCAGGACCTGGGGTCGGAGCGTCCGGATCACGCGGGCCAGGTCGCGTCGGGTGTCCTCGTCGTCCACCAGCTCGCCGTCGACGCGGCCGAGGAACAGGACGCGTTCCCCGTCGTCGTCACGGACGGCGACGCCGTCGAGGTGGGCGGCCGCCGCCAGGCACTCCCGCCGGCGTGACCGGACCAGGTCGCCGAGGTCCTCGTCCGGGTTCCAGCTCCCCTTGGACCCGTCGGTGAGGACGAGGTGGTGGATGCGGCAGCCGGCGGCGGCCCACCTGGCCAACGTGGCGCCCGCCCCGAATTCGACGTCGTCGGGGTGGGCGCCGATGGCGAGTGCACTGGTCGGGGTGGGGAGGTCGACGGTGACGGTCGACGTGTCGAGCAGGTCCCCGACGGGGAGTCCCGACCCGAGCGGTGGTCCCTCGCCCGGTGCACCGACGCTCGTCACGGACCGTTCGTCCCGCGGGCCGCCACCGGCACCACGTCGGCGGGCTCGTCGATGTCCCACGCCAGGTCGGGAAGGTCGAGGACGCGGGGGACCATCCCGACCCGTTCGGCTTCCGCCCGGTGCCGGGCGAAGCTGCCCGGCCCGTAGGAGAAGCGGAACCCGGTGTCGACGGGGAGGGCGATGACGTTCGTCCCGTTGCCGTAGCGGTCGGGCACGAGGGTGATGCCGGGGGTGTCGCCCACGGCGGCCAGTCCGCTGGCCCGGGGCAGGTCGGCGTGGGACACCGTCACGTGGGCGACGCCGGCGGCACGCAGATGGTCCACACCGGCTTCGACGGCACCGTTGAGGCCGCGCCCCGGCTCCCACACCACCAGGGCGCCGCGGGCCCGGGCCCAGTCGGCGACGTCGTTGTCGTCGCAGACCACCACCACGGGGAGGGGATGGGCGGCGTCCACCACCCGCTGGGCCATGGCCCGTGCGAGGTCGGCGCGCTCGGTCGCCGTGAGGGCGTGGTCGAGGCGACGCTTGGCCTCGTGGAACGCCTTGATCGGGACGAGGACGGCACGGGGTCCCAGGCCGAGGCCCCGGCCGGACTGGAGCTCTCCTGGTTGGGCCACGTCGCCAGTGTAGGCATCCGGTGATGACCCGCCACAGGGCCGGACACGCCTAGGGTGGGCACCGTGCCCGCCCACCTGCCCGACCCCGTGGAGGTAGTCGGGGAACACGCCCGCATCGACGCCCTCGCCCGGGTGCGGACCCTCCTGCACGGACTGGGGTGCACCGACGAGGAGATCGACGGGGCCGTGGCGGACGACGTGATCGACCTGCTGGTGGTGGACCGCATGCTGGTCCCCGCCGGCCACCGGATGACCCAGGCCGAGGTGGCGGCCCGCACCGACATCACCCTCGACGTGGCCCGCCGGTTCTGGCGGGCGCTCGGGTTCACCGACGTGGACGACGACGAAGCCGCCTTCACCGAATTCGACATCGAGGCCGTGCACCTCTTCCAGTCCATGGTGGCCATGGGCCTCGTGGACATCGACACCGCCGTCCAGATGGCCCGGGTCATCGGCTCCTCCATGTCCCGCATCGCCGATGCGGAGGCGGCACCGGGTTCCACCCCCATCCTGCTCGGCACCGGGGACAGCATCCTGGACGCGGACCTGTTCGCGCAGCAGGCGGGGGAGTCGATCCCGGCCATGGGCCGGCTGCTCGAGTACGTCTGGCGGCGCCATCTCCAGGCGGCGACCCGCCGGGCGATGCTCCACCGCTCCCGCGGGACCGACGAGGGCGCACGGCCGGTCATGGCGGTGGGGTTCGCCGACATGGTGGGATTCACCATGCTGAGCCAGCACCTCGGCGACGAGGAGCTTGCCGCGGTGGTGGCCCGGTTCGAGGAATTGGCCCACGACACGGTGGTCGCGCTCGGCGGCCGGGTGGTCAAGATGATCGGCGACGAGGTCATGTTCGTCGTGCCGACGGCGACCGGCGCGGCCCAGATCGGCCTCAGCCTGGCCGAGGCGTATGCCGACGACGACCTGCTGTCCGATGTCCGTGTCGCCCTTGCGGTGGGGCCGGTGCTGGTCAAGGACGGGGACTACTACGGACCGGTCGTCAACCTGGCGAGCCGGCTCGTCAACGTCGCCCACCCGGGCACGGTCCTGGCGTCCGACGAGCTGCGCGACGCGCTGGAGGTGGAGGGCGCACCGGGCATCGACTCGCGCCCCCTGCGCACCCGCAGCCTCAAGGACCTCGGCCGGGTGCAGATGTGGAAGCTGGTGCGGGCGGGCGCCGAGCCGGGTGCGGACCGCCGCCGGACGATGCGGTGGGAGCGCCTGGGCGAGGTGCTGCGCGAGCTCGACGAGCTCCGCGAGCGGGGCGAGCCGGAGCACCCGGGCCGGACGGCACCCGGACCGGAGCCTGCGGCCCCGGCCCCCGCCCCCGCCGGCTCAGCCGTCGAGGCGGGCGGTGGCGATGCGGTGGGGACCCAGGTCGAAGGCGCCCTCGAACGGGGCGACGGCACGCCCGCGTAGGTCGACGAGCCAACCCGACCGACCGGGCACCCGCACGGTCGTGGCGTCGTCGTGCGGATTGAACACCCGCACCTCGAGTGCGTCGGCCACCCGCCGGACGGAGGAGACCTCGGCGCCCTCCACGGTGAGCTCGGTGCCCCGCTCGGGTCGGTCGCCACCACCGAAGGAGCCCGACACGCACAGCGGGAGCAGCACGTCGTCGACCAGGGCGAAGGGGTCGACCTCGGCCACGCACAGGGCGTAGTGGACATCCACCGGACCGAGCATCTGGGGGCCGTCCAGGGGATCCATCGGTCCGGCAGGCAGCGGGCGGAACGTCATGCCGAGGCGCGAGAGCATCCCGGTGGAGCGCAGCAGCGTCAGGGCCAGGGTGGAGGCCACCGGGCCGGACCCGTCGGCGGACCCGACGACGTCGACCAGCTCGTATTCGAGGAGACCCTCGTGCACGACCGTGAGCCCGCCGGCACGCACGAACCGCCGCGACGGGAAGGTGGGAAGGCCGAACTCCTCGGCCCGTCCCTCGGCCGTCAGGCCCCGTTCGACCACGGTGAACGCCGACTCCGCCTGCGAGGTGGTCGCCGGGGTGGGGAGAGGGAGGTGGACGCGGAGCCGGTGGTCGCGCGACGGATTGGTGAACCGGGTGCGGACGCGCACCGTGGGCTCGTCGGCACGCAGCTCGAGTGAGGTCGTGACGGTGACCGACGTCGACCCGTGGCGGCTGGCCGTGGCGCCGTCCACGAACTCGGGCCACTCGTAGGTGGCCACGATGTCGAGCCGGGCCCGCACCGGGCCGTCCTCACCGGGGACCAACGTCACCGAGGTCGGCGAGTCGACGACGGTGTCGTGGTTCGGGGGTGAGTAGTTGTAGGTGTCGCCGTGGTCGCCGCCGTCCACCAGGCGTCCGTAACCGGGGATGCCGTCGACGGCGAAGGTGCCGTCGGCAGGATCGACGACCACCGACACCAGCCCGTTGGTGAGCGTGCACCCGGTGACGGGGTCGCCCGAGACGTGCACCGGGTGGGCGAGGGCGGCGGCGGCGAACCGGGTCCATCCGAAGCCCGGGACCCCGGCGGTCCGGGCCAGTACCCGGCGCACCGGCGGCTGGTCGACGATCAGGCGCACCTCGGTGTCCGGACGGGCGGTGAGCAGGGAGTACAGCTCCCGCTTCACCTCGTCGACCGGCACGCCGTCGCGGTGCTCGGGCCCGATGGCCAGGGTCACGTCGAGCCCGGCCTCGGTCTCGACCAGGGACACGTCGGTGATGTAGGCGTCCTCGTCGATCCGCGAGCCCTGCAGGAGGCCGAGCATGTTGCGGAGGGTCTCGCCGTGGAGCGTGAGGGTCCCCGGGATGCCGGTGCGCTCCGACAGCACCTGGACGTCGGGACCCGGATCGTCCAGGGCGGGCAGGACCACGTCGACCATCCCCGAGCGGGTGCGGGCCGACGGGTTGACGACCACGGTTCCGGCGGCGGCCATCGAGTGCCCGACGGCGGCCAGGGCCTGCTCGGTGAGACCCTCACCCACGTGGCGGGCCTCGGCGTAGCGGTGGAGCACGGCGTCCACGACGTCGTCCGCCGAGCACGCGCACACCGAGTCGTGGGCCGAATTCCGGATGAGCAGGGTCCACGCCACGTCGAGGAACGGGGCGGGCCAGCGCCGGGGCGGCAGGAAGAGGGCCGACAGGGGCTCGGCCAGCTGTTCGAGCGAGCGCTCGGCCCGGGCGGCAGCCTGCTTCACGTCCACGCGGTTGGAGGCGACGCCCATGAGCACGTTGGAACGGGCGCCGGAGCGCAGCTCGCCGTGCCACTCGACCAGGCCGTCCGACGAGGTGGTGGCCAGGTACTCCGACAGTGAGGTGACCGACAGGTCGAGGTCGTCCTGGAGGGCGTTCGCCTCGGCCACCACCCGGCCCAGCCAGGGCTGGGGCCGGAGGTGGTCCGAGCCGTTCATGAGCAACAGGGGCTCGCCCGGCCGCAGGTAGCCGGTGAACTCGTCCACCATCGACCCGAGCCGGCGCACCAGCTGCTTGGCGTCCTCGGGAAGGGCGGCCCCGTTGCCGTAGCCGGCGACCAGGTACTCCGCCCGCACGCTCGACCCGTCGGGCGCCGTCCACACGAAGGCCGTGCGGTCGACCGCCGACGGCACGCCGCGCCACACGACGGCGTGGTCCAGCCCGGACTGGGCCAGGATCTGGGGCATCTGGGCCACGTGGCCGAACATGTCCGGGAGGTACCCGACCTCCATGACCCCGCCGAAGGCGCTTCCCCGCAGGATGCCCTTCTGCAGGTTCCGGATGATCGTCTCGCCCGACACCAGGAACTCGTCCATCAGGATGTACCACGGCCCGAGGGTGAGCCGGCCGGAGGCGGCCAGCGCCCGAAGGCGGTCCTCGTTCTCCGGTCGGATCTCCAGGTAGTCGTCCACCACGGCCAGCTGGCCGTCGAGGAGGAAGTGCGCGTACGAGGAGTCCGACTCCATGAGGTCGAGCAGCTCGTCGACCAGTCGGACCAGTTTCAGGCGGTAGGTCTGGAACGGGGCGTACCACTCCCGGTCCCAGTGGGTGTGGGGGACCACGGCGACCGACCGGCGCCCCCGCGGCTCGGTCGGCCGTGTCCCGTCGGCCGGCCCGTCACCCCGCCCCGACGACGGTGGGTTCACGGCTGGAGGTTCCCGTACTCCGCTTCGTAGGCCTGGAGCTCACCGACGATGCGCTCGGCATCGGCCGTCGTCTGGTCGGTACCGCGACCGGCGTGCTCGGCGTAGACGGCGGCGCCCAGATCGTGGAGCAGTCCATCGGCCTTGTGCTTGGCCGTGGCCTGGTCGAGCTTCTCCTGCCCGGCCTTGGTGGCCTCGCTGGCCTTGGCCAGTCCGACCTCGGCCTGAGCCTTGACCTTGTCCATGAATCCCATGACGCCTCCTCGGTGGTCCGTCGACGATGGGCTAAGACTAGAACGTGTGCACGGACGGCGGCCCCATGGCCGGTACCGCCGACCGTCCGACCATCATCGGCCGCCCATTCCACGAGGAGCCCACCCTGCGTCCCTGGCGTGACCATCTCGGACCCGACGACCCGTTGGCGGCCGATCCCGCCGCGGACGCCCCGGGACTGGTCGCGTCGGGCACCCTCCTGCACGCCTGGGCCCGGCGCTTCGCCGCGGCGCCGGGGTCGCCGCTGTGGAAGGAGGATGGCCGGTGGACGACGGCGGGAGCTTTCGACGAGGCCACCCGGAGGGCCGCCGGCCGACTGCGCGGCGCGGGCCTGGTGTCGGGCGACCGGGTGGTGTGGTCGGTCCCCTCGTCGGTGGACGCCCTGGTGTCCCATGTCGGCGCCCTGCGCGCCGGCCTCGTCGTCGTGCCGGCCAACACGGCCTACACCGAGCGCGAATTGGCCCACATCGTGCGCGACGTGCGGGCCGCCGGGGCCGTGGTGGGCCGGCCCGACCAGGCCGGGTGGGTCCGCACGGCCGCCCCGGGGGCGGTGGTCACCTCGCCGGCGCTCGAGCTGGCCGACGCCGACCCGGGAGAGCTCGACACCGCCACCCCGGACGATCCGGCCCTGATCTGCTTCACCTCCGGCACGACCGGCACCCCCAAGGGCGCGGTGCTCCGCCACCGCAACCTGCTGGCCGCCACCGAGTCGGTCACCCGGGCCTGGCGCATGTCGCCCGAGGACCGCCTCGTGCACTGCCTCCCGGTGTTCCACGCCCACGGCCTGGCCGTCGGGGCCTACGGGACGCTGACCGCCGGCGGCGCGGCCGTGCTGCTCCCCGGCTTCGATCCCGGCGCCGTCGCCGACACGGCGGTCGGGGAGCGGGCCACGCTCTTCTTCGGGGTCCCGACCATGTACCACCGGCTGATGGCCTCGGGCCGGGCGGCCGACCTCGCCGGACTGCGCCTGTGCGTGTCGGGTTCGGCTCCCCTGCCCGCCGAGCTGCACGCGGCGGCGACGGCCGCCATCGGCACCGTGGTGCTCGAGCGGTACGGCATGACCGAGACCCTGATGAACACGTCGAACCCGTATGTCGGCGAACGCCGGGCGGGTACCGTCGGCTTCCCCCTGCCGGGGGTGGAGGTCACCGTCGACGCGACCGGCGAGGTGCTGGTGCGCGGGCCGAACGTCTTCGACGGGTACTTCGAGCGGGACGCCGCCACGGCCGAGGCGTTCCGCGACCTCGGCGACGGCGGTGGTCCCTGGTTCGCCACCGGCGACCTCGGCGAGGACGTGGACGGCTACCTGTCGATACGCGGGCGGGCCACGGAGCTCATCATCTCGGGTGGCTTCAACATCTACCCGACCGAGGTGGAGGACGTGCTGGCCGGGTGCCCCGGGGTGGCCGAGGTGGCGGTGGTGGGGACACCGTCGGACGAGTGGGGCGAGGAGGTCACGGCGTGGGTCGTCGCCGACGGGACCCCGCCGACGGTGGAGACCCTCCGCGCCTTCTGTGCCGACCGCCTGGCCCCCTACAAGCAGCCCCGCCGGGTGCAGGTCGTCGACGAACTGCCCCGCAACGCCATGGGAAAGGTGGTGCGCTCCCGGCTCGGCTGACGGGTCGGGCCCGGATCGAGGATGCCGTCCGACGGTCCACGGCCGTGGCGGCGCCCGACGATAAGTTGCGCGCATGGCCCCTCCCGCAGCTGTTCTGCCTGGCGTGCCGGGCACCGGGGACCACAGGATCGGCGGGAGGGGTACGGGTGTCCCCACGCTCCGCGTCGAGCGCCGGCTGCTCCGCGACGGCGCCTCCCTGCTCGCCTCGATGGACGAGGTGGGTCGGGGTTCGCCGGCGGGACCCGTCCACGTGGGGGTGGTCGTGGTCGGCGCCGCCATCCCTCCGGCTCCGACGGGTGTCCGCGACTCCAAGCTCCTGTCGGCCTCCGCCCGGGAACGACTGGTGCCCGCCGTGAAGTCGTGGGCACGCGAGTGGGCGGTGGGTGCGGCCGGCGCCGACGAGGTCGACCGTATCGGCGTGGTGGGTGCCCTCGGCCTGGCCGGACGGCGTGCCCTGGCCCAGCTGCGCTGCCCGCCCGATCTGGTCCTGCTCGACGGTTCCCACGACTGGCTGAGCGAGCCGCAGGACGGCGGCACCGCGGACGGCGGCGCTCCCGACCGCGTACCGCCGGTCGTGACCCGGGTCCGGGCCGACCGCACGTGTGCCTCGGTGGCGGCGGCCAGCATCCTCGCCAAGGTGGATCGGGACGCCGTCATGGTCCGGTTGGCCACCGAGTACCCCGGTTACGGCTGGGCCTCCAACAAGGGCTACGGGACCGCCGACCACCTCGACGCCTTGGCCCGGCTGGGTCCGACTCCCCACCACCGGGTCTCCTGGCGGTTGCCCGGGGTGGCCTGACCGCCGCCCACCTGCGGAGCAAGCGGCGCTGACCGCACCCGGGCGTGTGTCCGCTCCGTCGTGGAGGGACCTGCCCGGCAGCCGCTACTTCGGGGCCGGTTCCTTGGGCAGACCGAGCACCCGCTCACCGATGATGTTGCGCAAGACCTCGTCGGAACCGCCGGCGATGCGCATGCCGGGCACGCCCAGCAGGAACTGCGTCCAGGCGTAGGTGCCCCACTCGCCGGTGTCGACCACCAGCTTGGGCCCGAGGATCGACGAGAGCGCCTCGTAGGTGCGCACCATGTTGGCGGTCAGGGACAGCTTGCCCAGCGACATCTCCGGACCGGGGAGCTCGCCCTGCGAGATCTTGGCCATGGCCCGGCGGTTGGTGTAGCCGGCGACGCGGTCGTTGATGACGATCTGGGCCAGCTGCTGGCGGACCAGCGGATCGGTGTCCTTCCCCATGGCCCGGGCCACCTCGATGAGGCGGGTCGAGACCGGGGGGCCGACGCCACCGCCCCCGCCGCCGATGGCGGCCCGCTCGTTCATCAGCGTGGTGAGCGCCACCGTCCAGCCACCGTTGACGTCACCCAGCCGGTGGGAGTCGGGTACCCGGACGTCGGTGAAGAAGACCTCGTTGAACGAGGCGCCCCCGGTCATCTGGCGCAGCGGGCGCACCTCCACACCGGGGGCGTGCATGTCCACCACGAAACCGGTGAGGCCGCGGTGCTTGGGCAGGTCGGGGTCGGTGCGGCAGATGATCTCCCCGATGTCGGACACCTGGGCACCCGACGTCCACACCTTCTGGCCGTTGATCACCCACTCGTCGCCGTCACGCACGGCGCGGGTCTGGAGGGAGGCGAGGTCCGAGCCGGACGAGGGCTCGGAGAAGAGCTGGCAGCCCACGATGTCGCCCCGCCACATCTTGCGCAGATAGGCCTCCTTCACCTCGTCGGTGGCATGGGCGAGGATGGTCGGCGCCACCATGCCGAGGCCGATGCCGTAGATGGCGAGCGACGGGGTCTGGTAGTCGGACGCCACCCGGCCCCAGGTCCGCTGGTGGTCCGCCGACAGGCCCCGGCCGCCGTACTCGACGGGCCCGGTGATCCAGCCGAACCCGGCGTCGAACACCTGCTGGGCCCAGGCCCGCGAGGCGGCCAGGTCGGCCTGTTGCTGCTCGGGGGAACGCTCGGGAAAGAGGCTCACGTTCTCGGATCCCTGACCCCACACGAAGGTCTCCTCGGGACGGCGCTCGGCGTTGGCGTCGAGGAACGCCCGGGCGTCCGTCTCGAACTGCTCGGGCGTGCCACCGCCCTCGGCGGCGGTCGACTCGGCGTGCTGCGTGGCGGTCATGACCTGGTCCCCTTCGTGTCGGCGCCCTGCTCTGCGGGCCGGCCCAGCGTATCCGGGCCCGGCGGCGGGGGCCGGGCCCGACCCGGCACCCGCCGATGGCTCCGGCGGCGTCCGGGGACGGCGGTCGTCGGGCCCCGACGGGCGCCTGGGGTAGACACTGGACGTGGCTTACGTCCTCGCCGTGCTGGCCTCCCTGGCCAACGCCCTGAGCGCCATCTTCCAGCGCATCGGCGTGCAGAACGCGCCGGCCGACACGGTGATGAGCGTCAAGCTGATCCGCCACGCCCTCTCCAACGCCATCTGGTTCCTCGGGATCGCCATGGTCGGTGTCGGGTTCCTGCTCCAGGCCGGGGCACTGCGGTTCGGCCAGCTGAGCTCGGTGCAGCCCATCGTCACCACCGAGCTGCTCTTCCTGGTCCTGATCCTCGGCGTCTGGTTCCGCTACCACCTGACCTGGCGGGAGTGGGGCGGGTCTGCCGCCGCCGCCGGCGGACTGGCCACCTTCCTGGTGGTGTCGTCGCCCGGCGGGGGTGCGGTGATCCCCGGGCGGCACGCCTGGGTCACGGTCTTCGTGGTGATCTGCCTGGCCTCCGCCGTCTTCGCCGGACTCGGGTTCACCGGGCCCCGATGGTTCCGCGCCGCCATGTTCGGCGCGTCGGGTGCCGTCCTCTTCGCGCTGTCGGCCGCCCTCACCAAGCAGTTCATGACGCTGGTGACCGAGGGGTGGGGCCACGTCTTCGTCGACTGGGTCCCCTACGCGCTGGTGGCGACGGGCGTGGTCGGGCTCTTCCTCATCCAGAGCTCGTTCCACGCCGGGCCGGTCACCGCCTCGCAGGCGTCGCTCACCATCGTCGACCCGGTGGTCAGCGTGGTGATCGGTGTGTACCTGTTCCACGACCGGCTCCAGACGGCGGGCTGGCGGCTGCCGGTGGAGGTGGCGGCCGTGGTCGTGGTGGTGGCCGGCGTGTTCCTGCTGTCGATGTCACCTCTCGTGGCCGGCACCAAGGACGAGTCGGCGGCGGGGGACAAGCTCCAGCGTCAGCGCCGGGGGCGGCCGGTGGCCGGACCGGCGACGTCCGACGGGCCCCGCACCGCGGGCTGACGCCGACCGGCCGGGCCGGTCATCCGAGGGCGCCGAAGTCGACGTCGCCGGCGGCCACCGTGCCCGCCGTGCGGCCCGGCGCCGTCTGGTGGCTCCAGTAGCGGTTGGTGTGGGCGATCACCTGGTCCGCCGGTGGGGCGCCCCACCCGGTCCGGTCCTCGGTGGTGTGGGCGTCGGACACGAGGACCGTGTCGTAGCCCCGGACCAGGGCACCGTGCAGGGTCGACCGGATGCAGGCGTCGGTCTGGGCGCCCGTCACCAGGAGTCGGCCGACGGCCAGCCCGGCCAGCACCTCCTCCAGGTCGGTGTCCTCGAATGCATCGCCGTAGCGCTTGTCGACCAGCGCCTCGTCCGGTGCCGGCGACAGCTCGTCGACGATCCGCCAGGGGTCGCTCCCCGCGACCAGGTCCTCGTCCGCGTGGCGGACCCACACCACCGGCGTGCCCCGGCTGCGGGCCCGCTCGACGAGGGTCCCGATGTTGGCGACCACCTCGTCGCGGGCGTGGGCCCCGGCGACGACGCCGGTCTGGACGTCGACCACCACCAGGGCGGTTCCGTGCCGGTCCGGGAACGTGCTCACCCTCCCATTGTGCCGTCCGTCGGCTGGTACGCGCCGGGTCAGCGCCCGAGGACCGACCGCACGGCCTCGTCGAGGCCGCCGTGGGTGAACGTGAACCCCGACGCCGTCAGTCGGGCGGGCAGTACCCGCTGGCTGGACAGCACCATGTCGGTCGCCATCTCGGCGCCGAGGACGGCCTTGAGGACGGCCGCCGGAACCGGCAGGACCGCCGGCCGGTGGAGGGCGGCACCCAGCGCCCTGGCCAACTCGGCGTCGGTGGCGGGCTCGGGTGCGGTGGCGTTGACCGGACCGGCCAGCGAGCTCTCGACCAGGCAGTGGCGGACGGCGGCCACGTGGTCGTCCAGGGTGATCCAGCTGCGGTACTGGCGTCCCGTGCCGATCCTGCCCCCCACGCCGAGCCGGAAGAGCGGGAGCTGCTTGGCCAGTGCCCCTCCCGTCGCGCTCAGCACGATCCCGGTCCGGAGCAGCACCGTGCGGATGCCGGCGTCGGCGGCCGGCGCCGCGGCGGACTCCCACGCCACGCACACCTCGGCCAGGAACCCGGTTCCGGCCGTCGACGTCTCGGTCAGCACATCGGCGCCCCGGTCGCCGTAGTAGCCCACGGCGGAGGCGCTCACCAGGACGGGCGGGGGCGAGGGGAGGGCGGCCAGCGTCGAGGCCAGGAGGCCGGTCCCGTCCGTCCGGCTGGAGCGGATGACCTCCTTGCGGGCCGCGCTCCACCGCCGGTCGCCCACCCCGGCACCGGCCAGGTGGACGACTCCGTCGAAGGGCCCGGCGGCCACCAGCGCGGCGGTGTCGATGCGGTGCGCGGACGGATCCCAGGTGATGTCGCCGCCCGACCGCGGCGGCCCCGACGCCGTCGCCGACCGGACCAGCCGGGTGACGCGGTGGCCGTCGGCGACGAGGGCGCCGCCCAGGGCGGTGCCGACCAGTCCCGAGGAGCCGGTGACGAGGACGTGCATACCGGCGGTCTACCCGTCCGCCGGCCGCAGCCGAGCGCCCTCCGGGCCGTCCGCGGCGGGGCGGGCCCGGCCCACGGCGGCCCGCACGAATCCGGCGAACGCGTCCGGATGGGTGAGGTGGGCGCCGTGCCCGGCACCCTCGATCTCCACCAGTTCGGCGTCGCGCACCTGGTCGCAGAGCCACCCGACGGCCTGGCGGTGGTGGGGGAGCGATGCCGTCCCGCGCCCGAACACGGCGGGCACGGCGAGCTGCTCCACGGCGAACGGCGCCACGTCGATCCGGATGGCGGCCAGTTCGGCCGCCAGCGCCACCCCGTCGGCCCGGCGGGCCCGCTTGGTCCCCTCGGGCAGCCGCTCCCACGCCGTGTCGCCCACCATGCGCCGGAAGAACCGCTCGGCCACCTCGCCCGGATCCTCGTCGGCCGGGCGGGGCGCCCGACCGGTCCGGGTGCCGCCCCGGGTGGCCCAGTCGCCGAGCCAGGGCAGCGGCGGCTCGTAGGCGGCGAGGGCGAGGACGGGACCCGGGCCCCCGGCCCGGAGTGCCGCTCCGAGGGCGAGCGTGCCGCCGTAGCTGTGGCCGACCACCACGCACGGTCGGCCGTCGACGACGGCGAGCAGGTCGTCGATGTGTCCGTCGAGGGAGTCGTGGACCGGCAGGTCCGACCGCGACCGGTGGTAGCCGCGGCGGTCGTAGGCGATGGTGTGCAGGTCGCCCAGCCGTCGGGTGACCCGGGCGAAGCTGCCCGCCCGGTCGAGCGAGCCGTGGACGAGGACCACGAGGGGGCCGGCGGCACCGGGGTCGTCGGGCAGGTGCTCGGTCAGGGCGAGCTGGCGGTCGGTGGGCATCCGGGCCCAGCCTGTCAGGCCCCGCGTCGGCGCGGCCAGTCGGCCGGGGCGCCGGGGTCCCGGCCCGGCCACCGCCGTGCGCCGATGGCCGGGAACCGCCCAGTTCAGGGGTCCAGCCCGCCGTATGCGCACATCGGGTCGCCAGATCGTGCATTGTTAGGGCTTCCATTTGACCAAGGAGAAACAGTGCCGCTTACCAAGACCGATCTGATCGCCGCCGTCGCCGCCCACACCGGTGCGACCTCCAAGGACGTCGCCACCGTGCTCGGCGGCATCGAGGACGTGATCACCGCCAACGTGGCGAAGGGCGAGAAGGTGGTCATCACGGGCTTCCTGACGTTCGACCGGGCCCAGCGTGCCGCGCGCACCGGCCGCAACCCCCAGACGGGCGAGACCATCAAGATCAAGGCCTCGAAGAGCCCCAAGGTGACCGCCGGCGCGTCGTTCAAGAAGGTCGTGAACGGCCAGGCCCCGGCCCCGAAGATCACCAAGGCCAAGTAGACCCGACGCGAGGGGCGGTCCGGGTACGTCCCGGGCCGCCCCTCCGTCGCGCCCGGGGGTCGGCCGGGCGGGGTGTCCGGGTCCGGTGACCGACGACGCGCCCGGGTCGGGCTACAGCTGGCCGATCGCCTTGTGGGTCTGGGGTACGACCCGAACCCGCGGATGGATGCGCAGCGCCCGGTCGTGCAGTGCGAGCACCTGTTCGGGCGAGGGCGCCACCGTGGCCGTCGCGAACGGGGTGAGCGGCTGCAGGAAGACCTCCACCGGCGCGGCTGCACCCGTCGACGCCTCCGCCACCATGGTGATGCCGGCGTCGAACGCAACGGGGTCGGTGTCCGGACCCACCACCACCTTGACCCAGGTGACGGCGCCACCGGCCAGCGCCGCGGCCAGGAAGGCGGCCTGGGTGGCGGGCGCCACCGCTTCGCCGTCGACGCTGGTGAGCTTCAGGTCCATGCTGACGTAGTCCACCATGTCGGCCAGCCGGCGCATCGCCGGGACCAGGGTGCCGTTGGTCTCGAGCATCACCGGGACGGACCGCTCGGCCAGGGCGCCGACGAGCCGCTCCACCCGGATCCCCTGCAGCAGGGGTTCGCCACCGGTCAGGCTGACCGAGTGGTGGGGGACCTGTGCCCGCAGGCGCACCACCGCCTCCACCACGTCGGTGATGGCGAGCGGGCTCGAGGCGGTGGACCAGTCCCGCCGCCCGGCCGTGGTCTCGACCCGGCACGGACCCGGACGGCGTTCGAGTGCCTCGGGTTGGTCGCAGTAGGCGCAGCGGATGTTGCAGCCGGTCAGTCGGACGAACACCTGGCGTTCGCCCACGAGTGCGGCCTCGCCCTGGATGGCGCTGAAGACCTCGGAGACCAGGATGTCCCGGGGGCCCGTCCCGCCGGCCGAACGCGGCACGGCGGTCGCTCCGGAGGCGTCCGGCCCGGTCACGCCAGGGCCGGGTCGTCCACCCCGGCGGCGGCA
Organism: uncultured Acidimicrobiales bacterium; assembly: GCA_963699055.1. Lineage (GTDB taxonomy): Bacteria > Actinomycetota > Acidimicrobiia > Acidimicrobiales > RAAP-2 > Bog-756. The sequence goes on along the minus strand of CAVOTA010000002.1, from coordinate 702,433 downwards.
AACCCCCGGGCCCGAAGCACGCAGGCGTCGCACGTGCCGCACGGGTGGTCGCCGCCCCGGTAGCAGGACCAGGTGAGATGCAGCGGTGCCCCGTGCTCGACGCCGAGGCGGACGATCTGCTCCTTGGTGCAGGCGATGAGCGGGGTGCGGATGGCGATCGGGTCACCCTCGACGCCGCGCCGCTGGCCGGCGGCGGCCACACCCCGGAAGGCCTCGATGAATTCGGGCCGGCAGTCCGGGTAGCCCGAGTAGTCGACGGCGTTCACCCCGATCCACACGGCGTCGAGGTCGCGGGCCTCGGCCACGCCCAGGGCCACGGCCAGGAAGATGCTGTTGCGGGCGGGCACGTAGGTCGCCGGGATCCCGTCGGTGGTGCCCGCCTCGGGCACGGCGACCGACGGATCGGTCAGCGCGGAGCCGCCCCACGCCGAGGTGTCGAGGTGCACGACCAGGTGCTCGGCCCGGTAGTGACCGGCCACGCCGGCGGCCCGGTCGAGCTCGGTGCGATGACGCTGGCCGTAGTCGAACGTGAGCGCCAGGGGCGCCTCACCCGTCTCGGCGACGGCCAGTGCCGTGCACACGGTGGAGTCCAGCCCGCCGGAGAGGACCACGAGGTGACGGGGCACGGTCAGACCTCGTCGGGTGGTGCCGACGGGCCGGCCGGGCCCAGGTCGACCCACGAGTCCCTCGTCTCCCACAGGCGCAGGGCGGCCACCGGCAGGCCGGCGTCGACCAGGAGGCGCCAGGCCTCGCGGGCCAGCAGCTCGGCCGTCGGGTTGTCGAGCACCTCGTTGAGGTCCCGGTGGTCCCACTGGTCGATCACCTGGGTGCGGACCACGTCCTTCAGGGTGTCGAAGTCGAGGACCACCCCGTTGGCGTCGAGCGGACCCTCGACCGAGACGTCGAGCCGGTAGGAGTGGCCGTGGAGCTCCCGGCACCTGCCCGGGTGCCAGGGCAGGCGGTGGGCGGCCTCGAAGCCGAACGTGCACGTGACACGGGTGCGCGGCGCGGTCATGGGGCCGACGCTAATCGACCCGTCGCGGCGGTCCTCCCGGGGTGGGGAGGGGGTGGCCTCCCGGTAGGCTGGAGGCCCATGGACACGCCCGAAGGTGGAGACGCGACGGTGCAGGGTCAGGACGGAGCAGGTCGGGCGGTGGCCGGCACGGGTGCCTTCGGCCCCAACGCCTGGCTGGTGGAGGACATGTACGCGCAGTACCTCGCCGACCCGGGCTCGGTGTCGGCGTCGTGGCAGGAGTTCTTCGCCGACTACCGGCCGGCCGGCACCCCGGTGGCGGTCGTGGGCGACGCTCCCGTCGCCGTTCCGGCCCCCGTCCCGGCCACTCCCGCGCCGGCGGCGGCCGTCGGGGTCCTCGGTGCCACACCGCTGCGGGGCGCGGCCGCCCGCATCGTGACCAACATGGAGGCCTCGCTCGGCGTCCCCACCGCCACCAGCGTCCGGGTGGTGCCCGCCAAGCTGCTCGAGGTCAACCGGACCATCGTCAACAACCAGTTGCGGCGCACGACCGGCGGCAAGGTCAGCTTCACCCACCTGATCGGGTACGCCGTGGTCCGCGCCCTCGCCGCCGTCCCGACGATGAATGCGGCCTTCGTGCCCGACGCCGACGGCAAGGGGACCCCGGGGGTGCTCCGGCACGAGCACGTCGGACTCGGCCTGGCCGTCGACGTGGAGAAGTCCGGTGGACGCACGCTGCTGGTGCCCTGCATCGCCGACGCCGACACCAAGGACTTCCAGGGCTTCGTGGCCGCCTACGAGGAACTGGTCCGCAAGATCCACACCAACAGGATCGCCCCGGACGACTTCGCCGGCACGACGGTCACCCTGACCAACCCCGGGACGATCGGCACCGTCCAGTCGGTGCCCCGTCTGATGCCCGGCCAGGGTGTGATCGTCGGGGTCGGTGCCCTGGCGGTGCCGCCCGGGTTCGAGGCGGCCGATCCCCGCAAGCTGGCGGAGCTCGGCGTGGGCAAGACCGTGACCATCACGTCGACCTACGACCACCGGATCATCCAGGGGGCCGAGTCCGGCCTGTTCCTCGCCCACATCGCCGAGTGCCTGATGGGCGGCCACGGCTTCTACGAGCAGGTCTTCGACTCGCTCGAGATCCCCTACGAGCCGGTGACCTGGCAGAAGGACGACAACTCGTCGGTGGAGGACGCCGAGGGCAGCCACGAGCGCCTGATCAAGCAGAACCACGTCCAGACCCTGGTCAACATGTACCGGGTGCGCGGCCACCTGATCGCCCACCTCGACCCGCTGGACGCCGAGGAGGTCGACCTCCACCCCGAGCTCGACCCGCTCCACTACGGGCTGACCATCTGGGACCTGCCCCGGCTCTTCGTGGCCGACGGACTCGCCGGCAAGGAGCTGGCCACCCTCGACGAGATCCTCTCCGTCCTGCGCGACGCCTACTGCCGGACGCTCGGCGTCGAGTACATGCACATCCAGGACCCCGAGCAGAAGCGCTGGATCCAGCAGCACGTCGAGGGCGTCTCCGCCGTGACCGGCCCCGACGTGCAGCGCCACATCCTCGACCGGCTGAACGCCGCCGAGGTGTTCGAGCGCTTCCTGCACACCCGCTACGTGGGCCAGAAGCGGTTCGGCCTCGAGGGCGCGGAGTCGGCCATCGTCATCCTCGACGCGCTGTTCGACGAGGCGGCGAACGAGGGGCTCCACGAGTCGGTCATGGGGATGTCCCACCGCGGCCGCCTGAACGTGCTCGCCAACATCGTGGGCAAGTCCTACGGCGAGATCTTCGAGGAGTTCGAGGGCAACCTCGACCCCGAATCGGTCCAGGGCTCCGGTGACGTGAAGTACCACAAGGGGGCGTCGGGCACCTTCGTGGCCCGCACCGGCCGGACCATCCCGCTCACCATGGCGTCCAACCCGTCCCACCTCGAGGCGGTGGACCCGGTGGTGGTGGGCATGGCCCGCGCCCGCCAGGACGCGCTCGGGGGTGAGCGGGGCAGCGGCCCACGGCTCGTCGACGGCACCGGCGCCCCGTTCCCGGTCCTGCCCGTCCTGCTGCACGGCGACGCTGCCTTCGCCGGCCAGGGCGTCGTCGCCGAGACGCTGAACCTGTCCGGCCTGGCCGGCTACCGCACGGGTGGCACCGTCCACGTCGTCATCAACAACCAGCTCGGCTTCACCACGGCGCCGGAGGCGGCCCGGTCGACCGTCTACCCGACCGACGTCGCCAAGATGGTCCAGGCCCCGATCTTCCACGTGAACGGCGACGACCCCGAGGCGTGCGCCCGGGCCGCCCGGCTGGCCTTCGGCTTCCGCCAGGCGTTCCACAAGGATGTCGTCATCGACATGGTCTGCTACCGCCGGCACGGTCACAACGAGGGCGACGACCCGAGCTACACCCAGCCGCTGATGTACAAGCTGATCGACGCCAAGCGCTCGGTGCGCAAGCTCTACACCGAGGCCCTGGTGCGGCGCGGCGACATCTCGCTCGAGGAGGCCGAACAGGCGCTCGACGACTTCGCGGCACGCCTGCAGGCAGCGCTGGACGAGACCCGCGCCGAGGCGGAGGGCGCGCCGCCGCCGCCGGTGAACCTCCCCGAGTACATCCAGCCCGATCTCACCATCCCCCGGATCGACACCGGCATCGAACCCGAACTGGTCAACCGGCTGGCGACCGTGGTGCGGTCGGTCCCCGAGGGCTTCGTCATGCACCCGAAGCTGGCCCGTCAGTTCGAGCAGCGCGACAAGGTGGTGGCCGACGGCGAGATCGACTGGGCCCTGGGTGAGGCGCTGGCCTTCGGCTCGCTGCTGGCGGAGGGGACCAACGTCCGGGTGACCGGCCAGGACACCCGCCGGGGCACGTTCTCGCACCGTCACGCCGTACTGGTCGACTACGAGACGGGAGCGGAGCACGTGCCCCTCGAGGGACTGGGCACCGGCGGCCGCTTCACCATCCGCGACTCACTGCTGTCGGAGTACGCGTGCGTCGGGTTCGAGTACGGGTACTCCGTGGAGGCCCCGAACGACCTGGTGGCCTGGGAGGCCCAGTTCGGCGACTTCTGGAACGGCGCGGAGATCATCGTCGACAACTTCCTGGTGGCCGCCGAGGACAAGTGGGGCCAGAGGTCCGGCCTCGTCCTGCTCCTGCCGCACGGCTACGAAGGCCAGGGACCCGAGCACTCCTCGGCCCGCATCGAGCGCTTCCTGACCCTGTGCGCCCGCGGCAACCTGCGGGTCACCCAGCCCACCACGGCGTCGCAGTACTTCCACCTGCTGCGGTCCCAGGTCCGGGTGCCCGACCGCAAGCCGCTCATCGTGTTCACGCCCAAGTCGCTGCTGCGGGCCCGCCAGGCCCGGTCGCCGATCGCCGCCTTCACCTCGGGCTCCTTCGACGAGGTGGTCGACGACCCGGCGGCCTCCGACGGGCTCGACCGGAACGGTGTGGACCGGGTGGTGCTCTGCTCGGGCAAGGTCGCCTTCGACGCCATCGGCCGGCGTGACGAGCTCGGTGCCGCCGGCGCACACGTGGCCGTCGTGCGCGTGGAACAGCTCTACCCGTGGCCCAAGGACGGGCTCGCCGAGGTGCTGGCCCGCTACCCGCGGGCCGACGAGGTGGTGTGGCTGCAGGAGGAGCCCGAGAACATGGGCGCCTGGAACTTCGTCCACAGTCGGCTCCACCGGCTCCTCCGCGACTCGCACACCCTGCGCCACGTCAGCCGGGCGGAGTCGGCCAGCCCGGCATCGGGTAGCGCCGCCCTCCACCGGCTCGAGCTCGAGGACCTGCTGGTCCGGGCGGTCGGCTGAGCCGGGACGGCACCCGCCGGGGCCCGGACGGTGCCGGGCGCCTCAGCCGAGGAAGTCCCGGGCCAGCGCCATCCACATCTCGGTCGACAGGCGGAGCGACTCCACGTCGACCCGCTCGTCGATGCCGTGGAACATCGCCCCGTACTGCTCGAAGCCGATGTCGGTGCTGTGCAGCCCGAACCCGTACGACACCGAGCCCAGCGTGCGGGTGTAGCGGGCGTCGGTGGCGCCGACGGTCAGGAAGGGCACCATGGTGGCTCCCGGGTAGAAGACCGTGCTGACCCGCTCGATGGCGTCCCACAGCGGCGTGTCGATCGGCGAGGTGGAGGCCGGCTCCTCGGACAGGAAGGCGATCTCCACGTCGTCGGCCAGGTCACCGAGCACGTCGGCCAGCATGGCCCGGACCTCGCCGGTCTCCCACCCGGGGAGGGCGCGGATGTCCACCTCGAGCTCGACCCGGTCGGGGATCACGTTGGTCTTGGTGCCTGCCCGCATGATCGTGGGGGCGAGCGTCGTGTGGGTGCAGGCGTGGGCCTGGCGGGCCAGGCCGAGCAGGGGAAGCTCGTCGCAGAAGCCGTCGATGCGGTCGGGGTCGAGCAGCGGCTCCGACAGCTCGGCCGGAAAGCCGAGGCCGGCGATGAAGCGCGTCCACGCCTCGTGGAGCTCGGCCTGGGGCCGGTACTCGTCGATGCGCCGGACGACCTCGGCCGCCTTGACCAGCGCGTTGTCGGTGCGCAGGGGCTGCGAGGCGTGGCCCGGCGTCCCGGTGACGGTCAGCACGCACCAGTACACGCCCTTCTCGCCCACGATGACCGGCAGCCGGGGCAGGCCGTCGGCGCCGTTCATGGGGAACCCGCCCGACTCGGTGATCACGTAGTCGGTGCGGATGTCGTCGCCGGCGTTGGCGCACAGCCACCTGGCCCCGTAGGTGGAGAGGGCCTCCTCGTCGGCCACGGCGATGTAGGTCAGGTCACCACGGGGCCGGAACCCGCTGCTGGCCAGGTGGCGCATCCCGGTCGCCATGGTGGTGGTCAGGTTCAGCATGTCGATGGCACCGCGGCCCCACACCACGCCGTCGATGAGCTCGCCGCCGAACGGGTCGTGGGACCAGTCGTCGGCGTTGGCGGGCACCACGTCGGTGTGGCCCAGCAGGGTCAGCGACGGCGCCGAAGGGTCGGTGCCGGTCAGCTTGGCCACCAGCGAGGTGCGCCCCGGGGCGGGCTCGTAGGTCTGGAGATCGACACCGGAACCCTCGAGGTAGCCGGTGAGGATGTCGGCGCTGCGCTGCTCCTGGCCGGAGGCGGGCGTGCCGTCGTTGACACAGGCGTTCCGGATCAGGTGCTGGAGGAGGTCCGTCGCCTCGTGGGCCCGGTCGGTGTCGGTGGTCACGACCCGATCCTACGGTCCCCGACGGGCGCGGGCAGGGGGTCCACCCCACCGGCCGACGGGGGCGACGGACCGACCATACGCAGGGAGGGTGTCCGCCAGGTGGTTGACTGGTCCTACTTATGGACTCCCACACCTCTGTCCGTCGACGCATCGTCGTCGATGGCTCCAATATTGCAACCGAAGGTCGCACACTCCCCAGCCTGGCCCAATTGAACGAGGCCATCGAGACGTTCCTCGAGGAGTACCGGGGGTTCACCGCCGAGGACGTGACGGTGGTGGTGGACGCCTCGTTCGGCCACCGGATCGACCCGTCGGAGGTCAGGTCGTTCGAGGACGCCATCGAACACGGCGAGATGGTGACGCCCCCGGCAGGTGCCATCGGACGGGGCGACGGGTTCATCCTGCGGATCGCCGAGAAGTCGGGCGCCCTGGTGCTGTCGAACGACTCGTTCCAGGAGTTCCACGCCGAGCGCCCGTGGCTGTTCGAACCCGGTCGCCTCATCGGTGGCAAGCCCGTCCCCGGGGTGGGCTGGGTGTTCACCCCGCGCACGCCGGTGCGGGGTCCGCGCAGCCGCTCGGTCACGGCGAAGTCGAAGCGCGATGCCAAGTCCACCGACACCGCCGGCGGACCCGAGGCCGAGGCGATCGAGTCCGGGGAGGAGACGACCCCGTCGAGCGAGGCCGCACCGAAGGCGAGGCGCTCCCGACGGCGCCGGGGCGGACGGGGTTCCGGTTCGGGTGGCGCCGCAGCGGCGACCCAGCCCGTCGACGAGAGCGGGCCCGAGGAGGTCGAGTCCGAGGAGGTCGAGGAGTTCCTCGGTGGCGAGGAGCCCGTGGCCGCGCCGGGGCTCGACACCGTCGACCACGACGACGCCTACGAGGATGTCGGCCGACGACCGTCGAGGGCCACCAGGGCGACGACCAAGGCCACCAAGGCCACCAAGGCGACCAAGGCCACGACAAAGGCGACCAAGACCACCAAGGCGGCGACCAAGGCGACCAAGGCGACCAAGGCGGCGACCAAGGTGACCAAGGCCACCAAGACCACGACCAAGGCCACCAAGGCGACGACCAAGGCCACCAAGGCGGCGAAGGCCGGGCCTGCGGAGGCGACTGCCGACGAGCCGGTGAAGGCCACCAAGGCGGCGAAGTCCACCAAGAAGGCGACGAAGGCCGCCAAGGAGGTCACCAAGGCGACCGAGCCGGCCACCAAGGCGACCAAGGCCACCAAAGTCATGAAGGCAACGAAGGCCACCAAGGCCACCGAACCCGTGGCCAAGGCGACCAAGGCCACCAAGTCCTCGAAGGCGACCAAGGCCACCAAGGTGGCGGCCAGGGCGGCACCCGCCGAGCCCGCCACCCGTGCCGACGGAGCGGCGGGACGCAACGTCCCGGTGGGGGAGGCGCTCAACGACTCCATGACGTTCATCTCCTTCGTGGCCGAGCACCCGATCGGCAGCACCTTCGACGGCGAGGTCGTGTCCTTCACCTCCCACGGCGCCCACGTGGACGTCGGCGGGATGCTCTGCCACGTACCCCTGCGCAATCTCGGCGACCCCGCCCCGCAGAAGGCGCGCTCGGTGCTCACCAAGGGCGAGGTCCGTCAGTTCGAACTGGTGTCGCTCGACGCCCCGCGTCGGCGCGCCGAGATCGCCCTGCCCGGCTTCGGCGACTGACGCCGGACGCCCGACCACGGGGGATCCGGGGCCGACCCCGGCACCCCGGCGTGCCGGTAGCCTCGGGAACCGTGCGAGCCGACGACTACCTGCCCCATCGGGACCCGTTCCTCTTCGTGACCGAACTCCGTTCGGTGGAGCCCGGCCGGTCGGCCACCGGGGCATGGCAGCTGACCGGGGACGAGGCGTTCTTCGCCGGACACTTCCCCGGCCGGCCGACGCTCCCCGGCGTCCTGATGGTCGAGGCGCTGGCCCAGCTGGGCGGCGTCGCCGTCCTGGCCGACCCGGCCTTCGCCGGCAAGCTGCCGCTGTTCGGGGGGATCGAGCGGGCCCGGTTCCGGCGCCAGGTAGTACCGGGCGACCTCCTCGAGCTCGAGGTGACCCTCGGCCGGATGTCGGCCCGGGCCGGCAAGGGGTCCGGCCGGGCCACCGTCGACGGAGAACTCGCCTGCGAGGCCGACCTGCTGTTCGTCCTGGTGGATGCCGTTCCGTCGGACGGGGACTGAGGTCCGACCGTGCGCATCGCCACCTGGAACGTCAACTCGCTGACCGCCCGCCTGCCACGGGTGGAGGAGTGGATCGGCTATGCCCACCCCGACGTCCTGTGCCTCCAGGAGACCAAGCAGGCCGATGCCGCGTTCCCGCACGGCGCCTTCGCCGCCCTGGGCTACGAGACGGTGCACCATGGCGACGGTCGGTGGAACGGGGTGGCCATCATCAGCCGGGTGGGTATCGACAACGTCTCGACCGGTCTCGGCTCCACCGATGACGACCAGGGCACCCGGCTGATCGGGGCCGACTGCGGAGGGGTGCGGGTCTACTCGGCCTACGTGCCGAACGGGCGGGCGCTCGACGACGAGCACTACCCGGCCAAGCTGGCGTGGCTGGCCCGGCTGCGGGCCCTGCTCGACGAGACGACGGACCCGTCGCGCCCACTGGCCGTGTGCGGCGACTTCAACGTGGCGCCCGAGGACCGGGACGTCTGGGACCCGACCCAGTTCGAGGGGATGACCCACGTGAGCCCGCCCGAGCGGGCGGCACTGGCCGACCTGGAGGACTGGGGGCTCGTCGACGTGTTCCGTCGCGTGTACGACGACGACCAGCTGTTCAGCTGGTGGGACTACCGCGGCGGGTCGTTCCACCGCCACCGGGGGATGCGGATCGACCTGATCCTGGTGACCGAGGTGCTGGCCCGGGCCACGACCTGGGCCCTGATCGACCGCCAGGCCCGCAAGGGCGAGAAGCCGTCGGACCACACCCCCGTCTTCATCGACACCGCGGTCGACTGAGTCCCCCGGGCGCCGGACCCGCAGTCAGCGGACGTCCTCGGCGGCCGCTGACACCGCCTCGTCGAGCTGCCGGCGGGTCACCGACACGTTCTTCAGCACGTGGCGCTCGGCCGCGAACCCGCTGGTGTCCAGCGTCTGCTCGAGCTCGTTCTCGCCCGCCACGACCAGCGCCACGTCCCCGGAGTCGATGAGCTCCCCGAGTTCCTGGACGTCGGCGCGGGACATGCCCCGCCACAGGTGACCGCCCACGACGCCGACGGCGCCCCCGACGATCGCGGTGCCCACGAGTGCGGGTGGGAACAGCAGTCCGACCAGGGCACCGGCGACCACCCCGCCCCAGCCGGCGTGGCGAGTGGACATCTCGACCCGGTGGGTGTGCACCGTCCCGTCGTCGTCCTTGGTGACCAGGGCGGCGTCGTAGGTGCCGACCGCCCCGGCCCGGTGCAGCTCGCGCACGACCTCGTAGTCGGTGAGCGCCCGCTCGCGGTCGCCGTAGATGCCGATGTAGATGAACACGTCGCCCGGCTTCGCCATCGCCCCACTCCTCACGTCTCGTCTCGTCGTCGGGTCACCGGCACGGGCGCTCTGCCCCGCACCGATGTCCCCGGAGGATCATCCCACCCCGGGGACCGGATCCCGGTCCGGTCGTCGCCACCGTGCGGGCGGCCGCGGTCTAGCGTCGATCCCATGCACGACACCGACCCTGCCGCCGTCTACCGCGGCGTGCGCCTCCGGGTGCGCGAGCTCGTGTCCACCCTGCCCGACGCCGCGCTCGACCAGGTGGCGCCGGCCACGCCGAGGTGGCGGGTGCGGGACCTGGTGTCCCATCTGGCCGGAACGACCGCGGACATCGTCGCGGGCAACCTCGTCGACGTGGCGAGCGACACGTGGACCCAGGCCCAGGTGGACGCCCGGATCCGTGCGCCCATCGGCGCCGTGCTCGACGAGTGGGACCGGTGCAGCGGGACGGTCGAGCCCCTGATCGGCGATCTCGACCGCACCACTCGGACCATGCTGCTGACCGATGCGGTCACCCACGAGCACGACGTGCGTGGCGCGCTGGGAGACCGGGGCGGGCGGGAGACCGACGCCGTCGCCTTCGCCTTCGCCGGGGTCTCGCGGGGCATCGGCGCCCAGCGTGGCGACCGGGGGGCACTGCGGATCGTCCACGAGGCGGGCGAGTCGGTGGTGGGGGAGGGGGAGCCCACCGCCACCGTGCGTACCAGCCGGTTCGAGATCGTGCGGGCCGCCGTCGGTCGGCGTGCGCCCGGGGAGATCGACGCCTGGGAGTGGTCGGGGGACGCCTACCCCGAGTCGGTGGTGCTGGGCCGGTTCGCCCCGCCGCGGGCCACGCCCCTCGGGGAGTAGTGGCGTGGCCGACGACGGTGCGCCGACGGATCAGGCGTGGGCGACCAGCCGGTCGCCGACCCCGAGCGCCGGGGGCGTCACGATCACCGGGAGCGGCGACATCCGCAGGACCCGCTCGCGGGTGCCCTGACCGAGCATCGACTGGAACCCGCGGCGGCGCATCGACCCGAGCACGATGGCGTCGCACCTCCGGTCCGCTGCCTCGTCGACGATGCGCCGGGCGACCCGGTGCTCCCGGGCGGAGCACGCCGTGCCGTTGGCGGCGATCCCGGCGGTCTGCAGGCGCAGGACGGTCTCCTCGACGAGCACCTCGGCCTGTGCCGCGGACTCGAGCGGGGGGACCCGCAGCGAGCTCGGCAGCTCCCGGACGTGGAGGACCTCGACGTCGGCCTTCGCCGTGGCCGCCAGGCCGATCGTGTAGTCCAGTGCGGCCTGTCCCGGTTCGTACTGGTCGATGGCGAGCAAGAGCTTGCTCCTCATGTGGGCACCTCCTTCGTGCTGACAACCAGGGTACGGACGTCCCGCGTAACGGGGTCGTAACAACGGACCGCTCCGGCGTGGAAATTGCGCGACAACCGCCGGTCGGGGGGTCCCTCCGCCCCCGGGTAGCATGTGGGTGGAGCGCCGGGAAGCCTGGTCGGCATCGAGGCACGGGACGCCCGTGCCCGTGCGGAGGAGCGCGATGACCGACCAGCAACACCGTGGAACACCGCACGGCAGCGCCGAGTACCCCCGCACCGGCGGGCTCCGGCTCCCCAGTTGGCGCCGCGAGTCGCTGCGCACCACCTTCTGGGTGGTGCCGACGATCCTCATCGCCGTCGCCTGCCTGCTCTTCGCCCTCACCTACGCCATCGACCTGGCGGCGTTCCACCACCGGATCGTCCTGCCCTGGTGGGTGCGGACCGGGAGCGCCGACGCCGGGCGTCAGGTGCTCATCGCCATCGCCGCGGCGATCATCACGACGGTGGGGGTGGTCTTCTCGATCACCATCCTGGCCCTGACCCTGGCGTCCCAGCAGTTCGGGCCGCGGATGATGCGCAACTTCGTCCGCGACATGGGCAACCAGATGACGCTCGGTGTCTTCGTGGCCACGTTCGTGTACTCGGTCCTGGCGTTGGGGTCGATCACCGGCCTGCCCACCGGCGACTTCGTGCCCCACCTGTCGATCACGGTCGCCGAGGGGCTGCTCCTCGTCGACCTCGCCGTGCTCATCTACTTCATCCACCACATCGCCAAGTCGATCCAGCTCCCCGAAGTCATCGCCGGCATCGCCCGTGACCTCGACCGAGCGGTCCGTGCCGAGTTCCCGCAGCTTGTCGGGACACTCGGTGGGGGTGACCACGGCCAGCCGACCGCCGCCGACGAGGTGCTGGCGACCCTGGACGGCCCGGGAGGCGTGGTCACCGCCAAGCACAGCGGCTACCTGCAGTTCGTGGGCTACGCCAAGCTCGTCGAGGTCGCCGAGTCCTCGGACGCGGTCATCCGGTTGGCGCACCGACCGGGGCACTTCGTCGTCGCCCACCGGCCGCTGGCCACGGTGTGGCCGGCCTCGGCCGCGGACAAGGTGGCGGCCGCCCTCGACAAGGGACACGTGACCGGGCCCCACCGCACCCTGATGCAGGACCCGGTGTTCGCCATCGACCAGCTGGTCGAGATCGCCATCCGGGCGCTGTCGCCTGCGGTCAACGACACCTTCACCGCGCTCACCTGCATCGACTGGCTGTCGGCCGGTCTGACGGAGATCTCCTCACGGCTCCTCGAGGAGGGCGTGTACCGGGGCCGGTCCGGCCGGGTCCGGCTCATCGAGTTCGACCCCAGCTACGAGCGGATGGTCGACCGGGCGTTCGACAAGGTGCGCCAGGCGGGCCGGGCGATGCCGGCGGTGATCATCCGGATGCTCGACGCCCTGGCCAACATCGCCGAGCGCACCACGGGCACCGAGCAGCGCGCGGTCCTGACGCGCCAGGCCGAGATGATCCTGCGCGGCGCCGAGGAGGAGGTGCCGGAGCCCTTCGACCTCGAGGACATCCGGCTCCGCTACGAGCGACTCGTCCGCACCGTCCAGGTCCTCGACGCCGGTCACGGGCTCCCGGCCTGACCGATCGCCCCCAGGGCCCGGCCGCCGGTCCCGTGCACCTCAACCCTTGAGGTTGGCCCGCAGGTCGGCGAAGCGGCGGGCGGCGTCGTGCGGGGCGGGCCGGGCGCCGCCGGACCCGCAGGCGTCCTCCAGCGATTCGAGCCAGGGCGACGGTCGCCGGTCCATGGGGCGTCCGGATCCCATGGTGCGCCGGCGCGCCCACGAGCACTCGAGGACGCGGGCGGCCCGGGTCAGCGCCACGTAGAGCAGGCGCCGCTCCTCGGCCAGTGCCCCGGGCGTGGCGGCGTGCACGATGGGCACGAAACCCTCCTCCAACCCGACGACGTGGACCGCCTCCCACTCCAGGCCCTTGGCCCGGTGGAAGGTGGCGAGTTCCACGGCGCCGCCCGGTTCGCCCCGGCCCGCCGTCGTGCGCGTCGCCGGCAAGGGCCGGGCCGGGGCCGTCAGCGGGGCCGACTCGGCATCGGGGGCCGGGGCGAACCGGCAGGGGACCCCGATGCGGTCGAGGGCGCGGCGGACCACGGCCAACTGGTCGTGGGTCCGGGCCAGCACCGCCTGGTCGGACCAGGCCGTGCCCGCCTCGGCCCGGTGCAGGATCGCCGCGGCCACCGCGTCGGCTTCGGCGCGGTCGTCGTCGTAGGTGCACAGGATCGGGACGGGGCCGTCGGCGGCGGCCGACTCCGGCGGAGCGACCTCGACGGGCCCGAGGGCGGCGGACGCCGCCGCCACGACCTGAGGCGTGCACCGGTGGTTGGCGTCGAGGTGGACGACCTCGAGTCCCGGGACCACGTCCACCAGCGAGCTCAGCAGTCCGGGATCGGCCCCGTTCCATCCGTAGATGGCCTGGTTGGGGTCGCCCACCGCGCACAGGTCGGCCCGGTCGCCGAGCAGCGCCCGGACGAGGCGGAACTGGGCCCGGTTCACGTCCTGGAATTCGTCCACGGCGAGGTGGCGGTAGCGCCAGTGGGCCCGCGACGCGAAGTCCGGGTCCTCCTCCAGCAGGTCGGCCGCGTGGAGCAGGACGTCGTCGAGGTCCAGCAGGCTGCGGCGGACGAGGCGGTCCCGGTAGTCGGCGAAGACGGCCGCCACCCGGTCGAGGGGCAGGGCGACCGTCCGGCCCGCCGACCCGGCCGCCGTCGCATAGTCCTCCGGCGTGAGGCACCGGGCCTTGGCCCACCCGATCTCCGTCTCGGCGACCGACGCCACGGCCCGATCGCCGGTGAGGTCGGCCAGCGTGCGCCAACGGTGCTCGACCAGTGCGGGCGGTGGGCCGCCGGTGTCGGCGGCGCGGCGTCGGAGCAGGGTGAGGCCCAGCTGGTGGAGCGTGCCGGCCCGGACGCCGGGTGAGGGCACGCCGCCCGGCCCGGCCGGGGTCGACACCGGCACCCCGTAGCGGGCGAGCCGGTCCCGCAGCTCGTGGGCCGCCTTTCGGGTGAACGTGCACACGACGGTGTGGTCGGCCTCGGCCGAGCCGTCGTCGATACGGCGCGCCACCCGCAGGGTCAGGACCCGGGTCTTGCCCGAACCGGCGCCGGCCACGATGCAGAGGGCATCGGCGCGCGACGCCACCGCCCGGTGCTGGGCCCCGGTGAGCCCGGCCATCGCCTCCTCGAACCGGTCGCGGGTCCCTAGCGGCGCGATCGGGTCGACGGGGTCCACGGTGGTGCAGGCTACCGCCGGGGTGTCATGCCCCCGTGGGGCGGGGCGTCGGTAGATTGATCCGGTGCCGACCTCCGCCCGCCACCGCCCCGCCGCACCGGGCTGACGCTTGCCGACACGCCGCCCGCCGCTGCTCCCGGCCGAACAGGTCCTGGTCGACATCCGTCCGCACTGGACCTACCTCACCGGTCCGCTCCTCGCCGCCCTGGCGACCGTCGCCCTGGGGGTGTTCCTGGACGTGGCCGTGCCCCACACCTCGGTCACGTTGCACTGGGTGGAGGGCGCCGTCGTCGCCGTGCCGTGCGCCTGGCTCGCCGTCCGGTTCGTCCGGTGGCGCCGGTCGTGGCTGATGGTCACCTCCTACCGGATCGTGGACCAGTGGGGGGCGGCGTCCGGTAACCAGGTCGACATCCCGCTCGACTCCATCGACCGGTTGGTGGTCGACCAGAGCGTGGTCCGCCGGATCCTCGGCACGGGCAGCATCGACGTGGTGGTGTGGGACCAGGGCGTCCTCCACCGCATCGAGGACGCCCGCAAACCGGCGGTGCTGGCCCGGATCGTCACCCGCCGCCTCCCTCCGCCGCCCGGGCCCGAGGACCCCGCCTGGGGCTGACCCGGCGGCACCGTGGGGCCGTGCCTCGACCGACCCGTCATCCGGTCCCGGCATCCCGCCCACGGGCCCGCGCCAGGCCAGGGGGGAGCCCTATTTCTACGGATGTAGAGTTACTCGCGCGTCGGCACAGGGAGGTCGCTCATGTTGGCCATGGTCGTCAAGGAGTTCCGGCAGCTGTTCCGGGACAAGCGGACCCTCGGACTCCTGGTGGGGCTCCCGATCATCCTGCTCGTCATCTTCGGCTACGCGGCGAACTTCGACGTGTCCAGGCTCCCGACGATCGTGGTCGGCCCCCAGGCGGTGGAGGTGGCCGCCCACCTGCACGCACCGTTCGACGTGACCGAGACCGACCCCCAGGGCACCCGGGCCACCGCGGAGCGACGGTTGCGGACGGGGGGTGCGGTGGTCGGGATCGTCACCGGCGGGAACCCGGTGGCGGCACTCCTGGACGGGACCCAGCTGTTCTCCGTCCAAGCCGCCAAGGAGGCGTTCGCCCGCATGGCCCAGGCGGATGCGGCCGGCGGGGTCACGCCGCCGGCCATCGCTCCCGAGGTGCTCTTCAACCCGGACCTGAAGACGTCGTGGATCATGATCCCCGGGCTCACCGGACTGATCCTGCTGTTCATCGGCACCCTCATCACGAGTCTGGGGATCGTCCGCGAGCGACAGGCGGGAACCATCGAGCAGCTGGCGGTGATGCCGTTCCGACCCTGGGACGTGATCATCGGCAAGATCCTTCCCTACCTCCTCCTCGCCTCCCTCGACCTCGTCGCCATCGTGCTGCTGGGCATGGCGTTGTTCGGGGTGCCGTTCGTGGGCAGCGTGGCCACGTTCGGTGTCGGTGCGCTGCTCTTCCTCCTCGTCACCCTGGGGATGGGCGTCCTCATCTCCACGGTCTCGCAGAACCAGGGACAGGCCATCCAGCTGGCCATCCTGTTCGTCGTGCCCCAGATCCTGCTCTCGGGCCTGATCTTCCCCGTCGGGGCCATGGCCGCCGGTGTCCGCTGGATCGCCTACGTCCTCCCGCTCACCTACTTCGTGGAGATCAGCCGAGGCGTGATGCTCAAGGCCGAGCCGGTCAGTGGCCTGTGGGTGCCCCTGACCGTCCTGGCGGTGATGGCGGCCGTGGTGCTCGGACTGGCGGTGCTCCGGTTCCGTCGCGACCTGGCACCCAACACGCGGCACGCCCGGGTGGACGACCCCGGGCTCCCGGAGGCGGCCTGATGGGCTGGGGTGTCGAGCACGGGACCGTCACGTTCGCCGCCACCACCGCCGTGGACGACGTGACCATGGAGGCCCGACCGGGTTCGGTGACCGTCGTGATGGGCGGCGACGGTGCCGGCAAGTCGACCCTGCTGCGGGCCCTGGTCGGGCTGGTGCGCCTGTCCGCCGGTGCCGCCCGTCGACCGGACAAGCGGGAGATCGGCTACGTCCCGGCGACGGCGGGGCTCTACGTCGACCTGACCGTGCAGGAGAACCTGTCCTTCGTCCGCCGGGCCTACGGTGCCACCGGGCCGGACGACCTCGCACGGTCGGAGGAACTGCTCGAGCGCATCGGTCTCACCCGGGCCAGGAACCGGCTCGGCGGGCAGCTCTCCGGCGGCATGCAGCGCAAACTGGCCGTGGCCATGGCCCTGCTCCACGATCCGGAGCTCCTGGTCCTGGACGAACCGACCACGGGCGTCGACCCGGTCAGCCGCGCCGAACTGTGGCGGCTCATCTCCGGTGCGGCGGCACGGGGCACGGCGGTGGTGGCGGCGACCACTTCCGTCGACGAGGCGGACCGGGGCTCGTCCGTCCTCCTCTTGGACCGCGGCCGGGTGATCGCCTCCGGTTCGCCGGCGGACGTCGTCGCCGCCGTCCCCGGAGCGGTGGGCCTGGTCCGGGGGCCCGTGCGACCGCCGGGGTCGAGTTGGCGCACCGGGTCCTCCTGGCGGGTGTGGACACCCACCGATGCGTTGCCCGAGGGTGCGGAGCGGGTCACGCCTACCTTCGCCGACGCGGTGATGGTGGCGGCGCTGGCCGGCGGGGGAGGGGGGCGTGGCCGTGGCCGACCTGGCTGAGTCCCGTGCGGTGACGATGAGGTTCGGGGACGTCACCGCGGTGGACGCCGTCGACCTGACCGTCGGCCCCGGCGAGGTGGTCGGGCTGCTCGGGGCCAACGGAGCGGGCAAGACCACACTCATCCGCCTGCTCCTCGGCCTGCTGCGCCCGACGGGTGGCACGGTCTCCCTCTTCGGACGACCGCCCTCCCGGGCGACGAGGCGGCGGGTCGGCTACGTGCCCCAGACGCTCGGCCTCTACGACGATCTCACCGTTCGGGAGAACTGGGAGTTCACCGGCGCCGCGTTCGGCACCGGTGGGCGGGAACTGCCGGCGGGCCTCGCCGAACGGGGACACGAGCTGGTCGGGAGCCTGTCGTTGGGGCTCCAGCGGAGGGTGGCCTTCGCCGTGGCCTTCTCCCACGACCCCGACCTCCTCATCCTGGACGAGCCCACCTCGGGGGTGGGCCCGCTGAGCAGCTCGCAGCTGTGGGAGGACATCCGGTCGGGGGCCGAGGGCGGGACCGGCGTCCTCGTCACCACGCACAACATGGAGGAGGCGGAACAGTGCGACCGCCTGGTCGTGATGGCGGGTGGGCGCGTGGTCGCGTCCGGCACGTTGTCCGAGGTGATCGGCTCCCGGCAGGTGGTCCAGGTGACGTGTGACGACTGGCACGCGGTGTTCGCCGCCGTGGACGCCGAGGGACTCGTCGTCCAGGTCCAGGGTGGCCGCCTCCGGGTCCCCGGGACGGCCGACGAGGTGCGGGCCCTGCTGGACCGACGCCGGCTCGCCGGCGACGTCACCACCGTCCCGGCCAACCTCGAGGAGGCGTTCGTCGAGATCGTGACCGGCACGTCGTCACCATGACCCGGCCCGGACGCCGACCCGGCTCCCCGGACACACGGGAACACATCGTGGCGGTGGCGCGGCAGGCCTTCGGGGCCCGCGGCTACGACGCCACCTCGCTGCGCGGCATCGCCGCGGACGCCGGGGTGGATCCCGGGCTCCTGGTCCACTACTTCGGCACCAAGGACGGCCTGTTCCGCGCCGCCGTCGAGTTCACGGTGCACCCGGGCGAACTGTTCCTCGGCCTCGGAGGGCTGGACGGTCACGACGTCGCCGAACAGGTCGTGCGGCGGTACCTGGCGCTGCTCGGGCGGGCGGAGTCACGGGACGTGGTGATGGGACTCGTCCGCTCCGCCGTCTCGAGTGAGGCGGCGGCCGACATGCTCCGCGAGCTGCTCGGCGAGCAGCTGCTCGCTCCGCTGCTTCCCGTGGTCGGGCCGCCGGACGCCGAGTTGCGTGCCTCGTTGATCGTGGCGCAGCTGGTCGGCATCGCCATGCTGAAGTACGTCGTCCGGTCGGTCCCGGTGGTGGGGGCGACGGACGACGAGCTCGTCGCCCTGGCCGCCGCGGCGATCGAGCGGTACCTGCCCGCGCCGTCGTCCGCAACCGGGTCGGCGGCGACCGCGGGCGGGAGCGGGTAGGAGCGGGCCCGGTTCAGTGGTGCCGGCGCCGGCGGGTGGTGACGGTCCCGTCGACGGCCTCGACCCGCCAGGCCGGACGGCCCAGCCCGTCGGGGTCGAGGGCGCCCGGATCGCACAGGGCCACCACGCAGCCGCCGAACCCGGCCCCGGTGAGCCGGGCGCCGTGCACCCCCCGGTGTGCCCGCAGGGAGCCCACCAGCTGGTCGAGGGCGGGGGTCGACACCTCGAAGTCGTCGGCCAGGCTGCGGTGGCTGGCGTCCATGACCGCTCCGGCCGTGGCCAGGTCGCCGCCGGCCAGCGCGTCGGCGAATCCGTCCACCCGGGCGCACTCGGTCACCACGTGTCGTGCCCGACGCCGCAGGACCGGGTCCCGCAGGCCCACCAGGTCGGCCGGACCGGCGAGTCCGAGGGGTCCGACGACCCCCGTGGCCGCCCCGCACTCGGCCACCCGGGTGGCGTAGGCGGAGGTCCGCAGATCGCGACGGACCCCCGAGTCGACGACGACGAACTCGGCGCCCTCCGGCAACGGCACGTCCCGGGTGTCGCCCGTGGCGAAGTCGATCCGCAGCGCGTGGCCGACCCGTGCGCCGGCGCAGACCAGCGGGTCCATGAGCCCGACCGGGACACCGGTCCGGTGCTCGGCCTCGCGGCAGATGCCGGCCACCGTCCGGGCGTCGCCGTCGACACCGAAGGCGTCGGCCAGCGCCACCGACAGCGCCGCGCTCGAGGAGAGTCCGGCCCCGCGCAGCAGGGTCGACGTCACGTGGACCGACATGCCCGACTCCGGGCGGGCCAGGCCCACGAGGGCGGCGACGAGTCGGGCCCAGGCAGGCTCGAGCATGGTCGCCAGGGAGGCGTCGGGCACCAGGGGGATGACGGCGCGCTCGCCCGGGTAGGCGTCCGAGGTCACGGTGACCAGGGCGTCGTTCGACGGCGCGACGTCGACGGTCACCCCGAGACCGATGGCCATGGGCAGGGCGAGGCCCTCGTTGTAGTCGGTGTGGTCGCCGATCAGGTTGACCCGACCGGGCCCCCGGTGACGCCCCGACGGCCGGCGGGAGGGCGCGCCGGGGATCGACGGCGGCTCGGCGTAGTCGTGCACGGGGCTCCTCGGATCGGTGGCGGGTCGGGCGTCCCGACGGGCCCCGACGCTACCGTCCCACCTTCGACGTCACGCGGGACCACCCGGTGGACGTACGATGTGTACTTCATGTTCGAGGAGCTGCTGGCCGCCAACACCGCCTACGCCGAAGGGTTCACCCTGGCGGGCATCGCGCCGGTGGCGGCGCGTGGATTCGCCCTGGTCACGTGCATGGACAGCCGCATCGAGCCCCTGACCATGCTCGGACTCCACCCCGGTGACGCCAAGATCCTGCGCAACGCCGGGGCCCGGGTGACGCCCGACGTCCTGCGGTCCCTGGTCCTCGCCACCCGGTTCCTCGACGTGCGCGAGATCGCCGTGATGCAGCACACCAACTGCGCCCTGGCCGGGGAGTCCGACGACGGGGTCCGCTCCCGCCTGGAGGCACAGGGGACCGAGGACGTGGCCGGCTGGGAGTTCCTCGCCATGCCCGACCCGGACGCGGCCCTGGTGGCCGACGTGGCCCGGGTGCGGGCCTGTCCACAGCTGCCCGCCGGCGTGGTCACCGAGGGGTGGCGCTACGACGTGGGCACCGGACGGATCCACCGCATCGTCCCGGCCTGACGGCCGGAACGGGTCGGTCCGGCCAGGGCGCCGGACCCGGTGCATTTGACCCCGGGTCGACGGTGGGACACCATCCCGCCATGCCGATTCCCGTGCTCCGGTCCCGGATCCCGGTGCCCGCCCCCGTGGCGGTCGCACCCCAGACGCCCGTCCGGGGAGGTGTGCGATGAGCGGCCCGCTCGAGGGGATCCGCATCGTCGAGCTGGCCGGGCTCGGCCCCGCTCCGTTCGCCGGGATGATGCTGTCCGACGCCGGCGCCGACATCATCCGCATCGACCGCCCGGAACGGGCCATCTACCCGCCGCGCCAGGAGCCCCACGTCGATCTCATGAACCGGGGCCGCCGGTCGGTGGCCGTCGATCTGAAGGACCCCGACGGCGTGGACCTCGTGCTCCGCCTGGTCGACGGGGCCGACGGTCTCATGGAGGGCTTCCGCCCCGGCGTGGCCGAGCGGATCGGACTCGGCCCGGACGTCTGCCTGGCCCGCAACCCGCGCCTGGCCTACGGACGGATGACCGGATGGGGTCAGGACGGGCCCATGGCCCAGGCCGCCGGGCACGACATCGACTACATCGCGCTGTCGGGGGCGCTCGAGGCCATCGGGCGCGAAGGTGAGCGACCCGTTCCGCCCCTCAACCTGGTCGGCGACTTCGGCGGAGGGGGCATGCTGCTCGCCTACGGCATGCTGGCCGCCATCCTCGGGGCCCGCACCACCGGGAAGGGGCAGGTCATCGACGCCGCCATGGTCGACGGGGCCGCCTCGCTGATGACCATGACGTACACGCTGCGCTCGGCGGGCATCTGGCAGGACGCCCGGGGCACGAACCTGCTCGACACCGGTGCCCACTTCTACGAGGTCTACGAGACGTCGGACGGCGGCTATCTCGGTGTCGGGGCCATCGAACCGCAGTTCTACGCCGAACTCCTGGAGCGCCTGGGCCTCGACGACGTCGACCGCTCCACCCAGATGGACCGGACCCTGTGGCCGGCCATGAAGGAGCGGTTCGCCGCCCTCTTCGCCACCAAGACCCGGGCGGAGTGGGAGGAGGTGTTCGCCGGATCCGATGCCTGCGTGGCGCCCGTTCTGTCGGCCACCGAGGCACCGGACCACCCGCACAACCGGGCCCGGGGCACCTTCACCGAGGTCGCCGGGGTGGTCCAGCCTGCACCGGCGCCCCGCTTCCTGTCGACGCCCGGGGCCATCCGGCGGCCGCCGCCCAATCCCGGTCAGCACGGCGACGAGGCCCTGGTCGACTGGGGCGTGTCGTCCGACGAGGTGGCGAAGCTACGGGAGTCCGGCGCCATCCTCTGAACCCGTGCCCCGGACTGGGACCGTGGGTACGATGACCTGATGGACGCGCCGCTCCCTCCTGCCGGGTGGTACCAGGACCCGGCGAGCGGCGTGGCCCTGCGCTACTGGGACGGAGCCGCCTGGACCGGGCACACCGCACCGCGGCCGACGTCCGGAACCACCACGGCGAGGCCGTCGGGTGGGCGTGGGTCACCGACCGGGAAGCAGCTGCTGCGCGCCTCACTCGGTCTCTTCCGCCAGAACCGCGGGATGATCTGGCTCCCCGTCCTGTCCGGCCTGCTGTCCGCCGTGGTCTTCCTGGTGGTGTCGGGCCTGGTCGCCGTGCCGCTCATCCGGGCCTACGGATCCTCGGGCGTGGACGTGCTCTTCTTCGTCCCCGGTGTCATGGCGGCGAGCTTCGTCGGCGTCTACTTCAACGTCGCCCTCGCCTTCGCCGCCAACGAGCAGATCGAGGGTCGACCGGTCGACGTCCGGCGGGCCATGCGGCTGGCCTGGGGGCGCAAGCGGGTCATCCTCGAATGGGCACTCGTATCGGCCACCGTCGGCATGGTCATCCAGGCCGTGGAGCGCCGGCTCGGCATCTTCGGGCGGCTCGCCGGCATCCTCGGCGGACTGGCGTGGGCGGTGGCGATCTTCATGGTCGTCCCCGTCCTGGCGTTCGAGGGACTCGGCCCGATCGGCGCCCTCAAGCAGTCCTCGCACCTGCTCCGCACGACGTTCGGCACCATCGCCCGGGGTGCCCTGCGGTTCGGTTTCCTGTTCGCGGGGTGGATGCTCCTGACCCTGGCCGTGGTCGGCGCCGGCGCGGTGCTGTACGTGTCCGGCAACCATGTGGCGGGGATCGGGATCGGCGTGCTGGGTGTCGTCGCCTTCTTCACCGTGACGATGTACCTCTCGGCTGCCGGGATGTACATGCGCACGGTGCTGTACCGCTACGCCACCGGGCAGTCGGTGCCGGAGCTCGGCGTCGACCTGTCCCGCACCTTCACCCGCTGACCGCCGGCCGGGGTCGGGCGACCGACGCGGTGGCTACAGATTGACCACTGGGCAGGTGACGGTGCGGATGATCCCCTCGATGAGCTGGATCCGGCCCACCACCATGCGTCCGAGTTCGTCCATGGTGTCGGCGCCGGCCCGGACGATGACGTCGTAGGGCCCGGTCACGCCCTCGGCCGTCACCACGCCCTCCAGGTCGGACACGGTGCGGGCGACGGTGGCGGCCCGACCGACCTCGGTCTGGATGAGGATGTAGGCGCTGACGGACATGACCATCTCCTGGACGGGGCGGACCGCCGGGTGGGCCGCCCCGCCATGCTACCGCCGGGCCTGGGGACCGGTCCCGGCCGCCTACCATGCGCAGATGGGCGTGCGGGAGCGTGGTGACCAGTTCCGCCGCCTGATCCGTTCCGCCGTCGACGACCTGTTCGACCAGCGGAGCCCGGTCGGGCGGCTCGCGCTCACCCACGTGCTCATGACCGCCGGGGACACGCTGTTCGCCGTGTCGCTGGCGGGCTCCCTCTTCTTCTCCATCTCGCCCACGGCGGCCAAGGACAAGGTCCTGCTCTACCTGCTGCTCACCATGGGACCGTTCGCGGTGGTGGCACCGGCCCTCGGACCCCTCATCGACCGCAGCCGTGGTGCCCGACGGGCCATGGTGGTCACGTCGGCGCTCGGCCGGGCCGTGCTGTGCCCGTTCGTCGCCCGCGACATCCACTCGCTGCTGCTGTTCCCCGAGGCGTTCCTGATGCTCGTGCTGTCCAAGGTGTACCTCGTCACCAAGGGCGCACTGGTGCCGGAGATGGCCGCCCTCGAGATGGTCGACGTCGGCGCCGCTCCGGTGGAGGTCACACCCGCCTGGGTCGACGGCCCTGACGGGGGGCCCGACGACCCCGGCCCGTCGGGTCCGCGCACGCCGCCCTACGGAACGCCGCCGGTGGTGCACGTGGACGACCCGGTGACCGGAAAGGACGTGGTCGAGCCCGATCTCGCCACCCTCAACGCCCGGCTAGGCCTGCTCGCCTCGCTGTCCGGGTTCGTCTTCGCCCTGCCGGCCGTCGCCATCCTCAAGCTGGCCGGTGCCCCGGCCGTGCTGTGGTCCTGTGCCGCCGTCTTCGCCGTGGCGGTGGTGGCCGGATCACGACTGCCGGTCCAGCGCGCCACGCGGGCCGCCCGCCGCGGACGGGTGTCGACGTCCCGCCGGTCCGGGGCCGAACCGGTGGAACACGCGCCCGACACCGACGACTGGTGGCTCGAGGAGCAGCGGGACCTGGCGGCCTTCCGTCCGATCGCCGGGACCCAGGTGATCCTCGCCCTCACACCGATGTCGGTGCTGAAGGGCCTGCTCGGGTTCCTGACCTTCCTGTTCGCCTTCGGGCTGCGACGCGAGAACGCCGCCACCTGGTGGTTCGGCCTGCTGGTCGGTGCCCTGACCGCCGGCGCCGTCATCGGCGTCCTCCTCGTCGGGCGGATCCGTCGCGTGCTGACCGAGCAACAGATGCTGGTCGCCTCGCTGTGGCTGGTGGCGGCGGCGGGGCTGTCGGGTTGGCTCTTCGCCGACCGGGGTCTCCAGGCACTGGTGGCGCTGTCGGTCGGCGCCGCCGGGGCGGTGGCCAAGCCGTCGTTCGACGCCCTGGTGCAGCGCCACGTGCGCGAGTCCGACCAGGGTCGGGCCTTCGCACGGTTCGAGACCCGCCTGCAGCTGATGTGGGTGATCGGCTCGCTGGTCGGTGTGGTGCTGTCGCTGTCGATCCCGGCGGGCAACCTGGTCCTGGCCGCCGTGGCCGTGATCGGGGCCCTCTCCTACATGAACGCCCTGCGCACCGCTGGCCCGACCGGGCGCTGAGCAGCGCTGACAGTCCTACTGCAAGGGGGGCCGTCCCCGTCCCGGTGGGCCCGGGCGTGCACGCAGTCTCCACGTCATCGAGGTGGACGCACCGGCGATGGCGCCGACGTGGTGGGTGTCACCCCCCAGGCACTTCGGGGTCATGCCCCACTTGCCAAGCGCGCCGTCAAAGTGGGACACCCGAGGCGGCCCAACGCGGCCGATGACGACCATTCCTTCCCTCGAGCTACTCGTCACTAAGGACGGGTGATGCAATTCTGCGGATTCGTTCGGGATCGGCAATGATGTCCAGCTCGACGACTTGGTCGTTGACGACGGTGAAGGCCATCACGCCGTGCGGCTGACCATCGAGGGTGATGACGACACCTGCGGCCCCGTTGATCAATGCGGGAAGGAGCACTGCCGCCGGATTGGCACCGAGTCGCGCTTGTCGAGCTACAGCCGCTGCGCCTCGGACCATCGTGGACGCAGCCGGCCGGCTGGGGCCGAAGTCGACTCGCAGAACGACGTCGGGGTGGAGTACCGCGACCAGTGCGTCGAAGTCGCCATTGCGAGCTGCCAAATAGAAGGCGTCGACCACCGAGCGTTGACGAGCAAGGTCGGGATCGGGGATGTCTGCCCCTCTGACCCGGCGCCTTGCCCGACTGGCGAGTTGCCTGGCCGCAGCCGGGGATCGATCGACCATGGGGGCGATCTCCTCGAATGGCAGTTCGAACATATCGTGGAGAACGAAGGCCAGGCGCTCAGCGGGAGCGAGTGAATCGAGTACGACCAGGAGAGCTAAGCCGACCGAGTCGGCAAGAACTGCCTCGCCCTCTGGTCCAAGTTCTCCCGCTGGGCTGATGACCGGATCCGGGAGATGCACCTCCAGGGATCGCTCGCGCCGAACATTGCGTGTGCGGAGCATGTTCAGACAGACGCGGGCGACGATCGTCGTCAACCACCCGCCAAAGTTCTCGATGTCGTTCGTCTCGGCCCGGCTGACTCGCACCCAAACGTCTTGGACAGCGTCGTCGGCCTCGGCGAGCGAGCCCAGCATCCGATAGGCGACGGCTCGAAGCTGTGACCTCTGCCCTTCGAAGCGCTCAGCCAACCAGTCGTTCTCGTCCATGGCACACATCCTCGCTGAAAGGGATCACCACCATGACCTCAACGCGAACTCCGATGCGCCAACGAAGACCGGGGCCCTGGCCCTCAGCTCCACTGGCCCGGTGTGTAGTCACCTGCGGGCTGACGAGTAATGGCGTTGAGGCGGTTGTGGAGATTGATGAGGCCAATAAGGCACACCAGTGCGCCGAGCTGGTCGTCGTCGAAATGCTTGGCCGCGCGGGTCCAGGCTTCGTCATGGACGCTTCCGCCATCGGCTACTCGGGTTCCCTGTTCGGTGAGTTCGAGGGCGGCCCGCTCGGCCTCGGTGAAAACCGTCGCCTCTCGCCATGCCGCGATCAGGTTGATCCGCACCGAGCTCTCCCCGGCATGCTCGGCGTCTTTGGTGTGCATGTCGAGGCAGACGCCACACCCATTGATCTGGCTGGCTCGGATCTTGACCAGCTCTTGGGTGGCGGCCGGCAGGGTCGAGCCGGTGATCACTGACCCTGCGGAGTTGATGTGCTTGATGAACGTTCCTGCAACGTCGCTGCTGTAGAAGTCGAGTCGAGCGTCCATTCAGGTCTCCTTGGATGTTGGGGCTTCCCACGACTATGACCCCGTAGGTCGGCGATATGTGACAGGGCGGACCGATCGCGTCGTCTGCCGGTTCGGGTTGCACGGCGTGCCCATCCCAGGCTGCCCTGATCGACCGGGTCACGGGCGCGATTCAGGGTGCCCCCGAATGTGTGGCCTTCGCTCCCGCTGAGGGCGCCACCTACCGCGGTTTGACAGGGGCTTCGTCGCACTCTCAACTGGGGTGCTCGGCTAACCCAAGGAACAGGCGGTACGACCATGGAAGAGAAGACACCTGGCGAAGGTTGTTCCCTCGGTGAACCTGAGAGTGAACAGGCGTCCGGGCCGTTGGGCCGGTATGGGCGCCGATCGCTCATTCTCGGGGCCGCAGCGACGGGTGTCGGAGCGGTCGCCAGTGTGGTTGCGGGCGCAGCGCCAGCAGGGGCGAGTTCCCAAAGTGTCGTTCTGGGAAACGACGACGCCACGACGAACTCGACCGGCACGGTGACGGAGATCGTCAACGGGAACCTAGGGTCAGAAGATGGCAGTGGTGCGCAAGGTCTGGCGATCTATGGGGTAGCCGGTGATGGCCCCAGCGGTATCATGAACACGCTCAGACAGACCGTGTACGGGTACTCGATTGCCGCAGGAGTCGGGGGTGATACCAACGGCCAGAACGCCCTTGGTGGAGCCCTGCCGTCTGCCGGAGTAATCGGTGTGAGCAGTGCTGGCCCGGGGATGCTCGGCATCGCCTACGGCACGAGTGGGCTCTACACCGTGCCGGGCGAAGGAGGGGTCATCGGTGATTCCACCACGAGCCCTGGTGTCGTTGGTTACTCCCGATCTGCCCAGGCGATCATTGGGACCGCCGGTGGAAGTCTGGCCTGCGTAGAGGGCACCGATGGCGGCTCGGGAACCGGCCCGGGAGTATCTGGCCTGCTGACCAACGCCGACAACCGCTCACCCGCAGTGAGCGGTAAGACCGCCGGAAGCGGCCCCGGCGTGCAGGGCACCGATGGCGGCTCGGGAACCGGTATCGGGGTATCGGGGGTGATCACCAACGGTGCCAACACCTCACCTGCAGTCAGCGGCCAAACGGCGGGCGGTGGTTTCGGAGTCCTCGGCACCGTCAACGGTGCGACGGCGGGAGCGACGGAGAACGGGGCAGGGGTAGCCGGCTACTCCGATGGAGGAATTGGGGTCCTCGGCTCCGATGCCAGTTCGGGTGTCGGGACATATGGGCTGGCTGACTCGGGGGTGGGCATTGCGGGAGAATCGACGAGCGGTGTCGGCGTCTATGCCGGATCGACCTCGGGCACCGCCCTCAAGGTCGCAGGTGTGGCCACCTTCACCCGCAGCGGCGAGGCCAAGGTGGCGGGAACCACCACCAAGACCGCCATATCGGTCAAGGTCAAAGGCGTCTCGCTGACCGCGTCCAGTCTGATCCTGACCACCCCTCAGACGTATGTTGCCGGCGTCGGAGTGGCTGCCGTAGTAGCGGACCCGTCAAGCAGCTCATTCACCATTTATCTGACCGAAGCCGTCGAAGTGTCCGTCAAGGTCGGGTGGTTCGTCATCGGGTGATTCCTCTGGTGAACGCCCACGACAATCGGCGTCGATGCAACGCTCAAGGTGCGAGCTGCGCAGTGGTGGATGCGGCCGGACCAGCCCTGACCGGTTGCCTGGGGGAAGTTGGCCACCGCTCAAGACTGACTCAAGGGTGCCCCTGACAGCGCCGGGTCGGCGATACGCATCGAGTATTCCACCGTTCCGCACGACGGGACCGGACATCACCGAGCTGACACGCCGGCTCAGGATGACGACGTGCGTCACGGTCCGTAGTAGGCCACATTCTGGAAGCTGCCTCTACTGGGACCCTCGCAGGAGCAGAGTTGTATCGCCGGGATCCACTCGACGGAGGAGACAGCGACGATGTCGTTGGAGACGGGCGTCTGGTTGATCTCGAACATGACGTGGGTGCTCCCGGGACTCGCGGGATCACTTCCGCAGGCGACCGACAGCGCATTGGTTCCGGTGGGGTGAATGACCGAGGTGATGCCCGAGTCGACGATGGCGTTGCCCTGGCTCGCGAGCAGTTCCACCTGCCACAGTCCGGAGCCGTTGATGATGTCTTGCCCGAAGGAGCACCCCGATCGTGACGGGCCGGGCAGGTGCGTCCTGCCCCCAACTCGGCAGCAGCCCCCTGCCGCCGGGCGTGGGTGGGGCACCCGCCTCCGGTCGACCCGGGTGCGGCGGAGGCGGATGACGCGCACTCATCCCCGTCGTTCCGGCGGCGCCGCCAGGTTCTGCAGGCGGAGCTGCCCTCGTGCCACCAACGTCCCGTCGGCCACGCGCTCGATCTCGACCAGCCAGAGCTGCTGGGTTCGGCCGGTGAAGATCGGGGTGCCGACGGCCCGTACCCGGCCGGACCGATGGGGACGGAGGAAGTCGGTGGTGTTCGAGGTCCCGACCACCGCCAGCTGGCCGGTGATCGCTCGGGCGGCGAGCGCCGCACCGTGGCTGCCGACGGACTCCACGATGGAGGCCCAGACGCCACCGTGAACGATTCCGTACGGTTGCTGGTGTCGTTCGTCGATGTCGACATAGGCCACGACCCGTGTCGGGGTCAGCTCCTCCACCTGGATTCCCAACGCGCTGTCCCATCCCGGCTGCGGGTCCATCCCTCTCCTCTGTTCGCCTGTGCCTCTCATCGTAGGGAACATCCCCGGCTGCGACACCGGTCCCGAGCGACGTGGAACCGAACCGTCGTGGCGCCCACCGGAATGGTGCACCGATCGGCCCGGCGTCCACCTCCCGGTGACCACGGGCGCGGCCGAGGGGCCGGCGGACCGGCCCCTCGTGCACGACGCTCCGGTGGAGGTGGCTCAGCTGAGCTTGGACTCCAGCAGGTCGACCTCGCCGGCCAGGGCGGCGGGCAGCTTGTCGCCGAAGGTGGCGAAGTGCTCGCGGATCGAGGGGACCTCGGCCCGCCACTCGTCCTCGTCCACCTTGAGCAGCGTGGCCATGTCCTCGGCGGACACGTCCAGGCCCTCGGTGTTGATGGCGGTCGCCGTGGGCAGCAGCCCGATGGGCGTCTCGACGGCCTCGCCGTTACCACCCACCCGCTCGAAGACCCACTCGAGGACCCGGGAGTTCTCGCCGTAGCCCGGCCACAGCCAACGGCCGTCAGCGTCCTTGCGGAACCAGTTGACGTAGAAGATCTTCGGGAGCTTCTCGGGGTCGGCGCCCGCGCCGATCTCCAGCCAGTGGGCGAAGTAGTCGGCCATGTTGTAGCCGCAGAAGGGCAGCATGGCGAACGGGTCACGGCGCAGATTGCCCACGGCGCCGGCGGCGGCGGCCGTCGTCTCCGAGGCCATGATCGAACCCAGGAAGACGCCGTGCTGCCAGTCTCGGGACTGGAACACGAGCGGCACCACCGAGGCGCGCCGACCGCCGAAGAGGATGGCGTCGATCGGCACGCCCGCCGGGTCCTCCCACTCCGAGGCGATGGCCGGGTCCTGGGCGGCCGGCACGGTGAAGCGGGCGTTCGGGTGGGCGGCCGGGGTGCCCGATCCGGGCGTCCACTCCTCGCCCTTCCACGACGTCAGGCGGGACGGGGCGTCCTCGGTCATCGACTCCCACCAGACGTCGCCGTCCTCGGTGAGCGCCGTGTTGGTGAAGATGGTGTTGGCGTCCATGGTGAGCATGGCGTTCGGATTGGTGTGCGAGTTCGTTCCCGGCGCCACGCCGAAGAAGCCGGCTTCGGGGTTGATGGCGTAGAGGCGGCCGTCGGGCCCGAACTTCATCCAGCAGATGTCGTCGCCCACCGTCTCGACCTTCCAGTCGGGGAGGGTCGGGATGAGCATGGCCAGATTGGTCTTGCCGCAGGCCGACGGGAAGGCACCGGTGACGTAGCGGGTCTCGCCGGCGGGGGAGGTCAGCTTGAGGATGAGCATGTGCTCGGCGAGCCAGTTGTCGTCCCGGGCCATGACCGAGGCGATGCGCAGGGCGAAGCACTTCTTGCCCAGCAGGGCGTTGCCGCCGTAGCCCGAGCCGTACGACCAGATCTCACGGGTCTCGGGGAAGTGCACGATGTACTTGTTGTCCGCGTCGCACGGCCACGGCACGTCGGCCGCCCCGTCGACGAGTGGCATGCCCACCGAGTGGAGGCAGGGGACGAACTCGCCGTCGGTGCCGAGGACCTCGATGGCGCCGCGCCCCATACGGGTCATGATGCGCATCGACACGGCCACGTAGGCGGAGTCGGTGATCTCCACGCCGATGTGGGCGATGGTGGAGCCGAGCGGGCCCATCGAGAAGGGCACCACGTACATGGTCCGGCCGCGCATGGAGCCACGGAACAGGCCGGTCAGCAGGTCCCGCATCTCCGCGGGATCACGCCAGTTGTTGGTGGGACCGGCGTCGGCCTCGGCGGTCGAGCAGATGTAGGTCCGGTCCTCGACCCGGGCGACGTCGCCCGGGTCGGAGTGCGCCCAGTAGCTGTTGGGGCGCTTGGCCTCCGACAGCTTGGTGAAGGTGCCGTTGTCCACCAGGAGCTGGCACAGGCGGTCGTACTCCTCGGCGGAGCCGTCACACCACACGACCTCGTCCGGCTCGGTCAGTGCGGCGACCTCGTCGACCCATGCGATCAGCTTCTTGTGCTCGGTGGGGGGCATGGGCTGGTTCTTCCTCCTCGGTTGTCAGCGGCCGCGCGGGCCGCCGTCCACGCAAGAGGTCCTGCGTGGCGGCTCGGTGCAGATCCACCACCGTAGTGGGGCTCCGACGGGGACAATGCTAGGCAAGTCGTGTGCGTAGACCCAATTCGGACACCCCCGGGGGAGGCACCGGCGAAGACGAGTTCGTCCTTCTCGACCGGCTGCGCCGGCGCTTCGCGGGCGGACCGGTCGCACCGGTCGCCGGGGACCTCGGCATCGGCGACGACGCAGCCGCCGTCACCCTGCGCCACCCGGGCCGGGTGGTCCTCTCGACCGACCTGGTGGTGGAGGGTGTCCACGTCGACCGGGCCCTGAGCTCGCCTGCCGACATCGGCTGGAAGTCCCTGATGGTGACCGTCTCCGACCTGGCCGCCATGGGCGCCGGCGCCGACTACGTCCTGCTGTCGGTGGCCGCCCCGACGGGGTTCCCGCTGGACGGGCTGGCCGACGGGGTGGCCGAGGCGGCCGCCGCCGCCGGCTGCCGGGTGGTCGGCGGGGACCTGTCGGCGTCGCCGGTGCTGGTGGTGTCGGTGACCGCCGTCGGGTCGGTGCCCGACGACGGGGCCCCGCTCCTGCGGCGCGGCGGAGCACGGCCGGGCGACACCCTGGTGGTCACCGGACCGCTCGGCGCGTCGGCCGCCGGACTGCGGCTGCTCGGATCCGGCGGGAGCGGGGGAGCGGGGGGCGACCCGGCGGAGGGCGCAGCTGCCGTGGCCCACCGCCGGCCGGTCGCACGGCTGGCCGAGGGCGCCGTCGCCCGGCTGGCCCGTGCCACGGCCGCGGTCGACGTCTCCGACGGACTGGTGGCCGACACCGTGCACGTGGCCGAGGCGTCCGGGGTCGGACTGGAGCTCGTGGTCGGTACCGACGCCGTCGCCCACGGAGCCACCCGGGACGAGGCCCTCACCGGCGGTGAGGACTACGAGCTGGTGGTGGCGACCGGTGACCCCGACGGACTGGCGACGGCGTTCGCGACGGCGGGTCTTCGGGCGCCGGTCACGATCGGCAGGTGTACGGACCGGGTCGGCGTGTGGACACTGGACGGGGGCCGGCTGCCCGAGGGGGGCTGGCGGCACCGGTTCTGATCCGGACCGTCGACGGGGCCCGTGGCGCCATGCACCGGACGGCCCGGCGTGCCACGGACGGGGCGCGACGCGGCGGATGCGACGGTGGACGGTGCCGGCGGTGCCGGCCGGGGCTCAGGCCGGGGTCAGCTGGTGATGTTGCGGACGGGCCGCTTGGTGACCTTGCCCGAGCGGATGCACGACGTGCAGACGTTCAGACGCTTGGGGGCCCCGTCGACGACGGCGCGCACCTTCTGGATGTTGGGATCCCAACGACGCTTCGTCCGTCGGTGGGAGTGACTGATGTTCATTCCGAACGACGGCTTCTTGCCGCAGACCTCGCACACCGCTGCCATGACACTCCGACTTCCTCTAAGAACCTCTGGGTAAGTCGCAAAGGTTAGCATCCTGCCCATGGTCGCCCTCGACGCCTTGGATGCAGCGGAGCTCTGCCGTGTGATCGGCACCTTCCGGGACGGCCTGCGGAGCCACCAGCAGCTGATCAACCGCCTCAACGTCTACCCCGTCCCGGACGGCGACACCGGCACCAACATGGCCCTCACGCTCGAGTCCGTGGCCGCCGAGCTGGACGGACTCGACGACCCGGACCTGCCGGCGGCCTGCCGGGCCGTCGCCCACGGGTCGCTCATGGGGGCCCGGGGCAACTCGGGCGTGATCCTGTCCCAGCTCCTGCGGGGGCTGTCCGACGGGCTGAACTCGCCCGGGGGCCGTCCGGGGGGCAAGGAGCTGGCCGCCGCCCTCACCACGGCCGACGAGCTGGCCCGTGAGGCCGTCATGCGCCCGGTGGAGGGGACCATCCTGACCGTGGCCCGGGGGGCCGCCGAGGGGGCCCGTGCCGCCGCCGACGCCGGGGCCCCGCTGGTCGGGGTGGCCGAGGCGGCCCGGTCCGGGGCCGCCGAGGCACTGGAGCGGACACCCTCGTTGCTGCCCGTCCTGGCCCAGGCCGGGGTGGTGGACGCCGGGGGGACCGGCTACGTCCTGCTCTTCGACGCCCTGCTGACCGTGCTCGACGGCCGGGCCATGCCCGTGCCGCCCGAGCTGCCCGAGGTGGCCGCCGGGTCCGCGTCGGCGGCCGGTGCGCCCGGCGCCACCAGTGCGGCCGACGCCGCCCTGGCCGGGCTCCGCTACGAGGTCATGTACCTGCTCGAGGCGCCGGACGAGACCGTCCCGGCGTTCAAGGAGGTGTGGGCCGGTCTGGGCGACTCCATCGTGGTCGTCGGCGGCGACGGCCTGTGGAACTGCCACATCCACACCGACGAGGTCGGCCCGGCCATCGAGGCCAGCCTGGACGCCGGCCGTCCCCGCAACATCCGGGTCACCGACCTGCTGGAGGAGGTCGAGGAGGAGCGCTGGGTGCGTGAGGGTGCCGGCGACGTCGCCTCGGGCCCGTCCGAGTCCCCCCTCGGCCCGACCCCGGTGACCAGCGTGGTGGCCGTGGCCAGCGGTGACGGCATCGGCCGGATCTTCCGCTCGCTGGGGGTCCAACGCCTGATCGCCGGGGGCCAGTCGATGAACCCGTCGATCGCCGAACTGGTCGGGGCGGTCGACGAGCTCGACTCCGACGAGGTGATCGTGCTCCCCAACAACGGGAACATCCGGCCGGTGGCCAACCGGGTGGACGAGCTCAGCGGCAAGCGGGTGTGGGTGGTCCCGACCGAGACCATCGCCGAAGGGTTCGCCGCCCTGCTCGCCTACGACCCGGAGGCCGGCGGCGAGGCCAACGCCGCCGCCATGGAGGCCACGGCCCGCAAGGTGGTCCCCGGCGAGGTGACCCGGGCCGTCCGCGACTCCGAGACGTCGGCCGGCCCGGTGCGCACAGGTGACTGGCTGGGCCTGTCGCGCGATGGGATCGAGGTGGTGGGGGACACCCTGGCCGAGGCGTCGTGCGCCCTCCTCGACGTGCTGGTGACCGACGACCACGACCTGGTGACCATCATCGAGGGCGAGGGGTCCGGCGCCGCCGACACCCGGCGCATCACCGAGTGGCTGCGGGAGGCCCGGCCGGCCGTCGAGACCGAGGTCCACCACGGTGGCCAGCCGCTCTACCCGTACCTCTTCTCGATCGAGTGACGCGGCGGCGCGTGCCCCGCTCCGCATGACCGACGCCGCCGCCCCGGCGGGACGCCGGCTGGGCCAGCTGGCCGAGCTGCCGGTCACCGTCCTGCGGGGCGTGGGTCCCCAGATCGCCGCCGACCTGGCCGAGCTCGGGGTCGACACCGTGCTCGACCTGGTGACCCACTACCCCCGTCGCTACATCGACGGCACGCGGCTGGTGACGATCGGCGACCTGGTCGAGGGGGAGAAGGCGACGGTCCTCGCCACCGTCACCCGGGTCAGCGCACCGCCTGCCCGCGGTGGGCGCGGCCGACGGGTGCCGTCCCGGGTGCAGGTCGACCTGGCCGACCGAGGCGGGCGGATCGGCGTCGTCTTCTTCAACCAGGGATGGCGGGCCAAGCAGCTCCCCGTCGGCTCGCTGGTCCTCGCCTTCGGCCCGGTCGGCTCGTACCGGGACCGCCTGCAGATGGTGAACCCGACGGTCGAGGTGCTGCGGGGGGCCGACGAGGGCGATGACGGCGAGGAGGGCCCGGCGGCGGGGCGGATCTATCCCGTCTACCCGCTGACGGACAAGGCGGCCCTGACCTCGGCCCGGATCGGGCGCCTGGTCCACGAGGCGCTGGACCGGGCCGGTGTGTTCGCCGACCCGGTGCCGGGGGCGGCCCGGGACCGGCTCGGGCTCGTCGGGCGCACCACGGCCTTCGGGGGGATCCACCGGCCGGCCACCATGGCCGAGGTGGAGCCCGCCCGCCGCCGGCTGGCCTTCGACGAGCTGCTGCGCCTGCAGCTGGCGCTGGTGCTGCGGCGCCAGCGCCTCCAAGAGGACGCACGCGGCATCCGCCACGCCGTGGACCGCGACGACGGGGCACCCACGCTGCTCCGCCGATTCACCGACAGTCTGCCGTTCCCGCTGACCGGCGCCCAGTCCCGGGCCATCGACGACCTGGTGGGCGACCTCGCCGGCCCGCTGCCCATGCACCGCCTGCTCCAGGGCGACGTCGGCGCCGGCAAGACGGTGGTGGCCGTGGCCGCCCTGCTCGTCGCCGTGGAGGGCGGCCACCAGGGCGCCCTGATGGCTCCCACCGAGGTGCTGGCCGAACAGCACGCCACCGAGGTCCGGCGCCTGGTGGCCGGGCTGGAGGTGCCCGACCCGTCGACGCTGGAGGGCCGGCGCCCGCTGCGGGTCGCCCTGCTGACCAGTCGCACCGCCGCCGGCGAACGGGCGGCGGTGCACGCCGGCCTGGCCGACGGGTCGGTGGACCTGCTGGTGGGGACCCACGCGCTCCTGACCGACCGGGTCGCCTTCCGCTCGCTCGGGGTGGCCGTCATCGACGAGCAGCACCGGTTCGGCGTGGAGCAGCGGGCCGCCCTGCGCGACAAGGGTCGGGGCGACGACGGTGCCGGCAGCGACCCCGACCTGTTGGTGATGACGGCCACACCCATTCCGCGCACGGCGGCCATGGTCGTCTTCGGCGACCTCGACATGACGGTCATCGACGAGCTGCCCCCGGGGCGCCGACCGGTGGCCACGTCGTGGCTGCGGACACCCCTCGAGTCCGAGGAGGCCTGGGCCCGGGTGCGCGAGCAGGTGGGCTCGGGCCACCGGGCCTTCGTGGTCTGTCCACTGGTCGAGGGGTCCGACAAGGTGGAGGCGGCGTCGGCCACGGCGGAGGCGGAGCGACTGGCGGAGCACGAGCTGGCCGGCCTGCGGGTCGGGCTCCTGCACGGCCAGATGCGGCCCGCCGACAAGGAGCAGGCCATGGAGGCGTTCCGCTCCGGCGGGCTCGACGTGCTGGTGGCGACCACCGTGATCGAGGTCGGGGTCGACATCCCCGACGCCTCGGTCATGGTGATCGAGGACGCCGACCGCTTCGGCATCGCCCAGCTGCACCAGCTCCGTGGCCGGGTCGGCCGCTCCGGTGAGCCGGCGTGGTGCTACCTGCTGTCCGAGTCCGACTCGCCCGAGTCGACGGCGCGGCTCGAGGCCATGGAGCGCAGCACCGACGGGTTCGTCCTGGCCGACGTCGATCTCGAGCTGCGGGGCGAGGGGACGCTGCTGGGCGCTCGCCAGAAGGGCAGATCCGACCTCAAGCTGGCCAAGCTCCTGTCCGACCGGGACCTCGTGGTCGACGCCCGGGGTCTGGCCGTCGAGCTGGTGGAGGGCGACCCGCGTCTCGAGGGCCACCGTCTGCTGGCCGAGGAGCTCCGGCTGTTCGTCGACGACGACGAGGCCGAGTTCCTGTTCAAGAGCTGAGGGTCACCGGATTCCGGACTCGGGGACATCGGGCGGGGCCGGTCCGGGAGGTTCAGGTGCCCCCCGAGCCGTGGGGG
The DNA here is from genome assembly GCA_963699055.1 of uncultured Acidimicrobiales bacterium. GTDB lineage: Bacteria > Actinomycetota > Acidimicrobiia > Acidimicrobiales > RAAP-2 > Bog-756. The sequence goes on along the minus strand of CAVOTA010000002.1, from coordinate 666,312 downwards.
ATGTAGGAGCCGAGATCGAGGGCGTCGTCCAGGACCCGACCGAGGGCGATCGAGTAGGACGCGGTCACGTGGTACCCGTCCCAGTACGGCTGGTACGGGCCGATGACGTCGGTGCACGTGCTCGAGCAGAACCACGGGACGACGTCCACGTACCGGGACCCCGCTGCGTCCGCGGCGCGTCGTTCGGCGCTGCTGTGCGAGGCGATGTAGGGCGAGTCGGCGCCGGAACACCGACGCACGTCGGTCGGGTGGACGGCCAGGCAGTTCGGGCCGCCGTTCGGCTCCTGGGGGATGTTGCCGAGGACGATCACCCGACGTGGGCTGATCGGGAGCCCGCGGATGGCGGCCAGTGTGGCGTGCTCCCAGCGTGACGGCGGGTAGGAGATGCCTCCAGGACCGAATTCAGCGTCCTGGCTGACGATGACCACGTCGGGGTGAAGGGCCCGTAGCCGCGCCAGGGCGAACCGGTGCCACTGGTCACACGGGGTGTAGCGGCCACCTGCCTCGCCGAAGCCGACAGGATTCTGGAATGCGAGAGGCAGTGTCGGACATCCGCCCTTGGCGAGGACGGCGAGACGCCAGTGCTCCCGGTCGGCGATGCGGTCCAGGACGTCGAACCACATGGCCGCGTGCGAGTCGCCGTAGAGGGCGACGGTCCTGCGTGCGCCGACGTCGCCGAACACGCAGGCAGGCTCCGACACCTGCGCGTGATCCGGCCAGCACTGCGTGGGTGGCCCACCCCAGTCGTCCGGTGCCTCGGCGGGGATCGGCGCCTGCCGGGGGAGACCGGTGATCCCCGGCGCGGCTGCGACCAGCTCGGTGACCTCGGTCGGAGTCAGGGCCCCGGCGAGGCCCGACGTCCGTCCCGCCAGCGGCACCCGGTGGGTGGCGAGCCCGATGGTGGCCACGACCACGGTGATCGCCACCAGTCCCACGCCCATCCCGATCGGGAGCCATCGACCCCGGGCCAGGCGCCGGGCGTGTCGGATCGGGTCCTCGACCAGGCGGTGGGTGATGACGGCGATGACCAGGGCGAGGGCCAGCCACCCCACGGCCTGGTGAAACGGGAGGCTCGTGCGCCCGGCCTCGTCGGCGGCGATGACCAGGATCGGCCAGTGCCACAGGTAGAGAGAGTACGAACGGCGACCGAACCACTGGAACGGTGGCAGCCGGAGCACCGTCTCGGCTCCTCGTCCGGTCGCACGCGTCCCACCGGCGATGACGAGGCCGGTGCCCACCACCGGGACGATCACCGCCGCGCCGGGATAGGGCGTCGACGAGGAGTAGGTGAACGCTGCGTAACCGATGGCCGCGAGACCGGCCCACGTCGCGCCGGTGGACCACCGCCGGTTCGCACGCAGGAGGAGCGGGGTGGCCACGGCGACCAGTGCTCCCAGGGCCAGCTCCCACGCCCGGGTCACCGGCGAGAAGAAGGCGGCCGTCGGCGAACTCCCCGTTTGGACGACGGAGACGACCAGCGACCCGGCGATGATCGGGATGAGCACGACCATCAGCCGCGCCCGCAGCGCCACGGGTGACCGCCACGATGCGACAACCAGGAAGATCGCCGGATAGACGAGGTAGAACTGCTCCTCGACGGCCAGCGACCAGAAGTTCTGGAGTGGTGACGGCGGCTGGGTCGCCGTCAGGTAGTGGGTCGAGAGCTCGGTGAAATGGACGTTGGCGAGGAAGACCGCCGCCCAGCGGGCAGCGACCGCTGTCGGGTTCCCGAACGTGGCTCCGAGGAAGATGTAGGTGGTCACCACCGTGGCGACGATCACCAGGGTGGCTGCCGGCAGGATCCTCCGGATCCGCCGCCCGTAGAACGCGAGGAGCGAGGTCGTGCCGGTTCCCGAGCGTTCGCGCAGGAGGAGTCCGGTGATGACGAATCCTGAGATCACGAAGAACACGTCCACACCCACGTACCCACCGCTGAGGCCCGGGAGCTGCGCATGGTAGAGGACGACGAGGGCCACGGCGACGGCCCGCAGTCCTTCGACGTCGGGTCGGAACCGCCGGTCGCCCGGAGCGGTGCCCGCCTCGTCCACGGGAACCGCGGACGGCCCGTGCTCTCCGGTCAACGTCGCCATGGCGTCGAGTCCCTCCTACCCGGTAGTGGTACGGAGCAGCCGGTAGTGGTGCGGGGCAGAAGGGGTGCACCCTACGCCATGCAGGGGGAACGTTAGGTCAGGCCCAGGCGCTACGGGCCGCCGGTCACCGCCGGGCGGGGCGGCCGGGACTACGGTCCGGTCCGTGGTCCCCGACGACTTCGTCACCTTCTTCGCCACCACGGCCGCCGTGGCCGGGGCCCTCATCGGGTTGCTGTTCGTCGCCATCTCGGTGGCGCCCACCCTGGAGGAGCCGGCCCACCGGGTGGAGACCGACGTCCGGGCCGGGATCGCCTTCTCGGCCCTGATCAACGCGCTGGTCCTGTCGCTCTTCGCGCTGATCCCCGGCATCGACCTGGGCACGACCGCACTCGTCCTCGGCCTGGTGAGCCTCTCCTCGTGCGTCGCCCTGGTCGTATTCCTCTCCCGCGAGGGGGCGGCGGGCCCGGGTCGCCGTCGGCAGGTCCGGCGGCTGGGCGTCCAGAGCGTGGTCTTCGCGTACGAGGCCGTCGTCGGGGTGCAGCTGATGCGGTCCACGCACGACTCGGGCGACGTGACCACGCTGGCGGTACTGGCCATCGTCCTGTTCATCGTCGGCATCGCCCGGGCGTGGCAGCTCATCGGGGCCCGCGACACCGGCCTGTTCGGCGAGGTCGCCGCCACCGTCCGCCACCACGCCCACGGCACGGGCGGCGACGCCGAGGACTGACGTGTGCCGCCCCGACCCGGGGGGATGGCGACCCCGTGGCCGGTCGGGTCGGACCGTCCGGCGGGTGCAGGGGACCGGGAGGGCGCCACCGGTAGGGTGGACCGATGCGCGTGATCGGTGGGGAGTACCGGGGTCGACGCCTGACCGCGCCGGTGGGGGGCAACGTCCGCCCCACGGCGGACCGGGTCCGCGAGGCCATCTTCTCCATGCTGTTCAGCCTGGGGGGCGTGGAGGGCCTCCAGGTCCTCGACCTGTTCGCCGGGACCGGGGCCCTCGGCATCGAGGCACTCTCGCGGGGAGCGGCGTCGGTCACCTTCGTGGAGAAGGACCTGCGCTCGGTCGATGCCGTCCGGGCCAACCTGGTCTCGGTGGGCATGGGCGACGCCGAAGCGGACGGCGAGGCCACGGTGGTGCGGGCCGACGCCGACGCGTGGGTGGCGGGCTCGGCGGCCCGCTACGACCTCGTGCTGTGCGACCCGCCCTACGGCTACACCGGCTGGGACACGCTGGTGGGACGCCTTCCCGCCGACCTCGCGGTGCTCGAATCGTCCGCCGAGGTGCCGGCTCCGGAGGGTTGGGAAGTGCTCAGGTCGAAGCGCTATGGGGGTACCATCGTCACGGTCGCCCGTCCGGAGCGCGCGACCCAGAAAGGTGCCACGTGAGGATTGCGCTCATCCCGGGGTCGTTCGACCCGGTGCACAACGGGCACCTCGAGGTGATCGAACGGGCCTCGCGCCTGTTCGACGAGGTCGTGGTGGCCGCGCTGCGCAACCCGCAGAAGAGCGAGGCGCTGTTCGACGACGACGAACGTCGCGACATGCTGGAGGAGACCGTCGCCCACATGGTCAACGTCCGGGTCGTCACGATGTCGACCCTGGTCGTCAACGTGGCCCAGGAGGTGGGGGCCAGTGCCATCGTCAAGGGGCTGCGCGCCGTCTCCGACTTCGAGAACGAGCTGCAGATGGCCCAGATGAACAAGCAGCTCTCCGGCGTGGAGACCCTGTTCATCCCCACCAGCTCGGCCCACTCGTTCATCGCCTCGCGCCTCCTGCGCGAGGTGGCCCGCTTCGGCGGGGACGTGACGGCCTTCGTGCCGAAGGTGGTCGCCCAGCGCCTCGAGGAGAAGTTCACTGATGAGTGACCTGTTCGACGACCTGGACCAGGAGGTGGCCGACGGCGAGCAGGCCGACGCCGAGGCCTACATCCGGAGTGCGCTCGACGCCGTCCTGACGGCCAAACCGATGCCCCTGTCGTCGTCGGTGCGGGTGGAGCGCGACGAGCTGGTGGAGCTCCTCGAGGGAGCGCTGGAGCGCATGCCCGAGGAGATCAAGCAGGCCCGCTGGATGCTGAAGGAGCGCGAGGACTTCCTGGCGGAGACGAACCGCAAGGCCGCCGAGATCATGGAGGAGGCCCGGGTGCAGACGGAGCGGATGGTCCAGCGCACCGAGGTCGTGCGCCAGGCCAACCACGTCGCCCAGCGGATCCTCGACGACGCCAACGAGGAGGCCCGCCGCCTCCGTCACGAAGCCGAGGACTACGCCGACAAGAAGCTGGCGAGCTTCGAGATCGTGCTCGACCGGACCATGAAGACGGTCCAGGCGGGCCGGGAGAAGCTCCAGGTCAGTCCCATCCCCGCCGTCGAGATCGGTGACCAGGGCGACACCACCCTCGCCACCGGTGCCGGCTCCGACGACGAGCCGGAAGGGTTCTTCGACCAGGACCTGGCCTGAGGTCCGCGGTGCCCGACGACGACGTGCCGCCGACGGCTCCCGTCGAGGAGCTCCGGCGTCTGCGCCGTCCCTTCCTGGTCCAGGTCGCCGCGCTGCGCAAACAGATCGGGGCCACCCGGGTGGAGCACCGCGAGGGCCTCGTCCCGGGGCTCGGGGCGGTCTCGGTGGTCGTGCCCGACGACGAGCCGGTGGTGCTCGACGTCACCTTGGCCTCCTATCCCGGCGGGATCACGGCCGACGGCACCGTGTCGGCGTCGTGGCGGGGCGAGTGCCGGCGGTGCGGGGGGCCGGTCGAGGGACGGGTGTCGGCCCGGGTCAAGGAGCGGTTCGCCCCGACGGGGGGTACCCACCGGGACGAGGAGGCCTACCCGCTGGCCGGCGACGAACTCGACCTCGAGCCCCTGGCCAGGGACGCCGTGCTCCTCGAACTGCCATTGGCCCCCCTGTGCGCCGAGGACTGCGCCGGACTGTGCCCGACCTGCGGGGCCAACCGGAACACCGAGACCTGCGACTGTGCCCCCGCCGTGGACCCCCGATGGGCGGCCCTCGACGCCCTGCGTGGTGAGGACCCGCCGATCTGACCTAGGATGTCCTCCTTATGGCCGTTCCGAAGAAGAAGACCTCCAAGGCGAAGAGCCGCAGCCGCCGGGCATCCAACTGGGTGCTCAAGGCGCCGGCACGCTCGGTGTGCCCCCAGTGCACGACCGCCAAGCTCCCGCACATCGTGTGTCCCAACTGCGGTTGGTACAAAGGCCGACAGGCCATCGACGTCGACTAGTGGCGCGAGGCGCACCCCGGCCGACGGGGGAGGCGTTCGACGCCCTCCCGGTGGCGGTCGACGCGATGGGCGGCGACAAGGCTCCCGGTGAGATCGTGGCCGGCGCGCGCCAGGTCGCCGAGGCGGGCCGCATCGGGGTGCTGCTCGTAGGTCTCGAGGGGCAGATGGGGGACACCGGCGATCTGCCGCTGCTCCACTGCACCGAGGTCATCGGCATGGACGACGACCCCGGTCAGGGCGTGCGCCGCAAGAAGGACTCGTCGCTGGTGCGGGCGGCCGAGGCGGTGCGCGACGGTCGGGCCATGGCCATGGTGTCGGCCGGCAACACCGGGGCGACCATGGCGTCGGCCCTCCTGCGGATGGGACGCCTCCCCGGGGTGATCCGGCCGGCCATCGCCACACCGATCCCCGACCTGAAGAAGGAGCATCCGACGGTGATGCTCGACGCCGGGGCCAACGCCGAGGCGACCGTGGCGATGCTGCTCCAGTTCGCCCAGATGGGTGCGGCGTACTCGACCGAGCGCTACGGCGTGCACCGGCCCCGGGTGGCCCTGCTCTCCATCGGCGAGGAGAAGTCCAAGGGGACGCCGCTGGTCAAGGAGGCGCACGCCGTGCTGGCCGAAGGCGGCCACGGCGACTTCGACTTCGTGGGCAACGTCGAGGGACGGGACTTCTTCGAGGACCAGGCCGACGTGATCGTCACCGACGGGTTCACCGGCAACGTGGCGCTCAAGACCCTCGAGGGCACGCTGCGCTTCCTCATGTCGACGCTGACCGGGATCCTCACCCAGCCCGAGGTGGCCGACGCCGCCGGGGTGCTCTTCCCCCACCTGCTCCCCCTGGCCGCCAGGCTGGACCCTGAGACCACCGGCGGCGCCATGCTGCTCGGTGTGGACGGGGTGTGCGTGATCAGCCACGGTTCGTCGACCAGTGTGGCCATGGTCAACGCCATCACGGTGGCCCACGACGTGGCCGTCGGCGGTCTGGTGCACGCCGTGGCGTCGTCGGTCCGTCCGGACGGCGACCACGCCGAGGCCGCCGCCGGCTGACCGCGCTACGGCCGGTCCCGCCCGGTTCGGTCGGGTCGGTCGGTTCGGTCGGGTCGGCTGGGCCGACTGGGTCGGTCGGACCCGCCGGCGTCGCGCCCGCGGTCCGACGCCACCGGCGCCAGTCCGCCCGTGGCGCAGCGCATGCGCCGGTCCTGTGCCGGGTCGGCCGGGGCGCAGCACGACCGGGCACGGACCCGGCCTGTGAGCGCGCCGACCGCGAGCACGACGACGGCCACGACCACCACGGCCCCGAGGACGTCGGGGATCACGCCGCTCCCGGCCCGTCGGCGGCGGCCAGGTCGGCGACGAACGCCGCCAGCCGGTGGACCTGCTCCGGCGGCGGGGCCTGCGACCGCTGGCGGAGCGCCGCCTTGATCTCCCGGTACGCCCGGGCGTCCAACCCGCAGCGGTGGCACGCCTCGAGGTGCCCTTCCACCAGCGCCGACGACCGGTCGTCGAGCTCGGCGTCGAGGTAGCGCTGGACGATCCGCGCCGACTGCAGGCAGGTGAGTCCGCCCCGGCGGCGCAGGAGGTCCGGGTGCAGCATCGAGATGATCCTCATGGCGTCCTCCCGTCGGACCCGGGTCGGTGGTGGAGGCGGTCGCGCACCGACCGCCGGGCGCGGTGCAGCCGGCTCATGACGGTGCCGACCGGGACGCCCAGCACCGTCGCCGCCTCGTCGTAGGTGAGACCTTCCACGTCGACGAGGCGGATCGTCTCGCGCAGCCGGGGGCTCAACCGGCTGACGGCCCGGTCGACGGGTCCGTCGATCCAGGTGGCGGAGGCGACGTCCTCCGCGCTGGGCGCGACCTCGCGGCGCGCGTCGGGCGCGTCGTCGGTGCCTCGCAGGAGTGTCGGGCGGCGACGGCGGTGACCGTTCACGTGGGCATTGCGCATGATGGTGAGGAGCCACGCCCGTGGGTGGCTCCCGTCGAAGGTGTCGAGACCCCGGTAGGCGCGCAGGAGGGTGTCCTGCAGCAGGTCCTCGGCGTCGTCCGGGTTGCCGGTGATCGACCGTGCGACGCGCAGCAGGACCTCGAGCTCGGGCACGACGATCTCGTCGAACCGATGGGCCACGGCCGGGGTTGCCGACGAGGGTGGGACCGTGGCGGGGTCAGCCATGGCGCACCGGCCCGCCGGTCGCGGACGTGACGATCACGCCGTTCCAGAACGCCACCCGCCCCCTGATCCTCCGCGCCAGGGGGGAGGGGTGCCGGTACGTCCAGGCCCCGTCGGGGGCACGGCGGCCGCCGGCGGACACGTCGAAGTAGCTGGCGATCCCCTTCCAGGGGCAGAGGGAGTGGGTGGTGCTGGCGACGAGCACCCCGGGCCGCACGGAGGACAGGGGGAAGTACCAGTTACCCTCGACGGACACGGCGTCGTCCGTCTCGGCCACGACCGAGCCGTTCCACACGGCCTGCAGGACTCCGTCCGCTCGTCTCATGAGGTGGGAACCCGCAGCACCATGGGAATCCTTCCATGGAATGTCACCGGACGGCCGGCCCCGGTCGGAGGGAATCCCGGGCCGCCCCCACCGGGTTCCCCAACGGCCGGACACCGGTCCGGACGGACGACAGGAGATCCCATGACCACCACCACCACCACGCCCGGTCGACCCGCGGACACCGTGGACCCGCTGTCGGTCGGGCGCCTGCTGATCCGGGGGGCCCTCGTCGGGATGGTGGCCGGAGCGGCGATGGCCATGGTGGCCATGGTGGTGGCGGTGACGTGTCAGCACCGGGGCTTCTTCACCCCGCTGCTGCACCTCTCGGCGCTGCTCGGCACGCCGGACGCCATGATGCGCTCCGTGGCGGAGGCCTCGGCCGGGCACCGGTTCTGGATCGCACCCGGTCCGGCGCTGCTCGGACTTGCGACCCACATGGTGGTCTCCGCCGTCCTCGGCGCCGCCTTCGTGATCGCGGCCCGGCGGCTCCCGATCCGATGGGTCGTGCCGGCGGGCGCCGCCTACGGGCTCGTCGTCTTCCTCGCCATGAGTTCCGTCGGACTGCCCGCTGCGGCGCATGTCACCGGAGCGGGCCCGGTCGTCGCCGACATGGCCAGCATCGTCGGCTGGTGGGCGTTCGCCGTCGAGCACCTGGTGTTCGGCACGGTGCTCGGCACGCTGGCCGCCGTCGTGCTGCGTCACGACGCCTCCTCGGCCGTTCACGGGGTCCGTGACGGGCACGTGCCGGTGACGTCCCGGTGACCCGGCGGCTCCGGACCGATCCGACCCGGCCGGTCCGCAGTCGCCCGTCCGAAGGACGGAGCGGGTCAGTCCCGGGCGAAGGCGGCGATGTCGCGGGCCGTGTCGTGGCTGACGTCGGGGCAGACGACGGCGAAGATCTCGGTGCCGTGCATGGTGCCCATCTGCTGGCGGCACCGGGCCGGCACGCCGGCCGCCAGCAGCAGCCGGTAGAACTCGATGCCCTCGTCGCGGAGCGGGTCGCACTCGTTGACGTTGACCACCACGGGGGGCAGCCCGGTGACGTCGTCGACGGTGGCGAACAGGGGCCAGGCCAGCGGGTCCCGCGCCTCGAACGCCTCGATGCCGTAGCTCATGCGACCGCGGTTGGAGTGCAGGCTGAGGAGGATGCCCTCGTTCTGGACCGAGGACGGCAGGCGGTCCTGGGGCCAGTCGCCGGCGATGTAGGGACAGAGCGCGTAGAGGCCCTTCACCCGGTCGATGTGGCCCGACCGCAGGAGGGACATCCCGGTGGCGAGGGTGAGGTTGCCCCCGCCGGACTCGCCGGCGATCACGATGCGGTCCGGGTCGATCCCGAGGTCCGCGGCGTGGGCGACCGTCCAGTGGAACCCGGCGATGCAGTCGTGCAGCCCTGCGGGGTAGGGCGCCACCTCGGGGGCCGACGACGCCGACACGGAGTTGCGGAAGTCGACCATGACCACGGCCACCCCGTTGGCGGCGATGATCTTGCCCCAGCCCCGGTACATGCCGTCGTAGCACGACAGGTTGGACATGCCGCCGCCGTGGAGGTAGTAGACGCAGGCCACCGCCTCGTCGGTGACGGGACGGATCACCTGCAGGTTGACGGTGTTGCCGTCGGGGGACGAGGTGCACTGCTCCGTGTGGACGGCCAGCCCGACCGACGGCGCCACGTCCTCGGTGTCGCACAGCTCCATGAAGGAGCGGAACAGCTCGAGGCCCTCGAGCGCCTCGGGCGTGTTGGCCTCGGCGATCAGCTCGTCGCGGTCGGCCACGTCGGTGGCGGGCAGCTCGGGGAAGGCGGCGAGCAGCGCCTTGATGCGCGGGTCGATGCGCGGGTCACCCTGGACGTCGTGGGCCATGGTCGGACTCCTCGCCTCCGGGCCCGCCCGTCGGGCGGCACCTGTCGGGGAGACGCTACCGGCGGAGGAGGTCCTTGGCGATGTGGGTGACCTGGATCTCGTCGGTGCCGGCGTAGATCTGGAAGACCTTGGCGTCGCGGGCCAGCTGCTCCACCCGGAACTCGGCCGTGTAGCCGTTGCCGCCCATGAGCTGGACGGCCTCCATGGCCACCTCGGACGCGGCCTGGGCCGAGTAGAGCTTGAGGGCCGAGGCCTCGGCCAGGGTCAGGTCCTTGCCGGCCGCCGAGGTCTCGATGTGGCGGAACACGAGGTTCTCCACGTTGAGCCGGGCGATCTCCATCCTGGCCAGCTTGAGCTGGATGAGCTGGAACTCGCCGATGGGCGTCCCCCACAGCACCCGGTCCTTGGCGTACTGGACCGACAGCTTGAGGCACTCCTCGATCACGCCGAGGGACATGGCGGCCACGCCGGCCCGCTCGGTCACGAAGTTCGACTTGGCCGACTCGCGCCCCGCCCCGCCCCGCTGCTCCTGCTCGCCGAGGAGGTGGTCCCGGCCCACCCGGACGTCGGACAGGAAGAGCTCGCCGGTGGGCGAGGAGTGGAGGCCCATCTTGCGCAGGGGCTTGGACTGCTCGAGGCCGGGGGTGCCCTTGTCGAGGATGAAGGTGAGGACCGGGCGGTCCCGGACCGGGGTGTCGGACCCGTCGTCCAGCTTGGCGTAGAGGACCACGGTGTCGGCGTAGGGACCGTTGGTGATCCACGTCTTGGAGCCGTTGATCACGTACTCGTCGCCGTCCCGCCGGGCCATGGTGGTCATGCCGCCGAGGGCGTCCGAGCCGGAGTTGGGCTCGGTGATGGCCCAGGCGCCGATCTTCTCGGTCGTGAGCAGGTCGAGGCCCCACCGCTCCATCTGGGCCGGCGTGCCCCCCTTCATGATCGTCCCGGCGGCCAGTCCGACGCTCACGCCCATCGAGGTCACGATGCCCGGGCAGTGGTGGCACAGCTCGATGATCGGGATCAGGGTCATGGCCGCCGCCCCACCGTCGCCGGCCCGCTCGGCCCGCTCCTCGGGCGTCTCGGCGGTGCCGGCCGCCTTGCGCTCGAGCTGCTTTTTGAAGCGGTCCCGGGCCATCTGGTCCATGCCGAAGGTGGCGTAGAGCTTGCGGATGATGTCGTAGGGCGGCACGCCGTCGTGCTCGACGGCGTCGATGTGGGGGACGACCTCGGCGTCGATGAACCGACGGATGGCGTCCCGCACCATGAGCTGCTCTTCGGACCACTCGAACATCGCGACCTCCCGTAGGTGGAACCGTCCCGTGGGTGGAACGTGTTCCGCGCGGGACCGAGGCTAATCGCGCCGCGCCTACAGTCGTGGCGTGCGACTGAAGCGCAAGTCCGAGGGGACGCCGTTCGAGCGGTGGGGGGGCCAGCCGTTCTTCGACGCCCTGGTCGAGCAGTTCTACGTCGGGGTCGTGACCGACCCGCTGCTGCGCCCGATGTACCCCGACGACCTGGAGGAGTCCAAGTCCCACCTGGCCCTCTTCCTCGGCCAGTACTGGGGCGGACCCGACACCTACAACCAGGTCCGGGGGCACCCGAGGCTGCGGGTGCGCCACGCCCCGTTCGTGATCGGACCGCCCGAGGTCGGGGCCTGGATGCGGCACATGACGGCGGCCGTCGATGCCATGGACATGGAGCCCGCCGACCGTTCCGAGCTGCTCGAGTACCTGGCCATGGCCGCCCACAACCTGCAGAACGCCCGCTGAGGCGCATCGCCGCCACCCCGGCGCGGCCGTCGCCTCACCAGGTGGCGCCCAGCACCCCGCGCATGGTGGCCTCGAAGGTGGCGTCGTCCATCGACGACCGGGCCCCCAGCACCAGGGCGGCGTCGTCGCCCACCGGCACCCGCAGCGGGGTGTCGGGGTCCTCCAGCGCCCGCAGCACGGCGGCGGCCACCACCTCGGGCCCGGGACGTCCCGCCGGGCCGGTGACCACCCGGTCGGTGTGCTCCCACTCCTCCCACAGCTGGGCGTAGGCGGGGTCGCCCGTCATCCGTTCGGCCGCCAGCATGCCGGGGGCGATGTAGCCGGGTTCGACGATGACGACCCGGATGCCGAAGTGCCCGAGCTCGTAGTGGAGCGTCTCGCTCAGCGACTCGAGGGCGTACTTGGTCGCCGAGTAGGCCCCGTCGAGCGGCGTGGCCACCCGGCCCTGGATCGAGCTGATGTTGACGATCACACCCGAGCCCCGCTCGCGCCAGGCCGGCAGCAGCGGCTGGACGACCCGCAGGGCGCCGATCGTGTTGGTGGCGAACATCGCCTCGAGCCGGTCGAGGGGGAAGCTCTCCAGCGGGCCCTTGCCGTTGACGGCGGCGTTGTTGACGACGGCGTCGAGCTCGCCGGCGGCGTCGAGCGCGGCGACCACCGAGCGGGGGTCCGTGACGTCGAGGGGGAGCCGGAGCGCCACGTCGAGGTCGTCGAGCAGCTCGGGACGGCGGGCCGTGGCCACCACCTCGTGCCCGGCCCGGGTGAGCCCGGTGGCGGTGGCGGCGCCGATGGCCCGTGCCGCACCGGTGATCAGGATGCGCATGGCGGCGAGGCTACGGCAGGCGGCGGCCCGGTGTGTCGGTCGCGGCGGCGCGCACCCGCCGGATCGCGCGAGCATGGGGCCCGACAGCCGGACCGTCACCACCTACCGACGGCGGGTCCCCGCCCGCGGCCCCGACCACGAGGAGACAGCACATGGCCATCGACACCTTCTTCGCCTACTCGGGCGTCTACGGCGACCTGCAGGACGCACTGGCGGACTACGACGCCGTCCACGCCCTGCACACCGAGGCCGGCCTGATCGACGCCTACGACGCCGCCGTCGTGGAGCGCCGGGCCGACGGCAAGGTGAAGATCGTCAAGAAGCACGAGACGCCCACCCGGGTCGGCGGTGTGCTGGGCGGCGGCGTCGGCCTGGCCACCGGGTTGGTGATCGCCCTCTTCCCGGCGGCCGCCATCGGCGGTGGCCTCCTGCTCGCCACCGGCGGTGGGGGTGCCGTGCTCGGCGCGCTGGCCGGCCATGCCGCCGCGGGCATGAGCCGCAGCGACCTGAAGGAGCTCGGCGAGGCGCTCGACGAGGGCCAGGCCGGTCTGGTCGTCGTGGCGGTCGCCGACATGCGGGCCAAGGTCGAGGCGGCCATGAAGCACGCCCAGAAGGTCGAGGCCAGGGAGCTTCAGGCGGACCAGGCGGCCATCGAGGCCGACGCCAAGGCCGACAAGGAGTGACCGCAACGGTGCCGCCCGACGACGGACGGGTGGCGGGGTGGACACGGGCCATGCCCTCCGCACCGGCTCCGGCCAAGCCCACCCTCGCGCCGCTGCGGGCCGTGTCCGACGCCCTGGACGAGGTCGAGCTCGACCTGGAGTCCGTCCAGCGCGACCTGGTCCTGGCCGAGCGTGCCGGGATGGCCGTACTGGTGGTCACCGCCCTGGTCGCCGCCGGCGTCGTCGCCGTCGTGGTCCTGAGGCGCCTCCGGCGACGGAGGGACGACACGCCCGTGGTGCCCGAGGAACGGTGGCCGCCGGTGCCGACCGCGCCCGCCCCCGACGTCGCCTGATCCGGCGTCCGGGCCGGGACCGGCGTCCGACCCCGGGACACCCGTCCCCGCCCCGCCCGGAGCGTTAGCCTGCGGGCATGACGACCGACGAGCTGGTGGCCCGCGCCTGCCCCATCATCCGGGACATCGGATGGGCCCACTTCTTCTCCCCCGAGGCCGAGACGGCCGCCGCCGACCTGGGCGTCGACCTGTTCACCCTCTACGCCCTCGGGCGGGGCGGCGTCCTCGGCGACGTCGAGCCCGTGGTGGTGTCCAGCGCCTTCGGTTACTTCAACCCCGAGGTGGTGGCGGCGCTGTGGGTCGAGGGCCGCACGCACATCGCCCCCCGGGAGGCCGCCCGCGTGTACCTCGACTGTGCGGCCGAGGTCGGCCGCCGCCGTCTGGCCCACATCGAGGGACTGGACGCCATGGTGGCCGCGGCCGACGCCGTCAACGAGGCCGCCGACCCGGTCGGCCTGGCGCTGTACGCGGGCTACCGGGGTGAGCTGCTCGTCGACGACGTGCCCGGCCGGGCCATGCAGCTCGTCGACGTGCTGCGCGAGTTCCGGGGCAGCGCCCACCTGATCGCCCTGCGGGCCAGCGGGGTGGACGCCCGCACCGCCCACGTCGTCAAGCGCCCCAACGACCTGGCCATGTTCGGGTGGCCGGCCGACCTCCAGCTGGAGATCAGCGACGAGCAGCGGGCCGCCGTCGAGGCGGCCGAGACCCTCACCGACGACCTGGTCCGGCCGGCCTACGCCGTCCTGGACGAGGCCGGGGCCGCCGCCCTGCTGCGCGGCCTCGACGACATGGCCGTCGCCCTGACCGACTGAGCTGCCGGTCCGCCGGGCCGGGTCGGGGCCTCAGCCCCCCGGGGCGTCGAGGCGGGCCACGTCGACGGCGACGTCGAGGGTGTGGGAGTCCCCGCCGCCGAAGACGATCCCCTTCAGGGGTGACACGTCGGCGTAGTCGCGGCCCCACGCCGTCGTGACGTAGTCGCTCCCGACGATCCGGTCGTTGGTCGGGTCGAGGTCGAGCCAGCCCCAACCGGGCACGAACACCGAGAGCCAGGCGTGGGAGGCGTCGGCGCCGACCAGGCGCTCGGTCCCCGGGGGCGGGGCGGTCTCGAGGTAGCCGCTCACGTAGCGGGCGGCCAGCCCCATCGACCGGATGCAGCCCACCGCCAGGTGGGCGAAGTCCTGGCACACCCCGTGGCGGTGGTCGAGCACCTCGTCGAGCGGGGTGGTCACGGTGGTGAACCCGGGGTCGTAGACGAAGTCCCGGTGGATCCGCTCGGTGAGGTCGGTGACGGCGTCGACCAGGGGGACCCCGACGCCGAACGACGCCACGGCGTAGTCGCGCACCACGGTGGCCGTCGACACCAGGGGTGACTCGAAGCAGAACTCGCGGGCGTCGAGCATGGCCGGCGAGAGGTCGTGGGTGAGCAGGTCGAGGGCCTCGCCCCAGTCCGGGCCGACCGCCGGCAGCGGGTCCACGTCGGTCACCTCGACGGTGCTGACGGCGGTGACGGTCATCGTGTCGAACGGTCCGTCGACCACGAAGCTGGTCACCGGGTTGCCGTAGAAGTCGGCGCGCTCGCCCCACCCCGTCGGCGTCGGGTCCACCACCAGCTCGTGGTCCAGGCAGGTCTGGCGGTCGGTGTCGCGGGGGCGCAGGTGCGCCTCGTTGCGGCACCGGGTCACGTACCCGTTGTAGCGGTACACGGTGCGGTGCTCGATCCGGTATCTCATGACCCGCCCCCGGGTTCCTCGGGCCGCCCGCCGGCCAGGACGGACAGGCGCTCATGGGCGAAGTAGGTGTCCCGCAGCGAGTCCAACAGGTCGTCGAGCAGCCCGTCGACGGTGGCGAACACGGAGTCGAGCTCCCGGCGGGTGCCCGTCGCCGGGTCGACCACGGTCAGCCGGTCGGCATCGGTCAGCCGCAGCAGCGTGGTCGCCTCGAGGGCGAGGCGCTCCTCGTTGGCCAGACGTTGGGCCGACGACTGCTTGGGCAGCCCGGCCAGGTGGTCCACCAGGCGGTCGAGCTGGAAGAGCACGCTGCGGGGGTTGGCCACGTCGTAGACGAGGAGGTCGATGGCCCCGGACACGTGGAGGGTCGACCCCGCCCGCCGGCGGAAGATGATGAGGCTCTCCGAGGTGGACAGGAGCGACTCGACGAGCAGGTCCTCCACGACCCCGCTCCGCCGGTCCACCAGGACCGACCGCAGCAGTCGGACCAGGCCCTGGGCCCGTTCGAGACGGCGGCCACCGTCGAGGAACAGCCAGGCCGGGTCGCGCTCCATGTTCTCGGCCGACACGCCCGACAGGGCCAGCAGCGACCGCTGCAGGCGCAGCAGGCTGGGCTGGGCGCCCACGAACTGGGTCGGCGGCCGGCGCCGGAACCGGCCGAGCTCCTCCTCGATGTCGCCGACCAGCTGCCAGGTGTCGGCCGACAGCTGCTCGCGCACGGAGTAGGAGGCCTCGACCAGGACGCCGAGCGTCGACACCAGGCTGCCGGCCACCCCCGGGTCGAAGAGCAGGGCGAGGGCGGTGCGGTCGTTGGGCAGGACCCCTTCGGCCACCGTCGCGCCCGCGGCGCGGGCCGGGCGGTCGCCGGGTTCGGCCCCCGGGTCGAACCCCGACGCGCCGCCGAGTGCGGACAGCAGCACCTGCAGCGACTGGGCCCCGCCGTCGTCGCCGGTGGCGAGGGGCTGGTCGAGGCGGGCCAGCACCGTGCGGATGAGCCGGATGACCAGTTCGGCGTGCTCGGCGCTCCTTCCGAGGACGAAGAGCTGGGCGGCCACGCGTCCGGGCAGGGTGGCGGGCGGCTCCGGCACCACGACCGGTCCCGGCTCGGTGCGCACGGACGGCAGCCACGGGCTCTGCTGGAACGCCGGCTCCGACGTCGTCACCCAGGTGTCCTTGCTGGTGCTCCGGCCCCGGCCGGCCACGACGGGCGTGTCCGGGTCGGTCCCGGCCCGGGTGAGGCCCCCCGGCAGCAGGCGGAACCCGTGGCCGGGGACGCCGCCCGCGGTCCGGTCGGCCACGGCGAACGTGCGGAGGATCACGGGGCGGGGCACCAGCGACCCGTCGGCGTCGACCGTCGGCACGGTGGACGGCGTCAGGATCTCCTGGCCCACCCAGTCGCCGGGCCGGGACCGCACCCGGTCCACCAGCTGGGCCCGCTCCACCGACGACAGGGTGGCGGGCAGGAACGGACCATGTCCGACGTAGGGGTGGACGGGCAGGAGGAGGAGGTCGTCGAGCGACGCCAGCACGTGGCTGAGCCCGTCGGGCCGCCCGCACCACCAGCTCCGGGGTCCCCGCAGGGTGAGCTCCTCGCCGAGCAGCGCCGGCGCCACGTCGTCGAGGAGGCCGGCCAGGGCGGGGCTCTCCAGCACGGCGGACCCCAACGGGTTGAGCACGGCCACCCGACCCCGGCGCACCACCTCGATCAGGCCGGGCACGCCGAGCAGCGAGTCGGCCCGGAGCTCGACCGGGTCGCACCAGTCGTCGTCGACCCGGCGGATGACCACGTCGACCGGGTCGAGGCCGGCCAGCGACCGCAGCCACACCCGGTTGTTCTGCACGACCAGGTCCCGCCCCTCGACCAGCGGGTAGCCGAGGAACGAGGCCAGGTAGGCGTGCTCGAAGTAGGTCTCGGTCAGGGGACCGGGGGTGAGGATGGCCACCCGGGGTTCCTCCACGCCCTCGGGGGCGGCGGCCGCCACCCCGGCGCGGATGGCCCGCACGAACCCGGCCAGGCGCTCGACGCCGGACGCCCGGTGGAGCGTCGGGAAGACCCGCGACAGCGCCGAGCGGTTGACCAGGGCGTAGCCGAGCCCGGACGGGGCCTGGGCCCGGTCGGTGACGGCCCGGAAGCGCCCGCCGGCCTCGCGCACGACGTCGACCGCCGCCGTGAAGAGGCGGTGGGCGCCGGGGACGGGGATCCCGGTGCACGCCCGCAGGAAGCCCGGGTGGGCCAGGACGACCTCGGCCGGCACCAGTCCGCGGGCGATGAGGGTGCGGTCGCCGTAGAGGTCGTCGGCCACCAGGTCGAGCAGGGCCACCCGCTGGGCCACGGCCGCCTCGAGCACCGTCCACTCGGCGTGGTCGAGCACCAGGGGCACCGGGTCGAGCGTCCAGGGCCGGCGCACGCTGTGGCCGTCCACCGTGGCGTTGTAGGTCGCCCCCTCGTTGCGCAGCAGTCGGGCCAGCTCGTCGTGGCGTGCGGCGAGCCCGTCGGACCCGAAGCCGTCGAGCGCCTCGGCGACCTGGCGCCACCGTGGCCGCACGCCGCCGTCGGGCAGGGTGAACTCGTCGTACCCGCCGGGCGGCGGGACGTAGGCGGCCACCGGGGACGGGAGCGCGGACGGCTGGTCCGGGGGGCCCAGCGGGCCCGCCGGGGCGGTGGCGGTCACGTGGTGGCGGCCGCCGCTTCCCAGCCGACGAAGTCGGGCCGGAAGTACGTCTCGTCGACGCGCTGGTGGATCTCGACCAGGGCGAGCTCGACGTCCTCCAGGAACTCGGCCAGGCCGCCGACGGCCAGACGGGCCACCGGGGCCGAGGCAACAACCATGGAGGCATTCTGGCAGGCCTCCTGGGCCCGCTCGGAATGGGGGAGGACCTTGAGCTGGGCCCGGGCCTCGGTGAGGCAGGCCCCGACCGCCCGGGGGAACCGGTCGTCCTGGAGGAGGAAGCGCAGGGTCGAGTCGCCCTGCGGGCGGGCGGGCATGGCCCGCCGGAAGGGCTGGTAGGCGGCCAGCGAGCGGAGCACGGCCATCCAGTGCACGACGTCGTAGGGGTCGTCGGCCCCCCGGGGATGGAGGCTGTCGGAGCGCACGTCGAGCACCCGGGTGGTGAGGTCGGCCCGCTCGATGTTCTGGCCCAGGACGAGGAAGGACATGGCCTCGTCCCGGCTCATGGTCCCGAGGAGGATGCCGTGGATGCACTGGCAGCCGGCGATCACCCGGCGCAGCCACCACACGCGTCCCTCGCGCGAGTCGGCCTCGGCCAGGTGGTCGGTGCTGGACAGCCACAGGTTGTTGCACGCCTCCCACGCCTCCCGGGGGATCACGGGCCGCGCCGTGCGCAGGTTCTCACGGGCGGCGGTCAGCGACGCCAGGATCGACGAGGCGTTGCCGTCGCCGTGGAGCAGGAATTCGACCACGTCCTCCTCGGCCGCCCGGGCGTCGTCGGTGCCGGACGCGGTCGAGTACCGCTCGGCGAACTCGCTGTC
The DNA here is from genome assembly GCA_963699055.1 of uncultured Acidimicrobiales bacterium. Lineage (GTDB taxonomy): Bacteria > Actinomycetota > Acidimicrobiia > Acidimicrobiales > RAAP-2 > Bog-756. Next base: position 647,814 of record CAVOTA010000002.1, on the reverse strand, counting down.
CACGCCGGCGATGGCGAGGAGGGGCTCCCAGCCGACGTCCTCGCCCACGGGCATGTCCACGTGGGCGTCGGTGTGCACCTGGACGATGCGGGCCGTGCCCTCGGCCCGTTCCAGGTGGCGGCCGGCCCAGTAGACGGCCTCGGCCATGCGTGCGAGCAGCATCGTGGCGCTCCTCTCCTCGTCGGTCCCGTCGACGTCGCCGGGTGGCACCCCGGTCACCGGTGCGGCCCCGTCCACGGGGGCGACCCCGGTCACGGCGTGCCGCCGTCGCCGGCGCCGAACCCGGCCGCCACCTTCGGGTCCGCCGGGGCGTCCACCACCCAGGTGTCCTTGCTGCCCCCACCCTGGGAGGAGTTCACCACCAGGGAGCCCTTGCGCCGGGCCACCCGGGTCAGCCCGCCGCGGGTGACGTAGGCGCCGTCGGGTCCGAGCAGGGTGAAGGGTCGGAGGTCGACGTGGCGGGGGGCGATCCCCTCCGGGCACAGGGTGGGGGCCGTCGACAGCTGGATGATGGGCTGGGCCACCCACCGGTTGGGGTCCCCGGTGATCTGGGCGGCCGCCGTGGCCAGCTCCTCGGCGGTGGCCTGGGAGCCGACCAGCACGCCGTAGCCGCCGGACTCGTTGGCCGGCTTGACCACCAGCTCGGGCAGGTTGGCCAGCACGTGGGCCCGGGACTCGGGGTCGCTGCACCGGTAGGTGGGGATCGTCCAGAGGACGGGTTCCTCGTCGAGGTAGAAGCGGATGATGTCGGGTACGTACGAGTAGACCTTCTTGTCGTCGGCGATGCCCGCGCCCGGGGCGTTGACCAGCGCCACACGGCCCGCCTTCCACGCCCGCATCAGCCCGGGGACGCCCAGCATCGAGTCGGGCCGGAACACCTCGGGGTCGAGGAAGAGGTCGTCCACCCGGCGGTAGATCACGTCGACCCGCTCCAGGCCGTCGATGGTGCGGGCGTAGACGCAGTCGTCGTCCAGGACGACGAGGTCGTTGCCCTCCACCAGCTCGACCCCCAGCTGCTGGGCCAGGAAGGCGTGCTCGAAGTAGGCGGAGTTGTAGATCCCCGGCGTCAGCACCACGATGGTCGGGTCGCCGGTGGCGGGCGACACCGATGCCAGCGTGCTGGCCAGACGTCCCACGTAGGGGTCCACCGGTTCGATGGAGTAGTGCCGGAACATCTCGGGGAAGATGTGCTTGGTCACCATCCGGTTCTCCAGGAGGTACGAGACGCCGGAGGGCACCCGCAGGTTGTCCTCGAGCACGTACCAGAACCCCTGGTCGTCTCGCACGAGGTCGCTCCCGCAGATGTGGGCCCAGATGCCGCCGGGTGGGTCGACGCCCATGCACTCCCGCCGGAAGTTGGGCGAGCCGGTGACCAGGTCGGCCGGCACCACGCCCTCGCGCACCGCCCGCTGGTCGTGGTAGCAGTCGTCGATGAACAGGTTGAGGGCGGCCAGCCGCTGCACGAGGCCGGCCTCGATCAGCTGCCAGTGGTCACGGGGGATGATCCTCGGGAGGATGTCGAAGGGCCAGGGGCGGTCCACGCCGACCCCTTCGTCGTAGACCGTGAAGGTGACGCCGATGGCCCGGATCTCCCGGTCGGCGGCGGCCTGGCGCTCGGCCAGGGCCTCGGGCCCGAGGCGGGCGAGGTGCTCCCACAGGGCCTCGGCGGCGGGGCGGGGAGCACCGCCCGGGCCGACCAGCTCGTCGTAGAGCGGCGCGGGGTCGTAGGACGGCCACCCGGGGGCGGCGTCGGCGGGCGCACTCGTCTCCGTCGGGGCGGTCACGTCCCCGAGTGTCCCCGACGGTTGCGTCGCGCCAGTTGCCGGAGTGTTTCGACTGCGTGAATGTGGGTCACGCAGCCATTGTCGCCGGTCGGGGGGCCGGGCGCACCGGCCGGGGGAGCGGTGGGCCCGGCCGGCGGCCGGGGCCGGGCCGCGGGTTGGGGCCCCCGCCGGCCTCGGGTAACATCGTCCCAGTCCAGGGCCGAGTTCCGGCCCGGCCACCGACCCGTGTACAGGAGACGCCGTGCCCGCTGAGACCCACGTGGAGAAGGGTCCGCTCGACCGCCAGCAGATCCTCGAGCTCATCCGTGAGCTCCTGGCCGACATCCTGGAGATCGAACCGTCGACGATCAGCGAGTCGTCCTCGTTCGCGGAGGACCTCGACGCCGACTCCCTCGCCCTGATCGAGCTGGTCGAGGGCCTGGAGGAGGAGCTGGGCGAGCGCTCGGTGGGCTTCCGGATCGACGACGAGGACCTCGAGGAGCTGCGGACGGTCCGGGACGCGGTCGACTACGTGGACGCCAAACTCGGGGCGTCCTGAGCAGCGCGGTGGCCGCCCCGGACAGCGCCGGGGGACCGGCGGATGACCTCGGGCTGGCCGAGCGGCTCGGGCACCGGTTCGCGTCACCGGACCTGCTGTCGGAGGCGCTGGCCCACCGGTCGTGGTGCGCCGAGCACGGTGGTGCGGCGTCGAACGAACGCCTGGAGTTCCTGGGCGACGCCGTCCTCGGTCTGGTCGTGGCCGAGCACACCTTCCGCACCCATCCCGAGCTGTCCGACGGGTTGCTGTCCAAGACCCGGGCCGCGGTGGTGAACTCCCGGGTCCTGGCCGAGGTCGCCACGGACCTCGGGATCCCCGACCACCTGCGCCTGGGCAAGGGGGAGGACGCCTCGGGGGGCCGCGCCAAGGAGTCGATCCTGGCCGACACCATGGAGGCCTGCATCGGCGCCGTCTATCTCGACGGGGGTATGGACGACGCCCGTGACCTGGTGCTCGGCCTCCTGGAGGTCCGGATCGCCGTGGCCGTGGGGGAGCCCGGCGAGTCGGACCACAAGAGCCGGCTCCAAGAGGAGACGGTGGCCCTGGGGCGGGGCGTGCCCCGCTACGAGGTGGTCGGCTCGGGCCCCGACCATGCTCGGAGGTACCTGGCCACGGTGTACGTTGCTGGCCAGCGCCTCGGTACGGGGGAGGGGCGGTCGAAGAAGGATGCCGAGCAGGTCGCCGCCCAGGCGGCCTGTGGATCGCTGGAAGCCGAGAGAGGCGGGGGAAATGCCTGAGCTTCCCGAAGTCGAGACCATCCGGAGGGACCTCCAGGGCGAGGTCGTCAACCGGAAGATCAAGGCGGTCGAGGTCCGCAACGGCCGCACCGTCCGCCGCCACCCCAGTGCGAAGCAGTTCCGGGCCCAGCTCGAGGGCCGGACCATCACCGCCATCAACCGGGCCGGCAAGTACCTCCTGCTGGTGTTGGACGACGGGGCCACCCTGGTGGTCCACCTGGGCATGAGCGGCCAGCTCCACCGCGTCAAGAACGTGAAGGAGCCCAAGGTCCCCCACACCCACGCCGTCATCACCTTCACCCAGGGCGGCCAGCTCCGCTTCGTCGATCCCCGCACTTTCGGCGAGCTCTTCGTGTCGGCGGCGCCGGCCGAGGGGGAGCGCCCCCTGCCCGAACTCGCCCACCTGGGCTTCGACCCGCTCGAGGACATCATGAGCTGGGAGAAGTTCTGGGTCCTCCTCTCCTCCCACAAGTCGGGGCTGAAGGCGCTGCTGATGGACCAGGAGTTCGTGGCGGGCATCGGCAACATGTACGCCGACGAGATCCTGTTCGCGGCGGGGCTCCGCTACGACCGCCGGTCCGACTCGCTGTCCTCCCAGGAGGTCCGCCGCCTGTACCGGTCGATGGTCGAGACGCTGGCCGAGGCGGTCAAGCGACGGGGCTCGTCCCTGGCCGACGAGCAGTACCGTGACCTGTTCGGTGAGGTCGGGGACTACCAGGACCAGCACCAGGCCTACGACCGGGAGGGACAGGCCTGCCGGCGCTGCCGCTCGACCATCGTGCGGGTCAAGGTGGGCGGGCGCTCCACGTTCTTCTGCGAACATTGCCAGGTGTGAGCAGGGCTCCTGCGGTCCGCCGCGGGTGCCGATAGGGTGAGCGCCCGGTGTTCCTGAAGTCCCTCTCCCTCAAAGGATTCAAGTCCTTCGCCGACCCCGCGGTGCTCGAATTCGAGCCCGGGGTCACCGTCGTCGTGGGCCCGAACGGGAGCGGCAAGTCCAACGTCGTGGACGCCGTGGCCTGGGTGCTCGGCGCCCAGGGGCCACGCACCGTGCGCTCCGCCAAGATGGAGGACGTCATCTTCATGGGCACGGCCAACCGGCCGGCGCTCGGGCGGGCCGAGGTGTCGCTGACCATCGACAACACCTCGGGCAAGCTCTCGGCCGACCTGGCCGAGGTCACCATCACCCGCACCCTCTTCCGCTCGGGGGACAGCGAGTACTCGATCAACGGCACGCCGTGCCGCCTCCTCGACATCCAGGAGCTGCTGTCCGACACCGGTGTCGGCCGCCAGCAGCACGTGATCATCAGCCAGGGCCACCTCGACGCCATCCTCGAGGCCCGCCCCGAGGACCGCCGGTCGGTCATCGAGGAGGCCGCCGGTGTCCTCAAGTTCCGGCGCCGTCGCGAACGGTCCGAGCGGCGGCTGGCCTCGACCGAGGAGAACCTCGAGCGCCTGTTCGACCTGGTCCGCGAAGTCAAGCGCCAGATCCGACCGCTCGAGCGTCAGGCGGCGGCGGCGCGCTCCTTCACCGGCCTGGCCGACGAGCTGCGTGCCGTGCGCCTGCACGTCGCCGGCACCGAACTGCGCGCCCTCGACCGCCAGCGCACGGCCTGCACCCGGCTCCAGGAGGAGCAGCGGGCCAACGAGCAGCGCCTCCAGGAGGCGCTCGGCGAACTCGACGCCGACTCCGAGCGCACCGCCGACGAGCTGTCGGCCGAGCGCGAGTCCGACCTGACGGCGGCCCTGGGCCGGACCGAGGGGATGGTCGAGCGGGCCCGGGGCCTGTCGGGGGTGCTGCGCGAACGCCAGCGTTCGCTGGCCCGCGCCCTCGACGCGGCGGCCGACGCCGACGTGGTCTCGACCCTCGAGGCCGAGGGCGCCCGCCTGGCCGAGGAGCTCGAGGGGGCCGGCCAGGAGGCCGCCGACCTCGCGCCCGAGCAGGACGGGCTGCTGGCCGCCGAGTCCGCCGCCGCGTCCGAACTCCAGGCCCACCTGGCCAGCCGGAGCGACGGCGGCGAGCTGCGCCGGGCCGAGGAGGCCGTGACGGTGGCCCGGGGCCAGCTCGCCTCGCTCGAGCACGCCCTGGAGCGCGACCGGCGCACCCTCGACCAGCTGATCGCCCGACAGGGGGCCGCCGAACGCCGCGCCGCCGTCCTCGAGGGCGAGGACCACGAGCTCGGCGAGCGCCTGGCCGAGACCGAGCAGAGCCGTCACGGCCTCCAGGCCGCACGGGCGGCGACCGAGGCGGCGCACGTGGCCGCCACCCGCCGCCTGGAGGTGGCCGAGGAGACGCTCCGCCAGGCCGAACAGGAGCACGCACGGTCCCAGGCCCGCGCCGACGCCCTCGAACGGGCGCTGGACGAGGCCCGCGGGGCGGCCGGGGCCGAGCTGCTGGCCGGGGTCGACGGTGTCGTCGGCACCCTCCTCGACCTGGTCGAGGTGGACAGCGGGTGGGAGGAGGCCTTCGAGGCCGCGGCCGGCGCCTCGCTGGCCGCCGTGGTCGTCTCGGGCAGCGAGCCGGCCCGTGCCGCACTGTCCCGACTCCGCCAGGGTGGGGCCACCGGGGCGGTCCTGGCCCTCACCGAGTCGGCCGTGTCCCGTCGGGTCGAGCTGGCCGGCCCGGCGACGCCCGAGGGGACCGAGTCCATCCGCGGCCACGTCCGGCCGCGGACGGGCGGACGCGCCTACCCGGGGCTCGACACGGTGCTCGACACCCTGCTGCACGGCTCGTGCTGTGCCCAGCGGGGGTGGTCGGCCGCCATCGACCTGGCCCTGTCCCGGCCCGACCTGGTGGTGGTCACCCGGGACGGCGACCGGTTCTCGCCCACCGGCTGGCGCGTGCGCGCCGGTGGCGGTGTGGTGACGGCGGCCGTGGTGGACGAGGCCCGGGAGCGGTCGGCGGTGGCCGGCCGTGAGGCGACGGCCGCCATCGCGGAACGCACCGCCGCCCGTGCCGAGGTCGAGGTCACCCGCGAGGCGGCCGCCGAGGCCGTGCGGACCGACGACCGCAACGAGGTGGCCCACCAGGCCGCCCGGGTCGGGCGCCAGCGCGTGTCGGGCGACCGGGACCTGCTGGGCACCGAACTGGAGGAGATCCGGCGCAACCGGGCCGAGCTCGAGGACCGCATCGACCGCGACGCCACCCGGGTGGCCGAACTGGTGGCCGGTATGCCCGAGCTCGAGAACGCCCGGGTCCGTGCGTCCGAGCAGGTGGCCGCGGCCCGCGAGGAGCGCCGCAGGATCGACGGACGCATCGCCGAGGCCGCGGCGGCCCGCAACGAGTGGGAGGTCCGCACCGCCGGGCTCGTCGAGCGGCGCCGGGTGCTGGCCGAGCGGCTGGCCGAGGTGGAGCGGCGGCTCACCGGGCACGCCGAGGAGCGTCAGCAGGCCGCCGAACGGCGCACCCGTCTCGAGTCCGACGCCACCGCCGTCGAGCGCCTGCTGGGCGTCGTGGCCGAGGCGCAGTCCGGCCTGGACGCGCTGCTGTCGTCGCTGCGGGACCGTCACCGCCGCCAGCTCGAGGCCGTACGGGCGGGAGGGGCCAAGCTCGAGGAGCTCCGCCGCCGCCGGGCCGTGAGCGAGCACGAGCTCGCCGCCACCCGCAGCCGCCTGCAGAAGGCCGAGCTGGACCTGGTCGAGGCCACCGTGCGCCGCGAAGCGGTGGTCGAGACGCTCCGGCGCGAGCTCGGATGCGGACCCGAGGACGCCCTGGAGGCCCCGGTGCCGGAGCTGCCCGACGGGGTCGACGCCGGGACCCGGATGGAGCAGCTCGAGGCCGAGCTGGCCGCCATCGGACCGGTCAACCCGCTGGCCATGGAGGAGCTGTCCGAGCTGGGGGAGCGCCACCAGTTCCTCGAGTCCCAGGTGGAGGACGTGCGCAAGGCCCAGCGGGACCTCCGCCAGGTCATCCGGACGCTCGACGAGGAGATCATGCACGTGTTCGACGCGGCCTTCGCCGACGTCAACGAGCACTTCTCGAACCTGATCACCTCGCTGTTCCCGGGGGGGACCGGCCGGCTGTCGCTCACCGACCCCGAGAACCTGCTCGACACCGGGGTCGAGGTCGAGGTCCGCCCGGCCGGCCGCAACGTGCGCCGGCTGTCGCTGCTGTCCGGTGGCGAGCGGTCGCTCGTGGCCATGGCCTACCTGTTCGCCGTGTTCCGGAGCCGGCCGTCGCCCTTCTACCTGATGGACGAAGTCGAGGCGGCACTCGACGACGTCAACCTGATGCGGTTCCTCGCCCTGGTCAACGAGTTCCGGGAGGAGGCGCAGCTGATCATCGTGAGCCACCAGAAGCGCACGATGGAGGCGGCCGACGCCCTCTACGGCGTGACCATGGCGCCCGGCGGCTCGTCCAAGGTGGTCAGCCAGAAGGTGCCCCGGGACCGCACCGCGCTCGACACGCTCGACGCCCGCCCGACGGCCAAGCTCGACGTGCGTGCCGTGACCCCGGTCATCGTGCCCGACCTCGAGGGGACGGACGGTCCCGGAACCGGTGACGGGGGTGCGGCGGACGGAGCCGGCGCCGCCACGACCGACGCCGACGGGACGACGGCACCGGCGCCCGACACGCCCACCGGGGGCACGCCGGTGGGCGCCGGCGCAACCGCGGACGGATCCGGCCCGGCCCCGTCCGACACGGATGCGGACGCCGGTGGGGCCGTCCCCGCCCGCCAGCCGACGACGCTCAACGAGGTGGCCCGCCGCCTCGACTCGCCCACCGCCACCGGCGGGGACACGTCCTCGGACCGGGCGGGCGTCGAGCCCGTCGGCGGACCCGAGCGGTGATCGGACCGGGCGCGCTCTACGGGGCATCCGACGTCGTCATCGGGCTGGCCGTGGCGGTGCCGGTGCTCCTGGTGGCCGGAGGCGTGGCCCTGTCCCGCCGTGGCCGGTCCGAGGGGCCGGACGCCGGTTCCGGCACCGGGACGGCCCTGGCGGAACGGCCGGTGGCGCCGGCCCCTGCGGCGACCCGGACCCCCGCGGCCGCACCGGCCGCGCCGGTCGAGTCCCCGGAGCCGCCCGGGCCCGAGGCCCCCGAACCGGCCTCCTACCGGGGCCGGCTGGGCAAGGCCCGCGGCCTGCTGTCGGGCTACGTCGGCGCCATCCGCGCCCGGGGCCGGATCGACGCCGGCACGTGGGACGACCTCGAGGAGGCGCTGATCCGGGCCGACGTCGGCGTGGGGGCGACCGACGCCCTCCTCGACGACCTGCGGACCCGGGTCACCTCGGGCGAGATCGGCGGGCCCGACGCACTGGTGGACGCCCTGAAGGCCGACCTGGTGGCCATGCTCGCCGCCGGGTCCTCGGGGCTCCCGACCGTCGGCGCCGACCGGCCGCCGGCCGCCGAGGGCGAGGTGGGGCGCACCGTCGACGTCTGGCTGTTCGTCGGTGTCAACGGCGTGGGCAAGACGACCACGGTGGGCAAGGTGGCGACCCGCATCGCCCGTTCGGGCACCCCGGTGCTGCTCGCCGCCGGCGACACCTTCCGGGCCGCGGCCGGCGAACAGCTCAGCCTGTGGGCCGAGCGGTCGGGCGCCGACATCGTCCGCGGCGCCGAGGGCGGCGACCCGTCGTCGGTCGTCTTCGACGCCGTGCAGCGGGCGGCGTCCAAGGGCTACCCCCTGGTGCTGGCCGACACGGCCGGCCGCCTGCACAACAAGGTCAACCTCATCGAGGAGCTGAAGAAGATCCGCCGGGTGTCGGACCGGCCACCGGGGCACGTGGCACAGGTCCTGCTGGTGCTCGACGCCACCACCGGCCAGAACGGACTGGCCCAGGCCAAGGTGTTCCTCGACGCGGTGGACGTCTCCGGCGTGGTCCTCACCAAGCTCGACGGCACGGCCAAGGGTGGCATCGTGGTGGCCATCCAGCGCGAGCTGGGCCTGCCGGTCAAGCTCGTCGGTCTGGGCGAGGGTGCCGACGATCTCGTCGACTTCGACGCCCAGGCCTTCGTCGACGCCCTCTTCTGAGCGGTCGCACCGACACGACTGGGGGGCCGGTGGCGCCCGCGCCGGGCACCGGTCGGGTTCAGGTAGCCTGAGCACCCCATGTTCGAGAGCCTGACCGACCGATTCGACGGCATCCTCACCCGGCTCCGCGGCCGGGGCCGGCTGTCCGAGGCCGACGTCGACGAGGTCCTCCGGGAGATCCGCACCGCCCTCCTCGAGGCGGACGTCGAGATCGGCGTGGTGCGCACCTTCACCGACGCCGTCCGCCGGCGCTGCGTCGGGCTCGAGCTGTCGCAGAGCCTCAGCCCGGGCCAGCAGGTCATCAAGATCGTCAACGAGGAGCTCGTCGCCATCCTGGGCGGCGAGACCCTCCAGATCCGCTACGCCAGCCGCCCCCCGACGGTCGTGCTGCTGGCCGGACTCCAGGGGTCCGGCAAGACCACCGCGTCAGCCAAGCTGGCCCGCTGGTTCAAGCAGCAGGGACGCCACCCGCTGCTGGTCGGTGCCGACCTCCAGCGACCGGCCGCCGTCGAGCAGCTGCGGGTCCTGGGTGGCCAGGCCGGCGTGACGGTCTTCAGCGAGGCGTCGGACCCGGTGGCGGTGGCCACCGCCGGCCTCGAGGAGGCCAAGCGCCTCGGCCGCGACGTGCTCATCGTCGACACCGCGGGCCGCCTGTCCATCGACGAGGACCTGATGGACGAGATCCGTCACATCGCCGGCGCCGTCCAGCCCGACTACACCTTCCTCGTCATCGACGCCATGACCGGCCAGGACGCCGTGTCGACCGCCCAGGCGTTCCACGCCGCGCTCTCCCTCGACGGGGTGATCCTCACCAAGCTCGACGGCGACGCCCGCGGCGGCGCCGCCCTGTCGGTCAAGGAGGTGGTGGGCCGGCCCATCGCCTTCGCCTCGACCGGGGAGAAGCTCGACGACTTCGACCAGTTCCACCCCGACCGCATGGCCGACCGGATCCTCGGCATGGGGGACGTGCTCAGCCTCATCGAGCAGGCCGAGCGCACGATGGACCAGGACGTCACCACCAAGGGCGCGGCCGCCATCATGGAGGGGAAGTTCACCCTCGAGGACTTCCTGGAGCAGCTCCAGCAGGTCCGCAAGATGGGCTCCATCTCGGGCGTCCTGTCGATGCTGCCGGGCATGTCGAAGGACCTGAAGCAGGCGTCCGAGGCGGTGGACGACCGCCAGCTGAACCAGGTCGAGGCCATCATCCGGTCCATGACCCCGACCGAGCGGGTCGACCCGTCGGTCATCGACGGCAGCCGCCGGGTCCGGATCGCCAACGGCAGCGGCACCACGACGACGGACGTCAACGCGCTCCTGAAGCAGTTCAAGGAGATGCAGAAGATGATGAAGGGGTTCACCAAGGGCGGCACGGGCGGGGCCCTGGGCGGACTCGGCGGCCTGCTCGGGCGCGGCCCGAAGCTCTCACCCAAGGCCATGGCCGACATGGCCGCCATGGGTGAGCTGCCGGCCGTGGGCGCCGGCGTCCCGGGCGAAGCCGGCGCCCCGCCGGGCGGGTCCGGTGGGTCCGGCGGCACGGCCCGGTCCGCCAAGAAGGGCAAGGGCGGCAAGAAGGGCAAGGGTGGCGGGCGGGTCACCCCGAAGGCCCGGTGACGTCCCTGCGCCGGGCCCGGTCGGCCCGGTGTCCCGAAGTGCCCTAAGATCTCCGAGTTGGGCGGGACCCGCCGTCAGCGGGTCGACAGCCCGGGCGATGGGAGTCCGCTCCCCCCGCCCGGCACCGGGCGCCGACCGGATTCACCAGCATCAGCCAGCGCTTCCATTGGAAGACACCATGCAACAGAGGAGTTACCGTGGCAGTAAAGCTCCGCCTCGTGCGGATCGGGAAGAAGAAGCAGCCGACGTACCGGCTGGTGGCGGCGGACAGCCGCTCGCCCCGTAACGGGCGGTTCATCGAGATCGTGGGCACCTACGCCCCCCGGGGCAAGTCCCTGGCCGAGCCCGACGCCGTCGTGCAGATCGACAACGCCAAGGCGGTCAAGTGGCTGTCCCAGGGCGCCCAGCCCACCGAGCGGGTCGAGAAGCTGCTGCAGCAGTCCGGCGCCCTCGACGAGTTCGCCGCGGCCAAGGCGGCCACGTGACCGACGACACGGTGGTGGACTCGGACGACGACGTCAACACGATCGACGACGACTTCGACGACCACGACGACGACGCGGGTAACCGCGTGTCGGGCGGTACGCCGCTCGCCGTCGTCACCTACCTGGTGAACGCCATCGCCTCGGACAACGAGGCCGTGGTGATCAACACCGAGGAGCGGGGCGACTCCGTCCGGTTCCGCATCCACGTGGCGCCCGAGGACATGGGACGGGTGATCGGTCGCCGCGGCCGGGTGGCCCAGGCCATCCGCACGGTGGTGGCCGCCGCCGGCGCCCGCGACGGCGTCCAGACCAGCGTCGACATCGTCGACGACTGAGCCCCCGGTGACCGCCCCGGCCCCCGGCGACGGCGCCGACGGTGCCGGTGGCGACCCCGACGACGACACGGTCCTGCTGGGTGTCGGCCGGATCGTCAAGCCGCACGGCCTGCGGGGCGAGGTGATCGTGTCCCTGACCACCAACCGCGAGGAGCGGGTGGCGGCGGGCTCGGTCCTCCACGCCGCCGACGGCCGCACCTTCACCATCGTGCGCTCCTCGGCCCACCGCGGGCGCTACATCGTGACCCTCGACGGGGTGCACGGCATCGACGCCGCCGAGGCCCTCCGCGACACGCCCCTGCTCGCCCCGCCGCTCGAGGACCCCGATGCGCTGTGGGTGCACGACCTCATCGGCTCGGTGGTCGTCGACCTCCACGGCACCGAGCTCGGGACCGTGTCCGGGGTGGAGGCCAACCCGGCCAGCGACCTGCTGGTGCTGGCCGGCGGCGGACTGATCCCGCTGCGCTTCGTGACGGGCTCCGAGCCGGGGGTGCGGGTCACCGTCGACATCCCTGACGGCCTGCTCGACGTCACGTGAGCACGCCCGCCCCGTCGCCCTCGGCGCTCCGGGTCGACGTCTTCACGCTCTTCCCCGAGGTCGTCGACCACTACGGTTCGGCCTCGATCCTCGGACGGGCCCGGGGGAGCGGGCGACTCGACCTGCGTGCCCACGACATCCGCGACGCCACCCACGACGTCCACCGGACCGTCGACGACGCCCCGTTCGGTGGCGGCGCCGGGATGGTGCTCGCCCCCGAACCGGTGTTCGGGGCCGTCGAGGCGGTCGCCGCCGGGCCCGACGGCCTGCCCCGGCCCCTGCTGCTGCTGTCGGCCTCGGGTCGGCGGTTCGACCAGGGGGTGGCCCGGGAGCTCGCCGGCTCGCCGGACGGGTTCTCGCTCCTGTGCGGCCGCTACGAAGGGGTCGACCAGCGGGTGGCCGACGAGCTGTGCGACGGCGAGCTGTCGATCGGCGACTACGTCCTGGCCGGGGGCGAACTCGCCGCGCTGGTGGTGGTCGAGGCCGTCGCCCGCCTGCTGCCCGGGGTGCTCGGCAACGAGCAGTCCCCCGACGAGGAGAGCTTCGCCGCCGGACTGCTCGAGTACCCGCAGTACACCCGACCGGCGGAGTTCCGCGGCCTGGCCGTGCCCGAGGTGCTGCGTTCGGGCGACCACGGGCGGGTCGACGCCTGGCGCCGGGCACAGTCCCTGGTCAGGACGGTGCAGCGCCGTCCCGACCTGGTCGAGCGACGCGGCGGACTGACCGCCGAGGAGGTCGCCCTGCTCCGAGCCCACGGTGAGGTGCGCCTGCTGCGCGAACACGGCTACGATTGAGGAGCCTCGTCGGCGCCGGACCTGCCGGTGTCGGGAGCGACGCCCGGAGCGCACCGCATGCGGTGCCCGTCCCGGGACGCCGGCGGGAGCGAGTTCGACCCAGCCCCGAAAGAGACGCGCCCCATGAACCCGACCGACATCATCGACCGTGACAGCCTGCGGGACGACATCCCCGAGTTCCGCCCCGGCGACACCGTCAAGGTGCACGTCCGCGTGGTCGAGGGGACCCGTGAGCGCGTCCAGGTGTTCCAGGGTGCGGTCATCCGCCGCCAGGGCCGTGGCCTCCAGGAGACCTTCACCGTCCGCAAGGTCAGCTTCGGCGTCGGCGTCGAGCGGACCTTCCCCGTGCACTCCCCGGTCATCGACCACACCGAGGTCGTGTCCCTGGGCGACGTGCGCCGGGCGAAGCTGTACTACCTGCGCGACCGCCACGGCAAGGCCGCCAAGATCAAGGAACTGCGGTCTGCCCGCTCCTGATCGCGCCGCCCGGATGTCGTCGTCGGACATCCCTCCGGCCGTGACGTCGCGGCGCGTGCTCCGATGAGCGAAGAGGACCTGGAGCGGTACGAGTCCGAGATCGAACTGGCGCTGGTCCACGAGTACCGGGCCGTGGTGCCGCTCTTTTCGTACGTGGTCGAGACCGAGCGTCGCTTCTACCTGGCCAACACCGTCGACGTCACGGTGCGGTCGGAGACCTCGCCGGCCTGCGTCGAGGTCGTGCTCACCGACGCCTGGGTGTGGGACATGTACCGACCGGCCCGCTTCGTGCCGTCGGTCCGGATCCTCACCTTCCGCGACGTCAACATCGAGCGTCTGCCCGACAAGGAGCTGTGAGCCGCTCCCGGGTGGGCGGTCGGCGGTGAGCGGATCGCCCGACGGCACGGCGGGACGGTCCGGTGCGGAGCGCCGCGCCGCACTCGGACGGGCCGGCGAGGACGTCGCCGTCGCCTGGTACGAGGACCACGGCTACGAGGTCCTCGAGCGCAACTGGCACCGCCGGGAGGGCGAGGTCGACCTGATCGCCCGCCAGGGACGCACCGTCGCCTTCTGCGAGGTCAAGACCCGGTCGTCCGACGCCTTCGGCACCGGGGCCGAGTCGGTGCTGCCGGCCAAGCAGCGGCGCATCCGTCGGCTGGCGGCGCGCTGGCTGGCCGAGCTGACCCCGGCGTCGGGCCGCGCCTTGGTCGACCTGCGCTTCGACGTGGTGTGCATCACCGCCGGCGAGGTGGACGTGATCGAGGACGCCTTCTAGCAACCGGGTGCCCGGGCGCCGGAGGGCGACCGACCCCACCGGCCCCGGCCATGCCGGGTCCCGGTGCTATGGTTAACGCAGATGTTAACTGTTACGGAGCCGGGCACACCGGCGGACGGGGGAGCGGAGGTGGGGGCCGTGTTCGCCGCCCTGGCCGACCCCACCCGCCGTGCCATCGTCACCCGGCTCGCCCGGTCGGACGCCACCGTCCTCGAGCTGGCCGAACCGTTCGCCATGAGCCTGCCGGCGGTCTCGCGGCACCTGAAGGTGCTGGAACAGGCCCGGCTGATCTCCCGGAGCCGCCAGGGTCGGCTCCGTCCCTGCCGGCTGCGGCCCGAGACGCTGCGGGCGGTGGCCGGTTGGGCCGACGCCACCCGGGCCGGGTGGGAGCGGCGCCTCGACCGACTCGAGGGGTTCCTGGTCGACGGGAGCAGCCACGACGCCACCCCCGGGGGGGCGTCCGACGGAAGGGGCACACCACCATGAACGACCGGGACTACCGGGAGACGACCGAGCGCGAGATCGTCCTGACCCGGGTGCTCGACGCACCCCGCGAGCAGGTGTACGCGGCGTGGACCGAACCCGAGCGGATCGGGGTCTGGTACGGGCCCGAGGGGTGGTCCTGCGACACCCGCTCGATCGACATCCGGCCCGGCGGCAGCTGGTGCTTCGACATGGTCTCACCCGACGGGCAGCGCTTCCCCAACCGGATGACGTACCTCGAGATGGAACGGCCGTCCCGGCTGGTGATCGACCACGGCAGCGACATCGACGACGACCCGAACCGGTTCCTGGTCACCGTCACCCTGCACGAGCAGTCCGACGGGCGCACCGTGCTCACCATGCGCCAGCTGCACCCGTCGGTGCAGGCCCGGGACGCCACCGTCGCCTTCGGCGCCGTGCCGCTGGGCTACCAGACCCTGGACAAGCTCGCCGCCGACCTGGCCACCGGCCACCCGGCGTAGGCGCCGGACCGGCCGCCGCGCCGTCAGGCGGTCGACGGCCGCGTCCGGACCCCTAGTCTCGGACGGGTCACCGGCCGGACCGGGTCGGCGACCGGACGGCGACGGCACCAGGAGGACCCCACATGACACCGACGACGGCACCGGGTGGAACGTTCACGATGGGCGACGGCGTGACCGTCTCGCGCATGGGCTTCGGCGCCATGCAGCTCGCCGGCCCCGGGGTGTTCGGTCCCCCCGCCGACCGGGACGAGGCGGTGGCCGTGCTGCGTGAGGCGGTCGAGCTCGGGATCACCCACATCGACACCAGCGACTTCTACGGGCCCTTCGTCACCAACGAGATCGTCCGCGAGGCCCTGTTCCCGTACCCGGACGGGCTGCACCTCGTCACCAAGGTGGGCGCACGGCGCGACGCGCAGGGCGGGTGGCCGCACGCCCGCTCGCCCGAGGAGCTGCGCCAGGCGGTGCACGACAACCTGGGCCGTCTGGGACTCGACGCCCTCGACGTGGTCAACCTGCGGGTGGGTGCGGTCGACGGTCCGGAGGCCGGCTCGATAGCCGAGCAGTTCGGCGCGCTGGTCGAGCTGCAGGAGGAGGGGTTGATCCGCCACCTCGGGGTGAGCACCGTGTCGGCCGAGCAGGTGGCCGAGGCGCAGTCGCTGGCACCGGTGGTGTGCGTGCAGAACCTCTACAACGTCGCCCGCCGGGGCGACGACGACCTGGTCGATTCGCTGGCCGCCCAGGGGATCGCCTACGTGCCCTACTTCCCCCTCGGTGGCTTCACCCCCCTCCAGGCCCGCGAGCTCGACACCGTGGCCGCACGGCTCGACACCACGGCCATGGCGGTGGCCCTGGCCTGGCTGCACCAGCGTTCGCCGAACATCCTGCTGATCCCGGGCACCTCGTCGCGGGCCCACCTGCGCCAGAACGTGGCCAGCATCGGGCTCACCCTGTCCGCCGAGGACCTGGCCGAGCTCGACGCCATCGCCTGATCGTCCGACGGGCGTCAGGCGTCGGGCGTCAGGGGGTCAGTCGCCGGCGAAGTGGCAGGTGTCCTCGTCGTCGGTGGGGCACACGCCCTGGGCGAGCTGCGGGGCCGTGAACGTCTCGCTGGTTCCCCGGCCGTCCGCCGTCTGCTCGACCAACGTGGTGAAGCTTCCCCCGACCGGGTCGGACAGGGTGATGGTCACCGGATAGGCCGTGGCCGACCCCTGGGCGCAGTCGGGGACGCAGCCCAGCTCCTCACGGGATCCGGTCCCGACCGCCTCCGTCGCCGTCCACGTGGACCAGGTGAGCCCCGTCGCCACGTTGCCGGCATCGGCGGAGAAGTAGATCCGCACCGGTGCCCGACCCGTCCATCCGGCGATGGTCAGGGTCGCCGGTGCGGGGGCCGTGGTCACCGGCGCCGGGGGAGCGGTCGTCGCCGGGGCGGCGGTCGTGGCCGGGACGGCGGTCGTGGGCGGCACCCGAGGTGACGTCGTGGTGGGCGCGCCGGCCCGGGGACTTCCGCAGGCGGCGAGCAGCATGGCCGTCGCCGCTGCCGTGACCACCCACGCCGCTCGTCGTCGCACGTGACCAGTCTGCCACCGGTGGGCGATCGGGCCGGGGTGGTCCGGCCCGGCGGCAGAGGTCGACCGGTGTTGTGGTGTCAGCCCACCGGGCGGTAGGCGGCCGACTCCCGGGCCACGATCCCGACGAGGTTGCCGAGGGCGATGTTGACGTCCACCAGGTGCAGCCCCCAGGTGGGGAGCGGGCTGTAGTGGAGGTCGGGGGCGCCCGCGGTCGGGGCGATGCGCAGGACCTCCGCCCCGCCGGCCCTCGAACAGGCGGCGGTGTAGGCGCCGGGCGCGCTGACCCACGGCGTGGGTACGGGCGGCACGGTGAAGCGGAGCAGGCCGATCCCGGCGGCAATGGTCGACCCGGGGGCGAACGGCTGGGTGGGCAGGATCGGGTCGAGCAGACCGGTGCCCCCGCCGAGGGCGGCCGGGTTGGTGCACAGGACCTGCATCCCGCGGGTGGTGGTGCGGCCGAAGACGGAGTCGGCCGGCGGGGTGGCGTCGAAGGTCGAGTAGGCGATGACGCACCCCGTCTGCGACGCCGACCGGCAGGCGACGATGTGGTGGAAGTCGCCGCCGCCGCCCGTTCCCTTGCGCACCAGGACGTTGCCCCCGGGCAGGATGGCCGACACCAGCAGCTTGCGCACGGCCGGGCGGTCGTCGATCTGGGTGGTGATGAGGCGGCGCAGGATGAACGACCCCTGGGAGTGTCCGATGAGCACCACACCCCGTCCGTGGTTGTACATGGTGAGGTAGGTGTGCCAGGCCCGCGCCACGTCGCCGTAGGCGAGCGCCTGCTCGGCTGCGGTGGCGGCACCGGAGATGTTGGCGAGGGTCAGCTGGCGGTAGAGAGGTGCGTAGACGCGGCAGACCCGCGAGAACTGCGCCGCCTGGTAGTCGGCGATCGACAGCTCCTGGGGATCGGCCACCAGGTCGGCGTTGGGGGTCTTCTGGTCGCTCACCGTCGGGTACACGTAGAAGCAGTCGATCTTCGGGTGGGCGGCCACCGTCGCCCGGGTGGTCCCGAGTACGCCGTGGGTGAACGACACCCGGGTGGTGGTGAGGTCCGGTGTGCACGGGTCGCCGGGCGTCCCGGGCAGGCAGAGCCAGCTGGACCACGGGGCCGACGCCGCAGTGGGCGCGGTGCCGGGTGCGGTGGCGGCCGATGCGGCGCCGGCCGGCAGGAGCACGCCGGCCAGGACGGTGGCCGACAGGGCGAGGGATCGCAGGATGCGCACCCGCGCACCCTATCCGGCCGCGGTGGCAGCCGGCACCCGTGCGGCCTGCGGGCCATCTCCTAGGCTGCGCCCATGCCGAGCGACCTGCAGACCCTGACCGTCGAGCGTGCCGGGGGCGTGGTGACCGTGACCATGAACCGCCCCGAGCGCAAGAACGCGGCCAACGGCACCATGTTCCGCGAGCTGCTGGCCGTGTTCGACGACGCGGCGACCGACCGGTCCGACCGGGTGCTGGTGCTCACCGGGGCCGGCGGGGCGTTCTGCTCCGGCGCCGACCTGTCGGACCCGAGCGACGTGGCCGGACGGTCCGGCGACCCGTACCTCGTGCAGATGCGCGCGCTGGCCGACGTGGCCCTGCGGCTCCACCGGTTCCCGAAGCCGACGATCGCCAAGGTCGGCGGGGTGGCCGCCGGGGCGGGCATGTCGATGGCGCTCGGCTGCGACCTGGTGGTGGCGTCCGAGTCGGCCCGGTTCTCGCAGATCTTCGCCAAGCGGGGGCTGTCCATCGACTTCGGTGCCTCGTGGCTGCTGCCCCGGCTCATCGGCCTGCACCGCGCCAAGGAGCTGGCCTTCTTCGCCGACATCCTGTCGTCGGCCGAGGCGGCCGAGTTCGGGCTCGTGAACCGCGTGGTCCCCGACGACGACCTCGACACCTTCGTGGACGGGTGGGCCGGGCGCCTGGCCGAGGGACCGCCACTCGCCCTGTCGATGACCAAGACGCTGCTGAACAACTCGATGGCCGTCTCGATGGATCAGGCGCTCGAGGACGAGGCCCGCGCCCAGTCGGTCAACTTCGGCACCCGGGACACCCGGGAGGCGCTCACCGCATTCGCGGAGCGGCGTACGCCGGAGTTCGAGGGGCGCTAGGAGGCGGTCGTAGCGTCCGCACCGAGGCCGGCGCGGAGCAGCGCTCCGAGCGTCCTCATGACCGGCCTCGTCGGTACCACCGCGTCATCCGATCGGGGGTCGGCCTCGATGCGCACCTCCCCGTCGTGGACGGCCTGGGCCAGATTCACGTCTCCCGACCCCACCCGCAGGAGCACGTCACCGAAGCAGAGCACGCGGATGAGCTCGCCGTCGGACGACGCCGGACGGGCACCCACCGTCACCCCGTGCTCGCCGTCGAGCTGCACGACCGTGTCCCCGCCGGCCTCGCCTCGTAACGTGATCTCCAGCGTCGGGGGCAGGGGGGCGCCGAGGTGCCGCTGCACGGCCAGGCCGGTGGTGAGGGCCTCGACGAGCAGTCGACCCGAGTGTTCGTCCTGCTCCTCGCGGGCTCGGCTCTCCGAGATCCGCTTCAGACCGAGCAGGTCGGCAAGGTTGCCCCGCCATGCGTCCTCGAGGGTCGGGTAGTCGAGTTCGGCCAACAGCTCGTTGATCCGTGCCACCTGTGCGGGCAGGAGTGTCTGGGGGAGCATCGACCCCCGACCGATCGAATCCGCACTGATCGAGCCCGTGAAGTCGATCTTGTAGTCACCGGGACCGCGCCCGTGGTCGGTTTGGAACGCACGTTCGACCTGACCGTCGTCAGGCTCCAGTTCGAGGAATTCCATCAGCTGGCGGACGGTGCCCTTCGGATCGTCGCAGAGCAGTTCGTAGTAGATACGTGCATGGGGAGCGGGGCAGGTCCGTTCGAATTCCAGCATCCGGGCGACCTTGTCGATCCAGTAGTTCCCGAGGCCGGCCACGAAGTTGCCCGGGGTCGAACCGAGGTAGGGCGCGAAGCCGAAGGCGTTGAACCCCCACCTGGACGCCTGGATGCCGGACGCGATCATGTCGAGCGGGTACCGGTACAAGAAGATGAACGACGCCTTGGGATAGCACCGGCCCACCGTGGCCAGCTGGTCCACCGTCGTCAGGGACTTGTCGCAGAAGACGGAGGCCCCGGCGATGTTGGCGCAGTGGACCATGATCGGGTCGACGGCGCGTCGCGCCCGGCGGTAGGCCTCGGGCGAATAAGCCAGTGCGGGACCGATGGGCTCGTCAACGGGCCGGTCCACCACCGCGTCCAACGTCCGGTGCCATGTCTCGGCGGCGTGGTGGAGAAGCGCCGACAGATTGAGTTCGGGCGGACTGGTGACCTCGGGATGAGCGTCGATGAGATAGCGGAGCAGCGTCGATCCGGAACGGGCCAGGGTGACGACGAATACCTGCCTGACGCTCGAGCGCCTCGCCGCGTCGCCAGCCACCGCGGGGACTATAGTGCTGCCCGGGCAGAACGTCCCGGTGATGGTGGCTCGTCCCGAGCACCCGCCCGGTGACCGGGGATGCCGCGGTCGGGGTGGTGGCGGTGCTCCAGGGAGGCGGCACATGGTGAGGACGAGGCCGGTGGCAGCGGCCATCGCGATCCTGGTCGCGGGCGCGTCGTTGGTCGGCTGCGGCTCGACCCCCACCGCGTCGCCGAACGTGGCCACGCTGCTGGGTGCCGGAAGTGCCGCCTACAAGCAGTCCGACTTCAACGGTTCGGTCCAACTCTTCGAACGGGCTGTGGCCGAGGCACCGACGAATGCCACCGCCCGCTACGACCTGGGCCTTGCCTACCAGGCCGAGCACCTCGACCATGATGCCCTCGTCCAGTACCGCCGTGCGCTGGCCGTCGATCCCGACCTCGTGCCCGCCATGTACAACATGGCGACGATCTACTCGACGGGTAATCGTCCGCTGGCGATCTACTACTACCGCAAGGTGATCTCGATGAAGGCGGCCACACCGTCCACGTTCCTCGGACTCGGTCTCGCCGAGGCTCAACAGGGGCTCCAGGCGACCGCCGGGGTGGACCTCCGCGAGGCGGTCCAGCTCGACCCGGGTCTGCGGTCGTCGATCCCGCCGGCGTACCTGGCGGACCTGTCGGCGCCGGCACCCCTGCGGGACCAGTCCCCGTCGCCCTCGACCACGTCCTCGCCGTGAGCGCGCCCGGACCGCCTCTGGTGTCGGTGTTCACCCCCAGTCACGACGCACGCTACCTGGACGACGCCTACCGGTCGCTGGCCGACCAGTCGTTCGAGAACTGGGAGTGGATCGTGCTGCTCAACGGCAAGGCCGCCCCGTGGAGGCCTGCCGAGCCCGACGAGCGGGTACGTATCAGCCGGGCCCCGGCGAAGCAGAAGGGGGTGGGTGCACTCAAGCGGGCGGCGTGCGGACTGGCGACCGGCGAGCTGCTCGTGGAGCTGGACCACGACGATCTGCTGGCGCGGGGCTGCCTGGCCCAGCTCGTCGATGCCTTCAAGGATCAGGATGTGGTGTTCGCCTACTCCGACTGGGCGCAGATCGACAAGGACGGATCGCCCAACCACGACCGGTTCGACCTCGCCAACGGCTGGATCTACAGCCAGGGGACGTTCGGTGGTCAGTCTCTCGACCGCTGCCATGCGATGGACCCCACGCCCCACAACCTCGGCTACATCTGGTATTCGCCCAACCACGTCCGGGCGTTCCGTCGGTCGGCCTACGAGCAGGTGGGCGGCTACGATGCCGGGCTGGAGTTCCTCGACGACCAGGATCTGATGGTCCGACTCTACGAGGTCGGTGAGTTCCGGCACATCGAGCGCTGCCTCTACCTCCAGCGGATCCACCCCCGGATGACCCAGCTCGAGAAGCGCATCAATGCCGCCATCCAGGTGCAGACGGTGGTCAACTACCGCCGCCACATCGAACGGCTCGCCGTCGCCTGGTGCTCGCGGCGAGGACTGCGGTGCCTGCGGCTGCGGACGCCGATCTGGATCGGTGACGAGCCCGACGACCGGTACGAGGACGTGACCGTCGACGGCGATGCGCCGGCGATCGCCGCGGATGACGACAGCGTCGGCCTCGTCAAGGCGTACGACGTGCTGCAACGGGTGGGGAATCGGGCCGGCCTGTTCAACGAGCTCTACCGGGTGTGCGCCCACGCGGGACTGGTACTCACACAGACGCCGAGCACCGATGGTCGGGGTGCGTTCCAGGATCCGAGCGCGGTCGCGTACTACAACGAGAACAGCTTCATGTACCTGACCCAGCAGGCGCTGCACGACGCGATTCCCGATCTCGACGCGCGGTTGCAGGTCAGCCACCTGAGCACGGGATATCAATCCCCGGCCCACGAGGAACTGGACATCGCCTACGTCAGTGCGAACCTGATGTCCGTCAAGGACGGCCCTCGCCAGGGCGGGCCGCTGCTCTGCTGAGGCGCGGGGGACATCGCCGACGTGGGGAGGTCAGCCCTTGGCCGAGGTGCCGTCCGCTCGGGAATGGTGGCCTCCCTTGAACGATGCGAACGGATTGTCGAACCGGTTGGACGGCCGGAGCGACTCCAACCTGCTGTCCGCGGGCTTCTGCCAGTCCCCGCTGCCGGTCTTGGTGCCCGTTGCGTCGGTCACCTTGACCGCGGTCAAGCCGGCCCCGGCATAGAGGCTCGCGAACTGGTTCCCCGACGACTTGCTGTCGTCGAAGCAGACCTGCTCGATGCCACTGGACGAACTGGTGCTGACGACTGCGGTCTGGGTCAGTGTCGCACTGCCGCCCGAATCGCGGTTCGTGTAGTTCATCGGGGTCGACGAGAACGTGCCTCCGCCTCGCGACACCACCCGGATCTCACAGCCCGCCGGCAGTCGGTACTGCGTGATGTCGGCGGTGGCCACCACATTGTACGGTCCCCGTGACTGCGGGTAGACGACGTTGGTGACGGTGCCGCCGGCGCTGAAGGGCGCAATCGACACGGCATTCTGGAAGGTGACGTTGTTGAAGTCCTGGCTGGCGCCGTCGGGACCCGGAGCCCCGGGAGCGCCCTGTGGCCCGGGCGCCCCCTGCGGTCCCTTCATCCCCTGGGGTCCCTTCGCCCCCTGGGGTCCCTTCGCCCCCTGTGCCCCCTGCGGTCCCTTGGCACCCGCCTTTCCGCTGGCGTTCCACGACAGGGATGTCTGGCCGGTCGGACAGGTTGCGCTCGTGGCGTGATCGAGGGCACCGGTGGCGTCGGAGTAGCAGGCGAAGATCTTCGCCGCCGCCGCCGGGTCCGACTGGGCCTCAGCCGTCGCCGAACCGCCCACCCCGATGGTGGCCATTCCCGCCGCGCCCGCGGCGAGGGCAACCATCACTCCGGTTCTGCGACGCGTCGGTCGACCCACGGACTCAGCCGCCCGCCGTGCCCGTCGTACCACCGGGGGCGGCGGCACCGATGGCCGGCTGATGGCGCACCGAGTGGAAGTCGGTGAACGGATTGACGAACATGTTGGACGGCCGGGTCGCCTTGAGGGCGGACGATGCGGCTCGCTTGAGTCCGGCGGTGCGTGTGCCGGATGCGTGCGTCACCTGGACCGCGGTCATGTCGGCGCCGGCATAGGCACTGGCGAACTCGGCACTGGACGTCTTGGCGTTGCCGTAGCAGACCTCGGAGATCGAGCTCCGCTCGCTGGCGTCCACGACGCCGGTCTCGGCGATCGTCCCGCTCCCGTAGCTACGGTTCGCATAGTCGTAGGGCGTCGAGGAGAAGAAGCGGCTGCCCTCCGACTCGACCCGGATCTTGCATGCGGCGACCAGGTGGTACTGGGTGATGTCCGCGGTGGCCACGACGTTGAACACCCCGGTGACATGGCCGCCGGGGATGACGTTCATCACCGTGCCGCCGGCGTTGAACGATGCCAGGGACACGGCATTCTCGAACGTCATCCGGTCGTAGTCGTTGATCGTCCCGGCAAGCCCGGTCGCGCCGGTCGCCCCCTGCGGACCCGGTGCCCCCTGCGGACCCGTCGCCCCCTGCGGACCCGGTGCTCCCTGTGGACCCATCGCCCCTTGGGCACCGGCCGGTCCGGTCGCACCCTGGGGGCCGGCCGAACTCCACGACAGGGGTGACTCCCCTGCGGGGCACGCCGTGTTGGTCGCCCGTCGCGTCAGGGCAGAGGTTGAGTCCGAGTAGCAGGCGTAAATCTTGGCGGCAGCCGCTGCAGGCCGCACCTGGGCTCCGGCCGTGCCCGATGCACCGACACCGACTGCCGCGGCGCCCGCCGCCAGTGTCACCGCCATACCGGCCCGGCGCTTGGATCGCTTTGCCAAGATTCTGCCCGCCTTCCGATCCGGGTGGACCACCCGGCAGTTGCACCGTACGTGAAGAGGTCAGAAGCGTCAACCGGTCCGGAGGGCCGGTCGAAATCTTGCGCCGCACCGGTGGATTCGAACGACGAGCCCGGAGCGCGCTCGCAGTGATGACGATTGACACGTCCGGGCACCGATGCGAGAGTGAACACGCGAGTACCGGCGGGACTACGAGTGATCGCGTCCGTTCGGCCACCATGGCCGGCGCCCCCAGTCCTGTCGCCACTGGGAGGAACCCATGCCAACGCGGACCCGTGGTGGAGACGACCGCAGTTCGTCGCCGGCGCCGACAGCCGGACGGGGACACGGCGTGCGCCGGCGCCGCTCGCGGGTCGGCATGGTGACCAGGGCCCCCCTGGTCGTCCTGGCCGCCGCGTCCCTGGCCCTGTTCGGATCCGTCGCCGTGGCCGCCGCCGGTCAACCGGGCACCGGTTCACAAGGGATCGGCTCGACGCCGAGGGTCGATCTTCCTCCGGTGCCTGTGCCATCGCTCGTGCCGTCGGCGTCCGGCCTCGCTCCCGAACGACCGGCGGCCAGCGGGACGACCATCTGCGGGGCGGCGAACGGCACCTGGCAGTCGATCACCACCACCATCCCGTCCCTGGAGCCCTCGGGGTTCTTCGCGGGGCAGATCCTCCAGCTCACGGACGGCACCATCATGGTGCAGGACAGCAGTACCGGTACCTGGTTCCGGCTGCATGCCGACAGCCGCGGCTGCTACTTCAACGGCTCCGGGCAGTTCGACGGCTCCTGGACGGCGATGGCCTCGATGCTCCCGAGCGGTTATGCGCCCACGTACTACGCCTCGGCGGTGCTGCCCGACGGGAAGGTCGTGGTCGTCGGTGGTGAGTACAACGGGACGGGAGGTGGGACCACGTTCACCAAGCAGGCCACCATCTACAATCCGGTCACCAACGTGTGGACACCGTTCGCCACCCCGTCCAGCGGGTTCGGAGGAGGCGACCTCCAGAGTGTGATCCTGCCCGACGGCCAATTCATGCTCGGCAACACCTCTCCGGGGTGCGCCTTCCTGCTGAACGAGCCGAGGCTCACGTGGACGCCGACCGGGTGCAACAAGTCCGACCAGGACATGGACGAGGAGGGATGGAACCTCCTCCCCGACGGCAACGTCCTCACCTATGACCTGACCTGGGTGGGAAATGGCTTCAACAGCCTGGACCACTCGCTCGTGGAGATCTATTCGCCATCGACCGGCGACTGGAGCACTGACGGCTACACGCCGGTCATCCTGGCGAACGGCTGCTCGCCGGTCGGGTCCCACACGTTGAGCCTGGCCGAATGCGGGCAGCAGCAGGCGCAATCCGATGGCTTCCAGCGTTCCGACCAACCGATCGGATTCGACTACCTGGTGACCAACCGGGGCACGACGGAGATCACCGGCATATCCGTCGCGTCCAGTCTGACGTTCCCCTCGTGCCCGTCGAGCACGCTCGCCCCGGGCGCCACCATGACGTGCATCGGGACGTACACGACGACCGCGGCGAACGTGAGTGCCAAGGCGTTCACCGACACCGCCACCGCCACGGGGGCGACGACGTCCGGACCGCTGGTGTCCGGTGGGACATCGGTGACGGAGAGTCTCGACTGCAACTGCTACAACTCGGCCGAGACGGGCGCCCAAGCGCTGCGACCGAACGGGACGCTCTTCGCCACCGGCGCCAGCGGGTACAACGCGCTGTACAACACATCGTCCAATTCGTGGTCGGCATCGCAGGCGTTCAACTTCCCGATCACCCTGTCGACGGTCACGACCGGCCCGGAGACGGACCAGCAGTACTCGGAGATCGACGGCCCGTCGGTGGTCCTGCCCGATGGTGACGTGCTCGCCGAAGGAGGTGCCGGTGTGCACCCGCCGCTGCACTTCTTCGATTTCAACGGGTCGAGCCTCAAACAGATCGCCAACGATGCCCCGGGATCGAGCAGTTTCCACAGCGACGAGGGGAACTACCTGATGGATCTCCCCACGGGCCAGATCCTGGCGCAGACCGACGGCCTGCTCGCCGTGTACACCGACACCGGACTGCCCCAGTCGTCGTGGGCGCCGACGATCTCGGACGTCCCGGCCTCGCTCGCACCCGGCGGCCGGTACGCCCTGTCGGGAACCCAGCTCAACGGGCTCACCCAGGGAGGGGCCTTCGGTGACGACGAGCAGGACGCCACGAATTTCCCGTTGGTCAAGATCCTCAATCTCGCCACCGGTGACGTGGTCTTCGCCCGCACCTACTCCCGCACCCTCGGCCAGTCCAACCGGTCGATCGCACCAGGTGACCGGTCCTCGACCGAGTTCAGCGTCCCCTCCGGTACCCCGGCAGGCGCCAGTGAGATCGAAGTGGTGGCCAACGGCATCTCGTCGGCACCGGTGACGGTGACAGTGAGCTGACCACTGCCCGGACGGCGCACCCGTGCGGCGCGGGAAGGTGCGGGGTAGGTTGACCGCTGACGTATTCGGATCACGAGGGGACGGTGGATCTGTGCGACGACACTCACTGGCCATGGCCATGGCCGTGGCAGGAACGGTGGCGGTGGTGGCTCCGGTCACCCTGGCCGGAGGCACCATGGCGGCCGCCGCGCCACCCCCGCCCGTTCGCGCCCCGATGATCCCGGTCCCGGGCCCGGTTCCGGTGCCAGGAGTGGCCCCGAGCCAGAACGGCTCGACCTCCACCAACTGGTCGGGGTACGCACTGGCCGGTCAACCGGTCACGAGCGTGAAGGCGTCCTGGACCGAGCCTCCCGTCGCCTGCAGTGGCGACCCGAACAGCTACGCATCGTTCTGGGTCGGACTCGACGGGGACGGCGACAACACGGTCGAGCAGACCGGCACGGATTCGGACTGCAGCGGTACGACGCCCAAGTACTACGCCTGGTACGAGATGTATCCGGCCTACCCGGTGAACTTCGGCAACCCGGTGGCCCCGGGCGACAAGCTGACGGCTTCGGTGACCAAGTCGGGTACGTCGTTCACCATGACCATCACGGACGCCACGAAGGGGTGGACGAAGTCCATCACCAAATCGAGTGCCACGGCCAAGGGACGCTCGGCCGAGGTGATCACCGAGGCCCCGTCGAGCAGCACGGTCCTGCCGTTGGCCGACTTCGGGAAGGTGACGTACGCCAATGCGACGATCGACGGGAGCTCGCTCTCGGCGGTGGGAGCGGCGGCGATCACCATGAAGAAGGGTGGCATCGTCGACTCGACGACCAGCGCCCTGACCAATGCCGGCCACAACTTCTCGAACACCTGGAAGCATCGCTAGGGGCGGCACGAGTTCCCACCAGGTGGGCCACGGGGCCGTCCGGGTGGGCCACCTCCCCACCGGTGGGGAGGCCGTCGCCCCCACCGGTGTCGCACCTCGCGCCTAGGTTCGCCCCGGTGCCTCGAGGGCCGCAGGCACCACGTCCCGGACCTGGCGTCCGACGTGTCGTCCGGGGAACCGGCGGGGCCCTCCCGAGCCGCCCCGCGACCGTCGGGAGCCACCGTGATCGCCACCATCCCCTCCGCCGTCCTCCTCGGTGTCGACGGCCGTGCCGTCCGTGTCGAGGTGCACGTGTCCAACGGCCTCCCCGGCCTCACCATCGTCGGACTGCCCGACGCCGCCGTCCGCGAGTCCCGCGACCGGGTGCGGG
Organism: uncultured Acidimicrobiales bacterium; assembly: GCA_963699055.1. Lineage (GTDB taxonomy): Bacteria > Actinomycetota > Acidimicrobiia > Acidimicrobiales > RAAP-2 > Bog-756. The sequence goes on along the minus strand of CAVOTA010000002.1, from coordinate 620,304 downwards.
CCGCGTTGGTCTCGAGCGGCCTGCCGTGGCCGCGCCGCCGGATCACCGTCAACCTCGCCCCGTCCGGCATGCGCAAGGCCGGGGCCGGCCTCGACCTGCCGGTGGCGGTCGGCGTCCTCGTGGCCTCCGGTGTCGTGGATCCGTCGGCCGTGGCCGGTCTGGCCTTCGTGGGCGAGCTCGGTCTCGACGGCTCGGTCCGGGGCGTGCCGGGCACACTGGTGCTGGCCGACGCCCTCCTCGACCACCGGGTGGTGGTGGCGGGCCCGGATCTCGACGAGGCCCGCCTGGCCGGCGGCGACTGCGTCTCGGCGCCCACGCTGGCCGAGGTGGTGGCCCGGTGCACGGGGCGCCGTCCGTGGTCCGATCCGATCGTGGAACCGCGGCCGGGTCCCGTTCCAGCCACCGGGCCCGTCCCCGCCCAGGGCGACCTGGCGGACGTCCTGGGCCAGCCCGTCGGGCGCAGGGCGCTCGAGGCGGCCGCCGCCGGCGGGCACCACCTCCTGCTGGTGGGTCCACCGGGCGCCGGCAAGACCCTCCTGGCCACCCGGGTGGCCGGCCTCCTCCCCGACCTCGACACACCCACGGCCCGCGAGGTCACCCGGATCCACTCCGCCGCCGGCGAGCTGCGCCCCGGCGGTGGCCTGGTCACCCGGCCCCCGTTCCGCGCCCCCCACCACGGCGTGTCGGCCGTCGCCCTCATCGGCGGGGGCAGTGCTGCCATGCGACCAGGTGAGATCGGACTGGCCCACGGCGGCACCCTCTTCCTCGACGAGTTGGGTGAGTTCCCGTCGGTCGTGCTCGACGCCCTGCGCCAGCCCCTCGAGGAGGGGGTCGTCCGGGTCAGCCGGTCCCGCGGCTCCCTGACCTATCCGGCCCGGTTCCTGCTGGTGGCAGCCATGAACCCGTGTCCCTGCGGTGACGCCGGCGTCCCCGGCAGCTGTCGCTGCTCGCCGGCGGCCCGGGCCCGCTACGCCCGACGCCTGTCCGGCCCGCTCCTCGACCGCTTCGACCTGGCCGTCCGGGTCGAGCGTCCCGCCGCGTCGGAGCTGGTGGCGCCCCGGCCGGCCGAGGCGACCGCGGTGGTCGCCGCCCGGGTGCGCGCCGCGCGCCAACTGGCCGCCACACGTGGGGTGCCGGTCAACGCCGCCCTGCCCGCCCCGGTGCTCGACGACGTGGCGCCGGTGGACGACGCGGCCAGGGCCCTGCTCGAACGGCACGTGCGCACCGGGCGGCTGAGTGCCCGCGGGCTCCACCGGGTGCGCCGTCTGGCCCGCACCCTCGCCGATCTCGACGAGGGGGGCGAGGTGGTCGGCGTCCCGCACGTCACCGAGGCGCTCTTCCTGCGGGGGAGCCGGGCGCTGGTCCTCGGCGAGGAGGTCCGGTGACCGCCGACGGATCCCGTGAACGGGCCTGTGCCGCCGCCCTGGTCGGGCTGCCCGGCATGACCCCGGTGCGGCTGGCCCGGTTGCTCGACGGCATGGGCCCGACGGTGGCGTGGGCCGCGGTGCGAGCCGGGGCACATCCGGCCGACCCCGACCGCCGCTTCGCCGGTGCGGCCCGTCCGGTCGACCCCGACGACGTGGCCCGCCGCTATGACGACGCCGGGGTGGCCGTGCTGCTGGAGCGACGCGACGGGTATCCGACCGCCCTGGTCGGCGATCCCGGTGCCCCGGCCGTGCTCTGCGCCCTGGGGGACCCGGGTGTCCTCGAGGCCCGGCCGGCGGTGGCCGTGGTCGGTACCCGGTCGGCCACCCCGTACGGGGCCAAGGTGGCCTCGGCGCTCGGTCGCGACCTGGCCGACGCCGGGGTGGTCGTGGTCTCGGGGCTCGCCCGGGGGATCGACGCCGCCGCCCACGCCGGCGCCCTGGCCGCCACCACCCCCGGTGCGGCTCCGCCGGTGGCGGTGGTCGGTACCGGGCTGGACGTCCCCTACCCGCGGGAGAACCGGGCGCTGTGGGCCCGGGTGGCCGCCGTCGGCGCCGTGCTGTCGGAGGCGGCGCTCGGCACGGTGGCCCGGCCCCGGGTGTTCCCGGCCCGCAACCGGATCATCGCCGCCCTGTCCGACGTGGTGGTGGTGGTCGAGAGCCACCGGGCCGGGGGTTCCCTCTACACGGCCGAGGCGGCGGCCAGGCGGTCGATCCCGGTGTGCGCCGTTCCCGGATCGGTGCACAGCCGCGCGTCGGAGGGCACCAACGAACTGCTGGTCGACGGGTGCACCCCGGTGCGCGACGCCGACGACGTACTCGCCGCCGTCTCGCTGGTCCGCCAGGGCCGGGGGATGGCCGCCCCCAGCCGCACGGGTGGGGACGGGCGTCGCAGGGGGCCCGACGAGGTGCCGACCGACCGGGTGGAGCGCTCGGTGCTCGAGGCCGTCGACGACACCCCCACCAGCGTGGAGACCGTGCTGACGCGCACCGACCTGTCGCTGGCCGCGCTCACGGCGGCGGGCGAGGCGCTGGTGGAGCGCGGGCTGCTGACCGCCGGTGCCGGATGGTGGTCGCGGGTCTGAGCCCGGCGAACGGCCGCGGTCACGCCGGAGGGAACGAACCCGTCTGCCAGCCGATGGCCGACGACGACACCGGCCCGGGTGTCGGGGCACCCCCGAGCGCCGGAGCCGGGCACGCGGTCTGGGACGTCATGGCCCCGAACCAGCTGCCCGTGGTGGCCGACCACCACACGAACCAGCACGTGCCGTCCGACGAGCGGTCGGCGAACGCCACCGACGACCCGTCGGCGGACGGGGCGACGCTGACGGTGGTCGGACCGGTCGACGGGGCCCCGGTGAACGTGAGCGACGGGTCGGCGGCCTCCAGGGTGGCCGGGTCGACCGACCCCTGGCCTCCGGCGTCGACCTGCTGCAGGGTGGACAGGGCACCCGACAGGCTCTGCTGTGCCTGGGCGCTGTCGGCCGCACCCACCGCCTGGGGCGCAGAACCGCCCGAGCTACCCGGCGAGGCGGTGGCCTTCAGCACCAGCAGCACCAGCAACGCGGTGACCAGGAGACTGATGACGGTCACCAGCATCGACCACCCGTCGTCCCGGCCCGACATCCGCTCCCGGGACCCCCGAAGTCGCATGGCGCCTCCCGTCGTTCGGCCCGTCACCCGCCCGATCGGGTGCGCCCGGACCTGCCGCACCGGTCATCACGGGGGACGCGTGGTCTCACCGGGTCGAACGCTACTGTGCGGGTCATGCCGGCACGCGCACCGCACCCGGGCCCGCTCGCCGGCGTGGGGATCTGGCTGGAGGCGCCACCGGACGACGGCACACCGTTCGGCGACGTGCTGGCGCGCGCGGACGCCGCGGCCACGGCTGCCGAGGGCGCCGGGATCGGATCGGTGTGGGTGTCCGAGTCCGGCGCGGGGACGACGGGCCCCGACGCACCGGTCGTCCCCTACGAGGCCTACTCGCTGCTCGGGGCGCTGGCCGTGCGGACCCGGCTCGTCCACCTCGGCGTGGTGGCCGACCGGGGGGAGCGCCGGGCGCCGTCGATCCTGGCCAAGATCGTCACCGGGGTGGACGTGATCTCGCACGGCCGGGCCGTGCTGTCACTCGACGGGGACGGCGGGTCGGACTCGGACACCGAGCGGCTGTCCGAGGCGCTGGCCGTGTGCCGCGCCGTGCTCGTCGAGGACCACCCCACCTATGCGGGCCGGATCTACGCCGTCGACGATGCCGTCAACCGACCCGCCCCGGTCCAGCCCGGCGGGATCCCGCTGGTCGTGTTCGTGCGCGGAACGGGCCCGGGCCGACGGGCCCTGGTCGACGAGGCGGCCCGTCTGGCCGACGCCCTGGTGGTGGACGGCGGTGCCGACGGTGTGCGCTCTGCACGGATGGCCGTGGACGACCGGAACGACGCCGGTGACCGACCGGGCGGACCGGCGGCGGTGCTGGGCCGGGTGACGGCGGGCACACCCCCGGGTGCGGTCGCCGATGCGGTCCACGACCTGGCCGCCGCAGGCGCCACCGGCTGCCTCGTCGGGATCCCGTTCCCGTGGGACCCCGCAGCCGTCCGGGCGGTGGTGACGGCCTGGTGAGCGCGGGCCCGTCGGCGACGGGCGCCTCCCCGTCAGTCGTCGGGCGACTGCATCACGACCTTGTCGGCCTTGACCGTGTACTTCACCCGTACCTCGCCCGGCGTGCGCATCGGGTAGGAGTCGAGCCCCATGTACTTCTTGGCCAGGGAGTCGATGTGGGCGTCGGCGCCCTCCTCGGTACCCTCGACCACGCCGCGCACGACGACCACGTTGAACGGGTCGTCGGGGTCCACCACCGACACGGCGACCCGGGGGTCGGACTCCAGGTTCGCCTGCTTGACCCGCCCCCTCGCCGTGTTGAACACCAGGTCGTCGCCGTCGAGGTCGATCCAGACCGGGGTGACCTGGGGTCGGCCCTCGGTGTCCACGGTGGCGACGTTGGCCAGCACGGGACGGCGGACGAGTGTCTTGGCCTTCTCGGAGAGTTCGGTGGTCACGGGATCCTCCTGCAGTCGGTGTCGCCGGCAGGCAGCCGGCCCTCGGGAGCAGCGTACGGTGCCGGTGCCACGCCTCGTGCAGCGGGGCGACGGGTCTCGTGCAGCGGGGCGACGGGTCGCCGTGGCGGGGTGCGCTGGTACGGTGCGGCCATGCTGATCGGCGCACACGTACGGGCGGGCAAGGGACTCGTCCCCGCACTCGAGCACGGGGCGGACATCGGCGCCGACGCCGTGCAGATCTTCACCCAGAGCCCCCGGATGTGGAAGCCCTCGCAGTACGGCGACGAGGTGCTGGCCGCCTACCGCGCCGCACAGGCCGAGCACCCGTCGGTGGCCTCGACCTTCTGCCACGCCACCTACCTCATCAACCTGGCCTCACCCGACCCCGAGCTGGCGGCCAAGTCCCGTTCGTGCCTGACGGCGAACCTGGCCACCGCGTACGGCATGGGGGCGGACGGGCTGGTCCTGCACATCGGGAGTCACCGCGGCAGCGGGTTCGACACGGCGCTGCCCGCCGTCGCCGACGCCCTGGTCGGGTCCCTCGACGAGGTCGACGCCGAGGTCACCGGCTGCCCGATCCTCCTCGAGAACGCGGCCGGCGCCGGCGACACGGTCGGCCGGTCGTTCGAGGAGCTGGCGCAGGTCATCGACGCCGCCGGCGGTGACGAGCGACTCGGCGTGTGCCTGGACACCCAGCACCTGTGGGCGTCCGGCATCCACTTCGGCACCGTGGAGGACGCCGACGCACTGGTCACCCTCATCGACGCCACGGTGGGGATGGCCCGGCTGCGCTGCCTGCACCTCAACGACTCCAAGGTCGACTTCGGCGCCAACCGGGACCGCCACGAGAACATCGGGGACGGCACCATCGGCGCCGACGGCCTGGCCGCACTGCTCGGGCACCCTGACCTGCAGGACGTCCCGGCGATCCTCGAGGTGCCGGGGGAGGGCGACGGCCCCCGGACCGAGGACGTGGTCGCCGCCCGGGAGGTGCTGGCTGCGGGGCTGGCCCTGCGGAGCTGACCCGCACGGCCGGTCCGCCGTCCGTTTTTGTAATGAGAATCATTCCCATATAAGGTGGCCCCATGCCACCCGCCGACCCCTCCACCGTGCACCGCACCGGTGCGCGTCCGGTGGCCGCGGTCGTCCTGGTGGCGGTGGCCGCCGTGCTGCTCGGAGGCTGTGCGCTGTCCCTGCCGCCCGGCGGCGAGGGGACGTCGTCGTTTACGCCCGGTGTCGTGCGGGTGGTGGCCGCCGAGGACTTCTGGGGGAGCATCGCCGCCCAGGTGGGTGGGGCCCATGCCCGGGTCGTCAGCCTCATCGACAACCCCGACACCGACCCCCACGCCTACGAGCCCACGGCGGCCGACGCCCGGCGGCTGGCCGACTCCCAGGTGGCCGTGCTGAACGGTGCCGGCTACGACCCGTGGATGCAGCAGCTGCTGGCCGCCGACGGCGGGTCCCGCGCCGTCCTCGACGTGGGGACCCTGGTGGGTGTGGCCCCGGGTGGCAATCCCCACCTGTGGTACTCCCCGACGTTCGTCGAACGCTTCGTCGGGGCGATCGCCGCCGATCTTTCCCGGGAGGACCGGGCCGACCGGGCGTACTTCGCCGCCCGGGCCCAGCGGTACGAGACGGTCGGCCTGGCCGGCTACCACGCCGCCATCGCCTCGATCCGGTCCCGGTTCGCCGGCACCCGGGTGGGTGCCTCGGAGTCGATCGTGGTCTACCTGTGCCGGGCCCTCGGCCTCGACCTGGTCACCCCGCCGTCGTTCCTGCGTGCCATCAGCGAGGGCACCGACGTGTCGGCCGCCGACACGGCCACCATCGCCGACCAGATCCACGACCGGGTCATCCGGGTCTACCTCGAGAACGTCCAGAACCTCACCCCCGACGTCCAGACCCAGTTGCGTTCCGCCCGGTCCGAGGGCATCCCGCTCGTGCCCGTGACCGAGACGCTGCAGCCGGCCGGCGTCACCTTCCAGGCCTGGCAGACGTCGCAGCTCCGTGCCCTCGAGACCGCACTGGAGGCCCCCCGTGGCTGACCGAACGCCCCCACCGACGCCGGGCCCGGTGCCGGCGGTGCGCCTCACCGATGCCACCGTGCGCCTCGGTGGCCGGGCCATCTGGTCGCACGTGGACCTCGACGTGTCCCCGGGCGCCTTCGTGGCCGTCCTGGGGCCCAACGGGTCCGGCAAGTCGACGCTGATCAAGGCCGTGCTCGGCGTGGTGCCACTGGCGGACGGACGGATCGACGTGTTCGGGCGCCCCCCGGGGGACGGCGGCCGCGACATCGGCTACCTGCCGCAGCGCCGCAGCTTCGACGCCGGCATGCGGGTGCGCGGCGTCGACGTGGTCCGCATGGGGGCGGACGGCGAACGCTGGGGCCTGCCCCTGCCGTGGGGGCGCACCCGGCGCGCCCGCGACGCCCGGGTGGACGAGGTCATCGACCTGGTGGGCGCCGGTGCCTACGCCGGCCGGCCCATCGGCGAGGTGTCCGGCGGCGAGCAGCAGCGGCTGCTCATCGCCCAGGCCCTGGTGCGCGAGCCGAGGCTGCTGCTGTTGGACGAGCCCCTGGACAGCCTGGACCTCCCGAACCAGTCGGCGGTGGCCGCCCTGATCGCCGAGATCTCGACGGCGGCGGGCATCACCGTGCTCATCGTGGCCCACGACGTGAACCCGATCGCGGCGTCACTGGACGGGGTCGTCTACGTGGCCGGGGGCTCCGTGGTGAGCGGCGCCCCCGACGAGGTGATCACCACCGAGACCCTGTCGGCCCTCTACGGGACCCACATCGAGGTGCTGACCACCAGTGACGGCCGCCGGGTGGTGGTGGGTCAGCCCGACGCCGCCTCCCACCACGCCGGGCCCCACGGACACGAGGGGCCCGGGTGAGCCCCGTCCTCGCCCTGGTCGGTCCGGTGGCCGACCCCGTCGACGACCTGCGTCGGATGCTGGCTCTGCACTTCATGGTGAACGCCTTCCGGGCCGGCACCGTGGTGGCGGTGCTGGCGGCGGTGGTGGGCTGGTTCATGGTGCTGCGGCGCCAGAGTTTCGCCGGCCACACGCTGGCCGTCGTGTCGTTCCCCGGTGCCGCCGCCGCCATCTGGCTCGGGGTGAGCGCCACGGCGGGCTACTTCGCCGGGAGTGTGGCCGCCGCACTCGTGATCGCCCTGGTGCCGCGGTCGGCCTCGGGGCGGCCGCGCAGCCAGGAGTCGGCCGTCATCGGCACGGTCCAGGCCTTCGCCCTGGCCTGCGGGGCACTGTTCGTCAGCCTGTACGGCGGGTTCCTCGACAGCATCACCGGGCTGCTCTTCGGCTCGTTCCTGGGCGTGTCGGACGGGCAGGTGGTGACGCTGGCCGCCGTGGCCGCGGCGGTCCTGGCCGTGCTGGCCGTCGTCGGTCGTCCCCTCCTGTTCGCCACCGTCGACGGCGACGTGGCCGGAGCGCGGGGCGTGCCCACCCGGATCCTCTCGGTCGTGTTCCTGGTGGTGCTCGGGTGCACGGCCGCCGAGGTCAGCCAGGTGACCGGGGCCCTGCTGGTGTTCGCCCTGCTGGTCATGCCGGCCGCCGCCGCCCAGCAGGTCACGGCCCGCCCCGTGGTGGGCCTGGTCCTGGCCGTCGGATTCGGGCTCGGCGTGGTGTGGGCGGCCCTGTCGGTGGCGTTCTGGTCCCCCTGGCCCGTCGGGTTCTGGGTGTCCACGTTCGGCTTCGCCCTCTACGTGGCCGCCGCCGGCTGGCGCGTCGCACGGGTGCGCCTGGGCCGGGCCGGGCGGCGCCCGTCCCGCACGGTGGTGACCCGGGGTGCGGGCGGGCTGCCGGCGGGGACGGTGGGCGCATGACCCCGGCCGCCTTCTTCGTGTTCGCCCACCCCTTCCTGGAGTCGGCCTTCGGTGCCGGCACGGCGATCGCCCTCGCCGCCGGTCTGGTCGGCTCGGTCGTGGTCCTCCGCGGCCAGGTGTTCGCCGGCGACGCCCTCTCCCATGTGGCCTTCACCGGGGCGCTGGCCGCGCTGGCCTTCGGGGCCGACCTGCGTCTCGGGCTCTACGGCGGGTGTGTCGCCTTCGCCCTGCTGCTGGCCGTCCTCGGGAGGCGGACCGGCGCCGACGACACGGTCATCGGCTCGGTGTTCGCCTGGGTGCTCGGCCTGGGCGCCCTCTTCCTCAGCATCTACACCACGTCGTCGAGCGGGAGCGGCGGCGACGGCACCTCGGGGGTCAACGTGCTCTTCGGGTCGATCCTCGGGCTGACCGGGGGACAGGCGCTGGCCGATTCGGCCGTGGCGCTGGCGGTGGTGGTGGCCGTGGTGGTCGTGGGCCGCCCGCTCCTGTTCGCCAGCCTCGACCCGGCGGTGGCGGCGGCCCGGGGCGTGCCCGTGCGCACCCTGTCCACCCTCTTCTTCGTCCTGCTCGGCCTGACCGCCGGGGTCGCCACCCAGGCGGTGGGGGCGCTGCTGCTGGTCGGGCTCCTGGCGGCACCGGCCGGCGCCGCCCAGCGGTTCACGGCCCGCCCCTACCGGGCGCTGTGGCTGTCCGCCGCCATCGCCGTGGGGTCGATGTGGGCCGGCCTGACCCTGGCCTACGTGGTGCCGGTGGTGCCGCCCAGCTTCGGCATCCTGGGCGTGGCGACGGCGGTCTACCTCGGGACCTTCGCGTGGACGGCCGGGCGGCGCCGGCGCCGGCCGGTGACCGCCGTCGACGCCGGCTCCGCGGGCGTCGCCGTGGTGGTCGATGCCCGGTGAGCACTCCGGCAGCCGTCGGAGGGACCCCGGCGCGCGCCGTAGTCTGTCGGGCGTGACCGCCGTACCGTCCGTCCACGAGCAGGCCGCGCTGCGTCTCGGGGTCCAGGACCAGCGGTACACGTCGGTGCGCCGGGCCCTGGTGACCACGTTGGCCGACGCCGGCCGGCCGCTGTCGGTCCCCGAGATCCTGGAGGCCAACCGGGCCCTCCCGCAGTCGAGCGCCTACCGCAACGTCACCGCCCTCATCGACGCCGGGGTCGTCCGCCGGGTGACGGGGGTGGACGACCACGGGCGGTTCGAGCTGTCCGAGGACCTGGCCGGACACCACCACCACCTGGCCTGCGCCCGGTGCGGCACGGTGGAGGACGTGGTCCCCTCGCGCCGGCTGGAACGGGCGATGGACGAGGCGGCCCGGGCCATCGCCGCCGAGCAGGGCTACGAGGTGATCGGCCACCAGTTCGACCTGGTGGGCACCTGCCCGACGTGCCTGGCGGAGCTCGCCGCACCTACGATGCCGTCCGCCGACGGGAGCGGTCCGACGTGAGTCCCACCGCCACCCGCCCCGGCGACCCGCGCCATCCCCACCTGCCACCCATCCCGCGACAAGGAGCGACCCATGAGTGAAGCGACCCGCACCGAGACGGACTCGATGGGTGCCGTCGACGTCCCCGCCGACCGGTACTGGGGCGCCCAGACGGCGCGTTCGCTCCACCACTTCCCGATCGGGGACGACACCATGCCGGTGCCCCTCATCCGGGCCATCGGGATCCTGAAGGAGGCCTCGGCGTCGGTCAACGCCGACCTCGGCAAGATGAGCCCCGAGAAGTCCGCGCTCATCGTGGCCGCCGCCCGTGAGGTGTCGGAGGGGAAGCTCGACGACCACTTCCCCCTGAGCGTGTGGCAGACGGGCAGCGGGACCCAGTCGAACATGAACGCCAACGAGGTCATCGCCAACCGGGCCATCGAGCTCGCCGGCGGGGTCATGGGGTCGAAGGACCCGGTCCACCCGAACGACGACGTCAACATGTCCCAGTCGTCGAACGACACCTTCCCCACGGCCATGCACATCGCCGCCGTCGAGGAGCTCACCCACCGTCTGGTGCCGGCGGTCCGCCACCTGCGCGACACGCTGGCGGCCAAGGCCGAGGCGTTCGCCGGGATCACCAAGATCGGCCGGACCCACCTGATGGACGCCGTGCCGCTCACCCTGGGCCAGGAGTTCTCGGGCTACGTGGCCCAGCTCGACGCCGACATCCGCCGCATCGAGTCCACCCTCGACGACCTCTACGAACTGGCCGCCGGAGGCACGGCCGTGGGTACGGGCCTCAACACCCATCCCGAGTTCGGGGTGCGGGTGGCCGGCGCCATCGCCGAGCTGACCGGCCTGCCGTTCGTGACGGCGCCCAACAAGTTCGCCGCACTGGCGGCGCACGACGCGCTGGTGATGACCAGCGGGGCGCTGCGCACGCTGGCCGGTTCGCTGATGAAGATCGCCGACGACCTGCGCTGGCTGGGTTCGGGCCCCCGGAGCGGACTCGGCGAACTCGACCTCCCCGAGAACGAGCCGGGCTCGTCGATCATGCCGGGCAAGGTCAACCCGACCCAGTGCGAGGCGATGATCATGGTCTGCATCCAGGTCTTCGGCAACGATGCCGCCGTCGCCATGGCCGGGTCGCGAGGGAACCTCGAGCTCAACGTGTGCAAGCCGGTCATCATCCACAACGTGCTCCACTCCGTCGAGCTCCTGGCCGACGCATCGGGAGCCTTCACCCGGTTCTGCGTCGAGGGCCTGGCCCCCAACGAGGCCCGGATCCGCCAGCACCTCGAGAACTCGCTCATGCTGGTGACCGCCCTCAATCCGCTCATCGGCTACGACAACGCCGCCTCGGTGGCCAAGAAGGCCCACAGGGAGGGGACCACGCTCCGCGAGGCCGCCCTCGACCTCGGCCTGCTCACCGGAGAGCAGTTCGACGAGGCCGTGCGACCGGAGTCCATGACCCACCCGTGACGCCCCGGTGCGGTGCGGGTCGGGTCCTTCCGTGGCACAGTGTCATCTGACACAGTGTCAGATCGTGCCGACCCGCCGGGGCGGCTGCTGACGGACGGAGGAGCACCATGACGACGATCCCCGAGGAGCTGCACATCGGGCTCACCGACGGCACGTTCTACAGCGGCGACCCGTTCCCGGCGTTCGCCTGGATGCGCAGGGAGGCGCCCGCCTTCTACGACGAGGAGGCGGGGGTGTGGGGCATCACCCGCTACGCCGACATCAAGGAGATCTCCAAGGACCCCGAGACCTTCTCCAATGCCGGTGGCATCCGCCCCGACAGTGACGCCCTGCCGATGATGATCGACACCGACGCGCCCGAGCACGTGCGGCGTCGACGGCTGGTGAGCGAGGGGTTCACACCGAGGCGGATCCGGGAGAGCGAGGAGGGCATCCGGCTCGTCTGCGACGCCATCATCGACCGGGTGTGCGAGCAGGGCAGCGCCGATTTCGTGCGCGACATCGCCGCACCCCTGCCCATGATCGTGATCGGCGACATGCTGGGGGTGGCCCCCGAGGACCGGGACGCGCTGCTGCGGTGGTCGGACGACATGCTGAGCGCCCTCGGGTCGCCCGACCCGACGGCCATGGACCGGGCCGCCCTGGCCGCCATGGAGTACGCCGAGTACATCACCGCGGTGGTGGAGCAGCGGCGTCGCGACCAACAGAGCGACGACCTCATCGGCACGCTGGTCCACGCGCAGATCGAAGGGGACAAGCTCGACGAGTCGTCCCTGATCTACGAGTCGCTGCTCATCCTGATCGGCGGGGACGAGACCACCCGCCACGTGATCAGCGGCGGCATGTACCAGCTCCTCGCCCACCCGGACCAGTGCGCACAGCTCGCCGCCGACCGGACGAAGCTGCGCGTCGCCATCGAGGAGATGCTCCGGTGGGTGTCACCCCTCAAGAACATGGCCCGCACCATGACCCGCGACGTCGAGCTCCACGGGCAGACGCTGCGTCAGGGCCAGAAGCTCCTCCTGCTCTACCCGTCGGCCAACCGGGACGAGACGGTCTTCGACGACCCCGAGTCGTTCGACATCGGGCGCACCCCCAACGACCACATGGCCTTCGGGTTCGGCGCCCACTTCTGCCTGGGGAACCGGCTGGCCCGGATGGAGATGGCCGTCATGTTCGACCGTCTCCTCGACCGGCTGCCCGACCTGGCGCTGGTGACCGACGACGAGCCTCCCCGGCGGGCGGCCAACTTCGCGTCCGGCTACACGACGATGCCGGTGACCTTCACCCCGACGGCGCCGGTGGGGGCGTCCGCCTGATGGCGCGGCCGGCCCGGCTCGACGAGGCCGCCGTGGCGGCGGCCCTCTCCGGCCCGGACGCCCCGGACTGGGAGCTGGTGGACGGGACACTGCGCAAGACGGTGGAGTGCCCGAGCTTCGCGGCGGCGTTGGACTTCGTGGTGGCCGTGGGCCACCTGGCCGAGGCGGCGGACCACCATCCCGACATCGACATCCGGTGGCGCACGGTGCACCTGGTCCTGGTGACCCACGACGTCGGCGGGCTGACCCGGCTGGACCTGGACCTGGCCCGCGCCGTGGACGCACTGCCCGTCTAGGGCGCGCCGCCCGTCGGACAGGGCCCGCCCCGGTCGTCCTCGGACGCGGCGGAGGACGGGGCCCGGACGGGACCCCGCCCTCCGGCGTGAGGTGCTGCGGCCGCGGTCAGTACCCGCCGTCGCAGCCGTTCTGGTCCGGTGCCGCGAACGGGCTGCCGTAGTAGTGGGCGGCGAAGGCCACGGCCACCCGGATCTGCTGGAGCGGCGTGGCCCAGGCGGCGTCCGACGGGAACCCGAAGACGTTGAACTGGTTCCAGTTGCTCCGGCTCATGCCGAGGCCGCCGGCGAAGACCGAGCCCTCGACCGCCCAGTTGCCGCCCTCCTCGCACACGTTGACCCGGTCCCACGCGGCGATCTGGCCTGCGGTGAGCCCGTAGTCGGCGGCGGCGGCGACCGGCGCCGGCGCCGGCGGGGTGTAGAGCGTGGAGCCACCCAGCGACCCGTAGTAGCCGACGGTGCCGAAGTTGAACACGCCGCCGTCGGCGGCCACGTCGACGTAGCCACCGCCGGTCGAGGAGGTGCCCATGATCGGCTTGTTGAGCGCCAGGCCCGTCAGGGAGCCCCTGAAGGACGCCCCGCCGAAGGCGTACGTGCCGCCGTCGCTCGAGACGACCCGGAAGCCGCCGTCGGCGGCGTCGATGCCGACCGCGGGGGCGCTCACGGGGACGGAGCCGTAGTACGGGGCGTTGCCGAAGGCGTAGACGTCCCCGTCCGCCGCCAGCTCCCAGTAGCCACGGCCGTCCGCCGTCGGGGCCATCCCGACGATCGGGCTGGCCGGCGACATGGCGAGGGCCGAGCCCTGGTAGCCGGCGTCGCCGAAGGCGAACACGCCGCCGTCGGCGCCGACCAGCCAGTAGCCGCCGTCGTCCGCCGTGGGCACCAGGCCCACGATGGGGGCGTGCAACGGCACACCGGTCATGGAGCCGTGGAATCCGGCGTCACCGAAGGCGAACACGCCACCGTCGGCGCCCACCTCCCAGTAGCCCCGGCCGGACCGGGTGCCTTCCATGCCGACGATGGGTGCGTTCAGGTGCAGGCCGGCGACCGAGCCGTGGAAGCCGGCGTCACCGAAGGCGAACACGCCACCGTCGCCGCCGACCAGCCAGTAGCCGTGGCCGTCGGGGGTGGTGGTGGCCGAGACGATCGGCGCGTTGAGCACGACGCCCTGGCCGGTCGGGTAGGCGGCGGCGCCCGCCGACAGCGGGGTGGCCAGCAGCGAGGCGACGACGGTGGCCGATGCGGCCACCGAGGCGATGCCCGCGGCACGGACCCGCTGGGTGCGGGCGGTGCCGGCCGCGGCACGTTGCGTGCGTCGCCGGACCGAACGGGTGGTGTGGGACGGTGCGTGGGCATGGCGCCGACGCGGACCGTCGACGGGGAGATGGGTACGTGTGGATACAGGGGTAGTGGGGGTTGCCACATGCATGGCGGGTGACCTTTCCTCGGTCGGTCAGCGCCACGTCGGACGACGTGCGGCGCGCTGACTCTCTTCTGGTTGGGTGGACCCCACGTCTGTGCATTCAACGCCCCAGCCGGGCACCGGGAAGGGTGGGCCGGCCTGGCTCCGAGAGCCGGGTGTGCTAGCGGGTGTTCATGTCCGAAGTTCGCTAGAAGTCGTTACGTGCCACTCTCCTCGAGGGTGCGTTGTTGGAGCAGGCCCACTCGGGCGACGGGGTGTCGGGCACGACCCCACGGGTCGACGGCCTCGGGACGGTCCCCTCTGCTCGGAAGCCGTCAGTGTAGCGAGACGGTTGCCGCCGCGGTAGTCGATCGGCCCGCCCTGGCGCCCATATCGGTGGACAACCTGTGGATAAACGTGGGACGAGGCGGGCATCGTCCCTGGTGGCGGCGGTGTCGGTCGCCGGTCCCGATTTCGGGGCCAATTCCTTGTCGGATGTCCCTGTTTGCGTCCGCAACCGGTCCATGGCGTCCATCGGCCGGCCCGTGCGGTCAGGTGGAGGCGTCGGTGACGGTGTGGCCCGCTCCGGTCAGGGCGGCCCTGGCGACGGCCAGGGCGGTCCCCGGCACGAGGACCAGGTCGGTGTCGTAGGTGGAGAGGACGAAGACCGGCACACCGGCCTCGGCCAGGGGCAGCGAGACCGAGGCGACCACGCCCACCAGGTCGAAGGCGAGGGGGCCCACGATGCGCAGCGCCCGCCAGCCGGGCTCCACCCGGCACCCGTCGGGCTCGTGGCCGGCCGCGCACACCACCGACAGTTCGTCGGGGGTGCGGGTGACCGAGTGGACGGGGGCGTCCGCCACCGGGGCGGGCCACGCGGCGTCGGGGGCCAGGCGGCAGACCGACAGGGTCCACGGCTCGACCCCCAGGGTGACGGTCGGCACCGGGCTCAGCGGCTCAGCCGACGGGGAGGTCCCACAACGGGAACCAGCGGTCGAGGTCGGCCTCGACGGTGAGGTCGTCGCTCACCAGGCTGCGCAGCCGGAACTCCTCCTCGGTCGAGCGCTGCTCCTTGCCGGTGGGGACGAAGGGGTAGAAGGTGCCGCGCTTGAACAGGTACACCAGGTACGCGGAGGAGTCGAGCAGTGCCCCCGTACCGACGGAGGCGCCCTCCTCGACCGGGTCGGTGCCGGTGGCGTCCGCCCCCCCGGCGGGCAGACGGGCCAGGCCGAAGACCGAGCACAGCAGCTGGGGTCCCCAGCCGGCGTCGGACAGCGACGAGTTGACCAGGTGGACCCGCGTCACCAGCGACTCGATGTCCGGGTCCTCCACCACCAGCCACGTGTAGCCGAACGAGTCCTCCGACCGCCGCAGCCCCGACCCGCCGTCCATGTCCAGCAGGGTGACCACCTCGGACTCCATGTCGGCGAACCCCTGACCGGTCGGTGGCTTGAAGCACACCCCGGCGTGTCCCGAGCACGTCATGCCGGCGGCGCTCTGCAGCGTGATCGACGCCGACGGGAGCGCGAACAGCGCGTCGAGGTTCGACTGGACGGGTTTGGTCCGGCCGAGGATCGTGTCGAAGAGGCCCATCAGCGGGTCCCGACGCCCGGTCGTCGGCTCACGAGGGGCGGCCCATCTCGGCCTCGAGGGCGGCGAGCTGGGCCAGGCGCTGGTCGAGGGAGGGATGGGTGGAGAACAGCGTCGAGATGCTCACGCCGTTCTTGGCGATGGCGGGTGTGAAGTAGAAGGCGTTGAACGTCTCGGTGGAACGGAGGTCCCGGGTCGGGATGCGGGCGATGTCCCCGGTCACCTTGACCAGGGCGGAGGCCAGGACCGAGGGCTGCCCGGTGAGGATGGCCCCCGACCGGTCGGCGGCCAGCTCCCGGTAGCGGGACAGCGCCATGGTGAGCAGGAAGCTGATGGCGTACACGACCACCGAGACCACCAGGACGGCCAGCTCGACCAGTGCGGTCTGGTCGCCACCCTGGTTGTTGCCGCCGCGGTTGCCGCCCCCGCCGCCGAAGCCGCCCATCATCCCGGTCCACAGCATCATCCGGGTGACCAGGCCGGCCACCATGCCGAGGAAGCTGGCGATGGTCATGACGGCGACGTCACGGTGGGCGACGTGGGAGAGCTCGTGGGCGAGCACCGCCTCGAGCTCGGGCTCGTCGAGTCGGCGCATCAGGCCGGTGGTGGCGCACACCACCGCCGTGTTCGGGCTGCGGCCGGTGGCGAAGGCGTTGGGCACGTCGGTGTCGGCCACGGCCACCCGGGGCTTCTTCATGTCGGCCATGGCGCACAGCCGGTCGATGGCACCGTGGAGCGCCGGGGCCTGCTCGGGGGTGACGATCCGTCCCCCCATGCCGTACAGGGCGATCTTGTCGCTGAACCAGTACTGGGCGAACAGCAGGGCGCCGGCGATGAGCAGGACCGACAGGTACGGGATGCCGACGGCGATGAGGATGCCGATCACGACCCCGTACAGGAGGACGAGCAGCAGCCCGGTGGTGAACATCCGCAGGGTGAGGCCGCGGTCGTTCGGGATGTTGCGGGCGGTGCTCACGGTCGGGCGGTCATCGGTCGGGTGGTCAGCGGACGTCCCCGCCGGGCTCGGTCAGCAGCGCCTTCGTCTCGGCGAGGGTGGCGTCGGCGAACGGGACGACCAGGTCGGAGGCGGTGAACTGGTCGGCGGCCAGCTCGGTCCCGACCCGGCGGACCTCGGCGGCCAACGCGGCCAGTGCGGAGACGAAGGCCGCCTCGTCATCGCCCTCGACCGCCGCGTTCAGCGCCGTGTCCAGCCCGTCCAACCCCGCCCGGTCGGACTCGGGCACGTCGTACTGGCCTTCGCCCAGGATGCGCACGATCATGCCGGCGCCTCCCCCGACTCGGCCGGGGCCGCAGCGGGCTCGGCGGCGTTCAGCTCGGCCGGGGCCGCCGTACCCAGTTCGGCCTTCATGGCGGCCAGTTCGTTGTCGACGGCGTTGGTGCTCGACACCTGGTCGAGCTGGGTCTGGATGTCGTCGACCGGGTTGGCCAGGTCGGTCAGGGCACCGGACGCCAGGAGCTCGTCCATGGCCCCGGCCCGGGCCTGCATGGCATCGATCTTGTCCTGGGCCCGCTGCACGGACATGCCGGCGTCGCCCATCGACTCGGAGATGCCGGACACCGCCTCGCCGATCTTGGTCTGGGCCTCGGCCGCCGTGTAGGTGGCCTTCATGGTCTCCTTCTTGGTGCGGAAGGCGTCGACCTGGGCCTGGAGGTTCTGGGCGGTGGCGATGAGCTTCTGCTCCTGGTCGGCCACCTGCTGGTGCTGGGTCTGGAGGTCGGCGAGCTGGGGTGCGAGCGCCGCCCGGCGGGACAGTGCCTCGCGGGCGAGGTCCTCGCGGTTCTGGGCGAGGGCGTCCTTGGCCTGCTGCTGGAGCTTGTCCGCCTGGGCCTGGAGCTGGGTGGCCTGGAGCTCGATCCGCTTCTTGGCGGTGGTCACGTCGGCCACGCTCCGACGGACCTTCTGGAGGTTCTCGAGGAGCTTCTGGTAGGAGAGGTCGAGGGACTCGCGCGGGTCCTCGGCCTTGTCCAGGAGCTTGTTGGTCTTGGCCTGGAGAATCCCGGACATGCGCTTCATGACACCCATTGGCGACGATCCTTCCTCACGTTCTGGTTGCAGTGTACGCGCCCCTGTCCCGATAGCGTGAGCGGCGTGCCCGACCCGCGTTGCCTGCTCACCGTCCACGCCCACCCCGACGACGAGGCGTCCAAGGGTGCCGGCACCGTCGCCCGCTACCACGCCGACGGCGTCCGTACCGTGCTGGTGTGCTGCACCGGGGGTGAGGAAGGCGAGATCCTCAACCCGGCCCTCGACACGCCCGAGGTCCACGCCGACCTGGCCGCCGTGCGCAGCGGCGAGCTGGACCGGGCCACCGCCCTCATCGGCTACGACGAGGTGGTCCGGCTCGGCTACCGCGACTCGGGCATGGCCGGGTCGGCGTCCAACGCCCGCCCCGACTGCTTCGCGGCGGCGCCGCTCGACGAGGCCACCGGCCGGCTGGTGGCGGTGCTGCGGCGCGTCCGACCCCAGGTGATGGTCATCTACGGCGACGACCAGACCGGCTACCCCCATCCCGACCACCTCCGGGTCCACGACGCCGGCCTGGCCGCGTTCCACGCCGCCGGCGACCCGGGGCGATTCGCGGAGGCGGGCCCGGCGCACCAGCCGGCCAAGCTCTACTACACGGTCCACTCCGCCGCCCGGTTCCGGGCCATCCACGACAAGTTCGTGGAGCTCGGACTGGACTCGCCGTTCGACGACGAGTGGCGCGCCCGGTGGGACTCGATGCCCGAGGAGGTGCCGACGACCGTGGTCGACATCACCGGCCACACCGACGTGCGGCGCCTCGCCCTCCTGGCCCACGCCACCCAGGTCGACCCCGAATCGAGGTTCTGGTTCGGGCTCCCGCCCGAGGTGATGGGGACCATCCAGCCCCACGACGACTACCGCCTCGCCTTCGTGGGCGCCCCCGACGGCACCGTGTCCTCCGTCGAGTGGGACGGCACCGTGGAGACGGACCTGTTCGCCGGGGTCGACGGGACGGCCGACCGGTGACGGCGCCGACGTCCGGGCAGTGGGCGGCCCTCGTGGTGGACGAGCTCGCCGGCGTGGTCGGCCCCACCGAACTCGCCGGCACGGTCCAGGTGGACGTGACCGGGACGGCCGGGGGCGACCGGTCGGTGTGGGCCGTGGTCGACGGGGGCCGGTTGGCCGGCGCCGGCGCCGGCCCGGCCGAGACGCCCGATGCCACGCTGACCCTGTCGGGAGCGGACGCCGAGGCCGTGCGGTCCGGCGACCTCGACCCCGCGGTCGCCTTCATGCAGGGACGCCTCAAGGTGGCGGGCGACATGGGCCTGGTCCTCGGGCTCCTCGCCCTGGCGGCCACGGCGGCGGCGACGGCGGCCCGGGACCGGCTGGCAGCCACCGGGACCACCTGAGGCCCTGCGCTACCGGCCGGGGGGAGCGACCGGGGCGATGCCCCCGGCCGAACCGGACCCGAGGAACGAGAGGTGGACGACGCCGGCGCTCTGCAGGAGGATCAGCGTCACGGCGGCGGCCAGCACCACCAGGAGGAGTACCACCAGCCACGGGCGGAGGCGGGACCACACCGAGCGGGGCCCGCTGCGCCCGGCCGCCACCGTGGTGACCGACGAGACCCCGGCGGCGCCCTGGTGGCGCACCGTGAAGGCGGCGACCCGTCGGGCCAGCCCGGTCGGGTCGCCGCCGGAACGGAGGAACCGGTAGGTCCCGGTCCGGGTCTGGATGGAGATCATGGCCCCGGCCTCGGCATGGGGGAGGGGACGCCCGGTCGTGCGGGCGCCGGTCAGCAGCGTGTCGACCGGGTCGCCCGGCACCGGCACCGGTCCCCCGTCCCGCTGGGCCTCCGGCTCCACCCACCAGTCGGGGATGACCCCGCCGCTCCACGGCTCCACCGCGTGGGAGACCACGGCGTCCCACGGCAGGACCCGCGTGGGCTCACCCCGGGCGCGCACCACGCCGATGCCGTCGTCGTCGAAGGTGATCGACTCGACCACGGTGGGGTCGTGGCCATGGGGGTCGAGCAGCAGGAGCCCGGTCACCGTGAACGGGCGCGGCCCAGACCCCGTCGGCGGCGGGTCGGCTCCTGGCTGCGGTGCCGTCGTCACGTCCGCGAGGCGGCCCGCATCGCCTCGCGGAGCGGCCGGTAGCCGATCGGTGTGGCGCCCGAGGCCGCCACGACCGCCGCCACCTCGACGTCGTCGACCAGGAGGGTGAGGTCGGCCACGCGGGCCGCCCAGTCCTCGGTGGCCGCCCGCAGCTCGGGGGTGTCGACCGCCGGGTGGAGGGTGATCTCGGTCAGCCCGGGCTCGAGCGCCGACAGGTAGCCGAGCAGTGCCTCGCGGCCGCCGTGGGCGGGGACGGTGTGGGCGTGGTCGGCGAACAGGACGCCCTCCCCGGCGGCCAGCTCCCGGATCGGGAAGCCGACGGTGGGCTCCACGGCGGCGTCGGGCAGCCGGAGCGGCAGCCCGAAGTCGAGCGCCAGCTCGAGGTAGACGTCGAAGAACTCGGGACGGAGGAGCAGGGCGTCACGGTGGGCGTCGAGGTGACTGATGTCGAAGCCCCACAGGACGGCCCGCTCGACCTGTGCCCGGCACTCGCGACGCACCTCGTCGAGGTCGGCGTGGTCCCAGACGTCGGTGACGGTCCGCGGGAACCCCCCGTCCCCGTCGAGCAACGACGGTGCCTGAGTGATCGGGCCCCACCGGTAGAGGTCGTGTTCGGCGTTGAGCGTCAGGCGGACCCCGACGTCGTCACCCCGGAAACGCGAGGCTGCCTCACGGGCCCACGGCGCCGGGACCAGGAGCGAGGCCGAGGTGGCGATCCCGGTGCGTAGCGCGTCGTAGACCCCCGTGCTCGACGCGTGGCAGAACCCGAGGTCGGCACAGTTGAGGATGAGGAGGCGGTCGTCGGGACCAGCCCCGAGCCGCTCGGCCACGGTCGCCATGCACTGACCGTAGTCGGCGGCCGGTCAGGCGGCGCGACCTGGTGCACGCCCGGGGCGGTCGTCGGTGTGCCCCGGGCGGGTGTGCAGATGGGCGCGTGCGGCGGCGATGCCGCGGCGGCCCACCTCCCGGGTGTGGTCGTCGAGGTGCCATTCCGTCCCGGCTCCCCGGGGGGTGGCGTCGTCCGCCCCCTCGTCGGGCTCGACGAGCGGGAGCTGGGGCTGCAGCCCGGGCATCCGGGCCATGGGGTCGTGGCTCATGGGGCCACTGTGCCAGGAGGGTGTAATACGGGGACCATGACCGAGGCCGACACCGCGAACCGTCCCCGTTACGGGATCACCGTCCCCTTCGACGGGATCCCCCTGTCCGAACACCGCCGGTGGTACGAGGACCTGGCCCGGCTCGGCTTCACCGACGTGTGGTCGGCCGAGACCGACGGGGTCGACGGGTTCACCCCGCTGGCCCTGGCCGCGGCGTGGACACCGCAGCTGCAGCTGGGCGTGGCCATCATCCCCGCCTACACCCGGGGCCCGGCACTGCTCGCCCAGAGCGTGGCGGCACTGGCCGAGGCGGCGCCCGGCCACTTCACGTTCGGGCTGGGCACGTCGTCCGACGTGATCGTGTCGCGGTGGAACGACGTGCCGTTCACCGAGCCCTACCGGCGGGTGCGGGACACCATCGCCTTCCTGCGCTCCGCGCTGGCGGGGGAGAAGGTCGACTGCGCCTACGACACGTTCGAGGTCCGCGGGTTCCGGCTGGCCCGGCCCGTCGAGCACCCGCCCCCGATCTTCCTGGCCGCACTCCGCCCGGGCATGCTGCGCCTGGCCGGGCGGACCGCCGACGGGGTGATCGTCAATTGGCTCTCGGCCGACGACGTCGCCAGCGTCACCCCCGAACTCGGGGCCGACATCCCGGTGGCGGCCCGGATCTTCGTGATCCCGTCCGAGGACGCCGACCTGGCCCGTGCCATCGGCCGTCGGATGATCACCGCCTACCTCAACGTCGGCGTGTACGCCGAATTCCACCGGTGGCTCGGTCGGGGCGAGGCACTGGCGCCGATGTGGGAGCTGTGGCAGGCCGGTGACCGGAAGGGCGCGCTGGCCGCCGTCCCCGACGAGGTGGTGGACCAACTGGTCGTCCACGGCTCGTTCGCCGAGTGCCGGGACCATGTCGCCCGGTACGTGGCCAACGGGGTCGACATCCCGGTGCTGGCCGTGCTGCCCTTCGGGGTGGAACTGGACGCCGCCGTGGAGGGCCTGGCGCCCCGCTGACATCGGGGCGGTGGGGCCGGGACCGGGGGGGCGGCCCGGCGGGCCCGGTGACGGCACTGCCGTACGATCGGCGTGGACGCTGGTCGGGGAGGTCGGGTGCGGGGGATCATCGAGGGCTTCTACGGGACGCCGTGGTCGTGGGCCGAGCGCCGCACGATGGCCGAGTCCCTGGCCGGGGTCGGCATGGACACCTACGTCTATGCGCCGAAGGACGATCCGCGGCACCGCGAGCGGTGGCGCGAGCCCTACGACGACGCCTTCCTCGAGGCGCTGGTGGCCCTGGGCGCACCGGGCGGGCTCCGGGTCGGGTTCGCCGTGTCCCCGGGGCTCTCCATCGACACCGACGACGACGCGGACCGGGCCGCGCTGCTGGCCAAGATCACCCGGGTCACCGAGCGCGGGGTGTCGCTGGTGGGTCTGTGCCTCGACGACCTGCCCCCGGCCCCCGGTCTCGGCGCCCGGCACGGCGACCTCACCGCGTGGTTGGCCGGGGCGCTGGGGGACGGGGTCGAGCTGTTCGTGGTGCCGACCCACTACACGGGTTGCGTCCGCACGCCCTACCTGGACGATCTGGACCGGCGGGTCCCCGCCGAGGTCCTCATCGGGTGGACGGGGCGCCTCGTCGTCAACGACCGGGTCGCCGCCGACGAGGCGTCGGCCTGGTCGGCGGCCGTCGGCGGGCGGCGCCCGCTGCTGTGGGACAACACGCCGGTCAACGACGCCCTCATGGCCGGACGGCTACGGGCGGGACCGCTGCGCGGGCGCGCACCGGACCTGGTCGACCGGCTCGGGGGCTACCTGGCCAATCCGATGGTCCAGGCCGTGGCGTCGCTCCCGGCCCTGTTGTCGGCCGCCGCCTGGCTGCGGGGCGACGACCCGGCGACGGCGTGGGCCTCCGCCCTCGGCCCCCAGCGGGTCCTGGCCGAGGGGTGCGACACGGACGTTCCGTTGGCGCTCGGACGCCGGGCGCTGGCCGGAGACGTCGGTGCGGCCGGTGAGCTCCGACGATGGCTCGAGGAGGCGGCCGTCTGCGAGGCGGGACCGTGGGGCGACGCCGTTGTCCCGTGGGTGACCCAGCTGCACCGCGAGGCGCGGGTGTGTCTGGCCGCCCTCGACGCCCTCGACGCGGCGGGCACCGAGCGCGCCCGACGGGCGGTGGCCGTCGTCTTCGGGTGGTCCCGGGTCCGGACGGCGGACGTGGAGGTGCTGGGCGGTCGGGGTGGGGTGACCGCCGGGCTGGGGCAGGACGAGGACGGTGGCTGGGTCGCCGACCGCTCGGCGGTGGTTCCCGCGGGCAGCCTCACCGACCTGCTGGTGGGGGAGCTCGCCTCGCGCCTGTGAGACTCGTGGCCGTCGGGGATCAGTCGCCGCCCGTGCGGCCGACGAGCCAGTAGGCGGCGGAACCCGACAGGTTGGTGCTGGCCAGCCACCACAGCCATTTCGGGCTGCGGACCTGGTCGGCGGACCGCCGGCGGAGGTCCCGCCACATGAAGGGGGTCACCAGCGTCCAGACCAGGACGGCGAGGATGATGACGAGGGTCCGGGTCCGGCTTCCTTGCACGGTGCCAGTCTGCCACCGCCCCGACGGCACCCCGGTCGGACCCGGGTGGCGCCGTGGGACTCCACGAGCCGGCCGAGCGCTTCACCTCGTCGAACGAGACGTACTGCCGGTCGAGGGCGTAGATCCCGAGCGTGACGATCGACGGTCCGGTCACCGACCACGGACTCCGCAGCTTCCCTGGGGCCGGTGGCTCAACCTGCCGTGGCGGAGGGGCACGCCCCCTTGGCGAACGCGCTCAGGGTCTGGTTGGCGGAGGTGAAGGCGTTGGTCGACTCGATCGACTCCGCCGTCTGGGCGAACCCGTCGAGGCTGGTGGCCGTGGAGGCGGCGCTGAACAACCGGTCGATGTCGGGCTGCACCGTGGCCCACGCCGCGCGGACGATCGACGGCGCCGACGCCAACCCGGCGGTGATCTGGGGCGCCGCCTGGTCGAACGCCCCCTTGGACCGGGTGGCGTACTGGCGCAGGGCGGTCACGCTGCCCGTGGTCCCCCCGGCGTTCTCCTCGGCCGAGGCCAGGCCCTGCTCCTGGGCGGCGAACGCGTCGATGGTGCTGCACAGACCGGGCGGGACCCCGGCCGGCGGCGAGGCCGTGGCCGGGACGGCGGCGCCGGCCGTCGTCGGTGGGGCGGCGGCGGTGGTGGCGGTCGACGAGGACGCCTGACCGCAGCCGGCGAGCACCAGGGCGCCGACGACGCCCACGGCCGCCACGGTCGAGCGACGTGCGTGCATGCGGTGCTCCTCGGGACGGGGGGAACGATGGGGACCGGATCGAGGCGGCCGGGCGTTCCCGGCGCCCCCGCTAGGACGTGGCGTACCGGGCGACGACCTCGGCGTCCATGTCGCGGACCTGGTCGGCGAGGTCGGCGATGAACCGGTCCAGCTCGGCGGCCACCCGGGCATCCGACAGGGCGATGATCCGGATGGCCAGCAGGGCGGCGTTGCGGGCCCCGTTGACGGCCACGGTGGCCACCGGGATGCCCTTGGGCATCTGCACCATGGCGAGCAGCGAGTCCATACCGCCGAGGTTGGCGAGGGCGACGGGGACCCCGATGACCGGCAACGGCGTGGTGGCGGCGACCACCCCCGCCAGGTGGGCGGCGCCCCCGGCGGCGGCGATCACGACCTGTACCCCGGCCTCCTTGGCGCCCCGGGCGAAGGCGATCGTGTCGTCAGGGGTCCGGTGGGCGGACAGGACACGGACCTCGACGGGGATGTCGAAGGATCGGAGGGTCTGGACGGCGTCGTCCATGATGGACGCGTCGGAGGAACTTCCCATGAGGATGGCAACGGACATGGGTGCATTCTGCCCGACCGCCGCGCCGGTGGCACGTCCGACCGTCGGAAGCCGACGGCGGGCTACGGGCACGCCCGGTACGGTGGGGATCCCGACGGGTCCGGCCACCGAGGCTGGTCCGACTCCGCCACCGCGGCGGACCAGATCAGAAGCGAGGAACCGATGCGCATCGGCGTGATGTTCGACACCGAGAAGCCCTTCGACGACGTGGCGGCCCAGGTGGCCGGACTGGCCGATGCCGGCATCGAGACGGCATGGGCGTCGCAGATCTTCGCCCTCGACGCCCTCACCACCATCGCGGCCGTGTCACGCGAGGTGCCGGGGATCCACTTCGGGACGGCCGTGGTCCCGACCTACCCGCGCCACCCGGTGATGCTGGCGGCCCAGGCCCTGACCGTGCAGGCGGCCAGCGGCGGGCGCCTCACGCTCGGCATCGGGCTGTCCCACCAGATGGTCATCGAGAACGTGTTCGGCCTGTCGTTCGACCGTCCGGCCCGGCACATGCGCGAGTACCTCGAGATCCTCGTCCCCGCCCTGGCGGGGGAGCAGGTGACGTTCGCCGGCGAGACGCTGAGCGCCTCGACCTTCGGGCCCCTGCAGATCGCGGCGCCGGCGCCCGACGTGCTGGTGGCCGCACTCGGCACGGTCATGCTCGACCTCGCCGGGCGACTGGCCTCGGGCACCATCACCTGGATGACCGGTCCGGTGACCATCGAGGAGCACATCGTCCCGACCATCAACGCCGCCGCCGCCGGGGCCGGCCGTCCCCTGCCCCAGGTGGGCGTGGGCCTGCCGGTGTGCGTGACCGGGGATCCCGACGGCGCCCGGGCCAGGGCCGCCGAGGTGTTCGCCGTCTACGGACACCTGCCCTCGTACCGGGCCATGCTCGACCGGGAGGGCGCCGCCGGGCCGGCCGACGTGGCGATCGTCGGTTCGGCGTCCGAGGTGGCCGACCAGGTCCGCAGGCTGGCGGGCATCGGGGCCACCGACTTCTGCGGGGCCCCGTTCGGCACGGTGGACGAGATCCGGGCCTCCGTCGACACCCTGGCCGGCCTCGTCGGGACCTGACGGGGTAGGGCCCGGACGGATCAGCCGGCGATCGCCTTGGCGATGGCCAGCGCGCCGCTCACCAGCAGCAGGACGTCCACCATGCGGACGAAGTGGTGGTGGCGGAGTCGGGCGGCAGTGGCCGCCCCGACGGCCCAGCCGACCAGGCCGGGGACGAAGGTCAGCACGAAGTAGCGCACCGCGGTGGCGTGCACGGCTCCGGTGGCGAGCAGGATCCCCAGTCCCACCGCGCTGCTGACGATGAAGACCACCGAGATGGTGGCCCGGAAGGCGCTCACGGTCAGCCCCCGGGCCCGCAGGTAGACCACGAGCGGCGGGCCGTTGGTGGCGAGGGCCGTGTTGAGGACGCCGCTCACGGCACCCACCGCGTAGGTGGCCCACGGGCGCACCACCAGGTCCTGGCGGCGCCTCGTGCTGGGCAGGAGCATGTAGCCGGCGGCCGAACAGGTGACGATGCCGAGCGCCAGGCGGAGCGCGCCGGCCGACGCCGTCACCAGGATCAGCGCGCCGAGCGGCATGGCCACGACGGCGCCGAGGCTCAGGCGGGTGGCCTCGGCCCGCACGACGTCCTCACGGCGGTGGGCGGCGGTCAGCAGGCTCGAGGCGGTCCCCTGCAGGAACACGATGACGACGGCGGTCTGGGGAGGGATGGCCAGCGACAGCAACGGCACGGCCAGCAGGGCGAACCCGAAGCCGGCCGCCGACTGGAAGAAGCCCGCGGCCAGCACCACGGCAGCGGCGTACAGGACCGAACCGAGGGTGAGGCCCCACAGGGTCGTGGTCATCGTTGCGGCCCGGGCACGCCGACGTGCTTAGCAGCGACCGGCGTCCAGGCGCCGGACCGGGGCGTCGACCGGTGGACCGCACCCGGTGCACGGGTGGGTCAGCGGGCGAGGCGCGTGTGCTTGAACTCGTTGAGCTCGGGGTGCTCGCCGATGAGTCCGAGGACCCGCTCGACGGTGTCGCGGGCCCGGACGCCGTCGCCCCCCGGCCGGTCCATCAGCCGGGCGAACACGGCGTCGTCGCCCACGACGAAGGTGGGGACGCCGAAGATGTCGAGCTCCTCGACACAGCGTTCGTGCTCCTCGCGGACCACCTTGGCCGGCCAGCCGGCGTCCACCTCGGCCAGCACGCCGTCCGCATCGACCCCGGCACGGGCCAGGGCGTCACGGACCACGGCCCGGTCCCGCAGATCGCCGGCCTCGTCGTGCCGGGCGGTGAACAGCGACCGGTGCACGGCCAGGAACTGTTCGGGGAAGCGGTCCCGCACCACCACACCGGCCGCCAGCGCGAGGAGGTCGGCCTGGTGTCCCGCCTCCTCCCACACGTTCTGGCCCTCGGTCCCCATGCCCTGGTTGAGGAAGTAGGGGACGAACGTGACGTCCCACTCCGCCCCCGCCTCGAGGCCGTCGAGGATGTGCTCGTGGCCGTTGCGGGCGAACGGGCACCGGTAGTCCCAGGTGACGGCGAAGGTCTGCGGCGTGCTCATGGCCAGGACAACCCCGCGCCGGGCGGGTCCATTCCCCCGGTCGCCGCCGCGTCCGGGTGCAGGTCGGGTGCCGGGCGCTGTCCCGGCCGGACCGGTGTCAGCGGAACCGCTTGACGACGAGGCCGAGGGCGGTGCCGATGACCACGCCGCCCACGACGTCCGAGGCGTGGTGGGCCCGCAGGTGGATCCGACTCACGCCCACCAGACCTGCCGCCGAGTAGAGGAAGGCGTTGCCGGCCCGGTCGCCCGGACGGCTCAGCACCGTCGCCGCGGTGAACGCGGCCAGGGTGTGTCCGCTCGGGAAGCTGCTGGTCTTCGGCTCGCGGACGGGGACCCCGGCATTGGAGATGCGCAGGTCGGACCGGTCGGGACGCTCGCGTCCCACGACCCGTTTGATGCCGGCGTTGACCAGGCTGGACGACACGCCGGCCACACCCAGGGCCCGGATGGCGGCACGACGGGCGGGGCCCGACCGGCGCCCACGCCACACGGCGACCCCGGTCCACAGCCACCCGTGGTCGCCCACACCGGTGATGACCTTGGCGACCGTGTCGGCGGTGGGATTGCCACGGAGCGGCTCGAAGAGCCGGTCCACGGCGTCGTCGACCGCACCGACGGCGGCCAGCAGCCCGGTGCGGGGGCCGTCGGACGGCACCTCGTCGTACACGTGGTCGGGAACCGTCATGCCGCCCCCCGGTCCGCCGTGCCCAGCGCGGCGGCGGCCAGCGAGGGGTCGCCGCCGTAGGCCGGGCAGAAGTCGCGGAACCGGCAGAACCGGCACAGCGGACCCGTCCTAGGGCGGAAGTCCTCGTCGCGGCAGGCCCGCTCGATGGCCGACCACACGGCCAGCGTCTTGGTCCGCTGGCCCCGCAGGCCCTGCGCCGTCGGCTCGGCGGTGATGACCGTGGGTTCCTTCAGATGGAGCAGTCGGACCTGCACCGGGCGCTGTCCGAGGACCTCCTGGCACAGCAGGGCGTAGAGCTGCACACCGGCCAGCTTCGACTGCTCGTAGGCGGGTGGGGGTGCCCGCCCGGTCTTGTAGTCGACCACGACCAGGTCACCCTCGGGCGTGCGGTCGAGCCGGTCCAGGATGCCACGGAGGCGGACGTCCCCGAGTCGGGCCTCGAGCGTCAATTCGACGCCGACCGGGGTGATCTCGTCCGGGTCCTCCAGCGAGAAGTAGTTGCGCACCAGGGCGGCGGCGTCCCCGTGGAACGCCTCGGCGGCGTCCGGACCGAGTCCGAGCGACAGGTAGTCGGCGTCGTCCTGCAGGACGGTCCAGGCGGCGTCGAGCTCGGCGGCGGCCGCCGCCGGCGAGCGTGCGCCGCGCGGGTGGTTCCAGAACAGCTGCTCGAGGGCGGTGTGCACCAGCGTCCCCTTGACGGTCCAGATGGTGGCCGGGTCGGGCAGGCGTTCGATGGCGGTGAACCGGAAGGCCAGCGCGCAGTCCCGGAAGGACGACACCTTGGACGGCGACAACGACCGGGGGGGTTCGAACGGCACCCCCAGAGACTACGGCCGGGGTGTGCCATCGGGGGGACCCAGCGCGGCCCGGACACGCCCGGCGACCCGGACGGGCTGTTCGAGCGGCCCGAAGTGACCGACCCCGTCGACGGCCTCCACGGTCGACACCGGCACCCGGGCGGCGTCGGCGCCCATGATCCGGGCGCCGAAGGCGTCGGTGCCGGTGCCGAACGCGAAGGTCACCGGGCAGCCGATCTCCCCCAGTCGTCCGAAGGCGCCGTGGTCGAACCCGTGGACGTAGACCTCGGCCTCGTCCTCCCGACGGCACCGGAGGCGGATGGACTCGCCGTCACCGCCCTCGGTGTCGGGGACCGGCTCGAACCCGTCCTCCACGTAGCGCAGCAGGACGGCCGGGTCGAGGGTGGCGAAGGGCGGCTTCGACGAGAAGTTGACGAAGGCGTCCTCCGCGTTCGGGAAGGTCTCGCGTCGCCGCCGGGCACCCCGGGACAGCGGGTTGTCCGCCAGGTCGAACGGGACCGGCTGGTCGGGCATGACCACCGGCTCGAAGAGGTAGAGGGAGCGGAAGGTCCCGGGCCGCCGCTGTTCGGCGAGCAGCAGTGACGCCCCGCCGCACGAATGGCCGACACCCGCCGCTCCGACCAGTCCGAAGGCGTCGACGGCACACAGCACGTCGGTGGCGAACCCGGACCAGTCGAAGCTGCCGTCGGCCGGGCGGCCCGATCGCCCGTGGCCCCGCAGGTCGAGGGCGAGGCAGCGGAACCGGTCGCCCAGGGCCCGGGCGAGCGGTTGCAGCACGCCGGCGCAGAACCCGGTGGCGTGCACCAGCAGGAGGTCGTCGCCGGTGCCGCCGAAGTCGTAGAGGGCGAGCTCGACGCCGTCCGGCGTGGTGACGGTGCGGGCGGGTGCGGCGGAGGGATCCGGTCCGTTGGGCACGGGCCGACGGTAGCCGACCGCACCCGGCCGCCGTCCCGTCCGGACCCCGGGTCCGGGGCGGCCCGGGCCGCCTGACGGGCACCTGACGCGACCCGCCCGGTGGCACGACGGCCCGCGTGCCACCGACTAGACAGGGGGCGACATGACCAACTTCCTCTACCACTACAGCTACCTCGCCATCTTCCTCCTGAGCTTCGTCTCGTCGATGGGACTGCCGGTCGGCTCCGAACTCGCCATCATCGGCGGCGGCGCCCTGGCCAGCGGCGAGGTCCACAAGCTGGCGGCGGACGGGCAGGCGCTCCCCGAGGTGTTCCACCTCTCGCTGGTGGCGGTCATCCTCGTGGCGGTGGCCGGCGAGCTCCTCGGGTCGCTGGCCGGCTACCTGATCGGCTACTTCGGGGGTCGCCCACTCGTCGACCGGTTCGGCAAGTACGTGCTGTTGACCCACAAGGACCTGGACCGGGCCGAGGCCTGGTTCGAGCGGCACGGCGAGCCGCTGGTGCTCTTCGGGCGGTTCATCCCGCTGCTGCGCTCGTTCGTCTCCTTTGCCGCCGGCCTCGCCGAGATGGCGATCGGCAAGTTCGTGATCTTCACCGTCATCGGCTGCGCCATCTGGTGCACGGCGCTGGCGCTCCTCGGCGACTCGCTGGGGTCGAGCTACGACCACGTGCAGAAGTCGTTCAGCGACGCCGGCTACGTGATCGCACTGGTGGCCGTGGTGGCCGTCGCCCTCCTGTTCTGGCACCGGCTCCGGACACTGCGCGAGGAGCGACGCTGAGCCGGGGGTCCACCGCCGGGGCCAGGAAGGCCGCCCGGAGCGCCGCCGCCCACCTCGAACGCACCGAGGCGTGGAACGGGCTGCGCGCCGGCGACCCCGTGGTCATCAGCGGGCTGTCGATGCGCGGCGCCACGTGGATGTTCCGGGCCCATGTGCGCAACACCAACAACGGGGCCGAGTCGGTGGAGGTGGTCGGGGGGCGACCCGGCGACCGGGTCATCCGCTCCTTCGAGCCCGACCGGGTGTTCGCCGTCACGGGATCGGGGCGCCGGCGGTCCGCGGCCAAGGCGACGGCCGGCGAGCTGTCCCTGGCCCAGGCGCCGCAGCTGCCCTTCGGCTGAGTGGCGGCCCCCGTCCCGGTAGGGTGCGGGAAATGGCCACCGTCACCTTCTTCCACGCCCACCCCGACGACGAGGCGATCGCCACCGGCGGCACCATGGCGTCCCTGGCCGCGGCCGGTCACCGGGTCGTCCTGGTGACCGCCACCGGAGGCGAACTGGGGGAGGTCCCCGACGGCCTCCTCCGGCCCGGCGAGACCCTGGGCGAGCGGCGGGCCGCCGAGTTGGCCGAGGCGGCCACCGTGCTGGGCGTCTCACGGCAGCTCTTCCTCGGCTACCACGACTCGGGCATGGAGGGTGAGGACTCCAACAGCCGCCGCGACGTGTTCGCCACGGCGGACACCGACGAGGCGGCCGGCCGACTGGCCGCCATCTTGGAGGAGGAGGGTTCGGACGTCCTCGTCACCTACGACGAGCACGGCGGCTACGGGCACCCGGACCACGTCCAGGTGCACGTGGTCGGGATGGCCGCCGCCGACGTGGCGGCGACCCCGGCGGTCTACCTGGCCACCATGGACCGTGGCTTCATGGTGGCGCTGCGCCGGCAGGCGGCGGAGTCCGGCCTGCTGGGGGAGGACAACCTCGAGGGCGCCGACACCATGGGCGAGCCGTCGGAGCGGATCACCACCGAGCTGGACGTGACGCCGTGGATCGGGGCGAAGCGCGAGGCCATGCGGGCGCACGCCAGCCAGATCTCCGAGGACAGCTTCTTCCTCCAGATGCCCGACGACGTGTTCCGGCAGGTGTGGGGGCAGGAGTGGTTCGTCCGGGTGCGTCCGGAGCCCGTCGGACTGGGCGACGGGGTGCGCGAGCGCGGACTGGTGATCGCACCCACCGGCGAGCTCGCCGGCGGCGCCACGACCGAGGAGGTGGCCCGATGAGGAGGCACAAGGTGCTGCGGCTCCACGGCGGGCGGCTGGTGGTCGCCGAGCGCCGGGTGGAACTCGAGGGTGAGCTCGACGCGCTGGCCGCCCAGGGCTACACGCTGGTGAACTCGTTCGCCGTCGACGAGAACGTCTACCTGGTCATGGCGGCCGAGGAGTGATCCGTCCCGGCCGGCACGCCGCGGTGGCGACCCGGCACCTTTACGACTCGGTGTAGGCGGCGATCGAGACGACCCGGTCGCGGCCGGAGTTCTTGGCCTGGTAGAGGGCACGGTCGGCCCGGTCGATGAAGGACATCGGGTCCTCGATGCCGTCCCAGCTGGTGAGCCCGACCGACATGGTGACCTCGAGGGCGGTGGTCGAGTCCCGTCCGCCGTTGCGGAGGTGGTCGAGCAGGTGGTGCCCACCGAGCAGATCGGTGTCGGGGAGCACGAGGCAGAACTCCTCGCCGCCGTAGCGGGCCACCAGGTCCTGGTCGCGGGTGTTGGAGACCATCATGGCGGCCATCGAGCGCAGGACGGTGTCGCCCACCACGTGGCCGTAGCGGTCGTTGAAGTCCTTGAAGTGGTCGAGGTCGATCATGGCCACGCTCAGCGGCGTCTCCGCCCGCAGCGCGTGGGCCATCTCCATCTCGATGCGCTCCATCAGGCTCCGGCGGTTGGCCAGGCCGGTCAGCGGGTCGGTGCGGCTCTCGGTGTGGAGTCCGTTGACGAAGTTGACCCGGCTGGTCACGCGCAGGAACGCCGCGGCGAGCAGGCCGACCTCCTCGGCCGTGCGGGCGTCCCCGCGGCCGTCGGGCAGGGTGCGCTCCACGACCATGACCAGCTCGCCGTCGGGCGAGTAGCCGACCGGCAGGACGCAGTGCCACGGGTCGAGCACCACCGAGTTGTCGGCCAGTGAGGTGGCCACGGCGGGCAGTCGGGCGAGGTCGCCGGGGTCGGTGTCGAGGTCCGGCCACGCCGCCACCAGGGTGAACCGCTGGATCGAACCGTTGCGGGTGAACACCGCCACCCGCTGGGCGGGCACGATGGAGGCCACGTAGGGGAGGCCCCGGGAGAAGATCTCGACGAACGTCTCGGAGGTGGGCCGGGCGGCGTCGATCCCGACTTCGTCGAAGCACTCGTTGAGCGACTCCAGCGCCTGGGAGAAGTTGATCTGCCCGGTCAGCGATCCCACCGTGCGGGCACAGATGAAGTTGACGACGGCGATGGTGGAGGCGTACACCACCATCGAGACGACGAACTCGCCGCCCCGGAGTCCCTGCACCCACCCGATCAGGGCGATGAGGGCCATGGCGTACAGGTCGACCACCAGCTGCATCCGGCGGTCCCCGACGATGGACACGAAGATGACGCCCACCAGCATCGCCGGCGTGTACAGGGCGGCGGGCGTCGCCGTCGACAGCTCGATGCAGGCCAGGCCGGCGAGGGCCAGGCAGGCGATGACGAACCACGAGTTCGCCTGTGAGCGCACGCTGGCCTCACCCCTGGTGACCAGGGAGAACACACCTTGGTAGGCGATGGAGGCGAGGATGCAGGCGATCGCCCCGAGCATGTAGCCCCAACGGACCGAGGTGTGGTTGACGAACGTCAGCGTCAACAGCACCGGCACCATGATCGACTCGGCGATGAGTCCGCAGGTCACCCCGTCACGGAGCTGCCGTGGCGTCGGGTGGACGAGGTCGAATCGCACATCCGGGTATCGGCGCCCGGGGCGCCCACCTTTACCGGGTTCGGCCAACCGTCGGGACCGGTGACCTTCTCCCCGGGGGAAATCACCTGGTCCCCCGGGGGGCCCACGGGGCCGATACGGCTGACCTGGGGATTCGCGGTCCGGTGCCGGGCTCAGTCCTCGACCGAGGGCCGCCCGCCAGGCCCGTCGTCGGCCGGGCCGGTGTCCGCCGACAGGGACCGGTCGGGCAGCATCCGGGCGAAGAACAGCGCCACCACGATCACCAGGGCCACCACCGACAGCGCCACCCGTAGCGCCACCAGCCGGGCCGAGGCGTTCTCGGACACGATGGCGTCCTGGGTACCGGCCGGCAGGTCGGTCGTGGCCAGATGCTCCCGCAGGGCGGCGTCGGACACGAAGGGGATCCCGGACTCCAAGGTGGTGGTCGACTGTGCCACGACGCTCGCCGGGACGGCCGGATTGGCGGCCACGCCGGTGGCGAAGGTGGTGCTCAGGCTCCCGATCAGCACGGCGCCGACCAGGGCGGTCCCGAGGGAGGCCCCGAAGTTGGTGAACGTGTTCTGGAGGCCACCGATCTCCGCGCTGAACGAATCGGGGAAGGCCGACACCGTCACCGCCCCGAGCTGGGAGGCGAGGGCACCGATGCCCAGGCCGATCAGCGCCATCGGCACCAGCACGATGCCGGCGCCGGCGCCGGGGGAGAGCCCGGAGACGAGCACCAGGTCGCCCACCAGGATCAGGAGGAGCCCGATCCGCACCACGTTCCGGGGTGACGCACGGGGGGCGAGCCTCGGGACGGCCAGTGCGGAGACGAGGAGCATCACCGACAGCGGCAGGAGCCGGACACCCGTCTGGAGTGCGTTCAGCCCGAGCACGACCGAGAGGAAGAGGGGGATGGTGAAGAAGATGCCGGACTGGACGAAGAACTGGAAGAAGAAGGCGATCAGCCCGCCGGTCATCTGGCGGTTGGCGAACATCGACGGGCGGAACAGCGGCTCCTTCCCGGTGGACACCCGACGGGACTCCCACTCGACGAGGGCTCCGAGCAGGAGCAGGCCGGCGAGGACCAGCCAGAACACGAGCGACACCCCGCCGAGGGTCGGCGCGCCGGGCTTCGGGCGCACCCACCCCCAGGTGCCCGACCGCAGCACGCCGTAGACCGTGCTGCTGAGGCCGACCACCGACAGGCCGGCACCCACCAGGTCGAACGGCTTGCGCTGCTCGGGCGGGGTGTCGTGGATCCGGCGCAGGACGGCGAGGATGACCCCGACGATGACCACCTCGCCCACGAACACCCACCGCCACGAGGCGAAGGTGGTGACGGCACCGCCGATGAGCGGACCGGCGGCCACGGCGATGGCGCCGGCGGCGGCGATCAACCCGTAGGCGGCGGACCGACCCTCCTTCGGGACGTTGCCGGCCACCAGGGCCACGATGGCCGGGAGGATGAGGGCGGCGCCCAGTCCCTCGAGCAGCGACCACCCGATGATGAGCACGGTCAGATTGGGTGCGATGGCGGTCACGAACGAGCCGCAGCCGTACACGACCAGACCGATGGCGAAGGCACGGCGCCGGCCGATGATGGCGCCGATCTTGCCGCCGGTGATCATGAAGGCGGCCATGACCAGGGTGTAGAGGGTGATGGCCGTCTGGATCCCGGTGACCGTGGTGTGGAGGTCGTCGGCCACCGACTGGATCGACACGTTCATGACCGAGCTGTCCAGGGTCATCAGGAACTGGGCCGATGCCAGGATCAGGAGCACGGGCGAGCGGGCCGCACCGCGCGGGGCGGCGGCGCTCTGTTCCCCGTCCGCAGGAGTCGTCACGCCGTGACGCTACCGGGGTCGGCGGGCCAGGTCCGCCACCGCGGTGGCCGCCACCCTACGATCGGCGGCGGCACCGGGTCCCGGCGCCACGAGCGGAGGGGGAACCGTGGGCTACCGAGTGATCCAGTGGGCGACCGGGGCCCAGGGCGTGGAGTCGATCCGGGCCATGGCCGGTCGGCCCGACCTCGAGCTGGTCGGCGGCTGGGTCCACTCGGCCGACAAGGAGGGCGTCGACCTGGGCGTGCTGGCCGGCATCGATCCGCTCGGGGTGACGGCGACCCGGGACGTCGACGCCCTGCTCGACCTCGGGGCCGACTGCGTCGCCTACATGCCGCGGCGCACCTCGCTCGACGACGTGTGCACACTGCTGTCGCACGGGTCCAACGTCGTGACCACCGCGTTCCTCTTCCACCCGCGGGCCCTGCCCGGACCCGACCTCGAGCGGCTCCTGGCGGCGTGCGAGCGGGGCGGCACCTCGGTGCACGGCACCGGGCTCAATCCGGGCAACCTGAGCGGTGTGCTGCCCTTCGCCCTGTCCGGCATGTGCCGGACGGTCGAGCGGGTGACCCTCCAGGAGCGGGCCGACTGGTCGCTGTACGAGAGCACGACCATCACGTTCGAGAACATGCGCTTCGGACGGCCGCCCGCGGAGGTGACGGTCGAGGACAGTGAGTTCCTGGCCTTCAACAGCGGGATCTTCCAGGAGGAGGTGGCCCTGATCGCGGACGGGCTCGGTGCCACCCTCGACGCCATCACCACCGAGGTCGACCTGGTGGTCGCCCAGGAGGACCATGACATCTTCGGCATCCGCCTGGCCGCCGGGACCGTGGCCGGCCAGCGCTGGCACTGGCGGGGGGTGCGGGACGGCCGCACCCTGGTGGAGATCGACGCTCTGTGGACGGTGGGCGGCGAGTACCCGCCGCACTGGCCGACCCCACAGGACGGGTGGACCCTCACCATCGAAGGGGATCCCTCGGTCCGGGCCCACCTGCTGACCCTGGCGAGCTACGAGCGGGACGTGCCC
The DNA here is from genome assembly GCA_963699055.1 of uncultured Acidimicrobiales bacterium. Taxonomy (GTDB): domain Bacteria; phylum Actinomycetota; class Acidimicrobiia; order Acidimicrobiales; family RAAP-2; genus Bog-756. Next base: position 583,891 of record CAVOTA010000002.1, on the reverse strand, counting down.
TTGGCCGAACACGTGCGGGCGGCCAGCGTGGCCACGGCCATGCAGGCCGTCAACTCGATCCCGGCACTGTGCGAGGCAGGCCCCGGCATCCGCACCATGGCCGACCTGGGGCTGGTGCGCAGCGGGGTCGGGTTCGGACCGGCTCAGCCGTAGGGGCGGAGGCCGAAGGCGCGCGCCGCCTCGTGCAGGTCGGGTCGGGCACGTGGATCGGCGGCCCGGTCGATGAGGAGGCGCGCTTGGTCGCCCGATCCCCGGCCGAACACCTCGGCCGCACCGTGCTCGGTCACGATCACCGAGTGCTGGAACGACGTGGCGGGGTCCTGCAGCCGCGGGATCACGTTGGACGTGTCCGACTTGTCGTGCCACGACCGCAGGGCCATGACGGCGTGCCCGCCGGGGGAGTGCAGGGCACCGGCGACGAAGTCGGGCTGGCCTCCGAAGCCCGAGTAGATGCGGGACCGCACGTAGGAGGCGTTGGCCTGGTCGTAGAGGTCGACCTGTAGCGCCGTGTTGATCGACAGCATGCCGGGCTGGGCGGCGATCAGGGCGGGATCGTTGACCACCTCGGTGCGGGCCATCACCACCGCGGAGTTGTCGTCCACCCACTCGTAGAGCTCGGGGGACCCGAACAGGAAGGATGCCCGCAGCGGGCGGTCCGGGTCGAGCGCCCCCGCCCGGGCCAGACCGAGCACGCCGTCGCTGATCATCTCGGACCAGACACCGAGCGAGCGGGCCCGACGCAGGTGACCGGCGGCGGCGTCCGGGATCTGCCCGATGCCGAGCTGGACGGTCCCGCCGTCGGCCGCGTACCGGGCCGCCTGCTTGCCGATGGCGGCGCACAGCGGGTCGTCGGGATACGGGACCGGGGACGGCAGCGGGGCGTCCACCTCCAGCCCCAGGTCGATGTCCTCGACGTCCACGAGGGCGTCTCCGTGGGTGAACGGCAGCGAGCGGTTGACCTGGGCCACGACGAGGGCGCCCCGGAGTCGGGCCGCCTCGATGGCCGCCGGCAGCAGGTTCACCTCGATGCCGAGGGAGACCCGCCCGGCGCGGGGCGGCGTGGTCTGGACGAGGACGACGTCGGGCGCGCGGTGGGAGCGGAAGAGCCGGGGGACGAGCGACAGGCGCATCGGGAGGTACTCGACGTTCGGGTCGTCACGGACGCCGGGCCCCACGAAGGGCGTCTCGGTGGAGAGCCCCTCCCGCCGCGGCCAGCCCGCCTGGATGTTGAGCGAGAACGCCCGACAGCGGGGGAAGGTGTCGACGAAGATCCGGAGCAATTCGTGGGGCGTGGCGAAATTGCCCGACACCACGGCACGGGGGACGTCAGCCGGCAGGGCGGCGATCCGGTCGCGGAGCGCCGCCTCGGTCACCATGCGCACGGCGCGAACCTACCCGCGCCGCCGGTCCCGATCCGGTTCTGCGCGACCCGCGGTTGAACTCCAGGTGAACTGTTGGTGACAACCGGGCCCTGGCCGGGACGACCGACGGGACGGATGCCAGACTCCGTGGGGGCGGGGTAGGGAACCCACGCCGGATCGGAGTGGTCGTGCGGCGGACGGGCAGGGGCGGACGGGTGAGGGTGACGATGGCGGCCGTGGTGGCCGTCGGTGTGGGAGCCGTCGCCGTGCCGGGCGTTGCCGGAGCGGGCGCGGCGTCCGCCGCCACCAAGGTGCCGCCGCCGGCACCCACCGGGGTGCAGGTCGTCGACGGCGTCGCCTCGGCGACCGTGTCGTGGACGCCGGACACCGTGCCGCCTCCGCAGGGCATCTCCCGGTACGTGGCCACGGCCACGGCCGCATCGGCCCGCACCAGGAAGTGCCGGTCCGCCGACGGGCAGGCGTCGTGCGTCCTCCCCAAGCTGTCCGTCGGGGTCGTCTACTCGGTGTCGGTGGTGGCGTACGACGGCTCGGTCGCCGGGCCGCCGTCGGCCCCGGTGGCGGTGGAGCTCGGCCTGCCCGGCGCCCCCACCGACGTGGTCGGGACCGTCGCCGTCGGGACGTCGACCGTGTCCTTCGACGCTCCGGCGTCGGTCGCCCCGGTCACCTCCTACACCGTGACCGCCACCGACGCCACCGACGCCGCGCGCGGCGGCCAGCTGGCGTCCGGCCCCACCGGTCCGCTCACCGTGACCGGACTCACCATCGGGGACGCCTATACGTTCACGGTGACGGCCACCGACGTCTACGGCACCGGCCCGTCCTCGGCGCCCTCGGCCCCCGTGGTGCCCGTCCCCGTGCCGGGCACCCCCACCGGGGTGGCCGCCGTCGGCGGTTACGGGCGGGCGACGGTGAGCTTCACCCCGCCGACCGGTGGGGCCGAGGGGTACACCGTGGAGGCCGTCGACCAGACGTCCCCGCTCGACGGTGGCGAGTCGGCGGTCGGTGGCTCGAGTCCGATCGCCGTGACGGGGCTGACCGGGGGCGACCGGTACGTGTTCACCGTGACCGCCTCCAACGGCCCGGTGAGCGGCGCGCCGTCGGCGCCGTCGGCGCCCGTCGTGCCGAGGACGCTGGTCCGGGTCACCGGCGACGGGTCCTCATTGGCCGCCCTCGCCCTGCAGCAGTGGGTGGGCGAGGTCGACGCCACCGAGAACTTCGAGATCGACTGGGACGTCAGCTCCTCGGTCGGTGGGCTCGACGACTTCGCCCAAGGCACCGTCGACTACGCCGCCTCGGAGCTGTCCTACGGTGCCGGCGTGGCGAACTCGACCCCGGACCGGCCGTACCAGTACCTGCCCGACGTGGGCGTGGGGCTGGGCTTCATGGTCAACCTGACCGGAACCGACGGCCAGCGCATCACCGACCTCAACCTGACCCCGTCGATCATCGGCCGAATCTTCCTCGGGGAGATCACCGAGTGGGACGACCCGGCCATCGTGGCCGTCAACCCGGCGCTGGCCACACTCCTCCCGCCCTCCCGGGTGATCCCCGTCTACCGGACCGACGCCAGCGGTGAGAACGAGGTCCTGAGCGACTACCTGCTCCACGAGGACACCGCCGACTTCGTCGCCGCCCAGACGGCGTTCGGGTCGGGCACCCCGGGAGCAGCGGGCGCATCGTGGCCGGTCCCGGCGGCGGGCGTCACCGTCGACCCCACCACCTACCCGGGCTGGGCGGACGGTCTCCCGGTGGGGGAGAACGGGCCCGACAACGTCGCCAACTTCGTGGGCAGTCCCTCCTCGGACGGCAGCATCGGGTACGTCCCGCCCGCGTTCGCGGCCGAGCACGGGATCCCGGTGGCCAACGTCGTCAACGCCAGCGGGGCCGCCGTCCAGCCCACGGCGCTCAACGTGTCGACGGCGCTCGAGGCGGCCTCCACCAACCCCGACCTGACGCTCGACCTGGCGCACGTGTACACCGACGGCGAGCCCAACGCCTACCCGCTGTCGTTCGCCAGCTACCTGGTGGTCCCGTGCACCCCCGGCCGGGCCGCCGCCCAGGGCCGGACGTGCGACGGTCCCGACACCCCGTCGCCCTTCCCGCCGGCCGAGGGGTCCGCCCTCGGGCAGTTCGTCGACTACCTGGCCTGCGCAGGCCAGCAGGAGATGGGCCTCCTCGGCTACGGCCCACTCCCCCCGACGCTGGTGCGTGACGACTTCGCCGCCATCGGTCGGATCTTCGGCGCCACCCGGCCACCGGCGCCGACGGCGGCGACCTGTGCCAACCCGTACGTCGACGGCCAGGTGCCGCTCCCGGGGGGCTGACACCCGACCGGGTGGGGTGGGGCCCGCCCGGCCACCGACGCGGTGGCAGGGCCTAGGGTGCTGCCATGAACGGCGTGCTGGGATCCCTGCTCCCGCTGGCGATCGCCATCACCATCTCGCCGGTCCCGATCATCGCCGAGATCCTCCTGTTGTTCACCAGGAAGCCGGCGGCCGACGCCGGCGCCTACCTGGTCGGATTCGTCGTCGGGCTGGCGGTGGTCCTCGGGATCCTGGTGGCGGTGGCAGACGCCGTCGACCTGACGCACGCGGACCGGGCGACGGGGGCCGGGACCGTGCAGCTGGTCCTCGGCGTCGCCCTGCTGGTGGCGGCGGTGCGCCGGTTCCACACCCGGCCCAAGGACGGTGCGACGGCCCCCACCCCGAAGTGGATGGACGGGATCGTCGGGTTCACCCCGCTGAAGTCGTTCGGGATCGGCGCGCTCATCGGGGCGGCCAACCCGAAGAACATCGTCGTCGGGATCGCCGCCGCCGTGACGATCGCCTCGGCCGGTCTGCCCGTTGCCCAGTCGGTGGTCGCCGCGGCGGTCTACGTGGTGGTCGCCGTGCTCGGTGTGGCGGCACCGCTCGTCGTCACGCTCGCGCTCGGTTCGAGGGCGACGCCGATCCTCGAGGGGTGGAGGGCGTGGCTGGAGCAGAACAACGCCACGGTCATGGCCGTGCTCCTCCTGGTGTTCGGCGTGGTCCTCGTGGGCAAGGGCGTCGCCGGCATCTGACGTCCCCGGTCGACGCCGGGCCGTCGGCCCCGGATCCGGGTGTACGACGCCATCGGGTCAAGTACCCGCGTCGACGTGCCGACGAAGTCCCTGGATGCCAGCCGTCACGGCGGGTGCGAACCAGGAGGCGACAGATGCGGGTCGTAGCGGTCGACGAACAGGGTCACCAGCGGTGCTGGTGGTGCGGGGGACTGGAGCTCTCACCGGCGCGCATCACCCGGGAGACGGTCGTACTCGGCTTCCATGCGACACCGACCCGACCCACGCTGCGCTGCGCGCACTGCGGCGAGTACAACGACGTCGGGCGCACGCAACGGTCGGCGTAGCCGACCTCGTGGCATCACCCCGGCACCAGGGGTGCACCCGACGGCTGGTCCCGTTCGACCGTCCGCAGTCCCCGCCCCGGCGTCCAGGACCCGATCACGAGCCTGGTGGCTCCGGCGTCGAGGTGGGTGATCACGACCTCGACGATGTCGGCGGTGAACAGCTCGCCGTCCGCGAACACGGACTCGATCCCCGTGATCCGTGGTGAGCCGTCGGCCCGCAGTGCGGCCATCGTCTCGTGGCGGCCGACGGCGAACGGCGTCCGGACCCGCCGGGCGAACTCCGGTTCCGCGTCCTCGACCACCCGCCACGCCGTCATGGTCACGCACGCGAGGCCCGTCCGGCCCGGCGACGTCGGGGCGGAACGGGACGACCCACCGTCGGTGGCCCGTTCCCACGGCGGTGCGACCGCTCGGCGGGGACCCCCCGCGACCGCATACTGGTGAGCGATGAACCGCGCCATCACCAGCCTCCCCCGGGTCGTCGAGGCGCCCGACGGCAGGCCGGTGCGACCGGAGGCACCGGACAACCAGCGCCTGATGGGGGAGATCCTCCGTGACCCGTCGCGGTGGACACCCGACCTCGCCCGGGTCACCACGGAGGTCTTCGACGCCCTGTCGGCCGGCTGGGTCGACGAGCGCGGGGGCTACCGGGCCGCGCCGCTCGTCGACGCCCTGGATCGGGGTCGCCTCCCCCGTGGCGGGCGGTGCCTCGAGATCGCCAGCGGGACGGGGATCCTCACGCCGTACCTCCTCGAGCGCTGGGACGAGGTCGTCTGCGTGGACCTGTCCCTCGGGATGATGGCGCACCAGTCGCACCGCTGCCGGATCCTGGCCGATGCCAGCATCCTGCCGTTCCCCGACGGCGCCTTCGACGTGATCGCCATCGGGGACGGTCCGCTCTTCGCGGCCGAGGCCGTACGTCTGCTGGCCGGGGACGGGGTGTTGGTGTGGTCGAACGCCCTGGGTGCCGGAGCACCGTACTTCCAGAGGACCGAGGCCCTGTGGGACAAGCTGGCGGAGGAGGCACCGGCGTCGACGTGGTCCGCGCTGGAGAGTGATGCGCTGTGGGGGAGCTGGGCGGTGTTCCACCGCGGTGGGGGAGGTGACCGCTGAACCGGTATCCGATGCAGTAGCCGGAGCGGTCCGTTCCGGGCCCCGTCGTCCCGGACCTCCGGGGACGGCAGGGGCGGCCGATGCTGCGGACCCCGGCGGCGATCGGCCGGTGCCGGCACGTCCTTGACACGGTCCGGGGGGCACGACAGCGTGGGGGATGCCCGAGTCACCGTCCGCCGACCTGCCCGAAACGGACAGGACGAGTCTGCGTCGCAGGAAGGAGCGGGGCACCCATCGGCGTCGTGCCCTCGACGAGATCCTGGACGAGGCGCTGATCTGCCACGTCGGATTCGACGACCACGGGACCACGTACGTCCTCCCGTCGACCTTCGTCCGTATCGGCGACCACGTCTACCTCCACGGAGCGCCCGCCAACCGCATGCTGCGCGTGGTCGCATCCGGCGACGAGGTGTGCATCTCGGTCACGCTCCTCGACGGGCTGGTGCTCGCCCGCTCCGCCTTCCACCACTCGATGAACTACCGCTCCGTCGTGCTCATCGGCCGCGGCGGCGTCGTCGACGACCTCGAGGAGAAGCGCACGGCGCTCCTGGCGACGGTCGAGCACCTGGCGGCCGGCCGGAGCGGCGACGCCCGCCCCCCCACCCCCCGCGAGCTCCGGGCGACGCTCGTGGTGCGGGTGCCCATCGCCGAAGGGTCGGCGAAGGTCCGGGTGGGTGGACCGGTCGACGACGACGAGGACCTCGGATCGCCGATCTGGGCCGGTCAGATCCCCCTCGTCCTGACGGCGGGCACCGCCGTGCCGGAGCCCGACCTCCCCGCCGGCACGGTCACCCCCGGGTACGTGGAGACCTACCCGGACCGGGGGAGCGCACACGCCTGACCCGTGGTCCCGGGCGCCGGGTGCGGTCCGACCGGGACCCGACGCCGGCTACGCGGTCGGTCGGGAGCCGCCCTGGAGCCAGCGTCTCGAGGGCGGGTAGACCGACCTGGCGATCGTGGCCGAGACCCAGCACAGGGCCCAGCCGGCGAAGACCAGGAGGACGTCGTGGAATCGACCGTCCTTCGACTCGGCGGCAGTCACCGTGAGGAGGAGGGCCCACACCACGAAGCAGGCGATGCTGTAGGTCCAGTAGCTCCGACGCCTCACCATGGGCCGGCACCCGCTCGTACGTCCATGGGCCGAGCGTAGACCTGGGGCCGACCGGAACGTCCGCGCCGGGGCCACCGGTGACACCCTGGGGGGCGACCGGGTCCGCAGGTGGGGAGAGCCGGCGACCGCCCCGGGCACCCGTGAACGGCCGTGGGATCCCACGCCGTCCCGGCCGCCCTGGAAGAATGACGGTGTGGAACGAGTGGCCGGCATCGGAGGGTACTTCCTGCGGGCGGCCGATCCGGCGGCCCTGGGTGCGTGGTACCGCGACTGCCTGGGCCTGGACGCCGACGAGCACGGCGTGTGGCGACCGGGGACCGGGGTGACGGTCTTCGCCACGTTCGAGGCGGCGACCGACTACTTCGGGGCCCGCACCCAGCAGACCATGATCAATTTCCGGGTGCCGGACCTGGAGGCGATGCTGGCGCAGCTGCGACGCAGGGGAGCGAACGTGGCGGAGGAGACCCAGGACATGGAAGGTGTCGGCCGGTTCGGCTGGGTGACCGATCCCGAGGGCAACCGGATCGAGCTCTGGCAGCCGGTCTGAGCGCACCATCGGTTGCGGCCGGCTACCGACCGTCGTCACCGAGGGCGGGATGCATCTCCCGGCCCCGGTCCTCGACCCCCGGCGTCCGTACCGACGCACGGTCGGCGTCGTCGAACGTGACCGGGACGTTGGCATGGTGATGGCTGGTGGCGACGAACGTGGCGTCGGGATGTCGGTACTCCGTCGCCGGCTGGACCGGGAACGCAGCGGCGCCCGGCCGGGTCCGTCGTCGACCCCGCCGTTCTCGGTGAACAGCTCGACGACCTCGTCGTACCGCTGGTGGTCGACGAGGCGGCAGTAGCGGTGTCCGAGGTCGATGATCTGGTCCTTGTCGGTCAGCCGTCGCACGGCCGCTTCGACGTCACCGTCCATCGGCCCTCCTGGGGTCGACGAGCCGCTCGAGGGCTGTGCAGTTCGGTCGCCTCCCGCCCCCGGTCCCGCGTGGGCCACCGCCGGTCCGGGGCCCGGTGGACGTCCTCTGCGATAGTGGCCTCGTGCCGACGTCCGTCCACCGACCGGGAACCGGGTGCCGGTGAGCGCCGGTGGGTCCGACATCGTGGTCGGCTCCGTCTACGGATCGGGGGTCGGGCTGCTGCTCGCCCTGACGGTCCCCCTGCTGCTCGTGTCCGTTCCGCTCTCGCTCGCCGGCTCGTGGAGCTGGGCCGCTCCGGTGGCGATGGTGCTCGTCGGGGTCGTGGGGACCTCCTGGATCCGCAGGAGGAGCACACTCACGGTGTCCGACGAGGGGGTGACCCTCCTCCGGGGCGGCACGCTCACCTTCGTCCCGTGGTCGAACGTCGACTCCCTGTCCGGGGGATGGTTCCCGGCGCTCGTGTTCCGGGAGCCCCAGCGGGTGGGCCGGCGGGCCGCACGTCGGCTGCGGTTCGACGGGTGCGACCCGAGCTGGCGGACCCGCGACACGTCGGTGGCCATCGCCCGGGAGTTCGTCCGCAGCCGACCCCCGCCTGACTGACCGGCGGGACCGGCGGCCACCGTGGACGTCCGACCCCTGGCCACCCGGTGACCGGGAGACGGGCACCGGGGATCCGCGGATCCGGTCAGAATGGTCGGATGCGACAGATCGAGGGGTGCCCGGTGGACGACGTCCCCGACCGGACCGGAACGTCGTGGGCCGGTCCGAGGTGAACGCGACCGTCCTCCTCGTCGGTGGGTCCCGGGGCCTGGGTCTCGCCATCGCCACGGAGTACGTCGATCGCGGGGCCCGCGTCGTGGCCACCGTCCGCAGCCCGCCACCCGCCGCGCTGCACGAGCTGGAGGCCGCCTCCGACGGCCGGTTGGAGATCGAACACGTCGACATCAACGTGCCGGAGCAGGTCCAGGCGCTCCACGACCGGCTGAGCGCGCGTAGGTTCGATCTCCTCTTCGTCAATGCCGGTGTCGCCAACGGCCCGCACGAGACCGTCGCGGACGTGACGACCGAGGAGTTCACGCGCCTCATGGTCACCAACGCACTGAGTCCGATGCGGGTCGTCGAGGTACTCGGTGGGCTCGTCGACCCGAACGGGACGATCGCCGTGATGTCCTCCGGTCAGGGCAGCATCGCCAACAACGAACTCGGGGGCTTCGAGATCTACCGGACCAGCAAGTCCGCCCTCAACCAGCTCATGCGCAGCTACGCCGCCCGCCACCTCGACGACGCCCGGACACTGCTGCTGATTGCGCCCGGCTGGGTCAAGACCGATCTCGGTGGACCCCACGCCCGGCTCACCATCGGCGAGAGCATCCCCAACCTCGTCACCACCGTCGACGCCCAACAGGGCCGTCCCGGCCTCCAGTACCTCAACTACCTGGGGGAGACCGTCGCCTGGTGAGGCTCGGGGCGCCCGTGGGGAGGCCCGCCCAGCGCGGACCGGCACCCGTCGGGGCCGACCCCGGTCGCCACGGGATCACCCCCCGGGGCCGCCCCGGCGGAACGTGTTCGCCGGCGTGCCGGAGCCGTCACCTGCCCGCTCGAGTGTGACCACGAGACCGCCGAGGTCCGGCCTCGTCCACACCATGCGCCCGTCCGCGTCCAGCCGACGCGTCACCTCGAGTCCGGGAACTCCCACCGGGCGCAGGACGAACGCACCGTTCTCGTAGGTGGCGACCACATGGATGGGGGTACTGAAGTCGAAGGCGGAGACGTCGTGCACCCCGTGGTCCTCCGTCCCGTCGGCCCGCGCGTCGGCAACGGTCCCGCCCCCCATGTCGACGATCCGGTCACCGCACTGCTCGATGCGTTCGACGTAGGTCAGGATCGGATCGTCGGCGGGCACCGGGACCCCGGCCCGGACCGCCCGTACGGCACGCCAGAGTCCGCGCAGGTCCGGAGCACCCTCCACGATCGGCTCACGGCAACCGGCCAGGACCGGTTCGGGGAACGTGTCCCCGAACCCGCCTGGCGGCGTGTGTGCCACCGGGATCTCGTCGACGGTGGGCGGTCGGCGGGTTCCCACCCCCCGGACGTTAGCGGGACCACCGACCCACGGGGCACTCGGTGCGTCACCGGGTGGTACCGGTCGGTCCGGAGTCCGCCGGCGCACCGTGACCCTCCCGTCCTCGGGGTCGATGGGCCGGTGCCGCTCCACACGTTCCGCTCGACGGTGATGGGTTCCACGGTGATGTACTCCGGTCGCGCGTCCGGACCGATCGATGGTGACGTCCAGCCCGTCGTCCGCAGAGGAGGGAGGGATGAGGTGGAACGGGTCCCCGACCGGCTTGCCGATCAACTCCTCGAACACCGCCCGTCCCTGCTCCGGCTCGTCCCAGCAGTAGCCGCTGAACTCGGAGGAGAGCCGGGTCGCCGCCTTGATCCGCTCGGCGATGGCGCGGAACTCCGGTGACCCGACGCCGATCCACGGACGCTCCTCCATCCGAACCCTCACGTCCCGGCGCATCGGGTGGGCGGCGAGGCCGGATCGACGTCGTGCGCGCCGGTCGGATGCCGTCGGGCACGGACCCGTCCTCGCTCCCGCCCGGGGACGACTGGAGCGGCTGAAGGGGATCGAACCCTCGTCATCTGATTGGAAATCAGAGGCTCTACCATTGAGCTACAGCCGCGGGTGCAGGGCATCGACTGTAGCAGCACCCTGTTGACCAGGACGTTTACCGCCGCCCACTGCGGTTCGCCGGATGGTCGGGCGGCGGCGAACGGTGCCCGACCGGGACCGTCAGCCGGGTTCGGGCGACCAGAGCGGCTCGTCGACCTCGAACCCGACGGGCGTGCCCCACCGGTTGCGGTAGGCGACCTCCTGGACCGGTCGGCGCGTGGCCACACCCCACCGACCCGTCGGGTACCCGAAGCTCACGCAGCACGCCATGATCCACTGCCCGTCGGTCGGCACGCCGAGGATCTCGAAGGTCTCGTCCGGGTGCCAGAACCCGAGCACCGCCGTCAGGGAGCTGCCCACGCCGTGGGCCCGCGCCGCCAGCTGTGCGCTCCACACCGCCGGGTAGATCGACCCGCCGGTGGGATCGCCCTGGATGAACGCGAAGAGGAACAGCGGGACCTCGGCGAAGTGGTCGGCCAGCCACTGGGCCGATGCCTGTACCTTCAGCATCTGGACGCTCTCGGGGTCGTCGGGCTCGGCGTGGGCCGCGGCGAGCCGGTCGGCGTACACGGTCTCCCACAGCTCGCCGATGGCGTGCTGGTACAGCGGGGCGAGCGCCCCGATCTGTGCCTTGTCGTCGACGAGCAGGAACCGCCAGTTCTGGGTGTTGCCCCCCGACGGGGCACGGATGGCGGCGTCCAGGATCGTGGCCTGCACCTCCATCGGCACCGGGTCCGGACGCACCCGGCGCATGGCCCGTGTGGTGTACAGCGCCTCGAAGATGTCCACGCGTCCCTCCAGGGGGTCCCTCCGACGCCCGGTGGAGTCGGTCGGGACTCACCGTACCGCCGCGGCCCCCACCGGGCCCGGATCGCCCGAGGGTCCCCGGGTGCTAAGAACCGGGCATGGACGCGCCCCCCGTCGTGACGGACACCGTCGTCGAGCTCGAGGTGGGGGCGATCGCCGCCGGGGGCGGCTGCGTCGGTCACGCGCCCGACGGCCGGGTGGTCTTCGTCCGGCACAGCCTGCCGGGCGAGCGGGTACGCGCCAGGATCACGTCGGCCACCACCCGGTTCCTCCGGGCCGACGCGGTGGAGGTGCTCGTGCCGTCCCCCGACCGGGTCCCCCCGGTGTGCCCGCACGCCGGACCCGGCCGGTGCGGCGGGTGCGACTTCCAGCACGTGCGCCTGACCGCCCAGCGGCACCTCAAGGAGGACCTGGTCGCCGAGCAGCTCGCCCGGGTGGGCGGCGTCGACCTGCGGGTCGAGGTGGAGGACGTGGGGGGTGCCCCCGAGGGCCTCGGCTGGCGGACCCGGGTGGCGTTCGGGGTCGACCGCGACGGCACCGTCGGACTCCACCGGCACCGCAGCCACGAGCTCGAGCCGGTGGTCACCTGTCCGATCGCCACCGACGGCGTGAACGCGGCCGCTGCCGGCACGGTGCGGTGGGTCGGTGCCCGCCAGCTCGAGGTGTCGGCGTCGCCGGACGGTGGCCGGCCGGTGGTCCTGGTCGACACGGGCCGACAGCGCCTCGACGGCCTGCCGGATCTCGACGTCGGCCTGGTGTGGAAGGGGCGGACCCTGCGCGCCCCCGACCACGTGGTCGTCGACGTCCTCGGCCGCCGCTTCGGGGTGCGGGCCGGCGTGTTCTGGCAGATCCACCCGAGGGCCGGCGAGGTCCTGACCCGGGCGGTCCTCGACGGCCTGGCGCCCCGGGTGGGGGAGCGGGCGGCCGACCTGTACGCCGGGGCCGGACTGTTCACGGTGGCCCTCGCCGCGGCGGTGGGTGCCTCCGGGGTCGTCACCGCCGTCGAGCGCAGCGGGCCCGCCGTGGCCGACCTCGTCCGCAACACCGAGGGACTGGGCCAGGTGGAGGTGGTCCGCGCCGCGGTGGGCCCCGGTCTCGTGGCGCGTCGCCTGGGTCGGCCCGACCTCGTCGTCCTGGACCCGGCACGCTCCGGTGCCGGGCGTGAGGTCGTCGAGGCCCTGTGCGCCCTCGACCCCGCCCCCCGTCGCATGGCCTACGTGTCGTGTGAGCCGGCCCCGTTCGCCCGCGACCTGCGCCAGCTGCTGGCCGCCGGATGGCGACTCGCCTCGTTGCGGGCGTTCGACCTGTTCCCCATGACCGAGCACGTGGAACTGGTGGGGATCCTGGAGCGACCGAACGGCTGAGGACGGACCGGCGGACGGGTCGTCCCACGACGGCTGGTGCGCAGGGACCGCTGGTACGCTCGTCGCCGTGCGCACGCGGTCCCTCGGCTTCCTCCTCGTCGTCGGGCTGGCCCTCACCGGCTGCGCCGCCGGCACCTCGGCCACCACCACCACCCCGAGGCGCCCAAGCCCGCCGGCGCGCTGCCCTCGCCGATCGCCAAGCAGATCTGCTCGAACGAGGCCCAGACCGATCTCGCCAATGCGCTCGGGGAGACGGCGGAGGTGTCGGTGCCCACGTGGTCCGACCATCTCTACCGCTGCAGCTACTCGTACCCGGGCCAGACGCCGACCGGGTCGTTCGCCGTGTCGGTCAAGGAGCTGTCGAGCTGGGACGAGACCACCGCCTACTACGACGCGCTCGCCGCCTCGATGGGCAAGACCCGTGATCTCTACACGCTGGGCCAGGGGGCGTTCCAGACGACGGACGGCTCGGTGGTGGTGCGCAAGGACTGGAAGGTCCTGCTCGTCGACGACTCGGGTCTCCCGTCACAGTTCGGCATCCCGGCGACCAGCGCCGGCTCGGTGGCGGTCACCGTGGCCGATGTGATCCTCGGCTGCTGGGCCGGCGACTGAGCGGGTCGACCGTCACCCGGCGGGGCGCCGGCGACGGTCGGGTCAGGGCTTGTACGTCCCGTGGACGGCGCCGATGATGGCCAGGCACATCTCGTCGGAGGACCCGTCACCCCACACGGTGAAGTGCGGCGGCAGCTTGCGCAGCTGGGGCAGTTCCTGGGCCAGCGTCGGGTCGTAGGTGCAGGTGACGCCGATGGTGTCCCCGGGCTTGGTCATGACCGGGTGGGCCAACGTGTAGGTCTTCTGGTAGTCGAAGTTGTAGTTGGTCACGTCGAGCAGGGTCTGGGCGTTCGACGTCCCCGGGTCGAGGACCACCTGCATGGCCCGGCCCGTCAGGTGCATGTGGGCCGTGACCTGCAGCAGGGTCTGGCCGGGTCCGATGGGCCAGGTGCACGTGGTGGTGTCACCCGTCGGCGGGTCGGCCGGGTTGCGGCCGCACACCTGCTCGATGACGTTGTCGAAGGCGATGGCGCCGGCGCCGAAGCGCTGGCCGATGTTGGCCAGTTCGGCCGAGCGGCTGCACAGCGGACCGGTCACGCCCGCCGGGCACGGCACGTCGGGCGGGGCCACCAGGAGGTTGAGGTGCAGGGGTTGGAGCGGGGTGGAGGCCGGAACGGTGTGGAGCACCAGCTTGGCCCGGACCGGCTTGTCGCCCCGCAGCAGGTTGTAGTGGATCTGCATGACGACGAGGCTTCCGGCCGGCAGTTGCACGCCCGTGCCCACCGGCATGTACGAGGCGCCGTGTCCGGGAGCCCACGCCGTGAGCCACGGGGTGTTGGAGATCTGGTTCTGGAAGTGGCCGCCGCCGTGCCCGCCGGTGACCGCCGCCGTCTTGGTCACCGGCGCGGCGCCGCCCGACTGGGTCGGCACCGAGTTGGGGAGGGCGGACTCGCCGAAGCAGGTCCACCCCTTGCCGTCGGCGTCGTCGGCCCTGGCCGTGGCCGCCAGCGCCGGGGGGATCAGGAAGAGGATGGCGTGGTGGACCTCGACGCTGTTCGGGTAGAAGTGGGCCGAGACGATGTAGGAGTCCTTGGTCACGTGCGGGTTGACCAGGGTGCAGTGGTAGTCGTCGGTGCCGCCCGTCGGAGCCTTCGGCGTGTAGGTCGCACCCTGCAGGGAGATGGTGGTCTGCCGGGGCGTCGAGGCACCGGCGGAGGAGGTCACGGCGCCCACGGCGAAGCCCGTGGTGACCAGGATGCCGACGAGGACGAGGCGGGCGAGCCGGGGAGTCATGGTCTGCAGGCTACTTGTACACACCCATTGACGCGTGGTCGCTCCCCGCCGATGCGACTGGCGATCGCATCCGGGTCCGTCCGGGTCAGCCGACGGTGTCGCGGAGGGTCAGGGACACGGTGCGGGCGCCCCACGGGGTGGTGACGTGGAAGCGCCAGGTGCCCGGGGTCAGGTCCACGAACTCGGTGAAGTGGCCGGGGCCCACCTTCAGCTGGCGCAGGGTCTGGAGCGTCTGGTCGACCGGGGCGGCCACCACCAGTGGATGGGCGGTGGCGAGCTGGGCCGGCGTACCGGAGAAGATCAGGTGCCACTGGTTGACGCCGACGCCGCCGGGGTCGAAGTAGCTCTCGAGCGAGCCGCCGCCGGGGAGGTTGGTGATCGTGAGCGAGGGGAGTTCGGGCAGGAGGGACTGGCCCCGGGCGGGGGAGAGGACCTGGCTGACGACGGTGAGACCGGCGAAGAGGACGACGGGCAGGAGGACGGATGCCACCACGGTCCACCGACCGGTGGCGGCGCGCCGGGTGCCGAGGCCGGCCAGACCGCGGCGACCGAGGCGGGAGAGGCGGAGGCTGTTGAGCACGACGAGGACGCTCGACAGGCCCATGGCCAGGGCGGCCACCAGCGGGTCGAGCAGCCCGAACGCAGCCAGCGGCAGGGCGGCCACGTTGTACCCCATGGCCCATCCGAAGTTCTGGACGATCACGGCGTAGGTCGCCCGGGCCGTGCCGACCGCCGCCGGCACCCCCTGCAGGTCGTTGCCGAGCAGGGCGACGTCGCTGTTGGCCAGCGCCGCCTCCGACCCGCTGCCGATGGCGCAGCCGATCTCGGCGGCGGCCAGGGCCGGGGCGTCGTTGATGCCGTCACCGACCATGAGCACCCGCTCGCCCCCGTCGCGCAGCCCGCCGAGGGCGGCGACCTTGTCCGCCGGGCTGAGCGCACTGCGTGCGTCGTCGATACCCAGGGCGTCGGCCGCCGCGTGCACGGCCGGCGCGCTGTCGCCGCTGAGGATGGTGGCGGGCAGTCCCATGGTCCGCAGGTGGTCGATCGCCGGCCGGGCCTCGGGGCGCAGGGGGGTCGCCACCGACAGCACGCCCAGCACGTCCCCGTCCTCGAGGACGACGACCACCGTCTCCCCCCGGTCCTGCCAGTCCGCCACGGCGGCACCGGGCGCACCCGACAGGTGCTCGGGCAGGACGCGGCCCACCTCGACGCGGTGACCGTCGACCGTGCCGGAGACCCCGATGCCGGCTACGACCCGGACGTCGTCGGCCGGCGGTGTCGACCGTCCCGTCCGCCCGGCGGCGGCCCGGATGGCGCCGGCGATGGGGTGGTCGCTCGCCGACTCGACGGCGGCGGCTACGGCCAGGACCTGGTCGGGGTCCGTCCCGGCGGCGGCGGCCACGCCGGTCACCTCGGCGCGGTGCTCGGTGAGGGTGCCGGTCTTGTCGAACGCCACCCGGTCGACATGGGCCAGGCGTTCCAGTGCGTCGCCGCTGCGCACGAAGATCCCGAGCGCCGACGCCCGTCCGCAGCCCACCATCATGGCCACCGGTGCGGCCAGCCCCATGGCGCACGGGCAGGCCACCAGGAGGACGGCCAGGCCGGAGAGGACGGCCTTGCCGAAGTTGTCGGCCACGATCCACCAGGCCAGGAAGGTCACGGCTGCCCCGAGCAGCACGGCGGGCACGAAGACGGAGCTGATGCGGTCGGCGATCCGCTGCAGCGGCGCCTTGTCCCGCTGGGCCTCGTCCACCAGGCGCTGGAGCCTGGCCAGGACCGACTCGGAGGCGACCGTGCCGACGCGTACGACGAGGACGCCGCTGCCGTTCCTGGTGCCGCCCGTCACCGGGTCGCCCGGGGCCCGGTCGACCGGCATGGGCTCGCCGGTGAGCATCGACTCGTCCACGGCCGAGGCACCCACGGTGACCGTGCCGTCGAGCGGCAGCGCCTCGCCGGGCAGTACCTTGACCAGCGCACCCACCGGCACGGTCTCGGGGGCCACGAGCTCGCCGGCGTCGTCGGCGCCCCGCACCACGCGGGCGGTGGGTGGGCGCAGCGACAGGAGCGAGTGGAGGGCGGCGGCGGCCCGACCGCGGACCCGGGCCTCGACGGCGCGGCCGGTCACCAGGATGGCCACGATGACCGGGGCCATCACCCCGTGGAGGCGGGCGGCGAAGACGCCGCTCCCCCCGAGGTGTACGTGGCGCCCACCGAGGGCGATCGCCTCCACGGCGGAGACGGCCAGTGCGGCCAGGGTGCCGAGGGCGATGAGCGTGTCCATGTTGGTCGCCCCGTGGCGGGCCAGGCGGGCGGCGTTGCGCAGGAACGGCCACCCACCCGCCAGCTCGACGGCGATGGCCAGGAACAGGACGATCCAGCTGGGGAGGGCGGTCTCGGGAGCGGCCAGGGCGATGACCAGGGCGGCGATGGCCAGCGGCCAGGAGATGGCGAGGCGGACCATCCAGTGGTCGGGGTCCGTGGGCCCCGTCGCCACCGCTTCGTGGGCGACCGGTGCCGCGGTGTAGCCGACGGCCGTCACCGCGGCCACGAGGTCGCCGTCGCCGGCCTGGTGGGGGTCGTAGGAGACGAACGCCCGGTGGGTGGCCAGGTTCACCGAGGCGCTGGCCACGGCGGGGACCTTGTTGAGCGACCGTTGGATCCGGGTGGCGCAGGCGCTGCAGTGCATGCCGCCGAGCTCGAGCTCGGCGGTGGCGAGGCCCGACCCGGCCAGGTCGCCGTCGGCGGCGGGCCCGGCCTCGGTGGTGGTCACCACGCCCGGGTCACCACGCGGCGGCGCGCACGTCAGCCGACCGAGGTCGCGGTGTACCCGGCCTCGGCCACGGCGGCCGCCAGCGCGTCCACGTCGATCTGCGCGGGGTCGTAGCCGACCACGGCCCGCGCCGAGTCGAGGTCGACGGCGGCGCTGCGGACGCCGGCCTGCTCGCCCAACGTCTCCTCGATGAGGGCGACGCACGAGCCGCAGTGCATGCCGTCGACGGCGAACTCGACGGTGACGGTGGTGGGGTCCGAGTCGGTGGAGGTCACGGGGACAGCGTAATTGCTCCCGGGCGGCGGTGGCGCGCCACCCCCGCCGACGAGGTGACCGGGAACCACCGCTAGTGGGGGAGCGGCACCAGTCCGTCGTGGCGGGACGTGAGGAATCCGGCGGCGGTGGCGGCGTCGAGCGGACGGGACATCAGGAATCCCTGACCGGTGGAGCAGCCCAGTTCCACCAGGCGGTCGAGCTGGTCGGGCCGCTCGATACCCTCGGCCACGACGTCGAGCCCCATGGTGCGGGCCAGGCCGATGATGGTGCTGACCAGGGCGGTGCTGGCCGGTTCGGACCGGTTCAGGGGCTCGATGAAGGCCCGGTCGATCTTGAGCACGTCCACGGGGAACCGCTGGAGGTAGCTGAGCGACGAGTACCCCGTGCCGAAGTCGTCGACGGCGATGGCGATGCCCATCGACCGCAGCTCGGCCAGGGCCACCGTGGCCCGCTCGGGGTCGTCCATGAGCACGTTCTCGGTGATCTCGAGCACCAGCTGCGACGGGGCGATGCCGGAGGTGCGGATGGCGAGCCGGACGTCGTCGGCCAGCTCCGGGGCGGTCAGCTGCCGGCGCGACAGGTTGACGGCCATGCGGAGGGGACGCTCGGTGATGCCCGACCACTCGGCCAGCTGGCGGGTCGCCTCCAGGAGGGCCCACCGTCCCAGGGGCACGATGAACCCGGTCTCCTCGGCGACGGGGACGAAGGTGGACGGCGGCACCGGGCCGAGGGCGGGGTGGTCCCAGCGGGCCAGGGCCTCGAATCCGACGATGCGCAGGGTGTCGAGGGCGAACATCGGCTGGTAGCAGAGGTGGAACTCGCCGCGTTCGAGCGCGCCGCGGAAGCCGTTGGTGATCTCGATCCGTTCGGTCAGGCGGGCCCGCATGGACGGGTCGAACACCTCGATCCGGTTGCGGCCCCGGGCCTTGGCCTCGTACATGGCGGCGTCGGCCTCGCCGACGAGCTCCTCGGGCGACGTCCCGGACTCGGTGATGGCGAGGCCCATGCTCATGGAGATCCCCGACTGGCTCCCGTCGTGGCCGAGGTGCCTGCTGAGCGCGCCCACCACGCGGCGGGCCACGTCGACGGCCGCCGCCTCCGAGTGGACGTCGGGCATGAGCACCGCGAATTCGTCCCCGCCCATGCGGGCCACGGTGTCCCCCGGCCGCACGCTGTCCGAGATGATGGCCGCCACCTTCACCAGCACGCTGTCCCCGACGTGGTGTCCGAGCGAGTCGTTGACCGCCTTGAACCCGTCGAGGTCACCGAAGCACAGGGCGACGGCGCGGGACGAACCCTCGAGCCCGGCGAGCGCCAGTGCCACGCGCTCCTGGAGGAGCGTGCGGTTGGCCAGCCCGGTGAGCTCGTCGTGGAAGGCCAGGTGGCGGAGGTCGGCCTCGAGGGTGTCACGTTCCGCATGGGACGCCTCGAGCTCACGGGCGTGGTGCTCGAGGTCTGCGGCCTGGTCGGAGATCCGGGTGAGCATCCACAGCATCCGGACGGCGATGACGGCGAACACGGCCACGCAGAGGATGGCGACGGCGGTGACGTTGACCGACGTGCCCGACAGGGCGGTGGCCAGCAGGAGCAGTGGGGGGATGAAGGCGGCCAGCGCCACGAAGGGCAGCCGCCGGCCCGCCTCGGTGCGCTGCCAGTCGACCTCGGCCGGGTCGACCATGGAGCGGTCACCCGGAGGAGGTGGTTCGTCGTGCTCGCCCATCGACGGGTGGAGGGCGGCCACGGCGACCAGCGTGTACTGCAGGAGGAAGCACGGGTCGCAGAAGGCGCCGGTCTGGTAGGCGTTGTGCAGCACCAGCAGGTCGAAGCTGAAGTCGGCGACGAACATGGTGGTCATGGCCGCGATCAGCCACCACTGGTACGTCCGGCGGGCCGAGGCGAACACCACCGACTTGAACAGCACGAACACCAGGACCACGTCCATGATCGGGTAGGCCAGTGCCACCAGGCGCCCGGGGATCGAGATCCCCTGCTGGTGGACGTAGGAGTTGAGGAGGAAGTGCCACGACAGGGTGAGGCTCCCCAGGGCGATCACGGCGGCGTCGGCGTAGTCCTCCCGGATGGCCCGGCGGTTCGGGTTCCGGCTGAGGCGGCTGATCCCGACGAAGAGGAACGGGTAGCCGAGCAGGTAGAAGGCGTCGGCGACCGAGGGGACCGGCGTCGCCCGGTGCACGACGTCGGTGTAGTAGTCCCCGGCCAGGTCACCGAGGGAGAAGCACAGGCCGCCGGCGGCCACCAGGTACCAGGCCAAGCGGTCGGGGGGTCGGTTGATCCACACCCCGACGAGGATGAGGGCGAACGACGCCATGCCGAAGAACAGGTACACGCTGTCGTGGGTGAGCTGGGTCGGCATCAGGTAGAAGACACCGATCATGCAGACACCGACGACCAGCGTGACTGCCCATGCTCGTCGTCGTAGCCCCATGTCCACCTCGTGGTCGTGCGGGTCCGGTCCAGGCCCTACCTGCTCATCGGCCCTCCGGGGGTGGAAGTTGAGTGCCGGTGCAGCCCGGTGGACCGTCCGGGCGCACCCTCGGGCGGCTCCGGACGGCCGCTACGGTGGGGGAGATGGCGACCATCGTGGACAAGGAAGCTTCCGTCGACCTGCTCCGGAACGAGTTCCGGGCCCTGGTCGACCTGTCCGCCGGACTCACCCCGCAGCAGTGGGACGCACCGACCTGCCTGCCGGGGTGGACGGTGCGCGACGCACTGAGCCACGTGATCGGGGCCGAGGCGGGCCTCCTGGGCGAGCCGATCCCGGACGTGGACCTCTCCGGTCTGACCCACATGCGCAACCCGATCGCCGAGGCCAACGAGCGGTGGGTCGAGTCACTGCGGGGCACGCCCGGACCCGCCATGGTGTCCCGCCTGGAGGACGTGACGTCCCGCCGCCTGGCCGTGCTCGACGCCATGGACCAGGCGGCGTACGACGCACCGTCGTGGACGCCTGCGGGCCGGGACGAGACCTACGGCCGGTTCATGCGCATCCGCCACTACGACTGCTACCTCCACGAGCAGGACATGCGGCTCGCCCTGTCGATGGCGCCCCGGGAGACGGTGGCGGACCTCTCCTCGGCGCTCGACGAGGTGGCCACCGGACTCGGCTACATCGTGGGCCGCCGCGCCGCACTGCCCGAAGGTTCCCGGGTCCGGGTCGACCTGACCGGTCCGGTGCCCCGTACCTACCTGGTCCAGGTGGACGGACGGGCCGCGGTGGTCGAGGCGCTCGACGGCGAACCGACGGTGGGGATCGAGCTGTCGGCCACGCGCTTCCTCCGGCTCACCGGCGGCCGGCACGACATCGGGGTCGAGCCCACCGACGGCGTGCGCATCGCCGGGGACCGGGAACTGGGCGACCGGCTGGTCGCCAACCTGTCGTTCACCATCTGACCGGGCCGCCGGGGCGACTCAGCCGGGCGCCTCCGCCTCACCCTCGGCGGCCAGGGCGCCGAGGGCGTCGCCGTCCAGCCGGTAGCCGGTCCACCCGCTCATCGGACGTGCCCCCAGGGAGCGGTAGAAGCCCAGCGCGGGCTCGTTCCAGTCGAGTACGGACCAGTCGAGTCGCGCGTCGCCGCGGTCCCGGGCCGTCCGGGCCAGGTGGGCCAGGAGCGCCCGTCCCACCCCGCGGCCACGTCGGTCCGGTCGCACGTAGAGATCCTCGAGGTAGATCCCGGTGCGTCCCGTCCAGGTGGAGAAGTTCCGGAAGTGCACGGCCATCCCGACGACGGTGCCCTCGTCGTCGGCCACGGTGGCGAACACCACCGGTGACGGGGCGAACAGGGCATCGGCCAGCATCTCCTCGTCGACCTCGACGGCGTCGGGTTCCCGCTCGTACTCGGCGAGCTCGCGGATGAGGCCGACCAGGGCGGGGACGTCGGCCCGGGTGGCGAGACGCAGGATCACGGGACGAGGAGGACCCGGCCGAAGGCCTGGCGGCTCTCGATCCAGGCGTGGGCCTCGCCGGCCTGCTCCAGGGCGAAGCGGCGGTCGATCACCACCTGCAGGCGGCCGGCGGCGACGTCGTCCAGGTGCCCGGCGATGACGGCGTGGGCCCGCGTGCCGAGGAAGAGCTCGGCGCCCAGGAAGTAGCCCACCAGTGTCTGGTTGGCCGCCCGCATGGTCGAGATGTCCAGCAGCGACGGCGTCTCGCGTCCGGCGTCGCCGAAGGTCACGCAGCGCCCGCGGTAGGCCAGGCAGTGCAGGCTGCGCTGGAGGTTGGACCCGCCGACCGAGTCCACCACGACGTCGGCGCCCCGCCCGTCGGTGAGCCCCCGGACGGCCTCGACGAAGTCGGTGGACGTGTAGTCGATGCCGTGGTCGAGCCCGAGGTCGCCCAGCCGCTCCAGCCGCTCGGGCGAGGAGGCGGTGGCCAGGACCTGGGCACCGGCCCGCTTGGCGAGCTGGATGGCGGCGATGCCCACGCCGCTGGCTCCGGCGTGGACCAGGGCGGTCTCGCCCGCCTGGAGCCGCCCGAATTCGAAGAGGCAGTCGTCGGCCGTGCCGAAGGGCACGGGGACGCACGCGGCCACCTCGGTGGCCAGGCCGTCGGGCACCTTCCAGCAGAACGGCCGGCCCGTGACCCGCAGCTCGGCGTGCGACCCGTCGACGCCCACGGTGACCACGCGGTCGCCTGGCGCCAGGTCGTCGACACCGTCGCCCACCTCGAGCACGACCCCGGCGCACTGGTAGCCCACGACGTGCGGGACCGAGGTGAGCTCGCCGCCGAGTCGGTTGAGCGTGTCTCCCCCCTCGATGCTGACGGCCTCGACCCGGATGAGCACCTCGCCCGCTCCGCAGACGGGGTCGGGGACGTCCTCGTAGCGGAACACCTCGGGCCCGCCGGTCTCGTAGTACACCGCTGCCTTCATGACATCCCTCCGATCGACTGCCGCCACCCTACGGTGATCGGTGTGGACGGGTGACGCCCGCCGGGGCGAGACTGCCGGGACGACGTGGAGGAGGACCTCGGAGATGACACGCACGGGGCGGGGAGCGACGCGGCGGGCGGCGCCCGGGTGGCGTGCCCGCGCCGGGACGGTGCTCGCCGGTGCCGTCGTCGTGGCGGGCCTGCCCGCCGCGGCCTCGTCCTCGGCCGCCACCCCGTCGGCCACCCTGGTGGTGGGCTCGGCCACGCTGGCACGGTGCGGCGTCGAGCCCACGGCCTACTGCGGTCGGCTGGCCGTCCCGCTCGACCGCTCCGATCCGGGGTCACCCGACATCGAGATCAGCTACCGCTGGTATCCGGCCACGGCTCCCCCCGGGGGCGTGGCCCGGGGCACGGTGCTACCGGTCGAGGGCGGGCCCGGCTACCCGTCGATCGGGTCGGTGCGTGGCGGGTACGACGACATGTACGGCCCGCTGCTGACGGAGTGGAACCTGCTGGCCGTGGACCTCCGCGGCACCGGGGGGTCGACGGCGCTCGACTGCCCCGCGCTCCAGTCGTTCAGCGGCCAGCTGAGCGGTCCCGGGTTCGCGGCCGCGGCCGGTGCCTGTGGCACCGCCCTCGACCACCGCTGGCGCGACGCCTCGGGGTCGTGGGTCCACGCCTCGGACCTGTTCACCTCGGCGCCGGCCGCCGCTGACGTGGCCGACGTCGTCCATGCGCTCGGGATCGGACGGGTCGACCTGTACGGCGACTCGTACGGTTCGTGGTTCGCCCAGGTGCTGGCCGACCGCGAGCCCTCGATCATCCGCTCGGTGGTCCTCGACTCGACGTACTCCACCGTCACCATCGACCCCTGGTACCGCAGCAGCCTCGACTCGATGCCGGCCGACTTCGACGCCGCGTGCGACCGCTCGCCGGCATGCGCCGCCGCGGCCCCCGGATCGGCGTGGGACCGGATCGGTTCGCTGGCGGCGGCCCTGAGGTCGGCACCGGTCAGCGGCGTGGTGCCCGACGCCACGGGTCACCTGTCCACGGTGACGATGGGCGTGGTGGGACTGGTGGACCTGGTCAACGACGCCGCCGGCGACCCCCTCGTCTACCGGTCGCTGGACGCCGCCGCCCGGGCCCTGCTCGACGAGGGCGACCCGGCCCCGCTCCTGCGGCTGTACGCCGAGCGACTGGTCTACGACGAGGACTACACCGGGCTGCCCGCCCGCCAGTACTCGGGGGCGCTGTACCTGGCGGTGTCGTGCCTCGACTACCCCCAGCTGTTCTCCATGACGTCGTCGCCCTCCACCCGGGCCGCACAGCTGGCGTCGGCGGAGGCCGCACAGGACCCCGCCACGTTCGCACCCTTCAGCGTGGACGAGTGGCTGGCCCAGGACCAGAACACCGAGGCGTACACCGCCTGCACCGACTGGCCGTCGCCGGTGGCCGCCGAACCGCCCACCATCGGCACGCTCCCCCTGTTCCCGGCCCGGTTGCCGGTCCTCGTCCTGGGCGGCGAGTTCGACACGTGGACGCCGCCGGTCGACGTGCCCGGGATCCTGGCCCAGCTGGGCGGGCACAGCCGCTTCGTCGAGTTCGCCAACGCCACCCATGTGGTGGGGGAGGGCGACCAGACCTGCGCCTCGACGGTCATCCAGGCGTTCGTCCGCTCGCCCGCGCGCATCGACAGCCTCGACACGTCGTGCGCCGCCGCCGTGCCGCCGATCCGGGCCGTCGGGCAGTTCGCGTCGACCCTCGCCGGCGTGCCGGCACTGGTGCCGTCCGGAGGCACCGTTGCACCGGCGCCGGTGCTCGAGGCCGCCGCCGCCGCCGTGGCCACGGCCGGTGACGCGGTGGCCCGGGTCCAGGGGATCGGTGCGGTGCCCGACGTCGGGTTGTACGGGGGGACCGTCGTCCCCGCACGGGCCGGCACCCGCCTCACCCTCGCCGGCGACCAGCTCGTACCGGGCGTCGCCGTCTCGGGGACGGTCGACGTCGGGCCGGCCACGGTCACCGCCGTGCTCACCGTCGCCGGCACCGGCCTGCCGCCCACCTCGCTCTCGGCCTCGTGGCCCGCCGGCTCGGGGGTCGCCACGGCCACCGTCACGGGGATCAGCGGTGGCGTGGCGGTGGCCGGGACCTGCCCCGCCCCCTGACCGGGGGCGACTCGTCGGGATCCGGCGTCGCCGTGCCGACCGGGCCAACCATCCTGAACAGCGTTCAAGTTGCCGCCGGGCGAGGCCGATGCTGCCCGGGATGAGTACCCGCCCCCCGGTCGGTCGCCCTGCGGCGACGGGCTCGGCTGACGCCGACGCCCCCGGGGACGAACGCGTCGCACTCGGCCTCGCACTGCAGGCCCGGGCCGACGAGATCGGGAACCTGGTGGCGGGGCACTTCCCGGAGTTCCTCCGCAACGAGGCCTTCGCCTCGTCACGGCTCGGGACCGAGCTGATCGGGCGGTGGCTGTGCACCGACCGGGCGGCCTCACCCGAGGAGGAGCTGGCCCTCTCCCGCCAGGGCCAGCAGGTGGTCCTCATGGAGGTCGACCTGGCCATGGCGGTCAAGGGGTACCTGCACTGGCGCGACCTGTGTACGGCGGCACTGCTCGAGGACGGTGACCGGCTGGGCGTGGACCCCGGACTGGTCGACCTGGCCTGCACGGTGGTACGGCTCAGCAGCGACGGCGGGCTGGTCCGGACGGTGCGTGCCTTCGACGAGACCCGGAGCCTGCTCCAGGAACGGCTGCGCAAGGAACAGGCGAACCTGTCGCACCAGGCGCTCCACGACCACCTGACGGGCCTCCCGAACCGCACCCTGCTCGCCGATCGGCTGCGTCGGGCGGCGCGGGGCGCCACCCGGACGGGCACCGGCCCGATGCTCCTCTTCCTGGACCTCGACAACTTCAAGGCCATCAACGACCGCTTCGGCCACTCGGCGGGGGACAGCCTGCTGGTCGCCGTGACGGAGCGGCTCCTCGCCCTGGTGCGGGCCTCCGACACGGTGGCGCGCCTCGGTGGCGACGAGTTCGTGATCCTGGCCGAGGACCTGGAGGAGCCGGTGTCGGCGGCACGGTCGCTGGCCGAGCGGATCCACCAGACCATGCGGGCCCCCGTGCAGGTGGGCAACCGCGAGCTCCACACCTCGGTGAGCATCGGCATCACCCCGGTCCTGCCCGACGCCGATCCCGACGAGTGCCTGTCCCAGGCGGACGCCGCCATGTACCAGGCCAAGCGCAGCGGTCCCGCCCACTTCGAGATGTACGACCGGGCCATCGGCGAGGACCTCCGGCGGGAGAGCCAGGTGGCCGACGAGCTCCGCGTCGCCCACGCCAAGGGCGAGCTGACCCTCGACTACCAGCCGATCTTCGCCGTGTCGAGGGGGCGCAGGGGCGGGCTCGTGGGAGTCGAGGCCCTGCTGCGCTGGTCCCATCCCGAGTTGGGCCGGATCCCGACCGGCGAGTTCGTCCCCCTGCTGGAGCAGAGCCGGCAGATCGTGCCGGTCGGGCGGTGGGTCCTCGAGGAGGCGACCCTCCAGTGCCGCGAGTGGCAGGACCGCGGGGCGCGGGGACTGTCCCTGTCGGTCAACGTGTCGGCGCGGCAGCTCCAGGACTCCTGCTTCTTCGACGACGTCCAGGACGCCCTGGACGGCTCCGGCCTCGACCCCGCCCACCTCGTCCTGGAGGTGACCGAGTCGGTGCTGGTCGTCGACATCCTCCAGATCGGCACCATGATGCAGCGGGTCCGCGATCTCGGTGTCCACCTCGCCCTGGACGACTTCGGCACCGGCTACTCGTCCCTGCTCTACCTGCAGGGACTGCCCATCGACCGCCTCAAGATCGACCGGAGCTTCGTGGCCGTCCTGGACGACGAGGGTCACGACGGCACCATCATCCGGACCGTCGTCGACCTCGCCCACTCCCTCGGGATCACGGTGGTGGCCGAGGGTGTCGAGACCGCCGCCGAGCTGCGAGCCGTCGGGTCGATGGGGTGCGACGAGGCCCAGGGGTTCCTCCTCGGCCGTCCCACCCCCGCCCATCTGTTCGTACCGACCCGGGCGGTCCGGTCCACCAGCCGGTCGCGCTGAGACCGGCGACTCCCTCAGCCGGCCAGTCGGACGAAGGTCCCCTTCTGGGCGGCGTAGAGCTTCGGGAACTCGACGGCCAGCGCGTCGTAGACCGCCACCGCCTCGGGGTCCGGCAGATGGGTGGCCGCCACCGGGACCAGCCGCCGGACCTCCTCGGGGGACACCGCCCCGAGCGACAGGCCGGCGATCAGGCCGGCGCCCCGCAGATTGGCCAGCATCGGTTCGGCCACCTGCTCGACGGGCCGGTCGAGGACGCTGGCGTAGATCGAGCACCACAGCGAGGAGGACGCGCCGCCCCCGATGGCCCGCACGGTGCCGAGCGGCTGGCCCACGAACCGCTCGACCGACCGGGCCAGCCAGCGCGAGTTGAGCGCCACCCCCTCCAGGACCGACCGCACCAGGTCGGCCCGGGTGGTGCGCAGCGACAGGTTGTGGAACCCGCCCCGGGCCCCGCGGTCGTCGATCGGTGACCGCTCGCCGGCGAGCCACGGTGTGAACAGCAGGCGGCCGCTCCCCGGGGACGCACCCGCGGCCAGGGCGCACAGCTCGTCGAATCCCGTCGGCGGATCGGTGTCGTCACCGTCCAGACAGTCCCGCAGCCAGGCCAGCGATCCGCCGCCGGACTCCTGGTTGTTGGCCACCAGGCGCAGTCCCGGCAGGATCCCGGGGACGGTGGCCATCTGGCGGATGGCGTCGGTCCGCTTGCGGGGGAAGGGGCAGCTGACCCAGCTGGTGGTCGAGATGGCCACATGCGCCTGCAGCGGCAGGACGGCGCCGGAACCGACGCACCCCGAGTGCAGGTCGGGGGTGCCGGCGATCACGACCACCCCGTCGGGCAGCCCGAGGTCGGCCGCCACCTCGTCGCGCACGGTGCCCACGATCCCGGCCGTCGGCCCGAGTGGCGGCAGTTTGGCCGCCGGGACTCCGGACGCGCCGACCAGGACCGGGTCGTATCCGAGCGGATCGGCGACCCGGTTGTCGGTGAGCCACGCCGCGGCCATCGAGGCCGGCGTGGCCGAGGCCCTCCCCGTGAAGCGCATCGACAGGTAGTCGACCGGCTCGAGGTACCAGCGCGCCGCCCGGGCGATCCCGGGCTCGTCGCGCTCCAGGTGGAGCATGTGGCCGACCGGGTCGGCCCCCGACGTCGACGGTGCGCCGCCGCTGCGGCGGATCCAGCGCAGTGCGGCCACGGGTGCGTACCCGGCCACCGGACCACCCACGACGTCCCGGGCGTGGGGCCCGCCACGGGTGTCCGACCACAGCTGGCAGGGGCCGACCGGGAGGCCGCCGCCGTCGACCGGGACGGTGCTGGCCCACTGTCCGGTGCACGACACGGCGACGATCCCTTCGGTCGGCACCGCACCCGACCCGACGGCGCGGCGCACGGCGTCGCACACCAGGTCCCACCACAGCCCGGCGTCCTGGGTGGCCTCGCCGTCGTCGCCGACGACGGTGGGCACGGCCTGGTGGTCGTGCCACGCCAGCTCCCCGGTGAGCGACACCAGGCCGACCTTGGGGCCACCGGTACCGAGGTCGACGGCCACCACCCAGCGGTCTTCCCGGGGCGTGTGCACCCCGCCACCGGTCGGTTCAGGCATCGCCCGGGATCGACTGCTGGGCATCCATCATCTCGCTCATCATCAGCCGGATGAACTCGTCGGCCTCGTCGGTCAGTCCGCCGGCGACCCCGCCGTAGACGGCCCCCGACCGGGGGGCGTCCGTCCGGCCCGAGGCGTGTGCGACGGCGCCGGCCAGGTCGGCGGCGAAGGCCTCGGCCACGCCGGGGAGCGTCTGGGGCCGGGTGACCGCCATGTGCAGCGCGTTCGGGTACTGCTGACCGTTGAGGCGCCATCCCCGGTCCCGCAGGAAGTCGTTGACGTGGTAGATGTCGAACTCGTCGGACGTGAAGCTGAACAGGAACGTCGGATCACCGAGGATGCGCAGCTCGGGATGGCTGCGCACCGAGGCCTGCATGGTGGCCGAGGTGGCGAAGATCTGCTCGGCGTAGCGCCGGTAGCCCTCACGGCCGAGCTGCACCATCGACGCCCAGGTGGCGGCCAGCAGCCCACCGGAACGGGAGCCGTCCATGCCCGGCGAGCAGTACTTGCCCCCGCTCCAGGCGGTGTTGAAGAAGTACTGGGCGTTGCGCAGGGCCTTGTCCCGGAACGACAGCACCGAGGTGCCCTTCAGCGAGTACCCGTACTTGTGGGTGTCGGCCGAGATCGACGTGACCCCGGGCACCCGGAAGTCGAACAGGGGGACGTCGTACCCGAGCTCCTGGCCGAAGGGGAGGATCCACCCGCCGAGGCACCCGTCGACGTGGAGCCCGACCCCCCGTGCCAGGGCGAGGTCGGAGAGTTCCTCGATCGGGTCCACCGTGCCGTACCCGTAGTTGCACGCCGAACCGACCAGGGCGACGGTGTCGGCGTCGACGGCGTCGGCCATGGCCGCCGTGTCCACCCGGGTGGTGACGGGGTCGACCGGGGCGATCCGCAGCTCCACGCCGAACAGGTGGCACGCCTTGTCGAAGGCGGGGTGGGCCGTCTCCGGCTTGATCAGGTTGGGTCGGGTCACGCCCCGGGTGGCGGCGGCGTGGTCGCGGTAGGCCAGGACGGCGTGGCAGATGCTCCCGGTCCCGCCCGAGGACA
Organism: uncultured Acidimicrobiales bacterium; assembly: GCA_963699055.1. GTDB lineage: Bacteria > Actinomycetota > Acidimicrobiia > Acidimicrobiales > RAAP-2 > Bog-756. The sequence continues at coordinate 554,620 of CAVOTA010000002.1, read as the reverse complement.
CCAGGCCGACCGGCTGGGTGCCCTCGACGGCTTCCGCGTGCAGCAGGTCGAGGGTCATGGCGATGATCTCGGCCTCGAAGCGGGTGGCGCTCGGGCACATGTCCCGTTGGAGCACGTTGACGTGGGAGTAGAGGGCGAAGGCCTCGTTCAAGAACGCGTAGTGGTCGTGGTCGCCGCAGTACATCGTCCCCGAGCACCGGCCCGACTCCCACGTGCGGTCCTCCTCGGCCGCCATGGACCGGAGCGTGGCGAGGACCTCGTCACGGGGCGTGCCGTGCTCGGGGAGTGTGCGGTGGACCGGGACGCGGTCGGCATAGGGGAAGGTGCTCATCGGACGACTCCTCGTGGGCGGCGGTCGGCGTTCGGACCGTTGGGGGCACGGTACCGCCTGGCCGGGGGCACCGTGGCCGCAGGGGCCACCGGCCGACCCGGCCCTGTGACCAGGGAGGTCGCAACCGGGGGTGCACCGGGCGGGACGCCTGGTCAGGTCAAGTTCGCCGGAACCGGTGCCGATGCCGCGATGTGGAATGGCTGCCCGAGGCCGACCGGGATCACGCGGAGGACGACGGCACGCTCAGCCGCGTCCTGTGCGGGCGGATCGCCGCCATCGCCCTGGTGGTGTGCAGCGTCCTGCTGATGGTGTCCGACCTGGTGGTGCCGGGGGACCGGTCGGTGACGGCCGTGGTGCTCGCCTGCGGGACCTCGGTGGCCGCCGGGGTGGTCGCCTGGTGGCTCCCCTGGGGCCGGTTCGGGCGCTGGACCGTCCTGGCCGTGGTGGCCTTCGCCTTCGTGGCGGTGGGCACGACCTGGGTCTACGCCGACCGCACCGGATTCAACTACTCGGTCACCTTCGTGGTCATCTTCGCCCTGGTCGGCCTGGCCCTGCCGAGGTGGACCGCCGCCCGGCTGGCACCGTTCCTGGCCGTGGCCTACGTGGTCCCCCTGCTGGTCACGCCGGGCCGGCTGTCCACGGCCGGGCTGGGCTCGGCCATCTTCGTCGTGCCCATCTGCGTGGTGCTGGGTGAGGCCATCGCCTGGGGGATGCACCGGTTCGCCCTGGCCGAGGGCGAGGCGGCCGAAGGTGCGGCCAGCATCCAGCAGCTGTTCGACGAGGCGCCCATCGGCATCTCCCGGGTGGGCGTGGACGGCCGGCTCCTCGAGGTGAACCGGGCGTTCGCCGAGATCCACGGCTACGAGCGGTCGGAGATGGTCGGGATGGCCCTCGACGACGTCATCCATCCCGACGACCGGGAGGCCGCCCGGTCCAACGTGGAACGACTCCTGTCGGGCGACACCGACCGGTTCCACATGGAGCGCCGGAGTCTGCTGGCCGGCGGCGGCATCGGCTGGGTGTCGGTCAACGGCTCGGCCGTCCGCGACGCCCAGGGGGCGGTCGTGTTCCTCATCGGGCAGCTGGAGGACATCACCGAGCGGCACGCCCTGCGCGACCAGCTGGCCCGCACCGCGGTCACCGACCCGCTCACCGGCCTCCCGAACCGGAAGCTCTTCATGGAACACCTCGACCTGGCGCTGCGCGCCGCCGAGTCCGCAGGGCGGCACGTGGCGCTCATGTTCCTGGACCTCGACCGGTTCAAGCTGGTCAACGACGGCATCGGCCACGACGCCGGGGACCGCCTGCTGCAGCGGGTCGGCCAGCGGCTCGACCACGCCCTCCGGCCGGAGGACTTCCTGGCCCGTTTCGGCGGGGACGAGTTCACCGTGCTGTGCGAGGTGACGGACGAAGGTGACGTCGTCGAGATCGTCAACCGGCTGCGGGCGGCGATGGCCACCCCGGTGGTCGAGGCCGACTTCGAGCAGTTCGTGTCGCTCAGCATCGGGGTGGCACTGTCCACCTCGCAGACCATGCTGCCCTCCACCCTCCTGCGCAGCGCCGACATCGCCATGTACCAGGCCAAGCGGGCCGGTCCGGGCCGGTACGTCGTGTACGCCGCCGACGGCGACGACGACGCCGGACGGAACCTGCGGACCACCAACGAGCTCCACCGGGCCATCCAGGAGGGCCAGCTGGTCCTCCACTACCAGCCCCTGGTGGACGTGGGCCGTCTGACGGTGATCGGCACCGAGGCGCTCGTGCGCTGGCAGCACCCCGAACGCGGGCTCCTCCCGCCCTCGGAGTTCGTCGACCTCGCCGAGGAGTGCGGACTGATGGTCGAGCTCGGGACCTGGGTCCTGCGCACCGCGTGCGGCCAGGGGGCGGCCTGGATGGCGGCGCAGGCGGCGTCGGGGGCGTCGGTGTCGGGGCCGGGCACCGGCACGGCGTCGATGTCGGTCAACATCTCGCCCCAGCAGCTGGCCGAGGCGGGCTTCTGCGAGCTCGTGGTGTCGGTGCTCGAGGAGACGGGGTTCCCGGCCGACCGGCTGTGGCTGGAGATCACCGAGGGTGCGCTGCTGCGCGACCCGGTGGCGGCCATCGCCATCCTGCAGTCACTGCGGGCCGAGGGCGTCCACCTGTCCATCGACGACTTCGGGACCGGCTACTCCTCGCTCAGCTACCTGAAGCGGCTCCCGGTGGAGGCGCTCAAGATCGACCGGAGCTTCGTGGAGCACCTGGAGACGGGTCCGGACGACCGTGCCATCGTCGAGGCCATCGTGGCACTCGGCCGGACCCTGGGACTCCACGTGGTGGCCGAGGGGATCGAGCGGCCCGGTCAGGCCATCGAGCTGGCCACCCGGGGCTGCCACATCGGCCAGGGCTTCCTCTACGGTCGTCCCGTCGACCCCCGGGTGATCGGGCCGTGTCTGCCGGAGTCCGTCTCGGACTGGGACACGGGGAGCCGGCTCACCCCGGTGTGAGGGGCCCGGCGCGGGTCCCCGGTGTGAGGGGCCCGGCGCAGGTCCCCGGTGTGACGGGGCCGGCGCGGGTCCCCGGCGTGAGGGGCCCGGCGCGGGTCCCCGGCGTGAGGGGCCCGGCGCGGGTCCGGTCAGGCGTCGGCAGGACCGGTCAGGGCCGTCGGCCGTTGGGCATCAGCTGGTCGAGTCCCCACTGGTCGATGCCGTTCAGCTGGACGTGGTTGCCGGTCGACTCGACGATCCAGTTGCCACCGACGTAGATGGCGGTGTGGTACACGGTCGTCCAGTCGGTGAGGTCGGTCCCCCAGAAGACCAGGTCACCCGCCTGCAGCTGGTTCATCGCCACCGGCGTGCCGGCCGTGTGGTACTGGTCGTCGGCCACCCGGGCGAAGCCGATGCCGGCCCCCTGGGTCCACGACGCCAGCGCCAGGCCGGAGCAGTCGTAGCCCACCGGGCCGTTGCCGCCCCAGATGTAGGGCTTGCCCACCTGGGCGAAGGCGAACGTGACGGCCTTGTCACCCGGGGTGACCGGGCGGAACACCAGGGTCTCGGGGGGCAGCGTCGCCGCGGTGGCGTCACCGAAGGCCTCGGCCGTTCCGCTCTGGGCCACGATCCAGTAGCCCCGGCCGTCGGCCGTCGAGTACACCTGCTCGATGGGCTCACCGGTCGTACCGGACGCCGAACCGTAGAAGCGGGCGTCGCCGAAGGCGAACACACCGCCGTCGCCGGCCACGAGCCAGTACCCACCGCCGTCGGGGGTCGGGGCCATCCCGACGATGGGCTGGTCGAGGGTGAGGCTCCCGGTCGACCCGTGGAAGGCGGCATCGCCGAAGGAGAACACGCCACCGTCCGAGGCGACCAGCCAGTAGCCCCCACCGTCCGCGGTGCGGGCCATCCCGACGATGGGCTTGTTGAGCACCAGGCTCCCCGTCGACCCGAAGAAGCGGGCGTCGCCGTAGGAGAAGATCCCTCCGTCCGATGCGACCATCCAGTAGCCGCGGTCGTCGGCGGTGTGGGTGATGCCCACGATCGGGCGGTTCAGGTGGATGGCCCCGGTCGACCCGTAGAAGTGGGCGTCCCCGTAGGCGAAGACCCCACCGTCGCTCGCCACCAGCCAGTAGCCCAGCCGGTCGACGGTCGGGGTGGCGGCGACCACCGGCTGGTTGAGGGGACCGGCGGGGGCGCCGTAGTCGGGCACCCCGTAGGCTTCGACGCTGCCGGCCGGGGTGACCAGCCAGAAGGCGTTGGACTGCGACGACGGCATCGTGCCGTGGGCGACGGTGGCGGCCCCGGCCGTCGGGGACCACGCCGCTCCCAGTGCCAGCCCGGCAGCCAGCCCGGCGACCAGGCCGGACACGACCAGTGCGGCGAGTCCCCGCCCCTTGCTCCTCGCGCTGCGCATCTTCCGACCTCCGGACGCGACGGTGACCACCCTGGTCACGCCTGGAGGTGGTATCGGGCCGATCGGGTCGCCGGTTGAGCGATTTCCGGCCCGGTCGTGGTCGGGCCGGCCCTGGGCCGGTCCCCGGGGGTCAGCCGACGGTGGCGATGCCCCCGTCGACCGGGATGACGGCGCCGGTCAGGTAGGAGCCGGCCCGTGAGGCGAGGAACAGCGCCACGCCCGCCATGTCGTCGGGCCGCCCGATCCGGCGCAGGGGCGCCGAGGAGGCGATCTGGTCGCCGAACGCCTCGAGGGTGGCCGCCATCATCTTCGACTCGAACGGACCGGGTGCCACGGCGTTGACGGTGATCCCCGGTGCCAGGTGGCGGGCGAGGTGGCGGGTGAGCTGGTGCACGGCTGCCTTCGACGACGAGTACGAGTACGACTCGAGCACCGGCACGTGGATGCCGTCGATCGAGCCGATGTTGATCACCCGGGCCGGGTCGTCGGGGGTGGAGGCGGCCTCGAGCAGGGGCAGGAAGAACTTGGTGGTGTGGAAGACGCCCTGCACGTTGAGGTCGAGCACCCGCTCCCACGACGCGGTGTCGTGGTCGACCAGCGGGGCGCCCCAGGTGGCTCCGGCGTTGTTGACGAGGACGTGGACCCGGTCGCGGTCGGCCGCCACCGCCTCGGCGAAGACCCGGGCGCCCTCCTCGGTGGACAGGTCGGCGGCCACTCCCGAGCACCTCCCGAAGGCGGACAGTTCCGCCACGGCCTCGGCCACGGCGTCCGCCTTGCGTGAGGCGATCACCACGTCGGCGCCGGCGGCCACGAAGCCTCCGGCGATCATCCGGCCGATGCCGCGGGAGCCACCGGTCACGACGACGGTCTTGGCGGAGACGTCGAAGAGGACGTCGGGAGGAGTGGGGGCGGGGGCGTCGGTCATGGCGGGGACGGTACCCCACACCGGTGCCGTTGGTAACGTCCGGTCCATGGGAGACCCGACGTGCACCTGGCGCTGACCGACGAGCAGCTGGCGTTGCAGGCCGAACTCCGGGGGTACTTCGCCGGACTGGCCACCCCGGGTCCCGACGGCGGCCGTCCCGACTACGTCGAGACCATCCGCCGCATGGGGGACGACGGATGGCTCGGCATCGGCTGGCCCGTCGAGTTCGGCGGCCACGGGCGCGGCCCTGTCGACCAGATGATCTTCGTCGAGGAGTCCCACTGGGCGGGTGTGCCGCTCCCGTTGCTCACGCTCAACAGCGTGGGCCCCGCCATCATGCAGCTCGGTACCGACGAGCAGCGGGAGCGCTTCCTGCCCGACATCCTCCGTGGGCGCGTCCACTTCTCGATCGGCTACACCGAGCCGACGGCCGGGACCGACCTGGCGTCGTTGCGGACCCGGGCGGTCCGCGACGGCGACGAGTACGTCATCACCGGGGAGAAGCTCTACACGAGCGCCATCCAGTACGCCGACTACGTATGGCTGGCGGCCCGCACGGACCCGGACGTCCCCAAGCACAAGGGTCTCTCGGTGTTCATCGTGCCGACCGACGCCGCCGGGTTCAGCTGGACGCCGCTCCCCACCGTCGCCGGCGAGTTCACCAGCTCGACCTTCTACGACGACGTGCGGGTGCCCGCCGCCAACCTGGTCGGCGAGGAGAACGGCGGGTGGAGGCTGATCACCAACCAGCTCAACTTCGAACGGGTGGCCATCTGCCCGGTGTCGGGCATCCTCCGCGACCTGTCCGACGTCCGGGCCTGGGCCCAGGAGGAGCGCCTGGCCGACGGCCGCCGGGTGATCGACCAGGAGTGGGTCCAGGTGCAGCTGGCCCGCCTGTGGGCCCGGGCCGAGTACCTGAAACTCATCAACTGGAAGGTGGCGTGGGCCGCCGACAAGGGCCTCAACCCGGCCGACGCCTCGGCCACCAAGGTCTACGGCAGCGAGTTCGCCCTGGAGGCCTACCGGGTCCTGGGCGAGATCGTGGGCCAGGCCGGCTACCTGGCCGAGGGCTCGCCCGCCGCCGTCCTCGGGGGCCGGCTCGAGCACCGGGCCCGGGCCCAGACGATCTTCACCTTCGGAGGGGGCACCAACGAGATCCAGCGGGACATCATCTCCTGGCTCGGGCTCGGCCTGCCCCGGGCGCCGCGCTAGCTCCCGCCGGGGCGACGTACCCGGGGCGCCCGTGACCCGTGCGCCCTAGCCTCGGGGTGACCCGCCGAGGGAAGGAGCAGCCATGGCCGACGAGGACCTCATCACCCGAATCCACGAGCTGACCGCGGAGGAGCGCCGGCTCGAGGAGTCCCACGTCGGTGACGGGCTGTCCGACCGGGACCACGCCCGGCTCCACGAGATCGAGCTGACCCTCGACCAGCTGTGGGACCTCATGCGCCAGCGCCGGGCACTCCGCGACGCCGGCAAGGACCCGGCCCGGGCGGCCCCCCGTGACGTGGGAACCGTGGAGGGATACCAGCAGTAGGGGTCGCGGGCACCGTCCGCCCGGCGGCCCTACACTCCGGCCCACGGCCGGCGCGCACTCCCGCCCGGCTCGCTACCGGGGAGGACGCACGTGGCGACAGCCGAGGTGAACGGGGCCACGATCGCCTACGACGACACCGGGGGCGACGGGCCGCCGGTGGTGCTGGCCCACGGGTTCCTCATGGACCGCACGATGTTCGCCGACCAGGTCGCCGCCCTCCGCGACCGGTACCGGGTGATCACCTGGGACGAACGGGGCTTCGGCGACACCCTCTACGACGGGGGACCGTTCACCTACTGGGACTCGGCGGCCGACTGCCTCGGACTGCTGGACCACCTGGGGATCGACCGGGCCGTGCTCGGCGGGATGTCCCAGGGCGGATTCATCGGGCTGCGGGCGGCGCTGCTGGCCCCCGAGCGGGTGCGGGCGCTGGTGCTGCTCGACACCCAGGCCGGGACGGAGGACCCCGATGCCGTGCCGCTCTACCGCGGGATGATCGACGACTGGGTGGCCAACGGTCCCTCCGACGAGGTGGCCGAGATCTCGGCGTCGCTCATCATCGGCGATCCCGACCTGGGTGCGGTGTGGATCGCCCGGTGGAAGGCCCGACCCAAGGAGGTGCTGGCCCGTCCGGGCGACACCCTCCTGGAGCGCGAGAGCATCGCCGACCGGCTGGGGGAGATCACGGCCCCGGCGCTCGTCGTGCACGGGACCGCCGACGTGGCCATCACCATGGACAAGGCGGAGGCCCTGGCCGCGGGACTGTCCGGGTGTGCCGGGGTGGTGACGGTCGAAGGCGGCACCCACGCCGCCAACATGACCCACCCGGGGCCGGTCAACGAGGCGGTCCTGGCGTTCCTGGACGGCCTGCCCGACTGACTCCCCACCGGGCCCCGACCGACTCCCCACCGGGCCCCGACGGGCCCTCCGGCCCGGGCGGCGCCCGTGCGGCTCACCCCTTCGGGGTGAGGGTGGCCGCCACCGGCAGGGTGACCCGGACCGTCGAGAAGGTGACCGAGCCGCCGAGCTGGGGCGTGGCATAGGCCACGGTGGTGGCGACCAGCTGCAGTTCCACGTGGCTGGTCGGCTCGGCCGTGTAGGCCACGATCTCCAGCGGCAGCGTCACCGTGTGGGGGTGGCCGTCGAGCGTCACCGGGACCGGCGTCACCTGGTTCCCGAGTACGAGCCCGGTGGAGGTGTCGACGAGCTGGGCGAAGACCCGGGTCGGCCGCGAGTGGGCCGGCACGGTCCCCGAGTAGGCGAGGGTGAGGCGGGGCGCCCCCACGATCACCCCGGACCGGGGGAAGGCGATCGGCACGTCGACGGCCGTGGTGGCCGGAGCCGGGGTGACCGGTGCCACCAGGGACCCCAGCTCCTGGCCGGCGGGGACCGAGGTGACCGGCCCGGAGCCACCCGTCGACACCAGCGGCAGGGTGCCCGACCCCGACCCGGCGAACGGCAGGGTGTCGGGCAGCGGATAGGCGGGCGCCGAGTAGGTGGTCCCGTTCTGGTCGACGAAGGTGAAGCCCGGACCGGTGTCGACCGACGTGTCGCGCTGTACGTAGCGGGCGAGCCACGCCAGGGTGGCCTGCTCGGGAGCGGCCGTGTCGCCGGGGTCCGTGAGGCAGACGCCGTGGCCGCCGCAGAACCACAGCATGGACGTCCGGGTACCCGTCGCCCGCAGGATGTCGTAGTTGTCGACCGCCTCTTGGAGCGGGAACAGGGTGTCCACCGTGCCCTGGACGAACAGGGTGGGGGCGGTGATCCGGTGGACGAGGGGGGCGGGTCCCCGGGCGGTGAACCAGGCCAGTTCGGAGGGGGAGATGGTCCCGGTCGACTGACCGGAGGCGGCCGCCCCGGTGATCACCGGGTCGAGGTGGTCGGTGGAGGCCGACGAGGTGAGGATCCCGGCCCAGCCCGCCTTGTAGGTGCCCGCCTTGTCGAGGCTGGTGGCCAGCGAGTTCCAGGCGATGGTCGGCACGATGGCGTCGACCCGGCAGTCGGTGGCCGCCGTGACCAGTTGGATGCCGCCGCCGTACGATCCGCCCACCATGCCCATGCGGGGGTCGCCGGGAGCGTCGAGCTGCACGCCGGGCTGGGCCGCCACCCAGCTGATGAGCGTGCTCACGTCGCGGGCCTCGTACGACGGGCTGTCGACCTCGGCCAGTCCGCCCGAGCCGCCGAAGCCCCGTGGGTCCCAGGTCGCCACGTTGTACCCGGCGTCGAGCAGGTCCTTGATCGGCACCCCGCCGAGGATGCCCTGCCCGGTGACGTCGGTGTCGCCCGACAGGCTCCAGCCCGGACCCATCAGGACCGTGGGATGGGGCCCCGGGGTGGCGTGGGGTCGGTAGACGGACACCGGGAACCAGTGCACCCGGATGATGGTGCCGTCGAAGGAGGTCATGTCCCAGTCGGTCGGGACCCCGGGGACCGGGACGGCGTGGACGGTGACGACCGGTCGGTGACACGAGGTGGTCGACGGTCCGGACCCGGTCGTGGTCGACGACGCGGTCGTGGCGGCCGTGGAGGAGGACGAGCAACCGGCCAGGGTGGCGACGAGGGCCAGCGCCGCCAGGGCGACCGGGAGCGGACGACGGACGCGACGGGACGGGCGGGATCCGACGGGAGTCATGAGCGGAGTGTCTCACTCCGGCAACGGACGCGGCAAGGACGCGCCCGCGCCGCCGCGACCGGCATCCGGAGGGCCCCCGTAGAGTGGTGGCATGGCCACCGGCACCTCGCACGCCGGTGTCGACGCGCCCAGGAGCGCTCGGGTGCGCTGGTGGGCGCTGGTCGTCGTGTGCCTGGCCATGTTCATGAACGCCCTCGATTCGTCGATCGTGAACGTGGCGCTGCCGGACATCCAGAAGGACCTGCACTTCACCCCGTCGGGTCTGACGTGGGTGGTCACGGCCTTCCTCATCAGCTTCGGCAGTTTCCTGCTCATGGCCGGGCGGCTCGGCGACCTGGTGGGACGCCGCAAGGTCTTCCTGTCCGGGATCGTCCTGTTCACGCTGTCCTCGGTCGCCTGCGGGGTGGCCCAGAGCCAGGCCATGCTGGTGGTCGGCCGCTTCTTCCAGGGGATCGGCGGCGCCTTCTCGGCGTCGGCCATCATCGCCATCATCGTCACCGAGTTCCCCGAGCCGGCCGAGCGGTCGAAGGCGATGAGCGCCTACATCTTCGTGGCCGTCGGGGGCGGGTCGATCGGCCTGCTGGTGGGCGGCATCCTCACCCAGGCCCTCAGTTGGCACTGGATCTTCTTCATCAACGTGCCCATCGGGGTGTTCACGTTCGTATTCGGCCGGATCCTGATCCGGGAGAACGTCGGGCTCGGCATCCGCACCGGAGTCGACGTGGTCGGGTCGGTCCTGGTGACGGTCTCGCTGATGGTGGGGATCTACGCCATCTCCACCGCCACCCAGTACGGGTGGCTGTCGGCCCACACCCTCGCCTCCGGCGGGGTGTCGGTCGCCCTCCTGGTGGGCTTCTTCCTCCTGGAGGCCCGGCTGGCCAACCCGATCATGCCCCTGCGGATCCTGCGCATCCGCACCCTGACCCGGTCCAGCGTCATCCGGGGGATGCTGGCGACGGGCATGTTCACCACCTTCTTCCTCGGAGCGCTCTACCTCGAGGGTGTCCTCGGCTACACGCCGGTCCAGACCGGGCTGGCCTTCCTCCCGATGTCGGTGACCATGGGCGTCCTGTCGGCCGGGATCACCGCCCGGCTCGTGACCCGCTTCGGCGACAAGCGGGTGCTCATCCCGGGCATGGTGGCGGGCACGGTGGGGCTCCTGCTGCTGACGACGATCGGGACCGCCACGCCCTACGTGTCGGTGATGCTGCCGGCGTTCCTGCTCATCGGACTCGGGGCGGGCACGGCGTTCGCCCCGCTGCTCTCGATCGCCATGGCCGACGTGCCGGTCACCGACGCCGGCCTCGGCTCGGGCATCGTCAACGTGTCGATGCAGATGGCCTCCGCCCTCGGCCTGGCCGTCCTGAGCGCCGTGGCCACCGGGCGGACCCGGGCGCTCGAGTCCCAGGGTCGTCCCGTCGACGTGGCCATGACCGACGGCTACCGGCTGGCGTTCCTCATCGGGGCGGTCCTGGTGGGTGTCGGCACCGTCGTGGCCGTGGTCGGTCTGGAGAAGTCGACGCCCCGTGCCGGGGGCACCCCGGCCGAGGTCCACCTGGCCGAGGAGGAGCTGTCGGCCGCATCGGAGCCGTTCCCGCACTGAGCCACGACGGGGGGCCGAATGGCCCGTCACCGAATCAGTACAGGCCGACGATCTCGCCGTTCTCGTCGAGGTCGATGTCGAAGGCGGCCGGATGGGACCCCAGCCCCGGCATGGTGCGCATGTCGCCGCAGATGGCGTAGACGAACCCGGCGCCGGCCGACAGGCGGACCTCGCGCACGGGAAGCCGCCAACCCGTCGGGGCCCCCCGGAGCGTCGGGTCCGACGAGATCGACAGGTGGGTCTTGGCGATGCACACCGACAGGTCGCCGAACCCGAGTGCCTCGAGCCGGTCCAGGGTGCGCGCCGCGGCCGGTGTGTAGTCGGCGCCGTCGGCGCCGTAGACCCTGGTGGCGATGGTCCCGATCTTGTCCCGCAACGGGGCCCCGGACGGGTACAGGAACCGGAAGTCGCCCGGCTCCTCGGCCGCCTCGGCGACCGCCTCGGCCAGCTCGGTGGCGCCGGCCCCGCCGTCGGCGAAGTGGGTGGTGACCGCGCACCGGACTCCGAGGGAGGCGGCGATCTCGCGGATGGCCTCGTGCTCGCTGGGGAAGTCGTCGGGGAAGGCGTTGACGGCGATCACCGGGGTCACCCCGTGCAGCCGCACGTTCTCGACCTGCTTGACCAGGTTGGCGGCCCCGGCCCGGACGTCGTCGGGGCCCTCGGCGAGCAGGGCGGCCGGCAGCGGCCGGCCCGCCACGATGCGGTAGGCGCCGGAGTGGGCCTTGAGGGCGCGGACCGTCGTGACGACCACGGCGGCGTCCGGCACGAGTCCGGACACCCGGCACTTGATGTTGAAGAACCGCTCGGCCCCCATGTCCGCGCCGAACCCCGCCTCGGTGATCAGGTAGTCGCCGGTGTGGATCCCGATGAGGTCGGCCACCACCGACGAATTGCCGTGGGCGATGTTGCCGAACGGCCCGGCGTGGACCAGCACCGGGGTGTTCTCGAGCGTCTGGAGCAGGTTGGGCTGGAGCGCGTCCCGCAGGATCACCGCCATGGCGCCCGCACCGCGGACGTCCTCGGCCGTCACCGGCTGCCCGTCGGTGTCGAAGCCCACGACCACGGCCCCCAGGCGCCGGCGCATGTCGGCGAGCGACGTCGACAGGGCCAGGACGGCCATCACCTCGGACGCCGCGGTGATGTCGAATCCGGTCTGGCGGGGCACCCCGTCCTGAGCCGTCCCGAGTCCGATGACCACGTTGCGCAGTGCCCGGTCGTTGACGTCGAGCACCCGCCGCCACGAGATCTCGTGGACGTCGAGGCGGCGCTCGTTGCCGTGGTGCAGATGGTTGTCGACGATGGCCGACAGCGTGTTGTGGGCGGCTGTCACGGCGTGCATGTCGCCCGTCAGGTGGAGGTTGAAGGCCTCGAACGGCGCCGCCTGGCTGTAGCCCCCGCCCGCCGCACCGCCCTTGATCCCGAAGGTCGGCCCCATCGAGGACTGGCGGATGGCGGCTGTGGCCCGGCGCCCGATGTGGGACATGCCCTGGGCCAGGCCGATGGTGGTGGTGGTCTTGCCCTCGCCGAGCGGGGTCGGGGTGACGGCGGTGACCACGACGTAGCGGGCCCGGGGCCGGTCGGCCAGCGCCCCGATGGCGTCGAGGGAGACCTTGGCCACGAACCGGCCGTAGGGGAGGAGGAGGTCCTCGTCGATGCCCATGCCGGCGGCCACGTCGACGATGGGCCGGAGCGTCGCCTTGCGGGCGATCTCGAGGGCGGTCAGCGGTGGGGTGGGGGTCATCACGTCCTCGTTCGGGTGGCGGTCGGTCCGGGGCCGCTCGGACCAGCGCGGGGCCTGCCGGAGCGTACTGCGAGCCCCCGGCCCGGGCTTCCCCGGTCGGTCCGGCCACCTCCCGGGCGGGGACGGGCAGCCCAGGCTACGGTGGGCCCGTGACTCGTGACATGCCCACTGACAGAAGATGGACGCGCCGGGCCGCCGCCGCTGTGCTGGGGGCGCTGGCGCTGGCCGGTGTCGGCGTGCGGGAGCCCGGCGGCCTCGACCCCCACCGCCACGACCTCGACCGGGGCCCGCACGACCACCCACGTGGCCACCGGACTGGTCGGCAAGCGGTACTGCGAGGTGCTGCTGGTGCGCCTGACGGCGACCGGACTCGTGGCCACCGTCTACAACACCTATCCACTCAACACCTGCCCCGAGGCCCGGTGGTCCGCCATGGACGCGACGTCCGTCGCCGCCGCCAACGGGGTCCCCTTCGCCGAGCTGAACGGCCCCCGCTACTGGCTGATGGACTCGATCGCCAAGGTGCGCACCGGAGGCGAGGTCGTGAAGAGCTTCGGCGGGATCGCCATGATCGAGGAGGCCACCGTCGTGCTGGGCGGCAGCGTGGCGGCCGCCCGGGTGCCGTTCACCCCGCACACCGTGAGCCGCCAGGCCGCCTTCACCTTCGCCACCGGCCGCCAGGTCTACGAGCTGGTCGCCCCGGGCGGCACCGTGTGGGTGATGCAGACCTACAGCCAGATCGTGGACCCGACACTGTCGATGGCCGACCTGCCCGGGCTGGCGTCACGGCTGACACTGCCCACCGGCTGGACCTACCGGGTGCGGACCCTGACCCGGCCGCTGGTGGTGGCGACGGCCGACCGGCCGGCCCAGGTGCTCCAGGACAATCTCGAGAACAGCTACTCGGAGGAGACGTCCCGATGACCGGGACCGACTCGGGCCTGCCCGACCACCCCGTCCGCATCGCCGGGGCCATGGGGTCGCCGTACTCGCTGAAGATGCGCGCCGTGCTCCGCTACCGCCGCATCCCGTTCGAGTGGGTGCTGCGCGACTCGGCGGCGGACGACCTCCCGGCGCCGCCGGTGCGGCTGCTGCCGGCGATCAGCTTCCCGACGACCGACGGGGCCTATCCCGACGCCATGATCGACTCGAGCCCGTTGATCATGCGGCTCGAGGAGCTGGTCCCCGGGCGCAGCGTGGTCCCGGTGGACCCCGCCGTGGCCTTCGTGGACGAGCTGCTCGAGGACTACGGCGACGAGTGGGTGACCAAGCAGATGTTCCACTACCGCTGGTGGTACCCCGACGCCGTGGCCAAGGCCGGCAAGCTGCTCCCGCTCGATCTCGACGAGCAGGTGCCCGCCGACCGCTACCGGTCCATGACGGCCTACGTCGTCGACCGCCAGCAGGGTCGCATGGCCCTCGTGGGATGCACCGGGACGAACCGCGGGGTGATCGAGCGCTCCTACGGACGCCTGCTCGACCTCCTGGAGGCTCACCTGGCCGTGCACCCGTACCTGCTCGGGACCCGGCCCGGCCGCGGCGACTTCGGGATCTTCGGCCAGCTGAGCCAGCTGGTGGGCTGGGACCCGGAGTCGGCGCGGGTGGCGATCGACCGGGCGCCACGGGTGGTCCACTGGGTGTCGGTCACCGACGACCTGTCCGGGCTGCCGGTGACGGACGACGAGGGATGGGTGGACGCCGGCTCGGTCCCCCCGACGGTGGTGGACCTCCTGGCCGAGGCCGGCCGCACCTATGCGCCGTTCCTGGTGGCGAACGCCGCCGCTCTCGACGCCGGCGCCGACGAGCTGGTCTGCACCATCGACGGCACCGAGTTCCGTCAGGGTCCGTTCGCGTACCAGGGCAAGTGTCTGCGGCACCTGCGGGAGCGCTACGGCGAGCTGGCGCCGGCGGCGCGCGCCTCGGTCGACGGACTGCTCGACGGCACCGGGTGCGAGCAGCTGTTCGCATGACGGCGACCGGCACGTCGGCGGGGACCGTACCCCGCGTCACGCTCTACGGGCACTGGATCTGCCCCTACTCGGTGCGGGTGTCCTTCGCCCTGGCCGAGCGGCGCATCGCCCATGACCTGGTGGACGTGCCGCCGACCGCCGTGCGGCCCCGCGGGTTCGTGGTGCCGCCCGAGTTCGTGGCCCACTCGCCCCGGGGGGAGATCCCGATGGTGCGCATCGGCGACGACTACCGGGCCGACTCCCTGCCGATCCTCGAGTGGCTGGAGGAATCCGTGCCCGGTCGCCCCCTGCTGCCGGTCGGCGACGCGGCCCGGGCCCGGGTCCGCCGGCGGATGGCGTGGATCGATACCCGTGTCTTCACCCCGATGGTCGGCGTCTACTACGGGACCGACGCCGACCGGATCGCCCGGGCCGGCGAGGAGCTGGCGGCGGCGCTGTGCGAGATGGGGGAGTGGCTGGACGGCGCCGACTGGCTGGCCGGGGACGGCCCCACCCTGGCCGAGGCGACGGTGGTCCCGGTGTACGTCCGCCTGCCCGCCCTGGCCCGGCTCGGGTTCGCCGGACCGGTGGACGCCCGGGTGGCCGCCCACGTCGAACGATGTGCCGGACTGGAGGGATGGGCCCACGTGGCGTGGACGGCGGCCCAAACCGACGAGCTGGTGGGACGCTTCGAACGGTACCGGGCCCGGGCTCGCCCCGACGGCGGGGGCTGACCGGGGGATGGACCTGCTGGTGGTCATGGACCCGTTCGAGTCCTGTGACCCTGAGGGCGACACCTCGCTCGGTCTGATGGCGGCCGCCCTCGAACGGGGGCACCGGGTGGCGTGCTGCACCGCCGGCGACGTCTCCTGGGTCGACGGCCGGGTTGCGGCTCGGGTGCGCCCGGTCGGGGGCGGCTCCCCGGGGCCGGTGGCCGGCCCGCGCTCGGCCGAGCCGGTCGGACTCGACCAGGTCGACGTCGTGCTGGTGCGCACCGACCCACCGGTCGACGCCGGGTACCTGGCCCTCACCCTGCTCCTCGAGCTGGCCCGCGGCTCGACCCTGGTGGTCAACGACCCCCGTGGGCTGCGCGAGGCCAACGAGAAGCTCTACGCCTGCCGGTTCCCCGAGCTCCTGCCGCCCACGGTGGTGACGGCGGACGCCGGGGACCTGCTCCGGTTCGCCGACGCCAACGGGGGCGCCGTCCTCAAACCGCTCGACGGCCACGGCGGCACGGGCGTGGTGCGCCTCGGCGTCGACGACCCCCGACGTGAGCGGGTGGTGGCCACGGCCACCGGTGACGGGTCCTCGCCCGTCATGGCCCAGCAGTTCCTGGAGCGGGTGGAGGCGGGCGACCGGCGGATCCTGCTGCTCGACGGGGAGCCCCTCGGCGTGGTCAACCGTGTGCCCGCCCCCGGCGAGTTCCGGGCCAACATCGGCAGGGGTGCCTCGGTGGAGGTGGTGGACCTGACCGCCTCCGACCGCCGGATCGTCGAGGTGCTGGGCCCGGCCCTGCGAGCCGACGGGCTGTGGTTCGTCGGGATCGACGTGATCGACGGCCACCTGTCGGAGGTGAACGTCACCAGCCCCACCGGCCTGCGCCAGCTCACCCGCCTGTCGGGCCGACGACCGGACCTCGCCGTGGTCGACTGGCTGGCGGAGCGGGCGGGGTAGCCGACCGGGACGGACCGGCCCGGCCGACCGTGCCGGGCCCTGCCGACGGCTCAGTCGGGCAGCACCGGATCCTGCAGTGGTCCCCACACCTCGTGGTTGCCGGCCCGCTCCACCCACCGGCGGGGACGGACGTCGAGCAGGGGGTCGAGGCCCACGTCGGCGAACAGGGCACGGACGGCGGCCTGCGCCCCGGACGGTGCGGACGCGACCGAGTCCTGCAGCCGCTTGATCAGCCAGATCCGGTAGGGGACGACGGCCACCGTCATGGGCCGGCCCCGCCAGGCGAAGGTGGTCGAGCCGCTGAACCGTCGGTTGGGCTTGCCGAGGACGACCTCGCCCTCGGCCGCGTCGGGGTGCTCGGCCAGCCAGTCGTCGACGGCGGCGACCTGGGCCACCGCCTCGTCGAGGTACTCCTCGCCGATGTAGGCGAGCAGGGCCCGCAGGGTGTCGGGCACGGCGTCGTCGGCCACGAGGTCCTCGGGGACGTCCCCGTACTCGCCGGCGTCCTGGGTCGGCGCGTTCATCCGCTCCACCCACCGCCACACCCGGGGTGCCCGCTGCTTCATCAGCACCGACGGATACGGGTCGCGGGCCAGGTGGGCGTAGAGCGGGCCCATGAACCCGTAGTCACCGATCGTCGGGCGGCCGCCGAGCAGGAAGGGCGACCCGGCCAGGTGGGCGTCGAGGAGGTCGAGGAACTGCTCGTAGGACCGCTCGATATCGCCCACCAGCTCCTCGCTGACCCCGAAGGCGGCGGCGGCCGAGCGCATGCGGTCGCTGGCGAAGGCGAACACGGCCGCCCGCGTCTCGTCGTCGGCCGCCACGGCCAGGGCCGACGAGAAGTCCTTCGACAGGAACGACACGTTGGTGTCGTCGAAGTCCCACCGGTAGTGCATGGCGGGACGCAGCAGCCCTTCGCCCCCGAACAGCTCCAGCAGGTGGGCGACGGCGCGCACCACCGGGGTGGTCGGATAGGCGGACCGCTCCGGGGGCTCCAGCCGGTCGAGGAAGTCGATGATGTCGACGGTGTCCTGCACCAGGGTGCCGTCGGGGGTCTCGAGGACCGGGATGATCCAGCGCCCGATGGCCGGCACGACCGCGTCGGTGTAGCGGGGATCACCGGCCGCACGTTCCACGTAGCCGATGCGGTGCGTGCGCAGGTACGAGCGTGCCTTGCCCGAGTACAGCGAGGCGGGCATGGCCCAGAGGATGTACGGGTCCATCACGGGATCTCCTGTTCGCGTCGGTGGAGGGACTGTAGATCGGCGGGTGCCGACGACCGCCCCGACGGTCACGGCGGGGGTGGGCGTCGGCGTCGTCCGCTTGCCAGCGTATCTTCTGACAGATACCGTGACAGATGTCACCGCAATTGACACGACCCCGGCCGACGGCGGCCCGGGTCGTCGGGAGGGAGACGGTCGCATGGACATCGAGGTGGCACGCTCCGACCTGGCCGAGTGGCGCGTGGTCGAGCCCGGGTCGCCGGCGCTGACCGAGGGGCAGGCGCGCCTGACCGTCGACCGGTTCGGCTTCTCCTCGAACAACGTCTCCTACGCCGTCATCGGCGACCTGCTCCGCTACTGGGAGGCGTTCCCGGCGTCCCCGCCGGCACCTGGCGACGACACGGTGTGGGGACGGGTGCCGGCCTGGGGGTTCGCCGACGTGGTCGAGACCCGGTCGCCCCACGTGGCCGTGGGTGAGCGCCTGTTCGGCTTCGTGCCCATGTCGACGGAGCTGGTGGTCGAGCCGGGCCGACCCACGGCGACCGAGGTGGCCGACGTGTCCGCTCACCGCTCCGTGCTCGCCGGTCCCTACAACTCGTACCGGCGGTGCGCCGCCGACCCGGTCCACCGGCCCGACGGCGAAGAGCTGCAGATGCTCCTGTTCCCGCTCTTCTTCACCTCCTTCGTGATCGACGACTTCGTGGCCGACCACGGCGACTTCGGTGCCGCCCAGGTGGTGATCTCGAGCGCCTCGGCCAAGACGGCACTGGGCGCGGCCCACCTGCTCCACGTCCGGGGGGTGCGGACGGTGGGCCTGACGTCGCCGGGCAACGCCGGGTTCTGCCGCTCGCTGGGCGTGTACGACGACGTCGTCGTCTACGGGGACGTGGACTCGCTCGACCAGGTGCCGTCGGTCTTCATCGACGTCTCGGGCGACCAGCGGCTGGTCTCCGCCGTCCACCGCCGGCTGGCCGACGGACTGGCCCACTCCATGATCGTGGGCGACACCCACTGGGACAGCCCGCCCCCCGACGACGGGGACCCGCGCCCGGGCCCGGCGCCGGCCTTCCTCTTCGCCCCGAGCCAGATCACCAAGCGGAACCGGGAGTGGGGCGCCGACGTGCTGGCGGCCCGCATGGGCGAGGCGTGGGACCGGTACGCCGCCTGGGTGGCGGGATGGATCACACTGGAGCGGGCCACGGGGCCCGAGGCGGTCATCGAGGTCTTCCGCACCCACCTCGCCGGCCGGGTCGATCCCCGGGTCGGCACCATCTGCACGCTCCGGACCGAGGAGGTCCCCACATGAGGTTCGGCATCGTCTTCGCCAACACCGGGCCGTTCTGCGACCCGTCGGCCGCCGTCGACTTCGCCCGCGCCGCCGAGTCCGCCGGGTTCGAGTCGCTGTGGACCGTGGAGCACACGGTGGTCCCCGCCGGCTACCGGTCCGAGTACCCCTACGACCGGTCGGGGCGGATGCCCGGGGCCGACGACGCACCCATCCCGGACCCGCTGGTGTGGCTGACCTACCTGGCCTCGGCCACGTCGACCATCCGCCTGGGCACCGGGATCCTCATCCAGCCCCAGCGCAACCCGGTCGTCCTGGCCAAGGAGGTCGCCACCCTCGACCACCTGTCGGGCGGCCGGGTGGAGCTGGGTGTCGGTGTGGGCTGGCTGGAGGAGGAGTTCGACGCCATCGGCGTGCCCTTCGGCGAGCGGGCCCGCCGCACCGACGACGGGATCGCCGCCATGCGCGCCCTGTGGGGTGAGGACCGGGCCACCTACGCGGGCGAGTTCACGTCGTTCACCGAGTGCATCTCGCGGCCGCAGCCGGTCCGTGGGGCGGTACCCGTCCACGTCGGCGGGCACAGCGACGCCGCCGCCCGACGTGCCGGCCGCCTGGGCGACGGGTTCTTCCCGGCCAAGGGCAGCCACCGCAGGTTGGGCGAACTGTTCGAGCTGGTGCGCACGACGGCGGCCGAGGCGGGCCGGGACCCGGCCGACGTGGAGTTCACCGCCGGCGGCGACGGGGTGTTCGGCCCCGGGGCCCTCGACGAGGCGTCGGCCCTGGCCGACCTCGGGGTCGACCGCATCGTGGTGCCGGCGTTCCTCTTCTACCAGGACACCGCCGACGCGCTGGCCCGCTACGGCGACGAGGTCATCGCCCGCACCTGACCCGGCCGCCTCCCGCGGGGGAGGTCCGGCGACACACCACACACCACAAGCGACATCCACGACACACGACGAGCGACACGAGGAGCGCAGCGATGGAGTTGGACGGACGGACGGCAGTGGTCACCGGGGCGGCATCGGGCATCGGCCTCGCCCTGTCCGAGCGGTTCCTGACCGAGGGGATGCGGGTGGTCATGGCCGACATCGAGCAGCCGGCCCTGGAGCGCGAGGCCGCCCGCATCGTCGCCGCCGGCGGCGCGGTGACGCCCGTGGTGTGCGACGTGTCCGACGCCGACCAGGTCGCCGGCCTGCGTGACGCCGCGCTGGCCGCCTACGGCTCGGTGCAGCTGCTGTGCAACAACGCCGGCGTGGCGTCGGGGCGCCCGAACCACAAGACCAAGCCCGAGGTGTGGGACTGGGTGGTGGCCGTCAACCTGCTGGGGCCGGCGTACGGGGTCAGCACCTTCGTGCCCCTCATGCTGGAACAGGGGGAGGGGCATGTGGTCAACACGGCGTCCGAGGCCGGACTCACCTCGTCGCCGATGCTCGGGTCGTACCACGCCACCAAGTACGCCGTGGTCGGGCTGTCGGAGTCGCTGGCCATGGAGTTGGAGGGCACGCCCGTCGGGGTGTCGTGCCTGTGCCCGGAACTGGTCGACACCCGGATCTTCGAAGCCACCCGCAACGCACCGGCCGCCCTCGGGATGCCGGCGCCTCCCCAGATCCCCATCGACCAGATCGCCGAGGCGATGGGCACCGTGGCCCTTCCCCCGGCCGACCTGGCCGCCGACGTCGTCTACGCCGTGCGGTCCGACCAGTTCTGGATCCTCACCCACCAGTCGACCCGTGCCCGGGTGCACGCCCGCAACCGCCGGCTCGAGCAGGGCAAGAACCCGAAGTTCGGTCCGGGGGCCTGACCGCGGTGGCGGCAGCGGCGGGAGCGGCGGGCGGGGCGGCGGCACCGGCGGTGCCGGCGGTCGACGGGCGCTCGGCCATCCGCGACCGGAACCGCACCGCCGTGCTCGACGCCGTCCTCGACCTGTTCTCGGAGGACAACCTGAGCCCCGCCCCCGAGGAGGTCGCCCTGCGGGTCGGGCTCTCGGTCCGGTCGGTCTACCGGTACTTCGACGACCACGACAGCCTGACCCGCGCCGCCATCGCCCGGAACATCGAGCGGCGTGCGCCCCTGTTCCGGATCCCCGCCATCGGCGAGGGCGACCGTTCCGGACGGATCGCCCGGTTCGTCGACAGCCGGCTCCGACTCCAGGTCGAGGTCGGGGCCACCGTGCGCGCCGCCCGGCTCCGAGCCACCTTCGACGCCATCGTGGCCGAGGACCTCGACGCCTCGCGGGCGTTCCTGCGCGGCCAGATCGAGCGCCACTTCGCGCCCGAGCTGGCCACCGGCCACGGAGCCCGCGACCGCGCCCGGCTGGCCGCCGTGGACGCCCTCTGCGCGTTCGAGTCCCTCGACCACTACCTGGTCCACGGCGGACGCACCCCGGCCGAGGCACGGCCCCTGCTGGTCGACGCCCTCGAGGCCCTGCTCGCACCCTGACCCGTACCGACCCCTGACCCCGTGCCCGTCCGGGCCCGGGGACCCCGACGAAAGGACGACCACCGATGGCGAACGGCCTGGAATACCCCTTCGGCACCATCGACACCGACACCGCCGGCCGCTGGCTCCACCTGGCGCCGGAGGAGGACCGGGCGGTGTGGATGCTCAACCTCATGAAGTACAAGGCGGTCGCCGACTACGGCGACACCGACGGGCCGGCCATCTCGGGCAAGGAGGCCGACGACGTCTACGCACCGACCGCGGTCCTGGCCGACCTGGGCGCCACCGTGCCGCTCTTCGGGGACGTGACCGCGCAGCTGACCGACGACGTGGCGTGGGAGCGGGTGGGCGTCGTGCGGTACCCGAGCCGGGCGTCGTTCTTCGCCATGCAGAACCGGGACGACTTCCAGAAGCAGTACGTGCACAAGCAGGCCGGCATGGAGACCACCATCGTGATGGGGTGCGTGCCGACGTCGGTGGCCGAGCCGTCGGAGGCGGGCCGCGGCCCGGTGGTGCTGCGGGTGCGCCGGTTCGCCGACGGTGCCTCCCCGGGACCGGACCCCGCCGGTGTCGTGCCCGTGGCGCACTTCCACGTGGACGGAGTGATCCTGGGGGACGGGAGACGATGGGACGACGTCCGGTTCGACCGGGTGGACGACGCCGTCCTGCCGCTGCTGGTCGACACCGCCGGCGTGGCCGAGCAGGTCGTCGTGGTGGTCACCCCGCAGATCGAGGACCTGATCGGATCCGTCGTGACGGCCGGGGCGTGAGCGCCATGCGAGTGCTCCGTACCCCCGACGAGCGTTTCGCCGACCTGGACGGGTTCCCGTTCGTCCCGCACTACCGCGAGGTGACGGCGGCCGACGGGACGGTGCTGCGCATGCACTTCCTCGACGAGGGGCCGCGCCACGCCGACCCGGTGCTCCTGCTGCACGGCAACCCGTCGTGGTGCTACCTCTACCGGTCGATGGTGCCCGGCCTCGTCGCCCGTGGCCACCGGGTGCTCGCCCCCGACCTGGTGGGGATGGGCCGGTCCGACAAGCCCGCCGACCAGGACGACTACACGCTGGCCGCCCACGTCGACTGGCTGAGCCAGTGGCTGGTGGGGGAGGGGCTGGAGCGGATCACGCTGTTCTGCCAGGACTGGGGCGGCACGGCCGGGCTCAACCTCCTGCCCCTCCACGGTGAGCGCTTCGACCGGGTCGTCGCCTCCAACACGGGCCTGCCCGAAGGAACGGGGATGAACAAGTTCCTGGAGGACTGGCTGGCCTTCAGCCAGTCGGTGGACGTCCTGCCCGTCGGGGCGCTCCTCCAGGGCGGGACCACCCGCGAGCTGTCACCCGGGGAGGTGGCCGCCTACGAGGCGCCCTTCCCCGACGGCTCGTACCAGGCGGCGCCCAAGCGCTTCCCCCTGCTGATCCCGCTGCAGCCGGACAACCCGGGCGTGCCGATGGCGCGTGCCACGTGGGCGTACCTGGAGCAGTGGGAGAAGCCGTTCCTCACCGTGTTCGGCGACCAGGACCCGATCGCCTTCGCCCCCGGCGCCCACCGGCAGTTCCAGCGCCGCATCCCCGGCGCCCAGGGCCAGCCCCACGTGGTGCTGGAGGGACCGAACCACTTCATCCAGGAGGACGCGCCGGACGAGCTCGTCGACATCCTGGACGCCTTCATCCGCGCGTAGCGCCGCGACCGGGCCGGGTCCGAGCAGCCGGCGCCGATCCTCCGTCGCCCGGCCGCCGCGCCTGCGCCGTCGGGCCGCCACGCCGCCACGTACCGTCGCGACCCGCCCACCGATCCGGCCGGCGACGGGAATTCTTGCCATCGATTGTTGACAGGAATGGTCGGCTTCCTTATTCTAGCAATTCCACTAGGAAAAGTCGGGTATGGGTAGGGGCCCCGCTGGGTCGACCGTCCGACGCCGAACAAGGAGCCTGCATTGCGTTCGTTCATCCGCCTCCGGAGCATCCGCGTGGCCACCGCCGTCGCCGTCGTGTCCGGCACCGCCGGACTGGCCACCCTGACCGCCATGGGCACCTCGGCCCAGGCCGACCCGTCGTTCGTCTCCGCCTATGCGGGCGTGGGCGCCGACGTGACCCAGGACGTCTATGCCGGCCTTTCCGGCGCCTCGCCGGCCCCGCCGGCCTGCCACCACGCACTTCTACCTGCCGCTGGCCTCGTCGGGCGCCACCAACTCCAAGACCATCGACTCGTTCGACGCCGCGCCGGCAGGGGGCACCACGCTGAACCCCGGGTGCATCACCACCAAGCTGGGCGGCCCGTCCTTCGACCGGCCGAACTCCACCACGACGGGCATCGCCGCCCTGTTGGCCGCCGTCAACGGCACCGGCTGGGAGAACTCGTCGGCGTCGTGCACCGGCGCCCCGTCAACGTGACCGGGCAGATCGACTTCGCCCGGGCCGCCCGTGGCCCCAAGTCGTCGGGGACCACGCTGACCTTCGTGCCCTTCGCCCGTGACGCCCTCGGCGTGCTCGAGTACGACCACGGCACCGGCCACCTGGCCAGCCTGACCACGGCCGAGCTGACCGCCCTGTACTCGTCGTCGACGGGCACCGCGACGATCAACGGCGACACCGTGTACGCCTGCCTGACCATCTCGGGCTCGACCCCCCGGTCCAACCTGGAGTCGGCCATCGGCGTGTCGGACTCGACGGCCAACACGGCGGCCAACGCCGCCGGCTGCAACAACATCCAGCAGAACAGCGGTGACAACTTCTACACCTTCGCCTCGACGCTTCCGTCCGGGTCGGACGCGGTGATCCCGATCTCGTCGGGTAGCTGGATCGGACAGGCCAACGGTGTGGGCGTGGACCGCTCGTCGTCGGCCCGGGCCGGCGGGGTGGACCTGGCCGCCATCGACGCGCTGGGCAAGCCCTACACGGGCACGGCGCCCTCCGAGGTGCCCAACACGACCTACTACCAGTCGTCCCAGTACGGCTACAACGTCTACACGGTCCTCCCGACGGCGAAGATCACCGGCTTCACCAAGGACGCCGCCCTGGTCAGCCTCTTCGTCGGCAGCTCGGCCTCGCTGTGCAACAGCACCGAGCAGGGGATCGTGAACCCGTTCGGGTTCGACAGCCTGGTGTCCGCCGAGGGCACCTGCGGATCGACGACCACCACCGGCAACAGCTGATCGCCGCCGATCAGCAGACCTGACCGAACGACCACCCATTCCGCACACCCAGACACGAGGAACGACATCCATGCACAACAACCGAGCGATCACCAGCGCTCCGGGGCCCGGGTCCGAACGGATCCGGGGCACCGGGGGCACGGCCCGCGCGCTCGGGCTCACCGCCCTACTCGCGCCAGCACTGACCGGAAGGGAACCCTGGCGCTCGCCGGGGCCACCCCGGCCGGTGCCTCCACCCTGAACGGGATCGCCACCATCGCCAACGCCCGTCAGACCTACCGCCCGTCACCTCCGGTGCGTCGACGACGTCGTTCACCATGTCGTCTTCCCGCCCAGGCGGCGTGCGACGGTGACACGGCGACCAACGGCTACCACGTCTACAGCTACCTCGTCCCCAAGGGGACGTCGTCTGTCGGGGGTGACCTTCGAGGCGCTTCCCGTCGACCGGCTACGGACTCGTCGACAACATCGGCACGTACTACGGGCCGGTCGACACCGCCATCGGGACCGGCCAGATCGTCGCGATCCCCAACAACTTCCAGTGGGGCCCGCTGGTGGCCGACGACGGGGTGACGCTCTCCCAGCTGCTCTACACCGGCTCCGGCTCCACGGCGAGCGGCGTGTGGGAGGCGGGCCTGGCCTGCGCCAACACCCACGGCGTGCTGGCCGACAACTGGAACACCGAGGTGACCTTCAGCGCCAACTCCGTTGACCCGAACGGGTTCACCTGGGCGGCGGTGCCCGGGCCGAGCGGCAGTTCGCCGGCGGCCTTCACCTCGGCGTCGAGCACGACGTTCGTCGAGGGCTCGGCGAACACGTTCACGCCCACGACCTCGGGCAGCCCCACCCCGACCGTCACCGAGTCCGGCATCCTGCCGGGGGGCGTGAGCTTCACCGGTGGATCCCTCACCGGCACGCCCACGGTGACCGGTACGTTCCCCATCGCCCTCACGGCGCACAACGGGGTGCTGGCCAACGCCACCCAGAGCTTCACGCTCACCGTGGTGGCCCCGAACCCGTCCGTCACCGCCGTCGCACCGTCGGCCGGCCCGTCTGCGGGCGGAAACAGCGTGACCATCAGCGGCACGAACCTGTCGGGGGCCACGGCCGTCGACTTCGGGTCCACCCCGGCGACCGTCACCGCCGACACGGCGACCTCGATCACCGCCACGGCCCCGGCCGGCACCGGCACGGTCGACGTCACCGTGACCACGGCCAACGGTACGTCGGCGACCTCGTCCGCTGATCAGTACACCTTCGTGGCCGCCCCGACCGTCACCGGCATCGCCCCGACCGCCGGTCCCGCGACCGGCGGGACGAGCGTGACCATCAGCGGCACGAACCTGTCGGGAGCCACGGCCGTCGACTTCGGGTCCACCCCGGCGACCGTCACCGCCGACACGGCGACCTCGATCAGCGCCACGGCCCCGGCCGGCTCCGGCCCGGTCGACGTGACGGTGACCACTGCGGGGGGCACGTCGGCGACCTCGGCCGCCGACCTGTACACCTTCGTGGCCGCCCCGACCGTCACCGGCATCGCCCCGACGCTCGGAGCGACCACCGGCGGGACCAGCGTGACCATCAGCGGCACGAACCTGTCGGGGGCCACGGCCGTCGACTTCGGGTCCACCCCGGCGACCGTCACCGCCGACACGGCGACCTCGATCACCGCCGTGTCGCCGGCCGGATCCGGTGCGGTCGACGTCACCGTGGCCACCGTCGGTGGCACGTCGGCCACCTCGCCCGCCGACCTCTTCACCTACGGTCTGGCCCCGGTGGTCACCGGCATCGCCCCGGCGGCCGGTCCGACCACCGGCGGGACCGGCGTGACCATCTCGGGTACGAACCTGTCGGGGGCCACGGCCGTCGACTTCGGGTCCACCCCGGCGACCGTCACCACGGACACGGCGACCTCGATCACCGCCACGGCCCCGGCCGGAAGCGGCACGGTCGACGTCACCGTGACCACCCCGGACGGCACGTCGACCACGTCCGCGGCCGACCAGTTCACCTACGTGGCCGCCCCGGCCGTCTCGGGCATCGCCCCGGCGGCTGGTCCCACCACCGGCGGGACCGGCGTGACCATCTCGGGTGCGAACCTGTCGGGGGCCACGGCCGTCGACTTCGGGTCCACCCCGGCGACCATCACCACGGACACGGCGACCTCGATCACCGCCACGGCCCCGGCCGGCACCGGCACGGTCGACGTCACCGTGACCACCGTCGGCGGCACGTCGGCCACCTCGGTCGCCGACCACTTCGCCTACGGCACGGCACCGGCGATCACGTCGGCCGCCTCGGCGACCTTCGTGTCCGGTGTGGCCGGTACCTTCGCGCCGGCGGCCAGCGGGAGCCCGGTACCGACCATCACGGAGTCGGGAGCACTGCCGACCGGCGTCACCTTCGCCAGCGGCGTGCTCTCGGGCACCCCGACGGCCACCGGATCGTTCACGGTGACGTTCAAGGCGACCAACGGCATCGGGGCGGGGGCGTCGCAGTCCTTCACCCTCACGGTCGTCGCCATCGAGATCACCACGACCTCGCTGCCCGGCGCCCAGGTCGGCACGCCGTATTCGGCCAGCCTGTCCGCATCCGGCGGCGTCCAGCCCTACAAGTGGAAGATCACGTCGGGAACGCTGCCGAAGGGCCTCAAGCTCGTCGCTTCCACCGGCGTGATCTCGGGGACGGTCAAGTCCTCGAAGAAGAGCCCGCCGGTCCTGGGGCCCTACGCCTTCACGGTCAGCGTCACCGACCACACCAAGAAGGTGAAGCTGACCACGAGCGTGTCGCTCTCGATCACGCTGGCCCCCTAGGTCGACCACGGCACACCCCGGGTCCTGCGTGGGACCGGGGGAGCGGTCAGGGCCGGTGCTCCGCACCGGCCCTGACCCGCGTCGGGACACCAGACGCCGAGCCGGCGACGGTATGGTCCCCAGTTATCCGATCGAATCAGTTGACATTTGGAGCGACTCGTCTTAGTTTGAGGATTCCACTAGGAAATGTCGGGTATGGGTAGGGGCTCCGTGGGGCCGACCGTCCGACGCCGAACAAAGGGGCATGCATTGCGTTCACTCATCCGTCTCCGGAGCTTCCGCGTGGCCACGGCCGTCGCCGTCGTGTCCGGCACCGCCGGTCTCGCCACCCTGACCGCCATGACCACCTCGGCCCAGGCCGACCCGTCGTTCGTCTCCGCCTATGCGGGTGTGGGCGCCGACGTGACCCAGGACGTCTATGCCGGCCTGTCCGGCGCCTCGCCGGCCCCGCCGGCCTCCACCACGCACTTCTACCTGCCGCTGGCCTCGTCGGGCGCCACCAACTCCAAGACGATCGACTCGTTCGACGCCGCGCCGGCGGGGGGCACCACGCTGAACCCCGGGTGCATCACCACCAAGCTGGGCGGCCCGTCCTTCGACCGGCCGAACTCCACCACGGCGGGCATCGCCGCCCTGCTGGCCGCCGTCAACGGCACCGGGTGGCAGAACTCGTCGGCGTCGTGCACCGGCGCCGCCGTCAACGTGACCGGGCAGATCGACTTCGCCCGGGCCGCCCGTGGCCCCAAGTCGTCGGGGACCACGCTGACCTTCGTGCCCTTCGCCCGTGACGCCCTCGGCGTGCTCGAGTTCGACCACGGCACCGGCCACCTGGCCACCTTGACCACGGCCCAGCTGACCGCCCTGTACTCGTCCTCGACGGGCACCTCGACGATCAACGGCGACACCGTCTACGCCTGCCTGACCATCTCGGGCTCGACCCCCCGGTCCAACCTGGAATCGGCCATCGGCGTGTCGGACTCGACGGCCAACACGGCGGCCAACGCCGCCGGCTGCAACAACATCCAGCAGAACAGCGGTGACAACTTCTACACCTTCGCCTCGACGCTTCCGTCCGGCTCGGACGCGGTGATCCCGATCTCGTCGGGCAGCTGGATCGGTCAGGCCAACGGTGTGGGCGTGGACCGCTCGTCGTCGGCCCGGGCCGGCGGGGTGGACCTGGCCGTCCATCGACGCACTGGGCAAGCCCTACACGGGCACGGCACCCTCCGAGGTCCCCAACACGACCTACTACCAGTCGTCCCAGTACGGCTACAACGTCTACACCGTCCTCCCGACGGCGAAGATCACCGGCTTCACCAAGGACGCCGCCCTGGTCAGCCTCTTCGTCGGCAGCTCGGCCTCGCTGTGCAACAGCACCGAGCAGGGGATCGTGAACACCTTCGGGTTCGACAGCCTGGTGTCCGCCGAGGGCACCTGCGGATCGACGACCACGACCGGTAACAGCTGATCGCCGCCGATCAGCAGACCTGACCGAACCCATTTCACGAGATCGAGGAACGACAACCATGAACAACTATCGAAGTGACCACCACCGGCCGCTCCGGGGCCCGGTCCGACGGATCGGTGCACCGGATGGCCCGGGCCGGGCTCACCGCCCTGCTCGCAGCCGGCGCCACCGCCGGAACCCTGGCGCTCGCCGGGGCCACCCCGGCCGGTGCCTCCACCCTGAACGGGATCGCCACCTTCGCGGCGCCCGGACAGACCACCGCCCTGACCACGGGTGGTTCGACCGCGCCGTTCACGGTCGTACTGCCCGCCCAAGCGGCGTGCGACGGTGACACGGCCACCCACGGCTACCACGTCTACAGCTACCTGGTGCAGAAGGGGACGAGTCTGTCGGGGGTGACCTTCGAGGGCTTCCCCTCGGTCGGCTTCGGCCTGGTCGACAACACCGGCACCTACTACGGGCCGGTGAACACGGCTATCGGCACCGGGCAGATCGTGGGGATCCCCAACAACTTCGAGTGGGGACCGCTGGAATCCGATGGGGGTGTGACCCTCTCCCAGCTGCTGTACACCGGCTCGGGCAAGAAGGCGAGCGGGATCTGGGAAGCGGGCCTGGCCTGCGCCAACTCCTCGGGCGCCCTCGCCGACAACTGGAACATCCAGGTGTCGTTCACGGCCAGCGCCACCGACCCGAACGGCTTCACCTGGACGGCCATCCCGCAGCTGCAGGTCACGAGCACCGTCCTCAGCCCGTCGACCGCCACCATCGGCACCGCGTACACGAGTTCGCCGCTCACGGCGTCGGGTGGGGTGGCGCCGTACAAGTGGAAGGTGACGTCGGGCGCGCTCCCGAAGGGCCTCAAGTTGGACGCCGCCACCGGAGTCATCAGCGGGACGGTCAAGGACTCCACGAAGGCACCGGCGCCTGGTCCGTATCCCTTCACGGTGACGGTCACCGACCACACCAAGGGGACCAAGGAGACGGCCTCGGTGGGGCTCACGCTGACACTGGCGTCCTGAGCCGCACGCCGTGCGACCGGTGCCCACCCGGGCCCGGGCGGGCAGTCGACCTGGAACCACGTTGACGGGAACAGGAGGGCGGCACACGGTGCCGCCCTCCTGCCGCGTGCGGCGGCGTTCCTCGGCATGGTTCGGGATCCGGTTGTTCACCCCGTCCTACAATCGCCCTCGGGCCCCGTTGCGGGCGGCTGGGGAAATTTGCGATTGCGCGTCGACAACGCACGATTCCACGGGCTAGTATTTCCATAGAGTCACTAGGAATACAGGGGCAATTGGACAGGGGGGACCCATCAGGACCGAGTGGCCGGAGGGGCCGGCCGGACGGGCCACGGACCCCGCCCCACCACCACAGACAGCATCCAGGGAATCCCGGGAGCGCACCTCGCACCCCGCACCCCCGGGCCGGTACGGCGAAGGACCTCCTGGCCGGTCCCGTACCACGAACACGCAAAGGAACGGAACGCATGCTCGACACCGTCACCCGCAGCAAGGGCACGAAGCAGCCGGCCCGACGTCAGCCGCTCGCCGGCGTCGCGGCAGCGATCATGGTCCTGGCCTCGGTGGGGACCGTCGTCCTGGCGGGGGCGACCCCGGCCGGTGCCTCCACCGTCGACGGAGTCGCCACCATCGCCGCGCCCGGCCAGACCACCCCGCTGACCGGCGGCGGGTCGACCACCCCGTTCACCGTGGCCCTGCCGGCCCAGGCGGCGTGCGACGGCGACACCGCCACCGACGGCTACCACGTGTACAGCTACCTCGTCCCGAAGGGGACCGAGCTGTCGAGCCTGACCTTCGGCATCGGCCCTTCCTCCGGCTATGGGTTTGTGGACAACACCGGCAACTACTACGGGCCGGTCAACACGGCGATCAGCACCGGCCAGATCATCGGCATCCCCAACAACTTCGAGTGGGGCCCACTCGTCTCCGACGACGGCGTCGACCGCTC
The DNA here is from genome assembly GCA_963699055.1 of uncultured Acidimicrobiales bacterium. Classification (GTDB taxonomy): domain Bacteria; phylum Actinomycetota; class Acidimicrobiia; order Acidimicrobiales; family RAAP-2; genus Bog-756. The sequence goes on along the minus strand of CAVOTA010000002.1, from coordinate 523,999 downwards.
TCGCAACTCCTCTACTCCGGCTCGGGTGCGACGGCAAGTGGCATCTGGGAGGCCGGTCTCGCCTGCGCCGACACGACGGGCGCGTTCGTCGACAACTGGAACACGGAAGTCACCTTCACGGCCAGCTCCACCGATGGAAACGGCTTCACCTGGACGGCGGTACCCGGTACCGGCTCCCGGCGCGCCCACCGTCACCTCCGTCAGCCCCTCCTCGGGCCCGACGGCCGGTGGGACCGCCGTGACCGTCACCGGTACCAACCTCACCGGCGCCACCGCCGTCGACTTCGAGACGAACGCCGCCACCTCGGTGGACGTGGTGTCGTCGACCTCGATCACCGCCACCTCGCCCGCCGGGTCGGCAGGGGTCACCGACGTGACCGTCACCACCCCGGCCGGCACCTCGACCATCGGCAGCCCCGACCACTTCACCTACATCGCCGCCCCGACCGTCACCGCCGTCAGCCCGTCCTCGGGCCCGACGGCCGGCGGGACCGGTGTGACGATCACCGGCACCAACCTGACCGGCGCCACCACCGTCGACTTCGGCGCCACTGCGGCGACCTCGGTGGTCGTGGTGTCCTCCACCTCGATCACCGCCACCTCGCCCGCGGGCTCGGCCGGCGTGGTCGACGTGACCGTCACCACCCCGGGCGGGACCTCCACCACCGGCAGCCCCGACGAGTTCACCTACGTGGCCGCCCCGACCGTCTCCTCGGTCAGCCCGGCCTCGGGCCCGACGGGCGGCGGAACCGGTGTGACCATCACCGGCACCAACCTGACCGGCGCCACCGGCGTGAAGTTCGGCACCGCATCCGCCACCTCGGTGGTCGTGGTGTCGTCCACCTCGGTGACCGCCACCTCGCCCGCAGGAGCTGCCGGCGTGGTCGACGTCACCGTGACCACCCCGGGCGGCACCTCGGCGGCGAGCCCCGCGGACGAGTTCACCTACGGCCTGGCGCCCACCGTCGCGGCCGTCACCCCGAACACCGGCCCGACGGCCGGTGGGACCGGCGTGACCATCACCGGTGCCAACCTGACCGGCGCCACCGCCGTCGACTTCGGCACCAACGCGGCCACCTCGGTGGTCGTGGTGTCCGGCACGTCGATCACCGCCACCTCGCCCGCAGGAGCTGCCGGCGTGGTCGACGTCACCGTGACCACCCCGAACGGCACCTCGACCACCGGGGCCGGTGACCACTTCACCTACGCCGCCGCCCCGACCGTCACCGCCGTCAGCCCGGCGACCGGCCCGACGGCCGGCGGCACCGGTGTGACCATCACCGGCACCAACCTGACCGGCGCCACCGTCGTCGACTTCGGATCCTCGCCGGCCACCTCGGTCCACGTGGTGTCCTCGACCTCGGTCACGGCCACGTCTCCCGCCGGCACGGCCGGCGCGGTCGACGTGACCGTCACCACCCCGGGTGGTACCTCGACCACCGGCGTTCCGGTGACCTTCACCTATGTCGCCGCCCCGACGGTGACCTCCGTCAGTCCCAGCACCGGCCCGACGGCCGGTGGGACCCTCGTGACCGTCACCGGCACCAACCTCACCGGCACCACCGCCGTGACGTTCGGGACCGTCGAGGCCACCTCGTTCACCCTCGTGTCGTCCACCTCGGTCACCGCCACCTCACCTGCGGGCTCGGCCGGCGTGGTCGACGTGACCGTGACCACCCCGGGCGGCACCTCGACGACCGGCCCCGGGGACGAGTTCACCTACGGCCTGGCGCCCACCGTCTCCGCGGTCACCCCGTCGTCGGGCCCGACGGCCGGTGGCACGCCGGTGACCATCACCGGCACCAACCTGACCGGCGCCTCCGCTGTCGACTTCGGGACGAACGCGGCCACTTCGGTGGTCGTGGTGTCGGCGACGTCGATCACGGCCGACTCGCCGGCGGGGGCCGCGGGCGTGGTCGACGTGACGGTGACCACGCCCAACGGTACCTCGACCACCGGGGCCGGTGACCACTTCACCTATGCCGCCGCCCCGACGGTGACAGCCGTCAGCCCGACGGACGGCCCGACTGCCGGCGGCACCGGGTGACCATCACCGGCACCGACCTGACCGGCGCCTCCGTCGTCGACTTCGGCTCCTCGCCGGCCACCTCGGTGCACGTGGTGTCCTCGACCTCGGTCACCGCCACCTCGCCCGCCGGCGCGGCCGGCGTGGTCGATGTGACCGTCACGACGCCGGGCGGGACCTCGACGACCGGGGCCGGCGACCGGTTCACCTATGTGGCCGCCCCGACGGTCACCTCCGTGAGCCCCGCCAGCGGTCCGACGGCCGGCGGGACCCCCGTGACCATCACCGGGACCAACCTCATCGGCGCCACCGCCGTGAGGTTCGCCACCGCCGCCGCCACCTCGGTGGTCGTGGTGTCGTCGACCTCGATCACGGTCGACGCCCCGGCGGGTGCGGCCGGTGTGGCCAACGTCACCGTCACCACCCCCGGCGGCACCTCGGCTACCAATCCCGGTGACGACTTCACCTACGTGGCCGCCCCGACCGTCACCGCCGTCACCCCGAACGCCGGCCCGACGGCCGGCGCCACCGACGTGACCATCACCGGTACCAACCTCACCGGCGCCACCGCCGTCGACTTCGGCACGAACGCGGCCACCTCGGTGGTCGTGGTGTCGTCGACCTCGATCACCGCCGCCTCGCCCGCCGGCGCAGCCGGCGTGGTCGACGTGACCGTCACCACCCTGGGCGGCACCTCGGCCACCGGGGCCGGCGACCACTTCACCTACGCCGCCGTCCCGACCGTGTCCGCCGTCAGCCCGGGCTCGGGTCCGACGGCCGGCGGCACCGCCGTGACCGTCACCGGTACCAACCTGACCGGTGCCACCGCCGTCCGCTTCGGCACCACCGCCGGCACCGGGGTCACGGTCCACTCGCCGACGTCGCTGACCGTGACCGCACCGGCGGGAACGGCCGGGACCGTCGACGTGACGGTGACGACGCCGGGGGGTACCTCGACGACCGCCCCGGCCGACCAGTACACCTACGTGGCCGCCCCGACGGTGTCCTCCGTCAGTCCGGCCGTCGGTCCGACGACGGGCGGCACGGTGGTCACCATCACCGGCGCCGACCTCTCGGGGGTCACGGCCGTCCACTTCGGGACGGCTGCCGGCACCTCCGTGACGGTCGTGTCGCCCACGTCGGTCACGGCCACCTCGCCGGCAGGAACCGGTGTGGTCGACGTGACGGTGACGACGGTGGGCGGCACCTCCGCCGCCTCGTCGGCGGACCACTTCACCTACCAGTCGGCCCCGGCCATCACGTCGGCGCCGTCGACCACGTTCACCGTGGGGATCCACGGGTCCTTCGCCGTGACCGCCAGCGGCAGCCCCTCGCCGACCTTCGCCGAGACCGGCGCCCTGCCGGACGGGGTGACCCTGTCCTCCTCGGGCACCCTGTCGGGGGCGCCCACCGCCGTCGGGTCCTTCCCGATCACGATCACCGCGGCCAACGGTGTCGGTTCGGACGCCACCCAGGCGTTCACCCTGACGGTCGTGGAGGCGGCGGTGGCCCCGTTGAAGGCACCGGTCGTGGGGATCGCCTCGAACCACGACGGCTCCGGCTACTGGCTGACCGACAGCCAGGGCCACGTGTCGCCCCACGGTGCGGTCGCCAGCTACGGCTCGCTCGCCGGCGACGTGCTGAACGCACCGGTCGTCCACATCGTGGCCACCTCGAACGGCAAGGGCTACTGGCTGGTGGCCGCCGACGGTGGCACCTTCGCCTTCGGCGACGCCGGGTTCTTCGGTTCGATGGGGGGCAAGCAGCTGAACGCCCCGATCGTCGACCTGGCCCCCACCCCCGACGACCAGGGCTACTGGCTGGTCGCCGCCGACGGCGGGGTCTTCGCCTTCGGCGACGCCGTGTTCCAGGGGTCGATGGGCGGGACCCACCTCAACAAGCCGGTGGTCGGGGTGACCGCCTCGCCCACGGGCGGGTACCGGCTGGTGGCGTCCGACGGCGGGGTCTTCGCCTTCGGTGCCCCCTTCTACGGCTCGACCGGTGACCTCTCGCTGGCCCAACCGGTCAACGGCATGGCCGTCACCGCCGATGGCGGCGGGTACTGGATGGTGGCCGCCGACGGCGGCATCTTCGCCTTCGGCGACGCCGGCTTCCACGGCTCGGCGGCGGGCATCCCCGGCGCCGCCCCGATCACGGGCATGGCCGCCGACCCGACGACCGGTGGCTACTGGCTGGTCAGCCAGACCGGGGGTGTGTACGCCTTCGGCGCGCCGTTCTACGGGGCGTCGTGACCGATCGTGCCGCGGGGCGCGCCCGATCCGGTCACGGTGTGATCCGCCGTCGCGCCCGGCGCTCGGTCGCGGCCGTGGGCGTGGCCGCGCTGGCGGCCACCGTGACCGGCGGCGGGGTGGCGTCGGCGGCGACGGCATCGGCCGAGCTGATCGCCCGTCCGGGGACCACCACGGCACTCGGCTCGGGTGGGTCGGCCACCCCCTACGGCGTCGTCCTGCCGTCCGGCGCCACCTGCCCGGGTGACACGGCCCACGACGGGTACCACGTCTACAGCTACCTGGTGCCGAAGGACGTGGCACCCACCGCCGTCAGCTTCAAGCGGGGCATCCCGAGCCGCTGGTACGGCTACATCGCCGACGGCGCCTACTTCGGGGCGGTCAACACCGCCGAGGGAACCGGGCAGATCGTCGGTCTCCCCACCTCGTTCACCTGGTCCCGACTGACGCCGGCCGACCTGTTCGCCGCCGGTGCGTCGAGCGCGACGTGGGAGGGCGGGATCGCCTGCGCCGACACCCACGGCGTCGTCACCGACTACTGGAACTCGACGATCCGGTTCACCGCCGACGCCGCCGACCCCGGGGGCTTCAGGTGGGCCGTGGTCGACCAGGGTGCGGTGCCCACGGGCTCGTCGGCCCCGGTGGGACTGTGGGTGGGTGTCGGACTGCTGGTGGTCGCCTCCGGTGCGACGGCCTACGCCCTCCGCCTGCGTCGCAGCGCCCGGGCCGGCACCGGGACGTCCGGCGACGGGCCCACCGGGGACGGCCCCGGTACCGGTCCGGAGGCACCGTCGGGTGACACCGACGGGGCGGACGTGACGGCTGACGCCGGCGTGGGGCGCTGACCGCCGTGTCCGCCACCATGACGACCACCGTGCCCCGGGCACCCGACGACCACTCGGTCGAGACCCGGTCCCCCCGCGAGCTCCGCGTCACCAAGGCCCCGGCCGAGCGTGCGTTCCTCGGCCTGACCCGGGGCAGTGCGCTGATCGTCCTGGGCGTCATCGTGCTCGTCGGACTGTTCCTGACGATCAGAGCGCTGCCGGCCATCCGGGTCGCCAAGTTCTCGTTCCTCACCACCCAGGCCTGGGAGCCGGACATCCACCACTTCGGGATCGCCGGGATCCTGACCGACACCATCCTCGTCGCCGTGGTGGCCCTGGTCATCGCCCTGCCGATCGCGCTCGGCCTGGCGCTGTACATCACCGAGGTGGCACCGGCCCCCATCCGCCGCACCCTGGTGTCGCTGGTCGACCTGATGGCGGCGGTGCCGAGCGTGGTCTACGGCCTGTGGGCCCTCCAGTTCCTGCAGGACCGCACCGTGGGCGTGTCGCGGTGGCTCGCCACCTGGTTCGGGTGGATCCCCTTCTTCCACGTGAACGGCTCCGACCCGGGCAACCCGATCCAGTCGGGGTCCATCTACTCGGCATCCACCTTCATCGTCGGGATCGCCGTGTCGCTCATGGTCATCCCCATCCTGTGCTCGGTCATGCGCGAGTCGTTCTCACAGGCGCCGCTCGGCGAGCGCGAGGGCGCCTATGCGCTGGGCGCCACCCGGTGGGGGATGATCCGCTCGGTGGTCCTGCCGTTCGGGAGGGGCGGGATCATCGGCGGGACGATGCTCGGCTTCGGCCGGGCCCTCGGCGAGACCATCGTGGTGATCCTGATCATCTCGCCGGTCTCGACCATCAACTGGCACCTCCTGCAGTCCGGGGGCAACTCGGTGTCGGCCACCATCGCCAACCTGTCGAGCGAGTCGTCGCCGTTCGGGATCTCGGCGCTCATGGCCGCCGGCCTGGCCCTGTTCGCCCTCACGTTCGTCATCAACTTCGTCGCATCGGCGGTCGTGTCGCGGTCCCGCTCCGGTGCGGAGAGCGACGCCTGACATGACCCTCCTCGACCACTCGGCCCCCGTCGTCGACGGGCACGACGAGATCGCCCCGCGCCCCCAGGTCCGCCGCAAGCTCCGCGGGATCCCCCCGGCGACGGTGCGGAACCTGATCGGCGCGACGGTCGCCGGGGTGAGCGTGTCGCTCCTGCTCACCCAGGTCACGGCGCTGACCGGCATGTTCGGGGTGGCACTCGTGGCCTACCTGGTGTTCCTCGCCACCTACGCCGTCCTGGTGGCCCTGGTCGACGACGGGCCGGCGGTCAAGGACTCGGTGATGACGGTGCTCATGGCCACGACGGCGGTCCTCGCCTTCGGCGCCCTGTTCATCGTCGTCGGCTACACCTTCGCCCGGGGCTGGCACGCCCTGGTCCACCTCAACACCTACACCCAGGACCTGTCGGCGGCGGGACCGCTGGCGCCCCTGTCGGTCGGGGGCATCGGCCACGCCATCGTCGGGACCCTGTGGATGATCGGGATCGCCGTCGTACTGACGGTGCCGCTCGGACTGGTGGCCGCCGTCTACCTCGACATGACGAGGACCGCCCCGTCGCGGGCCTTCCGGACCATGGTCGAGTCGATGACGGCGCTGCCCAGCATCCTGGCCGGACTCTTCATCTACGCCCTGTGGATCCTGACCCTCGGGTTCCAGCGGAGCGGCCTGGCCGCGGCCCTGGCCCTCAGCGTGATGATGCTGCCCTACATGATCCGGGCCTCGGACCTGGCGCTCCGACTGGTGCCGGGCACGCTGCGCGAAGCGTCGGCGGCGCTCGGCGCGCCGACGTGGCGGGGCGAACTGCAGGTCGTCATCCCCACCGCCCGGTCGGGCCTCGCCACCGCCGTCATCCTCGGCATCGCCCGCGGCATCGGGGAGGCGTCGCCCGTCCTGCTGACCGCCGGCTACACCACCTACATCAACGCCAACCCGCTGCACGGGCCCATGGCGTCGCTCCCGCTGGCCGCCCTCAAGCTCGTCCAGACCGGCAACCCGGCGTACACCGCCCGGGCCTTCGCCTGTGCGTCGTTCCTCCTCCTCCTGGTCATCGTCCTCTTCGTCACGGCCAGGAAGATCGGCGGCTGGGGCCCGGGCCACCTGACCGAGCGGGGGATGCGGCGGGTCCGACAGGCCTCGGCCCGCGACGCCGCCCGGTACGCACGGCGCGCCACCGTCTCCGTCGCACCGATCGCCTCCGACCATCCGACCCTGGAGAACCCCCGATGACCGCCACCACCCGCCGCCGCCTCGCCGCCACTGCCGCCACCGCCGCCCTGGTCGTCGTGGCCGTGCTGTCCACGCTGCTCGGCGCGGTGTCCCCGGCCGGGGCCACGTCGTACGTCCCCGTGAACGGCGAGGGCTCGTCGTGGTCCGCCGGCGCACTCGACCAGTGGATCGCCGACGTGCACGCCGACGGGATGCAGATCAACTACACGGCCAACGGGTCCACCACCGGGCGCCAGGACTTCATCAACGGGCAGACCGACTTCGCCGCCTCGGACATCCCGTTCCAGACCGACCCGGGCGACGGTTCCGCCCCCGAGCACCCCCAGGCGGGCAGCTACGCCTACATGCCGATCACCGCCGGCGGGACGGTGTTCATGTACAACCTCAAGATCAACGGCCAGCGGGTGACCAACCTGCGGCTGTCCGGTGAGAACATCACCAAGATCTTCACCGGGGCCATCACCAACTGGGACGACCCGGCCCTGGCCGCCGACAACCCCGGCCTGCAGCTGCCGAACCAGACCATCGTCCCGGTCGTGCGAGCCGACGGCTCGGGCACCAGCTACGAGCTGTCGGCCTGGATGATCAACCAGTACCCGAGTCTGTGGAACTCCTACTGCTCCAAGGCGGGCCGGGCACCGGCGTGCGGGGCGACCTCGTTCTACCCGACGACGACGGGCATGATCGCCCAGAACGGCGACCTGGGGGTGGCCTCCTACGTGTCCCAGGCCTTCGCCCAGGGGTCGATCGGCTACGTCAACTACTACTACGCGCTGGCCGCAAAGTTCCCGGTGGCCCAGGTCCTCAACTCGGCCGGGTACTACACCGAGCCCACCCCGCAGAACGTGGCGGTGTCGCTGCTCCAGGACAAGGTGGACACCACCGACGTCAACAATCCGGCGCTCTACCTGACCCAGCAGCTCACCGGGGTCTACACCGACACGGACCCCCGCGCCTACCCGCTGTCGTCCTACGGGTACCTGATCCTCCCGACCAAGGTGGGCAACTCCTTCACGGCGGCCAAGGGGGCGACCCTGGCCGCCTTCTCCTACTACTCGATGTGCCAGGGCCAACAGCAGTCGGCCGCGCTCGGCTACTCGCCCATGCCCATCAACCTGGTGCAGGCGGCCTTCGCCCAGATCGCCAAGATCCCCGGGGCCGACGTCCAGAGCATCAACATCCAGTCCTGCAACAACCCGACGTTCAGTCCGACCGGGGTCAACCTCCTGGCCGAGACCGCCCCCTACCCGCCGGCGTGCGACAAGCAGGGTCCGACCCAGTGCACGACGGGAACGGGCGGCGCCGTGGCCGTGTCGACGCCGGTCAGCAAGGGCAGCACCGTGGCCCCGGGTGGCACCTCGTCGGCCTCGACGGCGTCGGGGGCGGCCGGGTCGACGACCGCGGGCGCCGCGTCGTCCACCGCCAGTGGGGCGGCGGGCACCTCGGGCACGACGTGTGACCCGTCGACGGGAGCCTGCGACACGGCCACCGGGTCGTTCGCCGCCGCCTCGCCGACGGCGGCGACAGCCACCCTGGCCGCCGGCACGGGGTGGACCTCGACCCAGACCCTGCTCGTGCTGATCGGCCTGGCCGTGCTGGCGCTCCTGTTGATCCCGGGCCTGCTGTCCCGGCGCCTCGACCGACGGCGGACACCGTGACCGGCGGACGGAACCGCCGCCGCGTCCACGTGCACGCGGCCTCCCGACGGCGCTGGTGGCCTGGCGCGGCCGCGGGCGCGCTCGTCGGCCTCGTCGTCTTCGCCGCCGTGCCCGGGATGCAGCCGGGCGCCGCCGCCGCCACGAACCCGCTCGCCGGGAGCCAGGGCGTCGTCACCTCGCTGCCCTCCACGTCCTCGGCGGTGACGGTGTCGGGCCAGGGTGCGTACTCGGGGCTCCGGGTCACGGTGAACCAGACCCAGAACCTGGTCAACCAGGCCATCTCGGTGTCGTGGACGGGCGGCACCCCGACGCAGTCGTCGACCGCCTTCCAGTCGGACTACCTCCAGATCTTCGAGTGCTGGGGCGATCCGCAGACCGCCGATCCGGCGGACACCACGGACCCCGGTCCGCTGCCCACCCAGTGCCAGTTCGGCGCCGAGACCACCTCGAGCTCGGCGTACCCGGTCAAGGAACCCGGATTCGAGTACTCCCGGGTCCTGTCGCAGCCGTCGTGGAGCGACTACCCGTCGCTGTCGGGGACCACGGGGGTGTGGAAGGACCCCGAGACCCAGTTCCTGGTGGAGCCGTTCCAGGCGGTGGACGGCACCACCGTCGACCAGCAGGCCGACTACAACTACGACCTGGACCCGAACAACCCGAAGCCGTTCTGGCTCAACCCGTACTTCCGCTACGGGACGTCCAACGAGGTCGACTTCGCCCGCACCTATGCGGACGGGACCGGGCAGCAGCTGTTCCAGGTCCAGACCGGCCTGGAGGCTCCCGGCCTCGGGTGCGGCCAGGACCTCCAGCCGACGGGAGGCGGTGGCGACACCACGCCCCAGTGCTGGCTGGTCGTCGTCCCCCGGGGTTCCTCCACCGACGAGAACCCGGCCGGCCTGAACGACGAGAACGTGGTGACGTCACCGCTCGCCCCGTCGGCGTGGGCCAACCGGATCGCCATCCCGCTCGGCTTCAACCCGGTCGGGTCGAGCTGCTCGATCAACGCCGACGCCCAGGAGATCCTCGGCAGCGAGCTCGCCTCGTCGGCCGTCGCCAGCTGGCAGCCGGCCCTCTGCAACCAGGCGGGGTCGCCGTCGTACAGCTACATCCAGGACACCGACGACCAGGCCCGGCAGAACCTGCTCGACCCGACCTACGGCGCGGCCGGGATGTCGGTCTTCTCGGCTCCGGCCGACCCGAGCCAGGTCGACCCGTCCGACCCGGTGGTCTACTCGCCCCTGACCCTGTCGGGGGTGGTGGTGGCGTTCAACATCCAACGGGTGCCGGCGGTCGTCGACGGGCAGCCACAGGCCGACGAGTCCACCCTGGCGGGCACCCAGGTGGGGAACATCTACCTGACGCCGCGTCTGATGGCGAAACTGCTCACCCAGTCGTACCAGGCCCAGCTCCAGAACGTGACCTCGGCCAGACCGGCCGGCTACGGATGGATCCAGAAGAACCCGGTCGACCTGTTGACCGACCCGGACTTCCTCCAGTACAACCCGGAGTTCTCCCTGCTCTCGACCACCCAGGCCATCGACGCCGGCACCGCCCTGGTCGAACAGGCCAGCTCGGATGCGGCCGCCGCCGTGTGGAAGTGGATCCTGGCCGACCCCGAAGCCTCCGCGTGGCTGGCGGGGAAGCCCGACCCGTGGGGCATGCGGGTGAACCCGCTCTACAGCACCAGTTCCTCGGTCAACCCGGCGGGCACGCCGTTCGGGGTCCCGGCGCTCGAGTCCTACCCGAAGAGCGACCCGTACTGCACCGATACCCATCAGATCGTCACCGGGCCCCCGTCGGAGCCGGCCCGGCCGCTCTGCATCCTCGACTGGTCGCCCTACGCGCTGACCATGGCGGCGGCGGCGGCCAGCACCGGTGCGGCCAACGACGGAGCCAAGACGACCTTCAACGCCGCCCTCACCCCGAACACGGCGTGGACGGCCAACGGACCCCAGGTCCCCGGGACGCACTTCATCATCTCGATCACCGACTCGGCCTCGGCGGCCCAGTACGGGCTCCAGACGGCGTCGCTCAGCCGCGCCGGGGACGACGCGGCGCCCGGCAGACGGGTCTTCGTGGCTCCCGACACCGACAGCATCACGGCAGGGGAGCAGGCGATGGTCGCGAGCCCGGTGCCGGGCGTGCTGGAGCCCGACCCCTCGACCACCGCCGTCGGTGCGTATCCGCTCCCCATGCTGACGTATGCGGCCACCACGCCCGAGTCCCTGACGGCGGCCGCCCGCCAGCAGTACGCCACGTTCCTCCTGTACGGCATCGGGGACGGCCAGACGTCCGGCGTCGAGACCGGCCAGCTGCCGCCGGGCTACGTGCCACTGCCCGGGGGCCTGCGCCTCGAGGCCCTGGACGCCGTCAACTCGATGCTGCACCCGCCGGCCGAGACGACGACCCCGTCCACGACAGCCACGACCTCGGACGCCCTCGCCGGCACCGACACCTTCCTGACGCCCTCGTCCTCCGACCTGGGCAGCGGTGACGTCCAGACGTCGGCGCCCACGTCGACCCCGTTCACCGGAGCCGCCGTGGGCCACAACCCCTCGGAAGCGGCGCTCGGTATCGTCCACACCGCGTGGTTCGGTGCCGGGGCGGTGCGCTGGACCCTGCCACTCGTGCTCCTGATCGGCATCGGCGCCGCCATCGGCGCCCTGCTGCTGAGCCGCCCCCGACGGATCCGCCGTCCGTCGACCCCTACCGGGGGCGCGCCGTGAACCGACCCGTCCGCCACCGTCCCGCCCGCGGCGTCCACTCCGACGTCCGCGTGCCATCCGTACCCGCACCGAAGGGAACCCGTTCCGCCATGACCCGTACGATCCGACTCCGCTCCGCCCTCCGCAGCTCACGCCCGGCCCTCCGCGCCGGCGCCGCCGCCGCCGTCGTGGCCGTGTGCGGCCTCGGCCTGGCCGCCGGCACGGCCGCAGCCACCACACCGACGTTGAACGGGGTGGCCGTCATCGCCGAACCAGGCCTGACGACGCCACTCACCTCCGGCGCGTCGACGACGCCGTTCACCGTGGCGCTGCCCGCCCAGGCCGCCTGCGACGGCGACACGGCCACCGGTGGCTACCACGTCTACAGCTACCTCCTGGAGAAGGGAACGGCACTGTCGTCGGTGACCTTCGTCGGCTTCCCCTCGGCCGGCTTCGGACTGGTCGACAACACCGGCACCTACTACGGGCCCGTCAACACGGCCGTCACCACGGGACAGATCGTGGGGATCCCCAACGACTTCGAGTGGGCGCCCCTGATCACCGGTGGGGGCGTCACCCTGGCCCAGCTCCTCTACAGCGGTTCGGGTCCCACGGCCAGCGGCGTGTGGGACGCCGGCCTGGCGTGCACCGACACCCACGGCACGGTGACCGACAACTGGAACATCCAGGTCACCTTCAGCGCCAGCTCGACGGACCCGACCGGGTTCACCTGGACGGCCGTCCCCGCGGGCACGGTGGCGCCGGCGTTCACCTCGGCCGCCTCCACCACGTTCACCTCGGGATCGGCCGGGACGTTCACCCCGGTGGCGTCGGGCACCCCCACGCCCACCATCACCGAGTCCGGCGCCCTGCCGACCGGCGTGACCTTCACCGGCGGGTCGCTGGCCGGCACCCCGACGGTGACCGGGGCCTTCCCGATCACCTTCACCGCGGCCAACGGTATCGGCACGGCCGCCACCCAGAGCTTCACGCTCACCGTCCAGGCGGCCGGGACCACGACGACCACGACCACGACGACCACCACGACCCCGACCAGCACGACGCTCGCCACGTCGGACCCGACCACCACCACGACGACTCCGTCGGGGGCGGCGGCCACCGACACCGGTACGGGCTCCTCGTCGGGCACCGGTGACTCCGGTACCGGTTCGACGCTGGCCTACACCGGCTTCCACACCTGGAAGGGCATCGGCCTCGGCCTGCTCGGCATCGGCCTGGGCGCCGTGCTCCTCGGGTGGGGCCACCGTCGGCGGACTCGGCCCACGGGGGACGCCACCCCGTGACCCTGACCCAGACGGCGATCGATCGGGAGCTGCTCCTCGTCCCCGCCCCGACCCCGCGGAACGCCGGGACGGACGGGCGGGAGGAGCCGACGCGACCCGACGCGGACCCAGGTAGGGTCCCGGCCCGCGCGTCGGTCCGCCCCATCGCCCGCGCCGCACTGATCGTGCTCGCCGTCCTGTCGATCGGCATCGTCGTGCAGCTGGCCGTGCTCAGCCCGTTGGAGTACCGGTCGGCCCAGGTGTCGCTGCTCAACTCGTTCCGGACCCAGGTGGCACTCGGCACGGCCCCGCTCGGTCCGATCGGCGCCGACCACCACCTGCTGCCGCTGGGCACGCCGATCGCACTGCTCACCATCCCGTCGCTGGGGGTCCACGCCGTGGTCCTCGAGGGGACGACATCGGACGTCCTGGCCAAGGGTCCGGGCCACTTCCGCGACACGGTGTTCCCGGGCGGCGCCGGGACCAGTGTCGTGCTCGGCCGTGCCGCCGCCTACGGCGGTCCCTTCGGGCGCATCGCCCAGCTCCGCCGGGGTCAGCTCATCGTGGTGACCACCCAGGTGGGCACGTCCCGGTTCCGGGTGGTGCGGGTGCGGCCCGCCGGCGCCAAGGTGCCGGCCACCCGGGCGGGCACGGCACGGCTGACCCTCGGCACGGCGTCCGGGCCCGCCTACGCACCGTCCGGGGTGGTGTGGGTCGACGCCGACAAGGTCGGCGCTCCGCTGGCCGCGGCCGCAGCCCCCGACGTGCAGCTCCTGCCCGGCGAGCAGCCCCTGGCGGTCGACACCAGCACGCTGTGGGAGCTGTTCCTGTGGCTCGAGGCGCTCGCCGTACTTCTGGTCGGCGCCGTGTGGTCCTGGCGGCGCTGGGGCAGGGCACAGACATGGATCGTGTTCGCGGCGCCGATGCTGCTGGTGTGGACCTTCATCGCCGACCAGGTGGCCCGACTGCTGCCCAACCTGACGTGACCCGGGAACCGACATGACACCGACCACCACACGAACGAGGGATGACATGCCGCTCGACACCACCGCCTTCGCACCCACCACCGACGCCGGACCCGGCGCCGCCGAGCTGGTCGCCCACGACATCTCGGCGTGGTTCGGGGAGCACCAGGTGCTCGACCGGGTGTCGCTCACCATGGAGGCCCGCCGGGTGACGGCACTCATCGGACCGTCCGGGTGCGGCAAGTCCACCTTCCTGCGGATCCTCAACCGGATGCACGAGCTGGTGGCATCGGCGTCGCTGGCCGGCGAGGTGCTCCTCGACGGCCAGGACATCTACGAGCCCGGCCGCAAGCTGACCGAGGCGCGTCGCCACATCGGGATGGTGTTCCAGAAGCCCAACCCGTTCCCGGCCATGTCGATCTACGACAACGTGCTCGCCGGACTGGCGCTGACCGGCACCCGCAAGGGACCCGACGAGCGCGACGGCATCGTGCACGACTGCCTGGTGAAGGCCGGACTGTGGACCGAGGTCGAGAACCGCCTGCGCCAGCCCGGCGGCGCGCTCTCCGGTGGGCAGCAGCAGCGGTTGTGCATCGCCCGGGCGCTGGCCATCCAGCCGCGGGTCCTCCTGATGGACGAGCCCTGCTCGGCGCTCGACCCCACGTCGACGCGGCGGATCGAGGCGACCATCGAGGAGCTCCGCGACGAGGTCACCATCGTCATCGTCACCCACAACATGCAGCAGGCCCACCGGGTGTCGGACTACACGGCGTTCTTCCTGGCCGAACAGGGTGCTCCCGGCTACATCATCGAGCACGGTCCGACCGACGCCATGTTCGACTCGCCGCAGGACCCGAGGACCCTGGACTATGTCCACGGGCGGTTCGGCTGAGTAGGGTCGATGTTCATGGCCCGAGCCAGTGAGCGGCTGACCGCCGACGCCTACACGCGTGCCTCGGTGGAGGCCTACCTGCGCGCCGTGGCCGAGGAGCGGACCCGGCTGGAGCTGGCCATCGCGGAACAGCAGCGCCGACGCGACTCGGCCGACCGCTTCCTCGAACGACTCGACACGGTGGGCTCCGTGCCGTCGGTCGCCACCCCGACCGGCCGTCCGTCGACGCCGTCGGTCCCGGACGGTGGGGCGGGGAGCGCGGCGAGCCGGGCGGCGCGGCCGACCGGACCGGCGCGCCACCGACCGTGCCGGTGGGTCCCGATGTCTGACGCCGGCGCCGAGCTGGTCCAGGGCCCGGTCGGGACCGGTGGGGCCGACGACGTGCTTCCCGGCGAGGTGGTGCGGACGCTGTTCGACCGCAACGAGCAGGTGCTCGATGCGCTGCGGATCGAGTTGGACGAGGCCACGGCCGATGCGGACGCCGCCGAGTCACGGGTGCGGGCCCACCCGGCGCTGGGGCTCCTGGCCGCCGACGAGGTGAAGGTCCTCGTCCCACCCGACCGGACGCCCGTCGCCACCGGCCCGGTGTCCACCGACCCGCCGCGCACCACGGTGGACCGGAGGCCGTCCCGGTCGGCCCCACCGGTGGGACCGGCCGTGCCGGGACCCGCCCCGGTCGGCGTCGTCACCGACGAGCCGTCCGGGGTCACCCGGCTCCTCACCTCGCACTGGATCTGGAAGGTGGGGGTGGCCGTGGTCGTGGTGGCCCTGCTCCTCCTGAAGTTCGGCTAGGTACCGCCGCCGGGCACGGGTACCATCCCACCGCAGGCGGGCGCCGACGTCCGTGCGGCACCACCGAGGAGGAGCCATGCCCACCGTCGAGACCGTGCGAGGGCCCGTCGACACCGCCGACCTGGGACGGACCTATATGCACGAGCACATCTTCGTGCTGTCGACGGACGTGCAGCAGAACTACCCCGACGAGTGGGGTGACGAGGCGGCCCGGGTGGACGACGCCGTGGCCAAGCTGTCGGCCCTGGCGGCTTCGGGCGTGCGCACCATCGTGGACCCGACGGTGATCGGGCTCGGCCGCTACATCCCCCGCATCCAGCAGGTGGCCGGACGGGTGCCCGACCTCAACATCGTGGTGGCGACCGGTTGCTACACCTACCACGACGCACCGTTCTTCTTCCACCATCGCACCCCGGCCGTCCGGACACTGCTGGGCAAGGACGAGCCCGAGCCGATGGTCCCCCTGTTCGTGGGCGACATCACCGACGGCATCGCCGGCACCGGGGTCAAGGCGGGCATGCTCAAGTGCGCCATCGACGAGCCGGGACTCACCCCCGGCGTGGAGCGGGTCATGCGGGCCGTCGCACGGACCCATCTGGTGACGGGCTGCCCGATCACCGTCCACACCCACCCGGCCAGCCGCCAGGGGCTGAACGTGCAGCGGGTGCTCGGCGAGGAGGGTGTGGACCCGGGACGGGTGGTGCTCGGCCACAGCGGCGACTCGACCGATGCCGACCACCTGGCGACGCTGGCCGACTCGGGCTTCTGGCTCGGCATGGACCGGTTCGGCATCACCCTCGGCACGACCTTCGAGGAACGGGCGGACATCGTCGTCGAGCTGTGCCGTCGTGGCTACGCCGAGCGGATGGTGCTCGCCCACGACGCCGCCTGCTACATCGACTGGGTCGATCCCGACGTCCTGGCGTTCCTGCCCCAGTGGCACTACCTGCACATCGAACAGGACGTCCTGCCCTACCTGCGCACGCACGGGGTCACCGAGGACCAGATCACGGCGATGCTGGTCGACAATCCGCGGCGCATCTTCGAGGAGCGCTGAACCGACGACCGCCACCGGCCCAGCCGGTGGTCACCGTCGGCGCCCCGGCGGGGACGCCCCTGCGTGCCTCAGCGGGCGGTGCGCAGTGCCGCCTGACGGGCCGCCAGCTCGGGCACGATCTCGACCGGGATGTCGTGACCCATCCCGTCGACCACCCACAGCTCGGCCCCGGGCACGGCCGCCGCCGTGGCCTGGCCCCCGGGCAGGGTGACCAGGGGGTCGTCGGCCCCGTGGAGCACGAGGGTGGGGACGTCGACCCGGCCGAGCCCCTCGGTGCGGTCGGGCGAGGCCAGGATGGCGGCCAGCTGCCGGGCCGTCCCGGCCGGGTGGTGGCCCCGGTCGAAGTGGCGGGCGGCGCGGCGGCGCACACCGGGCTCGTCGAAGGGGAAGCCCGGGGACGAGATCACCCGGGATCCGGCGACCGACTGCTCGATGGCCGCGGCGCGCTCGGTGGCCGGCTCGACCAGGAGGGCGGCCGAGGCTTCGGGCGTCGGCGGTGCCAGCCGCGGGTCGGGGGTGGACATGATCGACGTCAGGGCGGTGGCCCGGTGGGGGTGGTCGATCACGAACTGCTGGGCGATCATGCCGCCCATCGACACGCCGAGCACGTACGCCTGCCCGATGCCGAGGGCGTCGAGCAGCCCGGCGGCGTCGGTGGCCATGTCGGCGACCAGGTAGGGGACCGACGCCGTACCGTCGCCGAGCAGCTCCGTGACGTCGGGGTCGCCGGTGTCGTCGAGCCAGGTCGACTCGCCCTGGTCCCGGTTGTCGAAGGTCACCACGTGGAAACCTTCGTCCACCAGGGCCTCGACGATCTCGGGCCGCCAGTCGGTCATCTGGGCACCGAGGCCGTGGATGGCGAGGAGCGGCGGTCCGGCGGGGTCCCCGTGGGTCTCGTAGGTGAGCTCGATGCCGTTGGCCGGAGTGCGGGGCACGGGCCCTCCTTCGTATCCTGCGACGGGCACGGGCCCGACACTACGTCCGTCGCACGCTAGCGGTGCCGGCCGCCCGGCGGAGGCACCAGGTGGTGCGGGTGATCCGGCCCGTCGCCGACGGAACTCCCCCCATCTGGAAGAATCGACCTCATGTACATCTCCGCCAAGGTCGACTACGCCGTCCGGGCCCTGTGCACGCTCGCCGCGTCGGACACCCCGCTGACCTCGGAGTCGTTGGCCCAGTCCCAGGGGCTACCGGCCAAATTCCTGGAGAGCATCCTGAACGACATGCGCCGGGCCGGTCTGCTCACGAGCCAGCGGGGTCCGGACGGCGGCTACCGGCTGGCCCGCCCGGCCGACGGGATCACCGTGGCCGACGTGATCCGTCCCCTCGACGGTCCGCTGGCCGAGATCCGGGGGCTGCGTCCCGAGGCGGCCGAGTACGTCGGGGCCGCCGAGCACCTCCAGGCGGTCTGGGTGGCCGTGCGGGCCAGCCTGCGGTCCGTCCTCGAAGAGGTCAGCATCGCCGACATCGTCTCGGGCGAGTTGCCCGAGACGGTCGCCCGCCTGACGACCGAACCCGGGGCCTGGGAGTCGCGCTGAGCCGTCGACGGCTGACGACCGCCGGGGTCAGCCCCCGGCGTGGGCGAGGCGCCGAAGTACGGGGATGAAGGCCTCGATCCCCACGGTGGTGCACGTCGGGTCCTTGGCCGCCTCGTCCCAGTCCCGCAATCGGAGCGCATCGGCGGCGCCGGCGTGGGCCACGAACCGGGCCACCTCGTCGTGGGACAGCGGACCGCCCTGGGCCTGCAGGGTGGCCGTCGAGGTGGGGGAGAGGCCGGCGGCGTAGCCGGGGTCCACCGCGCACCGGTAGCGCTTGGCCAGCACGTGCAGGGCGACGGGACGGGCGACGACGGGTCCGAACCGGGTGGCGACCCAGCGGGCGCCCACCGCCTCGTGACGGTCGTCGTCGGTGGCGAGGTCGACCCGGACGGCGCCGTCCGGGGAGGCGACCAGGTGGCCGATGTCGTGGAGGAGGGCGGCGGCCACCAGTGGGTCGTCCGCACCGTCCGCCACGGCCAGGGCGGCGCACTGGAGGGCGTGGCGACGCTGGTCGATCACCTCGCCGTGGTGGTCGTCCCCGTGGGCGGCGAACACGCGGACCACGTCGTCCACCGGATCCACCAGGTCCACGGCCACCTCCCCGGTCCGGGGCCGGCCAGGCCCGGCCCGTCGGTCCTCAAGGTAGCCGCGGCCCCGTGCCGCACCGGTCGACGGTTGCGACCGGGTTGCTCCAGGCGTGGGCGACCGGTGCGGGTCGGATTTCCGGCCGCGACCCGTTGACCACGTCAACCTATGGAACCTACAGTGTCTATGGGATAAGGGAAGGGGCAACACGTGAACATCGATCCGTACATCGTCCTGGGGAGCGCCGTCGTGGGCTTCCTGGTGGGCCTGACCGGCGCCGGCGGCGGCGCCCTGATGACGCCCATGCTGATCCTGCTGTTCGGGGTGAAGCCCTCGTCGGCCATCTCGAGCGACCTGGTCGCCGCCGTCTTCATGCGGCCGATCGGCGCCGGCGTCCACATCGCCAAGAAGACCGTCAATTTCCGACTGGTGGGGTGGATGGTGCTCGGGTCGGTGCCGATGGCCTTCCTGGGTGCCTACCTCCTGCACCTGATGGGTCATGCCAAGGCATCGGAGGCGAACATCGAGCGGGCCCTCGGGGCCGCCCTGCTGGTCGGGGCGGCCGCCATGGTGCTGCGCTACTTCCTCGACCGGCGCAGTGGCCAGACGCGGAAGGGCGTCATCCACGCCCTCGACATCCGACCGGTGCCGACCGTGCTCATCGGCATGGTCGGCGGCCTCATCGTCGGGATGACCTCGGTCGGATCCGGTTCGCTGATGATCGTGCTGCTCCTGTTCCTGTACCCGGCGCTGGGGGCCAACCAGCTGGTCGGGACCGACCTCACCCAGGCGGTGCCCCTGACCATGGCCGCCGCCCTGGGCGCCCTGGCCTTCGGCCACGTCGAGTTCTCGGTGACCACCTCGATCATCATCGGGAGCGTCCCGGCGGTGTTCGTGGGCGCCTGGCTGTCGTCGCGGGCGCCGGACAAGTACATCCGCCCGGCCATCACGTTCGTGATCTTCGCGTCGGGACTCAAGTACGCGGGACTCGGCACGACCGCGCTCGGCTGGGTGCTGTGCGCCACGCTGCTCGGTGCCGCCGTGTTCTACCTGGCCTACGTGCGTCCGTGGCGGGCCGGCGTCGACACCCTGGGCGACGACGGCACCGACGACGCCGGTGGCGACGAGGAGCGCCGTGGGCCGCCGACCGCGACCCTCGGGGCCGGTTCCCCCGTCCTCGAGTAGCGGATCGCCGGGCCGGGGACGCGCAGATGCCCTGGCCTGCGGGAAAACAGGCCAGGGCACCGACGGCCCCATCGTAGGACGCCGGGTGCGCCGGCTGCCACCGCTCAGCGTCGCCCGCCGACCGCTACCTCGACGATCTGCGCGAGCAGTCGGCGGGCCGCTCCCGTCGGCGGGCGGTCGGCCGACCACACCGCACGGATCTCCCGCTCGAGCGAGATGCCGGTGGTCCCGACGATCACCAGGCGCCCGTCAGCGACCTCGGGGGCGACGGCCAGGCGGCTGAGCACCCCGGGACCGCTCCCGGTGGCCACCGCACTCTTGATGGCCGTGGTCGACGCCAGTTCGACGAGGGGGGTCGCCGCGAAGCCCGACTGCGCCAGTGCGCGCTCGAGTACCTCCCGGGTACCCGAACCCCGCTCCCGGACGACGAGTGGCGTGGCGGCGATGTCGGCCGCCGACAGCGGACGGCGCCGTCCGGCCCACGGGTGCGACGGACCCACCACGACCACCAGGTCGTCGCCGGCCACCACCTCGGTGCGCAGCTCGGGTGGCTCGTCCGGGCCCTCCGTGAACCCGAGGTCGGCCCCTCCCACCCGCATGATGTCGGCGACCTGCTCCGAGTTGCCCATCCGCAGGGACACCGCCACGTCCGGGTCCGACCCACGCAGCCGGTTCAGCCAGCTCGGCACCAGGTAGTCGGCCACCGTCATGCTGGCGGCGATGCGCAGCGTCGCCCGTCCCTCGGATCGGACGGCCGCGGTCCCGAGGAGGAGCTCCCGCATGCCGTCGAGCACGGTCCCGCTCCAGTGCACGACGGCCTGACCGGTCGCGGTCAGCCGGGCCCGACCTCCGGAGCGGTCCAGCAGGTCGAGGCCGAGCACCCGCTCCAGCGACCGGAGCCGCATGCTGGCCGCGGGCTGGCTGATGTGGTGGGCGGCGGCGGCCCGGCGGATCGACCCGAGCTCGGCCACGCTGGTGAGCAGGTCCAGGGAACGGACGTCGGGAACCGGTTCGACGAGGGGCATAAGGAAACCTTATAGGAAGCCCACGGATTGCGGGCTACCGGGAACCGGTGACCGGCCCGACGATGGGTCCATGGCAGCCCACCCGGCACTCGACACGCCCGGAGCCCCCGGGGCGGGGGCGCACGGTCCGGCCCGGACCCGTCGGGCCCGGGCCCGGGCGCTCCTGCCCGGCCTCGCCCTCGTGACCGCCATCACGGTGGTGGCCTCCGCCGCCGGGCGGGTGATCCCCGTCGTGGGCCCCCCGGTGTTCGGTGTCCTGATCGGTGCCGGCGTGGCCCTCCTGCGGGTGCCGTCCCCTCGGGTGCGCCCCGGCGTGCAGTTCGCGACCCGGTCGGTCCTCAAGACGTCGGTCGTCCTCCTGGGCACGGGGATCACCGTGGGCGAGGTGGTGGCCATCGGGGGATCGTCCCTCCCGGTCCTCCTGGGCACGCTGGCAGTGGCGCTGGTGGGAGCAGTGGTCATCGGTCGGGCGCTCGGGGTGGCCCGCGACCTGCGGACCCTCATCGGTGTCGGCACCGGGATCTGCGGCGCCTCGGCCATCGCGGCCACGGACGCCGTGATCGACGCGTCCGACGCCGACGTCTCGTACGCCGTCGCCACGATCTTCGTCTGCAACGTGGCCGCGGTCCTCACGTTCCCGGCCGTCGGCCACACCCTCGGACTGTCACCCCACGCCTTCGGTCTGTGGGCCGGCACCGCCGTCAACGACCTCTCCTCGGTGGTCGCCACCTCGGCCGTCTTCGGGCACGGTGCCGGTACGTACGCGGTGGTGGTGAAGCTCACCCGGACCCTGATGATCGTTCCGATCGCCCTGGTGCTGTCGGCGTGGAGGAACGGGTCCACCCGCCGTCCCACCACCGGCCGTCCGGTGACGGGCACCGCCTACCGCACGGTGGTGCCGGTGTTCGTCGGGTGGTTCCTCGTGGCGGTGGCGCTCGACTCCCTCGGGCTGGTGCCCCGGGACCTGCACGTTCCGCTGTCGACGGCAGCGGGGCTGATGATCACCATGGCCCTGAGCGCCATCGGACTGTCCACGCGTCCTCGACGGATCCGGGCCGCCGGGTGGCGACCGCTGGCGCTCGGAGTCAGCCTGTGGCTCCTCGTGGCATCGGCCGGTCTCGTGCTCCAGTCGCTCCAGTCGGTGGTCGTCGGCCGTGGATGAACGGAGGAGCTCGACGTCGCCGGGACGGTCGTCCCCGTCCGAGCGCGGGCGCCGGTCGGCCGGTCAGGCGGGGGCGTCCGGGTCGCCGGGCCTCTGTTTCAGCTCCTGGATGTAGCGGTCGATCCGCTGGCGGGACATCCCCCACGCCCGGGCGATCTCCCACGGGCGCATGCCCTCGTCGAGGCACCGCCCGATGAGGAGCACCCGGAGCTCGTGGCGGGCCACGGCGATGCGGTGGTTCGCCTCCTGCGTGGCCTCGCGCTGCACTCCCGCCGGTGTGTGGGCGAGCGTCTCGCTGATCTTCTCCCCGGCCCGCAGGCGCTCGATCCCACGGGTCAGCACGTCCTCGCCGGTACGCATCACCCGGCGGGCGGCTCGGTTCGCCGCGATCAGGTCCTCGATCGCCTCGATGATCCGGGAGTCCGTCTCTCGCACCGGGTCCCCCTTGCCGACGGGCCGCCCTGCAAGCGGTCGTGGCGCCCGGGACGGCGCACCGACCGGGTGGGGGGAGCACGCACCCTCTGCCATGCCCAATCTACCGCCACCGGCCGCTTGCATCAACGGACGGTCCGGTGGGCATGATCTCCTCGACGGACGCAGGACGACGGATCGAGGGGTGGCACATGGACGAACATGCGGTGGTGATCGCCGGGGGTGGTCCCGCGGGGATGATGCTGGCGGCCGAGCTGGCCCTGGCCGACGTGGACGTGGTCGTCGTCGAGCGGCGTCCCGATCACGTGCTCGTCGGCTCGCGGGCCGGCGGTTTCCACTCGCGCACGATCGAGGTACTCGACCAGCGCGGGGTCGCCGAGCGGTTCCTCGCCGAGGGGCAGGTGGCGCAGGCCGTCATGTTCGGTACCACCGTGCTGGACATGAGCGACTTCCCGACCCGCCATCCGTACTCGCTCGGGATCTGGCAGAACCAGATCGAGCGGATCCTGGGCGAGTGGGTCGCCGAGCTTCCCGTGGAGCTCCGCTACGGCACCGAGGTGACGGGCTGTGCGCAGGACGGCACCGGGGTCGACGTGGAGCTGTCCGACGGACGTTCGGTCCGGGCCCGGTACCTCGTCGGGTGCGACGGGGGCCGGAGCGTGGTCCGCAAGGCGGCCGGCATCGGGTTCCCCGGTTGGGAGCCGACGAGGAGCAACCTGATCGCCGAGGTCGAGGTGACCGAGGAGACGCCCAAGGGGATCCGCACCGACGCCATCGGCGTCCACGGCCTCCACCGGATGGAGGACGGGCGGACGGTGCGGGTCGTGGTCACCGAGCGGCAGATCGGTCCGGGCACCGAACCCACGCTGGCGGACCTGCGCGAGGCGCTCGTCGCCGTGTTCGGCACCGATTTCGGTGTCCACACCCCGGTCTGGATCTCACGGTTCACCGACATGACGCGCCAGGCGGCGAGCTACCGTTCAGGGCGGGTCCTCCTCGCCGGTGACTCGGCGCACGTCCACTACCCGGTGGGGGGTCAGGGCCTCAGCCTCGGTGTGCAGGACGCGGTGAACCTCGGATGGAAGCTGGCCCGGGTGGTCGCCGGGACGTCGGACGAGGAACTCCTCGACACCTACCACGACGAGCGGCACCCGGTCGCGGCCCGCGCCCTGCGGCACACCATGGCCTCGGGCCTGCTGCAGCGGGGGGACGACCGGTCCAAGGCCCTGGTCGAGGTGGTCACCGAGCTGGCCCTCCTGGACGAGCCCCGCCGGCTGCTCGCCGGGATCATCTCCGGGCTCGACATCCACTACGACCTCGGCGAGGGCCACCCCCTGCTCGGACGGCGGATGCCCGATCTGGACCTCGTGACGGCGGCGGGGGATCCGCTCCGTCTGTACACGGAGCTCCACGACGCCATGCCGCTGTTCCTCGACCTCGGTGGGCCCGGAGGGTCCGACCTCGGCCCGTGGACGGACCGGGTCCGACGGGTCGACGCCGGGTACGACGGGCCGTGGGAGCTCCCGGTGCTCGGTCCGGTCACCCCACCCACGGCCGTGCTGGTCCGTCCGGACGGCTACGTGGCCTGGGTGGGGGTCGGCACCGACGTCGGGCTGCGTGCGGCGTTGACCACCTGGTTCGGGGCGCCGTGACGGCGTGCACCGTGGGCCGGGCGCACCCGGCACCCGTGCTGAGGCCACCGAGTGACCTCAGCACGGGTGGGGGTCAGCTACCCCCCGTGTAGGTGAACTGGTCCACCGGGCTGCCGACCGCGCTCACCCCGGACTCGTTGGTCACGTTGACGTCGACGGTTCCGGTACCGGGGGGCGCCACGGCGGTGATCGACTTGACGTCGTTGACCGTGTAGCTGAGCGCCGGGGTCGAGCCGAAGTCGACGGCCGACACGTCCTTGAACCGCTTCCCGGTGATGGTCACCGTGGTGCCGCCGGTCGTCGGCCCGAAGTCGGGCGCCACCGAGGTGATCTCCGGGATCTTCAATGAGTAGTCGAAGACGTCCGCCGGGTCGACCGGGGTCGTACCGGTGGGAGACGTCACGGAGACGTCGACGTCACCCGCAGGCTCGGCGGGGGAGACCGCCACGATCTCCTGGTCGGTCTCCACCGTGAAGCTGGTGGCGGGCGTCCCACCGAAGGACACGGCGGTGGCCCCGGTGAAGCCGGCCCCGGCGATGGTCACCCGGTTGCCACCCAGGGTGGTGCCGCCGTTGGGGTTCAGCTTCTGGATCGACGGCGTCGTCACGTAGGTGAACTGGTCGAAGGACCCGGTGGCGCTGGTCCCGGCTCCGGTGGTGACGGTGGTGTCCACCGTCCCGGTCCCGGCGGGTGTGACCGCCAGGACCTCCGACTGGGACACGGGCGTGACCAGGGAGGACGCGGTGCCACCGAAGTCGACGCTGACGACCCCGCCGAGGTTCTTCCCGAGGATCTCGACCGTCGTGCCCCCGCCGACGGGACCGTGCTGCGGGGTGATCTCCTTGATGCTCGGGACCTTGGGCTTGGTGGCCGAGGCCACGCCCGAGGCGCCGACGGTTCCCAAGCCGACCACCGTCAGTCCGACTGCCATGACGAGTGCTGTTCGCTTCATGCCCTGCCATCCTTGCTCCGCGCTCGCGCGGCTCTCGGCGAATCCCGCCGTTCGGTCGGGTGCGGCCAGGGGGCGGACATGCGGGCGGAACCGGGCCCGCCACATGGTGCTTCCTGATCCGCACGGTACAACGAGGGAGTCCCCCCCTCCGTTTCAGCGGTCGGGGCGAACCGTGCCCCTTCGGGAGGTGGCGGCGTGCCGGTGCAGCCGATGACGGTCGGGAGCCCGCCGGCGACCCGGTCCGACGGGAACTGATCGACCTGCGCTACCGTCCGGGCGATCCTCCGATCAGCAGAGAGCGTGGTGTCGACATGGGACCTGACGAGAACGGCGTGACCGGCGCCCCCGCGCCCGTGGCGGTGGAGCTCCGCAGCAGGCGCTGGTACGGCCAGGGTCCGTTCTCGTTCGAGCATCGGGGTCGGACGATGCAGTCCGGGTTCTCGCTGGAGGACTTCGACGGCAAGCCCGTGGTCGGCATCGTCACCACCTGGTCGGATGCGAACCCCTGCCATGCCCACCTCCGGGACGTGGCCGACGCCGTCAAGCGGGGGATCTGGACGGCGGGCGGATTTCCCCTGGAGATCCCGGTGATGTCGTTGGGCGAGACACTGATGAAGCCGACCACCATGCTGTACCGGAACCTGGCGGCCATGGAGACCGAAGAGGTGCTGCGGAGCCACCCGCTGGATGCGGCCGTCCTCCTGGGCGGGTGCGACAAGACGACCCCGGCCCTCCTGATGGGGGCGGTGAGCGCCGACCTCCCGTCGGTCTACGTGCCCGCCGGGTTCATGATGCACGGCAATTGGAAGGGTGAACGGCTCGGTGCGGCCGTCACCGCGTGGAAGTACTCGGAGGAGCTGGTGGCCGGCAGCATCTCGATCGACGACTGGTACGAGATCGAGGACGGCTACGCCTGTTCGCCGGGCACGTGCAACGTCATGGGAACGGCGTCGACGATGACGGCCATCGCCGAGGTGCTCGGCATGACCATGCCAGGAGCGTCCTCGGTCCCCGCCGGCAACTCCCAGCAGCGGCGCCTGGCCGCAGATGCCGGCCGCCGCGCCGTGGCCATGGCCACGGAGGGGCTGCGGCCCTCGGACATCCTCCATGCGGCATCCTTCCGCAATGCGATCGTGGCGATGATGGCGCTCGGAGGATCGACCAACGCCACCATCCATCTTCCGGCCATCGCCGGTCGAGCCGGCATCGCCGTCCCGTTGTCGCTCTTCGACGAGATCGCCCGGGACATCCCCGTGCTGGCCGACGTCGAGCCCTCGGGGCACTTCTTGATGGAGGACTTCTTCGAGGCGGGCGGCCTCCGGGCCCTGTTGCAGCAGATCCGCCACCATCTCGACAC
Organism: uncultured Acidimicrobiales bacterium; assembly: GCA_963699055.1. GTDB lineage: Bacteria > Actinomycetota > Acidimicrobiia > Acidimicrobiales > RAAP-2 > Bog-756. The sequence goes on along the minus strand of CAVOTA010000002.1, from coordinate 497,374 downwards.
GTCGTGCCTGACCGCGAACGGCCGGTCCCTCGGTGACAACATCGCCGGTGCCGAGGTGTGCAACCAGGAGGTGATCCGTCCGTTCGACGATCCGGTCCGGCCGCTCGCACTGGCCGTCCTCCACGGCAACCTGGCACCCGACGGTGCGGTGATCAAGGTCAGTGCCGCCAGTCCGGAGCTGTGCCAGCACCGGGGACCGGCCGTGGTGTTCGCCGACCGGGCGGACCTGGACCGCCGCCTGAACGACCCCGAACTCGACGTCACGGCGGAGTCGGTGCTCGTCCTCCGGAACGCCGGACCTCGGGGCGGTCCCGGCATGCCCGAGTGGGGGATGATCCCGTTGCCGTTCAAGCTCATCCAGCGGGGTGTGCGTGACATGGTCCGGATCAGTGACGCCCGCATGAGCGGGACGAGTCACGGCACGACGGTTCTCCACATCGCACCCGAGTCGTTCATCGGTGGACCGCTCGCCTTGGTCCGTGACGGAGACCTCGTCGAGTTGGACGTTCCCGGCCGGCGGCTCGAGCTGTTGGTCAGCCCCGATGAACTGACGGCACGTCGCAAGGCGTGGACCGGGCCTCCACCCCGGTTCGAGCGTGGCTGGGGTGCCCTCTTCGAGCAGCACGTCATGCAGGCGAACGAAGGATGCGACTTCGCGGTGCTCCGTGGCCGGGGTGGAGCAGCGGAGCCGTCCATCTACTACTGAGGGCGGGTGGGGGTGGGGGAGCGGCATCCTCGTCACCACGACACGTGCCATACGATTGCCCGGGCCATGCCTGAGACCTCGAGCCGGCCGGTGTCCCTCAGGACGGTCATCCGTGAGTGGGGACGTATCGGTGCCACCGGATTCGGCGGTCCCCCTGCCCACATCGCCCTCTTCCGGAGTCTCTGCGTGGACGAGCGGGGCTGGCTCACGGCCCATGAGTTCGAGGACGGGATCGCGGCCACCAACCTCCTCCCGGGCCCCGCCTCCACCCAACTGGCGATCTACTGCGCGTGGCGTCTGCGGGGACGGCTCGGCGCGGTCGTCGGCGGCATCTGCTTCATCCTTCCCGGGTTGACCATGATCCTGGCGCTGTCGGCCCTGTTCCTGTCCGCACACCCACCACGGTGGGTCCTGGGTCTGGCCGCCGGGGCGGGTGCGGCCGTACCTGCCGTGGCCGTCAGTGCCGCGATCCAGCTGATCCCGGCCAGTTGGCAGCGGGCGGGGTCCGGACGGGCGGTCAAGGTCCGCTGGTTCGCCTACCTGGTCGCCGGCGGGGTCTCAGCCGCCACGACCGGCGCGCTGCTGGTCCTGGTGCTCGTCGCCTGTGGCGCCGTCGAGATCGCCGTCCGGACCGGAGGTGACGGCCGGCCGCACCGGCGCCGGACCGCCATCTTCCCGGCGTCGGCGCTCCCCGTGGCCATGGGTGGCATCGCATCCCTGTGCTGGGTCGCAGTCAAGGTCGGGGCACTCTCCTACGGCGGGGGCTTCGTGATCATCCCCCTCATGCAGCACGACGCCGTGGTCACCTACCACTGGATGACCGGGGCCCAGTTCCTCAACGCCGTCGCCCTGGGTCAGGTGACTCCCGGCCCGGTGGTCCAGACGGTGGCCGTGGTGGGCTACGCCGCCGGCGGGCTGTGGGGCGGCATCCTCGCATCCGTCGTCGCCTTCGCCCCGTCGTTCGTCTTCGTCATCGCCGGCGCGAGGCATTTCGACCGACTGCGCGCCGATCGACGGATCCAGTCGTTCTTCATCGGAGCGGGAGCGGCGGTGATCGGTGCCATCGCCGGATCGGCGATCCCCCTCGGATCGGAACTTGCCCATGTGTGGCAGTCGGGGGTCCTGGCCGTGGCCGCCGTCTGGCTGCTGGCCCTGCGCCGGGGCGTCGTACCCGCGCTCGTCGGGGCGGGGGTGATCGGCCTGGTCGCCGTGCTCGCCGGCGCGCCCGCCTGACGATGATCCGACGCCCACCGGAGTGGCGTCCGTGGAGGTCGGTCACCGGTACGCTGCACTGGTCGCCCGGTACCGGAACCACGGTTGCCCGGGCACCAAGGGGGATCGCCGGATGTCGACGACGCTGCAGCTGACGCACAAGGCGATCGGAGCAGAGGTCCGTCGGGCTGCGTACCAGGTCGTCGTCGACGGTGAGCCGGCGGGGTCGGTCGACATGAACGGCACCCTGGTACTGCCGGTCGAACCCGGACGTCACACCCTGCAGATCCGCTGCGGCCGGATGTCGAGCGGCACGGAGACCTTCGACGCCACCGAGGGTGGGTGCGTCGCCAACCGGTGCACCGGCAAGAGGTTCCTCCCGATCTTCCTGGCCTCCTTCCTCGTCCCCAGGCTCGCACTGAAGCTCGTCCGCGCATGAGTCGGTGGCGCCGTCACGGCATCCACCGACGGATCGGTCCGGCCGTGCTTCTCCTGGCGACCGCCTGCGTGCCCGGCGCCGTGGCATCGGCATCGCCGGAGACGGCCCCGGGTGCGCCCGTGGGTGCGCCATCGGGAGGCACGGTGCTTCCGGGCACGGTGTGCCCGGCGTTCCCCTCCGACAATGTGTGGAACACCCCGATCACCGGGCTCCCGGTCGATGCCGACAGCGCCACCTGGCTCGCCTCGATGGACGCCTCCACGACCTTCCTCCATCCGGACTACGGGCCGTCGGCGAAGAAGACCAAGCCCTATGGAATCCCCTGGCAGGTCGTCTCGCCTTCGCAACCGCTGGTGCCGATCAGATTCACCTATGCCGACCAGAGCGACCCGGGTCCGTACCCCCTGTCGGCGTCGACGCCGATCGAGAGCGGTTCGGATCGGCATGCCGTCATGGTCAACCCCTCGACGTGCGAACTCTACGAGCTGTACCACGCGCACTATCACGCCGGCAGGGAATCGACGGCCGGCTCTGGTGCCACCTGGAACCTCGATTCCGACGCGTTGCGCCCGGCCGGCTGGACATCCGCCGATGCCGCAGGCCTGCCGATCCTCCCCGGACTGGTCAACTACGACGAGGTCAGTGCACTGGCGATGGATCACGCCATCCGGTTCACGGCCGAGTGCACGCAGCCGACCTACCTCTGGCCGGCGCGCCACGAAGCCGGCCAGGATGATCCCAGCTGCCCACCGATGGGCGCGCGCTTCCGGTTGTCCTCGAGCTTCAGCCTCCCGGCCTCGGAGTGCTCGGCGATGTGCCAGACCGTGATCACCACCCTGCAGACCTACGGACTGATCCTGGCCGACAACGGCAGCAATTGGTTCTTCCAGGGAACGGCCGACACCAGGTGGACCGACACGGAAGTCGACCAGCTCAAACAGATCCCGGCGAGCGCGTTCGTGGCGGTCGACGAGTCCTGTCTGATGGTGTCGGCGAATTCCGGACAGGCCTACCAGCCCGGGACCGCCGCCTATGCGCAGAGCTGTGGGTGACGTCCGGGCTCCGGCGACGATGGGGTCCCCGTGATGCTGCGCCCCGTGGTGCGGCCAACGGGGGCCGTCGGCGGCGGTCCTACCCGGCGCAGATGCGGTCGAGCCGCTCCAGGGTTGCCGACATGGACTCGTGCACCGTCGTGGTCCCGTTGATCCACGTCCCGCCTTCGGTCAGGAGGATCCAACGATTGTCCTCGGTCCCGCAGTCGAAGACCTCGGTGACGACCGTGGCGTCGGCACCGTCCGGGGTGAGGACGTAGCCCCAGCGGTAGCCGGCGGGGATGCCGACCCGGGAAGGGTCACCGCCGGCCGTGGCGAGGTCTCCGGGGGCCGGCGCCCAGGCGATGCGGCGATCAGCCTCGAACTCCACCACGTGGTTCACCATGGCATAGTCGCGTCCGAGTCGGTGCATCTTCATGGTGAAGGTGTCGCCGACACCGGAGACCGGACGGTCGTCGACCGCCCCCCGGAGCATGTCGGACCCGTCGAATTCGTGGTGGCGCCGCGGATCCGCCAGCACCGCGAAGATCAGGGTCGGCGGGGCTTCGATCCTGCGTGAGACTTCGACCGGCTCGCTCTCCTGCGTCACCGCGCAGCCCCTTCCGTCGCTTGCTCCCGACCTCCCGAGCGCGCCTCGGCAGTCCGCGCCATCGTTCGAGGCAGGCTCCGCAAATCTATCCATCGGGCACGCTGACGGCGAGGTCGAGCTGGACCCGGACGGGACGGACAGCCCGACGCCTCCGGCGACCGCACCGTTCGCGGCATCGATCGTCGTGCCGCCTCGCCGCCGGTGGCCACTGCTCGGCTGACCCGTGTGGAAGCGTGCGGCCACAGCGAAGAGGTCGCCGACCCGGCGTCGGAGACACACCATCGTGGGGCGAACCCACCCGACATCGGCAGGTCCCCGTCGGCAGGCGTCGACGGGTGAGCGGGTCGCTCATGCAGCGACCCCCCGCGTCAGCGAGGATCTTCCCCACGCCGTCTCCGGCGATCGAGGACCGTTCGCCTCGCAAGAACGAGCCAGCACAGGATGGCAACGCCTGACAGTATCGCCGGCACCGGATGGTCGAGCAGGAGGGAGGCCCCCACTGCAGATCCGAAGGCCGTGAGATTGGCCACGACGTCGTAGACGGGAGCGACGAATGGCTGATTCACCACATGGGCGACAGCTATGAGGAGACCGCACGCGAAGGTCACGGTCAGGAGGAATCCGACCATAGGGGGAAGTCTTACCGAAGCCCGCAACATCGACCGCCGCCGTCCGTGGCGGGGCTACGGGTCTGCACTCCGCCTCACCTGGCACCGGCTGCGGCGGAAGTGCCACAGCGGGTCACATGCCCGGCGATCGAGGGAATCCCGGTCCCGTCGGCGTGGCAAACTCGCAGGGTGCGGTCCCGTACCTTCAACGTTCGTCAGCGGGTTGTCGTCGTCGTCGGAACAGGTGCCGCCCTCCTCTTCTTCGGTAGCTGGCTGACGACTCGGGGACAGGGCGGATCGGGTTGGGTCGCCTATGCCCCGCTCTCGGACACGATCAACGCCACCGACCTTCCTGCACCGGGGTTCCACCCGTGGGTGCGGCTCCTGATCTGGCTGGCCCTGATCGCCATCTGGGTGGCGGTCGGAGTCGTGCTACTGCGAACACGGTCTCCGGAGGACTCCTCAGGATCTGCCGACTGACGAACTCGCGGTCTGTCCCACCGACCCGCCGACCAGGGGCAGGTCGGCGGGTGTCAGGATGCAGGCACTCGTCGTCCGGGGAAACGCCGGCGGCAACGATCTGGGCCCCTACCTGGTCAAGAGACGTGCCGCGTGGCGACACCTTCCACTCACGTGGTCCGGTCCCGTCGATTCCCCAGAGCCTGATGCACCCGCTCGGCCTCGGCGGCCGGGAGACCGGGCCTCGCAGACAGGTCACCCGCCGAGATCCCGAGGTCGGTCGGCTCTAGAACCGCCGACGATGCGCCGGGTGGACCGCGCCGCCCTGCAGGGACACCTGCAGCCGGTAGTGACGCAGCCTCGTGCACCGCCCGTTCGCCTACGGGCTCACCCGGTACGTCGCCGTCGCCGTCTGCTCGTCCCCCGTCCAAGTCGGGAAATCGATGAGACCGGTGACCCGCCATGTCCCAATTGTCCCGAAGAAGTGAATCGGGCTCCGAGTGGCCCCAGAATGGTGCACGACCGCGGCGGTGAGGCTGAGTCCAGGTGCAGCGCCCAGCATGAGGTTGACCCTCATGCCGTCGAAGGTCCCCCCGTAGAGCAGGGGGTCGTTCTGCGCGGGATCGGTCGAGTTCGGCCTATCGGACTGCACGATGGCGAACGGCTTCCCGCCGAGCGAACCGTCGTAGTCGCTGATCACCACGGTCGACGACGGTGGGGAGCCCAGGATGAGGGTGGAGTGCCCGACGGTGACCACCTTGACCGCGGCATGACCGACCAGCTTCTTGCCACCGATGGTCCCGACGAAGGTTCGTGGGGGGAAGATGACTCCTGGTGCGTTGCCCGGTGTGGGCACCCAGGTGATCGTCGCCGTGCCGCTTCCAGCGGAGAGTGCGGTGGACGCCTTGTCGTAGATGACCACAGCGGCCACAACGACTGCCGCCACGATCACGCCGGAGCCCGCCACGACGAGAAGGCGGCGGCGCGCCCTGCGGGCTCGCGAGGTCGGTGGACGTCCCTCTGTGGCTACGCCTCGGCCCCGCCCGTCTCCGCTCACGCCCGCTCCGATGTTCCCGTCCAACTGCGGCCGGATGGTAGTGGACGAGAAGCGAGTGGGTGAACCTGACGAGTCCACGGGGCCCGAAGGTGCCGTTGCTCTTCTGGCCGGCGGTCTGGTTCGGGCGCACCCCATGACGAAGGCCGGCAACCTCCGGACGACCGCTCCTCCGTGCCGGGGGTCCACCTGATCGGGTGATCACAACGTGGCATCCGGAGCCGCCGGGCGCGACTCGGCCCCCCATCGGATGGAGGGCCGAGCACGGCATGGCTTCCCGTGGAACTCCGCATCACCGCCGAGTTCCCGTGGTGGAGGTGGCGGGAATCGAACCCGCGTCCTCCGGCTTCTCAATAGGTCTTCTCCGAGCGCAGCCGGCGGTGGATTGTCGGGACCCGTTCCGCTACCGGCGGCAGGTCAGGCCCGTATCCGACTGAGTTGTCCCTGACGGCCCGTCGGCGCAGTCGTTCAGGTGAGCCCCACTGGATGGCGCCCTGTTCTGACCCGTGGGGCTTGGACCAGGAGGACGTCGCAGTTTCTAGGCTGCGAGCGCGAGCTGAGGCTCGGCGTTTGTTTTTGGTTCCGGCTCTTTAACGTGGCTCCGGAGACCACGGCTCGCTTCTCCTACATCGACGACCGGAGTCGAAGCCTGTCACCCCCTGGGGTCACTCCACCGGTCGCACCCGATGTGCGACCGAACCTCCATGGTACCGCCGAGCGGGCCGGGAGCCCACGGCACCCGGCCCGACGCCCCGGGGCGCAGGGCCCATCGGGCGCCACGCCGGCGCCCGGCCCTCCCTAGGTTCGGCTCTTGGCCGTCGTGCGGGCCTCACGGGCGGCGTCCCGACCGGCATCCCGGGCGGCGATGGCGTGGCGCTTGTCGTACTGTCGCCGCCCGCGGGCCAACGCCAGCTCGACCTTCGCCCGACCGTCCTTGAAGTAGATCTTGAGGGGCACCATGGTCAGCGAGCTCTGCTTCGACTTGCCCATCCACTCGTCGATCTGGCGCCGGTGCAGGAGCAGCTTGCGCCGGCGGTCCGGATCGTGGGCGCCGAAACCGTTGGCCTGGGCGTAGGGGGGCACGTGCACCCCGAACAGCCACATCTCGCCGTCGTCGATCCGGGCGTAGGAGTCCTGGAGTGCGATGCGGCCCTCACGGAGTGACTTGACCTCCGACCCCTGGAGCACGATCCCGCACTCCACGGTGTCCACGATCTCGTAGTCGTGGCGGGCCCGCCGGTTGGAGGCGACCAGACGGTTCATCTCCTTGGGCGCACCCTTGGCCCCGGCACCCTTGGCGCCGGCCTGTGCCCCCCCGCCCTTCTTCTTCGCCGCGGCCATGGTCATCGACGGTAGTCGCCCGGTGCGGCGGCACCGTCCTCTAGCGTGGTGGAGCCATGCTCACCCTGCCCCGGACCGTCCACGACCAGATGGTGGCCCACTGCCTGGTGGGCCTTCCCGACGAGGCCTGCGGCCTGTTGGGTGGGGATCCGACGACCGGCGATGCGGTGACCTGCTACCCGACCCGCAACCTTGCCGCATCGGCCAAGCTGTACACGGTCGACCCCAGGGAGCACCTGCGGGCCGACCGGGACGCCGAAAGCGGCGGCCACTCGATCATCGGGGTCTTCCACTCCCATACCCACACCGAGGCCTATCCGTCACCCACGGACGTGGCCCAGGCGCCCGATCCCGACTGGCACTACGTGCTCGTGTCCCTGCGCGACTCGGAGCCGACGGTGCGCAGCTACCGGATCGTCGACGGGCTCATCGAGGAGGAACCGGTGCGACTCCTCGCCCGGTAGAATCCTCACCCGACAGGTCATGATTCGACGTGGGGCCGGAGGAATCCGTCCGTGGGCGGCTCGTGGCCCCCGTCGCCGAACCGTGAGGACCGAACCCGCTCCGGGTCGGTGAGCAAAGGAGCACCCGTGCCCGTCCAAGTCAACCTGCCCACCGTGCTGCGACCCCACGCCGGTGGCGAGCGGACCGTCGCCGTCGAGGGCACCACCGTGGGCGAGGTGCTCAACGCACTGGTCGCCACCTACCCGGGCATGTCCGGTCAGGTCATCGACGACACCGGCTCGCTGCACAAGTTCGTCAACGTCTACCTGAACGACGACGACGTCCGGTACCTGTCGGGGGTCGACACGGCGGTCGGCGCCTCGGACGAGCTGTCGATCCTCCCGGCCGTGGCCGGGGGAGCGTTCGCCTTCGGGGTCCACCGACCCCGATGAGCGTCTACGGGTCGGTCCTGGACCTCATCGGCAACACGCCGCTGGTCGACATCACCCCGCTGAGCCCCAACCCCGACGTCCGGATCCTCATGAAGCTCGAGGGTCAGAACCCGGGCGGCTCGGTCAAGGACCGGATCGCACTCGCCATGATCGAGCAGGCCGAGCGCGACGGGATCCTCACCCCGGGGGCCACCCTCATCGAACCGTCGTCGGGCAACACCGGGATCGGCCTGGCCCTGGTCTGCAAGATCAAGGGCTACAAGCTGAAGGTGGTGCTGGCCACCAACGTCTCGATCGAGCGCCGCCAGCTGCTCGAGTCGTGGGGCGCGGAGATCATCGAGTCCCCGGGGGCCGAGGGATCCAACGGGGCCGTCCGCCGGGCGCGGGCGCTAGCCGCCGACCACCCCGAGTGGACGTTCCTCTACCAGTACGCCAATCCGGCCAACCCGCGTGCCCACTACGAGACGACCGGTCCCGAGATCTGGCGCGACTGCCCCGACATCACCCACTTCGTGGCCGGTCTCGGCACCTCGGGGACGCTGCTCGGCGTGGGCCGGTTCCTCAAGGAGCAGAACCCCGACGTCAAGATCCTGGCCATCGAGCCGCCCGCCGGCGAGCTCGTGGACGGGCTGCGCAACCTCGACGACGGGTACATCCCCCCGATCTTCCTGGAGAACGGCGGCGCCGAGCTCCTCGACGGCAAGCGCATCGTCCGCCCCCGGGAGTCCATCGAGTGGACCCGGCGGCTGACCGAGGTCGGGATCTTCGCCGGAATCTCCTCGGGAGCCATCCTGGCCGGTGCCGTCAAGACGGCGTCCACCCTCGAGTCGGGGGTGATCGTGACCGTGTGCTGCGACGCCGGATGGAAGTACCTCTCCACCGGGGCGTGGACCGACGACCTGGACACGGTCGAGGCACGGGCGAAGGAGATCACCTACTTCTAGACACCTCGGCCCGTCGTTCCTACGGTCGGGCCGGTACCCCGGCGGCGTCCACGGCTCCGTGTGTCCCGTGCACGGCCGCACCGCGCTCCCGGTCCGGGTGCCCACCCAGGCCGAGGGCGCCCCGCCCCGGCCACGCGCACACCAGGGCGACGCCCAGCAGGGCGACCACGGGGAGCCAGTAGGCCCACTCGGACAGGCGGTGGAACGAGACGACGGTGGCCACCACCATGGCCGTCGAGGCCACCAGCAGACGGCGCCGGCCCGGGGCGGCGGCGCAGGCCACCAGGAGCACCGCGAACGGCGGGCCCAGGTAGAAGGGGACCAGCACCGCCTCGAAGAAGCAGCGCAGCGCCAGGGCCAGCCCACCGAGCCACACCAGTCCGAGCAGCGACGGACGGTGCCTCCAGGCGAACCAGCCGAGGCCGACGGCGGCCGCCAGGGCGATCATGCGGCCGGGTCCGGCGCTCACGGTGTGCGGGCCGAGGTGGGTGGACAGGACGACCCACGGGGTGGGGTGGTCGAGGTCGGTCCGGTTGCTCTGGTGCAGGAGCGAGGAGGTCGTCATGTGCCACTGGGTCGCCAGCGGGATGGCGAGCAGCACGGCCGACGGCACGAGGGCCCGAACGCAGAAGCGGAGGCGCCGGCCCCGGGGGGTGACGGCGAAGGCCACCGGCACGAGGACCAGGACGAGCGGTTGGAAGGCGATGGCGGCGCCCCACAGCCAGCCGGCCGGTCGCCACCGGCCCCGCGATCCCATGATCAGTGCGTAGGTGGCCAGTCCCACAGCCACCATGTCCTCGGGGTGGCCCCACAAGGTCACGACCTGGAAGAGGACCACGCACTCGACGGCCTGCAGGAGGATCCGCGTGCCCCGGGCGACCCCGAGCTCCTCGGCCAGGGCGTCGAAGGCGAAGAGCGAGGTGGAGCCGAGCAGGAGGATGGCCGGGCCCAGCAGGAACCAGGCGCTCGGGTGGGTGACGGTGAACAGCCCGATGGACTCGGTCAGGCCGAAGTGGCCGGACACCATGGCCACGGGGGCGAGCACCACCACGACGGCCGGGAAGGTCAACAGGCCGTAGGTCGGGTCGTAGATGCCCCCGATGTCACCCCAGCCGACGAAGTGGGCGTTGCGGTAGGTCGACCAGATGTCCCCGGGGATCACCCACAGCGTCGTGTGGCGGACCACCGGGCCCCACAGGAAGGTGAAGGCGAGGGAGACGGCGACGAACGCCACGGTGGCCACGACGGCCCACCGGCGACGGGACAGGTGGTCGGCGAACCACGTCCGTGCCCTGACCGGCTCCCCGGCGACGTCGGCACCGGGATCGACCCCGGGGCGCGGGCCCACCACGCCGGTGGTGCCGGCGCCGGGTGCCGGTGGTGCGTCGTGGACGCGCTGGTCGTGTGCCGTGACGGCCGTCATGGGGGGAGTATCGCCCTTCCGGTCCCCGCGCTTGAGCGGCCCGGTGTCCGCCGCGGGTTCCCCGTCGGGGGCCCGGGGTGCGCCTAACCTGGGACGATGGCCGCCAAGTCCCCCGCACCGCACCCCGTCGAGGGGCGGACGGACCCAGGAGACGCCTTCACCCTGACCGTGCTCGGCTGCGACGGGAGCTGGCCCGGCCCCGGGGGCGCGGGGAGCGGTTACCTGGTCCGGGTGGGCGATACCGCGCTGGTGCTCGACGCCGGTCCGGGGACGTTCGCCACGCTCCAGCAGGTGATCGATCCCGCCGAGGTCGACGCCGTCGTGGTCACCCATCGGCACCACGACCACTGGACGGACCTGTTCGCCATGGACGCCCAGGCGCAGTTCGGAACCCGTCGCCGACGGTCGCCCCTCCCCGTGTACGCGCCCGCCGGTGTGGCCGAGCTGGCCGGATCGGAGGCCACCTCCATGCTCGACTGGCGCGAGGTGACCCACGGGGACCGGGCCGGGGTGGGGGAGCTGTCCTGTGCGTTCCACCGCACCGACCATGTCGAGGAGACCCTCGCCGTCCGGATCGACGGGGCCGGTCGCGCACTCGGCTACTCTGCCGACACGGGGCCGGGTTGGTCCGTGGACGAGCTCGGCATCGGGCTGGACCTGCTGCTGTGCGAGGCCACCTACACGGCCGAGCACGAGGGGACGGCCGGACACCTGAGTGCCCGCCAGGCCGGCACCGCGGCCCGGGCCGCGGGAGTCCGCCGTCTGGTGCTGACCCACCGCTGGCCCACGGTCGCCGCCGATGCGGTGGCGAACGAGGCCGGGGATGCCTTCGGTGCCCCGGTGGAGCAGGCGACGATCGGAAGGGAATTCGAACTGTGAGCGACGACGACCGGGCCGAGCGGGCCGACGGCAGGGGCATCGACGAGCTGCGCCCGGCCAGCTTCGACCGGGACTTCACGGTCTTCGCCCCCGGGTCGGTCCTGGTCACCATGGGGCGCACCCGGGTGCTGTGCACCGCCTCGGTGGAGGAGCGCGTGCCGCCGTGGATGCGCGGCTCGGGCAAGGGGTGGGTGACCGCCGAGTACTCGATGCTCCCGGGCTCGACGGGGGAGCGGGTCACCCGTGAGGCGGCCAAGGGGAAGCAGTCGGGGCGCACCCAGGAGATCCAGCGTCTGATCGGTCGGTCGCTGCGGTCCGTGTGCGACATGGTCGCCCTGGGCGAACTGCAGATCACCGTCGACTGCGACGTCCTCCAGGCCGACGGGGGCACCCGCACGGCGTCGATCTGCGGGGCGTACGTGGCCCTGCACGATTCGCTGACCCGGCTGGTCCAGAAGGGGACGCTGCGGGTCAACCCGCTGACCGAGGCGGTGGCCGCCGTCTCGGTGGGCGTGGTGGACGGTGTCTGCATGCTCGACCTCCCCTACGAGGAGGACAGCCGCGCCGAGGTGGACATGAACGTGGTGATGACGTCGTCGGGTCGCTTCATCGAGGTCCAGGGGACCGCCGAGGGCGTGCCGTTCACGAAGGCCGAGCTCGACGAGATGCTGAGCCTCGGCGAGCACGGGATCGCCCAGCTCCTCGACCTGCAGACCGCCGTGCTGGCCGAGCCGCCGGCGCCACGCTGACCGGGGGCCGACCGTGTCCGGGCGCACCCTGGTCATCGCCAGTGCCAACGTCGACAAGGCCGCCGAGATCGCCGAGATCCTCGGCACCGTCGCCGACCTGACGCTCCTGCCGCGTCCGGTCGACGTCCCCGACGTCGAGGAGACCGGGAACACGCTCGAGGCCAACGCCCGGCTGAAGGCGCGGGCGCTGTGCGACGCCACCGGCAGTGCCGCCGTGGCCGACGACACCGGCCTCGAGGTGGAGGCGCTGGGGGGCGCCCCCGGCGTCTACTCGGCACGGTACGCCCGCGAGGGTGCCTCCTACGCCGAGAACGTGGCCAAGATGCTCGCCGAGCTCGACCGGGTGGGTGCCACGGCGCCGGAGGACCGACGGGCCCGGTTCCGCAGTGTCGCCTTCGTGGCCTATCCCGACGGGACCGAGCTGTGGGTGGAGGGCGAGGTCGCCGGCACCATCACCGCCGAGGCCCGTGGTGACGGCGGGTTCGGGTACGACCCGATCTTCGCACCGGACGGCTACGACGGGCGGACCTTCGCCCAGATGACGGCGGCGGAAAAGCATGCCGTCTCGCACCGGGGCCGGGCCTTCCGGGCGCTGGCCGCCCGACTCGACGGGGGAGAGGCGTGACCGCCCCGGTCGTGCGGTCGACGGCCGAGCGGGTGCGTCGGGCGCTGGTCGACCTGGCCGCCGGAAACGATCGTCTGCGCGCCCTGGTGGCCCGGGGCGGTGCCGAGCTCACGGCGGCGGCCGAACGGGCGACGGCCCTGGCCGAGGCGCGCCGTGCGGGCGTGCCCGACGCCTACGGGGGCGCCTACTTCGGCGAGGGCCGCGACGCCGGTGGCGACCGTCAGGGCCGGTCGGGCTACGCCCGCTACGACCGGATCGCCTCGAACGCCGACATCGCCGGGTGGCTGCTGTGGCGGAACTTCACGGTGGCGACCGCCCTCGACGTGGGCTGCGCCACCGGCTACCTGGTGGAGGTGCTCCGCGAACGGGGGATCGACGCCCAGGGGTGCGACCTGAGCGAGTTCGCCATCGACCACGCCAGCCCCGGAGCGGTGGGCCACGTCCGGGTGGCCAACCTGTTCGCCGGACTCCCGTGGGCGGACGGCTCCTTCGAGCTCGTCACCACCCTCGAGATCCTCGAGCACCTGCCGCCGGACCGGGTGCCGGACGCCCTGGCCGAGCTGGCCCGGGTCTGCGGCGGCTACCTCTACGCCACGATCCCGTCGTTCGGGCCCAACCGGTCCGGGCCCGACGGCCACTTCGAGGGCAAGGTCCGCCCCGGGCGGGTGGACCACTACAACGGGCTCGGCCCCGACTACCGGGGCCCGGTGCCCGAGCCCGACCTGGCCGTCGACGCCGACGGCGGGCTGGTGGAGGGGCACCTGTGCATCGCCAGCTTCGAGTGGTGGACGGAGCGGTTCGCCGACGCCGGACTCACCCGGTGCGTCGACGTGGAGGAGCGCCTGTACGCCGACATCGGACCGGCCGACCTCGCGCCGTTCTGGAACCTCTACGTGTTCCGGGTCGAGGGTGCCGACCCGACCCTGGTCGAGCCCCGCCAGCCCGGCCGGACGCTGGCCGAGCTCGGCCTGTCGCACCCGCTGCTCGGCACCTGAGTCAGGCGCGGTCGGTGGCCACGATCAGCGGCCACAGCCGGGGTGACAGCCAGTCGTAGAAGGCGTGGGCCACCGGCTCGGTGGCATTGCCGGCGAAGGCGTTGCCCGGGGCGTAGGCGGGCGTGTGGATCCCGTCGGCGGAGCGCACCTGCACCCCGTCGAGGAACTCGTGGAACCGGCCGTCCGGGCTCAGCACCCGGCCGTAGTCGACGATCGCCACCCGTCCGGCGGATCCGGCGGCCGCCCGCTCCAGCAGGCCGTCGTAGACGAGGCGCCGGCGGGGGTCGTCGGCCCGCGACGCCTCGGGTGACGATTCGGCCGCGCCCATCGCCGGCATGGTGGCCAGCTCCACCCGCGCCCCGTGGGCGGAGGCGATCCCGATCAACCGGTGGAGCTGGGCCAGCTCGTAGCGCTGGAACGACGGCTGCATGATGTCCGTCCACCGCCCGGTCCGCTCCATGTCCTGGACCTCCCACGTGCCGGCCACGAACAGCACGACGTCCCCCGGGTGGGTCCGGGCGACGGCGGCGGCGTCGAGGGCCGGCCACCGGCCGCTCGGCGGGGTGGCCTCGTTGCAGGCCGGGAACATGGCCAGCTGCTGGACCGGCGGGTCGTCGGAGACCCACGAGCCGACGGCCAGGCCGCAGCCGTACAGGCCGCCGTCGACCACCGTCGTCCCCCGGGGCGCCGTTGCCTGCAGGGCGAAGCCGAGGGTCAGTGCCGTACTGTCGCCGAGGACCACCACCTCGGGCGGCGGGACGTCGGACGCAGCGGCCGGAAAGGTGTGCACGGGCACCGCCGCCAGGGCGGGGACGGCGGTGCCGGCCACCACCACCACCACGGTGGCGGCCAGGGCGACGGCTGCGGGGGCGAGGGCGGTCAGCCGGCGCCAGAAGGTGCCCTCCATGACCGGGCGCTCCACCAGGTAGTAGCTGGCGGCGGCCAGCACGAAGGTGGCAACCACCCGCACGGCCAGCAGGCCGAACCCGCCGAGGCCGGTGCGGGCCGAGTCGAGCTCGATGAAGACGGGGAAGTGCCACAGGTAGGCGCCGTAGGAGACGGTGCCCATCCACACCATGGGCCGCACCGACAGCACAAGGGCCAGGGGGCCACCGGCCACGCACACCGCCCCGGTGACGATGGCGGCGGCCGACAGGGCCGACAGGAGGAAGCCGCCCCGGTAGGCGAGGGCGCTGGTGCCCGACAAGGTGGCGGTCAAGGTGAGGGTGCCCGCCACCCCGGCCAGACCGAGGACGCTCAGGCCCACCCTGGCGCCACGGGACCCGGCCACCGGGGCCATGCCGGCCAGGCCCCGGTGGCGCTGGACCAGGGTGAGCACGCAGGCCAGCACCGAACCCACCAGGATCGACTGGGCGTGGGTGTCGGTGCCGAAGTAGAGGCGGGTGATGTCGGCCCCGGGGTGGTAGAGCCAGGCCATCTCCGTGGCCGAGGCGACCACGCCCACGACCGACACGGCCAGCAGCGCCTCCACCCCCCGGTCGGGGCGGCGCACACCGTCCCCGCTGCCGTCCCCGGCACCACCGTGCACCTCCGCCGACCCGGCCCCGGCGCCACCCGCCGCACCGCCCCGGCGGCCCGACCGACGGGCCACGTGCAGCACGGCCAGCACCACCAGGGGCCACACCAGGTAGAACTGCTCCTCCACGGCCAGCGACCAGGTGTGGGTGAGGGGGGAGACCGCCCCGGTGGCCACGAAGTAGTTGCCCGAGGCGGCGATCTGCCACCAGTTGGAGAAGTAGAACAGGGCCGAGAGGTCGGCCATGCGCAGGTCGGGGTAGAGGCCGGCGGGGTAGGTGAAGCGCACCACCAGGGTCACCACCACCAGCACCACGCACAGGGCGGGCAGCAGGCGCCGGGCCCGCCGGGCCCAGAAGGCCCCGAGCCGGATCCGGGCCGACCGGGCCCACTCGCCCAGCAACAGCCCGGTGATCAGGTAGCCGGAGAGGACGTAGAAGATGTCCAGGCTGAAGAAGCCGCCCCCGAAGTGGGCCACCCCGAAGTGGTAGCCCATGATGATGAGGAGGGCGAAGGCCCGCAGCCCGTCGAGGGCCACCACCCGTTCCCGGCCGGTGGCCGACGTGCGCCGGGCCTCGTGGACGGCGTGGGAGGCGGCGTGATGTGCGGCGTCGGTCACGGACGCCTGCGGCGACCCGCCGCGACCGTCGGGGTCCGGACCGTCATGGGACGACTCGTCCGTGCACCGGGTCATCGTAGGCCGGGTGGCCGTCCCCGACGGGGCCGCCCCCGGTCGGTGGGCGGCTGACGGGGTGTGCGGGGCACCGGTGGTCGGCCATGATGCACCCATGACCGACGACCTGCCCGCCACCTTCGCCTCCTACGACGACTTCGTCCACCTCCGGTTCGGACGCCCGTCGCCGCACGTCCTCCTGATCACCATCGACCGTCCCGAGGTGCTGAACGCCGCCAACGAGCGGCTGCACCGCGAGTTCTCCGAGGTGTGGCGCGTCGTGGACGCCGACGACTCGGTGGCCGTGTCGGTGGTCACCGGATCGGGCACCGCCTTTTCCGCCGGGGGCGACCTCGCCATGGTCGAGCGGATGACCACCGACTACGGCGCGACCCTCGAGCAGTGGCGTGACGCCAAGGCCGTGGTGGACGAGATGCTCACGTCGGTGAAGCCGATCGTGTCGGCGATCAACGGCGTGGCCGTCGGCGCCGGACTGGCGGTCGCCCTGCTGGCCGATGTCAGCGTGATGGGGGAGACCGCCCGACTGTCCGACGGACACGCCCGGCTGGGCGTGGCGGCGGGCGACCACGCCGCCCTGCTCTGGCCGCTCCTGTGCGGGATGGCCCGGGCCAAGTACTACCTGATGACCGCCGACTTCGTGGACGGGCCCGAGGCGGAGCGGATCGGACTGGTGACCCGGTGCGTGGCCGACGACCGGGTGGTGCCCGAAGCACTGGCCATCGCCGAGCGACTGGCGGCGGGCAGCCGCACGGCGGTGCAGTGGACCAAGCGGGTCATGAACCAGTGGATGCTGCAGGCGGCCCCGGTGTTCGGCGAGTCCCTGGCCCTCGAGATGCTGGGCTTCCTCGGCCCCGACGCTCCCGAGGGGATCCGTGCGGTCCGGGAGCGGCGACGGCCCGACTTCCCCTCGGCCCGCTGAGGGCGTCGGCTACGCGACGGTGACGAGGGTGCCGATCGGCGTGTACGGATAGACGACCGCGGCGTTCGCCGGGGGCATCTCCACGCAGCCGTCGCTCTGCGGGAAGCCGTAGCTCCCCCGGACGTAGCCGTGGAGGGCGTCGCCGCCGTTGAAGTAGCTGACCCACGGGATGCCCGGGTCGTGGTACTTCGTGCCGTCAGGGTTCGTGCCCGACATGGTGGTCACCGTCAGGTGCTCGAAGACGGGGAAGGTGCCCGACGCCGTCTCGGCCCCGGCGACCCCGGTGTTGGCCAACGACGAGTAGACCTCGTTGCCGTTGGAGTACACGGTGGCCCGCTCGGGGAGCGTCTTGTTGACGTAGACGTAGTTGTAGGCGGAGCCGTCGACCTTTCCGGCGGCCGCGTCGGCCAGCAGCGCGGTCCACACGGCCGGTCCGGCCTCGCCGTCGGTGGTCATGCCGTGGTCGTTCTCGAAGGTCATCACCGCACCCTTGGTGAGGACGTTGCCGGTACCCGGGGTCCACAGCGACTCGAGGGCGGCAGGCTCGGTGAAGCGCCAGCCGAAGGTGCCCTCCTGCGGCTGGGCCAGCTCCTGGGGTGCGGCGAGGGGCCCCGATGGGGTGAAGGCCACGGGCAGGTACCCCAGCTGGGCGAGCAGCTGCTGGAGGCGGAGGGTGGAACCGGTCGCCACCGTGAAGTGGACGGTCGCCCCCTGGCCCAGGGCGACGCCCCCGGCACTGACCACCCCGCCCGCGCCGGCGGGGACGGTGAGGGTCTCGGTGGAGGAGGGCACGAGGGGCGCCGAGGCATCGAAGGCCAGGGTGGTCGGGGTCAGGTGCTGCCAGGTGCCCGCCACCGGCGGAGTGAGCGTCGGCAACGGCGTCCCGGCGGACAGCGGCTCCGAGAACCGCACGGTGACCGTGGCGTCGGACGGTACGCCGGTGGCACCGTCGACGGGCGACACCGAGGCGATGTCGAGGGGTCGGTTGGACAGTTCGTGGGCGGGCGTCGCCGTGGTGGGGGTGGCCGACACCCGACCGCCGGTCGACCGGACCACGACGGCGGCACCCACGCCGGCCACGACGACGAGGACGCCGAGGAACAGCCCGATGCGCCGACGGGCGGGATGACTGGCCTTCTTGGCGTGTGCGTGGGCGGCAGGCATGACGGGATCCGCCCCAAACCTACCAGTCGGTCCGACGTCCCCGGTGCCGCCGGGCCGCCCGCAACCGGGGTGCAACCGTCCCCGGCCGGGCCGCCCGCCTGGACGACCCCCGGGGGCCGGGCCGTCAGTCGCGGGGTCCGGCGGCCACCCCTTCGTGCACGGCCCGTTCGACGGCGGCGATCTGGGCCGGGTCGGTGAGCTTGCGGCCGTCGGGGCCCCGCACGTAGAAGGCGTCGACCACGGCCGAGCCGAACGTGGAGACCTTGGCCGAGGTGACGTCGAGGTGACACTCGACGAGGGCGCGGGTGATGCGGTGGAGCTGTCCGACCACGTCCTCGGCCCGCACCTCGACGACGGTGGCGGCGTCGGAGGCGTTGTTGTCCACCGTGACCTGGGTGGAGACCAGCTGGGCGACCTGGGGTCGCTGGGCGTTCCGGTAGGTGTGGGCCCGGGCCGCCAGCTGCTCGTCGACCGCCAGGGTGCCGTCCATCACCCCGGCGAGGTCGTTGGAGAGCTTGGCGGAGGCGGGCCAGCGACCCCGCTCCGGGTCCACGGTGAAGACCTCGACCGCCACCCCGTGGGAACCGGCGGCCACGGCCGAGCGCACGTTGAGCCCGTGCAGGGCCAGGACCCCGGTCACCTCGGCGAGCAGGCCGGAGCGGTCCGGGGCCACGACGGTCACCCTCGGTGGCTCGACCGACAGGGCGGGGACACCGTGGGTCCGGACCGTGTCCATCACGATCTCGAGTTCGTCGTCGATCAGCGGGGTCGGTGGCGGGGCCGGCTCACCGGCCAGCAGCTGGTTGGTCCGCTCCACGAGGTCGGCCACCAGTCCGGCCTTCCAGCCGCCCCACGCCGACGGGCCGGTGGCCAGGCTGTCGGCCTCGACCATGGCCGCCAGCAGTTCGAGCGTTCCCCGGTCACCGACCTCGTCGGCCACGCGCTGGGCGGTGGCCGGGTCGTCGAGGTCGCGCCGGGTGGCCGTGTCGGGCAGCAGGAGGTGGAGGCGGATCATGGTCACGATGGCGGTGACGTCCTCGGGCGGCAGGCCCATCCGGGTGGCGATGTCGGCCCCGACCACCATGCCCACGTCGGTGTGGTCCCCCGGGAACCCCTTGCCGATGTCGTGGAGGAGGGTCCCGAGCAGCAGCAGGTCGGGACGGGCCACCCGGTGGGTCATGGTGGCGGCGTTGGCCGTGGCCTCGAGGAGGTGCCGGTCCACGGTGAACCGGTGGTACGGGTTGCGCTGGGGCTTGTTGCGCACCGAGCCCCACTCGGGGACGTACCGTTCCAGCAGCTGACGCTGGTCCAGGGCCTCGAGCGCGGGGATGGCCGACGGTCCGTCCGCCAGCAGGTCGACCAGGACGCCCCGCAGGTCGTCGGGCCACGGGACGGGCGGCGCCGGCGCCCGACGCCCGAGCAGGTTGAGGGCGTCGCGGGAGATGGGCAGGTTCCGGTCGGCGGCCACCCCGGCCAGACGCAGGGCCAGGTAGGGATCGCCGGCGGCGTCGGCCCCCTCGGTCAGCACCACTTCGTCCTCCGTGTAGCCGACGCCGGGCTGCCCGGCGACGGCGGACACGACCGGCGCGGTGTCGCGGGTCCGGCGCCGGCCGCCGCGCGCGGACTGCGCCCGGGTCCAGGCGTTGCGCCGGCGCCACGCGTCGTCGCCCTCCCAGGCGACGGTGCGGCCGGCCGTCGCCACGGCGTGCATGAGTGCGTCGGCGTCGGCCAGGCCCATGGCCGTGGCCACCTGCTCCTGCTCCTGGAGCAGGAGCTTGTTGAGTTCCCGTCCCGCCCGGCGGTGCAGCTCCACCCGGGCCGCCGTCAGTACGGACCGGGCGGCCTCGATGGCGACGGTGTCGACGTAGTCGGCCAGCACGGGGACCGCCTCCATCATGGCGAGGAGGGCGGCGATGTCGCGGAGGCCGCCGTGGGACTCCTTCAGGTCCGGCTCGAGCAGGAATCCGACATCACCGGAGGTCGCGTGGCGCTCGGCCACCTTGTCGGCCAGCACGCCGAGCCACGGCGGCTTCTGGCGGACCCAGCGCTCGCGGGCCCCTTCGAGCACCGGCTCGGCCACCTTCTGCTCGCCGCAGATGACCCGGCCGTCGAGCAGGCCGAGCGCCACGCGGAGGTCCTCGGCCGCCATGTCGAGGGCTTCGGAGGGCCGGCGCACGCTGTGGTCGAGCGCGATCCCTTCGTCCCACACCGGGTACCAGATGCGGTCGGCGGCGGCCGACACGTCCTTGCGGCCCTTGTGGACCAGGACCACGTCGAGGTCGCTGAAGGGGCAGAGCTCACCGCGCCCGTAGCCGCCCACGGCCACCAGCGCCATGCCCCGGGGATCGCCCCCGGACGCCTGCTCGAACAGTCCGGTGAGCCACTCGTCGGCCGCAGCCGAGTACGCCCGGCAGAAGGCGTCGCCCTGCAGGTCCGTCCGGTCGATGAGCTCCTGACGCCGTATCCGCAGGCCCATCGGGGGACCGTACCACCGGCCTGCGGCCCGTTCGGGCTGCACCAGGGTTACGCTGGGCGCATGGCCGACGACGACAAGGGATCGGGTCTCTCGACCACCGAGGTCGTCCTCATCGTGGTCGCCGTCCTGGTGGTGGGCTGGTTCCTGCTCGGACTGGTGCACCTCATCTTCGGCCTGGTGTGGACCCTGGCCAAGGTGGCGGTCGTGGTGGTGCTGATCGTGGTGGCCGTACGGTTCCTGGCCGGGCGCTCGAAGTCGTCCTGACGGGCGGGACCGCCGGGACGTGACCGGGCCACGGGCGGTCCGGGTCAGGCCAGCATCGACTCGAACAGCTCGATGTGCTCGGCCACCATCCGATGGGTCGAGAAGTACCCCTCCACGGCCGTGCGGCAGTCCTCGCGCTTGAGCTGGTCCAGCCTACCGATCGCCTCGATCATGGCCGCCTCGTCCTCGCACAGGAACCCGGTCACGCCGTCGGTCACCACCTCGGGTGCCGCACCTTCGGGGAAGGCCAGCACCGGTGTGCCGCACGCCATGGCCTCGATCATGACCATGCCGAACGGCTCGTTCCACCGGATCGGGAACAGGAGGGCCGAGGCGCCGGCGAGGAGCTCGAGCTTGCGCTCGTGGGAGACCTCGCCGAGGTAGACGGCGTCGTCGCCCAGCAGGGGCTCGACGAATTCGGCGAAGTACTCCCGCTCCCACGCCTCGCGCATCTTGGCGGCCATCAGGATCCGGATGCCGGCCTCCCGCGCCACCCGGATCGCCCGGTGACAGCCCTTGTCGTCCGCCATCCGGCCGAGGAACAGGACGTAGGGCCCGTCGTCGTCGCCGGTGCCGGCCCCCACCGGGAACTGGGAGGCGTCGACGCCGTGGTGGATGACCCGCGCCACCGGGATCTGCGGCGCGGCGCGGTGCTGGGCGTGGGAGATGGCGACCAACGGGACCCGGTCGGCGGTCACCCGGTAGAGGTCGGTCAGCTCCACGTTGAACGGCCCGTGGATCGTGGTGGCGACGGGCAGGCCGGGGTAGTGCTCGGAATGGAACGGCCCCATGATCGTGTGGTCGTGGACGACGTCGCACTCCTTGACGGCCTCGTAGGCGTGGATCACGTGGCGCAGCTCGGGCACGGCCATACCGATGCGCTGCCCCTCGGCCACGGGCAGGACCCACTGGCGGGGGACCGGGCACGTGGAGTCGCCCGTCGTGTACAGCAGCACGTCGTGCCCGGCATCCTGCAGACCCCGTGCCAGCTGGTCGACGACCAACTCGATCCCGCCGTAGAGCTGCGGGGGGATGGGGGTCCACGGCGGGGCGATGAGTCCGATTCGCATGGACAGATCTAAGCATCCCGATCAGGGGGGTAGGATCAGCGGGCGCTTCTGGCGGCGTGGCCGAGTGGTTTAGGCAGGGGCCTGCAAAGCCCCGTACGGCGGTTCGATTCCGCCCGCCGCCTCCACGGTCCGGGCGCGCCCGGCCATCGTCGGTTCCCCGGTCCGGATCCCCGGGTGTCCACGGCGGTGCGTCGGTCAGGCCGGAGCGGACGGCTCCGCGGTCGCAGCCTGGAACGGGTTGCTCTGGGACCGCAGGAATACGAGCGCAGCCGTCACCCGGCGGTCGATGGGGCTGTCGCCGGGCATGTCGAGCTTCCGGAAGATGGTGGTGACGTGCTTCTCGATCCCCTTGACGGACAGGTGCAACTCCCCGGCGATGCCCCGGTTGGACAGACCGCGGGCGATCAGCTCCAGGACGTCGACCTCCCGTGGCGTCAGGTCGTCGATCGTCGTGACGGTCCGGCGCCGGACCAGCGCGTCCACGATCGACGGGTCCAGGACGCTCTGGCCGGCCCGGACCTCGCGCAGGGCACCGAGTACGGCAGTCATGCCGGGGAGTCGCTCGTCGAGCAGGTAGGCCATGCGCGAGGCGCCCTCGCGCAGCAATTCCAGGGCGAAGCCGTTGCCCCGGTCGGAGATGACGACGATCCCGAGTGCCGGGTGGTCGTCGCGCAGCCGGCGCGCCGCCGAAATGGTCGCCAGGGTCGACACCACCGGGGTGCGGATGCTGATGACGACGGCGTCAGGCGTGAGCTCCTCGACCAGTCGGACCATCTCGACATGGTCACGGGCCCGCCCGATGACCTCGACGTCGTCCACGCCCGAGAGCATGCAGGCCAAGCCGTCACCGATCAGGAAGCTGTCCGTCGCCAGCACGATCGTGATGGGACGCTCGTCGGTGGACATGTCCGGTCTCCTCGCAGCCGTTGGCGGCAGATCTCGGAGATGGCCGGTTGCAACAGGGGCCGCAGAGGCCGGGGCAACCGCCGGACAGGTCAAAGGTCTCTCACCACTGTACGGCAGCTTGGTCGGCCGGCGGCTGCCGGTTGCACGGTACGGAGTCGAAACCACTCTTGAACAGGGTGTCTGCCCTACAGAACGTCGGGCGGACCCATGGCAAACGGGGGGGGGCTCGGCCACGACGGCCCGGAACAGTGGGCGACGATCGTCGCTGGGTCGTCGTCCACGTGAGCGACCCGTCCGCCGGGGCGCCCGGCGGACGGGGTGTCAGCTGGCCCGGCGGTGGCGGTGGAAGAACCCGCGTGACGTCTTGAGCAACGCCGGATCGGTGTCGTCCGCCCCGGGATCGGCCGCCGGCAGCTTGCTGCAGGTGGAGCAGATCCGGCTCCCGTCCACCATCCGGGTGAGCGTCACCCGCTCACACTTCTCACACTTGCGACCGATGTACACCTGGGCCGAACGCACGGGACGGTCCGACGCGAGCAGGGCCAGCCGCTCCTGGACGTCGTCGCGCAGGACGAAGCCCCCGTCGGGCGTGCGCAGCACCAGGTCCCAGGCCACCAGCTCGTGGAGGAGCGGGACCAGTCGGTCGAGCCGGCGTTTGGGGTCCTCGACGACCTCGAGCGATCGCATGGTCCATCCGGCCCCGTTCAGGCCCGAACCCGTCACGCGTGCGACGTCCGTCATCCGACACTCCCTCCGCCCTGCATCCGACACATGCCCCTCCGCGGACCCACCGCCGCGTGGTGCGACGACGAACCCTCCGACTGGCAATCATGACGGATCCACCGCGGGTGGACAAGGGGCTCTTCGTCCAATCTTCGCCAGGGGACGGCGGGTGGTGTGCGAGGACACGGGTCGCGGGCCGAGGTCGGGTCTCGGGCACACTGTGGGCGTGCCCCCCGGTACCGACAGCCCGCCAGCCGGCGCCGGCGTCCCGCCGCTCGCCCTGCACTCGTGGCGGTCCCGGGCGGTCGTGGGCGTCGTGCTGGCGTCGGTGGCGGCGGGCTTCGGCCAGTTCGGGGTGACCGCCGCACTGGGTGACGTCGCCCGTGCCTTCGGGAACATCACCCACGGGGCGACCCTCGCCGACCAGGCGGGGCTGTCGGGCACCGTCCTCGGGGTCGGCCTCGGGATCATCCGCCTGGCCTCGTTGCTGGCGCTGCCGCTCGCCGGCCTGGCCGACCGGATCGGCCGGCGGACCATGCTGCTGCTGACGGTCTGCATCGGACTCTCGGTGACGGCGCTGTCGGCACTCAGCCCCGGCTACTGGTGGTTCGTGGCGATCTTCGCCCTGGGACGCCCGTTCCTCAGTGCCACCAACGCCCTGGCCCAGGTGGTGGCGGCCGAGCAGACCTCGTCGAGGGACCGGGCGACCGCCGTGGCCCTGGTGGCCGCCGGCTACGGCGTGGGGGCGGGACTCACGGCCATCGTGCACAGCCTGGCCTCGTCCACCCTCGGGTTCCGGGGCACCGTGGCCCTGGCGCTGCTGCCGCTGGCGCTCGTTCCGGTCATCGCCCACTGGGTCACCGAGCCCGACCGCTTCGCAGTGGCCGAGGCGGGCCGCGACCACCCGACGCCGGTACTCGGCGCGGTGGCCCCCCGGTTCCGCCGACGCCTCGCCGTGCTGGTCGCCCTGGCGTTCGCCATCTCGCTGATCACGGGACCGGCCAACACCTTCGTGTTCCTCTACGCCCAGAACGTGCGCCACCTGTCGGGCGGATTGACGGCGGCCATGGTGGTGGGCGCCGGCGCGTCCGGACTGGTGGGGCTGCTGGTGGGCCGGTGGCTGGCCGACCGGATCGGCCGTCGTCCCACGGGGGCCCTGGGGATGGTCGGGATCGCCGCCACGGCGACCGTGACCTACAGCGGCGGCAGGCTGTCCCTGGTGATCGGGTACGTGCTCGGCGTGATGGCCGGCTCCGTGCTGGCCCCGGCCATCGGCTCCCTCCTGACCGAGCTGTTCCCCACCGGGGTGCGTGCCTCGGTGTCGGGCTGGTTCGTGGTCGCCGGGGTGATCGGCGCCGCGGTGGGCCTGGTCGTCTTCGGCGCCGTGGCCGACGTCGGCGGGCGGTTCGGCCTGGCCGCCGAGCTCACCTTCCCCCCGGTGGCCGTGGCCGCCGCGCTGTTCTGGTGCGTGCCCGAGACGCGCGGCCGCGAGCCCGAGGAGCTCTGGCCCGACGGATGACGGTGGGACCCGGCCGGTGGACGGTCAGCCGGTCGGTCCCGGCCGGGACGGTGCGGCGAGGTCCCACAGCAGGGTCGGGTCGGTGTCCGAACCGAGGAGCAGGTTGGCCGGCACCTGCTTGTCGACGTGTCCGATGAGGCCGCGGTAGATGCCGTAGCCGACCAGCTCCTGGAGACGCCGGGGGAACCCGGCCACCGTCTCGCGGGCCAGTCCGAGCTGCTGGTTCTCCTGCTGGCGGATGTACCCGGCGCAGTAGTTCATGGCGATGCCGATGCGCCGCTCGGCGGAGGTGTTGGCCCCGCCGCCGTGCCAGAGGCTGCCGTGCCACACGAGCACACTGCCCTTGGACATGACGGCGGGGATGGTGTCGTAGGCGCGGGTGAGGTCGGGGGAGTGGTCGGCCGTGTGGGATCCCGGCACGAGTCGGGTCGCGCCGTTGGCCTCGGTGAAGTCGGTCAGTGCCCACATGGTGTTGCACACCGTCGCCGGGTGCGGCTTGGGCAGGGGGATGACCTGGTCGTCGGCGTGGACGGGCTGGGCCGTCTCGCCCGGTCCGATGGCGATGGAGGAGAGTGAGGACACCAGGAGACCGCGGTCGAGCACGCCCTCGCAGATGGGGAGGATCGCCGGGTGGACGGGGATCCGCTCGAACCGGGGGCCGTGGACGAGCAGGTTGTAGACCCGGGTCGTCCGGGTGCCCTCGAACGCGTTGGTGGCGGGCACGATGCCGAGGTCGCGTTCGAGGCGGTCGAGGTCCTCGACGAGCCCGTCGACCAGGTCGGGTTCGAGGGCGTCCTCGACGATGGTGTAGCCCTGCTCCTCGATCTCCCGCAGGTGGCCGTCGACGTGTTCGTTCATGGGACCGTGCTCCTCGTGTGGACCGGGGCCCAGCCTAGGGTGAGGGGATGGCCGGGAGGAAGCGACCGGAGTACCGGTACGAGCTGTTGACCTGCGCCTGGCGCGGGCACGAGCTGGTCGGGCAGCAGGCGGCCGTGGTCACCCCCGCGGACGCCATCGTGGTGCGCGAGTCGGACGGGCAGCGGTGGTGCCGCTGCCTGCGGTGCGACGGTTGGTTCGCCGTGCCCGTCCCGGACCGGCCCGTCGAGGAGCGGGTGCCGACCCGGGACGAGATCGACCTGCCCCTGCGGGGGCCCGCCCTGCGGGACCGCTACGTACTCCGGCTGATCGCCCTCGACCGCGTCGTCCACGTGGTGATCCTCACGTTCCTGGCCGTCGCCTTCGTGACCTTCGCCAGCCACAACCGGGCGCTGCACACCGACTACCAGAACATCATGAACGCGCTGAACGGCGGGGGAGCGGCCGCCACCCGGGTGCGCGGCATCCTCGGCTACCTGCGCAAGGCATTCGACTACACGCCGACCCATCTTTACGTCCTGGCGGCCATCTTCATCGCCTACGCCTGCCTGGAGGCGGTCGAGGCGGTCGGACTGTGGCTCAACAGGCGGTGGGCCGAGTACCTGACCTTCGTGGCCACCACGGTCCTCATCCCCTACGAGGTCTACGAGCTGTACCTGAAGGTGAGCGTGTTCAAGGTGGTGGCCTTCGTGCTGAACGTCCTGGTGGCCGCCTACCTCCTCTACGCCAAGCGGCTGTTCGGCCTGCGGGGGGGCCACGCCGCCGAGGAGGCGCGCAAGCGCGAGCTCGGTGGCTGGGCGGCGCTGGAGGCGACCGCCCCTCCGATCCCGGGCGTTCCCGTCGCCTGAGCGGGGAGTCGCCCACATGGCACGTCGACAGTGCCGCTGTTCGGGCCCAGCCGGGGTCGGGTGGTATCGTCGTCCCTCACGGGCCGTTGGCGCAGTTGGTAGCGCACTTGCATGACACGCAAGGGGTCGTGGGTTCAAGTCCCGCACGGCCCACGGTTGTGATGTCGCGAGACATCGGAGACAGATGTCTCAAGACATCGTAGACAACCAGGGACGATCGGTCACAGCTGTGGCTGGTAGTCCTTTGTCGTGTCCAGGGTCAGATGGCGGAGTGGTGAGCCGTCGATGCCGAGGATCCGCACGTCGGTCCCGGCCACGAGCAGGATGACCCGCCAGCCGGCGTAGGCCCGGCCCACTCCGATGTGGTGGATCCGGCTGTGATAGCGCGGCGTCACCACACCGGTCCTGTCGACCTTGTCCCGGCGGACCCGGTAGCCGGCAGTGTCGATCCTCGGTCCGGACGGACCCAGCTTCTCTCTTGCGTGGAAGACCTCGAGGGGTCGTCGTCGGTCCAACGACCGATGGGGCCGGACTTCGTTGTAGTAGCGGGTGAACCGGTCGAGCTGGCTCTGGAGCTGACGCTTGGTCGTGGCCGGAGGCTGCTTGGCCACGTACTTCTTGAGCGTCTGGTGGAAGCGTTCGATCTTGCCCTGGGTCTGGGGGTGGTAGGGCTTGCCGTGCTTCGAGGCGATGCCGAGGGTCAGGAGTTCGGCCTCCATGGCACTCGTCCCCTTGACCGCGCTGGCCGTGAAGACCGCCCCGTTGTCGGTGAGGAACGACCGGGAATAACCCCAGGTGGATGCGGCCATGTGCAGGGTGCGGACCACGTCGGGCGAGGTCACCGTCACGAACGCCCGCGAGGCCACGCACAGCCGGGAGTGGTCGTCGATGATGTTGAGGACCTCGAACACCACGTCGTCGGCGACGACCACGTGGGTCACGTCCGCCTGCCAGCACTCGTTGGGGAAGTCGGCCTCGAAGCGGTGGTAGGAGCTCGTCGGGCGCTTGTGGGGCTGGGGGGTCACGAAGCCCCGCGCCTTCAGCACCCGCCAGATGGTCGGCACCGACGGGACGGTGTCGTGGTGATCGGCCAGATGGGCCTGGATGGTGGCCGCCCCGGCGTCGACACCGAGCTCGGTGAGCTGTTTGCGCAGCCGGACGATCTCCTCCTCCCACCGGTCGGCGATCCGGGTCGGCGAGGTCTTCGGCCTCGTGGAGCGCAGTTCGAGTCCGGTCGCGCCTTCCCGTCGGTAGCGGGCGAGACGTTTGTACAACCAGCTCCGATGCACGCCGTGGGCCTTCGCCAGCTCGCCCAGTGACTGACCGGTGCGCAGGTGCGTCTCGATCAGGAAGCGGCCCTTGTCCATGGGAGACCCTCCTCAGCAGGTGTCTCCTAATGTCTTGACACACGTGTCGCCTAAGTCATGAACTCACACACCGCACGGCCCACGGTGTTGTCGGAATGACAACGTTTTACCTGGTCAGAGGCACTATTTCATTGGCATTTGCCGACCAAGGCAAATGGCGATGTTCGAACCCCTGTGTGTGTCGGCTGCATCTCCGTAGGTGACACCGTTCGCGCCGGCAAACAGTTGCCGGCGACCTCGGCCGGGAAGTGTCCCTCCGACCCGGCAGCGTCGGGGATACGTAACGCTACCGGGAGGCAGGTGAGCATTATGAGGCTCCCAGGGTCGATGCAAGGATGCAGTCCGAACCGAGCTGAGGATGTCCCGCATGCCCTACCTATCCCGGAATCTTCTCCGGGCGGGTCTTTCGGGACGCCTCCGGGCGGCGACCCCGGCTGACATGGGCCGATGCCGCATGGGGTTCGGTCTACGGGACCTAACCACGCTGCGGATTGCGGCGCCATCGACGTAGAAACGACGAGAGCGAGCGATGTCGCGCGAGACGATGAAGTTGGTAAGCAAGATGCCCGTTTGGGGAGCGGGGAACGTGGCCATCTCAGGTCCTTTCGTCGTTCGGCCTGGTCGCGATGGGAAATGCGGCGCTTCAGTGTCGATCACCCGGCCACGGCGACGGGCACGCCCTGATCGTCGTCCGCGCCAGGGGCCATGTCGGCGACACGCACGTTGGGCGCCCGTAATGCGATCACGGCGGCGACCACGAGTACGACGCCGGCGCCTTGCAGTCCTCGCTGGAAGCCAAGCGTGAGCGCCTGGGAATGTGGGGTGTGTGCTGCGAGCAGATGTTTGGTACGAACCGTGGCCAGGGAGACGAGAGCTGCAAGCCCCAGCGCGGCCCCGAGCTGAAAGGACGCGGTGATCAACGACGCTGCGAGTCCAGCCTTGTCGGCCGGCACACCTCCATTTGCGGCATTCTGAACGCCGACCATCACCAAGCCCAGCCCGGCCCCCATGATCATCATCCCCGGAAGGATGTCCGGAGGATAGGTGCCGTGCAGCGGTACTCGGGAAAGCAAGAACACTCCGGCGGCGCCCAGCAGTGCCCCCGTGACGATCAGCGGGCGGGTACCGATCTTCGGGATTCCCTTCGTTGCCACCCCCGCTCCGATTCCAATGCCCACCGTCAACGGCAGATAACACAGGCCAGCGTGGATCGCCGAGTAGCCGAGCACTTCTTCCATATACAGGATGACGAGAAAGAACATCGTGTAGTAAGCGGCCCACGCGAGAACTTGAGTGAGATCGGCTTCCCACAGGCCCTTGATCTTGAACAGCGACAGAGGTACGAGTGGGTTGTGGTGGCGCTGCTCGTTGAACAGGAACAGGACGATGAGCACAAGGGCGCTGGCGAGTACTCCGAGAGTCCGAGCTGTGCCCCAGCCGACACTGGGGGCGTTCACCAGCGCATAGACCAAGAGAAGCATGGCGCCCGTGATGAGACCAGCGCCGACCGTGTCAAAGTCCCGTAGCGGCGGTGCCTTGGGCCGTTCGCCGTCGATGATTCGAAACGACGCCACGAGGATGGTCGCGACCATCGGCAGGTTGACAAGGAACACCCACCGCCAACTCACCTCCGATGTGAGCACGCCACCCAACAGCGCTCCGGAAGCGCCCGATATTGCACCCATGCCACCCCAAAAACCAAGCGCTTTGACCCGATCGCTGCGGGTATGAAAGGACGTCGTCAGGATCGAGAGCGCCGCGGGCGTCATCATCGCCGCGCCGACTCCCTGAACCAGGCGACCCCCGATCAGCACCCCTTGGCTTCCAGCCAAACCGCACACGAGCGACGTGACTCCAAAGAGCGCCGTCCCGGCAACGAGCAAGCGCCGCCGTCCGAGCAAATCAGCCAAGCGGCCGCCGAGCAGTAAGAACCCACCGTAGGTGAGCAGGTACGCGCTCGCGACCCACTGCAGGTTCTGGACCGAGAAGTGCAGATCAGTCCGAATCACCGGCAACGCAACATTCACGATGGACGCATCGAGAAGGTCCATGAACGCCACCGCGCACATCAAGGCGAGGACGAGCTTGCCGCGACGCGACTCGAGAAAAGAGGGCGGAGCCGATGTTGCCGAACGAGTTTCCACTGGAGATGACCCTCCTGGAGGTTAGTAAGTTAACTAACTATGTCACGCCGACGACCGCCCTGCAAATCGATTGTTGAGTTTCGACATGGGTCGATCAGCCCCTGGCCATCGGTTTCCCAGTTCAGGGCTGAATTTGGCGACCAAGGCTCCGGAATCAGGTTTCGGCGGTGTGGAGTCAGTCAACTGACCCCGTCCTCTGGCGACACCGTCGTCTATGATGGTGAGTGAGATGACTGACACAGTGGCCGAGGATCCGGGATCACGCGCACAGAAGCGCCCGGCGAAGCGAGATCGACTGGTCGATGCCGCTTCCCAGTTGTTCTACGAACAGGGAGTGGAGCGGACGACGATCGCCGACATCGCTGCTGCCGCCGACGTTCCCTCGGGCAACGTGTACTACTACTTCAAGATGAAGGACGACATCGTCGATGCTGTCGCTTCCATGCGGATAGGAGGGATCGAGGCAACGTATGCGGCCCTGGCGGAGCAGTACGACACTCCGGCCGATCGGCTCAAGGCACTGTTCAAATCGCTTTCGGGGCAAGCCGAGGCGATTGCGCAGCGCGGCTGTCCCATCGGCTCTCTCTGTACGGAGCTTTCCAAACGCGTGACGGGCGCCGAGTCGAATTCAGGCAAGTTGATGCAAGCCCTGATTGACGGGGCCGAACAACAGTTCCAGGAAATGGGGCGAAGTGACGCTCATGAACTGGCCATCGAGTTGATCACCACCTACCAAGGGACCGCA
The DNA here is from genome assembly GCA_963699055.1 of uncultured Acidimicrobiales bacterium. Taxonomy (GTDB): domain Bacteria; phylum Actinomycetota; class Acidimicrobiia; order Acidimicrobiales; family RAAP-2; genus Bog-756. The sequence continues at coordinate 466,152 of CAVOTA010000002.1, read as the reverse complement.
GTGCTTGCCCACGCCACCGCATCACCCGAACTCCTGAGACGCGAAGCTGATCGCGTCGACCGCTGGATCGATGAACTTCAGCCGTCGCGCCGATGACAAGCCTGCACGAAGTCGCTCAGTTGGTCCAGGCCGAGCGGGGTTTAGCGGTCGTGTCTACGCTGCGAGCCGACCACACCATTCAGTCGACTCTGGTCAACGCAGGCATCATCGATCACCCCGACACCGGTCGGCCGGCAGTCGCCTTCGTCACCGCCGGGCCGGTCAAACGGGCTCACCTCCGGGCCCGACCCCAGATCACCATGGCGTTTCGGAGTGGCTGGCAATGGGCCAGTGTCGAGGGCAACGCCGTTTTGGCCGGTCCCGACGATCCTCAGCTGTGGCTCAGTCCTGAGGACGTGCCGTCGTTGCTTCGGACCATCTTCGTCGCCGCCGGTGGTCAGCACGACGACTGGGACGAATTCGATGCCGTCATGGTCCGAGAGCGCCGACTTGCCGTGCTGGTCGACCCGCTCCGGGTCTATGGCAACCCAGGAGCACCGGCGGACGCGACCTCGTAAGTGCAGTCCAGCCAACTGTACCGGCAGACCCGATTTGGACGTATTCACAGTTCAGGAAGGGGTTCGAACATCGACGTTTGCCTCGGGCAGCGAACGGGGCGCGAAAAGTCCCATTTACCAGGGAAAACGTCGTATTTCTTACAACACACGGTGGAGGTGATGAGATTCGAACCCCGATGTCGCTTATTCGCCAGGCTGGGAAGTCGCCCTTGCGAGCTCAGCGGCTTCAATATCCAGGCCGTAGTCGAATTGTCACTCCCGCTCGCTTGAGAGCTCGCTGAACGGTCGAGGCGTTGACGTTCAATATCTCCCCGACAGTCGCAAGGGAATCTCCGGATTGGTACTGGCTGACGGCTCGTTCGATGTCCGTTGGAGTCAGCTTGGGCAGATTCACCCTCCGGGCGACACCAAGTCGTTCAAGATGATTGGCCACCGTACGGCGGTGGACACCGAACTCCCGAGCGAGCTCGTCCAACGAACGGCCGTGCCGGTACGCGGCAGCTATGGCATCAAGCTCAGAAGTGCTCAGTCGACGCTGGACTGGCTTTGTCGGTCGTCGAGCAGCACCATCTGCGGTGGGGGAGTCGACGTCCTCGACGTCGGCGTTGAGCGCCCTGGAGCCGGGGTTTGAATGCCGTCCCCTATTGTCCGGACCGCCGGCTCCCGGGCGCCTCGAGGACTGTTTTGCGGCCTTTTGCGGCTTCCGGCCCGCGGCTGGATCAGAAAGGAACCCCTGTTCAGGAGCTGTTTCTAGAGCGTCAGAGGGGTTTGAAAGCCGTCCCCAAAGGTCCACCAACGTTGACTGGGAATGTTATCCCTGATGATCGGCGGACGAACGCCGATCATCAGGGCACTCTGGAGCCAACCTGGGAGCCGCTCACTTCGCGCTGCAGCCTGCCCTCCGTGGGTGCATTCACTGTTCGGGGGCAGGCTCGAGCGATGGTGGAACATTCGGCAACCCACGCGTCATGGAGGAGCGTCGAAGGTCATTGCCGTGACAAGTCATGCCCCGCCCTGGCGGACACAAGGTCCCACTTCACACGTGGAGTTGACCCGCGATTGCGCGCACCTTGGAGTTCATCTTCGGAGGATGGGGAACGACGGTGGTGCAACGATCGACTGCTGGAACTGATCGTGGATACACCCAGTCGCCCGGTCCGGCATTGTCGGACCGAAGAGGCGCAGCATCACTGGCACCGGTCCGTGGAGCTCCCACCGGTGGTGACGCTCGCTCAGGGTGCTGTCTAGCTAACTCGCCACCTTCAGGTGGAACTTCTGCGTGGTCGTCCCCCAGCCGTTCCTGGCTTCGATCTTCAGGGAGTACGCCGGGTGGGTGGACCCGGTCGGAACGCCGGACAGCAGGCCCACCCCACCCCCGTCGTCTACGAAGGTGACACCCGTTGGGAGGGTCCCGATCACGGACAGGACGATCGGGCCGGGATAGCCGCCGACAGCGGTCACGTCGAACTGGCCGGAAGTATCCTTCGGGAAGGTGGTCTGGGGGGCGGAGGTGATGGCGGGTGCGGAACCGACCGTGAGGAGGACGGCCTGGGTCGTGGTGCCCGCAGCATTGGCGCCGTTCACGGTGAGGGCGTAGATGCCGTCAGCGGAGGTCGGGGGTGTCCCGGCCACGGTGAGATGACTCCCGCTGATCGTCACTGCGAGCCCGGACGGCAGGGTGCCCGAGAGGGAGATGGTGGGTGTGGGGGACCCCGTAGCCTTGAGCTTGTACGTTCCGCTCTTGCCGGCGGTGAATGAGGCGGACGTGACTCCCACGATGGTTGGGGGCACCGATCGGACGGGTCCGGCATACATCGTAAGGATCTGCTCGGCGACGGGACTGACCCCGTTGATCGCCTCAACGAGTAGTCGGTAGGAGCCACGGTCGGCATTGCCGGGCGTACCGCTGATCGTGGCAGTCCCGGCCGTCCCGGTTGTGACGCTCAGTCCGCGAGGTAGGGAGCCGACGACCGAGACGGTCGGTGCGGGATAGCCAGCGGCGGTGACCGTGAAGGATCCGTACTTGTTGTCCGTGAAGTTGGCCTGGTCGGCGCTGGTGATGCTGGGCGGTGTGGCGACCGTGAGGGCGAATGTCTGGCTGGCCGACGACGAGGCGGAAGTAGCTCGCACGTTGAGCTGATAGGTCCCTGCCGTCCCTGGTGACGCCGTGCCGGCGATCGACCCCGTCCCGTTCCCGTGGTCGGTGAAGTGCAGTCCGGACGGCAGGGTTCCGCTGAGCGACAGGGCAGGGCGCGGCCAGCCGGCGGAGGACACCGTCAGATCGGCCGGCAGCCCTTGCACCACCTCCCCGTTCGCTGGGCTGGTGATCGCGGCCGGCCCGGTGACCGTTATCACCAGCGTCTGGGTCGATGGGGAAGCCAGTCCGTTGTCGGCCGTGACGGTGACGGGGTACTGGCCTCCGGAGTAGATCGACGGACTGCCGGAGATCGACCCCGTCCCGTCTCCGTTGTCAGTAAAGGTGAGCCCTTCTGGCAGAGTGCCCGATTCCGTAAGTGCCGGCGCAGGACTGCCGCTGGCACTCAGAGGGAAGTACACCTCGTCGTCGACGGTGAATGCGGCGGTCGAGGGACTCGTGATGGTGGGTACGGGATCGACGATGACGGTCAGTTGTTCCGTGGTCGAGCCACTCGGGTTGGTGGCGGTGATCTCCATCGGGTAGCTGCCGGCACTGCCAGCTGCGGGAGTGCCCATGAGTGCCGCTTCACCACCCGTCTCGGGCGCAAAGGTGAGCCCCGGCGGGAGGGCGCCCGACTCGGTGAGCGTGGCCGACGGACTCCCCGAAGTCGACACCGTGACGGAGGACGCCTCGCCGACCACGACGTGGGCCTGGGCGACACCGGTGAAGGCCGGCGCGGCGGCGGGAAGGATCAGCGGCACGGCGTGGAAGGCGGCGGTGCCGTCGGTCTCCGTGACCGCGAACAGGTCGGTCCCGTCGGGGCTGATCGCCAGGCACCGTGCAGGGATTGTCGAATCGACGTCCCCGAAGGAGACTGACCCCAGCAGCTGGGCGCCGGTCGGCCCGAAGAGGGCCACGGTCTGGAGCCCGTTGTTGGCCTCGGCGACTGCCACGAGCCCCCCGTCGACCGAGCTGCTGAGGGCGACGGCCGAGGCGTCGTTGGTCCCGGCGGTGTACGTGGTGGTCGGGCCGTAGGGATCGTGGATGTCGTACTCAGCTGCACCGATGGCGGTGACGAGGATGTGCGAGCCATCGGTCGTGACGAGGCCGTCGGCAGAACTGCCGATGCTGCCTTCGGTCGATCCCAGTGTCTCGGGGACGCTTACCGTGGGTGGGTTCACTCCGACGTCGATCGTCGAGAAGCCGTCCAGGTCGTAGAGGAGGCCGGAGTGTGCCGGATCGGGCCGGAGTCCCGTGCTCCCCAGGTCGGGGAAGTACCGGTTGGTGTAGGTGACGGTTGCCCCGGTGGACGGGTCGACGCTGTTGAGTGTTCCTCCTGAGAGGGCCCACAGCTTCCCGCTGGCCTGCACCATGGACGTATATCCGATGAGGCCGGTGGCGAAGACCTGGGTCTCGGCGAACGAGCCGGTGTCGATCACCGCGATCGATCCTGATCCAGCCAGGTGCACATAGAGGTGGTTGCCCAGCACCACCATCGAGTCGACTTCCGGAAGGTCGGGGATGGTGGCGAGCAGATTGCCGCTGTCGTCGAAGGCCGACACGGTCGAACCGCAGGCGACGTACACCTGGGCGAGCGTCGGATCAGTGACCACCTGGCTGCAGGTGCTCGTCGGGAGCACGGTCGAGGGATCGGTGAGGACGAACGCCCCGGCGCTCGTCGCCGTGCCGTTGGTGCCTGTCACAGTCACCGGGCCCGATTCCCCTCCGTCCGGAACGACCGTCGTCAGTGTCGTCCCGGAGTCGACCTGGAACCAGGCAGGGGTTGCCCCGAACTCGACGGACGTCGTGTCGCCGAAGTTCGTGCCGGTGACGGTGACCGAGGTGCCGGCCCTGCCGGTCGCCGGGGCGAACGAGGTGATGGTCGGTGGTCCGGACGGCGGATAGGGGTCGTAGGCGAAGGTCACGTTGGACTGATCTATGCCCGCGCCCATCGGTGTGACCACCGTCACCGGGAGATTCTCCTTGTACGACGCAGGAGGGGATACGGCGACAATCTCCGTGTCGGACATCACTTGGAACGACGGCGACGGCGTGGTGCCGAAGTCGACCGAGGTAGCACCGGTGAACCCGGCGCCGGTGAGTGTCACGTCAGTTCCGCCACCGAGGACGCCGGTCGTCGGACTGATTCCCGTCACGATGGGCCACGCCCAGAACTCGTCAGCGGGAGTGATCTGCGATGTGCAGTCACCCACCGTCACGGTCACATCCAGTACCCCCGACCCTGGCGTCGTTACCGCCTGGGCCGCCCAATCGTGCTCGACTTGGAACGACGCCGCAGGTTGACCACCGATGTCGATGGCCGTAGCTCCGGTGAACCCGGAGCCCGAAATGTGGAGGGTGTCTCCGCCGAGGGCGTTGCCGAGAGGTTCTGAGCCGGACAAGCCGGTGACCACCGGTCCGTATGCGAACTGGTCGGCGGCGGTCGTCGCCGACACTCCGGCCGGGTTCGATACGGTCACGTCGACAACGCCCGATCCGGCCGGGACTGTGGCCATCAACGTATCCGGGCCGGTGACGGTGACGGCCGAGGACGGCGTGGCACCGAAGTCCACGGCGGTGGCTCCCGTGAAGTTCGTCCCGGTGATGGTGACCTGGCTCCCGCCGACGGCACATCCCGACGTCGGTCCCACCCCGATCACCGACGGCTGGCCCGGCGCCGGCACCACGGACAAGGTGATGGGCGGCGCGTCCGAGGCGAGGAGGGTGGAGTCACCGCCGTAGATGGCGGAGATGATGTCGGAACCGGCGGGTGCAGAAGTAGACGTGCAACTGGCGGAGCCGGCTGCGACAGTGGCGCTGCACTGCGTGACGCCCCCGATGACGAAGCTCACCGACCCGGTGGGCGGGGCCGGGGCGGCACCGTCACCGGAGACGTCGGCGGTGTAGGTGACGGGGGATCCCGCTGTGGCGCCCTGACTCGCGGATGCGGTGACGGAGGATCCAGCGTCGACGACGGTCGTCACCTTCCCCTGGTTGTCGACCACGGCACAGAGCGACGGTACGCACGAGATCCCCGAAGGATCCTCGTAGTTGATCCCGAGCGACTGGGGATAGGTCGAGGCCGATCCGTCGTCGAAGCTGAGCTCCAAGTCGTTCCCCACCGCCGCGCACGACGTGGGGGACGTACACGAGACCGCCGTCGGATCGGTAGGGCCGGAGAGGATCGGAGCCGACCACGTCGATCCGTCGAAGACGGACTCGGAACCGTAGATGTCGGCGGCCAGGCAGTACGTGGTACTGGCGCAGGAGATGGATTCGATCGGGTTCGGGTCCCCTGTGGCTATCGCCGGGGACCACGTCGAGCCGGTGAGCGTGAACGAATGCCCCGCGGCGGTGCTGTCGACGACGACACACGAGGTGGGAGCGCTGCACGACACTCCGGTCAGCCGGGTCGTGCCATCGAGGTCGACCGGGACGGACCAGATCGAACCGGTGAGGATGACCACCGAGCCGAGCGAGTCGGTCGCCACGCAGGAGCCGGTCGACGCGCACGACACCCCGGTAAAGTCCGACACCCCGCCAACGGGAACCGGAGCGGACCAGATGCCTCCCTGGTAGGTGAGGGCGTCACCCCTGGTGTCGACGGCGATGCACCAGGTGCCCGAACAGGAGACTCCGGTGAGCGAGAACGTGCCGTCGACGACCTGTGGGGATCCCCACGTCGGGGCGGCGAACGGGACGGCCTGGCCGCTGCTGTCGACGGCCATGCAGAAGGCCGCGGAAGTGCACGAAACGCCGGTCAGCGGGTGGCTGTCGATCACCACCGGCGTGTTGAGCGCGCTCCCGGCGTAGGTGTACGCCTGTCCGGCGCCCACGGCGACGCAGAAGCTCGCGGACGAACACGAGATGGCGGGGAGCGCGGTGGCGCCGACCGCTTGGGGATAGCCGTCGGTGAAGATCCCATTGGTCTGGGTGAAGATGCCGACGGACGTGGCCATCGCGCAGAACGTCATGGTGGGGCAGGAGATCGACTGGATGGTCGAGCTGAGTCCGGAGAGTGTGGTCCATGAGGTCCCGTTGAAGGTGAGCATTCGGCTTCCGTCCGATGCCATGCAGTAGGTCGCGGTCGGGCACGTGACCGAGACGAAACCGTACCGGTCGACGTACGGATCCTCCGTCCAGACGGAACCGGTCAAGGAGATGACGTTGCCGCTGCCGTCGACCGCCTCGCACATCGTCGCCCCGGAGCAGGAGATCGCCGATGGCGACGAGCCGGCATCGATCACTTCCGGCTGGTCCCAGGAAGTGCCGTTGAAGGTCACGACGCTCCCTCCCGAGTCGACGGCGGCACAGAACTGGGTGCTGGGACAGGAGACGGACACGAGGTCCTGTGACGGGTCGACCGTGGTCGGTGCTCCCCAGGCGCCCTGTTGGAAGACGGCGGCTTCTCCGGATTGATCGACAGCGACGCAGAACGAATCGGTGGCGCAGGATACCGATGTCATCGGGGATGTGGTCACGGGCGTCGGCTGACCCCAGGCGCCGGAGCTGAGCGTCACCGCGTTCCCGGCCTCGTCCACCGCCTCGCAGAACTGGGTCGACAGGCATGACACGTCGGTCAGCTGTCGGCCCAGGTCGATGGTGGTGGATGACCACTGGGCGGCCGGGGTCGGCGTGTTCGGGGATGCGGCACCAGCGGCAGGTGGCAGTGTGACCAGGCTCGCGACCATCAGGAGTAACGACACGACGGTTGCCACGGTTCGGAGGTCGCGAGGCGCCGCTGTCCTCGGTGTTCGTGCCCCGCCCACTGCTCCATCCTGACCGCTCCACCGGCGCGAGGGCAAGGATTACCTCCCAACGATGCTATCGCCCGGACGCATCGAGGCGGTCTGGCGGTGGGATCGACTACGAACTCGCGGATGGTGTCCCCTTCGAGCAGCCGAGGGAGAATGTCGATGACTGGTGGGCAGCGAGGTGATGGCCGTGGAGCAGACGGATGGCACCGTACGGAGCACTCGAATTCGGCAAGAGGGCCTTCCGCCACGATGACCAACGGCTGTACCGTTGTAACCGGGAGCGACGTGATCGCGAACTTCCTACAGATCTCGCAGGGATCCATTCGCTGCGGGGGACTGCTGAGCGGAGAACGAGGGGCTCGTGTTCGGAAAATGGTTTCGCGTGATCGCCGCTGTCGCAGTGGCGACTGCATTCCTGGCGGCAGCAGGGGCGGCCGCGGCGGCGACGATTCGGAAGCCCACGGTGGCGGGGTTCACCGCTTCACCACTGAAGCTCTACAACCCGGGTGGGATCGTGACCCTGTCGGCCACCGTGACCAATGCCCGTCGCTGTCTGTTCACGTCGATCACACCGATCACGGGACTGCCGGCGACCGTTCCGTGCACCACGGGACCGGTGTCGACGACCGTGACGCTTCCGGCCAACACCGGGAAGTCAGCCGTCAAACGGTATTTCCAGCTTTCGGTCATCGGAACCAAGACGGTCACGACCAAAGCCGTGGGCGTGACGGTACGTCCGGAGTCACCGCCGCCAGCCGTGTCGGCGCTGGCGGCGATCCCATCGACGCTGACATCCGCTGGTGGCAACGTGACCCTCACCGACAATGTCAGGTACGGCGACTTCTGTCTGTTCACGTCGAGCCCGACCCTCGCGGGACTGCCTGTCACGCTCCCGTGTGCGGGTGGAGCCGAAGGTGGGGCCGACACGGTGATCGCCGACGTCGACGTGCCTGCCAACACGGGAACGTCGGCAACGAACTATGCGATCACGATGACCGCGACCGGCACGGCGACGGCGACCACCGCGCTCACGTTGGTGGTCCCTCCGCCGACGACGCCGCCGCCGCTGTCGCCAGTGACGGACGCCACGTCGTTGGCCAGCGACGGAGAGGGCGACGGCTACTGCGCGGTCCTCTCGTCCGGCGGCGTGGACTGCTGGGGGTACAACGACGCCGGGCAGGTGGGCAACGGGACCATTGGCGGACCTGGCGGGGTCTCAGGCTACGACACCGCCCAGGTGGTCACCGGTGTCACCGACGCCGTTTCGATCGCGTCCAGTGTCAATGCCGACAGCTACTGCGCGCTTCTGTCGACCGGCGGAGTGGACTGCTGGGGGGCGAATGGCGCCGGCGAGCTGGGCAATGGAAGGTTCGGGGGACCCGACAGTTGCGATGGTGGTGACTACTGCTTCGACACCGCCCAGCCGGTCACCGGCATCACTGACGCCGTGTCGGTGACCAGCGGCGCAAACGCTGGCTACTGCGCGCTCCGCTCGACGGGTGGAGTGGACTGCTGGGGGGACAACCAATTCGGTGAGCTGGGCGACGGGACCGTCGACGGGCCTGACGGGGCGATCGGCTACGACACGCCCCAGCCGGTCACCGGCATCTCCGACGCGGTGGCCGTGGTGAGCGACCTCCATGGCAGCGGCACCTACTGCGCGGTGCTCTCGACCGGTGGAATGGAGTGCTGGGGAGACAACGCCAACGGCGAGTTGGGCAACGGGACCATCGATGGACCCGACGTCTGCGATGGTGGCGACTTCTGCTTCGACACCCCTGAGGTGGTCACCGGGATGACCGACGCCGTCTCGGCAGTCAGTGACGAACTCGGCTTCTGCGCGGTGCTCTCGAGTGGCGGAGTGGACTGCTGGGGGGACAACCAGTCCGGTGAGCTGGGCAACGGGACCGTCGACGGGCCGGACGGGGTCTACGGGTACGACACACCCCAGCCGGTCACCGGCATCACCCACGCCGTGGCGGCGGTCAGCGACGGTGAGAGCTACTGCGTGGTGCTCTCGACCGGTGGAGTGGAGTGTTGGGGGATCAACGGGAGCGGCCAGCTGGGGAACGGAACCACCGGCGGACCCGACGGCTGCGAGGGTGGCGACTACTGCTACGACACGCCTCAGGCGACCTCCGGCATCACCGATGCCGTCGGGGCGGTAGGAGGCGACACCTTCGGCTACTGCGCGTTGCTCGCCACCGGTGCGATGGACTGCTGGGGGAACGACGACGACGGCCAGTTGGGCGATGGGACCACCGGACTCGCCGATGAGGGGTTTGGGTACAGCACACCCCAGTCGGTCACCGGCATCACTGACGCCACGGCGGCGACGAGCGACGACGACGGCTACTGCGTGGTGCTCTCGACCGGCGGGGTCGACTGCTGGGGGGAGAATGCAATCGGTCAGGTCGGCAACGGGTCCATCGGCGGGCCCGACGGGGCGTTCGGTGCCATCGGCTACGACTCCCCCCAGGTGGTCGATTCCCAGTAGAACCACACGCATCGGTTCCGGCTCCCGCCGTCGAACCGCTGCACCGAGCACCTCGGGGACAGGGCTCACCCCGCTCCAGCGGATGTGCCGGCATGGCGGCGGTGGATGGCGAAGGACTTGCGAGAATTCAGGTGCCCGAGCACGTCGGCGGCCACCTTGGATGGCACGAAAGAGGGTGGCACGAGCGATGCGGCACACCATCGCAACCCGCGGGGAGGGCACGGCGTGGTCTCCGTACCGAGCGGCGAGCCGTGCCGCTCGGGGCGATCTCGCCAGGGAAGGCGTCCGCCGATACCATCATGGGCGATGGCGGCCGAACGGACCTCGCGCTCGGCCGCACTGGTCGCACTGGCCCGGGTGCACCTGGACTGGATGGGAGTCGTCGACGACCCCCTCGCCGAACAGATGCTTCGTCCTGGGTGGGCGAGAGCTGCTGCCGTCCTGCGGATCCCTGGGTTCGGGCGACTCGGTCACAATCGCACGTTCGCCTATCTCGGGGCCCGAACCCGCTTCTACGACCAGTTCGTTGCCGACGTCCTCGACGAGGGCGTCCGCCAGGTAGTCGTGTTGGGAGCCGGATACGACAGCCGCGCCTGGAGATTCGCTCGACCGGGAGTCACCTTCTTCGAGGTCGATCTGGCGTCGACACAATCGGACAAGCGGACCCGCGCCCCAGCCGGAGGACCGACGTACGTACCTGCCGACGTGACCGAATCATCACTTGCCGAATCGCTCGTGATCGCCGGATTCAGGCCTGGGGAACCGACGGCATTCATCGCCGAGGGCCTCACCATGTACCTCACCGAGCAGCAGGTGGCCTCGCTGCTCGTGCTGGCATCGTCGCTGAGCGGGCCGGGTGGCCGTCTGGCTGTCAACTTCGGCGTGGGGTTCGAGCAGCAGGGCAGCCAGCGGGGGCGTGTCGGCCGGCGGGTCATGGCGGCCGGCGGGGAGGAATTGCGATTCCGTCTGGATCCAGCCGACGCACCAGCCTTCATGACGCACGCAGGGTGGACGATCGATGAACTGTGTTCCGGTGCTCAGCTCAGCGACACGTACCTCAGCGGAACCGAGTTGGCCACCGTGGGCGTCACGACGAGTGGGTTCGCGGTGGTGGCCACCTCCTGATCCGGAGGTTCAGCTGTGGGTCACGCCCGGGTTCGGGGATGAGAGCCGGACCAGCGACGGGCCACTCCGACGGACGATCGTCGGACTGCGTGGGCCTCGGCGGTGCGACCCTGATCGGCCTCCGTGTCCAGGAGTCGTGGAAGTGGTGACGCCTGCGTTCGGCATCCCGACGTTCCCGCCGCCCTTCCGATTCATGTTCGTACCGCCTCCACCGGAATGCGCGCGCCGCGAAGAACCACGCGCACAGTTCGATCAGTGCGAGCAGTGTCGCGAATCCCACAGTTCAACTGGAGGACGTGCTCATCCGGGAAGCGCACCTGCGGGGGCCATCCGGCGGTCCGGGACCTCGAGGGTGACCCCTCACCGGGGCCGGTCGCCGTCGATCGGCTCCACGCCCTCGACGCCCACGACGTCTTGTGGGCGGATCGACCCGTACAGATGGGGAAAGCGCTCGGGCTCGCCCGCCGAACCTGGCTCGTACCTCGTCTCACCCGCGACCCGGGTGGGGTCGAGCACGAGCGCCACCACGTCTGCGCCCGCCGCGAACCAGCCGGTCACGACCTGGTGGAGCTGACCCTGGTCGCAGCAGTGCAGGAACGATTCGCCCTCACCGGGGACGACCCCGGTGCCGGTGCGCTCCGCCCGCTCCCAGTCGCTCCGTTCCATCAGGTGGTAGATCATGACCTGAGGGTAGGCCGTCGGAGCCGGGCGGTCGCAGCGAGCCGCTTCCAGAGGACGTCCGGGCTGCTCCGTCGCCGTGGGACAATCCAGCGTCATGACCTTCCTCATCCGCGACGGCGAACCCACCGACATGGATGACCTCCAGGGGGTGTACGAGCGGGCGTCCTGGTCGAACGAGCACGATCGCGCTCTCCTGCGCGAGCACCCCGAGTGGCTCGTGCTGTCGGACGAAGGGGTGCTCGAGGGTCGGATGAGGGTGGCCGTAGGTGCTGACGGCACCGTTGCCGGATTCGCCACGTACCTGATCGCCGACGGCCTCGCCGAGCTGGAGGATCTCTTCGTGGACCCCCCGTGCATGCGGATGGGCATCGCATCGGCGCTGGTGCGGGACATCGCGGGCCGGTTGAGCGACCGGCACGTCGAGACCCTGGAGGTCACCGCCAATCCCCACGCCATGGCGTTCTACGAGCGTATGGGCTTCGAGCAGATCCGGGTCGTCGACACCCCGGGCTATCCGGCCGCCCGTATGAGCCGACCGACGCTGCCGACCGGCTGAAGATCCGACCCGGAGGACGACTAGACGGGGTCGTGTCGGTTCGGGAGCGAGGACGAGGTCCACGCCAGGCCGAGGCACATCTCGTCCACCGATCCGTCGCCCCAGATCACGAAGTGGGCCGAGGCCTTGCGCAGGAGGGGCAGCTCCTGGCCCAGGGTCGGGTCGAACTGGCAGTTGATCTGGATCGGCTCCCCGGCGGTGACCGGGACGGGTGTGGCCAGGTTGTAGGACTTCTGGTAGTCGAAGTTGTAGCGGGGGACGTCGAGGATGGTCTTCGCCTCGGGGGTTCCCGGGTTGAGCACCATCGTGAACGACACGCCCAGGAGGTGCATGTGGGCCTGCACCCGGACGATGTAGCCGCTCGTGCCGACGGCCGAGGTGCAGGTGGCCGAGTCGCCGACCGGTGGGTCGGACGGGTTCTCCCCGCAGAGCAGCTCGATCCCGGTCACCTCGTCGACGACGCTCTGGCCGAACCGTTGGCCCAGCCAGGCGAGCGATGCGGTGCGGTCGCACAGCGGACCGGTCACGCCGGGCGAACAGGGGATGTTCGGTGGCGCCTGCATCAGGTCGAGATGGAGGGCCTGGAGACGGGTCGTCGTGGGCACCGTGTGCAGCACCAGCGAGTTCTTGACGGGCTTGTCGCCGACCAGCAGATTGTAGTGGACCTGCATGATCACCAGGCTCCCAGCCGGAAGGAGGAGCCCGGTCCCCTTGGGCAGGTCGTCGGCCCCATGACCCGGGGCCCAGACGCTGATGAGCGGCACGGCCGCGAGGTCGGCGAGGGGAGTGTTCGGGAGTGCGCCCTCACCGAAGCACGACCAGCCCTTGCCGACCTGGTTGTCCCGTTCGGCCGTCGCGCTCAGCGACGGTGGCACCAGGAACAGCGCGGCGTGGTGGTCCTCACGGCTCCCGGGGAAGAACTGACTGGAGATGACGTACGAGTTCGTGGTGACGTGCGGGTCCAGCAACGCGCAGTGGTAGTCGTCGGTGGTGCCCTCCGCCGGGTCGGGCGTGTAGGCATGCGCCATCTTCAGCCAGATGGTCGAGACGTGGGCCGATCCACCCGGTGTCGCAGGGGCGGCGGTGGCCGCGTCCACGGCGAACAGGGTGGTGGCGACCAGCACCGCACCGGCGAGCACGATCGCAACTCTCAGGGTCCGCGTCGGCTCAACCTAGTCCTCACGGGTTCTGCGGGGTCGGGAACCGGTGGCCGGCCGTCGACGCCTGGTGCACCACCGGCGGCGGTCGGCCGCGCCGATCCGCCGGGGGTCACCCCGCGCCGGGCTCAGGTGGGAACGGCTCCGACCACGTTCGAGACCACCACGCCCAGTCCCGGCAGCGACCCGAGATCGGGCGCGTCGCCGAAGCTGAACACCCCCCCGTCCCGGCCGAACAGGTCGTAGCCGCCGCTGTCGGGTGACACGACGATGGCCACGATGTCGTCCACCGGGACGCCGAGCCCCGGCAGGTCGCCGTAGCCGCGGGCGTCGCCGAACGCCGTGACCGATCCGTTCGCCCCGACGACCCAGTACCCGCCGCCGTCCCGGGTGGCGGTGATCGCCACGGCGCCCCCGGGGGCGCTGCCGTAGGAGGTGGCGTCGCCGAACGCGTACACCGAGCCGTCGGACCCGAGGACCCAGTACCCCTGATCGTCCGGCGTCGTTGCGATGCCCACGATGTCGTCGACGTGGACCCCGATGCCCGGAAGCGAGTTCTCGAACGGCGCGTCGAAGGCGAACACCCCGCCGTCCGCCCCGACCAGGAAGTAGCCCTGGTCGTCGAGGGTGGGGACGATGCCCACGATGTCGTCGACATGGACCCCGATCCCCGGCAGCGAGTTCTCGAACGGCGCGTCGAAGGCGAACACCCCACCGTCCGCCCCGACCAGGAAGTAGCCCGTCTCGGCGGTGGTCGGCACGATGCCGGTGACGTCGTCCACGTGGATCCCGAGGCCGGGCAGGGAGCCGTGGAAGCCGCCCCCGAAGACGAACACCCCGCCGTCCGACCCGACCATGTCGTAGCCACCGGACCCGACGGGGGGCGACTGGACGTAGGTGAAGCGGTCGGCCCCGGACACGGCGCTCGTGCCGCCGGCCGAGGTGACGGTGACGTCCACCGTGCCCGCCGCCCGGGTCGGGGCGAACGCGGTCAGGGTGCCGCTGTCGTCGTAGTGGAACGCCGCCGAGGTGGCGCCGAAGTGGACGGCCGTGGTGGCGTACAGGAATTGACCCGAGATCTGCACCACGGTCCCGCCGTCCGTACCGCCCTGGACCGGCGACAGCGACGCCAGCGTGGGCGGCGGGGTCCCGTAGTGGTCGGTGTAGGAGGCGGACGACGGGTCGTAGGCGCCGGGCCAGGCGACGAACGCCGTGCCGGCCGGATTGATCAGGTAGACGGGGTCGAGCGTCTGGCCCCCGGTGGCGTCCACCCCCATCGAGGTGAACGTGGCACTCGAGAAGTCGGCCAGGGTCGACTGGCCCCCGCCGACCGTGGGAGCCTCCTCGATCCACTCGGCGGAGGCCCCCGGTGTCGTGTAGGCGAACGGTTGGCTGAACTCCCATGACCCGGTGACGTCGATCAGCGTCACCGTCCACACGTCGGCGGACGTCTCGACGACGGTGGACTGCATGGCGTCACCGGGCTCGACCTCCGCATCGATCGGCACCGACGCATCCGGCAGCTCCTCCACCCACGCCGAGTAGGACGTCGTCCCGTCCACCGTCGACTGCTCCGTGCCGGTCTGGATCAGCGTCCCGGACGGGGAGGTGCCGTCGATACCGATCCAGGTGGCCGAGTACTGGGCTCCCGTCGACGGCACCACGGCGGGCACCGTCCAGTCGCCGGCCACCCCGGTGGTGGACCCGCCGGTGAGCACCTGGCCCGACCAGTTCGACGACCCGCTGGCCGCGCCCGGCCCTCCGCCCGGTGCGGTGAAGGTGTGGGGGAGCGCGCCACCGACGCGGTGGAGTGTCGAGGGCTGGGGTCCCGCCGGGTCGGTCCCGGTCGCCCCGGTCGACACCCGGCGGAGGCCGGAGTCGACCAGCGCCCGTACCCGGGGTATCGCCGGCGCGGTGCGGACCGACGTGGCCGGGCGATCGGTCGCGGGGCCCCGTCGCGGGGAGGCGCCGGCGTACGGGGCGCCGGCGATGACCGGGAGGGTGACGACGGCGACCACGGCGACCGTCCAGCGGTACGCGCCACCCGGGCGCCGACGGTGGGTGGAGGGGTGCATGGCGCGCGTCCCGCCCTTCGGGTCGGTGGGATCGGGCGGGTGCCCGAGGGTGACGACTGTAGCGAGCGGCAGGTGGCCGCCGTGGTGCAGGGCACCACCGGACGGACGGTGTGGCGCTCAGGTGGCGGCGACCACGCCGTCGGCCGTGGGTGCGCGGACCCAGGCATAGGCACCGATGCCGAGCGCGATCGCCGCTCCTGCGAGCACGACGGCCCGCACCGACGTCGCCGTGGCCACCGCCCCGCCGACCAGCAGGCCGAGGGGCACGGTGCCGCCGAACCCCATGATCCACAGCGCCATGACCCGCCCCCGGACGGCGTCGGCGATGTGGGCCTGCAGCGCGGTGGACAGCGAGGTGATGGTCACGAAGTAGGCGTACCCGACCACCAGCACCACGGCGTAGGCGGCCCAGATCTGCGACAGGAGCCCGAAGACCGCCAGGGCGGCGGCGAAACCGACCAGACCCAGCCGGATCAGCAGCGTCCGGGGCACGGCGGCGAACACGGTCCCCACGGAGATGGCACCGAGGGCGGCCCCGAACCCGAACAGCGCGTACAGCCCGCCGTAGACCGCCCCGGCCGGGTCGATGTGCAGGTCCCGGGCCGCCACCACCGGCATGAGGCCGATGAAGGGCAGGCAGAAGAACGAGATGCCGAAGATCGTGACGAGGCAGAAGCGGACCAGCGCGTCCGACCGGGCGACGGCCAGCCCGCCGAGCAGCCGGCGGATGCCGGTGTCGCCGGGGGCCTGCTCGTGCTCCACCCGGCGAGGGAGCGAGACCCGGGCGATCACGACGATGGCGAATCCGTAGGTGGCGGCGTTGATCGCGAAGATGCCCCACGCGGCCACCAGGGGGAGCAGGAGCCCGCCGATGGCCGGGCCGATGACCCGGGACAGGTTCATCTGCACCGACTGCAGGGACACCGCGCCGGGCAGGTCGCGGCGGGGCACCAGCGTCGGGAGCACGGCGGTGAAGGCCGGCGCGTTGAGGGCGTTGCCGATACCGACGGCGAGCACGCAGGCGAACACCAGCAGGGTCGACGGGTGGGCCCGCGACGCCGCCCAGGCCAGGGCCAGGGAGAACACCAGCTGCTCGACCTGGCACGCGATCAGGAGTCGTCGGCGGTCGACCACGTCGGCCAGGGCACCGCCGAGGATGGAGAGGAGGAAGAGCGGGCCGAGCTGGGCGAAGCCGAGGAGCGCCACGTAGGTGGCGGAGTGGGTGAGCTCGAAGGCGAACACACCCAGGGCGATATTCTGCATCCAGGTGCCGACGTTCGAGGCGAAGGTGCCGAGCCACACCGAGCGGAAGGCCGGATGGCCGAGGGCGGCACGGGCGGTACCCGGTGTGTAGGGGAGGTCGGCGTCGATCTGGGCGTCGTCGGACTGCTCCAGGCCCGCCGGTGGCGCGACCTCGTCGTCCACCCGGTTGCGCCGCAGACGCGGCAGCCTCATCCGGGCCACCTGCGTCCGTGGCCGTTCCCCCGCATGGGGGCCAAGCTACCGGCGCCTTCCGCGGGCCAGGACCGGGCGGGTCCGGAGGGCGCGTCCCTAGGGTTCGGTGCGGTCGGATCCTCCGGTGCCGTCGGTTCCTCCGGGGGCGATGCGGACCACCTGGTCGTCGTCGGTGATGGACAGGCCGGTGTGGAGGGTCTCGCCCCGGAAGTAGGCGGGACTGGTGCGCTCCATGGCGTACATGCACCCGAGGCCGATCACCGTGGTGACGATCCCGATGATGATGACGCCGCCGACGGTCCAGTGGGGCGGGAAGGGCAGCTTCCAGCTGGTGTAGCTCTGGGTCGGGTCGCTGGCGTAGAGCCAGACGTTCCAGCCCAGCAGGGCGAAGAGCATCACCGCGCTCAGTCCCGGCATGATCCCCTGGGTCCACAGCGTGCGGGTGGTCGTCCGCATCGAGCGCCGGTAGTGCCATACGCAGGCGACACCGGTGATCCCGAGGTACAGGGCGATGAAGAACGTCCCGGCCGACACCGAGTCGCTGATCACGTTGCCGCCCGACACGTAGTTCATGATCACGTAGAAGACGATCGACAGGGCGCTGAACACCACGGTCGACACGGTGGGCGACCGGTATCTGGGGTGGATCCGGGCGAACGAGTCCGGCAGCGCCTTGTGGAACGACATCGACAGGGTGGTCCGGGCGTTGGGGAGGATCGTCGTCTGGGCGGTGGCCGCCGTCGAGGTGAGCACCATCAGGACGAGCAGCCGGGCCGCCACCTGGCCGATGCCCGAGCCCCCGAAGATGGCGCTGCCCAGGACGGACAGTACGTCGTTCTGGTTGTTCGGGTTCCCGAGTCCGATGCCGTGGGTCCCGATGCCGGCGAAGGACTGGACCGACAGGATCACCAGGAGGAAGGTGAACAGGAGGATCACGGTGGAGATCACCCCGGCCGTGCCCGGGATGCGGGTCGGCTCCTCGCTCTCCTCGTTGAGCGAGACCGTCGTGTCCCAGCCCCAGTACATGAACAGCATGAGCAGCATGCCCTGCATGAACGTGGAGAACGAGGTGATCCGGAACGGATCGAACCACGACCACGACGGATCCAGGTGGCCGGGCGGTGCAGATCCGGCCCCCACCTTGATCAGGGCGGTGACGGCGAGGACGGCCAGGAGGATCACCTCGATGACCACCAGCACCACCTGGAGCCGGGCCGAGACCTGGATCCCGCGGTAGCAGACCCAGGTCAGGAGCACGATCCACCCGATACCGGTCGCCAGCACCCACGGACTGGTGGCGTCGTAGCCGATGGACGTGGCGCCGAACAGGAGGAACACGTACTGACCGGCGACCTGTGCGTAGCTGGCCATGGCCAGGAAGTCGGCCGCCACGGTGCCCCAGCCTCCGGCGAACCAGCCCGTACGCGGACCGAGGGCCCGTGCCGCCCAGGTGAAGCTGGTCCCGCAGTCAGGATCGGCCCGGTTCATCTCCTTGTTGGCCCAGGAGGAGAAGAACATCGGGACGAAGGCGAGGATGACCAGGAGGGGTGACTGCACGCCGACCACCACCACGACGAAGCCGAGCGTGGCGGCCAGGCTGTACGCCGGCGCCGTCGAGGCCAGGCCGACCGCCGTGGAGGTGACCAGACCGATGGCGTTCGGCTTCAGGCCCTTCGGGACGAGCGGCTCGTCGTACTCGCTCCCGGGCTCGACGTACTCCTGGGCGCTGCTCACCGGACGGTCCTCCACTCGCTCCTGTCCGGCGGTCGGGTCCCGACGGCTGGGGGCACGCTACCGGATGCCCGGGCGTGCTCCGGTGCCCGTCACGGGCCGGCCCGGTCGCCGGCGGGCATCTGTCAGTGGTTCTGTCTATAGTTTCCCCAGCGCCCGCGGCAGCGGGCCCGACAGCGGGAGGAACCGGACCATGGTCAGCGACACCCATCGAACGAGCGACACGCCCCGGCTCGTCGACGACGTCCGCGGCGTGCGGTACGGCGAGGTCATCGCCGCCTTCGACCGTGACGGCCGGTTCGAGGCCGAGGTCTACGGCACCCAGTTCCTGAACGAGTGCCCTCAGGAGCAGTGGGACGGCCTGGACGCCGCCGCCCTGGCCGAGGAGCTGGGAGCGGTCGTCGTCAAGCTGAACGGTCCCCGCTACTGGACCATCGACGGGATCGGGACCAAGGTGGCCGTGCGGGAGCCGGTGCTGCGCGAGTTCAACGGCATCCTCATGCGTCGGATCGCCGTCATCGACCTGGGCGACGTGCCGGCCACGGCGCCCTACACCGACGTCCACGTCGACCGGGGCGCGGTCTTCTTCTACGACGCCGGCCGGCCGGTCTACGAGCTGGTGGACCCGACCGGGCTGGCCTACGTCATGCAGGCCCTGTGCATCGCCGTCGACCCCGGGATGGACGAGGCCGCGCTGGCCACGTTGGGGGACCGCCTCGCCCTGCCCGACGGGTGGTCCTACCGTGTCCGCGTCCTCACCGAGGAACTGGTGGTCGACACCACCGACCACGTCGCCACGGTGCTGCAGGACGAGTTCGAGAACTCCTACACCCTTCCCGACTGAACGCCGGGCGAACCGGCCCTCCCGACGGGGTCAGGGTGCGGTCAGGGGCACGAGGGCCAGGTCCACGTGGCCGACGTTGGCGTTCTCGGGCGAGTCCGGCTTGAAGTACGACACCAGGAGACTCGTGTCGCTCCCCAGTTCGGGATGGCCCACGAAGGCGTAGCAGAAGCCCTTGGGTGTGGTGCTGCAACCGGGCAGCGTCCCCGAGTAGAAGGGGTGCCAGGGCCCGGTGGGCGTCGCCGACGAGAAGACGACGAACGTCCCGCCGATGGAGGTCTGCTCGATGAGCCGCAGCCCGCTCGGGTAGGCCGCCACCGATACGTTGACCGGCATCCACGGGGCGCTCCCGTCGGTCACCGCCGGCTGACCCGCGTAGTTCCCGGGGACCGCCAGGGTCAGGACGTCGGCCCCCACCGTCGTCGCCGACACCGACCCGGCCGTGCACGCGATGTAGAGCGAGGTGCACACCGAGGTGAAGAACGTGACCTGCCCGTTCGCCACGATGGGGGACTGGTAGGCGCGGTCCGGCGGCAGCTCGGCCCCGGAGCTC
This sequence comes from uncultured Acidimicrobiales bacterium, assembly GCA_963699055.1. Lineage (GTDB taxonomy): Bacteria > Actinomycetota > Acidimicrobiia > Acidimicrobiales > RAAP-2 > Bog-756. The sequence goes on along the minus strand of CAVOTA010000002.1, from coordinate 446,030 downwards.
GCCGGCGGGAACACGTCGAGCGGCTGGGACTTGATCTTGGCGCTCCGCCACGCGTAGGTCATGAAGCCCCAGCCCTCGACGGTGAACGACGTGGACGAGGTGACGCACACGTCGGTGTAGGTGACGAGCAGCGTCTGGGTGTCGAGCAGCGCCGCCCCGGTGGGCCACCGTGCCGTGTAGACCGCCCCGTTGGCCGCGCTGCACGCGCGCCCGGTCCCGTCGGGCATGTACGTGTCGGTCGGCGTGGGGATGAACTGGGTCGGCGTCGTGGACACCCCGGAGCCGGCGGGCTTGATGTCCTTGAGGGCGGTCGGCGACTCACCGGGGACGTAGCGCCCCTTGGCGGCCGTACTGCCCCCGATGAAGGCGTTCGACTGGCTGGAGTCGGCGCTGAACGACGACGTGTCGCCGAAGATCCACAGGTCGCGTCCGTTGGGCAGTGCCACGCTGATGCCGGCGTCGCGCTGGAGGATGGTGCCGTCGGTCGTCTCCTGGTTGGCGTTGACCGGCCCGAGGTAGACGATGCCGACCGAGCCGCCGGCGGTGTCGGACGGCATCACCGAGGGACTCGGTGCCGAGGCGGTGCTGGTACCGAACGCATTGGTGGCGGTGACGGTGAAGGCGTAGGTCGTGTCGTTGGCGAGTCCGGTGACCGTGCACGAGGTGGTCGTCGTCGTACACCTGCCGCCGCCCGGGAAGGACACCGCCGTGTAAGAGAGGACCGGTCCGCCGGCGGAGAAGGTGGGTGCCTTCCAGGTGAGCGCGGCGCTGGAGTCGCCCGGTGCCGAGGTCACGCCGGACGGGGCCCACGGTGTCCCGACGGTGATCGGGTGGCTGTCCGACGTGCTCCTGCCCCCGGGTCCGACCGACTGGACGGAGACGGCGTACGTTCTCCCGTTGGTCAGCCCGGTGATGGTGCAGCGCAGCACCGTGGTCGAGGTGCAGGTCCGGCCGCCCGGCCGGGCGGTGGCGACGTACGAGGTCACGTCGGCGCGTTGGGCCGGTGCCGCCCACACCACCGCGGCCTGACCGTTCCCGGGCAGCGAGAAGAACGCCGCCGGCGGCATCGGCGGTGCGGCGCTCTGGCCGCAGGCGGCCAGCGCTCCGGCGACCAGCACCAGCACGGCGGTTCCGAGGAGCGCGCCCGGTACCCGGCGACGGGGGGTGGCGGATGGTGGTTGCTGCATCGGTGCGACTCCCCTACGACGTGCTGCTGGTTGCCCCGGACCAACGGCCGGCGGGAGATCGTACCATCGCGGCCCGCTCCGCAGGCGTCGGCGGAGGTCCGTCGGGGGAGGCGGGCGGCGCGTGGGGCACACGTCGCGCCCCTCTACCAACGAACGAAGGCCCCATCGCGTTACACCGTGGAATCCGTCGATGGTGGGGAGCCTCGCGACGGATCGGGGTGCTGGACGGTGGCCCACCCGGGGTGTAAGACAAGCACCGGGGATTCGACTTCACGATGCAGCACGGGACGGCAGGTGGCTCGCATGTTGGACTTCAGGGGGACCTTGCAGGGGGCGCAGCAGGGTGACGAGGAAGCGTTCGCGCGGCTGTGGCGCGAGTTCCAGCCCGGCCTGATGCGCTACCTGCGGGTCAAGGCGGCCCCGGTGGCCGAGGACCTCGCCGCCGACATCTGGGTGCGCGTGCTGCGCGCCCTCCCCGGATTCGAGGGCGACGAGTCGGGCTTCCGCGGCTGGCTGTACACGACGGCACGGAACCGGCTGACGGACTGGTACCGGAGTGGTGAGCGGCGGATCGACGTGATCGAGCACGCCAGTCTCGTGGTGCTGCCGTCCACGGCGAACGTCGAGGAGGAGGCGGCCGAGCATTCGGCCACCGACCGCGCCGTCTCGCTCATCGCGCAGCTGCCGCCCGACCAGGCCGAGGCGGTCATGCTCCGCATCGTCGTGGGGATGGACGTGGCACGGGTGGCGACGGTGATGGACCGCACCCCGGGATCGGTGCGGGTGCTGTGCCACCGGGGACTGAAGCGGCTGGAGCGGCAGCTGGTCGAGCTGGGGTCCACCGAGGTCCCGGTCGGGACCGGTGCACGGGCGGGCACGACCGTGGTGACCACGACCTCGGCCACGGTCACGGTGCACGAGGGGGAGCGCCTCCATGCGTGAGGATCCCGTCGTGACCGGTGGCACCACCTTCAGCGCAGGGGTGGACGACAACGTGGTGGCGCTCCCCAACCTCACCAGCGGACGGCTGGCCGACCTGCTCGCCGCCGCCTCCGGACCGGCCCAGGAGCACGAGCTCCGGACGGAGCACGAGGCCCGAGCCGCCTTCCGGACGGTCTCGGGGTCGTGGCCCGCCGCACGGCGGCGCCTCCGTCGTACGCCGGCGGTGATGGCCGTGACGACCGTGGCCACCATGCTCGTGGCGACCACCGGACTGGCTGCGGCGTCCCAGCTCCCGGGACCGGCCGGCCATGCCGTGCAGGGGATCCTCGGGTCGGTCGGGATCACGAGCCCCCCGACCACGCCCGCACCCGCCGTCCACGTCGCCGTCCCCGCCCCGGTGGTGACCTCGGGGCCCCCGGCCCTCTCCGGCGCCCGGCGCCTCGGCGTCACCCACGGCGGGTGCACCGTCGGAGGCGCGGCGAACGGCGCCACTGCGGGTGGCATCCAGACGGCCTCCTGCACGATCCGGATGGCACGGCCGGGGACCGCCACGGCCGCGGCGCCGGCCACCACGGCGACGATCGGCACGCGCCACGCGGTGACCCCGGTCGTGCACGCCTCACCGGGCGGGGCACACCAGGTCGGCGACACGGGCGGCGGCACCACCACCGGTTCGGGTGGTGGCACGCCGGGTGGAGGCTCCAGCCGCGGGGGCAACCTCGGGGGCGGAAGCGGGACGTGCGGCACGGGAACGGGCGCGACGGGGGAGACGGCGTCCACGACGACCACCACCGAGCCCGGTGCCACGACCACCACCACCGACCCGTCGTCGACGGCCGCGGCCTGCGGTGGGCACGGGGCCGGCCACCACCACGGGACCGGCAGCGGGGCCACGGGCGGCTCGACCACCACCACGACCACCACGCCCTGACCGTCCCGCCGACGGGGCCGGCACCGAGGCTCCGGCACCGGGATCCTCCGCGACCGTCCTAGTCGGCACCGTAGAACGGGGCCCCGTAGGCGAACACCCCGCCGTCGGCCCCCACCATCCAGTAGCCGCCGGTCGCCGGGTCGGCGGCCATGGCGACCACCGGCGCCGCCAACGTGAGCCCTCCGGCCGAGCCGTGGAACCCGGCGTCACCGAAGGCGAACACCCCGCCGTCCGAGGCCACGAACCAGTAACCCCGGCCGTCGGCCGTGACGGCCATGCCGTCCACCGGGCGGACCAGGGTCAGGGACCCGGTGGACCCGAGGAACGGCGCGCCGAAGGCGAACACCCCGCCGTCCGAGGCCACCAGCCAGTACCCGCCCGTGGTCGGGTCGGCGGCGATCCCCACCACCGGCCGATTCAACCGGTCGCCGCCCATCGACCCGAGGAAGGCGGCGTCACCGAAGGCGAACACCCCGCCGTCCGAGGCCACCAGCCAGTACCCGCCGCCGTCGGGGGTCGGGGCCAGGTCGACGATCGGGGCGTTCAGCGGGCGGCCGCCCATCGAGCCGAAGAAGCGGGCGTCGCCGAACGAGAAGATCCCGCCGTCCGAGGCCACCATCCAGTACCCCCGCCCGTCGGGCGTCGGCACCAGGTGCTCGACCGGTTCGTTCAACGCCTGGCCGAACATGGACCCGTAGTCGACGGCTGATCCGTGAACCGAGACGCCCCCGTAGGCGTCGACCAGCCAGTACCCCTGTCCGTCAGCGGTCCCGGCGATCCCGGTGGTGGGCGGGACGAGGGGGAAGGGCGACACCGTCGCCGGTGCCACGAACAGGCGTCGCGCCCCTCCGCACCGTGGCACGTAGTGGGTGCAGCCCGGTGGCCAGGCGGCATAGGCCAGCCGCCAGGCACCGGTCGCGTCCTGGAACAGCATCCCTCCGCCCGGTCCCTGGGCGTCGCCGTACGAGGTGAGGAAGGGGGCCGTGGGTCCGGCACAGGGCCCGAGCGGTCCCGAGCACTGCACGTCCGTCTCCGCGTAGGACGAGCTGTCCCAGACCCCGGTGGAGAAGAGGAGGACGTAGTCGCCACCCGCGTCGACCAGCTGCGGGTTCTCGATGGTCGTCTCGAACGGGTGGTCGACGGTGTCCTGGACCTGGAGCAGGTGGGGCTGGCCCACCAGTGTGGTGCCGTCGGACCCGAGTGCCTGGGCCCACAGGCGGGCCGGCTGCGCCGACCCGCCGTCGTTGGTCTTCCAGATCAGGTAGGGCTGGCCGTCCACCGGGTCGACGAAGGGCGACGGGTCGATGGCGCCGCCCAGCGACGCGTCGCACAGGAGCGGTCCCGTGGAGGCGTCGGTGAACACCGGGTCCCCGGGGGTGAGGTCGCCGGCGGTGGCCACCGACAGGCAGTTGGACCCGGTGTCGTCGGCGTGCCCCGCCCGGGCCGCCGTGTAGAAGAGGATCCAGGTGCCGTTCCACTGGAACACGCCGGGAGCGTTCTGGGTCGCCGGCTGCTCCCAGGACGGGAGCCGGGGCAGGGCCGACGCGCCGTAGGGGAAGCCCGGGCAGGGGGCCCACCCGACCTCGGGTGCGCCCGTGGTGGTGGCGGGGTCGCACAGCACCTGGAGGTAGCCGGCGAGGCTGGTGCCGGTGGAGAAGGCGAAGTACTCGCCGCCGGGCACGGCCGGGTCGTAGACGACGTCCGGGTCGGGTGCGTCCCCGTCGTAGGCCGGTGCGGCCGTCGGGGCGACCGACACCCCGGCGGCGGGGGCGGCGACCGCCCGCGCCGGCGCGAGCAGGACCAGCGCGCCGAAGGCGACACCGGCGATGAGGGGGATCAGGGCACGTCGACGGGCGGTCATGGGGGAGGGGGGCCGGGGCCGGCGGGCCGGGATCCGCCGCCCGCCGGGACGGCCTGCTAGACCCAAGGTACCACCGGGGGTGGCGGCCCGACAGGGTCGTCCCCGGAGCCACGCACCGAGGAGCGCGCCATGACCGACCCGAACCCCCACGCCGTCGATCCCGCCGACGAAGGTCGCCACGTCCCCTCCGACGAGCCCCTGTGGAACGAGTCGCACTACCTCGACCTGGTGTCCCACGACGGCACCGTGGCCGGCTACGCCCGGATCGGCCTCTACCCCAACCTGGGCGTCACCTGGTGGACGACGACGGTCGTGCGCGCCGGCCGGCCCCTCGTGGCGTCGCTGGCCTACGACCTGCCCGTCGCCCCGGAGCCGGGCCTGGCCGTGGACGCCGGCGCCCACCGGTTCGCCGGTGTGGTCGGCGAACCGCTCGACTCCTTCACGCTGATCGGCTCGGTGCCCGCGGTGGTCCACGACGACCCGGCGGACGTCTACCGGGGGGCACCCGGCACACCGACGACGCTGGGTCTCGACCTCACCTGGACCACCGACGGCGTGCCGTACCACTACGACCTCACCACCCGCTACGAGGTCCCCTGCCTGGTCGGCGGCTCGCTGACCGTGGGCGGCGAGCGCATCGCCGTCGAGGGCCAGGGCCAGCGGGACCACTCCTGGGGCGTCCGCGACTGGTGGGCGTTCACCTGGTGCTGGTTCGCGGCCCGGCTCGACGACGGGACCCGGGTCCACGGCGCCGACATCCGGATCCCGGGTTCCCGCATCCCCTTCGGCTACGTCCAGCACCCCGACGGCGAGGTGGTCACGGTGACCGGACTCGACGTGACCGAGGAGCTCGGCGGCGAAGGGCTGCCCACCTCGGCCCGGGCGCTGCTCGAGCCGGTCTCGCTCGACCTGGCCATCGAGCCCCTGGGTTTCGCGCCGTTGCTGCTGACCGCCACCGACGGCCGGGTCAGCCGGTTCCCCCGCGCCGCGGCCCGCTTCACCGCGGCCGACGGTCGGACCGGCACCGGGTGGATCGAGTGGAACCAGCCGCAGGACGCGGCGGCCGGCCGGTAGCGTCGCCCGGGTGCGCCTCTCGTTGCAGCCGTCGCTGGTCGCGTCGGACTACCGCTTCACCCACCGCCTGCGGACCCGCTTCGCGGAGACGGACGCCATGGGAATCATCCACCACGGCGCCTACCCCGCCTACCTGGAGGAGGCCCGGGCGGCGATGCTGCGGGAGGCCGGCCATCCCTACGAGGTGGTGCGTTCCGGGCCCGACGGGGTGGACTTCGCCGTCCTCGAGCTCTACGTGCGGTACCGGCGCCCCCTGCGCTTCGACGACGAGGTCCACGTCCACGTCCGGGTCGACGGCGTGACCCGGACCACCTTCCAGGTCGGGTACCTGTTGGCGGTCGGGGGCGAGTCCCGGGCCACCGCCGTCACCGTGCACGGGGCCGTCGACCCGACGGGACGTCCCGGCCGGCTGCCCGCCTTCCTGGCCGAGCTGGTCGGGGCGGGGTAGCGCCGTGCGCGTCTCCTACGGTCTGCCCACCCACCGGGTGGAGTGCGGTGAGGAGTTCCTCGCCCCCGGTGCCATCGGCGAGCTCGCCGCCGCGGCCGAGGCCGCCGGGTTCAGCGCCGTCTACACCACCGACCACCCGTTCCCCGGCGACGACTGGCTGGCCCACGGGGGCCACCACGCCCTGGACCCGCTGGTGGCCCTGTCCTTCGCCGCCGCGGCCACCTCCACGGTGCTGCTGCACACCAACCTGTTCGTCCTGCCGTACCGGAACCCGTTCCTGGCCGCCAAGGGGATCGCCACCCTCGACGTGCTGAGCGGCGGCCGTACCGTCGTCGGACTGGGTGCGGGCTACCTCGAGCCCGAGTTCGACGCCCTCGGCGTCCCGTTCTCCGATCGCAACGACCGCATGGACGAGGCCCTGGCGGCCATGGACGCGGCGTGGCGCGGGGAGAGCGTGACCTTCACCGGTGCCGGCTTCCGGGCCCAGGGCAACACCATGCTGCCCCGACCCCGGCAGCGGCCCCGCCCACCGCTGTGGATCGGGGGCAACAGCCGGCGGGCCATCCGACGGGCCGTCGAGTCGGCGGACGGCTGGTGCCCGTTCCCCAATCCGGCCCGCATCGCCGACCGGACCCGCACGGCGCCGCTCGAGACCGCCGCCGACCTGGCGGTGGCGCTCGAGTACGCCCGGAGCCACGCCGACCGGGTCGGGAGGACCGAGCCGCTCACCGTTTGCTTCATCCCCGAGGGCCTGTCCATGGGCGCCGGACCGGTGGACGAGGCGCGGGTCGTCGACTCCCTCCGCGAGCTCGAGGCCCTCGGCGTCGAGTGGGTGAGCGTGGCGCTGCCGGGCGACACCCGCGACGCGCAGCTGGCGGCGGTCGAGGCGTTCGGACGGTCGGTCCTCGACGCGCACTGAGCGGTGGGAGGCGACCCACCGGACGACCGGGACCGTCGTCCGCATCCGGCACGGCCCGCCCCCGGTGACCGGTCCCGGCCGGTGAACCGTATGCTGCGTGCAACGGCGCTCCTGCCGTTGCCACCCATCCGACCGGCGACCGCGCACCGGACCGCCGGCACCGACCCTCCCAGGAGAGCACCATGAGCATTGCCGTAGGTGACCGGATCCCCGATGTCGAGGTCATGACCACCGTGGGCGGCAGCCCGACCCACGTGCGGACGGCCGACGTACTCGGTTCCGGCAAGGTCGTCCTGTTCGCCGTACCCGGCGCCTTCACGCCGACGTGCTCCGACTACCACCTGCCGAGCTACGTCATCCGCCACGACGAGCTGGCCGCCAAGGGCGTCGGCACCGTCGCCTGCATCTCGGTGAACGACCCGTTCGTCATGAGCGCCTGGGGTGACTCGCAGAACGTCGGCGACGCCGTCCTGATGCTGGCCGACGGCAACGGCGAGTTCGCCGCCGCCGTGGGGCTCGAGATGGACGGCAGCGGCTTCGGCCTCGGCACCCGTTCCCAGCGGTACGCCATGGTGATCGAGGACGGAGTGGTCACCGCCCTGCAGGTCGAGCCCGGGCCCGGGCTCACCGTGAGTGCGGCCGACGCCGTCCTCGAGATCCTCTAGGAGGACGCCGGTGGACCTGGCCGAGGCCCTGCGCACCACCGGGGCGGTGCGCGACTTCACCGACGAGCCGGTCGACGACGCCACCGTCTTCCGCCTGCTGGAGACGGCGCGGTTCGCGCCCAACGGGGGCAACCGCCAGGCCTGGCGGGTGGTGGTGGTCCACGACCCGGCCGTCCGCCGCGCCCTGCGCGACGTCTACCTCCCCGGCTGGTACGAGTACCTGGCGCAGGTGGCGGCCGGCCTGACGCCGTGGGCGGTCGTCACCGACCGGGCAGGGGAGGCGACCGCCGTGGCGACCGCCGGCGACGTGGCCGCCGCCGCCGCATCCGGACCGGGCGGGTTCGCCGAGCACCTCGACGAGGTCCCGGTGATGCTGGTGCTGCTGGCCGACCTCGCCCGCCTGGCCACGGTGGACCGGGACAGCGGGCACTACACCATGGTGGGCGGAGCCTCCATCTACCCGTTCGCCTGGAGCATCCTGCTGGCGGCACGGACCGAGGGTCTGGCCGGGGTGCTCACCTCCATGGTGGTGCGCGAGGAGCGGACCGTGCGGGAGCTGCTGGGCGTGCCCGACACCCACCTGGTGGCGGGGTTGCTCGCCCTCGGGCACCCGGTCCGCCAACCGACCCGGCTCCGGCGGGCGCCGGTCGAGGAGTTCGCCACCGTCGACCGGTTCGACGGCCCACCCCTGGTGGCGGGGTGAAGGTCCGCATCGGGGTCGGGGCGGGGCCCCTGGACGGCGAGCCCGTCGGGCTCGGCCGGCTGGTCGACGACCTCGACGAGCTCGGGTTCGACTCGCTGTGGCTGCCCGAGGTGCTGACGGCGCCCACGCTCGACCCGCTCACCGCGCTGGCCTACGCCGCCGCCCACAACCCCCGGCTCAAGCTCGGTACCACCCTGCTGCTGCCCGGTCGCAACGTCGTCCGACTGGCCAAGCAGCTGGCCACCCTCGACCGGCTGTCGTCCGGGCGCCTGCTGGTGACGTTCGTGCCCGGTCTCGCCCGACTGCCGGAGTCCGGGGCGGTGGGGGTCCCGGGGAAGGAGAAGGGCGCCCGCATGGAGGAGGCCTTCCCTGTGCTGCGCCGCCTGTGGGCGGGGGAGACGGTGGACCACCACGGCGAGGTCGGTGCCTTCGACGGGGTGAGGCTGGCACCCCTGCCCGTGCAGGAGCCCCTCGAGTTCTGGCTGGGCGGGATGGTGCCCGCCGCCCTCGAACGGTGCGGTCGCCATGCCGATGGATGGCTGCCGTCGGCCTGCACCCCGGCGGAGGCCGCGGCCGGCAGGACGGTCATCGACGAGGCCGCCGCCGCGGCCGGACGGGCCATCAGCCCCGAGCACTTCGGGGTGTCCCTGGCCTACGCCCCGGGACCGCTCGAGCCGTCGATGCTCGCCGCCCTGGGCCGGTCACGCAAGGGTGTCGACCCGGCCACGGTGGTTCCGGCCGGCCTCGGAGCGCTGCGCGAGTTCCTGGAGGGGTTCCTGGCCGTGGGGTTCTCCAAGTTCGTCGTGCGACCGCTGGCACGACCCGACTCGTGGCGGGCCGAGCTCGACGCTCTGGCCGCCGCCGTCGGGGACCTGCAGACGTGAGCCGGAGCCGGCCCGTCGAGTTCGGCTTCGTGGCCCACGACGACGCCGAACTACTGGCCCGGATGGCCACCGTGCAGGCGGGCGGGACGGGGTGGATCAACCTGGAGCCGGTCATCGACGAGGAGTACCGGCCGGCCGAGCCCGGGCCCTTCGCCTTCCTGGGCGGGTCCACCCACCTGGTGCCGACCGTGACCTGGATGCCGGGTCGACGTCAGTCCGGGCAACCGCCGCGACCGACGACGGTCGGTCTCCAGCACGCCTCCGGCCCCCGGGTCGCCTGGCGGCTGCGCGATCTCGGCCGACCCGTGCCCGAGGGGTGGCGCGTCACCCAGGACCATCCGCGTCGCGGGCTGGTCGCCGAGGTACCGGCCGACGCCGACAACGCCGAGGTGATCGCCTGGCTGCTCGGGGCCGCCACCTCGGTGTGCCAGGTCGAGATGACCGGCCGCTGGACCGCCGCCGTGCACGTCGGCCTTCCCTGAGCCCGGCACGACCGCCGACGGCACCCGGTCGCCGTCGGGTGGCGGGTGTCGCAGCCGGCCAGGGCCCCGCGTACAGTCATGGCCGTGGCGCCGGTCGGCGTCCGGGTACCGAGTAGGAGAGGTGTCGCGATGATCAAGGAGTTCAAGGAGTTCCTCCTGCGGGGGAACCTGCTCGATCTGGCGGTGGCCGTCGTCATCGGCGCCGCGTTCACCGCGGTGGTGGCGGCACTGACGACCGACATCATCACACCGTTCATCAAGGCCATCTTCGGCGGCAGCACCCAGTTCAACAGCCTCTCGTGGACGGTGCACGGGTCGGTGATCTCCTACGGCAAGGTGCTGACGGCGCTGCTCAACTTCGTGATCGTGGCCGCCGTGATCTTCTTCCTGGTGATCAAGCCGGTCAACGCTCTCATGGCCCGGCTCGGCCGGACGCCGAGCGAGGAGCCGGTCCGCGAGTGCCCCGAGTGCCTGTCCCAGGTCCCGGACGCCGCGAGCCGGTGCGCCTACTGCACCTCGGAGCTGACGCCCACCGCCGGCTGATCGGACGCTCGGGGCGCGGCGGCATCGGCGTCCGTGGGTGCGACCGCGACCTCGACCCGGTGGAGCTCGGCGTGGACGTGGCCCGGTACCCGACGCCACACCACCGCCGCCGCCACCAGGGCGCACGTAGTCAGGCCGGCGGCCGTCACGAAGGGCAGCCACGGCGCCACGGCGAAGGCCGCGCCGGCCACGGCGGCCGACACCGCCGTCAGTGCCGTCTGGGTGGTGCCGAACATGCCCTGGATGCGTCCCACCTCGGACGGCTCCGAGCCCTGCGTCAGCAGCGACTGCAGCGCGGGCATGGCCGCGGCGAACCCGAGCGCCTCGGTGCCGCCCAGCACCATGAGGAGGGGGACGACGTGGATGAACGGGTACGAGGCACAGAACACCACGGCCAGTCCGAGTCCACCCAGCACCAGGAGGCGGCGGTCCATGTGGTCGGCCAGCCAACCGCTCGGCCGGGCGGCGATCACGAAGGGGACGGCGAACATCGTCCACGACACGCCGATCTGCCACGGGGCGGCCCCCCGGGAGACGAGGAGCAGGGTCCAGCAGATGTCGTAGACGCCGGTGGTGAGCCCGAGGGCCGCCGCCGCCACCAGCGCGCCGGTCATCGACGGGCTCCACCGGATCCTGGCCAGCCGGTTGACGGACCCGTCGGGATTGGTGCGGGCCTCGCGGAGGGCGGCCTCCTCCGCCGGCTCGACGATCCGGGCGGCGGGGACGGCCGCCGCGCAGGCGACGACACCCGAGGCGAGGAACATGACCCACATGTGGTGGGCGCCGACGATCGACCCGATGAGCGGCCCGACGGCCATGCCCGCGATCTCGGCGCTGAAGATCGAGGCGAAGGCGCGGCCGCGTCGTTCGACGACGACGGCGCCCGACACCATGGCCAGGGCGGCGATGGCCGCGGCGCCGGCACCGAGGCCCTGCATGCCGCGCAGGAGGATGGCCACGGCGGGGGCGATGGGGGCGAGGAAGGCGAAGCTGGCCGCCGCGTAGATGACGAGTCCGGCGAGCAGGACCGGCTTGCGGCCGATCCGGTCGGCCAGCTTGCCCACCGGGTACTGGAACAGCACGCCGGCGGCGAAGAACGAGGCCATCACCAGCCCGGCCAGCGTGTCGGTCCCGCCCAGGCTGCGGATGTAGACGGGCAACATGGGGATGATCGACGTCGCCCCGAGCCACAGCAGGAAGACGGTCACGGTCAGGGTGCGGATGAGCGCGACCGAGGCGTCACTCGCCGGGGCGCCGGCCGTGGCGGGGCCGCGGCGGATCACGACCGCTCCCGGGTCATCTGCTCCAGGGCGGCACCGACGGAGGCGGCCAGCTCCGGTCCGGGGACGGCCAGGCCGAACAGCCCGCACAGCCACAGGCCGTCGCAGGCCAGCCGGACGGTGGTGGCGACCGTCGGGTCGAGCCCGTCGTCGACCAGGTGGGACTGCCACCGGGTGGCGGCCTCCTGGAGGGGGACGACCAGGCCGGGTTCGGCGGCGGCGGCGGCCAGCAGGGCGGCGCCCAGGCGTTCCTCGCCCGGTGTGACCGGCTCGAGCGTGGCGCGCACGTAGGCGCGGGCGTAGGCACCGGGCAGACCGGCTCCGGGCGAGCCCTCCTCGGGCAGGTAGGACCTGATGTCGTCGTCGAACTGCTCGATGATGCGGGTGACCATGGCCGCCACCAGGGCGTCGCGACCGGGGAAGTGGTACAGGACCCCACCCTTGGACAGACCCGCCTCGGCGGCGGCGGCCTCGAGGGTGAGGTGCCCGACACCGTCGCGCAGCACCACCCGCTCGGACGCGTCGAGGATGCGCCGCTTGGTGGCGGCGCTGTCCCGCCGGGTCGTCCCGCGGCCCGGGCGCGACCGGGGGGTGGAGGTGACGGTGCTGGCCATGCTCGAACTATACCGTCCGGACGGTACAGTTCCGCCGCCCGTGGATCCGCCCAGCGTGGCGGGGGTGTGGCCGGCGCGGGCCTACGTCCGGCGGTTGGCCAGGTGCCAGCCGCGGCAGATCCCGCACGAGTACGGGTCGAGATCCACGCCGTGCTCGAGGCGGGCCTGCAGGGCGGCGCGGTTGGCGTCGTCGGCCGACGGGTAGGCGACCTTGGGGGAGCCGTCGGCGCGCCAGTGCTCGCGACGGCCGCCCCCGGCGTCGGGGTCGCGGGGTCGGCGGTGCTGCTTGCGCCCCCGGCGGGCCTTCGCCACGGCCGCTACTCCGTGTACACCGGCGGCCGCTTCTCCTTGAAGGCGGCGGCGGCCTCGTTGAGGTTGCCGGTGAAGCCGGCCAGCAGCTGGGTGCGATTCTCGAGGTCGACCGCCGTCTGGAGGCTCCCGACCTCGAGCGCCCCCCACAGGGTGTCCTTGGTCAGCGTCAGGCCGAGCGGGCTGAGGGCGGTCATGCCCACGGCCATGGCGACGGCCCGGTCGAGCACCTCGTCGTCCTCCAGCAGCTGTGACACCAGTCCGATCCGCTCGGCCTCGGCGGCGTCCACCTTGCGCCCGGTGAGGAGGATCTCGTTGGCGCGCGACGTACCGACGGCCCGGGGGAGGAGCCAGCTGACCCCGAGCTCGCACCCGGTCAGCCCGTTGGTGATGCCGGCGCCGCAGAACACGGCCGACCGGCCGGCCAGGCGGATGTCGGCGCCGAGGCTGAGGCACATCCCGCCGCCGTAGGCCGGGCCCTTGATGGCGGCGATGACCGGTTGGGGCAGGTTGCGCAGCGCGGGCACGATCCCACCCATGTACTCCATGGCGCGCAGCCCCATGCGGTGACGGCCGAGGTCCTCGGTGCCCGGCGGCATCCCGGCGTGCTCGAGCTCGAGGCCCGAGCAGAACGCCCGGCCGGCCCCGGTCAGCACCACCACCCGGCAGTCGTTGTCCACCGCCACCGAGGCGATGGCCTCGTAGAGGTCGGCGACGAGTGCGAACGACATCGAGTTGAGCCGGGACGGGTTGTCGAGGGTGACGACCCGCACGTGGGGGGCGGCGGTGGAGACGGTGACGAGTGGCATGGGGGACAGCGTCGCCGACGCGGACCCGGGGCGCCATTCGTTCCCGGACCCGGTGTGCCGACGCCGCGCCGGATGCGCCATCATCGGGAGGTGCCGATGGACCCGTTCAGCGAGTTCGACCCGTACGGGGGCGAACCCGCCCCCGACGTCCTGCCCGGTCACCTGCTGGTGGCGACGCCGGTGCTCCAGGACCCCAACTTCGCCCGCCGGGTGATCCTGGTCCTCGACCACGGGGTCCACGGTGCCCTCGGGGTGGTGATCGACCGACCCGGCGGGGTGGCCGTCGACCAGCTGCTTCCCCGGTGGCACCCACTGGCCACCGCCCCCGCCGAGCTGTTCACCGGGGGACCCGTGGCCCGGAACTCGCTGATCGGCCTGGTCCGGCTGGCGTCGCGCCACCTGGCGGCCGACGACGCCCCCGACCGTCCGGCGGGCTGGCGCCTGCTGGTCGACGACGACCGTCCGATCGGAACGGTCGAACTCGACGTCGACCCGACCGGGTACGGGTCGACGGTCGTCGGGGCGCGGCTGTTCTCGGGGTACGCCGGATGGGAGACCGGCCAGCTGGAGGACGAGATCGCCGAAGGCTCGTGGTACGTGGTGCGGGCCGAGGCCCGGGACCCCATCTCGGCCGATCCCGAGGGGCTGTGGCGCCGGGTGCTGCGGCGCCAGGGCGGGGCCCTCGGCCTGGTGTCGGGCTACCCGGCCGACCCGACGACCAACTGACTGCCGTCCCGGTGGCGGCCACGGCGGCACACGACGGTCAGTCGTCGCCGTCGAGCACCCCGGCCAGCCACTGCAGCGCCGCCTGGATGCGCTCGGGCGAGCGTCCGCCGTGGTCGCCGGCGTTGTCGGTGATCCGGTGCCCGACGTCGGCCGTCGTGAGGTGGTGGCTGAGGATGCGGTGGCCCCACTGGAGGTTGTGGTCGTCGGCGTCCCCGGCGTCCAGCAGGATCCCCCGCAGCCGGCCCAGTGCGTCGAGGCGGTCGTGCCAGTTGACCACCGGGTCGTGCGCCAGCCAGCGCTCCCACACCTCGGGCACCAACTCGCCGCTCGGGAAGCGCACCGGCAGGTCCACGTAGTGCGGGGGATGGTCCGGGGCGGGCGAGTAGGCGGCGGCCAGGGCGTAGACCAGTCCGGACCGCCGGCTCGCCTCGACGGGTCCGTCGGGCCCCTCGGGCCAGATGTCGGTGAGGTAGTCGTAGAGGATCGGTCGGTGGGTGACGTCGAGGTACGAGTCGCCCGAGAGCATGGCGAGGGCCCCGAAGACCCCGGCGTGGGTGGTGCCGATGTTCCACGCGCCGGCACCGCCCGAGGAGAACCCGAGCAGGCCGCGCGACGAGGCCGTCGGCAGTGTCCGGAAGGTGGCGTCGACGTGGGGGACCACGTCGCGGACCACGTGGCTGGCGAAGTTGCCCGACACCGGGGAGTCCACCCACTGGCCGCACCCGTAGTGCGAGTCCCCGTCGGGAACCACCACCAGCATCGGGTCGGTGCCCATGCGGGCGAACACGGGGTCGAGCACGTCCTCGAGCGGCGGCCGCCAGCGCGGGCGGTCGGTCGGGGGCTCGACCAGCGTGGCGGCGTCCTGGCCGAAGGCGTGCAGGAGGTAGGCCACCGGGTAGCGCCGGTCGGAGTCGTCGTAGCCCGGGGGCAGGTAGACGAAGAGGTCGCGCTCGACGGCGAGGTCGAAGGGGCCCCGTCCGAGGTGGCGTCCCTCGATGCGGGTGTGGATCATCATCGTCCGCTCCTGACTGCCGCCCCCGGTCGGGTCAGCAGCACGCTACCGCCCGCGGTACCGGCGCCTCCGCGGTCGCCTAGGCCGGCAGGTGGAGTCCCTGGGGCTGGCCCTCGGGCTGGGACACCGTCGACCGCAGCAGCTCGATGAGGGCACGGGTGGGTGCGGACGGGAGCCCCCTGCTCCGCTGGGCCACCCCGACCCGTCGGCGGGGCAGTCCGGCGATCGGGACCGGGTGGAACCGGTCCTGCAGGATCCCGGGGATGGCGGTGGCGGGCAGGATGGCCGGCCCGTAGCCCTCGAAGGTGAGCGAGGCGATGAGCCGCAGCCCGTCGATCTCGGCGGCGGGCAGGAGGGTGATCCCGAGCGGGCGGGTGAGGGCGTCGAGCTCGTCGCGGTAGGAGGTGCCCGGCAGCGGCAGCAGCAGCTCCAGGTCGGCCAAGTCGTCGAGCGAGAGCGCCCGGTCGGCGTCGGCGAGGGCGTGCCCCTCCGGGACCACGAGCATCAGGTCCTCCTCGAAGAGGAGCCGGGTCACGAGGTCGCGCCCGGTGACCGGCAGGTGGAGCACGGCCACGTCGAGCTGGCCGTTGGCGAGCTGGGGCTCGAGTCCGGTGGTCGTCCCCTCGACGATCACCAGGCGGAGCTTCGGGTGGCGCTGGGCCACGGCGTCCATGAGCCGGGGGACCAGCCACCGGGCGGTGGTCCCGATCATGCCCACCCGGACCGTCCCGGTCACCTCGTCCTTGCAGGCAGCGACGTCGGACAGCAGGGCGTCGAGCTCGGACAGGATCCGGCGGGCGCGGGCCACCACCACCGTCCCCTCCTCGGTGAGCCGCCCGTCGGCCCGGTCGATGAGCGGTGCCCCCAGCTCCTTCTCGAGCCGCGCCACGTGGGCGGAGATGTTGGACTGTACGGTGCCCAGGTGGTCGGCGGCCGCCGAGAAGGTGCCGTGGTCGCTGATGGCGGTCAGTGCCTGCAGGTGTCGGAGTTCCATCGCTGGAAACGATACCAGGTATCTAGACAAACTGGTTGACTGATTGCTCGCGGCTGTTATACATTTGCTCCTGCAACCACAGGACAAAGGAATCCCCCTCCTATCCTTGTTGCCTCAGTGCGAAGGGACCACCTCTCCCCCCCGGTGGTCCCTTTGCCGCGTCCAGGGGCAGGTTCCCGATTCCCCACGGTGACCTGGGACTCCCGCCCCCCTCCGCATCCGGCCCGACGACCACCCGTGCCGGTCGCTACCGGCCCGGGACGGGCGGCAGTAGGTTGAGGACATGACCGACGCCACCGGTGCCGTCTTCGTCGACCTGGACCGGACGCTGATCCGCTCGGCCAGCGGCCCCATCCTGCAGGCCGCCATGGTGGCCGAGGGCGTCCTGCCGGCGGGCCGCTCGCTGCCCGGCGAGCGCTACCTCTACGGCTTCTACAACACGTTCGGCGAGACGGCCGCGTTCATGAGTCTGGCCCGGGCGGCGGCGCGCCTGATGAAGGGACGCCCGGCCGACGCCGTGCGCCGGGCGGGCGAGGCGGCCGTGGAGGAGCTGATCGACCTGGTCCAGCCCTGGGCGCTCGAGGAGCTCGGCGCCCACCGGGCCGAGGGCCGGCTCATCGTGCTGGCCACCACCTCGCCGCTCGACCTGGTGACACCCCTGGCCCGGGCCCTCGACTTCGACGACGTGGTGGCCACACGCTACGAGGAGGTCGACGGCAGCTACACCGGGCGGCTGGTGGGCAGGTTCGCCTGGGGCCGGGGCAAACGGGACAAGGTGCGGGAGTGGGCGGCGTCCAACGCCGTCGACCTGGCCGACTGCCACGTCTATTCGGACAGCTTCTTCGACGTCCCCGTCCTCGGTGCGGTGGGGCACCCCCACGCCCTCAACGCCGACCCGCGCCTGGTGGCCGTGGCCCTGGCCCGACGGTGGCCCCTCGAGAACTGGGACCGGCCACCGGGCGTGCCCAACGTCGCCGGCCTCGAGCCGTACCACCTGCTGCGCCCCTTCATCCGGCCCGAGTCGTTCCCCTACGCCCGGTTCACGGTCGACGGGATCGAGCACGTGCCCGCCGAGGGGCCGGTCGTCCTGGTGTCGAACCACCGCAGCTACTTCGACGTGGCCGCCCTCGCCCTGGTGGCGGCCCGGATCCGTCGGCCGGTCCGGTTCATGGGCAAACAGGAGGTGTTCGACGCCCCCGTGGTCGGCCAGCTGGCCCGGGCCCTGGGCGGCATCCCCGTCGACCGTGACACGGCGCCGGGCGAGTCCATGGCCCGGGCCACGGCCGCCCTGCGCGCCGGCGAGGCCGTCATCGTCCTGCCCCAGGGCACCATCCCCCGGGGTGCGGCCTTCTTCGACCCGGTGCTGACGGGCAAGACGGGTGCGGCCCGACTCGCCGCCGCCACCGGCGCGCCGGTCGTCCCCATCGGCGTGTGGGGCACGGAGAAGGTCTGGCCGCGGTCGTCCAAGGTGCCGAACGTGGCCAACCTCCAGCACCCGCCGCGGGTGACGGTGACCATCGGCCCCCCGGTGGCGCTCGGGCACGCCGACATGGCCGCCGACACGGCCGTCCTCATGCAGGCCGTCGTCGACCTGCTGCCTCCCGAGGCCCGGGTGGCGCACGTCCCCACCGACGAGGAACTGGCCGCCACCCGTCCCTCGGCGTGACCGTCCGGGCCTCCACACGCCCCCCGGGGCCCGGCGGACTGCGCGCCTCGGCCGCGGTCGCCGCCGTGGCGGCGGTCAACGGGCTGTCGCGCCGGCTGGGCCGGGGCAGCGGCACCGTGGCCGGCGGGCGGGCCGGACTCGCCGTCGACCCCGGACTGCTGTCCACCCTGGCCGCCGGCCGTCGGGTGGCCCTGGTGTCGGGCACCAACGGCAAGACGACGACCACCCGGCTGCTGGCCGCCGCGCTGGCCGGCCCCGACGGGACGTGGCCGGTGGTGAGCAACGACACCGGTGCCAACATGCCGGCCGGGCACGTCGCCGCCCTGGCCGCCGCGCCCGGCGTGGCCGTGGCCGTGCTCGAGGTGGACGAGGGGTACCTGGGCCGCCTGGTCGACGACACCCGACCCGACGTGGTGGTCCTGCTGAACCTGTCACGGGACCAGCTCGACCGCATCGCCGAGGTGCGGATGCTGGTCGATCGCTGGCGCCACGCCCTCGGCCGCCTGCGGCCTCCCGGGCCCGGGTCGCCCGGCACCGTCGTGGTGGCCAACGCCGACGACCCGATGGTGGCCTTCGCCGCCGGCACGGCGCCGGACGTGCGGTGGGTGGGGGCGGGGCAGGTGTGGCACGAGGACGCCGTGGGCTGCCCGGCGTGCGGTGGCCGGATCTCCTTCCCCGACGACGGCCGGTGGGCGTGCGACCGGTGTGACTTCACCCGGCCCGACGTGGCCGCCGACGTGGTGGGCGACGAGCTGGTCCTGGCCGACGGGACCCGCCACCGCCTGCGCGTCGCCCTGCCCGGGCAGTTCAACCGGGCCAACGCCGGCATGGCGGCGCTGGCGGCGCTGCCGTTGCTGGAGGCCGCCGGCGAGCGGGACGCCGACGGCGGGCCGCCCGGCGTCGACCTGGCGCTCGGACGACTGGCGACGGTGAGCGAGGTCGCGGGCCGGTTCTCGACGGTGACCCGGTCCGGGCGCGACGTGCGGCTGCTGCTGGCCAAGAACCCGGCCGGGTGGACGGCCGTCTTCGACCTGCTGGACGAGACGGGCGACACCGGTTCCCCGGTGGTGCTGTCGGTGAACGCCCGCACGGCCGACGGGCTGGACACCAGCTGGCTGTGGGACGTCCCCTTCGAGCGGCTCGCCGGGCGCCCGGTGGTGGCCACCGGGGACCGGCGGCTCGACCTCGCCGTCCGGCTGCGGTATGCCGAGGTCGACCACCGGGTGGTGGACGGCCCGGCGGCGGCGGTGGACCACGCCGTGGCCCACGCCCCATCCGGTCCGCGGGTGGAGTTCCTGGGCAACTACACCGCCTTCGTCGACCTGCGACGGGCGCTGTGAGCGGGTTCCTGCGTCGCCGCCTGGTCGTCTGCGTCGTCTATCCCGACCTGCTCGGCACCTACGGTGACGGCGGCAACGGGTTGATCCTGACCCGCCGGGCCGCCTGGCGGGGGATCGACGTCGAGCTGGTCCAGGCGCCGTCCGACCGTCCGCTGCCCGAGGCCGACCTCTACACGATCGGCGGCGGCGAGGACGGTCCCCAGGTCCGGGCGGCCACCACCCTGGCGGCCGAGGGCACCCTCGCCCGCCGGGTCGACGAGGGGGCGGTGGTGCTCGGGGTGTGCGCCGGGTTCCAGCTGATCGGACGGTCGTTCCCCGATGCGTCCGACCGGCCCCAGGAGGGACTCGGCCTCCTCGACCTCACCACCCACAAGGGCACCGGCGTCCGTGCCGTCGGGGAGCTCGTCGCCGTACCGCGGCCCGACGCCCCGCCGACGGGCGGCGGCGACCCGCTGCCCCGCCTGACCGGCTTCGAGAACCACGGAGGCGTGACCACCGTGGGGCCCGGGGCCCGGCCGCTGGCCCGGGTGGAGCACGGGGTCGGGAACGGGGGAGGGGACGGGACCGAAGGGGCGTGGTCGGGTCGGGTGCTCGGCACCTACCTCCACGGTCCGGTGCTGGCCCGCAACACCGCACTCGCCGACCTGCTGCTCGGCTGGGCGCTGGCACCGCCGGGGACGCCCGGACCGGCGGCGGTCGAACCGCTCGACGACTTCGAGGAGCTGGCGCTGCGGTCGGAGCGGCTCGAGGCGGTCGGTGCCCCGGGCCCGACGGGCTGGCGGGGACTGCTCGGCCGGGTGGCGGCCGGCGTCCGGTCCTGAGCCGGGCGGTCCGGGGCGTGGCAGGCTCCTGGTGACGGGAGGGCCGCCACCGGCCCGCCCACGGTCCGGGGGAGTGACGACATGGGATATCCGCTCGACGTCGGCGGGGTCGACGACTACCCGGTCAAGGTGGGCAGCATGCTGCTCACCCTGGTCGAGCCGGCGCCGGGCCGTGCCCGCGCCTACAACCGCTGGTACGAACGGGACCACTTCTACGGCGGGTGCATGGTCGGACCCTGGCTGTTCGCCGGGAGCCGGTGGGTGGCCACCCGGCCCCTGAAGGAGCTGCGCTGGCCCGGGGACGGCCCGATCGCCCGACCCGCCGACGCCGGCAGCTACGTGGCCGTCTACTGGGTGGAGCAGGGTCACCACCACGACCACTTCGGCGACTGGTCGATCCACCAGGTGCGCGACCTCTACGCCACCGGCCGGGGCTTTCCCGAGCGGACCCACGTGCACACCTCCACCTTCCACTACGTCGGGTCCGCCTACCGGGACGAGGACCCGGTCCCGGTCGAGCTCGCCCTCGACCACGGCTACGACGCCCTGGTCGTCCTGTGGTGGGACGCCGCCCGTGGCACGGGGGCGGCGTTGCACGACGCGCTGGTCGACACGCGCCTGCCCGGGCTGCTCGACGGCTCGCCCGTCGAGATCGCGTCGTCGTGGGTCCCGTCCGTCCCCGACGGCGGGGACGCCGGGGCGCCGATGGACCTGGGCTCGCCGGCGGGCGGCACCGACCGGCTGGTCCAGCTCCTGTTCGTCGGCGGCGACGTCCGTGCGGCCGTGGACCGGGTGCGGGCCTACACCGACGGTGTGGAGGCCGACGGCACGGCGACCCTGCTGCTGGCGGCACCCTTCCTGCGGACCGTGGTGGGCACCGACACCTACGTCGACCAGCTCTGACCGGGCACGGGTTGCCGGACGCCGCCGCCGACGGTAACGTCCCGGCGGGAGGGCCGGCGAGGGGAAGCGGGGCCTGATGCACCGGATGCGCGCCGTGCGCCGTGCGGTGGCGATGTGCATGGTGATGGCCGCTGGGCCGGTGATGTCGTTGACGACCCCGGGCCCGGTGTCCGCCGCGCCACGTGTGTCGCTCGTCCCCCTGGAGACACCGTCGGGTGTCGCCGTCACCCCGGTCGTCGGCGGCGTGGTCGTGTCGTGGCTGCCCGAGCCGGACACCCACGTGCACCTCACGGTGACGTCGACGCCGCCCGGCCTCACCTGCACCGTGGTCGACCGGACGTCGTGCACCCTGTCCGACCGGGTGTCGACGCCGTACTCGTTCTCGGTGGCGGCCCAGCGCCACGGGCTGGCCCCGCCACCCCCGTCGGCCCCGACGGTCCCGCTGGCGCCCAACCTCGTCCTGGTGGTGGCCGGCCAGTCGAATGCCACCGGGATCGAGTCGTTCGCCGTCGACCCCGTCACCGGCGTCGACTACCTGGCGCCCCCGTACACCGACGGCGCCGACGCGGCGGACCTGCTCACGTGGGAGCCGTGGCAGGTGCTGCCGGCTCCGGCCACCACCCCCGTCCCCCTCGACGCGCCGCAGGTGTCGACGGCCGACGGTGCACCGGCCGTCTTCGGTCCCGAGATCGGACTGGCCCGGCAGCTCTGGGCCGACACCGGACGGACGGCGACCATCGTGAAGGCGGCCTGCCCCGGCTCCCTCCTGGCGCAGGACTGGCTGCCCACGGGGACCTCCGTCGACCCGTGCACCGGGCTGTTCGCGTCGACCGTCGACACGGTGACCGGGGTCATGGCCGCCGACGCCGCGGCGGGGACCTTCGACGTCCTCGGCGCCGTGTACTGGTACCAGGGCGAGAGCGATGCCAGCGTGCCCGATGACGCCCGGCACTACCGCGGGAACCTGCGGACCCTCATCCGGGACCTCCGGTCGTCCCTTCCGCTGGCCCCGACGGCCCCGGTGGTGCTGGCCAAGGAGGACATCAGCGCCGACATCGCCTACGAGCAGGGGATCGGGGCCATCTCGGCCGCGGCGGCGGCCGGCCTGACCACCGGGAACGAGGAGGTCCGGGCGGCCGACGACTGGGTGGCGGCCGACGTGCCCGGCGTGGTCGAGGTGGACACCTCCGGCCTGCCCCGGGTCGGCCCGGACGACCTCCACCTGTCCGATGTCGGCGAACTGACGCTCGGCCAGGAGCTGGCCGTGGCCAGCGAGCCGCTCCTGCCCTGACTGGTCGGCGCCGGGTCGGCCCGTCGGGCGCGTGCTCAGTCGGCGACCCAGCGACCCCGCAGGTCCTCGAGCCACTCCGGCAGGGCGATCTCGGGGTCGGGCAGCGCCACCGCGCCCCGCTCGGCCAGCAGCCGCTCGAACGACCCGGGGTCGTCCCCCCAGCCGCGCGGGTCGCCCATCATGACCTCGAAGAGCACCGCCCCCTCGGGCCCGGCCTCGAACGGACCGAAGGCGGCGCCCCGGGGCAGTTCGATGTGGGTTCCCGCCGGGCACCGGCGGCCGCCGCACACGATCTCCCCCTCCAGGACCATCACCACGTGCGGACTCAGGTGCCCGTGACGGCGCTGGACCACGCCCGGGTCCCACCGGGCGTACAGCGACAGGTAGACGGGGTCCGGGGAGAAGGCCAGCCACTTCTCCCACACCGACGCCACGGTCCCGTCCGCCAGACGCACGGCCCGGACCTGCTGCCACGGGACGTCCGGGTCGTCGAGGTGGCGGAAGGTCGGCTCGAGCCCGGGCACCCGGGGGGAGTCGGGGTCACCCACGACGGGGGTCGCCCGTCGTGGCGGAGGTCATCAGGTCGGTCGTGGTGTCGGTCGTGGTGTCGGGCACGGCCGTCGACGCTACCGCCGCCCACCGGCGCCCGCCCGTGGCACCGTGCCGGTCCCGGTCCCGGACCCGGTCCCGGACCGGCGACCGGCCGTGTGCCGGGCCGCGTGCCGGGTCGCGTGACGGGCCGGGCGCCCGCCCGGGCCGTGGGTAGGGTGGCGCCATGAAGGTCAGCACCGTGATCCTGCCCCATGAACGGTGGGCACGGGCCCGGTCGACCTGGGAGCGCGCCGAGCAGCTGGGCTTCCACGCCGCCTACACCTACGACCACCTGAGCTGGCGGTCGTTCCGCGACGGCCCGTGGTTCGACGCCGTGACCACCCTGGCGGCGGCGGCCGCGGCGACCTCGACCATCCGGCTCGGCCCGATGGTCACCTCGCCCAACTTCCGGCACCCGGTGCCGCTGGCCAGGGCGCTGCTCGGGCTGGACGACCTGTCGGGCGGCCGTCTGGTGGTGGGTGTCGGGTCCGGCGGCACCGGGTTCGACGCCGAGGCCCTGGGCGGCCCGCCGTGGAGCGCCGCCGAGCGCTCGGCGCGCTTCGCCGAGTTCGTCGAGCGCCTCGACCAGGTGCTGACCCGGCCCGAGACGACCGAGTCCGGGCACTACTATCCAGCCCACGCCGTCGTGCGCCACCCGGCCCCGCTGGCCGGGCCCCGACCGCCCTTCGTCGTGTCGGCCATGGGGCCCCGGGCGATGCAGGTGGCGGCCGACCACGGCCAGGGCTGGGTGACCATCGGCGGGCTCCCCGGGTCCGCCGGCAGGACCGAGGTGGCCGTCGCCGACCAGATGCGCCTGCTCGACGCGGCGCTGGACCAGCGGGGGCGCGCCGTCGCCGAGGTGGAACGGGTGTTCCTCGACGGCTTCACCGAGGAGCGTCCCCTGGCGTCGGTCGACGCCTTCGTGGATGTGGCCGGACGGTTCGGCCGGCTGGGATTCACCGAGCTGGTGGTGCACTGGCCGATCCCCGACTCACCGTTCGACGTCGACCCGGTGGTGTTCGAGCGGATCGCCACCGACGGGGTGGCCCAGCTCGACCGCTAGGACGCCGGGCTCAGGCGCGGGTGCGTGGCCAGTCGTTGCCTTCGGCATCCATGGCCGGTGCACGGTCGGGGGCGGGCGCCAGTGCCCACGCCCGGCGCCAGGCGGCGACGTCAGGACCCTGCAGCGACGGTGTCTCGCCCCGGGCGGCCAGGCGGCGCGCCGTCCACCAGTCGGTGGTGGACTCGTTGGCGAGCGTGGCCACGGCGGCCTCGATGCGCTCGGCGAACCGGCGGGCGTCCTCGCCCTCGGCGGGCCACAGCGGGGTCCCGAACGTGACCGTGGTGCGGGTGCGCTTCACCATGCCCCCGCCCTTGGGCAGGATGTGGCGGGTGCCGTCGAGGTGGACCGGGACCACCGGCCGGCCCGTGCGGGAGGCCAGGTAGGCGGCACCGCCCCGGAACTGCTGGGCCCACCCGTCGGGGGAGCGGCCCCCCTCGGGGAAGATGACCAGGTTCCAGTCGTCGCCCAGCAGCTCGGCGGCCAGCTCGGCGGAGCGCCGGTTGACCTTGGTCCGCTCGATGGGGATGGCGCCGAGGAGGAACGAGAACGCGTCCGCCTTCCACCGCCGGTCGAAGAAGTAGTCGGCGGCCGCCGCCACCACCGTCCGGTGGCGGAACCGCAGGGGCAGGCACGCCAGGAGGAGCGGGGTGTCGACGTGGCTGGCGTGGTTGGCGGCGAAGATGACCGGCGCCTCGAGGTCGGCCAGGTACTCGTCACCCCGCAGCTGGGGCTGGGCGACGGCCCGGGCGAGCGGCCGGGTGATGTTGTCGAGCACCATCGCCCGGGCCAGGCGCACCGGGTACTTCCTCGACCACGCCGTGTCGTAGTGGACGCCGAGCTCGGACTCGGGGGCCGGACGGGGAACCGAACCGGGCCAGGTCGGCGCGGCCAGCGGGAACGACGAACGGCCGGCGCGTGCGAGCAGCGCGGACGGTCGCAGACGTCGGGGGGCGGCGGCGTCGTCGCCCAGCGCGGCGTCGGTGCGGACGGCCCGACGGGACCGCAGCGTCGCGGCGGAGTCCCGTGCACTGCTCACTGGACGTCGGCCATGAGGATCGGCGGGGCGTGGAGGTGGGTGAGCGTGGGGGAGGGCCCGACCACGTCGCGGGCCATCTCCAGGGCGTCGGCCAGGGTCGACGCCGAGCGGAACCCCAGCCGGTGCACGGCCTTGGCGTCGCCACCGACGATGATCACCGCGCCGAGGTGCTCCAGGGCGTGGGCGCACCAGTACCACATGTAGAAGGGGTGGACCCCGTGGTAGGCGTGACCCGTGCGGTAGAGGTGGATGTACCACGGGTCGGTGGCGAAACCGTGCTCGAACTGCTCCGACATGACGTTGGGATCGGTGGTCTCGGACAGGACCTGCTCGAAGAAGTCGATGTAGCTCGGGTGGTGGACGGGGTTGAACTCCCACGGGGTGGGGTGGGTCATGATCAGCACACCGCCCTCGCGCACCAGGGGTCGTCCCCGGTAGAGGTTGAAGAAGTACCCGAGGCCGAGGCAGGCCACCAGGATCGGGTTGAGGATCGAGTTCACGTTGTACGGACTGATGTAGGGCAGGCCCATGGTCAGGACGTCGGTCTGCCCCTCGACGACCACCCCCTGCTGCTCCCACACGTTGGCCGTGGTGACGGCGTGGACGGCCTCCACCTCACCGGCCTGCACCGAGGTCATCCGGTGCGGCGCCCGGACCGAGTGGAAGATCTGGCGGGCATAGCGGGCCGGCACCCGGTCGAGCACCTTGGACGCGCCGAGGAAGGCGAGCCGGTCCTTCGCCTTCCACTCCCACTCGCGCTTCTGCAGGAACTTGAAGGCGTCCGGGAACGTGTCGGTGTTGAGGTTCGTCTCGATCTGGAAGACCTTGACCCCCGCGTCGCGGATGAGGCGACCCATCCGCCAGTTGGCGGTGTGCAGCTCCGAGTGGTGCTGGTCCATGAACGACTTCGACTTCCGCATGGTGGCCGGGTTGTGGTGGTGGCGGAGGCTCGTGTAGCTGGCCAGCCCCGTGGCCACGCTCTTGTGGCCGCCGTCCATGGCCACCAGGTTGATGTTCACGTACACCAGCAGGTCCGACTCGGCGGCCCGGCGGTTGATCTCCACGTCCTCGCCGTGGTCGGTGGTGCCCAGGTGGAGGAGGTTGTCCGGGTCCTCGGCGTCGTGCTGGGTGAGCAGGCCGTTCGGGGCGAAGGCGTCGTAGACGCGGTCGCCCACGGCGTGGCGCAGCTCCGGTTCGGTCATGCGCCGGTGGAGGGCGAGCGCCACGATCAGCTCGACGTCGTCCACGCCGGCGTCGGCGGCGAGGTCGAGGACCTGCTCGATCACCAGCTGGCGGATGTCCGGGCGTTCCATGGGCGGCAGCGGGAGCGAGATGTCGTCGAAGGCGATGGTGAGCCGCATCCCCGGGAAGAGGAGGGTGGGCAGCGGCTCCTGGTCGCCCTCGGGGTGGGTCAGGGCGTGGCGGATGGCGGCCTGTGGGTCCGACAGCGGCTCGATGGGCTCGGGGGCGTAGATCACCCGGCTCCCCTCGGGCAGCTTCTCGAGCGAGAAGCGCTCGCCGTGCCAGAACAGTGTGGGCGGTGTCGAGCTGTCGACGTCGAGCACGAATCCGGGCCTGGGGCTCATCGGGTGCGTCCTTTCGGGTTGCGGAGGTCGAAGGCCACCTTGACCGCACCCCGGCGGCCGGCGGCACCGGCGTGGGCCAGGGCCTCCTCGAAGCGCTCGAGGGGGTAGAGGGCCGAGACCAGGCGGCCGAGTCCGGCCGTACCCACCAGGTCCGTGGCCAGTTCGAAGCTGCGACGGTCGGGTGCCCCCGGCTCGGGGGAGGTCTCGTTGCCGTAGGCGTAGGCGCCCACCAGGGTGAGCTCGCGGTGCCACAGCGGGGCCAGGTCGACCGTGACCCTGCCGGGCATGCCCACCAGCACCACCCGGCCCCGGGCCCGCACCAGCGACAGGGCCTCGGTGATCGAGGAGGCACTGCCCACGCAGTCGAACACGACGTCGGCGCCCTCGGTCAGGCGCCCCCCGAGCACGAGGGAGCCCGAGGCCCGGCGCACGGCGCGGGCGAGCTGGTCGGGCGGGACGACCTGGTCGGCGCCGAGCGAGGCGGCCAGATCCCGTTGGCGGGGGTGCTTGGCCCCGACCACGATCGTGCACGGCGCAGCCGGCCGGACCAGCCCGGCCACGGCGGCCACGGTGGTCAGCCCCAGCGTCCCCGCCCCCACCACGGCCACCAGGTCGCCCTCGGTGACGTGGGCGGACAGGGCGGCGTGGACGGCGCAGGCGGTGGGCTCGATGAGCACGGCGTCCTGGTCGGTCAGCCCGTCGGGCACGGCGTGCAGCTGGCTGGCGTGGGCCATGAGGGGTGCGGTGGACCAGCCGCCGCCGGTGTCGGTGCAGAACCCGGTCTGGAGGCCGGCGGCCAGCACGCCCGAGGCGAGGTTGCCGCACAGGCCGGTGTGGCCCGACCCGCAGCGGGTGCACGGCGGCTGGACGTGGCGCGGCCCGCACCCGAGCACCGGCTCGATCACGGCACGGGTGCCGGGGGCGAGGGTCCGGCCGGCGTGGTCGGTCCCACCCTCGTCGAGGACGCCGACCACCTCGTGGCCGGGAACGAACGGGAACGACACCATGTCCTCGAAGTAGCGCGACGTGCGGCCGTCGAGTGTGGCCAGGTCCGAACCGCAGATGCCCGACAGCAGCGGGCGCAGCGGGAACCAGTCGGGTCCGGGTCGGTCCGGCGCCTCGGCGTCGAGCAGCTGGAGCGGCCCGATGCCCGCGCCCCGGCCCGAGCCGAGGACCGAGGCCACCCGGGCGGCGGCGAACCGCGGCAGGTTGCGTTCGACGACCAGGGCCTTCACGCCGGTCCTCCGACGAGCCGCCGGGCCTGACCGGCCAGGGCGGCCGGACTCGTGCGCCCCCGGGCGGCCGCGCCGGGCCGGTCGAGCGGTCCGAGGGGCAGCAGCGGACGGGCACCGCCGTCCGCCTTGTGCCAGGTCTCGACGTGCCACCCGCGCCGGCGGGCGATGGCGGCCAGCTTGGCCTCGGGGTTCACGGCGACGGGGAAGCCGACCGCTTCCAGCATGGGCAGGTCGCTGGCCGAGTCGGCGTAGGCCATGGACTCCTCGAGCCGGAGGCCCTCGGCCTCGGCGTAGTCGGCGAGCACCAGCGCCCGGGCCTCGCCGATGGGCGGCAGCAGCTCGAGTCGGCCGGTGAACGTCCCGTCCTCCTCGCCCAGGCGGGCGCAGACGATCTCGTCGAACAGGGGCCGGAAGGGCTCGACCACGAAGTCCAGGGCACCGGTGATCAGGATGGTCCGGTGTCCGAGCGCCTGGTGGGCCCGGACCCGGGCGATGCCCGCCGGGAACGACTTGGCCAGCAGGAGGTGGTGGAAGAGGTCCCAGCCGTCGTCCCGCAGGCGGGCCACCGGCGCCCCGTCGTAGCGACGGTAGAAGGAGCGGAGGAAGTCACCGCGGTCCCGGCGGTCCAGGGCCAGGAGGGAGGGGGCCTCGGCCAGCAGGTCGGCCACGAAGGCGGCCCGTTCCCCGGCGGGCAGGTGTCTCGAGGCCAGCCACG
This sequence comes from uncultured Acidimicrobiales bacterium, assembly GCA_963699055.1. Classification (GTDB taxonomy): domain Bacteria; phylum Actinomycetota; class Acidimicrobiia; order Acidimicrobiales; family RAAP-2; genus Bog-756. Next base: position 417,400 of record CAVOTA010000002.1, on the reverse strand, counting down.
CGTACGAGTCGACGACGTTGGAGGCGATCAAGGTGTTCTCCAGGTCGAAGGCGGCCAGGTGCCGGTCGGGGGAGAGGATGTTCTTCCGGGCCCGGTCGGCGCGGTTGGTCGTGACCGACTTGCCCGGCGACGTCCGGACCCGGGCGTGCTCGATGATGGACGGCAGGTGGATCTCGTTGACGTAGGTGGCCCAGTCGATGGCCGCCGGGTCGATGCAGAACGTCGCCCGGTCGTCGTCGTCCATCCGGTCCCACAGCGCGAGCAGCCGGTCCACCCGGTACAGGGCGTCGGTCTCGGTGTAGGCGCCGTAGAGCTCGACGTAACCGAGGGCCCGGTCGGCCAGGAGGTGCTGCTCCTCGAGGGCGGCCATCCACTCGGCCTGCTTGCCCCGGATGGGGAGCGACCCGACCACGCGCTCGGCCAGCGACATGGCCTTCGACGCCCGGGTGAGCTGGCGCTGGACCCGGCCGCGACCGGGGAACGACCATTCGGGGACGACGATGGGCTGGCCGTCCTGGTCGTAGAGCGGGTGCTCCTGGAACCACGCGGTCACCAGTTCGACGAGGCGGCCGTAGCGGAACGGGTTCCGGACGCCCGAGGCGACCTGGTAGACGGAGGGACCGGCGTAGGCGTCGGCCGGGTCGTCGGAGCCGTCGAGCAGCAGGGCCTCGCCGGCCACGGCCACGATGGCGGCCACCACCAGGTCCACCGGGATCACGTCGGTCACGCCCTCGGGCACGCCCGGGAACTCGCGCAGCAGCCCGCGGGCGTACGAGATGATGATCGGCTCGGCCATGCGGAACCCGCGGATCCATCCGGGCCGGGGCTCGGCCAGGGCCGACTCGATGATGGACGGCCGGATGATGGTGATCGGCACCGTGTCGCCGAACTGGGCCACCAGCGCCCGCTCGCCCAGCGCCTTGGTGTACGGGTAGGCGTCGGGCCACCCGAGCGACTGGGCCCGGGCCTGGCCGATCGAGACCATCTGCTTCTTGACCCAGTCCTCGCGGAGCCGCTCGGCCCGCTCGGCCAGCAGGTGGAGGCCGGCACCGCCCAGCTCCTCGCGGGCGGCCTTGTGGAACTGGGCCAGCCGGTCGGGGCGCCGGGACTCCGCCTCGGAGTCGCCGCGCTGGCGGCGGGCGGCGTCGACCTCGTGGCGCCAGTCGACCTCGACGGTGAACGGGTTGGCGTCGAGCAGCTCCTCCCTGGCCTCGCCCTGGTGGGTGCTGGCGACGTACGCCGTCGACACGGGGATGAAGTGGACGGGACCCCGGCGTCCGTCCGCCTCGGCCAGGGTGCGGGCGGCCACGAAGGCGGCGGCCACCCGGGACGGGCCGAGCAGGTTCACCTCGACGGCGGCGTCGAGCGGGGAGTCGAAGCTGACCGAGGCGGCCGAGTGCACGACGACGTCGCAGTGCGACAGGGCCTCCAGTCCCGCCTCGTCCAGACCCAGGCCGTCGGTGGCGACGTCGCCGGCCACGGCGGCGACCCGTGACGCCATCTCGTCGTCGAACCGGTCGCCGAGCTCGTCGCGCAGCCGGTCGAAGCAGTCGTTCTTGAGGATCTCCTTGGCCGCCCGCTGCATCGGCGACGCCCGGCGGCCCGGACGGATGAGGAGCACCACCTGGCTGTCGGGGACGCTGCGCAGGATGCGTTCGACCAGTGCGGTCCCGAGGAACCCGGTGGCGCCGGTGATGAAGAAGCGCCTACCGGCGAGGGCGTCACGGACGCGGGTCACCCGATCTGTCTACCATATGGTAAGTGACCGGGTCGACCATGCCAGCGGGGGAGCCGACGGGACGCCGGACGGCCGGAGGGCCGGGCGCCTCGGGGAACGCGGGCGCGGGTACCGGGCCGGGTGGACCGGGCGCGCCGCGTGCCGCCAGGACGCCGGCGAGGGACAGGAGCCGCCCACGCCCGGTGCCCGCGGGCGGGAGGACCGACGCCGAGGGTGCCACCACGTCGGAGCGGATCCTCGACGCCGCCCTGGTGTCGTTCGCCACCCGGGGGTACGAGGCGTCGTCGCTCGACGCGCTGGCGGTGGGGCTCGACATCCGCAAGCAGACCATCCTGTACTGGTTCCCGAGCAAGGAGGTGCTGCTCGAGGCCGTCATCGACCGCAGCGCGGTGGAGCTGTCGGCCGCCCTCGAGGCGTCGTTGACCACCGCCGGCAGCGGGTGGGCCCGCGTCGAGGCCGTGGTGCGGTCGGTGTTCCGCCTGGCCGCCCGCCGCCCCGAGCTCCTGGGCCTGGTGCGCGAGATGGGCCGGCTGGGCACACCGGCGGCCACCCGGTTCGTGACGGCGGTGGAGCCCCTGGTGCAGCGGGCGACCGAGTTCCTCGAGGCCGAGATGGATGCCGGCCACATGCGCCGCCACGATCCGCGGCTGCTGCTGCTCGCCATCTACTCCACGGTCATCGGGATGCTGACCGAGGTCGAGGTGCTGCGCGCCTTCGGCGAGGAGCCGACGGCCCGATCGCTGGTGCGCCGGCGCAACGAGATCCTGGAGCTGCTCCGCTCGGCGCTGGTGACCGACCGGGCCTGATCCGATCGTCCGGTCCGGTTCAGTCCGGTCCGGTTCAGTCCGGTCCGGTTCAGTCGGAGGCCTGGGCGGCGCGCCGCTCCCGCCGGGACTGCTTGGGCGCGGGTACCGCCTTGGGGGCCGGCTTCTTCGGCGTGTACCGCTTGTTCGCCTCGGGTCCGGTGGGGGCCTTCTTGCGGGCCGCCCTGGCCTCGGCCGCGCTCCGGCCGGATGCTGCGGACCCACGGGGGGAGCGGGCGGTCGGGGCGGCGCCCCCGGCCTCCCGGTCGGCACGCATCTTGGCCGTGGCCTCCTTCTGGACCTTGTACGACCGGTAGAGGAGCCAGCCGGCGAGGATCAGGAAGGGGATGCCGACCAGACCACCGGAGCCGTTGAAGCCGAGGAAGGCGAAGAGGGCCACGAAGCCGACGAGCGCCCGACGCCCGATCCGCGTGGTGACGGCCAGCGCCACGGTGATGACCAGGCCGACCAGCAGGCCCGTGGCCACGGAGAACTGGCCCTTGGCCGGGTGGTAGTGCTTGTTGGCCGTCTCGCTGACGTAGATGAAGATGGTGAACAGGAGGGCGACACCCGAGGCCACGTAGCAGTAGAGGGTCTCCCGGGCGTCGAGGCGGTCGATCGACCACTTGGTGGGTACGCCGCCCTTGCCGTTGGCGGGGACGGGTGCCGGCCGCGGCGCCAGCCACCGCTCGAGGCGCGCCATACGACCCTCGGGGACCGGCGTCTCCCCGGGGTCGTCGTCGGCCGTGTCGTCAGTCGGCGGTGCCATCGGCCTCAGGTTACCGGTCCACCGGCGCGTGGTCGGAGGACACGGCCGACCCGCGCAGGACGATGCGGAGGCCCTGGTTGTCGCCGGGCGGGATCTCGACGGGCGCCCCGGGGCCCGGACGGGTGCCGAGCGTGGCGATCCCGGGGGCGGCCGGGACCACCCCGGGGACCGCACCGGGCTCCTCGGTCTCGAAGGCGAGGTGGTGCACCCGGCCCGTCATCCCGCCCAGCCAGTCGCCGACGGCCCCCGGCGCGCCGGGGTGGGCGGCGCCGACCAGCCGCAGCCCGAGCGGCCCGGCCCACCGGAGGTCGACCCAGTCGAGGCCCCCGTCGGACCCCTCGTCGGTCACCTCGCCGGCCAGCAGTCCACCGAACAGGGCCAGGGCGGCGGGCAGGTCGGCCACCACGTGGCACACCCGCTCGAGGGTGGCGGGCGCCGTCGGTCCGGACCCGTCCAGACGCAGACGGCGCCCGGTCGGGTAGTCGTCCGGGGGCGGGCTGCTCCACGGGTGCGGCGCCTCGGCCAGCTGCACCACGATCCCGCCGGCCTGCTTCGGGTGGAGGAACGCCTCCATCCACTCCGGGTCGGAGCGGTCGACGTTGATCGGTTCGATGCCGAAGCGGCCGGCGGCGTCGATGGCGGCGGCGAGGTCGGGGACCTTGAACGTCAGGTGATGGGGACCGGGGCCGCTGCGGGCCAGGAAGCGCGCCAGGAAGTCGTTGACGTCGACGTTCCAGGGCATGAGCACCTCGACGCGGGCACCGTTGGCGAACTGCAGCTGGCCGGGGGCGAACCCGGGCCCGGGTCCCCCCGAGGCCCAGACGGCCCCGAGGTCGGTCGCATAGCGGTCCCAGACGTCGTGCCAGCGGGGCACGGCATGGGCGACGTGGTCGAGGACGGCGCCGGGGACGGCGGGCCCGCCGGTCGGGGAGGTCGACATCGCTCCAGCCTGCAACGGGCCGGGTGGTCCTGTCGAAACGGGGCCCGTGGGGGTGGGGCGGCGAGCCGGCCGGCACCCCTTGTCTGCGGAGGGAGGTACCGGTACCGTCGGCCCATGGACTTCCGCTCGGAATCGGTGGTGGCGCTGGCGGCACGGGTCCGGAGCGGATCGCTGTCGGCGGCGGAGCTCGTCGACCACGCCCTGGCCCGGATCGCCGCCGTCGATCCGGTGGTCAACGCGTTCGTGGCCGTCGACGGGCAGCGTGCCCGGGCGGCGGCCGACGCCGTCGACGCCACGGTGGCGTCCGGCGGCGACCCCGGGCCCCTGGCCGGGATCCCGCTCGGGGTGAAGGACCTGGAGGACGCGGCGGGCTACGTGACGACCCACGGGTCCGCCGCCCACGCCGACAGCCCACCGGCCACGGCCGACTCGGCGCTGGTGGCCCGGCTGGTGGCGGCCGGCTGTGTGGTGGTGGGCAAGACCAACACGCCCGAGCTCGGATGGAAGGCGGACACCGAGAACCCGCTCTTCGGGGCCACGGGCAACCCGTGGAACCTCGACCACACGCCCGGCGGGTCGTCCGGGGGGAGCGCGGCGGCCGTCGCCGCCGGGTTGGTGCCCCTGGCGACGGGGTCGGACGGCGGTGGGTCACTGCGCATCCCGTCGTCGTGCTGCGGGCTGTCGGGGGTGAAGCCGTCGCTCGGACGGGTGCCCTCGGGTGGTCCCGACGCCCCCGACTGGCAGAACCTCTCGACCAAGGGGCCCATGGCCCGTCGGATGGTGGACCTGGTGGCGGCGCTCGACGTGGTGGTCGGTCCCGACACCACCGACCTGCGGTCGCTGCCGCGTCCCGAGGCCTCGTGGCCGGCCGCCCTGGAGGGCGCCCGTCCCCCGGCCCGTGTGGCGTGGTCGCCCACGCTCGGGTTCGCCGAGGTGGACGACGAGGTGCTCGAGCTGTGCGGTCGGGCCGTCGACCTCCTCGCCGACCTCGGGACCGAGGTGGTCGAGGTCGGGACCGTGTTCGACGAGGACCCGGTGGACCCCTGGCTCACCCTGTCGGGCGCCTACAACCTGCGCACCCACGCGCACCTGGTGGGTACCCCGGCCTGGGAGCAGGTCGACCCCGTGCTGCGGATGGTGCTGGACGGGGCGGCGGGGACCAGCGCTCTCGACGTCATCCGTGCCGAGGATGCGTGCCACCAGCTCAACCTCCGACTGGTGGACCTCTTCCACGACGTGCGCCTGCTGGTGACCCCCACCGTGGCGGCGGTGCCACCGCCACGCTCGCTCGGCGGTGCCGGACTGATCAACGGGAGGCAGGACTACAACTGGGTGAAGATGACCTACGCCTTTAACATGACCCGGTCGCCGGCGGCCACGGTGTGCGTCGGACTCTCCACGGGCGGTCTGCCGGTGGGGCTCCAGCTCGTCGGTCCCCAGCACGCCGACCTGGTGGTGATCCGGGCGGCTGCGGCGCTGGAGCAGGCTCTCGCATTCGACGCCGTGGCGCCCGTCCCGGCGTGACCGCGTGCGGTGGCGGTGGAGACCCGCCGACCGCCGGGTGCCGGTCCGACCGCCGGGTCCCGCCCGCCGGGCAGGCTAGGATGCTCACTCTGCTGCGCACGACGTGTCGCGGTGTCCGGGCGCTTAGCTCAGTTGGTTAGAGCGCAGCCTTCACACGGCTGAGGTCGGAGGTTCGAGTCCTCTAGCGCCCACTCGTCCCCCGTGGGAGACCGTGCCGAAAGGACCGGGGCCGACGAGCGGAGCGCGCCGCACTCGCGCTACGTGGGGCAGTTGGCCTCTTCGCCCGGGAACGAAGTCGGAGCCGGGAGGACCGGGCCCGGTGCCTCATCCGAGGGAGGTGCAGTGGATCGAGCCGAGTCGGATCGGGACGTCGGTGTCATGACGATCCTGATCGGGGCCCTGACGGGTCAGAACGAGATGTCCGAGGCCGACCGTCAGGCAGTCGGCGAGTGGATGATCGATCATGCGGATGAAGCCGGAGTCCGCGAACTGCTGATCAAGATCGTGAGGACGCAGATCGGCGACACCTCCGAATTCCGGGTCCAGGTGGCCGAGGCGATACGGGCCAGGTTCCGATCGGCGAGTGACGACGGCGCGACCGACCACGATCCTTGACCGGCGCGGGCCGTGTTCGTGGAGTGTGAACCGGAGGGTTCCTGATCCGAGCACTCGACCCGCCGGTCCGGTCCGACGGCAACGTACACACGAACAGGAGGAGGATCGATGCTCGGTAGGCGGCAGAAGTCGAAGTCGGCGACACCGTCGGGTGGCCGATCAGGGTCGGCGGCCGGCGCCGGCCGGCACGACGCCCTGCACTGGACCGGCGACGAGGAGCTCGTGGTCGGCGGGACGGCGTTCGACCTGACGGTGGACCCCGCCACGTGGGGCGCGTCCTCGAGTGCAGAGCGGTTCGTGCTGCTGAAGACGAGGCGAATGATCGAATCGTTCGTCGACCACGTGCCCGACACGGTGCGGAACATCGTCGACCTGGGGATCTTCAAGGGCGGCAGCGTCGCCTTCTGCAGCGAGCTCTTCCACCCGGACCGGATCGTGGGAATCGACCTGACCCCGGATCGCGTGGATGCGCTGGACGAGTTCGTGGCCCGGGAGAGCCTGAGCCGCTCGGTGCACCTCCACTACGGGACCGATCAGGGCGACGCGGCGCTCCTGGAAGACGTCGTGCTCGAGGAGTTCGGCGAGGAGCACCTCGATCTCGTCGTCGACGACTGCTCCCACACCTACGGACCGACCAGGGCGTCGCTCAATGTGCTGCTCCCGCGCCTGCGACCGGGCGGCGTCTATGTCATCGAGGACTGGGGATGGGCGCACTGGCAGGGCGAACGATGGCAGGGCCCGGCGAGTCAGTACGCGGACGAGGTCACGCCGCTCTCGAAACTCGTGCTCGAACTGGTGATGGTCGCCGCCAGCCGCCCCGAGCTGATTCGCGAGCTCACGATCCGTAGCAGCCAGGTGTTCCTGACCCGGGGGGACGAGACCGTGCCGGCCGATGGATTCGACATCAGCGGGTGCTATCTCACCGCGGGGCGGACGATCCTTCCGTAGCAACGGCGCGACGGACGGCGGGAGCCGGTCCGGCCGGGGACCCGGGCGCGTCGTCAGGTCGGAGGCCGGGTGGGGGCCGTGGGCGCACCGGTGACGGCGCCGACAGATCGGAGTTCGGAGACGCCGGCCCCCGTGCTCCGATCCCGGTCGGCTCGGGGCGACGGCTCCGGGCGACCGACACCGCCCTCGGTGGAATACGCTCGACCGTCCCGACGACTCCGGAGGTTCCCTCATGACCAGGATCGAGTTCGGCGGGACGATCGGTGACGACTGGCGCACCTCGGAACCGTGGTGGCCACCTCAGCCCACGCCGCCCGACGGCGCGCCCAACGTGCTGCTCATCGTGCTCGACGACGTGGGGTTCGCCCAGCTCGGCTGCTACGGGTCCGACATCGACACCCCCGTCATCGACGGCCTGGCCGCCGACGGCATCCGGCTCGCCAACTTCCACACGACGGCCCTCTGCTCCCCGACCCGCGCCTGTCTGCTCACGGGGAGGAACCACCATCGCAGCGGCATGGGCCGCGTCGCCGACCTGGCCACCGGGTTCCCCGGGTACTGGGGCCGGCCTCCCCGTGAGAACGGCTTCCTGTCCGAGATCCTCCGGACCAACGGCTACGCCACCTATGCCGTGGGCAAGTGGCACCTGAGCCCCGAGCAGGAGACCAACATGGCGGCGTCGCGGCAGACCTGGCCCCTCGGTCGCGGCTTCGACCGGTGGTACGGATTCCACGGGGGAGAGGCACACCAGTTCGCTCCGTCCCTCTACCACGACAACCACAGCGTCAGGCCAGGGCGTTCCGTCGAGGACGGTTACCACCTGAGCGCCGACCTGGCCGACCGGGCCATCGAGTTCCTCGGCGACCTGCGGGCCGTGGATGCGGAACAGCCGTTCTTCCTCTACGTCGCCCCGGGGGCCTGCCATTCACCCCACCATGCGCCGAAGGAGTGGATCGAGCGGTACTCGGGTCGCTTCGCCCAGGGGTGGGACAGCTGGCGCGAGCACACCTTCGCCCGCCAGCTCGCCCTCGGCATCGTCCCCGAAGGTACCGAGCTCTCCTCCCGTCCTCCCTGGGTCCCCAGCTGGGACAGCCTCGACGAACGCCAACGGGCACTTGCGGAGCGGTTCATGGAGTGCTTCGCCGCCTTTCTCTCCTACACGGACCACCAGATCGGGCGCGTCCTCGACTTCATCGCCGATGTCGGTGACGCGGACGACACGGTGGTCATCCTCGTGTCGGACAACGGCGCCAGCTCCGAAGGCGGCAGGGAGGGCACCATCAACGAGGGCCGGCTCTCGAACTTCGAGAGTGCGGGTGTCGAGGAGATGTACCGGCGGATCGACGAGATCGGCGGCCCCCTGAGCCACAACAACTACCCCTGGGGATGGACCATGGCGGGCAACACCCCGTTCAAGCGTTGGAAGCGCGAGGTCCACGAGGGCGGGGTCGCCGATCCCTGCATCGTCCGGGTCCCCGCCTCGCGGCGGTCCGGCGCGGGTGAGGTTCGCCGGCAGTACGCCCACGCCGTCGACATCCTGCCCACCGTGCTGGAGCTGGTCGGCATCGAGCCGCCCCCCGAGATCGACGGGATCGACCAGTCGCACCTCGACGGCACCAGCTTCGCCTACGTGCTCGACGACGGCGGTGCGGACCGGCCCGGTCGGCACCACACCCAGCATTTCGAGATGCTCGGGTCGCGGGCGATCTACCACGACGGTTGGAAGGCGGTGACCTACCACCCGGTCGGGCCGGTCTACGACGACGGCCTACGGGCCAGTGCCTCCTTCGACGACGACGTCTGGGAGCTTTATCACGTGGCCGACGACGTGTCCGAGGTCCACGACCGGGCGGCCGAGTTCCCGGCCAAGGTGGCCGAGCTCGTGTCGCTGTGGTGGGAGGAAGCGAGACGCAACGACGTGCTCCCTCTCGACAACCGCGTCCTCGAGGCGATGGTCCACAAGCACGACGGACGGCGGCCCCAGCAGAGCTACCGGTACTTCCCGGACGGCGCCCCGGTGCCCGAGTGGGTGGCGGCCGACGTGCGCAACCGCTCCCATCAGATGTCCGTCACGGTCGAGATCCCCGACGGTGTCGTGCCGTCGGGCGTGCTCTTCGCGCTCGGCTGCGCCATCGGCGGGTGGTCCCTGCACCTCCTCGACGGCCGGCTGCGCTACGTGCACAACCTCCACGGCAAGCGGCTCTACTCGGTCACCGCCGACACGGTGCTCGGATCGGGCCGGCACCATCTCGAATTCCGGTTCGACAAGGACGAGGGCGCCGGCGGGCGGGCCGCCCTCGTGGTGGACGGTCGCCCCGTGGGGGAGGCCGACATCAGGCGCTTCGCTCCGGTCACCTTCAACGAGGTCGGCATCGGTCTCACCTGCGGCTACGAGTGGGGTCCCTCGGTAGGTGGCGACTACGTGGCGCCGTTCGCGTTCAACGGCACCATCGTCCGCGCCGAGATCACGGCGACCGGCCCGGTGCAGCGCGATCCGGTGGCGGAGGTGGCGGCGATCCTGGCGACCCAGTAGCGATGGGGGCGGCGGTCGAAGCTGGAGGTGTGCGAGCGCAGCGTCCCGTCAATCCGACCCACGTCGTGGACGGCAGGACGAGCACCGCGTTCACCGGTGGCCCCACACCGGCCAGGGGGTGATCCGGTCCGGACGTGGGGGCCGGTCGGCGACGTTCGACGATCCCCGCCGACCCGGTGGTACGGCGCCCCTGGTCGTCGGCCACGTGCAGGGGCACGGGGTCCTGGCGTCGGAGCCCATGGGCCACGGTGACGGCTCCCGGTTGCACTCCCGTCCAGCGCCCACCGTCCGTGTGCCACCGGTTGCAAATCGACGGCACCGTCGTACTATTACAACTGATCCGGCGGGATGAAGGCGGCGTCTGCTGGGCGGGGTCCATCCACGTGCAGGGTCGATGTGCAGGCAGATGCGTGTGCAGTGGTCAACGCGGCGGGCCTCCAGTGCCCGGACCAGAAAGGTGAGGGAAGGCATGAAGCATCGAAATCGAATTCTCGTCGGAGTCGCGCTCGTCACGGGGTTCGTGGCCCCGGTGGGAGCGATCGGATGGGCGGGCGGACCAGCACTGGCCGCCCCGTCGGGCGCGGCGCCGACGGCGTACACGTGCACCGGTGGTGATCTCGCCTCGGGGAACTTGACCAAGATCCACTCGGGGATCTACGCCAGCATCACGGTGACCGGTGCCTGTGCCGTGGCGCCGAACGCCGTGGTCATCGTGACCGGCGATGTGAATGTCGCCTCGGGCGCGGTGCTCGACGCGCAGAGCGCGCCGTCGACGATCGCCGTCGGCCACGACGTCAACGCGGCGTCGGGCTCGCTCCTCGGCCTCGGCTGTCTGCCCAATCCAACGGGACACACCACGGGCCATCCGTGCACCTTCGACCCGCACCTGCACTCCGACATCACGGTGTTCGGGAACGTGACCGCATCGGATGCGAACACCGTCCTGTTGAACGGGATCACGGTCAAGGGGAACGTCAGGCTCATCGGTGGTGGTGAGCACGCCGGCAATCCCTGGCCGATCAAGACCAACAAGATCGGTGGCAACCTCCTGGTGGTCGGAGCGAGTCCGGAATGGCTCGGCGTGATCGTCAACAACATCGGCGGCGACGTGGTCCTGACCAACGTCAACATCGCGACGGGGGAGACGATCGACGTCGCCAGCAACACGATCAGGCGCAACCTCATCTGTTCCGGACTCACCCCAGCCGTGTCCGGAGGCTTTCCCGGCGAGGTCAACGTGGTGGGCGGTCGGTCGCTCGGCCAGTGCGCGAACCTGCCAGACGAATGACCGCCGGCTGACCGGGGGAGTCGGGATCCCTCGTCTGACCCGGTTGGCCTGACCTGGTCGGCCTGACCCGGCTGGACCGACCTGGTCGGTCCCGCCCGACCAGCGCCCGCGTGAACTCTTGGGTGGTGGGCGGGCCGGTGCGCGGGTTGGGGCCGATCTCCTCTTGGCAGGACGGGCGGACGGGCGCATCATCGTAGGGAGGGGTGATGGATGGAGGACGGTTCCGGAGGGACGTGGGCGATGGTGCCCGTGCATCGAAGCAACCAGTGGACCGACCGACCGGTCCCCGTGCCCGCCGAACGGTGGCGACGACGGTGACGGCCGGGCGAAGCGTCGGGACCGGGATGCGGCGGACGGACGTGCCCGCCCGCCATCCGCGTGTGCTGGGCAGGTCGCCGTGAGCCGCAACCGCCGGTCACCGTCTCGGCGGTGCTCTGCCGCCGAGGAGCAGCCGCTCGTCTGTGGGACGCAGGAGCTCCGTTCCCGTCGGCCCGCGGCCGGCGACGGACCGGGGGTGGTGGCGGGGGACCGCATCGTGGCCTCAGCGTCGTACCCGGGTCGCGTCCGCACGTGTGTCGTGCTGGAGGTTCTGCGCGATGACGGACCGTTGCGCTACCGGGTCCGCTGGCAGGACACGGGTGAGGAGACGCTGTTCGTCCCCGGGTCCGGGGTGAGGGTCGGGACCGGGAGCGGGGGGGTCCTCGGCGTGGACGTGACGCAAGGGTGACGTCTGCCGTGGGACACCGGTCCGGTCGTCAGCACGGGATACCGGCAGTTCGGTGACCTCGGACCCTGGTGTGCGGGAGCGCCGAGGGTGAACATGACAGCAGGTCGAGTGCGAGCCGGAGGAGTCCAGATGCAGGCGAACGTCGGAGATCGGATCGTCGTGAAGGGTCACCGCGTGGGTGAGCACGACCGTGACTGCGAGGTCCTCGAGTTGCGGCACGAGAACGGGGAGCCTCCGTATCTGGTGCGCTGGGGCGACACCGGGACCGAGGACCTGTTCTTCCCCGGACCCGACGCCTCCGTCGTCAGGTACGACCGCGGCTGAGGTGGGCGTCGGACCGGCTGGGACGCGGCGAGGGCGCCGCTCGGCCAGTCGGGTCAGGACGTCTTGGCGATGACGTTCTTGGAGAATTCGGACGTGTCACCCTGGGTGTCCGTGGCATCCACCGTCACCGACAGTCCTCCGATGCCGCTGACCGACACGGTGAAGTTGCCCGAGTCGTCGGCCACGGCGGAGCCGAGGTAGGTCTTGCCCTCGCCATAGGCGAGGATGCTGCCCCCGGTGACCGTGCGGTCCGAGAGGAACGCCTCGATCGTGCAGTCCGGGCAGGTGGTGCCCGAGATGGTGGTCGGGTGGGCGGACGAGATCACCGGTGCCTGGATGTCGTTCTGGACCTGGACCGACCCCACGCCGCCGACGTTGGCCACCCCGTACGGGGTCAGATCGATGCCCAGACTCGTGTTCCCGTAGATCGAGTTCTGGGTGATCGTGTTGTCGATGGTCGACGCCAGGCTGAGGTCGGGCGGCTGGGTGCCCGTGGCCTGGATCTCCACGCCCTCCTTGGAGTTGGTCATCACGTTGCCCGGGCCGATGACGTTGGCGTAGGCCCCGTGCTGGATCTGGATGCTGTAGTTCGGGTCCGGTGCCGGCCCGCCGTCGGCGGTCAGCCCGAAGGTGTTGTCGGCGACCGTGTCGTGCTGCTGACCCTTGTCGATCTCCATGCCGCCGTAGCCGGTGTTGCCGATGACGTTGTCCTCGACGGTGGCGTACCCGGGGGCCGGCGCACACGGTGCGGGACACGAGTAGGTCCCTTCGAGCCGCACGCCCCACTGGTGGTTCTCGGCGTAGGCGGGCGCATTGTCCCCGGTGGCGTCCATGCCCACCCAGTTGCCGATCACCTGGTTGAACTTGTTGTCCGGTCCGTGGGAGACCTCGATCCCGTCCCCCCCGTTGCCCGACACCAGGTTGAGGTCGCCCGGGGCCAGCCCGCCCACCAGGTTGTCGTCGGCGCCGTAGTCGATGTGGATCCCGTGCCAGATGTTCGGCAGGTCGGCGGTGGCCGAGGGGTTGAGGCCGACGATGTTGTTCTGGATCGTGTTGTAGTCGGCCCCGAGGTAGGAGATGTTGATCCCGTAGTGTCCACAGCCGGAGATGACGTTGCGGTTGGGGTCGCCCGGCTCGCCGATGGCGTTGTGGGACGACGCCTGGTAGATCAGGATCCCCATGACCGAGCTGATGTTCTGGACCGCCCGGAACGTGCCCGCCGCGTTGGTGCAGAGGAAATTGCCGACGACCTGGTTGTAGTTGGTCGTCGAGCCGAAGATCCAGATGGCCCGCCGGAAGTTGAAGATCGAGAGTCCGGCGATCAGGTTGCTGCCCTGGGTGACGTGGAGCCCGTCGATCCCCGTCTCGCCCATGCCCTCGAGCTGGACCGGGATGACCGCGTTGTCCGCCTCGTCGAGCGTGTTCGGGCTCGATCCGGGTTGCGAGTAGCCGTTGATGGTGATGCCGGCCGGGTCGGCCAGTGGCGGAAGGGTCGTCGCCGGGGTGATGGTGAACGGCCCGGTACCGGTGAAGTCGAAGTTGATGACGACCGGCACCTTGAGCTCGTTGGCATCGGCGAGTGCGGCGCGCAGGGTGCAGGTGCCGGTGGCGGTGGTGCACGTCGACGCCGGCCCCGACTGCGAGGTGTCGCCGGTGTCGTTCACGGTGAAGACGACCGTGCTCGCCGCCCCGGCGACCGGTGCGCCGACCACCGGGACCAACCCGACGACCACCAGTCCGAGTGCCCCCATGGCCGCCCACAGCGGTGCCCGGCGCCACCGCGCGCCCGATCGCAGTCGCCCGCGCCCGATTCCGAACGTTCGCCCACCCGTCATCCGTCTGCCCCTATCCCGTCGGATCCTGCATCTGTGCCCAGAGCTGCATCGATTCCGGCCCGCCCGTCGGTCGACGTCGACCGCTCCGGGTTGCTCGGACAGTGACAACGCTACCGGGTGGTGCGCGTTCTGTCACCAGCGATCCGTTGCCGGCGGCGGGCCGGCCGACGCCGGGTAAGGGAGTCGTTACCCGGAAACGGCCGTTCACCTGAGGTTCCGGGTGACGGGGGGCCGGAGCGCTCGTCACGGGCCGACCACGTTGCGTGCACGGATCCCCGCGCTGCGTGTCGAAGCAGGCGCGGCGCGCGCGCGTCGTCGTACCATGGGCTCTCTCGATCAGGGCAAGGGACGAGGAGACGGACTATGGGCGGGAACCGTGGATCACTGCGTGCGACGAAGGGACCCTGGCGGCGCGCCCGGGTGGCGTTGGTCGGGGCGGTGTGCACCGCGGCCACGTTGGTGTCGGCCGGTCTGACCGCCGGGGTCACCGCAGTGCCGGCCGCCGCCTCCGTCGGGGCGTGGTCGGTGGTCGCCAGCCCGAATCCGGCCGGTAGCCCGTCCAGCATCCTCGAGGCGATCTCGTGCCCCGCCGGCGCCGGCGGGACCCAGTGCACCGCCGTGGGACAGAGTGCGGGCTCCACCGTCGGTCAGACGCTCGTGGAGACGTGGAACGGCTCGTCGTGGTCCATCGTGCCGAGCCCGGATGCCGCCGGTGCGGCGAGCAGCGTCCTGTGGGACGTGTCGTGCCCCACCACGGTGTCGTGCACGGCCGTCGGCGACTCGACGACGGTGACCACCAATCTGGCGCTCATCGAGTCGTGGAACGGCGTGACCTGGTCGGTGGTCCCGAGCCCGAATCCGTCGGGTGCCACCGGCAGCGTGCTCTACGGCGTGTCGTGCACCGGTCCGACCTCGTGCGAGGCGGTCGGTGGCTCGTGGGTCGGCTCGGACTACACCACCCTCGTCGAGTCCTGGAACGGAACGACCTGGTCGGTGGTCGCCAGCCCGAACCCGGTCGGTGCCAACAACAGCTTCCTGCAGGACGTCTCGTGCACCGGCGCCACGTCGTGCATGGCCGTCGGGTACTCCGACACGTCCGCCCTCGCCGAGACGTGGAACGGGACCACCTGGTCGATCTCGCCGACTCCCACCGGAGGGAGCCTGTCCGGTGTGACCTGCACCGGTCCGGGTTTCTGCGTCGCCGTGGGCGCCACCGAGCAGGGGATCATCGGGCGGACGGAGGTGGACACCTGGAACGGTACGTCCTGGTCCCCGGTGTCCAGCCCGAACCCGTCGGGCAGTCTCACGAGCGCCCTCGACGAGGTGTCGTGCCTGAGCGCCACCAGCTGCACCGCCGTGGGAAGTGGGAACGGACCACTGGTCGAGGCGTGGAACGGGAGCTCCTGGTCGATCGTTCCGAGCGCGGCGCCCAGCGGCAGCTCGGGTGACCAGCTCTGGGGCGCGTCGTGCGCCGGTGCCACCACCTGTGCGGCCGTCGGCCAGGCGACCGTGGGTGGTGTGACGCAGACACTCGTCGAGTCCGGCGCGGCGCCGACGCCGGTCACCATCACCAGCGCGGGCTTCGATGCCTTCACCCAGGGAGTGGCCGAGCAGTTCGCCGTCACCACCACCGGCAGCCCGGTCGCCTCGATCACCGAATCCGGGACGCTGCCCCCCGGGGTCAGCTTCGCCGACAACGGCACGGGGACCGCCCTGCTGTCCGGCACCGCCACCCAGAGCGGGACGTTCCCGGTCACCGTGACGGCCCAGAACCCCTATGAGCCCGCCGTGTCCCAGTCCTTCACCCTGGTGGTCAATCCGCCGTCGACGAACTGGACGTCCCTCTCCCCGGGCACGAATCCCGGTGGGCTCGCCGGCGCATCGGCGGCCTACGACCCGACGACGGGTCAGCTCGTGCTGTTCGGCGGCACCGGATCCGGTGGGTCACCGCTGAACGGGACCTGGTCGTGGACCGGGACCACCTGGACCCCGCTCAGCCCGGCCGCCAGCCCGCCGGCGCGCACTGGCGCGTCCCTCGCCTACGACCCGGCGATGGGCCAGCTCGTGCTGTTCGGCGGCACCGGTGCCGCCGGCACGCCGCTCGCCGACACGTGGACGTGGAACGGCACCACGTGGACCCCGCTCAGCCCGGCCGCCAGCCCGCCGGCGCGTTCGGGGGGCTCGTTGAGCAACGACCCGATGACGGGCCAGCTCGTGCTGTTCGGCGGCACCGGTGCCGCCGGCACGCCGCTCGCCGACACGTGGACGTGGAACGGCACCACGTGGACCCCGCTCAGCCCGGCCGCCAGCCCGCCGGCGCGCACCGGTGCGTCCCAGACCTACGACCCGGCCATGGGCCAGCTCGTGCTGTTCGGCGGCACCGGTGCCGCCGGCACGCCGCTCGCCGACACGTGGACGTGGAACGGCACCACGTGGACCCCGCTCAGCCCGGCCGCCAGCCCGCCGGCCCGCTCGTCGGCCGCGCTGGTCTTCGACCCGCCGGCGGAGCAGCTCGTACTCTTCGGCGGTACCGGCACCGGCGGATCACCGCTCGGTGACACGTGGGCCTGGACCGGCGCGACGTGGAACGCGGTGCCGACGGCGTCGGCCCCGTCGGCACGTTCCGGCGCCGCCACGGACTACGATCCGGGCACCAGTCAGCTCCTGCTCGTGGGCGGAACCGCCGGGTCGGCCCCGCTCGCCGATACCTGGACCTACGCGCCGCTGCCGCCGGTCGCCCCGGCGGCGCCGTCCATCGGATCGGTCGTGGGTGGCAACGCCTCGGCCGTGGTCAACTTCAACCCGCCACCCACCGACGGTGGCGCGGCCGTGACCTCCTACTCGGTGACGGCGACCGACCTCACCACACCGACCAACGGGGGCCAGACCGCCACCGGCACCTCGAGTCCGGTCACCGTTCCCGGCCTCGTCAACGGCGACACCTACACCTTCGCCGTGAAAGCCACGAACTCGGCCGGTACCGGCACGGCCTCCTCGGCGTCCAGCTCCGTGGTGCCGGCCACGACCCCCGGTGCACCGACGCTGACCAACGCCGTCGCCGGGAACGCCTCGGCCGTCGTCTCGTTCACCCCGCCCTCGTCCAACGGTGGGTCGCCGGTCACGTCGTTCACGGTGACCGCCACCGACCTCACCACCCCCGGCAACGGCGGCCAGACCGCCACGGGTTCCGCGAGCCCGATCACCGTGCCCGGTCTCGTCGACGGCGACACCTACACCCTCGTGGTGTCGGCGACGAACGCCGTGGGTGCAGGCCCTGCGTCGGCGGCGTCTACCGGCGTGGTCCCCGAGTCCGTGCCCGGGGCCCCGACGATCGGCACGGCCACCCGGGCCAACGCGTCGGCATCGGTGTCCTTCACCCCGCCGGCGTCCGACGGTGGGTCGTCGATCACCTCGTTCACGGTGACCGCCACCGACCTCACCACCCCGGCCAACGGTGGCCAGACCGCCACCGGCACCTCGAGCCCGATCACCGTGACGGGGCTGACCAACGGGGACACCTATGACTTCACGGTGGACGCAACCAATGCGATCGGCACGGGTCCGTCCTCGGCGGCCTCCAACTCCGTGGTACCCGTCGTCCCGATCGGGATCACCTCGGTCAGTCCCGGACTCCTCGCCATCGGTGCATCGGGGTCGTTCACCGTGTCCGGCGCCGGCTTCGTCTCGGGTGCCACCGTCAAGGTCACCGGTCCCTCCACGACCGTCACGGACACCGTGTCGTCGGTGGTCGTGACCGCGACGACCGTCACGGCCACCCTCAAGTCGACGACCGCCACGCTGCCGGGGTCGTACTCGGTGACCGTCACCGACCCCGACACCACGACCTCCACCTGTAGCGGATGCCTGACCGTCGTGGCCGCTCCGACCGTCACGTCGATGACGCCGTCGGTGGGGGCCAAGGGTGCCGTGCGCACGATCACCGTGACCGGGACCGGCTTCGCCACCGGCGCGACCCTCGTCGTGCCGACCGGTACGTTCGTGACCAACACCGCGGTGGTCAGTCCGACCACGATCACGTCCAGCCTGCACATCGATGCCACGGCGACGCCCGGCAGCGGACTCAGCGTCGGGGTCACCGACCCGGCCGCCGCCGGCTACGGCAAGGGCTCGGCACCGCTCTTCTCGATCCTGGCCGCGGCCACCGCTCCGGCGGCGCCCACGATCGGCACACCCACCGTGGGCAACGCCTCCGCCGTGGTGCCCTTCGTGTCGCCGGCGAACGACGGCGGCTCGACCGTCACCTCGTTCAAGGTCGTCGCCACCGATCTCACCACGCCGGCCAACGGGGGCCAGACGGCGACCGGCTCCGCGAGCCCGATCACCGTGCCGGGTCTGACCAACGGGGACACCTACACGTTCACCGTGACGGCCACCAACACCGTGGGCACCGGACCGGCCTCGGCGGCATCGGTCGCCGTGGTGCCGGAGCCCGTCCCCGGGGCCCCGACCATCGGCACGGCCACCGGTGGCGTGTCCTCGGCCACCGTCGCCTTCACGCCACCGGTGAACCCCGGCGGTTCGCCGATCGCGGGGTACACCGTGACGGCCACCGACCTCACCACCCCGGCCAACGGGGGCCAGACGGCGACCGGTGCGACCAGCCCGATCGTCGTGTCCGGCCTCACCAACGGCGACACCTACACGTTCACCGTGACGGCCACCAACTCCTACGGCACCGGCCTACCGTCGTCGGCGTCGAACACCGTGGTGCCGGCCACCGTCCCCGGGGCCCCGACCATCGGCACGGCCACGGCCGGCAACGCCTCGGCCACCGTGGCCTTCACCCCGCCTTCGGGCAACGGTGGGTCCGCCGTGACCGGCTACACGGTGACGGCCACCGACCTCACCACCCCGGCCAACGGCGGCCAGACGGCCACCGGGACGACCAGCCCGATCGTCGTGTCCGGCCTCACCAACGGCGACACCTACACGTTCACCGTGACGGCCACCAACACCGTGGGCACCGGACCGGCCTCGTCGGCGTCGAACACCGTGGTGCCGGCCACCGTCCCCGGAGCCCCGACCATCGGCACGGCCACGGCCGGCAACGCCTCGGCCACCGTGGCCTTCACCCCGCCTTCGGGCAACGGCGGGTCCGCCGTGACCGGCTACACGGTGACGGCCACCGACCTCACCACCCCGGCCAACGGCGGCCAGACGGCCACCGGGACGACCAGCCCGATCGTCGTGTCCGGCCTCACCAACGGCGACACCTACACGTTCACCGTGACGGCCACCAACACCGTGGGCACCGGACCGGCCTCGTCGGCGTCGAACACCGTGGTGCCGGCCACCGTCCCCGGAGCCCCGACCATCGGCACGGCCACGGCCGGCAACGCCTCGGCCACCGTGGCCTTCACCCCGCCTTCGGGCAACGGCGGGTCCGCCGTGACCGGCTACACGGTGGCGGCCACCGACCTCACCACCCCGGCCAACGGCGGCCAGACGGCCACCGGGGCGACCAGCCCGATCGTCGTGTCCGGCCTCACCAACGGCGACACCTACACGTTCACCGTGACGGCCACCAACACCGTGGGCACCGGCCTACCGTCGTCGGCGTCGAACACCGTGGTGCCGGCCACCGTCCCCGGAGCCCCGACCATCGGCACGGCCACGGCCGGCAACGCCTCGGCCACCGTGGCCTTCACCCCGCCTTCGGGCAACGGCGGGTCCGCCGTGACCGGCTACACGGTGACGGCCACCGACCTCACCACCCCGGCCAACGGGGGCCAGACGGCCACCGGCTCCTCGAGCCCGATCGTCGTGTCCGGCCTGGTCGACGGGGACAGCTACGACTTCACGGTCACGGCCACCAACGCCGTGGGCACCGGCTCCGCCTCGGCCCCGTCGAACACGATCGTGCCGCTCGTGCCGATCGGGATCACCTCCGTCGGACCGGCCGCACTGGCTGTCGGGGCCTCGGGCTCGTTCACCATCTCCGGTGTCGGATTCGAGTCGGGCGCCACCGTCAAGGTCACCGGTCCCTCGACCAAGGTCACGGACACGGCGTCGTCGGTGGTGGTCACCCCCACCACGGTCACCGTCACCTTGAAGTCGGCGGCCGGGACCACGAACGGGTCCTACTCGGTCACGGTGACCAACCCGGACACCACGACGGCGACCTGCTCCGGGTGCCTGACCGTGGTGACCGCACCGACGCTCACGTCGATGACACCGTCGGTGGGCGTCAGGAACACGGTGCGCACGGTGACCCTCACGGGCACCGGGTTCGCCACGGGTGCCACGGTGACGGTCCCGACCGGGACCTTCGTGGCCAACACCACCGTGGTCAACTCGACCACCATCACCACCACCCTGCACGTCAATGCGACGGCGACGCCGGGTACGGGCCTGACCATGGGTGTCAGCAATCCAGGTTCCGCCGGCTACGGGAAGGCGACGGCGGCGCTGTTCTCGATCCTGGCCGCCGCCACGATCCCGGCTGCTCCCACCATCGGCACACCCACCGCCGGGAACGGCTCGGCCGTGGTGGTCTTCGTCCCACCGTCGAACGACGGCGGGTCGACGATCACCTCGTTCACGGTGACCGCCACCGACCTCACCACCCCGGCCAACGGGGGCGAGACGGCGAGCGGCTCGTCGAGCCCGATC
Organism: uncultured Acidimicrobiales bacterium; assembly: GCA_963699055.1. Taxonomy (GTDB): domain Bacteria; phylum Actinomycetota; class Acidimicrobiia; order Acidimicrobiales; family RAAP-2; genus Bog-756. The sequence goes on along the minus strand of CAVOTA010000002.1, from coordinate 396,723 downwards.
ACGGTGAACGGACTGACCGACGGCGACACGTACACCTTCACGGTGACGGCCACCAACGCGGTCGGTACCGGGCCGGCGTCGGCACCGTCGAGCCAGGTCGTGCCGAGCACGACCGGGAACGCCGTGCGGCTGGCGGCCGTCCTGCGCTGACGCTGCCCGTCGGGCTCCGTCGGACCCCCGACGGAGCCCCGGACCAGCATCCCCCTGTAACGGTCGGGTCCCCGGTTCGTTGTACCGGGTGACCGGCCGCATCGGGCGCCGGCGGATCCGGGCGGTGTCGTCCGTCCCGGCCCCACCGTAACCACCAGGGAGAGCACGCTATGCACCAGTCCATGTCACGTTTCGTCCGGCCGATCCTCCTCACGGCGTCGGGGGCACTCGCCGTCGGAGCCGTGGTCGCCGCCGCCGCCACTCCGGCTGCGGCCGGAACGGTCATCCCCAGCGTGTCGCGCATCGCGCCGATCACCGTCCCGGACGGCGCGTCCATTGCCATGACCGTCCACGGCCACCACTTCGACACGACCATCGGGGCGACCACGGTGGCCTTCGGGGGCGTCCCGGCGGTCTCCGTCGACTGCGTGTCGCCGTCGACCTGCAAGGTGGTCACGCCCGACCTTTCGGTGGGGACGGTCGACGTCGTGGTCACCACGGACGGCACGGCCCTCAACCCCGAGACGCTGACCGTGGTGCCCTACGCGGCCCCACTGGTGCGGATCGTGGACAACGCCAAGGGCGTTGCCAAGTTCTCGGTCGGTGGGCTCACCGATTCCTACCCGGCCCAGGGGGTCAACGGCTTCGATGCCGTGACCATCGAGAACACCACCACGGACGTGCAGACCGTCACCAACACGGCGGTCGGTGACGTCACGCTCGCTCCGGGAGCGAGCAACACGTACGCCCTCCAGGCGGACCTCGGGCCCTACATCTTCTTCACCTCCGGCATCCCCACGGCGTCGCTGACCGTCAAGACCAGGTAGCGGGAGGGCGGTCGGTCGGACCGCTCCGGAGTGCCGGCCGGCAGGTCACGGGGGACGGGAGCGGGAGCGCGACCGCCCCCTGACCCCCGGGCGTGCCATCCGGGGCACGTTCCGGCACCGGAGCCGGTCAGCAGCCCTCGGCGAGCTCCATGTCCGTGCTGGACCGGCGTTCGGGCTCGTACCACGACCGTCCGCAGTCCTCGCAGCGGTGGGGCGCCGGGTGCCCCGGGGGCAGGTCGCACTCGCACTGGTCCAGCTTGCGGGCATCGGCTGCCCCGCAGCCGCTCATCGCGTGTGCTCCCGTCGCTCCATGGACGCCATCGTAAAGGCTCCGGGCGCCACCCGTGACGCGCCCGGTCAGCTCTCCAGCCAGAGCACCGCGGGGAAGAACACGCCTTCGTCGTAGGCGTAGCCGGCCGTCCCGTCCGGGAGGGTCCGGTGGGCGATCCCCTGCACCCGGGTCGACGCGGCGAAGGGGAAGACGTCCCGGCCGATCCAGAGGTAGGGGAGGTCCTGGGCCAGCCGCTCGTTGACGGTCCGGTAGGCGGTGACCCGTGTGGCGGGATCGGTCGTGGACCTGCCCTCCACCAGGGCGGCCTCGATCACCGGGTCCGAGTTCCGGGCGAAGTTGAGCCCCACGGTGCCGATCGGCTCGACGGTGGTGGTCGAGAGCCACGGATAGTTGAGGCTGGGATCGACCGCACCGAACTGCGCCGAGGGGACGGCCTGGAACTCCCCGGTGAGCAGGTCCACGATGGCGTCGGCCTGCTGGACGATGGTGATGGTGGACCGCACCCCCGCCCGGGTCCACATCTCCTGGACGACTTGGACGAGCTGGGTGATCCGGGGGTCGGGTGTGGTGCTGAGCCCGATCACCGGTGGCCCGTGCTCGGCGGTGTAGGCGGCGATGAGGGAGGCGGCCCCCGCCGGGTCGTGGGCCGGGTACCCGGTGTCGCTGTAGTACGGCGATCCGGGCAGGTACATCCCGTCGACCGTCTGGACGCTCCCGTCGCCGAACACCTTCTGGATGGCCACCTGGTCCGTGGCCTTGGCGAGCGCCCGGCGCACCCGGAGATCGTCGGTCGGCGGCCGGGCGCAGTTCAGGAGCACGAAGCCCATCGTGGGGGAGCCGATCACCGGAGAGGTCTCGATGAGCGACTCGTAGCCGGGAGCATCGTGGAAGTGCTCGTAGGTCTGGGGGTCGATCGAGATGATGGCGTCGACGGCACCCGTGCGCAGCGAGTCCTCGCGCTGGGTGGTGTCGGGGACGGGCCGGAACGTGATCTGGTCGAGGTAGGGGAGTCCGGACTGCCAGTAGTGCGGGTTGCGCGTGGCGGAAAAATGCCCGTTGGGCTGCCACGACGCGTAGACGAAGGGCCCGGTCCCGACCGGCGGTGCCGTCGGGTGGTCGAGGGACGCCTGGGCGACGACGTACCCGACCTGGGTGGTGAGCGCGGCGGCAAAGCCGGTGGCGGGAGCCGTCAGGGCGAACACGACGGTCAGGTCGTCGGACACCGTCACCGACCCCACTCCCTTGAGCGCACCGCCGGTCAGCGCGGATGCCTGCAGCGCCGCGAAGTTGTTCCGGACGACGGTGGCGTCGAGCGCCGTTCCGTCGTGGAAGACGATGCCGGGCCGGAGGGTCAGGGTCCACTCGTCGAAGGCGGCGTTGGGGGTGAGGGACCTGGCGAGGTAGGGCTTGATGGTGCCGTCGACGGCGACGGCCATCAGCGGGTCGTACACGGTGTTGGCGTACAGGAGCCCGTTGGTGTCCCACTGGTTCTGGGACGGGGAGAATCCGTCGATCTCGGCCATCGTCCCGACGGTGAGGGAGCCACCCCGGACCGGGGCCCCCGCCGCCGTCGTCGACGTGGTGCCGGCCGCGCCGGATCCCGAGGAGCAGCCGGCCAGCCCGGTGGCCGTCGCGCCGCCCAGCGCCAGGGCTCCGCCCACTGCCGCGCCGCGACCGAGGAAGGTCCGGCGGTCCATGCCGCGCTCTGCCATCGAGGCCCTCCCCCTTGTGTGCCCGCCCCCCGCCGCCGGTGGCCGCCGCCCTGGCGACCGGAGCCGACGGGCCACGACCGGACGGATCCCCCCGGACCGGTGTCGTCCGAGCAGCATGCCAGTCCGATGGGCGCCGCGCCACGGTGTGGCCGTGCGGTCCGGCCAGGCCGTCGCCGCGCATGGCCCCCCGTCCCGGTAGGTTGCCTGCCGTGACCAACCGGGAGCGGCTCAGGCGGTTGCGCAGGCACCCCGTCCCCACCTGGTGGCTCGATGCCACCCTCGGCGTGTTCGTCCACTGGACCATGGCCTCGGTGCCGGCGTTCGCCCCTGTGGGCGACGACATGGGCGGGCTCATCGGTTCGTCCCGACGCGACGCCTTCGCATGGTCGCCATACACGGAGTGGTACGAGAACTCGATCCGGTTCGCCGAGAGTCCGGCCGCCCGGCACCACCGGGCGACCTACGGGAACCAGCCCTACGCGGCCTTTCGGGAACCGTTCGAGGCCGGGATCGAGCAGTTCGATCCCGACGCGTGGGCAGGGCGGTTCGCCGCGGCCGGCGCCCGCTACGTGGTCCTGGTGGCCAAGCACCACGACGGCTACTGCCTGTGGCCGACCGATGTGGTCAATCCACGCTGGCCCGGCTGGCACAGCCGACGCGACGTGGTGGGTGAGCTGGCCGACGCCACCCGTCGGTCCGGCATGCGCTTCGGGTTGTACTACAGCGGTGGCCTCGACTGGACGTTCGACGACCGCCCGATGGGATCGATGGCCGACATGCTGGCCGCCGTTCCCCGTGGTGACTACCCGGCATACGCCGAGGCCCAGGTGCGCGAGCTGATCGACCGCTACCGGCCGAGCGTCCTGTGGAACGACATCGCCTGGCCCGCACCCGGCGGTCGGCTGTGGCCGCTGTTCGAGCACTACTACGCCGCCGTCCCCGAGGGTGTGGTCAACGACCGGTGGATGCCGTGGAGCCCGCTGCTCGGTGCCGCGCAGTCCGCACTGGTACGCCGCGCCCTCGACGCCGGACTGGCGCGGCTGGCGTCGCCCGAAGGGGGCTTCGTGCCGCCGAAGCCGCCGCACTTCGACGTGCGGACCCCCGAGTACGTGGCGTTCGACGCCGTGCAGTCCACGCCGTGGGAGTGCGTGCGGGGCATGGACCACAGCTTCGGCTACAACGCGCAGTCGCGGCCGGAGGACTTCATCGATCGGAGTGATCTGCTGTGGCTCCTGGCCGACGTCTCGTCCAAGGGCGGCAACCTGCTGCTCAACGTCGGACCCCGCGGCGTCGACGCCTCGATTCCCGAGGAACAGCTCACCCGCCTGGGCTGGCTGGGGGAGTGGGTCGGGTCGAACCGGGAGGCACTGATGGGTACCCGGCCGTGGATCCGACCGGGCACCGTCACCGCCGACGGCAACCCCGTGCGCTACACCGCCCGGGACGAGTCGGTGATCGCCGTGGTGCGCGACGGGGTCGGGCGCACCGTGCTGGCCGAGGTCGGGTCCACACCGACCACCACCGTGACCGATTCCCACGGCACACCGCTCGACTGGGCCGATACGCCGTCCGGTCTGTCGGTCGAGCTCCCGCGCCGGACCGTCGTCGACGAGCCGGCCGTCCTCGTGCTGGGGCACGTGGCCGCCCGTCCGGCCTGACCGGACCCGGCCACCGGCAGCCGGGGTTCAGACCTCGATGTTGTTGCCGCGCATGAGGAAGGTGTCGGCCTCGGGGAAGTGGAGCGACTCGTGGCCGTCGTCCTCCCACCGGACCAGGTAGGGCGGACTGCCGTCGCTGTTGCGGACCTCGACGATCACGCCGAGCCGGCGGCCGAGTCCGGTCTCGAGCCCGCCCTGCACCAACCGGTCACCGACTTCTGCGTACATGGCGCACCCTCCTTCGTCCACGCGGCCCAGTGCCGCGGGCCCGTGCCGCGGAACGCCCGCCGACCGTGGCCCACAGGCCATCGTGCGCCTCGGGACCACGGAGATCAAGTGCCGACGCACGTGCCCGGTCGGCCGCGGCTCCGCCCGGCGGCGGGCGCCGGAGCTAGGCGAGCGACGGACCCTCTGACCGCACCCGGGAGACGCTCTCGATGGAGGTCCGGAGCTCCTCGAGCCAGGAGGCCTCGCGTTGGCCCACGAAGCGGACGCACCACGCCAGGGCCTCGCTCCTGCTCCGGGCCACGCCGGCGGCCAGCAACGTGTCGAGCACCTCTCGTTCGCCGATCCGGAGGCGGGTCATGACCGGGACCCCCAGGCTGGTGAAGACCGTCGTGGTGTCACCGGTGGCGACGCCCCAGGCCACCGAACGACCGGTGGCGGGCTGGACCCGGTCGGCGATCTCCATGCGGGCGGCTCGGGTCGCCTCGCGGAAGGCGGTCGGGACACCGTCGCCGGGACCATCGGCGGCGAGGGTGCCCACGATGAGGATCTCGTCGTCGTCGACGGTCAGTCGGGGCGGGCCGTCGAACCAGCCGCCGGGGATCATCGGGGAGACCAGCTCCTCGAGCTTCGTCAGTTCATGGTGAGTAATCATGATTACAACATTACAGGCAGCACCGCGGAGACCGTACGGCCGGTCCGGGCCGAGGACGGCCGACCGGTTCAGCCGGCCGAGCCGGCCGACCCGCCGAGTTTGGCCAACGCCACGGCGGTCACGTGCTGGAGGGCGGGTGCATCCAGCGTCCCCGAATCGGTGTAGCCGACCACGACGACCGTCCGCCCGTCGCGGACGATCTCGTACCCGGACTGGAGGGCGGTGCCGTCGGAGGTGTCGGAGAACACCATGCACACGCTGGCGTCCCCCTGGGTGGGGAGGGGGAGCACCTCGTCGAACGTGGAGGTCCGGGAGTGGTCGGTCGAGTCCGCGCGGCACGCGGCGCTGGTCTGGAGGAACCGGACGGCGGTGACGTAGGCGGCCCGCGGCGAGGTCGTGGTCGTGGCGTACTCGACCACCGACGGCGTCCCGCCGGTCCGGGTCAGCCGGGTCGTCGAGCCGGTCGCGCCCACGAGGGCGGCCGCGGTCGTCGGTGCGCTGCACGGGGCCAGAGGCGAGCCGGCCGCTGTCATGGTGGTCCATCCGGGCCCCAGGTCCCCGGCGTCCAGGAGGTCCGACGTGGGTACGGGTGCCAGCCCGGTCGTCGGGGTCGACGTGGCCGACGTCGAGCAGGCGCCGGCGACGAGTGCGGTGAGCAGCAGCGCCGCCGCCGTCCGGGTCCGGCGCGGCCGGTGTCGTCGACGTGCGTCCACGTCGTCATCTGAGCACAGCGGGACGGCGACGCGGTGTCGTCCCGCCTCTACCGGGCGACGTTCGCCACGCTGTCGCGCAGCCAGTCGGCGACGGCGCGTCCGATCAGATCCGGACTGTCCTCCTGGAGGAAGTGGATGCCGGGTACGCAGACCTCGGTCTGGTTCGGCCACGTCCGGCAGAACCGGCGCTGGTCGCCGACCAGGATCGAGCCCGGTTCGGCGTCGACGAACAGCTTGGGCACCGACGACTCCGCCAGCCATGCGGCATAGTCGGCGACGATGGCGGTCACGTCCGCCGGCTCACCGTCGAGGGGGATCTGGCGGGGCCACGTCAGGGTGGGGCGCCGGTCCTCGCCGGGCTCGGCGAACGGGCGGCGGTACTCGGCGAGCTCGGCCTCGTCCAGCGCCCGGAGGATCGAGGAGGGCAGGATGGCCTCGACGAACAGGTTCTTCCCGAGGACGATCTCCTCGCCCGCGCCGGACCGCATGGCCTCGAAGATCGGCCGGGCCGGCTCGGGCCATTCGTCCCAGGTGAGCGGGCGCACCAGCGCCTCCATGTAGGCGATCCCGGCGATCCGGTCACGGTGGCGGTTGGCCCAGTCGAACCCCAGCGCCGAGCCCCAGTCGTGGACGACCAGGGTCACCCGGTCGCCGAGGTCGAGCTGGTCGAGCAGTCCGTCGAGATGGCGACGGTGCTCCACGAACGTGTAGGAGCCGGGGCCGGAACCGTCGAGCTTGTCCGAGTCACCGTGGCCGATGAGGTCGGGGACCACGCACCGTGCCGTGCCCGACACGTAGGGGACCACGTTGCGCCACAGGTACGAGGAGGTCGGGTTCCCGTGCAGGAAGACCACGGGATCGCCGGAGCCGACGTCGTGGACGGCCATCCGCCTGCCCTCCACGGTCCGGAAGGTCTTGGTGAGGGGGGTACTGTCCATGGTCCCTGTGTTTAGTAGCGGCTGCTATCCTTCGTCAAGATGCCGGGCCCCGTCCCGGGCCGACGACGCGCCGACACGGAGGAGCGGGGGTGACCGTGCCACGACCGCTGAAGTACCACGACACCGACCTGCTGGACCGCTCCGCCGACCTGCTCTGGCGCGACGGCTGCGACGCCGTGTCCATCCGGGACCTGGAGATCGCCCTCGACCTGAAGGCGCCGTCCATCTACCGGCGGTTCCACAGCCGTGACGAACTGATCGCCCGGTCCGTCGACCGATACGTCGACCGGGTGGTGGCGGCACGCGTCCGACGCCACCTCGGCGGTGTCGAGGACCCGGTCGACGGGTTGCGGGCCTTCTTCACCTCCGCGCTCGAACCCGCCGCCGGTGAGGCGCTGCCGCGTGGCTGCCTCCTGACCCTGACGGCCGGCCAGGCCGCCGGTGCGGTACCTGCGGTGGGTGATGCCGTGGCCGCCGGGATGGCCACGGTCGAGCGGGCCCTGCGTGCCCAGGTGGGTCGGGCCGCCGACCAGGGCCGCACCGCTCCCGGGAGCGATCCCGACGCACTCTCCACCGCCCTGCTGCTCGCCTTCGAGGGCCTGCTGGTGCTGGCCCGCACCGGGCGGTCCGGGTTGTCCGCCGCCGTCGACGAGCTGTTCGCCGCGACCTTCCCGTGCCGCCCCGCCACGACCACCCCCGACCGAACCACCCCCGCCGAGACCACCCGAGAGGATCCCCACCCATGAGCGACGCACAGCCTGTCCGGTTCATCGCCCACTTCACCGTCGACGACCCCGAGCGCTACCGCGTGTACGAGAAGGGGTTCTTCCCCATCCTTCGTGCCCACGGTGGCCGCTTCGTGACCTACGACGACGCGCCCGTGGTGCTGGAGGGTGCCCTGGCCCCGGGTCGGACCGTCATCATCGACTTCGACTCCGAGGAGGCCCTGCAGGGCTGGTGGGACTCGCCCGAGTACCGCGAGCTCGCCGTGCACCGGCACGCGGGCACGACCACCCACGCCGTCTACTTCGTACACGGTCCGCCGCCCCGCGGGTAGTCGGCGGGCGCCCGGGGTGGGCCGGGGCCGACCGTGGCCCCGTGGCCCCGTGGCAAGATCCTGGTGCGGCGGTGACCACCTGCCGCCCGGACCGAAGGAGACCTGCCGATGACGGTGCGCGAGGCCGACGACCACCTCGGATTCGGGATCTTCCTGGCCCCGTTCCACCCGGTGGGCCAGAACCCGACGCTGGCCCTCGAACGGGACCTGGCCCTGATCGAGCACCTCGACCGGCTGGGCTTCGACGAGGCGTGGATCGGCGAGCACCACTCCGCCGGCTACGAGATCATCGCGTCACCCGAGGTGTTCATCGCCGCGGTGGCCCAGCGGACGGGCCGGATCCGCCTGGGCACGGGCGTCTCGTCGCTGCCCTATCACCACCCGTTCATGTTGGCCGACCGTCTGGTGCTGCTCGACCACCTCACCCGGGGTCGCCTGATGATCGGTGTCGGTCCCGGGGCGCTGCCGTCGGACGCGTTCATGATGGGGATCGACCCGGCCCGGCAGCGGGACATGATGGAGGAGGCCCTGGAGGCCATGCTCCTGCTGTTCGCCGACGACGGTCCCGTCGACATGGAGACGGACTGGTTCACCCTGCGCCAGGCGCGGCTCCAACTCCGCCCGTACCAGCGGCCGTACCCCGAGGTGGCGGTGGCGGCCCAGATCTCCCCGGCCGGCCCGCGTGCGGCCGGGCGCTTCGGCTGCAGCCTCCTCTCCCTGGGTGCCACCACCGCCGGTGGGTTCGACGTACTGGGCTCGCAGTGGCAGGTGCTGGAGGAGCGGTCCGACGAGTTCGGCACCACCGCCGACCGCAACGCCTGGCGCCTGGTCGGGCCGATGCACATCGCCGACACCAAGGAGCAGGCGGTCGCGGACGTGGCCTTCGGACTGGCCGACTGGGTCGACTACTTCCAGCGGGTGGCGGCCCTGCCGCTCGCGCCGGACACCACCGACCACGCCACGCTGGTGGATGCACTGAACGCCTCCGGCATGGCCGTCATCGGGACCGTGCAGGACGCCGTCGACCAGATCGAACGGCTCCGGGTGCAGTCCGGGGGGTTCGGGACCTATCTCTTCATGGGACACGAGTGGGCGGACGACATGGCCACGCGCCGCTCCTACGAACTCGTGGCGCGCTACGTGCTTCCCGAGTTCCAGCACTCCTCGGCCTCGCTCACCCGGAGCAGGGACTGGGCCGCCGAGAACCGTCCGGAGTTCATCGGCGCGGCCGGAGACGCCGTGCTCGCCGCGATCGTCCAGCACCAGGAAGAACGCCAGGCTGCCGCGGACGGCGGCTGACCCCGGGCCCGGGTCGGATCGGCCGCCCGGACCCTCCGCCCCACGGGGAGGGGGTGGCACCCGGCGCCGGACATCGCTCGGTCAGGATATCTGTTGCAACGACTACTGTGCTGCGGTATGAATACCGGGAGCGAGGGAAGCGAAGGGGAGTGTCGATGCAGGTGACCGACGTGCCGGTGCTGATCGTGGGTGGAGGGGGTGCCGGGCTGACCGCGTCGATGCTGCTGTCGGGCCTGGGGGTGGAGTCGCTGCTGGTGACCGCCCTCGGGGAGACCTCGATCCTGCCCAAGGCCCACCTGCTGAACCAGCGGACCATGGAGATCCTGGGCGACTGCGGCGTCGCCGACGACGTCGTTGCTGCGGGCACGCCCCGGGCCAACATGTCCCACACGGCCGTCTACGCCGGCTTCGCGGGACATCCGGACGCCGGTCGGAGGATCGCACTGCTCGAGTCGTGGGGCGGCGGCGGGGCGGACCTGGACTGGGAGCTCGCCAGCCCGCGGGCGTCGGCAAACCTCCCGCAGCTCCGGCTCGAGCCGATCCTGCGGGCCCGGGCCGAGTCGCTCGCCCCGGGACGGGTCCGGTTCGGACACGAGCTGGTCGCTTTCGACCAGGACGACACCGGGGTGACCGCCGTCGTCCGCGAGCTGTCCGGGGGCGAGGAGTACGGGGTGCGCGCCGACTACCTGCTGGCGTGCGACGCCGGCCGGACGATCGGCCCGGCGCTCGGTGTCGAGCAGGTCGGTAGCCGGGGCGTGGGTTCCATGGTCTCGATGCACGTGACCTCCGACCTGTCGGCCTGGGCCCGCGATCCCGAGGTGCTGATCCGGTGGACGTGGATCCCCCACAGGTCCACCCTGGCCACACTCGTCCCGATGGGTCCGACCCGATGGGGACCCGACTCCGAGGAGTGGGTGGTCCACCTCAACTACCCCTACGAGGACCCGCGGTCCCTGGACGACGCCACCGTCGAGGCCGACATGCGCGAGGCGCTGGGTATCGGCGACCACCCGGTGGAGATCCACCTGATGACCCGGTGGGAGCTCATGGGCGTCGTCGCCGACCGTCTCCGGGTGGGTCGGACCTTCCTGCTCGGTGACGCCGCCCACCGACACCCGCCCACGGGCGGGCTCGGGCTCACCAGCGCCACCCAGGACGCGCACAACCTGTGCTGGAAGCTGGCCCAGGTCCTCGGTGGGTACGCGGGCGAGGGCCTGCTCGACACCTACGAGCCCGAGCGCCGGTCGTCGGTCCAGTGGAACGTCGACAACTCGCTGGACAGCGCCGTCAACCACCTGGCGGTCGGGCAGGCGCTGGGTCTCGCCGATCCCGGTCTGACACCCGAGGAGGGATGGGCCCGTGTCGGGCGCCTGTGGAGCGGCGACCCGGCCGACGAGCCGTACCGCCGGGAGGTGCACCGGGCGATCCGCGGCCAAACGATGGAGTTCCGCAAGCTCAACGTGGAGTACGGCTACACCTACGACTCGGCGGCCGTGGTGCCCGACGGCACACCTGCCCCCGAGCCGGCCGATCGCGTGCGGGTCTACGAGCCGTCCACCCGACCCGGGTCGCCGCTCCCGCATGCCGCGCTCGAGTATCCGGACGGCCGGCAGGTCTCCACCCTCGACCTGGTGCGGCCCGGCCGCTTCCTGCTCCTGGCCGGCCCGTCCGCGGACGGGTGGGTGCAGGCGGCGACCGGGTTGGCCGAGGCGCACGGACTGCCACTCGACACCGCCCGGATCGGCCATGTCGACGGCGACCTGCTCGACACGCGCTGTCGGTGGGCGCAGATCCGGGGGATCGGCGACGACGGGGCGGTGCTCGTGCGCCCGGACCGATTCGTGGCGTGGCGCAGTGTGTGCGCGGGCGCGGACCCCGTCGGCACCTTGGCCTCCGCCCTGTCGGGCGTGCTCGACCGCGAGGTGGCCCGGTGAACCCGTCCGGCCGGTGGCCACCGACCGCCGGCGGCCCCACCACGCCGGTCTCGGACGGCGAGGACCGGAGGGACCGGCGGGGACGCGAGGCGTTCGTCACGCTCTTCGTCACCGGGAACCGGTTCACCGAGCAGATCGAGCAGGTGTGCCGGGCCGAGGGGATCTCGCACGCGCAGTACAGCGTGCTGTGGGTGTTGTGCCTGGCCGACGCCCCCGAAGGCCTGCCGATGGGGGCGCTGGCCGACGGTCTCCTCACCCGTGCCGCCGACACCACCCGGCTGGTCGACCGGATGCTGGCCGCCGGCCTGGTGGACCGGGCCCCCTCGCCGGGCGACCGACGGGTCGTGCTGGTGTCGCCCACCGACGAGGGTCGGGCGGTCTTCGGGCGGACGACGTCGGCGATCAGGGCGTTGCACCGTCGGCAGTGGGGGGCGCTCACGGTCGAGGAGCTGCGCGAGATGACCCGGCTGCTCAACAAGGCCCGGGCCGGCGGTGACACGGTCCCTCGATCCTGAGCCGGTACACCGACGACCTCCGCCTCCACCCCGTCCGCCTCCACCGAACCCGAGGAGCCACCGTGCCCACCGAGCCCCACCGCATCGACGTCCACCATCACGCCATCCCCACCGTCTACTGGGACGAGCTGACCCGACGCGGCATCGTGGAGGCGGGTGGGCGCGCGCTCCCCGAGTGGGACGCCGGCCTCTCGCTCGGGGTGATGGACCGCAACGGGATCGCCGCCGCCGTCCTCTCGGTCTCCGCACCGGGGACCCACTTCGGCGACGCCGCCGCCGCACGGGAACTCACCCGCCGCTGCAACGAGGCTTCCGCCGAACTGGTGGCGGCCCGTCCCGACCGGTTCGGGTTCTTCGCCTCCCTCCCGCTGCCGGACGCCGACGGGGCGGCCGCCGAGGTCGCCTACGCACTCGACGAGCTCGGCGCCGACGGTGTGGTGCTGCTCTCGTCCCACTCCGACGGCTCGTACCTCGGGGACCCCCGGTTCGATGACGTGATGGCCGAGCTGGACCGGCGCGCAGCGGTGGCATTCGTGCACCCGGTGGTCCCGGCGTTCTCGGAGCGCATCGACCACGGGATCCCGGCGTTCGCCATGGAATTCACCTTCGATACCACCCGGGCGGCGTTCAACCTGGTGTTCACCGGGGCGGTCGCACGGTATCCGCGGATCCGGTTCGTCCTGTCCCACGCCGGGGGGACGGTCCCGTACCTCGCCGGACGCTTCGACCTCCTGTGGTTCACCGACGAGGCGCTGGTGGAGCGGGCGCCGAAGGGCGGCACCGCCTATCTGCGGACGATGTACTACGACACCGCGCTGTCGGCGAACCCCCACGCCCTGTCCTCGCTCACCGAGCTGGTGGGCGCCGACCGGATCCTCTTCGGCAGCGACTACCCGTTCGCCCCCGAGCTGGCCACCCAGGTCTCGGTGGCCGGGCTGGCGGACTTCCCGTTCGAGGCGCGGGATCGTGCAATGGTGGACCGGACCAACGCACTCGGTCTCCTGCCCGCGCTGTCGACCCGCCTGTCCGGGTCGGGTGGCGCGTGACCGGGTGCCGGCCGGGTGGCGTGCGAACCGACCGCCGAAGAACACACCGAGGAGTCCCATGTACCGACTGCTGAACGTCGACGGCCGTGCCGCACTCGAGGACGGCGGTCACTGGTACGACCTGGCCTCCCTGTCGGGCGACCCGTCGCTGGCCGACCCCATGGCCGCCGTGGCCCGTGCATCCGAACTCCACGACCTCGCCGAGCGGTGCGCGGGTGCCACCGCCGGCGGTCCCGTCGCCGGGGCGCCGCTCGGACCGCCGGTGCCGCTGCCCCGCCAGGTGTTCGGGATCGGACTCAACTACCGGGACCACGCAGGGGAGAGCGGGATGGACCTGCCCCCGGCACCGCTGACGTTCACCAAGTTCCCGAGCTGCATCGTCGGGCCGTTCGACGACATTCCCCTGTCGGGTGACCTCGTCGACTGGGAGGCCGAACTGGTGGCCGTCATCGGCACCCGGACGACCGCCGTGCCGGTGGACGAGGCCTGGGGGTCGGTGGCGGGGCTGATGCTCGGCCAGGACATCTCCGACCGCGCGGTGCAGCTCGTCGGGAGCCCGGCCCAGTTCTGCCTGGGCAAGAGCTTCGCCGGCTACGGCCCGACCGGCCCGGCGCTCGTGTCGGTCGACAGCTTCGCCGACCCGGACGACATCGCCCTGTGGTGCGACGTGGCCGGAGAGCGCATGCAGGAAGCCCGCAGCAACCAGCTGATCTTCGACGTGCCCACACTGGTGGCCTACCTGTCGTCGATCACGACGTTGTACCCCGGCGACCTGATCTTCACTGGGACGCCGTCCGGAGTGGGGATGGCCCGTGGCCGGTTCCTCGCCGCCGGCGAGGCGGTGGTGAGCGGGGCCGAGGTGATCGGCGAGCTGCGCAACAGCTGCGTGCCGGGGCGGGGCCCTCTGGCGCTGTGAGCGGCGTGACCCGTGCCTGACCTGCCGCCGGCCCGGCTCCGGCCGGGTCCGACCGGGGACCCGCGGCCGGTGCGCCGTCGCACCCCCGCCGGTACCCTCGGCCCATGACGACCGACCCCGACGCCATGGCCGGCCGTATCCACGACGTGCTCCGGGCGGCGCCCACCAGCTCGTCCACCCACCGGGCCCTGCACGCCAAGGGATGCCTGGCCGGCGGTCGCTTCACCCCCTCGGGGGCGCTCGACGGCCTCACCTCGGCGGACCATCTGGTCAGGGACCCGACGACGGCTCTCGTGCGGTTCTCCCATCCCGGCGGCGACCCGGACGTGGCGGACACGGTGCCGAGTGGCCGGGGCATGGCCGTCAAGCTGCGCACCCCCCACGGCGTCCACGACCTGGTGGCCGTCAGCTCACCGGCGTTCGTGGCCCGCGACGGTGCGACCTTCCTCGAACTGCTGGCCGCCCGGACGCCCGACCCCGACACCGGTGCACCGGACCCGGCCCGCATGCTGGCCTTCGTGGATGCCCACCCCGAGTCGCTGCCGGCGCTCCAGGCGGCCATGGGCGCCCGGGTCCCCGCCAGCTACGCGACCCTCGCCTACAACGGGCTGCACACCTTCTTCCTGGTGGACGGCGTGGGCGGCCGCCACCCGTTCCGCTATTCGTGGGTCCCGGTCGGCGGCGAGCAGTTCGTGGAGGAACCGCCGGCCGGATTCGACCTGGCCGCCGAGCTGGCCGCCCGACTGGCCGGTCCGCCGGAGGGCACCGCGTTCGACCTGGTCGTCCACCTGGGGACCCCCGACGACCCGACGGGCGACCCCACGGCGCTCTGGCCCGAGCGCCCGGCGCTGGTGGCCGGCCGCCTGCAGCTCGATGCCGTGGTCGAGGAGGGAACGCCCGTCATCTTCGACCCGAACAACCTGCCCGACGGCGTGGCGTCCGACCCCGACGACGAGATCCTGCGGTTGCGTTGGGCGGTCTACGGCCTCAGCTACGCCACCCGCACGTCGTCCACGGGCTGAGCCCGGGTCCCACCCCCGTCCGGGGCCGATCGTCCGTTCCCCCGTCAGGTAGGGACCTTCGGCCCTGGTCCTCCGTCATTCCGTTCCGCATCCTGTGACGTGCTGGTACATGTAGGCACAACGTGTCTCATCGATGCACAGCGGACGAAGGGGGTTGGGCATGTCATTGGGACTGGACCTGAGCTATCTGGAGCGCTCGGCCCGCGGGGAGTTCGATCTCGGGTGGCTGCGGGACACCGATTCGGAGTGGGGGGTGCGAGCCGTCCCGTCGAAGACCGGACTGACGATGCGGGACATCGCCGTCGGGTCCTACGGCGAGGTGCCCGATCACGCCCCGTTGCGCACCATGGCCCCCCGGGGGTCCGACGTCGACCCGGACGTGCCCGACATGGGGTACACGATCAACGACAAGTCCGAGGTGTGGGCCGACAACGTGCTCGACCTCTACGAGGAGGCGGTGAGCCGCCAGTGGAGCGCGACCCGCGACATCCCGTGGGGTGACCTGGCCCCGCTCGACCCCGATGTCGAGCACGCCATGTGCCAATTGGCGACGGTCCTGTCCGAGGTGGAGATGGTGGCCGCCGACTTCCCGGCCAAGTGGCTGTGGCGGATCAACCACGACTTCGTCGAGGCGAAGATGTTCCTCTGCACCCAGGTGATGGACGAGGCCCGGCACACCGAGGTGTTCCGCAAGCGGGCCCTGGCCAACGGCGGCGGGCTCGGCAAGGCCACGGCCGTCGTCGAACGGTTCCTCCAGCTGATCCTCGACGCCGACTCCTACGACGAGGGCTCCGCGCTGATGCACCTGCTGGGGGAGGGGATCGTGCTGTCGTTGTTCCGGGCGGGGGCGGCCCTGTCGCCGTCGCCGGTCGAGCAGCAGATCTTCCGGTTGTGCATGCAGGACGAGGCCCGCCACGTCGCCTACGGGACCATGCACCTGCGGTACCGGTTGGAGAAGGACCCGTCCATGGCCGAGGACTTCCACTCCTATCTCGACCAGGGCGAGGAGATCATGGCCATGATCTTCTCGACGCCGGAGATCGTGGAGCCCACGGCCATCCTGGCCGCCGGGAGCGTGGAGGCGGCGCGCGAGCTCGGGGCCGAGGCCGGCAATGTGCTGCGCCTGCAGATCGTGGGCGACTACCTGAAGCGGTGCGACCATGCCGGCCTGAGTCGACGGGGCCGGCTGCACCTGCCCGACGCCATCATCGACGGCGTCCCCGGCGCCCTGGACGAGGTGGCGGTCTGATGGCCCCCATCGCCGTCCCGTTCCCGTCTGCCGCCTGGTTCGACGAGCTGGTCGCCCGGGCGACCGCCGATCCAGCCGCCCTCGAGCACCTCGGGATCGCCGACATCCGCCTGGGGATGGAGGTCGTGCTCCCCGACGGTGCACGGCCGCTGTTCGGGCTCGTCTGCGACGGCTACGACGTCACGTCGACCGGGGTCGTCGACGAGGCGACGTTCGCCCCGGACGTGGTGTTCTCCGGGCCACTCGAGGCGTGGATCGAGATGATCGGGTGGATCGAGGCCAACGGGCCTGCCGACAGCGCCCACTCGTTGAACGGTCAGTCGATCGCCGGGATCCCCTTCGAGGTCCGTTCGCCCGACGCCATGGGCAGCGACAAGTTCTACCGGTTCATGGGCACGTTGCAGGCCGTGGTCGACGCCGCCGCCGACGCGCCGGTGCCCGTCGGGACGGCCTGACGTGGCACTGGAGATCGACCTCGAGGAGTGCCTCGGGTGCGGCGCGTGCGAGTCGGCGTGCCCGCAGGGCGCGGTGTCCCAGCGCGGGGCGTTCCCCGTGGCCTACGAGATCGACCCGTTGCTGTGCAACGACTGCCAGCGGTGCCTCGTGGTGTGTCCGGTCGACGGACTGGTGACCGATCCGGACTGGGCCGTCTGTCACGGACGCGGGTGCCCGCTGTCGTCCAGCCGGTACGCCGGGGCCGAGTGCAGCGAGGGGAGCGAGCTCTGCCCGACCTGCGGGTCGGTCCTGTGGCGGGTCGACGGCGGCAGCTGGACCTGCCGGGTGTGCACGGCCGCCGCCGACGGTGGCACGGCCGCCTCGTGCCCCAAGGTGCGTCGGGCCCGACGGCTCCTGGCCACCACCTCGGCGGACTGACGCCGGCGCACGTCGCCTCCGGCCGGTCCCGTCCGACGCGCGCGGCCCTCGCGACCGGGAGCCCCGTCCGCCGCCGTACCGTGCCCCTCGGGGCCCCGTCGGACGGTCGGCCTAGGCTGGGCGTCCCGTCGAGAGGAGCGACCGTGAACGCTGAAGGCTGGTACATCGACCCCTACGGTCTGCACGAGGCCCGCTGGTTCTCCGACGGCGCACCCACCGCGCTCGTCCGCGATGCGGGCGTCGAGTCCCAGGACCGACCCCCCGACACGCCGCTCCCGGCGACGCTCGAGCCGGTGCCCGAGGTCGTGGGTGACGGATCCGACCTGCTGCGGTCGGACGGTCCGGGTGTGGGCCCGGACGAGGAGGTCTGGGACGTGTTCTCGGAATCGAGCGGGGGCGACTGAGCCTCCGGGCGACGCACCCGTGCCGGCACCGCGGTGCGGGCGTGCCGGGACGTCGGGTCCGCGTGGCATGCCGGGGTGGCGGTACGGTGGACGGCGGGGGCACGTCTGCAAGGGGGACACGATGACGACGGCCGAGCTCACGACGGACGGCTACCAGGACCAGGTCCTGGCCGGAGGTGACCGGACCGATGCGGTGCGTGCCGCCTCCGCCCTGCGGGCGGGCGACGCCGAGGCCCGCTACGAGGTCGCCGCACTGGCCCTGCACGTGGCGGTCGTCGCCCCCGAGCTGGTCGTCGACGTCTACGACGGCCTGTGCGAGGGATGGCTGGGTGCTGCTCCCGATGGACCGGCGGTGACCGGGCCCACGGCACCCACCGACCCGACCGTGCCGACCGTGGACCCCCGGCTGTGGGAGGGCCTGTGGGCGCTCGTGTTCGATCCCGACGCCGGGCGTGATCCCGCGCTCATCACCGTGCGGACGGCGGCGCTCACCGAGTGCCTGACGCCCGCCTTCCACGAGCGGGTCGCCGCCATGGCACGGTGCTACCCCGGTGTGGACGAGGCGGCGGCCGGCGGGATCCCGCCCCGCTACTCGCTGGAGGAGCTGGCGGCCTGCCCGCGCGACTCGCTCGGTGGGTCCATGCACGCCTTCGTGGTGGACAACGGGTTCGATCTCGAGGTGCTCGACCGTGACTCGCTCGGACTCCTGGAGCTGCCCCCACCACTCGACTACTGCAACGTCCGCATCCTGCAGTGCCACGACATCTGGCACCTGGTGGCGGGCCACGCAACGTCGGGTCTGCACGAGGTGTCGATCTCCGGGTTCCAGATGGCCCAGTTCGGTCACCAGTACTCGTCCATGTTCCTGGGCATGCTCCAGACCAAGGTCGCGTTCACCCAGCCGCCGGAGATCACCACCTTCACCCTGGACACCATCCTGTCCGGGTACCGCCACGGGCGCGTGTCCCCGCCGCTCATCGGGGTCGAGTGGGAGGGTCTGTGGACCCTGCCGGTCCCCGAGCTACGCACCCGTCTGGGGATCACCCCCTTCGACTCGCCGTACCCGGCGTGGATCCTCGAGGAGCTCCAGGGCCAGCAGCCCCGTCAGGCCTGACGCCGCGCTCCGTCGTCGGAGCGGAGGCTCAGCGCAGGATGTTCACCGCACGCGACACCACCAGTGCCACGGTGAGCAGCGACGCCAGGGACTGCACCATCATCAGCAGCTTGGCCCGCGGCGTCAGCGGCATGGTGTCCGTCGGGCTGAACGCCGTGGCGTTGGTGAACGAGGTGTAGAGGTAGTCGAAGAACTGCGGGACCCAGCCGGGCGAGGATCCGGGGACCGACATCTGCGGGAAGAGGAAGTCCGGCGTGCGGTGCCCCGGTTGCAGGCGGGCGGTCACCCCGCCGCGGTCGAGCTCCCAGTACCAGAGGCCGAAGGCGATCACGTTGGTCAACCAGATCGGGACCGAGGCGAAGACCAGGGCCCGCCCTCCGGTGGCGGAATGTCCGAGCAGGTCACGGATCAGCTCGACCAGCGCCACCAGGTTGGTCGTGGTGATCACGGCGATGAGCGCGAGCGACAGCCACCGCAGCGCCGAGCCCTCGCGGTCCTGGCGGTGCGGGTCGGTCACCACGATGGCGACCAGCAGCACCCCCTCGAGTGCGGGGACGACCCACCGGGGGCCCAGGCCCATGATGACGCGCTCGGGCAGGACGATCTGGAGGGCGATGGCCACGAGCACGGCCAGCGCCGCCTGCCACCGGGGCTCGGCGGCCGCGGGGATGCCCCATGCGACCCGGTCGTCCCGCTCGTGTCCCGGTGAACCGGTCGCCCACCAGTCGGGAACGGCGGCCGGAGCGGGAGGCACGGCGGACGTACCGTCGCCGCCGGTGGGGACCGGCGGAGGACCGCTCACGTCGGGACCGAGGCGGTCACACGCCGCGCCCGTGCACGGTGAAGCTCATGCCCGCCGCCTGGAGCCGGGTGCGCAGGGCGGGCCCGATGGCCGACGCCGTGGTGACCTGACCGGAGGTGGGGGGCAGGTCGTCGAGGGCGAGCGAGAGTGCGGCCTCGCCGATCATCTTGGACGTCTCGGTGTACCCGGGATCACCACCGGACACCTCGGTCTCGACGCGGTGGCCGCCCCCCTCGCCGACGAATCGGACCGCGAACCACGCCGCCTCGCGCTGCGCGACGGTCGGTCCGCTGCCCGGGGGGCGAAGCCGCGACAGGGCCCGGCGGGCAGCGGGCACCTGGGACAGCGCCACCAGGGCGCCGACGCCGCCGAGCACGCCGGCCAGGGCCATCGGGCTGTCGCCGGCCCACAGGTGTGCGTAGTGGAAGTCCGGACCGTAGCGGGGGAGCTGGCGGGCGGACTCGGAAACGATCCACGGGTCGATGGTGGGCATCGGCGCCACCCACCAGCCGGTGGCCGGATCGCGGCCGACGCGGCCGGACTCGACGGTCACCCTGCGTCCGTCGGGATCGGACTCGACCAGTCGGCGGACGTCGTGGACGGCCCGGCCGTGGCGGAGGTGGCCCAGCACCTCGAGCGCGGAGGCTGCGGTCCCGCCCGAGAAGGTCCCGTGCATCCGCACGTACCCGCGTACCGACAGGGGCACTTCCTCGGGGAGCTGGTCGACGGTGAACTGGACCCCGAGGTCGTGGGGCACCGAGTCGAACCCGCAGGCGTGCACCAACCGGGCGCCGGTGGCCACCGCCCGGGTGTGGTGCCTGAGGTAGGTGAGGTCGACGAACTCGGTCTCGCCCGTCAGGTCGAGGTAGTCCGTACCGGTGTCGGCACAGGCCGCCACCACCGGGTCGCCGTGCACGAGGTAGGGCCCGACGGTGGTGACCAGTACCCGGGTCCGCGCCGTGAGCGCACGGAGCGCAGCGGTATCGGAGGCGTCGACCGTGAGCAGGTCGTGGTCGCCGCCGATCCGGTCCCGCACGCCTTCCAGCTTCGCCGGGCTGCGCCCGGCCAGGCCGATGCGCACGGCAGTGGGCGCGTGTCCGGCCAGATAGGCGGCGACCAGCTCACCGGTGAACCCGGTGGCGCCGAGCACGACGATGTCGAGATCACGGGACGCAGAGGGCATGCCGGCGATGCTACCGACCCCCGACCCCCGGCTCACGACCCACGACCCGCGGCGGACGACCGGTCACCGACGACCCGCGGCGGACGACCGGTCACCGACGACCCGCTACCGGGCGGTGATGTACTCCATCAGTTCGTCGCGGTCCTTCTGGAGCTCGCCCATCCGGCTCTTCACCACGTCGCCGATACTGACGATGCCGCACAGCAGGCCGTCCTGCACCACCGGCACGTGGCGGATGCGCTGCTCCGTCATCAGGGTCATGAGCGAGTCGACGGTGTCCTCGGGCGTGCAGTGGCGGACGGTCGAGGACATGACCGAGGACACCGGCTGGTCCAGGACGTCGGTGTGGAGCTCACTCAGGCACCGGACCACGTCGCGTTCGGACACGATCCCGTCGATGGTGCCGTCGCCGGGGGAGACGACGAGGGCGCCGACCCGGTGGCGGACCAGTTCGGCGACGGCGTGGCCCAGGGTCGCCGTACGGGGGACCGTGGCGACCGCGTCCCCCTTGGCCTGGAGAATCGTGGACACGAGCATGTCTCCCCTTCCGGGCGGGCGTACGCACGGCCGCCCCGGGTGCACCCGCGAACGGGACCCGTGCGGCAATCTTCGCGCCGGGATGTGGAAAAGGGAACCGGTTTCTGTTTCCGGCGCGTTTCGGCTCCAGGTCCAGCGAGAGCGTGCCACGCAACGAGGATCGGTGCGGAATCGTTTCCCCATGGGGTAGTTGAGTTGCCCCGGTGGGTGGCCTAGTCTGCCCCCATCGACAGATGAATAGCCGCTGAACTCCCGGTGAACATCACCGGCGTGCGAGGTGGCCGAAGAGAATCGGGTGACGTATGAAGCCAGTGGGCAGGTTCCGCAATGGTGTCCGGGTGGGAATGGTGGTCACCGTTCTGGCCACCGGCGCACTCGCCGCAGGATGTAGTTCGGGGTCGAGCGGCACAGCCGCCAACACGTCAGCGAGCCAGACCACGGCCACGTGGGCCGAGGCGCCGCAGACACCGCCCAACTACATCTTCCCGTTCATGAGCCTGGCCTTCTTCAGCGTCTCGAACTCCGAGCAGTTCCAGTACATGATGTACCGACCGCTGTACTGGTTCGGCAACGGCGCCACGCCGGACCTCAACCCGTCGCTCTCCTTGGCCCAGCAGCCGACCTACTCGGCCAACTCCGAGACGGTCACCTTGAACCTCAAGCCCTACAAGTGGTCGAACGGTGAGACCGTGGACGCCCAGGACGTGATGTTCTGGATGAACATGCTCCATGCCGAGAAGTCCAACTGGGCCGGCTACTCGCCCGGCGCCATCCCCGACGACATCTCGAGCATCACCGTCAACAGCCCGACTCAGCTCACCATGCAGCTCTCGGCACCGGTCAACACGTACTGGTTCACGTACAACCAGCTGTCGCAGATCACGCCGATGCCTGCCGCCTGGGACATCACCGCCACCGGCGGCGCCCCTGATTCCGGCGGTTGCGCCACGGCTGCCTACGGCACGGCCGATGCGGCGTGCACGGCGGTCTACACCTTCCTGTCCAAGCAGGCGGGCTACGACCCCGCCAACCCGAAGGCAGCCAACAACTCGTTGTCCACCTACGCCACCAACCCGCTGTGGCAGGTGGTCGACGGACCGTGGAAGCTGACCAACTTCGATGCCAGCGGCAACGTCACCATGACGGCCAACAAGTCGTACTCGGGCCCGACCAAGCCGACGATCACCACCTTCAAGGAGGTGCCGTTCACGTCGGACTCGGCCGAGTTCAACGCCCTGGTGGCCGGTCAGGTCGATGTGGGCTACCTGCCCGAGGCCGACGTCACGTCGAACACGACCAATCCGCTGGTCGCCGGACCGAACAACCCGCGCCTCACGGGCTCGTACTCGCTGAACCCGCTCTACAGCTGGTCGATCAACTACTTCCCGTACAACTTCAACTCGACGGGTGACAACGGAGCGGCCGGCAAGATCTTCAGCCAGCTCTACTTCCGCCAGGCCATCCAGCTCCTGGTGGATCAGCCCCTGTACAACCAGAAGATCAACAAGGGCTACGGCGTCGGTACCTACGGTCCCGTCCCGAGCGAGCCGGAGAACAACTTCGTCTCCGCCGAGGTGAAGAACAACCCGTACCCGTACAATCCGTCCAAGGCCATCTCGTTGCTGAAGGACCACGGCTGGACGGTCGTTCCCAACGGGACGTCGACCTGTGCGGACCCGGGCACCGCCGCCAACCAGTGCGGTGCGGGCATCCCCGCCGGGGCGAAGGCCGACTTCGACCTTCCCTATGCCTCGGGTCAGGCCAGCCTCACCCAGCTCATGAACACCGAGAAGTCCTCGTGGGCCCAGGCCGGGATCACCATGAACCTGTCGCAGCAGTCGTTCAACACGGTGATCGGCAACTCGGTCCCGTGCTCCGGGTCCGACTGCTCGTGGGAGCTCGGCAACTGGGGTGCCGGCTGGATCTTCTCGCCGGACTACTACCCGACGGGTGAGGAGATCTTCCAGACCGGCGCCGGGTCGAACTCGGGTAGCTACTCCGACCCGACCAACGACGCCAACATCACAGCCACCAACACCACCCAGACGCCGCTCACCGCGTACGAGAACTACCTGGCCGAGCAGCTTCCGGTGGTGTACCAGCCGAACACGGTGACCTCGCTCACCGAGATCGCCAAGGGCCTCGACGGGGCCACCCCGCAGAGCGTGTTCTGGGCCCTCACCCCGGAGACCTGGCGGTTCAACGGGTGAGTCGCGACGACGGGTGCGATCGGCCCGTCGTGAATCGAATGCAGGGACGTGGAGACGAACCCCCGGCCCCGGAACGTGCTCCGGGCCGGGGGTTCTCCCCGTTGGAGGAGCGAGCCACAGGTGGCGGAGTGACTGAGGAGCGATGACCGGATACATCATCCGACGACTGGGACAGGCGTTGATCGTCGTCCTCGGTGTGATCCTGTTCACCTTCGTCCTCGCCCAGCTGATCCCCGGGGGCGAGGCGAAAGCCGTGCTCGGCCCGAAGGCGACGCCCATGACCGTGGCGCTGTTCAACCGCCGCAACGGACTGGATCTCCCCACCTGGGACCAGTTCTGGCACTACATCGACGGGATCGTCCACGGCAACCTGGGGTACTCCTACAAGTACAACCAGGGCGTGACCCAGGTGATCATGGAACGACTCCCGAAGACCCTCACGCTGGTGACGGCGTCGGTGGTGCTGGCCCTGATCATCGCCATCCCGCTCGGCATCCTCCAGGTGGTGCGGCGCAACAAGCCGATCGACTACATCGCCACCGGCGCCTCCTTCTTCTTCTACGCCATGCCGGACTTCCTCGTCGGCACACTGCTGATCATCTACTTCTCGTTCGACCTCAAGTGGTTCCCGGTATCGCCTCCGACCGACGCGTCGGCCATGGCCGTCTTCACCGACCCCCGTGCCTTCGCCCTCCCCGTCATCACCCTGTGCGTGACCAGCATCGCGTCCTTCAGCCGCTACATGCGCTCCTCGATGATGGACGCCATGGCCGAGGACTACATCCGCACCGCCCGGGCCAAGGGGGCGAGCAACCAGCGCGTCCTCTACGGCCACGCCCTGCGCAATGCGCTCATCCCGATCCTGACCCTGCTCGGCCTGTCACTGCCGGCCATCGTCAGCGGGGCGCTGATCGTCGAGAACGTCTTCAACTATCCGGGCATGGGCCTGCTGACCGTGCAGTCCGCCTTCAACGACGACATCCCGGTCGTCCTCGGCACCACACTGGTGATCACCATCGCCACCGTCATCGGGTCGCTGCTGGCCGACATCCTCTACGCTGTCGCCGACCCCCGCATCCGACTGGGGGGGAGCTGACATGACGATCCCACGCGACGAGCCGTTCGACCCGGTCTTCAACGACATCGAGAACGAGACGGCGCTACCCATCGGCGACGGCGAGTTCATGCGGGCGGGACCCATCTCCGAGCAGGACCCCCTCGTTCCCGAAGGGGGTGAGTCGCTGTCGTCGGGCGGCAACCTCAAGAGGATGCTCGGCGTCTTCAGCGAGAACAAGCTGGCGGTGGTCGGCGTCGGCGTGATCATCTTCTTCCTGCTGTTCTGCTTCGTCGGTCCCCACGTGTACCCGACGAACCAGACCGACGCGCAGTACGCACTGCAGCACTCCACCCAGAACGCGCCCCCGGGCAACGGGAACCCCCTGGGCACCGACGAGAACGGCTTCAACATCCTCGGACGCCTCATGTTCGGCGGGCAGGCCTCGTTGATCGTGGGCCTGGCATCGGCCCTGGTGGCCACCATCTTCGGCACCCTCTACGGTGCCGTCTCCGGCTTCTTCGGCGGATGGCTCGACTCGCTGCTCATGCGCATCGTGGACATCCTGCTCTCGATCCCGGTGCTCTTCCTGCTCATCGCCCTGGTCACCATCTACCACTCCTCCGAAGCGCTGCTCATCGTGGTCATCGCCTTCGTGAGCTGGCTGGTCCCGGCGCGCCTCATCCGCGGCGAAACCCTGTCGCTGCGCATCCGCGAGTACGTGCAGGCCGTCCGCGTCATGGGCGGCAGCCGCAACCGCATCATCAACCGCCACATCATCCCGAACGCCGTGGGCACCATCGTGGTGTTCGCCACGTTCCAGGTGGCTGACTCGATCCTGCTGCTGGCCGCCCTGGGCTTCCTGGGCCTCGGCGTGCCGGCACCGAACACCGACTGGGGCACCATGTTGTCGAACGGTGTGGACGCCGCCGGCAACGGCTACTGGTGGCAGATCTACCCGGTCGGCATCTGCATCGTGCTCGTGGTCATCGCCTTCAACTACGTGGGCGACGCCCTGCGCGACTCACTCGAGGTCCGGCTGCAGCAGCGGTAGGCGCCACGCGGACCTGCCGAGGGGCGGCCGTACGGTCGGGTCGGGACGTCGCCGGGGGCGCGGGAGGGGGTGGGACCGGCAGGGAATCCGCCGGTCGGACCGCACTCAGTCGGTGGTCGTGGCCCGTGAGGCCGACAGGGACACCGGGGTCTGCAGCGGGAAGTGGCAGGCGGCCTGGTGACCGTCGCCGAAGTCCTGCATGAGCGGCTCCTCCTCGATGCACCGGGGCTGCACGGCCTTGCAGCGCGTGCTGAACCGGCACCCCTTGGGCGGGAACATGGAGGAGGGCAGCTCGCCCGCCACCCGCTCCCGGGAAGCGGTCAGCTGGCGTGCGGCGGCCACCTCGGCCACGGGCACGGCGTTGAGCAGTCCGACCGTGTAGTGGTGGGCGGAGCGCTCGTAGACGGCCTCGGCCGGGCCGAGTTCGACGATCTTGCCCAGGTACATCACTCCGATGGTGTCGGCCATGTAGCGGACCACGGCCAGGTCGTGGGAGATCATGAGGTAGGTGAGGCCGTGACGCGCCTGCAGGTCCTTCATCAGGTTGAGGATCTGGGCCTGGATGGAGACGTCGAGGGCGGACACCGGCTCGTCGGCCACGATCAGCTTGGGGTCGAGGGCCAGGGCACGGGCGAGGCCGATGCGCTGTCGCTGGCCGCCCGAGAACTCGTGGGGATAGCGGTCGACCGCCGTGCGGCTGAGCCCGACCTCGTCGAGCAGCGAACCGACCTTCTCCTGCTCCGCGGCCTTGTTCCCGACCTTGTTCACCCGCAGCGGTTCGCGGATGATGGTGCCGACGCGCATGCGGGGGTCCAGGGAGGCGTAGGGGTCCTGGAACATCAGCTGCAGGTCCCGACGGTGGCCACCGAGCCCTCGGCCCCGCAGATCCGACAGCTCGAGCCCCTCGAACCGGATCGAGCCGGCGTTCGCCTTCTCCAGGGCGACGAGCAGTCGTCCGATGGTGGTCTTGCCGCACCCCGACTCGCCGACCAGCCCGAACGTCTCCCCCCGGCGGATGGTGAAGTTGACGCCCGACACGGCCTTGACCGACCCGATCTGGCGGCGGAACAGACCGCCCGCCATCACCGGGAACTCCTTCACCAGGTCGGTCACCACCATGATGGGAGCGTCCTCCGGCCGGCCGGCGGCCGCGGTGGGGGACACGCTCGCCGGGGCGTGGACCTCGACGACGGGCAGGCCGGCGTCAGGATCCACGGGGTGGAAGCAGGCGAAGCGGTGGGGGGTCCCGGACATCGACTCGTCGGCCCCGAGTTCGGGTTCCACGGTCCGGCACTCGTCGGTGGCGAACTGGCAGCGCGGGGCGAAGCGACAGCCCACGATGGTCTTGGACAGGTCGGGCGGCAGTCCGGGGATCGACAGCAGCCGCTCGTCGCGGCGCTGCTCGAGCTTCGGGACCGAGGCGAGCAGGGCCTGGCTGTACGGGTGCCGGATCCTGGAGAAGAGCTCGGCGGTCTCGGCCTCCTCGGCCACCTTGCCCGCGTACATGACGACGACCCGGTCGGTCCGGCCGGCGATGACGCCCATGTCGTGGGTGATCAGGACGACCGCCATGTGCAGGCGCTGCCGCAGGTCGTCGATCAGGTCGAGGATCTGGGCCTGGATGGTGACGTCGAGGGCGGTGGTGGGCTCGTCGGCGATCAACAACTTGGGCTCACAGGCCAGAGCCATGGCGATCATCACCCGCTGGCGGAGGCCGCCCGACAGCTCGTGGGGGAACTGGTCGAGGCGTTCCTCGGGCTGGGGCATCTCGACCTGGCGCAGCACCTCGAGCGCACGGGTGCGTGCCTGGTCGTGACTCACGTCGCGGTGCAGGAGCACCCCTTCGCAGATCTGGCGGCCGACGGTCATCGTCGGGTTCAACGAGGTCATCGGGTCCTGGGGGATGAGGGCGACCTCGTCACCCCGCACCGCCCGCATCTCGTGCTCGTCGAGTCCGGCCAGGTCACGCCCGAGCAGCGTGACCGATCCGCCGGTCAGGTGCCCGTTGTTGGGCAGCAGGCGCATGATGGAGAGCCCGGTGGTGGACTTGCCGCAGCCGGACTCACCGACCACGCCCACGCACTCACCCTCGGAGACGTCGAAGGACACGCCGTCGACCGCAACCACCGAACCGTGGCGGAGGTGGAATTCGGTGCGCAGATCACGCAACTGGAGCACGGGGGCCATGGGGAGAGTGTAGTCACCGCCCCTTCCGGCGGTCAGGAGGGTTCGGCGTGCCGCCGGGGCGCGCCACCCGGGGTCAGACGGTGACCTCCGACTGCAGTCGCTCGGTGGCCTCGATGAACTCCTCGACCATGGAGAACACGACGTCCTTGGCCTTGCGCACCGTCGAGGCCCGGCCGATCACCTGTCCGCACGGGTTGAAGTTCACGTCCTTGGCCTGCTCGGGGTAGCGGTGGCCGCGCGACACCGCCTCGATGGCCACCATCATCTGGAGCGGCATGGGCAGCGGGTCCGGGGTGTCCTCCGCCTCCCACGCATCGGTCCAGTCGTTGCGGAGCATGCGGCACGGCTTGCCGGTGAACGAGCGCGAGCGCACGGTGTCCCGGCTGGTGGCCGCCAGGTAGGTCTCCATCTGCTTCGGCGGGATGTCGGCCTCCTCCACGGTGAGCCACAGGGTGCCCGACCAGACGCCCTGCGCGCCGAGGGCCAGGGCCGCCGCCATCTGGCGTCCGCTGCCCACGCCGCCGGCGGCCAGGACCGGGACCGGGGCGACGGCGTCGATGACCTCGGGCCACAGGACGATGCTGCCCACGTCACCGGTGTGGCCCCCACCCTCGGATCCCTGGCAGATGATGAAGTCGAGGCCGGCCGCCTTGTGGTTGAGGGCGTGCTTGACCGAGCCGGCCAGCGCCCCGATCATCAGGCCGGCGCCCTGCACGCGCTCGACGACGTCCGGCGGCGGTGTCCCGAGCGCATTGGCGATGAGCTTCACGTTCGGGTGGGCGAGTGCGACCGTCAGCAGTCCAGCGGCGTGGGCCGCCGTCCACCCGATCATGCCGTTGGAGGTGCGCTCGGCCTCGGGGATCTCCGGCACGCCGTGGTCGGCCAGGATCTTCATGGCGAACTCCTTGTGCTGGGGCGGGACCAGTCCGCGGATCTGGGCCTCCAACTTGTCGGGGTCCATCTCGTCCATACCCTCGTACTTCGCCGGGATCACGATGTCGACGCCGTAGGGCTTTTCCCCCACGTGCTCGTCGATCCAGGTCAGCTCGACCTCGAGCTGCTCAGGGGTGAAGCCGATGGCGCCGAGCACGCCGATGCCACCGGCGTTGGTGACGGCGGCGACGACGTCACGGCAGTGGGTGAAGGCGAAGATCGGGAATTCGATGCCGAGGCGGTCGCAGATCTCGGTGTGCATGGTGGGCTCCTTGGTGGTGAGTGGTGAGTGGTGAGTGGTGAGTGGTGAGTGGTGAGTGGTGAGTGGTGAGTTGTGGGTGATCGGTCGGTCGATGGGTCGGTCGATGGGTCGGTCGGTGGGGACAGGTCGGTCGGACGGTCGTCCGGACGGTCGTCCGGATCAGGGCGAGGAGGAGGTGGACACCGGTGAGGTGCGCGACGGCGACCCGGACCGTGTCGCCGGTGAGGGCAGTCCCACCAACGCGGACAGGCCGCGCAGCGCCAGGTCGTCGGGGACCGTCGCGGGGTCGAGCCGCTTCTGCAGGGCGAGGCCGGTGAGGAGAGCCTTGACCAGGACCGCCAGCTCCTCCGGTGTCGACGTCGGCTCGGCGCCGACCGCGGTCGTCCAGGTGTCGATCCGTCGGGCGCTGTACCGGAGCGCCTCGGCATTGCGGACCCGGAGCACATCGGCCACTTCGGGGTCCCGGGCCGCCCGCAGCCACAGCTCGTGCTCCAGCAGCGGCCAGCGCGACGAGGCACGGTCGGAATCCTCGGACGTCCGGGAAACGTTGGCCCACACCGCGCCGAGCTGTCCGGCAGGGGAGTCCGACACGGCGACCTCGGCCAGGAGGACGGTCAGCACCGAGTCCTTCCACGAGTCCAGCAGGGCCAGCAGCAGCCCCTGCTTCGAGCCGAAGTGAGCGTAGACGGCACCCGAGGTGCGGCCCGCCGCCTGGGCCACGGCGTCGACCGACACGGCGTCGATCCCCTGGTCGGCGAAGAGCTCGGCGGCCGCGGCCAGCAGCCGGGCCCGAGTCTCCGCCTTCCGTTCCCCCTGTGTCCTGGCCATGCACCCCGTCCGGTGGTCGTCGCCTGCGGAACGAACCTACATATATCGGAAGCGTTACGCAAACGTGGCGACTCGGCGCGGCCCCGTCCGGGCGGGCGCCCGGTGCGACCCCTACAGTGATCAGGTCGACCGACCACCGGACCTGCAAGGGAGCATCATGGCCACGCACGACACCACCCGCGACTCGCTCTACATCGACGGGGACTGGGTCCCCTCGACCGGTACGGGCACGATCGACGTGATCGACTCGACGACCGAGGAGGTCCTCGGCACGGTGCCCGAGGGGACGACCGAGGACGTGGACCGTGCCGTGGCCGCCGCCAAGGCCGCCTTCCCGGCGTGGTCGGCGCTGTCCGTCGCCGAGCGCACCGGCTACCTGACCGCGGTGGCCGAGGGGCTGGGCACCCACATGGACTCCCTGGCGGATCTGATCACCCACGAGGTGGGTATGCCCCGGATGCTCTCCCAGCTGGTGCAGGTGGGACTCCCGATGAACTCGTTCGCCACCGCCGCCCAGGTCGCCGCCGACTTCACGTGGGAGCAGGAGCTGGGCAATTCGCTCGTCGTCCGCGAGCCGATCGGGGTGGTCGGCTGCATCACCCCGTGGAACTACCCGCTGCACCAGATCGCGGCCAAGGTCGCCCCCGCGCTGGCCGCCGGCTGCACCGTCGTGGTGAAGCCGAGCGAGGTGGCCCCGCTCAACGCGTTCGTGCTGGCCGACGTGATGGCCGAGGCCGGGGTGCCGGCCGGTGTGTTCAACCTGGTCACCGGGTTCGGACCCGTCGTCGGGGAGGCCATCGCCGCCCATGGCGACGTCGACATGGTGTCGTTCACCGGCTCCACCCGTGCGGGCCGGCGCGTCACCGAAGTGGCTGCCGCCACGGTCAAGCGGGTGGCGCTCGAGCTCGGCGGCAAGTCGGCGAACGTGATCCTGCCCGACGCCGACCTGGCCAAGGCCGTGCCGGACGGGGTGACGAAGTGCTTCCTGAACTCGGGGCAGACCTGCAGTGCACTGACCCGCATGCTGGTGCCGCGGGACCGTCTGGCCGAGGTCGAGGAGCTCGCCCGTGACGCCGCCGAGGCCTTCACCCCCGGTGACCCCTTCGACGCGGCGACCCGTCTGGGCCCACTGGTGTCGGCCACCCAGCGCGATCGGGTGCGGGGCTACATCGACAAGGGCCTCGGTGAGGGCGCCCGGCTGGTGACCGGCGGAGCGGAGACGCCCGCAGGCCTCGACTCGGGTTACTTCGTCTCGCCCACGGTGTTCTCCGACGTGACCCGGGACATGACGATCGCCCGCGAGGAGATCTTCGGGCCGGTGCTCGTGCTGATCCCCTACGACTCCGAGGACGAGGCCGTGGACATCGCCAACGACACCGACTACGGCCTGGGAGGCGGTGTGTGGTCCGGGGACCCCGACCACGCCAAGGCGGTCGCCCGCCGGCTCCGGACCGGGCAGGTGGAGGTGAACGGCGGCTCATTCAACCCGATGGCACCGTTCGGCGGGTACAAGCAGTCGGGCAACGGACGCGAGTTCGGTTCGTTCGGCCTCGAGGAGTTCCTCGAGGTCAAGGCCATGCAGCTGTAGCGAGCGCCGGACGGGCTCTGCCGGACGGCACCGACCCCGGCGCCGACACCGGTGTCGACGTGGCGGTCAGAGGCCGAACTGGTCGTCGACCAGGCCCAGGTGGATGCGGGCGGCGTCGATGTAGGTCTTCTCGCCGATGAAGACGTGCTGGGTGCCGGTGTAGAGGTCCCGGAAGGCCCGCTCGAGACGGGAGCCCTCGCGGATGGCCGACGTGCCGGCGGCCAGGTGGGCCCACTGCACGACCTCCCGGCTCGCCTCGGTGGCATAGGTGGCGGCCACTCGCAGGTCGGCCCGCATGGTCGGGGTCAGGCCGCCCTCGGCGACCACCTGGCGCTCGGCCGCAGCGAAGGCGTCGAGGACCAGCAGGCGGGCCGCCTGCCACATGGCGGTGTGGTGGGAGAGCCCCTTCTGGAACGTGGGGCGGTTGGCGAGCGCGCTGTCGTCCCCCATGCGCACCTTGGTGCGGGCCAGCTCGGCCACGTCGTCGAGCATGCTCCTGGCCACCCCGAGCGCCCACGACGCGTGCCCGGCGGCGGTGATGGGCATCAGGCCCATCCGGAGGGCGGGCGACCTCCCCCGCAACGGGGTGGTGGTGAAGAGTTCGAAGGTGCGCGACTCGGGGACGAAGCGTTCGGTGACGTTGTAGTCGTAGCTGCCGGTGCCCTTCAGTCCCTGGACGTACCAGCCGTCGGCGAACACGACCTCGTCCCGGGGGATGACCGCCACCAGCAGGGGCGGGATCCCGTCGTCGCCCACCACCAGCTCGCCGTCGACGGTCGGCATGAAGCCGGCGGCGACGTACTCGGCGTGTCCGGTGCCCGAGCCGAACTGCCAGGCCCCGGAGATCCGGTAGCCGCCGTCGACCGACTCGCCGAGGCCGTTCGGGAAGAACTGCCCGCCGATGGTCACCAGGTTGTCATGGTCGGTGAACACCTCGGCGAATCCGTCGTCAGGGAGGTAGGCGGCACAGGCCGCCGACGACGGGAAGTTGGCGATGCCGATCCAGCCGAGGGAACCGTCCTGCCAGGCCAGCTCGATCCATGTCTCGATCATCTCGGCGAACGTCGGCTCCGTCCCCCCGGCCTCGGCCGGATTGAACCGCTGCATCAGACCCGACGCCCACAGCGCCTCGACGGTCCGGGCGGTCAGGGTACGCAGGCGCTCGCTCTCGGGGGCCTCCTCGGCCACCAGCTCGCGCAGCGTGCGGGCGGCGTCGGGCGCGGACAAGGTGACGGTCATACGACACCCATCTGCTGGAGCAGGCCGGCTCGGAACCCGGCGGTGAACCCACCGTCCACCACCATGGCCTGGCCGGTCATGAACGACGCGTCGTCGGACACCAGGAACGCGGCCGCCGCCGCGATCTCGGACGGCCTGCCGAAGCGGTTGAGGAGGTGGCGGTCGTGCATCTTGTCCCGGTAGACCTCGACACCGGGTGCACCGATGATGTCCATGAGCAGCGGGGTGTCGACCCCGCCGGGGCAGATGCAGTTGACCCGGATGCCGCGGTGGCCGTAGTCGATGGCCATGCACTTGGTGAGCATGACGACGCCCCCCTTGGAGGCGTTGTAGGCGCTGCCGCCCTCCGTGCCCTCGATCCCCTCGATCGAGGCGATGTTCACGATGGATCCCCGGTCTGCCTCCAGCATGTGGATCAGTGCATACTTGTCGACCAGGAACGTGCCCTTCAGGTTGACGTCGACCACGCGGTCCCATTCGGCCTCCTCGACCAGGTGGACGGGTCCGCCGCCCGCCACTCCGGCGCAGTGCACCAACGAGTCGAGGCGGCCGTGACGGGCGACCACGTCGGCGAAGGCGTCGCGCACCGCCGGTTCGTCGCGCACGTCGAGCACGTAGTCGACGCCCTCGGTGCGGTCCATGGTGGCGACCGTCGCACCCTCCTCGGCCAACCGCACGGCGGTGGCCGCACCGATGCCCGACGCGGCCCCCGTCACCACGGCGACGGTGTCGTCCAGTCGTCCCATCGGTCTCTCCCTCGGCAGCCCGTCGCCGGCGTGGTCGCCGGCCTCCGGTCGACCGAACCTACGAGCGGGCGGCCACCCGGGTCAAGGAGGCGGACGGGGCAGGACCGGGGGTCGGGTGCCGGGCGCCGGGGACCGGGTGCCGGGTGCCGGGTGCCGGGGACCGGGGACCGGGGACCGCCGTGGTCAGGCGTCGGGCAGTGCGGTCAGGAGGTGACGGCTGAGGTCGCCGACGAGGTCGATGAGGAACCGACGCTCGGCGAAGCGCCACACGCCGTCCTCGCACACGAACCGGTCGTGGTAGCGACCGGCGATCACCGGCTGCAGGGGGAGGTCCGGGACCTGCTGGAACACGGTGAAGTACGAGCGGCAGGTGGCGGTCCCGGCGTCGTCGTCCACCTCGACGATCAGGTTGGTGGTGACGTGCTTGGTACGCGGGGTCCCGTCCGGGTACCGCCGCGTCGTCGAGGTGAACATCGCCACCACGGCGTCGCTGCCGGTGAGGTGGTCGGGGCTGTCGGCCGATCCGACCTCCGCCTCCGCCAACAGCTCGCCCATCCCGTCGAAGTCGCCGAGGTCGATGAGCTCGGCATAGCGGTGGACCAGGTTCTGGATGTGGACGGCGGCGTCGCTCACGGCTCGCTCCTCGTGCGTCTGGGCCCCACCCGGGGGGGGCGTCGGTCGTGGGTCCAGTCAGGCGAAGGAGACGTCGGCCTCGTCCCAGTAGGCGTGGGCCGACGCGAACCGGCCGTCCTCGGCCGACTCGAACACCTCGACGCCCCGGATCCGCATCTCGCCCGTGCCCAGTCGTACGGCGATGGCGAAGTCGATGGCGACGGTGGAGGCGCAGGTGTGCACCGCCTCGGCGGCGAACTCCCAGGACTCGCTGGCGGCGATCCCGTCGGCGAAGAATGATCGGATCGCCTCGTGCCCCACGTTCGGCGGGGCGGAGGCCGGGTCGGCCTGCACGGCGTCCTCGGTGAAGAGCGACGCGATGGCCTCCGGGTCCCTCCCGTTGATGGTGGCGACGTAGGTGGTGATCGCCTGGCGGAGCTCGTCGGGTGTAGGCACGGTGCCTCCTGTGGTGGGGTCTGTGGACGTCGGCGGTGTGGGGTTCAGGCGCCCATGGCGTGGACGCCGCCGTCGACGTGGAGGATCTCACCGGTCGTCATGGGCAGCAGGTCCGAGAGCAGGGCGAGGCAGGCGCGGGCCACCACGTCGGTGTCCAGCACGTCCCACCCGAGGGGGGCGCGTTCGGCCCAGGTGTCCTCGAAGGCGGTGAACCCGGGGATCGACTTGGCCGCCATGGTCTTGACCGGACCGGCCGCCACCAGGTTCACCCGTACCCGGTCGGCCCCCAGGTCCCGGGCGAGGTAGCGGGCGAGGGACTCGAGCGCGGCCTTGGACACACCCATCCAGTCGTAGGCGGGCCAGGCCACCGTGGCGTCGAAGTCGAGTCCGACGACGGAAGCACCCGGCCGGCCCTCGGAGCCGGCGGCCACCAGAAGGGGTCGGAACGCCTCGACGAGCGCCTTGAGCGAGTAGGCCGACACGTGGAGGGCGACCTGCACCTGGTCCCAGTCGGCCTGGAAGATGTCGCCGCCCAGGCACTCCGGCGGCGCGTACCCGATGGCGTGGACCAGCCCGTCCAACCGGTCCCACCGGGCGCCCAGTGCCGCCGCCGCCGTGGTCAGCTGGTCGGGCTGGGTGACGTCGATCTCCAGCACCTCGGCGTCGGCCGGGAGCTTGCGGGCGGTGCGCCGGGTCAACGACAGCCCCCGTCCCGCGCCGCTCAGCACGACGTCGGCGCCCTCGTGCTGGGCGGTGCGGGCCACGGCGAAGGCCAGCGAAGCGTCGGTCAGCACGCCGGTCACGAGGATGCGCTTGCCGTCGAGGAGTCCCATGCGCCGCCAGGGTACAGCGGGTGCCGGTCCCGCACGTCGACCCGTGTTGCCGGTGGGCTCGCGGGCGGTGCGTGACGGCCCCGGATGTGCCGGACCACGGGGGCCGTATGCCTAGGGTGGGGCCATGCACATCGGAATCCTCGGAGGAACAGGGCCGGCAGGACGTGGGCTGGCCGTGCGGCTGGCCGCCGCCGGCGACGACATCGTGATCGGTTCGCGCGACGCCGAGCGCGCCGCAGGGGTGGCGGCCGACCTGAGGGGTGCATGGCCCGACCGCCCACTGGCCGTCACCGGCGTCTCCAACGAGGACTGTGCCGGAGCCGACCTGGTGGTCGTGGCCACCCCGTGGGAGGGGGCGGTGGCCACCGTCAGGCCCCTCGCCGGGGTACTGGCCGGAAAGGTGGTCGTCTCCATGGCGAACGCCCTGGTCAAGGATGGTCGCGAGTTCCTGGCCCTGATGCCGCCCCGGGGCTCCGTGGCCGCCACGCTGCAGGCGGTGCTGCCGAAGTCGCTGGTCTCGGCGTCCTTCCACCACCTCCCGGCATCGGAGATGGAGAAGCTCGACGTGCCCATGGCCGCCGACGTGCTGGTGTGCTCGGACCATCCCGAGGCCACCGAGGCCACGGTCGCCCTGGTCGACCGGATCGCGGGCCTCCGCGCCATCGACGCCGGGAGCATGTCACAGGCCGCCGCCATCGAGGCCTTCACCGCCGTGCTCATCACGGTCAACATCCGGCACAAGGTCCACGCCGCAGTGCAGCTCGCGGGATTTCCCGAGGCGTGAGCGGCCGGACCGTCGACGCGTGATCCACCTCTACGACACGGCGCGCCGTGAGATCGTCCCCTTCGAGCCGCGCGAGACGGTGACGTTGTACTCGTGCGGCATCACGCCGTACGACTCGGCCCACCTCGGCCACGCCCAGGTGTACCTGACCTTCGACATCCTCCAACGGCGACTGCGCGACCTCGGGCACGAGACACGTTGCGTACGCAACGTCACCGACGTGGACGACGACATCCTGCGCAAGGCGCGGGAGCTCGGCGTCCACTACCTGGACCTGGCGGCGGAGGAGATCGCCCGGTTCGACCGGGACATGGACGCCCTGGGACTCATCCCGGCGTGGTCGGAGCCCCGGGCCACCTCGGCCATCGCCGACATCCTCACCCTGATCGGCGCCGTCCTCGACTCGGGCAACGCCTACCAGTCCGGTGGTGCCGTCTACTTCGACGTCACGACGTTCCCGCGCTTCGGCGACGTCAGTCACTTCGACCAGGCGACGATGCTGGCCATGGCTGCCGAGCACGGCGGCAATCCCGACGACCCGAACAAGCGCAACCCGCTGGACTTCGTGCTGTGGCAGCCGTCCCTTCCCGACGAACCGTCGTGGGAGTCACGATGGGGTCCCGGCCGGCCCGGATGGCACATCGAGTGCTCGGCGCTGGTGCTCCGCGAACTCGGCGAGACCGTCGACGTCCACGGCGGCGGCCGCGACCTGGTTTTCCCGCACCACGAGTGCGAGACGGCCCAGTCGGAGGCGGCCACCGGCGCCCCGTTCGTCCGGCACTGGCTCCACGTCGGCCTGGTCGGCCTGGACGGGACGAAGATGTCGAAGTCGCTGGGCAACCTGGTCTTCGTCGGCGACCTGCTCCGGGAGTGGGAGCCGGCCGTCGTCCGACTGGCCCTGCTGTCCCACCACTACCGGCCCGACTGGGAGTGGTCCGCCCAGGACCTGGTCGACGCCGAGGCCCGCCTGGCGGCGTGGCGCGCCGCCGGTGACCCCGCCGACGGTGCCCGCGCCGACGACGAGGTCGACGACCGAGGCAACCTCGGCTCGGACGAGGACGGGCTGTGGCGGGTGCGTGCCGCGCTCGACGACGATCTCGACACACCCACGGCGCTGGCCGCCCTGGACGACGAGGCGACTCTGGGCCGCCCGGTGGTCCAGGGGGCCGCACTGCTGGGCGTTACCCTGTAGCGGGACGGGCCCGACGGACCCCGGAGCGCCCGCCGGGGACGTGCCCCGCACACCGGCCGTCCGTCCCGATACGGGGCCCACCCCGACCGCGTCCACCGACTGCTTCAACGAAAGGCACCACCCATGGCAGGCGTCACCGTCCGACTCCCCGATGGCAGCACCAAGGAGTTCGAGCCCGGCACCACGGCCCTCCAATTCGCCGAGTCGATCGGTCCGCGGCTGGCCAAGGCCGCCGTTGCCGCCACCTTCGACGGGGTTCCCGTCGACCTGTCACGGATGCTGCCCGACGGTGCCGAGGTGACGGTGGTCACGGCCACCACGCCACTCGGACGCGAGGTCCTCCGGCACTCGACCGCCCACGTCCTCGCCCAGGCCGTGCTCCGTCTGTGGCCCGGCGCGCACTTCGCCATCGGCCCCGTCATCGAGGACGGCTTCTACTACGACTTCGAGCTGCCCGGCGGCGCCCACTTCACCGACGACGACCTCGAGCGGATCGCGGCGGAGATGCGGGCCGTCATGGCCGAGGAGCAGCCGTTCGTCCGCCACGAGCACACGATCGCCGAGGGGCTGGAGCTCTTCGGCGACCAGCCGTTCAAGCGCGAGATCATCGAGGCCGTCGGTGCCGGTCAGGACGAGGTCGACGCCGCATCCGAGGGGCCGGGGGAGCACGGGGTGTCGACCTACTGGAACTCGCCGGCCTTCACCGACCTGTGCCGCGGACCCCACGTCCCCTCGACCGGATCGCTGGGTCACTTCGCCCTGATGCGGGTGGCCGGGGCGTACTGGCGCGGGGACGAGAAGCGCCAGCAGTTGCAGCGGATCTACGGGACGGCATGGGAGTCCGAGGAGGCCCTGGCCGAGCACCTGCACCGGCTGGCCGAGGCGGAGAAGCGGGACCACCGCAAGCTTGGCGTCGAGCTGGACCTGTTCAGTTTCCCCCACGAGCTCGGTGGCGGCCTGGCGGTGTGGCACCCGAAGGGCGGCATCGTCCGCAAGCTGATGGAGGACTACAGCCGCGAGCGCCACGCCGCGGGCGGCTACGAGTTCGTGGTCACGCCGCACCTGGCCAACGCCAACCTGTTCGAGACCTCGGGTCACCTGGGATTCTACCGGGACGGGATGTACCCACCCATGGAGATGGACAACGGGACCTACTACCCGAAGCCCATGAACTGCCCGATGCACTGTCTGATCTACGCCAGCCGCCAGCGCAGCTACCGGGAGCTCCCGCTGCGCCTGTTCGAACTCGGCACGGTGTACCGCTACGAGCGGGCGGGCACGCTGCACGGGTTGATGCGCATCCGGGGCTTCACTCAGGACGACAGCCACATCTACTGCACCGAGGAGCAGCTGCAGGAGGAGATCGGCTCGCTGCTGGACTTCGTCATGAGCGTGCTGACCGCCTTCGGCTTCACCGACTTCACGGCCAACCTGTCGACCAAGGACCCCGACAAGTACGTCGGCAGCGACGAGATCTGGGACAAGGCGACCGACGCGCTGCGCCAGGCGCTCGACGCCAGCGGACTCCCCTATGAGACCAAGGAGGGCGACGCCGCCTTCTACGGCCCGAAGATCGACATCGACGTCCGCGACGCCATCGGCCGGACGTGGCAGCTCAGCACCATCCAGTGCGACTTCAACCACCCCGAGCGGTTCGGACTGGAGTACGTCGGGGCGGACAACGCCCGCCATCGCCCGATCATGCTCCACCGGGCCCTGTTCGGTTCGATCGAACGGTTCTTCGCCATCCTGGTCGAGCACTATGCCGGCGCGCTGCCCGCCTGGCTCTCGCCCGAGCAGGTCCGGGTCCTCGGGGTCCGGGACGACCACCAGGAGTACGCCGACGGTGTGGCCGCCGAGCTGCGTGGCCGGGGCGTGCGGGTCTCGGTCGACCCGGCCGACGAGCCCCTCGGGGCCCGCATCCGCAGGGCCAAGCTCGAGAAGCTGCCGTACATCCTGGTCGTGGGCGACGACGACGTGGCTGCCGGAACCGTCGGGGTGAACCGGCGGGGGGGTGAGCGACCCGAACGTGGGGTCCCGCTCGGCGAGTTCGCCGCCACCCTCGTCGCCGAGATCGAGGACCGCTCCGTGCCCGACGAGCCGGGGACCGGCGGGTGAGCGGCCTCCGGACGGTGGTGCGTCCCGGCCCTGCCGGAGGGGCGGCGTCGTGAGCCTGGAGCGGCTGTGGGCCGGCTGGCGGTCGGCCTACGTGACCGGTGTCGGCGACACGGGCGAGCACGGAGCGGGGACCGACCCGGACGGCGGGGAGCCCGGCGGGTGCGTGTTCTGCCGGATCGCGGCGAGCGGCCCACCGTCGGCGGAGACCGGCGTGCTGTGGATCGGCCGTGCGGTGCTGGTCGTGCTCAACGCCTATCCCTATGCCAGCGGGCACCTGATGGCCGTGCCGCTCCGTCACGTCGGATCGCTGGGCGAGCTGGACGAAGAAGAGGCGGACGAGCTGTGGTGGGCGATCCGCACGGGTGTGGCCACGCTGGATGCGGCGTACCGGCCCGAGGGGTGCAACCTCGGGGCGAACCTCGGGGAGGCGGCCGGCGCCGGGATCCCGCGCCACCTGCACCTCCACGCGGTGCCACGATGGAAGGGCGACACCAATTTCATGACGGCCGTGGCCGACACCCGGGTGCTGCCCGAGTCGCTCGCCTCGAGCTGGGATCGGCTGTCGGCGGCCTGGCCGGGAGCCACCGCCGGGTGACACGGGGGCCGGCCCGACGGCCACGGCCGACGAGGAGGACGAGGAGGACGAGATGGGCGTGAAGGAATTGGGGCACCTGGTGCTCTACGTGCGGGACCTCGAGCGGTCGGCGGCGTTCTACCGCGACGTACTGGGCTGGGAGATGGCGTTCCCGGTCGCGCTCGGGATCCCGGCCGCCGCCTTCACCTCGGGCCGGACCCACCACGAACTGCTGCTGATCGAGGTCGGCGACGACGCTGCCGCCGTGCCCGCCGGCCGACGCCTCGGGCTCTACCACTTCGGCCTGAAGGTGGGGGACTCCGACGACGAGCTGCGCGAGATGCTGGCCCGGCTGCAGGAGTCCGGCGTCACCGTCATCGGCGCCAGTGACCACACCGTGACCCACAGCCTGTACATCCTGGACCCCGACGGCAACGAAGTGGAGCTCTACATCGACGTGCCCGGGGTCGACTGGCGGTCGGACCCGCACCTGGTCATGTCCCCGATCCGCCCACTGGCCCTCTGAGCGACCGAGGACGGCCCCTCTGACCTGGGACTTCTTCCGCGGGAGGTCAACCGCTGCCTGGAGTTAGCAGGTGGTAGACTCTGGGGGACCTTCCAAGGAGCGTGCATGTTCGACGGGCGATGGCGCGACACGGTGGACCGGGGCACCGGCCCTGTCGGCCGAAAACTGCAGCAGTTCGGCATCTCGGCCGACGTGCTGACCGCCACCGGGCTCGTCTCCGCGGCGGCAACAGCGGTGGCGGTCGCCACCGGCCACCTCCACCTGGCCATTCTCCTGCTGATCCTCACGGGGATGCACGACCTCCTCGACGGCCCCGTGGCCAAGGCGTCCGGCACCTCGTCGGTCCGGGGGGCGTTCTTCGACTCGGTCACCGACCGCGTGTCCGATGCCCTGATCCTCGGTGGCATCGCGTGGTACCTGGTGTCCACCCATCCCGGGCACCTGGTGCTGCTGCCGTTCGCCGTCCTGGCCGTCACATCGCTCGTCTCCTACCAGCGGGCCAAGGCGGAGTCGCTCGGGATCTCGGCCAAGGGTGGCCTCATGGAGCGTGCCGAGCGGATGATCCTCCTCGGGATCGGCTTCCTGTCGGCGGCGTTCCTGGTACCGGTCCTGTGGGTGATGCTGGTGCTGACGTCGCTGACGGCGGCCGGACGGTTCGCCAAGGTGTGGCGGCTCGCCGAGGCCCCACCGACGACCGCCGCCCGCCGGCAGCGTCGGAGCCGCACCGGGGCGCGCCTGTCCAACCGCAGTGCCGCCCGTTCGGCGGGTCGCACGGGAGCCACGTCGGCGTCGCGCTGGCGTGCGCGTCGCCAGGGTGAGCTGTCGAGTCGGTCCGGCAGGACCTGGAGGGCCCGCCAGGCCCGTACCGGAACCCGCCAGCGCACCGGCCGCCGTCATGGCTGACCGGCCGCGCCGCACCCTCGGCGAGGACTGAGTCCCCATGGACACGGGGCAGGTCGTCTTCCGGACGTACACGACGCTGGCGCGCGCCATCGCCGCCCTGCCGGAACCGGTCGCCCTGGCCCTGGGCAACGTCGTGGGCGAGGTCCTGTTCCGCGTCCGCCACGAGCACCGGGCCCAGGTCACCGCCAATCTCGCCCGGGT
The DNA here is from genome assembly GCA_963699055.1 of uncultured Acidimicrobiales bacterium. Classification (GTDB taxonomy): domain Bacteria; phylum Actinomycetota; class Acidimicrobiia; order Acidimicrobiales; family RAAP-2; genus Bog-756. The sequence goes on along the minus strand of CAVOTA010000002.1, from coordinate 355,302 downwards.
GCTGGGCGCCGACGCCGATGACGTCGCCGTGCTCGACCGCTGGGCCCGGCGCTCCTTCCGCGAGTACGCCCGCTACTGGATCGAGGGGGCACGCCTCCCGGGGATCCCGCCCGAGGAGGTCGTCCAGCACGTATTCGTCGACGGGCTGGAGCACCTCCACGCCGCGGCTGCGGCCGGCAACGGCTGCATCCTGGCTCTGCCCCACATCGGCAGTTGGGAGTACGGCGGTGCGTTCCTCGCCACCCAGGGCCTGCCCATGACCGCGGTGGCCGAGCGCATCGAGCCGCCCGAGCTGTTCGACTACTTCGTCGAGCAGCGATCGGCCATGGGGCTCTCGGTGGTGCCGCTCGACCGGCACTCCGGAAGCGCCCTACTGTCGGCGTTGCGGGCCGGGACACTGGTCGGGCTCCTCTGCGACCGCGACATCGAGGGCACCGGCATCGAGGTCGACTTCTTCGGCGAGCGGACGACCATGCCCGCCGGTCCGGCCACGCTCGCCCTGCGCACCGGTGCCACCCTGTGCACCGGTGCGGTCTACAGCGGCCCGGGCCGCGACCACCGGGCGCTGGTGCAGGGACCGATCGACACCACGCGCACGGGCTCGCTCCGGGCCGACGTCGCCCGGGTGACGCAGGAGATCGCCGTCCGGCTGGAGGGGCTGATCCGCCAAGCCCCGGAGCAGTGGCACGTCTTCCAGCCCCTGTGGCTGGCCGACCGCCCGGTGGCCGGTGAGGTCGTCCCCCTGGGCGGCGAGCAGGTCGACGAGGCCGTGGCATGAGGCCGCCGACCCACGACGGACACCCCGGGCGGGCCGAGCGGTGAGCTGGGTACCCCGACCGCGCCGCGCCCGGCGACAGGAGCGCGCGGCGGCCGGCGCCACCGCCCGTACGGTGACGTCGACACCGATCCGGTCCCAGCCGGTGCCCGAGCTCGATCCCGACGAGTACGCAGCGGGACCGGCCGTCGGTGCCAACGGCTCGGGCGGTGCCGGCGCCAACGGAAACGGCGACGGCAACGGGACGACGATCGTCGCCGGCACGTCCGGCGGCACCCTCAACGGGAACGGTAGGGACTCCGGGAGCGGCACCACCACCGGGTACGACTACGGCAACGGCGGGAGGTCCCGGCCGGACGCCCGCGTGCCGGGTCCGCCACCGGGCGGGCAGCCCACGCTGCCCTTCGCCAGCGGCCCGCGGCTCCGCACCACCGCGCTGCACGAGGCCGACGTGGTCGCCGTGGTCTCCGCCGAGGGCCGGTTCGTCTTCGTCAGCGCCTCGGCCGAGCGGCTCTTCGGCACCGACGTGCGCGACGTCGTCGGTGGCGACGCCTTCGCCACGTTCGACGCCGACAGCGCCCCCGGGGTACGTGCGCTCTTCGACGACCTGGTGGCCCGCCGCCGGCTCTCGGTGTCGTTGGAGGTGCGGACGGCCCGGGCCGACGGGCGCATGCTCGACCTGGACCTGACCGCGGCCAACCACCTGGACGACCCGGTGGGCGGTGTCGTGGTGACCCTGCGTGACGTCACGGCGCGCAAGATGCTCGAGGAGCGCTCCGGCGAAGTCGACCGCCGTCAGCACGCGCTCATCGAGTCGCTCGCCGACGGGATCGTGATGATCGACACCGACGGTCGGATCGTCCGGGTGAACGAGGCGTTCGAAGTGATGTTCCGGGCCCCACGGGTTCGGGTGCTCGGCCGTGACTACGCCGACGTACTGGCCTCGCTCCGTGAACGGGGCTTGGAGGTCTTCGACGAGGCCGGCCTCGACCTCGATCCCGGTGAGGACCCGTTGCTGGTGGCGCTGCGCCGCGGACGTCGGGTGGTCGGCGCCGTCATCGGCCGGCGTGCCGGCACGGCCCCCGCCGAATGGGTGCGGGTCAACGCACAGCCCATCCTCGGGCCTGACGGCGCGGTGGTGGGTGCGGTCGGGTCGTTCGGCGACATCACCGGGACCGTCCGGGCCGCCTACGCCCTGCGCCAGGAGGAGGAATTCCTGCGGGTGCTCCTCGACACCCTCGACGAGGGGATCGTGGCGTGCGACGCCCAGGGCAGGATGACGATCTTCAACCCCGCCGCCCGCCGTCTCCACGGCCTCGGCCCCTCGGTCGAGCCCGTCGGCCGGGTGCCCTCGAGCCGGATGCTCCGGCACTCGGACGGCACCCCGATCGATCCCGAGGAGAACCCGCTGCTGCTGGCCATGGCGGGCGAGCGGCTCCACAACGTCGAGATCGTCCTGGCCCCCCACGATGGCGAGCCCCGCAAGGTCCGCGTCAACGGCCAGGCACTGGTCGACGAGGACGGCTGGAAGCTCGGGGCCGTCGTCGCCATGCACGACGTGACCGAGCAGAAGCGCAACGAGGAGCGCCTGGCCGACCTGGCCCACCACGACCCGCTGACCGGTCTGGCGAACCGCACCCTGTTGGCCATCCGGATGCGCGAGGCGGTCGGCGGGATCACCGACCTCGAGCAGCTGTCCGACGAGATCGGCATCGTGGCTCCCGACGGCTCGCGGACACGACCCGAGCACCGGGGGATCGCCGTCTACCTGCTCGACCTGGACGACTTCAAGGAGGTCAACGACGAGCTCGGCCACGACGCCGGTGACGACCTGCTCATCGCCGTGGCCCGGCGGCTGTCGGCCACCGTGCGGCCGACCGACACCGTGGCCCGGCTGGGCGGGGACGAGTTCGTCGTGGTGTGCGAGATCGAGCACGGCGAGGAGGAGATGCTGCGGATCTCCCGACGGATCTCCTCGGCGCTGGCGCGTCCCTACCGCATCGCCGGCCGGACGCTGGTCGTCGAGGCCTCCGTCGGCGGCGTCTTCGTGGACGACCCGGACACCGATCCGTCGCGGCTGCTCAGCCTGGCCGACGACGCCATGTACGGCGTCAAGTGGAGCCGGCGTCGACAGCGCCGCCCGATGACGGACTGAATCGGCGGTGGCGTCCGGTCCCCGGGTCGCCGGGGGACTGCGGGTGGCTCTCGTCTGCCCGTACAGCCTGTCCCGCCCCGGGGGGGTCCAGGGACAGGTCCTGGGCCTGGGTCGTGCCCTGTCCGCCCGCGGCCACACGGTCTCCGTCTTCGCACCGGTCGACGGCCCGGTGTCCCCGCCCGACGGGGTCGAACTGGTAGCCACCGGGCACTCGACGTCATTGCGGGCCAACGGCTCGGTGGCGCCGGTGTCGGTGTCGCCCGCCGCCGCCCGCCGCGCCCTGGCCGAGCTCCGGGAGCGCGCGCCCGACATCGTCCACGTGCACGAGCCCTTCGCTCCGGGCCTGGCCTATGCGTTGTTGGGATCCCGCGGCGTGCCTCCTGTCGTCGCCACCTTCCACCGCAGCGGAGGCAGCGCGCTGTACACGCTGCTGCGACCACTGGCCCGACGAGCCGCCGGACGACTGGCCACACGCGTGGCGGTCTCGGAAGCCGCGGCGGCGACGGCCCGGCGTGCCCTCGGCGGCACCTACGAGGTGCTCTACAACGGCATCGAGACCGACCGGTTCACCGATGTGGAACCGTGGCCGATGGCCGGCCCGGCCGTGCTCTTCCTGGGTCGCCACGAGGAGCGCAAGGGACTCGCCGTGCTGCTCGAAGCGTGGACCCGGGTCGTAGCGACGCGGACCGGTCCGGGGGCGTCGACGGCACGGCAGCCCGTCCTGTGGGTGGCCGGGGACGGCCCCGGGACCGACGGGCTCCGGCGCCGGTTTCCCGCGTCGGACACGCTGCAGTGGTTGGGGGTGGTGGACGAGGAGGAGAAGATCCGACGCCTGGTCGCCGCCGAGGCCCTCGTCGCCCCCGCACTCGGGGGCGAGTCGTTCGGGCTGGTCCTGCTGGAGGGCATGGCCGCACGCTGCGTGGTGGTGGCCAGCGACATCGACGGCTACCGGGACGCGGCGGGCGGGTGCGCCGTGCTGGTGCCGCCGGGTGACCCCGGGGTGCTGGCGACGGCGGTACGGGGCGTGGTGGACGGCGTCCTGGCCCCCGACGCCGGGGTCGACGACGGCGCTCCGGGCTCCCGCCTGTCCGACGCCGGCCGTTCCGACTGGCTGGATGCCGGCATGGCGCGGGCGGACCGGTGGTCGATGTCCTCCCTGGCCGGACGGTACGAGGAGCTGTACCGGTCGGTGATGGTCGGGTCCCTTCCGTGAGCGGCCGTACACTGCTCGGACAATGACCGACGCCTCCGACCGACCTTCCTCCTCCGGCCCGACCGGATCACCGACGGGTGGTCCGTCCTCGTCCGGGGGCGCCTCCGGCTCCGGGCCCTCCGGCGTCCGGTCCGGCTCCGAGCCGACTCCGGCTCCGGATCCGGCTCAACTCCGGTCCGGCGGGGCCGATCCGGCGGATCCCGCAATCGCCGACGCCGCGGTGGTGGCGGTGGTGGCGGTGGCGGTGGCGCATCGTCCTCGTCGAACGGCCCGGCGCGCTCTGGTGCGAGCGGTTCATCGGGCGGCTCCGGCGGCGGCCGTTCCGGACAGTCACGCGGTGGTTCCGGTGGAAGTGGCGGTCGGGGCGGTCAGAACCGCTCGTCGGGCAATCGCCGTCCCTCGGGCCAGGGTGGCAGCCGACAGGGCGGCAACCGCCAGGGCGGCAACCGCCAGGGCCAGAGCGGGCGGGGCGGCTCGCCGCGTCGCTCCGAAGGTCCCGCTCCGACGCCCGCACCCGTGGTCCGGGTCGACCGCAGCGCCGACGTGGCCGAGGAGGCCGCGGCCACCGCCAACCGGCGCAAGGCGTTACGACTCTGCCTCGTTCCCGGTGGGATCGTCGGTGCAGTCGTCGCGATCGTGCTGGTCGTCCTCGGTCTGTGGATCGAGGCGGTCGCAGCGCTGATCGTCCTGACCGTGGTGATTGCCGTCTGGCTGTGGCGGTCGGCACCCCGGACGGTGCTCGGTGCGCTGTCGGCCACCCCCAGCAGCGAGGACGACCGGCCCCGCCTGCACAACCTGGTGGACGGACTGTGCGCCACCATGGGTCTCGACCGCCCGGCCATCGCCGTGGTGCAGAGCGACGTCCCCAATGCCCTCGCCCTGGGGCGGGATCCGAAGTCGGCCACTCTGGTGGTGACCTCGGGGCTCGACCGGGCCCTGTCCCTGGTGGAACTGGAGGGTGTGCTCGCCCACGAACTCGTCCACATCAAGCGCAACGACACCGTGCTGTCGGCAGTGGCCGTCCTCGTCGCCGTGCCGTGGGCGATGGTGCGGGGTACTCCTGCCGGCACCGAGACGGTGCACCACCTCGTGGGCCGTGGCCGTGAGTTCTCGGCCGACCGCCGGGCCGCCCTGATCGTGCGCTATCCGTCCGGGATCGGTTCCGCGCTGGGGTCCATGGTCGACGAACCGGTCGCCGCCACCTCGTGGCCCCCGGCACCGGGCCGGGTGTCCGCGCTCACCAGGTGGCTGTGGATCGACCCCATGGCCGGCGTCGCCGGCGAGTCGCCGGAGGGGAACCTGGACGACACCCGGGTCCGGGCCGCCGCGCTGTCACTGGACTGACCGGCCACCATCGGGCGGGGCCGGCGACCGTCAGGTCAGTCCCCGGGGCAGCCGGAGGCGGCGTCGTCCGCCTCGCTGCACCCCGCTGCGGCGTTCTGCTCCTGGACGTAGTCACGCAGTCGCCGGAGCATGTCGGAGAACACCGACTCCTCCTCGGGGGTGAAGAGGTCGTCGAGCACGCGGTCGATCTGGGCCACGTGGGCGGGGAGGGTGTCGTCCATGAGGTGCCGACCGGCCGATGTCAGCTGGGCGAAGGATCCGCGCCGGTCCTCGGGGCAGGTCCGCCGCACCACGAGCCCCTGATCCTGCAGCCGGTCCACCGCCCGGGTCAGACCACTCGGCGTGAGCGACGCCTGTGCCGCCAGTTCGCTCATCCGCAGCTCGAAGCCGTCGCTGCGGGCCAGGCGGACGAGGATGTCCATCCACTGGGAGAGATGGGCGCTGCTGTCGTCGAGCTGGCGACCGAAGAGCCGCCGGAGTCCGGCCGCCGATTCGAACAGCAGGCCGACGGTGGTCATGCGCTCGTCGGTGGCACCGGCGACCCCGGCGATCTGCGAGGGCCCAGGTGTCCCGGTCGCGTCGGAGGGGGTCGATGGGGGAGATGAGACGGGGGTCGCCATGCACCCAGTGTATCGGTCACGGGATGTAGTTGCGAGGACAAGTACATGTGCTATAGTTGCTCATGCAAGCAAGTCGGAGGCCTCCTGGGGTCCCGGCTACCCCCACCCACATTCCTTCCCCACGCTTAGGAGCAGACATGGCAGAAACCACCGTTACCAGCCGGACCGTCGACGGGGTCGAGTACCCGGCCGTCGGGACCTACGCGATCGACACCTCCCACACCCGCCTGGGCTTCGCCGTCCGGCACATGGCCGTCTCGAAGGTCCGTGGCGACTTCACGGCGTTTTCGGGGACCCTCGAGCTCGCCGAGAACCCGGTGGACTCGAAGATCTCCGTGAGCATCGAGGCCGGCAGCGTGGAGACCAACGACGAGAACCGTGACAACCATCTGCGCACGAACGACTTCTTCGACGTGGAGAACCACCCGACCTGGACGTTCACCAGCACGGCCATCCGTCCCGTCACCGGATCCGAGTGGAAGGTCGACGGAGACCTCACCATCCGTGGGGTCACCAAGCAGGTCACCCTCGACGCCACCCTCGAGGGTGTCGTGAAGGACCCGTACGGCTTCCACCGTGTGGGCTTCAGTGCCAGCACCACCATCGACCGCGAGGAGTTCGGTGTCTCCTTCAACGGTGTGATGGAAGCCGGCGGCCTGGTGGTCAGCAAGAAGGTCGACATCGACCTCGAGGTGGAGGCCACCTACCAGGGCTGATCCCGAACTGACGCAGGACGCACCACGGCCGCCCCACCGGGGCGGCCGTGGCCGCGCCCCGACGGCGTCGGCCGGCCCCGACCGACCCTCAGCCGGTCCCGTCGGGTTCCGCCGGCCGGTCGAGTCCGAGGTCGGGCTCCTGGCCGAAGGGGGGCTCCGGGGTGAACGTCCACCGCGGGTCCTCGTCGGTGGGCCCGGTGCGCTCGAGGGTCCAGCCCCCGTAGGTCTTCATCCGGTGGTGGCTCCGGCACAGCAGGGCCAGGTTGTCGAGCCGCGTGTCGCCGCCGGACTCCAGGGGGACCACGTGGTCGATCTCCAGGGTGTAGCCCACCCCGCACCCGGGCACCACGCAGTGGCGGTCCCGCAGGGCCAGGGCGGTGCGCAGGGTCTGGTTGACGGTGCGGCCCAGGTGGGCCACGGCCCGGATGTCCCCGGCCTCGGTGAACACACAGGCCAAGAAGGCGTCGTCGGCCAGTCCGGCCGCCACCGGGACCGGGACGCTGCCCTGGCCGTCGATCTCGCACAGCTCACCGGGCAGGGCCCGTCCCCGACGCAGGGCGGCCAGGTCCACCCGCACGATGACGGTGGCCGGCGGCGGTGCGGTGATCAGGTCGTCGACCCGGCCGAGGTCGTCGGGATCGGCCATCCGGTGGTCGTCGTCACCGGTGCCGGACGGGTCGTCGTCGATCTCCGTTCCCCGGTCGCCAGCCCCGGCCGTTCCCCGGTCGGGTCGGGCACCGGTGCCTCCGGCGGACCGGGCACCGGTGCCACCGGTTGTTCGGGTGCCGGCTCGGGACGACCGGGGCCCACCACCGGTTCCACCACCGGTGCCACCACCGGTGCCACCACCGGGCCCACCACCGGGTCCACCACCGGGCCCACCACCGGGTCCATCAGCGGGTCCATCACCGGGCCGGGACCGTCGGGCCCCGTCGATCAGCACGAAGAGGGCGTCGGCCCGCAGGGCACCCTCGGACTCGGGCGGGGGAGCAGCGGTGCCGCCCCCACCGGTGCCCCCGCCACCGGTGCCCCGTCCCCGTCCCCCGGAACGTCCCCGTCCCCCGGAACTCCCCCGTGTGCCGGAACCCGGGCCCGGGGCCGCCGCCTGCCGGCGGTCGTGGCGCAGGCGGTCGACCACCGGGCGGAGCCGGGCCAGCAGGGCCGCCCCCCGCTCGGGGGTGTCGGTGCCCGAGTAGCAGAAGGCCCCTTCGGCGTCGGTCCACGACGTGAAGGTGCGTCCGGCGTGGATCCGGGCCAGGGTGGCCACCGGGTCCACCCCGGCGGCCCGGGTGCGCACGGTGCGGCACCGTTCCCGCACCACCGGCAGGGGCACCTGGTCGATGCCGGCCAACAAGGTGCCCTCGGCCGTGGGGTCCACGGTGGCGGCCCGGGTGACCTCGGTGAGCTTGGGCCCCGACAGGGTGCCCGAGCGCAGGGCCGCCTCGCACCCGGGCAGGTCCCCGAGGGCCCGTCCCGCCTCGAGGGTGCGCCGGGCGGCACCGGGGGAGCCCCCCTCCAGGTCGGCCAGCAGGCCCACCGGGGAGCGGTGGCCCTCGTCCTCCCAGCACCCCGACTGGGCGATCCGGGGGGCGAGCAGGGTCTTGGCCGCCACCACCAGGCGCTCCATCCGGGCGAAGGAGGCGTACAGGGCCACCGCATCGGGTCCCACCAGGAGCCCGGGGTCGAGGTCGGCCAGGAGCCCGCCCAGGGCCTCGCCCACCGCCGCCGTCCGGGCCGCCAGACCGGGCTGGCCCCCGGGAGCCACCGCCACCGCAACGGTCGGGTCGGGGAGTGCGTCGAACGTGGTGGCCAGCGCCATGGGAGAAGCCTCCCAGGGGGGTGTGACGGGGAGGGGCGCGGGGCACGGGCGACCGGGCCGCGGCTGCGGAGGGCCAGGTCACAGCCACGGATACACTGGTGGGATGACCGACTCGACCAGCACCGCGAAGAGCACCGACCGTCCGACCGGCACCTTCACCGTCAAGCGGGGCCTCGCCGAGATGCTGCGCGGTGGGGTGATCATGGACGTCGTCGACGCCGAGCAGGCCAAGATCGCCGAAGACGCCGGTGCCGTGGCCGTCATGGCCCTCGAGCGGGTGCCCGCCGATATCCGCCGCGACGGTGGGGTGGCCCGGATGAGCGACCCCGCGCTCATCGAGGGGATCAAGGCGGCGGTCACCGTCCCCGTCATGGCCAAGGCCCGGATCGGCCACTTCGCCGAGGCCCAGGTGCTGGCGGCGCTCGGCGTCGACTTCATCGACGAGAGCGAGGTCCTGACACCGGCCGACGAGGCGCACCACATCGACAAGTGGAACTTCGAGGTGCCCTTCGTGTGCGGTGCCACCAACCTGGGCGAGGCGCTGCGGCGCATCTCCGAGGGTGCGGCGATGATCCGTTCGAAGGGTGAGGCCGGTACGGGCAACATCGTGGAGGCGGTGCGGCACCTGCGTTCGATCCTGGGGGACATCCGCAAGGTGACCGAGGCCGACTCGGCCGAGCTGTACGGCTGGGCGAAGGAGCTGGCCGCGCCGATCGGGCTGATTCAGGAGATCGCCACCACCGGGCGCCTCCCGGTCCCGCTGTTCTGCGCGGGTGGGATCGCCACCCCGGCCGACGCCTCACTGGTCATGCAGCTGGGCGCCGAGGCCGTGTTCGTGGGGTCCGGCATCTTCAAGAGCTCGAACCCGTCCCTGATGGCCCGGGCCGTCGTCGAGGCCACCGCCCACTACACCGACGCCGACCTGGTGGCCAAGGTCTCCACCGGCCTGGGCGACGCCATGGCGGGCCAGGAGATCGGCACGCTCGGCGTACACCTGGCCGACCGTGGCTGGTAGCGGCACCGGCGCCGACCGGCTCGTCGTCCGTTGACCATCGGGGTCCTCGCCCTCCAGGGCAACGTCCGGGAGCACGCGGCCGCGTTCGGTGATCTCGGGGAGCAGGTCGTCGAGGTGCGGCGGCCGGGCGACCTGGACGCGTTGACCGGACTGGTCGTGCCCGGTGGGGAGTCGACGACGCTGTCACTCCTGCTGCGCTCGTCGGGACTTGCCGAACCGTTGGCCGACGCCCTGGACGCCGGGCTCCCGGTGTTCGGCACCTGCGCCGGGATGATCCTGCTCGCCGGCACGGTCCTGGACGGTCGTGACGACCAGCTCAACCTCGGGGTGATCGACCTGGTGATCCGCCGCAACGGCTACGGCCGCCAGGTGGCCTCGTTCGAGGGGACGGTGGACGTGCCGTGCCTGGGCGACGAACCGCTCCCGGCGGTGTTCATCCGGGCGCCGGTGGTGGAGTCGGCCGGTTCCGGTGTGGAGGTCCTGGCTACGCTCCCCGGGGAGGACGGCGTCGCGGGGCGACCGGTCGTGTGCCGCCAGGGGGCGGTCCTCGTGGCCTCGTTCCACCCGGAGCTGACGGCGGACCGTAGGCTGCAACGGCTGTTCGTGGAGATGACCAAAGAGGAGAGGCAGTAGCGCATGTCCGGACACTCCAAGTGGGCGACCACCAAACACCAGAAGGGCGCCAAGGACGCGGCCCGGGCGAAGGTCTTCGCCAAGCTGATCCGCCAGATCGAGGTGGCGGCCCGGGAGGGCGGCAGCGACATGACCGCCAACGCCACCCTGCGCACCATGTACGCCAAGGCACGCGATTCCTCGGTGCCACTCGACACCATCGACCGGGCCATCAAGCGGGGTTCCGGGGAGCTCGAAGGCGTCCGGTACGAGTCGATCTCGTACGAGGGCTACGCCCCTGACGGCGTGGCTGTCATCGTCGAGTGCCTGTCCGACAACCGCAACCGCACCGGCGCCGAGATCCGGAACCTCTTCGCCAAGAACGGTGGCGCCATGGCCGAGCCCGGCTCGGTGAGCTGGCAGTTCGAGCGCAAGGGTGTCGTGTCCGTGCCCCGTGCCCACGACGAGGAGCGGATCCTCGAGGTGTCCATGGAGGCGGGGGCGGAGGACCTGTCCGACGAGGACGAGCAGTGGCTGGTGACGAGCGAGCCGACGGATCTCATGGCCGTGCGCGCCGCACTCGAGGAGGCCGGTCTCGAGCCGGGCGCCCCCGAACTCACCATGGTGCCGACCTCGACGGTGGAGGTGGCGACCGAGGCCGAGGCGAAGCGGGTGCTCCGGCTGATCGAGGCGCTGGACGACCATGACGACGTGCAGAACGTGTACGCCAACTTCGACATCCCGGACGAGGTCATGGCCGCGTACGACGGCTGAGCGGTACGCCCGGGAGGGCGGTCCGCGCCGCCGGACCCGGTCGCCAGCCGGACCCGGTCGCCAGCCGGGACCCGGTCGCCAGCCGGACCCGGTCGCCCCCGGCACGACCGGTGGGTCACCCCGCTCCGGCGTCGTCCGGGCTACCATCGAACGCATGTTCGTCCTCGGTATCGACCCCGGACTGTCGCGCTGCGGGTACGGCGTGGTGACCCGGCGCAACGGGTCGCTGGCCGCAGTGGCGGGCGGGGTGATCTCGTCGCCGCCGACCATGCCCCTTCCCGACCGGCTGCGCACCCTGTCCGACGAGCTGCGGGCGCTGGTGGCCGAGTACCGGCCGGATGCCGTGGTTGTCGAGCGGGTCTTCTTCCAGGTGAATGCCCGTACGGCCATGGCCACGGGCCAGGCCGCCGGCGTGGCCCTGGTCGCCGCCGCCGAGTCCGGGTGCGAGGTCGCCCAGTACACGTCGAACGAGGTGAAGCAGGCGTTGGTGGGCTACGGCGGCGCCACCAAGGACCAGGTCCAGCGCATGGTGGCCTCGGTGCTCGGACTGTCCGAGCCACCCCGCCCGCCCGACGTGGCCGACGCACTGGCCCTGGCCGCCTGCCACCTGACCACCCAGGGCCTGCGCCGGGCGGTCGACGCCGCCGTGGCGACCGCGGTCGGTTCGGCGGCGGTGGGCACGACCACGGCCACGGCCGGCGGACCCGTCACCACCGAGCGGGTGGCCCGGTGATCGGCTCCCTGCGCGGCACGCTGCTCGACCGCCCGTCCATCGGCGAGGTGATCGTCGAGGTCCACGGCGTGGGCTACCGGGCGTCGGTGCCGACCAACGTCCCCGCCGGGCTCGGGTCCACCGGGTCCGAGGTGTTCCTGCACGTGCACACCCACGTTCGCGAGGACGCCATCGTGCTGTACGGGTTCGCCCACGCCGACGAGCGCCGGTGCTTCGAGGCGCTGCTCGGTGCGCACGGCGTCGGACCGTCCCTCGCACTCGCCATCCTGTCGGCGCTCTCGCCCGCGGCGCTGTCGACCGCCGTCCTCGAGGACGACGTCGACACCCTCTGCCTGGTGCCCGGGGTGGGGAAGAAGACGGCGGCCCGCCTCCTGCTCGAGCTGAAGGCCCGACTGGACCTGCCGACCCTGGGCGGTGGATCCGCGTCCGCGGCCGCTCCCGGTTCCGCCCGGGGCGAGGCCCGTGCCGCGCTGGTCGAGCTCGGCTACGCGCCCGAGGAGATCGCCGGGGCCCTCGAGCAGGTCGACGGCGGCGCCCCGGTCGAGGAGATGGTCCGGGCCGCGCTGCGCGAGCTGGTGCGCAACCGGTGACGCCGCAGGCCCGCAAGGAGGTGCTGGCCGGCACCGGGGTGGACGCCGGGGCGGAGCGCGACCCGCTGCGCCCGGTCGACCCGGTGGCGGCACCGTCGGAGGAGGCCGACGAGGCTGGTCTGCGCCCCCGGGCACTCGCCGAGTTCGTCGGCCAGGCGCAGCTGACGGAGCACCTGCGCATCGTGATCGAGGCCGCCGTCAAGCGCGAGCAGCCTGCGGACCACCTGCTGTTCGCCGGGCCCCCGGGCCTGGGCAAGACGTCGCTGGCCGGCATCGTCGCCGCCGAGCTCGGGGTGGGGCTCCGGGTCACCTCGGGTCCCGTCCTGGTGCGTTCGGGAGACCTGGCCGCCCTCCTCACCGACCTCCAGGAGGGCGACGTCCTCTTCATCGACGAGATCCACCGGATGCACCGCTCGGTCGAGGAGATCCTCTACCCGGCCATGGAGGACTTCAAGCTCGACATCCTGATCGGCAAGGGGCCGACGGCGCGGAGCATCCGCCTCGACCTGCCCCGGTTCACCCTGGTGGGGGCCACCACCCGCACCGGACTGGTGGCGGGTCCGCTGCGCGACCGGTTCGGCTTCGTCGGACGGCTGGACCTCTACGACCCGACCGAGCTCGAATCCATCGTGCTCCGCTCCGCCGGGATCCTGGGCGTCCCCATCGACCCCGCCGGCGCCCGTCGGATCGCCGAGCGTTCGCGTGGGACACCACGGATCGCCAACCGGCTGTTGAAGCGGGTCCGTGACTTCGTGGAGGTCCGGGCCGAGGGGACCATCACGTCCGAGGCTGCGGTGGCCGGCCTCGATGTGTTCGGTGTCGACGAGCTCGGGTTGGACAAGGTCGACCGCGCCATCCTCGACGTGCTGTGCCGACGGTTCTCGGGGCGGCCGGTGGGCCTCACCACGCTGGCCCAGTGCATCGGCGAGGAGACCGACACCATCGAGGACGCCTACGAGCCGTACCTGCTCCAGCAGGGACTGCTCCAGCGCACCAGTCGGGGCCGGGTGGCCGGACCCCGCGCCTGGGCGCACCTCGGACTGCCCCCGGTGGAGGCCACCCTGCTCTGACCGAGGGGGCGGACGGGCGGGCGGTGGGGGCCGCGGCGGAGGGGGCGTCGGTGCCGTCTGGCACCATGGAGACGTGTCCGCCGCCCCCGAACCCACGGTGCACGACGTCCCGACGGGCACACCGATGGCGGCCTACGACTACGGCCTGCCCGACTCGGCCATCGCCCAGGAACCGGTCGAACCGCGGAGTGCGGCCCGGCTCCTGGTCGGCCCCGGGCTGGACGGTGCTCCCGGTCCGGACGGTGCTCCCGCTCCCCGCGCCCGGACCACCGTGGCCGACCTGGCCGGTCTGCTCGGTCCCGGCGACGTGCTCGTCGTGAACGACACCCGCGTCCTGGCCGCCCGGCTGTCGCTGGTCAAGCGGTCCGGAGGGCGGGCGGAGATCCTCCTGGTGGAGCCCCTCGAGCCCCATGAGCCTCTCGAGCGCCGCGAGCCCCTCGAGCCCTTCGGGTCCGTCGGTCCCAACGGTCCCGACGGTGACGGGGTCATGACCGAATGGGAGGCACTGGTGCGGCCGGGGCGTCGACTGCCCACCGGCACCCTGCTGTTCGAGGACGGTCCCGACGGCCCGACCGGTGCCCCGGTCGTCGAGGTGGGGGAGCCGATCGATCCCGACCCGGACGGCTCGGGCACCCGCCGGGTCCGGCTCCTCGACGCCTCCGTCGTGGGCCGGGCGGGGGCCATGCCGCTGCCGCCGTACATCCACCGGTCGCTCGGTGACCCGGACCGCTACCAGACGGTGTATTCGGCCGACCGGGACCTGGTCGAACGGTCGGCCGCCGCCCCGACCGCCGGGCTCCACTTCACCCCCGACCTCCTGGTGGCCTGCCAGGCGGCAGGGGCGCGGCTCGCCCGGGTGGACCTGGCCATCGGCCTCGACACGTTCCGGCCGGTGACGGCAGCGACCGCCGAGGGGCACGTGATCCACACCGAGCGGTACCGCGTGCCGCCGGCGACCGTGGCCGCCTGTGCATCGGCCCGCCGGGTGGTGGCGGTGGGCACGACGACCGTACGGGCGCTGGAGTCGGCCGCCGCCACCGGCGAGCTGTCGGGACGGACCGACCTCTACATCCACGGCGACTTCCCGTTCCGGGTGGTCGACGTCCTGGTCACGAACTTCCACCTGCCCCGGTCGAGCCTGCTCCTGCTGGTCGAGGCGTTCTGCGGCCCGGTGTGGCGGCAGCTCTACGCCGAGGCCCTGCACGACGGCTACCGTTTCCTCTCCTTCGGGGACGCCATGGTGGTTGCCCGGGCCCGGGCCAAGGTCGCGCCGGTCTGGACGGTCCCGACGGACGCGGCGTCCGGCCGGTGAACCCGGCGGTGGTGGAGGTGGAGGCCACCGACGGCGCCGCCCGGACGGGGCGGGTGGTGACCGGCCGGGGCACCTACCGGATCCCGGCGTTCATGCCCGTGGGCACCCGAGGCGCGGTGAAGACGCTCGACAGCGCCGACCTCGAGGCGCTGGGTGCCGAGGTGGTCCTGGCCAACACCTACCACCTGATGCTGCGACCCGGGGCCGACGTGGTCGCCGATCTCGGCGGGCTCCACCGGTTCACCGGGTGGTCGGGGCACACCCTCACCGACTCGGGCGGGTTCCAGGTCCACTCGCTGCGGCCGAAGGTCGACGACGACGGGGTCACCTTCGCCTCCGTCTACGACGGCGCCGCCACCCGGCTCACGCCCGAGTCGGCCGTCGAGGTCCAGGGGCTGCTGGGTGCCGACGTCCAGATGGTGCTCGACGTGTGCGCCACGCTGCCGGCCACCCCGGAGGTGGTGCGGGTGGCGGTCGACCGCACGACGGCGTGGGCGGCACGGGCGCGGGCGCACTTCGACCGGGTGGAGCGCCGGCCGGAGGGACAGGCGCTGTTCGGCATCGTCCAGGGTGGCACCGACACGGGACTGCGGTCCCGCAGCGCCGAGGCCACGGTGGCGCTCGGCTTCGACGGCTACGGCATCGGCGGCCTGTCGGTGGGGGAGCCACGTGCGGAGATGCTCGAGGCGCTGGCCGTCACCGTGCCGCTGCTTCCCGTCGACCGCCCGCGGTACCTGATGGGAGTGGGCGACCCGGTCGGGATGGTGGAGGCGGTGGCCCTCGGGGTCGACCAGTTCGACTGCGTGGCCCCCACCCGGGCGGCCCGCCACGGGTCGATGTGGACCACCGCCGGCCGCCTCAACCTGCGCAACGCCGTCCACGCCCGGGACGACGCACCCCTTGACCACGCCTGTCCGTGCCCCACCTGTGCCCGGTGGTCACGTGGCTACCTGCGCCACCTGCTGTCGGTGGGCGAGCCCACGGCGTGGCGCCTGCTGAGCATCCACAACCTCACCTACGTGCTGGGCCTCATGGACGAGGTGCGCGACGCCGTGGCGACGGGGACGCTGACCGCCCTGCGGACCCGTACGGCCACCGTCTGGAGTGCGTGACGGCCCCGTGACGGCCCCGTGACGGCCGACCCGGCCGACCGTCACCGTGGCGCGTATGCCCTGGGCTACAGTCATGGGGCTGTGACGACCCCCACCCCCGTTTCCCACGCTCGATGACGCACGCCCTCGGGGCCGTGGGCCCCCTCCTGGCTGCCACGACCACCAAGTCGTCCTCGAGTTCGCCCGTCCTCCTCATCTTGATCGTGGTGGGCGCCGGCTTCTACTTCTTCATCTACCGGCCCCAGCAGAAGAAGCAGCGGGCCGCCCAGTCGCAAGCCCGCGGATGGGAGGTCGGCGACGAGGTCGTGACCGCCGGCGGCATCGTGGGACGGGTCCTCGACATCACCGACGACCGGGTCACCCTCGAGACCAGCGTCGGCGCCTCGTTCACGGTCCTGCGCCCCTACGTGCTGCGCAAGCTGGAGCCGGCGGAGCCCCCGACCGACGTGGTCGACGAGGCGGGCGACCACGGGGACCAGGTCCCCCCGCCCCCGCCGTCCGCCCCGCCGCGCCCCACGCCGCCGCCGGTCCTGCCCCCCGAGCCCACGACGTCCGGCGATGACACCTCGGCGACCTCCCACGACCCCCCGGCCGGCGCGGCGGCCGACACCCCGGCCGAGGCCGGTGCGGCGGCGTCCCGCCACGACGACAGCGACGACAGCGACGACAGCGACGACAGCGACGACAGCGACGGCGACGACGGCGGGTCCGACGGACCGCCGATCATCTGAGTGCCATGAAGGACAAGCGCTCCCTCTGGGTCAGCCTGCTGACCACCGTGTTCATCGCCCTGATCCTGCTGGGGGCCACGCTGGCGGCCGGTTGGGCACCCAAGCTCGGGCTCGACCTCGCCGGTGGGCTGACGGTGGTCTACGAGACGCACACCCCGGTGACCGCGACCGAGCTCGACACCATCACCACCATCCTCAACGAGCGGGTCGGCGGGTCCAGCGGTGCCACCGTGTCGAGCCAGGGTACGGCCGTCTGTCCCGACAAGGTCCACCGCTGCGCGCTGATCGGCGCCTCGGTGCCGGGCACGAAGAACACCCAGCAGACCCTGGACCGACTGGGCCAGACGGCCCAGCTGTTCTTCCGTCCCGCGCTCTGCTACTCCCCGGCCCTCACCGTGGCCAAGGGCGCGACGCCGAGCACCGGACCGCTGCCGACGTGTGCGTCGACATCGCAGCTGACCGCGGCCAACCTGGCCGTCAACACGTCCACCAGTGAGGCCACCCAGAGCCCGCCCGCCGACACCGCCTTCGCCACCTACCCGTCGACATCGGCCCTGAACGACGCCAAGGGCGCCACCGTGCTGCTCCCCGGGGCGGCCAACGCCTGCTATGTCCGGTGCGTGCTCGGGCCCGCCCAGGTGACCGGGGCCGAGATCAAGTCGGCCAGCGCCTCGCTCAGCCAGACGGGCCAGTGGACGGTCAACATCAACTTCAACCAGCAGGGCGCCACCGCCTGGGACACGCTGGCCCAGGAGCAGTTCCACGCCATCATCGGCATCGACCTCGACGGCCAGGTCATCTCGGCGCCGATCACCCAGCCGGGTCAGTCGACGTTCACGTCGTTCGCCGGCCAGGTGCAGATCTCGGGGAGCTTCACCGAGGACCAGGCCAAGACGCTGGCCACCGAGCTCAACTACGGCGCCCTGCCCGTGAAGCTCGACCAGCAGACCATCCAGACCGTCTCCCCGTCGCTGGGCAAGTCGTCGCTCCAGGCCGGCCTCATCTCGGGCCTCATCGGCCTCATCCTGGTGATGATCTACACGATCGTCTACTACCGGCTGCTCGGACTGGTCGTCGTGTCCGGCCTCGCGCTGACCGGTGCCCTCCTGTGGTCGATCGTGGCCATCATGGGCCAGTCCCAGAACACCACCATCGACCTCGCCGGCGTGATCGGTATCATCGTGTCCATCGGTATCACCGTGGACTCGTACATCGTCTACTTCGAACGCCTGAAGGACGAGACGCGGTCCGGACGCACGGTGCGCACCAGTGTCGACCGGGGCTTCAAGAGTGCCTTCCGTACGGTGCTGGCCGCCGACTTCGTGTCGTTGCTGGGCGCGCTCGTGCTGTACTTCTTCTCGATCGGGCCGGTCCAGGGCTTCGCCCTGTTCCTGGGCCTGTCCACCGTGCTCGACGTCATCGTCACCTACTTCTTCACCCGGCCCTTCGTGATCCTGCTCGGTCGCAGCCGTGGCGCCACCGAGGCCAAGACCATGGGCGTGGCCAGCGGCCTCGGCGTCCACTCCGAGGTGGACCGATGAGCCCCGACCGGCCCGAGGACGGCATGGACGACGAGACGGTGGCGGGCCAGGACGGACTCGAGGGCGCGTTGGGCGACGAGGTCGAGGAGGCGTTCGAGGAGGAGCTCGAGATCGCCGCCGAGCTCGAGGAGGCACAGGCCGCCGGGGCCAAGCGCCCGAACGTGTTCCTCCGGCTCTACCGGGGCCAGACCTCCTTCGACTTCATCGGCAACCGGAAGTGGTGGTTCGGCATCTCGGCCGTCATCATCATCATCGGCATCATCTCGCTCTCCACCCGTGGCCTCAACGAGGGCATCGACTTCAAGGGCGGCCAGTCGTGGCTGGTGTCGTCCCAGACGCTCACCGTCCAGGAGGCCACGACGGCGGTCAAGGCGGCCGGCGTGGCCGACCCGACGGTGGTCCAGCTCACCAACCAGCTCAACGGCCAGAAGCAGATCCAGGTCACCGCCGACCTGCCGAACGCGTCGGCCGCCGTGCAGAAGACGATCCTGTTCGACGTCCAGAAGGCCCTGGCCGACGCCGCACACGTCAGACCGGACACGGTCAGCGTCAACCAGGTGGGCTCGACCTGGGGGTCGAACGTGACCCGCAAGGCGATCCAGGCGCTCATCATCTTCTTCGTCGTCGTCACCGCGTACATCTCGCTGCGCTTCGAATTCAAGATGGCCGTGGCCGCCATCGTGGCGGTGTTCCACGACATCCTGGTGGTGGTCGGGATCTACTCGATCTTCGCCTTCCTGGTCACCCCGGACACGGTGGTGGCCGTGCTGACCGTGCTCGGCTACTCGTTGTACGACACCGTGGTCGTGTTCGACCGGATCCGTGACAATTCCCAGGGACTCGGCGCGTCCGGCCGCCTCACCTACTCCGAGATGGTCAACCTGTCGATGAACCAGACGCTCGCCCGGTCCATCAACACCTCCCTGGTCGCCATCATCCCGGTGCTGTCCGTCCTGGTGATCGGTTCGCTGTTCCTCGGGGCCACCACGCTGCAGAGCTTCGGCCTCGCCCTGGTCATCGGGCTCACCAGCGGTGCCTACTCGTCGATCTTCATCGCCTCGCCGCTCCTGGCGTGGATGAAGGAGCGCGAGCCCCGCTACGTCACCATCCGCCAACGGCTGGAGGCCCGTGGCGAGCGCGGCCCGGCCCTGACGCCGGCCATGGCGGCGGCGATGGCCGGGGCCGCGGGCGGCGCCGGTCGGGGTTCGTCCAAGGCCCGCTCCTCGTCCGGGGTCATCCGGCCCGGGGCCGGGTCCACGTCCGGTTCCAAGTCCAAGGGGACCGGCGCCGGCGCCCCGAGCTCCCAGGCACCGTCCTCGGGAGGCTCCGGCTCCGGGTCGGCGTCCTCCGCCGGCCGGACCTCCCAGGGGTCGACCCGACCCGCCGGGAACCGACCCCCGCCCCGGCCCCGCAAGGGCAAGGGCAAGGGCAAGAAGCGCTGAGCACCCCGGGCCCCGGGACGTCCGGTCGCCGAACCGGCCCTCGGGTGGCCGGTGGCGACGTCCCGACGGGGCACCTCGCCACGGAGTCCCTTCGACGGATCCTTGCCGTGGCCCCGGCTGACCCCTACGATCGCCACACAGCGGACCGGATCTCACCCGAACCCGGTCGTCGCGGATTCGGCAGTAGCCACGGAAGGCGGTAGAGACCCTGCGACGTTCGATCACCCTGGCGGCACTGGCAACGGGATGTGGGGTCCTGGCACTGGGCGGCGCCCTGTCCCTGCCGGGTGCGGCCTTCGGCGCCGGCTCCGGCTACACCCCCGGCGGGACGCCGGGGGTCGGCGGCACGGCCTCGGGACTGGCGGGCACCGTGGCCTCCACCACCACCATCCAGCCGAGCGGCGGCACGGCCACCGCGACCGTGGGGACCGCCAGCATCGGTGCCACCGTGCCGGCCGGGGCGTTCACCGGGCCCGTCCAGGTCGTCATCACCGACGCGGCGACGGCCGCCGTCGTGCCCACCGGCGGCGGGACGGTCGTGGTCACCTTCGGATTCGGCGTCTACGAAAACGGCGTCAAGGTCACCGGCAGCTTCCCGGCCGTCACCGTGACGGTCACGTCGCCATCGATCGTGGCCGGGTCGACGGTGTACCTCGTGACCGGCACCGGACTGCAGGCGGTCGGCGGCTCCGCTGTCAAGGCCGGGTCGGCCACCTTCTCGGTGACCAGTGACCCGACGATCGAGGTCGCCACGACCGCGACCGCAGCCACGGCGGCGTCGACGGCGGCGCCGATCGCCGGGGCGACCTCGGGCCAGACCGGCAAGCCCGTCCTGCTCGAGAGCGGGGCGGCGCTCGTCCTGTGCGCCGGCGGCGCCCTGCTGGTGGTCGCCGCCCGTCGGCGCGGCCGCACCGCCTGAGCTGTTGCGTCCACACGTCCGGGCACCTCGGCGGGCGGCGACGCTGTTCGCCCTGATGGCAGTCGGCGCCTCCGTCGCGGCCTGTGGTTCCGGCGGGTCGGGGTCGACGGGGACCACGGCGACGACCCGGCCGGCTGCCCCCGTCCAGACCTTCGCCGGGCCGGCGGGCCTGTCAGGGGCCACCCAGCCGCAGCCGGACGGGTACATGTGGCTGCTGGCCCGGCTCCAGGGCTCGGCCAACCTCCAGCTCCTCAACCTGACCACCGGCAAGATCACCGAGGTCGTCCCGGCGTCGGCCAGCGCCGTCGCCCTGGCCCAGTCCCCGTCCGGACTGGTCGGCGTCGGGCTGGCCTCGGGGTCGACGGGCGCGCTGGAACTGCGCAACGGGTCGTCGGGCGTGGTCGTCGACACGGTGCCGATCGGCGCCCCGGTCAAGGGGGTGTTCGCCGGCACCGACGGGACGACCTTCTACGTGCTGAACGCCACCGCCGCGTCGGCCAGTGTGACCCTGGTCAACTCGCAGACGGCCAAGTCGTCGGTGTCGGTGCCGGTGCCGCTCGACACGGTGGCCATCGCCGTCGACCCGTCCGGCCAGGACCTCTACGCCGTCGGCTCGTCGGGGACGCTGGACCAGATCACGATCGGGAGCGGGGCGGTGGCGGGCAGCTTCTCCGTCGGCCGGAGCCCGGTCGCGCTCGGGATCTCCCCGTCGGGGTCCACCCTCTACGTGCTGAAGTCGACGTCCTCGGGAGCCGACGTGGGTGTCGTCGACGTGGCCACCGAAGCCCAGGTCCGGGCGCTGCCGGCGCCGGCCCAGAGCGTCGGGGTCCAGGCGTCGCTCGACGGACACGCCCTCTACCTCGTGGTGGGCACGACGACGTACGGCAACGTCCAGGTCTTCACCCTGCCGGCCTGAGTACCCTCTGCCCATGGCCCCCGGTGACGAGCCAGTTCCCGGAACCGTCCTGACCGACGACCCCTGGGCCCGGGCCGGGCCGGTACCCGACACCGGTCCGCGGCGCCGGCCGGGTGCACCCCCGGCCGACGCGGACGGGACGGACGTCGGGGCCGGGACAGGTGCGACGGGTGACGCCGCCGACGGTTCCCGTGCGCCCGCTCCGGCACCGCCCGCCGTCGGCACCGGCGGCGACACGTCGGACGCATCGGACACCGGTTGGGCGGTGGCCAGGTCCTGGTGGACGGTCGCCGGCCTGACGGTGCTCCTGTGGGGGTTCCAGCTCTACGGCTACGTCGACGTGTACCCGCTCCTCAGCCTGGCCGTGGTCGTCCTCGGGGCATGGGGGATCGGGACCATCGTGGCCGTGTGGCAGCCCCGGAGGACGGGGCCTGCGTCGGCCCGGGTGCTGTCGGGCCTGACCCTGGCCCTCGCCGTCGGCGCCTTCGGGCTCTGGAGCTTCCTCCAGGTGCGGTCCGCCCCCGCCTACGGCACCGACGAGATCGCCTTCGACCAGTTCGCCGCGCAGCTGCTGCGCCACGGGATCGATCCGTACACCCACTCCATGGCCCAGGCGTTCTCGCTCTTCCACGTGTCACCGGACGGGTACACCTTCCTGCTGAACGGCCACGCCGTCACCTCGCTGTCGTACCCGGCGCTGTCGTTCCTCGTCTACCTGCCGTTCCTGCTGGCCGGGTGGAGCACCCAGATGGCGGTGGCCGTCAACGTGGCGGCGTGGGCGCTGGGCATCGTGCTCACCTTCGTGCTCCTGCCTCGCCGGCTGCGGCCCCTCGCCATCGTCGTCGGGAGCTTCGCCGTCTACATCAGCTACGCCGTCGGCGGGGTGACCGACGCGCTCTTCGTGCCCCTACTGGTGGGCGCCGTGTACCGGTGGGACGACTTCGCCCACCGCCGGGGGCCGGCGGCCTGGCGGGGACCGGTGCTGCTCGGTCTGGCCATGGCGGTCAAGCAGACCCCGTGGCTGGTACTGCCCTTCCTGGTCGCGGCCCTGGTGGTCGAGTCCACGGCCGAGGGCGGCCGGGCCCAGGGCCTGCGCACCGGGGGGCGGTACCTCGCCGTCGCCCTCGCCGCCTTCGCCGTGCCCAACCTGCCGTTCGCCCTGTGGTCGCCCCATGCCTGGCTCACCGGGATCCTCACGCCGATCGCCAGTCACACGGTGCCGGCGGGCCAGGGCCTGGTCGGGCTCACCCTCTTCCTGGGACTGGGGGGCGGGTCACTGGAGGCCTACTCGGTGGCCGCCCTGGTGATCTACGCGTCCCTGTGGCTCGCCTTCGTGGCCACCTACCCGAAGCTCAAGGCGTGGGCCGTGCTGTGTCCCGCGGTGGTGCTCTTCTTCGGCGCCCGCTCCTTCGGCAGCTATCTGGTGACCCTGCTGCCGGCGGCCCTGGTGGCGGCCACGTCGGTCCGGTCGGGCCTCCGGGGCGACCGTCGCCCGCCCGTGCGGCGGCGCTGGGCCCCCTGGGTGGTGGTGGCCGGCCTGGTGGCGTCGCTGGTGTCCCTCGGCGCCGTCTTCGCCGCCGGCCCGCCCCTCGCCCTCCGGATCGTCTCGGTCCGCACCACGGGGCAGCTGGCCACGGTGGTCCAGCTGGGGGTGGAGGTCGACAACCGGTCGGGTCATCCGCTGCGCCCGGCGTTCACCGTGGAGAGCGGCGGTCAGTTGACCGCCTTCTGGGCGGCCCGCAACGGACCCGCCGTGCTCGGCCCGGGAGCGAGCGCCCGCTACACCCTCCTGGCCCCGAACTTCTTCGCCCAGCCGCCGATCACCGGCGGGTTCCAGGTCGTGGCCTTCACCTCCTCGCCGGCCGCGGTCAGCACCAGCCCGTCGTACCTGCCCACGACGTTCCACGTGAGCCTCGACCCGAACTCGGTCGAGGGGACCGTGGCGCTGGGCCAGCCGGTGACGCTGCGGGCATCGGTGCTCGACCTCGTCGACCGGCCCGTGCGTCAGGCGGGGGTACCGGTGTACCTCGGACAGGTGATCTACGGGCAGCAGGGACTGGTCTTCGGCCAGGCGATCATCAACCAGGGACAGGTCGGCCAGACCCCGGTGGTGGCGTACACCGACGCCGACGGGGTGGCCACGTTCGTGGTGCGTGGCACCCAGGTCACCGCCGATCCCGTCTACTTCGAGGCGAACCTGGTCGACCCGCGCCAGTTCTATCCCTACGGGTACTCCGAGATCGTCCCCATCCGGTTCGGTCCCGGATGAGCGGCACCTCCGTGCTCGAGCCGGCCGCCGTCCCCGACGGACTCGGCGACCCGCCGGCGGGCCGCCCGCCACCGGGCGGGACACCCCCGGGCGGGGCCGACCGGCGGGTGGACCTGGCCGTCCGGGCGGCCTGGGTGGTCCTCGGGCTGCAGCTCGTCGGCATGCTGGTGTGGAGTGCCGTCCTCTACTCGCGGTGGGCCATGACGTGGGACTTCGCCCTCCGCTACCAGGGGTGGTGGGGGATCGCCCACGGCCACCTGGACCCGTATGCGTCGCTGGCGTACCGCTACTTCTGGCAGGACCACTTCGAGCTGATCAACTGGCCGCTGGCACCGCTGCTGAAGGTGTGGCCGGGTCCGCTGTGGATGCTGTGGATCCAGGACCTGATGGTGTGGGGTGGCGAGCTCGGTGCCCTCTACCTGGTGGTCGACGCCGTCCGGCGGCCCCACTGGTCGGGACGCCTGCCCGGTTGGGTGGCGGTCGGGATGGTGACGGTGCTCCTGGTGGCCAACCCGTGGATCTACCACAGTGTCTCGTTCGACTCCCACTACCAGTCGGTGGGTGCCGCCTGCTTCGCCATGCTGGCCTGCCGGGAGATGATCCGTGGCCGGCTCCGGCTGCTCCTGCTGTGGGTGGTGCTGTGCCTGGCCTGCGGCGACATCGCCGGGTCCTACCTGGCCGCCGTGGGCCTGGGCGGGATCCTGGCCGGCCGGGCGTACCGGCGTCGGGGCGGACTGCTGCTGCTGGCCGGCGTGGGCTGGTACGTGCTGGCCAGCGCGGTGGGCGGGGGCAAGGGGTCGAACCTGACCGGCCACTACGGGTACCTCCTGCCCCGGAACGCCGCAGGTGTCCCCGAGACGGGGGTGAAGGCGCTCGCCGTGGGTTTCGCCACCCATCCGGTGGCGGTGCTGCGCCACCTGTGGGGGGCGCGGGCGGCGCTGTGGGCGTACGCGTCGAGCTCGGGCTTCCTCGGACTGTTCACACCGCTGTCGGTGCTGCCGGTCCTGGTCCTGGTGCAAGGTGGTGCCGGCCAGGGCCCCTCGATCCGGTCGGTGGCCTACGAGAACTTCGGGGCGGTCCTGTTCGTGGCGCCCCTCACCGTCCTGGCGCTGGCGTGGATCGCCGACCACCTCCACGGCCGACGGGCGGTGACCCTGTTCGACCGGCACGGGCTGCGGTGGCTGCTGTCACCGGCCGTCCCGCTGGTGGTGGCGGCCGTGCTGGTGTGCAACTCGCTGGCGTGGGCGGCCGTGTGGATCCCCCAGGTGGCCCCCACGTGGCTGCGCACCTCGGCACCGGCCGCCGCCGCGCTCGACCGGGCGGCGGCACTGATCCCCGGGGACGCCGAGGTGATCGCCTCCCAGGGGGTGGTGGGCCGCCTGTGCGGGCGGACCTGGTGCTACGCCATCGCCGGTGACGGCCGGCAGTCGTTCCCGGTCCACGGGACCACCTACGTGGTGGTGACGCCCTACGACGGGATCGAGACCTCGAGCCTGGGCACCCAGCTGGGGGTGCTGGGCGACCTGGCCGGCCCGCTCGGGGCCACCCTCGTGCTCGAGCAGGCGGACGTGTGGCTCTTCCGGCTCCCGGCGTCGACCGGACGCTCCGTGACCTTCGTGCCGACGCCGACCGAGCCCGCATGGGCGGCGCGGAGCACCACCGGCGACCGCCAGCTCACCGGCCCGGCGTCGTCCTGGCACGTGGCCCAGTCGGTGGACCGGCCCGGGTACCTGCTCTACGGGACCCAGTGGCTCCTCGTCCCGGGAACCTACGAGGCCACCGTCACCATGGCCTCGACGGGTCCGGTCACGGTCGAGGTGTGGGACTCCACCGTCGGGGCGATCCTCTCCCGTCGGCAGCTTCCGGCGGTCGAGGCACCCCGGGCCGTGCAGTCGGTCGTGCAGGTGACCGAGGAACGACCGGAGCAGCCGTTCTCGGGGTGGGGACCCTTCAGCTACCTGCCCCGGCCCGGCGCCTCGGCCGACCGCATCGAGGTGCGCGTGTGGACGCCGGGCACCGCCCCCGCCACCGTGTACCAGGCCGAGATGCGCCCGTACCGGGTGGGGTGAGCAGGTCAGGCGCGGATCGTGCTCCACCCGGTGACGACCAGCTGGCCGTCGGACACCCCCGCCGTCATGGTGATGCGGTAGCGGCCCGGGGCCCGGCCCCCGGCGAGCTCGGGGAGCGTGGTGAGCGCGGCCCCGACCAGGGTCGACCCCGAGACGTCGAGCACCGGGTCGAACTCCGTGTCGTTGCGGACCACCTCGGCACCGACCAGGGACGACGCCGAGGTGAAGGGCACGCCCGGTGCCACGGCGGTCCACCAGTCCGGCCGGTCCTCGACGGCCGACCGGAGGGCGGCGAAGTACAACGAGAGCACGGCCGACTCGTCGTCGAGCGGCGTGGTGCTCTGCTGCCACGCCGGCGAAGGCGCGCCGGTCAGCACCAGCGAACCGAGTGGCGCCGGGTTGTGGGTCAGGTCGAGGCCCTGGGCGACCAGCGCCGGCGGTGCGGGCACCACCGGCGCCGGGGCCGGGGCGGATCCGGAGGTGGGCTCACCCGTCGGCAGGACCCGGTCGAGCGAGGCGTAGAGCACGTAGCGCTGCGACGTGAGGAACAGCGCGTCGGTCGGGTAGCAGGTGGTGAGCACGAGGCGGGGCGTGGCGGTCTGGTCGATCACGCTGCCGGCCTGGACCACCTCGTGGCTGTCGACCGTGTACCGGTAGGTGGTGCAGGGGGTCACCACCGAGACCGTGTCGCCCGGTTGGAGCTGGTCGATCCGGCTGAACCAGGTGACGTCGTGGGCGGCCAGGACCGAGGTCCCGGTGACCCCCGGCCACGAGCTGGTCGGCACGTGGCCCACGGCGACGGCCAGTTGGGGACCGTCGATCCCCTGGACGACCGGCGCCACCAGCCCGATCGACGGGGCCGTCAGCAGTGCGTAGGGCTGCGGTCCGGAGCCGTCCGCGGCCGACGTGGTCGAACCGGCGCCGCTCCCGGCATCGGGTACGGGGACCGATCCCGTCGGGTCGGCCCCCACCGGTGACGCCGGGAAGTTGGCCACGCAGTGGCCCGTCCCGCGGACCCGCACCGCCGTCTGCTGCTCCTGGTGGATGAGGGCCGCACCGACCGTGGCCGAGTGCCGGTAGAAGTCGACCACATCGGCGCCGAGCGCCACCCCGGCGGCGATGGCCAGGCACCCGGTGACGGTCAGCACCTGGCGGGTCCGCCGGGCCGCACGGCGGCGGGCGTGGACGTGACGGCGGGGCCGGGGGGTGAGCTCCGGCACCGGACGGGGGGGCCGCAGGTCGGGAACGGGCCGTGCCTGCACCAGCGCCGGGACGGGCAGGGGCCCCGGCAGCTCCGGGACCGGCCGGGGTCCGGGTGCGTCAGGCGGTCCGACCATCCGTCCAGTCTCGCTCATCGGGGCCGGGGGACGCGGCCACCGGGCCGCCCGGACGCCGTCGACCCGTCGTCGGGTGGGCCCGGTGCGGGCCGGGGGAGTACCTGCCTGGCGGCCCGTCCAGGTACCGTGTAGGGATGGCCCTGGTCACACCAGCACCCGCGGACGGGGCGACCGACGACGTGGGCGACAGCCTGGCCGGCTCGACCCTGCCCGAGGCCGAGGCGGAGCTGCTCGCCCCGGTGCTCGCCGCCTTCCTCCGCCGTCACCCGGGCGACGACACCTCGATGATCGTGCACGCCGCCGAAACGGCCACCGTGGCCCACGCCGGGCAGATGCGGCGGTCCGGCGAGCCCTACGTGACCCACCCGATCGCCGTGGCCGGCATCGTCGCCGACCTGGGCCTCGACGCCCAGACCGTGGCTGCCGCCCTGCTGCACGACGCGGTGGAGGACACCGGGGTCACCACCGAGATCATCGAGCGGGACTTCGGCCCGGCGGTGGCCCTCATCGTGGAGGGCGTCACCAAGCTCGACCGCCTCCAGTTCGACTCCAAGGAGGCCCAGCAGGCCGCCACGGTCCGCAAGATGCTCGTGGCCATGGCCAACGACTGGCGGGTGCTGATCATCAAACTCGCCGACCGCCTCCACAACATGCGGACGCTGTCGGTCATGCCGGAGTGGAAGCAGCGGCGCACGGCCCAGGAGACCCTGGACATCTATGCGCCGCTGGCCCACCGCCTGGGCATCCAGGGCGTCAAGTGGCAGCTCGAGGACCTCTCCTTCGCCACCCTCCACCCGAAGCGCTACGCCGAGATCGAGCAGATGGTGGCCAGCCGTGCCCCGTTGCGCGACGAATTCCTGGCCCGGGTCCTGGTGGCCGTGCGCCAACGCCTCGAGGCGTCCGGGGTGAACGCCGAGGTGACGGGCCGGCCGAAGCACCTGTGGAGCATCTACGAGAAGATGGTCGTGCGCGGCAAGGAATTCGACGAGCTCTACGACCTCGTCGGCATCCGGGTGATCGTCGAGTCCGAGAAGGACTGCTGGGCCGCCCTCGGGTCGATCCACGCCATCTGGCCTCCGGTCCAGGGTCGGTTCAAGGACTACATCAACTCGCCCAAGTTCAACCTGTACCAGTCGCTGCACACGACGGTCATCGGGCTCGACGGCAAGCCCATCGAGGTCCAGGTCCGCACCCACGAGATGCACCGGCGGGCCGAGTACGGCATCGCCGCCCACTGGGGCTACAAGGACGGCAGCCAGCGCGACGGCGGGTCGCCGAACCGGCCGCCCGAGGCGGTCGCCCCGGGCAAGGCGAAGCGCCCCAAGGACAAGCCCAGGGACAAGCACGGCGACAAGGACGGGCGGAAGCAGTCGCAGATGACCCCCGCCCAGCGGGCCGAGATGGTCGAGCGGGACCGGCGGGCCGAGCGGCTGGCGCTGGCCAAGGAGACGTCGTCGACCACGGCCGAGGTCGAGTGGATGCAGCGGATCGTCGACTTCCAGAACGAGACGACCGACCCCATCGAGTTCCTGGAGGCGCTGAAGCTCGACCTCGAGGAGGACGAGGTCTACGTCTTCACCCCGAAGGGCAAGGTCATCGCCCTGGCGGCCAACTCGACCCCGGTCGACTTCGCCTACAGCATCCACACCGAGGTGGGCCACAAGTGCATCGGGGCCAAGGTGAACGGCCGGCTCGTGCCGCTCGACACCCGGCTCAACTCGGCCGACACGGTGGAGATCTTCACCTCGAAGGCCGAGACCGCCGGGCCGTCGCGGGACTGGCTCCACATGGTGGCGTCGTCCCGCGCCCGGTCCAAGATCCGCCAGTGGTTCTCCCGTGAGCGCCGCGAGGACGCCATCGAGCTGGGCCGTGACGAGCTGATCAAGGAGCTGCGCCGCGAGGGCCTGCCGGTCCAGAAGCTGGCGTCCGAGCACACCCTGTCGGACCTGGCGAAGGCGATGAACTACGCCGACGTGGACTCGCTGCACGCGGCGATCGGCGACAACCGCATCTCGGCGCGGGCGGTCACCCAGCGGATCCTGCGCGAGCTGCGGGGCGGGATCATCGAGGAGCAGCTGCCGGTCACGGCGCGCCAGCAGCCCCTGGCCTCGCGCCCGGGCCGGGCCGCCTCGGTCGGGGTCTACGTCGAAGGCCTCGACGACATGATGGTCCGCCTGTCCCGGTGCTGCACCCCGGTCCCCGGCGACGAGATCATCGGGTTCGTGACCCGCGGCCGGGGTGTCTCGGTCCACCGGGCCGACTGTGCCAACGCCGCGTCGCTGGCCAGCCGGTCCCGCGAGCGTCTGATCGAGGTCGAGTGGGACCACCGGTCGTCGGGTGTCTTCGTGGCCACCATCGAGGTGGTGGCCATCGACCGGTCGCGCCTGCTGGCCGACGTCACCAAGGTGGTGTCGGAGCACCACCTCAACATCGTGAGCGCCAACACCCAGACCGATGCCGACCGGATCAGCCGCATGCGCTTCGACGTCGAGCTGGCCGACCCGGCCCACCTCGAGTCCGTGCTGAACCTGATCCGTCACCTCGACGCCGTCTACGACGTCTACCGGATCCTCCCCGGCAAGAAG
Organism: uncultured Acidimicrobiales bacterium; assembly: GCA_963699055.1. Taxonomy (GTDB): domain Bacteria; phylum Actinomycetota; class Acidimicrobiia; order Acidimicrobiales; family RAAP-2; genus Bog-756. Next base: position 325,633 of record CAVOTA010000002.1, on the reverse strand, counting down.
GACTGAGCCGTGGCGTCCGACAAGACGGCGGCGGCGCGCGCCCCCAAGGGCACCCACGACGTCCTGTGGCCGGAGTCGGCCCGGTGGGAGGCGCTCCTCGCCCGGTTCGCCGACGCCGTGGAGCGGGCCGGCTACGGGCTCGCCCACACCCCGATCTTCGAGGACGTCGCCGTGTTCCGTCGGGGGATCGGCGAGGGCAGCGACATCGTGGGCAAGGAGATGTACGAGTTCGAGGACCGTGGTGGGCGCACCCTGGCGCTGCGGCCCGAGGGCACCGCCCCGATGGTGCGCGCCTGGGTCCAGCACCGGCCGCCGCTCCCGTGGAAGGCGTGGTACGCCACACCGGCGTTCCGCTACGAGCGGCCCCAGGCCGGGCGGTACCGCCAGCACCACCAGCTGGGCGTGGAGGTCCTCGGTCCCGCCGATCCCGACCTCGACGTCGAGGTGGTCGGCCTGGCCGACGGCTTCTACCGCAGCCTCGGCCTCGAACGGTTCGCCCTGCGGGTGAACTCGATGGGCGACGACGTGTGCCGGCCCGCCTATCTCGCCCTGCTGACCGACTACCTGGCGGCCCGCCGCGACCGGCTGTGCGACGAGCACCGGGACCGCCTGGAGGCCAACCCGCTGCGGGCGCTCGACTGCAAGCGCGACGCCTGTCGGGACGCCACCGACGGCGCCCCGGGATTCGCCGACCACCTCTGCGAGCCGTGTGCCGCCCACTTCGCCCGGGTGCGCGAGGGCCTGGACGCCCTGCAGATCGCCTACGTCCTGGACCACCGGCTGGTACGTGGCTTCGACTACTACACCAGGACCACCTTCGAGTTCGCCTCCGCCGCGCTGGAGTCGGCCCAGAACGGCATCGGCGGCGGGGGTCGCTACGACGGCCTGGTGGCCATGCTGGGCGGGCCCCCGACGCCGGGGATCGGCTTCGGCATGGGAGTCGAGCGCATCCTGCTGGCCTGTGACGCCGAGGGTGTGTTCCCGGTCGACCCTCGCCCGCTGGACGCCTTCGTGGTCGACACCACCGGCGGGGCCCACGCCCGGGACCTGACCGCGGCGCTCCGGGCGGCCGGCCTGGCGGCCGACCGGGCCTGGGACGACCGGTCCATGAGCGCCCAGTTCAAGGCGGCCGGTCGGTCGGGCGCCGCCTGGGCGCTGATCGTGGGCCCGGACGAGGCCGCCTCGGGTACGGTGTCCCTCCGACCCCTGCGGGGCGGCGGCGACCAGCGGAGCGTGCCGGTCGACGAAGTGGTGGCCGCCATCCGCCCGACGCACGCCGACCCCCCGGCCCCGTGACCCCGGCGAACGTCCACCCGCACGCCGACCCCCCGGCCCCGGGCGCGGGGCACGATGTAGCCCGGCCCCGCCAGGGGGCACCACGAAAGGACCTGCAGTGAGCGACCCGACCGAGCCCAACCCGACCGCCGGGGCCACGTCGATGCGGACACGCCTGTGCGGGACGTTGCGTCCGGCCGACGTCGGCACCCGCGTCACGGTGTGCGGCTGGGTGGCCAAGCGCCGGGAGCACGGCGAGCACCTGGCCTTCGTGGACCTGCGCGACCACACCGGCGTGATCCAGTGCGTCGTCCCCGGCACGGTCGACGTCCGTTCCGAGTACGTGATCGCCGTGGAGGGCGAGGTGCGCCTCCGGCCGGAGGGGACGGTCAACGCCGAGCTCCCCACCGGCGAGGTCGAGCTGGCCGACTGTACGGTCACCCTCCTCAACGCGGCCGAGCCGCCGCCGTTCGCCGTGGACGACCGGGTCGAGGTCGACGAGGTCATCCGCCTGCGGCACCGGTTCGTCGACCTGCGGCGGCCCACCATGCAGGCCAACCTCCGCCTGCGGGCCAAGGTCAACGGCGCGCTGCGGGCGGCCATGGACCGGCAGGGGTTCGTCGAGGTCGAGACCCCGCTGCTGTGGGCCCCCACCCCCGAGGGCGCACGTGAGTTCGCCGTGCCCAGCCGGCTGCACCACGGCTCGTGCTACGTGCTCCCGCAGAGCCCGCAGCTCGCCAAGCAGCTCCTCATGGTGGCCGGCGTGGACCGGTACTACCAGATCGCCCGCTGCCTGCGCGACGAGGACCTGCGGGCCGACCGTCAGTTCGAGTTCAGCCAGCTCGACCTCGAGGCGTCCTTCGTCAGCCAGGAGGACGTCCTCGACGTCGTGTCCGAGGCGGTGCTGGACGCCGCCGAGGCGGTCACCGGCGAGCGCCCGGGCGAGGTGCCCCGCATGACCTGGGCCGAGGCCATGGACCGGTACGGCACCGACAAGCCCGACCTCCGGTTCGGCATGGAGCTGGTCGACCTGACCGACGTGTTCGCCGGCACCGGCTTCCGGGCCTTCGCCGCCCCGTGCGTGAAGGCCGTCGTCCTGGAGGACGGGGCGTCGCTCAGCCGCTCGCGGCTCGACGCCCTGACCGACCGGTCCAAGGCACTCGGGGCCAAGGGGCTCGCCTGGTTCAAGGTGACGTCGACCGACGGTGGCGGCACCGCCGTCGAGTCGCCGGTGGCCAAGTTCCTGTCCGAGTCGGAGCAGTCCGGCCTGGTGGAGTCCACCGGCGCCGGTGCCGGCGACCTGGTCCTGGTGGTGGCGGACGAGTACCGCCTGACCTGCCAGGTGCTGGGCTCCCTGCGGGTGGAGCTGGGCGGCCGGCCCGTGTCCGAGGGCCCGTACCGGTACCTGTGGGTGGTGGACTTCCCCCTCTTCGACGGGGTCGACGACGCCGGCAACCCGGTGGCCGCCCACCACCCGTTCACCATGCCCCACCCCGACGACATCGACCGGCTGGAGCGCGAGCCCGCCTCGGTGCGGTCCCAGGCCTACGACCTGGTACTCAACGGCTGGGAGCTCGGCTCGGGAAGTGTCCGTGTGCACCGGGCCGACATCCAGAGCCGGATCTTCTCGGTGCTCGGGATCAGCGAGGAGGAGGCCGCGTCGCGCTTCGGCTTCCTGCTCGGCGCCTTCCGCTTCGGGGCACCGCCCCACGCCGGATTCGCCGTCGGCCTCGACCGCCTGGTAGCGATCTTCGCCGGCGAGGACAACATCCGCGAGGTGATCGCCTTCCCGAAGACGCAGTCCGGATGGGACCCCATGACCGACGCGCCGAAGCCCCTGGCCGCCGGCGCCCTGCGCGACCTCGGGCTCCAGCCGATCCCGAAGCTGGACTGAGGTCCCGTGGCCGGCGAGGACCTCTTCTCCGGCGCCGCCGCCGAGCGCATCGCCCAGCGGGCGCCGTTGGCCGCCCGGATGCGGCCCCACACGCTGGACGACATCGTGGGCCAGCAGCACCTGGTCGGGCCCGGCGCGCCGCTGCGGGCCCTGATCGAGGCCGACCGGCTGACCTCGGCCATCCTGTGGGGCCCACCGGGCACGGGCAAGACCACGCTGGCCACGGTGGTGGCCACCGCCACGGCCAAGCACTTCGTGCCGCTCTCGGCGGTGACCGCCGGCGTCAAGGACGTCCGGGAGGTCGTCGAGGGCGCCCGGCGGCTGCTCGGGGAGCAGGGGAGGGGCACCATCCTCTTCCTCGACGAGGTCCACCGCTTCAACCGCTCCCAGCAGGACGCCCTGCTGCCGTCGGTGGAGGAGGGGCTCCTGGTGCTCATCGGTGCCACCACCGAGAACCCGTTCTTCGAGGTCAACGCGCCGCTGCTGTCCCGGTCGACCCTGTGGCGGCTCGAGCCGCTCACCGACGGGGAGCTGGCCGAGGTGGTCGCCCGGGGGCTGACCGCCGAGGGGGGCTCGGCCGAGCCCGACGCGGTGGCGGCCCTGGTCGGCCTGGCCGACGGCGACGCCCGGGCGGTGCTGACCACGCTGGAGGTGGCCCTGGCCCTGGCCGGCGACCGCCCGGTGACCCTGGAGGACGTGGAGCGCGCCCGCCACACCCGTCTGCAGCACTACGGCGAGGACGACCACTACGACCAGGTCAGCGCCTTCATCAAGTCGATCCGGGGCTCGGACCCCGACGCCGGCCTCTACTGGTTGGCCCGGATGCTCGAGTCGGGTGAGGACGCCCGCTTCATCGCCCGGCGCCTGGTCATCCTGGCCAGCGAGGACGTGGGCGAGGCCGACCCGCTGGCCCTGGTGGTTGCCGATGCCGCCGCCCGCGCCGTCGAGTTCGTCGGCCTGCCGGAGGCACAGCTCAACCTGGCCCAGGCCGTGGTGCACCTGGCGTGCGCCCCCAAGTCGAACCGGGTGACCGTCGCACTCGGCCGCGCCCAGCGCGACGTGCGGGAGGCGCCCCGCGGCGACGTGCCGACCCACCTGCGCGACGCCCACTACCGGTCGGCCGCCACCATCGGCCACGGCCAGGGGTACGAGTACCCCCACGACCATCCCGGCGCCCACGTCGACCAGGAGTACCGGCCCGCCGCCGTGGCCGGCACCACCTACTACGAACCGAGCGACCGGGGCCACGAGGCCGTGGTGGCCGAACGCCTCCGGGCATGGCGTTCGGGAGCGGGGACCGGGGCGGGCAGCGCCGAGGTGGCGGATCCGGCGGCCCCCGGCACCGGTCCGAGCGGGCCCGGACACGGCCGCCCGCCGGGCGACGGGGATGCCGGCGTCGACGACGGACCCCGGCGGTGACGGGCGTCCGTCCGGCTCCGTGGGCCATACTCGGCCGGTGACGACGAGCGGAGCCCGTGCACCGAAGGGGTGGACGGCCCAGGTGGCGGCGTCGGTGTCGCTCGTGCTGCTCGTCACCGCCGCCGTCCTGGTGCCGGCCACGCCGGCCGCGGCCGCGGCCGCGCGCTCCGGAGTGTCGGTCGACGGGCCGCGCACCCCACTGGCCGGCAGCGTGGCGCCGGTTCCGGCGGGAACGGTCCTGCTCGGCCCCGAGGCCGCCGGCGAGCGGGTGTCGGTGGACGTCGTGCTGCGGCCGCGGGATCCGGACGCACTGGCCGCCTTCGCCCGTGACGTCGCCACACCGTCGAGTCCGCGCTTCCACCGCTACCTGCCGGCCGGGGAGCTCGGGGCCACCTTCGGGCCGACGGCCGTGACCGTGCAGGCCACCCGGTCGTGGCTCGCCTCGACGGGGCTGACGCTCGGGGCGACCACACCCGACGGCCTGGTCGTGCCGGTGACGGGGACCGTCGCCGGACTCGAGTCGGCGTTCGCCGTCCCGCTGGTACGGGCCCACCTGGCCGACGGGCGCACCGTCCGCCTGGCCACGGCCGAGCCCTCGGTGCCCCGCGGGCTGGTGTCCGCCCTCCAGGGCGTCATCGGACTGTCGGACGCCGCCCAGGCCCACCCGGAGCTGACCGGCCCGATCCCGCTCGCCGGCCCGGTGCCCGGCTCCACCCCCGGCTCCACCCCCGGCTCCGCCTCGCCGTCGGCGGTGGCCCCCCGGACCGCCGGACCCCAGCCGTGCGCCGCCATCGCCGTGCACGGCACGGCGCGCACGGCCACCGACCTGGCGTCGACCTACGGGCTCAGCTCCCTGTTCGCGGGCGGACGGACGGGCGCCGGCCAGACCGTCGGGCTGTTCGAGCTCGAGGACTTCACCCCGTCCGACATCGCCGCCTACCAGGCCTGCTACGGGACCGACGTCCCCGTCACCACGACGTCGGTGGACGGTGGCGCCGGCACCGATGTCCAGCACGGCGAGGCGGCGCTCGACATCGAGGTCGTGGCCGGACTGGCGCCGGGGGCGTCGATCCACGTCTACACGGGGCCCAACGACGAGCAGGGCCCACTGGACACCTACCACCAGATGGTGCTCGACGACTCGGCCAAGGTGCTCTCGACCAGCTGGGGCCAGTGCGAGCCGCTCCTCGGGAGCGACGCCGCCGAGTCGGAGGCGGACCAGCTGGCCGAGCAGACGGTCTTCGAGATGGCGGCCAGCCAGGGCCAGACCGTCCTGGCCGCCTCCGGCGACTCGGGGTCGACCGACTGCTACCAGGTGGACGGATCGACGACGCCCACGGTCGATGACCCCGCGTCGCAGCCCGACGTCACCGGCGTCGGGGGCACGGTGCTGACCGGGATCGCACCGGGCCAGCCCACCGAGGTGGCCTGGGGCGGCGACGCCAGCAGCGGCGGTGCCGGCGGCGGGGGCGACTCGACCACGTTCGCGGCGCCGGCGTGGCAGCAGGTGGCGTCCGCCCGCTCGGCCGGCACCGCCTACACCTGCGGTCCGGCCGCCGACGAACAGTGCCGTGAGGTCCCCGACGTGGCGGCATCGGCCGACCAGGCGTACGGGGACATCGTCTACTGGTCCCAGGCCGGGGGCTGGGTGCAGTTCGGCGGGACCAGCATGGCCGCCCCCCTGTGGGCGGCACTGGTGGCCGACATCGACCAGGGGTGTGCGGCACCGGCCGGGCTCCTCGGCCCGAGCCTGTACGCCGCCGGGTCGGCGACCGCGTTCAACGACGTGACCACCGGTGACAACCTGCTGCCGCTCCTCGACCCGCTGTCCACCGTGGCGTTCCCGGCCACGGCCGGCTACGACCTGGCCACCGGGTGGGGGAGTCCGCGGGCCGGTGCCCTGTTGTCCCTGCTCACCGGGGCGACCTCGGGCTGCCCGACGGTGACCGGGCTCAGCCCCCCGTCGGGACCGGGGGTCGGCGGCACCCGGGTCGTGATCACCGGGTCCGGGTTCGGTCCGGGCACACCCACCGTCGCATTCGGCGGGCGGCCGGCCACCGTGGTGTCCCACGACCCGGGCGGCACGTCGGTCACCGTGATCGCCCCGGCGGACCCCGGCGGGCCGGTCGCGGTGACGGTGACGGCCGCCGGCCCGCCCGCCGCCGGGACCAGCCCGTCGACGCCGGCGTCGACGTACACCTACGTCGTCCCGGTGGTGTCGTCGGTGTCCCCGGCGAAGGGCCCGCCCGCCGGCGGCGGCACGGTGCGGGTCACCGGCTCCGGGTTCGTCGCCGTGTCCTCCGTCACCGTCGGCACCGCGGCGGCGACCGACGTGCACGTCGACGGCCCCGACGAGCTGACGGCCACCGTCCCGGCGGGCGACCCGGGAACGGTCGACGTACGCGTCCGGGCGGCGTCGGGGACGAGCGTCGTGGTGGGGGCCGACCGCTACACCTACGCGCTCCCCGGCTACTGGCTGGCCGCCACCGACGGCGGGGTGTTCGCCTTCGGCCACGCCGGGTTCTTCGGCTCGGCCGGCGCCCTGGCACTGCGCCAGCCGGTGGTGGCCGTCGCCCCCACCCGGGACGACCGGGGCTACTGGATGGTCGCCTCCGACGGCGGCATCTTCGCCTACGGCGACGCCGGCTTCTACGGGTCGATGGGCGGGCAGCCGCTCAACCGCCCGATCGTGGGCATGGCCCCCACCCCCGACGGCGGCGGGTACTGGCTGGTGGCCTCCGACGGCGGCATCTTCGCCTTCGGCGACGCCGCCTTCGCCGGCTCCACCGGGTCGCTGACCCTCAACCGCCCGATCGTGGGCATGGCCCCCACCCCCGATGGCGGCGGGTACTGGCTGGTGGCCTCCGACGGCGGCATCTTCGCCTTCGGCGACGCCGCCTTCGCCGGCTCCACCGGGTCGCTGACCCTCAACCGCCCGATCGTGGGCATGGCCCCCACCCCCGACGGCGGCGGGTACTGGCTGGTGGCCTCCGACGGCGGCATCTTCGCCTTCGGCGACGCCGCCTTCGCCGGCTCCACCGGGAGCCTGGTGCTCGACCGGCCGATCGTGGGGATGTCGGTCGACCCGGCCGGGACCGGGTACTGGCTGGTGGCCTCGGACGGCGGCATCTTCGCCTTCGGCTCCGCCCCGTTCCTGGGTTCGACCGGGGGGGAACGGCTGAACGCCCCGGTGGTGGGGATGGCCGCCACCTGACCCCGGCGGACCGACCCTCCGGGACGGGGGCCGACCGATCTACACTGACCCGATCATGTCCTCCGGAGAGATCGCCGTCCTGGTGGCCAGCATCGCGTGCGCACTCGCCGTCGTCGGCCTCCTGGTCGCCGTGGCATCGCTGCGGCGCGAGGTGGCCCGACTCGGCTCGTTGGCCGACGAGCTGAAGCGCCAGACGGTCCCCCTGGTGGCGGACGCCCACCGGGTGGTGGACCAGGCCGCCACCGAGATGGAGCGGGTCGGTGCCGTCCTGGACACGACCGAGTCGGTCCACGCCACGGTGGACTCGGCGTCGAAGCTGGCCTACCGGGCCTTCGCCAACCCGGTGGTCAAGGTCCTGGCCGTGCGGGCCGGCGCCGCCAGCGGGATGCGTCGCCTGGCCGGTCCCGCCCCGGCCGAGCGGACCGTCGCCGTCCCGCGGGACCGGAGCCGGTAGCCGTGGCCCGCCGCAGTGTGTGGCTGGTGACCGGCGTCGTGGCGGGTGCGGCGTCGTCCCTGTACGCCGAGCGCAAGCTGAAGCAGACGATCGAGGCGGCGTCGGCCCGCCTGGCGCCCGAGGCGCTGGTGACCGAGGTGGGACGCACGGCCCGCCAGGCGGCCCGCAGCACCGGTGGTCGCGTGCGGGAGGCGATGGCCACCGGCCGCCACGAGATGCAGCGCCGCGAGGAGGAGCTGTGGGCCGACCTGGCCGCGTCGGGCACCCTCGCCACCCCCGACGGGACCGACGCCGAGGCGGTCCCCGGCGCCGTCGGCGGGACGGCCGGGACGGTGCCGGCACCGGGGCCGGCCGCGCCGGTGGCGGACCACGGTGGCCGCGGACGCCGCCGCCGGACCCGGAGATCGCCCTCCCACCCGGGCAAGTAGGATTTGGGGTCGTGACCTCCACCTCGGCGCACGACGCCGACCACCTCCGGGCCGCCTTCACGCACTTCTTCGTCGAGCGCGGGCACACGGCCGTGCCCTCGGCCAGCCTCATCCCCCACGACCCCTCGGTGCTGTTCACCATCGCCGGCATGGTCCCGTTCAAGCCGTTCTTCCTGGGCGACGAGGTGCCGCCGTGGACCCGGGCCACGTCGGTGCAGAAGTGCTTCCGCACGGTCGACATCGACATCGTCGGCACCACCCTGCGTCACTGCACGTTCTTCGAGATGCTCGGCAACTTCAGCTTCGGCGACTACTTCAAGTCGGACGCCATCCCCTTCGCCTGGGAGCTGGTGACCGAGGTCCTGGGCATCGACGGCGACCGGCTGTGGGTCACCGTGTACGAGACCGACGACGAGGCGGAGGCGATCTGGCGTGACGTCGTCGGGGTCCGCCCCGACCGCATCCAGCGTCTGGGTGACGACAACTTCTGGAAGATGGGCGACACCGGCCCGTGCGGTCCCAGCTCGGAGATCTTCATCGACAAGGGCCCCGCCTACGGCGCGGACGGGGGACCGGCCTTCGGCGGCTCGGAACGGTTCGTCGAGATCTGGAACCTGGTGTTCATGCAGTACAACCGGGGCAAGGACGGGTCGACCGAGCCGTTGCCGCGTCCGAGCATCGACACCGGCGCCGGCCTCGAGCGCATCCTGCCCGTCATCCAGGGCGTCGACTCGCTGTATGACACCGACCTCTACCTGCCCATGCTGGACACCGCCCAGTCGATCACCGGGCGCACCTACGGGGGCGATGAGCACACCGACGTGGGCCTGCGGATCATGGCCGACCACGGCCGGGCCATGTCGATGCTGGTGGCCGACGGCGTGCTGCCCTCCAACGAAGGCCGGGGCTACGTGCTCCGCCGCATCATCCGCCGGGCCGTGCGGCGGGCCCGCCAGCTCGGCGTGACCGAGCCGTGCACCGAACGGCTGGTCGACGCCGCCGTCGGCGTCCTGGGCGCCGCCCATCCCGGCCTGGCCGAGCAGCACCGGCTGGTGGCCGACGTGGTGGCCCGCGAGGAGGAGGGGTTCCTGCGCACCTTGGCCACCGGCTCCGCCATCCTCGAGGAGGTGCTGGCGTCGGGTGCGGCGACCGTGCCCGGCGAGGTGGCGTTCCGGCTGCACGACACCTACGGGTTCCCGGTGGAGCTGACCGTCGAGATCGCCGAGGAGGTCGGCTCGTCGGTCGACCTCGGCGGGTTCGAGGAGGCCATGGAGCGCCAGCGCGCCCAGGCCCGGGCCGCCGCCCGCTCCGGCCGGGTCACCGCGGGCGACGAGGCGTACCGATCGGTGCTCGACACCGAGGGGCGGACCGTGTTCGTGGGCGGCTCACCGGACGGCTACTCGGCGCCGGCCCGGGTGGTGGCCGTACTGGTGGACAACGATCCGGAGCACGCCGGCCAGGTCGAGGTCTTCCTGGACCGGACCCCGTTCTACGCCGAGTCCGGCGGCCAGATGGGGGACATCGGCACCATCGTCACCGAGACGGGGACGGCGCTCGTCTACGACACGGTGTCGGCCCTGCCCGGTCTGGCCTCGCACCGGGCGACGGTCACCGGGGAGATCTTCGCCGGGCAGGACGCCCTCGCCACCATCGACGGACCCCGGCGCGACGCCCTGCGGCGCAACCACACCGGCACCCACCTACTGCACGCCGCCCTCCGCACGGTGCTCGGCGACCAGGTCCGCCAGCAGGGGTCGTTGGTGGCGCCGGACCGGCTGCGGTTCGACTTCAGCCACCACGCCGCCGTCGCCCCCGAGGAGCTCGCCGCCGTGGCCACCCTTGCCAACGCCGACGTGCTCTCCGACGTGCCGGTCACGGTCGAGGAGACCACCAAGGCCGAGGCCGAGGCGGTGGGGGCGCTGGCCTTCTTCGGGGACAAGTACGGGGAGCGGGTCCGGGTGGTCCGGGCCGGGCCGCACTCGGTCGAGCTGTGCGGTGGTACCCACGTGGCCGCCCTCGGCATGATCGGCCCCGTCACCGTCGTGTCCGAGGCCTCCATCGGATCGAACACCCGCAGGATCGAGGCGGTCACCGGCACGGGGGCACTGGAGCGCATGGCGGCCCGGGAACACCTGCTGTCCGAGGCCGCCGCCCTCCTGCGGACCGATCCCGAACACGTCGGCGAGGCCATCGAGCGGCTCACGGAGCGCCAGAGGGCCGCCGAGAAGGCGCTCGAACACGCGCAGGCCCGCGAACTGCGGGCCGAGGCGGGCGCACTCGCCGGCGATGCCGTGAACGGCACGGTGGTGGCCCGCCGGGACGGACTGACACCGGACCAGCTGCGCGACCTGGCCCAGGCCGTGCGCAACCGGGGCGACCTGCGGGCGGTGGTGCTCGGGGGGAGTCCCGACGGGGTCAAGGCCTCGGTGGCGGTGGCCGCCGACCGCTCCGGCGGGAACGGGAACTCCGGTGGCCAGCTCCACGCCGGGGACCTGGTCAAGCAGATCGCGCCGCTGCTCGGCGGGGGTGGCGGCGGCTCGCCCGAGGTGGCGGTGGCCGGCGGCAAGGACCCGTCCGGCATCGACCGGGCCCTCGACGAGGCCCGTCGCCTGACCGCTGGTGCCTGAGACGACCCCGGGCCGTCCCGGTCGGGCGGTCGGGATCGATCTCGGCGCCCGGCGCATCGGTGTCGCCGTGAGTGACTCGGCCGGCACCCTGGCCACCCCGCGCGGGACCGTCGTGCGTTCCGGTGACGGCCCCCGGGACCGCCGGGCCCTGGTGGACCTGGTGCGCGAGGAGGAGGCCGTCGTCGTCGTGGTCGGCCATCCGCTGTCCCTCGACGGCACCCGTGGGCCGGCCGCCCGCGCCGCCGAGGCCGAGGCCGAGGCGCTCCGCGAACTGCTCGAGCCCCACGGCGTCCGGGTGGAGCTGTTCGACGAGCGTCTCACCACGGTCACCGCCCACCAGGCCCTGACCGCCGGTGGGACCCGGGGCCGGGACCAGCGCCGGGTGGTCGACCAGACGGCGGCGGCGGTGCTCCTCGAGGCCTGGCTCGACGCCCGCCGGGCGGCCCGATGAGCGGCCCGACGTCCGGCCCGGGCGACCCGACGGACCCCCTCCCGTCCGACGACGCCGTGCCCTACGCCGAGGCGCCCTCGGGCGACGTCGCCCCGCGTCCGCTCGACCCGCGCACCGCACCGTCGCGCCACGGGCGCCGTCGGCACCCGTGGCGGCTGGTGGCCCTGGTGGTGATCGTCGCCGGGGTGCTGGTCCTGGTCGGCGGGTACCTGTGGGTCCGGAGCGAGGCCGACCCGTCGGGACCCCAGGGCGCCCGGGTCGTGGTCACCGTCCCCGTCGGGACGGGTGAGAACGCCACGGCGTCGCTGCTGTCGTCGAAAGGCGTGATCGGGAACTCCTTCGCCTACCGGATCTGGTCCCAGTTCAACAGCCTCCCGGGGATCGATCCGGGGACGTACGCCTTCCGCGAGAACTCGTCGTTCGGTGAGGCCCAGGCCGTCCTGGCCGGTGGACCCAACGTCTTCCCGCTCGACGTTCCCCCCGGGTTCACGGTGTCCGAGCTGGCCGACCGGGTCGGGCAGCTCCCGGGCCACGAGTCCGCCGCCTTCGAACGGACGGCGACCGACGGGACCGTCCGGTCGCCGTGGCAGCCGGCCGGCGTCACCAGCCTCGAGGGGCTGCTGGCGCCCGGCACCTACCTGGTCCTGCCGGGGGAGACCGACGAGCAGCTGCTCGGGACCATGGTGGACCGGTTCGACGCCCAGGCGGCCCGGATCGGACTGGCGGCCGGGGCCCAGGCCATGGGCCGCACGCCCTACCAGGTGATCACCGTGGCCTCCATCGTGGAGAAGGAGGGGGTGCTGGACAAGAACATGGGACCGGTCGCCCGGGTGGTCTACAACCGTCTCGAACGGGACATGCCCCTCCAGATGGACTCCACCGTGCTCTACGCACTGGGCCAGGACGGCGGCACGGTGACCAGCGCCGACCTGGCCACGCCCAGTCCCTACAACACGTACCTGAACAAGGGCCTGCCCCCGACCCCGACGTGCTTCCCCTCGGTGACGGCCCTGCAGGCCGCCCTCCACCCGCCCGCCGGGTCCTGGCTGTACTTCGTGGTGGTCCAGCAGGACGGGACCGAGGCCTTCTCCGACACCTACGCCGGCCAGCAGGCCAACGAGGCGCTCGCATCGCAGCGCGGGCTGGGCTGAGCGCGGGAGACTGGGGCATGGCACCGGGCACCTCCCACCGCGGGGCGTCGGGGCGCGCCGCTCCGGTGCGCCCTCCCGGGCTGTCGGCCGCCACCCGGGTGGTGGGCGTGATGGGGTACCCGGTGGCCCACTCGCTGTCGCCGTTGCTCCACAACACGGCCTTCGCCCACCTGGGCGTGGACTGGGTGTCCGTCGGGTTCCCGGTGGCACCGGGTGCCGCCGCCGGCGCCCTGGCCGGGGCCCGCGCCCTCGGACTCGGTGGCCTGTCGGTCACCATGCCCCACAAGGAGGACGTGGCTGCCGCCGTGGTCGTCCGGACCCCGGTGGCCGAGCGGCTGGGCGCCGTCAATTGCGTGGCCGACGACGGGGGCGGGTGGCTCGGGGACAACACCGACGGCGCCGGGCTGCTGGACGCGCTGGCCCGGGGCGGTACGTTCGTCCCCGCGGGGCACCGGTGCGTCGTGGTGGGCGCCGGCGGCGCGGCCCGGGCCGTCGTGGCCGCGCTGGGCGACGCCGGGGCCGCCGAGGTGGTCGTCGTGAACCGGACGGCCGAGCGCGCCGTGGCCGCCGCCGCCCTCGCCGGACCGGCCGGGCGGGTCGGCAGCGCCGACGACGCCCGGGCGGCCGACCTGGTGGTCAACGCCACACCCGCCGGGATGGGCGACGTGGTCGGCGGTCCGTCGGGGTGGCCGGTCGACCCGGGCCTGCTCGGTCCCGGCCAGGTGGTGGTGGACCTCGTCTACCACCCGGCGGTGACCCCGTGGTTGGCGGCCGTCGCCGCCCGGGGCGCGACCACGCGCAACGGGCTCGGGATGCTGGTCCACCAGGCCGCACTGCAGATCGAACGGTGGACGGGCCTGCAGGCGCCCGTGGACGCCATGTGGTCCGCCGTCGCCGACCACGGCTGACCGCCGGGACGGCCCGCACCGGCCGCCACCTGCACTTCCGGCGCCGGGGACGCCCGCCCGGGGCCGGGTAGCCTGTCTGTCCGGAGCCCCTCTGTGACCTACGCCACCGACACACTCGCCACGCGCTCGCGGCACGTGTCCGCCCGCACCGACCCCATCCTGCTGGTCACCACCCTGGTGCTCGCCTGCACCGGGATCGTGATGATCTACTCGGCGACCCGCGGCAAGCTCGCCCTGGCCGGCGAGGACCCCCGCTACTACCTGAAGCGCCAGCTCGCCTTCTTCCTGATCTCGCTGGTGGTGCTGGTGGCCGTCGCGCTCTTCGACTACCGACGGTGGGAGCAGCTGGCCACCGTGCTCTACATCGGGATCGTGCTGGCGCTGCTGGCGGTGCTGTCGCCGGTCGGCTCGTCCGCACTCGGCTCCCAGCGCTGGTTCGCCATCCCCGGGTCGCCGCTGCAGCTCCAACCCTCCGAGTTCGCCACCCTCGTGCTCATCATCGCCATCGCCACCTACTGCGCCCGCCGGCCCGAGGGGCTGGAGTTCCGCGACCTGGTGCGGATGGTGCTGATGGCGGCCCTGCCCATCGTGCTCATCATCAAGCAGCCCGACCTGGGCACGGCCATCGTCTGCTCGGTCATCCTGCTGGTGATGCTGGCCGTGGCCGGCATGCCCGGTCGCTACCTGCTCCTGCTGGTGCTGGGGGCGGTGGTGGTGGTCTTCCTGGCCCTCAACCTCGGTCTGGTGAAGGCGTACCAGATCCAGCGCCTGACCAGCTTCATCTCCCCCAACAGCGCCAGCGTCAACGTCACGTACAACGTCAACGAGGCGAAGACGGCGATCGCCCACGGCGGGATCTTCGGCCAGGGGCTGTTCCGGGGCGCCCAGACCAACCTGGCCTACGTTCCCGAGCAGCAGACCGACTTCATCTTCTCCGCCGTGGGGGAGCAGCTCGGCTTCGTGGGTGCCGGTGTGCTGCTGGTCCTGTACGGCGTGGTGGCGTGGCGGGTGATGCGGGTGGCCCAGCAGGCGAAGGACGCCTTCGGCCGCCTGCTGTGCTCCGGGGTGTTCGCCCTGCTGGTGTTCTCGGTGTTCGAGAACGTCGGCATGAACATGGGCATCATGCCGGTCGCCGGCATCCCCCTGCCCTTCCTCTCCTACGGGGGGTCGTCCATGATCGGGTTCATGGCCGCGGTGGGGATCGTGATGAACGTGCACTACCGGAACAGCCGATGACGGTCTCGGATCCCGTGCCGGCGGCGGACCCGGATCCGGCCGTCGACCAGATGCCGGCACCGGTGACGGACGTTCCACCCGCCGACGACCGGGGCGTGGACGACCCACCCGCCGACGACCCGGCGGCCGACGTCGCCCCGGACCCGACGCCGACGACCGCTCCGGAGCCGCCCGACTTGGCCGCCGGAGCGGACTACCGCATGGTCCTCGTGTCCTCGGTCACCCTGGACCTCCCGAGCCAGCACCCGTCCGTGGTGCTCCGGGAGATCGACACCCCGCGCCGGCAGCTCACCTTCGCCATCGGCATGCCCGACGCCGTGGCGCTGTCCCACGCCCACCGGCGCATCCCCACGCCGCGGCCGCTGACCCACGAGCTGATGAGCGACGTGCTCCAGCGCTTCGACATCGACGTCGTGGCCGTCCGCCTCGTGGGCCGGTCCGGGGCGGTCTACTTCGCCGAGCTGGACCTCCGTGGCCGCTCGGGCCGGTCGGTCCTGTCCTGCCGCCCGAGCGATGCGCTCACGGTGGCCCTCCACCAGCCGGTCCAGGTGCCGATCCTCGTCGATGCCCGGCTGCTCGGGACCGACGGGGACGTGGTACCGCACGGGGCCTGAGCCGCCCACCGGGGAGGGCCCCACGGGCCCGCCGACCACCCGCCCGCACCTGCCGACCCGCACCACCCGGTGTCGGAACCTGTAACCCCCAGGCCCCGACATGCGTTCTCCTCAGCAGCCGCGGCAGCTCAGATCGGCGCCGGGCCGGAGGGTGTCCATGGAGTGGAGTGCGAGCAGGGTCAGGCGGCGCCTGCAGATCCCCGCGGGCGAGGAGCTCGTGGCGTGGGCGCGCGCCGAGGCCGAGGGCATGCAGGTCCCGGCCGCGGCCACCGGGCCCGTGCGACGGTGGGCCCCCCAGGTCGCCCTGACGGGCGATGCCCTGTGGGTGAGCCGGTCGGGGGCGACGGCGCGCTTCGGGCTCGAACGGGTCGTGATGGCGTCACTGGTGGACCGCCCCGACGGGGCCCTGCGGGTGGACTTCCTCGCCGGGGACCCCCTGGTGGTGCTGGTGCGCGACGGCGGGACCTTCGTCCACTGCCTGGGCCGCGAGATCCACGCCTTCGACCGGCGGCTGCAGCGGCGGGTCGTGGAGATCCCGTGGGACCGTACCGGGCCGACGGCGGTCCGCCGGTCGGGCCACCCGACCACCTCCTGGGGCACCCGTGGGCCGGTGGGCACGGACGCGTCCTCCGGCGATGCGTCCCGGGCGTTGCTCCACGAGGCGGAGCTGATCGTGCTGCGCGAGCTGCGCACGGTGCTCACCGAGACCGGCACACCCTGACCGGCACACCCTGACCGGCACACCCTGACCGGGGGGCAGCCGGGCGCGGTGGTGACCGGGTCCACCGGACCGCTCCCGGTCAGCTGCCGGTCAGCTGCCGGTCAGCAGCCGCCGGCGACGCTCCAGGTCCTCCTCGTACTTCGTCTGCTCGACGGCGTCCACCCCGGCGGAGCCCTCGTCGGAGATCCGCATGAGGAGGGCCACCAGCACGTAGTTGGCGATGAGCGCCGAGCCCCCGTAGGAGACGAAGGGCAGGGTGATGCCGGTCAGCGGCATGAGCCGGATGATGCCGCCGATGATGAAGAAGGCCTGGAACCCGATGATGAGGGTGAGGCCGGTGGCCACGAGCTTGGCGAATTCGGACCGGGCCGCCTGGGCGATGCGCAATCCCGCCCCGACCAGGAGGAGGAAGGCCACGACGACCATGGTCGACCCGAGCAGGCCCATCTCCTCGCCGATGACGGCGAAGATGAAGTCGGTCCGGGCGTTGGCGATGGTGTAGGCCCCGAATCCGAGGCCCAGACCGGTACCCCCGATCCCACCGCTGCCCATGGCGTACCACGACTTCACCAGCTGGCCGCCGCTGCCGTTGGCCAGCGGCCACGGGTTGAGCCAGTCCTCCACCCGGATGTGGGTCTGACTGAAGTACTTCGCCGTCACGTAGGCGCCGGCGCCGAAGAGGATGAGGCCGAGCACGAGGTAGCCGGTGCGGCCGGTGGTCACCCACAGCAGCCCGATGAACAGGGTGAAGAGGAGCGCGGAGAACCCGATGTCGTGCTCGGCGCTCATGATCAGGATGGCGAAGGCCCAGGCCAGGACGATCGGGACCAGCGGCCGGGGGTCGAGGACCAGCCGGTTGCCGAACCGGGCGGTCGGGATCGTCAGCAGCTCGCGCTTGTCGGCGAAGTACGAGGCGAAGAAGATGCAGAGCAGGATCTTGGCCAGCTCGACCGGCTGGAACTCGAACGAGCCGATCTGGATCCACAGCCGGGCCCCGTAGATGTTGGCGCCCAGACCGGGGACAAGCGGCAGCAGCAGCAGGGCGACCCCGACGGTCAGGAGCAGGTAGCGGTAGCGGTCGAGGTCCCGGGAGCGCCGGATGGCGAAGAGGGTCACCACGTAGGCCGCCACGCCGGCCGCCGTCCAGGCGGCCTGCAGCGGGGCGTAGTGCTTGCCCGTCCCGAGGTCGATCCGGGAGATCATGACGTAGCCCAGTCCGTTGAGCAGGAACACGATGGGCACGACCACGGCGTTGGCGTCGGGCACGAAGATCCGGTTGGCGATGTGGGTGACCGCCCCCAGCAGGAGGATGGTGACCAGCAGCGGGGCCAGGTCGGACGGGACCCGGGAGGTGTTGCCCAGGATCATGAGCACGTAGGTGGCGACGACGATTCCCCCGGCGGCCACCAGGAGCCCGAGCTCCGTCCGGCGACGGGCCTTGACGCCACGTCGGACGCGTGTGCTCGAGCGGGATCGGAGGGTCAGGGACGGCACTGCGGGGAGCCTACCGGCGGCCGGACGGTGGGCGGGGGAGCGCGACACGGGCGTGACGTCCGTGCGGGGGACGGCCCGGGGTGGTCCCGGGGCGACGCCGGCCCCGGCCCCAGGAGTACCATGGGGTGACGATGACCACCCTGCGCGCCCGCCCGAGCCGTCGCCGGGCAGGACGGCCGTGATCGACCCGGACGTGGCCCCCGCGGAGCGCCTCGGTCGCCTGGCGGTGCCCGCCCGGGGCGCGCACGGACCCGGTCGGCCCGTCATCGGCACCCCGGAGCCGGTGGCCACGCCGCACTCGGTCGCCTCCCTGGACGTCCATGACCCCACCGTCGGCGGACCGTCCGGCGACGGTGACGTCGACCTGGCCCGGTCGCCCGAGCGGTTCGCCAACCGTGAGCTGTCGTGGCTGGAGTTCGCCGACCGGCTGCTCGACCTGGCGGACGACGGGCGTCAACCCCTGTTGGAGCGGGCGAAGTTCCTGGCCATCTTCACCGAGGGCCTCGACGAATTCTTCCAGGTGCGGGTGGCCGGGCTCGAGGACCAGGTGGCGGCGGGCCTGCGCACCCGGTCGCCGGACGGGCGCAGCCCGGGTGACCAGCTCGAGGCGATCACCGCCCGGGTGACCGACCTGGTCGACCGCCAGAGCCACGTGTTCGCCGACGGCGTGCTGCCGGCCCTGACGGCGGCGGGGATCCTGCTCGCCGACTGGCACGAGCTGGATGCCGACGACCGGCGGCACCTGGACGATGTCTTCCAGCGGACGATCTTCCCCGTGCTCACCCCCCTGGCCGTCGACCCGGGCCATCCGTTCCCGTACATCTCCAACCTGTGCCTGAACCTGGTGGTCCGTGTCATCGACCCGGGAACCGACGAGCAGCGCATCGCCCGGGTCAAGGTGCCGCCGCTCCTGCCCCGCTTCGTGGTGCTGCCCGACGGGCGCCGCATCGTGCCCGTCGAACAGGTCATCGCCGCCCACCTGGACAGCCTGTTCCCCTCCATGGTCGTGGACGAGCACCACGTCTTCCGGGTGACCCGCAACGCCGACCTCTTCGTCGACGAGGACGACGCCCAGGACCTGTTGGCGGCGGTCGAACTCGAGCTGCACCGTCGTCGGTTCGGACAGGCCGTGCGACTCGAGGTCTCGTCCGGGATCTCGGCGGAACTGCTCGACATGCTGGTGGCCGAGGTCGAGGTACCCGAGGACAACGTCTTCCTCGCCGACGTCCCCATCGACCTCGGTGGGCTCCGCGTCCTGGCCGGCCTGGACCGCCCCGAACTCGCCCCCGAGCCGTGGAGCCCACTGGTGCCGCCCCAGCTGGCAGGCGGGGCGGACCTCTTCGAGGTCCTCGGCGCCGGGGACGTCCTCCTCCACCACCCCTACGAGTCGTTTGCCGACTCGGTCGAGGCGTTCGTGGAGCGTGCGGCCTCCGACCCCGACGTGCTGGCCATCAAGCAGACCCTCTACCGCACCGGCACCGACAGTCCCATCATGGGCTCGCTGATCAAGGCGTCCCATGCCGGCAAGCAGGTGACCGCCGTGGTCGAACTGCAGGCCCGGTTCGACGAACGGGCCAACATCGCCTGGGCGCGTGCGCTCGAGGAGGCCGGCGTGCAGGTCGTCTACGGACTCCGGCGCATCAAGACGCACTCCAAGATGTCCCTGGTCATCCGGCGCGAAGGGGACCGGACCCGCCGCTACTGCCATGTAGGCAGCGGCAACTACAACTCGGTGACGGCCCTGACCTACGAGGACATCGGCCTGCTGACGGCGGACCCCGACATCGGCGCCGACGTGGCCGAGGTGTTCAACCTCCTCACCGGATCCGGCACCGAGGTCGCCCTGCGCCGGCTGGTGGTGTCGCCGCTGACCACCCGGGCCGAGGTGGTGGCGGCCATCGACGCCGAGGCCGCCGCCGGCCCCGAGGGCCGGATCGTGCTGAAGACCAACGGGCTGACCGACCCCGAGGTCATCGACGCCCTCTACCGGGCGTCGGCGGCGGGCACGGCGATCGACCTCGTGGTGCGGGGACGGTGCGGGCTGCGGCCCGGGGTGCCCGGCCTGTCCGAGACCATCCGGGTGCGCTCGGTGGTGGGCCGGTTCCTCGAGCACTCGCGCATCTTCCGGTTCGGCGGCGACCACGGCCGGCCGCTCCGGATCAGCTTCGGCTCACCGGACATGATGGAGCGCAACCTGGACCGGCGGGTCGAGGTGATCGTGCCCGTGCAGGACCCCGCCATCCAGCGACGACTGGTGGACGTGCTGGACGCCGCCCTCGCCGACGAGGCCAACTCCTGGGTGCTCGACGCGGGCGGCTCGTGGTCGCGGGTGGCGCCACCGGCACCGGCCGACGCCGGCGTCAGCCTGCAGGACCGGTGCCGAGCACAGGCCCTCGACGCACTGCGCCGTCGCCATGATGCGGCTCAGGGCGGGCCGTCGCTGCGTGCGCCGGATCCGTCGGACGGGCCGGGTGCCTCGCTCGTGACGCCGAGCGTGCCGACGCCCGGTCCCACGGACGCACCGGCGGCACCGGCGGCACCGGCGCTGACGCCCACGTCGGTGGCGCCACCCCGGGTCCGGTGGTGGCGGCGCCTGTTCCGCCACGGCGGACGAACCAGGTAGCCAGCAGCCGGGTGGCCCGCTCCTGGACCGCCGCCGCCTGCCGGCGCGCCCGCAGGTGGACCGAGCGCTGCTCCAGTTCGAGTGAGGCGTACGCCAGGCCGCCGAAGGGGATGGGCAGCCAGAAGTTGACGGCGCGGTAGGCGAGGACCGCCGACAGGGCCTGCCCGTCGGTGAGTCCCGAGCCGGCCAGGAGGGTCACCAGCACGAACTCGACCACGCCGAGTCCGCCCGGGGTGAGGGGGATGGCGGCCAGGATGTTGGCCAGCCCGTAGGCGGTCAGCAGGTCCACGGGGGAGATGACGTGCCCGAAGGCGGCCACGAACACCCACAGCGAGGCGGCGTCGAGGAGCCAGTTGGCGGCCGCCCAGCCACCGGCCCGCCGCAGGAGGGGCCGGTCGTCCACCAGCACGGCGAACCGGCCGGCGAGGCGCTCCACGAGGGACGTGCACCGGTCGGCGTCCAGGAACCGGATGCGGGCGGACACGGCGTGGATGACCTGGGCGGCCCGCTCCTGGCCCCGGGTCAGCAGGTAGAAGAGCCCGCCGAACGCCCCGAGGAGGACCACCCCGACGGCGGCGGCCACCACGACGAGGATCGAGGCGGACGTCGACCCGTGGGCGTGGATGCCCGCCGGCACCCGGAACCCGTGCAGGACCAGGAACGAGACGAGCGAGCACCAGAAGAGGACGTTGAGCACGACGGCCGACCCGATGCCCTGGGTGCCGAGGGCGAATCCGGTGTCGGCTCCGGACACGCCCGACTGGGTCAGGAGGCGGTAG
Source organism: uncultured Acidimicrobiales bacterium (assembly GCA_963699055.1). GTDB lineage: Bacteria > Actinomycetota > Acidimicrobiia > Acidimicrobiales > RAAP-2 > Bog-756. Next base: position 304,345 of record CAVOTA010000002.1, on the reverse strand, counting down.
CCGAGGGCCGCGCCCGGTGCGGTCCCGCCGGGGGACACGTGGCTGAGTGCGAGGGTCGACAGGTTGATGCGGAACAGGCGGAACCGTCCCGGACCGCCGTGGGGCAGGACCGAATGGGTCAGCTGTGCATAGGCGGCCAGTGCGGCGATCTCCAGCAGGACGCCGAGCACCAGGTAGCCGACGTTGATGTGGGCGAGGGCCCGGACCTGGGTGCGATGGCTCGCCACCAGCGGGAGCACCACGTAGAAGACGAAGAGGAACACGAGCAGTGTGCCCACGCTGACCCGGACCTCGCGTCGCACGAACGGACCGCGGTGCCACCGTCGTGCACGCGGGGCGGCCTTCCCCGGTTCCCCCTGCGGCACCCCGGCCGTCGCGGTCTCCATCGCCGCCATGTTGCCACGGTGCGGCCCCGCGGACCTGTAATGCTGAGGGCGTGGGCAACCCGGACGACCAGCGTGACGCCCCGGCGACGGCGGGCCCCGACGGCGGCGGGATCGACGACGGTGTCGGCCCCGACGCGCCCCGGCGCGAGCGCCTGTTCGCAGCGGCCTCGACGCGTGGCGTCCCCCTGCGCACCATCCTGGCCGTGGACGCCGTGGTCATCGCCACGTGGGTCCTCTACCGGCTGCTCGGCCGGCTCCGCGAGGTCATCCTCTGGGTCCTGATCGCCGCCTTCATCGCCCTGGTGCTCGACCCTGCCGTGGCCGCCCTGCAGCGGCACCGGTTCCGGAGGGGGGCGGCGGTGGGCGTGGTGTTCACCATCGCCGTGCTGCTCTTCGGCGGGATGCTGGCCCTGTTCGGCTACCCGCTGGTGGACTCGCTGACACACGTGGCCACCCGGCTGCCCACGATGGTCGACCAGGTCCAGCGGGGCCACGGCTGGCTGGCCCACACCCTGCAGCGGTTCCACCTCCTGACCTGGGTGCAGAAGAACGCCCCCCGGCTGAAGGCCTACGCGAAGAACCTGGGCAAGCCGGCGCTGGCGGTGGGCGCCAACCTGTCCAAAGCGGTCATCTCGACCATCGTCGCCCTGACGACGATCGCCTTCCTGTCGCTGTTCATGCTCCTGGAGGCGCCGGTGCTGCGCCGTGGCGTGCTCGGTGCGCTCAACCCGCGGCTGCGCCAGTCGGTCACCGACGTGTCGACGTCGGTGTCGAGGTCGGTGACCTCCTACGTCCTCGGCACGGCGGGGATGGGCCTCATGTTCGGCGTGGTCGTGCTGGTCACCATGATCGCCCTGGGGGTGCCGTTCGCGCTCCTGATCAGCCTGTGGGTGGTGCTGGTGGCCATGATCCCGCTGATCGGCGGGCTCATCGCCGGCGTGCCCGCCGTGGTGCTGGCCGCCCTCCACTCGCCCACGGCCGGGGTGGTGACCTTCATCGTCTTCATCGGGTTCCAGCTGATCGAGAACCACCTCATCTACCCGGTGGTGATGAGCCGGACGGTGCGGATGAATCCCCTGTGGGTGCTCCTGTCGGTGCTGATCGGTGCCAACCTCGGCGGGGTCTTCGGGTCCACGTTGGGTGCACTGGCCGGGGCCCTGGTGGCGATCCCGGTGGGTGGCGCCATCCAGGTGATCTCCCGCGAGGTGTGGGAGCGCACCCGACCGGTACCGGCCACGGACCCGGTCGGCGGTGCTCCACCCGGGGCCGACCCCGACCCGGCCCACCCCACCCCGGTGACGGCGGAATCCGCCGAGGGGGCGCTGACCGCCCCGGGCTGACCGTGCACCCCTGGTCGTCGCCCCGGTCCCGTAAGCTGGTCCGATGGACGTCCTGGTGGTACTGCCTACCTACAACGAGTCCGAGAACATCGAGCATGTCCTCCGTCGCATCCGGTCCGCACTGCCCGCCGCCACGGTCCTGGTGGTCGACGACGGCAGTCCGGACGGCACCGCCGTCCTGGCCGAGGTGCTGGGCAAGGAGCTGGGGAGCATCGAGGTGCTCCGGCGCACGGCCAAGTCCGGACTGGGCAGCGCCTACCGGGCCGGGTTCCGCTGGGGGCTCGACCGCGGCTTCGACGCCTGCATCGAGATGGATGCCGACCTCTCCCACGAGCCGGAGGCGCTGCCGTCCCTGGTGGCTCCCCTGGAGGAGGGCAAGGAGCTGACCATCGGGTCGCGCTACATCCCCGGTGGGGTGATCCCCAACTGGGCCTGGCACCGGCGGCTGCTGTCGCGCGGCGGCAACCTCTACGCATCGGCGCTCCTGGGTCTGGGGGTGGCCGACGCCACGGCCGGGTTCCGTGCCTACGCGGCGTCGTTGCTGGAGCGGATCGATCTCGACCAGGTGCGGGCCGAGGGGTACGGGTTCCAGATCGAGATGACCTATGCGGCCCGCCGGGCCGGGGCGGACATCGTCGAGGTGCCGATCCGCTTCGTCGACCGGGTGGAGGGCGAGTCCAAGATGTCGGCGTTCATCATCGTCGAGGCCCTCGGTCTGGTGACCCTGTGGGGGCTGCAGCGCGTCATCGGGTCCCGGCGCGGGCAGCCCGAGGTCGTCCGCGCCTGAGGCGCCTGCCGTGGACGATCAGCGCCGCGTCCTCGTCGTCGACGACGAGCCGTACATCACCGACGTGGTGGCCTCGGCCCTCGCCTTCGAGGGGTTCACCACCGAGGAGGCGGCCACCGGCGCCGAGGCGCTCGAGTGGGCCCGCGGGCAGGCGTTCGACTGCATCGTGCTGGACGTCATGCTGCCCGACGGGGACGGATTCGCGGTGTGTCGCACGCTGCGCGACGAGGGGATCGACACACCGGTGCTGTTCCTGACGGCCCGCGACGCCGGCTCGGACAAACTGGAGGGCCTGGCGCTGGGCGACGACTACGTGACCAAGCCCTTCAGCATCGACGAACTGGTGGCCCGGGTGCGTGCGGTCCTGCGGCGGACCGTCGGGACGACGCCGGAGGGACCGCGCCTGCGCTACGCCGACCTGGTGGTCGACCCCGGGACCCACGAGGCGTGGCGCGGCGGGCGTCCGCTGGATCTGACGGCCACCGAGTTCCGCCTGCTGGCGTTCCTCGCCGCCAACCCCCGGTTGGTGCTGTCCAAGGCGCAGATCCTCGACGAGGTGTGGGACGAGGGGTTCCAGGGTGACTCCAACATCGTCGAGATCTACATCTCGTATCTGCGCAAGAAGGTCGACCAGGAGGGTCCGGCGCTGATCCAGACCGTCCGCGGGGTGGGCTACACGCTCCGGGAGCCGCACCCGTGACCCTGCGCCTCCGCCTGGTGACGACCATCGTGGCCGTGGTGGCCGTAGGCCTCGTGGCCGTCGACCTCATCGCCCTGTCGTCACTCCACTCGTTCCTCTACGGACGCGTGGACAGCCAGCTGGACACGGCCGCCCACCAGGTCGCCGCCCTCGCGCTCCGGTCCCAGGAGACGGGAGTACCGGTGTCCACCACCAGGGTGCGTGAGCGGGTGAGCCCGGACGTCTACGTCGTGCTGCTCGACGAGGACGGGATGCCGGTCGTGTCCGTGCCGTCGGGCACCCGGCTCCAGGCCGATCCGGCACCCCACCTGCCCGTCCCGTTGCCCGTCCGACCGCTGAGCGCCGGCGTCGACGTCGACGGGCCCTCGCAGGCCTACCGCCCGGCGTCGAGCGCGGTCACGGTCGGCTCCACCTACCGGTCCGGACGCGACCACCGGTCGACGGCCGGCCCCCAGTACCGCCTGCTGGCCGTCTCGATCCCCGGGTACACGCTGGTGGTGGCGACCCGGTTGGACACCGTGACGGCCACGCTCGACTCGTTGCAGGCCGTGCTGGTGGTGCTCAGCCTCGGGCTGCTCGTCCTCCTGATGGTGGTGATCGCCGTCATCGTCCGACGGGGCCTGCGGCCACTGGACGACATGACCCGGGAGGCCGACGCCATCGCCGCCGGTGACCTGACCCGCCGGGTGCACCCGAGTGACGGCACCACCGAGATCTCGCGCCTGGGTCGCGCCCTCAACGGGATGCTGGCCCAGATCGAGACGGCGTTCGCCCAGCGGGCGGGGTCCGAGGAGCGGCTCCGCAGCTTCCTGGCCGACGCCTCGCACGAACTGCGCACCCCGCTCACCTCCATCCAGGGCTACGCCGAGCTGCTGCGCAAGGACGCACTGCCCGACGGGGAGGCGCGGGCCCGGGCGCTCGAGCGGATCGGACAGGAGGCCGCGCGGATGGGCGTGCTGGTCGGGGACCTCGCCGTGCTGGCCCGGGAGGACGGCGAGCCGTCGACCGAACTCGGGCCGGTCGACCTCGCCGACCTGGTGACCGCCGTCGTCGGCGACACCCGGATGCTCGATCCGACGCGCCCGCTCGCACTCGACGCACCGGTGCCGGTGCACGTGCTGGGGGACCCGGCCCGACTGGAGCAGCTGGTGCACAACCTGATGGACAACGCCCTCGTGCACACCCCGGCGGGCACGCCCGTCGAGGTACGGGTGGCGGCCGAGGGCACCCGTGCCGTGCTCGACGTGCGCGACCACGGCCCCGGCCTCGAGCCCGACCAGGCGGCGCGGGTGTTCGACCGGTTCTACCGGGGTGGCACGCAGGACCGGAGCGGTGGCTCGGGGCTCGGGCTCTTCATCGTGGCCAGTCTGGCCCGCACCTTCGGCGGCACGGCCTCGGTGGTGACGGCACCGGGCGTGGGGTCGACGTTCACCGTCGAGCTCCCGCTGCACGTGGTCGGCGGTGCCGATACCGTCCCACCGGTGCTGTCGGTCGAGACGCCGGCCGGGGCGCCGGTCCCGGTCGACGGGTCCGGTGCCCCGACGGCGGACCATCCCGGCGTCGGGCCGGTCCGCCGGTGACGGCCCCCGTCCTGGCCACGATCGACCGGGGACGCGGCCCGACCGTCCTGCTCCTCCACGGGCAGCCCGGTACCGGTGCGTCGTGGGACCCGGTGACCGACCTGCTGGCGGGCTCGTTCCGGGTACTCGCCCCCGACCGTGCCGGCTACGGCGCCACGGCCGGGGAGGCCCACGGTCTGGCCGCCAACGCCGACGAGGCCGGCCGCCTGCTCGATGCCCTCGGGGCGGGGCCGGCGATCGTGGTGGCCCACAGCTGGTCCGGGGGCGCGGCCGTGCTCCTCGCCGTGGCCCGCCCGGACCTGGTCCGCGGCCTGGTACTGGTGGGGGCCGCCTGCACCCCGGACAGCCTGGACGTCACCGACCGGCTGCTGGCCCTGCCCGTGGTGGGCGACGTCCTGGCCGTGGTCGGACTGCTGGCCCTGGGCGAGGTGCTCCCGAAGGTGCGCCGGCTCGCCGGCCGGGTGCCGGAGCGCTACCGCGCCCGGTTCCGCTCGGCCCTGCCCGACCAGGGTGTCCTCGGCGGTGACCGGGGCGCACTCGGCCGCCACCGCCGGACGTTCGTGGCCGAGCAGCGGGCACTCCTGGACGAGATGCCGGTGGTCGGCGCCGCCCTCGACCGGGTCACCGTACCCACGGCGGTGGTGACGGGGGAGTGGGACCTGGTGGTGCGCCCGGCCTCCGGACGCACCCTCGCCACGGCCATCCCGGGCGCCGAACTGGTGGAACTGGACGGTGCCGGGCACTTCGTGGCCCGCGACGCGCCGGCGGAGCTGGCCGCCGTGGTCGCCCGGACGGCGGCCGTCAGCCGGTAGCGGCGGTGTCGAGTCCGGCGCCCGGGGCGAGGGCGTCGAAGACCGCCTGGAGCTTCAGCCCCGTCTCGACCAGCTCGGTGCGGGGGTCGGACCCGGCCACGATGCCGACACCCGCCGTCATCCGCACGTCGGCGCCGTCGACCGTGAGGGCGCGGATGCCCACCATCCAGCGGCCGTCGCCGGCACCGTCCACCCAGCCCACCGGCCCGGCGTAGGTGCCCCGGGGCCCGTGCTCGAGGCGCGCGATCAGATCGGTCGCCTCCGCCCGGGGCACGCCACCCACCGCAGGTGTGGGGTGGAGCCGGGCCACCAGGTGCAGTGCCGTCGGCGGGGTGCCGTCGGGACCGGTGCGCAGTGTGCCGTCGACCGCCGTGCCGAGGTGGGTGATGGTGTGGAGATGGACGAGCTCGGGCTGCTCGGGAACCTGGAGCTCGGACGTGAGCGGGGCCAGCTGGTCGCGGATGGCGTCGACCACCAGACGGTGCTCCTCGCCGTCCTTGGCCGACTCCAGGAGTGCGGTCGGCAGCGCGCTGCGGGCGTCGTGGATCCGGTCGGTCGTGCCGGCCAGTGGACGGCTGCGCACCCGGGTCCCCGTGCGGTCGACCAGCAGTTCGGGGCTCGCCCCGACGAACTGGCCGTCCGGGGTGGGAAGGCTGAACACGGTGCAGCTGGGCTCGAGGTCGGCCCAGCGCCGCAGCAGGCCGACGACGTCCAGGTCGGTGTCGAGGTGCACGTCCACGGCACGGGCGAGCACCACCTTGACCACCTCGCCCCGGTGGATGGCCCCGACGGCGGCGGCCACGGAGCGTTCGAACGCCGCATCGTCGGCGCGGGGGACGACGACGGGGGCCGACGGCGGCGGGCGGGTGGCGTGGGGCCGGGCCCGTTCGGCGAGCGAGGCCCGCAGGGCGGGGGTCGTGACCGGGTCGTCGGCGTCGGGCAGTCCGCGGTCGACGGCGTCGACGAGGGTGACCCACTCGGTGCCGTCCGGCTCGCGGCACCAGGTGAGCTCGGGGACGACGAGGGACGCCGGGGCCGTCCGGTCGAAGGGGAGGGCGCCGAACGCCACCACGGGATGACCGGTGGCCGTCGCCGCCATCCGGTCGTCGCAGACGATGTCGGCCAGTGCCCGGCCGACGGCGTCGACCGCCGCGGCGTCGTCGAGACCACCCGGCAGGTGGAGCTCGAGCGCCCGTCCGAGCCCCACGAGGACGCGGTCCCGGTCGGCCAGGACGATGCCGTCGTCGCCGGCGACGGCGAAGGGATCGAGGGGCGGCCCGGCGGGGAGCACCAGTCGGACCGCGGTGGCGCGACGGGGCGCGGTGTCGGCGGTGTCGGTCCCGGCGACCGGTGCCCGCGTGGTCACGGCCGACCGCTCCGGGTGGCGGTGACCAGTTGGCTGAGGCCCCCCGACAGCGCCCGCCGGTTGACCGAGGAGAACCCGGCCTCGGTGAGCATGGTGCGCAACTCCCCGGTCGAGGGGAGGTAGGCGGTGGACCGCGGCAGGTACCGGTAGGCGGAGCGGTCCGAGAGCAGGCCGCCGATGACCGGTACGACGTGGCGGAACCAGATCCGGTCACCCGTCCGGAGGAGGCCCGAGTCGGGTTCGGCCACCTCGAGGAGGCTGATGCGCCCGCCCGGCCGGACGATCCGTCCGAACTCGTGGAAGACGGCGGCCAGCTCGGTGAAATTGCGCAGCGCGTAGCCGCAGGTGATCCCGTCGACGCCGGCCGTCGCCACCGGCAGCGCCGCCCCGTCGGCCTGGGCCAGCGGGGCACCGGTGCCGTTGGCGACCAGCATGCCCCACGACAGGTCCAGGCCGAAGGCCCGGTACCCGCCGGCGGCCAGGAGCCTGAGGAAGTCACCGGTCCCACAGGCGAGGTCCAGTACGGTCGACCCCGGGGGCAGTCCGAGGGCGCGGAGCGACTGCTTGCGCCACCGGACGTCCAGGCCGAACGTCATCGCCCGGTTGACCAGGTCGTAGCGGGGTGCGATGGCGTCGAACATCGCCCGGACGAGCTCGGTCTTGGCCTCCCCCGTGGGCAGGTCGGCGTCGCGGGCGCGGGCTGCCGTCTCCAGGGTGATGGCGGCCGAGGCCGGCGTCGTGTCCGGTGCGTCGGTCATCGACCCGTCACCCGTCGACCCGGGCACCGACCGGCGCGGTGTCGGCGCCGTCGGCCTCGATGCGCTCCCACACCGCCCGGCGCTCCTCGTCCGAGCCGACCTGCTCGACGTGGTCGAGGGCCACCTTGACCAGGGTGCGGGTGAAGTGGTGGCCGACGAGCGTGTTCACGGCCGGGAGCAGCTCGGCGTAGGCCTGGAGCAGTCCGTCGACCGCCGGGTCCCCGGTGGCGGCGGGGAGCCCCGCCGTCTGGTGGGCCAGTGCGTCGGGACGGGCTCCGTGGCGGAGGGGCTCGCGCACGTGGCGGGCGAACAGTTCGACCGCCCGGGCGGCGATCTCCTCGGTGGCCTGGCTGTGGCGCCGGGCCAGGTCGAGCAGGTCCGACAGCGGGATGCCCCACTCGAGGAGGAGCAGGCCGGCCCGCGAGGCGGCCACGTCCTCGGTCGTGTAGCGCTCCTGGCCGGCCACCCGGGTGGGGATGAGCAGGCCCTCGGCCTCGAGGGCCTTGAGCAGGGCGAGGGGCATGCCGGTCAGTCCGGCCAGCTCGGTGAGGGAGTAGGTGGGCTCGGCCCCGTCATCCGCAGGGCCGGCGTCCGGGCGGCCCGCGTCGGCCGGGTCGGTGCCGGTCGGCAGCGGGAGGCCCGACAGCTGTCCGAGGAGCGCCTCGTCGGCGGCGTCGAGCTCACCCGAGACCAGGCGGGCGATGGCGGCCAGGGTGAACCCCCGCTGCTGGAGGGTGCGGATCCGCTGCAGGCGGTCGAGGTGGCCGGTCCCGTACCAGGCGATGCGACCCTCACGACGGGGAGGATCGAGGAGGCCCTTGCTCTGGTAGTAGCGGATGGTGTCCACCGACACGTCGGCCTGCGCCGACAGCTGCTCGACCCGCATCTCCATGCCACCACTCTAGGAGTAGTTGCTCGAATTGTCCGAGCAGAGGGACCCGCGCCGCGGTGACCAGGGGATCCGTGCGGTCCAGCCGGGTACCCGAGGGCGGCCACCGTCCGTCGCCCGACCGGGAGGGGGTCCGGGACCAGGCCGGCCCACGCACTCAGGCGTAGTAGCGGTACACCACCTGGGCGACGCAGCTGGGCTTGGCGGAGCCCTCGGTCTCCAGCGTCAGGTCGAGTACCACCTGGACGCCGCCGGCGACGTCCTCGACCTCGGCCACGGCGGCGCCGAGGCGCAGCTTGGAGCCGACCATCACCGGCGAGGGGAAGCGGACCTTGTTGCAGCCGTAGTTCACGCCCATCGAGATGCCGTCGACGAGGAGCACCTCGCCGAGGAACACGGGCGCCAGCGCCAGGGTGAGGTAGCCGTGGGCGATGGGACCGCCGAAGGGGCCCTTCGCCGCCGCCTCGGGGTCGACGTGGATCCACTGGTGGTCGCCGGTGGCGTCGGCGAAGAGGTTCACCTGGGCCTGGTCGACGACGTGCCACTCGCTGTAGCCGAGGTGGGTCCCGACGAGGCCCTTGAACGATTCGATTCCGTGCACGGTGGTTGCCATGGCTCCGACTGTACGTGAGCCCGGGGGGCGCCACCAGCAGCGTCGGCCGCCACTGAGGCCCGCCTACCCTCCGGGCCCAGTGGTCCCTCACCGGGGTCGGGTCGGTACGATCGGCGGCGTGTACGAGGAGCACCACCATCGCGACGTCAACGGGGGCGGGGCCCGGGCCGCCGTCTTCGGGATCAGTGACGGCCTGGTGTCGAACGTCTCGCTCATCCTCGGCATGGCCGGCGCCCACTCGAGCGCGGGGTCCGTGCGTCTGGCCGGCATCGCCGGCCTGATCGGGGGCGCCTTCTCGATGGCGACGGGTGAGTACGTGTCGATGCGGGCCCAGTCCGAGCTGATGGAACGCGAGCTCGACGTCGAGCGCCGTGCCATCGCCACCGCCCCCGAGGACGAGCGCCGGGAGCTGGCCGCGCTCTACCGGAGCCGGGGGATCGAGCCCGACCTCGCCGACGAGCTGTCGGTCAAGATGATGCGGGATCCCGACCTCGCGCTCGAGACCCACGCCCGGGAGGAGCTCGGCTTCACCCCGGGTGCCACCGGCAAGCCGATCCAGGCGGCTGCGTCCTCGTTCGTCATGTTCGCCGTCGGCGCACTGATCCCGCTGCTGCCCTGGCTGTTCTCGGGTGGGACCAACGCGCTCTGGTGGTCGATCGGACTGGGCGCCGTGGCGTCGTTCGCCGTGGGCGGCGCACTGTCGATCTTCACGGGCCGGTCCTGGCTGTGGTCGGCGACGCGCCAGCTGCTCATCTCGGCTGCCGCCGCCGCCGTCACGTACTCGATCGGACACGTCGTCGGGACCAGCTGACCCGACGGTCCGGGCCATCCGGCGCCGCCGGGGTCAGGCCCCGACCGGTGCGACGTCGGCCGCGTACGAGCGGTCGACGTGGTGGGTGGTGAACCCCATCGAGCGGTAGAGGCCGACCGCGGCCCGGTTGGCGGCGTCGACGTAGAGCATCCCCTGGGCGAGGCCGGCGGACGCCAGCCAGTCGAGGCCGGCCCGGGTGAGCGCCCGGCCGAGACCCTGCCCGTGGAAGTCGGGGTCGACCGAGATGACGTAGATCTCGCCGAGCGGCGGCCGGGCGTCCCGATGGACCTTGGTCCAGCACGACCCGGCCAACCGCCCGCCCCGCTCGTGGACGCGGAACCCGTCGGGATCGAACCACGGCTCGGACTCGCGGTCCTCCAGGGTGGGAAGGTCCCACCCGCCCTGCTCCGGATGGCCGGCGAAGGCCCGGTTGTTCGTCGCGAGCCACGCCCGTTCGTCCACACCGACCCGGAACGGACGGGTGGGGACCACCTCGTCGTCGCGTTCGGGTGCCGGGAGCGGCAGGGTGCAGCGCAGCTGCAGGAGGTCGCGCTCGTGCACCAACCCGTGGGCCGCGGCCCGGGCGTCGTCCACCGGCCCGGCGTGGCTCACCCACAGACGCAGGTGTCCCCCTCCGCGGGAGGCGACGGCGGAGACCACCTCGCCGAGCAGCCGGTCGGCGAGCGACGCCGCGGTCGCCGACCGGTCGAGGACCACGAGCTCGGCGCTCCTGTCCGCCGGGTCGCCCTCGTCGTCCACCTGCGCGTAGCCGACCAGACCGGCCCCACGGGGATCCCGGGCCACCACGGCCAGGACGCCGTCGTCGGCCCCGGCGGCGGCCCGGGACAGGGCGCGCCGACGGGCATCGCTGAGTCCGGGGCCTCCCTGCGACGCCTCGACCCGCGCCAGGAGCCGGTCGACCTCGTCGACGAGTACCGGCACCGCCGTGGCCACCACCTCGACGTCCGGCTCGTCCATGGCGCAGAACCTACCGGTAACCTCCGCCCATGGTCCGACCCCGCACACCGGCCGGCAGGGCACGCGAGGCCGACGACCGGCTCGGGCGCCTCTTCCCGGGAACGGCCACCGAGCTCTGCGCACTCGACCACGGCGACGCCTTCCAGCTCCTGGCGGCGACGATCCTGTCGGCCCAGTGCACCGACGAGCGCGTGAACCGGACGACGCCGGCCCTGTTCGCCCGGTTCCCGGACGCCGACTCCCTGGCCGAGGCACCGGTCGACGACGTGGAGGCACTGGTGCGTCCGACCGGCTTCTACCGGGCCAAGACGCGCAGCCTGCTCGGCATGGCCCGTGCCGTGCGGGACCGGTTCGACGGCGACGTACCGACCCGGATGTCCGACCTGGTGACGCTGCCCGGCGTCGGACGCAAGACGGCGAACGTGGTGCGCAGTGTCGCCTTCGGGCTGCCCGGGCTGCCGGTCGACACCCACGTCCAACGGCTGTCCCTCCGGCTGGGACTGACGACCGAGACCGACCCCGTGAAGGTCGAGCGCGTGCTCGACGCCATGGTGCCGGCCGGTCACCGGGGCGCCTTCAGCCTCCGGCTCATCCTGCACGGGCGTGCCACGTGCCGGGCGAGGTCGCCCCGGTGCGAGGCGTGCGTGCTGGCCGACTTCTGTCCGTCGGCGTCACTCGGGAGCCCGCCGTCGGGGAACCGTGGTCGGACGCCGGAGGTGGGTCGCGGGCGGGGACGCGACGGGCCGCGGACGGCCCCACGGTAAACAACTGTGGACCGCAGGTGGTGGTCCGCCCCAGAAACACGTGTTCTGCGAATTTGTAAATCCGTGGCGAACTACCTCTCGCAATGGACGAAATCCGTGGTTGTGTACCCTCGGAAGACGATAATCCGTGTAGCGATCGAAATAACCCCGGATTGCAACTGTCATGACTGGAAAGTGCCGTCGATCTGTGGTGTGCTTGTCAGCGGACCAGTTCCCGCCAACTGGTCCCTTCGAGTAGGGATCGGGATCCGCCGCCCGACCTACTTGCGCGAAGGCACCCTCCGGGGTGCCTTCGCCGCGTCCGGGCCCCGGTGGGTCCGGACGCCCTCCGGACATGAACGTCCGGTGGCCGCCGTGTGACCGTGGCGTGTTCCGGATGCAGTGCCGGTGTGCGCCGCACCCCGGACGGGGTGGACCCGGCGCCGGCCTACCTGCGACCGAGCGACAGCGCCAGCCGGGCCAGGCGCCGGTTGGCGCTGGCGAGCGAGCGCTCGATGGCGAACAGCTCGCGCGCCGTCTCCTCGTCCTTCGCCGTGTCGGCCGCCTCGGCGTGCACCGTCACCCGGCGGGTGAGCTCGTCGAGCGCGGTGGCGAGTGAGGAGAGTTCTGCGGAGCTGGCGGGCATCGGACGATCATGGCACCCGCGGGCGGACGGGTGACGATCGGGCGCCGGACCAGGAAGGGCCCTGTCGGGACTCCGGTAGCATCGACGAGCCATGGCCCTCCGTCGACTCGACCTCCGCGGCTTCACCGGTGACCGCCGTGAGCTGACCGGACGACTTCCCCGTCCGGTGGACGAGCAGGACCGTTCGTCGGACGCAGTGGCGGCCATCATCGCCGAGGTCCGCGCCGGTGGGGACGCCGCGCTGCGGGCCTGCACGGAACGGTTCGACGGTGTGGCGATCGACGAGCTGCGGGTGCCGGCGGGAGAGCTACGGGCCGCACTGGCGCGCATCCCACGGGCGCTCCAGGACGCGCTCGACGTCGCCCACGACCGGATCCTCGCCTACCACGCCCACGAGGCGGGCGACGCGCCCGACGACTTCGCATCCGGGGGCGTGACCGTGCGCCACCTGGTCCGACCGGTGTCCCGGGCCGGGTGCTACGCGCCGGGGGGGAGGGCCCGGTACCCGTCGACCGTGCTGATGTGCGCGGTGCCCGCCCACGTGGCCGGCGTCGAGGAGATCGTGCTCTGCGTACCGCCGGGGCCCGACGGCCGGTTGGACGACGCAACCCTGGCCGCCGCCGCCGTCGCCGGGGTGACCGAGGTCTACCGGGTCGGCGGGGCCCAGGCGATCGCGGCCATGGCCTACGGGACCGAGTCGGTCGGTGCCGTCGACGTCATCGTGGGACCCGGCAACCGGTACGTGGCCGAGGCGAAGCGCCAGGTGTCCGGCGTGGTGGGGGTGGCCTCCGCGTTCGCCGGCCCCTCCGAGGTGGTGGTGATCGCCGGCCCGGACACCCCGCCCGAGTTCGCCGCCATCGACCTGGTCGTCCAGGCCGAGCACGGACCCGACGGGCTCGCCTGGCTGGTCACCTGGTCGGAGGACCTGGTGGACGCGGTCAGCGACGCCGTCGACCGGATCGTGGCCGACTCGCCGCGGCGGGCCGATCTGGAGGCGACGCTCGGCGCCGGTGGATGGGCCGTCCTGGTGGACGGACCCAAGCAGGCGGCGGCCGTGTCCAACGTGGTGGCTCCCGAACACCTCGAGCTGCTCACCAAACAGGCGGACGCCGTGCTGCCGCACATCCAGTCGGCCGGCGCCGTCTTCCTGGGCACCAACGCGCCGGCCAGCATCGGGGACTACCTCGCCGGCCCGAACCACGTCCTGCCCACCAACCGTACGGCGCGCTTCGCCAGCGCACTGCGGGTGGACGACTTCCGCAAGCACATCCACGCCGTGCGGATGGACGACGAAGCCGTGCGGACACTCGGCCCCCACGTGGTCACGCTGGCCGAGACCGAGGGACTGCCCGCCCACGCCGAGTCGGTACGGCTCCGATGGCGACGGTAGGGGCCGGGCGGGGCCCGACCGGCGGGCGCGTGCCGCCGGTCCGGTCCGACCTCACGGCGCTGGTCGGGTACCACTCGGCCCAGGTGGACGTGGACGTGCGCCTCAACACGAACGAGTCACCACTGCCTCCGCCCACCGCCTGGCGGGAGGCGCTGGCCGCCGCCGTCGCCCGGGTCGACTTCCACCGGTACCCCGACCGTGAGGCCACCGAACTGCGACGGGCCCTGGCCGACAGCCACGGGGTGGGGATCGAGCAGATCTTCTGTGCCAACGGCTCGAACGAGGTGCTGCAGTGCCTGCTGCTCGCCTTCGGGGGGCCGGGCCGCACCGCCGCCCTGTTCGAGCCCACCTACACACTGCACGGGCACATCGCCCGCATCACCGGGACGACAGTGGCACGCGGCCCCCGCCGTGACGACTTCGCCCTCGACCTCGACGTCGTGGCCGCGGTGGTGGCGGACTCCGATCCGGTCGTGACCTTCCTCTGCTCGCCCAACAACCCGAGCGGTCGGGCCGACGGTCCCGACGAGATCGCCAGGGTGGCCGGCCTGGTGCCGGGGCTGCTGGTGGTCGACGAGGCCTACGGGCAGTACGCACCGTCGTCGGCGCTCGAACTGCGGGCGTCCGATCCGACCGGCTCCCGCCACGTCGTGGTGGTCCGGACCTTCTCGAAGACCTGGTCCATGGCCGGCGCCCGCCTGGGCTACCTGGTGGCCGACCCCGAGGTGGTGGCGGCCTGTGAGCTGGTCGCCCTGCCGTACCACCTCGACACGGTGACCCAGCTGGCCGGCCGGTTGGCGCTCGGGTACACGGACGAGATGAACGCACGGGTGGCCGCCGTGGCCGAGGAGCGGGGCCGGATCGCCGCCGCCTTCGCCGACCTGCCGGTCGAGACGTGGCCGTCCGACGCGAACTTCCTGCTGTTCCGGCCGCTGGTCAAGGACGCCGGCGCGGTGTGGTCCGATCTCGTGTCGGCCGGCGTGCTCGTGCGAGACTGTTCGACGTGGCCGGGGCTCACCGGGTGCCTGCGGGTGACCGTGGGCCTCCCCGAGGAGAACGACCGGTTCCTGGCCGCACTGACCGAAAGCCTGCGATGAGCACAGCCGCCCCCGATCCGACCACCGCCCACCGTCGGGCCGCCCGGGTGTCCCGCGCCACGAAGGAGACGTCGATCGAGGTCGAGGTGGACCTCGACGGCACCGGTGCCACCGAGGTCGGCACCGGACTGCCCTTCTTCGACCACATGCTGGCCCAGCTCGGCCGCCACGGAGGGATCGACCTGACGGTGGCGGCCGTCGGCGACCTCGACGTCGACGCCCACCACACGGTCGAGGACGTCGGCATCGCCCTCGGCGAGGTGGTCGGCGAAGCGCTCGGCGACAAGGCCGGGATCACCCGGTTCGCGTCGATCTCGCTGCCACTCGACGAGGCGCTCGTCGACGTGGCCCTCGACCTGTCGGGGCGGCCGTTCCTGGCGTACACCATCGAGTTCGCCCCCGACACCCCGGGACTCGGCACCCCGGCCTTCGACCCCCAGCTGGCCGAGGAGTTCTGGCGCGCCTTCGTCACGGCGGCCGGCATCACCCTCCATGTCCGACTGGTCACCGGCCGCAACACCCACCACATCGTCGAGGCGTCGTTCAAGGCGGTGGCGCGGTGCCTCCGCGAGGCGGTCCGGGTCCAGGGCGGAGGGGTCCCGTCCACCAAGGGCACGCTGTGACCCACCCCCCGTCGTGATCGCCGTACTCGACTACGGCATCGGTAACCTGCGCTCCGCCGAGAAGGCCCTGCAGCGGGTGGGCGCCGACGCGCGCCTGGTGGCCGACCCCGACGAGGCGGCGGCGGCGGCGGCGATCGTGCTGCCCGGGGTCGGCGCGTTCGGCCGGTGCGCGGCAGCCCTCGCATCGAGCGGGCTGGACGCCGTGGCCCGCGACGCCGTCGACCGGGGACTGCCGTTCCTCGGCATCTGCATCGGGTTCCAGCTGCTCTACGACGGGTCCGAGGAGGACCCCTCGGCCGCCGGGCTCGGGATCCTGCCCGGTACGGTGCGCCACCTGCCCGACGGGGTCAAGCACCCGCAGATGCAGTGGAACACCCTCGAGGTGGGCCGCTCGGCGCTCCTGGCCGGCGTGCCCGACCCGGCCTGGGTCTACTTCGTCCACTCGTTCGCACCCGAGCGCACCGACGACACCACGGCCACGTGCGACTACGGCGGCCCGGTGGTGGCCGCCGCCGAACGCGGTGCGGTGTGGGGCACCCAGTTCCACCCCGAGAAGAGCGGGACCGTCGGCCTCGGGATCCTGGCCAACTTCGTGGCCGCCGTCGACGCCACGGCCGCCTGATGGACCTCTATCCGGCCATCGACATCCGCGACGGTGGCGCGGTCCGGCTCACCCAGGGCGACTTCGCCCGCCAGAGCCGGTACGGCGACCCGGTCGAGCTCGCCCGCCGGTTCGTGTCCGGTGGGGCGCCGTGGCTCCACGTGGTCGACCTGGACGCCGCCCGGAGCGGGACACCGGTCAACCGGTCGACCGTGCTGGAGATCGCCCGCACCGCCGGTGTGCCCGTCGAGACCGGTGGGGGGGTGCGCTCACTGGACGACGTCGAGGAGCTGCTCGACGGCGGTGTGGCCCGCGTCATCCTGGGAACGGCCGCACTCGACGACCCGGGCCTGGTGCGGGCCGCCACCGCGGCCCGCCCCGGCCGGATCGCCCTCGGACTCGACTACCGGACCACCGCCGACGGACGCGCCGAGGTGGCGGTCCGGGGGTGGGAGGAGTCCTCGGGCCGCACCGTGGGCGAACTGCTGGACCAGGTGGCGGGCGCCGGTCTGGCCGCGGTGATCGCCACGGCGATCGAGCGCGACGGCACGCTCACCGGTCCCGACCTCGCGGGCCTGGCCGCCGTGCTCGCCTCGACCGAGGTCCCCGTCATCGCCTCGGGTGGCGTCGGGTCGGCGGCCGACGTGGTGGCGCTGGCCGGGCTCGCGGTCGCCGGGCCCGACGGGTCGGCGCGCCGTCTGACCGGGGCCGTCTCCGGCAAGGCGCTGGTGGACGGGCGCATGACGGTGGAGGAGGGGGTGGCGGCGTGCACACGGTCCGGGTGATCCCCTGCCTGGACGTCGACGACGGCCGGGTGGTCAAGGGCATCCGCTTCACCGACCTGTTCGACGCCGGCGACCCGGTGGAGCTGGCGGCGCGCTATGACGCCCAGGGGGCCGACGAGCTGGTCTTCCTGGACATCACGGCGTCGTCGGACAACCGACGGACGATGGTCGACGTGGTGGCCCGCACGGCCGAACAGGTCTTCATCCCCTTCACCGTGGGCGGCGGGATCCGTGCCGTCGAGGACGCACGGCGGCTCCTGCGGGCCGGTGCCGACAAGGTCGGGGTCAACACCGCCGCCGTCGACCGACCCGGGCTCGTCGCCGAGCTGGCGGACGAGTTCGGCACCCAGTGCGTGGTGGTGGCCGTCGACGCCCGGCGTCGCACCGACGCGCCCGAGGGGTCGCCGGCGTGGGAGGTGTTCACCCACGGCGGTCGCACCGCGACGGGGCTCGACGCCCTGGTCTGGGCCGAGCGGTGCGCCGGGCTCGGCGCGGGCGAACTGCTGGTCACCTCCATGGACCGCGACGGCACGCGCGACGGCTTCGACCTCGAGCTGACCCGTGCGATCGCCGGCCGCTGCCCGGTCCCCCTGGTGGCGTCCGGTGGCGTGGGGGAGCTCGACCACCTGGTGGCGGGAGCTGTGGAGGGGGCGGCGGACGCCGTGCTGGCGGCGTCCATCTTCCACCTGGGCGAGTTCACCGTGGGCGAGGCGAAGGCGCACCTGGCCGCCGCCGGCGTCGCCGTGCGTCCCACCTGACGACCGGTCGGCCGGTCCGGGCGCGGACAGGGCTGCGGTAGCCTGCCCACGTGGCAACCACGACCTCGGAGGCCCCGACGACGGGCACGGACGGCGGCGCCAAGCTGCCCATCAACGTGCTGGCCGACCGCGTCCTGGTGCAGGTGGGCCAGGCCGAAGGCGAGCGCCGATCGTGTGCCGGCATCCTGATCCCGGCGACGGCCCAGGTGTCGCGCCGCCTGACCTGGGCCGTGGCCGTGGCCGTCGGTCCCCACGTGCGCTCGGTCAAGGTGGGTGACAACGTCCTGTTCAACCCGGAGGACCGCTTCGAGGTCGAGGTCCAGGGCGAGGAGTACGTCATCCTGCGGGAGCGGGACATCCACGCCGTGGCGGCCACCCGCTTCGACGGTGGCACCGGCCTCTACCTCTGAGCCCACGCCGCCGACACCTTCCCGATCCGATCCCAGCCCCAGGGAGCCATCCGTGACCACCCCGCAGGACCCGTCCACCTACGTCGCCACCCCGATCCCGCACACCCCGGCGGAGCTCGAGGCGATCACGTACGACAGCGACGGCCTCGTGGGGGCCGTGGTGCAGGACGCCGCCGACGGTGCCGTCCTGATGTTCGCCTGGATGAACGCCGAGTCGTTGGCCAAGACGCTCCAGACGGGTCGCACGTGGTTCTGGAGCCGCAGCCGCCAGGAGTACTGGTGCAAGGGGGAGACCTCGGGCGACCGCCAGTACGTGCGGAGCGTCCGCTACGACTGCGACGGCGACTGCCTCCTGGTGACCGTCGACCAGGAGGGGTCCGGGGCGTGCCACACCGGCAACCGCACCTGCTTCTACCGCGCCTTCGGCGACGGCGCGGACGGCGGCGGGCTCCCGTGAGCGACCCCGCCGGCCCCGGGGTCGAGGGCTTCCGCGCCCTGTCCCGGCGCCACCGGATCGTGCCCGTGTGGCGCGAACTGGTGGCCGACACCGTCACCCCCGTCGGGGCCTTCCTCCAGATCGTCGGCACCGGCGACACCAGCGGCTTCCTGCTCGAGTCGGTCGAGGGTGGCGAGCGCTGGGGCCGCTACTCCTTCGTGGGTCGCAACCCGCTGGCCACGGTGGTGGCGACGGGCACCGAGGTGACGACTCGCGGCGACCTGGACCTCGACGCCCTGTGCGGGGGTGGGGTGACCGGCTCCCACGGGGTGCTGGCGGCCCTCGAGTCGATCCTGGACGCCTGCGACTCACCGGACCTGCCCGACCTGCCCCCGCTCCACGCCGGCCTGGTGGGCTACCTCGGCTACGACGTCGTCCGCGAGGTGGAGCACCTGCCGGACACCCCGGCCGACGACCTGGGCCAACCCGACGCCGTGCTCGCCGTGATCGGACAGCTCGCCGCGTTCGACCACTGGCGCCAGCGGGTGGTGCTCATCGACAACGTCGTGGTCGACCCGGCGTGGGGCGAGGCCGAGGTGGACGCGGCCCACGGCGCGGCCCAGGCGCGCCTCGACCGGCTCGCCGAGGACTGCGTGCGCCCGACGGCCGAGGCCCCCCGGTTGCTGCCGCCGCGGCAGTCGGCGCCGGACGACGTCATCCGGACCATGACCGACGGGCTCTACGAGGACGCCGTCCGGGCGGCCAAGGAGCACGTCTACGCCGGTGACGTCTTCCAGGTCGTCCTGTCCCAGCGCTTCGACCTCGACCGGCTCGGTGCCGACCCGTTCGACGTCTACCGGGTGCTGCGGCTGGTGAACCCGAGCCCGTACCTCTACTTCCTCCGGTTCCCCGAGGTGACCGTCGTGGGCGCGTCGCCGGAGCCGATGGTGCGCCTCCGTGGCGGCACGGTCGTCTCCCGTCCGATCGCCGGTTCGAGGCCCCGTGGCGGCACGCCCGAGGAGGACGCCAAGCTCGAGGCCGAGCTTGTTGAGGACCCGAAGGAGGTCGCTGAGCACGTCATGCTGATCGACCTCGCCCGCAACGACGTGGGCCGGGTGGTGCAGTTCGGGACCGAGGTGGTCGACGAGGTGATGGTCGTCGAGCGCTACAGCCACATCATGCACCTCACGTCCCAGGTGTCGGGCAGCCTGGCGCCCGGCAAGGGACCCATCGACGTGCTGCGGGCCACGCTGCCGGCGGGCACCCTGTCGGGTGCGCCCAAGGTGCGGGCCATGCAGATCATCGACGATCTCGAACCGACCAAGCGCGGCGTGTACGGCGGCGTGGTGGGCTACCTCGACTTCTCGGGCAACCTCGACACCGCCATCGCCATCCGGACCATGACGGTGGCGCCCGACGGGCGGGCGTCGGTGCAGGCGGGCGCCGGCATCGTGGCCGACAGCGACCCGGCGAGCGAGAACGCCGAGTGCGCCCACAAGGCGGCCGCCCTGCTGTCCGCAGTGGCCATGGCCCGGGCCGCCCGCCCGCCGACGGCGCCGTGACAGGGCCCCCGACTCCGGTGGACGGCGCGGGGCCCGCCGACGGCGGGTACGGCGCGCTGCACGACGGCGCCGGGGCCCGGGTCGTCGACCGCGACGTGCTGTCGGTGTCCGGCCCCGAGGCGGGCACCTACCTGCAGGGCCAGTGCAGCCAGGACCTCGCTCCGCTCGGCGTGGGCGACACGACCGAGACGCTGATCCTCAGCCCCCAGGGCAAGGTCGACGCCTGGGCCCGGGTGACCCGGACGGGGGAGGAGTCGTTCGTCC
Organism: uncultured Acidimicrobiales bacterium; assembly: GCA_963699055.1. GTDB lineage: Bacteria > Actinomycetota > Acidimicrobiia > Acidimicrobiales > RAAP-2 > Bog-756. The sequence continues at coordinate 284,010 of CAVOTA010000002.1, read as the reverse complement.
TCGACACCGACCCGGGGTGCGGGCCCGCCGCCCGGGGTCGGCTCGAGCGGTTCCGACTGCGGACGAAGGTGAACATCGAGCCGCTGGACTGGACATGCCTGTCCGTGCGCGGCCCCGCGGCCGCCCATGACCGCCGGTCCGCCGGTGCCGAACTCGTGCTGGCGGTGGACGTACCCGGGTGGTCCGGCGTCGACCTGCTCGGACCCGTCCGGGCCGACGGTCGCGGTGTCACGTCGTGGGTGTCGGCACCGGTGGTGTGGTGTGACGAGGAGGCGTGGGACGCCGTGCGCATCGAGGCCGGTGAACCCATGGGTGGTCGGGAGGTCACCGAGTCGACCATCGCCGCCGAGGTCGGACTGGTCGGGCGCACGGTCTCGTTCACCAAGGGTTGCTTCACCGGCCAGGAATTGGTGGCCCGTCTCGACGCCCGTGGTTCGAAGGTGGCCCGCCGGCTGTGCGGCGTGGTCGTGGCCGGCGACGAGGCGCCGCCCGTGGGGGCCGCCGTGTGGACGTCCGACGGCAGCCACGAGGCCGGCACGCTGTCCTCGGTGGCGTGGTCGACCGGCCGCGGCGCCTTCGTGGCCCTGGCCACCCTGCACCGCCGGGTCACCCCTCCCGAGACCGTGGAGGTGCGCTGGGGCGAGGGTGACGGTCACCGGGTACGGGCCGAGGCCCTCCCGCTCCCGCTCGGGTCGGTGGCCTGACGGTGCCGACGGCCACAGCCGCCGCGCTACATTGCCCCGCAGGCAGGCACGGACGGGGGACCGACCGGCAGGTGCCGCCACGAGTGGGGGAGAGCCGATGACGACCGAAACCGCGCCGGACGAGTCCGCCGATGACCGTCCGGACGGCACCGTGCAGATGGACGCCGAACGGATCACCCGTTCGACCAGGGATCCCGAGGTGATGCGGGACCAGTTCCAGGCATGGTTGCGGACGACGCTGCCCGAGGGCAACGGTGCGGAGGTGGTGGAGCTCACCAGCCCGGAGAGCAACGGCATGTCGTCGGAGACCCTGCTCGTGACCGCCCGGTGGGACGAGGGCGGTTTGACCGTCGAGCGGCGCCTGGTGGTCCGGGTGGAGCCGCCGGCGACGGACTACCCGGTCTTCACCACCTACGACCTCGACATGCAGTACCGGGTCATGCGGCTGGTGTCGCAGCACACCGACGTGCCCATCCCCGAGACCCACTGGTACGAACCCGACCCCGAGGTCCTCGGCGGGTCGTTCTTCGTGATGGACCGGGTCGACGGGCTGGTACCGCCCGACGTACTTCCCTACACTTTCGGCGACAACTGGGTCTTCGACGGCACGGATGCCGCCCGGCGCACCATCCAGGAGTCGGCCGTCCGGGCCATGGCCGGGATCCACTCCCTCCGGCCCGACACCCACGACCTGTCGTTCCTGCAGCTCGACCAGCCCGGTGACACGGCGCTCGAGCGCAGCCTCAACCACTGGAAGTCGTACCACGAGTGGGTCGTCAAGGACACGCCCTCGGCGCTGCTCGACGAGTGCTTCGTGTGGTTGACGGAGAACCTGCCGTCCGACGCCGGCCCCGATGCGCTGTCGTGGGGCGACGGCCGCATCGGCAACATGATGTTCCGGGACAACGAGGTCGTCGCCGTCCTCGACTGGGAGATGGCGGCGGTGGCACCGCCCGAGGTCGACCTCGGGTGGATGTGCTACCTCCACCTGTTCTTCCAGGACCTGGCCGTGCAGCTCGGGGCACCGGGACTGCCGGACATGTTCCGCCCGGTGGACGTCGCCGCCACCTACGCCGAGGCCGCCGGCCACGAGGTGGGGGACCTGACGTGGCACATCGCCTACGCCGCCATGCGCCACGGTGTCATCATGCGCCGGGTGACCGAGCGGTCGATCTTCTTCGGCGAGGCCGAGGCGCCCGACGACATCGACGACCTGATCATCCACCGGTCGACCCTGGTGGGCATGTTGGACGGGTCGTACTGGTCGGGCGTCGCCCGCTGAGGGACCGCCGCCGAACCCTCGACCAGGGTAACGGTGAACCTGAAGTAGAGGGTGAGATGAGGCGGTGGACCGGCCGGAGGCGGGTCTCCCGGCCGAGGGCCCGCAGGCGGCTCGTGGCGGTGCACGAGACGGAGCGGCGGCGTCCGGGCCGTACCCCGTCGGTCGGTCCGCCCACGCCGGGTGTCGTCGGTCGGAGCGTGGCGGTTGCCGGATCCCGATCGTCTGCGTAGGGTCTGGTCATGTCGAACATACGTTTGGGTTCCATCGCACTGGACTGCGCCGACCCCGGGCCGCTCAGTGCGTTCTGGGCCGCGCTGCTCGGGGGCCAGGTCACCTTCGCCAACGAGGACTTCGCCGCCGTGAAGACCGATCGTCTGTGGCTCGCCGCCACCCGGGTCGAGGACTACTCGCCGCCGACGTGGCCCGGGGGCCCGGTACCCAAGCAGGTGCACCTCGACCTGGCGGTCGACGACCTCGCCCGGGCCGAGGAACGGGCGGTGTCCCTCGGTGCCGTCCGGGCCCCGACGCTACCGGCTCCCGACCGCTACCTCGTGCTGATCGACCCGGCCGGTCACCCGTTCTGCCTGTCGACGCAGATCCCCGAGTGACCGGCACGCACGCGTGATCGCCGAGGCACCGCCCGGGCCGGTGTCGGGCGGGCTCCGGTGCCACCCGTCGAGTCACCGGTCGGTGCGGTTCCCGAGGGACTACGTTCGTTGCCGAGGCCGGACGAGAGGCGAGCGATGTCGGATCCCGCAGGCCCGTCGGCGGTCCACATCCGGACGTCCGAGCACCGGCTGACCCGGGACGAGGTCGTGCCGGTCGTCTACCGCCAGGCCGTCCACCGGTGGCAGACCTGGATCCTGCCGGTCGCCGGCATCGTCCTGGTCGTGGCCGGCGCCGTCGTGGCGGCACTGGACCCGGGCGACACCTTGGCCTGGGTCGTCCTCCTGACCCTGGGTGGGGTCATCCTCCTGATCTTCCTCGTGGCCGTCCCCCTCACCCCCGATCGCATCTGGAAGCGGGTGGAGCGGCAGTTCGAGGTCCGGACACTGGAGATCACGGACGAGGGGATCGCCCGCCACACGACACTCAACGATTCCGTCCTCAGGTGGCCGATGTTCTCGGAGGTGGACCTGCGGGACGACCTCTACCTGCTCACGGTCGGGAAGGGTCCGGGATGCTTCCTGGTTCCCCGACGGGCGTTCCTGTCGCCGGAGGACGAGGTGGCCTTCCGCGAGCTCGCCCAGCGATCGACGACGGCCCGTCCCGACCATCACGGGACGTGACGCCCCCGCCCGGGTGGACGGTCTCCCGAACCGTCGGACGGGTGGCGTCGCAGGACCGGGCCGTGGCGCCCGGGTGGGGATGCGCCCCGGGTCGACGAGGGGGCCCACCGAGGGCGTCGGCCCTCCGTCCCGCCGGTCCCGGGTGACCGATGCCCCGCAGCTCGGCAACCGCCACGCCGCACGGGAATACACTCCGACGACGGGGGTCCGACCCCGGGCCCCCGGGCAGAGGAGTTGACGTGACTGACGCACTGACGATGTGGAGCCAGGTGGCCGACGGCTTCGGCGCACGATTGACGAGTGTGGGGTCCGGTGACTGGGCGCGGCCGACGTGTTGCGTCGACTGGAACGTCACCGAGCTGGTGGACCATGCCATCGGGGCGCAACGGATGGTGCCGAAGGCGCTCGGAGCCACGGGGGACATCGACGCCGAGGGCGAGGATCTCGTCCAGGTGTGGAGGACCGTTCGTGCGGCGGCGGAGCAGGCGCTCGGTGCGCCGGGAGCACTCGACGAGATCGTCCAGCTCCCCTTCGGCGAGATGCCCGCCCGGGACGGCCTCGGTTTCCCCATCGGCGACCTGTTGGTCCACACCTGGGACCTCGCCCGCGCCGTCGGTGCCGACGATCGGCTCCTCCCCGAGGCCTGCACGGTCGTCCTCGCCCGCCTGGAGCCCATCGACGCGCTCATCCGTGCACCCGGATTCTTCGGACCGAGGTTGACCCCTTCTGCCGATGCCGACGTACAGGACGAACTCCTCGCCTTCGTGGGCCGACAGGTCTGATCGTCGCACCGGCCGGCCTCGGCGCCTGCCGTCGCGGGCCCGGTCCCCGGCGTCCTGACATCCGTGACGGTGAACGGGGTCGATCCCCAGGTGGGTGCGGGTGCCGGTCGGCCCCGGCCCGGCGCCGACGGGAACGGCCTAGGGTGGGCGGAGGAAGCAGTCGGCACCGCGCAGGTGCCGTCAGGATCCATCCGAGCTGGCCGCCACTCGTGCACGGTGCGGGGCGGCCGAGAGGAGACCCATGGCTCCAGAGGGCGACGTGCACACGGGTGGGCAACTCGACGAGCACCACGCACCGGAGACGAACGGTCGGATGCCGGTCTGTCGGCGGTGTGGCTCACGTACCGACGGTCCCCTCGGGAACCATCACCTCCCGTCCGACCGCCAGCTCACCCAGATCCGGGAGTGGTTGGTCGCCGAGTCGAAGCGGATGGACATCCAACGCCTGCTCGACGCACGCAGGGGATGAGCACCTAGTGGCCACCGAGCCGACCACGGGGAGCCTGGACCCGGCTCGGGCGGCGCCGCATCCCGAGCACGATTCGTGCCCACAGTGCGGCAGCGCGGAGATCGGCACGGCGTTCAGCAGGTCCGACACCTCGGGATCCCCGGTGTGGGAGTGCCATTGCTCGGACTGCCGGTTCAGGTGGTCGGTCCACCCGTGAGGCCGGTCGAGGACCGACCGGACCACCCACGTCCCCGCCCCGGACCACGATCGTGCGGTGTCCCACGGATCCGACGGCCGCGGAGGCGCACGACGAGTGTGCCTCGGACGGGCGACGGGGTGGCTCGAACCGGATGAGGTTCCTGCCGGGGTCGACCGCCGATCCCTCGCGTTCGCCGTAGCCCTCGTCCCGGGGGCGTCCGCGTGGAGCCGGAGGGTCGCCACCCGTCCGCTTCCCGGACGGTGTCCCCGGTGCACGGTCGAACGATCGTGACCCACGGGCTGCCGGGTCGGGGTCCGGCCCGGGGCGACCGATCACGCTTCGGTCGGAGGAGGGGATCCGCCTCCGGGGCCCGAGGACAGGACGGGCCACCGCCGATAGGCTTCCCGCGAGCTCGCGATCCGCGTGCGGACCGTCAGAACGGGAGGGTTGCCGTGTCCCTGCGTGCCGGAACGGGGTTGGTGGCGACGTGCGTCTGCGCACTCGCCCTCGCAGGAGCGGTCGGGTGCATCGAGCCGGCCGCCACGGCGGCGGCCGCCACCGCGCTCCCCACGGCGTACGTCACGAACAGCCAGCTCGCCACGGTGTCGGTCTACGCCGGTGACCGGTTCGCCGGCACGATCCCGCACGCCGGCAACGGTCCCACGGGAATCGCCATCGATCAGACGACGTCGACGGCCTACGTCGCGGACTACGGATTCTACGATCAGCCGGCGCGCACGGTCACGCCGCTCGACCTGACCACCGGAACCGCCGACGCGCCCATCGCGGTCGGAACCGGCCCGCTGGCCGTCGCCGTCACCCCGGACGACCGGTTCGCCCTGGTCACCCTCCAGGGCACGGCCGCCCACCCGGGCCGTTGGGTGCGCGAGATCAACCTGGCGACCCGCGCCGTGTCGCCGTCGGTCGCCGTCGGGCTCAATCCCGAGTCGCTGGCCATCGCCCCGGACGGGACCACGGCCTACGTCGCCGCCTTCGGCTCGGCAGAGGTGACCCCGGTGGACCTCACGACCTGGCCTCCGAAGGCGCTCACGCCCATCCCACTCCCGGGCACGTCGCCGAGGGCCATCGCCATCGCGCCGAACGGCCGGACGGCGTACGTCCTGGACGCCGTCAACGCCACGGTGATCCCGATCGCGCTGCCCAGCGGCACGGTCGGCCAGCCCGTCGACCTGGTCTGCCAGAAGGGAGGTGATCCCGGCTGCACGCCCAGCGCCATCGTCGTCTCGCCCGACGGGCGCACGGCCTATGTCGGTGCGGCCGGCTCGGGCGACGTCATGGTACTGAGCCTCCCGTCGCTCACGGTGGCGGGAGTCGTCGAGGTAGGCGCCTATCCCGACGCCCTGGGACTGAGCGGCCGGTGGCTCTACGTCGGCAACGGTGCGTCCGACACCATGAGCATCTTCTCCGGTCTCGCGGCGCCCCGGACGGTCGGAGGCGTGAGCTACCCGTTCGGCGTCGCCGTCGTCCCGGCGGCCGGGAGCGACGCCGGAAGCGGTGGACCGCTCGCCACCCCGGTCCGGGCCGGGATCGTGGGCGGTCCCGTCGGGACGGTCGCCCGCGCCCGACCAGCTCCCTTCTACGGGGTGGCTCGAGCCTGACGGCCCCGGCCACACGGGCCGGTGTCCATCCTGCCTCCCGGTGACCGGCCGACCCACTGCCTGTACGGGACCACGTCCACCTTCGGTGGCACCACCGGAACGGTCCTCATCCATCCGGCCGGCGCGGTCGATCGGGAGGGCCGGGTCGACCGGGTCGGGCTGGGTCGACGGAGTTGGTGAGGCGGTCCCCGGTCCCCTCGCCTCGGGTGGGCGCCGACTGCACACGTCGCCGCTGGACGATCAGACGCCCAGACTGCCCTTGGCCGCCGCCTCGAAGAGGCGGTAGGGGAGCAGGCGCTTGCCCACGATCCCGACCCGTTCGCCGAGCTTGCCCACCGATGCCCGCCGCGGCGGCCGCCCCGATGCCAGCACCTTGACGATGACGGCGGCCACATCACCGGCCGGCACGCCGTCGCGCTCGTCGCGCTCCATGGTCTCGATGGCCCTGGCCGTGGCGGATGCATAGGCGTCGGGACCCTCGGGTACCTCGACGTCGCGACGGCTGGCGGTGAAGTCGGTGCGGACGTTCCCCGGCTCGACCAGGGTGACGTGGATGCCGAACGGGGCGACCTCGTAGGCGAGGGCCTCGCCGTAGCCTTCCATGGCGAACTTGGAGGCGCTGTAGAAGGCCTGGAACGGGATCCCCAGGATGCCACCGATGGAGCTGACGAGGACCACGCGCCCGCCTCCGGCGGTGCGCATGGCCGGCAGCGCGGACTGGACGACGCGCACCGCCCCCCAGAAGTTGGTCTCCAACTGGTCGCGGGCGTCGTCGATCGGCGTCTGCTCGACGGCGCCGGCCAGCCCCCAGCCGGCACAGGCCACCACGGCGTCGAGTCGGCCGTACTCGGTGAGGACGCCGGCCATGCCGGCGACCACCGACGCGTCGTCGTCGACGTCCATGACGAGGGGCTGCCAGGTGCCCGGGGACGTGCCCCGGCGGCTGGCGCCGACCACGGTCCATCCCGATGCGTGGAGCCGGTCGGCCGTGGCGAGCCCGATGCCCGCCGAGGCCCCGGTGATGACGACGACCGGCGTCGTGGCGGGACGTGCGCTCGTGCCTGTCATGGGTCCCTCCCCGTTACGTCGCCGGACGGACCGGCGCACCGGGCATCTTGGCACCCGCCCCGGGACCGCCGCACGGAGCCTCAGGTGGTGGGCCCGCCGATCCAGCCCCGCCGCTTGAAGAAGTACACCAGGATCAGGACGGTCAGCACCTCGAGACCGATACCGAGGTACAGGAACGGGGCCCGCCCGGTGACGTGGCCGACGAGGTAGCTGAAGTTCTGGCCGAAGAACCCGGTCAGGAAGCTGAGGGGGAGGAAGATGGTGGCGATGATCGTCAGCTGCTTCATCACCACGTTCAGCCGGTTGGACACGGTCGACACGTGGGTGTCCATGACGCCGGACAGGAGGTCGCGGTAGCCGTCGACGACGTCGGCGATGCGGATCAGGTGGTCGTAGATGTCACGGAAGTAGCGCTGTCCTTCCGACGTCATCCCCGGCAGCTCCACGACACCGGACGCCAGGGCGGCGAACATGTCGCGCTGCGGCGTGATCACCTTGCGCATGCCGATCAGCGACCGCTTCAGGTCGAAGAGGACGCCGAGCTGTGCCTCGGTGGGCTGGCGCAGGATCTCGTCCTCGAGCTCGTCGATGCGGTCGTCGAACTCGCTGAGCACGGGGAAGAACGAGTCGATCATGCTGTCGACGATGCGGTAGAGCAGGAGCAGCTGGGGCGGCACCTCGTCGACGTCCCGCCTTCGGGCGATGCGGTCGTGCACGTCGGTCAGCGGCGCACAGGTGCCGTGGTGCACCGTGACCACGCTGTCGTCCAGCAGGAACACGTGCAGCTCGGTGGTGGCGAAGCCCTCGGATGCCGCGCCGTGGACCACGAAGTAGGTGAAGTCGTCGAATTCGTCGATCTTCGGTCGCTGGCCGAAGTGCTCGGCGTCCTCGACGGCGAGCGGGTGCAGGTGCAGCGTCTGGCCGAGCAGCTGGGACGCCTCGTCGTCCACGCCGTCGAGATCGAGCCAGAACGGCACCCGGCGGGCGACCAGGTCGGCCACGGCGGCGGTCGTGGCGTCGGTGCGTGTGCCCTCGACCGTCAGTGTCCCGTCCATGCGCCGATTCTGGACGGTGCGGACCTCCCGGCCGTGGATCCCCCGGCCCGGACCTACGTCCCGGGGGCGGGACGCAGCTCCACGACCATGCGGGTCCCGCTGCCGTCGACCAGGGGCGACTGGGCCTGCACGGTGGCCCCCATGCCCGTGGCCAGCTCCCGCACGATGGCCAGGCCCAGACCGGAGCCCTTGCGTGGTGCCCCGGCGCGGTCCGAGGTGACGTGGCGGTCGAAGATGCGGACGACCTGGTCCGGGGGGATCCCCGGACCGTCGTCGTCCACCCAGACCACGGCCCGGGAGGCGTCCCCGGACACACCCACCACCACCCGGGTGCGGGCGAACGAGGCGGCGTTCTCCACCAGGTTGGCCACGATCTGCCCGAGCCGGTCGCTGTCGGCCACGACCCGGCAGGGGAGTTCCGAGCCGGGGGCGAGGACGAGTTCGAGACCGAGGTCGGCGGCGCGGGGCCGGAAGCCGCCGACGACCTGGCGCACCGCCTCGGCGGCGTCGACCTGGCGCAGGTCGAGCGAGAACCGGTCGGCGTCCAGGCGGGCGAGGTCCAGCAGGTCCTGGACGAGTCGCTCGAGCCGCCGCGCCTCGGCGCTGATGACGGTGGCCGCGGCCACCGGGTCGTCGACGGCGCCGTCCACCACCGCCTCGGAGTAGCCGCGGATCGAGGTCAGCGGGGTGCGCAGCTCGTGGGAGACGGAGAGGAGGAACTGGCGCTCCTGCTCACGGGCCCGCACCAGGTTGGCCCCCATGGTGTTGATGGACTCGGCCAGCCGGGTGAATTCGGGGTCGTCGTGGGCCCGGACGGGCACCCGGGCGTCGAGGTCACCTCCGGCGATCCGCCCGGTCGTGTCGACGGCGGCCACCAGGGGGCGGGTGAACCGCCGCGCCAGTGCGGCGGCCACCAGCGCGGCGACCGCGGCGGCACCCAGTCCGATCCAGGCGAAGTACCGGATGCCGTTCACCGGGCTGTGGATCTGCCGGGTGACCACCAGCACCGGCGTCCCCGTGGTCACCGCGGCCAACGGTGTGGGCACGGCGGAGTAGGCGAGCAGGGATGCCGTGTGGCCCGTCACCTGCCGGCCGGCTGCCAGCACGGTGGGGTCGACCTGGGCGCTGGTGAGCCCGGACCCGAGATCGCCGACGATGCTCCCGTCCGGGCGGAGCAGGACGATCCGGGTGGAGGCGAAGTTGCCGGCGCTGCGGACCACGGCCAGCTCCTTGCGGAACGCCACCTTGGGCAGCGCAGCGCGATCGGCGAGTGTGCGGGAGATGGCCTGGGCCTCCTGGGCCAGTTCCTGCTCGGCGTTCGCCACCGTGGCCCGGCGGATCAGCACGAAACTGCCGATGCTGGTGATGGCCACGGTCCCCACCACCAGGGCGATGAGGGCGATGGTGAGCCGACGTCTCACGGTCCGGTCATCCGAGCCGGTAGCCGACGCCCCACACGGTGGCGAGGGGAAGGTCGGTCCCGAGCTTCTTGCGGAGCTGGCGCACGTGCACGTCGACGGTGCGCTCGTCGCCGTACCAGTCGGGCCCCCACACGCCGTCCAGCAACTGCTGGCGCGAGAGGGCGAGTCCCTCGTTGCCCACCAGGTAGGCGAGGAGGTCGAACTCGCGGGTGGCGAGCGGGACCACCTCACCGGCGACCCGGGCCTCGCGGCGACCGACGTCGACCTCGACCGCCCCGAAGGCGGCGACGGCGGGCGCAGTGGGGGCGGGGACTGCGGTGCGACGCAGGATGGCATGGACCCGGGCCACCAGTTCGCGGGCGCTGAACGGCTTGGTGACGTAGTCGTCGGCCCCGAGCTCCAGCCCGAGGATGCGGTCGACCTCGTCGTCGCGGGCGCTGAGGACGAGCACCGGGACCGCCGGGGTCCGACCGTGGAGCCGGCGGCACACGTCGAGCCCGTCCAGCTCGCCGGGCAGGCCGATGTCGACGACCACCAGACGGGGCCGCTCCCGGTCGATGACCGCCAGTCCGGTCTCGGCGTCATCGGCCTGGAGCACCCGGAACCCGTCACGGCGCAGGTAGAGCGCGACCAGGTCGCTGATGTTGTGGTCGTCCTCGATCACCACGATGCAGGACTCGGCGGGTGCCATCGGACCAGCCTGCCATCGGATGCCCGGCCGGCGGCGCCACGGTTAGGGAAGTGTGAGCCAGCCACCGCCGGCAGTGCACGGGGCACCGGTAGGCTGGCCGTCGATGCCGACCTACCTCGACTCGATCCTGGCCGCCCACCGGGCCGCCGCAGCCGTCGACGACCGCGACGTGGCGGCCACCGTCGACGGGGCCCGGGCGCGGGCTGCGGTCGGAGGACGGCGCGACTTCACCGCGGCGCTGGTGGCGGGACGGGAGGCGCGGGGGGTGGCCGTGATCTCCGAGATCAAGCGCCGGTCCCCCTCCAAGGGCGACCTCGACCCTACGCTCGACCCTGCGGCCGTCGCCGCCGCCTACGAGACGGGCGGGTCCTCGTGCCTGTCGGTGCTGACCGACGAGGCGTTCTTCGGCGGGAGCCGTGCCGACCTGGAGGCGGCACGGGTCGCCTGCTCGCTGCCGGTGCTGCGCAAGGACTTCACCGTCGGGCCCCTCGACGTGTGCGACGCCGGGGCCATGGGTGCCGACGCCGTGCTGCTGATCGTGGCCGCCCTGGCCGACGACGAACTCGCCGACCTGCTCACCTTGGCCCGCGACCTCGGACTGGCGGCGCTGGTCGAGGTCCACGACGAGCCCGAGCTCGACCGGGCCCTGGCCGCCGGCGCCGAACTGGTCGGGGTCAACCAGCGGGACCTGCGCACGTTCGAGGTCGACCGTGAGCGGGCCGTGCGGTTGGGGGCGCGCATCCCGGACGGGGTCGTGGCCGTGGCCGAGTCGGGGATCCGGGACGCCGCCGATGTCGGGCGCCTGGCCGCCGCCGGGTACAGCGCGGTCCTGGTGGGGGAGACGCTGGTGCGGTCGGCCGACCGGAGCTCGGCCGTGGACGGCCTGCTCGGCGCACGGGCATGAGCCCGCTGGCCCCCGGCGGGACGGACGGCGGGGACCTGTTCGTCAAGATCTGCGGCATCACCTCCGAGGCCGATGCCCTGGTGGCCGTGGGCATGGGTGCGTCCGCCGTCGGCTTCGTGTTCGCCCCGTCGCCGCGGCAGATGGCGCCGGCCGCGGTGGCCGACATCGTCAAGCGCCTCCCGTTCGAGACCGTCACCGTGGGCGTGTTCCGCGACGAGTCGCCCCGACGGGTCGTCGAGATCGCCGGCCAGATCGGCCTACGGGCCGTCCAGCTCCACGGGTTCGAGTCGCCCGAGGACACCCGGTGGGTGGCCGAGCGGGTGAACTGGACGATCAAGGCGTTCCCGGCGGGGCACCGCAACATCGAGCGCTTCCCCGACTACGGGGCCCAGACCCTGCTCATCGACGGGGCCAGTCCCGGCTCGGGCGAGCTGTTCGACTGGCGGCTGGCCGAGGGCGTCGTCGACCCGGGCCGGCTGATGGTGTCGGGCGGCCTGCGGCCGGACAACGTGGGGGCCGCGGTGGCCCACCTGCACCCGTGGGGAGTGGACGTGTCGAGCGGCGTGGAGTCCGCCCCCGGGGTGAAGGATCCCGCCAGGATCCGGGAGTTCGTCACCGCCGCCCGCACGGCCGGGCGCGAGGTCCTCGCCCGCCGCCGGGCGGACGGGGGGTCGCCCGACGACGACACCGACCCGGGGACCCGCCGGGCCACCGACCTGTTCGACTGGCAGGACGACGCATGACGTCCCGCCCGCCCGCCCGCCTCCCGACCGACCCGACTGCGAGCCGCACACGATGACCACCGAGACCACCCGGACCGACACCGTCATGGGCGACCCGGGACCGACCGGCCGATTCGGCGACTACGGGGGCAGGTTCGTCCCCGAGTCGCTGGTGCCCGCCTGCATCGAACTCGAGGCGGCGTTCCGCGAGGCGTGGGCCGACCCCGCGTTCCGGGCCGAACTCGATTCGATCCTGCGCGGCTTCGGCGGCCGACCCACCCCGGTGACCGAGTGCGGTCGCCTCTCCGCCGAGCTCGGCGTGCGGGTGCTGCTCAAGCGCGAGGACCTGGCCCACACCGGGTCGCACAAGCTGAACAACGTGATCGGCCAGGGACTGCTGGCCCGGCGCATGGGCAAGAACAAGCTCATCGCCGAGACGGGCGCCGGTCAGCACGGGGTCGCCACGGCCACGGCGGCGGCCCTCTTCGGCATGGAGTGCCTCGTGTACATGGGCGAGGTCGACACCCGACGCCAGGAGCTGAACGTGTTCCGGATGGAGCTCCTGGGCGCCACGGTGGTTCCGGTGACCAGCGGGAGCCGCACCCTCAAGGACGCGGTCAACGAGGCCCTGCGGGCGTGGGTGGCGTCGGTGGACGACACCCACTACTGCCTGGGGTCGGTGATGGGTCCGCACCCGTACCCGTGGATGGTGCGGGAGTTCCAGCGGGTCATCGGGGACGAGGCACGGGTGCAGGCCCGCACCCTGCTCGGATCCGACCCCGATGTCGTCGTGGCCTGTGCGGGCGGGGGGTCGAACGCCGCAGGCATCTTCGCCGGCTTCGCCGACGGCACGGCATCGGCGCTGGTGGCGGTGGAGGCCTCGGGCGGCGCCGCCCTCACCACCGGGATCCCCGGGGTGCTCCACGGCATGCGCAGCGCCCTCATCCAGGACGAGGCCGGGCAGATCCTCGAGGCCGAGTCGATCTCGGCCGGCCTCGACTACCCGGGCATCGGACCCGAGCACGCCCACCTGGCCGAGATCGGGCGTGCCCGTTACGTGGCGGCGGACGACGAGGCGGTCCTGGAGGCGTTCCAGCTGCTGGCCCGCACCGAGGGGATCCTGCCCGCCCTGGAGTCGGCCCACGCCCTGGCCTGGGTGGTGGCCGCCGCCGGCACGGGCGAGCTGGCCCCGGGCACCACCGTGCTGGTGAACCTCTCGGGCCGGGGCGACAAGGACGTCGCCCAGGTGCGCGACATCCTGCGGGGGCGGCCATGACGGCACCCACGACCTCGCCGCCGGGCGCCCTGGAGACGGCGCTGCGCAGCCGGCGCGACGCCGGGCACAAGCTCCTCGTCCCGTACATCACCGCCGGACTCGACGACGAGTGGCTGCTGGTCCTCGAGGCAGTGGCCGGTGCGGGGGCGGACGCCATCGAGGTGGGGATCCCCTTCTCCGACCCGATGATCGACGGCGCCGTCATCCAGGAGTCGTCACTGCGGTCCCTCGGACGGGGCACCACCCCCGAGGGGGTCCTCGCCGACCTCAGCCGTGTCGACGTCGGTGTGCCCCTCGTGGTGATGACGTACTACAACCTGATCTACCGGGCCGGCCACACCCGCATCGCCGGGTCGATGCGCCAGTCGGGGGTGCGGGGGGCGATCATCCCCGACCTGCCGCTCGAGGAGGTCGGCCCGTGGGCGGCGGCGGCCGACGACGAGGACGTGGCGACCGTGCTGCTGGTGGCGCCGTCCACGCCCGACGACCGCATGGCGGCCATCTGCCGTCGCTCCCGCGGCTTCGTCTACGCCGTGGGACGGATGGGGGTCACCGGCGAGCAGTCCGTGCTGGCCGACTCCGCCCGCCAGGTCGCCGGTCGGGTGCGGGCCCACACCGACCTGCCGGTGTGTGTCGGCATCGGAGTGTCCACACCCGACCAGGCCGCCACGGTGTGCGAGGTGGCGGACGGCGTGGTGGTGGGATCGGCGCTGGTGCGGCGCCTGCTCGAGGGCGGGGGCCCCGACGGTGCCGCCGAGTTCGTCGGCTCGCTGCGGGCCGCCATCGACGCCGGCTGACGGGGCCGGCGACCGTCGACACCACCACCCTCCACGGAGGTTGTCACGCACCGTGACCAGGAATTCCTTCCGCTCCAGCACGGCGAACACGGGGTGTGACGCCTCGTGCGGACCGGGGGTGGGCAGGGGTACCTTCCACCCATGCTCGGGGGACGACGCACGCGGCGGTGGCGCGAAGGTGCCGCCCCCTACGTACTCGCCCTGCACGCCGCACTGGTCGAGCTCATCGCCGACATCGGTGAGCCGGGACCGGTCGTCCTGACGGCGTGCGATGAGCTCGACCGTCGCATCGCCGATGCCGACCGGTGGCTGCTCGGCAGTCCGGCACCCGACCCGGCGGACGGGGACTGCGTGGTCGCCCTGATCGGCGCCTGCGCCGGCCTGTGGGCGACGACCGTCCACATCGCCCGGCTCACCCCGGCGGGCATCGACGCCGGCGTGGGCCACCTCCCCTCGTCGTGCACCCTGCAGATGTCCGAGCGCGTCGACGCCCTGGAACTGTCGCTCGAGGCCGCCATCCGGCGCGGCCTGCTCTGACGGACCCGGCGGTGGGGTCGCCGGGTCAGTCCCGGACCGGCCGCACCAGCCGGTAGAGCGCCTTCAACACCGAGACCCGGCGTCTCGGGTGCTCGTGCGCCTCGAGCCGCTTGGCGATGAGCTCACGTCGCTCCTGCAGGTCCCGGAAGGTGATGGCGTCGTCGCCGTCGGCAAAGCCCATGGCCGCCCGGTAGCCGTCGAGGTCGATGGTCTGCGCCGTCACCTCGAAGCCCACCTCGCGGGCGATGCGCTCGCCGTGGTGCTCGGTGAAGTAGGTCACGATGGCCACGATCTCGCCCAGGATGTCGACGTCGGGTGCCATGGTGGCCATGGCGCCGTTGAGGAACAGCATGTTCTTGACGAAGAGCATCAGCTCCTTCGGCAGGCGGGCGCCGTAGCCGAGCAGGGCCTTGGTGACCTCGCGCAGCTCGGCGACCATCTCCTCGGCCGTGAGCGTGGTGGGATCGATGGGCGGCCGATCGAGGTTGAGGTCGCGGATGACGGCGTCGATGTCGCTGTCGGGGGGCAGGGCCCCGAGATCGCGCAGGGCCTCGACCTGCACGGTGACGTTGTTGGTGCTGGCGCCCATCTGGAGGCGGAGGAAGGCCTGCCGCTTGCGCTCGTCGAGCCGGGCGGTGATCCCGAAGTCGAGGAGCGCCACGGTCCCGTCCGACTGGACCATGAGGTTGCCGCCGTGGAGGTCCCCGTGGAAGACGCCGTAGAGCAGCGCACCCTCGAGGAAGGCGATGAGGCTGGAGCGGAGCACGGCGGCGGTGTCGATGCCGGCCGCCCGCATGGCCTCGGCGTCGCCCCACGAGAAGCCGTGCAGGTGCTCCATGACCAGTACCCGCCGGGTGACCAGTTCGGGGTGGGGCCGAGGGACGACCACGGTGCGCTGTCCGGTGCCGGCGAACACCTCGGCGATGTCGAGCATGTTCTGGGCCTCGAGGCGGAAGTCGAGCTCCTCGACGATGGTCTCGGCGAAGAGCTCGACCAGCGCCGGCGGATTGGTGAGGGCGGCGACGGGGATGCGGCCGACCAGGAACGGGGCGATCCAGGCCATGGCGGCGACGTCGAGGCGGACGAGCGGCGCCACCCGGCTGCGCTGGACCTTGACGACCACCCGCTCGCCCGTGCGCAGAGTGGCGGCGTGCACCTGGGCGATGGAGGCCGAGGCGATGGGGGTGCGGTCGAACGACGTGAAGAGCTCGGCCAGCGGGCGGCCCAGGTCCTCCTCGACGGTGCGCCGGACGACGGGGAACGGTTCGGGTGGGACCCGGTCGCGCAGCAGGCGGAACTCGGACACCAGCTCCTCGGGGAAGATCCCCTCGCCCGAGGAGATGATCTGTCCGAGCTTGATGTAGGTGGGTCCGAGGTGCTCGAAGGCCGGACGCAGCCGCCGGGACAGGCCGGCCCGGGACTCGGGGGTGCCCCGCTCCCGCGAGCCCCACAGCAGCAGGGCCCCGCCCAACTGCCAGGCCACGGCGAGGACACGACCGACCGAGGGGAGGTGCTGCGGGTGGACCAGTGTCCGGGCCAGGTCGGCGGCCTGGCCCCGGAGCGTCACGATGTCGGGCTCGGATCCGTGCGCCCGGCGCCACGGCATGGTGGCGGGGTCGACGATCCACGGGGCGTGGCGGGTGAAGGCGCCGATGGCCAGGTCCGATGGGTCGTCGGGGCCCGGGACGTGGCCCGTGGGGGTGGCGGGGTCGATCATGGGAACACCACGGTAGGGGCTGGGGGACCGGTGCCGGGACGCGCCGTCCGGTCGGGGCGCGCGGACGTCAGGCGGGGGTGATCACCAGGCAGCCGTTGTGGCCGCCGAACCCGAAGGAGTTGGACAGGATCGGCCCCGGTTCCCACGCCCGGGGTCCGGGGCCCACGACGTCGAGGTGGATCCCGGGGTCGGGCTCCCCGTAGCCGACGGTCGGCGGGATGCTGGCATGCTCGATGGTCAGCACGGCGGCGACCGCCTCGATGGCGCCGCTGGCACCCAGGCCGTGACCGGTGACGCCCTTGGTCGAGGTGACCGGGGGCGAGTCGGGGCCGAAGACCGCGCCGATGGCGTCGGACTCGGCCTGGTCGTTCAGCGGGGTCGAGGTGCCGTGGGCGTTGATGTGGCGCACCTCGTCGGGGCGCAGCCCGGCATCGGCCATGGCCTCGAGCATGCAGGCCGCCGCCCCGGTGCCGCCGGGGGCCGGCGCGGTGATGTGGTGGGCGTCGGAGGTGCTGCCGGCGCCGGCGAGCTCGCCGTAGATGCGCGCCCCGCGGGCCACGGCCCGGTCCCAGTCCTCGAAGACGAGGGCCCCGCCGCCCTCGGTCATCACGAATCCGTCGCGGCGGACGTCGAAGGGCCGGGAGTGTCCGGTGGTCGACAGGGCGGTCATGTTGGCGAAGGCGGCGATCCCGACCGGGGTCATGCCCGCCTCGGCGGCGCCGCCCACGGCGACATCGCAGCGTCCCGACGCCACCAGTCGGGCGGCGTGGGCGATGCTGTGGGCCCCGGCGGCACACGCGGTGATGACCGTCTCGGACGGACCGTGCCACCCGAGCCGCATCGACACGGCGGCGGCGCCGGCGTTCGACATCATCATCGGCACCAGGCGGGGCGACACCCGACCGGCGCCCTTCTCGGCGTAGACGAGGATCTGGGTCTCCAGTGACTGGAGGCCGCCGACTCCGGTCCCCATGATGACACCCGAGCGCGCCGGGTCGGCGTCGAGCGCACCGGCATCCTCGAGCGCCATCTCGGCGACGGCCACGCTGAACTGGGCGAAGCGGTCGAGGGTCCGGGCCTCCTTGGGAGTGAACCACCGTTCGGGGTCGAAGTCGTGCACGCGCCGTTCGCCCTCGGGCGCCGGCCCGTGCAGGCCCTCCCAGAACGCCCCGGTGCCGATGCCGCAGCAGGCGAGGACGCCGATCCCCGTGATGGCGACGCGGCGCCCGGCGATCGGGCCGTCCGGGCCGGTGCCCAGCAGCATCAGAGCTTGGCGACGATCAGGTCGTAGGCCTGGCCGATGGTCTCGATGCCCTCGAGCTCGTTCTCGTCGACGGTGACGTCGAAGGTCTCCTCGAGCGCCATGACCAGTTCCACCAGGTCCAGGCTGTCGGCGTCCAGGTCCTCGGCGAACCGGGCGTCCTTGGTGATCTTGTCCTCGGGGACCTGCAGGACCTCCACGGCGCACCCCTTGAACTTCTCGAACGTCTCGTCGTTGCTCACTTCGTCTCCTTGGTCGGTGTGTCGGTGGTGGTCGTGCGGCGCCCCGCCCCGGCGGTGGGTCTGCCGGGGCCATGTTGTCGGTACCGGAGGGTACTGCGCCAGGCGGGTCAGAGGCCCATGGCCAGGCCACCGTCCACGGGGAGCACGGCCCCGGTGACGTAGGCGGCGTCGTCCGAGGCGAGGAAGCCGATCACCGAGGCGATCTCGCCCGGCTCGGCCACCCGGCCGAGCGGCACCTGGGCGGCGAACTCGGCCCGCTTGGCCTCGCCCAACCCGGCCAGCATATTCGTCTCGACCAGACCGGGGGCCACCACGTTGACGGTGATGGCGCGGCTGGCCACCTCACGGGCCAGCGAACGGGCCAGACCGACCAGGCCGGCCTTGGACGCGGCGTAGTTGGCCTGGCCGGCCGAGCCGATGAAGGCGCCGACCGACGACACCAGCACCACCCGGCCCCGGTGCAGTCGCAGCATCTTGGTGAGCGCCCGTCTGGTGACCCGGAAGGCAGCCGTGAGATTGGTGTCGATGACCTCGGACCAGGCGTCCTCGCCCATGCGCAGGGCCAGCATGTCGCGGGTGATCCCGGCGTTTGCCACCAGCACCTCCACCGGGCCCCAGGCCGCCTCCACGGCGGCGAAGGCCGTCTCCACCTGCCCGGGGTCGCACACGTCACACGTCAGCGACAGGAAGCGGTCCGGCCCGACGCCCAGGTCGCGGTCGGTGGTACCGCTGCGCGAGGTGACCGCCACCCGGTCACCCGCGGCCAGGAACCACTCGGCGCAGGCCAGGCCGATCCCACGGGAACCACCGGTGACCAGCACCACGCGGCCCCCGTCCCTCGTCACGTCGTCGCCCACGGCGTCCTCCTCGTCGGTGGTGGGGTGCCCGGTGATGTCGGGCGGGTCACGGGTGGGCCGGCCGGGTACGGATCCACGCCACGGGCTGACCCTCCACCACCCGCTCACCGCGGACGGCGAGCCAGCGGACGAGGATCCCCTCGAAGGGTGTGCGCACGTCGGTGAGTCCGACCGTGCCGACCCGGTCGCCCACGGCGAGCAGTGACCCGGGTTCGGCGCCGGCGCCGCTGCCGGGCGCGGCGGTGGCCTCGGCGAGCGCGCTCCGCTCCAGTGCGGCGAGGGCGGCATCGGGCTCGAACACGCCGGGCGCCGGGCTGACCACCACCCGCTCCGAGGTGTAGAGGTGCTCACCCTGGGCGGCCGGCGAGCCGGTGGCCCAGTCGTCGGCCCCGGCCACCGTGTCCATCAGCTTGTCGAGGTCGTCGGGCACGGCGACGGACACGCCCTTGACGTCCGGGGTGGCACGCCGGACCATGCCGGTGAGCACCCCGCCCGGACCGAGCTCGACGATCAGCGTGGCGCCCCGCCCGCTCAGCGACTCGAGCGACTGGCGCCAGCGCACCGGGCTGCACAGCTGGGCCGACAGCAGTCCCGGCCACTCGGCGGGGTCGGTGTGGACCCGGGCGTCGACGTTGGCGACGACGGGGACCTCGGGGGCGTGGAAGGTGACGGTGTCGAGGCGCCGACGGAGCCGGGCGCGCGCCGGGAGCATCATCGGGGTGTGGAAGGCCCCCGAGACCGGGATGGGCAGCACCTTGCGGGCGCCCAGCTCCTTGGCGTGGGCGGTGGCGGCGGCGATCCCGTCCTCGGTTCCGGCGATCACCACCTGCCCGGGCGCGTTGTAGTTGGCCACCCACACCTCGGCCTCGGCCCGTTGGCAGGCGGCCTCGGCGTCGTCGTCGGCGATCCCGATCAGGGCGGCCATGGTCCCCGGCGTGCTGTCGGCGGCCCCCTGCATGGCATCGCCCCGTTCGATGACCAGCGAGGTGCCGTCGGCCAGGGACAGGGCGCCGGACGCCACCAGGGCGGTGTACTCGCCCAGGCTGTGGCCGGCACAGGCCGCCGGGGTGAGGCCGATGCGCTCGACGGCGTCGAGGACGACCAGGCTCATCACGAAGGTGGCCAGCTGGGCGTTGGCGGTCCGGGTGAGCTCGTCCATGGGGGCCTCGAGGAGGAGTGCGGTCAGGTCCCGCCCGGCGATCTCGGAGGCCTCACCCGCAACTTCCCACGAGGGGTGGTCGACCCAGGCGTGTCCCATGCCGGACCGCTGGGACCCCTGTCCCGGGAAGGTGAAGGCCAGCACCCACGGACTCCTCTCGCAGCTCGGGGGCGCCGTGCGCCCCGATCGGACGCACCCACGCCCGGTGGACACGCCAGTGTGGCACGGCGGTGACGGACACCGGTGGTTACCGGTCGGGCACCTCGGGACCGGGGCGTCCCCGGTCGGCCTACGATCGCCCCATGGCCGACGCGGGTGCGGTACCGGACAAGCCGCCCCAGGGGTGGTTCGTCGACCCCTACGGCCTGCACGAGCGGCGGTGGTTCTCACAGGGTGTGCCGACCGCACTCGTGCGTGACGGGCGGAGCGAGTCCCAGGACCCGCCCCCGGACCGGCCCTACGACGGGCCGCTGGTGGCCGCCGCGCCGTCGCCGCCGCCCGAACGCCCGGCGGACGACCTCCTGCGGTCCGGCGACCGGCTCGACGCGCCGGCGCTCGATCCCCAGGACCAGTTCGACTTCTTCGGCAACCCGGCCCTCCCGGGCACGATCGGCGTGCCGTCGCAGGACATGGACGGCGACGGGCGCATCCGCTCCCCGTGGGGCAACGCCGGATTCGGACCACCACGGGTCCGTCGGCGGACCCCGCGGGCCACCAGCGCCCGCGGCGGCGGGCCCGCTCCCGGTGGTGTCGTCCCGACCACGCCGAAGCGGCAGGTCCGGGTCCGGTGGATCGCGCTCGGCGGGGCCGTGGTGTGGACGGTCCTCGTGTCGCTGGAGGTCGCGTTCGCCTCCACCACGGTGACCGGTGCGTACGGCCACCGCCACAGCGAGTCGCTGGCGGCCGCCGACACCGCCGGCGTGGTCTCCTTCATCGTCTTCCTGTTCGCCCTCGACGCCGTCACCGCCGTCGGGTTCCTCCGACGGGTACGTGAGGGGAGCGAGCGGTGGAGCGTGCCCGGCGCCGTGTGGGCCGGGGTGCTGGGTGCCCTCGGGATCCTGTCGCTGGCCTCGATCGGCCTCGCCCTGGTCCTCCTGGCCTTCCTGCTCTTCGTGGTGTCCCGGCCGATCCAGCGGCCCCGACCGATCCTCGGCGAGCGGTTGGCGCCGGCCCCGGACGCGCCGACCCCTGGCGCACCGACCTGACGGCCCGCGGGTCGGCGCGAGCTACCGGTGACCGCTCCGCCGACGGGGCGGTGCCGGCGGTGGTACGTGATGGGTGCCCGGGGCGGGATTCGAACTTCCGCATAGGCCATGATGCACAATCCGCTCCGTCCGCAAACGTCCAGGTAGCGGGCGATTATCGCAACTGGCGTCGAATGCCCATGATGGCCCGTCCGGGGCAATCCGCAAGTGTTTGTTACCGCTATGTGACCACGAGGCCACCTGTTACTGACCGTCAGCTTGGAGGCAGTGCCGCACTCGGGTCCTGACAGTCAGGCGCTACCGTTACGACGAATGAAGCGCGCACTGTTGGTCGTGGTGGTCGTCGTGCTGGTGGGAGCGGGGGCCATCAGCGGGTATCTCTGGGGTCGCCATTCCAACACCACGCTCCCTGCATCTGACAACACCACGCTCCCTGCGGCTGACAACGGCGCATCGGCGCTGGACTGGACCGGGGAGTATTTCTGGCAGTCCGGGCCTGCAGATGCACCAACCGACGCCGTGCTCCTGACCCTGCTTCAGTCACCGTCAGGGGTGAGCGGGACGTGGACTGAAACGGCTCTGAGTAACGGACTGGGCGTGGACGACGGGGGACAGGGCAGCTACCCAGTGGGCTGTTCCGATCTCACGTCCAGCTCCATGACGATGACGGTTGAGGGCAGTGCCGCACCGACATTCCAGGTGGCTTCCGCCCGGGCACCGGTTGGCCTGTCACTGACTTACACGCCGTTCGGGGGCGGCATCCAAACGGTGAACTTGACCCGCGTGACGAGTGCTGAGCAGTACAACCAGACGGCTCAAGCGGTCAATCAGCAGAAGACCTGAGGTTGCCCCCATCGACAGCGACGGGGCTTAGACCGGTCGGATCCACCACCACCGTCCATCCCTCGTCGTTGCGGCACAAGTATGCGAGTACGTACGCCGGTGACACGCTCGCCTGGTAGAGCTGAGCTACTCCGTACCGATCGTGGCGGTTGCCAAATTGGAGAGCAAGTGCTTTGTTGCCGGTCCAAGACATGCGCCGTGCTCGGTCCTCGGTGCACGCCCTGTAGAGGGTCACTGCCCGCTTGGGTGCTGGAACGGGTGTGGGGTAGGTGAAGAACCTCGCTGCCCGAAACATGGACAGCCAATCCGATTCGGGAACCTGCGACGTCGGCGAGTCGTCCCAGAGCCAGGCAAAGGCAAGCAGCTCGGGAAGGTCCGCCACCTGTAGCCGACCGTCGCGGAATGCGTCGTTCAGAAGGGTAGGGCGACTAGCGGAGGTTTGCATGCTTGCCATCACCTGCACGCCGACCGAAGACAGAGCCACAACCACCAGGGTACGGGGGAGAGTCGGTGCGCTAGGACGGGCGGACCCTGGTGACCTGGTCGCTCCGGCAGTCGACCAGACTCAGCGCAGCCGAGGCCGCAACTGAGTCATGACTCCCGTTCGACCGTCGATGGAGTAGATCGGCGCCCGCTCGTAGGCCTCCTCGCGCTCGGCCTCGGTCGGGAACTTGACCGTGACCGGCGCCTGGACGGTGCCCCGGCCGACGCCGGTAAGGCCCGTGAAGGCCACGTCCTCCGCTTCACGACGTGCCCGTTGGGCGTCGAGCTCTGCGTCGACGTCGGCGCCAAGGGATTCCAACCAGTACAGCTTCTCGAACTCCTCCCGGTCCGGATCATCGTCGGCCCACATGTCGGGCAAGAACCACTCAAGTGCCATCCGAAGTCTCCTCGTCCTCAGTTGCGCTCCACTTGCGAACCCCCACCCAGGACCGCCGCCCACACGCACTACGGCGACGGCCCCAGGTGGTAAATCTCATTCGTGGTAGCTCGTAGCGGCCACGGTGCCGGCGGAGCCACCGGTCGGCAGAATCGTCTGCACGACGCCATACGCGTCGATCCCTCGCCCGGCAACGGCCTCGAAGACCTCCACGAACGTCTCGTAGTCGTTCGTGCTGTCGAGCAGCGAGTCGCGCACGACGCCGAGGTCCAGACGGCCGCCGTCGAGGAACTGATAGGTGCCCTCGACGTACAGGAGCCACGCCAACTCGAATGCGCCGGAGCTGGTTTGGCCGGGCCACTGCGGGGTGTTCCCGGTGGTAAAGATCGGAAACTGCTGCGTCGTCCCGATCGTCACGTTGCCGTAGGTGCCGGCCTTCAGACCTTCCAGCGTCCAGATCACGTTCACGCCTCGGGCCCGGAACAGATCGTCGACCTGGTCGTCGGTGACGGCCAGCACGTCCCGGGGGCCGGCATTGTCGTGGGCCGTCTCCCGCAACAGGTCCGCTTTGAACATGTCCATGGCCCACGCCGGGAACACCGCGGTGAATGCCGCCGTCTTCGGGATCCGGTGACCGTCGAGGTACTGGCGCTTCAGGAGGTCGACGGCCGACAGGACGTCCCGGACCGCACCGAGGTACTGCGTGCCGATGCTGACTTCCTTGACGAAGCTGGCCGAGTACATGAGCGTCAGGAGCTCGAGCTCGGCCTGGCGGGCACTGACGGCGATCGCCTGCTGTGTGTTGGAGGCGACTTGCTCCGGAGCGAAGCGCGCCTCCATGTTTCCGAACTGCACCCGGGTCGACACGGCGTTGACGTAGACGAGCTGCTCGGCGCCACACGCCACCGTCCAGACGGGCTTCGTCGCGCCAGCCGGGCTGGCATCGGTCGCCTCGGTCCAGATCCCGACCGACAGGCCGGCGCCAGACGCGGTACCAGCGAGGGAGGGGACGCCAATGTCGGGCGGGGTGACAAAGCGGATGCCACCGCGGGACGCCTGGAAGGCAGGCAGACCGTCCCGGAGAGGCCGATCGGCCGTGCTCCACGTCTGCACGGCGTAGTCGACGTTCACCGGCAAGCAGATCCCGCCGGTAGCCACCAGGGCGCCGCTCTGGTCGTAGCGCCCGGCGCCGATGCCGCAGACCTTGTCCAGCTTGGCCGTATTGCTCAACGTGCTGTCGAGTCCGAGCTGTCGCTCCTCGGGGTAGTCCCAGCGCGCCTGCGCGATGCGCGCCCGCCGCGGCTCCGAGGATCGTCCGGGTTCGAGCTGCCGCAGAACATCGACGGTCAGTTCGGCCAGTTGGTCCGAGGACTCCAGGAGGCTGCCCGACGCTGTGTTGCCGCCGGAGGCCGCCGCCGTGAGCGTGACGTTCGAGGCCGACGAACGACCACCGGCGGAAGGGCTCGCCGAGGCCCTGCGAGATGTGGCGGCCATGCGAGAGGCCATTCCGCCCGTCGATCCGCGGGGCGCGGCCGACGCTGCGAGGGCCAGAGTCTTTTCATTGGAATGGCGTTCCAGATCGGAGGTGAGCTCGACCATTTCGACGATCAGACGGTGGCGCTCTTCGAGTGCCACCTGTCGGCGTTCCAGTTCTTCAGGGGTGACGGTCATGGGTCTCCTCGCGATCGGTCATGGACTCGACCGGGCACAAAGACCCTGCGTCTCGGGGTCAGTAGGTCTATGCCACACCTGACTCCTCAACAGAGTGTACCGGATTCGTGTTAGCTGATCGGCGATGGGAAGGCGCTGACGAGCGCAGCTAGCCTCTGGACACGACTGGCGGAAGGGACGATCCAATGGCTCGAAAGGGCTCATCGAAATATTTACCGATGTCGTCGCCTGCCCCTAACAGGGTGCGGATGCCTGACGTCGACCTCATGCGCAATCAGAAGGATATGAGGCTTATCCAAGAGATCGCAGACGTTGCCCGCGAGAACTGGAAGGGGATCAGGGGGCCGACAGGTGGCGTCGATCTGAGTCGAGCCTTGGGAAAGCTCGAATACGAACTTCTGGACATGATGAACCCCGGCGCTGAGGACGATCCCCCTGACACGCCTTCCATCGTGGCCAATACCCGTCTGGGCTACGTGATCGGGATAATGGAGAACGGGAGCGGCGTCGCCCATGCCGGGGAGTGCGAGTCTCATTACTCGATGGCCATGATCATGATCAGCGCGGAGATCGCCCAGATGGCACCTCCGACCACAATGTCCGAGTTCGGCCTCGAGGCCGGCTATTACCTCGCTCGGACGAACGACAGAACGATCGAAGCATTACTTGGAATCGCCGAACGCAATGCCGAAGCCCTCGGCGCAAAGCCAAATCCCTTGTCATCCACTGAGCAGGATTCAGCGGTTGGCTCCCCAGCTTCGGATCCGCCCGATGGGGGCGTCATTTACAGCGTTGAGAACTGGCGACACTCGAAGGTTGTCGAGCTGGTTCGTGCGCTTGAAGCAGTTGGTATTCCGTACGAGTGGGACAATGAGCGGGAGGAAGGGGTGCTCCTCGACCGTAAGTACGAGGCGGCGGTGGACACAATTATCAGTCAGCTGTGACATGCGTGCGCCGCTCACCGCGTCCTCGGCGGGGTGTAGCCGCGGCGGGGCACCACGTGGGGTCCCAGGCGGAACGTCGACCCCGGACGGGGTCTCGGCTTCTTCCCGTCCCGGACGACGGGCGGCGGCACCTCGCTCGGGCCCGGCCTACTCGTGACCAGGCGCACTGGTGGCAGCTCGCCGGACGCAACGTGCACACGGGCGCCGGCAGTGGGCTTGGATGCCAGGTGCTGTGCACAAAGGGCCAGCGAGATTGTGCGATCGTCATGGCCCTGGCCGGTGGTGTCGATTCGGTAGGTGCCCGGCGTCGTCTCCCTGAGAACGACGTTCGAGAGTTCGTCGACGAGGTCGTCGTCGTCGGGCAAGTCGAGCAGCCGATCCCGGAGGAGGCGGTACAGCGTTAGAGCGAGCCGGCCGACCGAGGCGGACGAGAACACGAACGGTTCGACCCGGATCCCCCGGGAACGCAGTCGCTGTGCAATGTGGACGCTCTGCCAGGGATCCGCTATCAGTCGTCCCGGATACTGGTGGATCGCCTCCCGGCAGTAGACCTCGACGTTTCCCAGGTCGACCGGGTTCGACTTTGAACCCTGCCACGCCTCCTGGTGGTCGACGACAACCACTACGGTGCCCTCCCGAAGCTCGCTGTGAGCGATCGTCAGGACGGTCCGGTCGTTCACCAAGCCGACGTCGAGACCGTGGATATAGCGAACGCCTCGGCGGGGCGCGATCGTCCCGGTGTGTCCGACGCAGTCCCGGACCTGCTCGGGGGTCGTGAGTCGGTCTGGACCGGCGACCCACCGGTTCAGGTGGAGGCGCTGGTACTGACTCTCCGTCAGGAGACTGCGCTGCTCGGCGAGTTCCTCTTCAGGGATCCACGGCAATGGGCCCGGTGTCTCGGACACTCGCCACTGCGGCGACTGGCGAGCCTGCTCGAGAACCTTGTAGGCAAAATGCGAAGGTGAACCGCCTGAGGTGATTTCTACCAAGAACCGGGAGTCCGCCACCTTCGGGAGAGCGGAAACAGCGGCCGCCCAGACGCCTCGGCTTCCCGGCGTCTCGGGCCAGTTCGGCGAATTCGTCCGCCACCAAGATCCACGGGCGCAATCCGTAGGCGTGAAGCCTCGTCAGCCGGCACGACCTCGCAGGTGGACATGCGTTCGCCCTCGTGGAGGAACACGACTCGGCGAGACTCGACCTTGATCCTCGCCTTGAGTGCCGGAGCCTGTAGGACGAAGCCGCGGATCGTGTCGAGGATGAGTGCGGCCTGGCTCGCATCGGCCGCCACGACGAAGCTGGTGGCTCCGAGCGGCGGATTCTGGGTGAGGTGAGCGGCGACCACGATGCCGGCGGCGTCGGCCGATCTTACGGCCGCCCCTGGGGCGTGTCTGGAGGTGCAT
This sequence comes from uncultured Acidimicrobiales bacterium, assembly GCA_963699055.1. Lineage (GTDB taxonomy): Bacteria > Actinomycetota > Acidimicrobiia > Acidimicrobiales > RAAP-2 > Bog-756. The sequence continues at coordinate 257,037 of CAVOTA010000002.1, read as the reverse complement.
CCGTGGGCCGGTCCGGTCCAGGACCGCCTGGGCGTCAGCGATCTGAAAGTCAGCAGCAGTGTCGCCCCATCGCCCCTTCCCCATGGGCAGCGCAGCAAGCAGCTCGAAGGCGGAGGTCATTGGCGATCCTCCCCGTGGCTGCCCCGCTCCAGGGCGGCCCGACCCTCAGCCAGCAAGGAGTCGAGGCTGTCGTCCAGCGGTCCGATGCGGTCAGGGTGCAGGCGCACGACCTCGGCCACCGTGAGCAGGAGGCGGGCGTGCGCCATGGGCGACAGGCCGAGAGCGGACCGGCACCTTGCAGCACGGGCGGCGAAGCGCTCTGCTGTCCGCACGGCCGGACGCTCCCGGTAGTCCTCGTCTAAGGGCGCCGACCTGGTCGAGGTAGGCCCGGACGTCACGCTCGTCGATGACGGCCCTGGCGAATGCCACACGCTCGGCGCGATAGGCACTTGTCCACGGGTACTGGTTGGCCACCTCCTCGGCGATCGCTTCGACCTCGGCAGCAACTTGGTCGGCGCGTCCGGCCGCGAATGCACCGTGGCGAAGGTTGGCGGTGTTGCCCTCCTCGAACGGCGGATGCCGTGGAGCGTGACCCGGGCGACAGGTCATAGGTCACCAATCCAGGCGGGACTCGGAATCCCGCCCCGCGTGCTCTGACCTGGAGTTTCATGGCCAGCGGTAACACGGTGGTAACGGATCAGCGGTCGCGTGCGCGGGGGAATTCGCACTCTGGACGCCTTGCACCCGCGACAGTCGTTGAGCGCCCCCGAGGCGACGACGGATCCACTGTGACAGGTGGCTGTGACATCCAACGTCCCAGCCGCTTCGCAGCTCGGCAGGCCACGCAGAACGGTCGGCCCTCGCGCCCGATCCAGAACTCGCAGCACGGATGGACGAAGTCCTCGGCGTCGGTCATCCACGACGGGTCACCGCAGTACCGACAGGCTCCGGGACCACCACCACGGACCTGCCACCAGCCACGGACCCCTCTTCTAGAGAGGGGGGCCGTGTCCGGTGCTCGGGGTATCCGGTGTGGCTCGTGAGGGTGGCTGGTGGTCTGACCAGGGAGGATCGGCGCCGTGTCCGGTGTGCTGATGCTCTGCACGGTGAGATCGGCCAAAAGGGCGTGTCCGGTGCCACGTCCGGTGCTCCTCACAGGTCATCCTCCCGGTCGGTAGTGGCGTAGTAGCGGGCCGCGTCCGTGCCGCCCGGACCGCCTGCACTGGCGTCCCGACGCTGTGCCAGGCCCCGGCGGACCAGGCCTTCGAGTTGACGCTTCGCCTTCCGCCTCTGGTTGTCGTCGGGTCGATCGACCTCGAACCACTGACGGGCAGCCTCGGGCGCAGACAGGCCGCGGGGAGCTGCCCGGAGGGCCCTCAGGAGGTCGAACTGGTCACGAAGGGAACTGGCTCCTGTCCGCTTGTCGTGCTCGATCTTGAGGGGGCCGACGGCGGCAAGCGGCTGCTTCAGGTGGACCAGTTCGACGGCGGCGTCTCCAGGCGATCCCCAGAGCAGCACGACGGAGCCGGCACCTGCCGTGATCCACGTCGAGCCGTAGACGTCGTCGATCGCCTTCGGCCGGCTGCCCTGCTGGCCCTTCCGCTGGTGGTGGAGGACCAACACCTCGACTCCGGCGGCGAGCGCGGTCTGGACGGCCCGGTTCCACAGCGCGCCGACCTCGTCATCGGGCAGCTTGACTGCCGCATCCTTCAGCGAGTCGACGATCACCACGGAGGCGCCCTCGCGGATGGCCATGGCGAGGAGGTCGCCGGGGAACCGAGCCAGGTCGCGCTCCGGCGGCCCGCGCCATACCTTCAGCCGACGGGACAGCTCCGGGAGCTGATCGTCGGTCACCATGCGCCGCAGAGACCTCGCAGCCTGCCCGGGGCGGTCCATGGCGAGGTAGAGCACGATGCGATCGGGGTCGGCGTCGATCTCGAGGCCGAGCAGCGGGCCCGGACGGAGGCCGATCAGTCCGAGCGCGAGCTGCTGCGCGATCGTTCCCTTGCCGATCCCGGTTGGACCGCAGAGGATGCACGCCTCGCCCTTGCTCCAGAGCACCTCGTCGCCGGTACCCCACAGGGGAGTCACCGTGGCTTCGGTGGTGACGAAGGATGCGCCGTCGACGAGTCGGCCAAGTCGGCTCTCAGACGGGCGTCCCTGGTCGACTAGGGCCCGCCCAATCGCGGCGGCCGCATCCCCGTCGCGGCGGTAGCCAGCTTCGATCGCGTCATGGCCCCCGGCGATGACTCGGCGATGGCGAGCGAGGTCGGCGACGAGTCGGGCATGTGCCGCCGCGCTGGTCCGGCCGGTGGCGTTGGTCATCATGCTCGTCAGCTCCCCGGCGTCAACGGGGTACGGGCTATCGACCAGTTCGGCGGCGACGAGGATCGGCCCCAGCCCGCCGCCCTGCGCTGCCAGCTCACCGAGGGTCGAGAAGATCGCCGCGTGCCGCGGGCTGTAGAAGTCCCCGACGTCCACCACCGATCGGACGTCATCGAGACACTCGACGCCGGCAAGCATCACGGAGCCAAGGACGTCGGCCTCGGCTGCCAGATCACGCGGGGGACGCGTCCAGGAGAGCCGGTCTCTGACCGAGCGCCGGCAGGTTCCTGGTGGGTCGTCACGAGTCGGACTCCCATCGCGCAGCGCGGAGCTGGTTGCGTGAGAGGTTGAGGCCGCTGATCGCGGACTCGACGCCCTTGAGCGGATCCGTCTGATTCCAGATGACGAGGTCCAGGAGGTCGCGTACGGCCATGACACGGAGCAGGGCCTCCGCCTCGCAAGTGCCGCAGTCTGAGCGGTCAGTGTTCACCCGACGGACGGTCGGCGTATCGGGAGGACGGTGGCGGCTATTGGGTCGTCGCCGATGGGCGGGTCGATCCCGAGCATGCGTCGTAGCTCGGCCGTAGCCACACGAACTGAGCGACCAAATCTGAGTGCGGGGAGCTCTCCCCGACGAACGGCCTCGTAGCTGGCGCTCCTGCCCAAGCCGAGGCATCTTCCAGCCTCTTCGACGCTCATCGTCGGCTGCTCCGTAGGGATCGGAACTGTCATGCCGACGCCGCCTGTTCGTTCCTGGCTGCCAGTTCGGCCAGGAGTCGAGCCCAGCGAATGCCCGGGCGGCCCCGGGGAGACCTGGCTGCTGCCTCCCAGTGGGCAATGGCCGTCCCGGTGACGCCACAGTGATCACCGACCTGTTGCTGAGTTAGGCCGGCTGATACACGAAGCTGACGGGCGTCGCCCGTTGCCGCCCAATGATTCGCCTGAGCGACTAGGAGGATCTCTGACAGCTTCATGCCGGGAACTGTACGCTGGCCGAACGTTGCGAACCATATCGTTTATCCGGCATTGTGATCTAGTACATTGACAGTGAGATAACGCCAGCGTAACTTGGAGCCCATGACCAGGTACCGGGGCCTAACGGCGATGGACACGACCATGACGTTTGAGACCCTCGTGCCTTACGGGTCCGAGGGACTACACATTCCCGCCCGGTACGTTGCGGAGGTCGATGATCCCGATTGTCCGGTGATGCTTGAGATCACCGTGCAGGTGATTGACAGGCTGCCGCGGTGCAGTGAGTTGCGCTGCAGGATCAGACCCGGAGGTCCGCCAGTTTCGACTGAGGCTCTCAGGAAGATCCCGCTCGCTCAGTACGTCCGTGAGTCACTGACGCTCTACTCGATGAAGGTCGAGATCCAAAACGACTCCGTGTTCGTGCAGGCGACCGGTACCGGTGACGAGGACGTCCTGGCTCGGTCGGCCAGTCATCGCCAACGTCACCAGATGACGGACGAGCTGCTGCGAGAGGTCGCCCGCGTCTACTCCGAGGCGAACTCGAAACCGACGCTGGCAGTCATGAACCGATTCCATTTGAGCCGACCAACTGCAGGTCGATGGGTGGGGTTGGCGCGCAAGCGCTTCCCATCGGAAATGCCACCGACCAAGAGAGCGAGTAAGCCATGACCAAGACCACCACGAAGGCGCGAGCAGCGAGCGCGGCACCGCGAAAGGACGAGACGGCAGGAACCTGGTGGTTCGTTGTGGACGCCGGAGTGAAGCCAGATGGCCGGCGCCGCATGGCCCACCGCCGAGGGTTCGCCACGAAAAAGCTGGCCCAGGAAGCGCTCGACGAGATCCGGGGCAAGGCTCGGAAGCAGACCTACGTCGCACCGGCGAAGATCACCGTGAAGGAGTACCTCACGAAGTGGCTCGCTGGCCTACCAACGACCGGACTGCGGCCGTCGACGATCGACGGCTACCGCCGGAACTGTGACTACGTGATCGACGAGCCGCACGGGCTGGGTGGCCGTCGTCTCGACTCCCTGGGCCCTCAGGACTTGAACAAGCTCTACACCGCACTCCTGGAGTCAGGACGGAGGCAGCGTCCGGGCGGCCTCAGCCCGAAGACGGTGCGCTACATCCACATCGTGCTGCACAAGGCTCTGAAGGATGCCGTCGACGATGGGACCCTCGAGCGCAACGTCGCCGACCGAGCGAAGCCGCCGCGAGCGAAGTCAGTCAAGGCACCGGAGATGGCCTGGTGGACACCGGCAGATCTCCGCACGTTCCTCGACAAGACGGCCGGTGAGCAGCTCGGACCACTGTTCAGGGTTGCTTCGATGACCGGGATGCGCAGGGGAGAGGTCTGCGGGCTTCGGTGGACCGACGTCGACCTCGGCAGTGCTCGTCTACAGGTGCGACAGCAGCTGCTCGTCGTCCGTAGCCCCGGAGCGACCGACGGAGGACTCCGGTTCTCTGAGCCGAAGACGGACCGAGGCCGCCGGACCATCGACCTCGACCAAGGGACCGTCGCGGTGCTGAAGGCGCGTTGGAGGCAACAGGCCGAACACCGGCTTGCTGTGGGATCCGGTTGGCTGGACGAGCGCGACCTCGTGTTCACGGAGCCTGACGGGCGACCCCTCGATCCGGAGTCCGTGGCCCAGGTGTTCAACCGCCGAGTGGCTCGCCACGGCCTCCCCCGGATCCGCTTCCACGATCTGAGGCACACCCACGTCGCCCACCTGATTGAAGCGGGGGAGCAGCTCCTCCTCATCACCCGGCGGCTCGGTCACGCATCGGTCGCTTTCACCCAGGACCGATACGGCCACCTGTTCGAGGATGCCGGCTCACAGGCAGCCTCCGCCGTGGCGGCCATGGTTGACGGTGCTGGCGCTTCCACGGGAGGCTGAAGAACATGCGGACCAAAGGTCAAAAGCGCATCGCTCACTGGATGGTCGACTTTCGACGGTGGACTGAGAAGGGCATGGGGAGGGGGAGTTTCGACACCCCGGAGAAGCTGTATGCCTACGGAGTGCACATGGCAATCGGTGTGTCCACGGGCGTGACGAAGAGCTGGTTCGGGAAGGACATTGACCGTGACTATGACGCCGAGACATCTCGCGGCTACCACGACGGAATCGCACTGCTGAACAAGGTGGTCGAGTACGGCGATGCACCTGAAGGCGACTTCCAGGACCTGCTCAACGAACCTTGGGGCATGCCGCTCGGGGGCACTTGATCGCGGTCGATCTACAGTTGCATGCCAATGAACATTGAACCGACATCCCACACCTTCGCTCGCGTCGGTCACGCCGTCTGGTTGGTCGGCGGCCTAATTCCGTTCACGTGTGACCCCACTCTGCCGCACATCGTTGAAATTGCGTGCCTTGAGGATTGGTTCACCAATTACCGCCTCCTGATTGAGTTTCTAATTATTGGAGGGCGGTCGAACTGCGCGAGCGCCACGGATCTGGTGGCGGATTGGTCACCTCAAACCGAGAATGAAGCGGCCCTGCGGCGTGACTATGGCATTGCAAGCGAGAGCGTTTCTCACGTCGGAAGGGCTCGGCCGTCCGAGGACGGAGAGATCGACCGAACCGCCCCGGGAATCCTGGAGGCTCTAACCCTTGAGAGGATGGAGCTATGCCAAGAAGTCCCTACTCGCCGGAGGTCCGTGAGCGGGCCATCCGGATGTACTTCGATCACCGTCCCGAGTACCCCTCCGAATGGGCGGCGATGACCGCCATTGCCGGCATGCTCGGCATGACACCCGAGACGCTGCGCAAGTGGGTCCGCAGAGCCGAGATCGACAACGGCCAGCGGGCCGGACTCACGACCGACGAGCGGGCACGACTGAAGGCGCTCGAGAAGGAGAACCGGGAGCTCCGCCGAGCCAATGAGATCCTGAAGGACGCCTCGATTTTCTTCGCGACCGAGCTCGACGGTCGAACGAAGAGGTAGTCGCCTACATCGACGCCCGGAAGGGTCGCTGGGGAGTCGAGCCGATCTGCAGGACCCTGCAGTTCGCTCCCGCCACCTACTACGCCAGGAAGTCCCGACCGCCGTGTGCCAGGGCGCAGCGGGACGAGCAGCTGAAGCCCGAGATCACCCGGGTGTTCGCCGAGAACTTCTCTGTCTACGGCGCCGACAAGGTCTGGGCCCAGCTGAACCGGGAGGGCACGAGGGTGGCCCGCTGCACCGTCGAGCGCCTGATGCGCAGCGAAGGTCTCCAGGAGCCCGCCGGGGCCGGGTCTGGAAGCGGACGACCATCGGGGACGACACGCTCACCCGACCGGCCGACCTCGTCGAACGGCAGTTCCATGCACCGGGGCCGAACCGCCTTTGGGTGGCGGACCTGACCTACGTGAAGACTCATTCGGGCTGGGTCTATGTGGCCTTCGTCATCGACGTCTTCAGTCGGTGCATTGTCGGCTGGCAGGCCTCGACCTCACTTCGCAGCGACCTCGCCATCGACGCCCTCGAGATGGCCGTCTACGGCCGCCGTCATCAGGACCTGTCCGAACTGGTCCATCACTCGGACCGTGGAGTCCAGTACTTGTCGATTCGCTACACCGAGCGACTGGCCGAGGCCGGAGCGGTGGCATCAGTGGGCAGCCGAGGCGACTCCTATGACAACGCCCTGGCCGAGAGCTTCAATGGCCTCTACAAGGCCGAGCTCATCCACCGTCGAGGTCCCTGGAAGGGTGTCGAAGACGTCGAATGGTCGACGCTCACCTACGTCGACTGGTTCAACCACCGGCGCCTGCACACCGAGATCGGCATGGTCCCGCCGGCAGAGTTCGAGGCCAACTACTACCGTCAGAACACCCCGGCCGAGATGGCCGGTTCCCAAACCCGCGAGTCTCTATGAAACCCGGGGCGGTTCAGTTGGAGTCCTTTGTGGAAGCGCTGGATCAGCAGGGGAGCCTCTACGCCGTGACGCTTGGGGGGGAAGTGGAGATGGCGCGAGCGGCACTTGAGCCACAGGTGTGACCAGTTGTGACCACTGTTACCGACCTGCTACCGCGGACGGCACTTCATGGTCTTTCGTTCTCCGGTTGCAGTGTGCTGACCTGGAGAAACACCTGAAACAGTCGGTGCCCGGGGCGGGATTCGAACCCGCACGCCCTCTCGGACAGTGGATTTTGAGTCCACCGCGTCTGCCATTCCGCCACCCGGGCCGGCGAGCCAGCAGCCTACCCCTGCCCTCCGGCGACCCTAGGCTCGCACCATGGAGGCCGCCCCCGACGCCACCGTGCCCCCGGTGCGGGACGCGGTGGACTCGCTCGGGACGGCGACCGCCCTGTTCCTCGAGGGCGCCGCCCTGGTCCGGGTCGAGCTGCCGTTCCTCACCCCGGTGGGGACGGCCGTCGGACCCACCGAGCCGCCCCCTCCTGCTCGTGCACCTGCGCTGTCGCGCCGGCACGCCCGCCCTCTCGGACAGTGGATTTTGAGTCCACCGCGTCTGCCATTCCGCCACCCGGGCCGGCGAGCCAGCAGCCTACCCCTGCCCTCCGGCGACCCTAGGCTCGCACCATGGAGGCCGCCCCCGACGCCACCGTGCCCCCGGTGCGGGACGCGTGGGACTCGCTCGGGACGGCGACCGCCCTGTTCCTCGAGGGCGCCGCCCTGGTCCGGGTCGAGCTGCCGTTCCTCACCCCGGTGGGGACGGCCGTCGGGACCCACCGGAGCCGCCCCCTCCTGCTCGTGCACCTGCGCTGTCGGGCGCCGGGGCGGGACGACCCCATCGACGGCTGGGGGGAGTGCGCGGCGTTGGGCGACACCACCTACGACGGCGAGGACGTCGACGGGGCACGCGAGACCCTCGGTCGGGTCCTGCTCCCGGGCCTGGTCCACGCCGCCCGGTCGCTCGGGGGCCTGCTGCCGTCGCTGGGCGCGCTGGGCCGGCTCTCCGCGTCGGCGCCCGGTCGGCCGCTGGCCTTCGCCGCCCTGGAGGCGGCGGTGGCCGACGCCCACCTGCGGGCCGCGGACCGGTCCTTCGGCGAGCTGCTCGGCGTGGCGGGAGCCGAGGTGACCCCGGGCGCCGTCGTCGGCACCCGCGCGTCGACGGAGGACCTGGTGGCCGTGGTCGCCGGACTGGCGTCGGACGGCTACGTGCGGGTGAAGGCCAAGATCGAACCCGGGCACGAGCTGGCGGTGGTGTCCGCCCTCGCCGGATGGGCGGCGACGGCCGCCGGCCCCGTCCCGCGCTTCCAGGTCGACGCCAACGGCGCCTACGGGCCGGGCGACCTCGATGCGCTGGCCGCCCTCGACGGATTCGGACTGCTCTGCATCGAACAGCCCTTCGCCCGCGACGACCTGGCGAGCCACCGGGCGCTGGCGGCCCGGATCGCCACTCCCGTCTGCCTCGACGAGAGCCTCGACGGGCCGGCCGCCGTCGAGGAGGCGGTGGCGTCGGGGGCGTGCTCGGTGGTGTGCGTGAAGCCCGCCCGCCTCGGGGGGATCGCCCGCGCCCTCGACGTGGTGGCGTGGTGCACGGCGGCGGGGGTGCCGTGGTGGGTGGGTGGCATGTTCGAGTCCGGACTCGGACGACGGGTGACCACGGCGCTCGGCGCCCTGCCGGGTACGTCGCTCCCCGGCGACCTGGCGCCACCCGACGCCTACCTGGCCGGCGACCTGGTGGCCCCGACGGCCACCCGGGTCGATCCCGGAACCGGTCGACTGCTCGTCCCGGTCCCGGACGGTCCGGGGCTCGCCCCCCCGCCGGACCCGGACGCACTGGCCGCCTTCGGGGTGGACCGGGTCGAGGTGCCGACGGGCTGAGCAGCCGGTCGGAGCCACCGGCGTAGGCCCCGGGTGGACGGTCCGCACCGTCCCGGCACCGACGGTCCCCGGGGTTTCGGGTGGGACGGCCGCCCCGGCGTGCGTACAATTGCCCTCCCATGCACCGGAGCACCATCGAACGACGCCTGAGCGACGCCAACCAGCGGCTCCGTCGCGCCCGTTCGGAGCTCGCCGTGCTCGACGAGCAGCTCCTCGTGGTCAACGAGATGGCGGACGACACCCGGCTGCGCGCCCTGGTCGCCGAGACACCGGTGGCGGCCAAGGAGCACGACGAGGTGAGTCGGCAGGCCTCGGCCATGCTGCGGACCCGCCAGGCGCTGGTGGACCAGATCGCCGACCTCGAGCGGCGCCAGGACGACCTGCTCGAGCGGCTCGTGGTCGAGCCGGGTTGATCCGGCCCCGTGGCGGGTACGGTGGCCGCGCCGTGGTGCGCCGTCGGAGCCCCGCACGTCCGGGGCGTCCGCGACGGTGCAACAATCCCGTAGTCGCACGGCAGCACACGACATCCGCACAGCGGCACACGACCCCGTGGCAAGGAGCGCAGACACGATGAGCAGGCGAGTGGTCATCGCAGAGGACGAGGCCATCATCCGGCTCGACCTGAAGGAGATCCTGCTCGACGAGGGCTACGACGTCGTCGGCGAGACGGGACGGGGCGACGAGGCCGTCGAACTGGTGCGCACGCACCAGCCCGACCTCGCCATCCTCGACGTCAAGATGCCCGGCGCCGACGGCCTCCAGGCCGCCCGGGACATCCGCGGGCTCGACCTCAAGGTCGCCGTGCTGATCCTGACCGCCTTCAGCCAGCGCAACCTCATCGACGAGGCACGCGACGCCGGCGTGGCCGCCTACCTGGTCAAGCCGTTCCAGCGCATCGAACTGATCCCGGCCATCGACCAGGCCGTGGCCCGGTGCGAGCAGGAGTGGGCGATCGACGCCGAGACGCGCCAGGCGGTCGACGACGGACTCGTGGGCAGCCAGGCCGTCGCCGAGGACAAGCTCGAGACCCGGCGACTCGTCGACGGGGCCAAGGGCGTGCTGATGGAACGCCACGGCATGGGCGAGTCGGAGGCCTTCGCCTTCATCCAGCGGACGGCGATGGGCACCCGGTCCCGGATGGTCGACGTGGCCCGCCAGGTCCTCGAGGGCACGCTCGAGCCCTAGGACACGGCGAACCCACCATGCCCTCCACACCGGCCGCCGCCGGGAACCGGCCCCTGATCCTGCTGGACGGCATGTCGCTGGCCTTCCGGGCGTACTTCGCCCTGCCCGACACGCTGAAGACCAGCTCGGGTGTCACCACCAACGCCGTCCACGGCTTCACCTCGATGGTGCTGAACCTGGTGCGCGACCACCACCCCGTCGGTCTGGCCGTCGCCTTCGACCTTCCCGGGGGGACCTTCCGGGACGAGATCGTGGACGACTACAAGGGCGGCCGCGACGAGACGCCGGCCGACCTGCCCCCGCAGTTCGACATGATCCGCGACGTGCTCGAGGCCCTGGCCATCCCGGTGGTGTCCGCCGAGGGGTTCGAGGCCGACGACGTGCTCGCCACCCTGGCGACCGAGGCCCGTGACCGTGGGCATCCGGTGATCATCGTCACCGGCGACCGCGACTCCTACCAGTTGGTGGAGGATCCCTACATCCGCGTCCTCTACAACCGGCGCGGGGTCAGCGACTACGCCCTGTACGACGAGGCCGGCATCGAGGAGCGGACCGGGGTGCGACCGCCGAAGTACCCGCTGCTGGCCGCACTGCGCGGCGACCCGTCGGACAACCTCCCCGGGGTACCCGGGGTGGGGGAGAAGACGGCGGCCAAGCTCATCAACGAGTACGGGGACCTCGATACCCTCTACCAGCACCTCGACGCGCTGTCGCCGAAGCTCCGCCAGAACCTGGCCGACCACGCCGACCGGGTCCGGATCAACGCCGAGATGATCCCGCTGGTGCGCGACGTCCCGCTCGACGTCGACGTCGACGACCTCGTGCTCGGTGGATGGCACCACGAGGCCGCCCGGGCGGCCTTCGCCCAGCTGGAGATGAAGGGTGCGTGGAGCCGGTTCGAGTCGGCCATGCGCGACGGCATGCTCGGTGCGCCGGCCGCCGGGGAGACCGCCGACGGCACACCCCCGGTCGAGGCCGGCGCCGAGCCGGTGCCCGAGCCCGGGTGGCTGTCCTCCCCCGACTGCACGGTGCCGACATCGGTCCCTTCGGCGGTGGCGGCCGTCGAGGAGCTGGTCGACGGGGTCCGGTCGACGACCGGGGTGGTGGCCGTGGCCCCGCAGTGGTCCGGTGACCCCGGGCGGTCACCGCTGGTGGCGCTCGCCCTCGTGGCCGAGCCCACCGACCCCGGGGCGGGATCGGCCGGACTCCTCCTGGGCGTCCACGACGGTGGGCCGCTGGTGGCCGAGCCGGAGGTGCTCGCCGCGCTGGCCGCGGCGTTCGGGCCCGGCGGGGTGGGCATGGTGGCCCATGACGCCAAGGAGCTGATGCGGAGCCTCCTGCCGCTCGGGGTGGACCTGGCCTCCCTGGTCGTTGACACCGCGGTGGCGGCCTACCTGCTCGACCCCTCGGTGGACGAGTACCGGCTGTCCGACCTGGCCCCGCGACTCCTCGGTGTGTCCGTCGACGACGGCGCCGCCGCCAAGGGTCAGGGAGCGTTCGAGCTCGGCTCCGACGAGGGTGCCGGAGATGGCGACGGCCCCGGCGCCGGGCTCGACGAGGCCGGTCGGGGTCTCGTGCGGCTGGCCGCCGTGCTGGCCCGGTTGCGGGCACCGCTCCTCGAGGCGCTCGACGAGGTGGGGGAGCGCGCCCTGTTCGACGACATGGAGCGCCCGCTCGTGCGCGTCCTCGCCCGCATGGAGGTCGTCGGCATCCCGGTCGACCGCGACGTGCTGCGGGCGATCGCCGCCGAGCTGACCGACGAGTGCGCCGCGCTCGAGGGGACCATGCACGAGCTGGCGGGCGGCCCCTTCAACGTCAATTCGGTCAAGCAGCTGCGCACCGTGCTCTACGACGACCTGGGACTCTCGCCCGGCCGCAAGACCAAGACGGGGTACTCCACCGACGCACGCACCCTCGAGTCGCTGCGGGGCCAGCACCCCATCATCGACGTCCTGCTGCGCTATCGGGAGGTGGAGAAGCTGCGCTCCACCTACGGCGAGACCCTCGCCGCCGAGGTGGCCCCGGACGGTCGCATCCACGCCACCTTCCGCCAGACCGTGGCCCGGACCGGCCGACTCTCCTCGGACCGGCCGAACCTCCACAACATCCCGGTGCGCACCGACGAGGGCCGGCGGTTCCGCGAGGCGTTCGTGCCCTCGCCGGGCCGCCGACTGCTGGTGGCCGACTACGACCAGGTGGAGCTGCGGGCCATCGCCCACCTGTCGGGCGACCCGGGACTGACGGCGGCGTTCGCCGCCGGCGAGGACATCCACCGCACCGTGGCGGCGCGGGTGTTCGGCGTCGACCGCGACGCCGTGACCCACGAACAGCGCTCGACGGCCAAGATGGTCTCCTACGGCCTCGCCTACGGCATGGAGTCCTACGGCCTGGCCCAGCGCCTGGGGGTGCCGGTGGAGGAGGCCCGCGGCATCCTGGACGCCTTCTTCGAGGCGTTCCCGTCCGTCCACGACTACATGGACCAGGCCGTGGCCGAGGCCCGGGCCAACGGCTACACCGTCACCGCCTTCGGGCGCCGCCGGCCGCTGCCCGACCTCACCTCGTCCAACCACCAGGTCCGCCAGGCGGCCGAGCGCCAGGCCATGAACGCGGGGATCCAGGGCCTGGCCGCCGACCTGTTCAAGATGGCCCTGCTCCGGCTGGACGGCGGGCTCGAGGAGGGTGGCTACCGCTCCGACCTGGTCCTCCAGGTCCACGACGAGGTCCTGGTGGACGTCGACCCCGACGAGTCCGACGCCGTCGAGGAGCTCACCCGCACCGCCCTCACCGGGGCGGCCGAGCTCGACGTGCCGCTGAAGGTGGCCATGGCCTGGGGCTCGTCCTGGGCGGAGGCCAAGGGCTGACCGGGCCGCAGCTCCGGCTCCGGGGCGCCGACCAGCGGCTCCGGCCCCGGTTCGCGCTAGGATTGCTTCCCTGTCACACCGACGTGACACACGTCTGACCGTCCCCGACGCCGCCGGTACCGGCTCGGCGGGGCACACCCGTCCGGAAAGCGAGCTACCTACCTGATGTCCGATACCCACGTCGTGCCCACCGGCACCGACCTGCTGTCCCCCGAGGCCATGGGCCACTTCGACGAGAACGGGGTGTACGTCCCCCGCTCCATCACCGAGGACGACCTCGGCGGAGGCTCGCTCGAGGATGCCATGGCCGGCACCATCGTCGAGTTCGAGGACGGTGACCTCGTCGAGGGGACCGTCGTCAAGATCGACCGGGACGAGGTCCTGCTCGACATCGGCTTCAAGTCCGAAGGCGTCATCCCCGTCCGTGAGCTGTCCATCCGCAACGACGTGGACCCGTCCGAGATCGTCTCGCTGGGCGAGGCCGTCGAGGCCCTGGTGCTCCAGAAGGAGGACAAGGAGGGCCGCCTGATCCTGTCCAAGAAGCGCGCCCAGTACGAGCGGGCGTGGGGCACGATCGAGAAGCTCAAGGAGGCCGACGAGGTCGTCACCGGCCCGGTCATCGAGGTGGTCAAGGGTGGTCTCATCGTGGACATCGGTCTGCGCGGCTTCCTCCCGGCCTCGTTGGTCGAGCTGCGCCGGGTGCGCGAGCTCCAGCCCTACGTGGGCCGGACCATCGAGGCCAAGATCATCGAGCTCGACCGCAACCGCAACAACGTGGTGCTGTCCCGTCGTGCGTGGCTCGAGGAGACCCAGAAGGAGCAGCGGGGCGAGTTCCTGGTCAACCTCAAGCCCGGCGAGCGCCGGCGCGGTGTGGTGTCGTCGGTCGTCAACTTCGGCGCCTTCGTCGACCTCGGCGGCATGGACGGCCTCGTCCACGTGTCGGAACTGTCCTGGAAGCACGTCGACCACCCGTCCTCGGTGGTGTCCGTCGGCGACGAGATCGACGTCGAGGTCCTCGACGTCGATCTGTCGAAGGAGCGCATCAGCCTCTCGCTCAAGGCCACCCAGACCGACCCGTGGCAGGAGTTCGCCAACTCCCACCAGGTGGGCGAGCTCGTCTACGGCCGCATCACCAAGCTGGTGCCCTTCGGCTCGTTCGTCCAGGTGGGCGACGGCATCGAGGGCCTCGTGCACATCTCGGAGATGGCCGGACACCACGTCGACCTTCCCGAGCAGGTCGTCACCCCCGGCGAGGAGCTGTGGGTCAAGATCATCGACATCGACCTCCAGCGCCGCCGGATCAGCCTGTCGATCAAGCAGGCCGCCGAGGGTGGCGAGGTGTCCGAGGAGTACCGCGAGGCCTTCGGCGAGCACGCCTACGACGACGAGGGCAACTACGTGGGCCCCGTCTTCGCCGAGACGGAGTTCACCCCCGAGACCGAGGCCCAGGCCGCCTGGGCGGACTACGTCGCCGAGCACGGTACGGGCGAGGGTGCACCCGAGGGCGCCGTCGAGGGCGCTGTCGAGGCCCCGGCGGCCGCCGAGCCTGCAGCCGCCGAGGTCGCCGAGCCCGTCGCCGAGGCACCGGCGGAGCCCCGCGGTGGAGGCTCCGGCGCAGCCCGTCGCCGAGGCTCCGGTCGAGCCCGCGGTGGAGGCTCCTGTCGAGCCCGCGGTGGAGGCTCCTGTCGAGCCCGCGGTGGAGGTCCCGGCCGAAGGCTGAGCCGGCGCGTCGTAAGGACGCGGCGCAGACGAACCGTTCCGACGGCCCCCCGGGGGCCGTCGGTCGCGTCCGGACCCGGGGCGGCTCCGCGGACCGGGTCGACGACCCGGGCGTCAGCCGGTCAGGAGGGCGCCCACGGTCACGGCGAGGACGCCCCCACCGAGCAGGCGCCGCCACGGATCGACCCCCCGGGAGGACCTCGTCGCCGGCCCAGGCGACCAGCGCCACCGTGGCCACCACGTCGACCACCGTGCCTACCGTGCCCGACGGGTGCAGGACGGCGCGGACCACGGCGGCGACGACGAAGGCGACGAGGGGGAGGTTCGGCCACTGGGCCACGGTCAGCCGGCCGGTGGTGCGGTCGCTGAAGAGCCAGTCGATCACGTCCGGCCCGCACCCGGCATCGGGGCCCCGTCAGGCGTCGAGGATCCCGAGCTCGGAATCGGCGTCGAAGGTCGGGGGCTCCCACCCGGGATCGAGTTCGAAGAACTCCACCGACAGGGCCTCGAGCGCCAGCCCGAACATCGTCCACTCCTGGTCCGCCCCACCGGGACCGGTCGGCCGCATGATGCCGTTCATGCTCGACGGATCCACCCGGTCGCGCAGCACGCACCCCTCGGCCAGTGCGGCCACGGCGACGGTGAACTGGCGGACGGTCAGCCCGGGGCGGATGCGGTAGCCGACGAACTCCATGCCGGCCTCGTAGATCATCTGCATCCGGTCGGTCACGGCGTCGAAGGAACGCGTCAACGCGGCCTCGATCCGGCACCGGCGGTCGACGGCCTCGGCCGAGCCCGGGGTGCCGGACCCGGTGACCGCCAGGACGCCGACCCACAGCGCCCAGTCCGTCGACTGGCGCAGCGCCCGCGAATTGGCGGCCGCCGACAGCCGGCACACCTCGCGCATGGTCGCCCGACGCGAGACCTCCGACCGCGGGTCCATCCGGGCGAGGACGGGACCGATGTCCTCGAGGGTGGCCTCCACCTCGGCGCTGCTGTCGTCGGCGGCCACGAGCTCGAGGACGTCGGTCTGGAACTCGTACTGGTTCGCCCAGATCCGTCCGATCAGCGACGCGTTGGTGATGCGACGCCCGGTGGTGGACTCGACCAGGTCACGCGCCCGCTTGAAGGTCAGCGCGTCGATGCCTCCGCTGAGCCCCTCCTCGCGCAGGATGGCCACCCCGGCGTCGACGAACGTCGAACGCAGGAGGTCCCGCTTGATCCTCGTGCGGGTGACCGTCGGAGAGGACGGTTCCACCCGCCCGTTCCCCTGGTGGCCCTCCCATCCGTCGGCCATACTCCGAGGATACCCGCCACGGTGCACCGCCGTCCTGTGCACGCCGTGGACAGCTCCCGGCCGCGCCGCCTGCACGGGGCCGGTGGACACTCAGGCGGGGCGGTGGTCACCGATCCGCTGGAGTGCGAGGTCCTCGAGCGCCGTGATGCCGGCCGCGGCCTCGGTGGCCAGGATGCCGACGTCGGGCGTCGTCTGGAAGTCCCCGGTGATGCCGAAGAAGAGCCGCCCGTTGTAGGAGAGGATGGCCGTCCCCACCCGGAGCCCGTGACTGATGGGTACGTAGGGCCGGTACTCCAGCATCTCGTGGCCGAGGCAGTACAGGGGGAACTGCGGTCCGGGCACGTTGGTGGTGACGGTGTTGAGCGACTGCTGGCCGAAGCGCCGCATCGAGCGCATGGTCGTCCGGCTGACCACGCCGAGTACGAGGGGTGCCACCAGGTCGGTGGCGGTGGCGATGGTCTCGCCCGCCTCGGCGATGTGCGACGTCTTGAGGTCGGCCATCTGGGCCTGCACCGCCTCGAGCCGCTCGACGGGATCGTCCAGCCCGACGGGCAGGTCGTAGAAGAGCGCGGACACCCGGTTGTCGGGTACGCCCCGGCCGTCCTCGTGCCGGGTAGAGACCGGTACCAAGGAGCGGACGACGGCGGAGTCGGGATCGTCGCCGCGCGCGGCGAGCAGCGCCCGGTAGCCGCCGGCCACGGCGGCGAGCACCACGTCGTTGACGGTCCCACCGAACGCCGTCCGCACGGTCCGCACGGCGTCGAGCCCGGCCGACGAGTGGGCCCAGGTCCGGTGGGGCCCGATGGGACCCTCGATCGAGATCGGACGGGTGGGGGCGAGCCGTTCGGCAAAGCGCACCGCACCCTCGGTCGTCGCCACCAGCGTGCGGGCGGAGCCGACCGGGTGACGGAGTGCGTGGGGCACGTCGGCGGCCAGCGACCCCAGGTCCGACACCAGTCCACCCCAGGCGTCGAGCACCTTCCGCGCGCCCGGAGGCTCCGGGGCCGGGTCCCACGGCTCCGGCGTGCCGAGCGGGGCGTCGGGCACGAGGTCGAGCAGGACGGTGAGCAGTCCGACGCCGGCGATCCCGTCGACCATGCAGTGATGGACCTTGAAGATGATGGCCCACCGCCCGTCGTCGAGCCCCTCCACAAGCCACATCTCCCACAGCGGGCGCTGGCGGTCGAGCTGTTGGGACATGATGCGGCCCATCAGACGGCAGAACGTGGCGTCGTCACCGGGGGAGGGCAGGGCGGTGTGGCGTACGTGGTAGCCGAGGTCGAAGTCGGGGTCGTCCACCCACACCGGGCGACCGAGCTCGAACGGGACGGTGCGGACGCGCTGACGGTACCGGGGGATCCGGTGGAGTTTGGCGCTCACCAGTGCCTCCAGGTCGGCCAGGGCGGGGGGCGGGTCGGCGAAGACGCACGCGCCGGCGATGGCCATCTGGACGGACCCGTCCTCCAGGTGGAGGAATTCCGCATCCAGTGCGCTCAGCTTGTCCATCGGGGGTCCCTCTCGGACGGGTCGGTGCTCTGGCCGAAACCTACGGCCGTGGGGCCGTGGTGACCAGGGTCCTTGGTCACGTGCGCGCCGAGGGCGTAACGGGAGCACCGCCGGACCCGTTGACCCGTGCAGTGGAGGCGGGGCCGCAGCCGCCCCACCACGAGGAGGCCGACCATGCACCGGAGATCACCGATCCTGGCGGTGGTGCTCGTCGTCGCCTCCTCTGCGGGTCTGACCCAGGTGGCCGCGGCGGCCACCCCGCCGCAGGGCAGGATCGGCCCGGACCAGGTGTTCGCCGCCTCGGTCGCCGGCCAGCTGGGAGTCGGTGCCCCGGCCGCCATCCAGATGGCCTGCTTCGGGCCGCTGCGCCGGGGGGAGACGGGGCACCCCCTGGCCGGACAGTCGGTGGAGGTGTTCCGACCCGAGGTGGTCGACACCCACGACGGCTTCACCGGTCCGGCCGCCCACACCATCTCGGTCTTCTTCGGCGCCCCGCCTCCGGCCCCGGCGTCCGCCGTGGGCGCGGTGACCTTCAGCCGGTACGGGGTGTCGAGGAAGATCCCGGACTCGCTCGTACTGCCCTGCTCCGGGTCCGGCACCGTCTCGTTCGTGCCGTTCCCTTCGACCCCGCTCGGTCCGGCACGGGACGCCGTGGTGCCGGTCACCTACGCCAGCCAGCCCTGACCGGCGACGGCCGCAGGGTTGCGCCGACGGGACCGGAGCGGCGGGCACCGATCCCTGACAAGGTGGTCGCCGTGGAGCCCATCGACGCCGACTCGTTCGAGGTGCTCGTGGCCGACGCCCTGGCCACCATCCCCGAACAGCTCCGGCGCCAGATGGACAACGTCGCCATCATCATCGACGACGAGAGCCCGCCGGGGCCGCTCTTCGGGCTCTACGAGGGCACCCCGCTCACGGGTCGGGGCGGGTACTCGGGGGCGCGGCCGGACCGGATCACCCTGTACCTGGCCACCATCTGCCGGGCGGCGTCCACCCGTGAGGACCTGGCCCGCCGGGTGCGGGTGACCCTGCTGCACGAGGTCGGACACCACTTCGGGATCGGCGAGGCACGGCTCGGAGAGCTGGGCTGGGCCTGAGCCGGAACGGGACGGAGGAGAGGGATGCCCGGCGGCGGCCGGCCCGGCCCGCCCGCTACTGGGAACAGCCCCGTGCGTCGACGTCGGCCACACCCCACACCGTGTCGCCCCGGACCAGCCACAGGACGTCGTAGCGGTCGACGGTCGGGTCGCAGTGGGGTGGCACCAGCTGCAGCCGGTCACCACGGCGGAACCCGTCCGTCGTCCCGCGGGTCACCAGCCCGTGCTCGTCGCCGAAGAAGTGGTACACCACACCGTCGGGCCGGCCGACCACCGCGGGTGGCCCGGCATCGGTGGCCATCGCCTTGAGGCCGGCGTCCACGGTGACGAACCCGGGTTGGTTGTCCGACACCACCGTGGTGTCGACGGTCAGGCTCGACGTGAACACGGTGTCGGGATCGCCTGCCAGGGCCTCGGCGTACTCGCGGTCCATGAACGCGTAGCTCCCCGCCTGCAGCTCGCCCAGGACCCCGGACGCCAGGTCCGGTGCCGACGTCCCGGTCCCGCCGCCGGTGCGCAGGGACACCGGGTGCCCGGCGGCCTCGAGGGCGGTCACCACGGCGACCAGACGGGCGTCGGACGCCCGGGTGGCGTCGGCCCGTTCGGTGGGACCGGCGAGGTGCTGCGCGTGCCCGGCGTAGCCCTGGACCCCCGCGAACCGCAGCCGGGGGTGACGGGCGATCCGTTCGACCACGGCCAGGGCGGCGTCGGGTCCGGTGACGCCGGTGCGTCCCATCCCCACGTCGACGTCGCACACCACGCCGAGCGCCGCCCCCGGCGCCATGGCGTCGAGGGCGGCGGCCAGTTCGTCGACGCCGTCGGGATGGTCGGCCACCACCAGCAGGTCGCACCGGGGAGCCAGGTCGGCGACCCGGGCCGCCACCCCCGGACCGACCACCGGCGAGGTGACCAGCACCGACACCGGACCCCACCGGGTGTCGGCGTCCAGTCGGGTGACCAGGGCGTCGGCCTCGGACACCGAGGCACAGGCGATGCCGACGGCGCCGTGGGCGAGCTGGCGGCCGGCCACGTAGGCCGACTTGTGGGTCTTGGCATGGGGTCGCAGATCCATCTCGGCGGCGGCGGCGCGGGCCGCCATGGTCGTCAGGTTGGACTCCAGGACGTCCACGTCGCACACGAGTGCCGGAGTGGCGAGCAGGCCCCGCGAACCGGGTCGACCGAGGGCGGACAGCACCGGCGCCGCGCTGGGGCGGAGCCGACGGGTGTCGACGGGCAGCGGGGTGTCGACGGGCACGGCGCCCGGTGCCGGCGTGCGCCGTTCCGTCGGGATCGGGCTCAGCCCGGGGACCCGCCGGCCACGGCGAACGACCACAGCTCCGACGACACCGAGACCGGCGCGCCCTCCGGCGTCGGCCGGTCGGCGCCCGCGTGCCCGTGGGCGAACGCCGGGGACTGCACCCAGGCCAGGAAGGACGCCTCGTCGCGCCAGCGGGTCACCACCAGCCACTGGTTCCGGTCGTCGGTGGGCTGGAGCAGCTCGAACCCCTCGAAGCCGTCCTGGCCGTCGACAGCACCGGCCCGGGCGGCGAACCGGCGCGCGAGCTCGTCGCCGGAGCCCTCGGGAACGGTGATGGCGTTGATCTTGATGACGGTCATGGGTGCATCTGACCACAGGCCGTACCGACGCTCAAGGCGCCCTGGCGGGTAGACAGGCCCACGGCCCACGACGCGGCGGACGATCCCGGACCCCCTGAGGCGCGGATCACCCTCCCGGTGCACTGCGGGTACCACGGTGGCAACGCCGCCATGGGGGCCCACGGGCACCATCTGTGGATCACCGACGGACGGATCGGCCACGGCGAGCTCCACCTGACCCACGGGGTCCCGCTGGTCGAGGTGGCGAGCGTGGAGGTCGAGCCGCGCGACGGGGGCGGGGCGGTGGAGCAGACCCTGATGGGTGTCGGCATCGCCGGACCGGGGCGCACGCTGGGTCCGGGATCGCATGGGCCCGGCGCCGGCCGCCGCCGGCATCCCGTGCTACGGGGACCCGTCTCGGCAGGGCCGCGACGGTCGGGTCCGGCCCGGACCGTTCAGGTGGCCAGTACCAGCGCGAACCGGTCGAGCACGGCCAGACCGGCGTCGTCGCCGGACACCGGTCCCCCGGCACGGCCCGTCATGCGATCGACCACGTCGACCGCACCGCCCTCCACCACGGCCGCGCGGACCGGGGGCCGGTCCGGACGGATCACGGCGATGCCGTCCGCCACCTCGGCGCCGATCCGCAGCTCCGGGTCGGTCAGCCGCAGGTCGAGGGCGGCGGGCGCCCCGGCGTCGTCGGAGGCGACGAGGGCGAGGCCCACCAGGTAGCCGACCACGACCCGCGTCTCGAGGGGGTCGATCGTGGGCACCTCCCCCCGCGGCACGTGCAGGTCGTACTCGTGCACCCAGGAGTCGAACAGGAAGTGGCTGAGGGCCAGGTGGGCGGCCAGGTGGCCGGGTGGCGCCTCGGCCACGGTACCGAGGCCCCGGGGGCACCGGTCGAGGTCGGCCAGGCGGCCGAGGGCGGTCTCGACCGAGTCGTCCGTCCCGGCCAGGAGCTCGCGCCACTCGCCCGGGTCCCGGTCGCCCAGGAGCTCGGCCGCCGACGCCACGGTGGTGCGGGTGTCCATGCCCCGGAGCAGGGTGGTGGCCGTGCCGTCCGACGCCTCGAGCAGGGTGTAGCCGAGGAACTGGGTCGCGGACACCAGGTGTCGCACCACGGTGGCGGTGTCCCACCCGGCGCACCGGGTCGGGCCGTCCCATTCGTCGTCGGGCAGCGCCCCGAGCCAGGAACGGAGCCGGGCACGCTGGGTACGCCAGGCGGTGACGGCGTCGGCCGGGTCGGCGTCGACGACCAGG
The DNA here is from genome assembly GCA_963699055.1 of uncultured Acidimicrobiales bacterium. Taxonomy (GTDB): domain Bacteria; phylum Actinomycetota; class Acidimicrobiia; order Acidimicrobiales; family RAAP-2; genus Bog-756. The sequence goes on along the minus strand of CAVOTA010000002.1, from coordinate 235,444 downwards.
GGGACCCCGGCATCCTCGTAGTACTGGCGGATGGCGGCCACGTGGGGTCGTTCCTAGCCGGGCTGGTCGGACCCGGCGGCGCTCCCGGTCGGGTCCGGGGTGTCGGATTCGACGACGGCACCGACGGCACCGACGCCACCGGCCAGCGGTCCCACCGGGAAGTGGCACGCCACCAGGTGGCCCGGGGCGAGCTCGCGGAGCAGCGGCTCCTCGGACGAACACCGCGACTGGGCGTAGGGGCAGCGGGTGCGGAACCGGCAGCCCGAGGGCGGGTTGAGCGGTGACGGGAGTTCGCCGGTCAGTGCCTTGTGGTCCGACGTGTGGTCGGGGTCCGGCTCGGGGATCGACGCGAGCAGCGCCTCGGTGTAGGGATGGCCGGCCGCCCGGTAGAGGTCGTCGGAGCCGGCCACCTCCACCAGCTTGCCGAGGTACATGACCGCCACCCGGTCGCTCACGTTCTTGACCACGGCGAGGTCGTGGGCGATGAAGACCATGGTGAGCCCGAACCGGTCCTTCAGGTCGGCCAGCAGGTTGAGGATCTGCGCCTGCACGGACACGTCGAGGGCGGAGACCGGCTCGTCGCAGATGAGCAGGTCGGGCTCGGCCATGAGCGCCCGGGCGATGCTGATGCGCTGGCACTGTCCACCCGAGAACTCGCCCGGACGCCGGTCGCCGGCGGCGTCGGGGTCGATGCCGACGGCCTCCAGCATGTCGCGCACCCGGGCCCTCCGCTCCTCCTTGGTCCCCCGCTTCCAGATGGTGAGCGGTTCGGCGACGATGTCCTTGATCCGCCGACGGGGGTTGAGGGAGGAGATCGGGTCCTGGAAGATCATCTGGATCTTGGTGCGCAGCTGGCGGAGCCGCCGGCCGGTCAGGGCGTTCAGGTCCTGGCCCAGGTAGTCGATGGTGCCCGAGGTCGCCGGCTGGACCTGGACGAGCGTGCGGCCGGTGGTCGACTTGCCGCACCCGGACTCGCCCACGAGGCCCAGCGTCTCGCCCCGGCGTACCTGGAAGGTGACGCCCGACACCGCCTGGACACGCTGGCGGCCGCTCTTGAACTCGACCACGAGGTCCCGCACGTCGAGGACGACGTCGGAGGCGGGGGTGGACGGTGTGGTCGTGGTGTCGGTCACGGGGCCGTCCCGTCGTCGGGGGTCACGTCGGACCCGGCCGACGCGGCCGCGGACCCGGACCCGGCGCGCCCGACGGTGACCGGGACCGGTGGGGCCGTCGACACGCCGTCGACCAGCGGGTACCAGCAGGCGAACAGGTGGTCGGGCGAGCCGACGGTCCGCAGCGGTGGCTCGGACTCCCGGCACTTGTCCCGGGCGAACTGGCACCGGGGGGCGAAGCGGCAGCCCTGCGGCGGGTGGATGAGGTCGGGTGGGCGCCCGGCGATGGCGTCGAGGCGGGCGCCGCTGGGGTCGGCCAGCTTCGGGATCGAGTCCATCAGGGCCCGGGTGTAGGGCATCTTGGTGTCGGCGAACAGCGTCCGGGTGGGGGCCCGCTCGACGATGCGCCCGGCGTACATGACGATGATGTCGTCGGCGCGGGTGGCGACCACGCCGAGGTCGTGGGTCACGAGGATCACGGCCATGTGCCGCTCGCGCTGGAGCTCGGCCAGGAGGTCCAGGATCTGCGCCTGGACCGTCACGTCGAGTCCGGTGGTCGGCTCGTCGGCCATGACCAACCGGGGGGCGCAGGCCAGGGCGATGGCGATCATGACGCGCTGGCGCATGCCGCCCGACAGCTGGAACGGGTACCACCGCACCCGCTCCTCGGGCGACGGGATCCCGACGGAACGCAGGAGCTCCACCGCCGTGGACCGGGCCTCCTTCTTGTCCATGTCGAGGTGGAGGACGAGGGACTCGGCGATCTGGACGCCGATCCGCTTGACCGGGTTGAGGGCGGTCATCGGGTCCTGGAAGATCATGCTGAGCTCGGCACCCCACACGGCCCGCAGCTGGCTCTCGCTCATCGACGACAGCTCGTGTCCGCCGAAGTGCACGGTTCCACTGCGCAGGACGTCGCGGGGCGGCAGGAGCCCCATGATGGAGCGGGACAGGACCGTCTTGCCCGAGCCGGACTCGCCCACGATGCCGAGGGTCTTCCCCTCGTAGACCTCGAAGGAGACCCCGTCGACGGCGCGGACGGTGCCGCGGGGTGTGCGGAAGGCGGTGTGGAGGTCGTCCACCACCAGGAGCGGTCCGTCGTGGGAGCCGACGTCCTTGAACTCGAGGTTGCGCCTGCCTCCCCTCCGGCCGATCACAGCAGGCCCTCGCGGATGTCGAAGCGCTGGCGGAGGCGGTCGCCGATCAGGTTGATGGACCACAGCAGCAGGAACATGGCGAGCGCCGGCCACATCATGATCCACGGGTCGCTGGACAGGGCGCCGTTGGCGGTCCCCTCGTTGATCAGGTTTCCCCACGACGGCGTGGGGAGGTTGACCGACAGGCCGAGGAAGGCGAGGGTGCCCTCGATGACGATCAGACCCGCCACGGTGATCAGGCTGAAGGTGACCATCACCGGGATCACGTTGGGCAGGATCTCGCGCAGCACCACGCGGGTGTCCGTCGCCCCCATGGTCTTCGCCGCCACCACGAAGTCGCGTTGGGCGAAGGACAGACTGCTGGCCCGGATCACCCGGAACATCAACGGGATCGTGCCGATGCCCAGGATGATGGTGATGTGGAGCAGCGACGCGCCCCAGAAGGTGACGATGGCGATGACGGCCACGATGGCCGGGAACGCCAGGATGATGAACGAACCGGCGTTGAGGGCCACGTCGAGCTTGCCGCCCTTGTAACCCGACACGAGCCCGGCGGTCCCCCCGATGAGGAGCCCGATGGCGACCCCGCAGAACCCGACGATGAGCGACACCCGGGATCCGAAGATGAGCCGGGCGAGCAGGTCGCGGCCGAGGTCGTCGGTGCCCAGCCAGTGGGCCGCGCTCGGGCCCTGGTTGAGCGCCGAGTAGTTCTGGAAGTTCGGGTTCTGCAGCGGGAGCACGTTGGCCAGCACCGAGGCCAGCAGCACCAGTGCCACCCACGTCAGGGCGAACCAGAAGAGGAAGCCGAGCGGCCGCTTGGCCAGGACGTCGTCGCCGGCGACGTGCTCGGTCGAGATGGCCAGGACGGCCTCCTCCCCGGCGGCCATGCCGGGGAAGCGGTCGCCGAGCAGCTCGGAGGACGCCCCGCTGTCGAGGAGTTCTCTGTCGTCAGGCATGGGTCACTCCCGCACCACTCTCGGGTCGACGATGGTGAATACGAAGTCGATGACGAACTGCAGCAGCACGTAGACGATGGCCACCACCAGGGCGATGCCCTGGACCACCAGGTAGTCGCGCTGCTCGACCGCCTGCACCAGGGCGTAGCCGATGCCGGGCAGGACGAACAGCAGCTCGACGACGAACGTGCCGGCGATGAGGGCGCCGATGTTGATGCCTGCGGCGGCCAGGAGCGAGAAGCTCGACGGGCGGAAGGCGTGGCGCCACATGATCCGGCGGCTCGACAGGCCCTTCGAGCGGGCCATGGTGATGAAGTCCTGTTGGAGCGTGCTGATGAGGTCGGAGCGGAGGAGCCGGAAGTACACGGCGATCGACCCGGCGGTGATCGCCACCGACGGCAGGATCATCTCGTGGAGGTTCTGCGCCGGGCTCTGGGTGAACGGCGTGTAGCCCGTGGCCGGGAACCAGCCGAGGCCGACGGCGAACACCGCCACCAGGATCGGGGCCACGACGAAGGGCGGCAGGGCGAGGAGTCCGAAGGTGCTGGTGGTGGCGGCGTTGTCGAGCGGCCTGTTCGGCTTGCGGGAGACCACCAGTGCGAGCGGGATGGCGACGGCGAAGGCGATCACCTGCGAGATGATGATCAGCTCGAGGTCGACCGGTGCGCCGGTGGCCAGGATGTGGGTGACCGACTCGTGGTTGAGGTACGAGGTGCCCAGGTTGCCGTGGAACACGGCGTTGAGCCAGGTCGTGTACTGCTGCCACAGCGGGAGGTTGAGCCCCAGCTGCTTCAGCAGGATGGCCCGGTTGGCCGCCGTGTCGTTCGGACCGAGGATGGTGACGGTCGGGTCACCTGGGAGGAGATGGACCAGCAGGAACGTCAGCACGGAGATGACGAACGCCACCACCACCAGCTGCAGGGTCCTCCTGACCAGGTACTTTCCCATGAACTGCTCGCCGACCGATCGCCCGAGCCGCTACTTCGACAGCCAGATCTGGGTCGGGACGAAGATTCCCTCGTCGAAGGCGTACTGCTTGGCCCCGCTCGGGAGGGTCGGGTTGGCGAAGTTCTGCACCTGCGTCGAGGCCACCTCCGAGAAGATGTACTGCTCGAGCCACAGGTAGGGCAGGTCCTTGGCCAGCTGCTCGTTGACGGTCTGGTAGGCCGCGACCCGGGTGGCCTGGTCGGTGGTGTGGCGGCCGGTGAGCATGTTCTGCTCGATCACCGGGTCGTCGTTGCGGGGGAAGTTGAGGGCGATCTGGCCGACCGGCTTGACGGTCGTGGTGGACCACCACACGTAGTTGAGATCGGGGTCGATGGCCCCGAACTGGTACGACGTGGCCGCCTGGAACTCGCCGGCGATGAAGTCGTTGATGAGGTTGGCCTGCTCGATCTGGCTGATGGTCACGTCGAAGCCGACCTGGGACCACATCTGCTGGATGATCTGGACGACCTGTGCCAGCCGCGGGTCGGTGATGGTCAACAGGGTGAGCTTCGGTGTGCCGTGCTGGGCGGCGTAGGCCGACACCAGCTTCTTGGCCTTGGACGGGCTGTAGGCGGGGTAGCCCGATTCCGAGTAATAGGGCGAGCCCGGGAGGAAGAGTCCCGAGATCGGCTTGGTGAGCCCACCGCCGAAGATCTTCTGGATGGTCGTCTGGTCGAGGCTCATGGCCAGCGCCTGACGGATCGACAGATCGTTGGTGGGGCTGACCTGGGTGTTCAGCATGATGAAGGCGACGGTCGGTTCGCCCAGCACGCCGGTGGCGCTGTCCACGGTCTGGTAGCCCGCCACGTTCCTGAACCGGTTGATGGTGTCGGGATCGGTGGACTGGATCATGTCGACACCACCGGTCTTGAGGGTCGACTCGCGCTGGATGGTGTCGGGGATCGGCCGCAGTGTGATCTGGTCGAGGTAGGGGAGTCCGGCTCGCCAGTAGTCGGGGTTGCGGGTGGCGACGAAGTGGTCGTTCGGCTGCCACGACTGGTAGATGAACGGGCCGGTGCCGACCGGGGTCGGCGTCTTGTCGCCCGAATTGACCGAGTCGATCATCGACTGGGCGACCACGTAGCCCAGCTGACTGGTGAGACCGGCCGGGAAGGTCGGGTTCGGCGCCTCGAGGGTGTACACCACGGTCATGTCGTCGGAGGCGGTGCAGCCGGTCACCTGCACCAGGGCCTGTCCGGTGAGGAGCGACGCCTTCAGCTGGACGTAGTTGGCGACCACCACGGCCGCGGTGAGGGCCGAGCCGTCGTGGAACTTGACCCCGGGACGGAGGGTCATCGTCCAGGTGTCGTAGTTGGCGTTGGCGGTGATCGACTCGCACAGATAGGGCTGGATCGACCCGTCGGCCCCGATGGCGCACAGCGGGTCGTAGAGGGAGTTGGCGTAGATGAACCCGTTGGTGTCCCAGTGGTTGCTCGGCGGGTAGAAGCCGTCGATCTCGGCGACGAGGCCGACGGTCAGCGAGCCACCCCGCACCGGCGCGCCCGTCCCCACCCCGGGCTGCGCCCCGGCCGCCGCGGTGGTGGTGGTACCCGACGACGAGGACGATCCACAGGCGGCCAGGACCCCGCCGGCCGCCCCGGCGAGCACCACGGCGCCGCCGGCCTTCGCCCCCTGGGACAAAAAGGTACGACGACTGATCTCCTGCGGCTCGGTCACGGCTTCCCCCATCTGGCTCCTGTGGTCCACCCTGCGGTGGTCTGCTCCGGTCCGCTGGCGCTGCAGCGTCCCTCCCGGTGGACTGCGGAACTACCGGGAGGCCACCCAGGCTGCGGCGGTATCCCGGCACTGACTCTGCCACACCCGTGGACCGGCGTGGGCGCACGATAGTGCCGTGACGGCCCGAGGTCCACGTATCCCCCGCGGGTGCGTGGGCCCCCGGGTCACCGGTGGCGGGCCGCCTGGGTACCATGCCAGCCATGGATGCCCCACCCCCCGGGTCCGCCCCGCCGGAGGACGAGGTTCGCGACCCCGTGCCCGATACATCTGTCGCCGCACCCGTCCCCCTGGCCGGCGCTCCGGCCGGACGGCGTCGCGACGGTGGTGCCGCGTCCACGGGTAGGGCACGCGATCCCGAGGGTCCGCCATTCAGCCGTGTCCTGGTGGTGCTGCTCGTCGTCGGTGCCACGCTGGCGGTGGCCGCCGGGATGGTGCTGCGGTTCTGGACCCGTTCGGACCTGTGGTTGGACGAGGCGCTGACGGTCAACATCGCCCGCCAGCCCCTGCACGAGCTGCCCTCCTACCTCCGCCGCGACGGGGCCCCGCCGCTCTTCTACGTACTGCTCCACGTGTGGATGGGCCTCTTCGGCACCTCCGATGTCGCCGTGCGCTCGCTGTCCGGTGTGTTCGGGGTCGCCACGGTGCCCCTGGCGTGGGTCGCCGGACGGCGGATCGGCGGCACCACGGCGGCGTGGGCGGCGATGCTGCTCGTGGCCACCTCGCCCTTCGCCGTCCGCTACGACACCGAGACCCGGATGTACTCGCTGGTGGCGCTGCTGACCGTGCTCGGGTTCCTGGCCCTGGACCGGGCATTGGTCTCCCCGCGGCCCGGGAACCTGATCGCCACCGCGGTGGTGGCGGCACTGCTGCTCTACACCCACTACTGGTCGGTCTACCTCCTGGGCACGGTCATCCTGTGGCTGGCCTTCCAGGCCTGGCGGGGCCGGGCGTCGTGGCGCCGTGGCGCCCGTGCGGCGCTGGCGGCCACGCTCGTCGGCTGCCTCGCCTTCCTCCCGTGGTTCCCGACCTTCGTCTTCCAGTCGCAGCACACCGGTACGCCCTGGGCCACCCCCGCCACCTTCGCGGCCATGGTGAGCGCCGTGGCGTCGTTCGCCGGTGGCAGCACCAGCCAGGGCCGGGGACTCGCGCTGCTCTTCTTCGCCCTGTTCGGTCTGGGCCTCTTCGGGCTGGCCACGGACCGGCTCCACATCTCACTCGACATCCGGACGCGGCCGACGGGTCGTCCCCTGGCGGTGGTGATCGTCGGCACGCTGGCCGCCGCCATCATCGGCGGCTTCGTCACCACGAGCGCCTTCGACGCCCGGTACGCCTCGGTGGTCTTCGTGCCGTTGATCCTCCTGGTGTCGCTGGGCGTCACGGTCTTCCGGGACCGCCACGTCCGGGTCGGGGTCATCGCCGTGGCCATGGTGCTCGGGCTGGCGGCGTCCGTCCCCAACGTGGTCACCAACCGGACCCAGGCCGGCCAGGTGGCCGCGGCCATCCGCGCGTCGGCCCGTCCGGGTGACATCGTCGCCTACTGCCCCGACCAGCTGGGCCCGGCGGTGGCCCGCCTGCTGCCGCCTGACTCCTTCACCCAGACCACCTTCCCCCGCGGCACCGGGCCCGAGTTCGTCGACTGGGTGGACTACGACGACGCGGTGCGGGCCGCCTCGCCACTGGCCTTCGCCGACCACCTGGAGGCACTGGCCGCCGGCGGGCACCAGATCTTCGTCGTATGGGCCCCGGCGTACCAGGGGTTCGGCGTCAAGTGCGAAGGCATCGTCCAGACGCTGCAGGCGAGCCCGGCGTACCACGCCACCGGCCTCGTGGTCGGGAACGCCAACAGCTTCTACCAGCCCATGTACCTGGTGCGGCTGTCGCCGACCGGGACCTGACCGGGGTGGACGTCGGGCGACCGGCCACGGTGGCCGCCGACGTCGGCGCCGGACCCGTGGCGGTTCCCGGCCGGGGCCCCGGGGGGCTGCGCGGCGGCACGGTCGCAGCGGCCCGGGCCGTGCTCGCCGTGCTGCCCGCCTGGGTGGTGGCCCGGGTGGTGGTGATCCTCGCCCTGGCCGTGGCCCGGGTCGGGGTCCACTCGCTGCGGCCCCACGACGCCGCCGCCGTGGCCCGGGTGCACCAGGGCCTGCTGGTGTGGGACGGCGGCTGGTACCGGGCCATCGCCGACCACGGGTACGCGTGGGCGGGTCGGGAGTCGCTCCGGTTCTTCCCGCTGTTCCCGTTGGCCGGCCGGCTGCTGGGCGCCGTTCCGGGCACGGGTACGTCCGTCGCCCTGGTGGTGGTGGCCAACCTCAGCGCGCTCGGGGCCATGGCCGCCCTGCTGCTGCTCGTCCGCCACGACCTGGGCGACGCCGCCCTGGCCCGCCGGTCGGTGTGGTTGCTGGCGCTGGCGCCGTCGGCCTACGCACTGGTGCTGGCCTACGCCGACGCCACCCTGCTGCTCTGCTCGGTGGTGACCCTGCTGGGCGTGCGGACCGGCCGGTGGTGGTGGGCCGCCGCCGCCGGACTCGCCGCCGGCGCCGTCCGTCCCGTCGGGGTGGTCCTCCTGGTGCCCGTCGTCGTCGAGCTGTGGGCGCACCGGCGGGACGCCGTCGCCCGACGGGCCTGGACGGGGCGGGTCGCCGCCCTGGTGGCACCCCTGGTCGGCGCCGGTGCCTACCTGGCCTGGGTCGGCCACCGGTTCGGGGACCCGTGGCTGCCGTTCACGGTCCAGGAGCAGAGCGGCCACCGGGGGCAGTTCGCCGTGCCGATCGGTGCCATGTGGCACGACGTGGTCGACGCCGCCCACGGCCACCATCTGGGCAGCGCCCTCCACGTGCCCTGGGTGGTGGTGTGCGTGGGCCTGGTCGTGCTGGCCTGGCGCCGGCTCCCGGTGAGCTACGCCGCCTTCGCCACCGCCGTCCTGGCCGTGTCCCTGACCAGCACCAACCTGGACTCCTTCGAGCGCTACGCCCTGGGGGCGTTCCCCCTGGTGGTCGCCGCGTCGACCCTCACGGCGGACCGACGGGTGGAGTGGGCGGTCCTGGCCGTCTCGGGCCTGGCCATGGCCGCCTATGCGACGCTGGCCTTCCTGGGGGTCGTCGTCCCCTAGAACCCGCCACCGGTCCCTCCGGCCGGGTGACGGGAGCGACTATCCTCGGCCCCCGCAAGGCTGGTCCGACAGCTGCCGGCCGCTGTCGGGAGGGGACCCGAGGGAGGCGGTGCGGTCGGACGTCGACCACCCCGTGCATCGGGTCGGGGACCGGCTCGCGGCAGTCGTCGGCCAGCCGTCCGGCTGGGCCAGGAACCACTGAGGAGCAGGTCGCACAACGCATGGCAAGGCCCACCGAACCCGACAGCGCTTCCACTCCGGACGGAGCCGCCGCGCCGCGTGCCGCCGGCGGGCCGCCCGTGGTGGTCATCGGCGGTGGGCCGGCGGGGCTCACCGCCGCCTACCGGCTGGCCCAGTCCGGTGACCCGGTGGTGGTGGTGGAGCAGGACACCGTGCTGGGCGGCATCAGCCGCACCGTCGAGCGGGACGGCTGGCGCTTCGACATCGGCGGCCACCGCTTCTTCACCAAGGTGGTGCCGGTCGAGGAATTCTGGCACGAGATCCTCCCGCCCGAGGACTTCCTGCTGCGGCCGCGCATGAGCCGCATCTTCTACGGGGGCAAGTACTACGACTACCCGATCAAGCTGGGCAACGCCCTGTCGAACCTCGGACTGGTCGAGGCCGTGCGGTGCGGCCTGTCGTTCCTGTGGGTCCGGGTGCGCCCGCCGCGTGACCAGTCCACCCTCGAGGGCTACATCGTCACCAACTACGGCTGGCGCCTCTACCGCCACTTCTTCAAGACGTACAACGAGAAGGTGTGGGGGGTGTCGGCCTCCGAGCTCTCCGCCGACTGGGGCGCCCAGCGCATCAAGGGCATGTCGTTGTGGAACGCCGTGTGGGAGCCCATCCGCTCCTCGCTGGGGCGCCGTCGCGACCGCAGCACCCAGGTGACCAGCCTCATCGAGGAGTTCCAGTACCCGAAGTACGGACCCGGGATGATGTGGGAGCGGTGCGCCGAGCTCGTCGAGGAGATGGGCGGCGACGTCCGGTTGGCCACGTCGGCCACCCGGGTCCACGTCGACGGGGGGCGGGCGGTGGCCGTCACCACCGAGCGCGACGGCACGACCGAGCGGGTGCCGTGCAGTCATGTGGTGTCGTCGATGCCGTTCACGGCGCTGGCCCGGGTGGTGGATCCGCCGGCGCCGGCCGGGGTGCTGGCGGCGGCGGACGCCCTGCACTACCGCGACTTCCTCACCATCGCCCTGGTGGTCCCGGCCGACCGCGGGTTCCCCGACAACTGGATCTACATCCACGCCCCGGACGTCGAGGTCGGCAGGATCCAGAACTTCGGGTCGTGGTCGCCGTTCCTGGTCAAGGACGGCCGGACCTGCCTCGGCATGGAGTACTTCGTGTTCGAGGGCGACGAACTGTGGTCGATGTCCGACGAGGACCTGGTGGCGCTGGGCACCAAGGAGCTGGCCCACATCGGCCTGGTCGACCCTTCCGACGTCGAGGCCGGCTACGTCGTGCGGATGCCCAAGGCCTACCCGGTGTACGACGACACCTACCGTGACAACGTCGAGGTGATCCGGCGGTGGTTCGAGGAGCACGCCGCGAACGTCCACCCCGTGGGCCGGAACGGGATGCACAAGTACAACAACCAGGACCACTCCATGTACACGGCGATGCTGACCGTGGAGAACATCCACGGTGCCCACCACGACATCTGGTCGGTGAACGTGGAGGAGGAGTACCACGAGTCCTCCGACAGCCGGTCCGGTACCGCCCCGACGTCGAGTGGCACCGGTCGGGACGCCCCGATCCTGCCCCGACGCGCCGACTGACGCCGGGACGACGGTGGACGACCGGGGGGCGCAGCCGGGTGCCGACGGGGCCGCCGGACGGAACGACCCCGAACCGGAGGGTGACACCGGTCTCGACCTGATCCTCGACGAGGTCGACACCGTCGTGGACCCGATCGCCGAGTCGATGGCCTTCGGCCCGGCCCCGGGCATCGCCGCCGCCGGTGGCCCGATGGTCACCCTGCCGCCCGACACGCAGGCTCCGGGCCGGGCCGCCGGGGACGACAGCATGAAGGCAGGTCTGCTGGAGGCGGGCCCGGTGGCGGTGGCCGGCATGGCCGTCAACGTGGCCGCCGCCCTCGTCGTCATCGCCGTCGCCCGGCTCCTCCCGTCCCAGGCCTACGGCGAGCTGGCCCAGCTCCTCGGGCTCTTCTTCATCCTGTCCATGCCGGGATCGGCCGTGCTGGTGGGAGTGGTACGGCGGGTCACCGGGCTCCAGACGACCGGCCAGTCCCACCTCGTCCGCCGCTGGGTGGCCCGGGTCCACCGCCTCTGCCTGGTGGCACTCGGCGTCGAGCTGGTGGTCGTGCTGGCCCTGCAGGGATGGATCGCACGGCAGCTCCACCTGCCCAACGGCGAAGGCGTCGTGCTGATCCTCATGGCCGCCGGGGTGTGGATCCTGCTCTGCGTGGACCGCGGCCTGCTGCAGGCCCACCGCAGCTACCGGGGCCTGGCCGGCAACCTGCTGGTCGAGGGCGGGGTCCGTACCGTCCTGGTCGTGGTGCTGGTGGTGGCCGGGGCCGGCGTCCCCGGGTACGCCCTCGGGGTGCTGTTCAGCGAGGTGGTGGCCACCGCCCACGCCCACTGGCTGGCCCGCCGGGCGTGGGCCGATCCGGCCACGGCCCCCGTGGTCGAGGACGGCGCCGGCGCCGTCCGGGCGACCGCACCCGCCGCCGTCCTGGCCCGCCGCAAGCTCCTGGCCGACGTGTCCGCCGCGTTCGTGGGACTTGCGCTCCTCGGCCTCCTCCAGAACGTCGACGTGATCCTGCTGGGTCGGCTCGACCACGCCCAGGTCGGGCCCTACGCGGCGATCTCGGTGGCGTCCAAGGCCCTCGTCTTCGGTGCGTTGGCCCTGGGCGCATACCTGCTGCCCGAGGCCACCATCCGGTGGAACGAGGGCGGGCACGCCATCCGCCAGCTGGGGGTGACCCTGCTCTTCCTGGCCGTCCCGGCGGCGGTGCTGCTCGGCATCGCCGTGTTCGTGCCCCGCCAATTCCTGACGCTGGTGTTCAGTGCCCGGCTGAGCACGGCCGCCCCCGCCTTCGCCCCGCTGGTGCTGGCCATGATGTGCCTCTCGTTCACCGTGCTGGTCACCAACTACCTGTTCGGCACCGGTTCGCGTTGGATCGTGCTGGTGCTGGTCGCCGGCTCGGGCTTGGCCGTCGGACTGGTGACGGCGGCCGACGGTCGCCCGGTGGCGACGGCGTGGGCCGACCTGGGCGCCCAGGGCGCCATCGCCCTCGGCATGGCGGTGGCCTTCCTCGCCATCCACCGGCGCCACCGCGGCCAGCACTGGACGGCCCGCTGGGGCTGGCAGCGGATCGCCGGTCGCACCTGATCACTGCTCCGCCCCTGGTGGACCCCTGTTGACACGACCCCGGTCCGGTACACTCGGCCGATGCGGCACCCTGGGGGACGGTACGGGAGGACGGGACGGTGAACGCGGGCCCGGGGGAGTCGGGGGCGGCCGCCGGCCGCCCGGCTGACGCGTCCGTGACCCGGCTCGGCCGTGCGTGGGACGGCGCGTCGCCCCTGTCGGCGGCCGCCTCGTCGGACCACCCGTCGGGCCGCTCCCGCCCGGAGTCCGGGCCGGTCCCGCTCCTCGCCGGCATGCCCATCGGTGAGATCGCCGAACGCGGGGGCCTCAAGCGCATCGACGTCCTGGCCTGGCGTGACTTCGACGACCCCGAGGCCGGCGGGAGCGAGCTCCACGCCCACCGGGTGGTGTCGGCGTGGTCGGCGGCCGGACTGGACGTGTCGATGACCACCTCGTCGGTGCCCGGCGGCCGCCGGGTCGTGCGGCGCGACGGGTACCGGGTCATCCGGCGGGCCGGTCGCTACTCGGTGTTCCCGCGGTCGATCCTGTCCGGCGCCGTGGGTCGGATCGGCACGGGCGATGGCGTGGTCGAGATCTGGAACGGGATGCCCTTCTTCAGTCCGGTGTGGTCGCGGTGCCCCCAGATCACGTTCCTGCACCACGTCCACGCCGAGATGTGGAAGATGGTGCTCCCTCGTGGGATGGCCGAGTTCGGCCACCTGCTCGAACACCGGATCGCCCCGCCGCTGTACCGCCGCAGCCGCATCGTGACGCTGTCGCACTCGTCCAAGGCCGAGATCGTCGAACGGCTCCACCTCCCGCCCGAGCGGATCAGCGTGACCCCGCCCGGGGTCGAGCCACGGTTCTCCCCGGGCGGCGAGCGGTCGCCGGTTCCCCTGGTCGTCGCCGTCGGACGCCTGGTGCCGGTCAAGCAGTTCCACCTCCTGATCCAGGCGCTGGCGCGCCTCAAGGCCGACATGCCCGGGCTGCGGGCGGTGATCGCCGGCGAGGGGTACGAGCGTCCGGCGCTCGAGGCCCTGCTGCAGCGCCACGGGGCGGAGTCGTGGATCGAGCTGCCGGGGTTCGTCGACGACGAGGCCCTGGTCGACCTGTACCGCAGCGCCTGGGTGGTGGCGTCGTCGTCGCTGCGCGAGGGCTGGGGCATGACGGTGACGGAGGCGGGTGCGTGTGGCACCCCGGCCGTGGCCACCCGCATCGGGGGCCACGAGGACGCCGTGGTGGACGGTCAGTCCGGCCTGCTGGTCGACGGTCCCGAGGACATGACGCGTGCACTCGGGTCGGTGCTGCACGACGAGGTCCTGCGGCGCCGGCTCGGGGTCGGCGCGCTCGACCGCGCCGCTCGGCTGACGTGGGACGCCACCGCCCGGGGGACGCTGGCCGCACTGGCCACTGAGGCGCTGACCCGGACGGACTGAGGCAACCGGCCCACCGGCGTCATGCCCCCCGCCCGGTCCCGACCGGCGACGCCCGGTCAGGCCACGGCGTGCGGCTCGGGCACCGACGGGGTCTCCGGGGCTTCGGCGCCGTCATCGGCGCCACCCCCGGCGTCGGGGCTGTCGGATCCTTCCGGACCATCGGTCCCGTCCGATCCGCCAGCGGCCCGGTCGAGTCGGCGCCGACGGGCGCGCAGGGCCACGTCGACGGCACCGTCCGCCCCCAGGAAGACGACCCCCGCCCACGCCCACTGGCTGGCGGTGCCGAACGACTGCGGCCATGCCCCGTTGTCGGGCACGTGCGCCTGGTTCTGGTGGACGGCGACGTAGACGGCCGCCGCCGCCACGCACCCGACGGCGGCGATCCCGAGCAGGAACCGGAGACGGGGCACCAGGAGGACGACCAGGGTGGCGGCGCCGACGGCCAGTCCCGCCCGTGGCGTGGCGACCGCCGCGGCCACAGCGCCGGCGACGCCCGCCGTCACCACCGCCACCACCACGGACGCCCGCGGCCCCTCGGCGCCGAAGGGCAGCTGGAGCCGCGGCCGGCGGTCCAGGACCTGGTCCGCGTCGGCGTCGTCGGCCACGGTGACGGGTACGACGACGGCGGCCACCCCGTCGGACGTGGCGTGGGCCGGGGTGGTACCCCCGTCGCCGGCGGCCGGACCGTGGGCGTGCCGCCGGCGACGACGCCGGCGCCGCCCCACCGGCCAGACGGCGAGGACCACGCAGGCCACGATCGCCACCGCGGACACCACGAGTGCCCAGTCCACCGTGCGTTGCGGTGTCCACACGAGTGCCACCTCGAGGGTGCCGTCGTGCACGTAGGGGGCGAGTGCCACCGGGTCCACCCGCCACCCGTTGGCGAAGGCGTCGATCAGGACGGGGGCACCCAGGCTCGGGCCGCCGGCCACGGTGGCCGTCCATCCCTTGTTGATCGACTCGCCCAGGACGAGGTCGAAGGGCGTCGATCCCGGCGTGGTGACCACCCCGTGCACCGTCAGGTGCAGCACGGTGGACGTCGCCCGGTCGACGGTGACGGCCGGGGAGGGGGCCACGGTCGGCGGGACCAGACGGGTGGGGCCGGCGAGGGGCATGGCCCCGCCGCCCGGTGCCGAGTCGAACACGAGCTGGTCGACGTCGTAGGCGGCGACGCTTCCGAGCGCCGAACGCAGGGTGTGGTCGCCGGGGCCCAGGGTGACGCCATGGGCGTCGGGCCCGCACAGCGAGATGGTGAGGGGGTCACGGTCGAGGGCGTCGGCCGTGGTGCCGGTCACCTGGACCCACAGGGGGGCGCCGTCCACGGAGATCAGGTCGCCCCGGCACGAGTAGGGGACGTCGACGGGCGGCGTGGTCGCCGTCACCCCGGGCAGACCGACCGAGGCGATGCCGATGGGCATGGCGATGGGGGTCTGGGAGTAGTAGTCGAGGGTGTTCTCGAGACGGACGTCGTCCACCGTGATCCGGATGCTGCGGCCCTGCAGCGTCGGGAAGGTCACCGGGACGTCGACCACGCCGCCGGCCACCGAGGCGTCGGCCAGCGGGGGGAGGTCCACCGTGGCCTGGCCGCTGTCGGCCGACACCGTGATGCGGGTGGGGACCGAATGACGTCCGTCGGCCACGATCTGGAGGTCGAGGTGGTCGAAGGCCAGGGGCTTGCGCAGTTCGTACTGGAGCCACTGCCCGGCCTGGTGGGCGGCGCCGAACCCGGGTTCCCACACCGTCGACGGGTCGTCGTCGAGGGTGGCCGAGGCGTTGGCCCGCAGGTCGTTCGGGAGCCGCCCGAGCGAGTAGGCCACGGTGCCCGTGTAGTCGGAGCCGGGTCGCCCCACGACCCGGTCGATCTCGTCGTCGGGGATGAGCGGCGAGACCCGTGCCTGGCCCGTCAGCGAGAACGTCCGGGCGGTGGGCAGCCAGAACGTGCGCTGCAGCGAGGTCTCGACGTCGGACCGGGGCGGCGTGCCCGATGCCCGCAGGCGGGTCATGACCAGCGTGAGGCGATCGGCCAGGGACGAGGACCCGGCGGCCCGCAGCAGGTCCTGGGGCATGGACACCGTCTCGTCGACCGACACGCCGGGGATGACCACCTCGGCGAATCCCACCGAGCTGCGGGACCCGACCGGGGAGGTCGGGTCGTCGACCGTCACCCCCGACACGGTGATCCGCAGCGTCCGGAAGGTCTCGGTCGGGAACGTCACGGTCTCCCCGGTGGCTGCACGTGAGGCGAGCCCGAGCGGCACGGTCACGTGGCGGGTGCCGTCGAAGGTGAGCGTCACCTGGGTGATGTGCCGGTCCGGGTCCCCGGTCTGGGGTTGCACCAGCTGCAGCGAGCCGACGGTGTCGGGCCCCTCGAGGGTCACCTGCCACCACTGGCCGATCTGGCCCACGAACGAGTTGGTCAGCCACGCCGTCTGGGTGTTGCCGTCGAGCGCGGCCGCCGGCCGGTCCTCGGGCAGGTAGGTGATCGAGGAGCCGTACGACGAGGCCGTGACCGTGGAGACTCCGTGCAGGACGGTGGTCGTCTGGGCGTCGGCGGGGGCGCCGGGGAAGAGGTCGAGTGGCGCGTCGCTGGGGTCGGACGTGTCCGGGCCCTGGGCCGCCGTCTCCGTGTAGCCGGTGTTCTCGTTCAGCGAGTTCCACCGGTAGCCCTGCTTGCGGTTGGTGTCGGTGACCACCAGGTCGGCCGGCGCGCCGAGGGTGCGGGCCCGCAGCGCGGCGTCGGTGTCCAGGGTGCCTGCGTACAGGATGGTCGGGTTGCCGGTGAGCAGTCCCACCGAGGAGGCGGCGACGACGCCGTTGGCGTCCCCGTCGACCACCAGCGGCGACGCCGTCGTCTCGGTGCGCACGATCGGACGGGGGTCCGTCACCGTGTAGGACACCAGCGGGGCGGTCCACCCGGGATTGGCCGGCAGTCCCAGGGTGGCCTCGTCGAAGTGGGGGAGCAGCGACACGTTGGGGACCGGCGAGCCGTAGGACACCGGGTCGGTGAGTCCGGGTGGGGTCGTGGCCAGCTGTGCGGCCAGCACCTGGGGGAGCGGGGTGTCGTAGCGCTCGTAGGCCTGGTCGTACTGGACGAGGACGTCACCGGCGTCGAGGAGGGAGGACATCGGCGCCAGCGTGTTCCAGTCCATGACACCGTCCTGGATCGGGCCGTCCACGGCCTCGAGCACGTCGGCGGTGGGCAGGGAGCCCATGATCTGCTGTTCGTGGGTCACGAAGGGGCGGGTCATCAGGCCGGGATAGACGGTGTCGATGGTGTCGCCCCAGCGCTGGGCCCCGAAGTCGTTGCCCGGGATGGCGAACACCCGCGTCCCGGGGTGGGCGGTGTCGAGGGCGGCGGCGGCCTGGCGCACGTAGGCCGGTGGGACGGCCGGCTGGGTGAACCCGTCGGCCACGATCTGACCCGACCACAGGGGCGCCGACGCCCCGGCCACGGCGGCCACGGCGAACGCCCCGATCACCAGCCCGGTCCGGCGCACCCGGAAGGCGACGGCGCTGACGCCGGCGCCCAGGAACACCGCCAGGCACAGCACGATGAGGGGGGACGCCCGGTCGGTCGACCGCATGGCCAGGCCCACCGTCGTGTCCACCATGATCTTCTTGATGACCGAGCCCACGCTCGAGGGGTGCTCGTACGGGTTCGGACCGACGGCCAGCACCATGCCGACCACGGTGACCAGGATGAAGTACGACCGGTAGCGCCATCGGGCCACGAAGGCCGACAGGAAGGCCAGGACCGGCACCGTGAAGCTGAAGGCGATCAGGGCGAGGTCCTGGGTGTACTCGACCGAGGTCTGGGTCCACGGGCCGACCCGGTCGGTCCCGTAGAAGTACCAGTAGCCCAGCCCCCGCAGGATCTCCGAGGCGAGCGAGGCACCACTGGTCGCCGGCACCGTCTCGGTGTACTTGAGGACGTTCACGCCGTAGGCGGCCTCGACCTGGAGGCCGACGGCCCACCACAGCGAGACCAGCACGACCAGCCCCGCCACCTTCCAGGCCACGCCCCACGCCCGGCGCCACGTGGACTCCTTCGCCACCAGGACGGCATAGGGGAGCCACAGGGCCGGGGCGATGCCCACGTAGAGGATCGAACTGGCGTTGATGCCGCTCACCAGGGCCACCACCAGGGCGAACAGCGCGGGGTAGCGCCAACCGCCCCGCCGCACGGCCAGGATGACGAAGGCCAGCATCCATGGCAGCCCGGACCACGGCATCAGGAGTACGGAGATGCGACCCGAGTACTGGAGCACGTACGGGGTGAACATGAAGGCCAGCGACGTCACGTAGCGGCCAGGACCGGTCAGGCCGAGCACCCGGCAGAGGAAGAGGGCGCCGGCACCGGCGGCGTACAGCAGGCACCCCATCCAGAGGCGCTGGGCCACCCACAGGGGGACGTGCAGCTCGGCCATCGCCCAGTAGAAGGGACCCATCGGCAGCAGGTAGCCGATGTTCTGGTGGGTCACGGTGCCGAGCCCGACGTGGGGGTCCCACGCGGACACCGCCTGGCGGACGTAGCGGCCGGGGTCCAGGTAGAGGTAGGTCTTGGTGTCGTCGGTCACCACGCCGGGCTGGGCGGCCAGCATGGGCACGAAGGCGATGACGGCCAACGCCAGGTAGTCGACCCAGGCCCGCAGCGCGCTGGGCGACCGCAGGCGGGCGTAGAGGGAGCCGGCCCGCCCGGGGTCCCGGACGGTCGGCCCGGCGGGAGTGGGTCCTGGTTCCGGCACGAGTGGTCGGTAGTGTAAACAACTGCAGCGTCGGGACGGCAGCACCTGCCCCCGGCACCAGGACGGGGAGCCCGATGGACCAGTACGAGCACGACCGACGACCGGACGGGACCGCCCGATGAACCCCGGTCGCGGATCGGCGGGGTCGGCCGCCACCGCCGACCGGAAGGGGCGCCGGCTGACGGGGGAGCGGCCCCAGGAGGGCGTCACACCCGACTCGTTGCTGGCGCTGCACGCGGCCGGCTACCGCACCGTGATCGAGCGGATGGGTGCGGGCGCCGTCCTCGACGTGGGCTGCGGCCAGGGGTTCGAGTCGGCCCGCTTCCTCGCCCCCGACCGGCGGGTGGTGGGTGTCGACTACAGCGCCGAGGCCGTGGAGCTGGCACGGGCGAACTACCGGGGGGACGGGCTGGCCACGGCCCAGATGAACGCCCTGGCCCTCGGGCTCGCCCAGGGCAGCTTCGACTGGGCGTGCTCGTCCCACCTGATCGAGCACTTCGACCGCCCCGAGGGACACGTCGCCGAACTGGCCCGGGTGATGGCGGACGACGGCACGGTCTTCTTCCTCACCCCGAACGCCCCGGCCGACTTCGAGAACCCGTTCCACATCCACCTGTTCGAGCCGCCCGAGCTGCGCGCCCTGCTGGGGAAGTACTTCCACGACGTCACCGTGCAGGGCCTCGACGCCGTGCCCCAGGTCAAGGCGGACTTCACGGCACGACGGGAGAAGGCGCAGAAGGTCCTGCGGCTCGACGTGTTCGACCTGCGCCACAGGATCCCGCGCTCGTGGTACATCGGCTTCTACACCCGGGCCCTGCCGCTGGCGTACCGGGTCATCGCCCGGGGGGACTCGGGTGGATCGACCGGGATCACGGCCGACGACTTCTTCGTCACCGACGACCTCGACCGGACCACCATGGTGCTGTTCGCCACGGCCTCGCGGCCGCGGCGGGCGGTCTGAGCGGGCGGCCGCGTGCGCACCGTCGGGCTGACCGGCAACATCGGTGCCGGGAAGTCGACGGTGGCCGGGCTCCTCGTCGCCCACGGAGCCGCACTGGTCGATGCCGACCAGGTGGCCCGCCAGGTGGTCGAGCCCGGCGCCCCGGCCTACCAGCCGCTGGTGGACCGCTTCGGCGCCGACATCCTGGACGCCGGAGGCAGGATCGACCGTCCGTCCCTTGCGGCCAAAGTGTTCGGGCACCCCGAGGAGCTCGAGGCCCTCAACGCCATCATCCACCCGGCCATCGGCATGGCCATGATCGAGGGCAAGGACGCCTATCGGGGCACGGACCGCATCGTGGTCATGGACATCCCCCTCCTCAAGGTGTTCCACCGGGAGCTGCTGGCCCTCGACGCCGTGGTGGTGGTCGACGTGCCGCCCGAGGTGGCGCTCGAACGGCTGGTCACGCTGCGGGGGATGGCCGAGGACGACGCCCGGGCCCGACAGGCGGCCCAGCCGTCCCGGGCCGAGCGGCTGGAGGGTGCCGACTTCGTGGTCGACAACTCGGACGGCACGGAGGCGCTGGCGGTCGAGGTGGACCGGGTGTGGGACGGGTTGACGCGCCTGCCCGAGCGGCCCGGCGGAACCGACGGCGGGCCGGTCACGGCGGGGGCGGGATCCTGACGCCGGGGCCCCGGTGAACGTGGTCGTCGGCGGGGCGTCCGGCATCGGCGCCGCCGTGGCCGCCGTCCTGGTGGGTGAGACCCTGGTGGCCGACGTGCGAGGTGGGGACGTCGCCGTCGACCTGGCGGACGGGGACTCGGTCCGTGCCCTGGCGGCCGGGGTGGACCGGCTCGACGCCCTCGTCGTCACCGCCGGGGTGTCGCCGGCCCAGGCCGACGCCCGGACCATCCTCGACGTGGACCTGGCGGGCACGGCCCGGGTGCTCGGGGCCTTCGACCATCTGGTGGCCGGGGGGACGGTGGCCGTCTGCACGGCGTCGATGGCCGGCCACCTGGGGTCGCCCGACGACGCCGCGGTGGCCGTGCTGGACGACCCGCTCGGGACCGGACTGGTCGGGCTCACCGACGACCCGGCCACCGCCTACGTCCTCGCCAAGCTCGGGGTGATCCGTCTGGTCCGGCGCACGGCGGTGGCGTGGGGGCCACGGGGCGCCCGCATCGTGTCGGTGTCCCCCGGGGTGATCGGGACCCCGATGGGCGAGGCCGAGCTGGCCGCCGGCACCGGCGCCGCCGACATCGTGGCGGGCAGCCCCCTGGCGAGGCTGGGCCGGCCCGAGGAGATCGCCGCGGTGATCGCCTTCCTCTGCTCGCCGGCCGCCGCCTACCTGACCGGCACCGACGTGCTGGTGGACGGCGGGGCGGTGGCCGCGCTCCAGACCGCCCGGTAGCCGGCCCGGCGGGAGGTGTCACACCCTCCCGGTACCATCGACGACGTGCCCCCCTTCCAGTTCGTTTCGCCATTCAAGCCCGCCGGCGACCAGCCCGAGGCCATCGCCGGTCTGGTGGCCGGGCTGGAGCGCGGGGACCGGTACCAGACGCTGCTCGGGATCACCGGATCCGGCAAGACCGCCACCATCGCCTGGACCATCGAGTCGGTGCAGCGGCCCACCCTGATCATCGAACCGAACAAGTCGCTGGCGGCCCAGCTCGCCGCCGAGCTGAAGGAGTTCTTCCCGAGGAACCGGGTGGAGTACTTCGTCTCGTACTACGACTACTACCAGCCCGAGGCGTACGTCCCGAGCTCGGACACCTACATCGAGAAGGACTCGTCGATCAACGACGAGATCGACCGCCTCCGCCACGCATCGACCTCCTCCCTCCTGCTGCGGCCCGACACCATCGTGGTGGCGTCGGTCTCCTGCATCTACGGCCTGGGCTCGCCCGAGGAGTACCGGGACCGGATCGTCGCCCTCCACCCCGGCGAGGAGCACGAGCAGCGGGGGCTGCTGAAGCGCCTGGTCGAGCTCCAGTACTCGCGCAACGACGTGACCCTCTCCCGCGGCCAGTTCCGGGTCCACGGCGACACCGTGGAGATCCACCCCGCCTACGAGTCCCGCGCCGTCCGGGTCGAGTTCTTCGGCGACACGGTGGAGCGGATCCGTCCGTTCGACGTCCTGACCGGGGAGATCGGCGACGAGCTCGAGGAGCTGGTGGTGTTCGCCAACACCCACTACGGCACGGGGGACGAGCGGATGCGCCGTGCCGTGTTGAGCATCGAGGACGAGCTGCGCGGACGCCTGGACGAGCTGCAGTCCGCCGGCAAGCTGCTCGAGGCCCAGCGGCTGCGGATGCGCACCGAGTACGACCTCGAGATGCTCGCCGAGACGGGGGTGTGCAGCGGGGTGGAGAACTACAGCCGCCACCTCGACGGACGGGCCCCGGGTGAGGCGCCCTTCACCCTCCTCGACTTCTTCCCCGAGGACTTCCTGGTGGTCCTGGACGAGTCCCACGTCGCCGTGCCCCAGATCCGCGGGCAGTACGCCGGGGACCGGTCCCGCAAGGAGACCCTGGTCGACCACGGGTTCCGACTGCCGTCGGCCATGGACAACCGACCGCTGACCTTCGACGAGTTCGTCGCCCGCACCGGGCAGACCATCCTGCTGTCGGCCACACCGGGCCACTGGGAGCTCGAGCACAGCGCCAACGTGGTCGAGCAGGTCATCCGTCCGACGGGCCTCGTCGACCCCGAGGTCGACATCCGCCCGACCACCGGCCAGATCGACGACCTGCGTGAGCGGATCGACGCCACGGTGGCGGCGGGCAACCGGGTGCTGGTCACGACGCTCACCAAGAAGATGGCCGAGGACCTCACCGACTACCTGGCCGAGCAGGGCGTGCGGGTGCAGTACCTGCACTCCGACGTCGACACCATGGCCCGCATCGAGCTCCTCCGTGAGCTCCGCCTCGGCGTCTACGACGTGCTGGTGGGGATCAACCTGCTCCGGGAGGGCCTGGACCTCCCCGAGGTCGCCCTGGTGGCGATCCTGGACGCCGACAAGGAGGGGTTCCTGCGTTCCGCCTCCTCGCTGATCCAGACGATGGGGCGGGCCGCCCGCAACGTCAACGGACGGGTGGTCATGTACGCCGACCGGGTCACCGACTCGATGACGGCGGCCATCGGGGAGACCCAGCGCCGCCGGGCCCGGCAGATCGCCTACAACGAGGCCCACGGGATCGACCCCCGGTCCATCACCAAGGCCGTCACCGACATCCTCGAGCGGGTGCGGGGCGACTCGTTCAGCGCCAGCGGGGCGATGGCGGGGCTGGCCGTCGTCAAGGGCGCCCGCAGCGCCAAGGGCCGGGGTGGACAGCGGACGTCGGTGGACCCCCGGGCCGTCGCCGCCGAGATGGCCCATGCCCTCGGCCCCGACGCCGACGAACTCTCGAGCCTCGTCCACCGCCTCGACGCCGAGATGAACAAGGCCGCCGAGGACCTCCGCTTCGAGGAGGCGGCGCTGATCCGCGACGAGATCGCCGAGCTGCGCTCCCTCCTGACCCGCGACCCGGTCGACGGCACGCCGGTCTTGCCCGGGGAGACGGCGGACGTCGACGCCCCGGTACCGGGGTGAGCGGGCCCGGCCAGGCGACGTCCCCGCACCGGTATCCTCCTCGCCATGGCTGATCGACTGGTGGTGCGCGGCGCGCGCGAGCACAACCTGCAGGACGTCTCCCTGGACCTCCCGCGCGACCGGCTCATCGTCTTCACCGGCCTGTCCGGGTCCGGCAAGTCGTCGTTGGCCTTCGACACCATCTACGCCGAGGGCCAGCGCCGCTACGTCGAGTCGCTGAGCGCCTACGCCCGTCAATTCCTGGGCCAGATGGACAAGCCCGACGTGGACTTCATCGAGGGGCTGTCGCCGGCCATCTCCATCGACCAGAAGTCGGCGTCGCGCAACCCCCGGTCCACGGTGGGAACGGTGACCGAGGTCTACGACTACCTGCGCCTGCTCTACGCCCGGATCGGCAAGCCCCACTGCCCGGTGTGCGGGCGTCCCGTGGCCCGCCAGAGTCCCCAGCAGATCGTGGACCGGATCCTGGCCATGGACGAGGGGACCCGGTTCCTGGTGCTGGCACCCGTCGTCCGGGGCCGGAAGGGCGAGTACGGCGCCCTCCTGGAGGACCTGGCCAAGCAGGGGTTCGCCCGGGTGCGGGTCGACGGCACCACGATGGAGCTGTCCGAGCGGGCCGACCTCGACCTCGCCCGGTACGAGAACCACACCATCGAGGTGGTGGTCGACCGGCTGATCCGTCGCGACGACATCCGACGCCGGCTCACCGAGTCGCTGGAGACGGCCCTGTCGCTGGCCGAGGGCGTCGCCGAGATCGTGGTCGTCGACACGGACGGGACCGAGCAGGAGGCCATCACCTTCAGCCAGCACCTGGCGTGCACCCACTGCGGCATCAGTTTCGAGGACCCCTCCCCCCGGAACTTCTCCTTCAACTCGCCCTACGGCGCATGCCCGGCGTGCACGGGACTCGGCACCAAGTACGAGGTCGACCCCGACCTGGTGGTGCCCGATCCGACCAAGTCCCTGGCGGAGGGGGCGCTGGCCCCGTGGTCCGGCGCCCGCAGCCAGTACTTCGACCGGATGCAGTGGGCCGTCGCCGACCTGGGCGGCTTCTCGATCGACACCCCCTGGGAGGACCTCTCCCCGGCCGACCGCCAGCTCGTGCTGTACGGCACGGGCGACGAGCAGGTCCACCTGAAGTACCGCAACCGCTACGGACGGCAGCGGTCGTTCCACTCCACCTACGAGGGGATCGTCAACTGGCTGGAGCGTCGCCACACCGAGGCGGACTCCGACTTCCTGCGCGACAACCTCGAGGGCTACCTACGCGAGGTGCCCTGTCCCGAGTGCGGCGGGTCCCGGCTCAAGCCCGAGTCGCTGGCCGTCACCGTGGGCGGGCACAACATCCACGCACTGTGCTCGCTCGCCATCGGTCGCGCCGTCGAGGTCGTCGGCTCCCTCGAGCTGTCCGACCGCGACCACCTGATCGCCGACCGGGTCTTCCGCGAGGTGCTCGAACGCATGCAGTTCCTGCTCGACGTGGGCCTCGACTACCTGTCGCTGGCGCGGTCGGCGGCCACGCTGTCGGGTGGGGAGGCCCAGCGGATCCGGCTGGCGAGCCAGATCGGCAGTGGACTGGTGGGCGTGCTCTACGTGTTGGACGAACCGTCCATCGGTCTCCACCAACGGGACAACAAGCGTCTGATCGGTACCCTCGAGCGCCTGCGCGACCTCGGCAACACGGTCATCGTGGTGGAGCACGACGAGGAGACCATCACCGTGGCCGACCACATCGTCGACGTCGGACCGGGGGCGGGCGAGCACGGTGGCCGCATCGTGCACTCGGGCCCCGTCGGCGGCCCCGACGGGATCCTGTCCAATCCGGACTCCCTCACCGGCCAGTATCTGTCGGGGGCGAAGTCCATCCCGGTGCCGCAGCTGCGTCGGCCCGGCAACGGGGACCACCTGGTGGTCGAAGGCGCACGCGAGCACAACCTGAAGGACGTCACCGTCGACTTCCCGCTGGGGAAGCTGGTGGCGGTCACCGGGGTGTCGGGTTCGGGCAAGTCGAGCCTGGTCAACGACATCCTCCTGCGGTCGTTGGCCAAGCAGGTCCACCGGGCCAAGAGCCTGCCCGGACTGCACCGGAGGATCAGCGGGGTGGAGCACGTCGACAAGGTGGTGGACGTGGACCAGGCCCCGATCGGGCGCACCCCGCGCTCGAACCCGGCGACCTACACCGGTGTGTTCGACCACATCCGCAAGCTCTTCGCCCAGACCAACGAGGCCAAGGTGCGCGGCTATCTGCCCGGGCGCTTCAGCTTCAACGTGAAGGGCGGGCGGTGCGAGTCGTGCTCGGGCGACGGCACGCTGCGGATCGAGATGCACTTCCTGCCGGACATCTACGTTCCGTGCGAGGTGTGCCACGGTGCCCGCTACAACCGGGACACCCTCGAGGTGACCTTCCGGGGCAAGACCATCGCCGACGTGCTGGAACTGTCGTGCGAGGAGGCCCTCGGGTTCTTCGCCGCGCAGCCGCCCATCGCCCGGCACCTCCAGACCCTGGTCGACGTCGGCCTCGGCTACATCCGGCTCGGCCAGTCGGCCCCGACCCTGTCGGGCGGTGAGGCCCAGCGGGTGAAGCTCGCCTCCGAGCTCAGCCGGCGATCGACGGGTACGACGCTCTACGTGCTCGACGAACCCACCACGGGACTGCACTTCGACGACGTGCGCAAGCTCCTCGACGTGCTCAACCGGCTGGTCGACCAGGGGAACACGGTCATCGTCATCGAGCACAACCTCGACGTGGTGAAGAGCGCGGACTGGATCATCGACATGGGACCCGAGGGCGGTGACAAGGGCGGCACGGTGGTTGCCGAGGGCACGCCCGAGGAGGTGGCCGCCGTGGCCGCCAGCTACACCGGCCAGGTCCTGGCCCCGATGCTCGCCCACGGGCGGAGGGAACCGGCACCGTCGGTTCCGACGCGTTCCTCCAGGACGGCCGACGTGACGACGGTGACCACGGCGCCGACATCGGCCAGGGCCACCAAGGCGGCGGCGACCGCCGAGCAGCCCTCATCGGCCACGGTCACGACAGCTTCGAAGGCGCCCAAGCCGGCCAAGTCGGCCAAGGCCACCAAGGCAAGCAAGACCACCAAGGTCACCAAGGTCACCAAGGCAAGCAAGACAAGCAAGGCAAGCAAGGCCACCAAGGCCACCAGGGCCACCAAGTCGGCGTCGTCCTCGGCCCCGGTGGCGACGAACGGCAGGGCTCCAGGCCGGACCACGGCCGGGGCCGCCCGCTGAGGCGGACCCGTCGACCTAGGTGGTTGCGAGCATCCGTTCCAGGGCCACCCGGGCCCATTCGGCGGTGCCGGCGTCGACCGTGATCCGGTTACGCACCTCGCCTCCGACGAGTCCCTCGAGGACCCAGGCCAGGTGGGCGGCGTCGATACGGAACATCGTCGAGCACGGGCACACCAGCGGGTCGAGCGAGACCACCGTCTTGTCCGGGGTCTCGGCGTCGAGCCGGTTGACCAGATGGATCTCGGTGCCGATCCCGACGACGGCGCCGGCGGGCGCATCGGCCACCGCCTTGATGATGTAGTCGGTGGAGCCGACCTGGTCGGCGACCTCGACGACGTCATGGGCGCACTCGGGATGGACCACCACGATGCCGTCGGGGTGCTCGGCCCGGAAGGCCTCGACGTGGGCCGGTCGGAAGCGCTGGTGGACCGAGCAGTGGCCCTGCCACAGCAGCAGGGCGGCCGACTTGAGGACGGCGTCGTCCAGTCCGCCCGATGCCAGCCGCGGATTCCACACGGCCATGTCGTCCCGGCCGTAGCCGAGCTCGTAGCCCGTGTTGCGACCCAGGTGCTGGTCGGGGAAGAACAGCACCTGGTCGCCGCGGGTCGTGCCGTGTCCGTCAGCACCGAGCGCCCAGGTCAGCACGGCCCGCGCGTTGGACGAGGTACAGACCACGCCGCCGTTGCGACCCACGAACGCCTTGAGCGCCGCCGAGGAGTTCATGTACGTCACCGGCACGACCCGCTCGATGTCGGTCACGGCGGCCAGGGTCTCCCACGCCTCCTCGACCGAGTCGATGTCGGCCATGTCGGCCATCGAGCATCCGGCATTGAGGTCGGGGAGCAGGACCTGTTGGTGGTCGCCGGTCAGGATGTCCGCCGACTCGGCCATGAAGTGCACGCCGCAGAAGACGACGAACTCGGCCTCGGTCTGGGCCGCCGCCATACGCGACAGTCCGAAGGAGTCGCCCCGGGCGTCCGCCCAGGCCATCACCTCGTCCCGCTGGTAGTGGTGCCCGAGGATGAAGACCCTGGGCCCGAGCCTCGCCTTGGCGTCACGTATCCAGCCGGCGAGCTGGTCGGGCGACGCGGAGGTGTAGCGCTCGGGGAGTGCCTTCTGTAAGCGCAGCATGTGGATGTGACCTCCTGGGGAGGCGCTCCGGTTCACGGCCGGCGGGGACAGCCTGGTCGCCCATCCGCGGGGATGTCGGCCCCGGAGCGGTAGATGTCGCCGGATACCAGGCCGGCGTGGACCCGAGTGTACCCGGCGCTCCCGCCGATCGCGCTCCACATCCCCGGCGCCCGCGGGTCGGACCGCGGACCTGACACGGCGGGGCCACCGCGCACGGCACACTGGTGCCGTGGCCACCCGACCCCTGCCCGGCAGCATTCCCGACGAACCCGGGTCCTACCAGTTCATCGACCGTGACGGTCGCGTCCTCTATGTCGGCAAGGCCAAGTCCCTCCGGTCCCGGGTGAACTCGTACTTCCAGGACCCGGCCAACCTGGCGCCACGCACGGCGCAGATGGTGGAGTCCGCCGACCACGTGGAGTGGATGGTGGTGGGCACCGAGGCCGAGGCGCTGCTGCTCGAGCACAACCTGATCCAGCAGTTCCAGCCGCGTTTCAACGTTCGCCTGAAGGACGACAAGAGCTACCCGTGGCTGGCACTCACCGTCAACGACGACTGGCCGAAGCCGGCGGTGGTGCGGGGGCGCAAGCGCGCCGGGGTGCGGTACTTCGGCCCGTACCCGAACGTGGGTGCCATCCGGGGAACCCTCGACCTGCTGCTGCGCTCGTTCCCCGTGCGGACGTGTTCGGACGCCAAGTTCCGCAACCACGAGCGGCTGGGCCGGCCGTGCCTGCTCTTCCACATCGAGCGGTGCTCGGGCCCGTGCGTGGGGGAGGTGACCCACGAGGAGTACGACCGGTTGGTGGGCGACCTGGCCACCTTCCTCGGGGGTGACACCGGCCCACTCGAGCGCGAGCTGGAGACGTCCATGCGTGAGGCCTCGGCCGCCCTCGACTTCGAACGGGCGGGCAAGCTGCGGGACAAGCTCGAGGCCGTCCGCACCGCCGACGCCGTGCGCCAGATGGAGCTCGACCGGCCCGAGGACCTCGACGTCCTGGCCCTGGCCGAGGACGAACTCGAGGCCGCCGTCCAGGTGTTCCACGTCCGGGCCGGACGGGTGGTCGGACGCTCCGCGCTCTTCGTCGACAAGGTCGAGGACCTGGCTCCCGACCAGCTCGTCGAGCGGCTCCTGGTCGACGTGTACGCCGAGGCGGCCTCGGGGGTGCCCCGTCAGATCCTCGTGCCCACCATGCCGGCCGACGGCGAGGCGGTGGCCGACTACCTGGCGGAGCGCCGGGGCGGGCCGGTGGCGGTGCGGGTCCCGGTCCGGGGCCCCAAGCGGGCCCTGCTCGAGACGGTGGAGCGCAACGCCGGCGAGGCGTTCGTGCGGCACCGGCTGCAGCGCACCTCGGACCACAACAGCCGGGCCCGGGCCCTCGAGGCGCTGCAGCGCGAGCTGCACCTGCCCGACGCCCCGTTGCGCATCGAGTGCTACGACATGAGCCACCTCCAGGGGACCGACTACGTGGGCTCGATGGTGGTGTTCGAGGACGGTCTGGCGAAGAAGGCCGACTACCGCCACTTCAAGGTGTCCACCGTCGACGGCAACGACGACTACGCCGCCATGGAGGAGGTCCTGACCCGTCGCCTGACGGCACTGCTCGACGAGGAACGGACGGCCGCCGCCGACCCGGTCGGAGCCGCCGACGCCGACGGGTCCCCACAGCCCACGGCCGTCCGCCGGCGCTTCGCCTACCCGCCCCAGCTCCTGCTCGTCGACGGTGGCCTCGGTCAGCTCCACGTGGGCATGCGGGTCCTCGACAAGCTGGGCCTGACCGAGCGGGTGCCGATCGCGTCGCTGGCCAAGCAGTTCGAGGAGGTCTACCTGCCCGGCTCGTCCGACCCGGTGCGGCTGCCGCGCCAGTCCGAGGCCCTGTACCTCCTGCAGCGTCTGCGTGACGAGGCCCACCGCTTCGCCATCGGCTACCACCGCACCCTGCGGGGCAAGCGCATGACCGTGGGGGCGCTGGACGGCGTGCCCGGGCTCGGGCCCAAGCGGCGTACCCGGCTGGTGGAGCAGTTCGAGGGTCTGGCCGGGCTGCGCAAGGCATCCCGCGACGAGCTGATGGGCCTATCGTGGTTGCCGGCAGCGGTGGGCAGCGCGGTCTTCGAACGGCTGCACACGCCGTTGGCGCCCGAACGGTGACCCGACGCGAGACGGAAGAAGGTCGATGAGCGAGTACCTGGTGGTGACCGGCATGTCGGGGGCGGGGCGGTCGACGGCGGCAGCCACCCTGGAGGACCTGGGCTGGTTCGTCATCGACAACATGCCGTCGGCGCTCATCGCCAAGGTGTCCGAACTGGTGGACGGCGCCGGCTCGGAGATGGCCCGGGTGGCCTTCGTGGTCGGCCGCGGCGGCGGTGACCTCGACGACGTGCTGCCGGCAGTCGACGCCCTCATCGTCGGGCGGAACCGGGTGCGGATCCTCTTCCTCGACGCCGCCGACGACGTCCTCATCCGCCGGTTCGAAGGCACCCGCCGCCGCCATCCGCAGGCCGCCCGGGGTGTGGTCGACAGCATCGCCGACGAACGGGCGCTGCTGGCCGGCCTGCGGGACCGGGCCGACCTGGTCATCGACACCGGGGAGCTCAACACGAACCAGCTCCGCTCCCGCCTGCTGGAGGTCTTCGGCGACGAGGAGTCCGGCAGTTCGATGCAGACCTCGGTGGTCTCGTTCGGGTTCAAGCACGGGGTCCCGCTCGACGTCGACCTGATGTTCGACTGCCGGTTCCTCCCCAACCCGTACTGGGACGAAGCGCTGCGCAGCCACAGCGGGCTGGAGCCCGAGGTGCGGGCCTACGTGCTCGACCGCCCCGAGACCCTGGAGTTCCTCGACAAGCTCGACGACCTGCTGACGATGCTCATCCCCGCCTACATGAAGGAGGGGAAGTCCTACCTGACGGTGGCCATGGGGTGCACGGGCGGCCGCCACCGGTCGGTGGTGCTCGCCGAGGAGCTGTCCCGCCGGCTCGACTCCCACGGGCTGCCGACGACGGTCTTCCACCGCGACGTGGAACGGTGAGCGCCCCCGGGGCGAGGACCGGTCGGGGCCCCGACGGCCCCCGGGTCGTGGCCATCGGCGGCGGGCACGGCCTGGCCGCCACACTGCGGGCCGTCCGCACCTACACCGACCACGTCACCGCGGTGGTGTCGGTGGCCGACGACGGTGGCTCCTCGGGCCGTCTGCGCCAGCTCCTCCACATCATCCCGCCCGGCGACCTGCGCAAGTGCCTCATCGCCCTGGCCGAGCCGGGATCGCTCCTGGCCGCCGCCTTCGACCACCGGTTCACCGAGGAGGAGCTGGCGGGGCACTCGCTGGGCAACCTGGTCCTCGCCGGACTGATGGACTCGACCGGGGACCCGGTCAGCGCCCTCGACGAGGCCTGCCGACTGCTGGGGGCGACGGGCCGTGTGCTCCCGAGCACCACCGAGCCGGTGGTGCTGAAGGCCGAGGCCGACGGCGGACAGGTGACCGGACAGGTGGCGGTCAACGCCACCGGTCACATCCGGGCCGTCTCCCTCGTGCCCGCCGACCCGCCCGCACCCCGGGCCGCCCTGGTCGCCCTGGCCGAGGCCGACCAGATCGTCCTCGGCCCCGGATCGCTCTTCACGAGTGTCCTGGCCGCCGTGGCCGTCCCGGGCATCCGCGAGGCCGTCAACGGGTCCTCGGCCCGGCGGGTCTACGTCTGCAACCTGCATCCCCAGGAACCCGAGACGGCCTCGTTCGACGTGGCCATGCACGTCCGCGCCCTCCTGGCCCACGGGATCGGCGTGGACACCGTGGTGTGCGACTCGTCGGGGATCCCGGTGGGCGAGCCTGGCGTCCCGGTCGTCGACGTGCCCCTGGCACGCCCGAGCGGCCTGGCCCACGACCCGTCCAGACTGGCGCAGACCCTCGCCGATCTGCTCGGATGATGCCCCGGAGGGCCTGGATGCCGTAGCGTGGACGTGCCCCTCGGAAATGGGGTGCGTGTGGGTCGGGCGTCGGCGACGCACCGGCCGGCCGCCGGACGACCACTCGACGAAGGATTGAGGCACGAGAGCAATGACCGTACGGATCGGGATCAACGGCTTCGGGCGCATCGGGCGGCACTACCTGCGGGCGGCCCACCTGCTCGGCGCCGACGTCGAGGTCGTCGCCGTCAACGACCTGACGTCGGCCGAGACGTTGGCCCACCTGCTCAAGTACGACTCGACCCACGGGCGGTTCGCCGCCGAGGTGACCGTCGAGGGGACCGACGTCGTGGTCGACGGCAAGTCGATCGCCGTGCTGGCCGAGCGGGATCCCAAGGCCCTGCCGTGGGCCGACCTCGGGGTCGACGTGGTCATCGAGTCCACCGGGCTCTTCACCTCCAAGGAGACCGCCTCCGCCCACCTCGAGGCGGGGGCGAAGCGGGTCATCATCTCCGCACCGGGCACCGGTGTGGACGCCACCTTCGTCGTCGGCGTGAACGACGACCAGTTCGACCCGGCCACCGACTTCGTGGTGTCCAACGCGTCGTGCACCACCAACTGCTTCGTCCCGCTCGTCAAGGTCCTGGACGACGCCTTCGGCATCGAGTCCGGCATGATGACCACGGTCCACGCCTACACCAACGACCAGAACCTGCTCGACCTACCCCACAAGGACCTGCGCCGGGCCCGGGCGGCGGCCGTCAACATCGTCCCGGCCTCGACCGGTGCGGCGCGCGCCACCAGCCTCGTCCTCGAGTCGATGAAGGGCCGCCTCGACGGGACCGCCCTGCGGGTGCCGGTGCCCGACGGATCGATCACCGACTTCACCGCCGTCATCCCCGGCGAGGTGACGGTCGAGCAGGTGAACGCCGCCTTTGCCGCCGCCGCCGCCACGGGACCGCTGTCCAGGGTCCTCGTGTACACCGAGGACCCCATCGTCGGGAGCGACATCGTGGGCAGTCCGGCCTCGTGCACGTTCGACGCCGGCCTGACGATGGTGGTGCCGTCGGCGTCGGGCATCACGTTGGTGAAGGTGAACGGTTGGTACGACAACGAGTGGGGTTACGCCAACCGCCTGGTGGACCTGTCGCTCGTCGTGGGCGCCGGGGCCTGAGCCGGTCGGTCCGGGGAGTGGACAGGCACCGAGGGGAGACAAGGGCATGAGCAAGTCCGACGAGAATCCGCTGCTGGACGGGTTGCCCCTGCTGGGCGACCTCCCCGACCTCGAGGGGGCGAGCGTCCTGGTCCGGGTCGACTTCAACGTCCCGCTCCGGCCGTGCGAGGGGGAGCCCGCCGTGGTGACCGACGACTTCCGCATCCGGGCCGCCCTGCCCACGCTCGAGTATCTGGTGGACCACGGGGCCACCGTCACCGCCTGCACGCACCTGGGTCGCCCCAAGGGTGCCCCGGACGTCCGGTGGGAGCTCGGACCCGTGCGCGAGGAGCTGGCCCGGCTGGCCCCACAGGTGGAGCTGCTGGAGAACCTGCGCTTCGACCCGGGCGAGACGGCCAACGACGCCTCGTTCGTCGAGAAGCTGGTCAACTCCCATGACGCCTATGTCAACGACGCCTTCGGGGTGTCGCACCGCACCCACGCCTCGGTGGTCGGCCCGCCGACCATGCTGCCCAGCGCCGCCGGCCTGCTCCTGGAGAAGGAGATCGACTCCCTCGGCCGTCTCCTGGGCGCGCCCGACCGCCCGTTCGTGGCCGTCGTGGGCGGGGCCAAGGTGGCCGACAAGCTCGGCGTGCTCCAGGCGCTCCTGCACCACGTCGACGCCCTGGTGGTGGGCGGGGGGATGGCCTTCACCTTCCTGGCCGCCCAGGGCCATGACATCGGAGGCTCGCTCGTCGACCGTGACCGGATCGACGAGTGCCGCGCCCTGCTGGCGTCGGACACGCCGGTCCTGCTGCCCACCGACATCGTGGCGCTCGAGCCCGGCGCCTCCTTCGGCTGTGACTGCACGGCGGGGGAGGTCCGGACCGTGGGCGCGGACGTACCCGACGGTTGGCAGGGCCTCGACATCGGGCCCGAGACGGTGGCGGTCTACGCCGAGTGGATCGCCGGCGCCGGGACGGTGCTGTGGAACGGCCCCATGGGTGTCTTCGAGGACGCCCGGTTCAGCGCCGGTACGGCCGGGGTGGCCGAGGCCGTGGCCTCATGCGCCGGGTACACGGTGGTCGGCGGCGGCGACAGTGCCGCCGCCGTGGACTCCCTCGGTCTCGAGCACGAGATCAGCTTCATCTCCACCGGTGGCGGTGCCTCCCTCGAGCTGCTGGAGTTCGGCGACCTGCCGGGCCTGGCCGCCCTCCGCGGTGCGTCGAACGCCCCCGCCCGATCGCACCGGTGAGTCCCGCGGGGGTCGGGCGCCGGCCACTGGTCAGCGGGAACTGGAAGATGAACCTCGACCACCTGGAGGCGATCCACGCCGCCCGTGACCTCGGTCTGCGGCTGCAACCGGCCGACGTGGCCGGACTCGACGTCTCGGTCCACCCGCCCTTCACCGACATCCGGTCCGTGCAGTCGGTCCTGGAGGGCGAGGGGATCCCGGTGGCGCTCGGTGCCCAGAACTGTGCGGCGGAGGACAGCGGGGCCTTCACCGGCGAGGTGAGCCCGGTGATGCTGGCCAAACTGCACGTCGAATACGTCATCGTGGGCCACTCGGAGCGGCGGGCCCTCTTCGGCGAGACGGACGCGGTGGTGGCGGCCAAGCTGCGGGCCGTGCTGCGCAACGGGATGGTGCCGATCTGCTGTGTGGGGGAGACGGTCGACGAACGGGACATCGGGCTGACCCAGGAGCGGCTCACCGCCCAGGTGTCGGCAGCGCTGGGCGGGGTGCCTTCCGAGGACGTGGCGACCATGGTGATCGCCTACGAGCCCGTGTGGGCGATCGGGACGGGCCAGGCGGCCACGCCCGACGACGCCCAGGATGCGTGTGCCTGGATCCGGGGCGTGGTGGCCCAGGTGGCCGGCGAGGACGCGGCCACCCGGGTGCGGATCCAGTACGGCGGTTCGGTCAAGGCCGACAACACCGGGTCGCTCATGGCCTGCACCGACGTGGACGGCCTCCTGGTGGGTGGGGCGAGCCTGGATGCGGCCCAGTTCACCGACATCGCCCGGGCCGCGTCACGGACCGGGCGCTGAGTTTGGTAGCGTTCCCGATGGCCCTGACCCCGAGGAGAGCCTTCCCGTGCTGACCGCCATCATCGTCGTGCTCCAGATCGTCTGCTGCCTGGCGCTGATCTTCCTGATCCTCATGCACTCCGGCAAAGGTGGCGGGCTGTCCGACATGTTCGGCGGCTCCGTCGGCTCCGCCGCGGCAGGGTCGACGGTGGTGGAGAAGAATCTCGACCGGATCACCGTGATCGTGGCCGTGGTCTTCGCCTTCACCAACATCATCCTCCTGCTGCGCCTGCAGTGAGCGAACCGGGCGCCGAGCCCGTCGCCCACCGGCCCCGCCTCTCGTCGGTCTGGCGGGAGCACCGTGCCCGGTGGACACTTCCGCTGGTGATCATCGTGATCATCGGACTGGTGGCGATCGTCGACCACCTGGGGAGCCGCCAGATCAGCCAGGTCGACCAGCCCGTCTACCCGGCGCTGGTGCAGGCCACGGGGGGCACGTCGGTGGTGCACCTCGGCGGTCCGTGGGACGGCTTCAACCCCAACACCCTCGCCGGCGCGGCGTCGACCACGCCGGCACTGCTGACCCAGGTGCTGCCGAGCGCGTACGTGATCGGCCCGAAGCTGGTGCCCCAGGTCAACACCGACCTGCTGCTGAGCGTGGAGGCGACGTCGACGTCCCCCCTGACCATCCAGTACGTCATCAATCCGAAGGCCGTCTGGTCCGACGGGGTACCGGTGACGGCGGACGACTTCGTCTACGCCTGGCAGTCCCAGCGGGGGGACGGCGTCGACGTCGACGGCCAACCGGACCAGGTGGCCTCGACACTGGGGTACCGGGACGTGGCCTCGGTGACCGGCAGCCACGACGGTCGCACCGTGACGGTGGTGTTCACCACGCCGTTCGCCGACTGGCGCCTGATGTTCGACCACATGGTCCCGGCCCACATCGCCCGGAGGGTCGGCTGGAACTCCGGGTTCGCCACCTTCGACCCGGCGGTGGACCTGTCGGCTGGTCCGCTGCTGGTGAAGTCGGTGTCGGCGGACGGCACGGCGCTGCTGGTGCGCAATCCGTCGTGGTGGGGCACCCCGTCGGCCCTGGCCAGCGTGACCGTGTCGGACCAGACGGCGGCCGCCTCGTGGATCGCCCCGCTGGCGGCGACCGACACGGCCGTGTCGCAACCGGGGTCGTTCGACCTGGCGTCGCTCGACGCGGCGTCGGCCCTGCCCAACTCCCAGAGCTCGATCCATCCGTCCCTGGCCTTCCAGTCGCTGGAGTTCGACGTCCGCTCCACCGTCGGGAGCCACGTGGAGGCCCGACAGGCGATCGCCCATGCCGTGGACCGGTCGGCGCTGCTGGCCCGGGTGTTCGGGTCGCTCGACCCGTCCCTGGTCGTCAACGACAGCCATCTGGCGGTGGCCTGGCAGAGTTCGTACACGGCGTCGACGGCGGCAGGCGAGTACGACGCACCGGATCCCGATGCCACCGACCGGCTGCTCGGAGCGCTCGGGTACAGCCGTGGAGCGGACGGGCTCTACCAGGACGCCTCGGGCAAGGCGTTCGTCGTGCGCATGGCCGTCGAGCAGGGCGACCCGTGGATCGACACCACCGCCACGGACCTGGTCGCCCAGCTGAAGGCGGCCGGGATCACGGTGACGACGTTCCCGGTCGACGGTGCAGCCGGGCTGACCGCGGCGTCGACCGCCGACTCCTTCGACATGGCACTGGTGACCCGGGTGTCGGGGCCCTTCCCGTCGGAGACGCAGGGGTGGTACTCGGACGGGACGCCGCACCATCCTGCCGACGACGAGGACTGGAGCCGGTTCGACGATCCCGAGGTGGACCAGCTGTTCGTCCAGGCGCCGCAGGCACTCAACCCGGTGACCGGTGCGGCCACGTATGCGCAGATCGACGACCAGCTGTGGGACCAGATGGTGGCGTTGCCGCTGTTCGGCGAGCCCGGGCTGTTGGCCAACGGTGTCCAGGTGGCAAACGTCGCCTACAACCCGTCCGTCGACGGCGTGCTGTGGAATGCCGCGCTGTGGACCCGGATGCAGCCGGCGCCCACCACGGGCCATTCCTGAGCCGGGACGGCACCCGTCCCGGGTGGGTACGACGGGCCCCGCCGTACGGGACACCCCCCTGGGCGCGCTACCATGCCCTTCGCCCCGATGGCAGCATCGGAGCCACTTCGTCGGAGTGGCGGAATAGGCAGACGCGCTAGCTTGAGGGGCTAGTGTCCGAAAGGACGTGGGGGTTCAAGTCCCCCCTCCGACACCAACTGTGACCAGGGGAAATGCCTGACGGCGGACATGAGCGTCTGCTCTGGATTGCCCGTCGTGCGCGTTGCGTGCGCGATGCCCTCAGATGGCCACCACGTCGGCAAGTGGTTCGGCCTCATCGGATGCGTCACGGGCCTTCGAGTCTGCTGCGTTTCCCGTGCTGGCCGGTGCCGAGCGGTGTATCGTGCCCCGAGTTGGCGCTTCCAGGAGGTGGGTCCGATGGTGAGTCGGTGGCACGGACGTGGCGCGGTGGGCGCTCTTGTTCTGACGGTCGGCGGAGCGGTGGCACTGAGTTCGAGTCCTGCGTACGCCGCAACGTCGAGCGCGGTCAACGCCCCGGAAGCGGCTGCCGCCTACGTCCCCAACCCGACCCAGAATTGGTGCGGCTACGTAGCACAGGGCAATCCGGGGCAGGCTGACCAGGTCCAAGCGGAATGGACGGTGCCGAAGGCAACACCGATCCCCAGCACGTACCAGAACGAAAGCGATTGGATTGGCATTGGTGCAGGAAGCGGTGTGGGTTCATTGATCCAGATCGGCACTGACATGACGTCCCAGAATGGGGAGAAGCCAACTATCTACGCATTCATCGAGGAGTTCGTTCCCCAGCCTCCACCGAAGCCGGCCAAGGACAAGATGCTGAGAATCGTCCTAAAAAGCGGAACGGCCAATTCGCCGATACTTCAAGGTGAACACATCGTCGCAGACCTCTTTCCGGATAGTCCGACGCAGTGGCACTGGCAAATTCGTGATTATGGCGTAGGCGGTACGACGCAGAAAAGCATTTCCGACTACTTCTGGTCGCCGCCCTACCATGCGTCTGCTGACAGCGCCGAGGTTATCCACGAGGTAAGTCCACCACTCAACCGAGGCGGCACGATGCTTCCAACGACGCCCGTCACGTTCACGCATGCTCAGGTGGCGTTCCTTTCGCCCATCACCAATGTGAGGTGGTTCTCGGATTACATCGGGACCAGTGCACACCGTGTGGCTATGCCGTCCCAGCCAAGCAGCGCGAACGGACAGTTTGCGTTCACCTGCGCAGACGGATCTCACACTCCGCCGACTCCGCCTGCACCCTGAAATGTCTCAGGTGCGGGACGGATCACGGGCTGGCGTGGTCGCTTGCGCATCGGCAGGTCTCCTGGATTGAGGTGGCACTGAAGAGCTGGGACCACGGAGAGAGGTTGGGGCCTCCGTGCAAATGCAGACCGATTCGGCAATATCGTGGAGACCGACGATGCGACTTCGAATTCCAGTGATTGCTGGTGTGCTTGCCGTGGCTCCCCTTTTCGGCTTGTCCACCGTTGCAGGTGCCGCCCACGCTCCTCGGCCTTCAATCAGTTCCTTTTCGGCCGTCCCTGCGAATGCTGCCTTTCAAACTCAAGCAGCGTCTCCTGTCACGATTTACAGCGATGGTGGATACGTGCTGCTTTCGGTCACGGCCAGCAACGCGTCAGTGTGTGATCTCTGGTCGAGCCGGCTACTTAGCCCGGCTCTTCCGTCAATTTCAGAATGTTCCTCACCGGTCACTGTGGCGGTAGAACTTCCGCCGAACCTAGGAAAGCGTTCCATTAGGTACCGCTTCGCGGTCAAGGCACTCGGTTACGGGTCAGCTCGAGCCGTCGCCAGCGTGGTAGTCGACACTGTTCCGAATCCGGCCGTTGCAGCCGAAGTCACCGCCGGGAGTCTGTGGAATCTTGTCAGCACGAGCCAGATGTGCCAGTCAAATGCACTTCTAATGTTCAACTCGAATGGGTCCGTCTCCGCGGTGAGCGGCAGCGGCATTAACGGCACCTGGACTTCCGACGCACAGAGCGGAATACTGACTATCTTGGACCCTGCTGGTTCATTCCTGGTGACATTTGCGCTTGCGTTCGATCCGGCTAGCGGTATCTACGAGGGCACGGCCAGCGTCGTTGATTGCAACTTCATGCTTTCACCATCGGGTTAGCCGGTGAGCTGGCGCGCAACGGATTGTTCTGAAGTACGCGTCCAAGGTCCCCCAACCCGTAAGAGCTGCGAGTGCTCGGACGTAGCGGGTCATGAGCGGAGCCGCAGAAGCCAACCTGCCCCAGCACGACTAGCGCCAGCCGCCCGAATTGCCGGTTGTTCGACCAGCGCACGAGCAGCGAGAGGCAGACCCCCCAGCCAGAGGAACGTCAATCCAGTCTCGAGGCCCATCGATGCCATCGACCAGTCCGGGTAGGTAGCCACGAGTACCTGGGCGCCGAGCGGGAGGAGAAAGGTTCGCAGGGCCGCCTGGAGGGAGAGTCGCGCCGAGGCGAAGATGGCGAGTGCCGTTCCGGCCCGCATCACGAGGATCACCAGGACGACTGCGATCCATTCCAAAGGGACGGGGTGACGAGGCCGGCCACGGCCAGGATGGCAGTCCAGAGTGGTCCCGTGAAGTCCTCTACGCACTGGCCTTTATTGGCCGGACCCGGAGCGTCGGGTGGCGGGACCTTCCGCTCGACGGGCCCGGCACGGTCAGACTACCCATCGGGCGCAACGGCTGTTGTCGACCTAGAGTTGCGTCGACGCGGGAACTGGTGGGGCAGGTGCACTCCAAGGGATTGGAGATGCGCGGGCCGTGCTCTGTGCATGGATGGCGGGTTCTCGGCTCCTGGTGGCCCGCAACGAAAGGGGCCGTCGCACTGGCGCCGCAGTCACAACCGCCGGAGCGCTGACATTTCGTCGACCGCCGCCATCGACGCCCGGGATGGCGGACCCTCCCGGTGCTCTGGTGCGAGCGAATCACCAGGTGTCGCCGGTGATGCTGCGCACGGCAGAATCCAGGGAGTCAGCCAGGCTGCGACTCCGTGATGCGCCGAGCAGAGCGGTGCTCCATCGAGGTCGGGCGCAGCACGTGAAGGTAGACCCGCCCCTGCCGTCCGGGGCCGTGACGATTGTCAGCTGATACTCCTGGAACTGCGGAAGGTTCGTCCAGCTGTTGCCGATCCATCCGACGGCGACGGTGTCGTGGATGATCACCACGCGCCTCCCGCCCACGTTGGCTACGGCCCGCGCGGCAATGGCGGGTGCAGTGTCCGGAGGCGTGGGGACGGTGAACTGGCACCATCGGGCGTTGGACCCGAGCCACGGAGCGGTCTCGCGGCCGGCCGCGATCATGAGTCGGCGGTCTCCGAACGTGGACATGATCACCACGGCCGTCAGGAACAATCCGAAGAACGCGACGAACGGGATCCACGGCGGTGGGGATGACGTGCTCGTCGCCATACCGACGAGCACGAGCAGTGCTGCAATGGCGAGTGCACCACGGAACAGGATCGCTCGTGCAATGACCGGGTTCACCGTCCCCAGTCTCCCATGGCCGATTCCCGGGCTGAGGTCCAGTGCCGGCCGTCCGGGCCTCCCTCGATGCCGTCGGGCGATGACCATCTGCCGACACTCCGCCTCAGGAGAGGCACCGCGACCCTGGTGGCGGCCACTCTCGGCCTCCGCGTGCGTGCGTCGCACCTGAAGGCGTCACGGACCCTTCCACGGCGTGGCTGCCGATCGTGGCCCGTCAGGTCACACGGAGCCACACGGGAGATCGCTCCGGCATGGGGGTAGCGCCCCTGAGCCAACCGTTCGCGATCGGTCATCGACCCGGTGACCAGGGACACCTCGCACGGGGAACCGGAATCCGCACGTCCAGAGGTGACTGCCTAGGGCAGTTGACCGGGTCCAGCGGGGGCGCCCGGTCGGCCTCCACCGCGGGCCGGCTGCAACCGGGCGAGGTCGTGGAATCCCGCGGCAGCCGTCGCCAGGAGGAGTACGCCGGAGGCAATACCGGTGGTGGCGGCCAGCGACGAGCCGGACATCGTGGCGATCAGCACCACCGGACCGATGGTCAGCACCCAACCCACCACCCGGTACCGGGGGATGTCCACCAGGTGGTCGAGCCACAGCAGCAGTGGCCCGATGGTGATGGCAATCGAGGGGAGCACCCAGTCGGCGTGTCCGGCGGCGATGACGATGACGGGCAGGACGAAGGCGGCGACCAACTCGACAGCCGTAGCCATGGTCACCGATCGCTCGATCCGCTTCGCCCCGGGAGTCCTCAACCGGGGGCCGGTGCCAGCGGTCACGCGGATCCCGTAGGCGAGAACGGCCACGGCGACAGCCACGAATGCCATCGAGAGGAGGGAGCGGGCTTGGCCGTGGAGGTTGAAGGCCCCTCGCACCAGCCAGAACGCGGCGAATGCGAGCTGGATGAAACCGCCCACCCGCTTCACCCGTTGCGACCACGCCCCGACCGGTCCGAGGTCCGTTCGCTCCCCGGCCTGCACGTCGGCCATCTCGATCTCCCTCGGCCTCGGGTCGGAGACGCTGCGCTCCACCCTCGTTACGTTGTGTGAGCAGTGCTCTCGTTCCAGGGGCACAGTACGGGACTGGGCGTGATGAGTCAAGAGCAGTGCTCACGAAATGGCGCACCACTCTCGTTCCTTGTCCCCAGGGTGCCGCGCCACCGCGTCCGACGGCGACCACCGCCCGCCCGACCGTCCCAGCGGCCGACCGTGCCGAATGAGTGGCGGTGCCCCGGGCCTAATTCGCAGCCGTCGGGGCCGGTGTTGTCGTGCCGACCGGGCCGACCACCCTCGATGCCCCTCGCCGACCCGACACATGTGGAAGCCTGCTCCCATGGTGAAGTCAGCCGACAGCCGCAGCCCCGCGATGTGGGATCCCACCGATCCCGCCTTCCGGGCCGATCCCTTTCCCTGGTACCGGGTGCTGCGCGACGAGGCCCCGGTGTTCGCACACCCCGACATCGGTGTGGTCCTGTCGCGCTACCGGGACATCGACGCCGTCCTCCGGGACCGGCGGTTCGGGGTGGCGACGCCGTCGCCCTGGCGCGAAGTCTTCGCCGCCGGGGCCCCGCCGTCGATGCACCTGCTTTCGGAGAACTCGCTCCTGTTCGTGGATCCGCCCCAGCACACGCGGGTGCGCGGGCTGGTCGCCCAGGCCTTCACCCCGCGACGCATCGAGGCGATGCGACCGCGCATCGAGGCGTCGATCGGGGTCATCCTGGACCGGCTCGAGGAGTCACCGGCGTTCGATGTGCTGGAGGAGATCGCGTGGCCCGTCCCGATCGCCACCGTCACCGACCTGCTCGACGTGCCGACCACCGACCAGGCCCTGCTCCACCGCTGGACACACGACATCATCGCGGTCGACGAACTGCCACTGGACTTCGCGGCACTTCCCACCGCCGGCGTGGCCGCCGACGAGTTCCTCGCCTACGCCGGGGAACTGGTGGACTCCCGCAAGAAGGACCCGGGTGACGACCTGATCTCGGCACTCATCGCCGTCGAGGACGACGGCACACGACTGACACGGGACGAGCTGCTGTCGATGATCGTTCTCATCCTCCTGGCCGGGCACGACACGACGGCGAGCCTCCTGTCCACCGGTCTGTGGTTGCTGTTGTCCCA
Source organism: uncultured Acidimicrobiales bacterium (assembly GCA_963699055.1). Lineage (GTDB taxonomy): Bacteria > Actinomycetota > Acidimicrobiia > Acidimicrobiales > RAAP-2 > Bog-756. Next base: position 193,163 of record CAVOTA010000002.1, on the reverse strand, counting down.
TCCGGATGCCGCCGCCGAGGTGCGTCACCACCCCGAGGTGGTCGACAACGCCGTCGAGGAGATCCTCCGGTTCCTGGGACCACTGCAGGTGGCATCAGGGGGCGGGCGCTGGCCCGACGAACCGGTGACGATCGGGGGAGCGGTGATCGAACCAGGAACTCCGGTCCGACTGCTGCTCGGTTCGGCCAACCGGGACCCGGACCAGTACGACGAGCCGGACCGGTTCGACATCCATCGTGCGCCGATCCGCCACCTGGCGTTCGGGCGGGGACTCCACACCTGCCTGGGGGCGGCGCTCGGACGGCTCGAGGCTCAGGTGGTCCTGCCGGCGGTGCTGCAGCGATTCCCTCGCCTGACGCTCGTGGACGACTCGCCCACCTGGCGCCCCTCGTTCGTCGTGCGCCAACTGGCGACGCTCCCCGTGGCGACCGGGTGATAGCGGGGAGGACCCGGGACACCCGTCCGACGGTGGAGGTGTGCTCCGGTGATGTCACCGTGACTTGGCGGACCGGCGCTGTGGGAACGCGATCGGCGTCATCGCATCACCGGGAGGGCACCGACGAGAGACGATGCGCCGGGTCCGTGCTGGCTCGTTGGTGATGGCCGTTCCTTCTCCAGGTCGGCGACCTGCAGGACCGGTTCTGGCCCTCGATGTGGACGGCGTGCTCCTGGATCCGGAGCGGGCGGGAAGAGGACGTTGGCAGGAGGAACTGCGGGAGACGCACGGGTTGGACCCGACACTCCTGGATGACGTGTTCTTCCGGCGATCCTGGTCAGCGGTCATTGTGGGGCGTGAGCCCGTGGAAACGGCACTGGCCGGCGCATTGACGGAGTTGGGCTGGGACATCGACGTCGAAGGGTTGCTCCAGATCTGGTTCGAGGCTGACTTCGAGATCGACGATGACGTCGTCCGTGCGGCCGACGAATGGGCCGCCTCGGGAGCCCGAGTGGTGCTGGTGACAAACCAGGAGGCCCGACGTGCTGCCTTTCTCGAGCAGCGGCTCCGAGAGGTTCTCCCCATCGATGGAATGGCCTCTTCCGGAGCGCTCGGTGCCGTCAAGAGCGATCCGGCGTTCTACCCGGCGGCCGAGCGCTGGCTCGACGTAGGCGCCCGTAGCAATGACGTGGTCTTCGTGGACGACTCCTCCGTAAACATCGAGGCAGCAGAAGCGCACGGCTGGCACGGTGTCCACTTCAGCAGGCGGTCCGATTGGCGAGCCCAGATCGGGACAGCGTTGGCCGCCCGGATGTCCTGACCGTCCCACCCTCCCGACGTTCGGGGCACCCGGCAGGATGGTGGCAGGGGGTCATTGTCCGACGCTCCGGCTCTACGATCTCCGAAGGTGCTGCACCTCCCCAGGGTTTCGCAGCGACGAGCATCCGGATGGACGTCAGAGGTGATCACGTGGTCAAGTACGTCGACGAGAGTTCGAACTTCGGAGCCGACGGGCCCTTCTTCCACCTGATTCGTGAAGGGCTCCGAGGACTCGCTGCCGGTGATGACTTCTTCGACCTCCTGGCCGAGGATGTGGTCTTCGAGTATGTGATCTCGGTACCTGGCTATCCCCGGCGGGTGGAAGGTCGACGAGACGTACTCGATCTCTACGGTGGCTACGACAGCTACATGACGGTTCGAAGTGCGGACAATCTCCGCGTGTACCGAGATCCAGCGGCATCGGTCGCCGTCCTCGAGTACGAGGTTCACGGTCAGTCCGTCCAGACCGGACGTCCTTACGACAATCGGTTCGTCTCCATCGTCACGGTCGACGACGGCAAGGTGACCTGGTGGCGCGACTACCTGGATCCAGTCGCCGTCTTCGACGCCTCGGGGTGGCCGGGGGAGACCGGCTAGCGAATCCCCGTCAGGTCAGGACCGCCAACGGCCGGGTCCTTCTGGACCGACGTCCCACCCACCCGGCGATCGAGGGCGGTCCCTCCATCAGTGACCGGCCCGGGAGTCGATGGTGGCCGCCAGCAGCCGCCGGACAGGTGACCCACGACGCCGTCCGACCGGCGACCTGGAGGACCGACGAACCCGGATCGCTCCCGTAGTTGTCGATCAGGTACCCCAGTGAGATCGCAGTCCGTGTGGGACCTGCTGAAACCGGCAGGTAGGTCCCGGGTCTGACGAGGTAGCAGCAGTCGGTCGAGCCGTGGGCCTGCGTCGTGACGTGGTTGCCCAGTAGACGCTTCGTCTGTTGGTGCGACAGCAGCGAACACCCGAGGCTGCGGGAGACGGGCGTCGTCGCCCTGGTCGAGGATCCTGGACCACAACCGATGGCGAGCACCGCCACGCAAGCCGCCGATCGCGTCAGCGTCAGGAACCGAGGCTTAACTCCTGGGCCATCGACCCACTGCCACCGAGCCGTTACCCGGTGGGGCCACGCCTCCCCTCGCCGTGCCGAGGTGCGTCACGCTCCCGCTGTTCAGGGTCACCAACGGCGCCCCGGCTCAACGGAAGTCTCCTACGTAGTCGAGTCCCCAGGATTCCCAGCCGCCCTTGCCCCCCGCAGGAGCCGGCTGGCCCACTGATGGGTGGTTCCGAACGACGACGCGATGGAGCCGGTGGTCTGACCCTCGAGCTGGAGTGCAGTTGCGGCGGATTCCCGGACCTTCCGTCTGGTCGCTTCATACTCTTCAAGCAATTCGTTCATCCGCCTGCTCCAGACCGCCGAGTCATGTCGGGCGAACGTTTCGGTCATCGTCATCCCGCGTTGCAGGTCCGCGATCGCACCCGTCGTCTCTTCGTTGAAACGCGTGATCCCGTCGACCAGCTGGTTCCCCGCTGCAATGTGCCTGATCGCATCCTCGACGAACTGGTCGCTTGCCGCCATCTTGACGACGCTACTCCGGTGCCCCGTCCGTCGCCCTGGCCTCGGTGGGGCTCAGTGTCCGCTCGGCCCCGACCCCGACGAACAGCTGGCGGACAACTCTGCGAGTGCGCACGGCATCACGGCGGTCATCACCTTCGGGTTGCCACGTACCGAACCGTTCCGTGCCGTCCAGCGAGCCGCCACGTCGCAGATCGTGCCATCGGAGGCGCCCGCCATGCCGGGTAGCCGGTACAAGGTCGCCTCGACGGCCCGGCAACGAAGGTGTGAAGTCGGTGCCGAGGCGTGGCAGGGGATCACTGCGCACGGAGCGGTGCTACCTGATCCGCCGCGCACGACCGATCGGGTCCGTAGGCTCGCGGCCATGGCGGAGTTCGATCTGGTCATCTTCGACTGCGACGGCGTCCTGGTGGACAGTGAGCGACTCGCCGTCCGGACCGAGGCGATGATCCTGGCCTCACTCGGCTGGCCACTCACGGAAGCCGAGATCGTCGAGCGGTTCGTCGGGCGTTCGGCCGCCCACATGCACCAGGAGATCGAACGGCACCTGGGCCGCCGCATCGATTGGGATGCCGAGTTCGAGCCTCGCTACCGGGAGGTGTTCGAACGTGAGCTCGTGCCGGTGGCGGGCATCGTGGAGGTGCTCGACGAGCTCGATACGCCCGTGTGCGTGGCATCGAGTGGAAGCCACGACAAGATGCGCTTCACCTTGGGCACGACCGGCCTGTTCGACCGGTTCGACGGTCGGATCTTCAGCGTCGAGCAGGTGGAGGACGGCAAGCCGGCACCCGACATCTTCTTGTTCGCGGCAGCCCAGATGCACACCGGACCCGAGCGATGTGCCGTCGTGGAGGACAGTGTCTCCGGGGTGACGGCCGCAGTGTCGGCGGGGATGTCGGCCTTCGGCTTCGCGGGGGGCGTGACGAGCGGTGCGGCGCTCTCCCTCGCGGGCGCGGTCGTGTTCGAGGACATGCACGACCTTCCGACCGTGCTCCGGAACCACGAGGGATCTCGCCCGTTCGGGAGGCCCCGTCACTGAAACGTCCGGGGCACGGTCACCCGGATGCACGGCCGGCATAGGCTCGGCCCGTGTACTCGATGGAGGCCCTGGGCCCTCGACACGAGGCGGCGGTCCTCGCGTTCGAGCGGGACAACCGCGCCTACTTCGTCACGTCCATCAACGACAGGGGTGACGCCTTCTTCGAGCGGTACCCGGAACACCACCGGGAGCTGTTGGCTGAGCAGGAGGCGGGCACGGGTGCCTACTACGTGCTCGTCGACGAACACGGCGCGGTGGTGGGTCGCTTCAATCTCTACGACATCGCGGCCGGGACGGCGGTGGTCGGTTATCGGGTTGCCGAGCGGGTGTCCGGCCAGGGCATGGCGACTTCCGGTCTGCGGACGTTGTGCGGCCTCGCCCGTGAGAGCTTCGGGTTGGAGACCCTGACGGCGACCGCGAGCGACGACAACGTGGGGTCGCAACGGGTGCTCCGTAAGGCGGGATTCGCCTACGTCGCACCGACGGAGGTCTGGGGACGCCGGGGCTCCTCGTTCGACATCGACCTGACCGACCGTTGACGGGGGAGGACCCCGGCCGGAGGTGCGTCGGTGGCACCGGCCGGCCGGGTGCAGGCGGGGCTCACGCGCCCATGGCCGGCGCCCGTCGCAGCGGTCACGGATGTGCCCCGTCAGCGACCGCCGTGCGGTACCGGAGGAAGACGACGCCGCTGTCGAAGCGGCGCTCGGCCAGGAGCTGGAGCTCGATCCGGACGTGGTCGGGCAGGGACGGCTTCCCGCCTCCCAGGAGGATGGGTGCGAGGAAGAGCTGGCACTCGTCGACCAGCCCGGCCCGGAACGCCTGGGCCGCCAGGTCGGCACCGGCCACGGTGATGTCCCGTTCCCGGTTGGACTTCATCTCCTGGACGGCCGCCGGGTCGAACGCCCGCTCGATGCGGGTGTTGGCGCTCGTCGGCGCGGCCAGCGACCTCGAGTACACCACCTTGTCGGCAGCCCGCCAGATCCTGGCGAAGTCCGCCGAGGCCGTCGACCGGTCGGCCTCGGCGCCGGCGGTCTCCCAGAACACCATCGTCTCGTACATCCGGCGCCCGTAGAGGTAGGTGCCGATCGGCCGCTCCAGGTCGTTGACGAAGCGGAACACCTCCTCGTCAGGCTCTCCCCAGTCGAAGACGCCGTCGTCGTCCTCGATGTACCCGTCGAGTGAGGTGATCGCCGTGTAGATCAACTTGGCCATGGGGATCGCCCTCCGGGGCTCGGACGTCGTCCCACGGTAGTGTGCCCGGTCGCCCGCATCGATCGGCGCCGGGATGGCGCCACGTTCACGGTCCGGGCATCCGGGTGATCTGGCCCGTCCCGGCGACGCCCGTCGCCGTCCCGGGGCGATGTCGGGCCCCACCAGGACGTCGCTCGGGAGCAGCGGCGTGCACCTCCCGCCACACCTGGACGTGCCGGGTCGGGATCTGCCCGACCCGACCTGGGGGCGCACGATCGGCCCGGTACGGTTGCTTCCCTCGCCGACCGATCCGAGGAGGCCATCGATGCGACTGCGGCTGCTGAGGACGACGGCGGTCGGTGTCGTCGCCGTCCTGGGCGCCGGCTGCGGGGGAGCGGCACCGTCCGCCCACCCGACGACCACCCGACCGTCCGCACCCGGCACGCAGCGGCAGGTGGCCGCCGGGCGTCTGACGTTCACGGTCCCGTCGTCCTGGACGGTCGGCGAGGGTGTCTGCAGATGCGGCTGGGGTCGACCCGACACGGCCACACTCGACAACGGCCCCCAGGGCGGGGGAGTGACGTGCAACTGTCCCTCGGAAGCGGAGGATGTACCGTCCGGGCTCCACCTCTACGAGGGGCAGGGCGGGCTCCTCCCGGGTGGCAGGGCCACGACGGTCCATGGGGTGAAGGCACTCGTCGGACTCGACTCCTCGACGGCGACGCTGACCGCCACGTTTCCCGACATCGACCAGTGGATCACGATCGGTCCTGCTCCTCCCCCGGGCACCGACTCGAACAGGCTGCAGCAGATCGCCCTGGAGAAGCGGATCCTGGGGTCCGTGACCATGGTCCCCGGCGACGCCGTCTCCTCCTGAGCGGCAGGCTGCACGGCGGACCAGAGCGGAAGGCGAGGACGGTCATGCTGCGCAGGGTGGGGGACGACCCGTCACCACGACCCGGATGGCCCTGTACGCCACACCAGCGGTGCACGGGCATCCGCGGCCCCGCGCCCGCCGGGTCACGGCGTTCCGGACCTAGCGGGGGTCTCCCGGCGGCAGTTGCTTCCCGTCGTCGGCCTGCTCCGGTGGCCGCAGTGCGGCCAGCGCTTCGCTGGCCGATCGGAGCGATTCGAGGGTTGTCGTACCCGGTGACGTCACCGCGTCCTTGGCCGCTCGGACCAGCGCGACCTGCGCCCGGAGGACGGAACCGGGAAGCTCCTCGGCCATGGGGTTCAGGCTGGTCTCTCCGATGACCGAGCCCTTCGAGGAGGTTCCGAAGACCGCGGACCCGACGATACCGTCCTCGAAGGAGTCGCTCGCCGACGTCCGCTGGTCCAGTGCCTCCAGTGCGGCAAGGAGCCCGGCCCGCGACGCGTCGCCCGGATCACCCAGGAATGCGTCGGTCGCATCCTGGACCGTGGCGATGTCCCGCTCGAGATGGACCTCGACGTCGACCACCTGGTCCGAGGCATCGGGTGGGTTTCCATGATGGCCCAGATGCACGGTTCCGTCCCCTCGTCCGTGGCGCCGTGTGGTCGACCGCTCCGGAGACTAGCTGGGTGACGTGGCGGGCGACTCCCAGCGGCCCGGGCCGGGGCCCGCCGGACCGACCGCCACCAGGTGACCGGCCGCCTCCGCCCCGACCGCTCCCGCGCCTGGTCCGGCCGTTCCGCGGAGCGCCACCCGCACGAGGCGACCGTCGGGACGACGTGTGCCGGCAGGGTGCATGATCGTCCTGGCGACCACGACGAAGGAGTACGGGTGACAGGGACGATCGACCACGAGGCGCTCCGTCGGCGCTACCGCGCCGAACGGGACAAACGGCTCCGTTCCGACGGCTCCGCCCAGTACGTCGAACCCACCGGGCGCTTCGCCCGGCTGCTGGAGGATCCGTACACCGAACGCTCCGAACGTGACGTCCGACGCGGCGAGGTGGAGGTCGCCGTCATCGGCGCCGGATTCGCCGGCCTCGCCACGGGGGCCATGCTCGTCGAGGCCGGCATCGACGACTTCCTCATCCTCGATGGGGCGGGAGGTGTCGGCGGCGTCTGGTACTGGAACCGGTATCCCGGGGCGATGTGCGACACCGCGGCGATGGTCTACCTGCCGCTGCTCGAGGAGTCGGGAACGGTCCCGTCGATGAAGTACGTCTTCGCCCCCGAGATCCACGCCCACGCCGAGCGCATGGCCGAACGGTGGGACCTCCACCGGCGCTGCCTGCTCTCGACGCAGGTCTCCGGTCTCGAGTGGGTGGACGAGTCCCGCCGTTGGAGGGTCGTGACCGATCGGGGCGACGAGATCCTCGCCCGCTTCGTGACCATGGGCACGGGGCCCCTGCACCGTCCGAAACTGCCCGGCATCCCCGGCCTGGAGACCTTCGGGGGGCCCCTGTTCCACACCGCCCGATGGGACTACGGGCTGACCGGGGGAGATCCTTCGGGGGCACCGATGACCGCACTCCGGGACCGACGGGTCGGCATCATCGGCACGGGTGCCACGGCGGTGCAGGTGGTGCCCACCGTGGCCCGCGACGCCGGCGAGCTCTTCGTCTTCCAGCGCACGCCGTCGTCGATCGACGTCCGCAACAACACGGCGATCGAACCCGGATGGTTCGCCGGCCTGCCGACCGGGTGGCAGACGACCTGGCAGATGAACTTCGCCGTGCTCCAGACCGGGGGCGAGGCCGAGGTCGACCTGGTCCAGGACGGCTGGACCGACATCTCGAAGCGGATCTGGGCCAGGATCCGTCAGCGGGTGGGCGACGGTGACGTCACCATGGACGACGTGCGCCTCGCCTACGAGGAGTCCGACGACGAAAAGATGGAGGAGATCCGCGCCCGGGTCGACGCCGTGGTGGACGACCCGGCCACGGCCGCCGCGCTCCATCCCTGGTACCGCCAGCTCTGCAAGCGGCCGTGCTTCCACGACGAGTACCTGCAGTCCTTCAACCGGGACAACGTCCACCTGGTCGACACCGACGGCAAGGGGGTGTCGAGCATCGACGCCTCGGGATGCCGGGTGGGGGACACCCACTACGAACTGGACCTGCTGGTCGTCGCCTCCGGCTTCGAGGTGGGCACCGACCACGCCCGCCGTTGCGGCTTCGAGACGGTCGGCCGCCACGGGATCACGCTCACCGAGCGCTGGGCCGAGGGGATGTGCTCGCTGCACGGCATGCACGTGGCCGGCTTCCCGAACCTCTTCGTCGTGGGGCCCCAGCAGCAGGCCAACCTGATCTCGAACATCACCCACAACCAGGTCGACGCGGCCCGCACCATCGCCGCCATCCTGTCGGCGGCCGTGGAGCGCGGGGCCACCCTCGTCGAGGTCACGCCCGAGGCCGAGGCGGCCTGGACGGCGCCCATCGCCGAGGCGGGACGGTTCTTCAGCGGTGATCCCGAATGCACCCCGGGCTACTACAACAACGAAGGCGGGCCCGTGGGCCGGCGCCAGCGGCTCAACGGGGGAGGGTACCCGGGCGGGGCCCCGGCCTACTTCGACTACATCGACCGGTGGCGCACGTCGGGGATGTTCGAGGGCCTCCACATCGACTGAGCCCGCGCGCCGCGCCCGTCCGGTCGTGCCCGCCGGTGCCGGCACCGTCGGAGCCGGGGTGCGGCAGGCCGCCACCGTCCGGTGCAATGCTCACCCGATGGGAACCGGAGCCTCGACGGCGTGGGTGCGTCTGATGTTCTGGAGGTCACCGTCGGACCAGCCGCGGTGGGCCCGGCCGTCGCTGCTGGCAGTCGCCGCCGTGTGCGGCCTGCTCACCTCGTGGCGGTCGGGCCCCTACCTCGAGGGCTACTACGCCGCCGCCGTGCGCAGCATGGCGTCCAGCTGGCACGACTTCGCCTTCGGCGGGTTCGACCCGGCGGGCACCGTCACGCTCGACAAGCTGCCGGGCGCCTTCTGGGTCCAGGCCCTGTCGGTGCGCATGTTCGGGCTCCACACCTGGGCCGTCGTCCTGCCCCAGGTGGTGGAAGGGGTGCTGTCGGTCCTCGTGCTCTACCGGGTGGTCCGACGACTCAGCGGCGCCGGGGCCGGGCTGCTGGCCGCCGCCCTCCTGGCCGTGGCCCCGGCCACCGTCGCCCTCGACCGCGGGAACATCGCCGACTCGCTGATGATCCTGCTGCTTCTGCTGGCCGCCGACGCCACGGTGAACGCACTGGTGGACGGCCCGCGGTGGTGGCTGGTGGTCGCCGGGGTGTGGGTCGGACTCGCCTTCCAGGCGAAGATGATCGAGGCGTGGCTCGTCCTCCCGGCACTGGCACTCGTGTACCTGGTGGCCGCCGGCGGCACGTGGAGGCGCCGTCTGGTCGGGGTGGCCGGTTTGGCCCTGTGCACCGGCGTGGTGTCCGTGAGCTGGATGACGGCGGTCAGCGTGGTCCCCCGGGCCTCGCGCCCCTACGTCGACGGGAGCCAGGACGACTCCGTCTTCCAGCAGGTCTTCGTCTACAACGGCATCGGCCGGGTGGACCAGGAGACGCCGAACCAGCTGCTCAGCCGGTCCATCGGGGTGCCGATCCCGCCGCCACCGCCGCCGTCGTGGGACAGGCTGCTCACCGGCCCGCTCGGTCGCGACATCGGCTGGCTGGTTCCGGCGTCGGCGGTGTCGTGCCTGGCCGCCCTGGTGGTCACCCGACGCCGGTCCAGGAGGGACCCCGATCGGGCGCACGCCCTCCTGTGGGGAGCGTGGCTGGTCACCTTCGGGGCGAGCTTCAGCGTCGGCGCCAGCCTGAACGCCTACTACGTGGCCGCCCTGGCCCCGCCGGTGGCCGCCCTGGTCGCGTCGGGGGCGCGCCTGGCCTGGCGCCACCGCCACTCGGGCCTCGCCCGTGCCGTGGTCGTCGCCACCGTGGTGGGGGGCGCGGTCTACGCACAGTGGCTGCTCCCCGCCTCCGGCACCGGACTGCCCGGATGGCTGGCGCCGTCCGCCGCCGTGCTGGCGCTGGTGGCCTCGGTGGCCGTGGCCGCCTCGTCCGTCGTCCGGTCGGACGACCGGGTGGCCACCGCCGTGCTGGTGGCGGTCCTGGCCGCGCTCGTCGCCGTGCCGACCGTGGCCGCGGTGTCGGTGGCGGCATCGGGGCTGGGTCCGTTCGACACACCCTTCCAGCCGGCGACCACCACCACGGCGGTCCGCGCCTTCTTCGGGGTCCTCGGGACCACCGAGCAGCTGCTGCCCCGGCTCGAGCAGGCGCGCAACGGTGCGCCGTTCCTCATGGCCACCCAGACCTCGGCTCTGGCCGCCCCCTTCATCTACGACAGCGGCCAGGAGGTGCTGCCCATCGGCGGGTTCACCGGGACGATCCCCGAGCCGACGCTGCACACCCTGCAGGCCCTGGTCCACCGGGGTGCCTTCCACCTCGTGATCCAGTCGCCGACGCCCGAGGACGGCCGGCTGCACTGGATCGCCCGGCACTGTCTGCCGGTGGCGTCCCCGTCGGGACCGGGGACGGTCCCCGCCGGCCGGTTCGCGCTGTTCTACTGCACACGGACGTCGTAGTGGACCGGCGGGGACCACCGGACGCGGGCCGGACGATCGGGGCGGCGCCGCCGGGGCGCCAGCGGAGCGACAGGACGACGCGGTGACCCAGGACGACGCGGGCGGCGCCGGGGACGAGGGCGGCGGTCGTCCGACGTCCACGCCGTCAGGGGTGCCGACCCCGTGGGGCAGCCTGCCCCTGGCGTCCGAGCCGACGGAGCCCGACGACGCACTGTCCACGTGGGTGGCCCTCTTCTACGACCTCGTCTTCGTCGCCGCCATCTTGATCTTCACCCGGGCGGTCGAACAGGTGCACCCCCAGACCGGGGCGTTCTGGATCGTGGCCGTCTTCACTGCCGCCTGGTGGATCTGGTACTCGACCACGGTGCTGGCCCACCGGCTGCAGCTCGCCGACCTGCCCCACCGGCTGCTGCTGCTGGTCCAGATGCTGGTCATCGTGCTCATGGCCATGGAGGCCCGGGTGTCGGTCGACGGTGACTCGTCCACGCTGGGGGTCGAGTACGCCGCACTGCTCGGGACGGTGGCCCTCATGTACCTGCGCGCCCATCGTGGTGGCGGACGGGGCTCGGTGGCGAGCGGTCGGCTCGCCCTCATCAACCTGGTGGCGGCCGTGGTCGTCCTGGTCGCGTCCGGGGTTCCCGAGCCGGTGCGGACCGTCTGCTACCTGGTCGGCCTCCTGGTGTCGGTGGTGGGGACGGGTGTCGTGTGGCACGGCGGGACCGTGGTCACCGCGGGCGACGAACGGCACTTCATCGAGCGCATGGCGGCATTCACCCTCATCGTCTGTGGCGAGGCGTTCATCGAGAGCGCGCTGGCGGTCAGCGGTCCCACCATCGTGACCGTCGACGTCGCGTCACTGGCGTTCGAGTTCGTGCTGGTGTTCGCCCTGTTCAGCGCCTACTTCGAGTCCGTCCCTTCGGCCGGGATCGATCCGTCGCGCTTCCGGTCCTGGTCGGCGCTGCACCTGGTCCTCCAGGTGGCGGTGGCGGCGTCGGCGGTCAGCGCCACCAAGGTCATCGCCGACCATCTGGCGGGACATGTGCCCGATGCCGAGATCCTCCGGCTCACGGCGCCTCTGGCCGTCTTCTTCCTGGCCATGGCCGGACTGGACGCCTGTACGAGGCGACGGCCGGTCACGCCGATGGCCGTCCTGCACCTCCTGACCGCGGGGACGGTCGCCGTGGTGGGTGCCGTCGCCTGGTACCTGCCCCCGGTCCACCTGGACGAGGCGCTCCCGCTGCTCGACGTGGTGGCGGTGGCCTACCTGGTGGTGGCGGCGCGGGTCCGCCGGGGGACCGAGGTCCTCCCCCTGGACGACCCGGCGAGGGCGTGACGGCGCACCCGCCGGTCAGGCCATGGCGATGAACTCGAGCTGGACGTCGTCGGGGTCGCGGAACACGACGACCGAGTAGCCCGGCTGGTCGTCGACGGGGGAGTGGGCCACGCCCAGCTCGTCGAGGCGGGCCGCCCAGGCCTCCAGCGCGGCGTGGTCGGCCACGCCGAACCCGACGTGGTCGAGCCCGGTACGGGTCTCGGCGAACCGCTCGCCGGCGTTGGACGGGTGGGCATGGAGCCCGACCAGCACGGTGAACGCCGGGTTGCCCAGGAGGACGACGCGGCCGGTGCCGTCGGGGTGGGCGCCCTCCATGACCGACGTCATGTCGAGGACCTCCTGGTACCAGGGGACGCTCCGTTCGAGGTCGGTCACGGTGATCGACACGTGGTGGACGCCGGTCATCTCGGGCACGGGGTGCTCCTCGCCTCGGTGGCCGGTCCGTCCCGGCCCTGCGCCGACCAGCACACCACAGGCGGCGGTGTCCGTGCCGGGGCGGCGCCGGCGTTCTGGCGTGCCGGACCCGACGGGTGCGGTGGGAGACTGGGTGGCAGGTGGCGGGTGCGACGAAGAGGGACGGGTCCGATGGTGTTCTGGTGGTGTGTGCTGGGGGTCGTACTGGCCGTGGTGTACATGGTGACGTACACCCTGCTGCGCACGTCGGGGGACGGCCGTCCCTGGACGGAGCGGCTCCTGCACCCGAAGGGTCGGTCGGGTCGGGACGGCGGTGGTCACCGGGGCTGACGACCTCCCGACCGCACGGTGCCGGTGCCGTCCGCACGGGTGGCGCCGGACCCGCGAGGGGCGATCCTCCTCAAGGGGCCCGTCGGCGGCGCCGATGCTGGAGGTGCACGCCGGGCGAGCCGGCGCGCACTCGAGTGCCCGAAAGCGAGGCCGCGGTGCCCGGCCCGGACCTGCTGACCGACGACCAGGTGGTCCCCGTCCCGGTTCCCGACGTCCACGGGACCGACGTGGCCGTCCGCGCCCGCACGGACGACCCGCCACCGGACGGTGCCGGCGCACACCACGTCCGGCGACGGGCACCCCGGTCGTCGCAGGCGGCGGTGCTGGCCCTGCCCGTGCTGGTGCTGGCCGTGCTGGGGTGGACGCACCGGAGCATGTTCTTCGACGGCTACATCTACCTCCACGTCGTGCAGAACGTGCTGGCCGGTCACGGACCGGTCTTCAACGCCGGCCAACGGGTCGAGGCGTTCACCAGCCCCCTGTGGCTGGGGATCCTCTCCGTCGCCGGCCTGGTGACCCCCTTGCCGCTCACCTCGATCGCCGTCGACCTGGGCCTCGTCTGCTCCGTGGCCGGCCTGGGACTGGCCACCGCCGCGTCGACCCGCCTGGTGCGCCGGGCGGCGCCGGACGCGTTCCTGCTCCCGCTGGGGGCGGTCGTCTTCGTGGCCGTGGCACCGGTCTGGTCGCTCGCCACCCTCGGCCTCGAGACCGGGCTCGAATTCCTCTGGCTGGGGGCGTGCCTGTGGATCCTGGTCCGTTGGGCCGGCGCCACCGGTCGCGAGGTGCCGTGGCCGGCGATGGTCGTCCTCGGCCTCGGTCCGCTGGTCCGGCCGGAACTCGTCCTCGACACCCTGGTGTTCGTGGGTGTGGTGCTCGTGGTGGACCCCGGGCGTCGTGGACTGGCACACCGGGCGTGGGTGGTGACCTGTGCGTTCGCCCTGCCGTTGGCCTACGAGGTGTTCCGCATGGGCTACTACGGGATGCTGGTGGCCAACACGGCGGTGGCCAAGGAAGCCTCGCTGCCCCGACCGGGCGAGGGGGTCCGCTACCTGACCGACTTCGTGACCCCGTACTGGTTGGTCGTACCGGCGGCCGCCCTCGTGCTGGGCGCCTTCCTGCCGCTCTCGGCGGCCTTGCGGGACCGACCGGGCGCGACCCGCAACCGGGTCGCACTGCTGGCGTTGCCGACGGCTGCCGCTCTCAACGCCGGGTACATCACGGTGATGGGCGGCGACTACGTCCACGGCCGTCTGCTGATGGCCCCGTTCTTCGCGGCGTGCGCGCCGGTGGCCGCCGTGCCCCTGGCCCGCCGGTCCGCCATCGCCCTGGCGGTCGTCCCCTGGGCCCTGGTGTGCGCCGTGTCGTTGCGGTCGGCCGACAACTCGCCGTGGTCGTCCAGCCCCTTCATGGTGGTCAACGGCTACGGGACCGCCGATCCTGCGCCCTACGCCTGGGGGACGCCGGCCGACCGGTCGGCGTGGCTCTCTCCCTCGGGCACCTACCTGCAGGAGGATCCGACGACGGCGCCCACCCGTCTGTCGACCGCCCCCGCACCGGGCCTCGCCACCCCGACCGTGGCCACCTACTGGATCGGCCAGGGACCCTACGAGCTCGGCACCTCGGTCCACGTGCTCGACCTGCTGGGACTGGCCGACCCGCTCGCCGGGCACCTGCAGCTCCTCCGGCGGGGCGCCTTCCCCGGCCACGAGAAGCCGTTGCCGACGCCGTGGGTCGCCGCGCTGGTGACCGCGCCGGGCACGTCGCCGGCCCAGCTCGCCACCCTGCAGAAGAAGCGACCGGGCGAGTACAGCCCGCTGATCGCCGACACGAGCGGGGAGGTGCTCGCCGTCCAGACGGCCTGGGCCCGGGCCGCGCTGACCTGCCCGACGGTCCACGCGCTGGAGTTCGGGCCGGACCGGCCCCTGAGCGTGTCCGTCTTCGTCTCGGACCTGTTCCATGCCCCGGCGACGACGACACTGCGGGTGCCGGCCGATCCCGAGACCGCCTACCACCGGTTCTGCGGGCCCGGTACGCCGGCATCGGTCCGGGCCGCCGGGGGCTGAGCCGACCTCCGGGTCCCCCTCCGACGTACGGGCCACCACTACGGTGGATCCTCGGCGGTGCAGGGTGACGAAAGGAGCCAGCAATGGCGTCAGATTCCGAAGTGGTGGTCGTCCAGGGCGGGCTCCCGTCCAAGTACGTGTGGCAGATGGAGCTGGTGGCGGGGCTGATCACCTTGGGCCTGGGCATCGTCCTGACCCTCAAACCATCGCAGTCGCTCAACGTGGTGTGCGTGTTCATCGGCATCCTGCTCATCATCGGTGGGATCTTCCACTTCATCCGGGCCCTCGACCACGAGGAGCAGCACCGGGCGTGGATCGCCATCGCCGGGCTCCTCGAGCTGGTCATCGGCGTGGTCATGATCCGGCACCTCAGCCTGACCAAGTCGGTGATCGGGCTGCTCATCGGCATCGTGTGGATCGTCCAGGGTGTCGTCGCCCTGCTGGCGGGGATCATGGGCGGCAGCAAGGGCTCGCGGGGCTGGGCCATCGGCTTCGGCATCATCAGTCTGGCCGCCGGGATCGTGGTGGTGTCCGTCCCCGAGAACTCGGTGAACGCCCTCGCCTTCCTGCTCGGGATCTGGTTCGTCGTGATGGGGCTGTTCGAGCTGGCCGCCGGATTCGTCCTGCGGTCCGAGCTCAAGAAGGCCGGGGCCTGAGTCACCCACCGGCCGGGCGCGGGATCCTGACCCCGGCCCACGACGGCCGCACCGCCCGACGGGGGCCGCAGCTGCGGCCCCCGTGGCGCGTGGCCACCGGACGTGACCGGAACGGTAGGTAGTTGCGAATCATTCGCAATTAGGTCACGATGGCATCCGTGCCCGCCGCTCCCGATCGTCACCCGCCCGAGGGCACCGTGTCCGTGGCGGGCAACTGACGTGGTCGTCCTCGACGCCCCGCCCGCACCCCTGCTCCTGCCGGGCCGCATCGCCCGGATCCGGGCCCTGCTGGCGCCGTCCCAGTGGCGTCAGGTGTCCTGGATGTTCGTCAGCATCCTGACCCTGCACGTGGTCGGGTTCGGCGTGTTCGTGGCCTTCGTCGTCCCCGGTCACTACAAGGGACTCGGCATCGGCGTGTGCGTGCTCGCCTACACGCTCGGCCTCCGCCACGCCTTCGACGCCGACCACATCGCCGCCATCGACAACACCACCCGCAAGCTGATGAACGAGGGGAAGCAGCCGGTCAGCGTCGGGTACTTCTTCGCCCTCGGACACTCCACCATCGTGGTGGCCATCGGCGTGGGCATCGTGGTGGCGGAGCGCACGGTGTTCGCCGCGGTCTCCCACACCGGGTCGGGGCTGCAGCAGTTCGGCGGGGTGTTCGGGACGGTGGTCTCGGCGACGTTCCTGTTCCTCATCGCCGTCCTCAACCTGATCATCCTGGCCGGCATCGTGCGGGTCACGCGGATGATGCGCGCCGGCAACTACGACGAGGCGGAGCTCGAGCGCCAGCTGGAGAACCGCGGCCTGCTGACCCGGGTGTTCGGCCGGTGGATGCAGTCGATCACCCAGGAGTGGCAGATGTACCCGGTGGGGATCGTCTTCGGTCTCGGGTTCGACACCGCCACCGAGGTGGCGCTCCTGGCCACGACCGCGCTCCTGGCCTCCAGGTCGTTGCCGTGGTACTCGATCATGTGCCTCCCCATCCTGTTCACGGCGGGCATGACCCTGATGGACACCCTCGACGGCTGCTTCATGAACGTCGCCTACGGCTGGGCCTTCTTCAACCCGGTGCGCAAGGTCTTCTACAACCTGACGATCACCAGTCTGTCGGTGGCCGTCTGCTTCATCGTGGGCACGGTCGAGGTCCTCGGGCTCCTTCCCCACGAGCTGCACCTGCACGGCCCGGTCTGGAACCGCCTGGCCGACGTCAACCTCAATGCGGCCGGGTTCGTCATCGTGGGCCTCTTCGTGGTGACCTGGTTGGCCGCCCTGGCCTACTGGCGCTTCGGCCACGTCGAGGAGCGGTGGTCGGCACGGCTGTCGGGCCACGAGACCTTCGAGGCCGAGGCGTTCGACGAGCTCGAGTACGGTCCGGGGACCCCGGCCCGCCCGGGCGTCTGACCTAGAGTCGCGCCGACGGCAGCGGGCGACGGAGGCAGGGCGTGTTCGAGCACCACCGGGAGCATCAGGCCGAGGCCGCCCGTCGCGACTGGCAGGCCCACCACGACGCCTACGTGGCCCTGCTCGACACGGCCCGCACCTTCACCGGCACGACCGCCGACGGGCTCCTGCTCGGACCGGGCGAGACCCTGTACCTGCAGGTGGCGGACACGGCGCTGATCGAGGAGCGACGGGGACCGGGGACCTACACCGGGCATTCGCAGGGGATCTCGGTGCCCGTGGTCCGGGTCGGCGGACGCCAGATCCGGTACCGGGTGGGCGCCACCAGGGGGCACTACGTCCAGGGCCAGCCGGCGCCCACGGCCGTCGACACCGGTACGACCTTCATCACCTCGACACGGGTCGTGTTCCGCGGGTCCCGTCAGACCCGAACGTGCGCGTTCGCCAAGCTCCTCGGCTACGACGCCGACGGCGCCCGGGGCAGCGTCACCCTCTCCGTCGCCAACCGGTCCACCCCCACCACCATCCAGTACGGTCCGGCCTGCGCGGCCACCGTGGAGTTCCGGCTCGACCTCGCCCTGGCCCACTTCCGGGGCACGGTGGACGACCTGGTCGCCGGCCTCGAGGCCGACCTGGAGGCCATCGACGCCACCCGGCCCGCCGACGGCGCGCCGGGCGCCGTGCCACCGGTGGCACCGGTGGCCCCGCCCCCTCCGGCCACCGGTTCCGTCCCGCCGACGCCATCCACGACACCCGCACCGACGACGAGCGGAGCGGGCTCGGGGGCCACGGCCGTGCCCGACGACCCCGGTCCCGGGTCCGTCGCCGTTCCCGCCGGCTGGTATCCGGACCCGTGGCGGTCGGCCCCGTTGCGGTGGTGGGACGGGTCGGCCTGGTCGTGGCAGACCGTCGACCCGGCCGCGCCACCGCAGCCGCCGGGTTGACCCGACCGGTGGGGCCCGGGTGGCCCGGTCCAGTGGACACCGCCGCACCCGGTATGGGAACGTCCTCGCCTGCGCGCGGGTGACGTGCACCCCGGGGAGGGATCCACGACATGGTCGACGAGGCACTGGAGGAGCAGCTGGCATCCCTGGTGGGCCAGCCGGTGGGCAGGGGAGGCCCGTCCGTCGCCCCCGATCCGGTGAACCAACCCATGATCCGCCACTGGGCGGCGGCCTTCGCCGACGCCAACCCGGTGTACACCGATCCCGTGGCCGCCGCCGCCTCCCGCTTCGGGGGCATCGTCGCCCCACCGCTGATGCTGCAGACCTGGACCATGCCGACCCCGACGCTGGAGGGGATCACCGAACGGGGCGGCTCCCCGGTGGCGGTCGACGGGGACACCGCCCTGTCGGTCCTCGATCGGGCCGGCTACGTGGGCACGCTCGCCACCAACTCGGAGTTCGACGTCATCCGCTACCTCCGCCTGGGCGAGGTCGTGTCGTCCGAGACGGTCTTCGAGTCGATCTCGGAGGAGAAGCGGACCCGGATGGGCCGGGGCCGGTTCGTCACCTGGGTCACCACCTACACGGTCGACTCCGGCGAGGTCGTCGGACGCCAGACCTTCCGCATCCTGAAGTTCGACCCCGACGGGGCGCAGGCGTGACCACCGCCCCCACCGTCCCTCCGGATCCCGCCACCGTGTCGGTCGGCGACGCCCTGCCCGAACTGGCCGTCGACGTCACGGCGACGATCGTGGCCGCCGGAGCCGTCGCCACCCGCGACTTCATGCCGGTGCACCACGACCGGGACTACGCCAACGCCCAGGGAGCTCCCGACATCTTCATGAACATCCTGTCCGACACCGGGTGGTGCAGCCGCTTCCTCACCGACTGGGGCGGACCCGAGACCATGGTGCGGCGCCTGGCCATCCGCCTGGGCGTCCCCGTGTTCCCGGGCGACCGGCTGGTCTACACCGGCGAGGTGGCCGGGGTGTCGGCCGTCGGTGACGAGGTCGGGATCGAGATCGCCTTCCGGGCGACGACACCGCTCGGGGAGCACGTGACGGGCACGGCCACGGTGACGCTCCCCGTCGGCGGGTGACGCTCCGGCCGGCCCGGTCGCCCGCCGGGATCGGCGGACCCGGCAGACTGGGGCCATGACCGACTGGGAGTCCATCACCCGACGCAACGCCCGATCGGTGCAGACCACCGTCGGCTGGATCTTCTGGGACCCCGGTGCGGTGGCCCGGTACCGGGCCGAGGGACTGCCCGAGGGTCTGGCCGGGCCGCTCGGCTACATCGCCGCCCGCTGCGCCCCGCTGGCGCCGTGCGGCCCCGACGCCGTCACCGCCGCCTTCGGATCGATCAGCCCGCTCGGGATCGGCGCCGTCTTCGACCTGCTCGACGCCGACGGGTTCCGGCGGATGTGGGCGGCCCGGGACGCGGCGGTGGTCGAGGGGCTCACCGCCCACGCCCCGGGCATCGTCGAGCCGCTGGCCGAGCTGGCGCCCGACCTGTGGGCCGTGGTCGACGCCCTCCCACTGGTGGGCCGGGTGTTCTTCGGGGCGCACCTCGCCGTGCCCCGGCCCGAGGACCCGGTGCTGTCGGGATGGCACGCGGTGAACTGCCTGCGCGAGTGGCGGGGCGACACCCACTGGGCGATCGTCGTGGGCGCCGGTCTCACCCATCCGGAGGCGTCCATCCTCCACAACGCCTGGCTCGGCTACGAGGACGACTGGCTGGCGAGGTCCCGCGGGACCTCGCCCGAGGACATCGGCTCCGGATGGACCGGCCTGGCCGCCAAGGGTCTGGCCCACGGTCGCACGGTGACCGATGAGGGCGTGGCCCTGCGTCAGTGGCTCGAGGACGAGACGGACCGCCGGACCACGCTCCCGTGGGAGCTGCTGGGCGAGGAGCGGTCGGTCGCCTTCGCCGAGCGGTTCGAGCCGCCGTGCGAGCTCCTGCTGGCCCGGGTCGACACCACGGCCGGACCGAACTACCAGCCCGCCTCCCGGGTCCGGGTCCCGTGAGCGCCGACCGGGGAGGGACGACGCCTCGACGGGCACTGGTGACCGGCGCCACCCGCGGGATCGGACGGGCCACGGCCGTGGCCCTGGCCGTCGCCGGGTGGGACGTGGCGGTGACCGGGCGGACCGTGCGGCGGGGTGAGGGGCGCGACGACTCCGACACGGGTGGGGGCCGTCCGGTCACCGGCAGCCTGGAGGAGACCGGCGAGGAGGTCCGGGCCGCCGGCCGTCGGTGCCTCGAACTGGTGGCCGACCTGCACGACCGGGCCGGCCTGGTGGCCGCCGTCGACCGGGTGCTGGCCGACTGGGGCGGCGTGGACCTGCTGGTCAACAACGCCGTCGACACCGCACCGGGGTCCATGGTCCCGATCCTGGACCTCTCGGTGGCCCAGCTCGAGGCGAAGCTGGCGGCCAACGCCGTGGCCCCGTTCGTGCTCATCCAGGCCGTGCTGCCCGGCATGCTCGCCACCGGCGGGGGCACGGTGGTGGACGTGACCTCCCACACGGCGACGGCCGACCCGCCGGGACCGATCGGACAGGGCGGCTGGGGCGTCGCCTACGCAGCCTCCAAGGCGGCCGCCCACCGGTTCGCCCCCCTCCTGGCGGTGGAACTCGGGGACCGCGGCATCCGGGCCTACAACGTCGACCCCGGCTACGTGGAGACCGAGCGCCAGGTGGCCAACGCCGCCGCCCTCGGCCTGGTCGGCCACTACCGGGGGGCGCCGCCGTCCGTGCCCGCGGCCGCCATCGCGTGGATGGCGGACCATCCCGAGGCGCTCGAGAACGGGGGGACCGTGCGGGCCCAGAAGCTGGCCCTGGTGGAGGCGCTCCACGAGGACTGGCGCACGGGGTGACCGGCGCCGCCCCCGGGACCGGAGCCGGCGACGGGGCGGACCCGGACCCCGTCGCCGCACCCGACCCCCTCGTCACCGTCTACTGGCGTCCGGGCTGTCCGTACTGCGTGGCGCTGCGCCGCGGCCTGCGCCGGGCCGGCCTCGCCACCCGTGAGGTCGACATCTGGGCCGACCCGACCGGGGCGTCCTTCGTCCGGTCCCACGCCGGGGGGAGCGAGACGGTGCCGACCGTCGACGTGGGCGGCACCGTGCTGGTGAACCCGTCGTCGCGCACGGTGGTCGACCGGGCCGCCGCCGCCGGGATCACCGTGTCCGGGCACCTGCGGCGGTGGTGGCGCCCGGGCGGCTGAGCCACCCGGGCCGTCACACCGGTCCGAGCAGGGCGAGCCCGTGACGCACGAACGACACCGCCCCGGCCACCGGGTCCCCGGCCAGTCCGGCGGCGGTGGCGACGGCGCCGAACGGCGCGTTCCAGTACCCCGGGTCCCCGGGACGGTCGGTCCCCCAGGGGGCGACGTAGACGTAGGGCTCGGGCACGCCCTCGTCGCCGGGGGACGCCCCGAGGGTCACGCCCCCCGATCCGGTGGAGGTGGCCAGACCCAGGTCGAAGTGCTCCGGCCACAGCTGGGCCACCGTCGGACGGACCAGGTCCGCCAGGAGGGCGTCGAGCACCCGGGCCCCGGTGGCGAACCAGTCGAGCAGCACGGCGGTGGCCACCGGTTCCAGCGCGAGCTCGGCGGCGGCGTCGCCCACACGGGGGGCGTCGGACCCGGCCTCGAACGGCGCGTCCAGCCCGACGCCGGCGAACGCGGCGGCATCGGCCAGGGTACGCCCCTGCAGTGGCAGCACCTCGGCGACGGCGCCCTCCGGCCCCTGGTGCTCGCGCACCAGCACGGTGCCGCAGATGCGCAGCACGGTGTCCTCCGGACCGAACAGGGGGGTGGCGATGCCCGAGGGTGTGGCCCGAAGTCCGAACCGGCCACCGTGGGCCGCCCGGGCCCGGGCCAGCACGTGGGTGGCCAGGCGCTGGAGCTCCCGGCGGGTGCCCACCAGACCGGGGGACCGGTCGTCGACCGTCACAGGACCGGCTCGCTCGGGACGTCGAAGTACTCCTGGTACGCGCGTCCACGTTCGCGGAGCTCACCGGCGTCGAGGCCGGTGTCGGCGAAGGTGTAGCGGCTGCCGCCGCCACCGCCGTCCCCGGGGTGGGTGTCGAGGAACGCCCGCATGGCCGTCTCGGCTCCCGGGGTGAACTCCAGCCCGAGGGCGTCGTAGACGGCGCCGATGGTGGCGAACGGGTCGGCCAGGAACTCGGCGAACTGGACGTCGACCACCTGGTCGGCCGGGACGGTGCCGTCGAGGCGGGCCTCCACCGAACGCTCGAGGCCGCACAGGATGTCCTCGGCGTACTGCTCGGCCGCCCGGGCCACGCTGCTGTGGTCGCTGGCCATCGACCGCAGCAACGCCACCAGTGCACTGATCGAGGCGATGACCCGCACCGGGTCACGGTGGGTCTGGACGATGAGGGCGTCGGGGTACTCGTCGAGCAGCGCCCGCAGACACCACAGGTGGGCCGGCGACTTGAGCAGCCACCGGTCGCCCCGGTGCCGGCTCTGGAGGTGCTGGAGGTAGACACGGTGCCACCGGTAGGCGGGAGCCATGTCGGCCTCGTGGAGCAGCCACCGGTCGTAGTGGGGCACGTCGTACTGGGTCGGGAAGATCATCGAACGGAAGTCGCCACCGGTCATCCGCACGCACTCCTGGGCCAAGGTGGCACCGAGGGGGTGGAAGTCCGTGAAGCCGGGGATGAGGAGGTCGGGCATGGCGGCGACGGCGTCGGCCTCGGCGATCCGCGGGTCGGAGGCGAAGGTGGCCGTCTCCGGCGGCGGCACCGGGCGGTCGACCTCCCAGGTGAGGGGGGCCCGGTTGGCCGGGTCCTGGGCCAGCAGGTCGTAGAGGATGGTGGTGCCGGTCCGTGGTTGGCCCACGATGACGATCGGGCGGGTGATCCGCTCGGTGGCGACCTCGGGGTGGGCGGCGCGCCAGGCCAGGATCTCCATCCGGTTCCCGAGGTAGCCCGCCACCTCCGCCTCGACGATGGTGCGGCCCAGTTCGTTCAGCCGGGCCGGGCCGTCGAGGTCGTCGAGGAGGCGGTCGAGACCCTCGCGCCAGGTGGGCTCGCCCAGGTCGTCGAGGCCGGTGGCCTCCATGGCCGTGGCCACGAGGGTCTCGGCGTCGAACCGCTCCGGCGCCGCGGCGTGGGGGGTCCCGGCCATCGGCTCAGGCCGCCCCGAGGGACCGGACGGCCGTCCGGACCTCGGGTGGTGTCGGATTGTCGAGCCAGCGCAGGCACAGGAAGCCGCGGTGGCGGCCGCCGGTGTCGAGCCAGACGGTGGATCCGTCGTCGGCCGACGGCGGGGGCGTGGCGGCCAGTACGACCCGCACGGTGCCGTCGGACCGCACCGGGGCACCGGCATTGGTCACCGAGCTCCGGCGCCGGCCGGCGTCGAGGCACTCGTGCCAGATGTTCTCGACCGTGACGCTCCAGTAGCGGTTGCCCGGCGGGGTGAACACGACTTCGAGGGCCTCGTCGGGATCGAGGCGCCACGTGCCGAGGACGTAGAGGTTGTCCGGCGTCGTGTTCTCGCCGCCGAGCGCGTCGGCGGCCACGGTGAAGAGCTCGTTCGGTCGTTCCAGTGCCTCGGGCAGGACGGTCCGGTGCAGGGTCAGGAGCTTGGCGATGGTCCAGCCCATGGCCGTCAGTGCCTCGCCCACCGAGGCGTCGGTCGGGAGGGGAGGATCCCCCACCGGGTCCAGATTGGCGATGGCCAGTGCCGCCGGCTCCTCCCGGGCCCGGTCGGCGACGTACTGGCGGACGACGATCCCCGAGGCGTCCTCGGGGATCGGCACCCAGGCGGCGCCGTCGAGCTCCGCCGCCGTAGGCTCCCGGGTCGCCAGCACGAAGGCGAACCGACCGTCGTCGTCGAGCACCAGGTCGCGGTCGGACACGTGGGCCGCCATGCGCCGGGGGGTCAGCCCCCGTCCGGCCAGGACCTGGAACCCGAGGTAGGTGACGGTGCCACGGCGGCCCGACACCCGGTAGCGGAACCGGCCGTCGATCATGCCGAGGTGGTAGTCGCCGTCGGGGTTGGGTCCGCCCACGTAGCGGGCCTCGGTGGTCATGGGGAAGAACCAGGGTGCTTCGGGGTCGGTGTCGAGCGAGAGCTCGGCGCACAGGGCCGTCACCCGGCCCAGGACCCGGAAGCCCTCGACGAGCTCGAGCTCCGTCTCCGCCTCGGTCCGGACCATGTCGGACATGTCGTCGAGCATGGTCCGGACCAGGCTCCAGCCCTCCTCGGTCGCCCGGCCCGTCGTCACCGTCGCACCGGACATCGGCGCCTCCCTCCCATTGTGTCCGCCCACCTCGTCCGGCCACTTCGTCCTCCCACTTCGTCCGCCCACTTCGTCCGCCCACTTCGTCCGCCCACTTCGTCCGCGAGGATATGCACGTGAACCCCTGGCGTGCCGACTCCGCCGTGGCGGCCCGCCGGACGCCGCCGTCAGCCGTCGGTGACGACGTAGCGGGCGGCGGGGGTACCGGGGGGGTGGGACACGCCCGGAACGGCGTCGGGGTTGGTGACGCAGACCTCGCCCTCGAGACCGTCGGGGTCGCGGAAGAAGATGCTCAGGACCGGTCCGAAGTCGGTGACGAAGGAGTCGGCCGCCCCCCGGTCGATGAGCCGTCCCCGGATCGTCTCGAAGGCCTCGACCGACGCCGCCTGCAGCGCGAAGTGGTCGAGCCGGCCGCGCCCGAACATCGGCGACTGGCGATCCGCCTCGGTGTTGCCCTCGATCTGGAAGACGTTGAGCTCGGACCACGGTCCGATCCGGATCACCGAGAGGCGGACGGTGTCGACCCCGTCGATCTCGGGGGCGTCCCGGACCACCTCGGCGTCGAACACCTCCTCGTAGAACCGGTGCAGCCGGGGGGCGTCGTTGGTGAGCGTGGCCACGTGGTTGAGTCCGACCGTCAGCATGGGGCCAGCGTACGCAACGGGCCGGACCGGTCTGGAAGACTCCCACCATGGACCATGCCGACGTCGCCTCCCTGCCGTTCCACGACCGCACCGACTTCGAGGACGCCGACCGGGGCTTCCTCGGCGCCCTCGACCCCTGTGTCGTCACCGACGGGACCGGGCGGGTGGTGTGGGACAACGACGCCTACGCCTTCCTGGACGCGGAGTGTCCCGATACCGCCCATCCCAGCCTGTGGCGTCAGGGCCAGCTGGTGGCACGCCAGGGCCTCTTCGAGGTGTGCGACGGGATCTACCAGGTGCGCGGCCTCGATCTCTCCAACATGACACTGGTCGAAGGCGACACCGGGGTCATCGTGATCGATCCACTCGTGTCGAAGGAGACGGCGACGGCCGCACTGGCGCTGTACCGCACGCACCGGGGCGACCGACCGGTGACGGCGATCATCTACACCCACGCCCACGTCGACCACTTCGGTGGCGTCCGGGGGGTCTACGAGTCCGAGGTCCCGATCCTCGCCCCCGACGGCTTCGTGGAGTCGGCCGTCTCCGAGAACGTCTACGCCGGCGTGGCCATGGCCCGCCGGGCGGTCTACATGTACGGCGCCGAACTCGAGAAGGGCCCGGCCGGCCAGATCGGGTGCGGGCTGGGCATGGTGAACTCGACGGGGACCATCGGACTCGTGCCGCCCACGGTGACGATCACCCGGAGCGGACAGGAGGAGGTGCTCGACGGGATCCGCATCGTCTTCCAGCTCACGCCGGGCACCGAGTGCCCCGCCGAGATGAACTTCTACTTCCCCCACCGCCGGGCGCTGTGCCTGGCGGAAAACGCCACCCGCAACCTCCACAACCTGGTGACCCTGCGGGGCGCGGTGGTGCGCGACGCCCGGGTGTGGGCCCACTACCTCGACGAGGCGGCCACCCTGTTCGGAGCCGAGGCCGACGTGGCCTTCGCCTCCCACCACTGGCCCACCTGGGGATCCGACCGGGTGGTCGAGTACCTCTCGCTCCAGCGGGACCTCTACGCCTACCTCCACGACCAGACGCTCCGGTTGATGAACCGGGGACTGAACGGCGCCGAGGCGGCCGAGGTGATGGCGATGCCGCCCGCCCTCGAACAGGCGTGGCACACCCACGGCTACTACGGCTCGGTCAGCCACAACGTGAAGGCCGTCTACCAGCGCTACCTGGGCTGGTTCGACGGGAACCCGGCCCGCCTGTGGCCCCACCCGCCGGTCGAGGCGTCCTCCCGGTACGTCGAGTGCATGGGTGGAGCCGACGCTGTGGTGGCGAAGGCAGCGGCCTACGCCGACGCCGACGACCTCCGGTTCGCCGCCGAGCTCCTCGACCGGGTGGTCTTCGCCGATCCCGATCACCGCGGGGCCAAGGACGCGCTGGCCATCGTGTACGAACGCCTCGCCTTCGGGTGCGAGAACGGCACGTGGCGGAACTTCTACCTGATGGGCGCCCAGGAACTGCGCCACGGGGTGGTCGCCGACGCCGTGTCGGTCGGCTCGGCCGAGCTGCTCGGCGCCCTGACCGTCGAGCAGGTGCTCGACGCCGTCGCCATCCGCATCGACGGTCCCCGGGCATGGGACGACGTCCTCACCGTCGACCTGGCCTTCAGCGACCTGGGGGAGACCCACCGGGCCACCCTGCGCAACGGCGTGCTGACCCACCGGGTGGTGGGCGACGGCGCCGCCGGCAGCCCCGACCTCACCTTGGACCTGACCAGGGGCCAGCTGCTCCCGCTCCTGTTCGGCGCGGGGCTCGACGGCATCGGCGTCGAGGGGGATCCCGCCGTGCTCAGCCGGCTGGTGGCGGTGGTGGAGCCGGGCGACCGGAACTTCCCGATCGTGACGCCGTAGACCGGAGGGGTACGCGGCCCGTCCGGTGCCGGTCAGCCGAACAGGTCGACCAGATCCACTACGAGGAGGGTGAGCACCATGGTGCCGACGACGGCGTAGACCACCGAGAACAGCCACCGCTGGTGGTGGTCGGCCAGCCAGAAGCGTCGGATCCCCAGCACGTCGAAGTACAGGGCCAGGACGCCGATCGGGATCCCGAGCCACGGTCCGACACCCCTGGCCAGTCCGAGGAGGGGCAGGACGATCGGGAGCACGATGTAGCTCAGCAGGCAGCGGGTGGCCGACAGGAGGATGGACACCCCGAAGATGCGGTGGGTGTCGGACTCGGGGACGGGCCTGCGCTCGACGGGAACGCGCAGCAGCCGGCGCATGAACCGGTCGGCACGGGACCGCTCGATCGGCGGTGCCGGAGCCGCCGCGGCAGCCGGTGTCGTCGTCTGGTCCACGGGCACATCGTAGACGCAGGGGCGACACCTTGTGCCTGCAACGACCCTGTATCGTCGCCGCCATGCGAGTTGGTCGATGACGTCGAACGCCTCCCGGCGGCAGCACGCCGCGGCGTCCCGGTCCGGCCGTGTCGGCGCCCCCGACCCGTCGGGCTCGATGTGGCAGCTGCGGGGGGCCGACGGATCGATCGCCGCCGGGTGGTACCTGCTCCCGCTCCGGTTGTTCCTCGGGGTGACCTTCCTCTTCGCCGGGCTGCAGAAGCTGGCCAACCCGGCCTTCTTCCGGGCGACCTCGCCCGGCGGCATCCACGCCCAGATGACGGGGGCGTCCCACACCAGCCCCATCGGCTCGTTGCTGGGCCACCTGTTGGGCGCCTCGACCGGTATCGGCGTCGTCATTGCCCTCGCCGAGGTCGCCATCGGGGTCGGGGCGCTGCTCGGACTCCTGACCCGGGTGGCCGCCGTCGGTGGGGTGCTGGTCTCGTTCAGCCTCTTCCTGGCCATCTCCTTCCACACGGCGCCGTACTACACGGGCTCCGACATCGTCTTCACGTTCGCCTGGATCCCGTTCGTACTCGCCGGTGCCGCCGGCGCACCGGCGCTCGACACGTGGCTGGCGGCGCAGGGGGCCGGGGGCGGCACCGCCACCGCCACCGACGGGGCCGACCCCGGCACCATGTCGCGCGGTGCGGTGATCGGCATGGTGGCGGGGGGAGCCGCCGTGGTGGTGGCCGCCGTCGCCGGATTCGGCCGGGCCCTGGCCCCGTCCTCGTCCACCACCACGTCGGCCACGCTGTCCACGGTTCCCCCGACCACCCCGTCCTCCACCACGACCACCACGACGGCGGGCGGGTCCACGTCCACCACGGCGGCGTCGACGACCACCTCCACCGCACCGTTGCCCAAGGGGACGAGCATCGGTTCGGCCGCGAGCGTCCCTGTCGGGGGGTCCGCCGCCTTCACCGACCCGTCGAGCGGCGACCCGTCGCTGGTCATCCAGCAGGAAGCGGGCCGGTTCGTGGCCTTCGACGCCATCTGCCCGCACGCCGGGTGCACGGTGGCCTACCAGGCCTCGGCCAAGATCATCGCCTGTCCGTGCCACGGTTCGGAGTTCAATCCCGAGACCGGTGCGGTCATCCAGGGCCCGGCGACCAACGGGCTGACGCCGATCAAGGTCATCACGGGCTCCAACGGGGACCTGTACGTCGTCTGAGCGGCCGATGCCGGCGGTGTGTCCCCCGCCCGGGACGGGGGAGTCCACTACGCTGGGGGTGATCCCGTCGTGCGACGGCGGTGACCTCCCATGACCCCGACCTCCACCCCGACACCCTCGGCCCCCGGGCCCGGCACCGCCGAGGTCCACACGGACTGGGTGTCGGCCATCCCGTTCTTCCTCGTCCATCTGGCCCCGCTGGCCGCGTTCTTCGTGGACGTGACGTGGCAGGACTGGGTCCTGTGCGGCGTCCTCTACTTCACCCGCATGTTCTGCATCACCGCCGGCTACCACCGGTACTTCTCCCACCGTGCCTACAAGATGGGCCGGGTCGCCCAGTTCGTGATGGCCTTCGGCGGCACCACCGCCGTCCAGAAGGGCCCGCTGTGGTGGGCGAGCCACCACCGCATCCACCACCGCTACACCGATCTCGACGACGACGTGCACTCGCCCCGGGACGGGTTCTGGTGGAGCCACGTGGGGTGGATCCTGTCGACCAAGTACAAGGACACCGACCTCGACGGCATCAAGGACTTCGCCACGTACCCCGAACTCCGGTGGCTCGAGCGACACAACTGGATCGGCCCGTGGTCGCTGGCGATCGCCAGCTTCCTGCTGTTCGGCTGGGGCGGCCTCCTGATCGGCTTCTTCCTGTCGACCGTGCTGCTGTGGCACGGCACCTTCCTGGTGAACTCGTTGGCCCACGTGATGGGCCGCCGGCGCTACGCCACCCCCGACACCAGCCGCAACTCGTTCCTCATCGCCGTCATCACCGGGGGCGAGGGCTGGCACAACAACCACCACTACCTTCCCGCCTCGGTCCGCCAGGGCTTCCGCTGGTGGGAGTACGACCCGACCTGGTACGTGCTCAAGGCCCTGGCCGCCGTCCACGTGGTCAGCGACCTGCGGAACCCGCCGCCCCGACTGCTGGACCAGGCGCGGGTACGCGACGGGGCCTTCGACATCGGCATGTTCCGCTCCTACTGGGAGCGCGCCGCCAAGGTCACCGGCGAACGCATCGCCGACCTGACGGCACGCCCGGTGACGCCGTCGCCCGAGGTGTCGGACGCGGTGTCACCCGACGCCCCGGCCGACCGGGACCCGACCGGCCCCGACGAACAGCTGTCGGCGCTCGCCGGCCTGATCTCCCGGGCCCTGGAGTCCGCCGACCAGCTGGCGGCGGCCACCCGTCGCCGGAAGGGCACCAGGGTGACCTCGACCGAGGGCGACGTCACCGACACGGCTGCGGAATGACCGCCCCGGCGTCCGTGGTGGTGGATGCCTCCGTCTGGATCGTCGACCTCGACGGTGTGCTGTGGCTCGCCGGCGAGCCGATCGGCGATGTCGGTGGGGCGGTGGCCGCCCTCCAGGCCCACGGACGGCGGGTGGTCTTCGCCACCAACAATTCGATGCCCACCACCGACGAGCTCCTGGCCCGCCTCGCCCGCATCGGGATCGCGGCGGCACCGGACGACCTGGTGACGTCGGCCCGGGTGGCGGCGTCGATGCTGGCCCCGGGGGAGCGGGTGCACGTGCTCGCCGGGGGCGGGGTGCTCGAGGCGCTCGGGGAACGCGGTGTGATGGTGGTGGAGGCGGGTCCCTGTGATGCCGCCGTGGTGGGGTGGAGCCGCGACTTCGACTTCGATGCGCTGGCCACCGTGTCCGCGGTGGCCCGGGAGACCGGCCGCCTCATCGCCACCAACGAGGACCCCACCCACCCGACGCCCGACGGACTGCTCCCGGGTTCCGGCGCCCTGCTGGCCGCGGTGGCGACCGCTTCGGGGGTCACGCCCCAGGTGGCGGGCAAACCCAACCCGCCGATGGTCGAGTTCATCCGTCGGCGGATCCTGGCCGACGGGGCGACGGCGGTGGTGGTCGGCGACCAGCCCGGGACCGACGGCCGGCTGGCCGAGCGCCTGGGTGTCCCGTTCGCCCTGGTGGACTCGGGGGTGACACCGGCCGGCGCCCCGGTGGGCGATTGTCCGGTGGCGGTCCGGGCGGACGACCTGGTCACGCTGGTGTCCGATCTGGTCGGCTGACGGTGGGCCCGGGACTGGCAGAAATTGCTTGCAAAGTGCTTGCTACGGGCTAACAGTCCAGGTAGGATGGGTACATGGCTACCAACGACTCGCTCCAGCGCTACATCGACGCAGGCATCGCCTTCACCAACATGACCCGCAAGAAGGCCGAGGAGCTCGTGACCGAGCTCGTGCAGAACGGCGACCTGCAGCGCAGTGACGCCAAGGCCCGGGTGGACGAGCTGCTCGAGCGCAGCCGGCAGGGCACCGAGGTCATCGTGACCACCGTCCGCTCCGAGGTGTCCCGTCAGCTCGAGGCCGTCGGGGTGACCAACCTGGAGGACCTGGCCAAGCAGGTCGCCGCACTCCTCGGACGGACCGCCGAGTCGGCCCGGAAGGCCGCACCGAAGAAGGCGCCGGCCAAGAAGGCGCCGGCCAAGAAGGCGCCGGCCAAGAAGGCGCCGGCCAAGAAGGCACCGGCCAAGAAGGCGCCGGCCAAGAAGGCACCGGCCAAGAAGGCGCCGGCGAAGAAGACGACCGCAACGAAGGCCCCGGCCACGAAGTCGACCACCACGGCTCCGACCGGGTCGGCCGACTGACACCTCCCGCCCGCCAGCGCCTCGACAAGGCACTGGTCGCCCGTCACCTGGCCGACAGCCGACCGCAGGCGGTCGAACTGATCGCCCGGGGTGTGGTGCTGGTATCGGGCTCGTTGGCCGACAAGCCGGCGCGCCTGGTGTCGCCGGCGGAGCCGATCGAACTCCTCGGCGACCCGCCGCCGTACGTCAGTCGCGGGGGTGAGAAGCTCCGTGCCGCCCTCGACCGCTTCGGGCTCGACCCGACCGGGTTGCGCGCCCTCGACGCCGGGGCGTCGACGGGCGGTTTCACGGACTGCCTGCTGCAGGCGGGCGCGACCCAGGTGGTGGCCGTCGACGTCGGCCACGGGCAGCTGCATCCCCGGCTCCGGGGGCATCCCCGGGTGGTGAACCACGAACGCCTCGACATCCGGGCCGTCACGGTCGACACCGTCGGGGGGGCACCGGTGGACCTCGTGGTCGCCGACCTGTCGTTCATCTCCGCCACCCGGGCGGTGCCCGTGCTCACCGGCGGGGTCGCCGTCCCCGGTGCGCCCGTCGTGGTCCTGGTGAAGCCGCAGTTCGAGGCGGGACGGGCCGAGGCGTCCCGTGGTCGGGGCGTGATCCGCGATCCCGACGTGCACCGCCGGACCCTCGGTGAGGTGGCAACCGCGCTCGAAGCCGCCGGAGCAGTCATCATGGGGGCCATGCCGTCCCCGATCACCGGTCACTCCGGCAACGTCGAGTTCCTCCTGTACGCCCGGACCGCGGGCCGGACGGCCCCGCCGACGGTCGACACGGTCGTGGTGCTCGATGCAGCGGTCGCCGAGGTCCACGGCACCGACGACACCGGGTCGGCGGGTTGACCGTGGCCCGCGTCGCCTTCTACGTCCACCCGTCCCGGCCCGAGGCGGCGGAGCTCGCCGAGCGGGCCACGGCGTGGCTCACCGGGCGTGGCCACGAGGTGGTGGCCGCGGTCGGTGCCGACGGCTCGGTGGCCGTCGACGCTGCCGACCTGCTGGTCAGCCTGGGCGGGGACGGGACCCTGCTGCGGGCCGTCGACGCCGCGCTCGACGCCGCCGTGCCCGTCCTCGGGGTCAACCTCGGACTGCTCGGTTACCTCACCGAGATCGAGCCCGCCGGGCTCGAGGACGCCCTCGCCCGGTTCCTCGACGGCCGCTACGAGGTCGAGGAACGGATGACGCTCTCGGTGTCGGTGCACGCCGGCGACGGCCGCACCCTGGCGGAGGTGCACGCGCTCAACGAGGCCACGGTGGAGAAGACCGTCCCCGGCCACACCGTCCGGGTGGCGGCATCGATCGACGACCGACCGTTCGTGACCTACGCCGCCGACGGACTGCTGATGGCGACCCCCACGGGCTCGACGGCCTACAACCTGTCCGCCCGGGGCCCGTTGCTGTCGCCGCGGCTACGGGCCATCGTCCTGACCCCGGTCTCGCCCCACATGCTCTTCGACCGTCCCCTGGTGCTCGATCCGGGCCAGCACGTCCACCTGGAGGTGCTCGGCCCCCGTCCGGCCGTCCTGGTGGTGGACGGCATCACGGTGTGCACGCTCGAGCCCGGGGCCACCGTCGACTGTCGGGAGGGCGACCACCCGGCCCGCCTGGTCACGTTCGGCTCCCGGGACTTCCACGCCATCCTGCGGGCGAAGTTCCACCTGGCCGACCGGTAGGGGCGCCATGGGACGGCGGTTGGTCGAACTGCGCGTGCGCGACCTGGGTGTCATCGACGACGCCACCGTCGAGTTCGGCCCGGGCATGACCGCCCTGACCGGAGAGACGGGCGCCGGCAAGACCCTGCTGGTCGGCGCCCTCAGTCTCCTGCTCGGCGGTCGGGGCGACCCCACGGCGGTGCGCACCGGGGCCGACGAGGCCTACGTCGAGGGTCGCTTCGTCGACGACGAGGGGACCGACGAGGTCGTGCTGGCCCGGTCCGTGGCCCGCAACGGTCGGTCGAAGGCGTGGGTCGACGGTCGGGCGGCACCCGTCGGCGCGCTCGGCGAGGCGGCGTCGGGACTGCTGGAACTCCACGGCCAGCACCAGCACCGGACGCTGGTGGTGCCCGAGGCCCAACGCCGGGCGCTGGACGCCTTCGGCGGTGTGGACACGGGACCGCTGGACGCGGCCCGCGCCCGCCTGGCGGCACTGCTGCGCGAGGCCGAGGGCCTCGGGGGCGACGCCGCCGCCCGGGGCCGCGAGGCCGAGCTGCTGGCCTTCCAGGTGGCCGAGATCGACGGGGCCGCCGTCGCCGGGGCCGACGAGGACGGCGGACTCGAGGCGGAGGAGGACCGGCTGGCCGAGGCGTCGGCCCACCGGTCGGCGGCGGCCGAGGCCCTGGCCGCACTGGTCGGATCCGACGACGGTCCCGGGGACGCCGGCGCGGTGGACCGGTTGGCGGCGGCATCGGGGGCCCTGTCGGGACGGACGCCGCTCGAGGCCCTGGACCGTCGGGTGCGGGCCGCCATGGGCGAGCTCGCCGACCTCGCCGCCGAGCTGCGCCTCGTGGTCGAGACGTGGGAGGACGACCCCGAGCGCCTGGAGGCGGTCCGGGAGCGTCGCCAGCTGCTCCGTGACCTCGACCGCAAGTACGGGCCGGGACTCGACGAGGTCCTGGCCACGGCCGACCGGGGTCGGACCCGCCTGGCCGAGCTGGCCGGGTTGGAATCGCGGGCCGCCGTGGTGGACGCGGCGGTCGCCACCGCCCGCGCCGAGGTGGCCGGTGCGGCGGCACTGGTGGCCGACGACCGGCGCCGCATGGCCCCGGTGCTGGCCGCGGAGATCGAGACGACCCTGCACGACCTGGCCATGCCCTCGGCGCGCTTCGTCATCCGGGTCGAGGGGGAGGGGAGCGCCGACGACGTCACCTTCGAGCTGGCCGCCAATCCCGGCGAGCCCGCCCAGCCGCTGGCCAGGGCCGCCTCCGGGGGGGAGCTGTCGCGGACCATGCTGGCGGTGCGCCTGGCCCTCACCGACGCCCCCGGGGTGCTGGTCTTCGACGAGGTGGACGCCGGCGTGGGAGGTTCGGCGGCCACGGCGGTGGGCGCGGCTCTGGCCGGGCTCGGGCGGTACGCACAGGTGCTGGTGGTGACCCATCTGGCCCAGGTGGCGGCCCAGGCCGACCACCAGGTGGGGGTCCGCAAGGTGGAGGCGGACGGGAGGACCCGTTCGGAGGTGACCGGGCTCGACCACCGGGCCCGGGTGGTCGAGATCAGCCGGATGCTCTCGGGCAGCCCGGACAGCGAGTCGGCCCGACGCCACGCGCGCGAGCTGCTGGCCGGCCGGGGCGCCGCCGACGCGGACGCCCCGTGACCGTGCGGGGTCCGCACCCGCGGCTCCCCGGGTCCGGTAACCTCGGCGGGTGCCCGATGCGGATGGCAGCGACGTGACCGGACGACAGACGAAGTACATCTTCTTCACCGGAGGGGTGTCCTCCTCGCTCGGCAAGGGCCTGACCGCCTCCTCGCTCGGTCGCCTCCTCAAGTGCCGCGGCCTGAAGGTCACGATGTGCAAGCTCGACCCGTACATCAACGTCGACCCGGGCACCATGAACCCGTTCGAGCACGGCGAGGTGTTCGTGACCGAGGACGGGGGCGAGACCGACCTCGACCTCGGCCACTACGAGCGGTTCATCGACGAGAACCTGCACAAGGGTTCGAACGCCACCACCGGGCGCATCTACTCGTCGGTGATCGCCAAGGAACGACGGGGCGACTACCTCGGCAAGACCGTCCAGGTCATCCCGCACATCACCGACGAGATCAAGAACCACATCCACAAGCTGGGCCAGACCGGGGTCGACGTGGTGATCGTGGAGATCGGCGGCACGGTCGGCGACATCGAGATCCTCCCGTTCATCGAGGCGATCCGACAGTTCCGCCGCGACGTCGGCCGGGGCAACGTCGCCTACGTGCACCTGACCCTGGTGCCGTACCTGCGCCCCTCGGGCGAGCAGAAGACCAAGCCGACCCAGCACTCGGTCACCGACCTGCGCAGCCAGGGCATCCAACCCGACGTCATCGTGTGCCGGTCGGACCGGATGATCTCCGAGGACCTGAAGCGGAAGATCTCGCTGCTGTGCGACGTCCCGATGGAGGCGGTGGTGTCCTGCATCGACGCCGACAACATCTACCAGATCCCCCTCGTCCTCCACGAGGAGGGTCTCGACCGCTTCCTGCTCGAGGTCCTGGAGATCGACCCGTCGGACCACCCCATCGACCTGACCCGGTGGGAGCAGCTGGTGGCCCAGGTGGCCGCCGCCGTCCGCCCCGTGCGCATCGGCATCATCGGCAAGTACGTCGACCTGCCCGACGCCTACCTGTCGGTGGTGGAGTCCCTCCGCCACGCCGGCTTCCACCACGGGGCCAAGGTGGAGATCGAGTGGGTCCAGGCGGCCACGGTGCCCGACCTGTTGGAGCGGGACGGACTGCGGGGCTTCGACGGGCTGGTGATCCCGGGCGGGTTCGGCGAGCGGGGCGTCGAGGGCAAGATCGCCGCCGCCCACTACGCCCGCGAGCACGATCTGCCCCTGCTCGGACTGTGCCTCGGGCTCCAGGTCATGATCATCGAGGCGGCCCGGTCGCTGGCCGGCCTGGAGGACGCCAACTCGCGCGAGTTCGCCGCCACCACCCGCCACCCGGTGGTCGACCTCATGGACGACCAGGTCGACGTGTCCGACAAGGGCGGGACCATGCGCCTCGGCTCCTACGACGCCCGGCTGCTGCCCGGCTCGCAGGTGGCCCACGCCTACGGCGACGTGGTGGTGTCCGAGCGGCACCGCCACCGCTACGAGGTCAACCCGCGCTACCGCGAGCGCCTCGAGGAGGCCGGCCTGTCGTGCTCGGGCCTGTCGCCCGACGGCCGCCTGGTCGAATTCATCGAGCTTCCGGGGCACCCGTTCTGGGTGGGGACCCAGGCCCACCCCGAGTTCAAGAGCCGGCCCGACAAGCCGCACCCGCTCTTCCGGGAGCTGGTCGGCGCCGCCCTGGCCCGGGCCGAGGGCCGCGATCCGCACCTGATCGACATCGGTGCCGTCAGCTGAGTCCGGGGGCCTGACGCCCGAGGACGAGCTGCCCGTGTTCACCCCCACCGGCGAGGAGACGGTGCACCGGGGCTGGTTCATCCGTGTACAGCGCGCCACCTTCGTCGGTCCTGACGGACACTCCTTCGAACGGGACATCGTCCGCCATCCCGGGGCCGTCGCCGTGGTGGCGGTCACCGGGGACGACACCGTGGTGCTGGTCCGCCAGTACCGTCCGGCGGTCGACCGGTGGCTGCTCGAGGTGCCCGCCGGCACGTGCGACGTGGAGGGCGAGCCCCCCGGGGCGACGGCCGTCCGGGAGCTGGCCGAGGAGGTGGGGTACGCCGCCGACCGCCTCGACCTGCTGGCCAGTGTCGCCATCACCCCCGGCTTCTGCGACGAGATCGCCCACGTCTTCCTCGCCACGGGACTGCACCCGGTCCCGACGGGCCGCCAAGGTGCCGAGGAGGCCGTCATGGAAGTGGTGGAGGTACCGCTCGACCGCTTCGACGCCCTCGTGGACGACGGGACGATCGTGGACGCCTCCACCATCCTCGGGGTGGGCCTGGCCCGCCGCCGCCTGGCCACCGGCTGACCGGCGGTGCCCGAGCCGCTGTCGACGGGAGCCGAGGAGTACCTCTCCTGGCTGGCCGTGGAGAAGGGCCGGTCGCGCAACACGCTGGTGGCCTACCGCCGTGACCTGGCCACCTTCGAGCAGTGGGCGGCGGCCGAGGGCGTGGACCCGGCCACACTCGGCCCCGAGGCCGTCGAGCGCCACCTCGAGTCGCTGCGGGCCGACGGGCGCAACCCGGCCTCGCTGGCCCGGGCCACCACGGCGCTGCGGGGCCTGTACCGGTTCTGGGTGGGGGAGGGGATGGTGGCGAACGACCCCACGGCGGACGTGCGTTCGCCCACGCTGCCCCGACGGCTGCCCAAGGCCCTGGAGGAGACCCAGGTCGTCGCCCTGCTGGACTCGGTCGACGGCACCGCCCCGGTCGACCTGCGCGACCGTGCGCTGCTCGAGGTCCTCTACGGCACCGGCGCCCGGATCTCCGAGGTCGTCGGGCTGTCCCTCCTCGACCTCACCGGCGACGACGGCCTGCTCCGGGTGTTCGGCAAGGGGTCCAAGGAGCGGCTGGTACCCATCGGCGGACCGGCCCGCACCGCCCTCGACCGCTGGCTGGGACCCCTCGGGCGTCCCGCGATGGAGCCCCGTCGCTTCGTCCGGCGCTCGGATGCCGAGGCCGTGTTCCTCAATGTCCGGGGGGCGAGGCTGTCGCGCCAGGGCGCCTGGGCCGCCGTGCAGGGTCGGGCCGAGCGGGTCGGGCTCGGCGACGTCGTCAGCCCCCACGTCCTCCGCCACTCGTGCGCCAGTCACATGCTGGCGCACGGCGCGGACATCCGGGTGGTCCAGGAGGTGCTCGGCCACGTGTCGATCGCCACCACCCAGATCTACACCCGCCTGGGCCAGGAACACCTGCGTACGGCCTACGACCGTGCCCACCCGCGGGCCGGGGGTGTCGGGGCCAGGTAGGATTCGACGGATGCCCAGCGACGCGCCGACCGACGCCACCGACCTCGACTACCGCAGCCTGCTCCGACTGGAGCAGGAGCAGTTGCGCGCCGAGCTGTCCGAGCTCGGGTTCGACGACGGCCGCACCGGGCTCGAGTACGACGCCAACTTCGCCGACACCAGCCAGGTCACGGCCGAGCGTGGCGAGGCCGAGGCGCTCGCCGGCAAGCTGAAGGACAGCCTGGAGGAGGTGGCGGCGGCCATCGCCCGCCTCGACGACGGCACCTACGGGACGTGCGAATTCTGCGGCGTGGCCATCAACCCGGCCCGGCTCGAGGCGATGCCGGCCAGCCGGTTCTGCATCGACCACGCCAACCGGTCCTGAGCGCCCCGACGTGACATCGGGGGACCCCCGCCGGTCCGGCCCGGGCAGGCGCCGGTGGGTCGCCCCGGACCGCAACACGCTCATCATCGTGGGCGTCGCCGCCGTCCTGATCGGGCTGATCGTGTGGAAGCACAAGCTCTCGAGCGACCAGCTCATCTACTTCTGCGTGCTCGTGCCGTCGATCGTCCTCCACGAGCTCTCCCACGGGGTGGTCGCCCTGGCCTTCGGCGACCCGACGGCCAAGAAGGCCGGACGGCTCAGCCTCAACCCGATCAAGCACGTGGACCCGGTGGGCACCCTCCTGGTCCCCGCCGTGCTCACCCTGGGCGGGGTCGGCGCCTACGGCTGGGCCAAGCCGGTCCCGGTCATGACCTCCAACCTCCGCAGCCCCCGGAACCACACCGTGCTGGTCGCCCTGGTCGGTCCCCTGACCAACTTCGTGCTGGCCGCCCTGGTGGGTGTGGGGTTCGTGGCCGCCGGCGGGCGGACCGCCTACCTCGCCGGCGTGGCCCCCTCGCTGCTCCAGCAGATCCTCTTCTACGCCGGACTGGCCAACATCGTGCTCGGCGTGTTCAACCTGATCCCGTGCCCACCGCTGGACGGCGCCGCCGTACTCGAGCGGTTCATCCCCGAGCGGCACCTGGCGGCGTACTACAACCTGCAGCCGTTCCTGATGTTCCTGCCCCTCATGCTCATCTTCGTCTTCCACGGCGCCTGGAGCTCGCTGATCGGGCACGTGGAGAACTGGTACCTCCTGCGTCTGGTGTGACGGGTCGGGCCGACCGGGTGACCGCCCCCGGGGACCGGGAGCGCCACGGCCACGGTGGGGCCGCCGAGTAGCGTCTGGTGGCGCCGACGCGCCGGGCCGACCGCCGCCCACGCCCGGCACGGCCGACGACGGGGGCCGACGACGGGGGCCGACAACGGGAGCGGGAGTGAGGAGCGGAGTGCAGACCATCGCCACGGCGACACCACTGCCGCGCCTCGCCCGGTCGCTGCCACTGTGGATCGGGGTCGGTACCCTCGGCTCGGTGGCCCTGGTCGTCACCGGCAGCGTCATCGGCTCGACCCCCCACCCGACTACGGACCGGTGGTGGTACACCGTGCCGACCGGCGGGGGGATCGGTGCCCACCTGGGCTTCTACGCCTCGGTGGCCGTGCTGCTGGCCGGCTGGGCGGGCGTCGGCCTCCACGCCTACCGGGGCCGGTTCGGCATCCGGGCGGCCTGGCTGACCCTGGTGCTGTGGGGTACCCCGTTGTTCGTCGGCACGCCCCTGTTCAGCCGCGATCTCTACAGCTACGTGGCCCAGGGTCAGCTGGCCCGGATGGGTGCCAATCCGTACGTGGTGCCGCCGGCCGCACTCGGGTCCGGCGAGGTGCTGTCGTCGGTGGCCACGGTGTGGCAGCACACCGCCTCGCCCTACGGGCCGCTCTTCGTGGCCCTCGGGCACCTGTGCTCCTCGGTGGCCGGCGGATCCCTGGTGGCCCAGGTCCTGGTGTTCCGGGCCCTGGAGCTGGTGGGTGTGGCCCTGATGATGGTGGCGCTACCGGTGCTGGCCCGCCGGACCGGCAACGACCCGGGTCTCGCCCTGTGGCTGGCCGTGCTCAGCCCGCTCGCCCTGTTCAGCTTCGTATCGTCCGGCCACAACGACGCCCTCATGGTCGGCCTGATGCTCGCCGGCCTGGCGCTCGGCACCGGGGGGCGGCTGCGGTGGGGGATCGCGCTGTGCGCGGTGGCCGCCACCATCAAGCTGCCCGCCGCCGCCGCCATCGTCTTCCTGGTGGCCGACGAGTACACCCGGGCCGAGGCCGGCCGCCGCGCCCGGGTGGTGGTCGAGTCGGCGCTGATCACCGGAGTGGTGATCGTCGGGCTCACCTGGGGAGCGGGCTACGGGTGGACGTGGCTGGGGCCGACCGCCCTGCACGTGCCCACCACCCTGCGGGTGCTGATCACCCCCGTGGTGTCGGTCGGGTCGCTCCTGTACGGGATCCTCCACCTGGTCGGCGTGCCGGTGGCGCGTTCACCGGTGATCTCGGTGGCCCAGGCCGTCGGCAGCCTGGCCGCCGTGGCCGGTATGGCGTGGATGGTGCTCCACACCCGCGGGCGCGACGTGCTCAAGCTGCTCGGGCTGTCGCTGCTGCTGTTCGTGGTGCTGAGCCCGACGTTGTGGCCGTGGTACCTGACGTGGGGGGTCTCGGTCCTGGCCGCCACCTCGGCCCAGCGGTCGCGTGCGCTGGCCGTGGTGGCCGCCCTCGCCATGCTCGTCGTCGGGGCGGGGGGTACGCCCCTGCTCAACGGCGGCGACTACTGGGTGGTGGGCACGGTGCTGGTGGCCGCCGGTGCGTGGTTCGTGGCCTCCGGCGCCTGGCGGACGACACTCGAGGGTGCGGGTGACGGTGCCTGAGCCGTCGCCGCTGTCCGAGCGCAGCCGCGGCGACGTGACCGACGCCGCCGACGGACCGACGGTGGCACCGGCCCCCGAGGGACCCGTCACCGCACCGGGACCGGACCCGACCGGGGTGGCGGCCCCGGGCACGGTGACCGCCGCCGAGGTGGAACGCCCCTCACCCGGCCGCTGGTTCCCCCGGACCGCCCTGATCGTCTACCTGGTCATCCGGGTGGTCACCGTGGCGTTGGTGGCGGTGGCCGACCTGTTCACCCACAACAGCCTCCTCTACGACCTGGACATCTGGGACGGGGCCTGGTTCCTGCGCATCGTCCACCACGGCTACCCGGCCCATCTCCCCACCACCGGCGGGCACGTGGCCGCCAACCCGACGGCCTTCTTCCCCCTGTTCCCCCTGATCGTCCGGGGGGTCGCCGTCACCGGTCTGTCGCCCGGCGCCGTGGCGCTGGTGCTGAGTGCGGCCACGGGCGCCACCGCCGTCTACGGCGTCGGGTTCCTGGCCCGCCGACTGGCCGGGGACGCCGCCGGACTGCGGGCCGCACTGCTGTTCGCCGTCTTCCCCGGGACCTTCGCCTTCAGCCTCGCCTACTCGGAGGGTATCGTCATCACCTGTGCCTCCTTCGGGCTGGTGGCCCTCCTCGACCGCCGGTGGTGGCTGGCCGGGGTGCTCGGTGCGGTGGCCACCGCGGCCTCGCCGGTGGCCCTCGCCTTCGTCGTGAGCTGCGCCTGGGCCGCCGGACGCGACGTGGTCGTGCACCGTCGGGTCCGGGCCCTGGTGGCGCCCGTGCTCGCCCCGCTGGGCTTCGTGGCCTACATGGCCTACCTGGCGGTGCACACCGGCCAGGTGAACGCCTGGCGGCTCACCGAGCGGGGCGGCTGGAAGAGCTACCCGTCACTGGTCTACCCGTTCCGGATCCTCGGAACCTTCCTGCGCGACCCGCTGTCCCCGACCCTGACCGGCCAGATCCTCTTCGTCGGCACGGTCGTGGCCGTGGTCGGCATCGTGCTCATGGTCCGCGAGCGCCAGCCCGTCCCGGTCCTGCTGTACGGGATCTGCGCGGTGGCCTCGGCCGCCATCTCCCAGCCCGTGGGCCTGCGGCCCCGGTTCCTGATGCTGGCGTTCCCCATGGTGGTCGCCCTCGGCACCCGCTACGAGGGTCGCGCCCACCGCTGGCTGGTGGGTGTGTCCGCCGTGCTGCTCCTCGGGTTCTCCGTCCTCGAGCTGGCGTCGCGGGCGGTGTTCCCGTGATCATCGACACGCCGGCCGGCCCGGTTCCCGACGATCTGCCGCCCACCCCCGACGGGGTCGCCGCACCGCCCACCGACGGGGTGCCGGCACGCACCGACACGGCCGCCGACCCCGACGACGACGCCGCCGGGACACTCGCCCTGGTCGAACGGTGCGCCTGGACGGTCGTGTGGGTGGCCGTCCTGGCCTCGGCCCTCCAGTACTGGGGCTCGTGGTCGGCCGGCGCCTGGGCGGCTGTGGCCGCTCCGGTCCTGGTCGCCGTAGCCCTGGTGGGGACCGTGCTGCTGTGGACCGTCCGCCGGCCGCTCGGACGGTCCATGCAGGTGTTCGGGATGGGTGGCGCCCTGGTGGTGGTGGGGTTCGCCCAGGGGACGTCCATCCACCAGCGGCACTACTACTCGACCGACTCGGCGGCCTTCAACCAGGTGGCCACCCGCCTGTTCCTGGACGGCCACAATCCGTACGGCTCGTCGATGGCCGCCGCCGGCAGACTGCTCCACCCCGCCTACGACTTCTGGACCTACCAGGTCGACGGGGTGCACACCGCGGCCGTGTCCTACCCGGCCGGCTCGTTCCTGCTCGAGGCACCCTTCATGGCGATGGGCTTCACCCACATGCTCACCGACTGGGTCGACCTGGGCGCCTGGCTGGCGACCTGCCTGCTGGTCTTCGTCCTGCTGCCCCGCCCGCTGCGGTGGCTCGGCCCGCTGCTGCTGCTCACCGGCGTGTTCACCGGCGCCTTCGCCGACGGCGGGACCGATGCGCTGTTCGTACCCTTCCTGGTGCTGGCCGTCTGGCGGTGGGACCGGTTCCCGGCCCGGGCCGCTCCGTGGCTCCCGGCGTGGGTGGGCCCGGTCAGCCTGGGCGTGGCCTGCTCCATCAAGCAGACGCCGTGGTTCTGCGTCCCCTTCCTGGTGGTCGGGGTGGCCCTCGAGGCGCGCCGGGCCGGCGGGCGGCCGGGAGCGACCGGCCTGCGCTACCTGGCGCTGACCGCAGCCGCCTTCGTGGCCGTCAACGCGGTGTTCATCGCCTGGTCACCCACGGCGTGGGCCCGCGGGACGTTCCTGCCGCTGTTCCAGCCCCTGGTGGCCGACGGGCAGGGCATCGTCACCCTGGCCGTCCACGGGCTCACCGGCGGGGTCGTCATGCCGTGGCTGACGGCCGGTGCCGTGCTGGCCCTGGTCGCCCTGGTGGCGGCCTTCGCAGCGTGGGAGCCACAGCTCAAGCGGGCCTGGCTCTTCCTCGTCCCCGTGGTCCTCTTCCTGCCCGATCGCAGCCTGGCCAACTACC
Source organism: uncultured Acidimicrobiales bacterium (assembly GCA_963699055.1). Lineage (GTDB taxonomy): Bacteria > Actinomycetota > Acidimicrobiia > Acidimicrobiales > RAAP-2 > Bog-756. Next base: position 150,537 of record CAVOTA010000002.1, on the reverse strand, counting down.
TGCTGGACGTCGCCCCGGCCGCCCTCGTCGCCGCCCTGTCGGTGGCGTCCGCACCCCGCTCTGCGGCACTCGCCCGCCGGACGGGGCCGTGGGCGCCTCGCCTCGCCGTGGGCCTGCCCGCGGTGGCCTCGGCCGTCCTGGTGGTGGTGGCGCTCACGTCGGCCCCGCTGGCCGTGACGGTGGACGACTACGCGGCGGCCGGGGTGGCCACCGTGGACGGCGGGCTCCGCTACGTGCGGGTCGACGTGACCGTGCACAACACCGCGGACCACGCCCTGCTGCCACGCTTCATGGTGTCCTCGGGCGGGGGGCACCCGAACGGCTTCTGGTCGGCCACGCCGGTCCGTGGGGTGACCCCGGTGCCGGCCGGTGGGACCACGGTGTTCGTCCTGCGGCCGCCCCGCTACATCGCGGCACCGTCCCAGGGGTCCCGCTGGCTCGTCGAGGCGTACACGACCTCGCCCGACGCCCTCTCTACGTCGACCCTGCAGTACTGGGAACCGGGGACGGTGGGGCACTGACGCCCGCCCGGCGCCCGGCCCGTCGACGCACGGCCAGCAGCACGGCCACGCCGAGCAGGAAGGCCACCAGCAGCGCGAACGACGAGCTGGCGGCCAGGAGGGTCCACCCGTGCTCGCGCAGCTCGCGGTCGGCACCGGACGGCACCCGCTCGAGCGGGGACCACCACAGCACCGCGCCGGCACCTGCCGCCCACAGCCATCCGAGCGGCGGACGGTCGACGGCGCATGCCAGCCACACCAGCACGGGCACCGCCCACACCAGGTGGTGCTGCCAGGTGATCGGGGACACCACCATCCCGGTGGTGGCGCACACGAGGAGGCCGAGGAAGGGCGACGAGTCGCGCCAGGCCCACCGGGCCAGGGCGATGCCGGCCACCAGCACGACGAGCCCGGCGGCGTCGACGGCGGTCGGCGACACCATCCGGTGGGTGACCCGGTCCGTCACCCCGAGCAGGCTCTGGTTCAGGTAGTACGCCGGGTCGCCCACCCGGGAGGCGTCGGTGGCGTACCGGGTCCAGTACTCCCACGAGGTGGACGGGTGGAGGACCAGCGCCACCAGCGAGCACACCGCGAACGACGCCACGGCGGTCCATGCGGCACGGGCCTGGCGTGTCACGAACAGGTAGGGGACGAAGACCAGGGGGACCAGCTTCACGGCGGCGGCCACGCCCACCAGGACGCCCCGGGGGAGCGTGCGGCCGCCGATGCGGGGCGTGGTGGTCAGGTCGGCGAGCACGAGCGCGCACAGCACCAGGTTGACCTGGCCGAAGTAGAACGTCAGGCGCACCGGGTCGAGCAGGAACGACGGCCCGAGCAGCACCAGCGACCACAGTGCGATGCGGGTGCGGTCCCGGCCCGGCAGCACCGCGTGCAGCGACAGCAGCAGCACGGCGTAGAGGCTGGCCACGTTGACCGCGGCCCAGACCAGCTGAGCGGCGCTGTGGGGCAGTACGGCCAGGGGGGTGAAGACGAGGGCCGCCAGCGGCGGGTACGTGAACGGCAGGTGGGGTGGCAGGGGGAGCGACACCGTGTACAGCCGGCCGTCCACCAGGTGGTGGGCACCGAGGACGTAGACGGCGAAGTCGAGCTGGGCCCGGTGCCAGGTCACCCGCCACACGTCGAGGAGGAGCCATGCCAGGGAGGCGGCGCCCAGGACGGACATGCCCGCCACCCAACGGGCCGAGGGGCGGTCGGTCCCGGTCACGGGGTCCAGAGCGGACCGCCCATGGCCATGGCCCCGAGGGTCGCCATGCACAGCGCCGACAGGCCCAGCACCACCTCGAACCACAGCGGCGGCAACTTGGCCCCGACCACGCCGAGCAGCGGGAACCCGCGCAGCAGCAGGCGGGGGGTGATGCCGATCACCGGCGAGATGGCGCCGAAGGCCAGGACGGCGACGACGTAGCCGATCCAGGTACCCGGCGGCCGGGCCCGGAAGAACACGACCAGGAGGGCCACCGCCACCAGGGCGGACACCGCCTTGACGGCGTAGTCGGGATCGGCGAACCAGTGGGTGAACAGGTGGGCGAACGACCCCGGGATGCCGCCGAAGTAGGTGCCGCCCTGCCAACCCGCCCGCTGGGCCAGGAAGTACTCGATCGGCGAGCCGGTGTGGGCCCACAGGTAGCCGAAGAACGCCAGGATCCCGACCGGGGCGAGCACCGGGGCCACGACCGCCTTCCACTCGCCCCGGCGGTGGACGGCCAGGACGGCGGCCACCACGCAGGGGACGATCACCGCGCACGCCACCGGGTCGGCCGTGGTGGCGACGGCGGCACACAGCCCGGCGACCACCCATCGGCTGCGGCGCAGCGCCATCAGGCAGCACGCCGCGAACAGCACGGTGGCGGCCTCGCTGTAGACGAGGCTGAGGACCAACGCCCCCGGCGAGAAGACGATCAGGGCCGTGCCCCGGTCCGCCCCGGACCGGCCGAACAGGTCGTGGAGCATCCACCACACGGCCACCGAGGCGGCCAGGCCGAGGACGAACGTGGTGACCAGGCCGGACACGGCCCAGTCGAACCCGGTCACGAGGTGGGTGGCCCGGGTCAGCATCGGCACCAGCGGGAAGAACCCGAGGTCGGACTGGGCGGCGTTGCCCGACCCGGGCGGGATGCGGGTGACGTAGCCGCTGCGGGCGATGGCCAGGTACCACGAGCTGTCCCACGACGTGAGGCTGGTGACCACCGGCTGGTGGATGTTGGAGGAGACGGCCGTCGCCACCAGGAGCATCCCGGCGCGCGACGCCAGGTACAACAGGGTCGGCCGGAGCGACAGCACGGCGAGCCGACGCCGGGGCGACCCGGCAGGCGGTCCGGCGGCCTGCTCGAGCCCGAGGGCGGGCCCGTCGGCCGCCACCGTGGTCATGCCGGGGCGAGCAGCCCGACGGCGTCGGCGGCCCGGGCGTAGGTGGCCTCGGCCACCTCGGTCGCCTTCTGCGCCCCACGGGCCAGTAGTGCAGGTACCGCGCCGGGATCGGCGGCCAGCTCGGACCGACGGGCCTGGAGGGGACGGAGCAGCTCGATCAGGGCCTCGGCGGTGTCCGCCTTGAGGTCGCCGTAGCGGGTGTAGCCCCCGGCCACCTCGGTCGGGGTGCGTCCGGTGGCCACGGCCAGCAGCTCCAGCAGGTTGGCGAGACCCGGCTTGTGCTCGGGGTCGAAGCGGACCTCGCCGTCGGTGTCGGTGACCGCCTTCTTGACCTTGCGGGTGATCTCGGCGGGGTCGTCGAGGACGAGCACGGTGCCGAGCGGGGAGTTGACCGACTTGGACATCTTGCGGTCGGGGTGCTGGAGGTCCATGACCCGGGCGCCGGCGGCGGGGATGGCGGCCTCGGGGACGACCAGGGTGTCGCCGAAGCGGTGGTTGAACCGGAGGGCCAGCGTGCGGGCCAGCTCGAGGTGCTGGCGCTGGTCGTCGCCCACCGGGACCCGCTCGGCGTCGTAGAGGACGATGTCGGCGGCCATGAGCACGGGGTAGGTGAACAGCCCCACCCGGGCCGACGCCTTGCCCTCGCCCTTGTCCTTGTACTGGGTCATCCGCTCGAGCTCGCCCATGGCGGCCGTGCACTCGAGGAGCCAGGCCATCTGGACGTGCTGGACCACGTGGCTCTGCACGAACAGGGTGCACCGTTCGGGGTCGAGGCCCGCGGCCAGCAGGTCCAGTGCGGTGTCGTGGGTCCGGGCCCGCAGGTCGGCCGGGTCGATGTCCAGGGTGAGGGCGTGCAGGTCCACCACGCAGTAGAACGCGTCGTGTGCGTCCTGGTCCGCGACCCAGTTGCGGATGGCCCCCAGGTAGTTGCCGAGGTGGAGGTCGCCGCTGGGCTGGATGCCGGAGAGGACGCGTGCCATGAGTGCGCCATCGTACGCCCTGGGGCACGGGGGGCGGTGCCCGGGTCCGGTCCCCGACGACGGAGACGGGTGCCCGGACCAGGGGCGGGGGCCGGTGCACGGCGGCGGTGCCCGCAGCCGGTATCGTTCGGCTCCGTGGCCGCCACCGTCTCCATCCCCGCCTACCAGGGCCCCGTCGAGGCCCTCCTCCAGCTGGTGACCAGCCACCAGCTGGACATCTTCGAGATCCCGCTGGCCGACGTGGTCGACGCGTTCCTGGTCGAGGTGGCCTCGTGGGAGCAGGTGGACCTCCAGGTCCTGTCCGAGTTCCTGGTGGTGGCGGCCGTGCTGATCGAGCTGAAGTCCCGGCGCCTCCTGCCCGGCAGCGGCGACGTCGAGCCCGACGAGGAGCTCGTCGGCTGGGAGGAGCGGGACCTCCTGCTGGCCCGTCTCCTCGAGTGCCAGGCCTACGCCGCCGCGGCCGACGGGTTCGCCCTGCTCATCGAGCGTGCCGCCCGCTCGGTGCCCCGCACCGCCGGACTCGATCCCGACCTGGTCGTCCACGCCCCCGACCTGCTGGAGGGCGTGACCCCCGATCTGGTGGCCGCCGCCTTCATGCGGGCCACGGCCGAGCGCCCGGCCCCGGTGGTCGACCTCTACCACGTGACCGTCGACGCCGTCACCGTGGCCGACGCCGTGGCCGAGCTGGCGCTGCGCCTGCCCCGCACCGGGCCGTCGACGTTCCGCGAGCTGACCGGCCACCTCACCTCGCGCATCGAGATCATCGTGCGCTTCCTCGCCCTCCTCGAGCTGTGCAAGCAGGGGAGGGTGTCCCTGGACCAGGGGCACACCTTCGGTGACCTCGAGGTGGAGTGGGTGCCCGGCGCCCCCGCCACCGTCTCCGTCGGGTTCGGCCCCGCCGACGAGTACGAGGGCTGAGCGATGCCCCTCTCCCCGGAAGCCCGTGCCGTCGAGGCCGTCCTGATCGTCGCCGTGGAGCCCGTCGCCCCCGGCCTGCTCGCCGAGCTCCTCGAGGTGCCCGTCGACCGCATCGAGCCGATCTGCGACGAGCTGATCGAGTCCTGCCGTGACGGTGGCCGGGGCTTCGAGGTGGTCCGGATCGCCGGCGGCCTGCGGATCCAGACCCATCCCGACCTCGCCCCCTACGTCGAGCGCTTCGCCAACGTCGGCGTGTCGTCGCGGCTGTCGGCCGCCGCCCTCGAGACCCTGGCCATCATCGCCTACAAGCAGCCGGTCAGCCGGGCCCAGGTGGCCGCCCTCCGCGGAGTGAACGTGGACGGAGTGGTGCGACTGCTCGAGCACCGGGGCTACATCACACCGGTCGGCCGGGCCTCGGGACCGGGCCAGGCCGTGCTGTACGCCACCACGGACGCCTTCCTGGAGCGCCTGGGCCTGGACCGGCTCGAGCAGCTCCCCCCGGTGGAGGACCTGCTGCCGGGGCCCGAGGCCCTGGCCGAGCTCGAGGAGCAGATGCGCCCGGTCGGCGATGCCTGACGACGGGGACGACGAGCACGACACCGACGGGGCCCCGGCACCGCTCCACACCGGCGAGCGGCTCCAGAAGGTGCTCGCCCGCACCGGGGTCGGCTCGCGCCGGGTGTGCGAGGACCTCATCGTCGACGGGCGGGTCACGGTCAACGGCGAGGTTCCCGTCCTCGGGCGCCGGGTCGACCCCGTGGTCGACCTCATCGAGCTCGACGGCGTCCCCCTGCCCGTCCGACCCGGTCTCGTCCACTACCTGGTCAACAAGCCGGCCGGCGTCGTGTCGACCGCCGAGGACACCCACGACCGACCCACCGTGGTCGGCCTGGTCCCGCCCGAGCCCCGCGTCTACCCGGTGGGACGACTCGACATGGACTCCGAGGGTCTCCTCATCGTCACCAACGACGGCGAGCTGACCCACCGCCTCACCCATCCCTCCTACGGGGTCCCGAAGGAGTACCTGGTCCAGGTGGAGGGGGAGCCGTCGCCCGGCGCCGTCCGCCGCCTGCGCGAGGGGGTGGACCTCGACGACGGCCCCACCGCACCGGCACGTGTGGCGGTCGTCGCCCCGTCGCTGCTGCGGATCGTCATCCACGAGGGACGGAACCGCCAGATCCGGAGGATGTGCGACGCCGTGGGCCATCCGGTGACCCGGCTGGTGCGCACGCGGATCGGTCCGCTCGCCGACCCGTCGCTGACACCCGGCTCCTACCGTCCGCTGACGTTCGACGAGGTCCGGGGGCTGGCCGCCGCCGCCGTGCCCGCCGACGACATCGAGGCCGGGGACCGCAACGCGCCGAACCACGACCCCGGTCCGTCGGGCGCCGTCCCGCCCCCTGGGTAACATGCCTGCCTGATGCCGGCCACCCTGCGAGCCATCCGCGGCGCCACCACCGTCGACCGGGACGACCCCGGCGAGGTGACCGGCCGCGTCGTCGCCCTCCTGCAGCGGATCATGGAACGCAACGACCTGGTGGAGGACGACATCGTCTCGATCCTCTTCACGGCGACCGAGGACCTGGTGTCGATCTTCCCGGCCACCGCGGCCCGGACCATGGGACTCGGTGCCGTGCCGCTCATCTGCGCCCGGGAGCTGGCCATCACCGGCTCGGTGGCGCGCTGCGTCCGGGTGATGCTCCACGTCACCTCGGACCGCCCGAAGGACCAGATCGTCCACGTGTACCTCGAGGGCGCCCAGGGACTCCGTGACGACCTCCCCGGCTGAGACCCCGCCCGCCGGGGCCACCCGGACGCGCCGGGCCATGATCGTGGGCACCGGACTCATCGGGGGCTCGGTGGGCATGGGCCTGCGGGCCAACGGCTGGCACGTCACCGGAACCGACACCGTGCCCGGCACCGCGGCCCGTGCCGTCGCCCTCGGGGCCCTCGACGTCGAGGGCGAGGACCGGGACGCCGACCTGGTGGTGGTGGCCACGCCCGTGCACGAGGCCGCCGTGATCGTCGCCGAGGTGCTGGGCGCCGGGTGGAACGCGGAGGCCGTGGTGACCGACGTCGGCAGCGTCAAGGGCCCACTGGTGGCGGCGGTGGACCACCCACGCTTCGTCGGCGGTCACCCCATGGCCGGGAGCGAGCAGGTCGGTGTGGACGGGGCCTCGGCCGAGCTGTTCGTCGGGGCCACCTGGGTGCTGACCCCGACGTCGTCCACCGATCCCGCCGCCTACGCCCAGGTACGGGCCGTGCTCGCCGACCTGGGCGCCGACGTCGTCGCGCTCGAACCGGCCGAGCACGACTCGCTGGTCGCCGTGGTGTCCCACGTGCCCCATCTCACGGCGGCCACGCTGATGGCGCTGGCCGCCGAGCTGGGCGAGGAGCACGGTGCGCTCCTGCAGCTGGCCGCCGGCGGGTTCCGCGACATGACCCGCATCGCCGCCGGCCAGCCCACCATCTGGCCCGGGATCTGCGACGACAACGCCGCCGCCATCGTCGACACCCTCGACCTCCTGATCGACGCACTCGGGGCCATGCGCCGCCGGGTGGCCGAACGGGACCACGACTCGCTGCTCGAGGTGCTCCAGCGGGCGGCCACCGCCCGCCGGGCCATGAGCGAGCGGACGCCCCGGCCCGAGGAGCTGGTGGAGGTGCGCATCCCGGTGCTCGACCGCCCCGGCACGTTCGCCGAGATCGCCGTCCTCGCCACCGAGCTCGGCATCAACATCTACGACGTGGAGATCGCCCACTCGGTCGAGGGCGACCGCGGCGTGCTCGTCGTGGTGATCGACGCCGCCTCGGCGCCCACGTTCACGGCGGCACTGGCCGGCAAGGGACACCGGGCCAGCACGTCGCCCATCGGGGCGCGCGGGTGACCGGGGCCGGGACCGAGATCCTCGAGGTGACCGGAGGACGTCCCCTCTCGGGGTCGACCACGGTCCCCGGCGACAAGTCGATCTCCCATCGGGCCCTGCTGCTGGCGACGCTGGCCGAGGGCACGTCACGGCTGGTGGGCCTGTCCCGCGGCGACGACGTCGTCCGGACCCGGACGGCCGTCACCCTGCTGGGCGCGGTGGTGACCGACGACCCGGCCGACGGGGCCGTGGTCGTCGAGGGCGGCCGCAGCCGGCTGCGGGCACCGACGGAGGCGATCGACCTCGGCAACTCGGGCACCGGCATGCGGCTGCTGACCGGCGTCGTCGCCGGCGTTCCGGGCGTGACCCGCCTCACCGGGGACGCGTCGCTGCGGTCACGACCGATGGACCGGGTCGCCGACCCGCTCGGCCGGATGGGCGCCCGGGTGGACGGGGTGGGGGAGCGGTGCCTGCCACCGCTGTCGGTGACAGGGACCCGTCTCCACGGGATCGACTACACCCCTCCGATGGCGAGCGCCCAGGTCAAAGGGGCCCTGCTGCTGGCCGGCCTCGATGCCGACGGTGACACGGTGGTGCGCGAACCGGTGGCCACCCGGGCCCATACCGAGGAGATGCTGGCCGAGGCCGGGGCCGACGTCGACGTCGAGCCGTGGGGGTCGGGGCGGGTCGTACGGGTCCGACGGAGCGCCCTCCGTCCGGTCGACCGCGCCGTGCCCGGGGACCCGTCCCAGGCCGCCTTCTGGGCCGTGGCCGGGGTGGTCGTACCCGGCAGCGCCGTCACCGTCGACCGTGTCCACCTCGGTCCCGAGCGGATCGGCTTCGTCGGCGTGCTGGTCCGGATGGGAGCCGCCCTCGTCGTGCACGACGAAGGCGGTGGGACCGGCTCGCTCACCGCCGCGCACTCGGTGCTCACCGGAACCACGGTGGAGGCGTCCGAGATCCCGTCGCTGGACGAGGTGCCCGTCCTGGCCGTCGCCGCCCTGGCGGCCAACGGTCCGACCCGGTTCCGGGACGTGGGCGAACTGCGGGTCAAGGAGTCGGACCGTCTGGCCGGGACGGTGGCCCTGGTGCAGGCGTTCGGCGGCGCCGCCCGGGTGGAGGGCGACGATCTGGTGGTCGAGGGTGGCGCCGCGCTGCACCCGGGAACGGTCGACGCCCACGGTGACCACCGGATGGCCATGGCCGCCGCCGTGGCCGGTGCGGCGTGCCCCGGGGGCACCACCGTGGTGACCGGATGGGAGTCGGTGGCCACCAGCTACCCGGGCTTCGCCGAGACCCTCGCCACCCTGGCCGGTCCCCGGTGACCGGGTCGGGGACCGACGGCGTGGTGATCGCCATCGACGGACCGGCCGGTTCGGGGAAGTCGACCCTGTCGCGGGCGCTCGCCGAACGGCTGGGTCTCCGGCGCCTCGACACCGGTGCCATGTACCGCTCGGTGGCCTGGGCCGTCCTCCAACGCGGCGTGGACCCGGCCGACGCCGGGGCGGTGGCGGAGGTGGCCCGCACCCTGTCCATCGAGGTGGACGACCGGGTGGTGGCCGACGGCACCGACGTCACCGAGGCCATCCGCACGCCCGAGGTGAGCGCCACCGTGTCGGCGGTGGCGGCCAACCCCGCGGTCCGCACCGTGATGGTCGACCGGCAGCGGGCGTGGGTGACCGCCCACGGCGGCGGCGTGGTGGAGGGACGGGACATCGGGTCGGTGGTGCTGCCCGACGCCACCTTGAAGCTCTACCTCGACGCCTCGCCCGAGGTGCGGGCCGCCCGCCGGTCCGAAGAGGGGGCGGCGGCCGTCGCCCGACGGGACCGCCTCGACAGCACCCGCGAGGCCTCGCCGCTCGGGCGGCCCGACGGTGCCCGGGTCATCGACACCGGCGCGCATAGCGTGGAGGAGATCGTGGACCAGGTGCTGACATGGCTGTGAACCCCGACGACGTCGCCGGCGCCACGGGCGACCCACCCGGGACCGACGCACCGCCGGAGCTCGAGGTGCGGGTCGACACCCGCTTCACCCCGCTCTACCGGGTGCTGCGGGTGGCGGTGCGGATGCTGAACGCCGTCCTGTTCCGCACCTCGGTGTCGGACCGGACGGTGGTGCCCGCCGAGGGCCCGGTCATCGTCGCCCCGGTGCACCGGTCCTTCATCGACTTCTTCGTGGCCTCCGAGGTCACCGACCGCAAACTCCACTACATGGCCAAGGACTCCCTGTGGAAGAACGGGTTGCTGGCCCGCATCCTCCCGGCGGTGGGCGCCTTCCCGGTCCACCGGGAATCGGCCGACCGCGAGGCGATGCGCCGGGCCCAGCAGGTGCTCGAGGCCGGCGAGGTGCTCATCCTGTTCCCCGAGGGCGAGCGCCGGAGCGGGCCGGTCGTCCAGGACCTGCACGAGGGAGTGGCCTTCCTGGCCGCCCGCACGGGCGCCACGGTGGTGCCGGTCGGCATCGGCGGGTCCGCCTCGGTCATGCCCAAGGGGACCAGGATCCCCCGGCCCCGCCACATCCACCTGGAGGTGGGGGCGCCGCTGGCGCCACCGGAGCGCAGCGGGTCGGGTCGGGTGCCCCGCAGTCGGATCCACCAGCTCACCGAAGAGCTCACGACCGTGCTGCAGGAGCTCTACGACCGGTCGGTCGAGGTCACCGGACGGTACTGAGCCGGCCCCCCGGCCGGTCAGCGACGGGTGCGGTTGCCCAGGGTGACCCGGGCCCAGGTGGACAGGATGACCTTGGCGTAGCTGAGGCCGAAGACGAGGTTGCCGCCCTTCTTCGACGTCCCCGAGGCCCGTGGGTGCCACATGGTGGGCCGCTCGGCGATGCGCCACCCACGGCTGGACGCCGTGATCACCACCTCGGCCGTCTGGTACTGGTCCTGCACCAGGTGGGGGACGATGTCCTCCAGGACGCCGACCCGGAACGCCCGGTAGCCGTTGGACGAGTCGGTCAGCTGCTGCCTGGCGATGGTGTTGATGAGCCAGGCGTAGAACCGGACGCCGGCCCGCCGGAACCGGTCGGTCGTCGCATCGGTGCCCAACCGGCGGGACGCGATCACGAAGTCGGCGGTGTCGTCGAGCAGCGGCTCGAGCATGCCCGCCAGCTCGGCCGGGTCGTTCTGCCCGTCGGCGTCGAGCGTCACCACGTAGCGGGCCCCGTGGGCGGCGGCCAGCGCGTAACCGAGTCGCAGGGCGGCGCCCTGGCCGAGGTTGACCGGCAGGATGCAGGTGACCACCCCGGCGTCGAGCGCGACCCGGGCGGTGTCGTCGGACCCGCCGTCCACCACCACCAGGGTGGAGACCTCGAGATCGCCGACCAGGGTCGGCATCGACTTCAGCACCGCCCCGATGTTCGCCTCCTCCTCGTAGGCGGCGACGAGCGCCACCACGGGACCGAACCGTACGTTGGGGTACCGCTCGTCGAAGTCGGCCCGGGCCCGGTCGACCACGTACGCCATCAGGCGGGCCGACCGACGGGACGCGCGTGAGTCGGGGACGGTGAGCCAACGGTGGCGCTGGGTGGGCGCCATCAGAAGCTGTGGGGGGTGGCGAACACGGTACGCACCCTGGACTCGAAGTGGGACAGCGGCTCGGTTGGGTAGTCGGGATCGAAGCTGGTCTGGTCCCACTCGTCGGCGAAGCGCTCGGCCAGCGGGTACCACGGCTGGTCACGGTGGTTGTCCCGCAGGTTCGGGTCCATGTGGAAGTGGTGGAAGTAGTGCCGTCCCTGGAACTCCTGATGGAACAGGATGGCCTGGGTGACCTCGTCGCGGACGTAGGGGCGCAGGATCTCGGCGGCGATCCGCGGGTGGTTGGGGACCGAGATCGCCTTGCCGATGTCGTGGCACAGGGAGGCCACCACCACCTCGTCGTCGGCGCCGGCCCGCTCCGCCCGGGTGGCGGTCTGGAGGCTGTGGGTCAGCTGGTCGACGGCGAACCCGTCCACCACGTCGGCCAGGGACCCGAGCAGGAGCAGGACCCGGTCGGCCACCCGACCCTGGTTCCTCGACGTCTCGGTCCCGACCACGGCCCACTGCTCGGCGGACGACTCGTCCATGCGGGTGAACGAGGAACCTGTCGTGGTCTCGGGTGACGCGCTCATCGGCCCAGTCTCGCGCCAAACCGGCACCGGTGACGTCCGCCGGCCCGGTCGGGCCGGTCAGGACAGGGCGGCGATCTGCTCGAGGACGTCCGCCGCGGCCACGGCGCGGTCGTCGCCCAGCACGTGGACGGCGCCCTCCCCGGCGGGGTGCCGGGCCGGTGGTGTCGAGTTCAGGAGACCGAGTGCGGTCTCGAGCCCACGGAGCAGCTCCCGGAGCTCGGGTGGTGGGGGGAAGTACTCCTCCTCCACGGTGACGGCCTCGCTCACCACTCCCTCGAGGGGGGCCAGCCGGGCCACCACCGCCTCCACCAGCGCCTCGGGGGCCGACGCGCCCGCCGTCACGCCGACGGTGCCCTCGAGGTCGTCCGGCAGCTCGGACGCGTCGTTGACCCGCACCACCCTCGGGCAGCCGAACGCCGCAGCGACCTTGGCCAGTGCCACCGTGTTGGACGAGTTCTCGGACCCGATCACCACCACGGCGTCGCACCGGCCGGCCAGCGCCTTGAGCGCGGTCTGGCGGTTGGTGGTGGCGAAGCAGAGGTCGCTGCGGTTCGGCATCCACAGGTCGGGGAAGCGGTCCCGGGCACGGTCCACGATCCCGGCCCATTCGTCGTGGCTCAGCGTCGTCTGGGCCAGCAGCGCCACCATCGGCTCCTCCCCGTCGGTGCCGTGCGGCAGGTCGAGGGCGTCCACGTCCTCGGCGTGTTCCAGGAGCCGGACCGACTCCGGGGCCACCGCCATCGTGCCGACGGCCTCCTCGTGGCCGTGGTGGCCCACGTAGAGCACGGTGTAGCCCTTGCGGGCCCGGACCTTCAGCTCATGGTGGACCTTGGTGACCAACGGGCACACGGCGTCGACCACCACCCGGCCGTCGAGCCGGGCGGTGTCGACGACCTCGGGTGCCGATCCGTGGGCCGACAGCATGAGCGGTGCCCCCGGCGGCACGTCGGCGACGTCGTCGACGAAGATCACGCCCTGGGCCACGAACTGGTCCACCACGTGCCGGTTGTGGACGATCTCGTGGTAGCAGTACACCGGTGGTTCGAAGACGCGGACCATCCAGGCCAGGGCCTTGATGGCCTTCTCCACCCCGGCGCAGAACCCGCGGGGCTCGGCCAGGATCACGCGGCGGACGGGCACCGTCCCAGGCTACCGGCGCCCACCGGGGGGCGGGGCCGGTTCCCGACGCCCCACCGGGTAGCCTGGAGGCCATGTCGGCGCCCCGCGTGACGACGGCACCGAATGTGGTCGCCGTCACGGAGTCGTCACCGGCCGCGCTGTCCGGGCTCCTGCCCGGGGACGAGCTGCTCTCGCTCAACGGCCGATCGCCGCGTGACGTCATCGAATACAGCCTCCTCGTGGACGAACCTGAGCTGGACCTCGTGGTCCGGCGCCGCGGCATGCCCGGACCCCTGCGGGTGGCGGTGCGCAAGGATCCGGGCGAGCCGCTCGGCGTCGAGGTCTCGTCGGCCGTGTTCGACCGGGTGCGCACCTGTGACAACCACTGCGAGTTCTGCTTCATCCACCAGCTGCCCAAGGGGATGCGGCGCAGCCTGTCGATGAAGGACGACGACTACCGGCTGTCGTTCCTGTACGGGAACTTCACCACGCTCACCCGTTTCACCGAGATGGATCTGGAGCGGGTGCTCACCGAGCGCCTCAGCCCCCTCTTCGTCTCGATCCACGCCACCGACCCCGACGTGCGGGCGGGACTCCTGCGCAACCGGCGGGGAGCCACCAGCCTGCGCTGGTTGGGCGCCCTGCTCGACGGGGGGATCGAGGTACACGGACAGGTCGTGGTGTGCCCGGGACGCAACGACGGTGACGTCCTGGAGGACACCCTGGCCGGGGTGCTCGACCGCTACCCGGGCCTCGCCACGGTGGCGTGCGTGCCCCTCGGGGTGAGCACCTTCTCCCACGAGGCCGCCATGCGGCCCCACACCACGGCCGAGGCCGGCGCCGTGTGCGACCTGGTCGAGCGGTGGCAGCAGGTCTTCCTCGACGCCGTGGGGCGGCGCATGGTGTTCGCCGCCGACGAGTACTACCTCATGGCCGAACGCCCCTTCCCGCCGGCGGCCACCTACGAGGGGTTCCCCCAGCACGAGAACGGGCTCGGCATGGCCCGCGCCTTCGAGGCCGCCTTCGGGGGGGACGAGCACGCCGCACTCGGTGTGCGTCCCGGATTCTTTGCCGCCGTGGACGGTGCCCCGGCGGAGGGCTACCGCGCCCCGCGGACGAGCGTTCCGGCCGCCGACGCATCCGTCGGGACCGACGCACCGATCGCCATCCTCACCGGCGAGTACGGGGCGCGGGTCCTCGGGCCCCTCGTCGACTCGCTGGGGCGCGACGACATCCGCCTGGTGCCGGTGGTCAACCGGTTCTTCGGCGGGAACATCGGCGTGTCGGGCCTCCTGACCGGGGGGGACCTCGCGGCCGTACTCGCCGACCAGCCCCGCGGACACCGCTACCTGCTGCCCGACGCCTGCCTGTCCGAGGGCCGCTTCCTCGACGACCTGACCGTGGCGGACCTGCCGCGTCCCGTCGAAGTGGTGGCGACCGACGGCCTGTCGTTGCGGCGGGCGCTCGACGGCCCGGTGGTGGCGTCCGGCTGCACACCGCCCGCAACGGTGCCCGCCCGGGTGCCCGTGACCCTGGGAGCACCCCGATGACCCCGACCGCCCACGACGCACCGACCCGGACCCTGCCCCTGGTGGTGGTGGCCGGTCGGCCCAATGTCGGCAAGTCCACCCTGGTCAACCGCATCGTCGGCCGTCGTGCCGCCGTGGTCGAGGAGCGACCGGGGGTGACCCGGGACCGCAAGGAGCTCGACGCCGAGTGGTGCGGACACCACTTCACCATCGTCGACACCGGCGGATGGCTCGCCTCGGACGACCCCCTCGACGCCCAGGTCAGCGCCCAGGCCGAGCGGGCCATGGCGGAGGCGGACGTGGTCCTGTTCGTGGTCGACGTCACGGTGGGGCTGACCGACGAGGACCTCGCCGTGGCCCGGGTGCTGACCCGGTCGGCACGACCCGTCCGGGTGGTGGTGAACAAGGTCGACTCGGACCAGCGCGAAGCCGACGTGTGGGACGCGCTGTCGCTCGGCCTCGGTGACCCGTGGCCGGTCAGCGCGCTCCACGGTCGGGGCACCGGTGACCTGCTCGACGACGTCGTGCTGGCGCTCCCGTCGTCGGAGTCGACGACCGGCGCCGGTGCTGCCGACGAGGACGCCGCCGCGGAACGCGACGCCGGAGACGACGGCGACGGAGGACTGGTGGACCTGGTAGGTGCCGTCGAGACGGACCAGAGCGTGCCCCGGGTGGCACTGATCGGCCGGCCCAACGTCGGCAAGTCGACGCTGTTCAACCGGCTGGTCGGCGACGAGCGGTCGGTCACCCACGACGCACCCGGAACCACCCGGGACACCGTCGACACCGTCGTCGAGACCCCCGAGGGGACGATCTGCTTCATCGACACCGCCGGCATGCGCCGCAAGTCGAAGACCGAACGGGGGACCGAGTACTTCTCGGTCCTGCGGGCCCTCGACGCCCTCGACCGGGCCGACATCGCCCTGCTGGTCATCGACGCCACCGTCGGGGTCACCCACCAGGACCAACGCCTGGCCGAGCGCATCGGCGCCTCGGGCTGCCCGGTGGTGGTGGTGCTGAACAAGTGGGAGCTCATCCCGACCGAGGAGCGGGTGGGCATCCTGGCCGACGTGGGGGACCGGTTGGCCTTCCTGGGCGAGGCACCGGTCCTGAAGATCAGCGCCCTGTCGGGCCTCGGCGTGCACCACATCCTCCCGGCCGTGGCCGCCGCCGAGGAGGCCTACCACTCACGCATCCCCACCGGGGAGCTGAACCGCGCGTTGACCTCGATCCAGCTGGCCCACCCGCCGGTCGGTGCCCGTATCCAGTACGGCGTCCAGGGTGCCAACGACCCGCCCACCTTCACCCTGTTCACCAACGGTCGGCTCCAGCCCACCTACCTGCGCTACGTCGAGCGCGGACTGCGCGAGCGGTTCGACCTCGGTCCGACGCCCATCAAGATCCGCGTCCGGGCCAAGGGCGCCAACGGTGGCGGGGGACGCAAGCGATGACAGGTACGCGACGGGGGCGCCGTGCCCTGGTGTGAGCAGTGCGACGCCGAACTCGAGACCGAGGAGCTGACCGGGGAGGGGGCGTGCCCGACCTGCGGGTCGGAGCCGCTCGCCCACCGCAAGCAGCCGTGGTGGTTCAAGTTCCTGGCCGTGGCCACCGTGATCTATCTGGCCTACCGGGCGTTCCAGGGCGTCACCTGGGTCGTCCACCACGTCTGACCGGCCACACCCCGGTGGTTCCTGCCCTTCCGGACGGTCCGGCACGCCGATGTCCGGATCTGTGGTGTCCATGTCATTGACGCCATGGACGAGCAGGTCCACGATGGCCGCATGGCCCCCCGAACCGTCGTCATCGTCGCCTACCCCGGCGTGCAGGCCCTCGACGTGGCCGGTCCGTTCGAGGTGTTCGCCGGCGCGGCCCGGGCGTCCCGGTCCTGTGGGGGCACGGGCTCCTACGACGTACACCTGGTGTCGGCCGACGGTGGCCCGGTGGCGAGCGAGAGCGGGCTGACCCTCTCGACCCGGCCACTGTCGACCGGCCCCGACCCGATCGACACCCTGCTCCTCCCCGGTGGGGGTGGCGTGGCGGCCGCGGTGGAGGACGACCGGCTGGTCGGCTGGGTGGCGGATGCCGCCCGACGGGCCCGGCGGGTGGCGACGGTGTGCTCGGGTGCGTTCCTGGGCGCACGGGCGGGACTGCTGGCCGGGCGCAGGGTGACGACCCATTGGGCGCGGGCGGAGGAACTCGCCCGTGCCCACCCGGACGTCGTCGTCGACGCCGACCCGATTTACGTGCGGGACGGCGACCTGTGGTCGAGTGCGGGCGTGACCGCCGGGATCGACCTGTCGCTCGCCCTGGTGGAGGACGACCTCGGCGCCGACGTCGCCCAGCTGATCGCCCGGTGGCTGGTGATGTTCGTGCACCGGCCGGGAGGTCAGACCCAGTTCGCCACGCCGGTGTGGACCCCCCGGGCCACCCGGGCTGCCGTGCGCGACGCCCAGGCCCGGGTGGACGCCGACCCCGGGGGTGACCACCGGGTGGGTGCCATGGCCAGGACGGCGTGTCTCTCGGAGCGCCACTTCGCCCGGCTGTTCGCCGCCGAGGTGGGGGAGACACCGAGCCGCTACGTGGAGCGGGTACGCACCGAGGCGGCCCGGCACGCGCTCGAGACGACGGACGACCCGCTCGACGCCATCGCCACCCGGTGCGGCTTCGGCACCGGCGAGACCCTGCGGCGCACCTTCCAGCGCCGCCTCCACAGCAGTCCCGACGCCTACCGGCGGCGCTTCGCCCGCCCCCGCACCGACAGGAGCCAACTATGACCGCCTCCCACGCCGCCGGCGACGTCACCCCCGCCACCGACCGCATCAGCGTGGCGATTCCGCTGTTCGACCGCCTGACCGCCCTCGACGCCATCGGCCCCTACGAGGTGCTCCAGCGGGTACCCACCATCGACGTGGTCTTCGTCGGCCACGCCACCGGCGAGGTCCGGACCGACAACGGCATGCTCGGACTCACCCGCGACGCGGTGTTCGAGGACGTGCCCGACCCCGACGTGGTGGTCCTCCCGGGCGGCCACGGCACCCGTGCCCTGGCGGGAGACGAGCGCGTCCTCGACTGGGTACGCGGGGCCCACCGGACCACCACCTACACCACGTCGGTGTGCACGGGCTCGCTGGTCCTGGCGGCGGCCGGGCTGCTGTCGGGCAGGACGGCCACGACCCACTGGGCCAGTCGTGGCGAACTCGAGGCCTACGGTGTGACGGTCGTGCCGCAACGGGTGGTGGAGCATCTGGACGCCAGGCTGGTCACCGCGGCGGGAGTCTCCAGCGGCATCGACATGGCGCTCCGGCTGGTCGAGCTGCTGATCGACCGCACCGCGGCCGAGGCGGCGCAGTTGATGATCGAGTACGACCCGGCGCCACCCGTGTCGGCGGGCTCGGTGGCGACGGTGTCGGAGGCGACCATGACCCGGGTCGTCGAGTACGCCTCCGTGGGTCGGGTCTGACGTCGGCCCCGCCCGCCGGGGCTCAGCCGACCCAGTGGGGATCCGGCTCGCAGCAGACCTCGACCAGGGCGTCCATGGTGACGCCCAGCTGGTTCCACTCGACGTCGCCCTCGGCCACGGGGGAGGGCCGCACCACCGGCCGGAAGGAGCCGGGGTCGACGAGACGGTGCATGAGGATCCCCTCGGCGACGGCCGACACCAGCGTGGCCACGTCGTACATGGTGAAGGGCTCGCGCACGCGCCAGCCGCAGGCCTGGAGGCCGATCGAGTACATCTCGGCGTAGCGCTCGGTGAGGCGCCGGTTGATGACGCGGAACGACTCGATGAGCGGGTTGTCCGCCCCGGACGACTTGCTGGCGGCCACGTACGTGATCAGGGCCATCTGGATGGCGTTCAACGAGGTCGACGCCGCCGAGATGTACCGGTCGCAGGAGACGCGGATCAGCTCGGCCAGCGAGGCCCGCCGCCGCTCGGGCGTCGAGGTGTCGATCAGGCCCAGGACGGGCAGGAAGGCGTCGAGGGTGACAGCGACCTCCTCGTCCCCCTGGATGCCGGCCACCGAGCTGACCACGTCGAGCTGGAACTCCTCCTGGTTCTCCCAGATCCGTCCGATGACCGATGCGTTGGTCACCCGGATCCCCCGGGCGGCGGCCAGGTGCGAGAGCACCCGTTTGAAGGACAGGTGCTCGGCGCCGGTTCCGAGACCCTCGGACAGGAGCACCTCGCGGCCGGCGTCGAGGACCAGATCCCGGAGTTCCTCGCGGCTGCGGCGCACGCGGGGATCGGTCCGGGCGCATCGGTCCGCGGGCCCGGGTGACTGGGCGTGCGATGCGTTCGGCATTCCCCCGTCACGCTATCGGCAGTGGGTGACCGCGACCACGGATACGGCATCGGTCCGCCCCCGGTCACGGTCGGGCCCTCGGATCGGCGCAGGAACGACCGGGTCCGCCGGCGCGATCCCGGTGTCGGGTCCGCCGTCGCCGTCGCCGTGGGCGTCGAGGTTGCGCTGGCTCGGGGTCCGGCCGGAGCGTGGGGGTTCTCCCGGCGGCCCGGCGGAGGATGACCCGGATCGGGTGGACACCGGGCAAGTGGGCGCGTGTGAACATTGCGTGACAGACTGGCGCCGCTCGTCGTCAGGCGAGGCGACGGGGTGGCTCCAGGAGCTGGACGTCCACCTCCGTCGGTCAGACAGGAGTCATCTCCAGAGGGGGACATTCAGTGAAGCATCGTTCGAAGTGGTCGACGTACGTCGCCGCAGCCGCAGCACTCTCGGTCGGGGTCCTCGGCCTCGCCACGACACCCGGCGCCGCCGGTGCCGCCACCGCCAGGCACGCGAGCCACAAGGCTCCCGTGTACTACATCTCGTTGGGTGACTCCTACTCGCAGGGCTACCAGACCCCCGCGCTCACCGGTGGACCCGGCTACACCGACAAGGTGGCCAAGAAGGAGCACATGAGCCTGGTCAACTTCGGCTGCGGTGGCGCCACCACCACGTCGATCCTGACCACCATCGGCTGCCCCGGGTCGCAGGAGCCGGGCTACGGCGTGGCCTACCCGGGGATCACCCAGGAGGAGGCCGCCGTCAACTTCATCGACACCTACCCGGGTCAGATCGGCCTCATCACCATCTCGATCGGCGGCAACGACGTGACCTCGTGCGCCACGGCCCCCAATGCCATCACCTGCGTGGCGGCTGCGGCTACCACCATCTCCACCAACGTCAGCACGCTGCTCTCGGACCTGACGACGGCACTGGCCGCCAACGGTGACACGACCACGAAGATCGTCGGTCTGACCTACCCCGACGTCATCCTGGGCGACTACGTGATCCCCGCCGGCAGCACCGATGCCTCCCTGGCCTACCTGTCGACGGTCGCCTTCGACGACATCATCAACCCGTCGCTGGACAGTCTCTACACGGCCGCGCCGAACGGCTCGTTCGTCGATGTGACCGACGCTCCGTACGTGAAGGGCAAGATCAACGCCCCGACCGGCGACGACTCCAACGCCTGGGACGCCACCACCAGCACCTTCACCGGTGCCACGGTGAAGCTGATGCCCTGGGGGGACGCCGTGCCCGAGAACGTGGCCGAGGTCTGCTACCTGACGTACTACTGCTCGTCGGCCGACATGTTCGACATCCACCCGAACAACAACGGGTACAAGTTCATCACCGGACTGCTCGAGGCCGACCTGGGTCTCTGACCGCGGTTGTGACGGGCCCACACGGGTCCGACGCACGTGGACGCTCCCCCCGGTCCCGGCCGGGGGGAGCGTCGCGTCCCGACGGCGGCGCCGGTCGGCCCGTCCCACCGAACGGCCCGGCGCAGCGCCCGAGCGCCCGAGCTACTCGGTCAACAGGTCGTTGACGCAGCTCTTGCCGTCCGAGTTGCTGTTCGTGCCGTCGGGGCATTCGGTGTCCGACCAGATCACACCGGTCAGGGTCGCCCGCACCAGATCGGCGCCGACGAGGTCGGCGTTCGTCAGGTTGGCATCCACCAGCGATGCGGAGGTGAGGACCGCGCTGATGAGGTCTGCGCCTTCCAGGTCGACGTCGGACAGGTCGGCACCCGACAGGTCGGCCGCCTGGGCCACCGTTCCCACCAGATCGGCGCCGGTCAGGTTGGCGTCGGTCAGGATGGCGTCAGGCATGTGGACGTAGGCGAGGTCTGCACCGGCGAGATCGGTGCCGGTGAGGTTCGCACCGGTCAGGTTGCCGCCCGGCGACAGGTTGACCCCCGACAGGTCGCAGCCCTGGAGATTGCCGAACTCGCCGACGTAGGCACAGTCGACGGCCGTCGTACCCGTGGCGTGCGAGGTCGCCGCCCGGCCGGTGCCCACCGAGTTGGTGGCGGTCACCGCGACCTTGTAGATGTTCTTGGCCTTGCCGAGCGGATTGACGATCCCGGTGATCACGCAGGACATCGTCGTGGACGTGGTGCACGTCTCGGTGGGTTGGCCCTTCAAGGTGGCGGTGGCCGTGTACCGGGTGACCGGCCTGCCACCGTCCGTGACCGGGGCGGCCCAGGCCACGGAGAGTGCGGTGTTCGCCGACGTGACGACCAGGGCGGTCGGCTTGGCGGGAACCCGTACGCCTGTGCCGGTCGCTCCGGCAGCAGTGGCGGTGACGGCGACGAACCCGCCGGCCACGGCGCCGACGGCCAGTGTCACCAGACCCTTCGGTACGCGCATGCTGCCTCCCCGTCCTGCCGGCCCCTCGCCGGATGGAACAAGCATTGCACCCGATGCCGCCGACCGCACCGGTTGGTCACGCTCCGTGTGTCCCGATCCCGTCCCGGGCGGCCGTCGGCCACGGACCGTTGCGCTCAGGCCATGGGGCGGGCGCGACCCGGTGCCACCGTGCGGGCGAGGATGCCGAGCGTGGCGCTGAGCGTGCCCTCGGGAATCACCGGGAAGATGGCTGCGTCCTTCCAGCTCTGGTCGACCGTCGACCAGTCGTAGTACGAGGTGACGAGTGTCCCCTCGTCGATCGGTTCCAGCTGGTAGCCGTAGACATGGCCGAGATCGAGCTGGCCCTCGATCGTCCACGCGATCTCGCGGTCGGGCTCCAGCGTCACGATCCTCACGGTGACGTCGTACAGGCCCAGCGGGTAGTCGTTGAGCGCCTCGCGGTCCATGTGCACCACGAAGGTGTCGCCGACGGCGGAAACCGGATCACCCGTGGCCGCCATCAGCATGCCGGAGCTGTCGATGGTGACGTGCCCGGCCGGGTCGCTGAGTACACCGAAGATCGTCGCCGGCTGCGCCGCCATCGCCCGTCGGACCTCCAGCCGTTCGTCCACGACGGCAATCATCGCACGCCCGGCCCTGGCGGTGTGGGGGGCGACGGGCACGGACCACATCCCCGGGCCGCGTGACCGGTCCTCGAGGGGATGCCCGAACCCCCGGGGGCTGAACCCACAGGTGGCTCCCAGGTCGGCTGGGTAGGTTGCCGATGTCGGACCCGTCGAGCCGAAGGTCCCGCCACCCGAGGCTCCGGGTCCGGCACCTGCATCCCCCCGGCAGCCGGGTGCCCGTCGACCCACAGGACCGGTCGGCGGCCAGGGCCCGCGCCACGGCGAACCGCCGCGGGTCAGCGGGCGACCACGTGGATCCGGATCCCGTCGAGCAGGCGGCGGCCGTCGAGGTCCCCGATCTCGAGCAGCGCGGCCAGGCCCACCAGGTCGGCCCCGGCGGTGGCGACGAGCGCCGCGGCCGCCCGGGCGGTGCCACCGGTGGCGATCACGTCGTCGACCAGGAGGACCCGGTCACCGGGGGTCAGGGCGTCGGTGTGCAGCTCGAGCCCGTCGATGCCGTACTCCAACTCGTAGGACTCGCGCAACGTCTCCCACGGCAGCTTCCCGGGCTTGCGCAGCGGGACGAGGCCGGCGTCGAGGGCGATGGCCGCCGGCGCACCGAGGATGAAGCCGCGGGCCTCGATGGCGGCCACCTTGTCCACCTGACCACGGAACGGGGCGACCAGTGCCGTGACGACGAGGTCGAAGGCGGCGGCATCGGCCAACAGGTTGCTGATGTCCTTGAAGACCACTCCCGGCTCGGGGAAGTCCGGCACGTCGCGCACCAATCGTCGCGAGGCCGCCGCCGCCCGGTCGGACAGGTCGTCGAGCTCGGCCTCGGTGTACCGCCTGGTGGGGGAAGGCATGGGACTCCTGGTGGGAAGTGAAGGCTCGCTCGTGGCGGGGGGCCGCCGGCAGGCCGAGGGGCCTCACCGGTGGGCCACCAGCATGGCCCAGGTCGCCGGTCGCCGGCAGCCCGGCGGGCCCCGGGGGCACGCGCTACCGTACGCCGCGCGGTCGGAACTGCACGCTCAGCCGTGGCCCGACCGGCCGGGCCGTCTTCGGCACGGTGTGCTCCCAGGTGCGCTGGCAGCTCCCTCCCATCACCAGGAGATCGCCGCCACCCAGTTCGAAATGGAGCGACGGGGAGCTTCCCAGCCTCTGCTTCGGTCGGAGGCTCAGCCGTCGGGAACAGCCGAGCGACACGATGGCGACCAGCGTGTCCTCGTCGGCACCCCGACCGATCCGGTCGCCGTGCCATGCCACGCTGTCCGTACCGTCGCGGTAGAGGCAGAGCCCGAGGGTCGCCAGGTCCGCCCCGGGTGTCCCCCGATAGTGGTCGGCGAGCCGCGCCCTCGCCTCGCCGATCGCCGGATGTGGCGGCACCACACCAGCTCCGTAGGACGCCACCAGGCGGGGCACGTCGACCTTCCGGTCGTACATGACCCGTTCCTCCGACCGCCACGCCACCGTGTCGACGAGTGACTCGAACAGGAGGTCCGCCCGCTCCACCCAGCCCGGCAGATGATCGATCCAGGCCCCACCCCGCAACGGGATCCGCCGGATCGAACCACCGATCGGTCGGAGCGTGGGCTCGGTCGCCGAGTCGAAGAGCGAACCTTGCAGCGGGATCACCCGACGAGCGTAGGCGAACACCTGTTCGTCCGCCAGTGCGGGACCCGGCGCCCTGATCCGGTGCGATCTGGGACCCGGTGGGACCGCCGTCACACCGGTGGCCACGACCTCCGGGTCGGCACCGTCCGGGAGGGACACCGCCCCCGGACCGGTCCGCCTGCCACGGACGTCCGATTCATCCGGTGCACGAGCTGCGAGTAGTGTCTCGGTGGGTCGTTCGCAGCGCCTGGTTCGATGGCGTCGACGGATGACCCACTTGCGACGGAGTGGCATTCACCGAATGTGCCCCTGACCAGGAACGGGCTGTGGCGCAGCTTGGTTAGCGCGCTTGACTGGGGGTCAAGAGGTCCCGGGTTCAAATCCCGGCAGCCCGACCACGGAGGTGCAGTTCAGGGCCGGTGTCCGTCGAGGGCGCCGGCCCCTGTGCCGCCCGCCGGCGTGTCACGACCCGACCGCTCGTCCACCACCACCCACGCCACGAGGAACACGGCGGCGGCGGCCATCAGCAGGAGGCCGGCGGTGAAGGTCTCGGGCCAGTAGCGGACCACGATGACGTGGCGGCCGGACGGGACCGTGGCCTCCAGCATGGTCCCGGCGAACGAGCGCAGCTCGAGCGGCCTGCCGTCGATCGTGGCGCTCCACCCGGGCAGGTCCGTGAGGTGGAGGCGGAGGACGCGCGCTCCGGAGAAGTCGGTGGACAGCCTCCACACCGTCGGGTCGTGCTGGTCGACGGGGACGGCCGCCCCGGGCGCATCCGTCGGCGGTTCCGCACCCGGGTGGGCGGGTTCGACGGCCGTGGCGAGCGAGGATCCCGGTATGCGGTAGAGGTCCTCGCTCGACGCCTGGGTGAACGGCCCGTCGACCGGTTTGCGGATGACGGGCACGGCCAGGTGGGCCACGAAGGTGCTGCCCCGTGGTCCCGGATGTCCGGCCTGCTCGAGCACGAAACCGACCCCGAACATCCGGGCCTGGCCGACCGTGGTGATCTGCGGGCAGAACAGGTCGAAGTCGGCGCTGCCGACCGGATTGGTCGAGGTCCGCTTCCACTGCTCGAAGTACGCACTGGGGACGATCGGGTCGTACACGTTCAACTGGTGGATCCCGAAGAAGATGTTCGACTCGGGTGGCATCCCCAGGTTGCACCATCCATAGGTCCCGCTGGCCCCACCGGCCACGATCGCATCCCCGACGGCGGCGCGCAGAGCGGTGACGGCGGGGGTCGGCGTAGCCCCCGTGGCGCTCGACCCGATCTGCACGTAGCCCGCCGTGACCAGGAACGCGGTCTCGACCGCCAGGAGGACGACGACCACCCAGCGCCCGGACCGGGGCCAGAGGAAGAGGACCCCCGCCAGGGCCCAGCCCACCGCCAGGCTCACCACCGGCCAGATGAAGGAGAGGGTCCGTACGTGCAGTGCGAACGCCGTGTCGATCTTCGGGAGTCCCTCCGTGCGCTCGATCCCCCAGAGCCGGGCGAGCACCACGGCCAGGACGGTGAACCCGCCGAGGTACCACAGCCGCACCACCCGTTGGACGGGCCGCCGGGTGAGCGCGTCCGCACCCACGCCGGCCAGGACGGCGATGAGGAGTGCCGCCGGCATCAGGGCCCGCAGGAGGTTGAGCTGGCCGATCTTGGGCACCGGGTCGATACCGCCGATGAAGGGCTGGGCGAAGACCACGGCCAGCACCACCGCCAGCGCCACGACCAGCGCCAGGAGGTCGCCCCGCCGGCGTCGGACGGCGCAGACGATCCCCACCACGGCCAGGACGACGGCGATCACCCCCACGTAGGCAGCGGTCTCGTCGTAGTAGAAGGAGCCGCCGAAGCCGTAGTTGCCCACCACGGTGGACCCGTCGTACGAGGAGAAGAGGAAGTAGGTGAAGTCGTGCAGTGGGGGAGGGGTGGTGGAGCGGGCCGTGGTGCGGACCGATGCCAACGTGATCTGGAGGGCGGGACCGAGCAGCGGGGCCGCCAGCGCACCACCGAGCACCGAGCCCACCACCAGGTCGATCGCCGGACGTCGGATCGATCCACCCGTCAGGCCGAATCTCGGTGCGACGTTGCGGAGCACCAGGACGGAGAAGGCGAAGATGACGAAGGCCCCCACCGTGGCCACGAGTGTCTCGGGATGGCCCGAATAGATGGCGCAGGCGAGGACGACGGCCAACAGGGTCACCGAGGCGGCCCGCCGGCGCCCACGGATGACGAGGATCCCCGCCGCGAAGAGCCAGCCACCCCAGGCCAGGACCTCGCCCTGCGGGTACCCGAGCCACACGACCACGGGGCCGCTCAGCTCGAAGACGGTGGCGACCATCACCGAGCCGAGGAATCCCAGCCGCAGGAGCCGTGCGAGCACGTAGGCCCCGGAACCGGCGATGACCAGGGTGGCCACGATGCCCGTCGTGTAGGCGTACCGCAGGGGCACCAGGTACCCCAGCAGTGAGGGGATGCTGAACGAAGCCGACTGCCAGTTGAACGCCAGCGGTAACCCCAGACCGCTGAACGGATTCCACAGCGGCAGCATGCCGTGGTGGACCTGCTGCCAGTTCAAGGTCGTCCACGGGATCATCTGCAGGATCGGGTCGGTGTTGAAGTACGAGCCGTGCAGGACGACGCCCGGGCGGGTCAGGAGTTCCTTGGCGCCGAGCAGGTCGTAGGTACCGATCATCGACCCGCGCCACAGTGCCGGGCCGAGCAGGGTGGCGGCCAGGGTGACGACCCAGCCGAGGGCGGCCACATGCTGCCAGCGGGGCGTCCTCGGCGACACCCCGTCGCCGCCGGAGCCGGGGGTGCCCACCGGGGCGGCGTCGGGGGGTACCTCGAGCGCGGCGGCGGTCACCGGCATCGGCCGCTCCACGGCGTGGGGGCGGTGGGACGCGCCGCGCCGCCCACCGCCGGGCTGCCACGTCCACGCACCGGGATCAGCGGTCCGACGGGGGCCTGCGCATCGACGTGCGCGCGCGTCGGACCCGACCTCGCCCGACTCCGTCCCTCCGCTGCCGACGCACGGCGCGGCCCGTCACCGGCCTGAATTCCCCCTGCGACTCATGCCAAGACAGTAGGGCCGGCGGCAGCGTGCCCGCGGCCATCGCCGATGTCGGGCGGCTAGACCCCCGTGCCCGCCCGCTGCCGACGCCCGACCCGCAGCGCACGGGCGGCGTAGCGGCGCCCGGCCAGCCGGTGGTCGAGGGCGGCATCCACCTCGGCCGCCACCTCGAGGCGCACGACGCACGGCACGCACAGGGCGTCCCCGAGTCCCCAGGACGGGACGACCACCAGGTCGACGACACCGCAGTCGGTGCAGGTTGCGGGCAACGCCCACTCGACGCGGGTCTCGGGTCCGGGCGCGGCGTCGAGGATCGGGTCGACGTGGATCGGGTCGGAGGGCACGACGGGTCCTTTCGGTCGGGGTGGAACCCACGCTACGGAGCCCGCCTAACACCACCGTGAACAGGGCATAAACCTTCCCTAAGGTCCGCCGGCGGGGGGCCTCGGGCTCAGCCCGGCACCTCGCACCACCCCGACGTCGGGTACGACGCCGGCGTCCACATGTGGCCCGGCACCGTCGGCGCCGGAGCTGGCCCCGGGGCGGCGGTGGCCACCGTGCCCGCCGGACAGTCCACCGGGCCCGCCGTCGGGGGCACCGTGGTCGTCGGAACCGTGGCCGCCGTGGTCGGGGCGGGCCCCGACACGTCCCCGGCCGAGGGGGCACCCACCGTGGCCGACCCGGTCGTGGACGGGCCGTTGCCGATCAGCAGGATCATCAGGACCACCGCCGCCAGGACGAGGGCGCCGAGGGCAGCGTTCTTGACAACTGCCGTTGACATACCCGCACTGTCCGCCCCGGCGGCCACGATGTCAATGGATTTCGGGATGCAACCGTGGGCTGCAAACGACCTGGTCGGCGATGTGATCCGCGTCCACGGGCGTGACCAGCAGGTTCGTGCCGCTTCCGGACGCGACCCGGCCCCACGGGGAGGAGCGGGGACGGGTCGACGGCAGGGAACGGGTGCCCCGGCCCGCCGGCGGTCCGCCCCTGCTCGACCACCGGCCGGCCGTTGCGCCTGCCGTCCTGCCCGTTGCCCGTGGAGTGAGGTTGCGCCCGAACTCCCGGACCGGACACGTTCTACCAACGCCCGAGCGAACGTGACGTCACGATTCGGGGAAACCCGGGCGAACGTTCGGTGACAACTGCCGCTGCACCACCCGGCGACCATCTCCGGGGGTGCCGGTACGGCCTAAGGTGACCGGGTCCGCCGGTGGCGGACCGGACTACCGGCGACCGGCCGGGGCTGTCGGACGAGGAACGGAGCGGGCGCAGCGATGATCATCTGGATGGTGATGGCGATCGTGCTGGTGGTCATCGTGGCCGGGGGGTTCGTGGGGCGCAGCCGCCGGGCCCGCGCCGTCGAACAGAACACGCGCAACGCCGAGCACAAGACGACCCATCACGGGAAGGGCGCCCACAAGTCGCGGGGCCGCGGCCGGGGGCACTGAGTCCGTCGACGCCCGGTGCGGCCGCTCAGGTCGGACGCAGCGTGAGCAGCTCCTGGACGTTGTCGAGGAGGATCTGCCTCGTCTCGGAGGCGTCGAACTCCTTGAGCTCCCGCACGTAGTCCCTCGGTTCGGGAAGCGCCTCGATGTGGGGCCAGTCCGAACCGAAGATCACCCGGTCGGGTCCCATGCACTCGGCCACCAGGTTGACGTCGTCCTCCCAGAACGGATTGATCCACACGTGGCGGCGCAGCGTCTCCACCGGATCGTGCTTCCAGTAACCCGGCATCTTGTTGGACGTCGACCGGATCTTGGCGATGAGGTCGGGGAGGTACTGCGCCCCGTTCTCCACCGAGGCGATCCGGAGGTTCGGGAAGCGCTCGAACATGTTGTCGAAGACGAGGGACAGCAGGAAGTCCCGGATGGCCTGCTCGATGGCGAACGACTTGATCGACGGCTTCCAGCCGCCGCTGAAGGTGGCGGCGAACCCGTCCACGGCATAGCCGTTGGACGAGGTCCCGCTGTCGCCGGCGTGGACCACCACGGTGATCCCGGCATCGTTGGCCAGCTGCCAGAAGCCGTCGAACAGGGTATCGAAGGGCGACCGGCGCCCGAGCGCCGTGGTGGGCGCCGCCGGTCGCATGACGACGGTCCGGGCGCCGTTGTCGAGCGCCCAGGTCAGCTCCTCCACGGCCCACGCCGGATCGGCCAGCGTGAGGTAGGGGGCGGCGAAGATGCGTTCGCGGTAGTTGAAGGTCCAGTCCTCGACGAGCCACCGGTTGAAGGCGCGGAACAGCAGGCACACCGCCCCGGGGTCGTGGACGAGGGGCTCCTCGTAGATCATCCCCAGGGTGGGGAACAGCAGGCAGCCGGCCAGGCCCTGGGCGTCGAGCGTCTCGACACGCGCGGCCGGGTCGCGGTAGGCGGGCCGGATCGGCTCACGTCGGGCCAGGAACTCCATCGGGTTCCGGTTGTCGGGGTTGCCCCGGAAGTAGTCGTACATGGCACCCGGCAGGGCGATGGGGTCGAAGGTGGGGTTGGTCACGGCGCGGCTGACCCGCCCGCCGATCACGTGGTACCGGCGCCCGTTGATCTCGGACCACTGGATCACCCGGGGACCGAGCGCCGGGTCCAGGTGGCGGGTGAAGGCGTCGACGGCCTCGTAGTAGTGGTTGTCGGCATCGAACACCGGGTGGCCGAGTGCTTCGTGGTCGGTCATGGACGGTCTCCTCGTGGTGGGCCCGGGCGGGCAGGCCGAGTGTAGGTCCGCCCCCCCGGTGACGCATCCGACGGCGGTCACCGGGCGACCCGCCGGTGGTGACCCCGTCCTACACTCGTCGCGTGGCCGCGCGCATGAGTCCCGAAGCCATCGCCGACGGCACCGGGCGCAGTTGGGAGGACTGGCTCACGTTCTTCGAGTCGATCGGGGCGTCCGAGCTCACCCACCGGGAGATCGTCGCGCGGGCGGCCGAGTCCGGGGCACCCGAGTGGTGGCGTCAGATGGTGACGGTCGCCTACGAGCAGCACATCGGGCGACGGCTCCCCGGACAGCGCTCGGACGGGACGTTCGCCGTGAGTGCCACCCGTACCCGTCCCGGTTCCCTCGACACCTCCCTCGCCCGATGGGTCGAGGTCAACGGTGAGCCCACCGAGGTCGCCGGCGTCGCCGTCACCCAGGGGCCGGAGGTGACCTCGTCGGACGGGTGGCGCTACTGGCGCCTCCGTCTGGCCGATGGCTCGCGGGTCGTCGTCAACGTGTCGGACAAGGCTCCCGACCGCTCTGTCGTGGCCGTCCAGCACGAACAGCTCGCCACACCGGAGGCCGCCGAGGCGTGGCGGGCGCACTGGAAGCAGGTGCTGGCCGGACTCTGATCCCGGACCGATGCAGGCCCCGGACGCCCGGAACCCCTACGATCCGCCCATGCCGATCTACCAGTTGGAGGACCTCGTTCCCACCGTCCACCCCGACGCCTACGTCCACCCCGACGCCGTGCTCATCGGGGACGTCACGATCGGGTCCGAGTCGACGGTGTGGCCCGGGGCGGTGCTCCGCGGGGACTACGGCACGATCGTCGTGGGCGCCCGGACCTCGGTCCAGGACGGGACCGTGATCCATGCCGGTCCAGGGTTCCCCACCGTGGTGGGGGACGACTGTGTGATCGGCCACCTGGCCCATCTGGAGGGGTGCACCCTGGAGGACGGGTCCCTGGTCGGCTCCGGTTCGGTGGTCCTCCACCACGCCGTGGTCGGCTCGGGCGCCACGGTCGGCGCCAACGCCGTGGTGCCCAACCGGATGCAGGTCCCTCCCGGAGCCCTCGCCGTGGGCGTACCCGCCCAGATCCGTGAGGGGAGGTCCGACCGGCAGCTGATCCGGCTCTCGGCCGAGCAGTACGTGACGAACGGGCAGCGCTACCGGACGTCGCTCCGTCGGCTCGAGGACCGGTAGGTCAGCCGGCCACCCCGGGAGCGGTACGACAGCAGCGACCACAGCGATACGGCGGACAGGGCGGACGCCACGCTGGCGGCGCTGGCGAACGAGCCGATCGACAGCAGGGAGCCGATCGAGCCGACGGAGCCGATCGATCCCACCGAGCCGACCGACAGGATGGACCCGGTCGAGTTGACGGACAGGATCGAACCCGTCGAGTTGACCGACCACAGGGACCGACCCCGTAGCGACGGACCACCGGGCGCTGTGGAGCTGTCGCCGGGATGGACGGCGTCGGTGGTACCGACGGCGCCGGTGTCGGACGGCGACTCGGACACGTCGGGATCGGTGGGCACGGGTGTCATCCTGCCTCGAGCGGGGTCGGTCCGTCACGCCCCTAGGGGGCCGGAGTGACGATCGGCCTGCCCGACGGGGTGAGGACGAACCACAGGCCACCGGCGTTGGTGAGGGCCTGGCCGGTGGCCATCCCCGGGGCGCGGTCGGGGGGCCACAGGTAGAGCGGCCACCCGTTGTAGGTGATCTGCGTGCTCCCGTCGGTGCGCGGTGCCGTCCCGAGGAGCGCGGCATCGATCCCGGGGCCGGCGATCGGGGTGGTCACGCCCGGTGGCAGTACCAGGGGCGGCCACTGCACGGCGCAGATGTCGTAGCAGCGCGACGGTCGGCCCCGGACGTCGGTGGCGTACATGTAGACGGTGATGCCCTTGCCGTCGACGAGCACGGTGCCGAGTCCGTCGACCCGGCCCGTCGTCACCTCGTACTCCGCACCGTGTCGCAGCACCGGCGCCGTGGTCACGAAGGGCGTCGTGACCGACGTCCCGTTGGAGCAGGCGGCGACACCGGCCCCGGCCAGCGCCACCCACGCCATCGCCCCCACGACGTGGGACCACCGCCTCACGCGGGCCCCCGCCGTCCGAGGAACGTCGCCACGGCCGGTGACGGGTACGGACCCACGCCGGGACGCCAGCCGGCCGCCAGCTTCTGGTCGGCGGGACCACCCTCCGCCCAGATGTGACAGGAGTCGCGGGCCCACGGACTACCGCCCTCGCCCCCGGCGGCGAACAGATCGTCGGTCTCGCCCCGGCCGACCGCCAGAGCCCGTCGCGACGTCACGGCCTGGATCACCACGGGCCCGAGGGAGCGGGCCAGCTGTTCCAGGTGGGTGCAGCCCTTCGGCCCACCGAACCGGTCCTGGACGGCCCGCGTGTAGCCACGGGAGACACGGAGGCCGACCAGGCCTTCGAAGGCCGCTTCGATGGCCGGACACTCGGTGTGGGGGAACGTGCGCATCGCCGCGGTGGCGCCCGTGATCTCGAGATCGGTGGTGCGGACCCGCACCCGCAGTTCCATGTCGTGGACGGTGGACACGGACGTGCCGCCGTCGGCCCACGGCCGGGTGTCCCGCAGCCAGCCGACGACGACCAGGTCGTCGTCGACGTCGAACACCTCGAATCCGATCGACCGGCGGTGCAGCGGGACCTCGTCGGTACCCGGGTGCGGAACCGCCGTCACGAGGGTCGGGCCCGGTCCGGGGTGGGGGAGGTGCGCACGGCACGATCATGGCCCGGCGGGTCGGCGCCGCCAAATCCCCGCTCGACCGAGGCCGGGGTCGGGCGGCTCCGTGGCGGTCACACGCACGTAATTACGGTGGTGTGATACGGTTAAACCCCAGGTTGACCGTGAGGTCCGGGTCAACGTGAAGCTTTCGTCGAGGTGGAGGATGACCATGGCGCGTGGCACCGAGCAGACACCGGCGATGGGAACGTCGCCGGCGGCATCCGGTCCGGTCGACGGCTTCCGGGGGACGCAGGTGTGCGCCGTCGTGGGGATCACCTACCGCCAGCTCGACTACTGGGCGCGCACCGGTCTCCTCCGACCCTCCATCACGGACGCGTCCGGCTCCGGATCGAAGCGGCGCTACTCCTACAGCGACGTCGTCGAGCTCAAGGTCATCAAGCGCCTGCTCGATGCCGGCATGAAGCTCCAGCAGGCCCGCCAGGCCGTCGAATGCCTGCGGGGCGACCTCGGCGTCGACCTGGCGTCCGCCCAATTGGTGGTGACCGACGGCCGCTCGATCCTCGCCACCTCCGACGGCGAGCTGGTGGACCTGCTCGCGGGCGGCCAGGGCGTCTTCAACGTCCTGCCCCTGTCGGGCGTCGTGTCCGAGCTCGAGGCCGCAATCGTCGAGCTGACGGGCACCGAGGAGGCCGAGGCCGCCCCCGACGGACGGCACCCGGCCGGTGCCTACCTGGCTGCGGGTGGGGGCGCCCGCAGTTGAGCGAGACCGTCACCCGGCTCGATCCTGCCGTGGCACGGGCGGGGGTGCGCTTCGCCCACGAGTCCGAGCAGCGGTTCGCACGCATCCTCGACTTCTACGGCGTCGACTGGGAGTACGAGCCTGTCACGTTCGCACTCGAGTGGGACCCTGACGGCCGCACCACCTCGGCCTTCCGGCCCGACTTCTGGCTCCCGCGTCCCGGACTGTTCGTCGAGGTCACGACGCTCAACCAGCGACTCGTGACCAAGAAGAACGGAAAGGTCCGGCGCATGACCCAGCTCTACCCCGATGTCCGTGTCACCCTGCTCTACCAGCGCGACACGCTGGCGCTCCTGGCCAAGTACGGCCTCGCCGGCGACGGCGGCGGTCGGGGCACCGTCGCCCGTTCCGCCTGATCCACCCCGGCGATAGCCTGCCGGGGTGGCCACCTCCTCTCCCACCGATGACGCGCACGCCGGGACACTCCGGCACACGGCGCTGATCGACTCCCACCGTGCCCTCGGGGCGAAACTGGTGGGCTTCGGTGGGTGGGAGATGCCGTTGGCCTACGGTCAGGGCACCATCGCCGAGCACCGGGCGTGCCGCCGCGACGCCGTGGCCTTCGACGTCAGCCATCTCGGAACCGTGCGCGTCTCGGGACCAGACGCCTATGACCGCCTGCAGGCGGCGCTCACCAACGATCTCGCCAAGATCCGGCCCGGTCGGGCCCAGTACACCCACCTCCTCGACGGGTCCGATGCCTCGGTGGTCGACGACATCATCGTGTGGTGGGTCGACGCCGACACGTTCGACGTCATGCCCAACGCCTCGAACACCGACCGGGTGGTTGGCGCCATCGGCGGTCGGGACACGACTGCGACCCGGGCCGTCATCGCCGTCCAGGGACCTCATGCCCGCGCCCGCGCCGCCGCCGTCCTCCCCGAGGCCGTCGCCGTCCCGCGCTTCGGTGTCGAGCGCTTCACCTGGCACGGGGCCGAGTGCATCGCCGCCGGTACCGGGTACACCGGCGAGGACGGCTTCGAGGTCGCCGTGCCCACCGACGTCGCCGCCCACGTGTGGGATGCGGTGCTGGACGCGGGTGTCGTCCCCGCCGGCCTCGGGGCGCGGGACACGCTCCGACTCGAGGCGGCACTGCCCCTGCACGGCCACGAGCTCGGCCCGGGGATCACCCCGCTCCAGGCCGGCCTGGGTTGGGTCGTCGGGTGGGACAAGGGCGACTTCCGGGGCCGGGCGGCCCTGGCCGCCGAACGTGAGCGCGGCGTCGCCCGCCACCTGGTCGGACTGACCACCGAAGGCCGTCAGCCGCCCCGCGAGGACACCGACGTGGTGGTCGACGGAACCGTCGTCGGCACGGTGACGAGCGGCAACTACTCACCCATGCTCGAGCACGGGATCGCCCTTGCCCTGGTGGCCGCCTCGGTCGACACCGCTCCCGGTCGGGTCCTCGGGCTCGACCGACGGGGCAAGGTCCGTGACGCCACCGTGGTGCCCACGCCGTTCGTGACGGCGGGCCAGTGGGCGGACCCGTCATGACCCCGGCGGGCGGGCACCCGGACGTGCAGTACCCTTCACCGTCCGAGTACCGCTGAAGGAGCATGTTGGGCACGTACATCCCCCACACCGATGACGAGATCGCGGGCATGCTCGCCTTCCTCGGCCTGTCCTCCCTGGACGAGCTGTTCGCCGCCGTCCCCGAGGCCGTGAAGCTGCAGCGGTCCCTCGAGCTGGCCGACGGCGTGGGCGAACCCGACGTCCTCGACCACCTGGAGGACCTGGCCGACCGCAACCGCGCCCGGTCCGACCGCATGGTCTGCTTCGCCGGTGGAGGTGCCTACGACCACGAGACCCCTTCGGTCACCGGCGCCCTGGCCGGCCGGAGCGAGTTCGTGACCTCCTACACGCCCTACCAGCCCGAGGTGGCCCAGGGCGTGCTCCAGGCCGTGTTCGAGTTCCAGACCATGGTGGCCCGGCTGGCGGGGCTCCCGGTGGCCAACGCCTCGCTGTACGACGGGGGCAGTGCCGCCGTCGAGGCCGTCAACCTGGGGGTGGGGGCAACGGATCGCCAGACCGTGTGGGTCTCCGAGGGAGTCCACCCCCATTGGCGCCAGATGCTCACCACGTTCGCCGTCGGCACGGGCCACGTGATCCGCACGATCCCGCTCGTCGACGGGGTGACGGCGTGGCCCGACCCCGCCGGGGGCGACGAGCCGCCCGGCGTGGTCCTGGTGGGCTACCCGAACTACCTGGGCTGCCTGGAGGACCTCGGCGCCGTCCGATCGCTGTGCGACACCACCGGCGCCCTCATGGTCGTCGGAGCCGACCCGCTCGCCGCCGGCCTCCTCCGCACCGCCGGTTCGTGGGGAGCCGACGTGATGGTGGGGGAGGGGCAGATGTTCGGCACCGCCCTCGGGTTCGGCGGGCCCTACCTGGGCCTGTTCGCCTGCAGCGCCGCCCACGTGCGGCGACTGCCCGGCCGGTTGGTGGGCGAGACGGTGGACGTCGAGGGACGGACGGCCTACGTCACCACCCTGCGCGCCCGGGAGCAGGACATCCGTCGGGAGAAGGCCACGTCCAACGTGTGCACCAATCAGACGCTCATGGCGGTGACGGCGGCGGTGCAGCTGGGGTGGTTGGGCACCTCGGGGCTGGTCGAGGTGGCGACCCGCTGTGCACGGGCCACCCGTTACGCCCGCGAGGCCGTCCTCGCCATCGACGGGGTGACGCCGTGGGCCGACGCCCCGGTGGTCCGCGAGTTCGCCGTCCGCCTCCCGGTCGCCGCCGACACCGTGATCGAGCGGATGGCCGATGCCGGATTCCTGGCCGGCATCTCGCTCGACGGCGCCGTCACCGACGGCAACCGGGGTCTGCTGATCGCCGTCACCGAGCGCCGTACGGCGGCGCAGATCGACAGCTACGCCTCGGCGCTGGCCAAGGCGGTGTCCTGATGGGGGAGGTCACCGCGACGACGACCATCGCCGGGGCACCGGGTGGGAAGGCCTCCTCGGCACCGGTCCTCGGGCGTGACACCGAGCCCACCCTGTTCGAGCTCTCCCACCCCGGTCGCCGGGCCTGGAACTTCCGCACCACCGGCATCCCCGAGGTACCGGTGGAGGACCTCGTCCCCGCCGCCCACCGGGCCGAGGCACCCGTTCCGCTGGCCGAGGTGTCCGAGCGGGACCTGGTCGCCCACTTCACCCGCCTGTCGCACCGTCAGTTCAGCGTGGACCTCGGTGCCTACCCGCTCGGCTCCTGCACCATGAAGTACAACCCCAAGGTGTGCGACACCGTGGCCGGCCTGGCCGGCCTGGCCGGCGTGCATCCGGCGGCGCCGGCCTCACTGACCCAGGGCTGGCTCGAGCTGATGGTGGAACTCGAGGAGACCCTGTGTGAGATCACCGGTATGTCGGCCGCCACCCTCCAGCCGGCGGCGGGCGCAGCCGGAGAGCTCACCGGACTGCTGCTCATGCGGGCCTGGCACGCGGCCCGGGGCGCGCCCCGTCACAAGGTGATCATCCCCGACTCGGCCCACGGGACCAATCCGGCCTCGGTCACCCTCGGCGGCTACCAGGTGGTGACCGTGCCCAGCGACGACCGGGGGTGCGTCGACATGGCCGCACTCCGATCGGTGCTCGACGAGGACGTGGCCGGCATCATGCTCACCAATCCCAACACGCTCGGCCTGTTCGAGGAGGACATCGCCGAGATGGCGGCCGCCGTCCACGAGGTCGGTGGGCTGCTCTACTACGACGGCGCCAACCTCAACGCCATCCTCGGCGTGGTCCGACCGGGCGACATGGGGTTCGACATCGTCCACATGAACCTGCACAAGACGTTCGCCACACCCCACGGGGGAGGTGGGCCGGGCGCGGGCCCGGTGGCGGTGTCCGAGCGGCTGGTGCCGTACCTGCCCGGGCCCCGCCCGGTGCGGACCGGCGACGGCCGGTTCGGGTGGGACGCTCCGCCGCGCTCGATCGGCCGGGTGCACACCTGGCACGGCAACACCCTGGTGCTGGCACGGGCCCTCGCCTACATCCTGGCCAACGGGGGTGACGGTCTGAAGCAGATCGCCCAGATCGCCGTGCTCAACGCCAACTGGGTCCGCCAGCGGCTGCACGGGGCCTTCGACGTCCCCTTCGACCGCCCGTGCATGCACGAGGTGGTGCTGTCGACCCGGACCCTGAAGGCGGAGCACGGCGTACGGGCGCTCGACGTGGCCAAGCGCCTCCTCGAGGAGGGGTTCCACGCGCCGACGGTCTACTTCCCCCTCATCGTCGAGGAGGCCCTCATGATCGAGCCGACGGAGACCGAGAGCCCCCAGACGCTGGAGGCCCTGGCGACGGCCCTCGAGACCATCGCCGCCGAGGGTGCGGCCACCGGCGAGGGTCCCATGGCCGAGTACCCGCACGGCACGCCGGTGCGACGGGTCGACGAGGCACGTGCCGCCCGGACGCTCATCCCCACCTACGACGCCCGGCCCTGAGGGTCCCGACCGTGGACGGTATCTTCACGACCCGGTTCGTCGGTCCCTATCTCCGGTTCCACAAGTACGTCTACGAACGCAGCGACGGGCGCATCGGCAAGCACTCCAACCGCGTGCCCGCGCTCCTGCTCACCACGACCGGACGCACGTCGGGCCTGGCCCGGACCAACGGCCTCACCTACTGCCGCGACCGGGGGGACTTCATCGTGGTCGCCTCCAACGGGGGGAGTGACCGCCCCCCGGCCTGGCTCCTCAACATCCAGGCCGATCCCCGGGTGTCGTTGCGGGTGGGCCGGCGCGTCTTCGGTGCCACCGCCCGGGTCGCCACCGACGAGGAGCAGGCGTACCTGTGGCCACTGGTCAACCGCACCAACCGGGGGATGTCCCGGATCTTCCACCCTGGAGTGACCGGGCGCTACGACGTCTACCAGCGCCACACGACGCGGAGGATCCCGGTGGTGGTGCTGCGGCCGGACCGGCCGGTCGCCTGACGTCGGTCAGGACGACGGTGGCTCGGCCGCCAGTGGGCTCTCGGCGCCGACGGCGGCGGGCGCCGCCGTGGCCAGCCACGAGCCGGCCAGGATGAGGGGGAACCCGAGCACGATGCCCCAGGTCAGTGGCTCGCCCAGCACCAGGACGCCCAACAGGATGGCCACGGCCGGGTTGACGTAGGTGATCACCGTGCTGCGGGCCGGCCCCACCTCCACGATGAGCTCGAAGAAGAGCACGAAGGCGAGCGCTGTGCACACCAGGGCGAGCCCGATCACCGAGGCGACCACTTCCGGCGACACCGACGGGGGCAGGTGGGTCAGGGCGAAGGGGCCGTACAGGACCGAGGCGATGGCCAGCGACACCGTGATGACCCCGATCCCCTCGAGGTCGTCGAGCTTGCGGGAGACGATCAGCGGGCCGATGGCGTAGCCGGTGGCCGGCACCAGGACCTCGAGCACGGGCCCGACCTCGGCGCTGCGGAGATCGACACCGACCAGGGTGGCCACCCCGGCGAATCCCACCAGCAGGCCCACGATCCGACGGCGGGAGAAGTGGTCGTAACCGAGGACGCGGTAGAGCACGGCACCCACCAGGGGTACCGAGGCGATGAGCAGACCGGTGACCGAGCTGGTCAGGTGGACCTCGGCCCGGCCGACGAACAGCCACGGGATCGCCAGCTCGGCTGCGGTGAAGGCCAGGAGCCATCGCCACCGGGCCACCAGTCCGGACAGGGCGTGCCGGCGGATCGCCAGAGGCAGGAGGAGCAGGGCGGCGGGCGCGGTGCGGAGGAAGATCAAGGTGGCGGGGGACACCTCGCGTACGGCGATACGGATGAGCAGGTAGGGACAGCCCCAGATCACCGACATGGCGAGGAAGAGGATCCAACCGCGGCGGGTCACGACGGTACCGGCTGCTTTCCGCCCCGTCGGGGCATCGGATCCGGGGAGTGGCCCGGATCCGTTCAGTCGAGCAGGTCCGGCTGCTCTCGGACGATCCGGTCGAACAGCGGCTGGAAGCTGAACCAGCCGGCCATGTGGCTGCCCACCTGTCCGGAGGTGAGCCGTGCCATCTCGGGGTCGATCAGGACCGGCGTTCCGGCTGCCTCGGCCAGCAGCTGCGCCTGGCACGAGCGCTCCATGGTGATGAACCACCACGCCGCCTCGTCCACGGAGTGCCCCACCGTCAGCAGACCGTGGTTGCGCAGGATGGCGGCCTTGTTGTCGCCCACGGCGTGGGCGATCCGCTTGCCCTCCTCGACGTCCATCACCACGCCGGTGTAGTCGTCGAAGACGGCGTGGTCACCGTAGAAGGCGCACACGTCCTGGGTGATCGGGTCGAGCAGGCGGCCCAGCGACGACCACGACTTGCCGTACACCGAGTGGGTGTGGGCGGCGGCGATGACGTCGGGGCGTGCGGCGTGGACCTGCGAGTGGATGGCGAAGGCGGCCACGTTGACCGGGCGGTCGCCCTCGACGACCTCGCCCCGGTGGTTGACCAGGATCAGGTCGGACACGGTGATGTGGCCGAAGTGCATGCCGAACGGGTTGACCCAGAAGTGGTCGAGCCGCTCCGGGTCCCGGGCGGTGACGTGGCCGGCCACGCCCTCGTCGAACCCGAATTTCGAGAACAGCCGGAAGGTCGCGGCCAGGCGCTGCTTCCGATGGAGGCGCTCGTCGGCGGGGCTGTCGAACGCCATCTGGGGCGGGAGCTGCATGACTTCCGGCACGGTGTCCTCCTACTCGTCCTGCTCGCCGGCCGCGGGCGACCGCGGGCGTGGTGCAACCGATACTAGGCCGCTACCCGAGCGACGGCCCCTGTGCGGGGCCTCGTACACGGCCGGGTGGCCGACCACGGGGCGTGGATACGATGTCCCCCATCGTGGGGACGGACTGCGCTGCACGGGGCCGCCTGTCGCGGTGCACGCCTCCTGTCCTACCATTGGGCACGCTCCCGGGCACGGACCGGATCGATCCTCCGGAGCGGACCCGGTGGGCCGAACACCGTGGACGCCCGACCGGGAGACGGACAGTCGGGACAACAGTCGGGGCATCGGAGCCCCGGGAAGTGAGTGATGCATGCATGAGCACCGGACCCCGAGGCGCACCGGTCACCTGACCGCGTTGGCCGCTGCCATGGTGGTCGTCCTCGGGTCACTGGCCGCGATCGGCGCCACGGCGTCCACCGCCGGGGCCACCGGACAGATCGTGACCTACACGGCCACGGCGTCACAACCCGGCGCCCTGACCAACGCCTACCCGTCGTCCGCCGACAGCGATGGCTGGGCGGTGGCCCTCAGCAGCACCCAGGTCTTCAACGTGACCCATCACGTGCCCATGCTCGAGGTCACGTGCCACAACCAGAGCAACGGCTACCCGTGCTGGCCGCAGCAGGTGACCAAGATCGTCACCCGCACGAGCGGGAGCACCACCTACAACTTCGCCACCCCGGTGGGGGCCGGGCTCTACCTCGACCAGGCGACGGGGCGCCTGTACACCTTTGCCGTGGAGACCGACGGCAACAGCGCCCAGAACGTGGCCGGCGTGGTCTGCATCGACACCACCCAGCCGGTGGCCGCCGCCGGATCGTCCCTCTACTGCGGGTTCACCCCACTGTCCAAGGTGGGGGACGCGCCCATCGTGACCGGACTGTTCGCCAGCATCACCGCACCGGTGCAGGTCGGTTCGAACTGGTACGCGTTCAACGAGGCCGCCTCGGCCGGTCCGGGCGGGGGTGGGGGCACCGAGAACACCCTGATGTGCTTCGATCTCACGACGTTTGCCGCCTGCCCGACGGCCAACTACACCGTGCCCTTCAATGGCGAGGTGACCGGCTTCTTCGGCACCGCCCCGCCGATCGGTGCGTCCGGCACCGACATCTTCATTCCGCTCAACACCCTCGTGTCGTCCGTCGCTACCGTCCAGATGGCGTGCTTCGACACCGGCACGGGGGCCGGATGCACCGGCACCTGGCCGGCGACACTGCCGGCGTTGGCCGGCTCGCCTTACCCGCTGCTGAGTTCCGGCGGCACGGCGGTCGGCATCTGCGTGCCCGTGAGCGGCACCCCGTGCTTCGGATACACCGGGGCGACGGTGGCGCCGCCGGCCAACCTGAACTCGGTGGTCGGGGCGACCAACACGGCCAACGGACCGGCACTCGTGTTCGGCACCCGGATCTATGTGACGAACTTCTCGACCAACGAGGTCGTCTGCTACGACTACGCCACCTCCACCTCGTGCCCGAACTTCCCGCACCGGACGACCGGGCTCGCCGAGCTCTACACGGTGAACCGGGACCCGTGGCGCCCGAACTGCATCTGGCTCAACTCCGACCACGGTGGAGCGCAGATCCAGAATTTCGACGCCACCACCGGGGGAGCCTGCGCACCCGGTCCGGTCCGGCTCCAGGCCAGCTCGCTGCTGAATCCGGCATCGGTGTGTCAGCCCACGGCCGGTCAGGGGTCGACCTACCAGTCCATCCAGCTCACCAGCCCCCCACGGAGCTCGTACTCGTCGGCGACCGTCCAATTCGCCAACGCCGAGGGGACGATCGACACCAGCATCCCCGAGCAGTCGTTCAACCAATTCGGTGTGGCGACGCTCAGCAGCCTCGACTTCGCCACCGACCTGTCACCACAG
Source organism: uncultured Acidimicrobiales bacterium (assembly GCA_963699055.1). Lineage (GTDB taxonomy): Bacteria > Actinomycetota > Acidimicrobiia > Acidimicrobiales > RAAP-2 > Bog-756. Next base: position 109,413 of record CAVOTA010000002.1, on the reverse strand, counting down.
TTCGTCATCACGCTCAACGGGTTGGCGTCGACCCCGTCCACCATCACCACCAAGCTCGTCTGGAACGCCAGGTACAACGCCGCGTGCTTCTCCGACGGCCAGGCCGTCTCGAGCGTGCCCGGCTACTGGATGGACGCCACCGACGGTGGCATCTTCAACTACGGGGACGCGGGGTTCTTCGGGTCCACCGGCAACCTGACGCTCAACAAGCCGATCGTGGGGATGGCGCTCGGGCCGGACCGCTCCGGCTACTGGCTGGTCGCCAGTGACGGCGGCATCTTCGCCTACGGGACCTCGCAGTTCTTCGGGTCCACCGGCAACCTGACGCTCAACAAGCCGATCGTGGGCATGGCACCGACGCCGGACAGCGGCGGCTACTGGCTGGTGGCCAGCGACGGCGGGATCTTCGCCTTCGGTGACGCCAAGTTCTACGGGTCGGCCGGGTCGCTCTCGCTCAACAAGCCCATCGTGGGCATGGCAGCCACTCCCGACGGTGGCGGCTACTGGCTGGTGGCGAGTGACGGTGGGGTCTTCAGCTACGGCGACGCCAACTTCTACGGGTCCACCGGCAACCTGACGCTCAACAAGCCGATCGTGGGCATGGCCGCCGATCCGAACGGTGGCGGCTACTGGATGGTCGCCTCCGACGGGGGCATCTTCAGCTTCGGTGCGTCCACGTTCTACGGCTCCACCGGCAGCATCCATCTCAACAAGCCGATCGTGGGGATGTCACCGACGTTCGACGGTGGTGGCTACTGGCTGGCGGCATCCGACGGCGGGATCTTCAACTACGGGAACGCCGTGTTCGTAGGCTCGGCCGGGGCGCTGCCGCTCAACAAACCCGTGGTCGGCATCGCCTCCTGAGGGGGCGGCCGACGCGCGGGTGTCGCCGGTCGGATCGATGGGCATCGGTGGGCGGCCGCGGAATCTCATGACCATCGACTCTGCAACGGGGGATGGGCCCCGCCCTAGGTTCAGTTGAGGAACAACCCGACCGGGAGCGAGGTGGACCGTGAGCAGTGCGAACCATCGACAGACGGCGGAGGCCCTCACGGCCGAACTGTACGGCGGGGGGAAGCTGATCCTGCTGACCGAGGACGGGACCCTGTCGGACCGCCTGGTGCGCGCCTACGCGGAGATGTCCGTCCATGCCGCACCGTTGGCCGAACAACTCCCCGGGCACCTCCGACGCCGGGTCGCCACCCTGCACGGGATCCTGACCGGGGGAGCGGGGATGCACGACGGTGTGGATCCCGCCGCCATCGCCGCGGCCGTCGCCGCCCTGCGGCCCGAGGAGCGGGCCCGGGCCGCGCTCGACATCTCCGATCTTGCCGACGATCTCGATCTCGAGGTCCGGACGACCGTCATCGCGCCCGACCACGAGGAGTAGGGGGTTCCCCATCCTCCGCGTTCCGACCCGGAGGGTCCCCGTCCACTCCTGACAGGGCACCCCACCGGCCTCTGAACTGGCGCTTCTCGCCGACCCGACCGACCGTTCGTCGACGGGTAACCTCCCTCCGCCTCGGCACGCGACCGCTCGCCCCATTTCCAGTTGTCCCGCGATTCGTTTGGTCCTATGGTCCCCGCAAGGATGTGTGCGGACGACACATATAGGAGGAGGCGGACATGAGTCGACTACTCAGGGCTGGCGCAGGATTCATTCTCGGACTGGGCATGTTCGCCGCGCTGGGAGGGGGCGCGTTGGCCGTGCTCCTCGCCGGCTCCGGGAGCGCCCAGGCCGCACCGACATGCACCACGTCGTGGAAGACCGCGGTCTCCGGTGACTGGGGCACGGCAGCCGACTGGACCAGCGGTGTCCCCACCTCGACCACCGCAGCCTGCATCACCGTCGCCGGGGCCTACACCGTCACGGTGACGGGCGAAGCGGCGACGGCCAAGACGCTCACGCTGGGCGTCGCCACCGGAACGGCCAAGCAGACGCTGTCCCTCGTGGGTGTCGGCTGCGGGTCCGCCTCTTCGCTCACCACCGCGGCAGCCGGGTCGACCGTGGCCAAGAACGGTGTGCTCCAGCTCACCTCCACCGGCTGCGGCGGTGAACCCGTCACGGTGCACAGCGCCGGTCTGACCATCTCCGGGGTGCTCGACGTCGAACCGGGCGCCGGGAACGCCCGCGACCTGACCGGCACCTTCGTCAACAGCGGCACGGCGACGATCAACGCCGACACCGATCTGACCACCGGGTCGATCTTCACCAACAACGGCGTGGTCGACCTCGCCGACGGCATCCAGTGGACGGTGGACGCGTCGACCTCGCCCGCCTCGACCTTCACCAACAGCTCGACCGGGGCCATCGACTCGAGCGGGACCCTCCAGACCGGCCTGCTCTACGAGGACGCCGGCAACAACTTCGTGGAGGCCGGGACGACCAACGTGGCCAACACCTATGTCGACACCTCCGCGCTGACCTACTCCGGCGCGGGGGCCTCGCAGATCACCACCCGTGGCGTCGGAACCCTCACCGGGGCCCCATCGACGGGCCAGATCCTGACCCTCCAGGGCACCGGGTGCGGGGAGGCCGACACCGACACGCTGACGGGCTCGGCCACCAACGCCGGCACCATCGATCTCACCACCATCGGCTGTGGCGGCAATCCGGTCACCCTGGCCGTCCCCTCCGGCTCGACGCTGACGAACACGGGGAGCATCCAGTCCCTCGAGGGTGCGGGCAACGCCCGCGACCTGACCGGCACCTTCGTCAGCAGCGGCACGACGACGATCAGCGCCGACACCGATCTGACCACCGGGTCGTCCTTCACCAACAACGGCGTGGTCGACATCGCCGACGGCTTCCAGTGGACGGTGGACACGTCGACCTCGCCCGCCTCGACCTTCACCAACGGCTCGACCGGGGCCATCGACTCGAGCGGGACCCTCCAGACCGGCCTGCTCTACGAGGACGCCGGCAACAACTTCGTGGAGGCCGGGACGACCAACGTGGCCAACACCTATGTCGACACCTCCGCGCTGGCCTACTCCGGCGCGGGGGCCTCGCAGATCACCACCCGTGGCGTCGGAACCCTCACCGGGGCCCCATCCACGGGCCAGATCCTGACCCTCCAGGGCACCGGGTGCGGGGAGGCCGACACCGACACGCTGACGGGCTCGGCCACCAACGCCGGCACCATCGATCTCACCACCATCGGCTGTGGCGGCAATCCGGTCACCCTGGCCGTCCCCTCCGGCTCGACGCTGACGAACACGGGGACGCTGCAGACCGTCCTGGGCGCCGGCAACACCAGGACCGTGACGGGCAACGTCACCAACACCGGCAAGATCCTCATCGGCATCAAGTCCAAGTTCCAGCCGACGACGCTCTTCCACAACGAGGGGGTGCTCACGGTCGCCAAGGGCGACTCGCTCGCCATCGCCAACTCCAAGACGAGTGTGGCCTTCAACGACACCGGGGGAGCCATCTCGGGCACGGTGGGGGTGGGCGGCGGAACCTTCGAGCAGGGTAACGGCACCATCGCCAAGACCGTCACCGTCACCAACGGCAAGACCGACTTCGTCGGTACCGGCTCCGGTGGTGTGGTGGCCGAGAACGTCAAGGACGTCCTCGCGGGCACGCTCACGTCGAAGCAGAGCTACACGATCCAAGCCGTCGGGTGCGGGGCCGCGGCCACCACCACCACCTCGGGCGCCGTGGTCAACGGCGGAACGATCACCCTCACCAGCACCGGCTGCGGGGGCAATCCCGACAACCTCGTCGTGGGCACCGGATCCACCTTCACCAACACCGGCACCGTCGCCATCGACGCCGGGAGCGGGAACACCCGGACGGTCTCCGGCAGCGTCGTCAACGACGGCACGGTCGACGTCAACGCCAACACCACCTGGAGCGGCACGGGCTGGGACAACAAGGGCAACGTGGACGTGGCCGACAGCGTCGCCTTCACCCTGGCCGCCTCGTCGGCGTCGACGTTCACCAACGACACCGCGGGCGTGGTCACGACCACCGGGGACGGCACGTCGGGCTACCTGTTTACCGCCACCGGCAACACCTTCGTCGAAGGCGCGGGGACCACCGCGGGCGGACCGGTGTACGTGGACGACGGGACGCTGACCTACAGCGGTGCCGGACACTCCGACATCAACACCCGGGGGACCGGCACCATCGGCGGGGCCCCCGCCGTTGGCCAGACCCTCGAGCTGCAGGCCCTCGGCTGCGGCGAGGCCTCGTCCCAGACGCTCACCGGCTCCGCAACCAACGCCGGGACCATCGTCCTGACGTCGGCCAGCTGCGGAGGGAACACCGACACCCTGGCCCTGCCCAGTGGCGACACCCTGACCAACACCGGCACCATCCAGGCCCTCAACGGCGCCGGTGGCGCCAGGGCGATCACGGGCAACCTCGTCAACTCCGGGACGGTGGGACCGAGCGACGGACCCACCCTGACGGTCACCGGCAACTACACGCAGCACGCCGCCGGCCAGCTCGACGTCACCGTCCCGACCAGCTCCGCCACCCTGTCGGTGACGGGAACGGCCACGCTCGCCGGCACCCTGCAGGCGGTACCGCAGTCGGGATCGACGTTCACCGCGGGCGAGTCGTTCCCGGCCCTGTCGGCCGGGACGGTGTCGGGCACGTTCTCCACGGTGAAGGGGGCGACCGGACAGGTCTGGTCGGCCGCCTACACCTCGACGTCGGCGGCCCTGGTCTACGAGTCCTGACCGGGGTCCGTCCGTCGACCCGGGCACGGGCTCGGCGGACCGGGCGGCACCTGCACCCGTAGCGGCCGAGCAGGGCACGGCCGGCCGCCGGCGGGGGCACCGGCGGCAGATGGGTGGGCCCGTGCCGACCATGGGGATCAGCGTCCGAGGCCCGGGCCGGGACTCCGGTCGGACAGATCCGCCCGGAACGCTCGGGCACCCGGACGTCCTCGTCCGGAGCCGACGGGGGCATGGACGGCGAACACACGGCGTCCCGGGGGAGCACGTTGGCCGCGTCCGGCCCGCGCCGTTCCGACCTGGGACAACGGAATTCGTTACCTGACATAATATACATTATCGGCGGTATGGCGGGAGAGACGGAATCCTCCCGGATCCGGCCACCGGTGGCGGGCGGCACCTCCGTCGACCGGGCGCCGCACGCACGGCCAGATCCTCCCCATCGGTGCACCAACCGTCCGGCGCACGTTCCGCCGGGTTCGACCGACCCGGACCTCCGACCCGACGCCACACGATCGCTGGCGCACGCGGTGCCGTGCCTCACGTCGACGGGCCCCGTCTGGGCCCACGTCGGCCCCAGAGCCGAGGCGGTCGCCGAACGCGTCCGATCCCCGGCACCGTCCAGTGTCACCTGTTTACGTCACGGTGACGTTATCGACCGGATCGGGACGGATTCCGCGTCCCCCCGGTGCCGAGCCCCTCCTGCCGTCCGACCCCCGGCGATCGGAGTCCCCTGTCGATCCTTCCCACCGAAACCCAGCTCCTCGAGTTCGCGGCCCTCCTTCAGGACGAGCCGATCGTCACGTGCACCATTGTGAAGATCAAGCGGGGACCCGATGACCGGGTCGACCCCGTCGCCTACGGGCACATGCCACTGGCCGACGGCGCCCCGATCTGGACGTGGTTCCCTCCCGGGAACACGGCGTCCCCGTGCTGCGTCCCGGTCCGTTCCGTCGGTCGAGGCTCGTCGACGGCGTCTCCTGGGCCTTCCGACCCTGTTCGGACGCGGGGCACCAGACGTACGCTCGCTTCGGATACCGGACCACGGATCGTCACCACGGATCCGGGCCCACCGAGGTCGCACCATGGCCCACACTCGAGCAGTCAGCGCACCAGGCGCCATCGACCAGGCGGGTGACGGGCCGCCCACCGGCTGGCACCGGGTGCGTACGGCGCTGGTGGTCGTCGCCGGACTGCTCCTGATCGTCGTGGTGATGGCCGCCGGAAGCTACCTCTTCCGGTCACAGCCGGGGGCCCGCTCCGTCGGTTCGGCCGCCCGCGCCCTGGCCGCCACCACCACCACCGTGCCGGACCCGCAGGCGTTCTCCCTCCCACCGGCTGGTGTCTACCGGGCCTCCGGCTCGGGATTCGAACGGATCGCCGTCCCGTCCGACACCATCCACGACAGCGCGGTCATGCCCGTGTCGGTCTCCTACCTCTCCGGCGGCTGTTGGCGCTGGCGCCTCGACTTCAATACCGCGCACTGGCACGAGTACGACTTCTGTCCGGAGGGTGGGCGCCTGCTGCTGCGGAGCCAGATGAACTCGCTCACCCTCGACCTCGGGTTCGTCTCCATCTCGAACCTGGCCCAATTCACCTGCGACCCGCCCAGCCCCATCGTCGTCGAGTCGCCCCGCGTCGGCCAGGTGTTCCCGCACCGGTGCACCGGCACGAACTCCGACGTCGCCGGAACGAGCACCGTGTCCGGACTGGTCCGGATCATCGGCGTCCGGAACCTGCGGGTGGGGTCACGTGTCGTGCAGTCGATCGAGATGTCCCGCCGACAGACGATCGCCGGCGGGCAGTCGGGCACCTTGGACGAGACCTGGTGGTTCGCCACCTCCACCGGCATGCCCCTGGCCGAGGTCCGGGACTACCACCTGACCACGTCGTCGCCGATCGGCAGCATCGCCTACGTGGAGTCCGGGTCGTGGCACCTCGACTCCCTGGCGCCGGCCGTGGGTGCACCCTGACGGTGCGCCGCCACCGGCACCGCGGACCGGAGCCGGGCGCCGGCGAACCTTCCACTCCCCCGTCCTCGGGCCTCCGCCACCCGCACTTCCACCTACGATCCACACTTCGCTTGTCCCGACCCGGTTCCAGGGGTACAACGGATCCAGTAGGTCGGTACGGGACCAGGCTCCGGACAGGCGGATCCGGCTGTCGGACCGGACCCGACCGGTGCATGCACCCGAAGACTCCCTGCCTCCCGGCAGGGAGTCTTCGCAATTGCCGGTCCGGTACGGCCACGGCGTCCCCGCCGGTCGGCGTCACCCGTCGGCGACCCCTCCCGGCGACCAGGCCTGCAGCAGCTCGAGGGCACCCGCATGCAGCCGTCCGACGACCTCGGCCGCCGACAGGGACCGGGTGACGGCTCCCACGCCCTGGCCGGCGTCCACGTGGGGCGCCGGCCGTCCCGGTCCGACCCCGTCCGCCGACGTGGGACCGCCCTGTGCCTCGAGCTCCCGCTCCCGCCCCTGCCACTGTTCCCAGAACCCGTCGCGGATGACCCGTTCCGGGTACCGCTCGGGCCACGGGTAGCCGAGCGCAAGGTCGAAGACACGCGTGGTCACGGTGTCCGTGGCCGTCGCCTCCAGCAGCGCCGCACGGGCGCCGTCCGACGCGAGCGATTCCGGGCACGCCGCGAACGCCGTCCCGATCCATGCGCCGGCGGCACCGGCGGCCAGCACCGCCGCCAGCCCACGGCCGGTCGAGATGCCGCCGGCGGCAAGGACCGGCAGCGGCACCGCCTCCAGGACGCCCTCGAGCAGGGGGAGCGTCCCGACCGCCGGCGAGCCGTGACCGCCGCCCTCGGCACCCCGGGCAACGATGATGTCCACCCCGGAGTCCGCCGCCTGCCTCGCCTCCTCCACGGTCGCCACCTGGGTGGCCGCCACGATCCCGGCCCGGCGGACGGCGTCCGTCCACATCCAGCCGGTGCCGAAGCTCACCGAGATCAGGACGGGCCCGGTGGCCACGGCGGCGTCCAACAGGCCGGGGTCCCGCGCCATCGCCCAGTCGAGCAGCCCGATGCCGAATCGTCGGCCGGCGTCCCGCGGGAGCGCCACCTCCCGCTCGAGCAGGTCCACGGAGCCAGCACTGCCGACCCCGATCATCCCCAGCCCACCGGCGTCGGTCACCGCCGAGGCCAGCGCACCGCCGGCGACGCCGCCCATCGGGGCGTTGAGCACCGGGGTCCGCAGACCGAGCCGCCGCGTCCACGCCGTGGACAGCCCGCCGCCCGAGCCGCCGGCCGTCACCGGGATCCCCATGAACACCACCTTCCGGGTCTTGCGCCACCCCGAGTCCGGATCCGGGCCGCGGGGATCCGACCAGTCTGCACGACGGCGACCCGTCCGGGCGGGTGCACCCACCGCACTCCCCTCCCCCGTCCGACACCCGGCCGATGGAGGCTCCCGGGTTCCCTCGGCCGGTTGCTCGCGCTCAGGTCCGGTGGCCCGCGGGGGTCGGGTCGACCCCGGTCGGTGTGTGGTCGACCAGGGTCGCATCGTCCGGTCCAGCCTCGTGGTCCGCCTCCGGCGCGTAGCGGCAGATCCGGTTCTTCCCGCCCCGCTTCGCCCGGTACATGGCCTGGTCGGCTCGTCGTAGCTGGACCTCGGCGTCGCGGCCGTCGCAGGCGATCGTGTACCCGATGCTCGCCCGCGCCGTCTGTTTGCGCCCACCGAGGTCGAACTCCCAGTCGACCTCGCCGATCATGCGACGCAGCACCGTCTCGATCTCCAGGACGTCGTCGGGGCTGGTCAGCAGGATGGCGAACTCGTCGCCGCTCAGCCGGGCCAGGGTGTCGCCTTCGCGGATGGACGTCGACAGTCGGGCGGCCACCTGCCGCAGCAGCTCGTCCCCCACGTCGTGACCGTAGCTGTCGTTCACCAGCTTGAAGTCGTCGAGGTCGAGATAGGCGACGGCCAGGTCCGGTACCCCCCGGTGGCGTTGGGACAGCGCCTGCTCCAGGCGGTCCATGAACAGCACCCGGTTGGCCAGGCCCGTCAGGGGATCGTGCAGCGCGAGCCACTGGAGCTCGGTCACCGTGTCTTCCAGCCGGGTCAGCAGGACGCGGTTCTCCATCACGAACAGGACGCTGCGCACGGCGAGGAGCACGATGGTGACCACCGCCAGGCCCAGTTCGACGGCGTCGAACCCGTGACCGCCAGCTATCCGGTCCACGGCCAGGCCCACGGCCAGCGCCATGGGGAGGTACGTGATGAATTCGGTCCACATCGGCGGCTTCAGCTCCTCCGCCGGCGGCACCTGGACCGGCACCGGCATCGCCGCACCCACGGCGAGGAGCAGGAAGCCGAGGAACCAGAAGACGTCGAGCAGATCGCCGGTGCTGTAGGTCCCCGACAGCCCCACGTAGATGCTCAGGGAGTCACCCAACAGGAGCGCCAGCAGGCATCCTCCCACGGCCACCAGCGGGTCCCGCCACGTACGGACGGAACGGCTGGCGACGGTGGCCAGGAGTGCGAGCATCACGATGTCCGCCGCCGGATAGACCAGGACCGTGATCTGCTGACCGGTCGTCGCGCCCGACCGGGCCAGGGCGCCGGACAACTCGGCGATGGTCCACGCCACGAACAGGAGCGAACTCACGATCACCAGTCCGTCCACGGCCGCCCGCAACCCGGCCGCCCAGTACAGTTTCGGCCCCGGATAGCCGAGCAGCGCCACGACGGCGAACACCGGGGCCACCAGGTAGCCGACGGCGGCCACGGTCTCGGTACCGGGTGTCCGTCCCGTCGACAGCTCGAGGTAGCACCAGAGGACCTGGCCGATCCCCCAGGACGCGGCGAAGCAGGCCATCAGGGCCCAGAACCTGCGCCGCCGTCCCCGCGACCGGGCCGCGGCCCACCAGCAGGCGGGCACGGCGACCAGGAGCGGTGCCACCGCCTGGGCGATGTCGTCGACGTCCCGGGTGAACGAGGCGCCATCGGGCTCGAGGACGACCAGGAGAAGGAAGCACAGCGAGGCCAGCGCCACGGCGGCCAGCATCGCCGCCACCCGGTGCGGCGCCTCCCGGAGCGTCACCATGGGAGTGCCTCGGGGCGGACGGCCAGGTCCAGGCCACCGGGCGCGCTCCGCCTACCGGACGGTCGACCGACGGTCCGGTGCCGTGTGGGGCCGCTTCTGCCCGCGGGCGCACGTGCGCACTCCATACACCGGTCATCGGCAGGTCACGGTGCCACCCTGAGCGCCCTGCAACCGCTGTGGCACCACGGCCGCCGCTGCGCCCGGCGGTACGCTGCGGCGGTGCCGCCGGACCGCCGCCTGACCCGCCGCCAGCTCCTCGGTGCCGGAGGCGCGATTGCGGCGTCGACCGCCCTGGCCGCCTGCTCGACCACGGCGCGCCCGGTGGCCGCCACCCGGCAGCGGGTGGTCGTCGTGGGGGCCGGGTTGTCCGGACTGACGGCAGCCCTGGACCTGCGGTCGCTCGGCTGGGACGTCGCGGTGCTCGAGGCCCGGGACCGGGTGGGCGGCCGGGTGCACACCCTGTACCACCCGTTCACCGACGGGATCCACGTCGAAGCCGGAGGCGAGTCGATCGACGCCAACCACGTCCAGATCCAGGCCCTGGCCCGCCACTACCGTCTTCCGCTGGCCCGTCGACCCGCCGACAAGCTGGAGACGGCCGCCGTGTGGCTGGACGGTCGTCGTGGCGTACTCCAGACCGAGTCCGCCGCCGACCCGGCCATGCTCACCGGGTACGTCGAGTTCGGCGCCGGCCTCGAGGCCCTGGCCGGGGACCTCGACCCCGACCATCCCGAGGATGCCGCCCGGGCCGAGGAGTGGGACGGGCAGACACTGCAGGACTTCGCCGACACCCAGTCGCTGGACTCCGGCGCGTCGCTCCTGGTCCAGTCGGACTATCGGGGGAACTTCAATGCCCAGCTCGACCAGGTCTCGCTGCTGTTCGCCCTCCAACAGACCGTCGTGGACGCCGGGCTCGCCGAGTCGGGCGTCGAGATCTACCGGATCGCCGCCGGCAACAGCGCCCTGCCCCGGGCGATGGCCGCCGACCTGGGTGCCGCCGTCCACCTGGGGCTCCCGGTCACCCGCGTCGAACGGCGCTCCTGGGGCGTGCGGGTCCATGCCGGGCCGGCGGGCTCGGCTCCCTTCGACGCCGCCCGTCTCGTCCTGGCCGCTCCACCACCTGCCCTGCGCGACATCACCTTCTCCCCCGCCCTGCCGGCCGCCACGGCCGCCATGGTCGATCAGTTGGACCTCGGCCACGCGCTCAAGGTCTCCACCGAGTACCGGTCGCGGTTCTGGGACGGCGAGGGACTGTCCGGCTTCACCATCACCGATCTCCCCTTCGGCATCGCCTGGGACTCGACCGACTCGGTCCCCGGTGGCGCCCACCGGCCCGGGGTACTCACCCAGTTCGTCACCGGGGACGTCGCCGCCCAGGGGGCGGCCCTCCCGCCCACGGAGCGCATCCCGGCCTTCCAGCATCAACTGGACGTCGTCTACCCCGAGGGTGTGGCGCAACGGTCAGGGGTGGCCACCACCATGACGTGGGCAGACGAGCGCTACACCGGCGGTGGCTACGCCGTCTACGGCCCGGGTCAGATGGCCCGCTTCTGGCCCGTGGTGCGCCAGGCCCACGGGCCGATCTGGTTCGCCGGGGAGCACACCGAGGCGCTGGCCGGCTACATGGAGAGCGCCGTGCGCTCGGGCCACCGGGTGGCCACCGCCATCGGGACCGCACCCCGCTGACGGCCTTGCTCCCAGGTCACGCGCGACGTTCGGTGGATCCAGGCTCAGCCGGCCAGGTACTGGTCCCCGTAGGCGTCCAACCACGCCACCAGCCCGGCGACACCGGCGACGGCGACGTCCCGGTCGGACTCGGGCACGTACACCGTGACCACACCGTCGACCACGTTGACCGAGAGCGTGATCCGTCCGTCAGGATCCAGGCACCACGACGGCGGGAGTCCTGGCGTGGGCGACGGTTCGTAGTGCCAACCGGGCCGTCCGTCGAGGGCGCGTCCCACCTCCTCGAACAGCGCATCGTCGGACATCGGGCTCCTCGGCTCGTCGGTGCCCCATGATGGCATCCCGCCCCGGGGGCTACCGGTGGACCGGTTCGACCACCGTCCCCACGAGGTCTGCCACCGCGTCCATGAGATGGTCGAACGCCTGTCGGTAGCCGTCGACGCCGTCCGCCGACGCCAGGTCGGCCCGCACGTCGTCCACGGCCGCCTCGAGCCGGTACAGGCGGTCGTGCAGCCGGTCCAGATCGGCCGTCGACACGATGCACTGGTCCGTCGGGACGTGGAGCTCGTCGGCCCTCCGACGCGCCTCGTAGGCACGTTGGCGGTGGGAGGCACTGCAGAACAGGCGGGGACGGCCCGCCCCCGGATGCTGGGCCAGCGGTCGGTGGCACCAGCCGCACCGGTCGCCCGGGGAAGAGGTCGTCATCCCCGGAACGGTACGCCCCGGCCGACCCCGTGGGGGCGACCGCCGGGGTCCGACGGGGGAACTCAGACCCGGTCGAGCCGGACCACCGGGATCACCCGGTCGGTGCCCGCCTGGTACTCGGCGAAGTTCGCGTACTCGGCCGCCTGTGCGGCGTAGACCCGGTCGCGTTCGGTGCCCTCGAGCACCACGGCCCGGGCCCGGTAGGTGTCGGTCCCCAGCTCCACCGTCACCTCGGGATGGGCCACCAGGTTGTGGAACCAGTCGGGGTCGGTCGGGGCCCCGGCCTTGGAGGCGAAGACGAAGACGTCGTTCCCTTCCCTCCGACAGACCACCGGGTTCACCCGCTCGAGTCCCGACCTGGCCCCGGTGGTGGTCAGCAGGACGATGGTGGCCCCTTCGAACGGTCCGCCCACCTTGCCGTCGTTGGCGCGGAATTCGGCGATGATCGTGGCGTTGAAGTCCTGCATCTCGGACATCGGTCCTCCTCGGTGGGGCGGTCGCTTGGGCCCGGTGGCCCTGCGCGAGGATAGGTCGGCCACTGGCGCCGTGCGGTGCCGCGCGGCGGCGGACCCCGGTATCCTCGTCGTGGAGTCACCACCATGGACGACGAACCCGACGACTTCTCCTTCGAGGACCGCTACGACGACGAGGGCGTCTTCTACCGCACCTGCGGGCGGTGCGGGGCGCGCACCCAGCCCCGGTGGTCGGAGTCCTCCTGCCTCGAGGAGGCCCGTCGCTACGGGTGGCGGCGGGTGGCGGCGTCCGACCGTCCCGGCGCCCGACGCATGGACCTGTGCGGGGGGTGCGCCGACGAGGAGGGCATCGGCCCGCCCATGGCGCGCTTCGGCTGGTAGGCCGTCCTCCCGTCGCCGGGAGGTCGACCGGTTCAGCCGTCGATGCGCAGCACCCGGTCGCCCACGTCGACCCGGGAACCGGCCACCAGACCCTTGCGCCCGAGCGGTGCCGGTGTGCCGAGGTTGACCCACCCGAGCAGCACCTCGTCGTCCGAGCACGCGAACAGGCTCCGCACCGGTGTGGTGCCGAGCACGGCTGCGCTCTTCCATACGGCCCCGTAGCCGAGACCGGTGGCCGCCAGCACCAGTGCGTAGGCCGTGCACGAGGCCGAGGCGACCTGCTCCCACACCTCGACGTTGGACGTCGGGTCGGGGGATGCGATCACCACCACCTGGCACGGCGCCGCGAACGGTTTGGCCGCCATCTTCGCCACCACCGCCCCGGGCAGTTCGTCGCCCCGTAGCTCGCGCAGCCCGGCCACGAGCGCATCGGACAGCCTCTGGCGACCGGCCCCCGTGCACAGGGCGAAGCGCCATGGTGTCAGGTCACCGTGGTCCGGCACGGTCGTGGCCGTGGCCAGGATGGTGGTCAGGTCCTCGGGGGTCGGAGGCCCACCGTCGGACGACGGCTCGGGCCGCACCGCAGAGAGCCGGGCCACGTAGGACCGGTCGGCAGACGGCACCTCCGCGACGACGGTCGGGTCGCTGTGTTCGGTTGCCTCCATCCCCGGCAGCGTACGGGATCCGCACGTCCCGCCGAGCGCACGGCACACTCCGGTGAGCAGGGAGAACCCCTGGCGATCGCCCGCCGGCACGGGTCCGGACCGCGCCCGGGCCGGCCCCCGTCCGCGGGGGTGGTGCCACGGCAGTAGCCTGTCGCCCGGTATGGGCCATCGCATCGAAGTCGAACTCACCAGTCAGTCGGACGAGACCACGTGGACGTGGCGCGCCGCAGGAGCCAAGCTCCCCCGCGGCACCGTGTCGTCCGAACTCGTCCCCCCGGGTACGTCCGTCGGGACCGTGCTGCGCGCGGAGGTGGAGACGACGCTCGACGGTACGACCGTCACCGCCCTCCTCGCCCCCAAGGGGAAGTCCGCCCCGAAGCCGGTCGACCGGATCGAGGTACTCGGGACCCCGCAGAAGGGGCCCGACGTGAACGTCGTGCTGGCCGGCAAGGGCAAGCGCCGTCGGGATGACTACGGCGACGGTGACCGCGACGGCGCCCGCCGTCCTTCGGGCCGGGGACCGCGCGCCGAGGGTGACCGTGGACCACGGGGCGACGGGGCCCGGGGACCCCGGAGTGAGGGACGCGGCCGCGACGGCGCGGCGGCAGGTGGACCCGGTGGCTCCGGTGGCTCCGGTGGTGCCGGTGGTGCCGGTGGTGCCCGACGGTCCGGACCGGCCCGGCCGGGCGGACGCGAAGGCGGTGCACGCGAACGCGGCGCCGACCGTCGTCCTGCCGCATCCACCGTCTACCGCAACGCCGCTCTGGCCGAACTGCGACCCGAGCAGCTGCCGGTGGCCGAACAGCTCCTGCGGGGTGGCATCCCCTCGGTGCGTCAGGCCATCCAGGAGCAGAACACCCGGGCCAAGGCCGAAGGCCGACCGGAGGTCACCGAGGCCCCGTTGATGGCCATGGCCGAGGAACTGCGTCCGATCATCAACCTCGCCACCTGGAAGGACCGCGCCTCTGTTGCCCGCAACGCCGGCAAGGACACGCCACTGCGCGAGCTGCGCTCCATCGTGGCCTCGGCCTCCACGGTCACGCTCGACGAGGAGGGCACCGAGATGGTGACCGCCCTTCGGACCAACCTCAACGAGCGGGTGACCGCGCTGCGCGAACGCTGGGTGGAGCGCATCACCGCCGCCCTCGACGACGGACGGGTGGCCGACGCCGTGCGTGCGTCGATCCGACCGCCCGAACCCTCGGCGCGCCTCTCCGCCGAGCTGGCCGTCCGCCTGTCGGACGCCGCCGGTCAGGCCATGACCACCGACACCCCTCCCGCCGACTGGCTCGCCCTCCTGGAGGTCGTGGTCGAGTGTCCGGTGCGACGCACCGTCAAGCCCGCCGGACTACCGGCGGAGGCCGACGAGGCGCTGCTGACCGAGGCGCGCAAGGCGGCAGGGCTGGTGCCCGAGCTGGCCCGGCTCCTCGGGATCCCGATCCCGCCCCCGCCCGGTCCGCGGCGCCCCGTCCCCGCCCGGCCGGCCGCACGCCGCGCCTCCTGACGCTCCCCCGCGTCGGGACGGCCCCTCAGTCGAGGGGCAGGTGCATCACCAGCAGTCGGGCCTTGAACCCCGCCGCCTCGAAGAACTGCTTCGCGCCCCGGTCGCCCGGGAACGCGCTCCCGTCGACCCCGGTGCAGCCCGCGTCTCGGAACCACTCGAGCGAGCGGTCGAGCAGGAGACGGCCGAGGCCGACCTCGCGGGCCCCGGGCTCGACGTAGCAGATGTCGAGGACGCCGCGGCGCTCCCTTCCCGCCGTGTCGACCCGGCACAGCGCCCCACCGGCCGTCCAATCGTCCAGGAGACCCACCAGGGCCGTCCGGTCGGGTCCGGTCACGTAGGCGGCCACCGCGTCCCGCGTGGGATCCGGTGCCTGGCCCCCGTGGTCGGTCGGACGGGTACGGTCACCGCCTCGGTGTCCACCGGTCACCTCGTGGAAGGCTGCGGTCAGCTCGACCAGTCGGTCGACGTCGTCCGTCCCCGCCGTTCGGACCTGCTCCACCGGGACCATCGTGTGCCGGACCCCGGGAGCCGGGCTCAGGACCGCTCGTCGAGCAGCTGGTCGACCCGGCTGAGGATGGTGCGGCGACCGCGGGACGAGGTCTCGTAGGCCCGGACCGCCACCAGCTCGGACCGGCTGAGGCCGTCGAGGCGCTGGACGACCTGGGATGCCGACAGGGTGTCGAACGCCGGGATGGCGAGCGACGTCACGTCCGGCACGTTCGCGCCCGCCGGGCGTGCCTGGCGTGCCGACGCCGTCCGCACCGTGGCGGGTTCCGATGCCGGCGCCATCGTCGTCGGAGCGGCGCCCGGGGTCTCGCGGGCCGGGGTCTGCGGGGCGACGGGAGCCGCGCTCGACGCCGCGGTCGGCGGACCGGTGGTGCCCGGTGGTGTCGTCACCACCGAACCGGCGGCGGCGGTCGACGACGGGGTCGTCGGGGGTCGGGGGATCGAACGGAGCCGTGGGGGTGCCGGGGTGCCCGAGGTGGATCCGCCCGGCGTCCGAGCTTCCGGGGAGGTCCGGTCCGGTGCCGCCGGGCGCGAGCGCCTCGCCGAGCGGCGCCGGAGCTGGTGACCGCCGGCGGTCACCGCGAACTTCCCCACGGCGCGGGCGGAGTTCACCTGGACACCGAGTCGTTCGCGACCGCGCTCGGCGAGCTTCGGGAGCTCGTCGGCGATGGTCACGGCCAGTCCGGTGGGTAGGAACACGACGAGGTCGAGGAACCGCTCGGCCAGCGACTCGTCGGGACGGTCCTCAGGGGTGTCGGCCATGCTCGCCTCCGGTCACACGCAGTCGCGGCAGAGCATCTTCTTCTTGTCCGCCAGCTGGTTGCCGTGCTTGACGAGGAAGCACGAACGGCACACGAACTCGCCGGGCTGCTTGGGGAGGACCCGCTCGACGCCGTCGCCCCCGCGGTCCTCGGGCTCCGGGGTCTCCTCGTCGTCCTCGACCTCCTCGACGACGAGCCGTTCCTTCAGGATCGTGTCGAGGCTCGCCTCGACGTCCTCGTCGTCAGGCTCCTCCTCCTCTTCCTCGTCGGTCTCCTCACCGGCGGCCTTGGCCACTGCCTTGGCCGTGCCGGTCGGGACGTCGGGCTCCTCCTCGACGTCGATCACGGCGACGACCTCGTCGTCGTCGTCATCGAGCAGGGGGTCGTCCGCGATCAGGTCGTCGTCGTCCGCCAGCTCCTCGAGGTCCTCCTCGATCAGCTCTTCGGGTGCTTCGACTTCGTCGATGTCGTCTGCCATGTGCGTGGGTTTCGGTCTTTCGGTGGTGAGTTGGCCGGGAGCATAGACGGCCCGGCCTTCCGTTCGTTCGTCAGGCGTCCTGCGGGGCCGGTGACCGGGCATCGGTCCGGCGCCGTGTGCCGTTGCGAGGGGATCATGCCAGGAATCTGCGCACCCGTGGTGCATGTCGGCGTCGGGATGCGCAAGGACGGGCCCTGGCGTCCCCGTGGGTGGCTCCGGACGGTCCCCCGAGGGTCGGACCAGGTACCTCGGGGCTCCTCCGGCACCGCCCGGTCGGGACCGGACGGGGGTTCCCCGTCAGCCGGGATCAGGCGGCCGGGCCCAAGGGATCTTTGGCACCACCACCCCGCCACCTCCGGCTCACGCCGACGGCCTCGGGGAGATGTTTTCTACTCGACCCCTTGGGCCTTCCTCCGCCTCTCACAGCATCCCCCCCGTGGGCTACGCCGGCGGTCGTGACCGCTGATTGCATCCCCCGGGGCGACTGGGACTGGCCGCACCATACGCCACGTCCACCGTGGTGCGTCAAATGGCTCTCCTAGGCCCTGACCTGGGACGTTGCAGATCGTCCCAGTTCAGGACGTTGCAGGTTTTGTCACCACCGACACCGAATTCCTGCGCTGTTCGGCGCGGCGCTCGGACGCCAGCCGTTCGAGGTCCTCGGCGCCGTAGTCGACGTGGGACATGGCTTCGGCGAGGAGGTGGTGGCCGGCCCGATCGGCGATCTGGCGGTGCATCTCCTGAGCCACCCAGCGGTAGCTGGGATGCCCCTGCGGACCGGACCGCAGCTCCAGCAGGTGCATGGCCTCCCGGGCGTTCATCTGCATCGTGTAACGGATCCGGAAGGCCAGGGCCACGGCGTAGGAGGCCTGCTCCGGAAAGGTCGGTGCCAGCGCGTCGTGCAGCTCGTGGGAGCGCTCCAACGAGGCCACGAACCGCTCGGTGAGACCCGCCTCCTCGACCACCTCGGGGACGTCGTAGCCGAGGGCGGCGCCGAGCGGCTGCCACTCGATGGTCAGGATGCGGTGCCGCTGCAGGTCCCGGAACGCCCCGTAGTCCGTCACCACGTCGAACCGGTAGTCCGTCCGCTCGAACGCACGTCCGGGACGGTGCCGGCGGTTCGTGCGGTCGCCCACGTAGGCGCGCAGGATCGACCGCTTCTCCTCGGCGCCCAGCCGACGGACCCGGTCGAGCACCTCGGATTCCGCTGCGGTGGTGCGCGGGGCGCAGATGGCCGCCACCACCTTGTCCTCGCCGTCCGGGTCGAAGTCGAGCAGCTCCACCGTCGCCTCCCCCGACGGTCCGTCCGGATGGTCGGTGCCCGGATCGACCAGGTCCGGAAAGAGCTCCTCCACCACCCGCGCCGTGTCGGCACGGGTGGCCGACAGGTACGCGCCCCACGCACCGCCCCGGTCGGCCCGGTCGACCCGCTGCAGGAACGAGGGGATGACCTTGCGCAGCTCTTCCAGCATCATGTCGGCGTACAGGCGCGCCTCGGGCAGCGGGTGCGAGCGCATCCGCACCAGCAGCATCTCGTAGGACTGTCCGGTGCCGTAGATCCCGACGTTGGACAGCGAACCGGCCGGGAGCAGTCCACGCAGTGCGTCCAGCCCCTTGGCCCGGACCGCCTGGCGGTGCACGAAGTCCGAGTCGCCCGGCTGGCGCGGGTGCCGGGCGGCCAGCCAGGCCTGGGCGTCCTCGAGCAGTTCCCCGTAGGTGTCGAACATGCGGTCCATGTCGCCCACGTAGCGGGCGCCCAGGGGCGAGTCGAGCAGTCCCGGGTCGCGGTAGTAGCGGTAGTGGCCGGTGGACAGGCGCTGGTTGTACGCGATGTAGCGCGTCGACTGCTCGAGGTAGGCCATGAGCCGACCCCACTCCAGCACCTTGGTAAGGACGTTGGACGCCTGCTCGCAGGCGAGATGGACCCCGCCCAGCTGGGCCACGGAGTCGTCGCCGTACTCGAAGAAGACCTTCTCGTAGAGGTCCTCGGCCCGCTTGAGGCCCACGGTGGCGTCGACTCCGGCGTCGCCGCTGATGTCGAGCTCACCGACGAATTCGTCGAGGAAGAGGCGTCGCAGGCTCTTGTGGGAGCGCGAGTACCTGGCGAACAGCGCCCCTTTGACCACCTCGGGCAGGTTGACCAGCGCGAAGACCGGTTGGTCCAGATTGGTGACGTAGCGCCGCAGGATGTCGGTCTCCTCGGCACTGAACGATTCCACGGCGTAGGGGAACATGCCTGTCAGACACTAGGACGGGGACGGGTCGCCAGGCGCGGACCCCAGGGCGGCGGGGTCGTCGGCCCCGACCACGCCCCGGCGCAGGAGGGCGGTGGCCAGTTCGGCGCTGTCCCGGGTCGCCGGGACGCTGGCCACCTGGGCGATCTGGCGGACCAGGTCGATCACCTGGCGCACGTTCCGGACGAAGTCCCCGGGCGCCACCTGAGCGTCGCGCAGGACCGAGTCCAGGGTTCCACCGGACGCCCAGGCCCCCACCGCCCGGGCGAGGCCGCCGTCGGGCCGTCGGGTCCGCCGCAACCCCACCCGGCGCTCCTCCCGGCGCAGCTCGCCGGCCAGGGACTCGACGGCGGCCAGACGCTCCACCACGACGGCCTGACGGGGTACCGGAGGCTCCTCCCCCGCCCGTCGGGCCTCGAAGGACAGGGCGGACGCCACCCCGGCCAGCTGTGCCGGCTCGAGGCCGTCCAGGAGTCCGGCCCGCAGGACCTCGGCCACCAGCAGGTCCGACTCGTGGTAGACGGCGGCCAGGGCGAACCCGTCCTCGGTGAGGGACCAGCCGTCGAGGAAGCCCCGGTCGTCCAGGATGGCCAGACGCCGGTCGAGTTGGGCCACCAGCGACTCGGAGCCCTCGGGTGCCTGCCACTGCCCGTAGGACGACTCCAGCAGGCTGTGGGCCTCCTCCCGGGTCCAGCGGCGGACCAGGTTGACGGCCAGGTTGTACGTCGGGTGGAACGAGGACACCAGGTCGGGCGGCGGAGCGACTGCGGTGCGGGCCACCAGGCCGAAGGTGGTGGCCTGGTTCCACAGCACGAAGGCGTGGCCCACGGTGTCGATCCCGCGCCGGCCGGCACGGCCGGTCAGCTGCTGGTACTCCCCCGAGGTCAGGGCCGAGGTGTCCGAGCCACGGAACTTGGCGAAGCGCTCCACGACGACGGTGCGGGCGGGCATGTTGATGCCGAGAGCCAGGGTCTCGGTGGCGAACACGACCTTCAGCAGGCCCTCGCTGAAACACCGCTCCACGGCCTGCCGGAAGGCGGGCACCAGACCGGCGTGGTGGGGGGCGATCCCGGCTTCCAGCGCGGCGCTCCACGGCCCGTAGCCGAGCGTCCGGAGGTCGTCGTCGCCCAGCCGGTCGACGGACTCTTCCACCAGGACGCGGATCCGGGCCCGCTCGTCGTCGGAGGTGAGCCGGACCCCGTCCTGGAGGCACTGCCGGGTGGCGTCGTCGCAGGCGGCCCGCGAGAAGATGAAGGTGATGGCCGGCAGCATGCCCGCCGACTCCAGGTACTCGACCACCTCGGTCCGACGGGGTGACCGCAGCCGCTGCTGGCGCGAGCGCGCCCGTCGGTCGTCCAGGCGGATTCCGTCGGGGTTGGGTGCACCGTTGCGCAGCAGGGGCAGGACGTGGATCCCGTCGCGCCCGCGCTCGGCCACGGCGTAGTGGTGGTGCAGGGTGACGGGCCGGTGCGTCTCCACCACCACCCGGGTCCTCCCGCGCACCGACGTGAGCCAGCGGCCGAAGTCGCCGGCGTTGGCCACGGTGGCCGACAGGCTCACGAACGTCACCGTGGGCGGGGTCAGGACCAGCACCTCCTCCCATACCGAGCCCCGGTAGGGATCCTGGAGGTAGTGCACCTCGTCCAGCACCACGACGTGGAGGTCGTCGAGCAACGGGGACCGTGCGAACAACATGTTGCGCAGGACCTCGGTGGTCATCACCACGACCGGTGCCTGGGGCTGGTGGGAGACGTCACCGGTCAGCAGGCCCACCCGCCGGGCGCCGTAACGGGCCGACAGTTCGGCGAACTTCTGGTTCGAGAGCGCCTTGATGGGCGTGGTGTAGAACGCCTTGCCGCCGGCGTCCAGGGCCCGGGACACGGCGTAGTCGGCCACCAGCGTCTTGCCCGAACCGGTGGGCGCACTTACCAGCACGGACTCACCGCGGTCGATGGCGTCCATGGCGCGGTGCTGGAAGGGGTCCAGCCGGATGCCGAGGCCCTGTTCGAACCGGGTCCGGGGTCCCGCGGACGCACCCTGTCCACCCGGGGCGGACGCACCCTGTCCACCCGGGGCGGACGCCCCGTGGCTCATCGACGGACGATCCGGCCGATGACGATCGAGAGCTCGTAGAACAGGTAGAGCGGCACCGCCATGGCGAGCATCGAGAACGGGTCCGAGCTCGGGGTGATCACCCCGGCCAGCACGACGATCCCGATGATCGCCCACCGACGCCACGAGGACAGCTGCTGGGGCGTGAGCACGCCGGCCACCTCGAGCGAGACGAGCAGGACCGGGAACTCGAAGGTGACCCCGAACGCCACCATCAACAGGATGATGAGGCTGAGGTACTTGTTCGGGTCGAGGATCTGCGTGAGCGACGGTCCGCCGATGGAGTCGAGCCATGCCAGTGCATGCGGGAAGATCAGGAAGGCGACCGCCGCACCCAGGATGAAGAGGCTGATCGTGGCCACCACGAAGGGAATGGCGTACTTCTTCTCGTTCGGTTTGAGACCGGGCGTGATGAACCGCCACAGCTCCCACAGCCACACCGGCGACGCCAGGAAGATGCCCCCGTAGGCGGAGATCTTGATCCGTAGGGCCAGCCCGTCGAGGGGGCCGGTCACGTAGAACCCGCAGTGGGTCGGCGCCACCTGGCAGTACGGGTGCTTCAGGATGCCCAGGATCCAGTTGTAGGCGAGGAACGCCACCGTCGCCCCGACCACGAAGGCGGTCACCGACACGAGGACCCGCCGGCGGAGCTCCGTCAGGTGTTCCGTCAGGGTCATGGCGTCGGGTGCCGGCTTGTCCGTCCGGCGCTTGAGCGAGATGGCCATGGCTACGCCGCGCTCCCGTCGGCCCGGCGCGTGCCGGCGCCACAGCGGGGTGCGGGAGTGGTCACGGCCGTCAATTCAGGGACGGGTCGTCGGGCACGGCGCGTCCGGTCGCCCGCACGCGGTGGACGGTGCCCTGCGGGTCGCTGATCGACACGCCGGGGATCGACGCCTCCTCCTCGGCGCGGACCGTGCCGAGCGGCCGGTTGGGCGCCGTCGGTGCCACCACCCCGTCCCCGGTGGGCGCCGCGGTGCCGGCGCCGTCGGCTCCCCCGCCCGGGTCCGGACCTCCGTCGGCGCGGGACCCGGAATTGGACTCGTTGTCGGCGGCATGGGTGTCGGCCAGCGAGTCGAGGAAGGAGATCGGCGACCGGACGGCCTGGGTGATCTTGTCGGTCGACGGCAGGTCGGGGAAATTGCCCCGGACATCGGTCTCGAGCCGCTCGCGCAGCCGGCGGAAGTCGCCCCACAGCGAGCCGACCTGGCGCGCCACCTTGGGGAGCTTGTCGGGGCCGAGGACGATGATGGCCACCACCAGGACGACCAGGAGCTTGGCCGGGCTGAGAATCGTCACCCGTCCACTGTACCGGCGGCCGGCCCCAGCGGCCCGGCCGGTGGGCCTAGACGCCCTTGATGTGGCTGAGCGGCCACACCACGGCCACCGCACGGCCCACGATCAGGGACTTGGCGATCGGGCCGAAGTACCGGCTGTCCTCGGAGTCCGTGCGGTTGTCGCCCATCACGTAGTACTCACCGGCCGGGATCTTGACCGGGCCCGGCATGTTGAACTGCGGGTACTGGTCGTCGGGCAGCGCGCCGGTGTAGCTGCTCGGACCGGGGGGCAGCCAGGGCTCGTCGAGCAGCTTGCCGTCGATGTACACGTGGCCGTCCTTGGTGGAGATGGTCTCGCCGGGCAGCCCGATGACCCGCTTGACCAGGTCCGGGAAGTCCTGGGTCTCGAGCGGCGGCCGCTTGAACACGACGATGTCCCCACGGTGGACCCCGTGGAAGTCGTAGCTGAGCTTGTTCACCATGATCCGGTCACCCACCTGCAGGGTGGGGACCATGGACGGCGACGGGATGTAGAAGGACTGGATGACGTAGGTGCGCAGGAGCACCGTGCACAGCAGCACGGCCATCAGGATCACGGCCCATTCGATGACCCAGCGGTAACCGCCACCCTTCGTGCTCCCCCCGGTCAGACCCTCGTCGTCCAGGGGCGCGGCAGTGGCCACGGAGCCGGCGGCCCCGGCGTCGGAATCGGCGTTCGGGCCGGGGGTGGGAGGGTCGGTCGGATCCATGGACACAGTGAGACGACGCTAGCCGACGACCGGAACCCCACCCGAGCAGGGCGCCGGCGTCACAGCCCGGCGATCAGCTTCTCGACCCGCTCGTCCTTCGATTTGAAGGGGTCCTTGAGGAGTACCGTGCGCTGAGCCTGGTCGTTGAGCTTCAGGTGGACCCAGTCCACCGTGAAGTCACGTCGCCGCTCCTTTGCCCGCTTGACGAACTCGCCCCGAAGCCGGGCGCGGGTGGTCTGGGGCGGCGTGGTCATGGCCTCGGCGATGTCGGCGTCGCTGCAGATCCGGTCCACCTGGTCGTGGCGCTGCAGCCGGTAGTAGAGGCCGCGGGAGCGGTCGACGTCGTGGTACTGCAGGTCGAGCAGCGACACCGTCGGGCTGTGCAACGGCAGCGAGTGGCGCTCGCGGTACCCGTCGATCAGGCGGTACTTGGCCACCCAGTCGCACTCGCGGTGGAGGGAGAGCGGGTCCGACTCCAGGCCCTTCAGGCAGTGCTCCCACATGCCGAGGGCACGGTCCTCCTGGACCGAGAGCCCGTGCCGGTCGCGGAAGCGCAGGGCCCGCTGGAGGTACTCCCCCTGCAGGTCGAGGGCGCTCATCTCACGGCCGTTGGCCAGTCGAACGGGCCGCCGGCAGGTGATGTCGTGGCTGATCTCGCGGATGGCCCGGATCGGGTTCTCGAGCGTGAGGTCACGCAGCACGGTGGACGGGTCCTCCAGCATGCGCAGCACGATGCTGGTGGCGCCGATCTTCAGGAAGGTGGCGTACTCGCTCATGTTGGAGTCGCCCACGATGACGTGGAGTCGCCGGTACTTCTCGGCGTCGGCGTGGGGCTCGTCCCGGGTGTTGATGATGGGCCGGCTCCGCGTGGTGGCCGACGACACCCCCTCCCAGATGTGCTCGGCCCGCTGGCTGAGGCAGAACACCGCACCCCGTGCGGTCTGGAGCACCTTGCCCGCACCGGCGTAGGCCTGGCGGCTCACCAGGAACGGGATGAGCACCTCGGTGTAGTGGGCGAAGTCGTCGCGCCGGCTGGTCAGGTAGTTCTCGTGGCACCCGTACGAATTGCCGGCCGAGTCGGTGTTGTTCTTGAACAGGTAGATGTCACCCCGGATGCCCTCTTCGCGCATGCGAGCCTCCGCCCCCTCGACCAGCGAGGCGAGGATCCACTCCCCTGCCTTGTCATGGGCCACCAGCTCGGCGATGTCGTCGCACTCGGGCGTGGCGTACTCGGGGTGGCTGCCCACGTCGAGGTACAGGCGGGCACCGTTCTCCAGGAACACGTTGGACGAGCGTCCCCAGCTCACCACCCGGCGGAACAGGTAGCGGGCGACCTCGTCGGGGCTGAGCCGGCGCTGGCCGCGCAGGGTGCACGTGACGCCGTACTCGTTCTCCAAGCCGTAGATCCGCTTGTCCATCACCTGCACGGTACCGTGACCGTGCCGTCGTGCCGCGCCACCGGCTGCCGGGGCCCCTGCGCCGTCACACGGCCGTCACCTCCGGGGCACCGGCGGTCACCCCACCGGGCGGCCAGTCAGGACAGCAGGGCGTCGAGCTCGTCGTCCACCAGGCGCCGGAACGCCCGCCTGCCGTTGCCCTCGGCCAGGACGGCGACCTCGAGGTCGGCGGCACCCAGGGTGCGGTCGGGGCCGGCCAACGCCGCCACCGCGGCCCGCAGGGCCTCGGACAGCGACCACGTCGGTGTCCACGCCTGGTCGAGCGCGGTGACGATGGCCTCGGTCTCCCCGCCGAGCACCGCGAACCGGTCCTCGTCGGTGATGGTGCCCTCGTAGGCGATGTGGTAGAGCTGCGGTGGCCGCGGACCCGTACCCAGCTCGGCCACCAGGATCTCCACCTCGAGGGGCTTCATCTCGTGGGTGAAGACCTGGCCGAGGTACTGGGCGTAGAGGTTGGCCAGCGACCGCGCCTCCACGTCCTCGCGGCTGTAGGCGTACCCCTTGGTGTCGGCGTGCCGGATCCCCGACACCCGTAGCTGGTCGAACTCGTTGTACTTGCCGACCCCGGCGAAGGCGATCCGGTCGTAGATCTCGCTGATCTTGTGGAGCGAGCGCGACGGGTTGTCGGCGACGATCACGATGCCCTGGTCATAGGTGGTGGCGACCAGCGAACGTCCCCGGGCGATGCCCTTCTGGGCGTACTCCGCCCGGTCCTTCATGACCTGCTCGGGCGCCACGTAGTAGGGCATGGTCATGGCTGGCGACCCTCCGTCCGGCGGCGCTCGATCAGGACGGCGAACCGCTCGGCCACCTCGTCCTCCCCCACCGCGGTGAACCCCTCGGCGCTCACGGTGGCGACCAGCGGGTAGATGCCACGGATGAGGTCGGGGCCGCCGGTGGCCGAGTCCTCGTCGGCCGCCTCGTAGAGCGACTCGATGGCGAGTTCCACCGCGGCGTCGCGCTCGAGTCCGTCCCGGTAGCCCAGCTTCACGGTCGTCCGGGCGTCGCGCCCACCCGAGCCGGTGGCGTTGTACTCGCTCTCCTCGTAGTGCCCGCCGGTCACGTCGTAGGTGAAGATCCGGCCGGTGCCGCGGGCGAGGTCGAAACCGGCGAACAGCGGCACGACGGCGAGGCCCTGCATGGCCATGGGCAGGTGCTCCCGGACCATCTGGCCCAGCTGGTTCGCCTTGCCCTCGAGGCTGAGCACCGTGCCCTCGACCTTCTCGTAGTGCTCGAGCTGGGTCTGGAACAGCCGGACCATCTCGACGGCGGGGCCGGCGGCTCCGGCGATGGCCACGGCCGAGAACCGGTCCGCCGGGAAGACCTTCTCCATGGCCCGGTGGGCGATGGCGTGTCCCTCGGTGGCCCGTCGGTCACCGGCCATGACCACCCCGTCCGCGTAGCGCAGGGCCACCACGGTGGTGCCGTGACGGAACCCCTCGGCCGGGGCCGACGGCGGTGCCGCCAGCACGGGGTGGGCCGGGACCCGCAGTCGCCGCATCAGTCCGGCGAAGTCGGGCCCGGGGTCCTCGGTGGTGGTGAACAGGGGCAGGGTCACCTGGTCACTCCCCGCCCTTCTGCACGTAGTTGCGCACGAACTCCTCGGCGTTGTCCTCCAGGACCTCGTCGATCTCGTCGAGCAGGTCGTCCAGCTCGGCCTTGAGCTTCTCGCCCTGCGCCGACGCGGCCGGCACGTCCTCGACGGCCTCGTCGGTGCGCTCGGTCGCCTGCTTCTTCTTCAGCTCTCGTTCTGCCATCACTCCACTCCTCGGTCCCTGTCCAGCATGGTCGCACGGCACGACCCCGTCGCACCGGACCGCCCCGCAGGGCGGCACGGCACCCGGTGGCTCAGCTGCTCAGCCGGTCCACCAGCTCGGCCGGGGTCGAGCAGCTGTCCAGTAGTGCTTCGACATGTTCCGCCGTTCCCTTCAGGGGATCCATCATAGGGACGCGCCGCAGGGGGTCCGATCCGAGGTCGAACACGAGCGAGTCCCAGTTGGCGGTGGCCACTGAGCCCGGCCAGCGCTTGAGGCACTCCCCCCGGAACCAGGCCCGGGTGTCCCGGGGCGGGTCGCCCACGGCGG
Source organism: uncultured Acidimicrobiales bacterium (assembly GCA_963699055.1). GTDB lineage: Bacteria > Actinomycetota > Acidimicrobiia > Acidimicrobiales > RAAP-2 > Bog-756. The sequence goes on along the minus strand of CAVOTA010000002.1, from coordinate 82,605 downwards.
CCTCCACGGCCTCCCGGGTGACCAGGCGCTCGGTGTCCAGCCGGGCGAAGAGCGACTTGGACGGTCGCAGGTCGTGGTACTGCAGGTCGACCGCGGCCAGGCGCGGGTCGTCCCACCCGAGCCCGTGGCGGTCCCGGTACGCCTCGAGCAGCTGGAGCTTGGCCACCCAGTCGACCTGGCGGGCCAGGGTCATCGGGTCCGTCTCCAGCCCGACGAGCACCTGCTCCCACCGGTCGAGCACCGCCGCACCCACCGACTCGGGCCCGAGACATCCGATGCCCCGGTCCTCGGCGTACTTGCGGGCCACCGAGTAGAGCTCCCACTGGATGGCCAGGGCGGTGGCCGTCGTCCCGTCGGCCATCTGCAGGGGTTGGACGAACGTCCGGTCGGCGGCCACCGCGTGGATGGCCCGGACCGGGTCGGCCAGCGCCAGGCTGCGCTGACCCGAGACGTCGTCCTCGATCATGGCCAGCACCAGCGCGGTGGTGCCCAGCTTCAGGAACGTGGACACCTCGGCCAGGTTGGCGTCGCCCACGATGACGTGGAGCCGGCGGTAGCGGTGGGGGTCGGCATGGGGTTCGTCCCTCGTGTTCACGATGGGGCGCTTCAGCGTCGTCTCCAGGCCCACCTGCTCCTCGAAGAACTCCGCCCGCTGGCTCAGCTGGTAGTCGACGGCACCGGGCTCGTGGACCGTCGTCTCCGAGCCGACCTTGCCGCTGCCGCAGAACAGCTGGCGGGTGACGAAGTGGGGCGTGATCCCGTGGACCACCCGGCTGAACGGCGTGTCGCGGTCCATCAGGTAGTTCTCGTGGCAGCCGTACGAATTCCCCTTGCCGTCGGAGTTGTTCTTGTACACGACGAGGCGGGACCCGTCGTGCACGGCGTGGGCGGCGGCCTCCATCGACCGGATGACGATCTCCTCGCCGGCACGGTCGTACCGGAGGGCCTCGAGCGGATCTCGGCACTCCGGCGAGCTGAATTCGGGATGGGCGTGGTCGACGTAGTAGCGCGCGCCGTTGGTGAGGACGGTGTTGACCAGGTGGGTCTCGACCATCGGCGGCATCGCCCCCTCCCGGGCGAACCCGCGGGCGTCGTTGCCCGGCGCCTCGTCCTCGAAGTCCCACCCGGTCTGCTGGCGGGCGACGTCATGGGCGTAGGCGTTGATCAGCACCGACGAGGCGGCGATCGGGTTGGGGTCACCCCCGACCACCTGGATGCCGTACTCGGTCTCGATGCCGCAGACCTTGGGGATCGCCATGCGGGCGACCCTACCCTCGCACCGGCCGCTCGCGGCGTCCGGTGGGTCTCAGAGGTACTGGCCCGTCCCCACCCGCTCGATCGACCGGCCGCCGGTGGTCTCGTCGCGGTCGCTGATCAGGGTGCGGATGTAGACGATGCGCTCACCCTTCTTGCCCGAGATCTTCGCCCAGTCGTCCGGGTTGGTGGTGTTCGGGAGGTCCTCGTTCTCCTTGTACTCCTGACGGATCGACTCCAGCAGGTCGTCGGTGCGGATGCCCCGGCCCCGGCCGGCGATGGTCCGCTTGATGGCCAGCTTCTTGGCCCGGCGCACGATGTTCTCGATCATGGCCCCCGAGGCGAAGTCGCGGTAGTACAGGACCTCCTTGTCCCCGTTCTGGTAGGTGACCTCGAGGAACCGGTTCTCCTCGTCGTCCCGGTACATCTCGGCCACGGTGGACTCGATCATGGCCTGGCTGGCCTTGGCCGGGTCACCCCCGCCGAGGGTGCGCACCTCGTCGGCGTCGAGCGGGAGGTCGGCCGTCAGGTAGCGGCCGAAGATCTGGGCGGCGGCGACCTCGTTCGGGCGCTCGATCCGGATCTTCACGTCGAGCCGGCCGGGGCGCAGGATGGCCGGGTCGATCAGGTCCTCGCGGTTGGAGGCGCCGATCACGATGACGTCCTTCAGGGTCTCCACGCCATCGATCTCGGCGAGGAGCTGGGGCACGATGGTCGACTCCATGTCGGAGCTGATACCCGTGCCGCGGGTCCGGAAGAGCGAGTCCATCTCGTCGAAGAAGACGATGACGGGCACGCCCTCCTCCGACTTCTCCCGGGCGCGCTGGAACACCAGTCGGATCTGCCGCTCCGTCTCGCCGACGTACTTGTTGAGGAGCTCGGGACCCTTGATGTTCAGGAAGTAGCTGCGGGTGTTGGTGTTGCCGGTGACCTCCGCCACCTTCTTGGCGAGCGAGTTGGCCACCGCCTTGGCGATGAGGGTCTTGCCGCAGCCCGGCGGGCCGTAGAGCAGGATGCCCTTCGGGGCGGGGAGCCGGTGCTCGGCGTACAGCTCCCGGTAGAGGTACGGCAGCTCGACGGCGTCGGTGATCGCCTCGATCTGGTCGTCGAGACCGCCCACGTCGGCATAGGTGACGTCGGGCACCTCCTCGAGCACGAGTTCCTCCACCTCGGGGCGGTCCAGCTTCTCGATGAGCAGTCCGGTCCGCGACTCCATGAGGACGCTGTCGCCGGCCCGCAGCTTGATCCCGATGAGAGCGTCGGACAGTTCGGCGACCCGTTCCTCGTCGGCCCGGCCGTAGACCAGCGCGCGGGTGCCGCCGTCGAGGAGCTCCTTCAGCACCACCACCTCGCCCTGACCCTCGCCCTCACGGGCCAGGATCACGTTGAGGGACTCGTTGAGTACGACCTCGTTGCCCCGCTGGAGCTCGTCGAGGTCGATGTCGGGATGCAGGGTGACCCGCATCTTCCGGCCGCCGGAGAACACGTCCACGGTGCCGTCGTCGTTGGAGCCCAGGTAGGTCCCGTAGGCCGACGGGGGCTGGGTGAGCTTCTCCACCTCTTCGCGGAGGTTGGCCACGTGCTCCTTGGCCGTCTGGAGGGTGAACGTCAGCTTCTCGTTCTGCGACACGGCCTGGGCGAGCTGCCCCTTGGTCTCGAGGAGCTTCTCCTCCAGCGTCTGGACCCGCCGGGGGCTCTCCTGGAGGCGCCGACGCAGGAGGGTGACCTCCTCCTCGGCGGTGAGGGCCCGTGCCCGCAGCGTCTCGAGATCGTCCTCGTCCGCCGTCCGGTGCTCGCCGTCGGCATCGTCGAAATCAACCGTCGCACTCACCTCATTCGCGCAGTCGTGCCCCGCGGTCGACCCTACACCTGGCCGGGCCGGGATCCGACGCTCCCGCCGGGCCCCGGCAGGGGTCACCGGGGCCGCCCGCCGGGCCGGGTGCCGGCCTTCCCGGACCCGTCAGCCGTGCGGCGCGCCGACGCGGATAGCATGAGGGGTGCAGCGGGGACCGGCGTGCCGAGGGGCGTGTCCGGAGAGGTGCCCGCGGCCCCGGATCCGTGGAAACGGGTGCCACGCGTTCGAGCCGAGAGACACGTAGGAGAGACACCACTGATGAAGGTCTGGATCGACCAAGATCTCTGTACGGGAGATGGCCTCTGCGAGGAGATCGCCCCCGCGGTCTTCACCCTGCTCGACGACGGGCTCGCCTACGTCAAGGAGGGCGACGACGTGCGCAACGAGCCGGGTGGCTCGGCGGGCATGGCCGCCGTGCCCGCGGACCTCGAGGACGCCGTGGTCGAGGCCTCCGAGGAGTGCCCCGGGGAGTGCATCTTCATCGAGCAGGGCTGACCGTCCCGCCCGGTCAGCCGGGCCCGACGTCACCCCACTCGGGATCGGTCGCCCCGACGGCACCGTCGTCGGGCACACCGTCCCCCCGGGGTCCGTCCGCCTCACCGGCGTCCACGTCGGCCGGGACGGTGCCGGGCTCCCGGCCGGGTTCCCCGGGACGGCTGCCGAGCGACTCGGGCCGCAGCAGCCGTGCCGTCGTGAGGAAACCGGTGTGGCCCACCATCCGGTGGTCGGGGCGCACCGACCGGTCCTCGACGTGCCAGGTCCGGTGCAGCACCTCGAGGGTGGACGCCATCCCGAACGCACTCGACTCCAGTACCTGACGGAAGTGGGCCGTCTGGTTGATGGTCGGCAGGTAGGCGCAGACGATGCCGCCCGAGCGCAACGCGGACTCGGCATGGGAGACGACCCGCCACGGCTCGGGCAGGTCGAGGACGATCCGGTCCAGTCCCCGTTCCTCGATCCCCTCGTAGACGTCGCGGAGCTCGACCCGGTACGGGGCGTCGTCCCCGACCACCGCCTCCGCGTTGTTGCGGGCGCGGTTGGCGAAGTCCTCGCGCAGCTCGTAGCCGACCACCGACGCCCCGGCCCGCAGCATGGCCATCGACAGTGCGCCCGAGCCCACGCCGGCCTCGAGGACGGTCATGCCGGGTGCGATGTCCGCCTCCATCAGGATGGCGGCCAGGTCCTTCGGGTAGATGACCTGGGCGCCCCGGGGCATCTTCAGCACCGTCTCCCCCAACGTGGGCCGGACCACCAGGAAGCGCCGGCCGGTGCTGCCGAGCACGGTCGACCCCTCGTAGGCCCCGATGAGGTCGTTGTGGGCCACGATGCCCACGTGGGTGTGGAACCCGGCGTCGGGGCGCAGCGTCAGCAGGTAGCGCCGCTTCTTGGCGTCGACCAGCAGCACCTTCTCCCCCGCCCGCAGGAGGCTCCGGTCGACCGCCCCCACGCCCCCGTCGGGGTCCACGGCGCTCAGGAGTTCGTGCTCGACGGCGTGCCCGGAGCGCTCGACGTGATGATCAGGCGCTCGCCCGGGTGCAGCTTGGTGCGGTAGACGACGTCCTCGGACCGCCGCGCCCGCAGCAGCATCCACGCGGCCGCCCCGATGACGAACCAGGCCGTGTTGTAGCCGCGCATGCCCCGGCCGAAGGCCTTGAGCTGGAAGTAGCGGAGGAGGGACTCCATCGGCTCAGATGCGCCGTACTTCGACGACGGTGGACCGACGCCGGCCACGACGGCGGCCGATGAGGTAGACGACGGCGACCGACACCACCACGACGGCCAGGCCGATGGCCAGCGCCTGGGACTTCGCCCCCTCGACCTCGTCGGTCACGCCACCGGTCATCTCACGGAACTTGGCCTCGATCTGGTCCCGGGTGATCTTCTCGTCGGCCGGACTCATGCCTGCTCCTTGTCGGTGGTGCTGTCGGGCATCTGACCCCGGCTGACGGCGCGGACGGCGACGGCGGCCACCCCGACGACGACCACCGCGCAGATCACGTAGGGGATCCACGACAGGTTGCCGGTGAACGTGCTCCCGGTCTCGCTCTGGAGGAGACGGAGCAGGCCGACGGCCAGGACGACCAGGCCGATGGCCAGCGCGACCGAGCCGACCACGCCGAACACGACGTAGCGGCCGAGCCCCTTGACCGGGTCCAGCGTCTCCTGCTTGATGTAGTCGACGACCAGCTGCACGGTCTCCTGCGCCTCGTCGCGCAGGCCGTTCATCCCTCGTCTGCCGTCACTGCGGCCCTGCGCCACGTTCCTCCTCGGGTTCTGGTCGGCGACCCGGCAGGTGCCGGCGCCACCGTCGTGCGCTCCCCGGCCCACCGTCCCGGGGACGGGCCCGGCGCTCGGACGGGACAACTCTAGCCAGCCCGGGTCCCCCGATGGCTCACGTGCGCTCGCTGAACAGGTAGGTCGAGCTGGCCCGGGCCACCATCCGCCCGCCGTCGTCGACCACCTCGGCCTCGGCGAAGGCCACCCGGGCGCCGCCGGACACGATCCGGGCCGTGCACTCCAGCACCGTCCCCATCCGGGCCGCGGCCAGGAAGCTCGTCTTCATCTCGACGTTGGAGGCGAAGACCTTCCGTCCGGCGCCGAGGGCCCAGGTCACGGCGGCCGAGCCCATGGCGGAGTCGGCCATGGCACCGAGGAAGCCGCCCTGGACGATCCCGGCCGGATTGGCGAACCGCTCGTCGGCCCGCATGCGCCACACGGTGCGGCCGGGCTCGGACTTGTCCACGCAGGTCATCCCGAGGGTGAGCTCGCAGTTGGGGGGGACCTGGATCCTGGCGTCGGCCACCGGGCGACGATAGCGCCGTCGGACCGTCGGTCGGGCCCCGCAGCGCCGGAGGCCCCCGGGCCCGGTGGACGCGCCCGGGCCGCGACCCGCGATACTGGGGCATGGCCATCGACGCGCACGACGCCGCAGGCCCCGTGGTCCTGGTGGGCGAGGCCACCGAGGACTGGACCGGGGACGCCCGCTACCACGAGTACTCGGCCGCCGCCGACCCCGTGGGATCCGGGGTGGTCCCCCGGGTGCCGATCGAACGGTTCCCGGCGCGGCTCCACCAGGGCCCCGGCAGCCGGATCGTCCCGCTCGACCTGTCCGCCGCCCTCGCCGTCGACCACCCGGCCACCAGCCCGGCCCTGCTGGCCGCCTTCGTGGTGCTCGATCCGGGCGACACGCTCACCACCCACCCCGACGCCACGAGCGAGCTCTACTACTGCATCGAGGGCGCCGGCGCGAGCACCTTCGTCCGCACCCCGGACGGCGGGGCGCCGCGCACCGGCACGGTCCCGTGGGCGACCGGCGACATCGTCACCCTGCCCGCCGGCTGCACGACCGAGCACACCGCCGACCCCGGCACCCGCTGCGTGCTCTACCGGGTGACCGATGCGCCGCTCCTCGCCTACCTCGGCGTCCGACCGGGGGCGGCCCGCTTCGCGCCGACCCGCTACCCGGCGGCCACGTCGCTGGCCCGGCTCGCCGAGGTGGCCGACCATCCCGACGCCGGTGACCGCAACCGGGTGAGCATCCTGCTCGGCAACGCCGCCCTCCCCCGGACCCTCACCGTCACCCACACCCTGTGGGCCATGCTCGGGGTCCTGCCCGTCGACCGGGTGCAACGCCCCCACCGGCACCAGAGCGTGGCCCTCGACCTCATCGTGTCGTGTGCGCCCGGCTGCTACTCGCTGGTGGGCGCGACCGTCGACGGGGCCGGCGACATCGTCGACCCGGTGCGCGTGCCGTGGGAGGGCGGGGGCGCCTTCGTGACGCCGCCGGGGCTGTGGCACAGCCACCACAACGAGTCCGGGGCGCCCGCCTACCTCCTGCCCATCCAGGACGCCGGGCTCCACACCTACCTGCGGTCACTCGACATCCGCTTCGTCCCGTCGGCCGGCTGAGCCCGGTGGAGTTCGCCAGCTCCCTCTCCCGCCACCCGGTCACCAGCCAGGCCCTGGGGGAGGCCCTCGGGTCGGTGCTGGAGCAGGTGGGCGAGCGGCCCGACCTGGTGGTGGTCACCGTCACCCGGCCCCACGCCGGCGCACTCGAGGACGTGACCACGGCCGTCGACGCCGTGCTGCACCCCCTGGGCCTGCTCGGGTGTGCCGCCGAGTCGGTCATCGGGAGCGGCACCGAGGTCGAGGAGCTGCCCGCCGTCAGCGTGTGGGCCGGCCGGGTGGGACCCCTGGTCCCCGTCGGGCTGTCGGCCACCCGCCTGGGCGACGACGGTTGGCGCTTCGACGGCCTGCCCGAGGCGATCGGGTTCCACCCCTCGGCCCTGCTGGTGCTGGCCGACCCGTTCACCTTCCCCATGGCGGAGTTCGCCGAGGACCTGGCCGACCGCCACCCGGGACTGCCGGTGGTCGGGGGCTACGCGTCCGGGTCGTCGGGGCCGGGCGGCACCCGGCTGGCGCTGGGCGCGGACGTGCGCACCAGCGGTGCCGTCGGCGTCCTCCTCGGCCCGGCCACCGAGATCGTCCCCGTGGTGTCACAGGGATGCCGACCGTTCGGGCGACTGCTGACCGTCACCGACGTCGAGCGGAACCTCGTCCGCCGGATCGCCGGCCGCCCGGCGATGGAGTGCATGGTCGACGAGATCGCCGAACACCTCGGCCGGGCGGACATCGCCGGCATCGAGGGCAACGGACTGCTGCTCGGTCGCTGCGTCGACACCCGGGTGCTCGACCCGGGCCCGGCCGACCTCCTGTTCCGCCCGCTGCTCGGGGTCGAGCGCTCCTCGGGCTCCCTGGCCGTCGAGGGACGGCTGCCCCTCGGCAGTGTCGTCCAGTTCGCCGTGCGCGACGCCCGGACCGCCGGTGCCGACCTGACGGCCCGGCTGGCCGGGCTCGACGCCGACGCCGCCCTGCTCTTCACCTGCAACGGCCGCGGCACCCGGCTCTTCGACGTCGCCGACCACGACGCCGCCGCCGTCTTCCGGTCGCTCGGGCCCGTCCCCCTCGGCGGCATGTTCGCCGCCGGTGAATTCGGTCCGGTCGGCGGCGGCAATTTCGTACACAGCTTCTCGGCCTCGCTGGCGCTGTTCCGGTCGCGCACGCCCGGGCGCGCGGCGACCCCCGGGACGGTGTCCGGCCGGTAGGGTTTGGCCCGATGCCCACGCCACCACCGCCCCCACTGGACCCCGCGCCCTCCGCCGAGCTCGAGCAGCTGGGGGTGGACGTGATCCGCGGCCTGGCCATCGACGGCCCGCGTGCCGCCAACTCGGGCCACCCGGGCACGGCCATGGCCCTGGCGCCGCTCGCCCACGTGCTGTTCACCCGGGTCCTCCGCCACGACCCCTCCGACCCCGGGTGGCCGGACCGCGACCGGTTCGTGCTGTCCAACGGGCACGCCTCGATCCTGCTCTACTCCATGCTGCACCTGACCGGCTACGGCCTCACCCTCGACGACCTGCGCGCCTTCCGCGAGTGGGGCAGCCGGACGCCGGGGCACCCCGAGCGGCACCACACCCCCGGGGTGGAGGTGACCACCGGGCCACTCGGCCAGGGCGTCGCCAACGGCGTCGGGCTGGGGATCGCCGAGCGCTGGCTGCGGACCCACTTCTCGCCCGAGGTGGTCGACCACCACACCTACGTGATCGCCGGTGACGGCTGTCTCGAGGAGGGCATCTCCCACGAGGCCGCGTCGCTGGCCGGCCACCTCGGACTGGGGCGTCTGGTCTACGTCTACGACGACAACCACATCACCATCGACGGACCCACCGAACTGGCCCTCGACGACGACCCGGCCGAGCGGTTCGCCGCCTACGGCTGGTCGGTCGACGACATCGGCGACGTGGCCAACGACCTCGACACCCTCGAAGCCGCGCTGCTGCGGGCCCGGGCCGACGAGGACCGGCCGTCGCTCATCATCCTGCGCAGCCACATCGGCTACCCGGCGCCGGACCTGACCGACACCTCGAAGGCCCACGGCGACCCGTTCGGCGACGAGGAGGCGGTCCGGACCAAGGAACTTCTCGGACTCCCGACCGACCGCACGTTCTGGGTGCCCGACGACGTCCTGGCCATGTACCGGTCCGCCGTGCCGCGCGGCCGGGCCCTGCGCGACGAGTGGGCGGCACGGCTCGACGCCTGGGACGGGGACCGTGCCCGGTTCGAGGCCGCGCTCGGCGGCCACGGCATGCCCGGGTGGGAGGCGGCGCTGCCCACCTTCACCCCCGCCGACGGGCCCATGGCCACCCGCAAGGCCATCAAGGTGTGCCTCGACACCACCCAGGACGGGCTGCCCGGCCTGATCCCCGGCAGTGCCGACCTGACCGGCAACACCGGCATGGCCATGTCCGGCGCCACCGCCCAGTCCGTCGCCGACCCGGGCGGCAGCCTCGTCCACTACGGCATCCGCGAGCACGCCATGGGTGCCGTCATGACCGGCATGGCCACCCACGGGGGCACCATCCCGGTGGGTGGCACGTTCTTCGTGTTCTCGGACTACATGCGCGGCGCCGTACGGGTGGCCGCCCTGTCCCGGGCCCACGTCGTCTACTCGTGGACCCACGACTCCGTCGGCCTCGGCCAGGACGGACCCACCCACCAGCCGATCGAACAGCTGGCCGCGGTGCGGGCCATGCCCGGGCTGCGGGTCGTGCGACCGGCCGACGCCAACGAGACGGCCCAGGCCTGGCGGGTGGCCGTCGACGGGGAGGGTCCGACCGCCCTGATCCTGACCCGCCAGGACGTCCCGGTCCTCGAGGGTACGGCCGAGCTCGCCCCCGCCGGGGTGCCGCGCGGCGCCTACGTCCTGTCCGAACCCGGCGACGGCCCGGCCCAGGTGGTCCTGCTGGCCACCGGCAGCGAGGTCTCGCTGTGCGTCGACGCCGCCCGCCTGCTGGCCGAGGCCGGCACCCGGGTCCGGGTGGTGTCACTCCCGTCGTGGGAGCTCTTCGCCGAGCAGGGTGACGCCTACCGCGACGAGGTGCTGACCCCGGGCGTGCCCGTGCTGTCGGTCGAGGCCGCCTCCACCTTCGGCTGGGAGCGCTACGCCGACGACTCCCTCGGCATCGACCACTTCGGTTCCTCGGCTCCGGGCGGCGTGGTGCTGCGCGAGTACGGCTTCGACCCGGTGACGGTGGCCGCCCGTGCCACCGCACTCCTCGAGAGGACCTCCCGATGACCACGCTCGACGACCTCTACGACCAGCAGGGCCAGAGCCCGTGGCTCGACAACCTGCGACGCGACTGGCTCCGGGACGGCACGCTCGCCGGCCTGGTGGCCCAGGGCATCCGTGGGGTGACCTCCAACCCGACGATCTTCGCCAAGGCCATCAGCGGACAGGACACCTACGACGAGCAGTTCGGCGCCCTCATCGCCACCACCCCGGTCGAGGACGCCTACTGGGACCTCGTCGTCGACGACATCCTCGCCGCCCTCGAGGTCCTGCGGCCGGTCTACGACGGATCCGGCGGGGCCGACGGCTTCGTCTCGGTGGAGGTGGCGCCCTCGCTCGCCCACGACACGGCGGGCACGACCGAGGCGGCCCGGGGCCTGCACCACCGCATCGACCGCCCCAACGTGCTGGTGAAGATCCCGGCCACCCCCGAGGGGGTGCCGTCGATCCACCGGATGATCGCCGAGGGCCGCAGCATCAACGTCACCCTCATCTTCTCGATCACCCGCTACGCCGAGGTCATCGAGGCCTACCTGTCCGGGCTCGAGGCGCTGGCCGCCTCGGGCGTCGACGACCTCTCCGGTGTGGCCAGCGTGGCCTCGTTCTTCATCAGCCGGGTCGACACCGAGGTCGACCGACGGATCGAGGCGGCGGTGGCGGCCGGCGCCGACGACGGCCTGCTGGCGCTCCGGGGCACCGCCGCCGTGGCCCAGGCCCGCCTGGCCTACGCCCTCTTCGCCGACCGCTTCGCCGGCCCCCGGTGGGAGGCGCTGGCCGCCCGGGGCGCCCGGGTCCAGCGCCCGCTGTGGGCATCCACCTCGACCAAGAACCCGGCGTACCCCGACCTCGCCTACGTTGACACCCTGATCGGTCCGGACACCGTCAACACGATGCCCGACGGGACCGTCGCGGACTTCCTCGACCATGGCACGGTGGCCCGCACCGTCGACACCGGTCTCGACGCGGCCCGGGACGTCATCGGACGGCTGGCGGGCGCCGGCATCGACATGGAGGACGTGGCCGGCGTCCTCGAGTCGGAGGGAGTGGCCTCGTTCGCCGCCTCGTTCGACGACCTGATGGACACGCTCCGGGCGAAGGCCGACGCGCTCCGCGCCGGCTGAACCGGGGCCCGGCCCGGACCTGCACCGCCGCACCAACCACCCACACGGAGGAGCACCCATGAAGATCGCAATGGTCGGACTCGGCAAGATGGGCGCCAACATGTCCCAGCGGCTCATCGAGCACGGGCACGAGGTGGTGGCGTTCGACCTGGACGCCGACGCCCGGGCCGGGGCCGCCGCCTTCGGCGCCACCCCGGTGGCCACCCTCGAGGAGCTGGCCGCCGCCCTGGAGCCGCCCCGGGTGGCCTGGGTCATGGTGCCGGCCGGCGCTCCGACCAACTCGACGATCACCACCCTGGCCGGGCTGTTCGCGCCGGGTGACGTGGTGATCGACGGCGGGAACTCGAACTACAAGGAGACGGCGCCGCTGGTCGGCCAGCTCGCCGCCGAGGGCATCGCCCTGGTCGACGCCGGGACGTCCGGTGGCATCTGGGGCCTCAAGGAGGGGTACTGCCTCATGGTGGGCGGCACCCCCGAGGCGGTGGCCGTGTGCGAGCCGGCCTTCCTGGCCCTCGCCCCCGAGGGAGGCTACGCCCACGTCGGCCCGCCGGGCGCGGGCCACTTCGTCAAGATGGTCCACAACGGCATCGAGTACGGCCTGATGCAGGCGTACGCGGAGGGCTTCGAGATCATGTCGGAGGCACCCGAGTTCGACCTCGACCTCCACGAGGTCGCCGCCATCTGGCGCTACGGCTCGGTCGTGCGTTCCTGGCTCCTCGAACTCGCCGAACGGGCCCTGCGCCCCGAGTCCGGGTTCGCCGACATCGAAGGCGTGGTGGTCGATTCCGGCGAGGGCCGGTGGACCGTCGAGGAGGCCATCGATCGGGGTGTGTCGGCCCCGGTGATCTCCTCGGCCCTGTTCGCCCGGTTCGCCTCGCAGAAGCCCGATGCCTTCGGCCTGCGGCTGGTGTCGGCGTTGCGCAACCAGTTCGGTGGCCACGCCGTGACCACGACCGACGGGACGCTCGGCGGCGAGACGTCGACACCGGCATGAGCACCGGCCCGGCACCCTCCACCACGCTGTCGGCCGTCCCGCCGGTGGCCATGGTCATCTTCGGCGCCTCGGGTGACCTCACGACCCGAAAGATCCTGCCGGCGCTCGCCCGCCTGGCCGACCGGGGCATCCTGGACGCCGGGTTCACCGTGATCGGGGTGGCCCGGACGCCGTGGACCGACGAGGAGTTCCGACGCGACGTGACGGCGGCCACCCCCGATGCCGGCCCCACGTGGCGTGCCCTCACCGAACGTTTCCGGTACCTGACGGGCGAGTACGACCACCCGGACACCTTCGACCAGTTGAAGTCGGCTCTGGACGAGGCCGACCGGGTGGACGGCACGGCCGGCAACCGCCTCTACTACCTGGCCACCATCCCCTCGATGTTCGGCGTCGTGGCCCAGGCCCTCGCCAAGCACGGCTGCTCGGGGCCGGGCGAGGGCGGCGAGTTCTCGCGCATCGTGGTGGAGAAGCCGTTCGGTCGTGACCTCGAGAGCGCACTCACCCTCAACGAGCAGATGCACACGGCCTTCGACGAGCGCCAGATCTACCGGATCGACCACTACATGGGGAAGGAGACGGTCCAGAACGTCCTGGCCCTGCGCTTCGCCAATGCCATCTTCGAACCCATCTGGAACCGCCGGTACATCGAGCAGGTCCAGGTGACGGTGGCCGAGTCGCTCGGCGTGGAGCACCGGGGCGGGTTCTACGAGACCGCGGGCGCGTTGCGCGACATCGTGCAGAACCACGTGATGCAGGTCCTGGCCCTCACCCTCATGGAGTCACCGACCAGCACCGACGCCGACCGCATCCGCGACGAGAAGGTGAAACTCCTCCAGGCCATCGACATCCCGACCCCGGACGAGGCCGTCGACAAGTCGGTGCGCGGCCAGTACACCGCCGGGGTCATCGACGGCGAGTCCGTGGTGGGCTACCGCCAGGAGGAGGACGTGGCACCGGACAGCCAGACCGAGACCTACCTGGCGCTGCGGCTTCGGGTGGAGAACTGGCGGTGGGCGGGCGTCCCCATCTACGTCCGGACGGGCAAGCGCCTGCCGGCCCGGGTGACCGAGGTGGCCCTCACCTTCCGTCAGGTCCCGTTCCTCCTCTTCGACCACCGGGCCAGCCGGGACCTGCGTCCCAACACCCTGATCCTGCGGATCCAGCCCGACGAGGGGATCTGTCTGGAGTTCGGTGCCAAGGTCCCGGGCGAGAAGTTCCACCTGCGCTCGGTGGCCATGGACTTCTCCTACGCCGAGGCCTTCGCCGGCGTCCAGGCCGCCGACGGCTACGAGCGCCTCCTGCATGACGCCATGGTCGGCGACGCCACCCTCTTCATCCGGTCCGACGAGGTCGAGCAGGCGTGGCGGATCGTGGACCCGTACCTCCAGGCCTGGTCGGAGCCGGGTGGGGCGCTGCACTACTACGCGGCGGGCACCTGGGGTCCCCACATGGCCGACCTCCTGGTCGAGCGCTCCGGTGACGAGTGGCGCAACCCGGCGCTCGACCTGCAGCTCGGAACCCACCAGCAGAGCCCGCCGACCCAGTGACGCCGTGAACGGCACCGTGCGGCTGGTCGGGTCGGTGCCCGACGCCTTCGCCGACGAGGTGGTCCGGGACCTCGCCGGGTTCCCCGACGGCGCCACCCTGGTGCTCTCCGGCGGCGGCACGGCCGCCGAGTGCTACACCGCGCTGGCCGCCCGTGGAGGGCTGACGTGGCACGCCGTCGACGTCTACCTGGGCGACGAGCGGTGCGTCCCGCCCGACGACCCCGATTCCAACCACCGGATGGTCGCCACCACCCTGCTCGACGTGGTGGGCCCGGTGCGGTCGGACCACCCGATGTACTCCTCCGGCCCCCCGGCCGGGGCCGCCGCCGCCTACCAGGCCCTGCTGGCATCCCTTCCCGACCTGGGCCTGGTCCACCTCGGTCTCGGGCCCGACGGCCACACGGCCTCGCTCTTCCCCGGGTCGGCCGCCCTCGACGAGACCGATCCGGCCCGCCTGGTGGTGGCCAACCGGGACCCGAACGGGCGCAACCCGCACGAGCGCCTCACCCTGACCTACGCCGGCATCGCCCGGGCCCGCCGGGTGGTCGTCACCGCGGCCGGCGCGTCCAAGCGCGACGCGTTCGCCCGGCTGGCGGCCGGCGAGGACCTGCCCGCCGGCCGGGTGCGGGCGCCCCGGCTCCTGTGGCTGGTCGACGCTGACGCGCTGGGAGACGTCACCCCCGACGAGGCGGCGTGAGCGCCGGGTGGAGGGCGCCACCCGGCGGAGTCCCGGAGCGCCTCCGATAAGGTGACCCCGATGCCCGCCGCCACCGGCTCCCCCGTACCGTCGAACGCCGTCGCGCCCACCCGTGCCGAGCTGCTGGGCGCCCCCCTGCCCGAGCTCCTGGACCGGGCCGCCGCCGTGCGCGACGCCGCCTTCGGCACCCGGATGACGTTCTCCCCCAAGGTCTTCGTCCCCCTCACGATGCTGTGCCGGGACCGGTGCGGCTACTGCACCTTCGCCAAGGCACCGGCGCGGCTCGACTCGCCGTACCTCGAGCTGGAGGACGTCCTCGCCATCGCCCGCGCCGGGCGCGAGGCCGGCTGCCACGAAGCCCTCTTCACCCTGGGCGAGGGCCCCGAGGACCGCTACCCGGCCGCCCGGACCTGGCTGGACGTCCACGGGTATGCCTCCACCGTCGACTATCTGGCCGCCGCCTGCGCCGCCGTGCTGGCCGAGACCGGCCTGCTCCCCCACGCCAACGCCGGTGCGCTGTCCGCCGGGGACCTCGCCCTGCTCCGGCCCGTGTCGGCCAGCCAGGGGATGATGCTCGAGTCCCTCAACCCCGACCTCGACGCCCACCGGTCGGCACCGGACAAGGTCCCGGCCCGGCGCCTCGCCACCCTTGATGCGGCCGGCGAGCTCGGCATCCCCTTCACCACCGGCCTGCTGGTCGGGATCGGCGAGTCCCGTGAGGACCGGCTCGACACCCTGGAGGCCATCGCCGCCGCCCACGCCCGCCACGGCCACGTCCAGGAGGTGATCGTCCAGAACTTCCTGCCCAAGCCGGGCACGGCGATGCACCGCCACCCGCCGTGCCCGACCGACGAATTCCTGTGGACCATCGCCGCCGCCCGCCTCGTGCTGCCCGACGAGATCCACCTCCAGGCGCCGCCCAACCTGTCGGACGAGCTCGGGCCCCTGGTGGCCGCCGGCATCGACGACTGGGGCGGCGTGTCCCCGGTGACGGCGGACCACGTCAACCCGGAACGGGCCTGGCCCGCCCTCGGCATCCTGCGCGCCGCCACCGAGGCGACCGGACACACCCTCGCCCCCCGCCTCACCCTCTACCCCGAGTTCGCCCTCGGTCCGGACCGGTGGCTCGACCCCGCCCTGCGCTTCCCGGTGCTCGACGCCTCCGACGCCGAGGGCCTGGGCCGCGACCACCCGTGGGCGTCGGGCGGTGAGGTCCCCCCGCCCGACCTGCTCCCGCTGTTCGTGGCCGCTGCACCGGGAGCGCCGGCCCGCACCGTCGATCCCGACCTGGTGCCCGCCGGCGGCGCCGTCGCCGAGGTGCTGGGCGGCGTCCTGGCCGGCGAGTCCGTGGGCGAGGACGAGATCGTCACCCTGTTCGGCGCCCGTGGACCCGAGGTGCGGGCGGTGGCCGCCGTGGCCGACCGGCTCCGCTACGAGTCCGTCGGCGACGAGGTCACCTTCGTGGCCAACCGCAACATCAACTACACCAACGTGTGCACGTTCAAGTGCAGGTTCTGCGCCTTCTCCAAGGGCCCGCTCTCGCTCAACCTGCGGGGTGCGCCCTACCTGCTCGAGCTGGGCGAGATCACCGAACGAGTGGTCGAGGCCGAGGCCATGGGGGCCACCGAGGTGTGCCTGCAGGGTGGGATCCACCCCGACTTCGACGGCGACTACTACCTCCACGTGATCCGGGCCGTGCGCGAGGGCTCGCCCACCATCCACATCCACGGCTTCACCGCCCTGGAGGTCACCGAGGGGGCGCGACGCTCACAGGTGCCGCTGGCGGACTACCTGGTGCTGCTGCGTGACGCCGGCCTGCGCACCATCCCCGGGACGGCTGCCGAGATCCTCGACGACGACGTGCGGGCCGTCCTGTGCCCCGACAAGATCGACACCGAGCAGTGGCTCGACGCCCACCGCGCCGCCCACGGTGTGGGTCTCAACTCCAACGTCACCATCATGTTCGGCGCGGTCGAGCAGCCGCGGTCGTGGGCCCGGCACCTCGTGCGGACCCGGGCGCTCCAACGGGAGACCGGCGGCTTCACCGAGTTCGTGCCCCTCCCCTTCGTGCACATGGCGACCCCCCTCTACATCCAGCGCCGGTCGCGGCGCGGCCCCACCTTCCGCGAGACGCTCCTCATGCACGCCGTCGGCCGGATCGCCTACCGCGGCGACATCGACAACATCCAGCTCAGCTGGGTGAAGCTCGGCGCCGCCGGGGCCCGTCAGCTGCTCCGTGCGGGGGTGAACGACCTCGGCGGCACCCTCATCGACGAGAACATCTCGCGGGCCGCCGGGGCCAGCCACGGCCAGATGATGGACGCCGACGCCTTCCGGGCCCTGGTCACCCCCCTCGGGCGGTCCCTGGCCCAGCGCACCACCCTGTACGGACGGGTCACCCACCCCGACGGACGGGGCAGCGTGCTCGCCGGCGCCCGGTGACATGACCGGGTCGATGTTCGAGCGCGAGGGCCTCGACGAGGCCGTCGACGGATCCCCGGAGCCGCCCGTCGAGGCCGTCCCCGCCCTCGAGGAGCGGATCGCCGCCGCACGGACGCCGACCGAGCGCCGGCTCTACCGCTCCATGCTCACCACGGTGGCCACCCTCCTCGAGCGCGGCACCGACGTGATCGACCTGAAGGTGGCCGACTCCGCTCTGGCCGAGATGTCCGAGGCGTTCGCCGTGTTCCAGCCCCTCCGGCAGCGGCGCAAGGTGACCATCTTCGGATCGGCCCGCACCGAGCCGGACCACCCCGCCTACCTCCAGGCCCGCGCCCTCGCCGCCGCCATGTCCGGTGCCGGCTGGATGGTGGTGACCGGCGCCGGCCCCGGCATCATGGCCGCCGGCATGGAGGGCGCCGGACGGGAGCAGTCGGTGGGGGTCAACATCCGGCTCCCCCACGAGCAGGGGGCAAACCGGTTCATCGCCCAGGACCCGAAGCTGGTGGAGATGCGCTACTTCTTCACCCGCAAGCTGATGCTGCTGAAGGAGTCCCACGGCTTCATCGTGCTGCCCGGCGGCTTCGGCACCCTGGACGAGGGATTCGAGCTCCTGACCCTGCTGCAGACGGGCAAGGCGGAGCCCGCACCCGTCGTGCTGCTCGACGTCCCGGGCGGGACGTACTGGGACGGCTGGAGCCGGTTCCTGGCCGAGGAGGTGGAACCCCGCGGCCTCGTGTCCGAGGACGACCGGTCGTTCTTCACCATCACCGACGACGTGGACGCGGCCACCGCCGAGCTGCTCGGCTTCTACCGGAACTACCGGTCCTGCCGCTGGGTCGGCGACCTGCTGGTGCTGCGGCTGGCGGTGGCCCCGGACAAGGTCCAGCTGTCCGACCTCAACCGGCGCTTCGCCGACATCGTGACCTCGGGGGTGATCCGCCGGATCGACCCGCTCCCACCCGAGCGGGCCGACGACGACGTCCTCGACCTGCCCCGGATCGCCTTCCGGTTCGACAAGGTGCACTACGGGCGGCTGCGCCACCTGATCGACGCCGTCAACGACCTCGTCGACGGCTGACCGGTGCCCGCCCGCTCCGGCGGCCGGACCGGGTGCAGGACCCGACCCGGGGCCGGCTCAGCCCGCGGACACCTGGGAGTGGCGGCGTCCCAGGAGGTGGTGGTGGGTCACCGGCGGCACCGGGTCCCGGGGTTCGATCGACGGCAGTTCGTAGCGTCGGTCGAAGTCCGAAGCGGGCGGCGGGTCCTGGGACTCGACGCCGGCGTCGCGTACGAGTGCGGTCGGGATCCCGTTCGAGAACCACCGCGCCTCGTGCAGGCCGAACGGATCCGGGCACCAATTCTGTGCGTTGTGGGGGTCGTGTTCCATGTGACCAGTTTACCGTACGTTTACCTTGCGGTCACGTCGTGTTCATGTCTGACACCTTCCGTTCACCATAAGGCACTCCTGGAACAGCAACCCTGGGTTGTGAATAGGGCCGAACGGCCCTTGGGCACAGGTGTTTCCTGGCCGATGCTGGACCTATGGCCCAATTGCGTACGGCGGCACCCGACGGGGTCGGTCCCACCGGGGTGGAGGGCGGACCGGGTGTGGGGACGTCGACCGCTGCGCCCGATGCCGGGCTCGACGCCATCGTCGAGTCCGTCACCGACCCCTACGTCCTCGGGGACCCGGTCCGCGACGGCCAGGGGGGCATCGACGACTTCGTGATCGTGGCGGCCAACGGCGCCGCCGCCGACGCGGTGGCGATGCCCCGTCAGGAACTGGTGGGCCGGCGGGCGTCCTCCATCTTCCCCGGCGAGTTCGGGGCACGCCTGATCGCCATGGTCGGGCACGTGCTCGACACGGGGGCACCGCTGAGCGTCGACGAGTACCCCTACCCGTCGCTCCTCGACGAGGGAGCGCTCCACCGCTACGACGTGCGGGCCAGTGCCATCGGCGACCGCCTCGTGTTCACCTGGCGGGACGTGACGGACCGCTACGCCGACCGGAGCCGCTTCGAGACGATGATCGCCAACTCCGCCGACGTCGTCCTGCTGATCCGCGACGGCACCATCGAGTGGGTCTCCCCCGGCGTCACCGACCTCCTCGGTCACCCGGTGGCCGACGTCGTCGGGCTCCCCGCCGACCAGCTCGTCCACCCCGGTGACCGGGCCGCCCTGCACGAGGTGCGCGCCGCCAACAGCCGGGACGAGCCCACCCGGATGCGCATACGGTACCTCCAGGCGGGAGGCGGCTCCGTGTGGTGCGAGGCCCGCGCCGCCAAGGTGGTCCAGGAGGCGGGCGAGGTCGTGGTCGTCAGCCTGCGCGACGTCACCGGACCGGTCGCGGTCGAGGAGGAACGCGACCGGTCCGACGCCCGCTACCGGCTGGTCGCCGAGAACGCCTCGGACATCGTGTACATCACCGACGCCATGTTCTGCTTCAACTGGATCTCGCCGTCCGTCGAACACGTGCTCGGCTGGAGGCCCGACGACCTGGTCGGACGTCCCACGTCGTCCGTCCAGCTTCCCGAGGACCGCGCGCAGCGCAACGCCATCCGCACCCGGGTCTTCGGCGAGCGGCGCGTGGTCGACCCGGTCAACATCCGGTTCCGCATGAAGTCGGGGGCGGTCCGGTGGATGTCGGTCCGGGCCCATCCCCTGGGGGACGGGGCCGACGGACGCCGACCGGTGGTGGTCACCTTGCGCGACGTCCAGAACGAGGTGCTCGAGCGCCGCGCCACCGACACGGTGTCGGCGGGGAACGCACTCCTGGCCCGGGCCGACGACGAGGCGGACCTGCTGGAGGCCATGTGCGAGACGGCGGTCTCCGTGGGCGGCTACGCCTTCGCCTGGTACGGACGTCGGGGTCCGGCCCGCCAGGAGGGCCGGGTCCTCGCCGAGATGCTCCCGGTGGCATCCAGCGCCGGCCGGAGGGAGTACCTGCAGGGCCTGAAGGCCCACGTCGCCGGCGGACCCCTCACCGAGGGTCCCACCGCACGCGCCGCCCGCACCGGGAGGACGACGCTCGAGACGGACATCGCCGACGCTGACGACGGCGCGCCGTGGCGGTCCCAGGCCCTGGCCGCCGGCTTCCGGTCCTCGGCCAGCCTCCCCGTCCGCGTCGACGGCGAACTGGACGGGGTGTTCACCGTCTACGCCGTCGAACACGACGCCTTCGACGAGCACGCGGTGGCGGTGCTGCAGGACCTCGCCCGGACACTCGGGTTCGGCATGGGTCGCCTCCGCGACCGGTCCGAGCTCCACCAGGCGTTCGCCAGCTCGATCGACCTGGTGGCCGCGGTGGTGGAGTCCCGCGACCCGTACACGGCGGGCCACCAGTCGCTGGTGGCCGAACTGGCCCTGGCCATCGGTGTCGAGCTCGGCCTCGACGACCACCGGCTCGACGGCCTCTCCTTCGGCGCCCGGATCCACGACGTGGGCAAGATCGGGGTCCCGATCGACATCCTGTGCCGTCCCGGTGCGCTGAACCCCGAGGAGATGGCCGTGGTCCGGCGCCACGCCACCATCGGCTACGAGATCGCCGGGCACTTCACCTGGCCCTGGCCGGTGGCCGACATCGTGCACCAGCACCACGAGCACTACGACGGGTCGGGCTACCCCCAGGGGCTGCAGGGCGACGGGATCCTGCTCGAGGCCCGGATCCTGGCGGTGGCCGACGCCTACCAGGCCATCGCCTCGCGGCGGCCGTACCGCGAGGCGCTGGGCGAGGACACGGCCTACCGGATCATCCTGGAGGGGTCGGGGTCGCAGTTCGACCCCGAGGTGGTCGAGGCGTTCGTCCGGGTCCTGGCCGGTGGTTTCGCCTTCAGCTCCCCCGAGGTGGGCCCGGCCTGACGTCGCCGGCGGCGTGATCCCGTCCGGTGGGTGGCGGTGACCACCCACCCGGCTCCGATCGGCCATCATGTGCGCCATGTCCGTGCCCGGCGCCCCGCTCCACGGCGACTACCAGGAGATCGCCTCGCGTGGGTTCGGTCCGTTCGTGACCGAGCGGACCTTGCGCTTCGCCGACGGCACCGTGGCCCGGTGGGACTCGCGACGTGAGCGCAAACGGGCCCGTACCGACTCGGAGGCGACCTGGTGGGCACCCGGGGCGCTGGGCTGGTGGATCGCCGTCCTGTTCGCCATCGGTTCGACCTGCTTCGCCGTGGCCGCCGTACCCGGCGTCGCCACGGCGGTGGGCACCCGGACCGACAACCTCGTCTACTTCGTGGGGTCGATCTTCTTCACCACGGCCGGACTGCTCCTCTACGCCCAGGTGGTGGGGGCCGACTCCCCCGCGCTGCACGGCGCAGGATCGCGGCTACGGGCGCTGTCCGTCTCCCGACCCCGGCAGATCGACTGGCTCGCCGCCGTCGTCCAGAGTGCGGGGACCCTGTTCTTCAATGTGAGCACCGGCCACGCCCTGGCCGTCGCGTACACGTCCACCTCCGCCGCCAACCAGGGCGTCTGGCGGCCCGACGCCTTCGGGTCGGCCTGCTTCCTGGTGTCGAGCTACCTGTCCTATGCCGAGGTGTGCCACGGAGCGGCGCGCTGGCAGCCCCGGTCGCTGTCGTGGTGGATCACGGTGGGCAACCTGGTCGGGTCGGTGGCCTTCGGCGTGTCCGCCGTGGCCTCCAAGGTGCTCTCGTCGGGGGAGCTGCGCAGCGCCCGGTGGACCACGCTCGGCACCTTCGTCGGCGGTCTGTGCTTCCTCGGCGCCTCCATCCTCCTGCTGCCCGAGCGCACCGCCGCCCGCGCCACGGCGCCGGTGCCCCACCCCTGACCGGTGGCCCGACGGCGCACACCGCCGCGGCGCGCCGGACCGGTGCCGGGGGGACCGGTCCGGGGTCGGTCTACGGTCCCTCGTCGAAGGGGACGGATCCACGTGCCCCCAGCAGGCCGGCCGCCTTCTCCACCGACCGCCTCGCCCGGGTGATCCGCTTCTCCTCGGCCACCAGGTCGGGGTCCGGTTCGTGACCGGCCCGCACGGTGTCGGCGTTGCGACGCAGGCGGTCGAGGGCTGCATCGGCCAGGTCCTCGGCGATGGAGCCGAGCCGCTCCGCCAGTTCCTCCAGGTCGGCCACCCTCAGCGGCCGCCGGCCGGGTCGACCTCGATGACCTCGAGGCCACCCTCGGCGTGCCGGGCCCGCAGCACCTTCTTGTCGAACTTCCCG
This sequence comes from uncultured Acidimicrobiales bacterium, assembly GCA_963699055.1. Classification (GTDB taxonomy): domain Bacteria; phylum Actinomycetota; class Acidimicrobiia; order Acidimicrobiales; family RAAP-2; genus Bog-756. The sequence continues at coordinate 60,386 of CAVOTA010000002.1, read as the reverse complement.
ACGCTGGTCTTCGGGACCTCCTCCACGATCGACCACCGCTCGGGCAGCCACCACTTCGACACCCGGTCGGACAGGAACACGACCAGTTCGTCGGGGGACGTGGTGGATCCCTCCTCGAGCACGACCGCCACCAGGGGCCGCTCGCTCCACCGCTCGTCGGGCACGGCGATCACGGCGGCCTCGACCACGTCGGGGTGGGCCATCACCTCGTTCTCCAGCTCGACCGACGAGATCCACTCGCCGCCGGACTTGATGACGTCCTTGCTGCGGTCGCTGATCTGCATGTAGCCGTAGCGGTCCAACGAGCCGATGTCCCCGGTGCGGAGCCACCCGTCGTGGAACCGCTCGGTGGACGGGTCGCCGTAGTAGGAACCGGTGATCCACGGGCCGCGCACCTCGAACTCCCCGACCGATTCGCCGTCGTTCGGGAGCACCGTGCCGTCGTCAGCGCAGATCCGGACCTCCACACCGGGCACGATCCGCCCGGTCTTGGACCGCCACTCGAGCTCCTCGTCCGGGGTGGCCTGGCGCGGCGGTGTCGCCAGGGCGCACAGCGGGCTGGTCTCGGTCATGCCCCAGCCCTGGACGAGCTGGACGCCCAGTTCGTCGCGGAACCGTTCGATGAGCTGGCGCGGCACGGCGGCGCCGCCGGCGGTGATCATCCGGAGGCACGACAGGTCGACCGGGTTGGACTGTGCGTACCGCAGCAGGTCGCTCCAGATGGTGGGCACCCCGGCCGAGATCGTCGGCCGGTAGCGGCCGATGATGGCGGCCAACGGGGCGGCCTGGAGGTACTGCTGGGGCATGATCATGTCGCACCCGGTCATGAACGCCCCGTAGGGGGTGCCCCAGGCGTTGGCGTGGAACATCGGCACGATCGACAGCACGCTGTCCTGCTCGCTGATCCCGAGGGACGACCCCGCGGTGATGGCCATCGAGTGCAGGAAGGTCGACCGGTGGCTGTAGACGACACCCTTCGGGTTGCCGGTGGTACCCGACGTGTAACACATGGCCGCGGCCGCCCGTTCGTCGAGATCGGGCCAGTCGTAGCCGGGCTCCTCGGCGGCCAGCAGGTCCTCGTAGGCCAGGGTGTCCCCCAGGGCGTCCGTGTCCCCCTCCCCCACCACCACGATGTGGCGGACGGTCGGGATCTGGTCGCGGACCCGGGCGAGCAGGCCGGCGATCGAGGCGTCGCAGATGATGACCTGGTCCTCGGCGTGGTTGACGACGTACGCAAGCTGCTCGGGGAAGAGGCGCAGGTTGAGCGTGTGGAGCACCGCGCCCATGGCCGGCACGGCCAGGTAGGCCTCCAGATGGGTCTGGTTGTTCCACAGGAACGTGCCCACCCGGTCCGAGTCGCCGATCCCCAACCGTCCGAGTGCCGACGCCAGCCGCTCGGCCCGTTCGGCGACCTCGCCGAAGGTGGCCGTCACCGACTCGGCCTCGGGTCCGACGATGGTGCGGACCACGCTGTCGCCGTAGACCTGCTGCCCGTGGCGGAGGATCCCGGTGACGAGCAGCGGGCCGTCCTGCATGGTGCTCTGCATGATGTGACTCCCTCCCCGGTCGCCGTGTCGGCGGCCGATGCGAGTGTACCGAGTCCACGGTGGGCGGTCCGGGAGATCCGTACCGCCTAACCTGGGAGGATGGAGCCGGACCCCGCGGTCACCGACTACCTGGGGGGCGTGCCGGAGCCCGACCGGACGACCTTCGAGGCGTGGCGCGGGCTGTGCCGCCGCCTGCCCCCGGGGTTCACCGAGGAGCTGCGCTGCGGGATGCCGTGCTACGTCCGCGACGGCGTGACCGAGCTCGCCTTCGCCCGCCAGAAGCGGTAGCACTCGCTCTACGTCACCCGGACCGACGTCATGGCCGCCCACGTCGGGCCCCTCGACGGCTACTCGGTGGGCAAGGGCTGCATCCGGTTCCCCCTGGGGCGGCCGAGCGATCTCGACCTGGTCGGCTCCCTGGTGGCCGCCACGGGCGCCACCGGCGGCCCCGTCTGCTGACCACTGCCGAGGCGCCGGCCGCGAACGGGCCCTTGCGTCCCGGGTGCGCCGATGGTGGACTGGAGCACCCGACCGCCGTCGCCGTCCGCCGGACCGGCCACCGGGTCGGGCGTCGCCCCGTGGTCCCGCCCCTGCCGCCGCCGGTGCCGGCCCTCTCTGAGCATCCGCTCATCCCCGTCCCCCGCGCCGAGGAGCTCCCGTGGGAAAGCTGGTGGGCCTGTGCGCCCTGGTCCTCTGTGGTCTCGTCCTGGGCGTCGCCACCCTGGCCGCCGCCGTGGTCGGTGGCGCCGGCGACGGTTCCGACGCCGGCGCGGCCTCGGGGACCGCCGCGCGGTCGCCGTCGTCCGGCCCCGCACTGCCCGCCGGGTGGGTCGGGCTGGAACAGGCAGCGGCGGCCACGTGTCCCGGCCTGTCCTGGTCGGTGCTGGCCGCCATCGGGACCGTCGAGTCCGAGAGCGGCCGGTCCACCGCGCCCGGGGTGTCGTCCGGGGCCAACGCCGCCGGGGCGGAGGGCCCGATGCAGTTCGAGCCGGCCACGTTCGCCGCCTACGCCACCGTCGGTCCCGGCGGTGCCGTCCCCGCCTCGCCCTACGACCCGACCGACGCCGTCTACACGGCCGCCACGCTGCTGTGCGCCGACGGAGCCGCCTCGGCGGCCGGACTGCGCGCCGCCGTCTTCGCCTACGACCACTCCACCGTCTACGTCGACACCGTGCTCGTCCTGTCCCTCACCTTCGCCGACGACCCATCGGTGGACGGGACGGTGGTGGCCGCCGTCGCCTACGCCGCCGCGCAGCTCGGGACCCCGTACCTGTGGGGTGGCAACGGGCCGGGTGGGTTCGACTGCTCGGGTCTGGTCAAGGCCGCGTACGCTGCCGCCGGGATCGCCCTGCCCCGGGTGGCCCAGGACCAGTTCGACTCCGGCCCGGTCGTGGCCACAGGGGCCACCGTGGTCCCCGGCGATCTCGTCTTCTTCGGATCGGGACCGGGCGCGGTGGACCATGTCGGGATCTACGTGGGGGCGGGGCTCATGGTCGACGCACCCCACACCGGCGCCGTCGTACGCCTCGAGCCGGCAGGATGGGACTCCTTCGTCGGCGCCACCCGACCGGGGTGAGCCCTGCCGACACCGCCCCCACCGGCACGGTCAGGTCGGTCGTACCGCCCTGCGTCGGGGTCCCCGGAGGACACCGGTCGTGCCGTCGAGCACCAGTCCCTCGGGACGTCGGGCGGAGCTGGTCGCCGTCCGTCGGTGGGGCACGTTCCCCCGATGGCGACGGGGTGCAGCGACTCACTGACCGGCCAGTGCGGACACCACCGGTCCCAGCGTCTCCCAGGCGTCGGACTCGATCGACCAGTACGTGATCCCGTACTCCTCCCGTCGCCACCGCAGCTCCTCGGCCATCTCGTCGAGTGTGCCCGCCAGGGCCACCGGGACGTGCAGGGCGTCTGCCGGGTCGATGCCGAACGCCGGCGCCATCTGGGCGGCCAGGCCTGCTGCGTCGTCGGTGACGACGACGAAGCCGATGAGTGCGTTCAGCTCGAGCTGGTCGAAGCGGTCACCGGCCGCCTCCTTCACCCAGGCGACCTTCCGGCGGGTTCGATCGGGTGTCACATCGGCCGCCGTCTCCACGCCCCCGACACCCTCACGCAGATTGGCGTTGATGCTGACGATGTCGGCGTGCTGCGCGGCAAAGGAGAGCACGCGCCTCCCACCGCCTCCGATGATGAGCGGTGGTCCGGGTCGCTGCACGGGTCGCGGTGTCAGGGTGTGACCACGCACCTCGTAGTACTCGCCGTGGAATTCGAACGGGCCGTCGGTGCGCAGCAGTCCGTTGACCACCGTGACCGCCTCCTCGAACCGGTCCACACGGACGGACGGCTGGTCATAGGTCAGACCGGCTTCCTCGTAGTCGGTTCGCATCCATCCGGCGCCCAGGCTGAGCTCGAGGCGCCCGTCGCTGAGCACGTCCAGCGTCGCCGCCTCCTTGGCCAGGACGAAGGGGTGGCGGTAGTCGTTGCAGAAGACGAGCGCGCCCATGCGCAGCGTCGTCGTGGCCGCGGCTACGGCGGCCAGCGCCGGGACGGGTGCCAGCTGGTCGCCGAAGTGGTCGGGCATGAGCAGCGTGCAGTAGCCGAGGTCCTCGGCCTTGCGCGCCTGCTCCGCCCAGCTCGTCGCCGTGCCCTCCGGCGCCCTGCTCAACTGTGCGGCAAAGCGGAACCTGCGTTCGTGTGCCATGGATCCATGCTGCCCGAGATCCGCTCCGCGTGCCCCGAGCGACACGAGGAGGGACCCCACGGGCTGGTCAGACTGTCATCGGTCCGCCAGGGGCCGGGTCGCTGGTCAATGCAGGTCCAGTCGTTCGAACGCCAGGATCGCCGACACGACGAGCACGAGTGCGACACCGACCAGAACGCCGACCTCGCTCGGGCTGGTTCCCATCGTCAATTGGTTGTTCCCGACCGACCAGTAGAAGAGTGAGGCGAATCTCAGGGGTCGGATCCAGTGGACCACCGGCGCCAGGGAGCTGACGAGGTACGAGACGGCGCCGAGTGCGCTGGCGGCGCCGAGTGCGATCCCCCGACGCCCCGTGGCGGCTCCGACCACCAGTGCGACCAGTCCGAGATCGATGCCGAGAAGCGCTACGCCGACGGATGCTCCGAGCATGTCGGCGACGCCGACCGTGATGTCGAATGCGTAGCCGATGGCGATGAACGCCGTCGTGACGGCCACGATGACGACGGACTGTGCGGCCATCGCCAGAGCCTTCTCCACCGTGATCCGCCGGCGCCGGATCGGCAGGGTCGTGACCATGGCCAGCGTGCCGTCTTCGTCTTGGCCTGCGACCGAGGATGCGCCGTATCCGATGGTGGCCAGCAACACCACCAGTGGGAAGAAGTTGGCGTACAGGTTGACCTCGAGCCATCCGGCCGGTGAGGTGATCGATCCACTTGCGCCGAACAGGGCGGCCATCGTCGGCGAGTTCTTCGTGAGGTTGTCGAGGCCCGTCGAGTGTTCGAATGTCGGATACAGGGCCACGATGATCAGCGCATACAGGGCCGTACCGAGGGTGTAGACGGCGAGGATTCTGCGCCGCATGCCGAGGTCGAGCCGGAAGATCTCAAGACGCATGGTCATCGCTGTCCGAGTCCCGGTAGAACTCCAGGAAGAGTTGATCGAGGCTCGCTTCATGGGTGACGAGGTCGATCGGATGCAGAGGCGCAGCCACCTGAAGCAGGTGGCCGATCGGACCGCTGACCTCGAGGGTGACGAGTGCGCCCGTGGTCGTCACCTTGCGAACGCCGTCGATGGCGAACACACTCGGATCCACCGGGCCCTGGAACGTGATCTCAACCGTCCTCGGTGCTTTGGCTTGCAGGTTCTCCACGACGTCCGCACGGATGAGACGTCCTTCCTTGATGAGGCCGACCCGATCGACCACACGCTGCACCTCGTCGAGTTCGTGGGACGACAGGAAGACCGTCCGTCCGGATGCGGCCGTCTCGCGTAGCAGTTGCTCGAACCGGTCCTTCATCAATGGGTCGAGTCCCGAGGTCGGCTCATCGAGGATGAGCAGCTCGGGCTCGTGCATGAAGGCCAGCAGGATCCCGACCTTCTGGCGGTTCCCCTTGGAGAGTTCCTCGATGCGGCGGTGGAGGTCCAGGTCGAATCGCTCGGCGAGGTCGCGGGCATAGCTCGTGTCGGGCAGATTGCGAGCCCGAGCCACCCATTCCAGTTGGTCGCGGACTCTCATGCGCCCGATCAGGGAGAGTTCGCCCGGCAGGTAGCCGACCTGGCGATGGACGACCAGGCAGTCATCGTGGGCGTCGAGGCCGAGCAGCCGGGCCGTTCCTGACGTCGGGTGCTGGAGGTCGAGGAGCAGCCGAATCGTCGTGGTCTTGCCGGCGCCATTCGGTCCGAGGAACCCGAAGATCTCTCCCGCCTCGACCCGCAGGTCGAGATCCCGGACCGCATGGGTCCCCCCGAACGTCTTGGTGAGCCCGGAGGTCTGGATCGCAGGACCTTGTCGGGTCGTTCGCGGCGTGTCGCGCATGCAGGCCGCGAGGCTAGTCGTCCGGTGTCCTCGTCCAGGGCCCGAGGGGTGGCATGCCCGATCCTCGGCAGTGGACACGTACCGGATTCGGACCGGTGGCGTCGGCGTGATGCACGTGGTCAGCGGCGGTTCGGGCCCGGGCGGGGCGCGGCCTGTCGGTCACCGGCGACGACGCGACAGCTGCCTGCCCGAATGCATCCTCCTTGACCCACGAGGGAGAGTTCGGTGGATCGGCTCCACCGGTGACAGCTACGCCAACGCCATGGCCGAGGCGTGCGACAGCCACGTCACGCCGGCAGCGTTCGAGCCCGCCTGCGGCCGTCGGACGGCACCCGCTCTCGGAGCGGTCACCCACGGGCCGGAGCACGCACGGAACCGGGGGGGGTCCATCACCTCGATCCTCGTCGATGACGAGGACGTACGTACCGCTTGGGTACAGTTGTCCCCGATGGGGGCACTGAGCACGGGGGGTGGGGGCCCCAGACCACGCGTGACTCGGGCGGAACTGCGTTCGATGTTCCTCCAGGCGGCCCTCGAGATCCTACGGGAGGAAGGCCTGACGACCGGTTCCACGAACATCACCTTCAAGCGTGTCCGCGACCAGGTCAAGGTGCGCACGGGCATCCAGGTGACCAACGCCTCGTTGATCAAGCGGGTCTGGGAGAACCAGGCCGAGTTCCAAGCCGACGTCCTTGCGGCAGTGGCCGACGACCAGTCCCGGCCGGAACTGGGTCTCATCTTCGATGCCCTGGGTCAGCTCCTCGGAGAGGCTGACCGTTCGAGTCCGGAGTCACGGGCCCGGCTCGTGCGACAGGTGTGCCGGGTAGGTGGTCAGGCAAACGCCGTCACCACGGCCGAGTCGCCCAACTATCCGCTCTGGATGCATGTGGTCGCGACGGCCATCACGACTGCAGATGCCGAGCAGCGGGAACGGATTCTGCTTCCCCTCCGCGAGGGATACACGTCGTTCACCACGATGTGGGAGGAGACGTTCACCGCATTGGCAGCCTTCCTCGGATTGCGGATCCGAGCTGGATCGGACATCTCCGAGTTCGTGATGGTTCTCGTGGCGTTGGACCAGGGATTCGCCCTGCGCCACCGCATCAACGGAACGATCGAGTACGTCACCCGGCCGACCGGGCCGAACGGGGAGGACGAGGACTGGACGTTGTTCGCCCTCGGGCTCGAAGGGCTCGTGCACCAGTTCTTCGAGATCGACCCGGACTGGCAACCAGAGAGCTGACCACGGTGGGGCACCCCGCCTTCCGGGGAGCCCGCAGGTCGTGGCGTAGCGGCGCTCTCGGTCCGCTCCAGGCGGGGCGGGACCCCTCCGGAGGCGCCACCCGACCGGGCTGGACCCGGCCGACGGCCGGGGGCCTCAGGCTCAGTCGGTGCCCGTACGCTTCGGACCGAATCCGCCGAGCAGGCGACTCGACGAGCGGTCCGACACACCGATCCGACGCTTGATCCAGTCGTAGGCCCGGACCAGCTCCTTGTCGAGCCAGATGACGACGGCCTTGGGCCCGTCGCCGGGGCGCGCCCGGTACTCCGTCGAACGGGCCTGGGGGTGGTCCTCGACCGTGTAGTAGTAGATGGCCAACGACCGGCGGGCCCGGTCGGGCGGGCAGCGCAACGGGTCGGGGTGCCCGTGCCAGGTGTCGGACCCGGTGGTGAACACCACGGCGCGGTTGGCCACCGGGGCGACCACCTCCACCCGCGTGCGCATGTCCCGGCTCCACAGCTCGAGGTCACCGCCGTACTCGGGGTGCCAGTCCTCGTTCAGGTAGACGAGCAGGTTGACCCGACGGTGCCAGTTCTGCTCATGGGGGTGGACGGTGAAGTCGGCATGGATGTTGAGGAAGCCGCCGGCACGGGTCTGGTGCAGTCCGGCACCTTCCAGCGACGGGTCGGCCACCAGGCCGTCCACCCCGGTCAACCCGCTGAGGAAGCGGAGGAACCGCGGCGAGGTGAGCTCCTCCCACACGGCGTGGAGGGTGGGGCCCCAGGTGTCGGGATCCGTGTTGGCGAACTTGCGCTCGTTGGCGTGGACGTAGTTCACCCAGTGCTCACGGTCGACCGGCTCGACCTCGGCCACGGCGGCGTGGGCCACCTCGGGGGCGAGGAAGTCGTCCAGCGCGATGTGGGGGAACGGCGGAGCCGCCGCGTAGCGCTCCCGCAGCTCGGGGAGGCGTCGCTCGAGAGCGTCGAGGTCGAGTACCTCCTCCGTCGCCGCGCCCTTCCCGCGACCCGTCGGGTCAGATCCGCTCATGGGTGCCCCTCACTCGTTCCGCTCACGTTCCGCAGTCCTCTGAGTCTGGAACTCCGGGACCCCCTGTCTCCAGGGCCGAAGGTCCCATCCCCGTGACTGCAGCGAGTGGTGCCACGACGTCATGGCGTGAGAGCTACCTGGTGAGAGGGGTCGGCACCGCCGAACGGCCGGTCAGCCCTGCGCTCCCCGCACCGACCGGCCGACGGTCGGTCCAGCGGACGGTCCGTCAGGCGGCCAGGTGGCGTCGGGCCGCGGCGTAGGTGTACCAGCGTCCCTCGTCGAAGTCGTACAGCTTGCACGCCCGGGAGTTGGCGACGAAGTCGCGGAACCGGAGCGGCTTGTCGATGACGGTCCCGGGGAACGCCGCCTCGATGGCGTCGGCCGCCTCCTCGAGGTGGTACATCGGCACCCGCATGTCCACGTGGTGGGGGACGTGGACCATGATCCAGTGGAAGAAGAAATTGCAGCCCTTCGGCGCCCGCAGGACGGTGGTGCCCTCCATCTGGGCCTTGAACTTGGTCCACTCCGACTTCTTCCACCACCGGATCTCGGGGGCGATGTGGTGCACGTGGACCATGGTCCCGATGAACCAGGCGAAGCCGACGAACGGGAGGACGACCGTACGGACGTCGAGCCACACGATGCCGGCGACCGAGTCGCCCGACGCCATGCCGATCGCCGTGAACAGGACCAGCATGCCGGCGACGAAGGCGGTCACGATCCACCGGTCACGCCGGATCGCCTTGACCCACCGGGCGGGGTTGCCCCCCACCATCATCTTCTTCCACCACACCTGGTGGGCGTAGTAGGCGCCGGAGCCGACCCAGGACCACTCGAAGCGGTGGACGGCCCGCCGCCACCAGCCCAGTGCGGCGAACTCCTCGGGCGTGACGGGGTGCCACACGAAGTCGTAGCCCTGGCGGACCGTGTAGGGGTGGTGCACCCGGTTGTGGCCCAGGATCCATCCTTCGTAGACGTGGAAGCTCGGGAGGAAGGCCAGGTGGGCGACCGTCGAGTTCATGCGCTTGGAGGAGAACAGGGCACCGTGGGCGGCGTCGTGGCCCACCACGAAGAGCGCCGAGACGACCAGGGCCATCACCACCTCGAGGGCGAGCACGGCGGCGACGTTCGACACGGCCACCAGTACGGCCAGCAGCGCCACGTACATGGTGGCATCGCGGGCGAAGTAGGCCATGCCCCGCCAGGTCGGGTTGTCGTAGACCGAGTCGGGCAGGGCGTCGATGACCGGCTTGAGGGAGGTGGGGGCGGTCGGCGCCTCCACCGTTCCGGTGGCACCTGCGGGGATCTGGGACACACGCGCTCTTCTCGCTCGGGACGAGGACGCCACTCCCCTGGAGGGTCCCAGTCTACCGCCCCCCTCCCCCGGACACCGGGCAGGCCCCCGGGACGGGGTGGGGCGGACCCGGGCGGACCGGCGCCGTCGGGCCCGCCCCGCTCCGGTCAGCCGACCGGCTGCACGAAGTGGTAGCGCCAGGCCGGGACCGGTCCGTCGTCGGCCAGCACGTACAGCCCGCCGTCCACCTCGATCTCGATCCTCGGGGGGAAGGTCTCGAGGCGGGCCGACGACGGTCCGTCGACGCACGGGATCAGCAGCTGGGCGCCCGCCCGCATCGGGTCCGACCCGAAGCGTCGCCGGTACCAGGCCGTCGCATGACGCGCTCCGTCGTCGTCCGGTCTGCCGCCGGCGGTGCGGTGCCCGGTCCCGCCCGTCAGCGGGCGTCCCGCCACATGGTGGTGACGGCGGGACCGCCGTCGGGCAGCGCGAACGTGTCGCGGTCGGCGAACCCGACCGACCGGTACCGGGCCAGGTTGGCGGCGTTGGTCGACTCCAGGTAGGCGGGACGGCCCTCGGCGTCGATCCGTTCCAGGTCGTCGGCCAGCAGGGTCATCCCGATCCCCCGACCCCGGTGCTCCGGCCGGGTCCCGAAGAGGCTCAGGTAGTAGTGGTCGGGCGCGGGCGGGTGGGCCGTCGAGAACCGCTCCATCAGCGCGTCCGACCGACCCACGTCGGGACCGAGGAGCCGGTGGAACAGGGGCCCGATCCGGGCGTCGTGGGGCGGGGGCAGTTCGGGCAGGCCGGGAGGGATCCACACGGTGGCGGCCTCGGCCCTTGGGGTCATCCGCACCCATCCGTGCCCGACGGCGGCATCGAGCAGCAGGCTCCACACCTCGGTCAGCTGCGCCTCACGCCGGTCCGGGTCGGGGAAGACCCACGACCAGGCCGGGTCGGCGACGAACGCCCCGGCCAGCGTGGCCGCCACGGCGGGGAGGTCGTCGGTGCTCGCCTGGCGGGTGTCCACGCCCTCAGTCTGCCCGACCCGGGACGGCGTCGGATCAGGCCGGATTCGGCCCGACCACCGTCGGCTGGTGCCGGGTCCCGCACGCCCGCACGGCGGCCAGGTCGGCGGTGGCCAGCCAGTGGGCGCCGGCGGCCGTCTCCAGGACGCTGCCCGCTTCGAGGTAGGTCGGGACACTCGGCGGGGGCAGGGTGGCGAGGAATTCGTTCCAGTCCACCACCTTGTACCGCTCCGGGTCGGCCGCGGCCAGCTGCACGATCTCGTGGTTGACCCGGGCGGCCACCGTGCCCCCGGACCGTTCGTCGGTCTGGAGGTCCACCGTGGTGAGGACCACGCAGGGGACGCCAGCCGTCGCCGTCACCAACGGGGCGAGCGGGGCGGCGGCGGTCACGACCGCCGGGTGCAGGGCGTCCGTGGTGCCGACGTCGGTCACGACCACCCTGGGCGTTCCCGACGAGGCCATGGTCGTGCCCAACAGGGACGACAGTCGGGCGATGGTGCCGGCGGGACGGACGAGGAACGTCGGCGAGTAGACGGGGTGGAGGATGGCCGCCACCTGGGGACGGGCCACGGCCATGGGGGCGTCGCCGACCACGATCACGCTCGGGACGGCCGGGGCGGCCGACGAGCAGCCAGCCAGCACGGCCAGCACGGCCAGCGCCACCACCGGTGCCGCCGACCACCTCCTGCGCCCACGCGTGGCTCGTGCCGTTCCCTCGGCCATCCCGGTCACCTCCCCCTGCGGCTCCACATCATGCCAGCCCGGTCTGGGCCGCCGACGCCGATCGCCACGGAGCGTGGCCCACGGCGCCTACCGCAGGGCGAGCTGTCCGGGTTCCAGCGGTGCCGGCAGCGAGGTGCGTCCCATCAGGTGCCGGTCGACGGCGGCGGCGGCCGAACGCCCCTCGGCGATGGCCCAGACGATGAGACTCTGGCCGCGGGTCATGTCCCCGCAGACGAAGACGCCGTCCACGTTGGTCGACCACCCGTGGTCGGCCCGCACACTGCCCCGGGCGTCGAGCTCGAGTCCCAGGTCGGCGACCACCCCGTCGGGCTCGGCGCCCAGGAAGCCCATGGCCAGGAGCACCAGCTGGCAGGGCAGCTCGAACTCGCTGCCCGCCACCGGGGTGAACGACGGCCGACCGTCGGGACCGGTGGTCAGCTCGACCTCGTGGCCCCGCAGTCCGGCCACGGCACCCGACCCGTCGTCGACGAACTCGTCGGTGGTGACCGAGAAGATCCGCTCGCCGCCCTCCTCGAGGGCCGACGACGTCCGCAGGATGAGCGGCCAGGTCGGCCACGGGTTGTCGCCGGCCCGGCCCGTCGGGGGCTCGGGCATGATCTCCAGCTGGTGGACGCTGAGGGCACCCTGGCGGTGGGCGGTGCCCAGGCAGTCGGCGCCGGTGTCGCCCCCGCCGATGATGACCACGTGCTTGCCCGCCGCACTCACCGGCACGGTGGCCAGCGTCCCCTCCTGCACCATGTTGGACGGCTTCAGGTAGTCCATCGCCCGGTGGATCCCGTCGAGCTGGCGGCCCGGGACCGGAAGGTCACGGGGCAGGGTCGCCCCCCCGGCCAGCACGACGGCGTCGTACCCGGCCACCAGGTCGGCGCCCGGCACCACCGTGGCGTCGGTGGCCGCGCCACGGGGAACCGCGGCGGACGGTGCGCCCACCGACACCCCGCAGCGGAACTCCACGCCCTCGGCCTCCAGCTGGTCCAGCCGACGGTCCAGCACCGCCTTCTCCATCTTGAACTCGGGGATCCCGTAGCGCAGCAGGCCGCCGGGGCGCTCGGCCCGCTCGAAGACGACCACGTCGTGCCCGGCCCGGCGCAGCTGCTGGGCGGCGGCCAGGCCGGCCGGCCCCGAGCCGACCACGGCGACGCGCCGGCCGGTGGGGACGGCCGGACGCACCGGGGCGACCCAGCCCTCCGACCACGCCCGTTCCACGATCTCGTACTCGATCCGCTCGATGGTGACCGGGTCGGCGTTGATGCCGAGCACGCACGCCCCCTCGCACGGCGCCGGGCACAGCCGGCCCGTGAACTCGGGGAAGTTGTTGGTGGCGTGCAGGCGCTCGATGGCTCCCGACCAGTCCTCCCGGTACACGAGGTCGTTCCACTCGGGGATCAGGTTGCCCAGCGGGCAGCCCTCGTGGCAGAACGGGATACCGCAGTCCATGCAACGGGCACCCTGGCGGCCGGCGACCCCGGGCTCGGACGGCTCGTAGACCTCCTTCCAGTCCCGGAGCCGGACCGGCACCGGCCGGCGGGCCGGGAGCTCCCGGTCGTACGTCAAGAAGCCGTGCACGTCACCCACGGGACACCTCCATGACCGCCTCGTCCACCGACCGGCCCTCGGCCACGGCCCGCTCGGTCGCCTCCAGGACGCGGCGGTAGTCCCGGGGCATCACCATCACGAACTGGTCGGCCTCGACGGTCCACTCCGCCAGCAGCCGCGCCGCCACCTCGGACCCGGTCTCCTGCTGGTGCAGGTGGATCCGGTCGCGCAGCCACGTCCGGTCGTCGTGCCCGACGGGCTCGAGGTCGACCATCTCGGTGTTGAGCACCCGGGTCAGCTCGCCGTGCGGGTCGTGGACGTAGGCGATCCCACCCGACATGCCGGCGCCGAAGTTGCGCCCGGTCGGGCCGAGCACGACGACCCGCCCGCCCGTCATGTACTCGCACGCATGGTCACCGACGCCCTCGACGACGGCCACCGCGCCCGAGTTGCGGACGCAGAACCGCTCCCCGACCTGGCCGCGCAGGAAGACCTCGCCCGCCGTCGCCCCGTACAGGATGACGTTGCCGGCGATGATGTTCTCCTCGGCGGCGAAGGGCGCCGCCTCGTCCGGTCGCACCACGATGCGCCCGCCGGACAGTCCCTTGCCCAGGTAGTCGTTGGTGTCGCCGAAGAGGCGCATGGTGACCCCCTTCGGCACGAAGGCGCCGAAGCTCTGGCCGGCCGAACCGCGGAACGTCAGGTCGATGGTCCCGTCGGGCAGGCCGGCGCCGCCGTGACGACGGGTGATCTCGTAGCCGAGCAGGGTGCCCACGGTCCGGTCCACATTGGTGACCTCCACCTCGGCGGTCACCCGGGTCCCGTCCTCGATGGCCGGGCGGCACGCCTCGAGGAACCGGTGGTCGAGCGCCTTGTCGAGTCCGTGGTCCTGGTCGGCCACCCGGTGGCGCACCGCGCCCTCGGGGGCGTCCGGAGGCTGCAGGATCGGCGCCAGATCGAGGCCCGACGCCTTCCAGTGGTCGACGGCGGCCGCCGCATCCAACAGGTCGACCCGGCCGACGGCCTCCTCCAGGGTGCGCAGGCCGAGGGCGGCCAGGTACTCCCGGACCTCCTCGGCGATGTACTCGAAGAACGTCTCCACGAACTCCGGCCTGCCCGTGTAGCGCTGGCGCAGCACCGGGTTCTGGGTGGCGATGCCGACCGGACAGGTGTCGAGGTGGCACACGCGCATCATGATGCACCCCGACACGACCAGGGGCGCAGTGGCGAAACCGAACTCCTCCGCACCGAGCAGCGCCCCGATCACCACGTCACGCCCGGTCTTCATCTGGCCGTCGACCTGGACCACGATGCGGTCGCGCAGGTCGTTGGCCATCAGCGTCTGCTGGGTCTCGGCCAGACCCAGTTCCCACGGGATGCCGGCGTGCTTCTGCGAGGTGAGCGGCGTGGCCCCGGTACCGCCGTCGTGGCCGGAGATGAGCACGACGTCGGAGTGGGCCTTGGCCACGCCGGCGGCCACGGTGCCCACCCCGACCTCGGCCACCAGCTTGACGTGGACCCGGGCCAGGGGGTTGGCCGACTTGAGGTCGTGGATCAGCTGGGCGATGTCCTCGATCGAGTAGATGTCGTGGTGCGGCGGAGGCGAGATGAGGCCGACGCCCGGCGTGGAGAAGCGTGTCTTGGCGATCCACGGGTAGACCTTGTGGCCGGGCAGCTGTCCGCCCTCACCGGGTTTGGCCCCCTGGGCGATCTTGATCTGGATGTCGTCGGCGTTCACCAGGTACTCCGAGGTCACCCCGAAGCGTCCCGAGGCGACCTGCTTGATGGCGCTGCGCCGGAGGGTGCCGTCCTCGTCGGGGGTGAACCGGTCCGGATCCTCGCCGCCCTCGCCCGTGTTGGACTTGCCACCCAGCCGGTTCATGGCGATGGCCAGCGTCTCGTGGGCCTCCGCCGAGATCGAGCCGTACGACATGGCACCGGTGGAGAAGCGGGCCAGGACGGCCGACGCCGGCTCGACCTCGTCGAGGGGAACGGGTGGCAGTGCACCGGTGCGCAGGGTCATCAGCCCCCGTAGGGTGGCGAGGGCCGTCGACTGGTCGTCCACCGCCCGCGTGTACTCCTTGAACACCCCGTACTGCTTCGACCGGGTGGCGTGCTGCAGCTTGAACACGGTGCGCGGGTTGAACAGGTGGATCTCGCCCTCGCGCCGCCACTGGTACTCCCCGCCCGTCTCGCGCTCGCGGTGGGCGCGCTCGGTGGGGCGGTCCAGGTGGGCCAGTCCGTGGCGGCGGGCCACCTCGCCGGCCAGCACGTCGAGGCCCACGCCGCCGATCCGCGACACCGTCCCGGTGAAGTACTCGTCGACCACGTCGCGGCCGAGCCCGACCGCTTCGAACACCTGGGCGCCGGTGTAGGACGCCACTGTCGAGATGCCCATCTTGGACATCACCTTCACGATCCCCTTGGAGGCGGCCTTGATGTAATTGCGCTGGGCCTGACGCGGGGTGACCCCGGTGAGCTGGCCCGAGGCGATCATGTCGTCGATGGTCTCGAACGCCAGGTACGGGTTGACGGCGGCGGCGCCGAACCCCTTCAGCAGCGCCATGTGGTGGACCTCGCGGGCGTCACCCGACTCGACCACCAGGCCCACCCGGGTACGGGCCCGGGTGCGCACCAGGTGGTGGTGGACCGCGGACACCAGCAGCAGTGACGGGATGGGCGCCAGCTCGGCGGTCGAGTTGCGGTCCGACAGGACGATCACGTCGGCCCCCTCCTCGATGGCGGCGCTCACCCGGGCGCGCACCTCCTCGATGGCGGTCCGCAGGGCGGCGCCCCCGCCGACCACCTCGAACAGCCCGTCGATGGCGAAGCCGCGGAACCCGGGCGTGCTCCCGTCCTCGTTGACGTAGAGCAGCTTGGCCAGGTCGTCGTTGTCGATGACCGGCATGGGCAGGATGATCTGCCGGCACGACTCGGCCGTCGGCTCGAGCAGGTTCGACTCGGGACCGAGCGTCGACAGCAACGAGGTGACCAGCTCCTCGCGGATGGCGTCGAGCGGCGGGTTGGTGACCTGGGCGAACAGCTGGGTGAAGTAGTCGTAGAGCAGGCGGGGCCGCTCGGACAGCACGGCGATGGCCGCGTCGGAGCCCATCGAACCGATCGGCTCGGCGCCGGTGCGGGCCATGGGTCCGAGGATGAGACGCAGCTCCTCGTCCGTGTACCCGAACAGCTGCTGACGCCCGACCACCGATGCGTGCTGGGGGGTGAGCATGGAGCGGGGCGGCAGCTCGTCGAGGTCGATCTGCCCCTGCTCGAGCCAGGTGGCGTACGGGTGCTCGGCGGCCAGTGCGTCCTTGAGCTCGTCGTCGTCGACGATGCGTCCCGCCTCGGTGTCGACCAGGAACATGCGCCCGGGCTGGAGGCGGCCCTTGCGGACCACCGACGACGGAGGGACGTCGAGGACGCCGACCTCGCTCGCCAGGACCACCATGCCGTCGTCGGTGACCCAGTAGCGGGCCGGCCGGAGGCCGTTGCGGTCGAGGACGGCGCCGATCACCGTGCCGTCGGTGAAGGCGACCGCCGCCGGACCGTCCCACGGTTCCATGAGCGAGGCGTGGTACCGGTAGAAGGCCCGCCGGGCGGGATCCATCGTGCGGTGGTTCTCCCACGCCTCGGGGATCATCATCAGCACGGCATGGTGGATGGAGCGGCCGCCCAGGTGCAGCAGCTCCAGGACCTCGTCGAACGAGGCCGAGTCGCTGGCGTCGGCGGTCACGACCGGGAAGGCCCGCTCGAGCCCCGGCACGAGCGGTGTGGCGCACAGCGCCTCGCGGGCCCGCATCCAGTTGCGGTTGCCGGCCAGGGTGTTGATCTCGCCGTTGTGCGCCATGTAGCGGTACGGGTGGGCGAGGGGCCACGACGGGAACGTGTTGGTCGAGAACCGGGAGTGCACCAGGGCCAGTCCGCTGACCAGCCGCTCGTCGGCCAGGTCGGGGTAGAACCCGGCCAGCTGGTGGGAGGTCAGCATGCCCTTGTAGGTGATGGTCCGGGCCGACAGCGAGGCCAGATAGCACTCCTCGACCTCGTGCTCGGCCCGCTTGCGGAGCACGAAGGCCAGGCGGTCCACGGCCAGGGCCGGGTCGCCGGGGCTCAGCGGGGTGGTCGCCGACGGGGCGACGAAGAGCTGGTGCATCGACGGGCGGGCCGACTCGGCGATCGAGCCCAGGGTCGAGTTGACCACCGGCAGGTCCCGCCAGCCCAGGACGTCGAGCCCCTCCTCGGCGGCCAGCTTGCCGATGTGGGTGCGGGCGGCGGCGGCGGTGTCCTCGTCGCGGGACAAGAAGGCGATCCCGGTGGCGTACCGACCCCGCTCGGGCAGGGCGAAGTCGACGACCTCGCGGTAGAAGGCGTCGGGCACCTGGACGAGGATGCCGGCGCCGTCGCCGCTGTCCTCCTCGCTGCCGGTGGCCCCCCGGTGGGCGAGGTGCTCCAGTGCACCCACGGCCCGCCGGACCAGCTCGTGCGACGGGCGTCCCTGCAGGTCCGCCACGAAGGCGACGCCGCAGGCGTCGTGCTCGAACCGGGGGTCGTAGAGTCCGCCGGCCGGCGGGCGGGGGACGCGCCGGGCGGTCGGGCCGGGTGCGGCGGGGACGGGCCGCGCGGGCGTGGTTCCGCCGTCGGGTGGAGGTGCAACTGTCGTCATCGGGTCGCTCCAGGTGAGAAGTGGATCTCCCCGCGCGGGACGACGTTGGCCCTTGCGTGGTCCGAAGAGTGTACACGGTGCCCCGAGGGTCACGGCAAGGACCCGGGGTCCGTCCGGGGCCGGGACCGCCCGGCCGTAGCATGACCCCATGACCTTCCCGGACCGCTGCGACGCCGTGGTGGTGGGCGGAGGCATCATCGGCCTGGCTGCGGCGTGGCAGGCGGCCACCGCCGGTCTCGACGTCGCCGTCGTCGATCCCGCGCCCGGCCGCGGCTCCACCTGGGCGGCGGCGGGCATGCTCGCCCCGGTGGCCGAGGCCTCCTTCGGCGAGGAGGCCCTGGCCGCCCTCAATGTGGCGGCGGTGCGGGCCTGGCCCGGCTTTGCCGCCGACCTCGAGGCCGCCGCCGGGGAGCCCGTGCACTTCCGGCCCGACGGGACCCTCCTCGTGGCGGGCGACCCCTCCGACCGGGCCGCCACCGACCGGATCCTGGCCTTCCACCACACCATCGGCCTCGCTGCTGACCGGCTGGGGGCCCGGGCCAGCCGGGAGTCCGAGCCGCTCCTCGCCCCCGGGATCAGCGGCGGTGTCGACCTGCCCGACGACCACCAGGTCGACAACCGCGCCGTCGTGGGTGCACTGTTGGCCGCCTGCCGGGCGTCCGGTGTGTCCGTCGTGGCCGACGAGGTCGCCCGGGTCGAGATCGCCGGTGACCGGGTCACCGGGGTGACCCTGGCCGGCGGCGATCAGGTCCGGGCCGGCGCCGTGGTCGTGGCGGCCGGGAGCCGGTCGGGCGCCCTCGACGGCCTGCCGGCCGACGCCCGGTTCCCGGTGCGGCCGGTGCGGGGGGTGACCGTCCGGCTCGTGGCCGGGGACGGTGCGCCCCGGCTGCGCCGCACGGTGCGGGCCCTCGTCCACGGGCGCACCTGCTACCTGGTGCCCCGTCACGACGGCCACCTGGTGGTCGGGGCGACCATGGACGAGCGCGGCCCCGACCCCACCGTGCCCCTCGGTGGGCTCGTCGACCTGCTGGACGACGCCCGGCGGGTGGTGCCCGCGCTGGACGAGTACGACGTGGTCGAAGTGACCCCGGGACTGCGGCCCGGTTCGCCGGACAACGGGCCGCTGGTCGGGGGGACGGCGACCGTGGGCCTGGTCGTCGCCACCGGTCACTTCCGCAACGGCATCCTGCTCGCCCCCCTGACCGCCGACGAGGTCGTGGGGATCCTGGACGGGACCTCGTCGCGGGACGCCGGCCCCTTCGCCGCCTTCCGTCCCGGGCGGTTCGACACCCGACACGCCGCCGTCGGGGGCCGGGCGTGAGCGCGGGTCCGGGTCCGCCCGCGGGACCACCGTCAACGGCGAGGCCGCCGACAGCGCCGCCGGCCGGAGCGTCGCCGACCTGGTCGACGAGTGGTGCCCGTCGGCCCGCGGGGTCGCCGTGGCCGTCGACGGCACCGTCGTGCCCCGCAGCGCATGGGACACGACCGTCGTGACCCCCGGCTCGGCCGTCGAGATCGTCACGGCGGCGGCCGGCGGCTGACGCCCGTCCCCGCCGCGGCGGTGCGGGGGTACCGTGGCGGACGATGACGCCCGACGCCGAACCGGACCCGTTGGTGATCGCCGGCACCGAGCTGGGCTCGCGCCTGCTGCTCGGCACCGGCGGGATGACCAGCCCGGAGTCCCTGGCCCGGGCGCTGACGGCGTCGGGCACCACCCTGGCCACCGTGGCGGTGCGTCGGGTCGACCCGACCACCCGCCACTCGCTGGTCGACCTGCTGGGCGGGCTCGGCATCCGCATCCTGCCCAACACCGCCGGGTGCATGACGGCGGCCGACGCCGTGCTCACGGCCCGTCTGGCCCGTGAGGCCTTCGCCACCGACTGGGTGAAGCTCGAGGTCATCGGGGACGACCGGACCCTGCTGCCCGATCCGGTCGAGCTGCTGGACGCCGCCGAGCAGCTGGTCGACGACGGGTTCACCGTGCTCCCCTACTGCGGGGACGACCCGGTGGTCGCCCGGCGGCTCGAGCAGGTCGGCTGCGCCGCGGTGATGCCGCTCGGCGCCCCCATCGGGACGGGGCTCGGGATCCGCAATCCGCACAACATCGAGCTCATCGTCGAGCAGGCCGGTGTACCGGTGGTGCTGGATGCCGGCATCGGCACCGCCTCGGACGCCTGCCTGGCCATGGAGCTCGGGTGCAGCGCCGTCCTGG
This sequence comes from uncultured Acidimicrobiales bacterium, assembly GCA_963699055.1. Taxonomy (GTDB): domain Bacteria; phylum Actinomycetota; class Acidimicrobiia; order Acidimicrobiales; family RAAP-2; genus Bog-756. The sequence continues at coordinate 40,582 of CAVOTA010000002.1, read as the reverse complement.
TGGCCACCGCCGTGACCCGGGCCGCCGACCCCGCACTGATGGCGGCGGCGATGCGCGACGCGGTGGCCGCCGGGCGGGCGGCACGGCGGGCGGGGCGCATCACCCGCCGGTTCGTGGCCGAGGCGTCGTCGTCGTTCGAGGGCCTGCTCGGCAGGTGAACGTCCCCCCACCGGGCAGCGGTGCCACCCCACCGGTCGCGCTCACCATCGCCGGGTCCGACTCGGGGGCGGGGGCGGGCATCCAGGCCGACCTCAAGGCCATGAGCGCCCTCGGCGTCTTCGCCACGACCGTGGTCACCGCCGTCACCGCCCAGAACACGGCGGCGGTCACGGCCGTCCACCCGGTGCCGGTCGACGTGGTCGCCGCCCAGCTCGACGCCGTCCTGGACGACTTCACCGTGGCCGCCGTCAAGACGGGCATGCTGGCCACCGCGGCTACCGTCCGCCTGGTGGCGGACCGTGCCGGGGCGGGCCACCTGCCCAGCCTGGTGGTGGACCCGGTCATGGTGGCCTCCACCGGGCGGCGCCTGCTCGACGACGAAGCCGTCGAGGCCTACCGGACCCGGCTGGTCCCGCAGGCCCTGCTGGTCACGCCGAACCTGTTCGAGGCGGCCATCCTGGCCGGCGTGGAGCCGCCCGCCCTGGCCGACGTCGACGCCATGGTCGATCTCGCCCGACGCGTCCACGCCCTCGGGCCGACGTGGGTCCTGGTCAAGGGCGGCCACCTGCCCGGGGTCCACGGCACCGACGGCGAGCCCGCCCCCGACCGGGTGGCCGACGTCCTGGTCGACGGCACCGTCGTCCAAGTGCTGGAGGACACCCTCGTGGTCACGCGCAACAACCACGGCACCGGCTGCAGCCTGGCCTCGGCCACCGCCGCCCTGGTGGCCCGGGGCGCCGGCGTGCCCGAAGCCGTCGCCGGGGCCAAGGAGTTCGTGCACCGGGCCCTGGTCGGGTCGGCCCGGTGGCACCTCGGACGGGGCCACGGTCCGCTCGACCCGTTCGGCTGGTCGGCGTCGTCCTGATCGGGTCCGGCGGGTCCGGCGAGGGTCGGAGGTCCGGACGCGCCAGAGGCCGGGCCTTCCGACCCGGCCTCTGCCTCCCCCGGAATCCCCCGGTACCACAGGTACAGTCCGATCGGCTGGGATCGGACACCCCCTCCTTCGAGACGGCAGGCCGTCATCGACCTGCGCATTGTGCGGGATCGCCACGGCAATGTAAACATCTGGTGAACACTTTTCACGTTCCGCGGTCATAGCAACGCTCCACGTGGGAATGCACCTGATCAAGACCCGAACCGCAACCTCCGGACCCACCCGCACCGGCCGGGGAGGCGGTCCCGGGCGCCCGGTACGGTGGAGGCATGACCCCCTCGGTCCCCCACCGGCTGGCCCAGCTCGTCGCCCTGGGGCGCATCGGCATCGGCTGCACGGCCCTGGTAGCCCCCACCGTCATGACCCGGCCGTGGATCGGCGACCCGGCCGGGACGCCCTACGCCCGGCTGCTCGCCCGCACGATGGCCGGCCGTGACCTGGCGCTGGGCGTGGGCACCCTGCGGGCGCTGGGCATCGACGACGCCGAGGCCAGACCGTGGGTGGCCCTGGCCGGCATGGCCGACGCCGTGGACGCCACCGTCACCGTGTTGGCCTTCCGACACCTTCCACCCGTCACCCGGTGGGTCGTGCTGGCTTCGACGGTGGGAGCCGCCGTGGTGTCGTTCCGGGTCGCCGTCTCCCTCGAGCCGGCATGGGAACCGGCCACGCCGGCCTCCACCGTCGACACCCCCGGCTGAGCGGCGCGGCCGGCGGCGACGGGGCCGGTGCCGGGGCCGCCGGTAGCATGGCGCCATGACCACGACGCCGGACACCGTCGCGTCCGGAGGGCCACCCGACGGCGACCGCCGCCCGCCGGCGACCGGCGACACGGACCATGCCGACGGTCCGGCCGACACGGCCGACACGGCCGACACGGCCGACACGGACCATGCCGACGGTCCGGCCGACACGGAACACACGGCCGACACGGACGACACCGAGGATCCGGACGGTGTGCGTCCCGCCGGACGCGGCTACGAGCCGATGTCCGTGCGGGGTCCCGCCCTCATCGTCCTGGGCCTGGCCGTGTTCCTGCTGCTCGGTGGGGTCGTGGCGTCGGCACTCAGCAGCGGGTCCGACCCGACGTTCACCATCCGCCACGTGACCCTGTCCGACGGGACGACGGTGGTCCTGGCGCCCGCCACCTCCAAACTGCACGGGATCGAGTCCAACGACGAGCCGCCCGCGGACATCATCGGGAACCTGGGGGTTCCGAGGGAGTCGACGGTCGTCCAGGTGGAGAGCTTCGACCAGGGGGCCGCCCAGTTCGACCGCACGGTCGACCTGCACAGCCAGCTCGCCCAGGGCCAGGTGATCGAGGCCTTCGCCCTGCTCCTCCGGAAGGTCGGCTGGCAGATCGTCTACAACGGTTCCGCCCCCCAGGGGCCCGACGGTGCCACCGAGGTCCTGGCCAAGCGGGGCAGCGGTGACGGCTTCTACTGGGAGACGGGCGTCGTCGTCTCCCCCACCACCCCGACCGGGGTCACGCCGTACTCGATCGAGGTGCTCGAGACACCCGACGGCAACTGACCCTCGCCGGCCCCGTCCCCCGCCGGCGGACGGCGCTCGTCCCGTGGGTCCGACGACCGCCGGAACATCCACGCCCACAGGAACAGATTGATCGGGTACAGCAGGTAGCCCACGCGGGTGGCCGGGGCCAGCAGGATGGCGATCAGCATCACCCAGCCGGTCAGCCGGGCGACCGCGGCCGCGTCACGCGGCGGGTTGCGCCACAGCCGCCGGGCGAGCACCGCCAGGCCCAGGAGGCCGACGACCACCACGTACGCCCGGTGGATGCCCGGGAAGGCCGAGATCAGGATGTGGCCGGGTAGGGCGCTCGCCGCCGGTGACGCCACCCCGGCCAGACCGAGCGGGAACCGGATGACGTTGTCCACGAAGGCCGACGGGTTGTGCAGCGCCACCGGGAACACCACCGGGACCACCAGCGCCACGACGGCCACCAGGTAGCGACCGACGGCACGGCGGCCTTCCCGGTCGGAGGCGGCGAAGAGCGCCAGGAACACCACCGGCCATGCCGTGAACTTGAGCGTGCTCGCCGCGCCGAGCGCCAGTCCGGCGAGCACCGGTCGCCGCCGTTGGATGGCGACCAGCCCCAGCAGCATCAGGGCCACGACCGGCATGTCGTCGCCCCCGGTGGCCAACGGGAGCGCGGCGGTGGGCAGCACCGTGAGCGCCTGCAGCGCCCGGTACCGGGCATCGGTGCGCGGCCGCAGCCTGCTGAGGGCCACCAGCGTGACCACGAAGGTGAACAGGAGGAACTGGATCCGGGCGTCGGTCAGGCGCGCCTCCACCTTGGACCCGCTGGAGAACCCGAACACCACCATGCCGGGCAGGTACGGGTAGTACAGCTCGTAGACCGGGATGGCGCTCTGGCGGATCAGGATGTGGCCGTCGTGGTCGACCACCTGGTACGGGTCCTTGCCGTGGGCGGCGCGGATGCCGGCCCGTTCGACCACCAGGACCTCGGGCTGGACGTGCAGGGACGGGTCGCCGTGGCTGGCCCACACCACCTCGAGGGCGAGCGGGACGACGGTGGCGCCGAAGAGCACGACCACGAACGCGGCCAGGCGGGCCGCCTGCCACGACCGGCGGTGACGGTCGGGAGGCGTGGCGGGGACCCCGGTGGGCGCCTCCCCGGTGGTGGACCCGGCACCGTCGGCCGCGCCGCTGCGACGGTGCAGCCGGGCCACCACCACCATCAGTACGGTGGCCGCCACGTAGGGACCCAGGGCCATCTGGCCCCACTCGCGGTACAGGGGGATCCGCATGGCGAACGCGGTGATCAGGGCGAAGAGGGCCGAGGCACCGTAGAGGAAGGCGTCCCTCCCGTCGGGCGTCAGCGACCGGAGCCAGGTCCAGGCGGCGCGCAGTGGCGCCGGGGTCCGGTACCGCCGGTCAGTCGGCACCGGCAGCCTCGGTGGCACACGTCGGTCGGCAGGCCCCGGTGGCGTCCTCGGTCGTCATGGAATCTGTACGGTACCTGCAATGACCGCACCTCCCCCGTCCACACTGCCGGACGGCCCCTTCCCCGCCTTCGTCGTCACCGGGTCCGGTGACGACCTGGCGTGCGGCGTGGCGTCCCTCACCGTGGACGACCTCCCCGACGGCGACGTGCTGGTCGAGGTGGCCTGGTCGGCCGTCAACTACAAGGACGGCATGGTGACCCGTCCCGGAAACCGGGTGGCACGCACGTCGCCCCTGGTCCCCGGCGTCGACCTGGTGGGCACCGTGGTCGACTCCGCCGCCGGGTCGGTGGCCGTCGGCGACCAGGTGGTGGTCCACGGCTACGACCTCGGCGTGGCCCGACACGGCGGGTTCGCCCGCTACGCCCGGATGCCCTCGGCGTGGGTGGTCCCCCTGCCGGCCGGCCTCGACCCCCGGCGGGCCGCCGCCCTCGGCACCGCCGGGTTCACCGCCGCACTCTCCCTCCACCGGCTCGAGCACCACGGCCTGCGCCCCGGAGACGGCCCCGTGCTGGTCACGGGCGCCTCCGGTGGGGTGGGTGGGATGGCCGTGGCCCTGTGCGCGGCCCGCGGCTACGACGTGGTGGCCAGCACCGGCCGCACGTCCGAGCGCGCCTACCTGGAAGGCCTGGGTGCGACCGAGGTCATCGGCCGCGACGACCTGTCGGCCGCGCCCGGCCGCACCCTGGGCCCCGAACGGTGGGCGGGGGCGGTCGACTGCGTCGGGGGCGCCACCCTCGCCGCCGTGGTGCGTTCGCTGCGCTACGGCGGCGCCGTGGCGGCCTCGGGCCTGACCGGCGGGACCGCCCTCGAGACCACCGTCTACCCGTTCATCGTGCGCAACGTGGCGCTCCTCGGGATCGACACGGTCCAGACCCCCATCGCCGAACGGCGCTCGGTGTGGGTGGAGATGGCGGCGTCGTTCCCTCCCGGGATCCTGGACTCGCTGGTCGAGGGTGAGGTCACGCTGGACGGGCTGGCCCCGGTCCTGGAGGCGATCCTGGACGGCGGCGTCCGCGGCCGCATGCTGGTGCGGCCCGGCGGCTGACGCCCGGGTCCCGTCGGCCGCCGGCGTCCTAGGAGGAGAAGTCCTCGGGCCGGATGCTGTCGAGGAAGCTGCGGAACTCGCCGACGATCTCCTCGGGGTTCCCCTCGGCGTCGAGGTCCTCCTCGTCGTCGGACTCCTCGTCCTCCTCGTCGACGGCGAGCATGATGCCCTCGGCGTCCATGAGGTCGTCGGACACGAACAGCGGGGCACCGGTCCGGACGGCGACGGCCACCGCGTCCGACGGCCGGGAGGAGACCGGCACCTCGTGCCCGTCCTGGCGCAGCACGATCTCGGCGTAGTACGTGCTGCCCCGCAGCTCGGTGACCACCACCCGCACGACGTCGGCATCGAGCGCCTCGAGCAGGTCCCGGATCAGATCGTGGGTCATGGGCCGTGGCGTGTCCATGCCCTGCAGCGCGAAGGCGATGGCCGTGGCCTCGGGGGCGCCTATGAAGATCGGCAGGGTGCGGCCGAGTCCCTCGGACTCCTGGAGCAGCAGGACCGGCGTGTTCGACTGCAGGTCCACCCGAACCGCGCGGAGCCGTACCTCGACCATGTCCCAAACCTACTCGCCGGGGCCCGGGTCCGTGTCGGCGCACCGGGGTTCCGGATCGCCCCCGGGCGCCGGTTCCCGGACCGGGCTCACCCGTTCAGCAGGTCCCGGAGTGCCGTGCGCAGCAGCGAGCCCCGCAGCTGCTGGCCGAGGCCGGCCAGCTCGTCGGCCGTCTGGGAGGCCCGGGCCCGGGCCTCGGGATTGCGCTGGCGCACCATCGGGATCACCACCTGCTCGATGAAGCCCGCCTCGCGCTCGGCCGCGTTCTTGTAGAGACGCAGGTGCCGGGCCCCGATGCCGTAGGCGGCGAGCTTGCCGGCCACGTTGGCGACCGTCAGCGCCTCCTCGTCGAAGTACTCGGCCCCGCCGACCAGCGTGGCCCGCACCAGCCCGTACTCCTGGAGCTCGGCCACGTACTCGGCCCGCAGCCCGCTGGCGGCGCACAGCTCGTCCAGCGACAGGCTGGCCCCACTCATCCCGACCGCGGACGCGACGGCGGCCGGCGCCGGTTCGACCGCGGGGACCGGCGCCGCGGCCCGCGACGACCGCGTGGAGGACCTGGTGGCGGGGGCCGCCGGCGTGGCAGCCGGAGCGTCCGGGGTCGACGGCTCCGGCGTCGGACGCGACGGCGTCGACGACGCTCTCGCCGTCGCGTGCGTGGGTCCCGACCCGGTGGCGCCGTTGCCCGAGCCACCGCCCAGGACCTCCGCCGCATGGGCGTGCTGGGTCGAGAGACTCGCCCGATGGGCCCGTTCGGGCGGGGGGGCCGTAGCCGGCTCGGGTCCCGACGACGACTCGGCGGTGGACTCGGCCGACGTCGACGACGCCCGGTGACCGACCAGTACCGGCTCGGGGACGGGCACCTCCTCGGGCACCACGGCGACGTCGTGGGTGGACGCCGACGGGGTGGCGACCGCGGCGGCGACCGCAGGCTCCGCCACGGACCCGGCCGCCGGAGCGGTCGCCCGCCGCGACCCCTTCGCCGTCACCACGGCCGGTCCGCTCTCCTCCTCGAGGCGGTCCTTGATCACCTTGAGCGGCAGGAAGTGCTCGCGCTGCTGGCGCAGCACCCACCGCAGCCGCTCGACGTCGTGCTCGTAGAACTTCCGGTAGCCCGACGGCGTCCGCTCGGGATTCACCAGGCCCTGGCTCTCGAGGAAGCGGATCTTGGAGATGGTCACGTCGGGGAACTCCTGACGCAGCAGCGTCAGGACGTCACCGATCGACAGGTAGGACCGGGCGCTCACTCGGCCGTCCCGCGGAGGTAGACGAGCTTGAACTTGCCCACCTGGACCTCGTCGCCGCTGGCCAGGACGGCCTCGTCGATGCGGACCCGGTTGACGTAGGTCCCGTTGAGGGAGCCGGCGTCGCGCACCCGGGTCACCTGGTCCTCGGTGACGAACACGGCGTGCTTGCGCGACACGGTGATGTCGTCCAGGAAGACGTCGCTGTCGGGATGGCGACCCACCGTCGTCTCCGCCTGCTCCAGCGGGAACCGGGCGCCCTCGTCGTTCCCCCGGCGCACCACGAGCAGGCCCACGCCCCGGGGCAGCTCCAGCTGCCCGACGTGGGCGTTGCCGTCGGCGGTGTCGCCGACCTCGTCGACCGGGCTCACCCCGACGGAGGTGTCCGCACCGGACGTCACCATCGACGCCCCGCACGACGAGCAGAAGTTCACACCTTCAGGATTGCGGTGGCCGCAGTTGTGGCAGAACACGTGATCCAACGTAGCCGCTCCGGGCGAACCGCTCCCGAGGGTCGCCCCGGTCGCGGGGCTCAACCTTCCGTCAGCTGGCGGTAGCCGGCGGCGTCGAGCAGGGCGTCGACGGCGGCGGGGTCGATCGGGGCGATCTCGCAGATCCAGCCGGCACCGTAGGGATCACTGTTCATGAGCTCCGGCGCGTCCGTCAGACCGGTGTTGACGGCCACGATCTCGCCGGCCACCGGGGCGTAGACCTCCGAGACCGACTTGGTCGACTCCACCTCGCCGACCAGTCCCCCCGGCTCGACGGTGGCGCCGGGACCCGGCAGGTCGACGAAGACGATGTCGCCGAGCGCGTCCTGGGCGTAGTCGGTGATGCCGACACGGATCCGGTCGCCGGACGTCCGGATCCACTCGTGGTCGCTCGAATACCGCAGGTCCTCAGGCACGTCCATGGGTCCGGACCCTACCTGACGGGCGCCCCCGGCGCCTGTTGCGTCGGGGCCGCGCGGGGTCCGGTGGACCCACGCCCGGCACCGGCGTCAGTGCAGCAGGTGCTCGAGCCGGGTGGCGTACTCCTGGGCCCGCGACTCGGCCCGGGCCGCACTCGGCGCCTCGGCCCACACGTGGGTGACCGGCTCCTCGGGATCGGGCAGCACCAGGGCCCAGCCGTCCTCCTCCACCACCTTGACGCCGTCGACGAGCACCAGCTCACGCCCCTGGGACCGCTCCATCAGGGTGCGCATGAGCATCCCCTTCTGGTCCCACGGGGTGTGCACCGACTGGTGGGCGATCCGCACCGGGGGCATGGCCGCCACCAGCTCGGACAGCTGGCGCCCGGTGGAGGTCAGCAGCGAGATGAGGTTCACCAGGGTGGCCGCCCCGTCGAAGGCCGGCAGGAACCCGGGGAAGATGAACCCACCCGACTGGCTGGCGGCCAGCGTCACCTTCTGGGAGCGGGCCACCTCCATCAGGCTGGAGGCGGACAGCTTGGTCCACACGATCTCGGCGCCGGCCTCCTGGCAGATGCGCTCCGCCGCCATGCTGGCCGCCACCGGCAGGGCGATCCGGGCACCGGGCACGGCCTCGGTCACCAGGGTCACCAGCACCAGGAGCGCCTCGTCGTGGCTGAGGGTATGGCCCTGGTCGTCGACGATGTCCACGAATTCGCCCCCGGGGTCGAGCACCGCACCGATCTGGGCCCCGGACGCCCGGACCAGCTCGGACACCCGGGCGGCGGCCGCCTGGCGGTCGAAGGTGAGCACGTTGGCGGTGTTGGCGTAGGGGTTGACCACCAGGACCTCGGCCTCGAGCTTGGCCAGGAGCGTCGGCATCACGAAGCTGGCCGTGCCGAAGGAGTAGTCGAGCACCAGCTTGAGACCGGCCGACCGGGCCGCCGACAGGTCCACCGAGTCGATCAGGGCCGCCGTGTAGTGCTCGAGGGTCCGGGGAGGGAACCCGAGATCGCCGATCTCGCGGGCCAGGACGCGCCGGAAGTCCTCCCGGTGGTACAGGCGCTCGATCTTCCGCTGGGTCGCCTCGTCGATGTCGATCCCGTCCTGGTCGAAGAACCGGAGCACCACCGACTGCGGGTCGTGGGGGTCGAGGCGGACGGTGACGCCGGCCATCGAGGAGGACGAGGTGATCTGGAACCGGGTGACGGGCACGGTCGCCGCCTCGAGGTCGTCGACGTTGACCCCGGCCGCGTTGCAGCCGACCATGATCGCCCGCTTCAGCACGCGGGCGGCCCGGCTGGTGTCGCGTGAGCTGGTGACGGTGGTCCCCTTCTCCAGCGTCGAGGCCCACGCCATCGAGAGCCGCACGGCCAGCTCGGGGCTGATGTCGACGTTGGCCAGGCCCCGCACGCCGTCCCGTCCGAACAGCGACCGCGCCCCCCGGGACTCCCACACGATGGAGGAGTTCACGATGGCCCCGGCCTCGACGGTCTTGAAGGGGTAGATCTTCACGCCGGCGCTGATCTCGGCATGGGCCCCGACGAAGCACTCGTCGCCGAGCACCACGCCCTCCTCGCAGCGCACGCCCTGACGCAGGTCGGAGCCCCGCCCGAGCACGCTGCCCTCCACCCGGACCCCCGACCCGAGGTACGTGTTGTCGTGGACCACGGAGCGCTCGACCACGGCATTGTCACCGATGCGGACGTTGCGTCCGAGGGTCACGTAGGCCCCGAGGCGCGCCCCGGGTCCCACCACGCAGTTGTCGCCGATGACGGCGGGCCCGGTGATCTCGACGCTCGGGTCGATCTCGGCGCCCTTGCCCACCCACACCCCGGGACGGAGCGGGAACCCGGCGATGTCGACCTGCACCCGGCGGTCGAGGATGTCCTGGTGCGAGCTCAGGTACGCCTCGAGCGTGCCGACGTCCTCCCAGTACCCCTCGGCCACGTAGCCGTAGAGCCCCCTGCCCGCAGCCAGGGCGGCGGGGAACGACTCGCCCGAGAAGTCCACGGCCTGGCCTTCGGGGATGAAGTCGAAGATCTCGGGCTCGAGCACGTAGATCCCGGTGTTGATGGTGTCGCTGAACACCTGGCCCCAGGTCGGCTTCTCCAGGAACCGCTCGATGGACCCGTCCTCGTCGGTGATCACGATGCCGAACTCCAGCGGGTTCTCCACCGCCTTGAGGGCGAGGGTGGCGATGCCCCCGTGGGCGGCGTGGAAGTCGACCACGTTGCCCAGGTCGATATCGGTGAGGACGTCGCCGGAGATGACCACGAAGCGCTCGTCCAGCTCGTCCATGGCGTTGCGGACCGAGCCGGCCGTGCCCAGCGGTGTGGACTCGGTGGCGTACACCATGCGCACGCCGAACTCGGAACCGTCCCCGAAGTACGTCCGGATGGCGTTGGCCATGAACGCCACGGTGACCACGATGTCCTCGAACCCGTGGGTCCGCAGCAGGTTCACCACGTGCTCCATCATCGGGATGTTCGCCATGGGGAGCATCGGTTTGGGCTGGTTGGAGGTGAGCGGCCGGAGCCGTGTGCCCTCGCCACCCGCCATGATCACTGCCTTCATCGGGTCATCCCCTCGTCGTCGGAGTCGGATCGTGCCGCCGCCCGTCGGCCAGTGCCCGGCGGGCCACCGGGATGTACGAGGCGGCGGCGATCCACGCCAGGGTGAGGCCGAGCAGGCCGATCACCCAGGCGGCCACGTGGATCACGGACTGCCAGGTGGCCGTCCCGTGGCTGAGCAGGAAGAGCGGATAGGCGGTCATCAGGGCGAACGTGCCCGCCTTGCCCACCCAGAGGACGTCGATGCGGGCCGCCCCGAGCGAGGCGAGCAGGAGGACGGCCCCCGACACCACGACCTCGCGCAGCAGCGTGGCCACGCCGAACCAGACCGGGACCGCCCCCTGGATCATGATCGTGATGATGGCCGTCACCACCAGGACCCGGTCGGCCACCGGGTCGAGGACCTTCCCGAGCGTCGTGACCTGGTGGAAGTGCCGGGCCACGTAGCCGTCGATCCAGTCGGTGGCGCCCAGGGCGGCCAGGAGGGCGGCCGCCCCCGTCTGGCGGTCGGCACCGAACAGCAGCCACACGTAGAGGGGGATGCAGGCGAGACGGACCATGGTGACCACGTTGGGCACGGTCCAGATGCGATCGAGCCCCTCGGGGTCGGCCGGTCCGGATGCCGGGGTCCCGTCGCCGCCGGTCGCAGTCGCAGGCCTCTCGTCGACGCCGTCCACGTCCCCGAGTCTACGAGTACGCCGGGACCCGCCGGGACCACGGGACGACGACGTGCCCAGGAGGCCGGTGACCCCGTCGGGACCGGCCGGTGGGCCACACTGGACCCGTGTCGGGGATCGACCGGGTGGACCGGGTCATCGGGATCGTGCTGGTCGCCGTGCTCGCGGGGCTGGTCGGCTTCGGCCTGTCCCAGAATGCACGCGCCGCCACGTCCGCCACCGGCGTGCTGTCGGCCCCGGTCCCGACCGCCGCGGCGTCGTCGACCGCCCCCTCCGGCACACCCGGCCCGGCGGCCACCACCTCGTCGGTGCCCGCCACGGCGGCGTCCACCACGACCACCGCGGCGGTGCCACCGGTGGCCGGGCCGGTCACCGCCGTGGGCGACTCGATCATGTTGGACATCGCACCCGAACTGACTGCCGACGTGCCCGGGGTGGCCGTCGACGGTCTGGTCAGCCGGCAGTTCGAGGCGGGGATCGCCGTGGTCCAGGCCGACCGCGCCGCCGGAACGCTGGGCCGGGTGCTGGTGGTCGAGCTCGGGACCAACGGATCGGTCACGGCGGCGGACGTCGACGCCATGATGCAGGCGGCCCAGGGCGTGACCCGGGTCGTGTTCGTCAACGTCGACGTGCCCCGTCCGTGGGCCGCCGGCGACAACGCCGTGCTGGCCGCCGGGGTGGCCCGGTACCCGGGGGTGGCGGTGCTGGCCGACTGGTACGACCTGTCGGTCTCCCATCCCGAGTGGTTCACCGCCGACCAGGTCCACCTGAACCCTGACGGGGCCGCCGCACTCGCCGCCCTCATCGCCGGCGACGTCTGACCGGCCGCGGGGACCGGGGGACCGTCAGATCAGCGGGCCGCGGCCACCCGCCCCCTCGGGGGCGGGGCCGAGGGCGGCACGCTCACGGACCACGGCCTCGAAGGCATCGGGGTCGTCGGGGGTCACGAACGGCCGGACCCGGCGGCCGACGTCGAGGGTGAAGCCGGTCGACTTCCTCGGCCGCCCCGGGTCGAGGTTGGCCCAGTACCCCGGGTTGGCCGTCCCCCAGATGCGGGCCCGGCCCCGGGCGGCCGACAGGTCCACCCGGTCGAGCCCGTGCACGGCGGCCCAGGGGATGTGCTTGGTGCCCCACGGGAAGTAGTAGGCGTGCACCTCGATCCCGGTGGACGTGCACCGGATGCGGGGGTCGGTGTAGTCGGATGCGGCGTCCATCCCTCCGATGGTAGGCCCGGCCGCCGGTGGTCGGGGCGTTCCTCCGGCCGACTCCGCCGTGGCGGTGCCGCCCGTGTGGTAGTCAGTGCCCATGCCCCGCTTCTCCCCCTTCACCGGACTGCGCTACGACCCGGCCCGGGTGGAGGTGGCCAAGGTGGTGGCCCCGCCCTACGACGTGGTGGACCCCGGCGAGCGGGCCGTCCTGGCCGCCCGCCACAGTGCCAACTCGATCCTGGTGGAGCTCCCCGAACCGGACCCCCGCACGGGGGGCGACCGGTACGAGGCGGCGGCGGCCCGTCTGGCGGCGTGGACGGCCGAGGGGATCCTGGTCCGTGACGCCGTGCCCACCCTGTACCCGTACCGGATGACGGCCCCGGACGGCTCGGTGACCCTCGGAGTGCTGGGGGTGCTCGGCCTCGAGCCGACCAGCGCGTCCGAGATCCTCCCCCACGAGGAGACCCTCCCGAAGGCCCGGACCGACCGCCTCGAGCTGCTGACCGCCACCCGGGTCAACCTCTCCCCCATCTGGGGTCTGTCGCTCGCCCCCGGCCTGACGGCGCTGCTGGACGTGTCCGGCGTCCCGGTGGCCACGGCGACCGACGACGACGGGGTCCGCCACGAACTGTGGACGGTGGACGACCCGGCGGTGGTGGCCGCCGTGGCCGACCGGGTGGGTTCCGCCCCGGTCGTGGTGGCCGACGGACACCATCGGCTCGCCGTGGCCGCCGCCTACCTGGACGGTCCCGGTGCCGGCACCCCGGGGGCCGACGGGGTCCTGGCCCTGGTGGTGGAGCTGGCCGAGGACGTGCTGTCCGTCGGGCCCATCCACCGGCTGCTGAACGGGCTGCCCGACGGGCTCGACCTGGTGGACGTCTTCGCCTCGTGGTTCGACGTCGCCCGGGCGGGCGAGTTCGACGACCGCACGACGGCCGCCCTGGGGGACGCCTCGGCGCTGGCCCTGGTGATGGCGTCGGGCTGTTGGCTGCTCCACCCGAAGGACGGCACCACCGAGGCGGCCGGCTCCGACCTGTACTCGTCCATGGTGGCCCTGGTGGTGGCCGAGCTGCCCGACCACGAACTCACCTTCGCCAACAGCTGGCAGTCCGCCGTGGCCGCCGTGGCCGCCGACGACGCCCAGGCCGCCGTCCTGCTCCCCCCGGTGCGGCTCGACCAGATCGGCGACTGGGCCCGCGCCCGGCGCCGCATGCCTCCCAAGAGCACGTTCTTCCACCCCAAGCCCCGCACCGGCATGGTCTTCCGGCCCCTCGACCCGGCCTGACACCCCGATCCCGTCGGCCGCCCGGCGGCCACTAGCCTTTCCGACGGAACCGGGGGGCGGACCGACTCGGAGGAGCAGTGACGGCAGTGCGACGTGGGGCGAGGACCACCGCCCTGGCGCTGACCGCTGCCGCCGCCCTGGTGGCGGCAGGCTGTGCCGGGTCGCCGTCGCCGGTCCGGCGGTCCGGGCCGGCCACCACCGCGCCCGCCGCGACGAGCTCGACCACCACCACCTCGACGCTCCCCTCCGCCGTACCCACCACCGTCCCCACGCCGGTCGTGCCCGCCGCCGGCTGGTCGCATCCGGCCACCGCCCTGCCTCCTGCCGGGGGGTTCACGTCGGTCTCGTGCATCTCGGACGTGTTCTGCCTGGCCGCCGGCGGGGGATCCAACGAGGCCGATGCCGCCGGTTCCACGGGTCCCGGGACGGTGACGGCGTGGGACGGCGCCACCTGGGGCACGTCGGCGACCTACTTCGCCGGCGCCGCCGGCAGTGCCCCGCCGCCGTGGCTCCCGGCCATCGACTGCACGGACGGACCCATGTGCGCCGTGGTGGACGGGAGCGGACACACGTCGCTCGGCAACGGGACCACCTGGTCGGCACCGGCGCCGTTGGCCCCAGTGGTGGTGCCCGCCCCCGACCCGTCCGACCCCGGCCCGGGCCACACCGGTGCGCGCACGGCCGCGGTGTCGTGCCCGTCGTCGCAGTTCTGTGCCTACGTCGACAACACCGGGCACGCGGCCACGTTCCAGGGAACCACGTGGACGGCCCCCCAGGTGTTCACCACCCGGGTCGGGCCGGCCACCGTCGACCTCTTCCAGTCCGGCCGGGTCGGGGTGTCGTGCCCCACCGCAGCGTCGTGCACCGCCCTCATCGGCGACACCGAGCTCGACTGGGACGGCACGGCGTGGACCAGCGCCGCCGGCCCGTGGGGTGCGGCGGGTCCGGGGGACACCGCCGTCTCCTGTCCCGTCCCCGGCACCTGCACCGCCGTCCACGGGACCTCGGTGTCGACGAAGGCCCCCGGTTCGGGGTGGAGCCCGCCCCGCGTGATCGACGCCGGCGGCGGGCTCGACGCCGTGTCGTGTCCGACCGCCGAGGTGTGCGTGGCCGCCGACGCCTCGGGCAACGTCCTACGGGAGAGCGACGGTGTCTGGGGGGCACCCCAGAAGGTGGTGCCCACCCCGTCGGCCTACACCGGAGACGGCACCGGCCTGTCGTGCCCGACCGAGCAGTTCTGCATGATGCTGACCGGCGACGGCGACTACGCCACGTATCAGGGCACCGACCCGGGGCCGGGTCCCTGACCCACCCCGGCCAGGTCGGCCAGGGCCGTGACCGTGCGCCAGTTGCGGGTGGTCGCCCCCTGACCGAGCCGCTTCTCGAGTACGGCGTTCTGCAGTCCGGTGTCGGCGTAGCTGCCGGGGACGTGGAGGAAGACGTCGGCGCCGACCACGGCGAACCGGTCGGGGGCGAATCCGTCCGACGCCGCACCGAGGGCGGCCACCCGGTCGGCCGCGGGCGTCCCGGCCAGGAAGGTGACGTGCAGCGCCCGCGGGTCGCCCCGTTCCCCCACGAAGGGGTTGGCCGCCGTCATCGCCGCCCACTCCCCGGCGGTGCGTCCCACCACCGGCACGGTCAGGGCGAGTTCGTCGCGGAGGGCCGCGGCCACGGTGTCGGCCAACCGGTCGGCCGGACCGCGGCCGGTGCAGACCACGTTGCCGCTCTGCAGGTGGGTGCGCACGTCGCCGTGGCCCAGCGCCTCCACCAGTGCCCGGAGGTCGGCCATGGGCAGGCGGTTCCGTCCGCCGACGTTGACGCCCCGCAGGAGCAGGAGATAGGTGCCCATGCCGCCCGACGACCGGTCGACCCTCGGACGCCAGCCCCTAGGAGACGGTCCAGGACGAGCCGGACCGCAGGAGGGCGGCGAAGTCACCCGCCCCGCGGCGCTCCGTGGCCGTGGCGATCTGCTCGGCCATCTGCTCGCCGTACTCCTCGTGCTCCACGTCGCGGAACACGCCGATCGGCGTCGGCTCGAACGGGCCACGCGACAGGCGGCTGAGCTGGAAGGCGAGGCCCGGGTTCTCCTTGTGCTCGTCGTGGACCAGGAGGGCGTCCTCGCCGACGTCGGCCACCTGGACCACCTCGACCGAACCGTCGGGGTCCATGATCACGCCGAACTGGCCCTCGGACCCGAAGCGGATCGGCTCGCCGTGCACCAGGGGGATCAGCATGTCGGCCCGGTGGTCCTTGCCGGTGATGGCCTCGAAGGCGCCGTCGTTGAAGACGTTGCAGTTCTGGTAGATCTCGACGAACGAGGCGCCCTTGTGGGCATGGGCCCGCCGGAACGTCTCCAACATGTGCTTGCGGTCCATGTCGTGGGTGCGGGCCACGAACCCCGCCTCGGCCCCGAGCGCCAGGCTCAGGGGGTTGAACGGGTGCTCGAGGGACCCGAACGGCGTCGACTTCGTCACCTTGGCCATCTCGGAGGTCGGCGAGTACTGACCCTTGGTCAGCCCGTAGATCTGGTTGTTGAAGAGCAGGATGGTGATGTTCACGTTGCGACGCAGGGCATGGATGAGGTGGTTGCCTCCGATCGACAGCGCGTCGCCGTCGCCGGTGACGACCCACACGTCCAGGTCGGGACGGGTGGTGGCCAGGCCGGTGGCGATGGCGGGCGCCCGCCCGTGGATGGAGTGCATCCCGTACGTGTTCATGTAGTACGGGAACCGGGCGGCGCAGCCGATGCCGGAGAGGAACACGGTCGACTCCCGGCGGACGCCGAGGTCGGGCATGAGCATCTGGACGGCGGCCAGGATGGAGTAGTCACCGCACCCGGGGCACCATCGCACCTCCTGGTCCGAGGACCAGTCCTTGCGGGTGGTGAGCGGGACGGGCACGGCCTCGGTCACATCGGTCATCGTTCGGTCCCCCCGTCGACCGGGTCCCCGGTCGCGTCGTCGATCAGCTGCAGGATGGCGGCCTCCATGGTGGCGGCCCGGAACGGGATGCCCGACTCCTGGTTCAAGGTGACGGCATCCACCAGGTACTCGGCCCGCAGCAGCCGGGACAGCTGCCCCAGGTTCACCTCGGGGACCAGCACCCGGTCGTAGCGCCGGAGCACCTCGCCGAGGTCGGCCGGGAACGGGTTCAGGTGCATCAGGTGGGCCTGGTCGACCTTGTGGCCACGGGCCCGGACCCGCTGGACCCCGGCGGCGATCGCCCCGTAGGTGGACCCCCAGCCGATCACCAGCACGCTGGCGCCGTCCTCGTGGTCGACGTCGGTGGGCGGGATGTCGGCGGCGATGCCGGCGATCTTGGCCGCCCGCAGCCGGGACATCCGCTCGTGGTTGGCGCCGTCGTAGGACACGTTGCCGGAGCCGTCCGCCTTCTCGAGCCCGCCGATGCGGTGCTCGAGGCCGGCCAGGCCGGGCGGGGCCCAGGGCCGGGCCAGGGTCTCGGGGTCCCGGAGGTACGGCCAGAACACGGCGTTGCCCTCGTCGTCGAGGTGGTTGGTGCCGGTGGCGAAGCCCGGGTCGATGGACGGCACGTCGGCGAGGTCGGGCAGGCGCCAGGGCTCGGTCCCGTTGGCCAGGTACCCGTCGGACAGCAGGATCACCGGGGTGCGGTACTTGACGGCGATCCGCACGGCCTCGAGGGTGGCCTCGAAGCAGTGCGACGGGGTCCGGGCGGCGACGATCGGCAGGGGCGCCTCGCCGTGGCGCCCGTACATGGCGTGCAGGAGGTCGGCCTGCTCGGTCTTGGTGGGGAGGCCCGTGGACGGGCCGCCGCGCTGGACGTCGATGATCAGCAGCGGCAGCTCCAGGCTGATGGCCAGACCCATCATCTCCGACTTCAGGTCGACGCCGGGGCCGGAGGTGGTGGTCACGCCGAGCGCCCCGCCGAAGGCGGCGCCCAGGGCGGCGCCGATACCCGAGATCTCGTCCTCCGCCTGGAAGGTGCGCACACCGAACTGCTTGTGCTTGGACAGCTCGTGGAGGATGTCCGAGGCCGGCGTGATCGGATAGGTCCCGAGGAACAGGGGGAGCCCGCTCGTCAACGAGGCCGCCACCAGGCCCCAGGCCACGGCCGTGTTCCCGGTCACGTTGGCGTACTCACCGGGCTCGAGGACGGCCGGCTTGACCTCGTAGGACGACTCGAACAGCTCCGCCGTCTCACCGAAGTGGTAGCCGGCCTTGAACGCCCGGAGGTTCGCCTCCTTCACCAGCTCGCGGTTGCCGTACTTCTCCGTGATCCACGCCACGGTGGGCTCGACCGGCCGGGTGTACAGCCAGCTGATCAGGCCCAGGGCGAAGAAGTTCTTGGAGCGCTCGGCGTCCCGGGGCTTGACCCCGATCTCCTTCGACGACTCGGTGGTGATCGAGGTCATCGGGACCTCGTAGACGGTGAACGCCGACAACGAGCCGTCGGACAGCGGGTCCGCCTCGTAGCCCGCCTTGTGGAGGTTGCGCTCGTCGAAGGCGTCCGAATTCACGATGATGGTGGCACCCTGCGGCAGGGCGGCGACGTTGGCCCGGAGGGCGGCCGGGTTCATCGCCACCAGGACGTTGGGCGAGTCGCCCGGGGTCGAGATGGTGTGGTCCGAGATGTGGACCTGGAACGCCGACACCCCGGCCAGGGTTCCGGCCGGGGCGCGGATCTCGGCCGGGAAGTCCGGGAACGTCGCCAGGTCGTTGCCCAGCAGGGCGGACGACGTCGTGAACCGGTCGCCGGCCAGCTGCATCCCGTCGCCGGAGTCGCCGGCGAACCGGATGACCACGCGGTCGATCAGGTGGTGGGTCGTCGCCTCGGTGGTGGTGTCGGACACCTTGCTCCCCTTCGTACTGCTCGAGCGCTCACGGGCGCCGGTCGACGGCGTCCCTCGGTCGGACCGGCTCCCGCTCGGAGGCACTCCGGTCCCGGACGCTCGCCGCCGGTGGGCGGTGGGTCCCCCACGACACTACCGCCGCACGGCGGGGGCACCGGCAATCGTCCACGCCCGGTGCACCACGACGCCGGGGAGGCACCGGGACGCGCTCGCGCCTAGGCGATGGAGACCTCGGGGTCGAGGTAGACGTCCTGGATGGCGTGGATCAGGGCGGCGCCCTCGTCGGTCGGGCGCTGGAACGCCTTGCGGCCCACGATCAGCCCGGCGCCACCGGCCCGCTTGTTGACCACGGCCGTCCGGACCGCCTGGGCCAGGTCGTCGGCGCCCTTGGACTCCCCGCCCGAGTTGATGAGGGGGATCCGCCCGGCGTAGCAGTTGACGACCTGCCAGCGGGTCAGGTCGATCGGGTGGTCGGTCGTGAGTTCCGAGTAGACGAGCGGGTCGGTCTTACCGAAGGCGAGGGCGTTGTAGCCGCCGTTGTTCTCCGGCTGCTTCTGCTTGATGATGTCGGCCTCGATGGTCACGCCCAGGTGGTTGGCCTGCCCGGTGAGGTCGGCCGAAACGTGGTAGTCGGTGTCGCCCTGCTTGAAGGCGCTGTTGCGCAGGTAGCACCACAACACGGTGAACATCCCGAGGCGGTGGGCCTCGGCGAATGCCTGGGACACCTCGACGATCTGGCGGTCGGCACCCTCGGACCCGAAGTAGATGGTGGCCCCCACGCCCACGGCGCCGAGGTCGGCGGCCTGGCGGACCTCGGAGAACATGATCTGGTCGTAGGTGGTCGGATAGTTCAGGAAGTCGTTGTGGTTCAGCTTCACGATGAACGGGATCCGGTGCACGTACCGGCGCGCCACCACGCCGAGGCCGCCCAACGTGGTGGCGATGGCGTTGCAGTCGGCGGCGATGGCGAGGTCGCACAGGCGGGCAGGGTCGAAGTACGCGGGGAACCTGGCGAAACTGGCGGCGGCCGAGTGCTCGATGCCCTGGTCGACGGGGAGGATCGACACGTAGCCGGTGCCGGCGAGCCGGCCGGTGTGATAGAGGGTGCCGAGGTTGCGCAGCACCGTGGGCGACCGGTCGGAGTCCCGGAACACGTCGTCGATGACGGTCGGACCGGGGAGGGTCAGCAGGTCGGACGGGAAGGCGCTGGCGGTGTGGCGGAGCAGCGAGTCCGCTTCGTCACCGAGGAGTTGTTCGAGGCTCATGGCGCCAGAGCCTAACGGGCGTCGCGGGTGCGGTTCGGCGTCCGACGGGCCCGGGTGGGGGGACCGAGGGATTCGAGCCGGTCGGCCACGTCGTAGGCGTCCGGGTCGGCCGCCCGGACCCGCAGGAACAGCTCCCGCGCCTTGGCCAGGTCGCCTGAGCGCTCCATCAGGTCGCCCAGGACGTACCACTGGCGGAGGTGCCGCTCGGCCGGGTTGCGCACCAGGCGTCCGGCACCCGCCTCGGTCAGCAGGGCCACCGCGCCGTCGAGGTCGCCGAGGTCGGCCCGGGTGCCGGCCAGGACCAGGCGGCCTTCGCTGAGCACCTCGGGATCGGGCGACCCCTTGCGCAGCTCCTCGTACAGCGCCTCCACCCGCTTCGGCCGGCCGAGGGCGCGGTGGCAGTCCATGCGCACCGGGTGCTGGTCGACCGAGCCGGTCAGGGCGGCGAACTGCTCGAGGTTCGGCAGTGCCGCCTTCCAGTGACCCTGGTGGTACTGGCTCAGGCCGAGCAGCTCGCGGGGTGACGGCGCAGTGGGCACGGCGTCGACCACGGTGCGCAGGATGCGTGCCGCGTCCCGGAAGCGCTCCCGCTCGTAGGCGCCGATGCCGGCGGTCATGCGCTCGCTGATGCGGTCACGCAGGAAGTTCCAGTCGGGTCCCGCCGCAGTGGCCAGCTCCTGGGCGATGTCGGCGGGCAGCTCGTCGGGCTCGCGTACCGGGCGGTGGGCCGGGGCCGCCGCCTTGCCCGGACGGCCGGTGCTGCGGTCGTCGACCCGCACGAACGTCTCGGGGACGAACTCGTCGGTCCGCTTCCTCGAGCGTCGCCGGCCCTCCGGCGTGTCCTCGTCGGGTCCGTGCTCCACGCCGTCCCGGACCTGGGAGGCGCCGCGCCGGGCCACGCTCCCCCATCCCTTGCGCACGACCTGACCGCTCCTGCGCTCGTCGGGCCGGTCGGCGGGACGTCCCTGGCGATCGCGACCCTCACCAGGTCCGGCGCCCCGGCGGGCCGGCGGCCGGCCGGTCCGGGCGGGTCCGGTCTGTCGATCGGCTCGGTCGGCGCGGTCCGGACGCTCGGAGCGGGCGCCCTTCGGGCTCTCGGACGTCCGCTTCCCCTGGTAGCCCGACGGGGCGCCGTCGCGGCGGGGCGGGCGGGCGGCGCCCGACCCGGAACCACTCCCCCCCCGGGAGGCGCCACCGTGCCCGGAACCGGAACCGCCCGGCCGACCCGATGCGCCGCCGGCACCCGAGCCTCCTGACCGCTTGCCGCTGCCACCGCCGCCACGCGGAGCCCCGGAGCCCGGGGACCCGCCGGGCCGTCCCGAGCCGGCGCGTGATCCGCCCCCGGAGGTGCGCGGGCGCGGCTGACCAGAGGGGGTGCTCGGCGACATGGTGCCAGTCTACCCGGGACGGGCGCCCGTCCCGGGGTGCACGGGCCCGGTGGCGGGCCCGCCGCTCCGCCGACATCCGCCGCCGACACCTGCCCCCCACGGTCCCCTACCCTGGGGGGCCGAACCCGCCGTCCGGCGCACGCTCGAGCCGATGCCCTCCACCCGTCCGACACCACCGACGACCTCCCGCTGGGGTTCGCGGCGCGCCGGCACGGCTGCGGCTGCCGTCCTGGTGGCCCTGACGGCCGCCGGATGCTCCACCGCTGCGGTCCGACCGCCGGCGACCACCGCCCCGTCGGTGGGGACCGCCTCCTACGCCTCGGGCTACGGACCGGGGTCGGGGCCGACCACGCAGGCCACCCGCACCGCCAGCCGCCGGTTCGCCACGGAGGTCGACGACGCCACCTCCGGCTTCGTGGCGGCCGTCGGACGGCTGGCGACGGACGCCGCCGCGGGGGACACCGCCGCGGGTCGGGCCGACGAGCTCGTCGCCCAGGCCGACTACGACGTGTTCCGCGTGCTCGACACCGACAACAGCGTCAACAGCTCGTCGCTCGACGAGCTGCCGACCGATGTCGGCTCCGGCGCGTCCTTCGGCGGGCTGCACGCCGTCGAGCGGGACCTGTGGGGATCGGGCCCGTGGGCGGCCGACGTGGCCAGTCTGGCCGCCCAGGCCCCCGTGGCCGAATTCCTGCTCGGCCGGAAGCGACTCGGCCCCGAGGCCATCGGCTCGGTGGCCGTCGACCAGCTCGACTGGGTGGCCGACGACGCCCTGCCCGTCGAGCAGGAGCCCTACTCGCGCCTCGGCCTCGTCGACGTGGCCGCCACCGAGCAGGCGGCGCACCGGTCGTTCTCGACCGTCGAGCCGCTGGCCAGCCTGGTCGACCCCGCACTCGCCACCACGGTGACGAGCCAGTTCGCCGTCCTCGACGGGGACGTGGCCGCGCTCGGGGACCCGGCCCTCGTGCCCGACGCCTCCGTCACCCCGACCGCCCGACTGGCGCTGTCCCGGCAGCTGGACGCCACCGCCGCCGACCTGGCCCGCCTGGCCGGTGTGCTCGCCCCCTACGGCACCGGTGGGGCGCCGTCATGAGCACCCGTCGGGGACCGTCGTTCAGCCGGCGCCAGCTCCTGGCCGGATCGGCGGCGACCGCCGCCGCAATCGCCGCCGCCGCCACCGGACCGGGCACGGCCGGCGCCGCTCCCGCCCCCGGGGAAGGGGCGCTGCCGTTCCACGGCGCCCACCAGGCCGGGATCGCCACGCCCGAACAGGAGCGGATGGTCTTTGCCGCCTACGACGTGACGGCAGCCGACCGAGCCGGGCTCGCCGCCCTGCTCGCCACGTGGACGGCCGCGGCCGAACGGATGACCCAGGGCCAGCCCGTCGCCGGACCGGACGGCCTGTTCGCCCCTCCGGCCGACACCGGTGAGGCCTTGGACCTCCCACCGTCGCGGCTCACCGTGACCGTCGGCTTCGGGCCCACGCTGTTCGACGACCGGTTCGCACTTTCGGGCCGGCGGCCGGAGGCGCTCATCGACCTGCCGGCGTTCCCGGGGGACCAGCTCGACCCGACCCGCTCCGGTGGCGACCTCTGCGTCCAGGCGTGCGCCGACGACGCCCAGGTGGCGTTCCACGCCGTGCACAACCTCACCCGGCTCGCGTTCGGGTCGGCCACCCTGCGCTACCTGCAGACCGGGTTCGGGCGTACGGCGTCGGCCGGCGGCGACGCCACGACACCTCGCAACCTGCTCGGGTTCAAGGACGGCACCGACAACCTCGTGCCCGGCGAGGCGCGCTCGATGGACACCTTCGTATGGGCCGACGACCCCGACCAGGCGTGGATGCGCGGGGGCTCCTACCTGGTGGCCCGGCGGATCCGCGTGCACCTCGAGGCGTGGGACCGCAGCACGGTGTCGGACCAGGAGCAGACGATCGGCCGGGTCAAGGACACCGGGGCCCCCCTCGGGTCGGCCCGCGAGCACGACCCGGTCGACCTGAACGCCGTCGACAGTTTCGGCAACCCGCGCATCCCCGACTCCGCCCACATCCGGGTGGCCTCCCCGAGGACCAACCACGGGGCCGCACTCCTGCGGCGGGGCTACAGCTTCGTCGACGGGGTCGATCCGACCACCGGCGAACTCGACGCCGGACTGTTCTTCATCTGCTTCCAGAAGCGCCCGGCGGACCAGTTCGTGCCCGTCCAGACCCGGCTGGCCGGTCAGGACGCCCTGGCCGCCTACCTGGTCCACACCGGCAGCGGCATCTTCGCCTGCCCGCCGGGGACGTCACCGGGCCGGTCCTGGGGAGACGGCCTCCTCTGAGTCGGCGGGCCGGCCCGGCTCAGTGCCGGGGACCCAGTCCGTTGCCGACGAGCACGACATCGGTGGTGGACAGCAGGAGGTCGCGTCCGGGGGACGCCGGGAGGGACCCGAAGGCGGCCTCGGCCTCGACCCGGGCCGCCACGGCCAGGGCGAGGACGCCCTCACGGGCATGGTCGATGGTGCCCGTCTCCTCCATCCGGTCCACCACCCACGCCACCTCCGCCGCGCTGCGCCCACCCCGGGGCAGGTTGAGGATCCGGGCGGCCTCGGCACGGCCGGGGGGGTCGAGCGTGGCCAGGAGGTGGATCACCAGCAACGTGCGCTTGCCCTCGACGATGTCCTCGGCGCCGTCGCTCCCCCGCACGCCGTCCAGGTCGTTGGCCAGCTGGAACAGCAGGCCGAGCAGCCAGCCGAACCGGAACGCCCCGGCGGCCCGGGACGGGTTGCCCGATCCGATGGCCGCCCCCATGGCCAGCGGCTGGACGCCCGTGTACCACGCCGTCTTCTTGCCGCACATGGCGAGGTACGCCTCCTCGTCGAGGTCGAGGACGCCGTCGCGCTGCCAGCCCAGGTCGAGCGCCTGGCCCTCGATGGTCTCGCGGTTCATGCGCTCCCAGCCGTCGAGCACCGACACGGCGACCGGCGGGGGCAGGGTGCGGGCGGCCCGGACCAGCTTGGCGGTGGCCAGGGCGGCCAGGGCGTCCCCGGCGTTGAGGGCGAGCGGGACACCGTGCTCGACGTGCAGCGCCGGGCGGCCCCGGCGCCGGATCGACCCGTCCTGGATGTCGTCGTGCACGAGGAAGGCGTTGTGGAGCAGCTCGACGGCCGCCGCGAACGGCAGGGCGTCGTCGTAGGTGCCGCCGTACGCCTCGCACGCCGCCATGCACAGGACCGGGCGGAGCCCCTTGCCGGTGCGCAGCGGGTACGTCGGGAGGAGGTCGTAGAGGTAGTGCCGCGGCTCCCCCGAGGGCAGGCTCAGCAGCACGGCGCGCTGGGCGCGCGCCTGCAACCGGTCGAAGAGACGGAGCGTCTCGGGCGGGATCCGCAGCGGTGCTGCGTCCTCCTCATAGGACATCGAGTGACACCAGCAGCTGCACGCCGGCGAGACCGTTGGCCTCGATGAGGCCCACGTAGTGTGCGCGCTTGGCCCGCTCGGGTACCTCCACGGTGCACGTGGCGGTCACCGTGGCCCCGGGGGCCACCTCCACCGTCAACGGGGCGAACGTGACGTGGGAGCCGGCGATGCGCACGTCCCCGGGGGCGAACAGGCCCCCGCAGCGCAGGTGCACGGCGTCGACGGTGTCGTCACCCGGATTGCGCACCTCGAACGTCGCCGACGTCGTCCGGCCGGGACTGGTGGCCCCCAGCACCAGCACGGACTGGGGCGGTGGGGTGGAGCGGTCCCGCTCGTCGGGCAGGGCCACGTCGGACCGGGGCCCCGCCGCCCCGTCGGCGGGTCGGGCCACCAGCGTCTCGAGCTCGCCCGCCGCCTCCACCAGGGATTCGCTGATCTGCCCCGCCGTGTGCAGGGCCAGGCCCGCCATCTCCTGGGCCAGCCCGAACAGCGTCGAGGCGCCACCCGAGGCCACGCCGGCCACCGTGGCCGCCGGTCCCGATCCCGTGCCGCCCGTGGCCGCGCCGACGGCGGCGGCCGCCGCCTGGCCGGCCTGGCTGATCGAGCCGTAGGACTCCGAGTACACCTTGGAGCCGAGTGCGGTGGCCACGTCCACGATGCTCTTGGCACCACGGCCGGGCGTCTGGTCAGATGACATGGCGGTCTCCTTGTGGTCCTCGTACGTTCCCGATGATCGGACGGCGGGTGCCACCGGCAACCGCCGCCGCCGCCAGCAGTCCCGACGTCACCGCCGACTCGACACATCCGCTGTTCAGGCCGGACCGGGTCCAGTCACCGGCGAACACCACGTTGTCGTAGCCGCTCTGGTCGGCGCCCAACCGGTAGCGGGAGCTCCCCGGCAACGACAGCACGTAGCGCTCGGACGGGTCCACGTTGGCCCGCCAGTACTGGCTGTCGAACCGGGCGGGACCCTGGCGCCCCTGGTCGTCCACGAGCAGCTCCCAGCGGAACTCCGTCGGGTACCGGTGCACGCCGCTCGGCCACAGCGGTGCCATGGCGTCCCGCAGGAAGGTCACGGCGTTGGCCCTCACCTGGGCGGTGGCCCGGCGTGGCAGGTCCCGGTCGTCGCGTCCGGGGAGACCGGGCGGCGTCGGCATGGTGTTGCAGAAGTAGGCGATGCCGCGCACCACGCCCTCGCCCCACTGCTCGCGCTCGATGAGTTGGCGCATGTCGGCCCAGGTGTCGAACGGTTCGAGGTACCCGCCGGTGGTGGACGACGCCCAGTCGCACCCGAGGGCGGACATGTCGGCGGTCAGCCAGACCTGGAAGGCCTGGGTGTAGACGGTGGCGACGTGGTCCACCATGTCCCGCCACGCCGGCGAACCGTCCAGCATCTCGTTGCACACGTAGGGGTGGGCGCCGACCGGGATGGCCAGGACCACCTGGTCGTAGTCGACCCCGTCGCGCAGGGTGAGCCGGCCCACGGGCTCGGCGGTGGACCAGAACGACTCCACGTCCTCGGCCGTCACCGGCCGGGCCAGCTGGTCGACGAGCGGCGCGTTGGGCCAGCACGGCAGGCCGTCCACGTCCACCAGCGGCCGGTAGCCCGCCTGCGGGTCCCGCAGGGTCGCCTGGCGGGACACGTCGATGGACGCCACCCGCCGGCCGTCGGCGCTCGGGTGCAGGGCGTCGACCCGGTGGAAGAACTCGAAGCGGACGCCACGCCGCTCCAGGACCTCGAACATCGGGGCGAACACGATGTCCCCCATGCCCGCCCGCATCTTCCACGCCACCGCACCCGTGTAGGTGAACAGGGTCCGGATGGCGCCCCGCAGGGCCGTACCCGCCCCGATGGCCGGGGTGGTGGGATCGCCGTCGCGGTAGGCGAAGGGGAGGTCGTACATGAGGGTGGTGACCATGCCGCAGCGGGCCGACTCCGGTTGGGCGCCGTGGCGGATCAACCACTCGGCAAAGTCCCAGTGGTCGATGGCGTCGAGACCGTCGGCATGGGTGAGCACGCCGTCGGCCACCACGCCGCGCACACACGCCAGCAGGACGTCGGTCAGGTACCACTCGCGCCGCGCCTGGTCGGACAGCCCGTCGGGGTGTTCGGCCCGTCGGCGCAGGCGGTCGACGGCGCGTTCCACGAAGTCCAGCAGCAGCCCGTGGTGCTCGGACAGGTGGTCGGCCGGGTCGGCGGGCAACCACTCGGCCAGGACCAGCGCGCCGGCCAGCTCGGCCTGCGACAGGTCGGCCACCAGATACCAGATCTTGAGGTACAGCTCGCGCACCGTACCGGCCAGTCGGCGCAACGGGGTCTTCGGGGTCGGGGTGAGCACGAGGGCGGGCGTGGCGCCGGGTGGTTCGGTCGGCACCAGGTCCACCGGGGGCGGGGTGGCCTCGTCGGGCGACGCCAGCTTGGCCGTGGCGTTGAAGGTCAGGGACAGGCGGAGCGCACGCAGGACCATCTCCCACAGGCTGGGGAACTCCTTGTCGGTGTCGCCCGGCATGTCGTCGGTCTCGCCGAACTGGGCCGTCCACGGGAGCCAGCTGTCGCCGCGCGGTTCCTGGACGATGAACAGGCTGGCCCGTTCGAACGCCTCCTCGACGGTGCGGATGGGACAGTCCGGTCCCCTCCCCAGTTCCTCGTAGCACTCGCGCATCAGCCGGAAGGCGTTCTCGTAGAAGCCCAGCCAGATGTGCAGGCCGTGCTCCTCGATGCGGGCGTGCGGACCCCGGCCGCTCGCTCCCTTGCCCCCGAGCCGCCACCCGTACTGGTAGACGGTGATGCTGTCGTAGCGGTCCCGCCACCCCGGGCTGCTGAGCTCGAACGCCGCCGTCATCCCGGCGGCCCCGCCGCCGAGGACCGCCACCCGGGGCCGCCGCGCCGGGGCCTCAGCGCCGGACACCGTGGGCCTCGAACAGGATGTCGCCGAGGTGGACGACGAAGTCGAAGTCCAGCCAGAAGGCGGCACGGGGCACGCACTCGGCCGGTACGCCGAGCTCCCGGGTGATGGGCTCGCCGTCGAGTGCCGCCACCGAGACCCGGTAGCCGTCGGGCAGGAGACCGCCCCGCCGGAACAGGCTGACCTCCATGTCCACCCGCACCAGCGCCTGGTAGCAGGCCGCGCCCTGCTGGTGGGCGTCCCGGAACTGTTTGAGCAGGAGCATGGGGATGTCCTCTTCGACCAGGTGGCCGAAGAAGAGCAGCTCCGGGGTGATGTCCGGTGCCGGGTCGAGGGACCGCAGGAAACCGGCGAGGCCGCCGCCCCGGTGGCCGATCGACGGTGCGGTGATGACGCCGGCGGCCCGCATCATCTGACGCAGGGCTGCCGCCGGGTGCTCCCAGGCCGGCCCGAGCAGCGGGCGGTCGCCCGGGCGCCGCACCCGGACCACCCGGTGGTTGCGGGCCTCGGACTCCGGCGCATGCACCTTCAGGGTCTCGGTGTGGATGCTGAGACGCCGCGGTGCCTTGTCCCCCACCGGGATGTGCAGCGTGCCCATCTGCTTCGGGAACCCGTAGACCTCGCGGCCGCCGGCCAGGGCCAGGTCGGAGTCGACGAACATGTACGGGATGGCCCAGGCGAAGCTGTCCCGGGCACGGTCCACCACCGGGAACCAGATGGCCGCCTCGCGCTCCCGGCACACGCCGAGGCGCATGTCCTCCAGATCGGTCGAGCCCATGGTCGGGATGTCGACGAAGTTGAGGAGCACTTCGTCGCCCAGGGCCTCCCAGTGGTACGCCCCGCCGCTCGGCTCGTTGAACAACCGGTCGCAGTAGCGGTCCAGCAGCCCGTGGTCGGCGGGGACCACGAAGCCGTAGAGCCGGGAGTTGATGGCATCGGCCGGATGCCGACAGGCGATCTCGCCGCCGTGCTCGACGAAGGTCGGCAGCCGCTCGAGCGAGGTCCGGGCCGAGGGCGGCAGGACCAGCCGGGGAGGCGCCGGCTGGGTCACCGCGCCACGCTCCGGTCGCACAGTCCCCGGGCCTCGACGAGGGTGGGCTCGGGGTCCACGCCTGGCGGGTCGAGCCGGCGGTGCAGCTCGTCGACCTCGGACAGCGTGCTGTCGACGTCCCCCCGGTCGCGGTGGCGGGACTCCAGCGCCATGAGGGCCCGGAGCCGGAGGGCCGCCGACCCGTTGGCCGTGGCCTCGGCGAGCGCCCGCACGAGGGCCTCGGGTCCGTCACCGGCGGCGGGGTCGCGTGCGCACAGGAGCTCCCCACGCACCCGGTGCAGCTCGGGCTCGAGGTAGCGCTCCTCGTTCGCCCCGACGTCGGCCAGTCCCTGGTCGACGGCGGCGCAGGCCTCGTCGATCCGGCCCGCCCGGCGGTAGGCCAGGGTCTGGCCCAGCACGTACTGGGGCAGCCCCGCCGACGCGCCGGCGTCCCGCCAGGCCTGGATGCAGAAGTCGATCACCGGGAGCGCCTCGTCGTCGCCGCACATCGCCTCGGCGATCTTGAGCTCCGTCATACCCGCACCCAGCCAGCTCGGGAAGCCGTACTCGGCGGACACCTGGACCGTCCGGCCGGCGTGGAAGGCGGCCAGGTCGTAGCGACCGGCCACCTGGTGGAGCTCGGCCGCCCACAGGTACGTGTACGCCCGGGTGAAATGGGCGGTGGGCCCCTCCATGGCGTCGGCGGCGGCCACGGCGGCGTCCACGGCGTCGCGGGCGCCGGCGAAGTCGCCCAGGAGCCAGCGGGTGATGGCCGAGTTGGCGGTGGCACCGATGCCGGCGTGATGGGGGAACAGGGGCTCGGTGGCCTCCCACCGACGCCCCCGGTCCAGGAGCTCGAGGGCGTCGGCCGGCCGGCCCACCCGCATCAGCTGGTAGCCGAGTACGGCGCTCGCCGCCCGCTCGGCCTGCTCGTCACCCGAGGCCCTCGCCCGTTCGAGGAGGGTCTCGGCCAGCTCGACCGAGGCGGGGGCGTTGCCGGTCACGTGGTAGTAGGACCACAGGCCGTACACGCTGGTCAGTTCCAGCCGTGCGTCCCGGGCGGCGGACAGCTCCCGCACCCTGGCATAGGCGTCGGCCACCTCGGGGGCCGTGTAGCCACGGGCGGCCAGCAGGCTGGCGGCCAGGCCGCTGCGGGTGGCCAGCTCGACCTCGTCGCGCTCGGGACCCAGGTCGTCCAGGTGGGCGAGCACGAGCTCGAAGGAGGCGATGGCCTCGACGTGGGCGGCGGAGGCGGCCTGCCGCACGGCGGCGTGCAGCCACAGGGTCACCGCCCGGGCCGGCTCGCCGGCCAGCTGCCAGTGGTGGGCCAGCTCGAGGGCCGTGTCCACCCGGTCCACGTCCGGGCGGGCCTGGAGCACCCCGGCCACCCGCAGGTGGAGCCGGCGGCGGTCGGACAGCAGCTGCACGTCGTAGGCGGTGTCGCGCAGGAGGGCGTGGTAGAAGTCGACCACCGTCGGCGACGTCGACGCCCGTACCACGCCGGCCCGCTCGAGGGCGGCGAGGTCGGTGGCCAGGTCCGCCGCCGGACGTCCGGTCAGCTCCCCCAGCAGCCCCGGTGATGCCGGGCGGCCGAGCACGGACAGGACGTCCAGTACCGGACGGGCGTGGGGGAACGAGTCCAGGCGGGCCACGAGCAGGTCGTTGAGCGACGGGGGCACCGGGGGTGGCTCGGCGTCCGGGTCGCCGTCGGCGTCGAGCATCTTGGCCAGCTCGCGCACGTACAGCGGCACGCCGTCGCCCCGCTCGGCGATGAGCGCTCGGGTGGCCCGGTCCAGACGGCCACCGGTCAGCGTGTCGATGAGCTTGTGGCAGGCGGTGTCGCCCAGCGGCTCCAGCGTCAGCACGGTCGCCGGATCGCCCGGCACCGTGGCCGGGTCGGAGCGGGTGGTCACGACCACCAGGATCGGCTGACCGCGTTCGGGGGTGACGCATCGGGCGAGGAGGTCGAGGGTCGACGGGTCGGCCCAGTGGACGTCCTCGGCCGCCAGCAGCAACGGCCCCCGGGCGGCCATGGCGTCGATCCATGCCATCAGCATGACCAGGGTCCGCTCACGGGCCTGTTCGGGCAGCAGGTCGGGGGCGGTGCGACCTTCCGGCCACGGCACCGAGCACAGCTGGGCCAACAGGTACAGGGGCTCGTCCCCGGACAGTCCGAAGGTGCCGGCCACCTCCACCAGGGCGGCGAACGGGTCGTCGGCCCCGGCCTCGTCCACCTGGGCGCGGATGAGCGTGACCACCGGCTGGAGGGGGGTGTTCGAGTACAGGGCGGAGCAACGCAGGACCACCGACCGGCCGCCCTCGCTGTGGACCATGTCCCGCACGTAGCGCAGGAGGTGGGACTTGCCGATCCCCGGTTCGCCGCAGATCACCGCGAAGGCGCCGGCCCCGCGGGCCGCCTCCCATGCCTGGTCCAGCGCCTCGCGCTCGGACTGGCGCCCGACCACGGCCACGTTCGACGGGTCCTCGCGACGGGCGTCGAGGTCGGCGCGCACGGCGTGCACCTCGTAGAGCTCCACCGGCCGGGCGATGCCCTTCAGGGTGTGGGGCCCGAGGGGGCGGACGTCCACCCGGTCGCGCACCATGTCGTAGGTGGTGTCGCTGATGACCACGGTGCCGGGGGCGGCGGCCGTCTGGACGCGTGCCGCCAGGTTGGGCGTCTCACCGTAGATCTCGCCGGGCTGCGCCCACGAGGCACCGCTCAGGTACTCGACCACGGCGAGTCCGGTGTGGATGCCCACCCGCACCTTGAGGTCCCACTGCTCCCCCGTCGACGGTGACCGCAGTGCCGGCACCGCCTCGGCGATGGACAGTGCGGCCAGCACGGCACGTGCCGCATCGTCCTCGTGTGCCCGCGGGTACCCGAACGAGACCAGGGCACCGTCGCCCATCAGGTGGACGATGTGCCCGTCGTAGCGTCGGATGATCTCGGCGCAGGTGGCGTGGTACGTGTGCAGGATCTCCCGGGTGTCCTCGGGGTCGAGGGCACTGGCGATCTCGGTCGAGCCGGCCAGGTCGCAGAACATGATGGTCAGCCGCCGTCGGGTTCCGGTCGCCGGCTCCTCGGCCGCCGCGCCGGCCCGGGCCCGGGCCAGGGCGAGCGCCACCATCGGGTCCCCGGCGTCCAGCGAGGCGGCGGCTTCGGCGATGGAGACGGCGGCGGACCAGTCCTCGCGGTCGGCGGCGGCCGTCGCCGCGTCGAGCAGCCGGCGGACGGCCTCGGTGGTTCCGGCGGCCTCGGTCACGCCCGACCACGCCGCAGGCGGCATCCCGCCACGCCCCGCCACTGTGGACTCCGCGTACTCCGCATGCTCCGCCGCCCTTCGTCGTACTCCTGTCCGTGGACCACGATGCCCCCCGGCCGTGCCCCTCCGATGCCGCGAACCCTTCCACCGGCACTACGCCCGGGAACGATCCACGACCGCCCTTGCAAGTGATAGTTCCTCCACGTGCGCCGGTCAACCGTTTCCGACGCCCACAGTGGCCGTGACCACGGCGTTCGCACGCCGCGTGGCGGATCCACCACGGTCCCGCCGGGCGTCCGTCCAGGTAGCGTCCGGACATGCCTCCGGCGTCCGGACACCGAGACCTCCGCCGCATCTGGCTGTTCGCCGGGTGCACCCGGGCCGAACTGCGCACGGTGACCAAGGTGGTCGAAGAGGTGGACGTCCCCGCCGGGACCCTGCTGGTGGCCCAGGGCGAGCCCGGACTGCTCTTCTTCGTGGTGCTGGCGGGGAGCGCCTCGGTGGTCCGGGGCAAGCGGACCATCGCCCACCTGGGACCCGGCGAGTTCTTCGGCGAACTGGCCCTGCTCGACGACCAGCCGCGGTTCGCCTCGGCCACGGCCGACACCGACATGACCCTGTTGGTCCTGCGCCGGAAGCAGTTCCAGCGGGTCCTGCGGGACTCGCCGAGCATGGCCCGACGCCTCATGAGCTCACTTGCCACCCGTCTGCGCGACGTCGACGCCCTCGCCTACGACTGATGCACCGGCGCGTCCCTGATCGGGGAACGGCGTCCCGGACGACGTGGAACTCGCGGAGGGTCGTTGACCCTGACCGGCAACCTCGGGATGCCCACCTCTTCCGGAGCGGGTGAAGGTCCAGCCTCACCCCATGGAGAGGCCACGGCTTCGGACAGCTCGTTTGGTCGTGGTCGCGGGTACGCAGTTCTCGCTCCAGGTACGGGCCTCAGGAGATCGGGTCGCACCACGACATTCGGGTCACCTGCTGTGTGACCGGGAGCTTCGGACCGTGAGCCCCACCCGGACGGCCACCCTCACGTCGGGGACCACGAGTACCCCCCGACCATGGCTTCCGTGGATCGTGCCGACCGTCGTCACCCCCCCGTCGCACCCTGGCCGGTGGACGGCTCGGTGTCCCTGATCGCCCGAGGGCACACCGGGTCGGGGGCGTCCGGCTCGACCATCTCCTGGGGGCACGTCATCCGGCCACGAGGAGGTCCGCCGATGTGTGCAGTCATCGTGGCCGGGTCGAGAACCCTGACGAAGGTCGGCTCCTCCTGGCGCAGGCACGGGAGACGCTGGTGTCCCGTGCGCCCGGCATCGTCAACGGCTACCGGCGGGAACCGATCGGCGAAGCACGTCGGTGCTGCTCGTCGAGACCAGGGAACTCGCAGCAGAGGTGGCCGAGTACCCACTGCCGCCGATGCCTGGAGGTACTCCGCTCGACAGGGCCGTTCGTGAAGTGGCCCCGCAGGTCTGAGAACTTGCCGGATCACCGCCGCGAAGGCGGCGCCTTGCGGCGGATCCGCCATGTCGAGTGCCGTCGGCACGGGACCGACACCTGGAGGACGTCGCGCGAGTTCGCTCTGGACCGAAGTCGCCTCGGCCGGCGAGCCCGTTCCTCCTGCGGGGGACCCGACGCCGGCTCCCTCCGGCCCAGGTGCGCACCAGGTCTGACGTACCCGCTCACCCGTCGGGTGACCCGTCGGCGCCTCCTGCTAACTTAACGAATTTGCGCAGCCCCCTGCAGCGGACTCCTCCTCGAAATCTCGTCGACCCTCACGCGATCGTCGCCGGACTCTTCTCGTCCGTCCTGGGACGGGAGGCCACGGGCACGGAACGGGAGACCTACGCGGCGTTCCTCATCGGCGGGGGGTCGAGCCACGACGTGGTGGCTCAACTGCTGGCCTCCCCTGAGTGCCAGGTCACGTTCTTCCGCAACTCGACGTTCCGCCCGCTGGTGGCTCCGGATCCCCTCCCCGGGGACACGGAGCGACTCTATGTGTGGCATCTTCCGAAGACGGCTGGAACCAGCCTGCGGGAGATGCTCAAACGGCACTTCCCGCCCCTCGAGGTGTGCGACGGCCTGACCCTCAGCGAACTCCTCCGGCTGTCCCCGGCCCGACTGCACTCGTACCGACTCATCGTCGGTCACCTCGGTCCCATGCTCCCGCCGCTGCTCGCCGATGTCCCGCTCGTGACCGCCACGTTGCTGCGTGAGCCGATCGCCCTCATTCCGAGCTCCTACTGCCAGTGGCGGGACCACGGCGTCCCCGGACACCTGTACACCGAACTCGCCCAGACACTCTCCTTCGACGACTGGTGCCGACGAGACGAGACCCTGTCCCAATGGTCCAACCCGCAGGCCCGGGCCCTCGCACTGCCGCGCTCCGCCCCGGCGTGGCCCGGCCCCTCCGAGTCCCCGGAAGGTCGCC
The DNA here is from genome assembly GCA_963699055.1 of uncultured Acidimicrobiales bacterium. Taxonomy (GTDB): domain Bacteria; phylum Actinomycetota; class Acidimicrobiia; order Acidimicrobiales; family RAAP-2; genus Bog-756. The sequence continues at coordinate 6,496 of CAVOTA010000002.1, read as the reverse complement.
GTGTGGACACCGGCGTCATCGATGTCGGCAGGCTCCGGACCATGGCCATGGCGTGCCTCGACGGCATCGACATCGCCGGGATGACCGAAGATCTACCCGGCGTCTACCGGACGTGTATCGACCGCCTGGGACTGACACCCCTCGACGTACCCGCGGCACGGGAGAACGTGGGCCGGGGTCTGGGAACGCCCATGTCGGAGGACACCCGCAGCTGGCTGCTCACCCACAACACGGTGGACGTCGAGCTGGTCGCCCAGGTACGGGACCGCCGCCACCAGCTCCACCCGGTGTGAACGGCGGTCGGCTCCCGCCCCGCCGTCGGCTCCGAGGACCGACGAAGCTGGAGCCTGAGCGGCCGGGCCACGAATAGGCCACCAGCTGGGGATCAGGACGGGAGCCCCGCCGGCCGAAGGCACCCCGGACGCGAAGAAGCCCCCCGCAGAGCGGGGGGCTTCTTCAGAGAAATCCCGGCGGCGTCCTACTCTCCCAGGGGGCTACCCCCCAAGTACCATCGGCGCTGACAGGCTTAACTGCCGTGTTCGGAATGGGAACGGGTGTATCTCTGTCGCCATGGCCACCGGAAACTGTGCGCCCTCGGGCCGGGGTACGAGACCCCAGACAGGGGTCGACCTCGAGGCCCGGTGTGACCACGAGGGTCACCCTGAGCGTTCCATAGCGAGCACGAGCAAGTTCCCAAGCCCTCGGCCGATTAGTACCGGTCAGCTGAATGCGTTGCCGCACGTACACTTCCGGCCTATCAACGTGGTCGTCTGGCCACGGGCCTTACCAGGTTAACCCTGTGGGAGATTTCATCTTGGAACGAGCTTCGCGCTTAGATGCTTTCAGCGCTTATCCCACCCGAAGGTCGCTAACCAGCCGTGCCCTTGGCAGGACAACTGGCACACGAGAGCTTCGTCCATCCCGGTCCTCTCGTACTAGGGATAGCCTTCCTCAAATCTCCTACGGCTGCATCGGATAGGGACCGAACTGTCTCACGACGTTCTAAACCCAGCTCGCGTACCGCTTTAATGGGCGAACAGCCCAACCCTTGGGACCGGCTTCAGCCCCAGGATGCGACGAGCCGACATCGAGGTGCCAAACCTTCCCGTCGATATGGACTCTTGGGGAAGATGAGCCTGTTATCCCCGGGGTACCTTTTATCCGTTGAGCAACGGCGCTTCCACAAGCAACCGCTGGATCACTATGCCCTGCTTTCGCACCTGCTTGACTTGTAGGTCTCGCAGTCAAGCTCCCTTGTGCCATTGCACTCGACGGCTGATTGCCAACCAGCCTGAGGGAACCTTTGGGCGCCTCCGTTACGTTTTAGGAGGCGACCGCCCCAGTCAAACTACCCACCTGACACTGTCCCTGACCCGGATAACGGGCCGAGGTTAGGGTTCCGGCACATAAAGGGTGGTATTTCAAGGTTGACTCCACCCTGGCTGGCGCCAAAGCTTCAAAGTCTCCCACCTATCCTACACAATATGAACTAAAAC
>CAVOTA010000001.1:0-858446 GCA_963699055.1 uncultured Acidimicrobiales bacterium | reverse complement strand
AGCACGACGCCGACCGACCCACGCGAGGAGGCGGACACGACCACCCCACCGGTGGTCGCCCCACCGGTGGTCGGGGCGACGGCGGTCGACGACGTGGGCGTCGGATAGGCGGACCCGTGCGTGGTCGGGGGTGACGAGGTCGACGACGTCGTGCCGGAGGAGCTCGAGGAGCCGCACGCCGCCGCCAGGAGGGCGGTCGCACCGACGGCGCCTACCACGAGGAGCCCGCGCCAGGGGCCGGGCCGATCGTCCGTCCGCCGTACCGTCCGTGCCATCTGGCTGGTCATGGTGCGTCCCTTCCCGTGAATGACGATCGTGTGCGGCACCTTGTGGGATCCCCTGCGTCGGACCGTGTCCGGTGCCTCCCCCGTCCTACGCCGCCGTCCCGGGCCTGTCAACGGGACCACGGCGCACTCACCCGAACGTGAAGTCGTAGGCCTCGACGCCCACCGGGACCGACAGGGACACCAGTCCGGTCCGGTAGGACCCGGGACCGACGAGCTGGTAGAGCGTGGGCTCGCCGCCCACGGCCACCGTGCGGGTCGTGCGGCCGTCGACCTGGACGACCACGTTCCCCGTGCCGCCCAGCACCAGGTAGACGTCCTGGGCCTGGAACCGGAGCTGGAGTGTCGCCTTCGCACCCGCCACCGCCCCCTCGGAACCCACGGTCCAGGTCCCGCCGAAGGCGAAGGCGTCCTGGGGAAGCGGGTCCGGCGGCGAGTAGGCGGTGGCCACGTCCGGGAGCACGCTCTCACCGGCCAGTCCGGTCTCGCCGTAGTGGTACCCCAGGTAGCTCTCGGGCGTCGTCGGCTGCTCCGGTTCGGTATCGGCGACGTCGGTGCGGGGTGGCAACGAGACGGTCGGTCGGGCTGCCACCAGCAGCCGGCGGATGAAGGTCTCCGTCTGGCCGTACTGACCCTCGCCGAAGTCGACGTGGCGAACGGTGCCGGTCGCGTCGATCAGGTACTCGGCCGGCCAGTAGTTGTTCTGGTAGTTGTTCCACGTGGCGTCGTCGTTGTCGATGGCGATCGGGTAGTGCACGCCCAACTGGGCGGCGGCCCGGGTGACGTTCGACACCACGTGCTCGAAGTCGAACTCGGGGGTGTGCACGCCGACCACGGTGAGTCCGTCCTTGGCGTACGCCGCGTTCCACGCCTCCACGTGGGGCAGTGACCGCTGGCAATTGATGCACGAATACGTCCAGAAGTCGACCAGGACCACCCGGCCGCGCAGACCGGCGATGGTCAGGGGACGGTGGCCCGGGGTGTTCAGCCAGGTGGTGATACCGGTGAAGTCCGGGGCGCGCCCGCACTCCTGGAGCACGGGGCTGGCGTCGGTGCAGTTGGCCAGGGAGCCGGTCCCCGAGATCCCCCGGACTCCGTCCAGGGCCCGGGTGGCCGACGAGTTGGCCTCGAGGTGCTTGGTCAGGGAGTCCGTATAGCCGGGCAGTGCCCGCTGGACCCCGTCGGTCCAGTTGAACGCCAGGACCAGGGCGGTCACCATGAGGACGACGCCGATGACCCGACGCGCCGTGGCGGCGTGCGTCCGTACCGAGCGCATCCGGGTCGCCAGGTACCGGCCGGCCAGGGCGAACAGGAGCAGGGGTACGGCCACCCCGACGGCGAACGCGGCGGTCAGCAGCACGGCCGACCAGCTGATGTGGTGCTGGTTGCCCACCACCGTGATCGTGGCCAGCACCGGCCCGGCGCAAGGGACGAACACCAGACCGAGGCTCAGGCCGAGTACGAACCCACCGCCCTCGCTGACCTGACGGCCGGCGGACAGCCGTGCGAAGGGGCGCTCCAACAGGTCCCCCAGGGGTGGGAGGACCAGTCCGAGACCGAGCACGGCGAGCATGGCGATCCCGAGCCAGCGCAGGAAGTCGTCGGGCAGGCCGAGGGCGTCGAGCAGCCACGTCCCGAGCAGGGTGAAGACGGAGAAACTGAGCACCAGGCCCAGTACGACGGCGAACGGCCGGCGACGGCGACGTGTGGCGTCGAGACGCAGCTGTGCCTGGCTGGGCGCGGGCACGGTCGGGAGGTCGGGACGTCCGCTCGGGCGGTCCTGGACCGCCGTCGGGAGCACGTCAGCCGGGCCGTCGGTGGCGGCGCCCTCCGTCACCGGGGCGGACCCCGCCGGCACGGGGACCCGGGACGGTGCCGGCTGTGGCCGAGCGGTGGGAGCCGACTCGTCCAGGCCGCTGGCCGCCCCGGACGCGAAGATGACGGGCAGTACCGGCAGGATGCACGGGGAGATGCCCGTCACCAGGCCGGCGAGGAACCCGACCAGCACCAACAGGATCACCGTGACAGCCTCCCACGGCGGTCGACCGGTCCGCCGTACGGGGCCCACACGGGCTCCCGTCCCGTCGGGACCCGGGGACGGGACGGGTGACTCAGCGTCCCGTCAGGGGCGTCGACTGCCATGGCATCCACCCCGTCCAGTCCCACCGACGGCGTCCCGCGTTACACGGGACCCGCCGACGGATCAACGGAGCGCGGTCACCCGGATCCGGTCGGCCTCCAGCCGGTGCGCGAACCGGCCCAGCTGGACGGCGACGGCGTCGGGACCGGCACTGCCCGGCGTGGTGCGCCGGGTGACGGCCACCCCGGGCTCGAGCAGACCAACGGCCTCGGCCCCCAGTGCGGGGTGCGCCTCGACCAGTTCCGACAGGGGCACGTGACGCTCCAGCGAGTCGTGCACCAGCCCACCGACCACGCTGTGCGCCTGCCGGAACGGCATGCCCTGCTCGACCAGCCACTCGGCGAGGTCGACGGCCGCCACCGACGAGCCGTTGGCCGCCTCCTGCATCCGCTCGTCGACGAAGGTGACCGTGGCGAGCAGGCCGGACAGCGCCGCCAGGCCGAGTCGTGACTGGTCGACGGAGTCGAACAGGGGCTCCTTGTCCTCCTGGAGGTCGCGGTTGTACGCGAGCGGCAGCCCCTTCAGCGTGACCAGCAGCCCGGTGAGGTTGCCGATCAGGCGACCCGACTTGCCGCGGGCGAGCTCGGCCACGTCGGGGTTCTTCTTCTGGGGGAGCATCGAGGAGCCGGTGGCGAAGGCGTCGTCCAGTACGGCGAACCCGAACTCCTCGGTCGACCACAGCACCAGTTCCTCGCCGATGCGGGACAGGTGCACGCCCAGTAGGGCCAGGTCGAAGAGGGCCTCGGCCACGAAGTCGCGGTCGGACACGGCGTCGAGCGAGTTCTCGAACCGTCCGGCGAAGCCGAGGTCGGCGGCGGTGCCGTCGGGGTCGAGCGGCAGCGACGAGCCGGCCAGGGCGCCCGCACCGAGGGGCGAGACGTCGAGCCGCGCCACCGTCGCCAGCAGCCGGTCGACGTCCCGGGCGAGCGCCCAGCCGTGGGCCAGCAGGTGGTGGGCCAGCAGCACCGGCTGGGCCCGCTGCAGGTGGGTGTAGCCGGGGAGGTAGGTGTCGCCCGCCTCCCGGGCCCGGTTCACCAGCACGTCCTGGAGCCCGAGGACCTCGGCGGTCAGGGCGGTCAGCTCACGCTTGGCGTAGAGCCGCAGGTCCGTGGCGATCTGGTCGTTGCGGCTGCGGCCGGTGTGGAGCTTCGCCCCCACGTCGCCGGCCAGCTCGGTCACCCGGCGCTCGACGGCGGTGTGGATGTCCTCGTCGTCGGGCACGAAGGCGAAGGTGCCGGCGTCGAGCTCGGCCTCCACGGCGTCGAGCGTTCCGAGCAGCACGGCCACCTCGTCCTCGGACAGCAGCCCACCACGGCCGAGGCCCCGGACGTGCGCCCGCGAGCCGACCAGGTCGTCGGGGGCGAGGCGCCGGTCGAAGTGGATCGACACGGAGTAGTCCATCACGACGTCCGCGGTGCCGCCGCTCAGGCGGCCGTGCCAGAGGGTCATCGCCCGGCGCCCCGGCCCTCCTGGACGGCGGACCAGGTGGCGACACCCAGGCCCCACAACCGCACGAAGCCCTCGGCGTCCTGGTGCCGGAAGGTGTCGCTGGCGTCGTAGGTGGCCAGGCCGTGGTCGTAGAGACTGACCGGGCTCCGTCGACCCACCACCCAGCACCGTCCCAGGTCGAGGCGGAGGCGTACCTCGCCGGTGACGTGCTTCTGGCTCTCGAGGAAGAAGGCGTCGAGGGCCTGCTTGAGCGGCGAGAACCACAGTCCGTCGTAGACGAGCTCGGACCACCGGGGCTCGAGGCGGAGCTTCTCGTGGTGCAGGTCCCGTTCGAGGGTCAGGTCCTCCAGGTCGGCGTGGGCCAGCAGCAGGGCCAGCGCCCCCGGACATTCGTAGGTCTCGCGGCTCTTGATGCCGACCCGTCGGTTCTCCACCATGTCGAGGCGGCCGAAGCCGTAGGACCCGACGATGCGGTTCAGCTCGGCGATCAACGGCTCGGGCGACAGGGGACGGTCGTCGAGCGACACCGGCAGCCCCGACTCGAAGCCGAGCACGATCTCGGTCGGCTCGGTGGCCGTCGGCACCGTCATCGTGTACACGTCCTCGGGCGGTCGGTTCCACGGATCCTCGATGACGCCGCACTCGATGGCCTTGCCCCACAGGTTCTCGTCGATCGAGTAGGGCTTCTCCTTGGTCACCGTGAGCGGGATGTCCCACTTGGCGGCGTACTCGATCGAGTCCTCACGGGTGAGTCCCCACATCCGGGCCGGGGCCAGGACCTTGAGGTCGGGGGCCAGGGCCCGGGTGCCGACCTCGAAGCGGACCTGGTCGTTCCCCTTGCCCGTGCAGCCGTGGGCCACCGAGGTGGCCCCGTGGCGGCGCGCCTCGGCCACCAGGTGCTTGACGATGACCGGGCGCGACAGTGCGGAGACCAGCGGGTACTTGCCCTCATAGGTGGCGTTCGCCAGCAGGGCCGGCATGCAGAAGTCCTCGGCCATCTCGGCCCGGGCATCCACGACCACCGCCTCGACGGCGCCGGCGGCCAGCGCCCGCTCCCGGATGGCGTCCCAGTCCTCGCCGCCCTGCCCGACGTCGACGGCCACGGCGACCACCTCGACCCCGTGGTGCTCCATCAGCCACCGCACGGCGATGGAGGTGTCGAGTCCTCCGCTGTAGGCCAGTACCACTCGCTCGGTCATCGTGCACCCCTCGTCTCTCTGGTCGTCTGGTCGGTCGTCGGATCCTCGCCGTCCGCCCGGTCGTCCGCACCGGCGGGCTCGGCGCCACCGGGCGCTTCGAGCCCGGACAGCACGGCCAGCCGATGGGCCACGGCTGCACCTCCGGTGGCCTCGGAGGCCACCACCAGCACGGTGTCGTCGCCGGCCACGGTGCCGATCACCCCGGGGAATGCGCTCCGGTCGAGCGCCGAGCCTACGACATGGGCGGAGCCCGGCGGGGTGCGCAGCACGATCAGGTTCCCCGAGCAGTCGGCCTCGACCACCCACTCCCCCAGCACCCGGCGCAGGTGGTCCTCGGGTGCCACCTGGTGGGAGGGCAGCTCGGGAAGGGCGTAGGCGGTCTCGCCCCCGGGAAGGCGCACCTTGAGGGCACCGAGCTCCTCCAGGTCGCGCGAGACGGTCGTCTGGGTGGCGTCGATCCCCTCGACGGCCAGCAGTTCGACCAGGTGGGCCTGGCTGCCGACCGCACTCACCTCCAGCAGCTTGGTGATGCGGTGCTGGCGCTGGTGCTTGGTGACCCGGGTCATGCCTTGTCCCCCACCGGAGCGGTCAACCAGGCCAGCAGACCCCGCATGGCGTGCATGCGGTTGGCCGCCTGCTGCCACACCACGCTGCGGGGTCCGTCCACGACGGCGGCGCTGATCTCCTCGCCCCGGTGGGCGGGCAGGCAGTGGAGGACCACCGCGTCCGGGGCGGCACGCGCCACCAGCCGCTCGTCGACGCCGTACCCGGCGAACACCGCCGCCCGCGCCGCCCGCTCGTCCTCCTGGCCCATGGACGTCCACACGTCGGTGTACAGCGCCCCGGCACCGTCGGCGGCCTCGGCCGGGTCGTCGGTGACGAGGAGTTCGCCCCCGAACGAGCGGACCCGGGCGACATCGGCGTCAGAGGGGCCGTACCCGTCGGGGGACGCCACCCGGGTGGGGATGCCGGCCATCGACGCGGCCAGCGCGAGGGAGCGCCACACGTTGTTGGCGTCGCCCACGTAGGCGACCGGCCGGAGCTGCGCCCCGGCGACGCCGAACCGCTGGCGGAGCGTCAGCACGTCGGCCAGCGCCTGGCACGGGTGGGCCCGATCGGACAGGAGGTTGACCACCGGAACGGGCACGCCGGCGGCGTCCAGCGCCGCGGCCATACGCTCGAGCGTGGTGTGGTCCATGACCCGGGCGCACAGCACCCGGTGGAAGCAGGCCAGCGTCCGGGCGACGTCCTCGGCGGTCTCCCGGGTGTCGATCCCCACCTCGGCGCCCTGGATGTAGACCGGGTGGCCGCCGAGGGCCACGACCGCCAGTTCCGAGCTGTTCCGGGTGCGGGCCGACGACTTCTCGAACACCAGGGCCACCCCCCGGCCCTCGAGGCTGCGCGGCAGTGACGACGGGACCCGCTCCGCCAGCGCCAGGACGGCGTCGAGGCCACCGGGGCCGAGGTCGTCGACATCCAGCACGTGCCGGGTCACCCCTGCGGCCGGATCAGACGGCACGGTCCCCTCCCCCGATTCCGGCGGTGGGCTCGTCGCGGGTCCCGAACGCGGCCAGCAGTCGGGCCAGGATGCGGGACAGACGGGCCACGGCGCGGTCGATCTCGTCGTCCGTCACCAGCAGTGACGGTGCGAATCGCAGCACGTCGGGCCGGGGGGCGTTGACGATGAGCCCGCCCTGGAGGGCCTCGTCGCACGCCGGCCCGGCAAAGTCGTTGACCAGGACGGCGGCCAGCAGGAGTCCCTCACCCCGCACCGTGGCCACCCCGGGCAACCGGGACAGCCCGTCGCGCAGGCGCGCCCCGGCCGCTACGGCCCGCTCGGGTACCCGCTCCGCCTGCATGACCGCCAGCGTGGCCCGGGCCGCCGACATGGCGAGGGGCTGGCCCCCGAAGGTGCTGCCGTGGTCACCCGGGACGAAGGCCGCGGCCACCTCGGCCCGTGCCCAGCAGGCGCCGACGGGCATCCCGTTGCCCAGGGCCTTGGCCATGGTGACGACGTCGGGCTCGATACCCAGGTGCTGGAAGGCGAACCACCGCCCGGTCCGCCCGAGGCCCGTCTGGATCTCGTCCACCATGAGCAGGACGTCACGATCGGTGCACAGCTGGCGCAGTCCCGTCAGGTAGTCCGACGACGGCACGACGACCCCGGCCTCGCCCTGGATCGGCTCGACCAGCACCGCGCCCACCCGCGCCGGGTCGAGGGCGGCATCCATGGCGTCGAGGTCGCCGTAGGGGACGTGGGTGAAGCCCTCGGGCATCGGGACGAAGGCCGCCTGCTTCTCGAACTGCCCGGTGGCGGCAAGAGCGGCCAGTGTGCGCCCGTGGAAGGCGTCGGTCGTGGCCACCACGGCGTAGCGGTCGGGCCCAGCCCACCGTCGGGCCAGTTTGATGGCGCACTCGTTGGCCTCGGCCCCCGAATTGGCGAAGAACACCTGGCCACCGGCGCGGGTCCCGCCCCCGCCGATCAGCCGGTCGAGGGTGACGGCCACCTCGGGCCCCACGGTGTTGCCGAAGAGGTTGGAGACGTGGCTGAGGGTCCCGGCCTGGGCGGCCACCGCCTCGGCGACCACCGGGTGGGCGTGGCCGAGGGAGGTCACGGCCAGGCCGGACAGGAAGTCGAGATAGGGACGGCCGCCGGTGTCGTAGAGCACGCTGCCCTCCCCCCGCACGAAGGTGACCGAGGGCTCGGCGTAGGTGTGCATCAGCGCCGAGCGGTCGACACCGGTGCCCGCGTCGCTCACAGGTCGACGCCGATCATCGTGCCCACACCTTCGTCGGTGAAGAGCTCCAGCAGCAGCGCGTGCGGCGTCCGGCCGTCCAGGATGTGGGCGCGCCGCACACCGTGGCGGACCGCCCGGGCGCACGCCTCGACCTTCGGGATCATCCCGCCGGTGGCCGCCCCCGACGACACCATGGCGTCGAGCTGTTCGGCCGTGGCCCGGTGCAGCAGGGTCGTCGGGTCGTCGGGCACCGACCGCAGTCCGGCCACGTCGGTCAGGAAGACCAGCTTCTCGGAGTTGAGGGCGGCGGCCAGGGCGCCGGCGGCCGCGTCGGCGTTGATGTTGAACGCCTGGCCCGATGCGTCGGTGCCGATGGTCGCCACCACCGGGATGAGCCCCTGGGCCAGCAACTGGTGGACGATGGTCGGGTCGACCCCCACCACGTCGCCCACGAATCCGAGGGCCTCGGACCGGGCCTCCGCCTTGATCAGGTTGGCGTCCTCCCCCGACAGCCCGACGGCCAGGGCGCCGTGGACGTTGATGGTGCGCACGATGTCGCGGTTGACCTTGCCCACCAGCACCATCCGCACCAGGTCGATGGTGTCGGCGTCGGTGACCCGGAACCCGTCCTGGAACTCGACCTCCTTGCCCACCCGCTCCATCAGCGCGCCGATCTGGGGGCCGCCACCGTGGACGACGACGGGCAGCATCCCGACCGAACGCATCAGCACGATGTCCTCGGCGAAGCTGGCCAGTGCCTCCTCCTCGTCGACGGCGTCCTGGCCGGGCTTGGCCGTCAGCACGTTGCCGCCGTACTTGACCACCACCACCTTGCCCAGGAACCGGCGGATGTAGGGCAGCGACTCGACGAGGACGGCCGCCTTCTCCCGTGGCCCGCCGGCGTCCTCCGGATCCGGTGCGGCGCTCACGACGTGGTCCGGTTCTCGTCGATGTAGCCGTAGCCCAGTTCCACACCGAGGACCACGCCGGTACCGTCGGCCAGCCCGAGCCCGCACTCGATGTCGACCATCGGACCGGCCAGGTGGGCCGTCACCGCCGTCTCGTCGTAGGGCACGTGGATCCCCGCCCGGCACACCGTGGTCCCGCCGTAGGCGATCGACAGCCGGTCCATGTCGAAGTCGACCCCCGCCGACCCGAGCTCGCTGGCCACCCGGCCCCAGTACGGGTCCCGGCCGTTGATCGAGCACTTCACCAGCAACGAGTCGGCCACCTTGCGGGCCGCCCGGTGGGCCTCGGCGTCGGTCCGCGCCCCGGTGACCCTCACCTGGAACATGGTGTCGGCCCCTTCGGCATCGGCCGCCATCTGCCGGGCCAGATCGGCGCACGCCTCGGACACGGCGTCGGCCACCAGCGACGGGTCGCCCCGGCCGGTCCGACCCGAGGCCATGAGCACCACCGTGTCGTTGGTCGAGGTGCATCCGTCGACCGACATCGAGTTGAACGAGTCGGCGACGGCGGATCGCAGGATGTCGGCCAGCACCTCGGGGGCCACGGCGGCGTCGGTGGTGAGGAAGGCGAGCATGGTGGCCATGTCCGGGGCGAGCATGCCCGCGCCCTTGGCCATGCCGGCCACCGCGAACTCGGGATACCGGAGCAGCACCTCCTTGCGGCCCGAGTCGGTGGTGAGGATGCCGGCGGCGGCATCGGCGGCGGCATCGTCGCCGTCCGTCCGGGCGGCCACCAGGCGGGGGATCCCGTCGGTGATCGGCCCCATGGGCAGCGGGATCCCGATCAGGCCCGTCGAGCACACCAGCACCTGCTCGGCGTCGACGCCGAGTCCCTCGGCCGCCAGGGCGCACATGGTGGTGGCGTCGGCACGACCGCGGTCACCCGTCGCGGCATTGGCGTTCCCGCTCGAGACGAGCACGGCAGACGCCGTCCCCCCGGTGGCGGCCAGGTGGGACCGGCTGACCTGCACCGGGGCGGCGGCGGCCCGGTTCGAGGTGAAGGTCGCCGCCGTCGGTACCGGCACGCCGTCGTCGGTGGCCACCAGGGCCAGGTCGAGGGCGCCCGACACCTTGATGCCGCAGGCCAGGCCGGAGGCGACGAAGCCGAGCGGCGTGGTGATGCTCACGGGTACACCCCCGCGACCGGCAGGCCGGTCGCCTCGGGGAGCCCGAGGGCCAGGTTGGTGCACTGCACCGCCTGGCCGGCTGCTCCCTTGATCAGGTTGTCGATGGCGGCGAGCACCACCACCCAGCCGGTGCGCGGATCCACCCGGACCGACAGGTGGGCCGTGTTCGACCCGCTGGCCGCCTTGGTCGACGGCGGCGCGTCGGCCACCACCACGAAGGGCTCGGCGGCGTACCGGTCGGACAGGAGCTGCATGGCGTCCTCCGTGGTGAAGGACCGGGGGTCGGCCGGTCGGGCGTAACAGGTCGCCAGGATCCCCCGGACCATGGGGGCGAGGTGCGGCGTGAACAGGACCGGCGCACCGAGGCCCTGCTCCATCTCGGCCGTGTGCCGGTGGTCGAGCAGCCCGTAGGCCACGAAGTCCTCGTCCACCGCTGCGAAGTGCAGGTTCTCCCTGGGCGCACGGCCGGCTCCCGAGGTCCCACTGACCGCGTCGACGACCAGCGCCGGCGTGGCGTCCCCATCCGGGACGGCCAGGACACCGGCCTCGACCAGCGGGACCAGGGCCAACAGGGCCGCGGTCGGGTAGCAGCCGGGGGCGGCGATGCGAGTGGCGCCGGCCAGTTCGGCCCGGTGCAGCTCGGGCAGGCCGTAGGCGAAGGTGGCGAGGAGCTCGGGCGCGGTGTGGGGCTCGCCGTACCAGGTCGGGTAGTCGGTCGGGTCGTGGAGCCGGAAGTCGGCGGCCAGGTCGACCACCAGCCCCACCCGGTCCACCAGGTCGGGCACCAGCGACTGGGACTGGCCGTGGGGAAGGGCCAGGTAGACGACGTCGAGCCCGTCGAGGGCGTCGGCGTCGGTCGGGCCGTAGACCAGGTCGCGGTAGGCGGCGGCCAGTGACGGCGTGTGGGCGGCCACGGTCTGGCCGGCGTTGGACCCGGCCTGGGCCACGGCCACCACCAGGTCCGGGTGACCGGCGCACAGACGCAGCAGCTCGGCTCCCCCGTAGCCGGAGGCGCCGACGACCCCGACCTTCCTGGGCGCTCCCGACATGGTGCAAGTGTATGCACATTTCCGCATGAATATGCAACATGGCGGTCAGGCGACGCCCGGGAAGGTCCGACGGCTCCTGGGAGCGACCGTGGTGCCCGGTAGGTTGGGCCCATGGACCGCACCGCCGCGTTCGCCGACGCACGACCACTGTCGTTCTGGCTCGACGACCCGTCGGCACCCGAGCCCGCCCCGCCCCTCGTCGGACCCGAGCGGGCCGATCTGATGGTCGTCGGAGGCGGGTACAGCGGGCTGTGGGCGGCACTGCTGGCGAAGCAGGACGACCCGTCGCTCGACGTGGTGCTCCTGGAGGGCGACCGGTGCGGGTGGGCGGCGTCGGGCCGCAACGGCGGGTTCTGCGCCGCCAGCCTCACCCACGGACTGGGCAACGGCGTCGAACGGTTCCCCGGGGAGATCGCCACGCTCGAGCGCCTCGGCGCCCAGAACCTCGACGCCATCGAGTCGACGGTGGCCGAGCTCGGGATCGACTGCGACTTCGAGCGGACGGGCGAGCTCGACATCGCCACCGAGCCCCACCAGGTGGGGTGGCTGCGCGAGGCCGAGGCCCGGGCCCGTGCGCACGGTGGGACCCCGGTGTTCCTCGACCGCGACGAGCTGCAGGCCGACATCCACTCCCCCACCCTGCTGGCCGGCCTGTGGGACGAGGGCTCGTGTGCGCTGGTCAACCCCGCCCGGCTGGCGTGGGGACTGCGGCGGGCCTGCGAGGACCGGGGCGTGCGGGTCCACGAGCACACCCACGTCGACGGCATCGCACCCGACGGTGCCGGTCCCCGGACGCCCTTGGTGGTGACGACCACCCACGGCCGGGTGCACGCCGCCAAGGTGGTGCTCGCCACCAACGCCTCGCCCTCACCGGTCCGACGGCTGCGCAAGTACGTCGTGCCCGTCTACGACTACGTGCTGATGACCGAGCCCCTCGACCCGGTCCAGCGGGAGGCGATCGGCTGGGGCCGGCGCCAGGGCATCGGGAGCACCGGCAACCAGTTCGTCTACCTCCGCCAGACCGCCGACCACCGGATCCTGTTCGGGGGCCACGACGCCGTCTACCACTACGGCGGCGCCATGGGCCCGTCGGTCGAGCAGCGGCCGGAGACGTTCGCCCTCCTGTCGACCCTCTTCGCGGCGATGTTCCCGCAGCTCGAGGACGTGCGCTTCACCCATTCGTGGTCGGGGGCGATCGACACCTGCTCCCGCTTCTGCGCCTTCTTCGACACCTCCCACGACGGCCGGTTGTCCTCGGTCGCCGGCTACACCGGGCTCGGTGTCGGTGCGTCGCGCTTCGGCGCCCGGGTGGCGCTCGACCTGGTGTCGGGGTCCGACACCGAACTCACCCGGCTGCGCTTCGTGCGCACCAAGCCGATCCCCTTCCCGCCCGAACCGCTGCGCTCGATCGGGATCAACCTGACCCGCTGGTCGATGGCCCGGGCCGACGCCAACCGGGGACGGCGCAACCTGTGGCTGCGTGCGCTCGACTCGGTGGGGCTCGGCTTCGACTCCTGACGGACCCGTCGACGGCCCCGTGCGCCTAGGAGCGCTCGATCGCCTCGGTCGTGCGCTTCGACGGCAGGACCAGGATCAGCACGAGGGCGATCAGCGAGAAGAAGAACCCCAGGACGACCCAGCCCACGGCGTGGCGTCCCTTGCGTCTGGCGATGTTGTAGATCCACACCATGATGGCCACCCACACCACGAAGGACAGCAGCGAGCCGAAGAAGGTGGCGCCGGACGAGGCGATGATCTGGGCGGGGACGAACGGCACGGCGGCCTCCTCGTGTCTCGGGACGGTGCCATCGTAGCGACGGCCCCGGTCGTACCCCGGTGATCCCGCGCCGGACGACGGCCGGCGCTACCCGACCGAGTCGACGAATCCGCCGATGATCGCCGCCGCCTCGGCCGGCGCCTGGAGCGCCCACCAGTGGCCGAGCCCGTCGAGCGTGCGCACCTCCATGCCCAGCTCCCCGGCCATCCTCCCGCTGACGGCGACGTCCCCGAACGGGTCCTCCGACGCCAGGAGCAGCAGACCGGGTGCGGCGGTCGCCACCGGCTCGTAGGTCCAGTCGGTGGCGATGTTGGGCTCCGCCGAGCGGTACAGGTCGAGGATGCAGGTCGCCATGACCTCGTCGGGACCCGAGGCGACGACCAGGGCATCCTCGTGGTCCAGCCCGAAGGCCTCGAAGACGGTGGCACGCTCCTCGAGCGGGGTGGCCAGCTGGTCGGTCCAGAACGTCTCACCGTCGCCGGGCGCCTGCCAGATCTTGGCGAAGTCGTGCCACACGTAGTCCGGCCCCATGGCGCTCAGGCCGTCGGTCACCCACGACCGGAGCAGCTCGGGCGCGGTGGCCGCCACCCGGTCGGTGAGTGCCGCCCCCCAGTCGTGGCCGACCAGGTCGACGGGTTCGTCGAAGGCGGCCAGCTCGCCGAGCAGCCATGCCAGGTACTCGTCCTTGGTGGCCCCGAAGCCGTCGGGGCGGGGGCAGCCGAACCCGGGCAGCGACAGGGCCACCGACTCGGCACCGAGGTGGGACCGGACCGGGTCCCACAGGGCTGCGGTCTCGGGGACCCCGTGGAGGAAGACGATCATGGAGGGACCCTAACCCCGGCTGCCGGACGACGCCGGTGGGACGGTCGGCCGGCTCGGGCACACTGGTGGAGTGCCCGAGATCCGGACCCGACCGATGACCGCCACGGAGTTCGCCGCCCTCCGGGACCGGATGGCGCGGGAGTACGCGGCCGAACACGTGGCCGCCGGCGACTGGGACCCGGCCACCGCGGACCGCCGAGCCGTCGAGGAGACCGACCGGCTGCTCCCGCACGGGGTCGACACCCCCGGGATGCTCCTGCTGGTGGCGGAGTCGACCGACGGCGCCGCCCTCGGCCACCTGTGGCTCGCCGTCGGCCAGGATCCGGAACCGGATGCGGATCCGGATGCGGACACGACCTCCGGCACGACCTCCGGCACGACCACCGGCACCGGCGACCGTGACGCGGCGGCGCGCCAGGGTGGCTGGGTCTACGACATCGAGATCGCTCCCGAGCACCGTGGACGCGGCTTCGGCGCCGCCCTGCTGGACGTGGCGGAACGCGAGGCCGCCCACCACGGCCTGGGGTCGATCGGCCTCAACGTGTTCGGCGCCAACACCGTCGCCCGGCACCTCTACGAGTCGGCGGGCTACGCCGTCACCGCGCAGCAGATGCGCAAGGTGCTGCCGCCGGCCCCGCCCCGGGGGCCGGGACCACCGGTCCGCCGACCGGCGGGGGGTGCGGGAGCCGCCGCTACCGTGGCCGGATGACCCACGCCGGCGACCACACCCACGACCCCCGACCCGACACCGGCGAGCGGCCGGTCATGGACCGGGCGTACTGGGACGGCCGGTACGCCTCCGCCGATGCCCTGTGGAGCGGCGACCCGAACCCACAGCTGGTCACCGAGGTGGCCGAGCTCCTGCCGGGTGCCGCGCTCGACGTCGGGTGCGGGGAGGGCGCCGACGCCATCTGGCTGGCCGCCCGCGGCTGGCGCGTCACCGGACTGGACCTCTCGGGTGTCGCCCTCGGGCGGGCGCAGGACCACGCCGGACGCGCCGGGGACAGGATCGCCGGGCGGACCGAGTGGCGGTTGGTGGACCTGGCCGACTGGGAGCCGGAACCGGGTGCCTACGACCTGGTGTCGGCACAGTTCGTGCACCTGCCGATCGAGGAGCGCGTGCGCCTGCACCGGAAGTTGGTCGACGCCGTGGCGCCGGGCGGCACCCTGCTGATCGTGAACCACGACCCCACCGATCTCGACGTCGTACCGCGACCCCCGTTCCCCGAGTTCTTCGCCACGGCCGAGGAGGTGGCCACCACGCTGCCGGCCGACGGGTGGGAGGTCCTGGTGGCCGAGGCACGCCCGCGGCCGGCAACCCATCCCGACGGACATCCGGTGACGATCCACGACGCCGTCACGAAGGCCCGCCGGCGGCGCTGACACCCGACCGCAGGGCGGGGGCCGGCGGGGGCGGACCGTAGGACGGGCCCCGCCCGGCCCGGCCCGGGCGTCCTCGCGGGCCCGGCTGTCACAGGTCCAGCACCGTCCGGGCGACCTGGTCCCACACCCTCGTGGGGGTGGCCGACCTGACGGCGGCGATGGCCTGGGCGTCGCAGCCGACGAGGTACCGCGCCCGTGGGTGCCGGCTGGCCACGGCATCGGCGATGACCCGCGCCACGTGGGCCGGATCCGACATGATCGGAGCCGCCAGCCGGGTGGTGGCGAGGAGCCGGCGATAGGGACCGGCGAAGCCGGACCCGGACCGACCGCCCAGGTCGCCCTCGGTCCCGGCCCAGAAGGCGGTGCGCACGAAACCGGGCTCGACCAGGACCACCCTGACGCCGTCGGCCGCCACCTCGGCCCGGAGGGCGTCGCTCACCCCCTCGAGGGCGTGCTTGCATCCCTGGTACCAGCCAGTCAGCGGCGTCGTGGCGCGCCCGTAGATCGAGGACACGTTCACGATCCGACCGTCGTGGACCTCGCGCATGAAGGGCAGTGCCAGGCGCGCCAGGCGCATCGGGCCCACCACCATGGTCTCGAGGGCGGCCCGGGCCTCCTCGTCGTCGATGTCCTCGATGGCACCGGTCACCGGGAGCCCGGCGTTGTTGACCACGACCGTGGGTCGGTACTCGGCGACGACCCGCTCGCACGATGCGGCGTCGGTCACGTCCATCAGCGCGGGTTCCACCTCCACGCCGTGCGCCTCGGCCGCCTCGACGAGCGCGTCCGCCTTGGCCGCCGAACGGACCGTGCCGATCGACCGCAGACCCCGTCGGGCCAGTTCCAGCGCCGTGGCGAGCCCGATCCCCGAGTTCGCCCCGGTGACGATCGCCACCCGTTGTGCCTGCATCGGCGCCTGCCTCCCTCCGGTTCCGGGCGACCGGTCGTCCACCGGGAACCGACCGGAGGCCGACGCGCCCGGTGTCGGCCTCGCCACAGTGGAGAACCTACGCCGGGTCCGTCGGGGAGCACAGGGCCGA
Organism: uncultured Acidimicrobiales bacterium; assembly: GCA_963699055.1. Classification (GTDB taxonomy): domain Bacteria; phylum Actinomycetota; class Acidimicrobiia; order Acidimicrobiales; family RAAP-2; genus Bog-756. The sequence goes on along the minus strand of CAVOTA010000001.1, from coordinate 842,470 downwards.
ACGGCAGGTGCTGCCCGCCCGGACCCGATGACACAGGAGGTGCCCACGTCCGCTCTAGCGTGTGGCGATGCCGACGACCGCCGTGGTGCAGACGTTCACCCAGTCGAATCCGTTTCCGGCGTGGGTGGCGGTCCTGTTCGTCGTCTACGGGATCGTCGGCCTGGCGTCGCTGGTCCTCCTGGTGATCGCCCTGGTCGACATCGTCCGGAGGCCGGAGTGGCAGTGGAAGCTGGCCCGCCAGGAGAAGGTGCTGTGGATCCTGCTGGTCCTGCTGGTCAACGTCCTGGCCATCCCGGCGCTCATCTACTGGTTCAACATCCGCAAGAAGCTGATCGCCGTCGAACAGGCCGCGGCGGCGGGCTACTACGGGCCGGGGCACGCCACCCTGTCGGGCTGGGAGCCGACGCCACCCCCGATGCCCCCTCCCGGCTGGCATCCCGACCCCAGCGGCCGTCCGGGCCTGCGGTGGTGGGACGGCGTCCGCTGGAGCGGGTACACCTGGGGCGGGGAGGCCCCGGCCCCCTGACCGCGCCGGCGGCCGTCCGGTCAGGCGGGCACGTGGTGGATGGCCTTCCAGTGGGTGACCTCGTCGGTGACGGGACGCCCGCAGAAGGCACAGGAGACCGGACGTTCACCGGCCGCCAGCGCGAACGACGGCCCGTCGTAGCGGAGCCCGGCCGTGCGGCGGGTCGTCCGCCGGTGTCGCATCAGGGCCAGGACCACCGTGGCGAGCACGGTGAACGGGATGATCAGGTAGGTCACGTGCATGACGCGTGCGGCCACGAACGCTGACCGCACCCCCCTTTCTCGGTGTGACAGTTCCCCCGACATCGAGTGTCCCGTCCGGGGACACCGGTCTGCCAGCCACACGCTACGTCGGCTCCGGCCGGCATGGGTGCATCCTCCCCCCGGGGGCTGACGACCGCATGAACGCCACCGGGCCCGGGTCCCGGGACCCGTGGCCCGACGCGGCTCAGCGCAGGGTGGCCCGGTGGGCCCGCTCCACCGCCGAGATGCAGTCGGCCCGCAGTGCGCCGATCTCCTCGTCGGTGAGCGTCCGGTCGAGGGCGCAGAACCGGAGCCGGTAGGCCAGACTGCGCGCCCCGGCGCCGAGTGCCTCCCCCCGGTAGACGTCGAACAGCCGGACGGACTCGAGGAGCTCGCCGCCCGACGCGGCCAGCGTGGTCTCGACCCGGGCCGCCGGCACCTCGTCGGGCACCACGAAGGCGAGATCGATGTCCGAGGACGGGAACCTGGACACCGGTGCCGACTCGAGCGGCGTGCGGGCGGTCCGCTCCGGGTCGAGGAGCACGTCGAGGTCGAGGTCGAGCCAGCCCACCCGTCGGGGGCGCCCGTCGGCGCCGACCAGTCCGTAGGTCTCCACCAGGGTCGGGTCGAGTTCCCCCACCACGCCCACCACCGCCCGACGTCCGTCGTCCTCCTCGCCGGAACGGCCGCCCGACAGCAGCACCCCCGACCGGTGTTCGTGCAGTGCCCGGGTGGCCGGATCGTGATGGGGGCCCTGCTCGAGCTCCCAGTCGGCCAGGCCCAGGGCCTCGGCCACCGTGCGCCAGCCGGCCACGGCCGACCAGGCGTCGTCACCGGGGTCGCAGAACACGGCGCACAGGCGCTCGACCTGCCCGGCGTCGGGTCCGTCGGCGACGGGCACCGCCGACCGGTGGAACACCGAGCCGACCTCGAACAGGCGGACGTCGCCCTGGCGCCGTTCGGCGTTGTACACCAGCGCCCGCAGGAGCCCCGGCGCCATGGACGACCGCAGGTAGCGCTCGGCCTCCACCAGCGGATTGGTGATCTCGACGTACGGCGGCCCGAAGCCGGCGGCCAGCTGGTCGGCCTCGGTCACGAACGCGGTGGTCCACGCCTCGCTCGCCCCCAGCCCGCACAGCACGTCCTTGAGGCGCCGACGCCCGCGCTGGCGGGTCGAGAGGCGGCCCGGCTGTGGCCAGGACGGTGTGCGTCGGGGCAGCCGGGCGTAGCCGTAGGTACGCGCCACCTCCTCGGCCAGGTCGGCCTCGCCCATGGGGAGGGGACGGATATCGGGGCGGGACGTCGGGACGGTGACGGCGACCGGGTCGTCGTCCCCTCCCGTCAGTACCGCCCCCATGCCGAGCGGTGCCAGCAGCTCGGCGATGGCCGAGGCGGACAGGTCGGTGCCCAGCAGCCCGTTGACGCGGGCGGGCCGGACGGTGAGCTCGAGTGGACGGGGCACGTCACCGGTGACGTCGAGCACGCCCTCGGCCACGGCCAGGTCGTCCCCCGCCGTGAGGGCCAGCAGGTCGCAGAACCGTCGGGCGGCACGGTCGATGCCCGCCGGGTCGCAGCCCCGCTCGAACCGGGCCGAGGCCTCGGTGCGCAGGTTGAGCCGCTTGGACGTACGGGCGATGGCCATGGGAACGAAGTAGGCGGCCTCGAGTGCGACCCGGGTGGTCCCGGGGCCGATCTCCGAGGAGGCGCCGCCCATCACGCCACCGATACCGACCGGCTCGCCGGTGGCGTCGCAGATCAGGCAGTCCTGACCGCTGTCACCGAGACCCGGACCCGGTGTGCCGAGGGTGCGGACGACACCGTCCAGGGTCGTCACCTGCTCCCCGGCGGCCGCCCGGCGCACCAGGAGTCCACCACCGGGCAGCCGGTCGAGGTCGTAGGGATGGGTCGGCTGGCCGAGCTCGAGCATGACGTAGTTCGACGCGTCCACCACGTTGTTGATCGGGCGCATGCCCGCCGCCGTCAGCCGGCGGGCGATCCACGCCGGCGAGTCCGTCACCCGGACGCCGGTGAGCACCCGGGACGTGAACCGCGGGCACAGTTCGAGGTCGTCCACCACCACCGTCGTGAGCGACCCCACCGGCGGGCCGACCGCCGGCACGGCCACCGACCCGGCGGCACCCGTCACCCCGGCCACCAGTCCGGCGGTGTCCGGTACGGCGAAGGCGAGCCCCATGCGGGCGGCCAGGTCCCGTGCCACGCCGGCGATGCACCAGGCGTCGGGGCGGTTCGCCTCGACGGCGACGTCGAACACCACGTCGGCCTCGATCCCGAGGGCGTCGACCAGGAGCACACCGGGCACGGCGGCCTCGACGTCGTTCAGGACCAGGATCCCCTCGTGGTCGTCGGTCAGCCGGAGCTCGCGCCCCGAACACAGCATGCCGTTGGAGACCACGCCCTTCATCTTGCGCCTGCCGATGGCGAACCCGCCCGGTAGGACGGCGCCCACCGGTGCCAGGGCGACCACGTCGCCGGCCCCGAAGTTCCCGGCCCCGCACACCACCTCGACCGGACCGGCTCCGGCCTCCACCACCACCCGGCGGATCCGGTCGGCGCCCTCGATGGGCCCGACCTCGTCGACCCGGGCCACCACGACGTCGCCCAGTCCCTCGCCGACCACCTCGGTGCCCTCGACCACCAGGCCGAGGTCGTCGAGGGTGGCGGCGACGAGCGCGGCGTCACCCGGGAAGGGTGCGAAGTCTCGGAGCCAGGAAAGGGGAACGCGCACGGCTGTCCTCTCGGGGTTCGCGCCTCAGAACTGGCGCAGGAAACGGATGTCGTTCTCGATGAGGGCCCGCATGTCGGCGATCTGGTGGCGCATCTGTGCGCACCGGTCGATGCCGAACCCGAAGGCGAACCCGGTCCACTCGTCGGCGTCGATGCCGACCGACGCGAACACCGCCGGGTCGACCATGCCGCATCCGCCGAGCTCGATCCACCCGGTCTGCGAGCAGGTCCGGCAGCCGTCGCCCCGGCAGATGGCGCAGGTCACCTCGAACTCCGCCGACGGTTCGGTGAAGGGGAAGTAGGCCGGACGGAGCCGCGAGTGGATGTCGGGCCCGAAGTACGCGCTCGTGAAGGTCTCGATGGTCCCGGCCAGGTCGGCGAAGGTGATCCCCCGGTCGACCACCAGGCCCTCGATCTGGTGGAAGACGGCCAGGTGGCGGGCGTCGGGGGTGTCGCGACGGTAGCAACGACCGGGCATGACCGAGTGGATCGGCAGCGTCCCGTCCGACACCGCCTGCTCCATCAGGTGGATCTGGACCGGCGAGGTGTGGGTGCGCAGGAGCGTGGTCTCCGGTGCGCCCAGGTCCAGGTAGAAGGTGTCCCACATCCCGCGGGCCGGATGGGCCGGCGGGATGTTGAGCGCGCCGAAGTTGTACCAGTCGGTCTCGATCTCGGGACCCTCGGCCACGTCGAACCCCATGCCGACGAACACGTCCTCGAGGGCGTCGCGGGTCTGGGAGACCAGGTGGAGGTGACCCCGGGCCGTCGGTCCGGCCGCCGACCCGGGGACGAACTCGGTCAGGTCGAGGCGTGACGCCGCCATCTCGGCCGAACGCTCGGCGAAGCGGATCTCGGCGCGCCTGTCCTCGAGCAGGGCCTCGACCTCGGCACGCGCCTCGTGCAGCTGTCGACCGAGCTCCTTGCGGGCGTCGGGGTCCAGTGCGCCGAGCGCCCGGGACGCCTCGGCCAGGGGTGACTTCTTGCCCGTCACCGTGGCGCCCACGTGGCGGATCTCCTCGGTCGTGGCGGCCGCCCCGATGGCCGACCGGGCGTCGGCCACCAGACCGGCGATGTCCGGTCCCCTGCTCACGGCTGCGTCCCCTCGGTACCCGTCCCGTCCATGGCGGACATCGTAGAGCGGGTCGGGTCGGCTCCCGTGCGCCGCTGGCGCAGTGCCTCGAAGCACAGCACGGCCGCCGACACGCCGACGTTGAGCGACTCCGACCGGCCGGCCATGGGGACGGTCACCCGGGCATCGAGGGAGCCGGCCAGGGTCTCCTCCAGCCCGGCGGCCTCGTTGCCGAGCACCAGCGCCACCGGCCGTGTCCAGTCGAACGCGACGTAGTCGGTGCCGTCCCGGACCACGGTGGCCACCGTGGTGAGCCCCCGGGCGGCGAGCTCGCCCAGGGTGGCGCCGACGGTGCCGCCCTGGACCACCGGGACGTGGAAGAGCGAGCCCGCCGTGGACCGCACGACCTTCGGATTGGTCGGGTCGACGGTGCCGTCGCAGCAGACCACGGCGTCGACCCCGGCGGCGTCCGCGGTGCGGATCACCGTGCCGAGGTTGCCCGGGTCGCGCACGTCGACGCACACCACCACCAGCGAGGCACCGTCGAGGCACGCCCAGGGAGCCGGGCGGTACGACACGACGGCCAGCAGGGGCTGGGGCGTCACCGTGGAGGCGACCCGCGCCATGACGCCGGGAGCGAGGTCGAACACCCGGCCGCCGGCGGCCAGCACCGCCGAGGTCACCTCGACCACCGAGGGGGCGTCACCCCCCTCGGGGGCGACGTACACCGCCTCGACGGCGGCGCCGGCGGCGCGTGCCACCGACAGGAGCTCGGCGCCCTCGACCACCACCACCTGCTCGGCGGCGCGTGCGCCTCCCTTGCGCAGGAGCTTACGCAACCTCCGGACCCGTTGGTGGGTGAAGGCGAGTCCCGGCTGGGTCAGGAACCGGCCTCGGCGTCGGGGCCGGCCGTGGCGAGCGCGTCGTTGGCCACCTGGACCAGCAAGGCGAAGGCCTCGGGGGCCGACACGGCGAGATCGGCCAGGACCTTGCGGTCCACCTCGACCTCGGCCCGGTGCAGGCCGGCGATGAAGCGGCTGTAGCTCATGCCGTTCAGGCGGGCGGCGGCGTTGATCCGCTGGATCCACAGCTGACGGAAGTCGCCCTTGCGCGCCCGCCGGTCGCGGTAGGCGTACTGCATCGAGTGCATGACCTGCTCGTTGGCGGCACGGAACGAGCGGCTCTTGTTGCCGTAGTAGCCCTGTGCCTGCTCGAGGATGGCGCGGTGGTGCTTCTTGGCGTGGACTGCGCCTTTGACTCGGGCCATGGTGAACTCCTTTGGGTGCGTGGCCGGTGATCGGCCGGTCGTGGTCGGTGGGTGCGGTGCCGGGTGTCCCGCTCGGGGACGGCACCGGTACGCCCGGTGGAACGGGACGGGACAGGGGGCCGGTTCCCGGTGGGCACCGGTGGCGGTGTCGGGTGGGGCGGCGGTGCCGCCCCGGGATCACATCCCGAGCATCCTCTTGATCTGCTTCTCGTCTCCGGGGGAGAAATCCGTCTCGCGCCCGAGGCGGCGCTTGCGCTCGGCGGACTTGTGCTCGAGCAGGTGGGACTTGAAGGCCTTGCGGCGGCGCAGCCGCCCCGAGCCAGTCACCTTGACGCGCTTCTTGGCGCCGCTGTCCGTCTTCATCTTGGGCATCGTGTCTATCCCTCTCCTTCACTCGACTCTGCGGCCGGGGACGGGTCCCCTGCGGTGGCGGCTGGTGCCGCCACCGGCGTCGGGGTGTCCGTGGCCACTGCGGCCACCGGCGCCCCGTCGACCGGTGCGGGCTGTTCGCCCGCCGGTACTGGCGCTGCTTCGGGGGCTGCCGGCTCTGCTGCCGGCGCCCCTCCCTTCGGTCCTCCCGACCGGGAGCCGGCCGGCTTGGCCCGCTTCTCCGGTGCGAGCACCATCACCATGTTCCTGCCGTCGAGCCGGGGCACCGACTCGGACTTGCCGAGGCCCTCCATCTGGTCGGCGATCCGGTCGAGGATCTTCTTGCCGAGCTCCGGATGGAACACCTCGCGGCCCCGGAACATGATCGTGATCTTGACCTTGTGCCCCTCCTCGAGGAACTTGGCCACCTGGCGGGTCTTGGTGTCGAAGTCGCCGGGCCCGATCTTGGGCCGGTACTTCATCTCCTTGATCCCTACGTGGACGGCCTTGCGCTTCGACTCCTTGGCCCGCTGCGCCTCGTCGAACTTGTGCTTGCCGAAGTCCATGATGCGGCAGACGGGCGGGTTCGCCCCGGGCGCCACCTCGACGAGGTCGAGGTCGAGGTCGCGGGCGATGGCCAGCGCCTCCGGCAGGAGCTTGATGCCGAGCTGTTCCCCGTCGGGATCGACCAAGCGCACCTCACGGGCGCGGATCCGGTCGTTGATGCGAGGATCGGTGGTGGTGGGTGTCGCTATTCGACTGCACTCCCTGTCTCATGGCCACGGGGGTCCGTGGCCGCCGGCGAAGGAGCGGAGCCAGCACCGGACGCAGCGACAGCAGTCGGCCTCCGGTCCCATCGACCCGGCGCACGGGTGTCCGCCGGGGCGGATCACGGTGGCCGGGTGGGGGAATCGCTTCGCGAAGCCCCGCTTCCTCGTTGATCAGTTGCTTTAGGCTACCAGTCGTGAGCACTCTGTGGACACCCGACGGCGAACGACCGGTGGGGAGGCCGGCCGACACGGCCGGCGGCGCCCCCGCCGGACCGCCCCCCGACCCCTTCGACGGACCCGGGGGTGACCTCGACGAGGACGTCCTGGCCGCCCAGGTCGAGGCCATGCGGGCGGAGCTGGCCGAAGCTCCGGTCGAGGTGGTGGTGGCCAACCACTGCTACGCCCTGTTCGAGCTGGCCGCGCTGCACCTGAGCCAGCAGCCACCCCACCTGCCCGAGGCCCGCCTGGCCATCGACGCCCTCGGCTGCCTGGTGGACGGCCTCGAGGGTCGCCTGGGCGAGAACGAGACCGTGCTGAAGGAGGGCCGGGCCAGCCTCCAGCTCGCCTGGGTGCAGATCGACGGCGCCCAGCGGGCCGGCGCCCAGGTCGACGCGGTGGTCGGGGTGGACGCCGAGGCGTCCGTCGACGACGACACCGACGGCGGCGGGTGAGCGACCCGGTCGACGCCACCGCGTCCCCCGAGCCGTCCGGCACCGGTGGGGTCGACGCCAGCCGTGTCCGGAGCTTCATCGGGCTGTCGATCGGGCTGGTCGGACCGCGGGCCAACCTGGCCGTGTCCGGCGTCCTCATCACCCTGTTCGTCCAGCAGCGGGCGACGGGGGCCCTGGCCGTCACCTTCGCCCTGACGGCGAGCAGGCTGGTGAGCTGGCTGACGTACCCGGTGGCTGGACGCCTGAGCGACCGGACCCGCACCCGGGTGGGCCGCCGCACCCCGTTCATGGCCGCCAGCCTGATCGTCATGGGCGCGTCCACCTGGATGTTCACCGTGGTGAGTGGCTACTGGCCCCTGGTCCTCTTCATCGTCATCGCCAGCCAGGCGTCGTCGGTGTTCACCCTCACCAACGTGGCGGTGGTACCCGAGGTGTTCGGGCGCAGCCGCTGGCTGAAGGCGTTGGTGCTCACCACCGTCCTCGGCACGCTCGCCAGCTTCACCATCAAGGGCACGGTGATCGCCACGTGGAAGCAGTCCGACCCCGCCACCTGGGACCTGCCCTTCCAGATCGCCGGGGCCATCATGATCCTGACCGGGCTGGCCGTCCTGCTCCTCGTCCGGGAGTCCCCGTCGGCCTCCTGGGGAGCCGAGGCCGACCGGACCAGGCGGGCCCGCCCCGCCATGGTCGAGCTGCGGGACATCCTGGCCGGTCCCAACGCCAAGGTGCTCGTGACCGGCTCCCTGCTGTTCTGGGCGGGCATCGGCTCGACCGGCTATGTGGCCATCCTGTTCTTCCAGCGCGTGCTGCACGCCGGCGCCAGCGCCCAGACCATCGCCGGACTGGCCACCGGGTTCCCGGTCTTCATCATCGGGATCGCCCTCGGCGTGCCGCTCAGCCGCATCCTGACGCCCATGCAGCTGGCCGTCGGCGCCCCGCTGCTCGGCGCCGTCCTGGCCGGCGTGCAGTACTTCGACACCCACCTGTGGCAGGCCGTGATCCTCAGCTACATCGGCGCCCCGTTCATCGGCGCGTACCTGATCGTCATGGCGCCGCTGCTCCTGCAGCTGCTCCCCCGGGCCGGCGGGCTCGGCGAACGACTCGGTGTGCTGCTGTCCCCGTTCAACCTGGTCAGCGTGGTCCTCGCCTACATCGCCGCCATCGTCGTGGACGCCACCGGCAACTACCGGCTGATCTGGCTGTTCCCCGCCGCCACCGGGCTGGCCCACGCCGCCGTCAACACCCGGCTCAAGTACCCCCAGCGGCAGAGCACCAGCCCGGACATGGTCAAGCGCCTGTGGGAGTGGGCCATCGTCCAGGCCGAGTCCATGTCGGAGACGGGACTCGTGACCGGGCTCCTGGCCGCCCCCCTGCTGGGCGTGGTGACCGAGGAGGACGCCGACAGCGCCGTGGTGATCGACATGGCGCGCAACGTGCTCGGCAACCCGTACGAGGACGAGGTCGTCGGCGGGGCCCAGGACCCCGGCGACGGTGGGACCTCCTCGGCCGGGGCGCCTCAGGACGGCTCGGGCGGGGGCTCCCTCGGGGTGACGGGCGTCGACCACGTCGGGGGCGGACCGGTCGGGGACGAGGGCAACGGCGACCAGAAGTTCGGGTGGGGCGCCGACGGGTCGTCGCCCACCACCCCCTCCGCGGCGGGCGGCTCGGTGGCCGGGGACCTCGGGACGGCGGGCGGGGCGGGCGGGACCGGGGGCGTGCCCGAGACCGGTGTGACCGAGGCATCGGCGGACCACACCGTCGACGGCGCCGGGGGCGCCGGGGGCGCCGGCGGTGCGGGTGGCACCGGGGCCCCGGACGGACCGGATGCCGGCGTGGCGCCCGACGGGGCGTCCGGTCCACCGGGTCCGGCCGACACCGGCGGGTCCGGGACGTAGCCGGGCTGCGGCCGCAGGCTGTGGGCCCCGGGCCGGTGGAGGTCGGCGGCCACCTCACCGGGGGTGCCACCGTGCACCCCGGGCAGCGGATGTACCGTGCGGGCCTCGAGACGGCCCAGCCGCGCCGCACCGATGCGCACGGCGACGACGGTACCCACCTCGATGTGGCGCGAGCCGTCGGTGACGGCCGTGCAGTGGAAGGGGACGGCCCGGTCCCCGCACATGACGGTGCCCACCCCCCGGGGGTCGTCGAACTCCACCACGGTCCCGAGCAGGGTGGTGTCCCCCACCGGGACCAGTTCGGGCGGAGCGGGGCTCATGAGCCGCTCAGTGGACGATCTTGGACAGGGCCAACTCGATGATGTCGGTCGCCCCGCGGTCGCGCAGTGCGGGGATCAACACGTTGATCTCCGCCTTGGGCACCACCGTCTCGACGGCGAACCCGCCGCCGCCGAACAGCTCCGACACCGTGGGCGACCGCAGCGACGGCAGCACCTCGATGACGCCGTCCAACCGGTCGGCGGCCACGTTGAGCTTCACCAGCACCTTGCCCCGGGCCTCGAGCGATCCCTGCAGGAGGGTCAGCAGCTGCTGCATGGCGTGGCGCTTCCCCGGATCGGCGGCCGCCCCCGGGTTGGCGATGAACTCGGTGTGGGAGACGAGCAGCGTCTCCACGATCTTGAGGCCGGCCGCCCGCAGGGCCCGTCCGGTCTCGGTGATCTCCACCACGCAATCGGCGATGTCGGGGACCTTCGCCTCGGTGGCGCCGTAGGAGAGGCTGACCTCGGCCCGGACCCCGTGGGACTCGAGGTAGCGCCGGGTCAGCTCGGGATACTCGGTCGACACCCGGAGGGCACCACCGCTGCCGGTGGCCGTGACCGACAGGTCGGCGACCGAGGCCACCGGCGAGTCGGCGGGCACCGCCAACACCACCCGGATCGGGTTCGCCGTGGCCTTCGAGTACTGGAGCGTGCCGAGCGAGGTGACCTCACTCCCCCGCTCCTCGATCCAGTCCCGTCCGGTGATCCCGATGTCGAACAGCCCTTCGGCCACGTACAGCGGGATCTCCTGAGGGCGCAGGATGCGGACGTCCTCGATACGCGGGTCGTCGATCGAGGCCCGGTAGTCGACGCTCGAACTGCGGCTGACACCCAGGTCGGCGTCGGCAAAGAGGTCGAGGGTCGCCTTCTCCAGGGAGCCCTTGGGCAGTACCAGGCGCAGCACGCTCAGCGCCCTCCCATGGTGAAGCCGACCCGCCCCGGACCGGACAGTCCCTCCAGGCCCCGCAGGACCGCCACGGTGGTGACCGCGGTGCGGGCCGCCTCGGCGCCCTTGTTCGTGTCGTCCGGCAGTGACCGCACCAGCGCCTGCTCGACGGTGTCGGTGGTGAGCACCCCGAACACGACGGGCAGGCCGGCGTCGAGCTGGACCCGCTGGAGGCCGGCGGCGCACTCGCCGGCGACGAAGTCGTAGTGGCCGGTGTCCCCCCGGATGACGGCACCGAGTGCGACCACGGCGTCGATCCGTCCCGACGCGGCCATCGCCCGGGCCACCAGCGGCAGCTCGAAGGCACCGGGCACCCAGGCCACGACGGTCGTCGCCGGGTCGACGCCCAGACGCTCGAGCTCGTCGAGCGCGGCGGTCAGCATGCGGTCGGTGATGCCGCCGTTGAACTCGGCACAGGCGAAGCCGACCCGGACCGGCCCGGCGGCGGACGCGGTCGGTCCGTCGGGGTCGAGGGTGACGCCCACCCGTGCCCCGGCCCGGGACTTGGCGTCGTCGGGCAGGAGTGTCTGGTCAGAGGACGTCATCGAGACCCTCGAGCAGGTGCCCCATGCGCTCGCGCTTGGTGCGGAGGTACTCGATGTTCTCCGGCGTGGGGACGGGCTGGATGTTGACCCGCTCCACGATGTCCAGGCCGAAGCCCTCCAGGCCCCCGTACTTGGTGGGGTTGTTGGTCATCAGGCGCATGGTGGTGACGCCGAGGTCGACCAGGATCTGGGCGCCGATGCCGTACTCGCGGGAATCGGCGGGCAGCCCGAGCTCGAGGTTGGCGTCGACCGTGTCGTAGCCCTCCTCCTGCAGGTTGTAGGCACGCAGCTTGTGGGCCAGGCCGATGCCGCGTCCCTCGTGGCCCCGCAGGTAGACGAGGACGCCGCTGCCGTTCTCGGCGATGGCCGACATGGCCCCGTGCAGCTGGGGACCGCAGTCGCACCGCAGCGATCCGAACACGTCACCGGTCAGGCACTCCGAGTGGACCCGCACCAGGGTGTTCTGCTGGCCCTGGATGTCGCCCTTGACCAGGGCCACGTGGTGCTCGCCGTCCAGGACGGACTCGTAGGCGTACACGGTGAACTCGCCGAAGTCGGTCGGGATGCGGGCATCGGCGATCCGCCGCACCAGCTTGTCCTTGTGGCGGCGGTAGCGGATGAGGTCGGCGATGGAGATCAGGCGGAGCCCGTGCTTGCGCGAGAAGGCTTCGAGCTCGGGGAGGCGGGCCATCGTCGCCTTGTCCTCGCTCACCACCTCGCACAGCACGCCGGCGGGCGCACGGCCGGCGGCGCGGGCGAGGTCGACGGCGGCCTCGGTGTGCCCGGCGCGCTTGAGCACGCCCCCCGGCCGGTAGCGCAGGGGGAAGATGTGACCCGGACGGTTGAGGTCCGTGGGACGGGTGTGCGGGTCGACCAGGGCCTGGATGGTGGCCGACCGGTCGGCGGCGGAGATCCCGGTCGACGTCCCGTGCCGGTAGTCCACGCTGACCGTGAAGGCGGTGCGCTGGACCTCGGTGTTGGCCGTGACCATGAGCGGGAGGTCGAGCTGCTCGACCCGTTCGGGGGTGAGCGGCACGCAGATCAGCCCGGACGTGTGGGCGAGGAAGAAGGCGATCTTCTCCGGCGTGACCGCATCGGCGGCCATGATCAGGTCGCCCTCGTTCTCGCGGTCCTCGTCGTCGACGACGACGACGATCTCGCCCCGTCCGACTGCCTCGATCGCGTCCTCGACTGCTGAGAAGGGCATCGCCCTGGGTCTCCCTCGTGTCATCCGGCGCGGCCGGTGCCGTCCGGTACTGCTTCTGTCGTCCGGTACTGCGTCGTCCTTGACGTCCCGGTCCGTGGCCGGTCGGTCCTCCTGGTGGTTCGACCGCCGTGCGGCCGACGCCGTGTCGCGCTGCCGGTGGGGCGTCAGCCCCGCGGTCCGGTCGGAGCCAGCTCCACCCGTACGTCGCCTCCCAGGCTAGTCACCGAGCGCACCTCCCCCCGCCACACCTCGTCGACGGTGGGCGCCCCCGGCCCGGCGAAGAGCGGCCGGGCGTCGTCCCCCCCGAACAGTGCCGGGGCCAGGTAGAGCACGTACCGGTCGACCAGGCCGGCGGCGTGGAGGTCGTGAGCCACGCCCGCCCCGCCTTCCACCAGGACCTGGACCATGCCCCGCGACCCCAGGTCGTCGAGGACCTCGTCCAGGGGACCCGACAGCTCCAGTGCCGGGAGGACGTGGGCGCCTGCGGGCGCGGCGCCCAGCACGACCCGGACCGGCTGCTCGTCCGGCCCACGGAACCACGGGTCCCCCTCGGGCAGCCGCACCGTCAGGGACGGGTCGTCGACCCGCACGGTCCCGGCGCCCACGAGCACGGCGTCGGACACGGCCCGCAGTCGGTGGGCGTCCAGGCGGGCCGCGTCGCCGGTGATCCACCGACTCGAGCCGTCGGGTGCGGCGATCCGGCCGTCGAGGGTCGACGCCAGCTTGAGGACGACCCAGGGGCGTCCGGTGCGCCGATGGCACGAGTAGGGGGCGAGCTGCTCCGCCACCACGTCGGCCTCCACCCCGACCTCCACCTCGACACCCGCCGCCCGCAGGGCGGCGATCCCCCTTCCGTCCACCAGCGGGTCGGGGTCGCACGCACCGACCACCACCCGGCGGATCCCGGCGGCCAGCACCGCGTCCACGCACGGCGGCGTCCGGCCGTGATGCGAGCACGGCTCGAGCGTCACGTAGAGCGTGGCGTCCCGGGCCTGCCCACCCGCCGCCTCCAGGGCGACGACCTCGGCGTGGGGGCCCCCGGGCGGTGCGGTGGCACCGGTGAACCAGGTGGACGGCTGTCCGGCCACAGGCGCGGGAACCACGACGGCGCCGACCCAGGGGTTCGGCGAGGTCCGCCCGTGCACCCGCTCGGCCGCCTCCACCGCCCGCAGCATCCACGCGGCATCCGTGTCGCCCGCCGGTGGGGTCGTCGCACCGGCGGTCAGGACGGTGCTCCGGTCCGTTCGCCCGCCGCCGCGTCCAGGATGCCCTCGACGGCGGCCAGCGGGTCGTCCCGGCCGAACACGGCGGAGCCCGCCACGAAGACGTTGGCGCCGGCACGGACGACGTCGACCACGGTGCGTTCGTCGATCCCACCGTCCACCTCGACGTCGAGGTCGAGTCCGGTGGCGTCGGCGGCGGCGCGCACCCGGGCGATCTTCGGGAGCACGTCGGCGATGAACGACTGGCCGCCGAACCCGGGGAACACGGTCATGCACAGCACCAGGTCGACCTGGTCGAGGAAGGGCTCGAGGGCCTCGAACGGAGTGTCCGGGTTGGCGGCCAGACCCACCCGCAGCCCGAGGTCGCGCATCTGGGCGATCAGGGCGGCCGTCTCCCCCACCTCGACGTGCACGGTGCAACCGTCGGCTCCCGCAGTGCGGAACGCCTCGAGGTACCGCTCCGGCTCGGTGATCATCAGGTGGGTGTCGAAGAAGAGGTCGCAGTGGACCCGCAGCGACGCCACCACCGGCGGCCCGATGGTCAGGTTCGGCACGAAGTGGCCGTCCATCACGTCGACGTGCAGCCAGTCCGTGCCCGGGCTCACCCGAGCCACGGCGTCGGCCAGGCTGCCGAAGTCGGCGGACAGGATCGACGGGGCGACCCGCAGCTGGGGCGGTCGGGCGGGTCGGGCGGGTCGGGCGGCCATCGGGGTGAGCCTACCGGTGGGCCGGAACCGGGGTCGTCGACCCCCGGTGCCCGACGGGACTCCGCCCGGTTCCCGACGGGACCATCGGCCCTGGCCAGAGGGACGCTGGTGGCCGATGATCGGAGCGGGGCCGGCGGGTGCGCAGCGACCCGCCGGTCGGAGGGCGCGCGGAACGACCGGAGGAGGTGCGGACACCGTGGCGAACGGAACGACGGGAGGTGCGGGGGCCGGTCGGATCGCCGCCGCACACCGTGGGCGAGGGCGCGCATCTGCTAAGACCGGTGGACGGAACCGGCGAATCGAGGTCCTGACCGATGAGTGACGTGGACGACTGCCGGCGCGAGGTCATCGAGGGCGCCACCCAGGAGATCGACCAGCTCGAGCGGCTCATCCACGCCTGTCGGCAGATGCAGGACGAGCTTCGGCTGTCCCTGGCCCTCATGGACGAGGGCTACACGATGACGACGATCCTCGGCCGGGGTGGCACCGCCGGGGTGATCCCCCGGCTGACCGATGCGCTCGACCGGACCAACGCCTCCCGCCGGGTGGGCCGGGGCGCCATGATCCGTCTCGCGCTCGCCGAGGGGATGACCACGGTGCAGCTCGCCGAGCGGCTGGGCATCTCCCGTCAGCTGGTGGCCCGCTACCGGGACGAGGTCTGAGCCCGGCGCGTGCCCGTCGACCCGCCCGGGTCTGGTGCCGTCACCGTGCTCAGGCGTCCAGGACGGCCGGGGCGAGCGTGCGGTAGTCGTGCATCGGGAACGACTCACGCGGGGCGAGGACCTGGAGACACACGTGGTCGGCTCCGGCCTCGAGGTGGCGGCTGATCTGGCGGGCGATGCGCTCGGGCCCGCCCCACGCGACCACGTCGTCGACGAGGCGGTCGCTCCCCCCGCCGGCCAGGTCCGCGTCGTCGTACCCGAGATGCCGGAGGTTGGCGGCGTAGTTGGGGAGACCCAGGTACCCGGTGGTGAACGACCGGGCGACGTCACGGGCCCGCCCGGCGTCGCCGTCGGGCACCGCCGTCACCTCGACGGCGAGGAGCGCCTCGGGGCCCAGGAGCTCCCGGGCACGAGCCGTGTGCTCGACCGGGACGAAGTACGAATGGGCGCCTGCAGCCCGCTCGGCCGCCAGCGTCAGCATCCGCGGGCCGAGGGCGGCGAGCACCCTCCGCCCGCTCGGCGCCGCGGGGGTCGCCGCGTCGAGGCCGTCGAGGTACCCGACCATGTGGCTGTAGGGGCGCCGGTAGTTCTGGACGATGGCGGAGTGACTGGTCCCGAGGCCCAGGACGAAGCGGCCCGGGTGGTTCGCCTCGAGATCGGCGACGTCGGCGGCGAGCTCGTCCGGCGGGGTGGTCCAGATGCTGACGATGCCGCTGACCACGGCGATGCGGGCGGTCGCGGCCATCAGGCGGGCGAAGTGCGGTGACAGTCCCGGCCCGAATCCGCCCGAGGACCACAGGGCCGTGTACCCGAGCGCCTCCAACTCGGCGGCGGTGTCGGGGGCGCCGTCCTCCGCCCGCCACGACCCGCTCCACCACACGCCCACGCGCCCGAGGTCCACGGCGTCACGTTACCCAGGGCCCCGGTCCGCCCGGCCGCGGGCGCACCGGCGGCACACGGGGCGGACCGGCCCGTCACGCTCCGACGTCGAACCGGACCGGGGCGTGACGGAACCCGGCGTGCTTGTTCGACCGCGTGCGTTCCACCTGGCCCGCTGCCTCGACGCCGGTCACCCGGTCGAGCAGACCGTCGAACACGAGTGCGATCTCGAGGCGGGCGAGGTTGGCACCCAGGCAGAAGTGGCTGCCGAGCCCGAAGCTCAGGTGCGGGTTCGGGCTGCGGCGGATGTCGAACGCGAAGGGGGCGGCGAACGCCCGCTCGTCGAAGTTCGCCGCCTGCCACCACAGCACGACCTTGTCGCCGGCGCCGACGGTCACCCCGTGGCGCTCGAACGCACGGGTCGCCGTCCGGCGGTTGTAGACGGTCGACGACGCCCATCGCAGGATCTCCTCGACGGCCGCCGGCAGCAGCGCGCGGTCGGCCCGGAGCGCCTCCCAGTCGTCCGGGCGTTCCATGAGGGCCAGCATGCCGGCGGTGATCGAGTTCCTGGTCGTCTCGCTGCCGGCGGCGACGAGCAGGTGGAACAGCATCTGCTGCTCGAGCTCGCTCATGGTGCCGCCGGGCTCGGCGCCGTCCGGCAGGGCGTCACGGACCACCACCGACAGGAGGTCGTCGGCCGGGCACTCGCGCTTCTCCTCGAGCAGACGCACCGAGTAGGCGGACATGGCCGCCCCGGCCTCGATGGACCTCACCGATGTCTGGCCCGGGTCGTGGTCCTCGTAGTCGAGCGTGGCGTCGGCCCAGTCGAGGAGGAAGTGACGGTCCTCCTGGGGGACGCCCAGCAGCGATGCCACCGCCTGGAGCGGCAGTTCGGCGGCGACGTCGACGAGGAAGTCGCACGTCCCGGCTCCGACGGCGGCGTCGAGGATCTCGGCGCACCGCACCCGCAGCTCGGACTCGAGGGTGCGCAGGGCCCTCGGGCTGACCGCCGGGGAGATGAGCCGTCGGATCTGCCGGTGCCGGGGATCGTCCTGCATGTTCACGAGCACCCCGGCGGCGAACCCGGCGGGCAGGTCCTCGATCAGCGTGCCGCCGCCGGCGCGGCCACCGCCCCCGGCCGACGACAGCAGGTCGGGGTGCCTCGCCCCCCACGAAACGTCGTCATGGCGCGTGAGACACCAGAACCCTTCACCGTCGGGGGTGGTGGGCGTGGCCGGGTGCCAGAAGACCGGGGCGGTGTCGCGGAGCAGCTGGTAGGCCTCGTGCGGCGGACCGTCGGTGAACCGGTCCGGGTCGGTGAGGTCGAGGTCGTCGAGGTCGGTCACCCGCACCTCCCCTCCTCGGTCGGCGCGATCGCCGTCAGGTGGGCGATGTGCAGCGGCAGCCGATCGACGGGCACACCCAGTGACCCCCGCTCGGTGTCTTCACGTGCTCGGTGCGGCAGCCGCACTCGGGACACGGCGGGTGGTCGCCGCGCCCCACCGCCTCGAGGAGCTGCGTCCGGATCCTCGTCAGACCGATCTGCACACCGCCGAGGGTAGGACCTGGCAACGGGAGGTGCAGGCGGATTCGGTGAACGGAAGTGAAACTCTTCGCGACGCTCCCGCCCGCGACCCGGTCCGCCTCCGGCGGCCACCCGGCTCACCCCTGGCGGACGGTGGTGCGGATGTTGAGCTGACCGGCCAGGCCGGCCACCCGGTGCGGCTCGATCGCCGCCCACTCCGGCGAGAGCATCATCTCCATGAACGCGGCATGCGAGGGGTACTCGGCGAGCGCCACCATGTCCCACAGATCGTCGACCTCGCCGAGGATCATGCCGGTCACGTCCCCGGTGAAGACGATCCGTCCCCCT
This sequence comes from uncultured Acidimicrobiales bacterium, assembly GCA_963699055.1. Lineage (GTDB taxonomy): Bacteria > Actinomycetota > Acidimicrobiia > Acidimicrobiales > RAAP-2 > Bog-756. The sequence continues at coordinate 824,554 of CAVOTA010000001.1, read as the reverse complement.
CGGGACTCGACGAGCCGGGTCACCTCGGCGCCGTAGATCTCGTACGCCTCGCGTCCGGTGCGCTCCACGGCGGCGCCGTCCTCGTACTCCGCCCGGTCCTTGAACCTCAACAGGTTGACCATGACGAACGGGCCGTCGTCGGTGGTGTCGAAGAACGACCGGAACTGCTCGGGGTGCGGGTAGACGGCATTGGTGACTTCCATCGGGCTCTCCTGATCGCGATGCCCCCACACTAGGAGGTGTCGCACCGATGGACGGGGGCCGCGGCCAACGGACACCGCCCCGCCTCCGGCGTGGCGTCAGTTGGCGATCCGCCCGCCCGACGGGTGCCGGTAGGCGGCGCGGCCGGTACGGGCGGCACGCCGGGACTGCGACCGGATCACGAGGGCTCCCAGCTCGTCGAGGTCGATGCCGAGGTACTCGGTGAGTGCGTCGAAGTTCTCGGGCCACGGGTCGAGGAGGTCGTCACACCACTGGGAGACCACGGCGCGTGACGTGCCCAGCAGCAGGGCCAGCTCCGGGAAGGACCGACCGTCCCGGTCCACGGCGTTCGACAGTACGTCCCCGAGGGTCGCTCGCGTGAGCTGGCGATGACGGCCCGTCCGGGCCGGCACCAGCCGCGGCGGCCGGCCGACCACGTCGTCGCCGTCCGTGCTGTCCGTGTCCGTCCGCACCACCATGCCCTCATGGTGAACGATCGACCCGTCCACCGCAACACCGCCGGCCGGGCGTGGCCGCGCCATCATCCCTGGTCAGGACGGGGGACATCCTCCCGGTACACAACGTTCTCCTACTGTTCACCGAACGCGGCCGCCACCCCTCGGGACGGCTCACCCCCCCAGCCGCTCGCCCGGTCCGGGGTGCGTGCCGTGCAGCCACGCCGCCGCGTCCATCGGGCGGCGCCCCTCGGGCTGGACCGTGACGAGCCGCAGCCGGGTGCCCTGTCCGGCTCCCACGACCGTGCCGGACAGTTCGCCCGGCGCCAGGACCGGTGTCCCGGGGTCGGCGGGGTCGGCGGCCCCCACCCGCAACCGGCGTCCCCGGAAGGTGGTCCACGCCCGGCCGAGTCGCACGACCCGCCGCAGCTGCACGGCCGGTCGGTCCCAGTCGAGTTCGAGCTCGTGCGCCTGCAGCTTGTCGGCATAGGTCGGGTTCCCCGCCTGTTCGCGCGGTACGGGCAGTCCGGCGCGCCCGTCAGCCAGGTGCTCGGCCAGCATCCGGCACCCGATGGCGACCAGGCGCGCCCGGAGCTCGTCCACCGTCTCGTCCGGTTCGATGGCGGTCGCCTCCTCCGCGTAGACGGCCCCGGTGTCGAGGCCGGCCTCCACGGCCATGAGGCACACCCCCGTCTCGGCGTCGCCCTCGAGCAGCGCCCGCTCGACCGGGGCCGCACCGCGCCAGCGCGGCAGGAGCGAGAAGTGCAGGTTCACCATCGCCAGCTGCTCGAGGACGGCCACGGGGACGATCCGACCGAAGGCGACGACCACTCCGAGCTCGGCGCCGACGCCGGTGACCGCCGCCAGGTCCTCGGTGACCGGCAGGCCGAGTTCCAGCGCCGCCGCCTTGACCGGGCTGGGGACGAGGGCGCCGCCCCGGCCGCGCCGCTTGTCCGCGCGCGACACCACCAGCGCCACGTCGTGTCCGGCGTCGACCAGGGTGCGCAGCGGGGGCACGGCGGCGTCGGGGGTGCCGAGGTAGACGAGTCGGGCCACGTGGGCGACGCTACCCGTCCGGCCCGCGGGGCCGGGGCCGTCGACCGGGGCTCAGACCGGTCGGTCGTCGCCGGCCGACACCAGCTTGGCCTCGAGGGCCGAGGTGTCGAGACCCATGGCCCGGTCGCGGAGGATCCGCAGGGCCTGCTTGCGCATCTCCTCGTCCAGGCGCTCGACCATGAGGACGCCGTTCAGGTGGTCGACCTCGTGCTGGAACATCCTTCCCATGAAGTCGTCGGCCTCGATCGTCAGCTCGTTGCCGTCGAGGTCGTACCCCTTCAGCAGCACCTTCTCCGGTCGGAGGATCCCGATGCGCAGGCCGGGGATCGACAGGCAGGCCTCGTCGTGCCACAGCTCGCCCGACGACTCCACGATCTCGGGGTTGATCACGGCCTTGGGGCCGTCGTCGAGTTCGTAGACGAAGAGCCGACGCTGCACGCCGACCTGGGGCGCAGCCAGGCCGGCCCCCACGGCCTCGTACATGGTCTCCACCATGTCGTCGACCAGCTTCACCAGGGCGCCGTCGACGTCGGCGACGGGCTTGGCCACCTGGCGCAGCACGGGGTCGCCGTAGGTGCGGACGGCATAGGTCGACATCGCCCCAGTCTACGGCAACGGTCGCGCGTCCTGGTCGTCATCCGGCGTCCCCTCAGGCGTCGGTGGGGTCCACCTCGACCCGGAGGCGCTCGGCCGGTCGGGGAGTGACCGCCAGTCCGTCGCACAGGGCGACGTGGTCGCCCGCCCGTGCCAGGAAGCGGTCCGGATCCGTGCCGGACACCTCGACGCCGGGTGCGGTTCCGAGGTCTGCGGCGTACCCGGCCGCGCCCGGGCCCCGCAGAGCGGCCAGCGCACCGAACGGCGGCAGGCCGAGCTGCCGTCGGACCGGCTCCTCGGCGGCGGCCAGGAGGCCGGGGTCGGCGTGGACGGCGGCGGCCAGCGCCTCGTGGGCGGGGATGCGGGTCTGCACCAGCACCCGTCCCCCGCCACCACGTGTCCCGACCACCCGAGCCGCCCGGGCCAGCAGGGCCAGCGCCTCCTCCCCCGCCCCGAAGCGCGGGGCCAGCAGGTGCTGGTCCATGTCGAGGAAGACGACCAGCCCGGCGTGGTCCACCCGGTGCAGGGCGGCCTCGGTACCCACCACCAGCGGCGCCGACGACAGGTCACCGGCCGCGGTGTCGGCCGTCACCTCGACCGCCGGCGTGGCCAGCAGGGCGGCCACCTCCTCGGTGGCACGCGACACCCCGATCCGCAGCGCCTTGAGGCGCGCCGAGTCGCACACGGCGCACACCGCCGGCCGGGACTCGCCACACCGCCCGCACGTCAGGATCCCCGCCGCCTCGGCCTGGGCGACCGCCCCGCCGCACCGGGTGCACCGTGCGAGGTTCCCGCACGCCGCGCAGGCCAGCAGCCGGACGCGGCCGGTCCGGTGCAGCACGCACACCACCCGTCCGCCGGTCCGGTCGAGCTCGGCATGGGCGGCGGAGGCCATCCTCCCGCCGAACAGGCCGGTCCGCGGATCGTCGCCCGTCCGGTCGACCACCTCGACCACCGGCCATCCCCGGCGTTCCACAGCCCGGTCGGTGGTCACGAGCGGTCGGCCCACCGTCACCGTCAACGGTGGACACGGACTCACCAGCACCACCGGAGCGCCGTCACGGCGGCCCCGCTCCAGCACCACCTCCACCGACGACCACGTCGGGGCGCGTTCCTCGCGGTGGGCTTCGTCGTGGGCGTCGAGGACGACGGCGGCCCGCAGTCGGGGCACCGGGGCCCAGGCACCGGCCCGGGTCCCGATCACCACCCGCCCACCGCCCCGGGCGGCGGCCCACTCGTCGGGTAGCAGCGCCACCGGTACACCCGTGGCCCGCAACCGGGCGGCCAGGTGCTCGGCACGGTTGCGGGCGGCGGCCACCACGAGGACCCCGTCGGCGCCCGTCCGGTGGACCAGCTCGAGCACCAGGAGGGACGTGTCCAGTGCCGGCGCCAGACGCACCACCGCGCCGGCGCCGGCGGCCAGCACGTCGTCCACCAGTGCCACCGAGCCGCCGCCCGGCGAGTCGGGTGGCGCCGCCGGCGGCGGCGGCGGGAGGGCCCGGACGTTCCTGGGCGGGGACGCCGTCCCGAGGAACGACGACACCGGCCCCGCCCACCGCCACGACGCCCACACCGCCAGGTCGACCACCCCGGGCGGCGGGCCGAGCCCGCTCGATGCGGTCAGGTCCAGCGGGTGCACCCCGACGTCGGGCACCACGTCGTCCTCGACCACCCAGGCGGCCACCCGTCGGCCGTGCAGGGGGACGCGCACACGGCTTCCCAGGGTGACGGCATCGGCCAGGCCGGCCGGCACGGCGTAGTCGAACCGGCGGTGGATGGCCGGGACGTCGGGCACGACCCGCACGACCCGCGTGGGGACCCCGTCCGCCGCAGCGCTCCCGCCGGCGGCGCCCGGCGGGCGGGGTGCGTCGCTCAGAGTCCGAGCGCCTGCTTCAGGTCGTCGGCGCGCGAGGTCTCCTCCCACGTGAAGTCCTTCTCCGGCCGGCCGAAGTGGCCGTAGGCAGCCGTCTTCCGGTAGATCGGACGCTTCAGGTCGAGGTCGCGGACGATGGCCGCCGGTCGCAGGTCGAAGACCTCGTCGACGGCCTTGGCGATGGCGACGGGATCGGCCTGCTCGGTGCCGAAGGTCTCCACCAGCAGCGACACCGGCCGGGCGACGCCGATGGCGTAGGCCACCTGGACCTCGCAGCGGCTGGCGGCGCCGGCGGCCACCAGGTTCTTGGCCACCCAGCGGGCTGCGTAGGCCGCCGAGCGGTCGACCTTGGACGGGTCCTTGCCCGAGAAGGCACCACCGCCGTGGCGGGCCATGCCCCCGTAGGTGTCGACGATGATCTTGCGGCCGGTGAGGCCGGTGTCGGCGTGGGGGCCACCCAGCTCGAACACGCCGGTCGGATTGGCCAGGATGCGGAGGTTCGAGCTGTCGAGCTCGGGCGGGAGCAACGGGTTGATCACGTTCTGGGTCAGGTCCGGCAGGAGCAGCGTCTCCAGGTCGATGCCGGGATCGTGCTGGGTGGAGATGAGCACGGTCTCGAGGGCGATCGGCCGGCCGTCCTCGTAGGTCACGCTCACCTGGGTCTTGCCGTCGGGGCGCAGGTAGGGCAGCGTCCCCACCCGGCGGACCTGGGCCAGGCGCTGGGCCAGCCGGTGCGCCAACCAGATGGGCAGGGGCATCAGGTCCGGCGTCTCGTCGCACGCGTAGCCGAACATCATCCCCTGGTCACCGGCGCCCTGCGCATTGACCTGGTCCTCGCCCCCGGTGCCCGCCCGCACCTCGAACGCCTTGTCGACGCCCTGGGCGATGTCCGGCGACTGCTCGTCCAACGACACGATCACGCCGCAGGTGTTGCCGTCGATGCCGTAGGCGTCGTCGTCGTAGCCGATGTCGAGCACCGTCTGGCGCACCAGCTTGGGGATGTCGACGTAGGTCGAGGTGGTGATCTCCCCGGCCACCAGGACCAGTCCGGTGGTGAGGAGCGTCTCGCAGGCGACCCGGCTGTCGGGGTCGTCGGTCAGCAGCGCATCCAGCACCGAATCCGAGATCTGGTCGGCCATCTTGTCGGGGTGCCCCTCGGTCACGGACTCCGAGGTGAAGGTGTATCGGCTGCTCACGGGTAGTTCCATCCTTGATCGTCTGGTCGTCGGGTGCCCGGGCGGCGCTGGGCGTCGGTACCGCCGGTGGTGCGGCTGTCCGGGGGCGGTGCGGCCCACGGCCGGTGGATCCCCGGCGCCCCGGCAGGGCGGCCCCGGGCCGGGCGGACCAGGCTACCCCCGTGCGGCGCACCACCGCTACGCCCGGTGCGCGGGGCCCACCGGTGGGTCAGGGGGTGTGCCGCCCGCCGAGGAGGACGACCCGGTCGAGCACGGCGTCGGCCACGGCGTCCTTGGCCGTGAGCGGGACCGTGGTCACGGTCCCGTCGGCTCCGAAGACGGTGACGGCGTTCGTGTCGTGGTCGAACCCGACCTGCGGGGCCGACACGTCGTTGGCCACCATCAGGTCCACCCCCTTGGCCACCAGCTTGGCGCGGGCCCGCTCGGGCACGTCGTCGGTCTCGGCGGCGAACCCGACCAGTACCTGGCCGGGGCGGCGGCGGCGGCCCAGCTCGGCGAGGATGTCGTCGGTGGCCTCCAGCACCAGGTCGGGGATGCCGTCCGCCTTGTGGAGCTTGGTGCCGGTGGCGACCTTCGGCCGGAAGTCCGCCACGGCGGCGGCCATCACCACCACGTCGGCACCGGCCGCCCGGGCGAGCACGGCGTCCTGCATCTCGGCGGCGGTCTCGACCTCGACCACCTCGACCCCGGCCGGTCGGGGCAGGCGGGACGCCGTGACCAGCACGACGTCGGCACCCCGCCGTCGGGCGGCGGCGGCCAGGGCGTGACCCTGCTTGCCCGAGGACCGGTTGGTGATGTAGCGGACGGGGTCGATCGGCTCCCGGGTTCCCCCGGCGGACACGAGGACGCGCACACCGGCGAGGTCGGGGGCGGTGTCCCGGGCGAGCACCTCCAGTACCGCCTCCACGATGGTGACCGGCTCCGCCATCCGACCCGAACCGACGTCCCCTCCGGCCAGGCGGCCGTCCTCGGGGGGGACGACCACGACGCCGCGGGCGGCCAGGGTGGCCAGGTTGGCCCGCACGGCGGGGTGCTCCCACATCTCGGTGTGCATGGCCGGGCAGACCACCACCGGGGCGGCGGTGGCCACCAGCGTCGTGGTCAGCAGGTCGTCGGCCAGGCCGGCGGCGTAGCGGGCGAGCAGGTCGGCGGTGGCCGGAGCCACCACCACCACGTCGGCACGCTGGCCGAGGCGGGTGTGCGGGATGGGCGACGCCTCGTCGAACACGGAGGTCTGGGTGGGCTCGGAGGCGAGGGCGTCGAAGGTGGCCCGACCGACGAACCGGGTGGCCCGCTCGGTCAGCACCGGGGCCACGTGGACCCCGGCGTCCACCAGGCGGCGGCACACCTCGACGGCCTTGTAGGCGGCGATGCCGGCGGACACGCCGAGCACCACGAACGGCACCTCGGCGCCGGTGTCGTCCGGTGTCACCTGGGCCACGGCACCCCCCCTGCACGGCGCGCCCCGGCGTCAGGGCCGGGGCGGCGTGTCACTCGGCGGATCCGTCCCTGTCGGCGGCGATGGCGTCGGCCACCGCCTCCTCGACGGCGAGCTCGACCGCGCCCTCGATCAGGGCCAGGGCCGCGGCCTCGGCGGCCTCGGCGGCGGCGATCTCCTCGGGGTCGGGACGGGTGTAGGTCGCCTTCCCCTCGGCGATCTCCTCGAAGGCGATCGACAGGGGCTTGCCGGAGGCCGAGGCCACCTGGGGCGGCACGACCACGCCGATGCCCTCACCCAGCGAGTTGTAGTAGCTGTTGACCTGCCGGGCCCGGCGCGAGGCCAGTGCCACCAGGGTGAACTTCGAGTCCACCTTGTCGAGGAGCTCCTCGATCGGCGGGTCCATCAGGGTGGTCGGGTTCTGGGCCATCACGATCCTTCGGGCATGTCGGGGGCGGGTGTCGGCGGGCGGGCGCCTAGAGGGCTCCCGAGCGACGATCCCCCAGTATAGAGGCCACATCGGCCGTGGCCTGTTCGACCGTGTCGTTGACCACCACGAAGTCGGCGAGTCGGCGCCCGACCCGCTCCTCCTCGGCACCCTCGGCCAGGCGTCGAGCGACGTGGGCCTCGTCGTCGCCCCGGCCCCGGAGACGCTCGGCCTGGACCTCGGGTGACGGCGGCAGGAGCAGGACCAGGGTGGCGTCGGGACGCAGACGGCGGACCTGGCGGGCCCCCTGCAGGTCGATCTCGAGCAGCACGTCGCGCCCGGGCTCCGGGTCGGTCACCGGGGTGCCGTAGAGGTTCCCCAGGAACTCGGCCCACTCGAAGAAGCCACCGGCGGCCACCCGGGCCTCGAAGGCGGGCCGGTCGACGAAGACGTAGGCGTCGGCGGGCTCGCCGGACCGGCGCGCCCGGGTCGTCCACGACCTGCTGAGCCACAGACGGGGGTCGTCGGCCACCAACCGGGAGGCGACGGTGCCCTTGCCGGCCCCGCCGGGGCCGAAGAGCACGAAGATGCGGGACCGCTCGTCGGACCCGTGGGGGCCCGGTTCGGCTCCGCTCAGCGGGCGGTCTCGCGCAGGAGGGCCTCGCGCTGGTTGGAGCCCAGTCCCTGGAGCCGCCGGCTCTCCGAGATGCCGACCGTCTCCATCAGACGGCGGGCCTTCACCTTGCCCAGACCGGGCAGGGACTCGAGCACGGACAGCACCTTCATCTTGCCGACGGTCTCGTTGCCCTCGGCCATGGTGAGGAGCTCCGACAGGTCGATGGACCCCAGCTTCAGCTTCTCCTTGACCTCGGCCCGCTCGCGGCGGACCTTGGCGGCCTTGGCCAGTGCGGCCTGGCGCTGTTCGGGTGTGAGTGCAGGCGGTTGCGGCATGGCGGGAACGATAGCGCCTCCACGGCTGCCGGTCACCTGCTGGCCGCGCGCGGCCCGTCCGGGGGCGGTGACACCGGCGCCGACCGTGGCCGATACTGGGGTCATGCCCGCCGTCGACCTCAACGCGGACCTGGCCGAGCACGACGTCCTGACCGGCGAGGACCTCACCCTGCTCGACCACGTGACCAGCGCCAGCCTGGCGTGCGGGTTCCACGCCGGCGGGCCGGACGTGATGCGGGCGGCCGCCGCCGCGTGCGTGGCGCGCCGGGTGGCGATCGGGGCCCACGTCGCCTTCCGCGACCGCGACGGCTTCGGTCGTCGCGCCCTCGACCTCGCCCCGGAGCGCCTGACCGCCGACGTAATCGAGCAGTGGGAGGCACTCGCCGCCGAGGCGGCCGCCGTGGGCGGGGGCGTCGTCTACGCCAAGCCGCACGGTGCCCTCTACCACGCCATGTCGGCCGACCCCGCCGTGGCCGGGGCCGTGGTCGACGCCCTGGCCGGGCGCTGCGCGGTACTGGTGGCGCCGCCGGGCAGCGCGGTGGTGGGTCCTGCCCGCGCCGCCGGCCTGCGCGTCGTGACGGAGGGGTTCTGCGACCGCGGCTACGACGCCGCCGGCAGGCTGGTCGCCCGCGGCCGGGCCGGTGCCGTGGTCGACGACCCGACCGCCGCCGGGGACCGGGCGCGGTCGATCGTCGTCGACGGGGGCGTGGCCGCCGTCGACGGCACCTGGGTCGTCCTCGGGGTGGAGACGCTCTGCGTCCACGGCGACCACCCCGGGGCGGGTGCGCGCGCCGGGGCCGTGCGCGCCGCGCTGGCCGCCGCCGGGGTGACGGTCCGTGCCTTCGCCGTCGACGGGTCCGGCGCGCCGCCGTGAGTGCGGTCCCGGGACAGGTCGAGGCCTTCGGCGACCGCGCCCTGTTGGTCCGCACCGGCGACGTGGCGACCGCCCACGGGCTCGCCCGCCGGGTGCGGGCCGCGGTGGCCGACGACGGTCCGGCCGCCGACCGGCCGCCGGGGCCGGTCGAGGAGGTCGTCGTCGGCCACGGCTCGCTCCTCGTGGTGCTCGGCCCCGACCCCGGGCGGTCGGATCTCGACGCCACCCGCTCCTGGCTGGTGGACCTGGCCGCCGACGCCGGGGACGTCCCGGCCGACGCCGGCGGCGTGACCACCCACCACCTCCCTGTGGCCTTCGACGGACCCGACCTCGGGGAGGTGGCCGACGCACTGGGCGCCACCACCGATGACGTCGTGGCGCTCCTGGTGGGGGTCGAGCTCGAGGTCGCCTTCATCGGGTTCGCACCCGGGTTCCCGTACCTGACCGGCCTGCCCGGGCCGCTGGCGGCCGTGCCCCGCCGGGCCACGCCGCGCACGGCCGTGCCCGCCGGCTCGGTGGCGGTCGCCGGTGGGTTCGCCGCCGTGTACCCGCGTGCCACCCCGGGGGGTTGGAACGTCCTCGGCCGCACCGGCGTCGTGCTGTTCGACCCGGACCGACCTCCGCACACGCTGATCGCCCCCGGTGACCGGGTACGTTTCGTGGCGGCGTCCGGCCCCGTCCCCGCCGCCTCCCCGGGCGTCCCTCGCCCGCTGCTCGACGCCGGCCGGGGACCCGCGCTCGTCGTCGAGGCCGCCGGCCCGGTCGACCTGGTCCAGGATGCCGGCCGCACCGGCGCCGCCGCCCACGGCGTACCCCGGTCCGGTGCCGCCGACCCCCGGGCACTGGTACTGGCCAATCTCCTCCTCGGCAACGATCCGGCGGCGGCGGGCGTCGAGTCGACGGGGACCGGCCCGGCGGTGCGGGTCGTCGGGCGCGGGCACGTGGCGGTGGTCGGGGCGGCCGCCGGGGCCGTGGAGGTGCGGGTGGACGGGCACCGCGCCCCCGATGCCGCCGTGGTGCCGGTGGACGACGGCCAGGTCGTCTCCGTCGGGCCGGTCCGGCGGGGGCTGCGGGCCTACCTGGCCGTGGCCGGGGGCCTCGAGACCCCACAGGTGTTCGGTTCCCGCTCCTCCGACGTGCTCGCCGGATTGGGTCCGGGCCGCCTCCGCACCGGCGACCGCCTGGCCCGGGGGGTGCCCGGCCGGGCCCGCGGCACGCTCCACCACCCCTCCTCCGGGTCCGGATCCGCCGTCTCCCTGCGGGTGGTGCCGGGTCCCCACACCGGCGCCCCCGACGGGGGCGCCGGGCCCGTGGAACGGTCCGCCGGTGACGGTGGCTTCGCCCGGTTGGTGGCATCCCCCTGGCGGGTCGGCGTCGACGGCGACCGGGTCGGCGTGCGGCTCGAGCCCGCCGACGGCGGGGTGGCGGCGGCCCGCGGCCGCACCGTCGCCTCCACCCCCATGGTGACCGGCGCCGTCCAGGTACCGCCTGACGGACGGCCCATCGTGCTGCTCCCCGACCACGCCACCGTCGGCGGCTACCCGGTGGTCGCCTGCGTGATCACCGCCGACCTGGCCCTGCTCGGCCAGCTGGCGCCGGGCGACACGGTGGTGTTCGTCCCCGTCGACCTGGCCGCGGCACGGGCGGCGCTGGTCCGGACCCGGCAGTCGGTCGGGACCGCCGTCGCCGGGTGGTACCCGACCGCGACGGGCACCTGAGCCGGTCCTGCGTCCACGTGCCGGCACCGGTGGCGGTCCGTGGCACGATGGGGGGCGACCGGGCGACCGGGGGGCCGGGTACGTCCGGTCCCGGGACCGGAGGGCCGGCCCGCCACGAGAGGAGCGACCGATGAGCGAGACCGGACCGGACGAGGACAGCCCCTTCCAGTCGCGTGACGACGGCCAGCTCCACTTCGAGCCCGGAACCGCGGCCAACACGTTCCCGGTCACCGCACCCGAGGACCCCACCCCCCTGAGCGAGGACGAACCCGAGGGCACGGTCCCGGCCAGCCCCCTGTGGGCCATGAAGGAGCGGGCCCACGGCGGCATCCACCTCTTCGGACACCCGGCCCGCATCCGGGCCCACGTCGGTCACGACGACGCCCGGGTGTACGCCATCGACGACGGTCCCCACCACTGCATGATCGGCCGCCGGGTGGGCGCCACCACCGACGGCTGCGTCTACAGCCTCGTCGCCCGGGTCGACCTGGCCACGTGGCAGGCGCTCGAGAGCGGCGCCATCGAGGGCCGGGCCGCCTTCCTGGCCGCCCACGACGCCGGACTGAGCGGCACCGTCGAGACCGACGGGGTCTCCAACGTCTTCGACGTCGACTGGTACGAGTCGCCCGAGGAGATCCCCGAGCGGTACCTGCCGCCGGCACCGTTCGTCACCTTCGCCGAGGACCTGCCCACCGCCGACCGGTAGGCGGGGACCGCCCGGGCCCGTCAGCCCAGGGCCGAGGCCATGGCCCCGCACTCCATCGCCGCCGCCGCCCGCAGCGTGGTCGCGTCGGGCCCGGAAACCAGCAGCGAGCGCGACGCGCTCGGCAGGACGGTGCCCCGGGCACACCCGGCGAACAGCTGCGCCGTGCCCTCGGCGGTGCCCCCCTGGGCGCCGAGGCCGGGAGCCAGGATCACGCCGCCCAGCCCGCCGACATCGAAGGCGGACGGCTCACGGGTGGCGCCGATCACGGCACCCACCGTGCCGGCGACGGGCAGCCCGCCGCGGTTCAGGGTGGCGATCTCCCCCAGCAGCAGGTCCTCGACCGCCGGGCCGGTGGCCCCGCCGCCCGGGCCCGCCGTACGGGCCTCCTGGAGCGCCCGACCCTCCGGGTTGGAGCTGCGCACCACCACGATCACGCCCCGGCCACCGGCCGCCGCCAGGTCGAAGGCGGGCCGCAGAGCGCCGGTGCCGAGGTAGGCGACGGCCGTCACGGCGTCCGCCACCAGGGGGCTGGCCGGGTCGAGCCAGGCGGCGGCGTAGGCCGCCATGGTGGTGCCGATGTCGCCCCGCTTGGCGTCGGCGATGGACAGGAGCCCGGCCTCACGGCAGGCGGCCAGCACCGACTCCAGCACGGCGATGCCGGCCGACCCCATCCGCTCGAAGAACGCCACCTGCGGCTTCACCACCGGCACCACCCCGGCGAAGGCCTCGACGCAGCGCATCCCGAAGGTCTCCAGCCCGGCCGGCGTGTCGTCGAGGCCCCAGTGGTCGAGCAGGTCGGACGACGGGTCGATCCCCGCGCACAAGGGCCCGGTGGCGGCCACCGCCCGCGCCACCCGGTCGGCGAATCCCTCGGTCATGTGCTCCTCCTCCCGGTGCCCGTCACACGTCCACCGACGTCCGGACCGGTGCCGTCCCGTTTCTCCCGCCGCTCACCGCTGGGCCTGACCGGTCAGGGTCCGCACCGCCCGCACCCGGTGGGACGAGCACCAGGCCCCCACCTCGTCGAGCACCCGCCAGGGCGCCCGGGGGTCCCGGAAGGTCGCCGTCCCCACCTGCACGGCGTCGGCGCCGGCCAGGAGGAGCTCCACCGCGTCCCGCCCGCACGTGACCCCGCCGACGCCGATGATGGCGGCGTCGGGGTGGGCGGCCCGCACGTCGAAGACGGCGCGCACGGCGATCGGGTGGATCGACGGGCCCGACAGCCCGCCGCCGGCGGGACCCGAACCGAGTACCGGTGCCCGTCGCTCCAGGTCGATGGCCATCCCCAACGCGGTGTTGACCAGCGTCACCGCCTCGGCCCCGTGGGACAGCGCGGCGCCGGCGACCTCGGCCAGATCGGCCACGGTGGGACTCAGCTTGGCCCACAGGGGCATGGCCGGCAGACGTTCGGCCACGACGGCGACCACCTCCGCGGTCGCCGTCGGCGAGTGGGCGAACATGTGCCGGCGGTCCTCCACGTTCGGGCAGCTGACGTTGACCTCGACGGCGGTCAGCCCCGCCACCCCGGCCAGCAGGTCGGCCGCCGCCGCATAGTCGGCCACCCGCTGGCCCCACACGCTGACCACCGTGCGGGCACCGGCGTGGGCCAGTCGCGGCAGGTCGTCGCGGACCCAGGCCTCGATGCCGGGCCCCTGCAGTCCCACGCTGTTGAGCATGCCGGCGCCGGCCTGGTGCACCCGGGGTGCCGGATTGCCCGGCCACGGGGTGACGGCGAGCGACTTCACCACCACCGCACCCAGCGCCGCCAGCGGTCCGTAGGCCTCGAGCTCGTCGGCGTGGCCGGCCGTACCCGACGCCGTCATCACCGGGTTCGCCAACCGGAGCGATCCGACGGTCACCCCGAGGTCGACGTCGTCACGGGTGGCGGCCCGCCATGCCCGGCCCACCCGGCCGCCGTGCCCGGTGTCGACGTGCGGCCAGCTCACCGGTTCATCGCCCGTGGTACTCCTGCAACGAACGGACCGACAGCGGGTGGGCGACCCAGTCGGCGATGCCGGCCGCCGCCGCCTTGGCCGCCGCCACCGTGGTCAGGCACGGGACCAGGTGGGCCAGGGCGGTGGCCCGGATGTGCAGTCCGTCGGCCCGGGGACCGCGTCCTCTCGGTGTGTTGACGACGAGCTGCACCTTGCCGCCGGCGATCAACTCGACGGCGTCCACCCGTCCGGGGTGGGACTCCCCCACCTTGGCCACCACGGTGGCGACGGCGATGCCCTCGGACTCGAGCAGCGCCGCCGTGCCGGCGGTGGCCGCCAGCTCGAAGCCGAGCGAGGCGAACTGCCGGGCGGCGGCGAGGCCACCGGCCTTGTCCCGGTCGGCCAGCGAGAAGAACACCGTCCCCCCGGTCGGGAGCCGGTTGCCGGCGGCGATCTGGCTCTTGGCGAAGGCCAGTCCGAAGGTGGCCCCGATCCCCATCACCTCACCGGTGGAGCGCATCTCGGGGCCGAGGAGGGTGTCCACCCCCGGGAAGCGGTTGAAGGGCATGACCGCCTCCTTGACCGAGACGTGCCCCCCGACCGGTTCGCACAGCAGTCCCTCCTGGCGCAGCTCGGCCAGGGTCGCCCCCACCATCACCCGGGCCGCCACCATGGCCACCGGGACCCCGGTGGCCTTGGCCACGAACGGCACCGTCCGGCTGGCCCGGGGGTTGGCCTCGAGCACGTAGGCACGGTCGTCCTTCACCGCGAACTGGACGTTGCACAGGCCGCGGACCTGCAGCGACTCACAGATCACCCGCACGTGGCGCTCCAGCTCGGCCAGGACCCCGGCGGACAGGGTCTGGGGCGGCAGCGCGCACGCCGAGTCACCCGAATGGACCCCGGCCTCCTCCACGTGCTCCATGACCCCGCAGATCACCACCTCGCCGGTGGCGTCGCGCACGGCGTCGACGTCGACCTCGACGGCGTCCTCCAGGAACCGGTCGACCAGCACCGGCCGGTCGGCGGTGACACCGCCCTCGCGGCCCAGGGCGCCGTCGACGCCGGACATGGCCTCGACCGCCTCGACCAGTCGGTCGTCGTCGTAGACGATCTCCATGGCCCGGCCGCCCAGTACGTAGGAGGGGCGGACCAGGACCGGGTACCCGATGCGACCGGCCACGGCCACCGCCTCGGCCGGCGTGGTGGCCGTGCCCCCGGGAGGCTGGGGGATCCCGAGCCGCCCGCACAGTTCGTTCCAGCGCTCGCGGTCCTCGGCCAGGTCGATGGAGGCCGGTGACGTGCCGAGCACCAGGTCCTCGGGGATTCCCGCCGCCAGCTTGAGCGGTGTCTGGCCGCCGAGGCTCACGATCACACCCACCAGACGGCCGCCGTCGACCGAGGCGGCCTGCTCGGCCTCGATGACGTTGCCCAGGTCCTCGTCGGTCAGCGGTTCGAAGTACAGCCGGTCCGAGGTGTCGTAGTCGGTCGAGACCGTCTCGGGGTTGCAGTTCAACATGATCGTCTCGAACCCCGCGGCCCGCAGCGCCATGGAGGCGTGGACGCAGCAGTAGTCGAACTCGATGCCCTGCCCGATCCGGTTGGGCCCGGAGCCGAGGATGATCACCCGGGGCCGGGCCGAGGTGGCGACCTCGTCCTCGTCCTCGAAGGTCGAGTAGTGGTACGGCGTGTGGGCCTCGAACTCGGCGGCGCAGGTGTCGACCGTCTTGAACGTCACCACCGCCCCGACCGCCGTCCGGGCGGTGCGCACGTCGGCCGACGAGACGTCGGGGCCGAGGAGGTGGGCCAGCTGGGCGTCGGCGAACCCGAGCCGCTTCAGGCGGCGCCACTGGCGCCGGTCGAGGTCGTCGACGGTGACCCCCAGGGTCACCTGCAGGTCGAGCGCCATGCGGGCGTCGGTGATCGTGGCCAGCTCGGACAGGAACCACGGGTCGATCCCGGTGGCGCCCGCCAGCTCGTCGACGCCCACGCCGCGACGTAGCAACGACTCGAGCTGGAAGATGCGCTCCGGGGTGGCGGTCGCCACGTCGACGAGCAGTCGGTCGACCGGGACCTCGTCGACACCCGCCTCGGCCGGGTCGGCGTTGACACCGGAGCGCCCCTGCTCGAGCGAGCGCACCGCCTTCTGCAGCGACTCGGGGAAGGTCCGGCCGATGCCCATGACCTCGCCCACCGACTGCATCCGGGTGCCCAGGACGTTGGTGGCGCCGGGCAGCTTCTCGAACGCCCACCGCGGGATCTTGGTGACGACGTAGTCGATGACGGGTTCGAAACTGGCCGGGGTGGCACCGGTGATGTCGTTCGGGATCTCGTCGAGCCGGTAGCCGACGGCCAGCCGGGCGGCGATCTTGGCGATGGGGAAGCCGGTGGCCTTGGACGCCAGGGCCGACGACCGGGACACCCGGGGGTTCATCTCGATGACCGTCTGGTGGCCGGTCAGCGGGTCGACGGCGAACTGGACGTTGGAGCCACCGGTCTCCACCCCGACCCTGCGGATGCAGGCGAAGGCGGCGTCGCGCATGGCCTGGTACTCGACATCGGTCAGCGTCTGGGCCGGTGCCACCGTGATGGAGTCGCCCGTGTGCACCCCCATGGGATCCAGGTTCTCGATCGAGCAGATCACCACGCAGTTGTCGGCGTGGTCCCGCATGACCTCGAGCTCGTACTCCTTCTGGCCGGCGATGGACCGCTCGACGAGCACCTCGGTGATGGGCGACGCGTCGAGGCCCTCGGCGGCAAGCCGCACCAGTGCCTCGGCGTCGCGGGCGATGCCGGTGCCGGCGCCGCCCAGGATGTAGCTCGGGCGCACCATGATCGGGTACCCGATGGAGGCCCCGATGGCCATGGCCTCGTCGAGCGAGTGGGCGAAGCCCGACGACGGGGTGGAAAGACCGATCTCCTCCATCGCCTCCTTGAACCGCTCCCGGTCCTCGGCGGTGGCGATGGCCTCGGGGTTGGCGCCGATCACCTCGACGCCGTAGGTGTCCAGCACGCCGCGGTCGGACAGCGCCATCGTGAGGTTGAGCGCGGTCTGGCCGCCGAGCGTGGGCAGGAGGGCGTCGGGGCGCTCGCGCTCGATGACGGCGGTCAGCACGTCCGGGTCCAGCGGTTCGACGTAGGTCCGGTCGGCCATGTCCGGGTCGGTCATGATGGTGGCCGGGTTCGAGTTCGCCAGCACCACCCGGTAGCCCTCCTCGGCCAGCACCCGGCAGGCCTGGGTCCCCGAGTAGTCGAATTCGCAGGCCTGGCCGATCACGATGGGACCGGATCCGATCACCAGGATCGACTCGAGGTCGTCGCGGCGGGGCATCAGGCGCCTCCCCCCGTCGGGCCGCCGTGGGCGTCCATCAGCATCCGGAACTCCTCGAACAGGTAGCGGGCGTCATGGGGGCCGGGACCGGCCTCGGGGTGGTACTGCACGCTGAAGGCCGGCACCTCGGTGCTGCGCAGGCCCTCGATGACCCCGTCGTTGAGGTTGACGTGGGTCACCTCGGTGCCGCCGAGCGAGTCGGCGGCCACCGCGTAGTTGTGGTTCTGCGACGTGATCTCCACCCGGCCGGTGTCGTTCCGTCGGACCGGGTGGTTGCCGCCGTGGTGGCCGAAGGGGAGCTTGTACGTCGAGGCCCCCAGCGCGCTGGCCAGCAGCTGGTGGCCGAGGCAGATCCCGAAGACCGGGATCCGGCCGTGGTCGACCAGCCGACGGACCTCGCCGATGATCCCGGGCAGGGCGGCCGGATCGCCGGGTCCGTTCGACAGGAAGATCCCGTCGGGGGCGAGGTCGAGTACGGCCTCGGCCGGGGTCGACGCCGGCACCACGGTGACGGTGGCCAGGTCGCCGAGCTGGCGCAGCATCGCCTCCTTGATCCCGAAGTCGAAGGCGACCACCCGGTAGGGCCCGCTCCCCCGCACCAGGGTGGTGGGGGTGGTCACCGTCGACACCAGGTCGCGGCCGTCGGTGGGGACGGCGGCCCGGGCGGCGTCCCGGAGGTCGCCCTCGGGTGCGGTACCGAAGGCGCAGGGCACGGCACCGTGCTCGCGCAGGTGTCGGGTCAGCCGCCGGGTGTCCACACCGGTGATGCCGGACACGCCGTGGCCGGCCAGGAAGGCCTCCAGGCTCCCCTCGGAGCGGTAGTTCGAAGGAGCGTCGGCCAGGGCGCGCACGATCACGCCGCGACAGTGGGGCCGGGACGCCTCGTCGTCGGCCCGGTTGACCCCGTAGTTGCCGATGTGCGGGTAGGTGAAGGCGATGACCTGGCCGGCGTACGACGGGTCGGTGACGACCTCCTGGTAGCCCGACAGCACGGTGTTGAACACCGCCTCGCCCGTCGACACCCCGTCGTCGGGCACGGCGCCGAACGCCTCCCCCTCGAACACGGGCCCGCCGGCCAGCACCAGCAGCGCCGGCTCACGGTGCACGGTACCGGTGCGGGGGCTCAACGCCGGGCCTCGGCGTCGACGACGACCGGCTCCCCGGCCCGGACGGTGTGGCGCACGCGGCCGGTGACGGTCCGTCCCGCGTAGGGCGTGTTACGGCTGCGGGACGCCAGGGCGGTGGGGTCCACCGTCCAGGTGGCCGTGGGGTCGACCACGCACAGGTTGGCGACCGACCCGGGCGCCACCGGGCCGCCCTGGGTGCCGCCGTGGGCCGGGTCGAGGCCGGCGATGGCCGCCGGCTGCCAGCTGAGCAGGGCCAGCAGGCGCGCCAGCGGGAGGTCCAGCTCGGTGACCGCCAGGGCGAACGCCGTCTGGAGGCCGAGCATGCCCGGTGGGGCCTGGTCGAAGGGCAGGTCCTTGCGTTCAGGGGCGTGGGGAGCGTGGTCCGTGGCGATGGCGTCGGCCGTCCCGTCGGCCAGGGCCGCCTTGACGGCGTCCACGTCCTCCTGGGGCCGCAGCGGCGGGTTCACCTTGAACACCGGGTCGTACCCGGCTGCACACCCGTCGGTCAGCGTGAAGTGGTGGGGGGCGACCTCGGCGGTCACCGGGACGCCTTCGGCGCGTGCACGGCGGACGAGGTCGATCGACCCGGCGGTGGACAGGTGCAGGAAGTGGACGCGGCCACCGGTGGCGCGGGCCAGGGCGATGTCCCGTGCGACCATCACCTCCTCGGCCTCGGACGGCATGCCGGGCAGCCCGAGCCGGCTGGACCAGTCGCCCTCGTGCATGGAGCCGCCGTCGGCCAGACTGCGGTCCTCGCAGTGCTGGGCCAGCGTCACCCCGAGTCCGGTGGCGTACTGCAGGGCGCGGCGCATGAGCCCGGCCGACTGCACACCGTCCCCGTCGTCGGTGAACAGGCGCACCCCGAGCGCGGCGAGCTCGGCCATGGGGGCGAGCCGCTCGCCCGCCCGGCCGACGGTGATGGCCCCGGCCACGGCCACCTGGGCCATGGCGCCCTCGGCCAGCGCATAGACGTTGCGCACCGACTCGGCGGAGTCGAGCGGAGGTTCGGTGTTGGGCATGGCGACCACGGCGGTGAACCCGCCCAGGGCGGCGGCCCGGGTCCCGGTCTCCACCGTCTCGGCCTCCTCGCGCCCCGGTTCGCGGAGGTGGGTGTGGAGGTCGACGAGACCCGGCGCCACCACGCAGCCTCCGGCGTCGAGCACGGTCGACGACGGCGCGGTCTCCAGCCCCTCGGCCACCTCGACGATCACGCCGTCCACCACCCGGACGTCGGCGCGACGCTCGCCGGTGGCGTCCACCACGGTTCCGCCGCGGATGACCAGCTCGCCGGGCGCGCTCATGCGGCCGCCCCGTCCAGGGATCCGTGGCCGAGCAGCAGGAACAGGACGGCCATGCGCACGGCCACTCCGTTGCCGACCTGGTCGGTGATGCGCGCCGACGGGAGCTCGGCCACTTCGGAGGCGATCTCCACGCCGCGCACCATCGGGCCCGGGTGGAGGATGATGGCCTCGTCGGGGAGTTGCAGGGCCCGTCGGGCGGTCAGCGAGTAGCCCGCGGCGTACTCGCGCATGGTCGGGACGTAGGCGCCGCTCCCCCGCTCCGCCTGGAGCCGGAGCAGGCTGATCACGTCGGTGGAGGCGAGCACCCCGTCGAGGTCGTGGGTCACCCCGGCGATGGGCCAGCCCTCGAGTGACGGCGGCAACAGGGTGGCCGGGGCCACCAGGGTCACCTCGGCGCCGAGGGCGGCATAGGCGGTGATCTGCGAGCGGGCGACCCGGCTGTGGCGGATGTCGCCCACGATGGCCACCCGCAGGCCACCGAAGCGCTCGGTGCCCTCCTGGCCCCCGCCGAGCGACTGGCGAACGGTGTACAGGTCGAGCAGCGCCTGGGTCGGGTGCTGGTGCCACCCGTCACCGGCGTTGACCACCGCGCAGTGGTCGACCCAGTCGGCCACCCGGGCCGGCACCCCGGACGAACTGTGGCGGATGATCACGGCGTCCATGCCGATGGCCTGGATGGTCTCGATGGTGTCGCGCAGCGACTCGCCCTTCTTGACCGACGAGGATCCCGCCGAAAAGGACAGGACGTCGGCCGACATCCGCTTGGCCGCCGTCTCGAACGACATGCGGGTCCGTGTCGAGTCCTCGAAGAACAAGGTGGCGACCGTGCGGCCGCGCAGGGCCGGCACCTTCGGGTTGGCCCGGCGGCCGACCTCGGCGAAGGAGTCGGTCACCCGCAGGACCTCGCCGATCGACTCGGCGTCGAGGTCGTCCATGCTGAGCAGGTGGGTCGGGAACTGGCTCACCGGTTCACCAGCTCCCCGAGCGAGACACCTTCGTCCGACACGTCGACCATCTCGTCGCGGCTGGTGGGGAGGTTCTTGCCCACGTAGTCGGGCCGGATCGGGAGCTCCCGGTGGCCCCGGTCGACCATGACGGCCAGCTCCACCACCTGGGCACGGCCGTACTCGCCCAGGGCGTTGAGGGCGGCCCGGATGGTCCGGCCGGTGAACAGGACGTCGTCGACGAGGACGACGGTGGCCCCGGTGAGGTCGGTGCTGATGTCGGTGGCGGCCTCGGGCAGCACCGGGCGGAGCCCGATGTCGTCACGGTAGAAGGCGACGTCCAGGGTCCCGACGGGCACCTCGGCGCCCTCGACCTCGACGAGGGTCTCGGCCAGCCGCCGGGCGATGCCGACCCCCCCGGTCTGGAGGCCGATCAGGACGACGTCGTGCAGGCCGCGGTTGCGCTCGGCGATCTCGTGGGCCATGCGGGTGACGGCCCGGCGGACGTCGTCGGCCGACATCACCTGGACACGGGGAACGAAGACGGCACCCCGCGGGCGGGTATGACTGCGCTCTCGTTCGGCCACTGCGTCCTCCTGTCCGTACGGGCCTCACGGGACCCGCTTCACGGTCAGAACCCGACTCTAGCGCGCCGGCCCCCGGGTCGCCCCGACGCCGCTCGACTTCGCGTGCACGTTCGTCGGTCAGTCGAGGGCGACCGGAGCCCCGGCGGCCGAGCGGCCCACCGGCAACCTCGACAGGAGCAGGGCGGGGACGAGTGCCAGCAGGGTCAGACCCAGGACCCACCAGAAGGTGTTCCCGAACGCGGTCGCCAGGGGCCGGGCCACCTTGGCCACGACGGCGGCCGGGGCGGTGTCGGCCATCGACAGTCCGCCCGCCAGCCCATGGGCCTGGACCGAGATCTGGTGCTCGAGCACCACCGCCACCAGCGCCGTGCCGATGGAACCACCGACCCGCTGGACGATGTTGATCGCCGTCGAGGCACGTGGCACCTGGGGCGCGGCCAGCGTCTGGTAGGCGGCGGAGATGGCCGGCATCATGACGAAGCCGAAGCCGATCCCCCGCACGAAGAGCGATACGGCCAGGAAGCCGAACCCCGTGTGCGCGCCGAGCTGGGTGTAGGCCACGGTCCCGAGCGCCGCCACCACCAGTCCCGCGGGTACCACCCGGCCGGCGCCGTAGCGGTCGGTGTAGCGGCCGGCCAGCGGCATCACCAGGGCGGCGCCGATGCCTTGGGGTGCCATCAGCAGGCCCGCCGTCAGTGCCGACTGCCCGCGCACCACCTGGTAGTAGATGGGCAGCAGGAACATGCCCCCGAACAGGGCGGCGCCGAAGCAGAAGGTGGTGACGGCCGCCGCCGAGAACTGCCGGTTCTTGAAGAGGACCACCTCGATCAGGGGGGTCACCTTGGTCCGCAGGGCGTGGAGGACGAAGGAGGCGATCAGGGCCAGTCCGAGCGCGGCCGGAACGAAGACGCTGGCCGCCGAGCCCTGGCCGGCCTGGGACAGTCCGTAGACGACGAGCCCGAGACCGGGCGAGAGCAGGCACAGCCCGAGGACGTCGAGCTTGAACAGGCGGTCGGTCCGGTCGTGACCCGGGAGGATGCGCACGGCCAGGGCGATGGCCACGATCCCGATCGGGATGTTCACGTAGAAGATCCACCGCCACGACACGCTGTCGATGATCAGGCCGCCGATGACCGGCCCGAGCACCGGGCCGAGCAGCATCGGCACGCCGAGGATGCTCATCACCCGACCCATCCGCTGGGGACCGGCGGCCGTGGCCATGATCGACTGCCCGATCGGCATGATCATGCCGCCCCCGACGCCCTGCAGGATCCGGAAGACGATCAGGCTCTGGATGGACCAGGACGCGCCCGACAGGGCCGAGCCCACCAGGAACAGCGCCAGCGAGCCGATCCACATGCGCTTGGCGCCGAACCGCTCGACCGCCCAGCCCGTGAGCGGGATGGTCATGGCCAGTGCGAGCAGGTAGCCGGTCGACACCCACTGGACGGTCGACAGCGGGGCACGGAAGTCCCGGGCGAAGGTCGGGATGGCCACGTTCACGATCGTGGTGTCGAGGATGGACATGATGCTCCCGAGCACGACGACCAGGGCCAGCCGCCGGAGCTGCGGGTCGAGGCCGGCGAACACACCCCTGCCGCCGGTCGCTCCCGGTGGCGACGGTTCCGGCGCCGGACCGGGCGCCGTCCCGGGCGGGACGTCGGCCGGACTGCTCGTGTCGGATGTGGTCACGGTGGTCCTCGGCGATCAGGCCGGTCGAGCGGGCGCAGCCGGCGATGCACCCGGGCACCCCGGATGGCTGCCGGGCACAACACCCGGGCACCCGCTCCTATTCCGGGCGGGCCGCGAGCGTCGGGGCTACGGTCTGGCCATGCCAGCCGCCTCCGCCAACGGGATCACCATCGAGTACGAGACCTTCGGGGACCAGGCCGACCCGCCGGTGCTGCTCATCATGGGGTTCGGCGGACAGTTGACCCTGTGGGACCCCGGGTTCTGCGCGGCCCTGGCGGCCTCCGGGCTCTACGTGATCCGCTACGACAACCGGGACGTCGGGCTGTCGACGTGGTTCGACGCCGCCGGCGAGCCCGAGCTGGTCCAGCTCCTGAGCGGCACGGCCACCGCCCCGTACTCGCTCGGCGACATGGCCGCCGACGCCGCCGGACTGCTCGACGCGCTCGGGATCCCGTCCGCCCACATCGTCGGCGTGTCGATGGGCGGCATGATCGCCCAGACCTTCGCCCTCGAGTTCCCCGGCCGCACCCGGACACTCACCTCCATCATGTCCACCACCGGCGACCCCACCGTGGGCCAGCCCCGCCCCGAGGCACTCGCCGCCCTCGTCCCGGTCCCCCCGATCTCGCGGGAGGAAGCCATGGACCAGGGGGCGGTCATGTGGCGGACCATCGGGTCGCCGGGATTCCCCTTCGACGAGCCGGCCGTGCGCGAACGGGCCGGTGCCGCCTACGACCGGGCGTTCCACCCGGCCGGCAACACCCGTCAGCTGGCCGCCATCGTGACCCAGCCCGACCGCACGCCGGCGCTGGCATCGGTGACGGCACCGACGCTGGTGGTCCACGGCGAGGACGATCCGCTGGTGGACCCGTCGGGCGGCAGGGCGACGGCGGCAGCCGTGCCCGGCGCCCGGCTGCTCCTGGTGCCCGGGATGGGCCATGACCTGCCGCCCGAGCTGACCGACCGCTTCGTCGACGAGCTGGTCGCCCACGTCGCCCAGGGCTGAGTCCGACCCACCCCGGGGCGTAGGCTCAGCCGCGCACCCTGGTGGCCACGGTGGCCAGCACGCCGTTGACGAAGCGCCCCGAGTCGTCGGTCGAGAACGCCGAGGCCAGTTCGACCGCCTCGTTGAGGATCACCGCCGTCGGCACGTCGTCGACCGCCAGCAGCTCGGCCGTGGCCAGGCGCAGCACGTTGCGGTCGACCACCGCCATCCGGGCGAGGTCCCACCCGATGGCGGCGCCGCCGATCAGGGCGTCGATCTCCTCCGAGCGCGTCGACACCTCGGACACCAGCGTCGTCACGTACGGGTCGGGCGCCATCGGCAGTGCCTCCAGGACGGCGGTCGGGGACTCGCCCTTCAACTCCGCCTCGTACAGGAGGGTGAGGGCCCGCTCTCGGGACTGGTGGCGGGGTGCGGGGTCGGCGCTCATGGCGGAGGTGTGGACGACGGCCCGTCGGACCGGCGTGACGGACTCAGGCCCGGGTCAGGTACTCGCCGGTGCGGGTGTCGACCTTGACCTTCTCACCCGGGTTGACGAACAGCGGCACCTGGATGACCAGACCGGTCTCGAGCGTGGCCGGCTTGCGGGCACCCGACACGCGGTCACCCTGCAGTCCGGGCTCGGTCTCGGTCACGGTCAGCTCGACGGCGGCCGGCAGTTCGACCCCGACGATCTCGGTGCCCCAGAACTGGATGACGGCGTCGTCACCTTCCTTCAGGTAGTTGGCGGCGTCACCGAGCAGGCCGGTCTCGACCTGCAGCTGGTCGTAGGAGGTCGTGTCCATGAACACGTAGTCGCCACCGTCGCGGTAGAGGAACTGCATCTCCCGCTTGTCGATGATCGCCTGCTCGAGCTTCTCGTCGGCCCGGTAGGTGCGCTCGATGACGGCGCCGGTGCGCTGGTTCTTGAGCTTGGTGCGCACGAAGGCACCGCCCTTGCCCGGCTTGACGTGCTGGAACTCGATGACGTTGAACAGGCCCTCGGGCAGGTCCAGGGTCATGCCGTTGCGGAGATCGTTGGTGGAGACGGACATCAGACGGCGACTTCCTTCGGGAAACGGGTGAGTGGGCGGCTGCCGGAGTCGGTGACGACCAGCGTGTCCTCGATGCGGACGCCGCCGAGGGCGGGGAGGTACACGCCGGGTTCGACGGTCACCACGGTGCCGGGCTGCAGGATAGCAGTGGATCCCGACCCCACCGAAGGGCCCTCGTGGATGTCGAGGCCGACCCCGTGACCCGTCCCGTGCTCGAACCGCTCGGCCCAGCCGGCCGCGCCGATCAGGTCGCGGCACACCGAGTCCACGTCACCGGCCGACACCCCGGGTGCGACCGAGGCCACGCCGGCGGCCTGGGCGGCCGCCACGACCTCGAAGACGGTGGCCAGCTCACCGGTGGGGGCGCCCCCCAGGCAGAACGTCCGGGTCATGTCCGACCGGTAGCCGTCGAAGGTGGCGCCGAAGTCGACGACCACCGGGTCGCCGGGGCGCAGGACCCGGGACCCGGGACGGGCGTGGGGCTTGGCCGAGTTCGCCCCCGAGGCCACGATGGTCTCGAAGGCCCGGTCGTCGGCACCGAGCAGGCGCATGGCGTGGTCCAGGGTGGCGGCGAAGCGGGACTCGGTCAGCGGCTCCCCCCGACCTGTCCCGGCGTCGGCCAGCAGCGGCAGCACCGACCCCAGCGCGGCGTCCGCGATGGCGGCGGCCCGCTCCATCCGGTCGATCTCGCCGTCGTCCTTGACCACCCGGAGGGACTCGACGACCCCGTGGGTGGGGACCAGCAGCCGGGGGGCGAGTACCTGTTCCCACGAGTGCACGGCCTCCCAGGAGACGTCGGCCGCCTCCAGGCCGACGACCTCGGCCGGACCGGCCGCCTCGGCGAGCGCCTCGCGCTGGGTGCTGATGCCGCCGATGCAGACCCCGATGTCGGAGGCGACGCCGGACGCCGCCAGCTGCTCGGCGGCCTGGGTCCGGTACCGGCCGTCCGAGGTGAGCAGGGCCCGTCCACCGGTGACCAGCAGCACGCCGGCGGAGCCGGTGAACCCGGTCAGCCACCGGATGTTGGCGGGGTTGGTCACCACCAGGGCCTCCGGCGTCCCCTCATCGGACTCGATCCCGGCCAGCGCGGCGCGCACCCGCTCCACCCGTCCCGCCACCGACAGCGGGGCGAGGGGCTCGGCGGCCGCCCGGTCGGGGGTCACGGGCGGGCGGCCAGCACGCGGGCGGCCGCCTCGATGGCGAGCGGGTAGCCGAGGCCCCTGAATCCTGCGATGCAGCCGTCGGACACCGGGGCGATGGTCGAGGTGTGCCGGAACGGCTCCCGCGCGGCCGGGTTGGACAGATGGAGCTCGACCACCACACCGTCGTAGGCGGCGAGGGCGTCGTGCAGCGACCACGAGGTGTGGGTCAGGGCGCCGGCGTTGATGACGATCCCGACCGTCCGGCCTCGGGCGTCGTGGATGGCCTCGACGAGGTCGCCCTCGTGGTTGGACTGGACGTGCTCGAGGTCGTAGCCGAGGTCGGCGGCGGCGGCACGTGCCGCCTCCACGTGGTCCTCCAGGGTCTCGTGCCCGTAGACGGTGGGCTCCCGCTCACCCAGGAGGTCGAGGTTCGGTCCCGACAGGAGCAGCAGCAGACCGTTCGCACTCATGCCCGTCCTCCGGCCCGCATCATGTCGGCGCGCCCGGCGCCGCCGACTCCATGTCCGCCAGGGTAGCGACCACATCGGCCCGGTCGATGCCACGGACGACCTCGACCCCGTCGCGACCGTCGAGCACGAACGTCAGGTCTCCCTGGGCCTTCTTGTCCCGGCCCATGAACGCGAGCAGTTGCCCGGGGTCGCTCCCGGCGGGCAGGCCGGTGCCGAGGTCGAACCCGCCGACCACGCGACGGTGGTGCGCCACCCGCTCGTCGTCGATCCGACCCAGTCGACGGGCGAGCAGCGCGGCGTACACGAGCCCGACGGCCACGGCCTCGCCGTGGCGGAGGTGCGCACCCCCGTCACCGAAGGCGGACGCCTCGAGGGCGTGGGCCAGGGTGTGTCCGTAGTTGAGCAGCATCCGGCGGTCCCCCTCGCGTTCGTCGGACGAGACCACCGCCGACTTGATCGCCGCGCAACGGGCCACCTGCTCCTCGATCGCCAGGTCGGCGGTGGGCGGAGCGCCGAGTTCCGTCTCGATCCCGAGGAGCGCGTACTTCGCCACCTCGCCCCGGCCCGACGCCCATTCGCGGGGAGGCAGCGTGGCCAGCGTGCCGGTGTCGCACAGCACCGCGCTCGGCTGCCAGAACGCGCCCACCAGGTTCTTCCCCTCGGGGATGTTGACTCCCGTCTTCCCGCCGATGGCTGCGTCCACCTGGGCGAGGAGGGACGTCGCCACGTTGACGTAGGCGGTACCCCGGTGGAACGACGCCGCGGCAAAACCGGCCAGGTCGGTGACCACTCCCCCGCCCACGGCCACCACCACGTCGGCACGGCTCAGGCCCGATCGGGCGAAGGAGCGGCAGAGCACCTCGACCTGGGCCAGCGACTTGGCCGACTCGCCGTCGGGGACGGTGAACACCTCGTGGTCGAGGCCCGGGTCGACGGTGACCCCGATGCCCTCCTGGGTGACCACGGCGGCCCGGCGCGCCCCGGGGACCGCCTCGGCCACCACCCGCGCCAGCTCGTGGCGCACGCCGTCGCCGACCAGCACCTCGTAGGAGCGGTCGGCCAGCTCGACGGGCACGACGCACGTCATGGCGGGCTCCCGTGCGCGGTCGCGCTCATCGGACGCTCCACCCGGTCGGTCGCCCTCACCGTGCGCTCCGTGTGGTCGGTCGCCCTCACCGTGCGCTCCGTGCGGTCGGTCGCCCTCACCGTGCGCTCCGTGCGGTCGCGGTGGCGGCCAGGATCCGGTCGACCACCGTCGACGGGTCGAGGTCGTCGACGTCCACGACCACGTCCGCCACCTCGTCGTAGAGCGGGCGGCGCGCGGCGTCGAGCTCGGCCAGCCTGCCCACCGGGTCACCCCGCAGCAGCGGCCGGTCCGTCCCGTCGCCGACCCGGGCGGCCAGGGTGGACGGCTCCGCCCGGAGCCACACCACCGGCCCGGACGACGACAGGAGGGTCCGGTTGGCGGGGGCCAGCACCGCGCCCCCCGCCGCCGACACCACGGCCGGGCCGTCGGACGCCAGTGCCTCGGCCAGGACCCGGGACTCCTCGGCCCGGAACGTCTCCTCGCCCCGCGTGGCGAACAGCTCCGCCACGGTCGAGCCGGTAGCGGCCTCCACCATGGCGTCCGAGTCCAGGTACCGCCAGCCCAGGCGGGCGGCCAGCTCGCGTCCGACCGTCGACTTGCCGGCGCCCATCATCCCGACCAGGACCACCCGGTCAACCATCGATCAGCGGTCGCGCCGCGGAGGGCGTCTCACCCAGCGACGCCACGTAGTTGGCGTAGTTGCGCCGGAACTCGTCGACCGAGTCGCCGCCGAACTTGCGCAGCGACTCCGAGGCCAGCACGAGCGCCGTCATCGTCTCCGCCACGACGCCCATGGCCGGTACGGCCGTCACATCGGTGCGCTCCTTGAACGACACCGTCGACTCCTTCGTGACCACGTCGACCGTGCCCAGCGTCGGCCGGTTGAGGGAGGCCAGCGGCTTCATCGACAGTCGGGCCACGATCGGTGACCCTGTGCTCATGCCGCCTTCGATCCCACCGGCACGGTGCGTGTCGCGCACGTACCCGCCGCCCATGAGCGCGACGGCGTGCTCGGACCCGTCCGCATCGGGGTCGACCACCCGGATGGCGTCGTGGGCCTCGGAGCCGCGCAGCCCGGCCACCTCGGTCCCGTCCCCGATCTCGACGGCCTTGATGGCCTGGATGCTCATGAGGGCCTGGGCGAGCAGCGCGTCGAGCCGTCGGTCCCACTGGACGTGGCTCCCGAGCCCGACCGGTACCCCGTGGGCCACGACCTCGGCCACGCCGCCCAGCGAGTCGCCCGCCTTGGCGGCGGCCTTGATCTCGGCGACCATCCGGGCCTCGGCCGTCGGGTCGGCACAGCGCACCTGGGACTCGTCGATCCTGGGCAGATCGGCCATGGTCGGGAGCGTGCCCGATCCGGCCCGCACCGAGCCCATCTGGACGATGTGGCTGAGCACGTCGACGCCGATCTGTCCCAGCAGGAGCTTGGCCACGGTGCCGGCCGCCACCCGAGCCGCGGTCTCGCGGGCCGACGCGCGCTCCAGGACGTCCCGGGCATCGTCGAGCCCGTACTTCAGCATGCCGGCCAGGTCGGCGTGGCCGGGCCGCGGCTGGGTGAGGACCTTGCCGGGCAGGCCCGGGGCCGGGGACATCTCCTCCTCCCACTTCGGCCACTCCGTGTTGAGGATCTCGATGGCGATCGGCGACCCGAGTGTCCGGCCGTGGCGGATCCCGCCCACCAGGCTCACCTCATCGGCCTCGAAGCGCATGCGCGGGCCCCGTCCGAAGCCGAGCCGCCGGCGGGCCAGACCCCGCTGGACGTCCTCGGCGGTGACGAGCAGGCCGGCGGGTACGCCCTCGAGGATCACCACGAGGGCGCGTCCATGGGACTCTCCGGCGGTCAGGTAGCGCAGCATCCGGTCAAATCTACTCGCCGTGCCTACGGGTCCCGTTGCCGCCGGCCGCCGGCGGGCTCATCCTGTCGAATGGAAGAGGTGGTGGGCCAGCGGTGCGCCCCACAGGACGGCGATCGTCGCCCCGATGCACAGGGCCGGGGCGAACGGGATCCGGGTCTTGCGGCCCGCCCCCGACGCGGCCATGAGCACGAGTCCGAACACCAGGCCGAGTACGAACCCGATCAGGAAGGCCACGTATGTCTCGAGCAGCCCCAGGAAGCCGACGGCGACCCCGATGACCCCGGCGAGGCGCACGTCGCCGTAGCCCATCCCCCGGGGCACCAGGAACCAGATGACGAAGAACACGCCGAAGGCCACCAGTCCGGCCACGCCGGCGTCGAGCAGGTACCGCCACGAGTGCAGGTGGGCCGAGACGATCACGAGGAGGGGCACGATGAGCACCAGCGCCCCGTAGAGCAGTTGGCGGGGCACCAGCCGGTGGGACAGGTCGGTCACCGACACGGTGACGGCCATGGCCAGGAAGACCCAGTACGGCAGGACCAGGAGCAGGGTCGCCTGGTGCCCGTGCACCGTGAGCCTCGACGCCGCCGACCCGAACAGTGCGGCCGTGACCAGGGCCGCCGCCACCGACCGGGGCACGGACCGTCCCTGGGGAACCAGGTGGCGGAGCGGCTCGGGGGTCGGTGCGCCCGGTGCCGGATCGTCCACCGGCACGTCGTCGGCGAGTTCGGGGACGGCGACCGGACGGCCCGAGTGCGGGTCCGCCGGTTCCGCGGCGCCCGCCGCCTCGGCCCGCCGCTCGGCCCGTTCGAGCCGGCGGCGCTCCTCGGCGTCGCGGCTCCGGTCGGCGAGCTGCTGGCCCACCGGATCGAGGGCCAGACCCGCGACGGCGCCGGCCACGGAGCCGACGGCGACCAGGAGCGAGTGCACCTGTTGCAACGTACCGGACCGCGTCCCCGAACGGGGCATATCGTGGTCGGTCATGGACACTCGGACCTGCACACTCGACGTCGTCGACGGACCCATGCCCCTCTACGAGGCGGTCCCCGACGGACCGGCCCGTGGCGCCGTGGTCGTCATCCAGGAGGCCTTCGGGGTCAACGGGCACATCGAGGACGTCACCCGTCGGTTCGCCGAGGCCGGCTACCACGCGGTCGCCCCGCACCTCTTCCACCGCACGGGAGCCCCCGTATTCGGCTACGACGACTTCAGCCAGGTGCTCGAGCACATGACGGCACTGGGCGACGAGGGCATCCTGTCCGACGTCGAGGGCGCGATCGACCATCTCCGCGCCTCGGGGTGGTCGGACCGCCAGATCGGGATCGTCGGGTTCTGCATGGGCGGACGGGTCACCTTCCTGGTCGCCGGCAACCTGGCGCTGGGCGCCGCCGTCGGCTTCTACGGCGGCGGGATCGTCACCGGTCGCCGGGAGTCCATGCCTTCGTTGCTGCCGCTGGTGCCGTCCATGCGAACGCCGTGGCTCGGACTGTTCGGCGATGCCGACGGCAGCATCCCCGTCGAGGAGGTGGAGCAGCTGCGTGACGCGCTCAACGCCGGAGCCGACGTGGACACGTCGATCGTGCGCTATCCCGACGCCGAGCACGGGTTCCACTGCGACGCCCGCCCGTCCTACGACCTGGCCGCCGCCACCGACGGCTGGACCCGCACGCTCGAGTGGCTGGACGGCCACCTGGCCCCGGCCGGCTGACATCGCAGCGGCCGGCGGGACCGCGCCTGCGCCGCGGTCCGGGCACGACGAGGAGGAGGGTGACTGCCGGCGCCGGGACCCCCGGCCGTCTGCTCAGGCCGGCTGGTAGAACGGGTTGGTGCCGTCGGCGTGATCGGTCACGTCCACGACGTTGGCGATCTCGGGGATCGCCTCGCGCAGGATGACCTCGATGCCCTGGGAGAGCGTGGCCTTGGCCATGCCGCAGCCCTGGCACCCACCGCTCAGGCGGAGGTATACCGACAGGTCCTCGACGGCGACGAGGTCGGCCCGACCGCCGTGGGAGGCGATGCTCGGGTTGACCTGCTCCTCGAGCACGGACACGACGCGAGCGGCGAACGGGTCCGAGAGGTCGACCTCGGGAATCGAGCCGAGCCCG
Organism: uncultured Acidimicrobiales bacterium; assembly: GCA_963699055.1. Taxonomy (GTDB): domain Bacteria; phylum Actinomycetota; class Acidimicrobiia; order Acidimicrobiales; family RAAP-2; genus Bog-756. Next base: position 793,449 of record CAVOTA010000001.1, on the reverse strand, counting down.
GCGAGGGTGTGCGCCGGCGGTGTGTTCGGGTTGACGATCACCAGGCCGCCCTCACCCGAGGCGTCGGTGACGAAGTCGAGCGTCGCACCCTGGAGCCGTTCCACGCTGGTCGACGGGACGACGACCGACAGCTGGTCGTCGGGCTGGACCACGTCACCCGGGCCGGCGTCGACGATGGCCTGGAAGTACATGTCGTAGGCGTAGGCGCCGTCGGCCTCACCCGAGACCTCGAGCCACAGCGCCAGCGTCTCGGACTCGGCTTCGTTCGCCAGCACCTCGAGCACCGTGGCGCGCGCATCGGGCGTGATCGCCAGCACCGGGGCCATGTCCTCACGGTCTTCACTCATGCCTGACATCATAAGGGCGTGTCCCCCTCCCACAAACACGTGCCCGACGACGCCCACGAGTGGGTGAGTTTCGACGATCCGGACGAAGAGCGCACCTGGCTGTTCGACGTGACGTTCCTCGCCAGCTCCTGGACCTGCATCTTCGGTCAGGGGTGTCAAGGAGTCCTGACCGGACCGGCCGAGGAGCTCGTGCAGGGCTGCTGCAGCTACGGTGCGCACTTCACGGGCAAGGAGGACGCCGACAAGGTCGAGGCCGTGGCCAAGACCCTGGGGCCCGAGGTCTGGCAGTTCCACGGCAAGGGCCGCAAGGGCGTCGTCAAGAAGCTCCCCGACGGCGACCTCGGGACGAAACTCGTCGACGGCGCCTGCATCTTCCTCAACCGTCCGGGATTCGCCAGCGGACCGGGCTGTGCGCTCCACGTCGAGGCCGCCGCCCGGGGCGTGAGCCATGTCGAACTGAAGCCCGAGGTGTGCTGGCAGCTGCCGCTGCGCCGCGAGGACGAGACCACCCCTGACGGCCGGGTCACCTCGGTCGTGCGCCAGTGGGACCGGCGCCACTGGGGCGAGGGAGGTGCCGAATTCCACTGGTGGTGCACCGAGGCCCCCGAGGCGTTCGTCGGCCACGACCCCGTCTACCGCTCGATGCGGACCGAACTCGAGACCATGGCCGGCAAGAAGGTCTACAAGCGTTTGGCGGCCTACCTCGACGAGCGCACCGGCACCTCCGCCCGGGTCACCCTGCTCCCCCATCCGACCGTCCGGCGCTGAGCCGGCGCAGGGGCTCAGGTCCGGCGCTGAGCCGGCGCAGAGGCTCAGGTCCGGCGCTGAGCCGGCGCAGGGGCTCAGGTCCGGCGCTGAGCCGGTTTCCTACTCGGCCAGCGGGTCGTCCTCGTCGATCGCCGACGTCTTCGGCGTAGTCCCCAGGATCTCGTCATAGTCGTCCTCGGTGGCGAGGCACCAGGAAGCGTGCTTGTCCTCCGGCTCCGCCCCGCACTCGGGGCAGCTCCTGCTGGCGGTCGCGACCGACCGCTTCAGACTCCGCGCTTCCTCGAAGCGGCGATGGCGTCCCTTCTTCACGAGACCAACTCCTTGCCCCACCAGAGGTGGACTGTTCCCGGCGCACGGCGCGCCCGGGTCACCACCTGAGAACGATCCCCCAGTGTAGTGCCACCTCTGCGCAGTCGTGGCACGCGTCCGCCCGCCGACAGGACCGCTACAGTCGCATCGTGGCCGACGAATTCGATCCTCAGGAGATGGTCGCGCGGTTCCGTGCCCGGGCCGAGGCCGTCCGCAACCGGGGCCTGCCCCCCGTCGAGGGACCAGACCGCCAGCGCTTCATCGAACAGGCCCAGACAGACTTCATGGACTACGCCATGCTGGCCGACGCCGAGGCCTCGATCGAGGACGGCGTGCTGGTGTTCCGCATCGACCTGCGCCCCGCCGCCCCCACCGGGGACTGAGCCGGCCTCCAGGACCCCTGCGCCGCCGGTCGCACCGGGCCGGGGCGCCACGGGACCGGCGGGTCAGCCGCCGTAGTTCATCCGGGTGTCGCCCATGGTGAGCACGCGGTCGTCGTCCGACGCACCTCCGAGCCGGTCCGTCTCCCCGGCACCGTCGACCTCGCCCACCACGAGCACGTGGCTCGCCCCTTCGGGCAGGTCGTCCGACGCCCAGTTCTGGACCGACCGGACGGAGCAGCTCAGCCAGGCCACCGCCGCGGCCAGCACCGGTACCCCGCGCCCCACCTCGACCACCGGCTCACCGGCCATCGTCGTGGCGACCCCGTCGGCACCGACCTCCACCTCGCGCACCGGCTTCACGAACCGACGTACCAGGTTGCGCTCCGACCGGGCCAGCAGGGACACCGAGAACGACCCACCCTCGTCGATCAGGGTCCGGGTGACCGAGCCCGACTCGACACCCACAGCTACCAGCTTGGGCGAGACGGCCACCTGCACCACCCAGTTCGCCGTCATGAGGTTGCGCCGGTCCCCGGCCCGGCAGCCCACCACGAAGAGTCCGCTCGGCATGGCCCACAGGACGCGACGGCGGAGGCGGTCGAAGGCATCGCCGTCGACCACCGGGATCGTCACGTGCCGCCCGCGAACGGGTCGCCGTCGTCCGGGGGCACGGTCGTGTCGGTCGTCGGTGTGTGCCCGGTCACCGACTCGTACTGCTGGACGGCCACGGCCAGCATCTTCAGCATCCGCGCCCGCTCGGCGGCCGACCGGGCCAGGAGCTTGGCATCGCCGGCGGCGCCGTTGTAGCAGTCGTCACCGGCGGCCGTCCCCACCATGTAGGCCGAGTTCAGCTGGTCGGTGAGCCGGTCGTCCGGAGATGGAAGGTTGCCGATCGACGTCTGGGTCTCGTTGCTGAGCAGCGCACAGACCTCGCGGACGGCGGCCGGCGCATTGTGCCTGGCCAGCGCCAGGTCGACGTTGCGGGCCGCCACCTCGACGTTGCCGATGCCCGAGCCCCCCACACTGCGCATCCACGTCGTCACCCGCTGCGACGGGGTCCCGGACTGCTCCTGCCCGGCACAGCCGGCCAGGGCAGCCGGTCCCACCAGGACCGCCGCCGCCACCAGGGCGGCACGCCACCACGGACCCGGGACCAGGCCGGCCCCTCGCGAACCGGCCATCAGGCCGGGTAGCCCGTCCAGTCCGGGCTCCATGCCGGATCGAGCTGGCGCAGGAACTGGGCGCAGCGCTCCTCCTCGGACTGCTCGCCGATGGCCCCCGCCGCGGAGCGCAGCCCGTCCAGGCAACGGAGGAACCCGCGGTTGGACCCGTGGGACCAGCGGACGAGCCCCGACCCCTTCCATCCACTGCCCCGCAGCGCGTCGAGGCCGCGGTGGTAGCCGACACGGAAGCAGGCGTAGGCCTCGACGTCGTCCCGCGCCAACGAGCCGAGTGCCGCCCAGGCGTCCAGCGACCGTGGGTGGGCCCGCACCACGTCGGACACGGCGTGCCGGCGGCGTTCCCCCGGCTGGGCCAGCGCGTCGCCCAGGGCGGCGCGCACGTCGCCGGGCTCGTCGGGGAGGACCGTCTCGGGCAGACCGGTGGTCAGCCGGACGGCGGACACGTCGGCGTGGTCACCGGGGGCGTTCATGGGCGTCAGTGTAGGACCGACCCACCGCACCGCCGCCGCGGTGCCGGAACCGGTCAGTCGAAGCGGACGAGGTGGTGGTCCTTCTTGCCGCGGCGCAGCACGACGTAGCGGTCGGCCAGCAGATCGGCCGACGTCAGCCGGCGATCGACCTCGTCGGCCCGGACGTTGTTGACATAGGCACCACCCTGGCCGACGGCCGTGCGGGCCTGGCTCTTCGAGCCGACCAGCCCGGTGTCGGCCAGGAGGTCGACCAGGAGTGCGCCCGGGTCGTCGAGGCGGGTCCGGGGCAGGTCGGTCGACGGGGCGTCGGCGAAGACGTCCAGCAGCGTCCGCTCGTCCAGGCCGGCCAGCTCGCCGCCGAACAGGGCGGCCGCGGCGTGTTCCGCCCGGGCGGTCTCGTCGGCGCCGTGCACCAGGGTGCAGACCTCGCGGGCCAGCACACGGTGCGCCTCACGGCGTTCGGGGTGCGCCGCCGTCGCCTCGTCCAGCGCCAGCAGCTCGTCGTGGGGGAGGAAGGTGAAGAACCGGAGGTACGAACCCACCATGGCGTCCTCGCACCGGAGGAAGAACTGGTGCAGCTGATAGGGGGAGGTGCGGGCGGGATCGAGCCACACCGTGCCCGCCTCGGTCTTGCCGAACTTGGTGCCGTCGGCCTTGAGCACGAGCGGCGTCGTCAGTCCGTACACCTCGCGCTGGCGCACCTTGCGGATCAGCTCGATCCCCATCGTGATGTTCCCCCACTGGTCGCTGCCGCCGATCTGCAGCGTGCAGTCGTGGGCATCGAGGAGCTGGAGGTAGTCGTAGGCCTGGAGGAGCATGTAGCTGAACTCGGTGTACGAGATCCCCTGGTCCGGACGCTCGAAGCGTGACCGGACCGAGTCCTTCGCCACCATCTGGTTGACCGTGAAGTGCTTGCCCACGTCGCGCAGGAAGTCCAGGAGCGGCATCGGCTTCAGCCAGTCCGCGTTGTTGAGCAGCAGGGCCCCGGTACCACGCGTGCCGTCGCCGAACTCGACGAAGCGGCCGAGCTGGCGCTGGATCCCGGCCAGGTTGGCCTCGAGCTGCTCCTCGGTCAGGAGTGACCGTTCCTCGGACTTGCCGCCCGGGTCACCCACGAAGCCGGTCCCTCCGCCGGCGAGGGCGATGGGCCGGTGTCCCGCCTCCTGGAACCGGCGCAGCGTGCACATCTGGAGCAGGTGTCCCACGGTGAGGCTGTCGGCCGTCGGGTCGAACCCGGCATAGACGGTGACCGAGCCGCCGTCGAGGCGGTCGGCCAGTGCGGGGTCGGTCATCTGGTGGATCAGCCCCCGGAAGCGGAGGTCCTCGACGAAGGCGGCCATGCCACAGCCTGCCATGCCGCCGGGACCGGGCCGGACGCTACGATCGCCGTGCCGGCCCCGCAGCCGAAGCGGCCGAGTCGAGGGTGAGGACCCGTGGTGAACCCCTATCTCGAAGGCAACTTCGCGCCCGTGTTCGAGGAGCGCACCGACGACCACGAGCTCGAGGTCACGGGCGTGGTGCCGCCCGACCTCGAAGGTCGCCTGCTGCGCAACGGACCGAACCCGGTGTCGGTCCCGTCGGACCCGTCGGACTACCACTGGTTCACCGGCGACGGCATGCTGCACGCCGTGTCGCTCGCCGGAGGCAGGGCCACCGGCTACCGCAACCGATGGGTCCGCACCCGGAAGCTGGCCGGCCAGGTGGCCACCCCCCGACCCAACGGGCCGAGCGAGCCGGTGGACGGACCGGCCAACACCCACGTGATCCGCCACGCCGGCACCACACTCGCCCTGGTGGAGTCCGGCTTCCCCCACGCCGTCTCGCCCGACCTCGACCGTGCCCGCATCCACGATTTCGACGGGTCGCTCTCCTCCCCCATGACCGCCCACCCGAAGGTGGACCCCGACACGGGGGAGCTGGTCTTCTTCGGGGTCGACCTGTTCGGCCCCCCGTTCCTGCGCTACCACGTGGTCGACGCCGCCGGGCAGCTGACGGCCACCGAGGACATCGGGATGCCGCGGGCCACCATGATGCACGACTTCGGGGTCACCGCCACCCGTGCGGTCTTCCTCGACCAGCCCGTCGTCTTCGACCTCGCCCTGGCCGCCCAGGGCCGGTCCCTCCCGTTCCGCTGGGCGCCCGAGGCCGGATCGAGGGTCGGCGTACTGCCCCGGGACGGTCGGGGCACGGACGTCGCCTGGGTGTCGATGGACCCGAGCTACGTGTTCCATGTGGCCAACGCCTTCGACGACGGCGACCGCACCGTCCTCGACGTCGTGCGCTACGACTCGGTGTTCGACACGGCGCCCGGCGAGGTGCTGTCGCGGTCGTTGCCGTCGCTGCACCGTTGGACGGTCGACCCGACGGCCGGCCGCGTCCGGGAGGAGCGCCTCGACGACCTGCCGGTGGAGTTCCCACGCATCGACCCCGCCGTCGCCGGGCTGCCCCACCGCTACTGCTACGCGGTGCGCGCCGGTGACGTCGTCGAGGAACCGTCGTTCGAGGGTCTGGTCAAGTACGACCTCACACGCGACGAGTCCGTGCGGTTCGACCCCGGGCCCGGGCGGCACCCGGGCGAACCGGTGTTCGTCCGGGCCGCCGACGGCGCCGCCGAGGACGAGGGATGGGTCCTGTCGATGGTCTTCGACGCCGCCCGCGGGGCCAGCGACCTGGTGATCCTGGACGCCACGTCGTTCGCCGGCCCGCCGGTGGCGACGGTGCACCTCCCGGCACGGGTGCCCTTCGGCTTCCACGGCTCCTGGATCCCGTCCGATTCCTGAGGTCGTCCCGGGCCGCCGGAGGCGCCGGCGGGGACGGGTGACACCAGGTCACCGTCGAGCCGTGGAAAACTGGGGGGACGTGACCGGGGTACTGCGACCCGGCACCGCCGACCGGGCCGGGTGCCCGGGGCGCCCCCACCCCTGACCCACTGCCTGACCCGACCACCTTGGCACCTGACGACACGACACCGCGCCCGCCCCGCCCGTCGGGACGTCCCGCGTCCCAACCGACCGGGCGACCCCGTGGAACGACACCGGGATCGAGCCGCGGCTCGTCCTCCTTCCCCGGGCCGATCCTCGGTGGTGAGGTCGCCATCCCCAGCCGCCGGGAGATCCGCCGTGCCCGCAAGCGGCGGCGCCGTCCCGTGGAGCGCGTGCTGCGGTGGCTGATCGTGCTGGTGGTGTTCCTGCTCGTCGTGGCCGCCGCCGGGTTCGGCTACTACCGCTACCTGTGGAGCCAGATCGCCTCGGCCCCCTGCTCGACGTGCGTGGCCGCGGCCAACGGTGCCCCCTACAACATCCTCCTGATCGGCTCGGACAGCCGGGCCGGCGAGACCGCCGCCGAGGCCCAGCAGTTCGGGTCGCCCCAGGCGGCGGGCGGACAGCGGTCCGACACCCTCAAGATCATCCACGTCAACCCGAGCCTCGGAACGGCGTCGTCCCTGTCGATCCCCCGCGACACGTTCGTGACCATCACCGGTCTTCCGGCCGATACGCAGCTCGCCACCCAGAACAAGATCAACGCCGCGTTCTCGGCCGGGCCCGACGCCACCGTCAAGACCATCGAGAACACGTTCGGGATCCCCATCGCCCACTACATCGTGATCAACTTCTTCGGTGTCGAGGACGCAGTCAACGCCCTCGGCGGGATCTCGATGGACTTCCCCTACCCCGCCCGGGACATGGACTGTTCGTCAGGCACCTGTTACAACAACTCCGGTCTCGACATCCCGACGGCCGGCTGTCAGGTCCTCGACGGCCCGATGGCCCTCAGCCTGTCCCGGTCCCGCTACTACCAGTACTACACCGACGGGTACTGGCACTCGGACCCGACCTCGGACATCGGCCGCATCGAGCGGCAGAACCTCGTGATCGAATCCGCCCTCGACAAGGCCAAGTCGACGTACAACCCACTGCGACTGAACTCGCTGCTGACGTCGGTCGTCCACGACTTCTCGAAGGACGACGCCCTGTCCGCCGACGACCTGCTCGGCCTGGCCGAGCGCTACCACGCCTTCTCGGGGTCGTCGCTGCAGAACTTCACGCTCCCCACCGTCGGCGCCGTGTCGTCCTACGCCGGTGACGTCGAGGTCGTCCAGCCCGAGGAGGCGTCAGCCACCATCAGCCAGTTCCTGGGTGGCCCGTTCGGATCCATCGTGACGCCCCCCATCGACGCCTACGGCAACCCGCTCGCCCTGGTCCCCCCCACGACCACCACGACGACCACACCGGCACCGGCCGCCGAGCCGGCATCGGGATCGTCCGCCACCACCACGGTGCCCGCCCCCGCCGCCAACGCGGGCAACGGGATCCCGTACTACGACCCGACTCCCTGCTGACGAGCCCCGACAACTGCTGACGAACTCGACCCGTGGGACCGGACGACACGGGCGGGGCAGGGTGAGGGCGGACAGGGCGGAGTGACCCTCCGACCCGGCCTCAGCCCTCCACGGCGTACAGCCGCCAGATGCCGGGAACACCCTTCAGCTCGTGCTCCCCGCGTTCGACGAACCTCACCGCCGACCCGACCACGCACTCGCGCACCGTCGACGACACCAGCACCTCCCCCGACTCGGCCAGCGCCGATACCCGGGCGCCGATGTGGACCCCGATGCCGGCGATGTCTTCGCCCCGAACCTCCACCTCGCCGGTGTGGATGCCGGCCCGGACCTCGATGCCCGCCGGTTCCAGGGCGGCCCGCAACGACACGGCGCACTCGACCGCGCTGCTCGGACTGTCGAACGTGGCCACGAATCCGTCCCCGACGGTGTTCACCTCTCGGCCCAGGAACCGCCCGATCTGTGACCGCACCGTCGAATCGTGCCGGTCCAGCAGGTCCCGCCACCGGTGGTCGCCGATGTCCGACGCCAACCGGGTGGAGCCCACCACATCGGTGAAGAGCATGGTGGTCAGCACCCGTTCGACGCCGGCACCCGTCCGGCTCCCGGTGGCGAATTCGGCGATCTCGTCCAGCACCGGGGCGATGTCACCGACCCAGTAGAAGACGTCGGGCCCCGGCACCGGCACATACACCGCACCCGGGATGTGCTCGGCCAGATAGCGGCCGGACCCGCCCGACCGCGGGTTGTCGACCCGGTCGATCACCAGGGTCGGGACCCGCACCTCGGGCAGCAGCCGGCGGCAGTCCTTGGCGAACCAGCGGGTCCAGATGGCGTCGGCCATGGCCGGGGCGCACCCGAGGTTGCCGGCCCGGTCCCACCACGAGCGGAACGCCTCGTCGTGGGCGACGCTCGGCCCCTGGACGGCGACGGCGTCGTAGCCGAGTTCGACGGCGTCGGGGTCCTGGGCGATCTGGGCGTACTCCCACCAGTCCTCGGGCAGGCCGTGTGGGTAGTCGGGACCACGCAGCACCCGCGCCGTCGAGTTGAGCAGGACCAGACGACCGACCCGGTCGGGGTGCCGCGCCCCCAGGAGCAGACCGTCCTCGGAGTTGAGGAACGGGGCGATGACGACCGGGTCCTGCGACCCCACGGCGTCGAGCACGGCCAGGGCGTCCTGCACCCACTGCTCGCTGGTGGGCGGGTCGTCCACCGAGCCCCGCTCGGACAGGCCCACGCCCCGGACGTCGAAGCGGATGAGCCGCCCGACGGCGGCGAGGCGCCGGTGGAACCGGGCCAGCGACGGCTCGTCGTCGACGCTGTCGATCGACAGTGTCCAGCCCGTGAAGAGCAGCAGGTCGACCGGTCCGTCTCCCAGTACCTGGTAGGCGATGTCGACACCACCCGACTTGGCGTACCGCGTCCGGGTGGCGACCATGGCGACAGGGTAGCGACCGGGGGCCGCACGGACCGGGACGTCGGGGAAGGACCGCCGGTGCCGGTGCGCAGGTCTCAGCCGTCGACGGCGACGGCCACCGCGGCGTTGACGGCGTCGTGTGCCACCACGTTCGCCCTCCGGTCGGGTAGCCGCACCCGCACCACGCTCCGGCCGCCGCGTGCCGCGGCACGTCCCAGCGCCGCCGACAGGACGTCGGGACCCGAGTGCTCGTCGACCTCCTCGACGGCCCAGCCGAACCCGGCGGCCACGGCGGCGACGTCGGCGGTCTGCGGGGTCCCGAACAACCGCTCGAACACGTCCGCCGCCAGTTCGGACGCGGGCGGGAGGAACGAGAAGATCCCGCCACCGCCGTTGTCGGCGACCACCACGGTGAGCGGCGGGTCCTGTCCTGCCGGCGCCACCAGTGCCGACACGTCGTGCAGGAAGGCCAGGTCCCCCACCAGGGCCACGGTGGGTCCGGTGGCCAGCGCCACGCCGAGGGCTGTGGAGACCACGCCGTCGATGCCGTTGGCACCCCGGTTGGCGAGCACCCGTGCCAGGGTCCTCGTCCCGAACGCCTCGACGTCCCGCACGGGCATCGACGACGACACGAACAGCGTGGTGTCGACGGGCAGCGCCTCCACCAACCGGTGGGCCAGGGCCGGCTCGCTCCACGCGGGGCCGTCGCCCAGCGCGGTGCGGATGGCACCGGTCGCCCGGTCCTGGGCCCGGGCCCAGGCCGCGGCCCAACCGTTGGTCCCGGCGTAGGGCGCGTGCCCGTGGGCCGCCCACCGCGCCGAGACGGCGCGGCACAGCAGGGTCGGGTCGCAGCGCACCAGCCGGTCCGCCGCCCGTTCGGGATCGGGCCACGCACCATGGGGGTCCACCACCACCTGCGACCCGGCCCCGGCCACGAACGTGGTGACCACCTTGGACGCCCATCGTCCGCCGAGCACCAGGGCCACCTCGGGACGGTGTCCGGCCGCGAACTCCGGTGCCCGCAGGACCCCGTCGGCAGCGGACACCACTCGGGCGTCCCCGTCCCGCAGGCCCGAACGCGGGTCGGCCAGCACGGGCCAGCCCAGGGTCTCGGCCAGGCCCAGCACGGCGTCGGGTTCGCCGCACCCGGACCCGGCAACGACGATCCCGGTCCGACCGGGCTCGAGGGCCGCCGTCGTGACCAGCTCCGCCACCATCGCGTCCGACGGCGCCACCCTTCCGGCGCCGACTCGGTGCCACGGTCCCCCGTCGGGCCGTCCGGCGGGAACCCCGCCGGCGGCGGCGTCGCCCAGGAGCGGCTCACGGAAGGGCAGGTTCAGGTGGACCGGCCCGGGTCCCCGGGGCCCGGCGACCGCGTCGGCCACCGCCCGGGAACCCAGGGATCGCCACGACCCCCGTGCGGCGGCGTCGGGGACCCCCGGATCGGCGAACCAACGGACGGCTCCCCCGAACAGATCGGCCTGGTGGATCGTCTGGGGGGCTCCCACGCCCTGCAGCTCGGGGGGCCGGTCGGCCGTGCAGACGACCATCGGCACCCCGGCCAGGTCCGCCTCGACCACGGCGGCGTGCAGCTCGGCGGCGGCGGTGCCGCTGGTCACCACCACAACGGCCGGGCGTCCCGTGGCCATGCCGATCCCGAGTGCGGTGAACGCCGCCGACCGTTCGTCCAGCCGCAGGTGCAGTGCCAGGCGCGGCTCGGCGGCCACGGCGAGGGCCAGCGGTGTGGACCGGGACCCGGGGCAGACGACGGCATGGGTGACGCCCGCCCGTGCCCACTCGTCGACCAGCGCGGCGGCGAAGGCGGCCTGACGGTCGGCGTCCCCGGTGGTCCCCTGACCGATCGGTACGCTCATGCCCACCCCCTATGGACCACCCCGACCCGCAGACCGGCGACGCCGGCCCCCGACTGCACGCGGGGCGCACCGGTGCCGGTCCGCCCGTGGTGCTGGCCCACGGCTTCACCCAGACCCGTCGGGTCTGGGGCGGGCTCGACACCGACCTGGCCCGGGAGCGCACCGTCGTGGCGGTGGACCTTCCCGGCCACGGGGGATCGGCCGCCGTCGCTGCCGACCTGGCGTCCGGTGCCGAGCTGCTCGGCAGGTCCGGCGGCCGTGCCGACTACCTCGGCTACTCGATGGGCGCCCGCTACTGCCTGCACCTCGCCCTGGCCCGACCCGACCTGGTCCGTCGACTCGTGGTGGTCTCGGGCACCGCCGGCATCGAGGACCCCGGCGAGCGGGCGGAGCGCAGGCGGTCCGACGAGGCCCTGGCCGAGCGGCTGGACCCGGTCGGCGGTGGCGTCCCGGCCGACTCCGTGCGCGACTTCGTGACCCGATGGGTGGCCAACCCGATGTTCGGGACGGTACCGCCGGCGGCCGCGGCGGTCGACGAGCGGTGCACCAATACGGCCGCCGGACTGGCATCGAGCCTCCGCTCCGCCGGGACGGGCACCCAGGAGCCGCTGTGGGACCGGCTGGGCCGACTGGACGTACCGGTGCTGGTGGTCACCGGTGCCCGCGACACCAAGTTCGACGCGTTGGGGCGCCGGTTGGCGGCGGCGGTGGGCGGTTGCGCCACCCACGTGGTGATCACCGGGGCCGACCACGCGCCCCACCTGCAGCGGCCGGATGCCGTGGCCGCCGCCGTGCGGGCCTTCCTCGACGGTCCAGGCTGAACCGGGCCGACGGACGGAGGTCATCCGAGCACCGCCCCCGCGGGCAACGTCGCCCACAGGGCGACGGCGAGCAGGGCACCGAACGCCAGCTGCAGGCGCCCGGTGGCGGCCAGGACGGGGAGGAGCTGACGCCCTTCGGCGTCACCCAGGGCCACCCGTGCGGGGACCACGGCCAACGGCGCCGCCAACAGCGGCAGCAGCAGGGCGGACGGCCAGGGGGCGCGGACGGCGCCGGCCACGGCCAGGAGCCACCACACGACGATCCCGAGGAAGGGAAGGCCCACGCAGGCCACGTAGCACCAGCCGCCGGCCCGGCGTCCGACCCGCACGGCCAGGGTGCGCTTGCCGGTCCCGCGGTCGGTGGCGATGTCCCGCAGGTTGTTGGCCAGCAGCAGGGCCGTGGCCAGCAGCCCGACCATGGCGGCGGCGACCCACACCTGTCCGACCCGGAGGCACTGGACCTGGACCCAGAACGTGCCGACCGTGGCCACCAGCCCGAAGAACACGAACACGAACACCTCGCCCAGGCCGGCGTAGCCGTAGGGCCGGGGTCCGCCGGTGTAGAACCAGCCGGCGAGCAGGCAGGCGGCTCCGACCAGCAGGATCCACCAGGAGGTGGCCCAGGCCAGGCCGAGGCCGACGACGCCGGCGACCCCGAAGGCGAGCAGCGCCGCCCGCCGGACCGCGCCCGGCGGGGCGAGGCCGGAAGCGGTCAACCGGACCGGGCCGACCCGGGCGTCGTCCGTGCCCCGGATGCCGTCCGAGTAGTCGTTGGCGTAGTTGGTGCCCACCTGGATGGCCAGGGCCACGACCAGTGCGCCGACGGCGCACCACCAGGCGTCCACCCGGGGTGCATCCGAGGCCGGGACCACCAGGAGCCGGGCGTGGGCGGCGGCGGTCCCCACCGCCACCGGCACCAGTGCGGCGGGCAGGGTGCGGGGCCGGGCCCCGAGCCACCACGTGCGGACCGGCCCCGGGGCGGGCGGGGGCCCGTCGGTGCCGGGCCCGGTCACGGACGACGGGGGAATCGGCCGAAGTCGGGCGGGCGGTGTTCCTGGAAGGCGTTGCGGCCCTCCTGGCCCTCCTCGCTCATGTAGAAGAGCATGGTGGCGTCACCGGCGAACTGCTGCAGTCCGGCCAACCCGTCGTCGGCGGCGTGCAGCCCGCCCTTCAGCATCCGTAGCGCCAGCGGGGACAGCGAGAGCATCTGGCGGCACCACGCCACCGTCTCGGCCTCGAGGTCGGCGAGCGCCACGACCTCGTTCACCAGCCCCCACGACTTGGCGGTGGCGGCGTCGTACTGCCGGCAGAGGAACCACACCTCCTTGGCCCGCTTGAGGCCGATGGACCGGGCGAGCAGGCTGGCCCCGTAGCCGCCGTCGAAGCTGCCGACCTTCGGTCCCGTCTGGCCGAACCGGGCGTTGTCCGCGGCGATGGTCAGGTCGCACACCAGGTGGAGGATGTGGCCGCCGCCGATGGCGTAGCCGGCCACCATGGCCACCACCGGCTTGGGCAGGCGCCGGATCTGGATCTGCAGGTCGAGCACGTTCAGTCGGCCGATCCCCTGCCGGGCCACGTCGTCGTCACCCAGGTAGCCGTCGTCACCGCGGATCTTCTGGTCCCCGCCCGAACAGAAGGCGTCGGGTCCCTGCCCGGTGAGCACGATCACACCCACCGCCGGGTCGTCCCGGGCGGCGTTGCAGGCGTCGCTCAGCTCGAACAGCGTCTGGGGCCGGAAGGCGTTGCGCACCTCCGGTCGGCAGATGGTGAGCTTGGCGATGCCGTCGGCCACGTCCATGCGGATGTCCTGGTAGTCGCCACGGGACTCCCACGCCGGCAGCGGGAGCCCGCGGAAGCGGTCGACCGGGTCCACCGGGGGTCCGGTGACGACGGTCTCCACCTGCGGTTCCGTCATCGCTGCGCCTCCACCGTCGTGCTCGCCTGCAACCATTCGACCATTCACTCCTAGAGTCGCTGCTCGTATGGTCGCCTAGGCTACCCGCATGGGTCAGTTGGTAGCGCTCGATCTGCCCGCCGGGCCCGGGTTCGTCGACGCCCTGTGCGCGGTCTGGGATGCCGGGGACGCCGTCCTGCCGGTCGACCCGAGGCTCCCGCCGCCCGCCGTCGACCGGCTCCTCGACGCGCTGCGCCCGTCCCGGCTGGTCACCCCCGAAGGATCCCGAGCCCGGCCCGGCGGCGTGCCCACCGAGCCCGGCGACGCCCTGGTGGTGGCCACCAGCGGCACCACCGGCGAACCCAAGGGCGTGGTCCACACCCACGACTCGGTGGAGGCCTCGGCCCGGGCGACGTCGGCGGCACTCGCCGTGGACCCGTCCACCGACCGGTGGGTGGCCTGCCTGCCGCTCGCCCACATCGGCGGGCTGTCGGTGGTCACCCGGTCACTGGTGACCGGCACGCCCTGCACCGTCCTCCCCCGGTTCGATCCACGCACGGTCGAGGAGCAGGCCCGCACCGGCGCCACCCGGGTGTCGCTCGTCGCCACCGCGCTCGGCCGCACCGACACCTCGGGCTACCGCACGGTGCTGCTGGGGGGTGCCGCCCCGCCGACCGGGCTGCCTGCCAACGTCGTCACCACCTACGGCATGACCGAGACGGGCTCCGGCTGCGTCTACGACGGGCGCCCCCTCGCCGGGGTGGAGGTCCGCATCGGCGACGGGCGCCTGGGTGCCGACGGGGAGATCCTGGTGCGCGGCCCCACGCTCCTGCGGACCTACCGCGACGGCACCGACCCGCGGGTGGGTGACGGCTGGCTCCCCACCGGTGACGCCGGTCGCCTGGGTGACGGTGGCCACCTCGTGGTGCTCGGCCGGATGGCCGAGGTGATCGTGACGGGCGCGGAGAAGGTGTGGCCGACCCAGGTCGAGGAGGTGGTGGCCCTCCACCCCGGCGTCGCCGAGGTGGCCGTGTGGAAGCGACCCGACCCGGAGTGGGGCGAGCGGGTGGTGGCGTGGGTGGTCCCGGCCGACGACGTCGCCGTGCCCGGGCTCGAGGAGCTGCGCGACCTGGTCGGTGGCCGGCTCGCCAAGTGGGCGGCACCCCGGGAGCTGGTGGTCGTCCATGCGCTGCCCCGCACCCCCGGGGGCAAGGTCCGTCGGGCCGACCTGTCCTGAGCCGGACGGGGGGCGGCCGGTCTCAGCCGTAGTGGCGCAGGCCGGCCCAGAACGACGACCACGGTCCCCGGGGCCCGGTGCACGTCCAGACGGCCGTCCCGTCCTCGTCGTCGTCGACCCCGTCCGGGCTGCGGTACGTGGTGTCGTACCGGCAGGCGGCGAAGTGGGGACGGAGCTGGCCCACGCTGCCCACGGCCACGACCGTCTGGTCGGGGGCGTCGCCCGGACCCCAGCGCCAGTAGCTGTTGTGCCCCGAGAGCGGGGCGGGGAGCCCGAGTGCGGGCCCGTACAGGGCGAGCGCGCCCGCCTCCCCGTAGTTCGAGGTGAAGACCGCGGTGTCCCGCCGGACGGGGGTCGCCAGCCCGTCGTAGACGGCGGCCACCCGGTCGGTGAGCTGGGGCCAGCCGACGGTCTCGCCCAGGTCGTAGCTGGTCGTGTGCAGGAACGTCATCCGGGCGAACGTCGACAGCGGCAGCACGGGCAGGACGAACGCCACGGTGAGGGCGGCGCCGACGACGGGGGCGGCCAGCCACCGGCGCCGGCCACGGCGGTCCGTCCGGCGCTGCTCGACACGGCACGCACCTGCGGCGAAGAGGACGGGGAGCATGCCCGCCGTGTAGTACTCCCGGCCGGGGATGACCGCGAAGACGTACCCCACCACGACGGCCACGGCCACGAGCACGAACCGGAGATCCGTCCGCCGTGCGAGGTGGCGGACCCCGGCGACCACGATCGGGAAGGCGAGCACACCTACCAGGATCACCTGTGCGGGCACGAAGCCCACGTAGTCGCCCGCTCCCGAGTGCTCGATCCGCAGCGAGCGGGCCATGGCCAGCGAGGGGGCACCGTTGGCCGCCTGCCAAGCCAGGTTCGGTGCCCACAGGACCAGGGCGACCGCCGCCCCCAGCCACGGCCACCGGGAGGCCAGCACCCGTCGGGTCGGCGTCACCACGAGTCCGACGGCCAGCGACGCGCCCAGCAGCAGGATCAGGTCCTTGGTCTCCAGGCCGACTCCGGCGACGACCCCGGCCCACACCCAGCACCGCGGCTGGGAGAGCACGACGGACCGAAGCACGAACCAGAGGGTGAACGTCCACGCCGCCAGGTCGTAGACGGTGGTGCCGGCCAGGTGGGCCGATCCCAGCAGGACCGGTGCGCACGCCATGGCCGTGGCCGCCAGGACCTGTGCGAACCGGGCGCCGCCCAGTACCCGGGTGACCAGGCCGGTGCCCACGACCACCGACCCACCGACGAGGGCCGGCAGGAGGCGCACGCCGGTGGGGACGGTCGACGACAGTGCCGTCCCGAGGCGGGTGAGCAGTGGCGCCACCGGGGGCTGGTCGACGTAGCCGAGCGCGGGATGGCGGCCGGCGGCGATGAAGTACAGCTCGTCGCGGTGGAACCCGTAGCGGGCGCTGACCGCCAGCTCCAACGCCACCAGGGCGCCGGCGGCGGCCCACACCCCACGCGGCAGCGGCGCCTGCGGCGGTCCGGCCGGCTCCGTTCGGTGATCGACGGAGCCGTCGGGTGGGCCGGTCGGCCGGTCGACATCGGTCGGCACTCCAGGGATCGTACCGACCACCACCACCGCGCGCCCGGCCGCCGCGGCCGGTCAGGTGGTGGCGATGGCAGCCCGGACGAGGGGGAGGACCACGTTCCAGTAGTCGTAGCCGTGGGCGGTGTCGGGAAAGATGTCGAGGGTCTGCGGACAGCCGGCGGCGGCCAGCGCGTCGTCCATGGCGACCGCCTGAGCGGTCGGCTGGTCCTCGTCGGTCCCGTTCAGGATCAACCACTGGTCGGTGCAGTTCGCGGACGTCACCTGCTGGTCCGGGCTGTACTCGGTCTCCAGGGCGGCGGGGCAGTCGTACGTCTTCACGTGCTTCGCCTTCGTCACGGTGCAGCCGAGGGTACCGGTCAGGTCCTTGATGTGGAGCTGCGCCAGCGATCCTCCCAGCGTGATCCAGTAGGCCAGGGCGGAGGTGAAGTCGGCCGGGCTGCTCAACGTGACCACCGTCCGGACCGTGCCCGGTGCCTGGTCGTTCAGGATCTCCGCGGCGTCGGCCACCAGCAGCCCGCCCGAACTGCCCCCGATGACCGACAGCGCACCCGGGTCGGCGCCGTAGGTCGGGGCCGCGGCCATGCTCCACTCGATGCCGGCGACGACGTCGGACACCTGTTCGGCGATCCCCACGCCCCCGGTGTCGTCCCGGTAGTTCACGTCGAACACGGTGTCGCCGTCGGCCACCAGGGGCCCGGCGTTGCCGGTCAGCTTGGTCGCGTCCTTGGCCGTCGAGTTGAACCCGCCTCCGTGGACCATGACCACGGTGCGCCCGTTCGGATGGGCACCGGAGTAGACCGTGACGGTCTGGAGCGCGTACGGGCCGTAGGTGCCGGTGGCCTGGGTCACGGTGGCGGCCACCGGTGGCGCGGATGCGGCGCCGGCCGGTACCGCCGGGGACGCGAGGGGCGCCACCAGCAGTGCGGTCACGGCCGCAGCCCTCGTCGTCCGTCGCATGGTTGATCCCGCCCCGCTCTCCTGCTCCGGTCGGCCCGTGCACCGCACCACGGACCACCGCCCGTTCGGCCCCGTGCTGCGGCCCGGTCCGGCACCGCCGTCGGCCCGCCTGGTGGTGCTCCCGTCCCACCCGCACCCTAGGCGAGCGACCGGCCCCGGGGTCCGTCGGCCGGCCGGAGGTCGGTCAGGGTACGGGCAGTCCCACGGCCACGGCGTAGAAGTTCGCCTCGGCGAAGGACTCCTCCTTGGCGCTGTAGATGATGGGGTCGAGTCCGTCGCGGAGGATCCGGTACACGCGGTAGCGGGGTTCCAGCAGGGTGACGAAGTCCTTGAGGAAGGTGCGGGTGTCGAGGTTGGCCGCCCCGAGCTCGAACTGGAGGTAGCCGATCGCCCCCCGCTCCAGCAGGTCGCGGGCGCCCCGCAGCACCGCCAGCTCGTGGCCCTCGGTGTCGATCTTGAGGATGTCGATCCTGTCCAGGCCGTGCTCGACGCAGTACTCGTCGAGGGTGAAGCACGGCACGTCCTCGGTCTCGCTCGCCTCCACGTTCAGCCTCGTCAGGTCGAGCTCCTCCAACGACGACATCCAGTTCATGCCGGGGACCGACCGCAGGGTGCGGGTCCCCGAGGTGTCGCTCAGGGCGCCGTGGACGGCGACGACCCGCTCGCCCGCGAGCCGCTGCTGGAGCAGGCGGAACGTGTCCGACGCCGGCTCGAACGCATGGATCGTCGCTTCGGGGAAGATCGCCGCGGCCGACCGGGACCACTCGCCGATGTTGGCCCCGACGTCGACGACGGTGCGGACGTCGGTCCCGAGCGCCCGGATGCGCTCGAGCACGGCGAGCTCGCCCGAGCGGCTGAAGTGGCCCGGCTGGAAGTTCATGCCCGCGGCCGACACGCTCCGCAGGACCCGGAAGGCCGGCTGGAACGCCTTGCGGGCGGCCACCATCTGGAACCGTGCGTAGACCTTCTTGGCAGTGGAGCTCATCGTCCGAGTATCGCATCCCCGGCCGGCGTCGCCGCCAGGCGCGGCACGGCGTGCGGGATCGACGTCATGATCCGGCGAGGAAGCTGAAGTTCGGCCACAGTCCCAGGTCGATGTGCGGGTACCGGGCCACCAGCCGCACGACGTCCGGTTCGTAGAGCTCGGTCAGCAGGTGGCCGAACCCCGGGTCGATCGGGAGCTTCGAACGGGTCTTGTTCACCCAGGTCTGGAGCTGCGGGGGGCGGAAGGTGTCGTCGATCCCGAGGAAGCGGTACGTGGCGGCGAGCTGGGCGACCGGGTCCTTGGCGCAGGCCTCGTACTGCAGCACCAGCATCTCGGACGGGTCGTACTCGTCCTCCCACGGTTCGAGCTCGGCCGAGTAGAACCCCCGGGCGAGGCCGCGGTAGCGCACGTTGTTCCGCCGCTCGCGGTTCATCGTGCGCGAGATGTCGGACTGGTACCGCTCGACGGGATCGCGCAGCAGCACCAGCACCTTGGCGTCGGGAGCGGCCAACCGGAGGATCGGCGGGAGCCGGTGCCAGAAGATGTACGACGGTGTCCACTCACCGGTGATGGAGCCCTCGGGCCTCGGGAACCACTCGTGGTAGGCCCGCAGGTCCTCCGCCGTCCACGTACGGTCCCGGAACTGCTCGAAGAAGACCCGGTTGAAGAACAGGAGCTCCTTCTTCATCGGCCCGTACACGTCGGGATGGGCGAGGATCAGGCTGAACCACCACGAGGTGCCGGACTTCGGGACCCCGATCCCGACGAAGTCCGGGGGGCCGGCGGTCGTCCCGGCCGGCGCCGACGGCGCCTCCGGTGCATCACCGCTGGCCCACGGCGGCAGGTGACCCGTCCGGTGGAGGATCCGGCGCTGCACCCCCACCGGGAGCTTCAGGAAGAACGATCGGGCCGGGTGGTTCAGGTCCACGGGGACCACGACGTCGGGTCGGTCGGGCGCACGGGCGGAAACGGTACTACGAGACCACTCCGGGTCCGGCCGCCCCGGCGCCCTTCAGGACAGCGAGCCGCTGGCCATGCACAGTGACCCGCCGTCGACGACGAGCGTCTCGCCGGTGATCCACGAGGCGGCGTCCGAGCACAGGAAGAGTGCGGCGTTGGCGATGTCCGTCGGGACACCGAGGCGCCGGGTGGGCAGCCGGGCGCTGATCCTCTCCTCGCCGGCCTCCCACAGGGCCTGGGCGAGCTGTGTCTTCACCAGTCCCGGCGCGATGGCGTTGACCCGGACCTTGGGTCCGAGCTCCCCGGCCAGCTGGCTGGTCAGGTGGATGACCGCGGCCTTGGTGACGTTGTACCAACCGATGCCGCCCTCGACGGTGAGCCCGCCGATGGAGGCCAGGTTGAGGACCGTACCGCCGTGCTCGGACATGCCGGCCCGCCAGACGGCCTGGGTCCACTCGAGGTAGCCGGACTGGTTCACCCGCACCGTCTTGTCGGCCCGCCCCCGGTCGATGTCGACGATCGGCCCGTAGTACGGGTTGGTGGCGGCGTTGTTGACCAGGATGTCGACGGACCCGAACCGCTCGACGGTGGCGGCCGCGCACGCCGCCGCCTGATCGGGATCGCCGGCGTTGGCGACCGTCCACGCCACCTGCCCGGCCCGGTCGACCCGGGCACCCTCGATGGCCGCCGCCGACTCGGTCAACCCGTCGGCCCGGCGGGAGGAGAGCATCACCGATGCCCCGGCGTCGACGAAGGCCTGGGCGATGGCCTGTCCGATCCCCCGTGATCCTCCCGTGACCAGTGCCGTCTTGCCGTCGAGTCGCAGTTCCATGGCGCACCACCCTACCGGGGCCCTGCGGGCGGCCCGGGGGCCCGGTGGACGGGTGGACGGGTGGAAACCCTGGACCCATGGACCGAGGCCACGGCACGCCGGCTTCGTGCTGTCCGGACGGTGCCCGGGCGACGGGGGACGGTCCGAACGGGTCCTCGGGCGGTCGATCCACCGCTGCGTTCCTTAGCCCGTCACACGGCGTTCACCTGGGACGACGCGCCGATGTGCCCGCTTGCCACCGGAGTTGCGGTGGGTCACACTGGCCGCGGGCGCCGCCGGTGCGCGCCCTGGGCAGGAGGGCCATCGGGTGCGACGGACGGGACGGATGGTCGTGGCCGCGGCACTGGTGGGGACCGTGCTCGCCGGACTTGCCACCGCCACCCCGGCCGCCGCCACCACCACCCTGCCTGCGCCGACCGACGTCACCGTCACCCCCGGGGTCGGGGTCGTGACCGTGTCGTGGTCCCCGGTCTCCACCGGCACCGTGACCTACGCGGTGACCTCGTCTCCCGGCGGCCTGTCGTGCACCGCCGCCGACCTGACCTCGTGCACCGTCGACGACCGTTCCTCGACCCCGTACCGGTTCACCGTCGTCGCCGCCGCCCCCGGTGCCGCCGACTCGCCGGCCTCGGCGCCGTCGGCGGCCCTCGCCCCCCATCTCCTGTTGATCGTGGCCGGCCAGTCCAACGCCAACGGCTTCGAGTCCTACGCCACCGACCCGGTCACCGGGATCGACTACCTGGCCGCCCCCTACACCAACGGCGCCGACACCCACGACCTCCTGACCTGGCTCCCCTGGTCGGTGCTCCAGGGGGCGGGGGCCACCCCGGTCCCGCTCGACAGCCCGCAGCAGTTCCTGGCCGGGACGACCGCCCTCTCCATCTTCGGTCCCGAGGTCGGGCTCGGCCGGCAGCTGTGGGCCGACACCGGCCGGTCCGTGACCTTCGTCAAGGCCGCCTACGAGGGGACCTCGCTGGCCGTCGACTGGAGCCCGTCACGCAAGGGCACCCCGCCCAAGGGGCTGTTCCCCGGCATGCTCGCCAAGGTCCAGTCCGTCATGACGGCCGACGCCGCCGCCGGACAGTTCGACGTCCTCGGAGGCTTCTACTGGTACCAGGGGGAGACCGACGCCACCAAGCCGTCGTGGGCCGACGACTACCAGGACCACCTGACGGCCCTGATCGACGCCGTGCGGTCCGACCTCCCGATCAGTCCCACCGCGCCGGTGGTGCTGGCCAAGGAGGACATCTCCCAGTACGTCGCCTATCTCGCCGCCACCACCGGATTGTCGGCGAAGGAGCAGGCCCGGTTCCTGGCCGGCAACACCGCGGTACGGGCGGCGGACGACTGGGCCGCGGCCAACCTGCCGGACGTGCGCGAGGTCGACTCGCTCGGGCTCGCCCGGGCCGGGCCCGAGAACATCCATCTCGACAACGTCTCGCAGCTGTGGATCGGCGAGCAGATGGCCAAGGTCAGCGAAGGCCTGCTCCCCTAGCCCACCGGACCGTCGCCGACCCCCGATCGGTGCGGGTGGGCGGCCGCGGGCGGTCGCCTCGTGTCCGGCCCGTACCGCCGTGGACACGCCCACGCCGTGGGGTCGGTACGTACCCGCTCCGCACCCGGGTCCCCATCGTACGAGCCGCCTCCCTGGCGGGACCGGTGCGATCCGGGACCTCCGCGTTCACCTGTCCCGTGGGTCGGCGACGTTCGCGACCATCGAGAGCATCGTGTACTGCCCCACCACGTAGACGGCCTCGACGAGCTCCGGCGTGGCGAAGTACTCGCAGAGCCCGGACCAGGTCGGGGCACTGATCGACGTGCCGGCGTGCAGTTCGTCCGCGGCGCGGATCAACAGGCGCTCGCGACGGTCCCACCCTCCATCGGCGCCGGCCGCCACCCGCTCGATGTCGTCCACGGTGAGACCGGCCTCGCGGGCGAAGCGCGAGTGCTCGTCCCACTCGAACGCCGACCGGCAATTGTGGGCCGTCCGCAGGGCCAGGATCTCGTGGTCCCGCCGGGACAGTTCCCCGTCGAGGCTCAACGCGGCCGCCCATCCCAGGAACGGTCCCAACAGGCGCTCGCAGTGGGCGAGTGCGGTGACGGTGATCGGGGCCGAGCCGTCGCGGGGGACCGTCAGCGCGACGAGATCCGGGACCGGGTCGGGCGGACCGATGCGTGCCACTACCCCGCCGTCCTCATGCCGGGGGATCGCCCGGACGGGATCGCTCCACCTCGGCCCGGAGCGATTCGCACTCGGTCCGCAACCCGTCCAGCAGCTGCGGTGCCATGGTCCGCCGGATGACACCGGCGAGCGGACCGTGCATCGTCTCCACCTCACGGAACGTCGTGGTGCCGTCGGCTCGGAGCTCGAGGTGCCGGCACCGCACGCCGTAGACGAGGAACCGGTACCAGCTCAGGGAACGCCAGCAGAGCCGGTCGTCGACCACCAACTCGGTCACCCGGTTGTCGACCCGACCACGCCGACCGCCCTGGCGGGGGACATCGATCTCGACCGTTCCGCCCACCCGCAGGTCACCGACGGCCGACGTGGCATAGCGGTTCCAGTCGGGGTAGCGGTCGAGGTCGACGAGGACCTTCCAGACCTCGGCGGGCGGGGCGTCGATGGTGACTTCGGTCGCATGGCTCCACACGGCCGGTTCACCGCTCCCGTCCGGTAGGGGCCCGGTGATCCGGGGGTCGCACGGTGGTCGTGGCCGTTCCCGGGTCGTCAGACACCGGTGACCTCGGTCCACGCCCCGCCGGCCGCGGCCGACGACCGGACGGCATCGACCACGGCGAGGTCGGCCACACCGTCGACGAAGGTGCCCGGGGTCGGGCCGGCCGGGTCGGGCTCGCCGGTGATCCGACAGCGGAAGAACTCGGCCAATCGGGTGTAGGGGCCGAAATCCATCCCGTGGGAGATCATCTGTTCGTAGCGGGTGTGGACCAGACCCTCGGGGAGGGGTGGCCCGACGCCCGTGGGCAGGTCGTCACCCACGGGGATCGTGCGGGTCCCGTCCCGGTCGGCCACCTTGACCACCGACCCCACTCCTTCGATCCAGGCGGTGCCGGTCGAGCCGACGACCCGGGTCTCCACGATGGGTGGGCCCCAGTCACCGGAGGTCGACTGGAGGGTTCCGACCGCGCCCGACCGCATCCGGAAGTGGACCACGAAGCCGTCTTCGGCGGTCATCCCCCGGTCGGCCACGTGGGGCAGCGAGGCGCTGACCCCCTCGAACTCGCCGAGCGTGGTGCGGACCTGGTCGATGACCTGGGAGCCGTGGGCACCGAACCATCCACCGCCCTGGTCACGGTCGGCCCACCACTCGGGCACGACGGCGGCGGCGTCGGCCAGCAGCGGGACGTGCATCTGCACGGTGGCGAGTCGGGGCTCGCCGACCGCACCGGCGGCCACGGCCCGGGCCAACGTGGCCTGGCCGGCATCCCACCGGAACTCGCACCCGAGGAGGTGGACGATCCCGGCCTGCTCGGCGGCAGCCAGCATCGTCCGCCCTTCGGCTACGTCACGGGCGAACGGCTTCTCGCACAGCACGTGCTTGCCGGCGGCGATGGCGGCCAGCGTGATGGCCGCGTGGGTGTGGGGTGGGGTGGCCACGGTCACCGCCGACACGCCGTCGAGGGCCAGCGCCTCGTCCACCGAGGACAGGGCCACCGGGATGTCGAACAGTGCGGCCCGACCGGCCGTCCTGGCCGGGTCCCGACCGACCAGGGCGGCCACCTCGAACCCGGCGGCCCGCAGTGCGCGCACGTGGGTCATGCAGCCGAAGCCGGTGCCGATCACCACCACCCGGGTCATGACGCCGCTCCGAGGACGGCCCGGGTGGCGTCGGCGGCCAGGGCAGCCGCCTCGTCCGCCGGCCGCGCGTGCAGGCAGTCGGAGAACACCTCGACCCCGCACGGGGCGGTGGTCCCGGTGGCCCGGAGGGCGGCCACGACCGCAGCCAGGTCGAACTCGCCCTCGCCGGGGAGGGCCCGGTGGTGGAGGGTGGCCTCGATCAGGTTCGCCTCCGGCTCGAGCGGTCCGTCGTCGAGCTGGACCCCGAGGATCAGCCGACCGGGCACCGATGCCAGATCCGTCACGTCCACCCCGGACCGCACCAGGTGCCAGGCGTCGACGTTGAGCCCTCCGTTCGGCGCCCCGGCCAGCTCCACGATCCGCAGGGCGGTGGCCAGGTCGGGGATCCTCGACCAGGGCAACCACTCGATGTGGACGAGCAGGTCGTGCTCGGCGGCCCGGACGCACAGGGCGGCGAACGCCTCGGCGGCGGCCTCGAGGTCCCACTCGCCCCCGAAGACGTCGACCGCGTTCATCGACCGGGCCCCGACGACGTCGGCCACGGCGAACAGATCGGCTTCCCCGAACCGGAAGACCTCCTCGGTGTCGAGCTCGGGCGGGAGGTGGACGTCGGCCGCTCCCGGCAGCCACCACCATGCGGGGTCGAGTTCGGCCACCGTGAGCCCGTGGTCGTCGAGCAGGGAGCGGAGGTCGGCATCGCTGTAGCCCTCGGCACGGGCGGCGGCGTAGTCGCGCCCCCACAGCGAGACCGAGGCGAAGCCCGCCCCGGAGGCGGCGGCCAGCCGCTCGGCGAAGCCGGTGCCCCGGGGCAGGGTGCCCGAGCACAGGACGAGGTCGTCGGGGCCCATCAGTAGCCCTCCTCTCGATCGACGGTACCGACCAGGGGCTCCCCCGCCCGGTACCGGGAGACGTTCTCCGCGAAGATGGACAGGGTGCGGCGCACGGTGCGCGGCGCCGACCACGAGATGTGGGGGGTGAGCCGCACCCTCGGGTGGGCGTACAGGGGGTGGCCGGCCGGCAGCGGCTCGGGATCGACCACGTCGAGGCTGGCCCTGGCCACCCGACCGTCATCGAGTGCCCGGAGCAACGCGTCCTGGTCCACCAGGGTGCCGCGGGAGACGTTGACCAGGTGGGCCCCCGGTTTGATCCCGGACAGGGCGGCGTCGTCGACGAGCCGGACGGTGGCAGTGGTGGCGGGTGCGGCCACCACCACGTGGTCGGCCACGGCGAGCAGCGACCCCAGGTCGGGCAGGAGGTCCACACCGGCCACCGGGGCGGGGCGGTCGCGGCGGCGGAGACCGACGACGGTCATGTCGAAGGCCAGGGCCCGCGAGGCCACCGCCGACCCGATGGCGCCGAGCCCCACCACCCCGAGCGTGCGGCCCTCCAGGCCCCCGAGGTCGGCGATGTTCCACCGCTCGGGCGGGGAGGTCACCCACACGTCGGGCAGGTGCTTCTCGAAGGCCAGCATCGAGGCGAGCACGAATTCGGCGATGGCCGGGGCCGAGGCCCCGCGGGAGCAGGTCACCACGCGGTCGCCGGCGACCTCCAGTGGGAAGCCGTCGACCCCGGCGCCGAGCACGTGCACCCACCGGATGTCGTCGGTCACCATCGGCGCGACCGTCGCGGCGTCGCCGGCCAGTGTGGCCAGCACGTCGGCCCCGGCCGCATCCGGGGTGCCGGCGAGCACCACGCGCTCGCCGGGCAGGACCGCGGCGATGCCGGCCAGCATGGCCGCACCGAACTCGCCGCCGTGGACCGCCACCCCACCGCTCACCGGCCCAGCACGTCCTTGAGCACGCCCGGCTCGTGGACGGTGGCGAGGCTCCCCTCCAGGTAGGCGGGGGCCTCCTCGGTCTCGACGAACCAGCCCGTCGGGCACATGGTCAGGATCTCCACGAAGGAGAAGCCCGCCCCCGCCACCTGGGTGGCCAGGGCCCGGGCGAGGAGCTTCTTGGTGCGGGCCACGTTGCCGGCGGTGTGGACCGTGCCCCGGGCCACGAAGGCGGCGCCGTCGATCTGGGCCAGCAGCGAACTGACCAGGAGGGGCCGACCGTGCAGGACGGGGTCCCGTCCGTCGAGGCTGGTCTTGGTCCGCTGGCCGATCACGGTGGCGGCGGTCATGTGCCCACCGGTCTCACCGAAGACCCCGTTGTTGAGCATGATGCACGTCACGTTCTCGCCCCGTGCCGCAGTGTGCAGCGCCTCCTGGAGACCCTCGTTGACCAGGTCGCCGTCGCCCTGGATGGTGACCACCACCGTCTCCGGCAGCGACCGCTTGACACCCGTCGCCACCGACGGCGCCCGGCCGTGGAGGGCCTGGAGGACCTCGACGTCGAGGTTGTTGGAGAAGGCCGTGTAGCAGCCGATGCCGAACACGGCGACGGTGCGACGGGTGAGGCCGGCCTCCGCCACGGCCTCGAGGACGCTGCGCATGGCGATGGGCTCACCGCACCCCGGGCAGAGGTGGTGGCCGCCCACGTCGATGAGGTCGGGCATGAAGTCGTCGACCACCCGGGCCGGCTCCGCCGGCGGACCGTCGGTGGGCACGAACGTGCTCACCGGACCGCCACCTCCCGGATCCGTCGTACGAGCACGGCCACGTCGAGGTCGGGGGCGATGCCGAATCCCGAGCTGTCCATGCTGAGGCCGCCGATGAAGTGGACCGGCGCCTCGCCGAGGACGGCCAGACGGACGTCGTCGATCATCTGCCCCTGATTGTTCTCGTAGACGGCGACGGCGCGGGCCCCGCGGGCGGCACCGGCCACCGCCGCACTCGGGAAGGGGAAGAGGGTGACCGGCCGCACGAAGCCGACCGCCAACCCCTCGGCGCGGAGCTGACGGACCGCCGCCCGCACGTACTTGCCGGGCGTGCCGAAGGCGACCACCACCACCTCGGCGTCGTCCACCGAATCCACCTCGGCGAGCGGCTCCACGGAGGAGGCCATGGTGGCCGTGGCCTCGGCGCACGCGGCGTAGTGGACGGCCAGGTCGTAGCCGACGTCGTCGCGCTGCTTGGCGGTGCCGAGGAAGGAGATCAGCTTGGCGTGACCGGATCCGCCGGTCGAGCCGTCGAGGGCCCAGCCGGGGACCTCCCGGGTCCGCGCCGTGGGGAAGGTCACCGACTGTGCGGTGTGGGCGAGGTAGTAGTCGCCCATGACCAGCACCGGGTTCCGCCACCGCTCGGCCAGGTCGAAGGCGTGCGGGACCAGCTGCGCCGCCTCGGCGGCGTCGCACGGAGCCAGGACGATGTGGCGGTAGTCCCCGTGTCCGCCGCCCCGGGTGGCCTGGTAGTAGTCACCCTGGGCCCGGGCCATGTCCAGCACCACCAGGGGGAGCCGGGCCAGGGTGATCTCGGCCAGCGACTCCTGCATCAGGGAGAGACCCTGGCCGGTCGAGCCGGTGGCGGCCGGGGTGCCGGTGGCGGCCGCGCCCCAGGCCATGCCGACCGCCTCCAGCTCGCTCTCCGCGTTCATGCACACGCCCCCGACGGCCGGCAGCTTGTGGCCCATCTGCTCGAGCACCTCGGTGAAGGGGGTCATCGGGTAACCGGCGAAGAAGCGGCAGCCGGCCCGGACCATGGACTCGGCGATCACCTCGCTGCCCTGCAGCAGCCGGCGCCCGGCGGTCGGCGCGGTCACCGGTGCGCTCACCGGCCCGACACCACCGGGGTGTCGTACTTCCACACCTGGAAGACGAAGTCCGGGCAGATCTGCGAGCAGGCCCGGCAGCCGGTGCAGCCGGGCCGGAGCCGCGGGTAGCGGTAGCCGCGGGCGTTGACCTCGTGGACGGTCATCTCCAGGACCCGGGGCGGGCAGGCGTCGATGCACAGGTTGCAGCCCTTGCACGCATCGACGTCGACGACCACCGTCCCCCGGGAGGTGACCCCGTCGACCCCGGTCATCCGGTGATCCCGGTCATCCGGTGACCGCGGCGGCGACCGGCCACGCCGGTGCCGACCCCGCCGTCACCGATGCCCACCCCACCCGGAGGGCCTGCTCGTTGAGGGCCGCGTGCTGGGTCCGGTACGGAGGGAGGGAGGCGGTCGATGCGGCCACCAGCGACTCCAGCCCGACCAGTCCGGTGACCGCGGCGTAGGCCCCGGTCATCACCATGGAGGCGGCCACGATGGTGCCGACCCCGACGGCCAGGTCGGAGGCCGCCACCTCGACGACCTGCCAGGTCTCGTCGAGGTCGAGGCCGCGCACCACCGTCGTGTTGACCAGCACCACGCTGCCGGGCCGGAGCCGGGCCAGGGTGGGGCCGGCGAAGTCGTGGTGCATGAGGACGGCGGACCAGGTGGCACTCACCGTCGGGGGAGCCTCGACCGGGCCGTCGGCCACCACCACCGTCGCCTCGGTGGCCCCGCCCCGCATCATCCCGCCGTAGCTCCCGAACACCTGGACCTCACGGCCCTCGTCGACCGCGGCCCGGGCCAGCGCGGCGGAGGCCAACTGGATTCCCTGTCCACCGATGCCGGTGAGGATCAGCTCGCGTTCCATGAAACAGCGATCCTAGTCATCCAGAACGCTGTTCTGCACGGTCCGGGCCGGTGGTGAGCTGTCGGACGAGGAGGTTGCGCTGCACCTGGCCGGTGGAGACGGTACGTGGCAGGTCGCTGACCACCCGGAGCGCCCGGGGCTGCTTGAACCCGGCGAGCCGTCCCGCGCACAGCCCACGCAGCTGGTCCAGCGTGGGGCCCGCACCGCCGTCGACCGGCACCACCACCGCGCAGACCACCTCGCCCCAGTCGCGGTCGGGCAGTCCCACCACCACCACGTCGGCCACCGCGGGGTGGTCGGCCAGCACCGCCTCCACCTCGCCGGGCACCACCGCCTCGCCGCCGCTGCGGATGAGGTCGCCGGTGCGACCCACCACCGTGAGGAAGCCGTCCTCCTCGTCGACCAGGTCGCCGGTGCGGTACCAGCCGTCGACCAGGACGGCTTCGGTGGCGGCGGGGTCGTCGAGGTAGCCGTCGAAGAGCGTCGGGCCGGTGACCCACAGCTCCCCGTCGGCTGCCCGGCGGACCCGGACACCCGGGCCGGGACGCCCGCAGCTCCCCGGGTGGTCGGCGAACTCGGACTGCTCGAGGCAGGCCACACTGCCCGCCTCGGTCGAGCCGTAGAAGACCCGTCGGTGGGCACCGGGGGCGGCCGCGCCGATGGCATCGAGCAGTTCCGGTCGGGTCGCCGAGGTCCCGGTGTCGGCGAACCGGAGTGTCCCCAGGGGGCTGGCCGGCAGCGCGGCGACGTGGTCGAGGATCCGCCCCCACACCGCCGGGACGCAGTTCAGACGGGTGGCCCGGTGGCGCTCGACCAGGCCGCAGATCTCCTCGGCCCCGCTCCCCTCGGTGAAGACCACCGCGTCCCGGCCCTGCCACTGCTGGAGTGCGATGGTCCAGGCCCCCATGTGGAACAGGGGAAACGGGCAGACCATCGCCCCCCGGGGCTCGGGCAGGGCTCCGGGGTGGGAGCGGAGGTGGTTGACCCGGTGGGAGAGGACGGCCCCCTTGGGTGCGCCGGTGCTCCCGCTGGTGAAGAAGGCGACGTGGGGATCGCGCTCGGTGAGTCCCTCCACCTCCATCGGTGCCTCGTCGGCGCCGGCCGCGTCGTGCCGCAGTTCGGCCAGGGTGGCGGTCGGTGGCGCCCCCGGGGGCAGCGGGCGCGGGTGGTCGGTGACGAGGAGGTCGGCCCCGGCGGTGGCGAGGATTCCCCCGGCCTCGTCGGGTCCCAGGAGGCCGCTCACCGGTACGAACACGGCGCCGAGCTTGGCCGCGGCGGCAAACAGGGGCACGGCGTCGAGGTCGGTGCCGCTCCACAGGGCGAGCCGGGTGCCGCGGCCCACGCCCCGATGGGTCAGCTGTCGGGCCAACCGGTTGGCCGACGACTCCAGGACCTCGAACGTGAGGGACCGCTCCCCCACCACCGCGGCCGTCCGACCGGGGACGGCGGTGGCGGCGTTGGTGAAGATGTCACCGATGAGGAGTTCCCGCCCGGTCGTCACCCTGTCACCTCACTGCTCTTGCCCATGGAGAACAGCGATCTTAGAGTGGGTGGGCACGCTGGTGGCGAACGAAGCGACGGGACGAGGCAACGATGTCGAGCATGACCGAGACACTGGCCCGGCGGGCGGTGGAGAACTCCACCGCCGATCGGCAGGCCCGGTACGCCAAGGAGATGGGACGCATCGTCGAGGCCACCTACGACTTCGTCGAGCGGACCGGGAACCTCGAGCCGTCGTTGCGAGAGATCCTCGCCCACTGCGACCTCTCCACCCAGGGCTTCTACCGGTACTTCCGCTCGAAGGACGAGCTCATGCTGGTCCTGCTCGACGACGGACGGCGCCGGCTGGTCGACTACCTCGTGCACCGGATGGAGGCCGAGTCCAGCCCCGAAGGCCGCATCCGGGCCTGGATCGACGGGATGTTGGCCCAGGCGTCCAACACCCGGGCGGCGGCCCGGACCCGGCCGTTCGTGGCCAGTGAGGACCGCATCTCCGAACGCTTCCCGGACGAGCAGCGCGCCTCGGTCGACCAGCTGATCGACCTGCTGGTGGAGCCCATCGCCGGGCTGGCCGAGGGTCCGACCCGTGGGCGCGAGGTCCGGCTCGACGCCGAGGCCGTCTACCAGCTGGTCTTCGGCACCCTCCGCGCCCACCTGGTGGGCCGGACCCGGCCGTCGCCGCGCGAGGTGGACCATCTGGTCCGGTTCTGCCTGGGCGGGATGGGCGTGAACGGCGGGACAGGCGTGAACGGGGACCTCGGATGACCGGTGAGCGGATCATGGGGGACATCGGGACGAAGCTCCTCTTCGAGGACCACCGGAGCCGGGTGTGGGAGGTGCGGCTCCGGCCGGGTGAGGAGGGTGACGTGCACCGGCACGAACTCGACCACCTGTTGATCCAGGTCGCCGGGGACCGTATTGCGGTGGTGCCCGAGGAGGACAGCGAAGGACCCTTCCGGACCTACTTCGCGGCCGACGTCGTGCCGGGGGCGGTGGTACCGGTCCGCCGGGGTGGCGTGGAGCGCGCCCGCAACGTCGGTGAGGTGGACTACGTCGAGATCGTCGTCGAGTTCAAGGAGTAGGACGCGGGGGCGCACCGAGGGAACGAGGACGGCGTGTGCGCCGGTGCGGCACGACACGGACTACGGAGCAGGAGTCCCCGACCGGGCCACGCTGCCGTCCGGTCGTGCCGGCCTCAGACGCAGGTGCAGGAAGAACGGCCCTGTCGTCAGTTCCTCGAACGCGCCCGGGTCCCGATGCTCCAGCTCCGGATCCGGCTGGGCCTCGACCAGGCGATCGATGAGGAATCCCGCCTCACCGATGGCCGCGGTCACGGCGGTGAGAGGCCGGCGCCAGAAGGTGACCGGATACGGCTCGATCCAGGTCTCCGACACATGCAGGAAGGCGAAGTAGTCCTCGGGGCAGTGGTTCCGCCAGTCCCACGCCGGGTGATGTATCGACAGCACCACCGAGCCGGTGGGCCGGAGCACCCGGTGAAGTTCACGGAGCGGCGCCACCCACTCGCGCAGGTAGTGGAACACCAGCGATGCCACCACCAGGTCCACGCTGGCGTCCTCCACGAACGTCAGCGGCTCGGCCAGGTCGTGGTGATGCAGGTCCGCCCGGTCGCCCACCCGTGCGCGGGCGAGCCCCAGCATGGCGGCGCTCACGTCGAATGCCACGACCTCCGCTCCGTGGTCGACGAGCCACCCGGTCAGCGGCCCCGAACCGCACCCGACCTCGAGCACCTGCGCTCCCCGGACGTCACCGAGCAGCGCGATGGTCGCCGGGCGTTCGTAGTAGCGGTTGGCGGCACCGCTCGCATTGTGACGGTCGTACTCGACCGACATGGCGTCATACTCCGACGCACTTCGAGCCGAGTCCCGGTGCGCCACCGCGGACAGGGTACCAAGCGGTACCGGACGGCTCCACCGGACCCCCATGGTTCCGACGCGACGTCGGGCCGCTCGGGACATGGGACCAATGGCCCTTTTCCCTGACGATCGGAAGGCGGAGTCTGGGTTCCCCGGGGCCGCGAGATGGAGCGGGCCGGTGAGGTGCATGATCGCGTGTGCATCAACCATTCAGAGGGCGCTGGCGCGGGAGGTTGCGACATGATGAGATCCGCACGGTGGGTGTGCCTGTTGACGCTCGTCCTCGTCGGTCCCGCTGCAGGCGGCGTCGCGTGGGGTGGCGGCCTCCGTGCCACGGTCCAGACCGACGACGTGGGCACCGTCACGACCTACGCCGACCCGGCCACCGACTGGCCGGGCGGAATCGCGGAGGGTCCCGACGGTGCCATGTGGTTCACCAATGCGCTCGGCGATTCGATCGGGCGGATCACCACGTACGGGGCGGTGACGACCTACACCGACCCCACCATCGGCGAACCGGTCGCAATCGCCGCCGGACCCGATGGCGCCATGTGGTTCACCAATGTGGCGAACAATTCGATCGGCCGGATCACGATGGACGGCACGATCACGAACTTCACCGATCCTACGATCAGATCCCCGGGCTCGATCACCGCCGGACCGGACGGCGCCATGTGGTTCACCGACGACACCGGCATCGGACGGATCACCATGGACGGTGCGGTCACGGGTTTCACGGATCCCGGCATCTCCAACGCTCCCACCGACATCGCCGCCGGGCCAGACGGTGCACTCTGGTTCACGATGGACGGGAACGGCACCGGCGACTCGATCGGGAGCATCACGACAGGGGGCGCGGTCACCATCTACAGCGACAGCAGCATCCGGGGGCCGACCGGCATCACGCAGGGCCCTGATGGCGCCATGTGGTTCTCGAACCGGGGAAACGGGCTGGAGTATCCCTCCTCCATCGGACGGATCACCACGGACGGGTCGGTCACGACCTTCCAGGGACCTGCGATCAATGGACCGGAGTCCATCGCGGAGGGTCCTGACGGAGCCCTGTGGTTCACCAATGATCTCGTCAACTCGATCGGACGGATCACCACGGACGGGACAGCCACGAGTTACACGATCCCGAACTCCCCGAGACCGTCCGGAATCGCCGAGGGCACCGACGGAGCGATGTGGTTCACGTTGTCTCAGGCGGATCTGGTGGCGCGGATCACGGCACTGGGGGATCCGTCGGCGCCGGCGATCTCGTCATCCGACGGAGCGACCTTCCCTGTCGGTGTACCGACCTCGCTCGCCGTCTCGGCGACCGGCGCTCCCGCTCCGGCCCTGATCGAGACGGGCGCGCTTCCTTCAGGGGTCACATTCGTCGACAACGGTGACGGCACGGCGACGTTGTCGGGAACCCCGGCAACCGGAACCGGTGGCACCTACCCGATCGTCATCACCGCCGACAACGGCGTGATCCCGAATGCCGCGCAGGATGTCGTGTTGTACGTGCCCGAGACCGTGGCGATCACCTCGGTGGACCAGACCGACTTCACGCAGGGCCAGGCCGGGACCTTCACGGTGGCCGTCCGCGGCTATCCGTCACCGGTCCTCAGCGAGGCCGGGACCCTGCCCACCGGGATCACCCTGACGAGCGCCGGCGTGCTGTCCGGCACGACGATCCAGTCGGGGACGTTCCCGATCGTGCTCACCGCCTCGAACGGGGTGTCGCCCGATGCGACGCAGTCGTTCACGCTCACGGTGGCCACCCTGCTCCAGATCTCGACCTCGTCGTTGCCGAACGCAACGCCAGGTCAGGCGTACGGTCCGGTGCAGCTGCAGACGATCGGAGCCCTTCCGGGTGCATCGCTCCGGTGGAAGAAGGCGGGTTCGCTGCCGAGAGGCCTCAAGGTCAGCTCGTCCGGCATCCTGTCGGGAGTACCGAGCGCGAAGCTCGTCGCCGGCTCCGACCTCCCCGTCCCGGTCCAGGTCACCGAGGAAGTGGTCACCTATCAAGGTCGACACAAGCACACGACCAAGACCACGGTGTCGACGACACTGACCGTAACCATCAGCTGACGCCGTCGTCGTCAGCAGATGCCCCGGAACGATGCCCGACGAGGGTGCCCCCACCGGCCCGTCGAGATCGGTCGGTCCTCGGCAGGGGCACCGGGACATCGGGCGCGGCCGAGGCGGCGCCCGGTCCGCCCCGGGCGACCCCACGTATCCTTGCGTGATGCCGATGCGGAAGTTCGAGATCATCTGCGAAGTCGAGCCGGCGACCCGCCCGGACGTGATGCATGTCCGTCATCAGATCGGGGTACTGAGCAAGGTCGCCGACGCCTTTCTGATCCCCGACAACCACATCGGCCGTGCCACGGTGTCGAGCATCGCCGTGGCGCACGAGGTGCGGCTCATGGGTGGCCGCTCGATCGCATGCATCAATGCGCGCGACCGGAATGTCCTCGGCTTCCAGAGGGATCTGCTCACGGCGGCCGCCTACGGAGTGAACGAGTTCCTGTTCGTGTACGGCGACCGACCGGAGACAGGTGCCCGTTCGGACGACCTCACGGTCGAGACGATGATCTCCGAAGCCCGCGCCTTCGCCCACCGGACGGAGACGTCCGATTCGCTCCGGATCGGCGCGGCGACCGGCCTGCGTCCTGTGCCGGCCTGGAAGCAGGGCGCCGACTTCCTCTTCACCCAGGTGACCTACTCGATCGACGACCTGCTGCACTGGCGCTCGTCGGTCGAATTCGACGGTCCGATCTACGCCGCCGTGATGGTGCTCCCCAGTTCCTCCATGGCTCGCACGTTGTCCGCAGACGTACCCCAGTTGGCCGTCCCCGAGGCGATCATCGGTCAGCTCGACCGGGATCGTGGAGCCGGCGTCGACATCGCCTGCGCCCACATCGAGGCGATCCACCAGTCCGAGGCGTTCGACGGCGTCCACCTGATCCCGGTGAACCGTTACCGAGAGATGGCGGTGCGGATGGAATCGCTGCTGTAGCGGCCCGCCGGACCGGCGTCGCGGGGCAGCATGTCCCCTCACGCGTCCGACTCCCGTCGCCACCTCCCGCGGTCCGATCCGTCACCGGGTGATGATGTGCTCAGGGGACGAAGTCGATGCGGTCTGAGCACCGGAGCGCTTGCGCCCAGGTCTGTTCGACGTCGGCGAGCGGCACCGAACGGGGGCGCACGTCGAACGCGCCGTTGGCGACCGCGGCGGCCACGTTCGGGATCTCCGTGGCGAAGTCACGGCCGGGCACGGGGGGAGTACGCCCGGACTCGCGTGATGGGAGCCGTTCGCCTGGGACAGGACCCGGGGACGGGGCCCGGAGGCGAGCACGTCGACGACGACCTCACCCCCACGCCCGGCGACCGGGTCGGGGAACGCGAGCTGACGGGGCGGGGAGTCGTAGGCCTGACGACTCCGACGACGACGCACGGACCGAGGGCCGACGACAGGGCGCTGACCGACGCCCTGGCGCGGACCTCGTTCGCCGTGACGGCCGTACCCACCCGGATCGGCGCCGGTCCTCACCACGGCTGGCACCGCCGGCCCGGACGTGCCGCCAGTGGGCACCCTCCCGATGGCCGCCCGCGACCCCGATGGGTACCCGGAGGGCGTTCGACACGGCCGATCGGTGCCGGCCCCTAGATTCGGTCGGGGACCGGCGACGACGGTCCCGATCGAAGACCAAGGACGAACACCGTGCCCCTCCTCCGAGACACGCCGCCCGGTGGGCTCTCCCCCTACCTCGAACAACATCGCGACAATCCGGTCGACTGGTACCCGTGGGGCGAGGAGGCGTTCGCCGAGGCCGCCGCCGAGGACAAGCCGATCTTCCTGTCGGTCGGGTACTCGGCGTGCCACTGGTGCCACGTCATGGCCCACGAGTCCTTCGAGGACCGGGTCGTGGCCCGCAGGCTCGCCGACGGCTTCGTCTGCGTGAAGGTCGACCGCGAGGAGCGACCCGACGTGGACGCCGTGTACATGGAGGCCGTCCAGGCCATGACCGGTTCGGGCGGCTGGCCCATGAGCGTGTTCCTGACACCCGACGGTCGACCCTTCTACGGCGGCACCTACTTCCCGCCCCGCGACCTTGCCGGCCGGCCGTCGTTCACCACGGTGCTCGACGCCATCGACGACCTCTGGCGCGACCGGCGGGCCGAGGTCGAGGAGCAGGCCGACGAGCTGGCCGCCGCCATCGCCGCCCGTTCGGTCGTCGTGGCGGCGCCCGGCACAGCCTCCCTCCTCGCCGGCCTGGACGGGGATCCGCCCGACTTCCTCGGACCGGCGGTCGACGAGCTGGCCCGACGGTTCGACCCCGAATGGGGCGGTTTCGGCGGCGCGCCGAAGTTCCCGCAGCCCTCACTGGTCGACGTCGCCCTACGCCAAGCCGTCCGGGCCCGGGGCACCGGGGCCGGCGCCGCCGCCGCAGCCATGGCCGTGCGGACGCTCGACGCCATGGCGGCGGGCGGGATCCACGACCACCTCGGCGGCGGATTCGCCCGCTATGCGACCGACGCCCAGTGGCTGGTCCCCCACTTCGAGAAGATGCTCTACGACCAGGCCGGGCTCCTGCGGGCGTTCCTCCACGGTTGGCAGGTCACCGGAGATCCCCGCTACCGCGAAGTGGTCGACGGCATCGTCACCTACGTGACCCGTGACCTGACCGGCCCCGAGGGTGGGGTGTACTCGGCCGAGGACGCCGACTCGGAGGGAGTCGAAGGGAAGTTCTACGTCTGGACCCCCGAACAGGTCGCCGGCGCGGTGGGCGCGGACCCGGCCGACGGCGCGACGGTCGCCGCCTGGTTCGACGTGACCCCCGGCGGCAACTTCGAGGGAGCCACCATCCTCCGCCGCCCGCTCGGCGCGCCGCTCTCCGGCGATCCCGTCGTCGAGGAGGGCCGCCGGCGCATGCTGGCCGCCCGCACCCGCCGGGTCCGTCCCGGACTCGACGACAAGGTGCTCTGCGAGTGGAACGCCATGTACGCCTCCGCACTGGCCGAGGCCGCCGCCGCCTGCGGTTCGACGGCGTGGGCGACGGCGGCGGTCGGCATCGGCGAGTTCCTGTGCGCCCGGATGGTGGACGACCGCGGGCGGTGGCTGCGCAGCTGGCAGCGCGACGGCGGCGCCCGTCACCTGGCCTATGCCGCCGACCACGCCTGGCTGGTCGACTGCTTCACCCGCCTGTCCGAGCTCACCGGCGAGGCCGTCTGGTTGGCGCGGGCACAGGACGCGGCCGATGCGCTGCTGGCCCGGTTCGCCGACGCCGTGGACGGGGGGTTCTTCACCACTGCGTCCGACGGTGAGCAGCTCATCGTGCGGACCAAGGACGTGTTCGACGGGGCGACCCCGTCGGCCAACGCCGTCGCCGCCCTGGCCCTGGCCCGGCTCGGCGCGCTCACCGGGGTGGCGGCGTACACCGACCACGCCCGTCGGATCGTCGACCTCCTCGGTGATCTCCTGACCCGCCACCCGACGGCCTTCGCCCACACCGTGCTCACCGCCGACCTGCTGGCCCGTGGCGCCACCGAGGTGGTCGTCACCGGCGACCGGCCCGACCTGCTCGCCGCGTACCGCGGCACCTGGCGACCCGGTGCCGTACTGGCCTGGGGTGAACCCACGGACTCCCCCCTGTGGACCGACCGGGGCCCCGACCTCGCCTACGTCTGCCAGGGGTATGCCTGCCAGCTTCCCGCCGCCGACACCGCCACGCTCACGGGTCAGCTGGACGGGGCGAACTGCTAGACAGGGCCGTGCCATGGCCGCACGATCCGCACGCACCCCGCGCACCGGCACCGCCCGCGACGTGGCCCGCTCGGTCAAGCACCGGGACCAGATCGACGTCGAGGGCGGCACCGCGCTGACCCTGCTCGTCCTGGCCTGTCACGAGGAGGACACCACCGGCGTCGACCTGGCGTCGGGGGCTCTGGTCCGGGTCCGGGTCGACTGGCCCGGTGAGCACGGTCCCGACCTCGCACCGTTCGACGTGGTCGAGACGCTGCTGGCCGAGGAGCCGGAGCGGGACGACCTCGCCCAACCCGAGGCGGTGACCGCCACCGGGCTCCCCCGCCACCTCGGGACCCTCCATGGACGCAAGGTCCGCCACCTCCTCCACCAGCTGGCGGCGCCCGTCGAGGAGCACGTCCTCGGCTTCCCGGGCGCCTCGGCCCCGTACTGGGAATTCAAAGGGTTCCGACCCTCGCTGGCCCTGATCGAGCCGACCAAGGGACCGGTCCTGTTCCGGCGGATCGGCGACCGGTCGGCCTGGGTCCGCTTCGGGTGGGGTCGTAGCGACAACTGGCTGCCGGTCGAGGACCCCCGGCTCGAGCGCGCCCTCGACGTGGCCCGGCGTGACCGCCTGCAGGGCAAGGACCTCGCCGCCGCGCTGGGCTTCAAGCCGCACTACCTGGTGGCGGCCGTGAGCACCCCGAGGGACGGCCACTGCTACAAGACGGTCCGGGCGCTCCTGCCCCGGAGCTGACCCCCCGACGGGCACGGGCCCGGCCCCGGCTCGCCTACAGTCGGGAGTCATGACCGCGCCCGCGCCCGACCTCGGTTCGACCGCGATCGCGCCCGTGCTCCCGGACTACCGGGGTGCCTGCATCGCCAACGTCGTACCGCGCCTCCTCGGCCGTCGGGCGGCGCCGACCGAAGGACACGACTGGATGCCCGAGGCGGCCGACCACGCCCGGCAGGTCGTGCTCCTGGTCCTCGACGGACTCGGCTGGGCCCAGCTGCGCGACCGGGCCGCGCTGGCGCCGACCCTGTCGGCGGCCGCCGGCATCGACCGGCCCATCACGTCGGTGGCCCCGACGACCACGGCGGCGGCGCTCACCTCCATCACCACGGGCCGACCCCCGGCCGACCACGGGATCCTCGGCTACCGCCTGGCCGACGGGGACCGCATCATGAACATGCTGCGGTGGACCCTCGGTGCCGACCGGGACGCCCGCCAGCGGGTCCCGGTCCGTGAGTTCCAGCCGGTCGCCCCCTTCGAGGGCGCCGTCGGTCCGGTGCCGGTCGTGTCCAAGACCGACTTCGGCGGGACCGGGTTCACCGCCGCCCACCTGGGGGACTCCCCGCTCCACGACTACCGGGTCGCCTCCTCGCTGGCCCTGGAGGTGACCCGCTGCCTGGCGGACGGTGCACCGTTCGTCTACGCCTACTACGACGGCATCGACAAGGTCGCCCACGCCCACGGGCTGGGTGAGCACTACGACGCCGAACTGGTGGCCGTGGACCGCATCGTCGCCGACGTGGCCGCCGGGCTCCCCCCCGGTGCCGTCCTGCTCGTCACCGCCGACCACGGGCAGATCGACGTCGGGACCGCGGTGGAGATGCTCGGCCGCGAGGCCATGGGCATGGTCCGGTTCCTGTCCGGTGAGGGCCGGTTCCGATGGGTGCACACCCGGCCGGGGGCCGACGCCGACCTGGTCGCCCTCCTGGAGTCCCGCTACGGCGACACCACCTGGGTGCGGACCCGCGCTCAGCTCGTCGACGACGGTTGGTTCGGCGGACCGATCGCCAACGGCTTCGCCGACCGGTTGGGCGACGTCGCCCTGGTGCCGTTCGCGCCCATCGCCTTCATGGACCCCGCCGACACCGGGGAGAACCGACTGGCCTGCCGCCACGGCTCCCTCACGACCGATGAGATGCTGGTGCCCCTCGTGGCACTCGGAGGAGAACGACTGTGACCGACGACACCACCCCTGCCCCCGCGACCGAGGCCCTCCGACCCGAGGTGGTGGAGACCGACGACCTCGTCACTTCCTCCCCCGGGGCGGACGGTTCCGCCCCGTCCGACGAGGAGCACGTCGAGTCGATCGAACAGCCGGCCAAGCTCCTGCGCATCGGGTCCATGGTCAAGCAGCTCCTGGAGGAGGTGCGCCAGGCACCGCTCGACGAGGCGAGCCGGGGCCGGCTCCGTGAGATCTACGAGCAGTCCATCCGCGAGCTGGCCGACGGGCTCTCCCCGGACCTGGCTGCCGAGCTCGACCGGGTCTCGATCCCGTTCGACACCGACACACCCTCGGATGCCGAGCTCCGCATCGCCCACGCCCAGCTGGTGGGATGGCTGGAAGGGCTGTTCCACGGGATCCAGGCGACCCTGGTGGCCCAGCAGGTGGCCGCCCGGGCCCAGCTCGATGAGATGCGCCAGCGCTCGCTGTCCGGCGGCCCACCGCCGGGGGACGGCAGGCCCGGCACCTACCTGTAGGACCGCGCAGCGGCACCGGGGCCACGACGCCGGTCGCCGGTCCCGATCCGCCCCGTGGTGGGACGGCGGAGCCATCGGTGGTGTGACCTCGGCGGCACCCCGGGCGGGCACCTATGGTGCACGGTGTCGAGTGTCGTTCGACGAGCTGCGGTCCGGGGAGGGGGCGCAGCCATCCATCGGAGGGGAGCCTGATGGCCATCGGTCCTGCGGAACATGTCGGGGGTGGGTCGTTCGATCGTCGGCAATTCCTGGGTGGGGCCTTCGCCGTCGGGGCCGGCGTGTTGGCCGCGGCGTGTGGATCGTCGGCCACCGTGGACAAGGCGGCCGCGACCGCACCGGCGGGATCGGACCTCGGTGCCGTCCAGCACGTCGTCTTCCTGATGCAGGAGAACCGGTCCTTCGACCACTACTTCGGCACCTACCGGGGGGTCAGGGGATTCGACGATCACCGCCCCGGGCAGCTCGGTCCCTTCGCACAACCCTTCCCTGCGAACACGACCCGGTCACCGGTGGGCGTACAGCTCCCCTTCCGCCTCGACGCGTCCTCCGGTGCCGGCGAGTGCACCCACGACCTCAACCACTTCTGGCAGGCCCAGCACCTGTGCCGCAACGGGGGTGCGATGGATGCCTTCGTGGAGACCCACACCTCGACCGCGTTCGAGGGTCGGGCCGACGGTGTGCTGACCATGGGCTACTACACCCGCGCCGACCTGCCGTACCACTACGCACTGGCGGACGCCTTCACCCTCTGCGACGGCTACCACTGCTCGATCCTCGGTCCGACCCACCCGAACCGCCTGATGGCGTTGTCGGGAACCATCGACCCGGCGGGTACCCACGGCGGTCCGGTACTCCTCACCAACCCGCTGCCCGAGGCGAAATTCAGCGTGGACTGGACGACGGTGCCCGAACTG
Source organism: uncultured Acidimicrobiales bacterium (assembly GCA_963699055.1). Lineage (GTDB taxonomy): Bacteria > Actinomycetota > Acidimicrobiia > Acidimicrobiales > RAAP-2 > Bog-756. Next base: position 752,282 of record CAVOTA010000001.1, on the reverse strand, counting down.
CTCGAGGACGCAGGCGTCTCCTGGAAGACGTACTCCCCGCCCGGCGCCGCCTACCAGGTGGACAGTCCGGAGGTGATGGCCATCTCCGATGCCATCCTGCCCTACTTCTCCCAGTACTCCGATCCCTCGTCGTCGCTGCACAAGAAGGCATTCCTCCCCACCTTCCCGAGCGACTTCGCCCAGGACGTCCGGTCGGGGACCCTGCCGGAGGTGTCGTGGATCATTCCGCCGGTGGGCTACGACGAGCACCCTCCGGCCCCTCCGGCGCTCGGCGCGTGGTTCATCGACCAGGTGCTGTCCACGCTGATCTCGAACGCCGACGTGTGGTCGAAGACCGTGCTCTTCGTGATGTACGACGAGAACGACGGGTACTTCGACCACGTGCCGCCGCCGGTGGCACCGCCGGGAACCGCCGGGGAGTACGTGACCGTCGACCCCCTCCCGGCCGCCGCCAATGGCATCGCCGGGCCGCTCGGTCTGGGCTTCCGGGTCCCGATGCTCGTCGTGTCGCCCTTCAGCCGTGGCGGCTACGTCTCGTCGCAGGTGTTCGACCACACCTCGCAGATCCGTTTCCTCGAGGAACGCTTCGGGATCCGCTGCTCGGCGATCTCGGCCTGGCGCCGACGGACGGTCGGTGACCTGACGTCCACCCTACGGCTCAGCTCGCCCGACACCTCCGCCCCCTCGCTTCCGTCGACCGCGCGCGACACGCCGGGTGGTGTCGAGATCCTGGGCTGCACGGTCGGTGACATCGACGAGATCACCGAGGACCAACCCGCCTACCCGCTCCCCGCCGTCCAGGTGATGCCCGCACAGGAGCCCGGCCAGGTGAAGCGTCTTCCGTCCGACTCCCGGTGACCACCGTGTCGGGTCACTCCGATCGGCGGTACCCGTGGGCGGCGCCACCGATGCGGAGCACGGGAACAGACCGGTCCGCAGCGGTGACCCCGGCGAGCGGCGCGGTGTGCGCCGGTGGCGGCGCGTCGGCTCCACCCGGTGCGGTCGACGCGGTGACCGTTCCCACCACCACGAACGTTGCCGTGCCGGGTCAGGAAGGTCCGGCCGACGACGCTCCGTTGACCGGTGCGTCCACCGCCACGTCGTCGAGCAGCGGCCGGGACTCCCTGACCCACCGGTTGGCGAGCTGGCGCGAGATGTCCAGCAGCTCACCGAGGTGCTGCTTGGACAATCCCTCCTGCTGACTGAGGGCGACCAGCGACAGCCGCGACCGGTAGCGGATCCGCTCGAACCCCAGCATGGCGTCGCTCACCGTGCCCCGGGCGTTGACGTCCCGGGCGGCGGCGAAGGCCGTCTCCACCGGCTCGCCTGCGGCCACGATCTCCCGGGTGGTGGCGCAGGTGACACGGTACCGGGCGAGGGCCTCGACGAGCGCCACGATGGCGTCGTCGAGGTGGTCGAGGTCGGCCAACGCCCGCGACGGGAGTTCGGTCACCTCCTGATCCTACCGAATCAACCGGAAATAGGTCGCTCGCATCCGGGACGCCGGGATCATCCCCGGACCCCGGCGAGCGCCTCCGCCCCGAGGGGCACCCGGCCCCGCAGGAGGTCGGCCGCCTTCTCCGCCACGGCGATCGTCGGGGCGTTGGTGTTGCCCCTCGGGATCGTCGGCATGACCGAGGCGTCGACCACCCGCAGGCCATCCACCCCGTGCACCCGCAGCTCGGGATCGACCACGGCCAGGTCGTCCACGCCCATCTTGCAGGTGCCCACCGGGTGGTAGGTGGTCTGGGCGTTGGCACGTACGTAGGCCTCGAGGTCGGCGTCCGAGTCCGACGCCGGCCCCAGGTAGCTCGCCGCGATCCTGTCGCCCAACGGCGCCGTCCGGGCCAGCTCCATGCACATCCGCAGGCCGTCCACCTGGGATCGAAGGTCCCCGGGGTCGGCGTAGTAGTTGTGCACGATGTGCGGCTTGGCCGTCGGGTCGGGCGACACCAGCGCCACGTACCCGCGGCTGACCGCCTTGGTGACGTTGCCGGCGACCACGAACCCGTGGGACCGGCCCGGCACCAGGCCCTCCTCCAGCACCATGCCGGGAATGAAGTGGATCTGGATGTCCGGGGCGTCGAGGTCGGTGCGCGTGCGGAGGAAGCCGCCCGCCTCCACGCCGTTGGAGGTCAACGGCCCCTGGCCCTCGCCCACGAACCGGGCCACGTTGTCCTCGGTCATGGCGCCGAACAGGCTGTCCTCGCGGTCGGACAGGAAGCCGACTCCGGCGATCGGGTGGTCCTGGAGGTTCAGCCCCACGCCCGGCACCTCGGCGACCGGGGCGATCTGCAGTGCGGCCAGCTCGGCGCCACGTCCGATGCCGGACAGCATCAGCAGCTGGGGGGAGTTGTAGCCACCCGCGGACAGGATCACCTCGCCGTCGGTCCGGTACTCGACGGGCGCGCCGGCGCGCAGGCCGGCGACGCCGACGGCTCGGGTGCCCTCGAACAGGACGCGGAGCACCTGGACGTGCGTGACGACGTCGAGGTTCGGCCGGCCCTCGGCGTCGCGCAGATAGGTGGCGGCCGTGCTCGCCCTACGGCCGTCGCGCTGGGTCACCTGGTACCAGCCGACGCCGTCCTGGTGCTCACCGTTGAAGTCCTCGTTGACGGGCAGACCGTAGGCGCGGCCGGCCTCGATGAAGTCCGCCGCCACCGGATTCCGCGACCGGCCGTCGCTCACCCGCAGCGGACCGCCCACGCCGTGGAACGCGTCCGCGCCGCGCTCGTTGTCCTCGGACCGCATGAAGTACGGCAGCAGGTCGGACCATCCCCACCCCTCGCACCCCAGTTCCCGCCACTGGTCGTAGTCGATCCGGTTGCCCCGCATGTACACCATCATGTTGAGTGACGAGGAGCCCCCGAGCACCCGTCCCCGCGGCAGATAGATCCGGCGGTTGTCGCACTGCGGCTCGAACCCGGTCATGTAGTCCCAGTCCTTGTCCGTCCGGAACAGCGCGCCGTAGGCGAGCGGCATGTGGATGAACTCGCTCGTGTCCGGCCCCCCGGCTTCGACGAGCAGGACCGAGGTGCCCGGATCCTCCGTCAGACGATCGGCGAGGACACACCCCGCCGAACCGGCCCCCACGATCACGTAGTCGTATGCCACTGCTTCCCTCCCGTTGTCCGCCGACACCGGCCGCCCGCCTGGCCACCGATGGATGAAGCCGGTGCGACTGTATCTTCATTTGAGGAAATCTGCCCGGAATCATAGTTTGGAAAGCGGGTAGATCCGTCGACGGCTATTTACAGGCGACGGTGGTCCGTCCGGGCCGGTCGACCGGTGGCGGCACCGCGCCGACCGAGGGACGACAATGGGCGCCGTGCACGAGAACCCCGGGACCACCCGCAGCTCCGACCCCTCTTCCGGGGACCGGCGGACCGACTACGAGCGCATGCTGTCCGGCGACCTCTACCGGGCCGACGACCCCCGCATCGTGGCCGAGCAGGCCGAGGCCTTCGCGCGCATGGAGGCCTACAACGCCTGCCCGGCATCCGACACCGCCGGCCGGGACGCCCTCCTGCGGCGACTGCTCGGCCGGGTCGGCGAGGACGTCGTCGTCCGTGCACCGGTCCGCGTCGACTACGGGACCCACGTCTCGATCGGCGACCGCACCTTCGTGAACTACGGGCTGGTGGCCCTGGACGTGGCCGCGGTCACCATCGGCGCCGACTGCCAGATCGGGCCCAACGTGCAGCTGCTCACCCCGATCCACCCCCTGGAGGCCGACCTCCGACGGGCCGGGTGGGAGCAGGCCTCACCCATCACCCTCGGCGACAACGTCTGGCTCGGGGGCGGGGTGGTCGTGCTGCCCGGTGTCACCATCGGGCACGACAGCGTGGTCGGCGCCGGCGCCGTGGTCAGCCGCGACCTGCCGGCCGGAGTGCTCGCCGTCGGCACCCCCGCCCGTGTGGTGCGGGGACTCTGACCACCCGGACCCGCCCCACGGACGGCGGCGGCAGGGCCCGCGGGGCACGGCACCCCCCGGCTCCGGGGACTCCAGGGCCCGTCAGGCGACCCGGCCGGTGCGCCCCCCGGGCCCACCCGGCACCGTGTCCCGGGCCGCGGTCCAGGTCAGCGGCCCCACCCGGATCTGCGGGGCACCGGCGCGCTATCGTCGGAATCACACCGCTGTAACTCGCCCACAGGCTGTGGACCGCCGGTCGGGGCGGTCCCGCCGGACCGGGGCGACCGATCCGAGGAAGGCACGAGCAGACGTTGGCAGAACGGTCGTTCACCCACCTGCACACCCACACCGAGTTCTCCATGCTGGACGGCGCGGCGCGGGTGAAGGACCTGGTGCAGGCGGCGGTCGACGACGGCATGCCGGCGCTGGGCATCACCGACCACGGCAACATGTACGGCGTCCTCGACTTCTACGCCGCCTGCCGCGCCGCCGGCGTCAACCCGGTGATCGGCACCGAGGCGTACATGGCCGCCGAGTCCCGCCACGAGCGCCCCGTCCGACGGGGCAAGGTCGACGACACCGGGGGCGACACCGGCGGTGGCGAGAAGCTCTACTACCACCTGACCCTGCTGGCCGAGTCGAACGAGGGCTACCGCAACCTGTTGAAGCTCTCCTCGGCCGCCTATCTCGAGGGCTACTACTACAAGCCCCGACTCGACTGGGAGCTGCTCGAACGCCACGCCACGGGGCTCATCGCCACCACCGGGTGCCTCGGCGGCGTCGTCCTCCAGGCGCTGTTGGCCGACGACCACGTGAAGGCCGAGATGCTGGCCGGCCGGCTGCAGGACATCTTCGGCAGGGGCAACCTGTTCGTGGAGATCCAGGACCACGGCCTGCCCGAGCAGCACAAGACCAACCCGGCCCTGGTCGAGATCGCCCACCGGATCGGCGCCCCGCTGCTCGCCACCAACGACAGCCACTACACCCACCGTGAGGACCACGTGGCCCACGACGCACTCCTGTGCGTCCAGACCGGCGCCCTCATCGACGACCCCAAGCGGTTCAAGTTCGAGGGCGAGGAGCACTACCTCAAGTCCGCGGCCGAAATGCGCCACCTCTTCCGCGAGCTCCCCGAGTCGTGCGACAACACGCTGCTGATCGCCGAGCGCGCCAACGTGGAGATCGACTTCGGCAAGCCGAGCCTCCCGCAGTTCCCGGTGCCCGACGAGTTCGTCGGCGACACCTACGAGGTCCGCGCCGCCGACTACCTCCGCCACCTCAGCATCGAGGGGGCCAAGGAGCGCTACGGCATGCCGATCCCGGCGGCGGTCATGGAGCGGCTCGACTACGAGCTCGAGGTGATCGCCTCGATGGGGTTCAGCGCTTACTTCCTCGTGGTGTGGGACCTCATCCGGTTCGCCCGCTCGCAGCGCATCCGGGTGGGGCCCGGACGCGGCTCGGCCGCCGGCTGCTGCGTCGCCTACTGCCTCCAGATCGTCGACCTGGACCCGATCAGGTACGACCTCCTGTTCGAGCGCTTCCTCAACCCGGGCCGCATCCAGATGCCCGACATCGACATGGACTTCGACGAGCGCTACCGGGGCGACATGATCAAGTACGCGGCGGAGCGCTACGGGTCCGACCACGTGGCCCAGATCGTCACGTTCTCGACCATCAAGGCCCGGGCCGCCGTCCGCGACGCCTCGCGGGTGCTCGGGCTGCCCTACATCGTCGGGGACAAGATCGCCAAGGCGATGCCCCCGCTCCTGATGGGCCGCGACACCCCGCTGGCCGCCTGCCTGGACAGGACCGAGGGCTACGAGGAGGGGTTCCAGCTCGCCGGCGAGCTGCGGACCATGTACGAGACCGACCCCGAGGCCAAACGGGTCATCGACGTGGCGAAGGGACTCGAGGGCCTGCGCCGGGGCGACGGGATCCACGCCGCCGCCGTGGTCATCACCGACCAGCCCCTGACCGAATACGTCCCCATCCAGCGCAAGCCGGACAGCGCCAACCCGGACGACGCCCCCGTGGTCACCCAGTACGAGATGCACGGGGTCGAGGACCTCGGCCTGCTCAAGATGGACTTCCTGGGCCTGCGCAACCTGTCGGTGATCGAACGGTCGCTCGACCTCATCGAGGTCTCCACCGGGTCCCGTCCCGACATCGACAACATCCCCCTCGACGACGAGGACACCTTCGTCATGCTCCGCAAGGGTGACTCGATGGGCGTCTTCCAGCTCGAGGGCGGACCCATGCGGTCGCTCATGCGGTCGCTGGCCCCCACCACCTTCGACGACGTGGCCGCCCTGGTCGCCCTCTACCGGCCCGGCCCCATGGCCGCCAACATGCACAGGGACTATGCGGACCGGAAGAACGGCCGCCAGCCCGTCACCTACGCGCACCCCGATCTCGAGGGCATCCTGGCCGACACGTACGGACTGATGATCTACCAGGAGTCGGTCATGCGGGTCGCCCAGAAGTTCGCCGGCTACACGCTGGCCGAGGCCGACAATCTGCGCAAGGCGTGCGGCAAGAAGATCCGTGCCCTCATCCAGGCCGAGCGCGAGAAGTTCGTCGCCGGCTGCGTCACCGAGGGGTACGGGGAGGAGCTCGGCACCGCCCTGTTCGACATCATCGAGCCGTTCGCCGACTACGCCTTCAACAAGTCCCACTCCTACGGCTACGGCTTCATCGCCTACCAGACGGCGTGGCTCAAGGCCCACTACCCGGTCGAGTACCTGGCCAGCCTCCTCACCTCCGTCAAGGACAACAAGGACAAGACGGCGATCTACCTGGGCGAGTGCCGCTCGCTCGGGATCGAGGTGCTCGTCCCCGACGTCAACCGGTCGCTGGCCGAGTTCACGCCGGACTTCACCGCCGGCGAGGGCGACATCGGCACCTCGGGTGACAGCGCGGGCGCCATCACCTTCGGCCTGGCCGCCGTGCGCAACGTGGGCGAGGCGCTGGTCGCCCTCATCGTGGCCGAGCGCGAGGCCGACGGCCCCTTCTGCGACTTCTACGACTTCTGCCAGCGGGTCGACCCCCAGGTGCTGAACAAGCGGACCATCGAGTCGCTGATCAAGGCCGGCGCCTTCGACTCGATGGGCCACGCCCGCCAGGGCCTCTTCCTCACGTTCGAGGAGATCGTCGACCGGACGCTGGAGCGTCGACGCGAGCACGACGCCGGTGTGATGTCGCTCTTCGCCACGCTGGAGGAGCCGGCGGAGGGCCAGACGACCGGATTCGCCGACACCCGGCTACCCGTCCCCGACGCCGAATTCGACAAGTCGCTCCGCCTCGCCTTCGAGAAGGAGATGCTCGGGCTCTACATCAGCGACCACCCGCTCATGGGCCTCGAGGGCTCGCTGTCGCGGCTGACCGACTGCAGCCTGGCCGAGCTGCGCGACTACGACCCAGACGCCATGGCCGCCTCCGGCTACGACGGCGGCGGCGTCAGGGTGGTCGGCGGGGTGATCACCGAGCTCCAGCGTCGGTACACCAAGAAGGGCGACCTCATGGCCACCTTCGTCCTGGAGGACCTGAACGCCTCGATCGAGACCTTCGTCTTCCCGAAGACGATGGCCGACTACGGCGCCCTGCTCGACGACGACGCCATCGTGGTGGTCAAGGCCCGCCTGGACATGCGCGACGAGCGCCTCAAGCTGGTGGCCATGGACGTCCAACGGCCCGAACTGGTGGCCGACGGGCTGCGCGACCTGCGCATCTCGCTGCCGCTCGGCACCCTGACCGACCGGACCGTGGACGATCTCAAGCGCCTCCTGTCGGAGCACCCCGGTCACTCCCCCGTGCTCCTCCACGTGGGCGACAAGGTGCTCCGGCTCCCCTCGGAGTTCAACGTCGACTCGAGCCGCGGGCTCATGGGTGAGCTGCGGGTGCTGCTCGGACCCCACGCCATCCAGTCCTGACGGCCCGTCAGATCGATCCGTGCCGTCAGCCGGCCGGCGGCCCGGTGCTCCGTCCCTGGTCAGGGCGTCGCGGAGCCGTCACGAGGGGCACGATACGACAGGCCCCTGAAAAATCCCGTAAAATCGTCCAACGGCTCCTGGCGTGAGCGATCCGTGACGAGGCCCCTCCCCTGCGGCGGCACGTCCCGGATGCCACGGCCGGCCAGGTGCGGGGGACAGTCGCAGGGAGATAGAGGAGTACGGAACGACCTATGTCCATCCAGGTGGAGACCAAGGATTGCACGTCGATCAGCGACGCCGAACTGGCCGAGATGGCCGATCTGTGCGCCGAGCGGGAGCCTCGCTTCGACATCGGGTTCCTGTCGAAACAGCGTGAGGAGTGGGTGCTGGTCACCCGGGCACGCGAAGGTGCGAAGCTCCGCGGCTACTCCTTCTCCACCCTCGAGCGGATCGGCGGCACCCCGTCCCTCCTGATCGGCCTGGCCACCGTGGACCGCACGTCGCGCTCGGACACCGTGCTGCGGGCCATGATGGGCGACAAGTACCGACGGGCCCTCCTCGCCTTTCCCGACGAGGACGTCCTGGTGGGCACCCGCCTGCTCGGTCCCGACGGGTTCAAGGCGTTCGCCGGCCTGACCGACGTGGTCCCCTGCCCCGACCAGAAGGCCACCGGCGAGGAGCGGGCCTGGGGCCGGCGCCTGGCCAAGCGCTTCGGCGCCGACGGCCGCATCGACGACCGCACCTTCGTGGTGGCGAGCGACGGCTGCGAGGCGGGAGGGTTCGACTTCGCCAGCCACAAGTCGGAGCCCACCGCCCAGTACTGCACCTTCTTCGAGACGGTGGACGTCTCGGGTGGCGGGCGCCTGGTCACCTTCGGATGGGCCATGGCCGAGGACCTGGCCGCCGGCAAGCTCGGCGGACGCTGAGCCCGCCCGCTGCCGTCCCGGACTTGGGGACGGCGCCACCAACCCCGTCACAGGGTCCAGGCAATAGCATGGGCCTGTGAAGGTATCGACCCGCGGGGACTACGCCAGTCGGGCCCTCCTGTCGCTGGCGCTGCACGCCGATACCGAAGGTGAGCCCACCCCGACGGCGGTGCGCGACATCGCGGAGCGCACGGGACTCCCCCAGCCCTACCTGGAGCAGATCCTCCTGGCCCTGAAGGGCGCCGGGCTGGTCCGCTCCAAGCGGGGCGTCGGCGGCGGCTACGTGCTCGCCCGGCCGCCCGAGGAGATCACCCTCTCCCAGATCGTCTCGGCGGTCGACGGCCCCATCGTGGCCGGCGACTTCGGCCTCCCCCACGAGAACGGCGCCTGCGACCACGAGGGGCAGTGCGTCCTGCTCACCGTGTGGGCCGACGTGGGCGAGCACATGCGCACCCACCTGGAGTCCTTCAACCTCGCCGACATGGTCGACCGGGCCCAGGGCCGGACGCCCGCCGTCCGCGACGCGGCCGTCTGACCCGACCTCCATCCCTCCCGTGACCGCCCTTCGCCTGGCCGTCCTGGTGGCCGGCGTCGCCGTACTGGCTGCCGACGCCTTCAGTGTGGTGACGGTGCTGATCGTGCCCCGCACCGCCAGCAGCCGGCTGACCTATCCGATGGTGGTCACCCGTGCGGTCTTCTCCCGGGTCGCCCGGGCGGCACGGACCTACGCCACCCAGGACCGCATCCTCGCCCTCAGCGAGCCGGTGGCCCTCATCGTGCTGCTCACCACCTGGCTCGGCCTGGCCGTCCTGGGGTTCACGCTGGTCAACTGGGGCATCGGTGCCCAGCCCTTCGAGCAGGCGTTCTCCGAGGCCGGGTCCTCGGTGTTCACCCTCGGCTTCACCCTCTCCCACGCCGAGGGGTCCCGGATCGTCGACTTCGTGGCGGCCGGGACGGGCCTGGTCCTGGTGGCACTCCAGATCGCCTACCTGCCCACCCTGTACTCCGCCTACAACCGCCGCGAGACCCTGGTGACGCTGCTCGAGAGCCGGGCCGGTGCCCCGGCCTGGGGACCCGAGCTGCTCATCCGCCATCAGCTGGTCGGGTCCGTGGACAACCTGGCCAACCTGTTCGCGGAGTGGGAACGGTGGGCGGCCGACGTCGCCGAGAGCCACTCGACGTACCCGTCGCTGCTCTACCTGCGCTCGCCCCGCGCCAAGAACTCCTGGATCGTGAGCCTCGTCGCCGTCCTGGACGCAGCCGCCCTGCTCCTGGCCGTCGACCCCGAGCACGCGCCCGTCGAGGCCCGCATGTGCATCCGCATGGGCTTCACCTGCCTGCGCGACATCGCCCGTGCCTCCCGCATCCCCTACGACCCCGACCCCCAGCCCGACGACCCCCTGGTCCTCACCCGGGGTCAGTTCGACGATGCCTGGGTGCGGCTGGTGGGAACCGGGTTGACCACCTCCCGGCCCCAGGACGAGGCCTGGGCCCACTTCCGGGGATGGCGGGTCAACTACGAGGCCGTCGCCTATGCCGTCGCCCACCGGTTCGACGCCCCGCCGGCCATGTGGACCGGCCCGCGGCGGATGTTCCGGGGCGAGACGCTGGAACCGGAGCGACCGGCCGACCGCCGTCCGCCCGGGGTGCCCGACGGTCCCGGCACCATCCGTCGCGAGCCCGACCACCGGCCCGACGGCCCCCAGCTCTGATCCCGGCGCCGTCGGCGCTGCCGGCGTTGCCGCTCGGACGCAGTTCCGGTGCACACGTGGTGCACTGCGGCCGACCGCCGTCACCGTGGCACGCACCCCCGGTACCGTCGAGGTGGTGCGGGATCGGGACGGGCGTCGACGGCTAGGTGTTCCAGTGCTCCACCACCGCCTGGTCCCGCTCCCACCCGAGGACGCTGAGCGACGCCGGACCGAGCACGAGGTAGCGGGCAGCCGACGGGTCCACGCCCAGCCAGCGCACGGCCAGGACGCGCAGCAGGTGGGCGTGGGCCACGCACGCCACGTCGCCGGTCCCCGACCGGACCCGGGCGATGACCCGGTCGACCCGTTCCGCCACGTCGTCGATCGTCTCGCCTCCCGGGACCCCGTCGCTGAACAGGTCCCAGTCCGGGTGGTCCCGACGGATGGCGACCGTGGTGCGCCCCTCGAACTGGCCGTAGTCCCACTCGAGCAGGTCCTCGGTTGGCTCGGGGTCCTCGAGCCCGGCCAGTTCGGCCGTGTGGGTCGCCCGCACCAGGGGGCTGACCAGGACCCGGGCGAAGTGCCAGGCGGCCAGGCGGGGTGCGAGGTCGGCCGCCTGGACCTCGCCGCGCCTGGTCAACGGGATGTCCGTCCGTCCGGTGTGGCGTCGGTCGCGGCTCCAGGCCGTCTCGCCGTGGCGGACCAGGACCATGCGTGGGGCGCTCGGCGTCATCCGGCCAGCCGATCACTACGAATACCCGGTGCGCAAACCGTCCTCTGCGCCGATTCCCCGGTCGGATCAGGAATGGACGGGGTGATCCGGGTGTTGACAGCGGGGAAGGTCCATCGACCAGGACGAGGAGAGGGATGACCACCCGCACGGCACCAGCGAAGACGACGACACCCGCATCCTCGGCCGCGGGCCGCACGGCCCCCGCCGGCGGGTCGCCCTCCGCCGCGCCCAAGAACGCCGCCAACCGCAACCGCGGGTCCGACGCCGACAGCCTCGGCCTCTTCCTGCGGGACCTCGACCACCACCCCCTGCCCGACCACGACGCCCAGACCGAGCTGGCCAAGCGGGTGGCCGCCGGCGACGACGAGGCCCGGCGCGAGATGGTGGCCGCCAACCTCCGCCTGGTCGTGCACTGGGCCCGCCGCTACCAGGACCGCGGCGTGGACCTGCCCGACCTCATCCAGGAGGGCACCTTCGGTCTCATGCGGGCCGTCGACAAGTTCGACTGGGAGCGCGGCTTCCGCTTCTCCACGTACGCCACCTGGTGGATCCGTCAGGCGCTGCAGCGGGCCGTCCAGCAGCACGGCCGCACCATCCGGCTCCCCATGGAGGTCGCCGAGCGGAACCAGCAGGTCGACGCGGCCATGTGGGAGCTCACCCACCAGCTGCAGCGACCGCCGACCGACGACGAGCTCGACGACGCCACCAACACCACCGCCACCGTGCGCTCCGACCTGTCCCAGGCGGCCCGGGTGGTGGCCAGTCTCGACCAGCCCGCCGCCACCGACTCGACCGCCACGTTGGGCGACCTGGTGTCGGGCGACGACAGCGACTTCGAGGACGAGGTCGCCGTCGATCTCACCCTCGAGCTGGTGCGCAAGGCCGTGGACCGGCTGTCCGACCTCCAGCGCGAGGTCATCCGGCACCGGTTCGGCTTCGACGGCAGCGACCCGGCGTCGCTGCAGACGACGGCCGAGCGCATGGGCATCGGTGTCCGCAAGGTGCGCCAGGCCGAGGCCGAGGCCCTCGAGATCCTGTCGGTCGACGACATCCTCGAGGCTGCCCACGAGGCTGCCTGACCCGATCGCACCGGACCGGCCGGACCGGCCCAGGGGCACGGAGGGCCATCAGGACGCCCCCCGGGTCGCCTGGGGCCGTCTGCGGACCGTTCAGCGGATGAGGGCGGCCAGCTGCTCGGCCAGGTCCTCGGGCAGTTCAGAGGTCCACGACAGCCGCTCCCCCGTCGCCGGATGGTCGAAGGCGAGCGCATAGGCGTGGAGGAACGGCCGCGTCACGGTGGCCCCGGGCAGCGACCGCCCCTGGCCGTAGGGTTCGTCGCCCACCACCGGGTGGCCGATGGCGGCCAGGTGCACGCGGATCTGGTGGGTGCGTCCCGTCTCCAGTGACGCCTGGACCAGGGTGGTAGGCGCCGGCAGGACGTAGCGCTCCTCGACCCGGTACCGGGTGCGGGCCTCCTTGCCCCTGCGCGAGACCGCCATGCGGGTGGGCGAGCTCACCGAGCGCCCGATGGGGGCGTCGACCACCCCCGACTCCCCCTCGACGGTACCGAGCACCAGTGCCCGGTACGTGCGCGAGACCGCACGCGACGACAGCTGCTCCACCAACGAGTGGTAGGCCTCCGACGTCCGGGCCACCACCATCAGCCCCGAGGTCCCCCGGTCGAGCCGGTGGACGATCCCGGGTCGGTCCGGCTCCGAGCCCACCAGGCCCGGCAGGGCGGCGACATCGGGGAACCGGGCGACCAGTCCGTGCACGAGGGTGCCGCTGCGGTGGCCGGCGCCGGGGTGCACCACCAGGCCCGCCGGTTTGTCGACGACCACCACCTGGTCGTCGACGTGGACCACGGTGAACTCGACGTCGGGATCGGGGTCGGGCCCGGGCTCGTCCACCTCGTCGGGACGGTCGACGTCGAGCGTCTGGCCCGCCACCAGCCGGGTGCTGCGGCTGGTCACAATCCGTCCGTCCACCGCGACCCGTCCCGAGGACACCAGGTCGTCGACGGCCGAGCGGGACACGTCGGCCAGGAAGGCCACGGCCCGGTCCACGCGGACCCCGTCGAGGGAGGTGGGCACGACCACCGAGAGCGAGCTCATCGGTGCGCCGTCCCCCGCAGGAGTGACACGGCCAGCAGGATGCAGCCCACGGTGATGCAGGCGTCGGCCACGTTGAACGTCGGCCAGAAGTGGACGTCGACGAAGTCCACCACGCCACCGTGCAGGTCGCGGAAGAAGCGGTCGGACAGGTTGCCCAGTGCGCCGCCGAGGATCAGGCCGAGCACGGCGGCCCGGCCGATCGTCGGCGCCCGCCACACCATCACCAGGAGGAGGCACACCAGGGCCACGGCGATGACCACCAGGACGGGGGTGGCTCCCCGGAACAGGCTGAAGGCGGAGCCGGTGTTGACCGAGAGGACGAAGTCCAGACGCCACACCACATGGACGGGACCCGAGGGCAGCCGGGTGACCGCCCACCACTTGGTCAGCTGGTCGGCGAGGACGACGAGCGCCCCGACGCCCACCGCCACGCCCAGTCGGGCCGGGCCGGTGGGCGGCGACGTGGTGGACCCGGACGTACCGGTCACCGCGTCCGGCTCACCGGTCAGCGTCGTGACAGTCCACCGCTCTTGCAGGCGACGCACAGGCGGGCGAAGGGGAGCGCCTGCAACCGTGCCTTGGGGATGGGCTGGAAGCACCGTTCGCAGAACCCGTAGGTCTTGCGGTCGAGCTTGGTGAGTGCGTCGTCGATCTCCTCCACGGCCAGTATCGCCTGGGCGGACAGTGCCAGGTTGCGCTCGCGGTCGACGGTGACGGTCCCCCCTTCACCGGACTCCTCGTCGAACTGGACGTCACCGGGCTCGCGCTCCAGCGCCAACGAGTCGGCCTCGGCGCGCAGGTCGACGGCCTGTCCGGCGTAGATGGTCCGCTCCTCGTGCAGGAGCACCCGCTGGGCGTCCAGGAACCTGCCGTCCTTGGCATACGGGCCGACGGTCGGGCGCTTCGGGGGTTCGGGTGCGGCCTTCTTGACCGGTGCCTTCACCGGGGCGGACGCCTTGGCCGGCGCAGCAGCGGTGGCGGTGGCCTTCCTGGCCGGCGCGGCCTTCCTGGCCGGGGCGGCCTTCTTGGCCGGCGCGGCCTTCCTGGCCGGGGCGGCCTTCTTGGCCGCCGGCTTCTTGGCCGGGGCGGCCTTCTTGGCCGGTGCGGCCTTCTTGGCCGGTGCGGCCTTCCTGGCCGGGGCGGCCTTCTTGGCCGCCGACTTCTTGGCCGGTGCGGCCTTGGTCGTCGACGTCGCCGCCTTCTTCGCCGGGGCGGCCTTCTTGGCCGGTGCGGCCTTGGTGGCGCCCGCCGGCGACTTCTTCACTGCGGTCAATTCGACCTCCTTGGGGATCTGCCCGTCGGGCCGGAGTCGGGGTCCGGGCACTGCGGCACAACCGTGCCGCCGACATCGACGAGCGGGCGACCCTACCGTGCCGGGAAGGGCACGGCAATCCGGGGACCCGGCGCGACGTTCACGGCACCCTAGTCGTGAACGGCGGGGTCCCGGACGCATCCGGGCACGCCCGGCAGGCTCCCGGGTTCCCCGGAGCCACGGGCGGAGCCCGGCTCAGGCCACCGGGTCGACGGAGCCGCTCAGAGCGGGAGCGAGCCCGACGAGGCCGACGGGCGCAGCTGGGTGACCTCGTTCGGTCCCCCGACGCCACGCTGGGCATCGGTGATGTTGGTCACCGCCGCCCGGTCCTCGGCCGACGGCGTCAGGTGCCCGTCCACCCACGTCAGCATGTCCGACAGGGCGGAGCGCAGCCGCTCCCGCTCCGTCTCGAGCTGGCGGGCCATGGTCTCCACCTCGTGGGAGAGATGACTGCGGTTGGACTCGAGCCGGGCGATCTCCTCGCGGAGGCGCATCTCGGAGTCGGCCTGGACCTTGCGGGCCTGGGCCTCGGCCTCGGCGACCAGGCGCTTGGCCTCGGCCTCGGCATCCGCCTTGGTCTCGTCGACGAACTTCTGGGCCAGCAGCAGCGTCCGCTGGAGCGTGTCGTCGGGGACGGCGGGCTCGGCCGGTGCCACCACCACCGGGGCCGGGGCCTCCGGCTTGGCCGCCAGCTCGGTCTCGAGCTGGGCGATCGTCTCGGCGGCCTTGCGCAGGCGCTCGGTGTTCTGGCGGAGCTGCTCCTGCAGGCCCTCGGCCTCGACGGCCGCCTTCTCCAGGTACTCGTCGACGTCGTCCCGGTGGTAGCCCTTCAGGGTCTCCCGGAACTCCACGGTGCGGAGGGAGTCAAGTGCAGATTGGGATGCGTCCATGCCGCAATCGTAGCGGCGTGGCCGAGGGAATCCAGGGATTGTCGGGGACGACTGCACGGGCCCGGACGCAGCGCCGGCGCCCGGGTGCCGACGGGACGGCTGCGCCCCGGCAGGCCCCGCCGATCAGGTGAAGACGGTGTTGTTCAAGATGGCGACGACCACGAACACGATGAGGATCGACAGGTCGATGCCCACCCCGCCGATCTGGACCGGGGGGATCACCTTGCGCACGGGACGCAGCACCGGCTCGCAGACCCGGGCCAGGACGCGCTGGACCTTGACCACGGGCGAGTCGTACTCCATCCGGCCCGAGTACGTGAGCCAGCTGAGGATGGCGTAGGCGAAGAGGACCAGCAGGAAGAGGTTGAGGAGGTACCCGATCAGGGCGAGCATGACGGATCAGCCTACGACGTGCCCCGCCGCGGCGGGTGGCGGGGTCAGGAGGAGACCAGGCCGTGGTCGGCCAGGCGCTGGCGCTCTTCCTCGGACACCTTGACGTTCGAGGGGGTCAGCAGGAAGACCTCGTCGGCCACCCGCTCCATCCCCCCCGAGAGGGCGTAGGTGGCACCGCTGCAGAAGTCGATCATGCGGCGCTGGAGGTCACGGTCGGCCGTCTGCATGTTGACGATGACCGGCTGGTTGGCCATCAGCCGGTTGGCGATCTCGACCGCGTCGGCAAAGCGGGCGGGGGCGACGATGTGCACCCGGGCGCCGGCGTCGGGGGTGGAGATCTTGACCGACGGGGACGTCGCCGGGCGTGGCGCAGGCTGTTGGACCATGGTCGGCACAGGACCCGAGGCGGCCGGCGAGGCCGTCGCCGGCGTGACCCGGATGCGTCCGGACGGGGCGGGAGGCGCGTCGTCCTCGGGCTCGACCGCGGCGGGACGCTGCCGCGCACCCAGGGGCGCCGGGCGCTCGTAGTCGTCGTAGTCGTCGTAGTCGTCGACGAGGCCCAGGTAGGCCATGGACTTTTTGATGAACGAAGTTGCCATTTGTTCCTCCCGGCGACAGCGTAGTGCCTGGCCCGGGAGGCAGGTGGAACGCTCCGCCGCGGTCCCCCCGGTCCCGGGTGCCGGACTCAGTGCCCCGCCCGGACGGGGCGTTCGCCGAACAGCGCCCGGCCCACGCGCACCATGGTGGAGCCCTCGGAGAGTGCCACCTCGAGGTCGTCGGTCATGCCCATGGAGCAGGTCCCGAGGCCCAGTTCGTCCACCAGCCGGCGGACCAGCCGGAACCCCAGTCGGGCCCCCTCGGGCGGACCCGGCATCCCCACCGCCATCAGTCCGTCGACGTCCAGTCCCTCGTCCCGCAGGGCGGCGACCAGGTCGGGCACCCCGGTGGGCGGCACCCCACCCCTGCCCGGCAGCCCGGCCACGTCGACCTGGACCAGCACCCGGGCGCCGGGGCTGCGTCGTGCGATGGCCCGACCCTCCTCGACACGGGCCAGGCCCTGCCAGCACGACACCACCGGCGCCAGCCGCGGCACCTTGTTGCGCTGGACGGCGCCGAGGTAGTGCCACTCGGGTGCCGGCCCGGGCCCGTCGGCCAGCACCGCCGCCTTGGCCACCAGCTCGTCGGCGTAGTTCTCCCCCACCGCCCCCAGCCCGGCACCCAGTGCCGTGCGCACGGCCTCGGGACCGAAGCCCTTGGTGACAGCCAACAGCGTGACCCCGGCGGGTTCGGGGGCCGCCGCCTCGATCCTGGCCCGCAGGGAGGCCAGGCGCTCCCCGAACCCGGGGAAGGCGTCGGACGGGATCACGCAGCCGCACCCGGCCCCGGCGGCGTCGACCACACGACCAGCGCCTGCCGGCCGGCATCGGCCCGGGCCCGGTGGGAGTACCAGCCCACGTCGCACGCCGTGCAGGCGTCGACCCCCGGGACGACCCGGGCGCCGGCCCGTCCCAGGGCGGCGGCGATCCCGGCGGGGAGGTCGAGGGCCGGCCGCCCATGGGTGGTCGTGGCCCGGACGGTGTCCCCGTAGTCGCCGGCCACCACGTCGAGGTCGGCGGACGAGAACTCGTAGCAGCCGGCGTGGATGCACGGGCCCAGCGCGCCGACCACCTCGGTCGCCCCCAGGTCACGCATCCGGGCGACGGCGGCCTCGACCACGCCGGCCACGAGTCCCCGCCAGCCGGCGTGCACGGCGCCGAACACACCCTCGGGGCTGGCCAGGGCCAGTGGGCCGCAGTCGGCCGTGAGCACGCACAGAGCGGCGCCGGGCGTGTCGGACACCAGGGCGTCGCCCTCGGCCAGGTGCACCAGCCCGGGGAGGTCGGCGTGGCCCCCCGTCCCCGCCACCGTGTCGGGACCGCCGGCCCGGCGCACACCGGTGCCGTGGACCTGGGTGGCCCAGGCCACCGTGCGCGGCGCGGCACCGGTGGCGCCGGCCAGTGCGGCCACCGTGCGCATCAGCGGCCCGCCGTCATCGGGACCGTGCCCGGTCGGGCGCTGGTCACCCCGCGAGGTGTCGGTCCACGCGGCGTGGATCCGACCCGGGAGGTCGAGGATGCGGGCGCCGTCCACCAGCGCCACGGCCGGGTTCAGCGCAGGAACGAAGGGACGTCGAAATCGTCGTCGCCCAGGTCGAGGTCGTCGTCCGCCGGGGTGGCGAAGATGTCCTCGTGGGCCGTCTCGGATCCGAGCACCCGGCTGCGGGCGTCGTCGCGACCGGTCGACTCGGTGGTGGCGGCGCCGCTGCGAGCCGGTGCCTGGGCCTCCCACCGCTCGAAGCCGGCGGCGATCACGGTGACCCGGACCTCCTCGCCCATGGCCTCGTCGATGACGCTGCCGAAGATGATGTTGGCGTCGGGATGGGCGACACCGTGGATGATCTCGGCGGCCTCGTTGACCTCGAACAGCCCCAGGTCCGGTCCGCCGGCGATGTTGAGGAGGATGCCGCGGGCGCCCTCGATCGACGCCTCGAGCAGCGGGCTCGTGATGGCGGCCCGGGCGGCGTTGACGGCCCGACCCTCGCCGGTGGCCGAGCCGATGCCCATGATGGCGGTGCCGGCGTTGGACATGATCATCTTCACGTCGGCGAAGTCGGTGTTGATGAGGCCGGGGATGGTGATCAGGCTGGTGATGCCCTGCACACCCTGCATGAGGACCTCGTCGGCCATCTTGAACGCATTGACCATCGAGGTCTTCTCGTTCGACACGGTGAGCAGCCGGTCGTTCGGGATGATGATGAGGGTGTCGACCTTCTCCTTCAGGTTCTGGATGCCCTGCTCGGCCTGGACCGAGCGGCGCCGGCCCTCGAAGGTGAACGGCCGGGTGACGACGCCGATGGTCAGGGCACCGAGGCCCTTGGCGATCTCGGCCACGACCGGTGCGGCCCCCGTTCCGGTGCCGCCGCCCTTGCCGGCGGTGATGAAGACCATGTCAGCGCCCTTCAGCGCCTCCTCGATCTCGGAGCGGTGCTCCTCGGCGGCCAGGCGGCCCACCTCGGGGTCGCTGCCGGCGCCGAGGCCCCGGGTGAGCTGGCGGCCGATGTCGAGCTTGAGGTCGGCGTCGCTCATCAGCAGCGCCTGGGCGTCCGTGTTGGTGGCGATGAACTCGACACCCCGAAGTCCGGACTCGATCATCCTGTTGACGGCGTTGACGCCGCCTCCGCCCACGCCGACCACCTTGATGACGGCGAAGTAGTTGCTCTGTGCCGGAACGGTCATGAAGTTCCTCACCCTCGACCAAAGGTTGAAACCGTTCCAACCTGCGAGTTCGCGCTAACGATACGGTTCACACCGTCCCTGGTCAAGCACCGTGGACGCCGATCGGACACCGCTCGACCACCGGGACGCTCCCTCCGGTCGGGCTCCGTGGCCGCTCCGACGGCGTGGGGTCAGGGGCCGATCGTCGGCGACTGGGGCACGGTGACGTCGATGGAGCGGGCCCCGCGGAGTTGCGCATGGGCGATGATCGACGCCACGTCCTCGTACTTGGCGGTCAGATCGCTCACCGTCCCGAGGAGCACCACGAGGCCCGAGGTCAGGGCCAGCGAGACCGTCTGGTTCGACGCCACCGTGATCGAGATCACCTGCCCGACGAAGGCCGGCGGCAGGGTCCGGGCCACCTGCAGGCCCGGCTCGGCGGCCGGTGCAACCGTCCCGCCCACGGGAGCGGGGGGCACCGGTCCGGCGGCCGAGTCGACGATCAGCACCGGCAGGACCGGGCGGGCCGTGGTGACCGCCAGGGTGCGGCCGTTGCCGTCCAGCGTGGACCAGGATGCGGCCGGGCCGGCCAT
Source organism: uncultured Acidimicrobiales bacterium (assembly GCA_963699055.1). Classification (GTDB taxonomy): domain Bacteria; phylum Actinomycetota; class Acidimicrobiia; order Acidimicrobiales; family RAAP-2; genus Bog-756. Next base: position 732,534 of record CAVOTA010000001.1, on the reverse strand, counting down.
GGTGGTCGCCGGGTGGCGCTCGGTCACGGCGATGGTGACGGCGTCGGGCCAGTGGCGGGACACCGTGGCCGATGCGATGAACGGCAGCGACTCGATCCGGGCGGCGGCCGGACCCGGGTCCACGCTGATCAGCGGAGGGTGGTGCTGGACGCCGGCGGCGGCCTCGATCGCCGCGGTGGAGGTGTTCGGATGGTCGCCCGTCACCTTGACCACCTTCGCCTCGAACAGGGGGGTGTGCAGCAGGAGGGCCCCGAGGGCGACCACCGCCACCACGGCGCCGGCCACGGCCAGCCACCGGAGGCGCTTCTGGGTGCGGCTCCGCTCGACCTGCTCGCGGCGCTGGCGGATCCTCGGGTCGATGCCGTCGTCGGCCGGCGGGCTCATCGCGATTCCCCGTCGGCGAAGCCGGTCGGTCCCCCATCGGCGAAGCCGGTCGATTCCCCGTCGGCGAAGCCGGTCGATTCCCCGTCGGCGAAGCCGGTCGATTCCCCGTCGGCGAAGCCGACCATGCGGATCTCGGTGGCCAGCGCCACGCCGGTGGTCTCGAGAACCCGGACCCGGACGGCCTCCATGACCCGGCGCACGTCGTCGGCCGACCCGCCCCTGTCGGCCTGGATGAAGTTGGCGTGCTTGGGCGACACCTCGGCCGTCCCGATCCGGAACCCCTTCAGGCCGCACACGTCGACCAGACGGCCCGCCGAGTCGTCGGGCGGGTTGGTGAAGACCGACCCGGCGTTGGCGCCGCCCGGCTGGTTGGCCCGGCGCCACCGGACGATCTCGTCGATGGTCGCCCGGCCCGCCACGGGGTCGCCCGCCACCAGGTCGTGGGAGGCGGCCACGACCACCTGGCGCGCCCCGATCGACGTGTGCCGGTAGCCGGCGGCCAGGTCGGACGCCGGGTGGTCGGCCACCGTCGCCGTGGCCAGGTCGACGACCCGGTAGCCGGCGAGGGTGGCGGCGGTGTCCGAGCCGTGACCGCCCGCGTTCATGCGCACGGCACCCCCGACCGATCCGGGCACGCCCACCGCCCACTCGAGTCCGCTCAACCCGGCGGCTGCCGTCCGGCGGGCCAACGTCGGCAGGGCGACGGCCCCGCCCGCCCGGACCTCGTTGCCGTCGAACTCCAACGTCTCGAACGCGGCACCCAGGTGGACCACCAGGCCGGCGAACCCGGCGTCGGCCACCAGCAGGTTGGAGCCGTTGCCCAGCACCAGGACGGGCACGTCCAGCCCGTCGAGGGCGGCGGCCACGCCCAGCAGACGCCTTTCGTCGCCGGCCTCGAGCGACAGGGCGGCGACACCACCGACCCGGTAGGTCGTGCGACTCCCGAGCGGGGCGTCGTGGGCCGCCTCCGGACCGAGGCGCGCCGCCAGCGCGGCGAGGTCGTCCCCGACGGTCACGACGGTTCCCCGGGGGCGTCCCCCGGTCCGACGCCGGCCGCCATCACCTCGTCGGGGAGGGACGTCAGGTCGCCGGCGCCGAGCGTGAGGCACAGGTCGCCGGGTCGGAGCAGCGCGGCCACCGCCGGCACCAGATCGGCCCGGCCGGGCACGTAGTGCAGCTCGGCGTCCGGTCGGGCGGCGCGCACGGCATCGGCCACCAACCGGCCGGACACACCCGGGACCGGCGCCTCGCCGGCGCCGTAGACGTCGGTCAGCACCACCACGTCGGCGTCACCGAACGCGTCCCCGAAACCCGTCCCCACCTCGGCCGTCCGCGAGTACCGGTGGGGCTGGAAGACCGCCACCACCCGGCGCCAGCCACCGTTGCGGGCGGCCGCCAGGGCGGCACGCACCTCGGTGGGCAGGTGGGCGTAGTCGTCGACGAAGGTGACCCCGCCCTGCTCGCCGCGGAACTCGAACCGTCGGGCCACCCCGCCGAACCGGGCCAGTGCCCGTGCAGCCGCCTCCGGCGTCGCCCCGGCGGCCAGGGCCGCCACCGTGGCCACAGCGGCGTTGCGGGCGTTGTGGAGCCCGGGGACGGCCACCCGGATCCGGGTGACGAGACCCCCGTCGGGTCCGAACAGGTCGAAGGCCACCGAGCTCCGGGCCGTCTCGACCGACCGGATGCCGTAGGTGGCGTCGTCCGAACAGCCGACCAGGTCGGCGCCGGCGGCCCGACCGACGACCCGCGCCTCGGCGTCGTCGCCCCCCACGACGCGGCGGCCGGCCGAGGCGAGGAACTCGGCGAACGCCGTGCGCACCGCCTCGAAGGACCCGTAGTGGTCGAGGTGATCGGCCTCCACGTTGGTCACCACGGCGATGTCGGGGACGAGGTGGAGGAACGTGCCGTCGCTCTCGTCGGCCTCGACCACGATCCACTCGCCGGTGTCCCACACCGCGTTGGTCCCGATCTCGTTGACCTCGCCCCCGATGAGGAACGACGGCCGCATCCCCGCCTCGACGAGCACGAGCGCCAGCATCGACGCCGTGGTCGTCTTGCCGTGGGTCCCGGCCACGGCGATGCACCGCCTGCGGGCGGCGACGGCGGCGAGTGTCTCCGCCCGGGACAGGACCGGGATCCCCCGCCCGAGCGCCTCCGCCACCTCGGGGTTGTCGTCCCGGACGGCGGTCGACCGGGTCACCAGGTCGGCGTCGCCCACGTTGGCCCGGTCGTGGCCGATGACCACGGTGATCCCGAGGGAGCGCAGGCGCTCGGTCACGGCGGACTCCCGCAGGTCGCTGCCGGTGACGTCGTGACCCATGGCCCGCAGCACCGTGGCGATGGCGCTCATGCCCGCGCCGCCGACGCCCACCACGTGGATGCGCCGCACGGCGACCGGGTCCCCGATACCCGGGCCCGTCGGATCCTGGCCGGTCATCCCGCCCTCCGGTCGGCGGACCGGGCGTTGGCCTCGACCACGGCGGCACCGGCGTCGGCGGCGTCGGGCCGACCCACCGCCTTGGCTGCGGCCGCCATCGTCCGGAGTCGGTCCGGATCGGCCAGCAGCGCCTCCACCGTCCCGGTCAGCCCCACCGCGGTGCAGTCCCCGTCGGGTACCAGCACGGCGGCACCGGCCCGTTCGAGCACCCGGGCGTTGGCCGTCTGGTGGTCACCGGGAGCCCCGGGCAGCGGCACCAGCACCGCCGGGGCGCCGGCAGCGGCCAGTTCGGCGACGGTCATGGCCCCGGCACGGCAGACCACGACGTCGGCCGCGGCGTACACGGCGGCCATGCGCTGCTCGTAGGGCACGCGCACGAGGGACAGCCCGGCAGGGTCGGCCACGGTGTCCCTCGCACCGGCGGGCGGTACCCGCTCGGCCGCCGGATCGGCGCAGTAGTCGGTCCAGTCCCGTCGTCCCACGATGTGGTAGATCGCCAGGTCGTCGCGATCGGCCCACCGGGCCACGGCGCCGTCGAGTGCCCGGTTGATCCTCCGGGCGCCGAGCGACCCGCCGAAGACCGCCACCACGGCACGGTCCTCGGGCAGTCCGAGCAGCCGTCGGGCCGCCGACCGACCCGCGGGCGTCCGGTCCGCCGCGGCGATCTCGGGCCGCACCGGGGTCCCGGTCACCACGGCGCGGGGCAGCGGGTTCCCCTCCCAGCCGACGGCGCTGGCCCGGGCGAATCGCCCGAACACGCGGTTGGCCGCCCCGGGGACGGCGTCCACGTTCACCAGCACCAGGGGGACCCGGTGGACCAGTGCTCCGGCGGCACCCGCCAGGCTGGCGTAGCCGCCCACCGCCACCACCACCCGGGGGCGCATCCGTCCGACCGTCCCGATGCCGCGCACGACGGCCACGGCCAGTTCGTAGGCCGAACGGGCGTTGCGGGCCAGGTCCCTCGGGGCGAAGCTGCGCACGACGCCCCGGCCGGGCAGCAGTGTCACCGGGAAGCCCCGCCCGGCCAGGGTGGTGGCGTCCTGCCCCCGCTCCGAGCCCAGGAAGGCGATGGTGGCACGGTCGTGGCCCCGGGCCACCAGGGCCTCGGCGATGGCGAGGGCGGGCTGCAGGTGACCGGCGGTGCCACCGCCGGCGACGAGCGCGAAGCACCCTTCGGGGGTGCCCGGTCCGGTCACGCTGTCGGCGACGGTCACGCCGGGACGGGGCGGCGGCGGGGTCGGGCGCGGTGGCCCGAACGCTCCTGCCGGGCGATGTTCATCAGGATCCCCATGGCGGCGAGGTTGATGACCAGGGACGAGCCGCCGAAGGAGATGAAGGGCAACGGGATCCCCGTCACGGGGAGCACGCCGATGACCGCACCGATGTTGATGACGGCCTGGCTGGTGATCCAGATGGTCACGCCCACCGCCATCAACGAGCCGAACCGGTCAGGGGCCCGACCGGCGACGCGGAACCCGTACCAGGCGAGGGCGAAGAAGAGACCCAGGACGACCACCGCCCCGATCAGGCCGAGCTCCTCGCCCACCACCGAGAAGATGAAGTCGGTGTGGGCGTTGGGCAGCGTGCCCCACTTCTCGCGTCCACCGCCGAGCCCGAGCCCGAAGAGGTGGCCGGAACCGAGACCGATGAGCGACTGCCACACCTGGTAGCCCGAGCCGGCCTGGTGCGCGCCCGGGTTGATGAACGACAGGATCCGGTCACGCCGGTAGGAGTCGCTGAAGGCGAAGACCACGGCGATGACGGTGAACGCGCCGAGCACCTTGGTCAGGGGGGCGAGCGTCACCCCGCTCATGAACAGGATCCCGAAGGCGATGCAGCTCAGCACCATGGCCGTGCCCATGTCGGGTTGCTTGATGATCAGGGCGGCGGAGACCACCAGGACACCCATCACCGGGGCGATCACCTGCTTGGCCGGCGCCGAGCGGTCCGTGCGCCGGACGACGACGTCCGCGGCGAACACCACCATGGCCAGCTTCATCAGCTCGGACGGCTGGATGCGGAGCTGGCCGAAGCCGATCCACCGCGACGAGCCGCCGGCGGTCACGCCCAGACCGGGGACCAGCACCGCCACCAGCAGGCAGACGGTGCCGATCACCAGCGGGATCGACCACCGGCGCCAGGCCCGGTAGTCGATGCGGGCCAGGATCAGGAGGGCGCCGACGCCCACCACCATCCAGAGCAGCTGCCGGATGAAGATCGTCCAGGGCGATCCGTAGGTGATCAGCGAGATCACCGGGGAGGCCGACCCGACCATCACCAGGCCGAACACGCACAGGACGGCCACCAGCACACCCAGGGCCGCCGGGTCCGACACCCGGGCGAGCCGGCGCAGCGGGGCCGGTCCCCGCGGCGCGTCGGGACGTGCGCCCACGGGCCGGGCGGCCGGCGGCGGCCGGCGCCCCACCGTGGCACCGTGGCGCGTCACCGTGGTCGGGCGACGGACCGCCGGCGCGCGCCGGCGCGACGTGGACGTCCGGTCAGCCACGGTGGCCCCCGGGGAGGCGTGCGGGACCGGGGTGGACCCGGAAGGCGCGGGTCGCTGCGGGATGCATCCCACCAGCCTCGCCCATGCGCGCGCCCAGGTGGTGGAACCCGCCCGACACGGAGGTGGGCCCGACGGCGGGGGACGCGCCCGGCGCCCGGCCCGCGCTCAATGGATCGTCCCCACCGACAGGAAGTCGCCGTAGAAGATCCCGAGTCCGAGCGCGGCGAACAGCCCGGCCAGGATCCAGAAGCGGACGATCACGGTGGTCTCGGGCCAGCCCATGAGCTCGAAGTGGTGGTGGAGCGGTGCCATCAGGAACACCCGCCGGTGGAACACCCGGAAGCTGATCACCTGGATCACCACCGAGAGGGTCACGATGACGAACAGACCGCCCAGGATCACCAGCAGCAGGTCGAGGTTCATCAGGAGGCACAGGGCGGCCAGGCCCGAGCCGAGCGACAGCGAGCCGGTGTCACCCATGAAGATCTTGGCCGGCGCCGCGTTCCACCACAGGAAGCCGACGCAGGCCCCGGCCAGGGCCACGGCGGCCAGGGCGAGGTCCAGGGCGTCGCCGACGTGGTAGATGGTGAAGTGCCGGTACTGCCAGTAGCCGATGATGGCGAGGGTGGCGAAGCAGAAGGTGGCCGAGCCCGCCGCCAGACCGTCGAGCCCGTCCGTGAGGTTCACGGCGTTGGCCGCGGCGGTGATGATCACCGTGCCCCACACGATCCACACCGCCGTACCCATGTGCAGCCCGATCGAGTTGTAGCGGGTGAAGGACAGGGTCGTCGACGCGTGGGCCCAGTAGACGGCGAGCACGGAGAAGGTGAGGCCGAGGGCGGTCTGGGCGGCGATCTTGGCCCGCTTGTTCAGCCCCAGGCTGCGGCGGTGCCGCACCTTGATCCAGTCGTCGGCGAAGCCGATGGCGGCCGCGCCCACGATGGCCAGCATCACCAGCGCACCCGAACGGGACCAGTTCACCCCGGGGACCACGTGGGCGGACAGGAACCCGATCACCACGGCGGCGACGATGCAGATGCCGCCCATGGTGGGGGTCCCCGCCTTGGCGATGTGGACCTGGGGCCCGTCCTCGCGGATCTGCTGGCCGATGTTGTTCTTGAGCAGCCACCGGATGAGGAACGGGGTGCTCAGGACGGCCACCCACAGGGCGATGCCGCCCGACGTCATGAGGGAGATCATGCGGTCGCGCCGCCGAACCGCTCGTCCAGGGCGCCGGCGGCCTCGACGCGGTCGTCGAAGGGCACGGTGGCGCCCCCCGCCGTCTGGGTGGACTCGTGGCCCTTGCCCGCCACCAGGACCACGTCGCCGGGACGGGCCCGGCCGACGGCGGACCGGATGGCGGCGGCGCGGTCCGGCTCGACGGTCACCTCGACGTGACCCACGACGCCTGAGCGCACGGCCTCGATGATCGCCAGCGGGTCCTCGGAGCGGGGGTTGTCCGAGGTCAGCACGACCACGTCCGCACCGGTGGAGGCCACGGCACCCATCAGGGGTCGCTTGCCCGGATCGCGGTCGCCACCGCAGCCGAACACGCACAGGACCCGACCACCGGCGGCGACGGCCCGGGCGGCGTCGAGGGCCGCCTCGAGACCGGCCGGGGTGTGGGCGTAGTCGACCAGTACCGTCACCGGCGCTCCGGCACCCACGACCTCCATGCGTCCCGGTACCGGCGCGGCCGAGGACAGCCCGGCCACCACCCGCTCGTCGTCGACCCCCAGCACACCGCACACGGCCGCCGCCACCAGGGCGTTGTCCACGTTGAACCGGCCCGACAGCGGCAGGTCCACCCGGTGGCCGTGCCAGCGGAAACGGGAGCTGCCCGCGGCGAGGTCGACGTCCGCGGCCCCGTCGGCACGGACCGCCGTCACCGGGACGCCTCCGCCGTCGCGCAGGCGCCCGAGGAGGCGGGCGCCCCACGGGTCGTCGGCGAAGACCACGGCGTGCCGGCACCGTCCCGGGACGAACAGCGACGCCTTGGCCTCGAAGTACGCCTCCATGGATCCGTGGTGGTCGAGGTGGTCCCGGCTCAGGTTGGTGAAGGCGGCGACGTCGAACTCGATCCCGTCCGCCCGGTGCTGGGTCAGGGCGTGCGACGACACCTCGAGGGCGACCGCCCGGCGTCCGTCGGCGACCATGGCGGCCAACGTGCGCTGCAGGTCGGGGGACTCGGGGGTGGTCCGCTCGCCGGCCAGGGTCCCCACCACGCCGCAGGACCGCCCGTCCGCCTCGAGGACGGCGCGGACCAGCTGGGTCACCGTGGTCTTGCCGTTGGTGCCGGTGACCCCCACCGTCGCCAGGGAGCGGGCGGGGTGTCCCCAGAACGACGCCGCCACCCGGGCCATGGCCGGGCGGGCGCAGCCGGGTGCCACCCGCACCTGGGCCACCCCGACGTCGCAGAAGTGCTCACACAGCAGCGACGACGCCCCCCGCTCGACGGCCTCGGCGGCGTGGTCGTGTCCGTCCGTCCGCTCGCCCGGGATGCAGCAGAACAGGGCGCCGGCCGCCACCCGACGGCTGTCGAACTCGACGGCGGTCACCTCGGTGGTGGTCGGATCGCCCCGCAGCTCCGCCACGGGCACGTCGTCGAGCAGGTCGGCGACCGTCACCACCTCGACGTCCGGTGGGTCAGCGGCGGATGGGCGGTGAGGTCGAAGGGACCCGGGCCCACCTAGGGCCCTTCCGTGACCGCTCCGGCGGGCACGGTGACGCTACCCGTGCCGCCCACGGCCGTCGTCGAGGCGGCCGTGGTGGCCGCGGCGGTGGTGGGGATGCCGAAGTGGTGGAGGGCGTAGGCCATGATCGTGGAGAACACCGGGGCAGCCACGGCACCACCGTAGATCGGGGTGGGGCGGTCCAGGACGACGATGGCCGACAGTACCGGGTGCTGGGCCGGCGCGAAGCCGGCGAAGGTCCCCATGTAGGCCCCGGGGACGTACCCCAGGTGGTCCGCACTGGGGATCTGGGCGGTGCCCGTCTTGCCGGCCACGGTGTACCCGTCGATGGCGGCCTCGGACCCGGTCCCCGAGTACACCACCGACTCGAGCATGTTGACGAGCTCGGCGTTCGTGGCGGGGTCGATGACCCGGTGGGCGGACGAGGGGGCGGCGGCGGTGACCGAGCCGTCGGCGGCGACGGTGGCCCGGATCAGCCGGGGTGAGACGAACACCCCGCCGTTGGCCACCGAGTTGTAGGCGTCGAGGACCTGTTGGGCGGTCACGGCGTCGTCCTGGCCGATCGGGGTCGACCCGATGGATGTCCCGGTCCACTGGGCCGGTCCGGGGACGAGGCCCTGGGACTCACCGGGGATGCCCAGCCCCGTCAGCTTGCCGAACCCCAGGTTGGCGATCTGGGCGAGCAGTCGGGTCTCCCCCAGTCCCTCGGCCACCTCGATGGTGCCGATGTTGGACGACTGCGCCAGGATCTGGGTGGCGGTCATCTGGACCGATCCGTGTGCCTCGGCGTCGTGGAAGGTGTACTTGCCCATCGGCAGGGCCGAGGGGACCGTCAGCGTGGAATTCGGGGTGATCAGCCCGTCGGCCAGCGCCGCCGAGAACGTCACCAGCTTGAACACCGACCCCGGCTCGTAGACCTGGGTCACGGCGGAGTCGGAGGGGGCCTCGGCGACCCCGGCGGGCAGGGTGTCGGACTGGGCCACCAGGGTGGGTCCCGAGGTGTCCTGGGTGGACGCCACCTTGGCCGTCAGCGACGCCGACGGCTGCGTGGTGGCGGTCGAGGCCCCGTTGTCCCTGGTGGACGTCAGGTTGGCCATGGCCAGGATGTCCCCCGACTTCACGTCCATCACCACGGCCGTGCCCCCGGTGGCGTGGGAGGCGACGATCTCGGCCGCCAGGGCCTGCTCGGCCACGTACTGGACCGACTCGTCGAGGGTGAGCTCCACCCCGGTGCCCGGCACCGACGGCGTCGACGTGTCGCTGCTCGGCAGGGCGACCCCGTCGGGTGACTCCAGCAGGTCGGTGGTCCCGGCCTTGCCGGCCAGGAGGGACTGCAGCTGGTACTCGATGCCCGAGGTGCCGTTGCCGTTCCAGCCCACGGTCCCCACCACGGGCTGAGCCAGGCGACCGACCGGCACCACACGCTGTGACTCGGGAACCAGGTTGATCCCGTTGAGGTCCATCTTGGTGATGGTGGCGGCCACCGCGTCCGGGACCCGGTGGGCCAGGTACACGAAGCCGCCAGGCTCGGTCAGCTCGGACCGCAGGGTCGAGGCCGGGATCCCGAGCACCGGCGCCAGGGCGGCGGCCACCTGGGTGGGCTTGGTGATGATCTGGGGGTCGGCCACCACCGTCTGGCGGGTGACCGTCTCGGCCAGCACCTCCCCGTTGCGGTCGTAGATGCCCCCGCGCACGGGCGGGACCGTCACGACCTGGGTGAGCTGGGCGCGTGACAGGGCGGCGTAGTGCCGGTTGCCGAACTCCTGGACCTGGACGAGCCGCAGCGTCATGATCCCGAAGACGGCGACGAGGAGCAGGCGCATCGCACGGGTGCGCCGGCTGAGGAGGACGGCGGGGCTCACCTGGCGGTCGTCGCCGTCGCGGTCGCTGCGGTCGGGGTGCCGGTGGCCGTGGTGGCCGCCGGGGTCGTGGTGGCCGCCGGGGCCGTGGTGGCCGCCGGGGTCGTGGTGGCCGCCCTGGCGGCCGGCGCGGTGGTGGGAGCCGTCTGGGGAGCCGGCAACGGGACGTTCAACGGGACCTCCGGGAGGTTCAGCACCTGGGCGGGTGCGGTCAGACCGAGGGCGATCCCCTGGGCGACGACCCGATCGGGGGCGGCCAGCTGGGCGACTTCGGTCTGCATGGTCTTCTGGGTGGCCTGCTGGGTGGCGATGGACGACTGGATGTCGGCCAGGCGGACCTGGTCCTGGGCCACCATGGCGTCACCGACGACGACGGCGAGGAGGCTGCCCACGACCAGGCCGGCGGCCAGCCCCAGCTGGACCCGCGAGGAGCGGCCCCGGCGCGACCGACGGCGTCGCTCGGGCTGGACGACCCGCAGCGACGGGCGGCGGGAGGACGGCCGGGGCTGCGGGGCGACGGCGCGCCGGGCGGCGCCGGAAGCGGAGGGTGGCGGCGCCATCAGGCGACCTCGCCGTTGCTGCCGGCCCGGGTGGCCGGGTCGGGCAGGCGCTCGACCACACGGAGGCGGGCGGCCTCGGCGCGGTGGTTGCGTGCGATCTCGTCCTCGGAAGGACGGCGGGACCCGCGGTGGACCAGTCGGAACCGGGGGTCGGCACCGCACACGCACGGCAGCCCGGGCGGGCAGTGGCAGTCGTCGGTCACGGCCCGGGTGAACGCCGTCTTCACCATCCGGTCCTCGCCCGAGTGGTACGAGATGACCACGCAGCGGCCGCCGGGGCGGAGCAGCCCCAACGCGGCCTCGAGTCCGGTCTGCAGCTGGTCGAGCTCCTCGTTGACGGCGATCCGGACGGCCTGGAACACCCGGCGGGCGGGATGGCCCCCGGTCCGACGGGTGGCGGCGGGGATGGCCTCACGCACGACGTCGGCCAGCTGGCCCGTGGTGGTGATGGGTCGGGCGGCGATGACGGCCCGGGCGATGCGCCGGGCGAACCGGGACTCGCCGTTGTCGACGAACAGCTCCACGAGGGTGTCCTCGCTCGACTCGTTGACGACGTCGGCCGCCGTCCGGCCCACGGTCGGGTCCATCCGCATGTCGAGCGGCGCGTCCCGGCGGTAGGAGAACCCCCGCTCGGCCACGTCGAGCTGGGGTGAGCTCACGCCGAGATCGAAGAGCACCCCGGTGAGGCCCCGGCGATCGGTGGCGACCCCGAGCTCGTCCTGGACCTGGCGGACGACGTCGACGAGCGAGTCGAACCGGGAGCGGCGGATGACGGCGCGGTCGCCGAACTTGGCCAGCTCGCCGGTGGCGGCGGCCACCGCGATCGGGTCGCGGTCGATACCGAGGAGGTGGAGCCCGGGGTTCGCCTCGAGCAGCGCCCGGGCGTGCCCGGCGCCCCCGAGGGTGGCATCGAGGACCAGCCCGTCGGGGACGTGCGACAGGAGGTCGATGACCTCGGCCGCCATGACGGGCTGATGGGGGAATGCCTCGCTCATCCGCAGTCCCTCGGCCGGGACGGGCCGTGCGGGTGGAGTTCCGCGACGAACCGACTGGGAGGAGGCGGAGGAGGATTCTCCCAGCGCTCCGGTCGAGGGACTGCGCATGGGCCAGACACGCTCGATGTGGACATCGTGGCGCGACACGGCGGCAAGTCCGGACTGCAGGGGGGTGAGACGGGGAAGCGCGGCGGGATGCCCCACGCGCTCGGCGAGCTCGGCGGCGGACAGGGCGAGGGCGGACGTCGAGATCCGACGCACGGCCACGATCCCGCTCCCGTTCCCGGTCGCGACGGGTGCGGCGGCCGGCGTCGCGGCGTGGACGGCCGGCGCGTCACCGGGAGCGTCGTCACCGGACGGCGCTTCGGGGAGGTCGGCGACGGCGGACAGGACCGCCGTGCCCCGACGGGGCCGGCGGGTGCCGCCGGAGCGGCGATCGGGTTCGGCCGAGCCGTGGCGGACGAGGTGGAGGCGCATCGAGACACTCAGCCGTCGTCGCCCTGGGTCAGGCGCGCTTCCTCCGGGAGGACCTTCTCGTCCCACGTCTGCCGGTCCCACAGTTCCACCCGGTCGATGGCGCCGAGCACGAGGACCTCGGACTCCAGGCCGGCGTACTCGCGCAGCCGGGCCGGGATCGCCATCCGCCCCTGTCGGTCGATCTCCAGCTCGTGGGAGGTCGAGGCCCAGAGCCGCACCAGGTTGCGATCGCTCCGGCTCGTCGCGGCCCGCTCCACCATCGCGTCCATCTGCACCTCGAACTGGTCCGGCGTCCACAGCGACAGGCAACCGTCCTGCTCCGGCGCCAGGTACCCGCCGTGCTCGAAGTGGGTGCGGAACTTGGCCGGCAGGATCACCCGTCCCTTGTCGTCGAGCGAGTGCTCGTGTCTGCCGAAGAACCGTGCCACTGGACCTTGCTCCCACAACGCTCCCCGCAGTGCCCGGTACCCGACTGCTTCGGGTCCCTCCCTTTCACACCACTTCGCTCCACCCTAAACCCCTAGACCCCACTCGTCAACCATTACCCGCCCATCGGCACCCCGTCACTCGCCCTTGGCGAACTGGGATGCCCCACATGGCGCGCGAGCAATCGCGCAGAGCGCGCGCAGAAGCGGAGCCGTGACCGGCGGTTAGACGCCCGGCTACGACGGGTGGCGGCGGTCGGACCCCGCCGTGACGGTGCCCGACCGACGGCAGGGTCGCTAGCCGGGGAGCGAAGCGAGGACGGCTTCGGCCACGGAGTCCCGGGTGGGTACGGCCGGTGACGCCGCGTCCCCGGGTGGAGCGGCGTGGAGTGGCGCCGGCCCGGTCGGGGGCCTCGCCGGCGGCGGGGTCCTCCGGGTCGGGGGCACCGCGGGGGGCGGCGATGCGGTCCCGTCCGTGGCGGATGCGTCGACGACCCCGGTGACGGCGCCCGCCAGCCCCACCACGGCGGCGTCCCGCTCCTGCGGATCGAGCGCCAGTGCCGACAGGAGGAGCGTCGGGTCCCACCGCAGCACGCACGCCCCGTGGAACCAGGCGCCGGCGCGGGTCCGCCGCTGGGCGAGACCGACGACCTTGCGCCCGTGCACGGTCACCTCCCCCGCCCCGACCCCGCCGAAGCAGACCAGGGACGACCAGCGGGTGCAGGCACCCGGGCCGTCGCCCTGGACGGTGACGCCGTCGAGTCCGGATCGCTCCAACGCCGTGCCCCACACCCGTCCCAACCACCCGAACGCGGCGGTGACGTCCGCGGTCCACAGGCCGTCACCGGCCGGCAGCCACACGTCGATCCACACCGGGTCCTCGGGCGTCACGAGCACGGCTCCCCCGCCCGACCGGCGGCGGGCCACGTCGAGCCCGGCCCGCCCGCAGGCGTCCCGGTCCACCACGTCGTCGCGCTGCGTCGACCCGAGGACGACGGCCGGGCGCGTCGGCCGGCACAGGGCCACCAGTCGCTCGCCGGGCCGCTCGGCGGCAGCCGGCCACGACGCGTGCAGCGCCTCGGCGGTCCCGACCCGCTCCTCCGTCCGCCAGGTGCCCGACACGCGCACCAGTCTCCCACCCGGCCCGGAGGCAGCTCTCAGGCGCTCTTGCGGGACCGTCCCACCACGTCCGAACCGAGGTAGTCGGCCCAGTCCTCGCTGGAGCTGCCGCAGAGCGCCAGGAGCTGGACCCGGTGCCGTGGCGCGGTCGGTGTCGACCGCAGGATCATGCCCGCCTCGTGCGGGAGGCGGTCCTCCTTGCGGGTGTTGCAGGGCCGGCAGGCGGCCACCACGTTCTCCCACGTGTGGGGCCCGCCCTTGCTCCGCGGGATCACGTGGTCGAGGTTCTCCGCCGAGGCCCCGCAGTACTGGCACCGCCCTCCGTCGCGGGCGAAGACGGTGCGGCGGTTGACCGCCACCCGGTAGTTGTAGGGAACCTTGACGTAACGGACCAGGCGGACGACCGACGGCTCCGGGACGCTGACCCGCTCGGCCCGGAACACCCGTTCGGTGGCATGCACCAGCTCGGCCTTGGTGTCGAGGACCAGCAGCACCGCCCGCCGCGAGGAGACGATCCCGAGGGGCTCGAACGTGGCGTTCAGGACCAGGGCACGCCGGGTCGGCGACATCGGCGAGCGGACCGGGTCCGCCCCGTCGGGAACGTGCGACGTGGACGACACCGCAGCTGCTCCGGACCGGGACACTCGTTCCACGGGACCGTTGCTACCCGTTCCCGCCCGGGCGAGGTGGTGTGACCGCCCCGGTCGCCCGACACCACTCGAGGAACGAGATCACGTCGGCCCCGGTCGGCGCGGCATCGGCGCGCCCGTACGCGGTGACCATCCGGAACTCCCACAGCCGCCGGTCCGGGAGCGGCAGATGGGGGGCCGTGCGCCACCAGAGGTGCGGAGCCATGCGCCGGAGCTCGCCCAGCGCGGTCCACCACAGGTCCGGCCGCAGGAGCACGGCGGCGACCAGCACGGCCACCTCCCGTCCCGTCGTGCGGGAGACCTCCCGGGGCGGCGGCGGCTCGGGACCGGTCCCCGCCCCGGCGACCGGAGGCGGTGCCGGATCGGCTGGCGGTGCCGGATTCGGTGCATTCATCGCCCACCATCCTCCACCACGCCCGCTCCGGCCACCACACCGAGGCGGTGGCGGGCCACGGCGGCGGCACCCACCAGGGGTCCGTCAGCGCCGAGTCCCCCGGGGCGGATCCGGGTGGGACGGGCGAACTCGAGGCCGCAGCGCAGCGTCAGCTCCTCCTGGGCCGCCACGAAGAACTCGTCGCCGAACCCGAGGGCGACCGAACCGGCCACCACCGCCAACTGCAGGTCGAGCAGGTTCGCCACGGAGGCCACGGCCCGGCCCACGAGGGTCCCGCAACGACGGCGGACCCCGGGTTCGGCCTCGGCCGCGGGCCGACCGGTGACCTCGGCGATCGCCGTGCCCGACGCCTCCGCCTCGAGGCACCCGCGGCCACCGCACACGCAGGGGCGGCCGTCGGGTTCGACCACCACGTGACCGATGTGTCCGGCATTGCCACCCGAACCGTCGAGGAGGCGCCCGTCCAGGACGACTCCCCCACCGACGCCGGTCGACACCACCATGGCCAGGTAGTCGTCCACGCCGCGGGCCGCCCCGGTCCAACCCTCGGCGAGGGCCAGCGCCTTGGCGTCGTTGTCGACGGCCACGTCGAGGGCGATGAGGTCGGTCAGGCGGTCACGCAGCGGGAACCCCCGCCAGCCTCCGATGTTGAGCGGTGACACCGTCGCCCCTCCGGCGGTCATCGGACCACCGCACCCGACACCGCACGCCACCGGTGGTGTCGGCGCCTCGGCGAGCACGTCGGCCACCAGGCGGGCCAGAGCGGAGAACACCTGCTCGGGATCGGTCGAGACCGGGGTGCCGGTGCGGCGGCGGACCAGGATCCGCCCGGACCCGTCCACCACACCCGCCTCCATCTTGGTGCCGCCGATGTCGACGGCGAGGAGGGCACCGCCGGACGGCGGGGCCGGAGCGGGCGGGCGGGGAGCGACGGGCACCGTCGTCATGGTGCCACGCTGCAGGAGGAGGCCCGGCGGGGCCGGCCCGGAGCCACCAGCGGGAGAGTCAGTCGTCCCGGTGGAAGCGCCCACGAATCCAGTCACGGGGATCGTGGACCGGATTGCTGATGCTCCTGGTGTGGAGGGACCGGGAGATGTCGTCGATGCCGGCCTTGCCCATGCGCCGGGCGTTGTTGGCGAACACCACGCCGGACAGGAACATCACGATCACGCCGACGAACCCGAGGGCGAGGGAGTTGGCGAAGGTGAAGAACATGAAGACCAGGGCGGCGGTGAAGACCAGCGCCGACCAGA
Source organism: uncultured Acidimicrobiales bacterium (assembly GCA_963699055.1). GTDB lineage: Bacteria > Actinomycetota > Acidimicrobiia > Acidimicrobiales > RAAP-2 > Bog-756. Next base: position 716,782 of record CAVOTA010000001.1, on the reverse strand, counting down.
TGCAGTACCGACCGGCGTGGCGGTAGACGGTCTCGGACCGGACGCGCTCGGCGAAGTCGGGGTCCTCCTGGTAGAGGGACTGCTCGAGCTCGTGCAGTATCCGTTGTTCGTGCTCAGAGAGCGGCACTGTGTCGTCCCCTCCACCAATTCTCAGGCCTGCCGGTTACCACTGCGTCCATCCTCGCGCAACCCGCCCGCCAACGCACGGCGCCCCGGGTCGACGATGCCGCCTGGATCCCTGGTCGAACTGCCACCAACCGCATGTTACAGGTTGTCGGCCGGTTTCCCTCTGTTCTCAAGTGGATCCCGCTCCCCTGGACGGGATCCTCGACCTGCCACCTCCGGTCGGTCCGCCGGCTCCGCCGCCCGCTCGGGTCGGCCGGGTGCCGCACCCGTCGCCCCATCGGACGCCACGCCGGCCGGCGGCACGGCCGGTGAGGTGGGCGGCACGGTCGGCCGGGTGGTGGGCACGGTCGGTGAGGTGGGCGGCACGGCCGGCCGGGTGGTGGGCACGGCCGGCCGGGTCGTGGGCACGGCCGGCGGCTCGGTACCCGAGGCGGGGCCCCACTGGGACTCCCCCCTCCGGCGGACCCGCAGGCCGTCGGGGGTCACCAGTGACGCCGGTCCCACCGCCTCGCCGCCGTATCGGGCCCGGATGGCATCGACGGCGTCGGTCACCGAGCTCCAGGTCTCCTGGAGACGGGCGGCGGCCACGGCGGTGTCCTCGCGCCCCGGCCGGTGCTCCGTCGTGGGCCGTGCAGGAGTCGGTGCCGGGGTCGGTGCGGGGGTCGGGACGCCGGTCGCGGCGGTGGGCGGTCTCGCCCCCGCAGGCCTGGCGTCGGGGCTCCCCGCCCCTCCGACGGTGTCCATCCCCGCCGGACCCGACGTGTCGAGATCCAGGCGCAGCTGGGTGCCGCCCCCGGGTTCCGAGAGACCCGACAGGCTGACCCCGAGGAGCCGGACCCCGCGGTCGACGTCCACCCCGTCGAGGAGTGCGGCGGCCACGGCGGCGATGGCCTGGGTGGCGTCGATGGGGCCGTCCAACGTGTGCGACCTGGTGATCTGGGTGAAATCGCCGAAACGGAGCTTGACCGTGACGGTGCGGGCGGCCCGCTCCGCCACCCGCAGGGCGGTGGCCGAGGCGTCGACCATGCGGTGGAGCCGTTGCTGCAGGTCGTCCCGGCTCCACAGATCGGTGGAGAAGGTCTCCTCGTGACCGATCGACTTCGCCTCCTGGACCGGGACCACCGGTCGGTCGTCGATCCCACGGGCGAGCTCGGACAGGTGTCGGCCCGCCGCCACGCCCAGGTACCGCTCGAGCGCGTCCGGCGGCACCACGGCCAACTCACCGACCGTGGTGACCCCGAGCGCGAGCAGGCGCCGTTCGGTCACCGGGCCGATGCCCCACAGGGAGCGCACCGGCATCGGGTGCAGGAAGCCCAGCTCGCCGTCGGCACGCACCTCCACCACCCCGGGTCCGGGCTCGATCCCCGTCCGCGACGCGCGGGGCTTGGCCGCCTTGGAGGCCAGCTTGGCCATGAGCTTGGACCGACCCACGCCGACCGAACAGGGGAGGGACATCTCGTCGCGGACCCGGTCCCTGATGGCGTGGCCGATCCTGGTGCCGTCACCGAACAGGTGGACCGTGCCCGAGACGTCCAGGAACGCCTCGTCGAGCGAGATCCCCTCCACCAGGGGGGTGAAGGAGGCCAGGATGTCGTGAAGGCGGTGGCTCTCCTCCGTGTACCGGTGGAACCTTCCGTCGAGGAAGACGGCTTCGGGGCAGAGCCGCCGGGCCACCGACGAGGCCATGGCCGAGTGGATCCCGTACCGTCGGGCCTCGTAGGTGCAGGCGGCCACCACCCCACGCGCCCCGCTGCCGCCCACGATGACCGGCTTTCCGGCGAGGGTCGGGTCGTCCAGGACCTCCACCGAGGCGAAGAACGAGTCCATGTCGACGTGCAGGATCACCCGGCCCTCGCCCGACGGCCGGGGCACCGGACCTCCGGTCCGGCCCCCGTCGGCACCGGGGACGGCGCTCACCCGCCGAGGCGCAGTCTCCGGAAGCCCTCGGCGCACGGGACGCCCGCGTGGCGACCGGCGTCCTCCGCGGCCAGCCGCATGGCGGTGGCCGCCCACTCGGCCCCGTCGGGGAACTGGCTCCGGTGGCAGGCTACGGCCGCACCCTTGATCTCGACCGTGGCGGTCACATCCACCCATACGTCGGGCTCGAGGGTCCCCGAGAGCAGGACGGTGGAGACCTGGTGGGCGGGGCCCGCCTCGGGGAAGTAGTGGGGCATGGCAGCGGCCGGCGCAACGGCGTCGAGCACGGCGAATCCGGTGATCCGGTGATCGCGGTGGTTGAAGTAGTCCTGTCCGAAGAAGACCGCGGTCGGATCCGGGCACAGGACCACGTCGGGCCGCAGCCGACGGACGGCGGCCACCAGCGCCTGACGGAACCACGCCTCGTCCTCGAGCTCGCCGTCGGGCACGCCCAGGAAGCTCTGTCCGCTCAGTCCGAGTGCCGCACCGGCTGCGACGGCCTCCTCGGTCCGTGCGGCGATGAGCTCCTTCGGTTCGACCGAGGGGTCGGACGTCCCCTTGCCGCCGTCGGTGCAGATCAAGGTGTGGACCTCGCACCCGGCGGCCGACCATACCGCCAACGTGCCCCCACAGGAGACGTCCGGGTCGTCGGGATGGGCGTAGACGGCCAGCGCGCGCCGGGGGACCTCGAGGAACAGCTCGGCCACCGTTCAGCCCCCAGGGCGCTTGGGCGCGGTGGTCTTGGTCAGGAGGCCCACCTCCCGCCGGAAGTCGTCGACCCCCTCGAACCCCTTGTAGACGCTGGCGAACCGCAGATAGGCGACTTCGTCGACGATACGCAGGTGCTCGAGCACGGCCAGACCGACCTGTTCGGAGGAGGCCTCCCAACCCGCGTCGCGCAATTCGTCCTCGACCTGGCGGGCGACGACGTCGAGCTGCTCCTCGGTGACCGGACGGTTCTTGGTGGCCGCCCGCAGGCCGTCGATGAGCTTCCCCCGGTCGAACGGCTGGCGCAGTCCGGACCGCTTGACCACGATCAGGGGGATCTCGTCGATCCGCTCGAACGTCGTGTAGCGATGTCCGCAGCCTGAGCACTCGCGGCGGCGGCGGATGGCCGCACCGTCCTCGGCCACCCTCGAATCCACGACCCGATCGTCGTCGGCCAGGCACCAGGGACAACGCACGGAGACGAGGCTACCGCCCCACGGGTCCCCGCCGTAGACCGGAGACGGCACGACCACGGGCGACACACCCGTGGTCGTGCCCGGGGAGGTCGGCACCGTTCGGTCTCCGTCAGGGCAGGGTGAGCTGCTCGCCCGGGACGAGCGAGTAGGAGCCGATCTGGGCCGCCAGCTGGGAGACGATCGGCCTGGGGTCGCCGTTCGGGTTCATGCGTTCGGCGATCGACCACAGGGTGTCGCCGGCGCGGACCGTATAGGTGACGGGACGGCCGCTGGCCGCCAAGGCGGATCCGGTGGAGTGGGAGGTCCCACCGAATCCGCCCAGCGGAAGTGCGAGGAGGACCAGCGCCAGGCTCATCGTCGCGAGGAGGGTGCGGCGCCGGCGCACCTCGATCGGGACCCGGTGGCGGGGCGCCCGCCGCTCCACCACCGCCGGATCGAACGGTTCCAGCCGGGGGCGCAGTCGGACGCCCCGGGACGCCGGTGCCTCCACCAGCCGGAGCTCGGGCCGGACCGGTTGGGCGGGCTCGTCGTCGAGGTACTCCGGCAGGGATGCTGTGAGAAGCGCTGTCATCGGGAGATCCTTCCGGTCGTCGTCGTCGCCACCGTTGTAGGCGCCGGGTGTGACACCGGTCGGTGCCGGTCGGCAGGTCGTGGGCCGGGGTCGGCCGTCGAACCCGTGTTCGCCTTGCCGACATCCCAGCACGAACAGACGTTCGATGTCAACCGCTTTTTCGAACAGATGTTTGCTTGTCGGTCCGTCCGGGGCTACGTTCATGCAAACAGATGTTCGCAGCAGGGTGTGACAGCCCCGGGCGGACCGGACGACGGACCGACGAGCGGAGGGACCCCATGGCCCAGGTACTGAGCACCAAGCGGAAGCAGATCCTCGACTGCATCTCCGATTCGGTCCGTGACCGCGGCTACCCGCCGTCGGTCCGCGAGATCGGCGAGTCGGTCGGACTCACCTCCTCCTCCACCGTCCACGCCCACCTCGCCGTGCTCCAACGTGAGGGCTACCTGCGACGGGATCCCACCAAGCCCCGGGCCATCGAGGTCTGCTTCGACCCGTCGTCCAAGGTGATCGTCGACGCCCGCCCGCTCCGGCACGTTCCCCTGGTCGGCGAGGTCGCCGCCGGGACCGGCGTGCTGGCCCAGGAGAACATCGAGGAGCTCTACCCCCTGCCCGAGGACTTCACCGGCACCGGCACCCTCTTCATGCTGCGGGTGAAGGGCGACTCGATGATCGACGCCGGCATCGTCGAGGGCGACTTCGTGGTCGTCCGCCAGCAGCCCGAGGCCGACCAGGGTGACATCGTGGTCGCGGGCATCCCGGACGAGGAGGCGACGGTCAAGACGTTCTCCACCAAGGACGGCAACGTCGTGCTGACCCCGGCCAACTCCCGGCTCGAGCCCATGGTGTTCGACCCCACCGAGGTCACCGTCTTCGGCAAGGTCGTCACGGTGCTCCGTCGGCTCTGACCGCCCGCCGCCGGATCAGGCCTCTGGGGTCGCCGCCCCGATCGGCGCCATGTCCGGGTAGCGGGTCCCGGCGGCGGCGTCGGGGGGGAACACCTCGTCGATGAGCCCGAGGTCGTCGGGTCCCAGCACCACCTCGGCGGCGGCCACGTTCTCCTCGAGGTAGGTCCGCCGCTTGGTACCCGGGATCGGTACGACGTCGTCACCCCGGGAAAGCACCCAGGCCAGCGCCAACTGCCCGGGCGTGCAGCCCTTGGCCGATGCCAGCTCTCGCACACGGTCGACCAGGGCCAGGTTGCGCCCGAAGTTGTCCCCGCTGAACCGCGGGAGGTACCTGCGGAAGTCGCCGTCGGGGAAGTCCTCGGGTGAGGTGATCTGCCCGGTGAGGAAGCCCCGCCCCAGCGGGCTGTAGGCGACGATGCCGATCCCCAGCTCCCGGGCCACGGGAACCACCTCGGCCTCGACGTCCCGACTCCACAGCGACCACTCGCTCTGCAGTGCGGCGATCGGGTGCACGCCCGTCGCCCGTCGCAGCGTCTCCGGGGCGGCCTCGGACAGCCCCAGGTGGCGGACCTTTCCGGCCACCACCAGCTCGGCCATGGCACCCACCGTCTCCTCGATGGGGACGCCCGGGTCGCTGCGGTGCTGGTAGTAGAGATCGATGTGGTCGACACCCAACCGGCCGAGCGAGGCGTCGCAGGCCTGGCGGACGTAGGCGGCGTCCCCGCGGATCGAGCGGACGGCAGGGTCGCCGGTGCGGACGATGCCGAACTTGGTGGCCAGCACCACCTCGTCTCGGCGTCCGACGATCGCCCGACCCACCAGCTCCTCGTTGAGGAACGGGCCGTACATGTCGGCCGTGTCGAGGAACGTCACGCCGAGGTCGAGGGCCCGATGGATGGTGGCGAGGGACTCGCCTTCGTCGCCCGCCCCGTAGAACTCGCTCATGCCCATGCAGCCGAGCCCCTGCGACGAGACGGTGAGTCCTGACGTTCCGAGGATCCGTGTGGTGAGGGTCATGTGGCGACCCTACCCATCCGGACGCGCCCGGCAGCCGTGGGACGACCGTCCCGCGTGGTGCGGACGGCAGCCGCTACGGATCCGACCGGAGCACGGCGTCGAGCACCCGGGCGACCCGGTCCAGCTCGCCGGCGCTGACGTGCTCACCCGGGGTATGGGCGAGCAACGGGTCACCGGGGCCGAAGTTCGCCGCCGGGATCCCCCGCTCGGCGAAGAAGGCCACGTCGGTCCATCCGACCTTGGCCCGGGCCGGGACGCCCGTCGCCGTCACCAGCGCGGCCAGCACCGGGTCGTCGAGGGCCGGCGGTGCCGCCGGAGCGGAGTCGAGGAGCTCCCAGTGGTCACCGGGCTCCAGGCACGGGGCCAGCAGCTCGCGCACCGACGACTCGGCCTCCGCTTCGGTGCGGTCCGGCGCGAACCGGTAGTTGACCACCACGGTGGCACGGTCCGGCACCACGTTGCCGGCCACGCCGCCTTCGACGGACACCACCTGCAGCTGTTCGGCGTACTCGCACCCGTCGATGACCGGCCGGCGCACGTCGTAGCCGTCCACCGCCGTCAGCAGTCCGGCCAGACGGTGGATGGCGTTGCGGCCGGTGTGGGGTCGCGCCGTGTGCGCCCGCAGCCCCGACAGGGTGACCCGCAGGTGCATGGTGCCCTGGCAGCCCGCCTCGACGACACCTGCGGTCGGCTCGCCCAGCAGGGCGACGTCGGCCGCCAGCAGGTCCGGCCGTTCGGACCACAGCTCGAGGAGTCCGCTGTGCTCCCGTGCCACCTCTTCGCGCGAGTAGAAGCACCAGGTGAGGTCCACCGGTGGGGCGTCCAGGGTCCCGGCCAGGTGCAGGCAGACGGCGAGGCCGCCCTTCATGTCGGAACTACCGACCCCGAACAGCGTGTCGCCCTCTACCCGGGGCTCGTCGTTGCCCTCCGCCGGCGGCACGGTGTCCAGGTGGCCGGCGAGCAGGACCCGACGCCCACGCCCCAGCTCGGTCCGGGCGACGACGTTGTCCCCCACCCGGTCGACCCTCAGCCACGGGCACAGCCCGAGTGCCGCCTCGACGGCGTCGGCCATCGGCCCCTCGTGGTGGCTGACCGAGGGGATCCCCACCAGGGCCGTGGCCAGACCGAGCAGCCCGTCGGGGAGGACGTCGCCCCCGTCCGCCGGCCCATCGATGCCGCGACCGACACCGGTCACGAGCGGTCGCCCCGGGTCACGTCGACACCCCGTGGGTCCGCAGGATGTCGTTGAGCTGGGCCTTGTCGTGGCGCTGCCCCTCGGTCAGCCGACGCAGGACCAGTACGCACGGCAGGTAGAACTCACCACCCGGGAGTTCGCGGCGACGGCTCGCCTGCACGGCCACCGACCACGGCGGCACGTGGCCCCGCCCCAGTTCGTCACCGGTGTCGGCGTCGACCACCGGGATCGACGGGTTGAGGATGGTGCCCTCGCCGATGACCGAGCCGCGACCCACCCGGGCCCCCTGGGTGATCATGGCCCGGCTGCCGATCATGACCTCGTCCTCGATGATCACCGGTGCGGCCTGGGCCGGCTCGAGCACCCCGCCGATGCCCACGCCCCCCGACAGGTGGACCCGCTCACCGATCTGGGCACAGGAACCCACCGTGGCCCACGTGTCGACCATCGTCCCCGCACCGACGCGCGCACCGATGTTGACGTAGCTGGGCATGCAGATGACCCCGGGGGCCAGGTACGAGCCCCACCGTGCCGAGGCACCGGGCACCACGCGCACCCCGGCGTCGGCGAACCCGTGCTTGAGCGGCAGCTTGTCGGCGTACTCGAACGGGCCGACCTCGATCGTCTCCATGGACTGCAGCCGGAACAGCAGGAGGATGGCGTGCTTCAGCCACTGGTGCACCACCACCTCGTCGGTGACGGGGTCCACCTCGGCCACGCGCACCTCCCCCGAGTCGAGGAGGTCCACTGCCTCGGTGACCGTCGCCCGGGCGGCGGTGTCCGCAGGGGTGAGGTCGGGGGCCCGGTCCCACAGGTCTTCGATCCGGTCGACGAGGTCTGCCATGGGGGGAGACGATACCGTCCGGCTCCGACGGAGCCGGACGGGCCCGGGTCGACGGCCGGCCGGGTCGACGGCTCAGGCGACGCCGGCCAGTCGCTCGGCCACCAGCGCCAGCCGGCCCATGGGCTGGACGACCGCCACCCGTACGTGGCCGCGCCCGGTCTCGCCGTAGAGCTCACCGGGGCTCACCAGCAGCCCGGCCCGGTCGGCCAGGAACTCGCACAGTGCCCAGGCGTCATCGTGCGCCTCGGGGACCGGTACCCACAGGTAGAACCCGCCCGCCGGCGTGTCGACGGGCAGGCCGGCGTCGGTCAGCACGCCGGCCAGGAACCCCAGGCGCTCCAGGTACCGGGCGCGCTGGGCGTCGACATGGAGGTCGTCGTCGAAGGCGACCACAGCTCCGGCCTGGACCGGGCCGGGCACCATGAGTCCGGCGTGGCGCCGCACGTCGAGGAGGTAGCCCACCAGCTCCTCGTCACCGGCGTAGAGCCCGGCCCGCACCCCGGCCAGGTTCGACCGCTTGGACAGCGAGTGCACGGCGACCACGCCAGCCGTCCCCGACTCCAGCACGCTCCGCGGCGCCCCGTCCCAGGTGAACTCGGCGTAACACTCGTCGCTGAACACGGGCACGCCGTGGTCACGGCCCCAGGACGCCGAGCGCCCGAGGTCGGTGAGCAGGCCGGTCGGGTTCGACGGCGAGTTGACCCACAGCAACAGCGACCGTGCCGCGTCGTCGGGGTCGACGGCGTCGAGGTCGAGCCCACCGCCGGGCAGCTCCGGCACCGGGACGGCTCGGACCCCGGCCAGGGTGGCCCCCATGGCGTAGGTCGGGTACGACACCGACGGGTACAGGACGGTGTCACGGTCGGGCGACCGCAGGTGCAGGAACTGGGCGGTCGTAGCCACGAACTCCTTGGTCCCGACGCACGCCGCCACCTGGCCGTCGGGATCCAGTTCGACCCCGAATCGGCGTCGGATCCACTCGGCGGCCGCCCGACGGTAGGCCGGTGAGCCCGGCGACGTCGGGTACCCCCGTTCGGTGCCCGAGTCGGCCATGGCGGCCAGGACGTCGTCGGGCGGCGGGTCGCACGGGGTGCCGATCGAGCAGTCGACCAGGCCGCCACGGTCGGTGAACCGTTCGATGGCACGGGCCTTGGCGCCGTTCAACCGCTCGTACGGGTACGGGGGCGGTGCGAAGCCGGCTGGGGACCCCGGGGCGGTGGACGATGCGCTCACGACGCCAGGAACTCGGCGAAGCGTGCCTTGCCGGCATCGTCGAGGACGACCTGGATGCGGGTGGTGTCCTCCCCCGCCTCCTCGCCCACGATCTCCCCCTCACGGTGGACGGCGGCCAGCACGTCCCCCCGGGCCCAGGGGATCTCGAGCTCGACCACCCGGTCGCCGACCCGTAGGCGGTCCCCGATCGTCACCAGCAGCTCCTCGATCCCCTCCCCGGTCCGCGCCGACACCAGCACCGAGCCGGGATGGGCGGCCAACAGCCGCCGGGCCTCCTCACCGGTCTCGTCGTCCCCGGTGCCCAGGGCGTCGGACTTGTTCACGACCAGCAGCTCGGGCATGTCGTCGGCGCCGATCTCGGTGAGGACGCGGTGGACGGCGTCGATCTGACCCTCGAGGTCCGGGGCCGAGCCGTCGACCACGTGCACGATCAGGTCGGACTCCAGCACCACCTCGAGCGTCGACCGGAACGCCTCGACGACCTGGTGCGGCAGTTTGCGGACGAAGCCGACGGTATCGGTCAGCAGGACCAGCTCGCCGCCGGGCAGGTCGAACCGTCGGGTGCGCGGGTCGAGCGTGGAGAAGAGCCGGTCCTCCACCAGCACGTCGGAGGCGCACAACCGGTTGAGCAGGGTCGACTTGCCGGCGTTGGTGTAGCCGACCAGGGACACCGTCCGCTGGCGGCCCCGCTGGCGGCCCCGGCGCTGGACCTGCCGGGTCCGGTCCAGCTGGCGGAGGTCGGCCTCGAGCCGCGTCATCCGCTGCACCAGTCGCCGCCGGTCGACCTCGAGCTGGGTCTCACCCGGACCCCTCGTGCCGATCCCACCCGCCTGCTGGCTCAAGGCGTGCCCCCGACCCCGCAGGCGCGGCAGTCGGTACCGGAGGAGGGCCAGCTCCACCTGGGCCCGGCCTTCGGGGGTGCGGGCGTTCTGGGCGAAGATGTCGAGGATCACCGCGGTGCGGTCGATGGCGGTGCGGCCGAGGATCTTCTCCAGGTTGCGCTGCTGGGCCGGGGACAGGTCGTCGTCGAACACCACGGTGTCGGCGTCCACCTCCAGGCACATGGCCAGTAGCTCCTCCGCCTTGCCCTTACCGAGGTACGTGGCGCTGTCGGGCGCCGTGCGACGCTGCATGATCCTCCCGGCGACGTCGGCCCCGGCCGTGTCCACCAGGAGGGCGAGCTCGTCCAGGCCCGCCTCGGTGGCGGCCTGGGTGCCCGAGGGGAACGTCACCCCCACGATCACGATGCGCTCCCGGACCTCGCGGGAGATGAGGGTGTCGGTGAAGGCGGAGTCGCCGGGGCTCATCGCGCGTCCGGGCTCATCGCACGCCCGAGGGCACCGGCCGGGCCCCGTCGAGCACGGCCGCCGGGTCGACCACGACCGAGGCCACCCGGTGCACCGGGCCCCGGAGGTTGGCCTCGTCGCCGTCGAGCGTGACGTGCAGGGTGCCGCCCGGGTTGTGCACCGTGGCCCGGTCCCCCACCAGGCCCCAGCTGCGCGCCGCCGCCGCCGCCGCCGCGCTCCCCGTGCCGCAGGCCTGGGTCTCGCCGGCGCCCCGCTCGAAGACCCGCAGCACCAGGTGGCCCGGCTCGTCCCCCGACGCGATGAACTCGACGTTGATCCCGCCTTCGTAGACACCCTGGAGGTGGGTACCGATGCCGACCACGTCCACGTCGTCCAGCGAGGGCCCGAACATGACCACGTGGGGGTTGCCCATGTCGACGGTGCGGACCCTGCGGTCGGGGAACTTCTGGGGCTGGTCGGGCCCCAGCACCACCGTCCCGAGACCCACGGACGCCTCGGCCACGTGGACGGAGCTCCCCTCGTGGTACTCGACCGTCTTCACCCCGACCGCTGTGGACACGGTGAAGACCGGCGGGGTCACCAGGGCGCTGAGCACGGCGGCCTGGGCCAGGCAGCGCATGCCGTTCCCGCTCATCTCGGCCTCCCGCCCGTCGGCGTTCTGGAGGACCATGCCGACGTCCGCAGCACCGTGGGCGTCGACGATCTGGATCACCCCGTCGGCCCCCACCCCGAACCGGCGGTCGCACAGGGCACGCACCAGGTCAGCCGGGAGCGCGCCGGTCGAGGCCGGGTCGATCAGGACCAGGAAGTCGTTCCCGGCACCGTGGTGCTTGGTGAACCGGAGCAGGGGTGAGGGGGCGTGGGACGTGGTCATGATCTCATGGTCATTCTCTCACCGGTCCGGGTCCGGCGTGCGCCCGGTCGGGTGCTCAGGGTCGGAGGCGTGCCCGGTCGGGTGCTCAGGGTCGGAGGCGTGCCCGGTCAGGTGGTCCACGAGGACGCCCACCGGGTCCCCGTCCGGTGCCACCCACTCGATCCGCGGGTCACGGCGGAACCACGACCACTGGCGCCGGGCGAACTGGCGGGTCCGACGCACCGCCTCGTCCACCGCCTCGTCGAGCGGGACCCCGTCCTCCACGTGGGCGAGCAGCTCGCGGTAGCCGAGCGCCTGGCGGGCCGTACGCGACAACCCCGCCGGACGTGCCGCCAGGGTCCGGACCTCGTCCAGAAGACCGGCGTCCATCATGGCGTCGAAGCGCTCCCCGATCCGACGGTCCGTGTCCGCGGGGTCGGGTCGCACGCCCACCATCCGGACCGCACTCGCGGGGTACCGCTCCAGTCCGGGACCGAAGCTCGAGAACGGGCGCCCCGATCCGAGGGTCACCTCCAGCGCCCGCACCACGCGACGCTCGTTGCCCGGCTCGATCCGGGCCGCCGCCACCGCGTCCAGCTCCGACAGACGGCCGAACAGTGCGCCGACAGCGGCCGTGCGGACCGCACTCCCCTCGGGGCCGGCGGCGTCGAGGTCGTCCCGCAGCCCGGCGGCCACCTCCTCGTAGCGCCCGGGGAATTCGAGCCGGTCGGTCACCGCCCGCAGGTAGAGCCCGGTCCCACCGACCAGGAGCGCCCGGTTGCCCCGGGTGGCGATCCCGGCCCGTGCGTCGGCCGCCGCCGCCTGGAACCGGGTCACGGTGAACTCCTCGTCGGGCTCGACGAGGTCGATCAGGTGGTACCGGACCTCGGCCTGCACCTCGGGCCCGGGCTTCGTCGTCCCGACGTCCATCCCCCGGTAGACGGCCATCGAGTCCACCGAGACGAGCTCGACGTCACCCGTCGTCCCCGTGGCACGGATGCTCCGGACGGCCGCCAGGGCGATGGCCGACTTGCCCGACGCGGTGGGCCCTACCAGGGCGACGTCCACCTCTTCAGCCGGCGGAGACGGGGATGCGGACCCGGTGGGACGGCCGGGCCGTCACCTCCACGAGCTCGCCGGTGAGGTGGTGCCGGGCGGCGTCGGTCACCCGCACCGTGGCGTAGGACCCGGCGGCTACCGGACGCGTCCCGACGGTGGCGAAGTGGACGAGCTTGTTCTGGCCGGTACGGCCCGTGGTGACGGACGGGTCGCGCTTGGAGGGTCCCTCCACCACCACCTCCTCGGTCCGTCCGACGCGTGCCGCATGGCGGATGAGTGCGGACCGCTCCACCACCGCCCGCAGTCGTTCCATCCGCTCGGCGGTGACCTCGGTGGGCAGGAACCGGTCCTCCATGGCCGCTGCCCGTGTGCCCGGCCGCGGGGAGAAGACGAAGGTGTAGGCGCTGTCGAATTGCGCCTCGGCCACCACCTCGAGCGTCTGCTCGAAGTGCTCCTCGGTCTCCCCGGGGAAGCCGACGATGAGGTCGGTCGTGACGGCGAGGTCGTCCACACCGGCCCGGGCGGCCGCCAGGCGGTCCAGGTACCGCTCGGCGGTGTACCCCCGGCGCATGGCCACCAGCACGGCATCGCTGCCCGACTGGAGGGGCAGGTGGAGGTGGTTGCACACCTCCGGGGTCCCGGCCATCGCCCCGATGACCTCCGGTCGGAGGTCCTTCGGGTGCGGGCTGGTGAACCGGACCCGCCGGATCCCTTCCACCCCCCCGACCGCCCGCAGCAGGTCACCGAAGATCGGGCTGCGCCTCGTGAGGTCCCGTCCGTACGAGTTCACGTTCTGACCGAGCAGTGTCACCTCGGTGACCCCACGTCGGGCCAGCTCCTCGACCTCGGAGACGAGGTCGTCGACGGTCCTCGACACCTCCGGTCCGCGCACGGCGGGCACGATGCAGTAGGCGCAGCTGTTGTCGCACCCGGTCTGGATGGTCACCCAGGCCGCATACGGGAGGTCGCGCACTGCGGCCAGGGCCGCCGTCTGCTGGTCGGCGGCGGTCGGTCCGCCCTCCGGTACCGGCTCCTCCAGGATCTCCACGATCGGTCCCTCCACCGAGGCCCGCCGCAGCAGCTCAGGAGCGGACGTCAGGTTGTGGGTGCCGAACACCACGTCGACATGGCCCGCCCGCTCCCGTACCCGTTCCCGGTCCATCTGGGCGAGGCAGCCGCCGACGGCGATCTGCATGTCCGGACGGGACTCCCGCAGGGCCTTCAGGTTGCCGAGGTGGCCGTAGAACTTGTTGTCGGCGTTCTCCCGGATGCAGCACGTGTTGAACACCACCACGTCGGCCGTCTCCATGTCGGCCGTCGCCACCAGGCCGTCCGCCACCAGGGCCCCGGCCAGCCGCTCGGAGTCGTGCTCGTTCATCTGACACCCGAACGTGCGGATGTGGAAGGTGCGGGGCTGCTGCTCGCTCACCGCACCAGGATACGGCCCGGTCGCCCGTGCCCCGCGCCCCTCCCCGTCACACCCCCCTGGGAGGCTTCTCCCATGGCGCTGGCCACCATGTTCGACGCACTCCCCGACCCGACCGTTGCGGTGGCGGTGGCTCCCGGGGGCCAGCCCGGTCTGGCGGCCCGGACGGCGGCGGTGGGCGAGGCCCTGGGCGGGCTCCTGGCCGACCTCGACCCCGGGCTCCTGGTGGGACCCGATGCGGTGGCCCTGTACGCCTCCTTCGCCCGGATGGAGCGCCTGGTGGTGGCGGCCAAGACCCTGCTCGCCCCCCGGATCGCCCAGTCGGGGTGCTGGGAGGACGAGGGCCACCGCTCCCCGGTGGGCCTGCTGGCCGACCTGGAGGGGGGCTCCCCCGGTGCCGCCCGGCGCACCCTCGAGGCGGGACGGGCCCTCGGGGACCTGCCCGGGTGCGAGGCGGCCCTGCGCTCGGGCACCCTGTCGGGGCCCAAGCTCACCGAGGTCACCCGGGCCGCCACCGTGGACCCCACGGCCGAGGGCACCTTGTTGGCCGGCATCGACCAGGTGCCCCTGCCGGTGGTGCGGGAACGGTGCCGCACCGTGCGCACCCGGGCCGCCGGGGTGGACCCGGTGGCCACCCTGGCCCGGATCCACGCCGGGCGCACCTTCACGTCGTGGACCGACGCCGAAGGGGCCTTCTGCTACTCGGGCACCGACACCCCCGAGCGGGGGGCGGCCCTGCTGGCCCGGCTCCGCCCGGTGGTCGACCGCCTGCGCCACGACCGCCGGCAGGCGGCGGCCCCGGACCCGGGTTCCGGCACACGGGGGAGTTCCGGGGGACGGGGACGTTCCGGGGGACGGGGACGGGGCACCGGTGGTGGGGGCGGCACCGGTGGGGGCGGCACCGCTGCTCCGCCCGAGTCCGAGGGTGCCCTGCGGGCCGACGCCCTCTTCGTGCTGATCGACGGGGCCCGACGGTCCCGGCCCGGTGGTGGACCCGGTGGTGGCACCGGTGGTGGAACCGGTGGTGGGCCCCGGTCGTCCCGAGCCGGCACCCGAACAACCGGTGCCACCGGCACCCGGTCCGCCGGTGGCACCGGTGCCCGGTCCGCCGGAGGCACCGGTGCCCGACCCGACCGGGGAACGGCCGGGGCTGGCGACCGGGGAACGGAGATCGACGACGACCCGTCCGGCACCGGTGACGACGACCACCGGATGGCCGATCCCGACGACCTCGGCCGGGTCGACGACCTGATCACCGCACCGCCGCCGGCCACCGTCATCGTGCGGGTGGACCTGGCCGCCCTGCGTCGGGGACGGGCCCTGCCCGGTGAGCTGTGCGAGATCGACGGCCAGGGCAGCGTCCCGGTCCCGGTGGCGGCCGGACTGGCCGACGACGCCTTCTTGGCCTGTGTGTTCACCGAGGCCGGGGACATCCGGGCCGTGGCCCACCTGGGCCGCACCGTCAACCAGACCCTGCGCACCGCCCTGGCCCTGCGGGACCGCCACTGCGTGGTGCCCGGGTGCGGGGTGGGCTACACCCTGGAGATCGACCACGTGGTCCCCCTGGAGTCCGGCGGCGACACGCGGCTCGACAACCTGGCCCTGCTGTGCCGGAGCCACCACCGGATGAAGACCTACGGGGGCTGGACCCTCGAGCGCACCGGGCCCACCGACGAGGACCCGCGGTGGACGTTCACCCCGGAGCCCCCCTTCGGCCAGGAGCCCGACCTCGGACTCGACCGGCCGGCGGAACCCGACGGGACCGACGGGTCCGACGGTTCCGGCTGAGGGTCGGTCGGGGCCGGCTGAGGGTCGGGTGACCTGGTGGGGGTCAGCCGTCGGCGGGGTGGGAGGCCTCGACGACGGTATGGATACCGCCGCGCACCAGCCAGTCCGTGGTGACCGTGATCCGACGGGGGGCGACGGCGGCCACCAGGTCATCGAGAATCCGGTTGGTCATGTCCTCGTGGAACCCACCCTCGTTGCGGAAGCTCCACAGATAGAGCTTGAGCGACTTGAGTTCCACCAGCGACTCGTCGGGGACGTAGGCGATACGCACCGTGGCGAAGTCCGGCTGGCCCGTCAGGGGGCACAGGCAGGTGAACTCGGGGGTGTCGCACGTGACCAGGTAGTCACGCCCCGGTTGCGGATTGGGGACGGCCTGGAGGTCCTTGCTGGGCTGGGTGGGCATGACCCGACGAGGCTACCTGTCGTCGTCGTACAGCCCGGCCGTGCCGTCCCGGTCGAGGATGAGGCCGTCCATATCGGCGTGCAGCGACAGGACCTGTCCGGCCAGTCCCGCTTCCGCCAGCGCCTGCTCGCCGGCGGTCTGGACCTTCGGTGCGTCGACCCCTCGGCAGATTCCGAGCAGGGACGGGCCTGCGCCCGACCAGCACGAGGCGAGTGCCCCGCCGGCGACCATGGCCGCCAGGAGCTTGGGCGCCGCCGGGAAGAGCGGGCTGCGGTAGTCCTGGTGCAACCGGTCCTCCGCCGCCTCGGGGATCAGCAGCCGGCAGTCGGCCATCCCCGCCATCAACAGCGCCATGCGGGACAGGTTGAACGCCGCGCTCTCGCGACTGACCTCGGTCGGAAGTGACTGGCGTGCCCGCGCCGTCGAGAGCTGCACGTCGGGCACGATCACCACGAAGGCCAGGCTGACGTCCAACGGCAGGCGCACCACGTGCACGCCACCCTTCACCACGGCGGCCGCCACGAAGCCACCCACCATCGATGCGGCGGCGTTGTCCGGATGCCCGTCCATGGCCGTGGCCACCGACAGCGGGTCCTCGGCACCGGCGGCGGCGGCAGCAGCCACCGCCAGGGCGGCCGACGAGCCCAGGCCGCGTGCGATCGGGATCTCGGACCGCACGGAGATGGCGAGCCGGTCGGTGCCGGCGACGTCGATCGCCACCCGTACGGCCAGGTGCGAGGAGTCGTCGGCCAGTCCCTCACCCTCCCCCACCGACCGCACGATCAGTTTGGACGCCGGTTCGACGTCGACCACGACATAGCGGTTCAGGGCCAGCCCCAGGGTGTCGAACCCGGGTCCGAGGTTTGCCGACGACGCTGGAACTCGTGCTCGCACGTCCCCACGGTACCCCCGGCGCCCTGCAGCGGGCGTGACCTGTGCGACCTCCGGCATCACCGTGGCGACGGGGTGGTTCGAACCGTCCCCGTCTCCGCCACGATGCCGCCCGCCATCGTCCCCCGCGGGACCGGTCGCACGTCGCCCGTGGCACGCTGCACGCCGCACATCGCCCCGGCGACGTCGCCCGTGGCCCGGCGTCGTCACCTCGGGTCCCACGTCCAACGCCTCACGTCCAACGCCACACGCCACACGTCCTACGTCCGACGTCCGACGTCCGACGTCCGACGTCCGACGATGTCAGGCGTGTGCCAGACGCCACCACACCGAGGGCTCCGGGACCGGCTCCGCCAGCTCCAACGGAACGGCGACGAACTGCGCGCCGATGGCGTACATGCGCACACCCACCCGGGTGCCGGCCGGACTGCCCGCCTCGACGGAGCGGAACCTGGTCAGGGTCGACACCCGCTGGCCCGGCCATCCCGGTAGCCAGGCACCGGACGAGGTGACGACTGCGGCCGGGTGCGGCACCCCGCCCCACGTGCTGGTGACCGTGCCGATCGGCTGTCCGTGCGTGGCCACCGTCACGGCGGTGAGTCCCGCCGACGTGGCGGTCAGGAGTGCCTCCGTCGTGGGCCGCGCGTACTTGAAGGGATCGGCGATCGGCAGATCGTTGGCAGGGACCGTCGTGGTGGTCGTGGACCGGGGGTTCGTGGTCGTCGTCGTGGTGGCCGGGACCGTGGCCCGAGTCGTCGTGGTGGTCGTGGTCGGTTGGGTCGGCGGTGGGGTGGGCTGTCCGAGCACGGCCACCAGGACGAGCACCTCGCGGCCCTCCACGGCCCGGTCGGCCGCCAGCACCATGCACGCGCCCGCTTCGGACGTGTAGCCGGACTTGATCCCCACCACCCCGTTGGTGCCGATCTCGGAGACGATGTTGTGGAGCGTGCCGACGAGCGGGAGGGTCACCGACGGGAGGGCGACGATCTGGGCGAAGGCCGGGATCGCCATGCCGGTGGTCGCCAGTCGCAGCACGTCGGATGCCGACGACACCGTCTGCGGGTCGTAGCCGCTGGCATCGACGTAGTGGGTGGCCGTGGTGCCGAGGGAGGTCGCCAGGGCGTTCATCTTGGCGACGAACGCCGGGAGCGAGCCGGCATCCCACACGGCGAGGCTGTAGGCGATGTCATTGGCCGACTGGGACATCATCGCCTCGAGCATCTGCCGCTCGGTCAGCGTCTCCCCGGCCTGGATGGCGATGGTCGACTCGTCGTTGTGCAGTTCGTTCTGGTACTCGGCGGCATCCGCCGCCGTTACGGTGATCACCGGACCGTCGGCACCGGCTGGCAGCGGGTGGTCCCGCAGGATCACCACCGCTGTCGTGATCTTGGTGAGGGAGGCGATGGGCACCGACGACTCGGGGCCGGACTGCGCCGTGAAACCGACCGACGGGACGGCCACCGCCCCCTGTCCTTTGGCCGGCCACGGGAGTGACGGCGCGCCCCGGGAACCACGGTTGCGGCCACATCGGTCACCCGGGGTACGGGCCTGGCCAGTGGCGTGGTGATCCGGTCGACGGCGACCCAGGTGCCGGCCCCGATCACCACGAGCACGACGGCGACCACGATCCACGGCCATCGACGCCGCCGACCACGGCCCCCGTCCCCGTCCCCACTGCCGTCCTGTCGACCGGAACGGCCCGCCGAGTGACGGTGGGCCGGGGCATCCCGATGGCGCCTGCTCCGACCCCGACGACCGGTGGCCACCGATCCGGCGAGGACGATCCCGGAACCGGAGTCCGACCCCCCGTCGGGACCGGCGCCCGGACCGGCCGCCGCACCGATGCCGTCGTCGGCAACCGCACCCTCACCCGCATCCGAGCCGGCGTCGACAACCGCACCCTCACCCGCATCCGAGCCGGCGTCGACAACCGCACCCGCACCCGCACCCGAGCCGGCGTCGGCAACCGCACCCGCATCCGAGCCGGCGTCGACACCCGCACCCGCACCCGAGCCGGCGCCCGAGTCACCTCCGGCACCACTGCCGGAACCCACGTCAGCCGCCCCGTCGGCCTCCGGACCGGCACCGACGTCCGCCCCGTCGTCGGTACCTGGCGCAAGCGACGTCACCTCCGACGTCACCTCCGACGTCGCCTTCGATGTCAGCTCTGTCGGGGCCGACGACGTCGCCTCCGGCCCGACCGGCGCTGCGGGCGCGCCTCCGGCTTCGGGATCACTGCCCCCGGTCACCATGCTCCGAGCGACGTGTGCCGGCCCGCGCGCTCAGCGCGCGTCCAGCTCCTCGGGTGTCATCAGGACGGCACGCGCCTTCGAGCCCTCCGACGGACCGACCACGCCACGCCGCTCCATCAGATCCATGAGGCGTCCCGCCCGGGCGAACCCGACCCGCAGCTTGCGCTGGAGCATCGACGTGGAGCCGAGCTGGGACCGCACGACGAGCTCCATGGCCTGCTCGAGCAGTTCGTCGTCGTCCCCGTCGTCGCTGCCGGAGCGGGGTGCTTCGGCCCCTACGACCTCCTCGATCCCGGCGACGATCTCCATGGGCCGCTGCCGCTTCCAGTGTGCGACGATCGCCCGGACCTCCTCCTCGCTCACCCAGGGACCCTGGATACGCTGCGGATTGGAGGACGAGGCCGTCAGCAGGAGCATGTCGCCCTTGCCGATGAGGCGCTCGGCGCCGGGTTGGTCGAGGATGACCCGGCTGTCGGCCAGGGACGACACCGAGAACGCCATCCGCGACGGGACGTTGGCCTTGATCACCCCGGTGATCACGTCCACCGAGGGTCGCTGGGTGGCCAGCACCAGGTGGATCCCCACGGCCCGGGCCATCTGGGCGATCCGGCAGACGGACTCCTCCACGTCCCGCGCCGCCACCATCATCAGGTCGTTCAGCTCGTCCACCACGATCAGGATGAACGGAAGGCGCGGGAACCGGATCTGGGAGTCGTCGTCCTCGTCGACCTCGCCGTCGGTGCCCTGCATCCGCAGGCGGTAGGCCTCCTCGTACTCGGACAGGTCCCCCGAGTCGAACGACTGGTTGTAGCCGGTGATGTCGCGCTGACCGACCTCGGCGAGCAGGTCGTAGCGCCGCTCCATCTCGGTGACGGCCCAGCTGAGGGCGTTGGCCGCCTTCTTGGGGTCGACGACCACCTGGGTCAGCAGGTGCGGCAGGTCGTTGTACTGGCCGAGCTCGACCCGCTTCGGGTCGATCAGGATGAAGCGCACCTGGTCGGGGGTGGCCCGGGTGAGGATGGAGGTGAGCACCGAATTGATGCACGACGACTTGCCCGAGCCGGTGGAGCCCGACACCAGCACGTGGGGCATCTCCGCCAGGTTGGCGATCACGGCACGGCCGGCGATGTCCCGGCCGAGTCCGACCTCGAGCGGATGGGTGGCCCGGGCCGCCTCCGGCGACGCCAGGATGTCACCGAGGGCGACGAGTTGGCGCCGCCGGTTCGGGACCTCGACCCCGATCGCCGACTTCCCGGGGATCGGGGCCAGGATCCGTACGTCGGGCGAGGCCATGGCGTAGGCGATGTCCTTCGACAGCGAGGTGACGCGTGCCACCTTGACCCCGGCGCCGAGCTCCAGCTCGTAGCGGGTGACCGTCGGTCCGACCGTGCGCCCCACCAGTCGGGTCTCCACGCCGTGGGCGGCCAGGGCGTGGACCAGGGCGGCCCCGGCGGCCTCGACCTCCGTCTCGTCGATGACCTGGGCCTTGGCCCGCTTGAGCAGCTTGGCGGGCGGGAGCTTCCAGTCGCCCACCGGGGCATCCACCGCCAGCTCGAGCTGTTCGCCCCGGCCGGGCCGGGTGGCCGCCTCGGGCAGGGGTGGCGTATCGGGAGTCACCACGTCGTCCGCGCCGACGTCGTGGGGGTCGAGCGCGGCACCCGGTGCGACGGCTCCGACGGGTCCGGCCTCGGGGTCCACGGGTGGCGCCACGGCGGCCATCGAGGGCTGACGGCCTTCGGCGAGGGCGCGCCCGAACGGGTCGGTGGGCTCGTCGCGGTCGGCTGCGGCCTCGTCGTCGACGGTGTCGGCGGCCCGGTCCCCCATCGCCGTGGACAGCGCCCACCGGACGGCACGGACGACGGAGGAGGCCACCGTCCGCACGGACACCCCGGTGAACACGAGCAGCGCCACCGCCACCACCATCACCAGCACGACGGCGGCGCCGAACCCCCCGAGGGCGCGACCGAGCGGATCGGCGATCACGGCGCCGACCCAGCCACCGGCCGACGACAGCGCCGCTGTCGAGGCGTGCAGGCTCGGGGAGCCACCGGCGATGGCGGCCAGCCCGGAGACGGCGAGCAGCAGGAGTGTGCCGCCGATGACGGCGCGGGCGGGCTCCCGCCGGGAGCGGTTGTCGTCCTCGCCCCGGTCCATCAGGAGCCGGACGCCGACGGCCACCAGCACCAGGGGGACCAGGAAGCGTCCCCAGCCGAGCAGGTCCCCCACGCCGACCCGGGCGTCGTGCCCGGCGGGTCCGAGGGAGTCACCGTAGAAGGCGACGCCGCACAGGATGCCCAGGGTCACCAGCACCACGCCCCACAGGTCGGTGGCGTGCCCGGCGGCGACCGCCCCCATCGACGCCAGGAGCCCGCCCGACGAGTGGCCGGGGGGCCGGCCGTTGCGGGATCCGCCCTTCGTGGCCTGGGTCTTCTTCGCGGCGGCGTTGCGGCTCGATCGGGACGGGGGTGTCGACTTGCCCTTCGGACGCGACGCCCCCGATCGACCCGCCGGGCGCTTGGTGGCGGTCGTCACAGTGCAACCACGCTACCGCCGCCAGGGGCCCACCAGTGGGACACCACCGGGGCCGCACCGGGGCCACCGCACGCTATCCGCCGTACGGGGGCCCACCGCCCACCGCCCGCCGCCTGCCTCCCGCCGCCTGCCGCCCGTACCGCGGCCGCCGCCACGGCGACCCGACCCGACCGGTCAGACCGTCACGATCACCGGGACGATCATGGGCCGCTGGCGGGTGCGCTCCCCGACCAGTTTGCCCAGCGCCTTCCGGGCGACCCGGTTGAGGGACTCGTGATCGGAGCTGCCCGACGAGAGTGCCTGCTCGAGGGCCCGGGTGACCAGCGTACGGGCCTCCTCGAGGATGGCGTCGGTGTCCTGGTCGTAGGCCCATCCCCGGGTGACGATCTGGGGGGTGCCGATCACCTCGCCCTGCTTGAGGTCGACGGTGGCGACGGCCATGACCACGCCCTCCTCGGCCAGGACCATGCGGTCGCGCAGCACGCCGTGACCGATGTCGCCGACCGAGCTGCCGTCGACGAACAGGTAGCCGCCGGGCACGGTGCCGTCCCGACGCATGCCCTCGTGGTCGATGCGGATGGCGTCGCCGTCCTCGCACAGGAGGACCCGGTCGCCCTCGATGCCCATGCTGTTGGCCAGTCGGACCTGGTTGGCCATGTGGCGGTACTCGCCGTGGACCGGGACGAGGAACTCCGGCTGGGTGACGGACATCAGCATGGCGAGCTCGCCCTGTTTCGCGTGCCCGCTGACGTGGACGTTCTCGACGCCGGAGTGGATGACCTCGACGCCCCGACGGTGGAGGCTGTCGATGACCCGGCCCACCGACCACTCGTTGCCGGGGATCGGATGGGCGCTGATCACGACCACGTCGTCCTCGTGGAGCTTGAAGAACCGGTTCTCCCCGGTGGCGAGCCGCGACAGGGCGGACATCGGCTCCCCCTGGGAGCCCGTCGAGATCACGCAGACCCTGCCCGGCGGGTAGTCGTCGACGTCCTCGATGTCGACGAGGGCGCTGTCGGGGATGTGCAGCAGATCGAGCTTGCGGGCCAGCGCCACGTTCTTCTGCATGGACCGGCCGAGGGTGGCGACCACCCGGCCGCCGGCGATGGCGGCGTCGGCGACCTGCTGGACCCGGTGGATGTGGCTGGCGAAGCAGGTGACGACGAAGCGACGGTCGGGCCGGGCCAGGAAGACCTTCTCCAGGGTGGCGCCCACGGTCGACTCCGAGGCGGTGAACCCCGGCTCCTCGGCATTGGTCGAGTCCACCAGCAGCAGGCGGATGCCCGGGTCGGAGGCGAGGGCACCCATGCGGGCGAGGTCGGTCCGGCGGCCGTCCACGGGGTGGAGGTCGATCTTGAAGTCGCCGGAGTGGAGGATGATGCCCTGGGGCGTGTGGAACGCGGTGGCGAAGGCGTGGGGCACCGAGTGGGTGACGGGGATGAACTCCACGTCGCACGGCCCGATCCGGCGCCGCTCGTGGTCCCGTACGGGGATGAACCGGGCCCGGCTGGCCATGCCGGCCTCGTCGACCCGGCTGCGGGCCAGCGACAGGGTCAGCTCGGAGCCGTAGACGTCGACCGGGAAGTCCCGGAGCAGGTAGGCGAGGCCGCCGGTGTGGTCCTCGTGGCCGTGGGTGAGGATGACGCCGTCGACCCGGTCGGCGTTCTCGCGCAGGTAGGTGAAGTCGGGCAGGACCAGGTCGACGCCGGGCATGTCCGGGTCGGGGAACATGATGCCCACGTCGAGGACGAGGATCCGCCCGTCGACCTCGATGCAGGCGCAGTTCCGGCCGATCTCGCCCAGACCGCCGAGGAAGACGATCCGCACCGGGTCCGCACCGGTGGCGGACGTCGTCGACGCACGGCGGGAGGTGCCGCCCGCCTTCTTGGCGGCGGGCGCCTTGCGGGACCCTCCCGACGCGGCCGCCGACCCGGCTCCCGGTGCCTCCGCCGTGGCGCCGTCGGCGCTGGAGGCGGCCGACGCCTTCGACTTCCTGCGGCGGCTGGCACCCGACGTCTTCGACGGGGACACGGCGTCGGCGGAGGTGGTCCCGTCCGACCCGGCATCCCTCCCCTTGCCCCCGGCGGAGGTGCGGCGCTCAGCCAACCGACTGCCGTGACTGCGAACGGGGCTGCACCCCGGCCACCACGGACCGGGCCTGGTCGTCCAGGGACTCGGGTGCGGGGGCGTTGGGGAGCCGGCACTGGCCGACGGCCAGTCCGAGGGCCCGGCAGGCCGCCTTGGCCGGCACCGGGTTCGGGTACTCGTCCGAGGACTCGAACTGGTAGGACTCGAGGAGGCTGCGGTTGAGGGAGGCGGCGGCGGCCACGTCACCCCGGGCGTGGGCGGCGAGCATGTCGCCGAAGACGGGGCCGGCCCAGTGGGAGGCGACGCTGATGACGCCGACCCCGCCCACCGCGGCGAACGGCAGGGTGAGCGAGTCGTCGCCGGAGTAGAGCTCGAAGCCGGCCGGGGCCTCGGCCACCACGCGGGCGCCGGAGGCCACGTCGCCGGTGGCGTCCTTGACGGCCACGATGTTCGGGACCTCGGTGGCCAGCTGCACGGTCAGGTCGGGGCCGATCCGGCGTCCCGACCGCACCGGGATGTCGTACAGCACCACCGGCAGGGCGCTCGACGCCGCCACCGCCCGGAAGTGGGCGGACAGTCCGGCGGCGGACGGACGGTTGTAGTACGGGGTGACGACCAGGACGCCGGCGGCGCCCGCGGCGGCCGCCTCCTTGGTCATGAGGATCGAGTGGGCGGTGTCGTTGGTGCCCGACGAGGCGATGACCGGGATGGTGACCGCCTCCACGACGGCCCGGAACAGCGCGATCCGCTCGGGGTCGGTCAGCACCGGCCCCTCGCCGGTGGTTCCGGCCACGACCAGGCCGTCACTCCCGTGGTCGGCCAGGTGGCGGGCCAGGCGGGCGGCGGCGTCGAGGTCGAGCTCGCCGTCGGGGCCGAAGGGCGTGACCATGGCGGTCACCACCGACCCGAATCGGGGCGAGCCGCTCACCGGGCGCTCGACGGAAGGGATGTCGGACAGGGGCTCACGGAACCGCAGGCTACCAGCAGCACCGCGGCGTCCCGCCCGTGGCGGCCGGCGGGCACCGGTCCGCCGTGGGCCGGGTGGTGCGGTTCAGACCAGGTCGCGCTGGGTCGGCGGCACGGCGGCCATGGCGTCGTACTCCTCGGAGGTGTCCACGGCCGACTCGAACTCGATGACGCCCAACTCGGTGAACTTGGTGCGGAGCCACCCGTCGGCCGCGTCGAGCAGGCCGAGCTTGCGGCAGTTCGGCACGATCTTCGAGAAGAGGAGCGCCTGGAATTCGTTGCGGTCCGGTGCGGACAGGACCACCGGCAGGATGCTCTTCGGGTCGACGCCCATGCGGGCCCAGACCTCCTGCTGGAGGAAGCGGTCGCGCATGCGCACCGCCGCCTCGAAGGCGAACTCCTGGCGCTCGCGCAGCTCGGCGGTGGACAGCCCGGCGTAGTACTCCTGCAGGCTCAGCACACCGAACGCCACGTGGCGCGCCTCGTCGGCCATGACGTAGCGCAGCAGCTGCTTGAGCAACGGGTCCGGGGTCATCGAGTGCATGAAGCCGAAGGCGGCCAGGGCCAGACCCTCGATCATGATCTGCATACCGAGGTAGGTCATGTCCCAGCGCGAGTCGGCGATGATGTCGTCGAGCAGCATCCGCAGGTGGGCGTTGATCGGGTAGTGGCCCGAGAGCTTCTCGTCGAGGTACTTGGCGAAGACCTCCACGTGCCGGGCCTCGTCCATCACCTGGGTCGAGGCGTAGTACTTGGCATCGATCCACGGCACCGACTCCACGATCTTGGCCGTGCAGATCAGCGCGCCCTGTTCGCCGTGGAGGAACTGCGAGAGCGTCCAGTTCTGGCTCTCCACACCCAGCTCGATGAACTCCTTGTCGCCCCACTTCTCGAGCGGGGTCCCGGCGATGTCGAACCCGACGGCGTGCCCGCCCTGGGCCTCGGCCGCCTCCACGACCAGCTTCTCCTGGTCGACGTCGGTGTCCCAGGGCAGGTCGGTCTCCCCGTTCCACTGGGCGTTCTTGGCCTTCTCGTACAGCTTGTTCAGTTTGGGCCGGGTGCCCTTCTCGTAGTCCCAGGTGAAGATGGAGTCGTACTGGGAGTGCACGACGTGGCGGCCGTCGGACTCCTCGGTCCCGACGACACCGAGGATGGCCTCGAGATCGTCGATCTCCTTGCGGCCGATGATGGCCTCGGTGCTGCTCATCTCGGTGGTCATGTGTGGTCCCCCTGGTGGTGGCGGTCGGTGGTGGTTCGGATGTCTACGGCTCGGCTACGGCTCGGCTACGGCTCGCCTACGGTGCCGCTCCGTGCGGCTCCGTGCGGCCCCCAGGGCACGACGGGGCCGCCACCGGCGGCTGGTGCGACCGCACGGACCGGGTCCGGCGGTGGTCGGCGGATCGGCTCACGACGTGGCGACGGGTCCTCCCGGAGCCGGGCGGCTCCCGTCGAACGGGGTGATCCGGATGGGGGTCGACTCCGCCGTGTGCAGGGCCTCGATCCCCGGGAGCATGAAGGTCGTCACCAGCCGGCGGGCATGGGCCGGGTCGCACAGGTCGATGCGGTCGGACGGTGAGATGGCGTACGAGAGGACGATCCGGGCGGCCCACTCGGCCACCCGCTCGGCCTCGGCCGGTGGCATCCACCGGGCGAGGAACGGCGCGGTGAACCGGGAGGCGGTGGTGAGCAGCCGGTCCGAGTCGGCGAACGCCAGGTGGCCGAGGACGATGCCCGGCTCGTGCTCGACCAGGAAGTGGAGGGCGGCGTGGTCGCGCAGCCGCACGGAGGCCTCGACGATGCCGCCCACCAGTGCGTCGGTCAGGTCGCCGGCGGTGCCGAGCCGGACGCCGAGCGCCGAGAAGAGGCGGGCCGTCTCGGTGTCGACCACGGCACCCAGGATCTCGTCCCGTCCGCCCGGGAACGCCCGGTAGACCGTGGCCCGCGACACCCCCGACTCCCGGGCGATGTCGTCGACGGTGGTCTTGACGGTCCCGTGGCGGGCGAGGCAGGCCAGGGTGCCGTCGATGATGCGCACCCGGTGCGGCGAATCGGTGGGCACGGCCACCGGACGCGGGGGTGGCGACGCGTCGACCACCCGAAGAGCTCCCCCTGACCGGACCATGGATGGAACAGTACGTCAGCTTTTGTTTCACCGTCAATCACCGGGGCCGCAGCCTCCCGGGAACCGGGGCCGGGGCGCCCCGGCGGGTGCGACCGGCGGTCAGCCGGCCCGCACGGGCTCGACCACGCCGGCCAGCAGCTCGGAGCGGACCAGGCGGGAGACCTGGTCCGGGTCCTCCAGATCCCAGCGGCCGGGAGCGGAGATGTACGACAGGACCATGCGGGCCAGCAGGTCGGCGGCGTCACCGAGGTCCACCCCCGGAGCCGGACCCCGCTCGGCCAGGTAGGGGGCCAGGACGGCGGCGATGCCCTCGCGGATGCGGTTGCTCTCCACCGTGAGGGCGGGGAGGAGCTTGTCGGGCTCGGTCTGCATCACCCGCTGCAGCACCTCGTGCTCGACGATGGCCCGGTGGGCGAACATGATGCCGCGCTCCATCATCTCCTCGAGGCCCGCCGAACCCTGGATGTGCTCGTACAGGCGACCGAAGAAGTCGAGGGTGGCCCAGCCGATGGTGGCGCTGATGACCTCGTCACGACCGCCGGGGAAGGCCCGGTAGACCGTGGCCCGGGACATGCCCGCCTCGCGGGCGACGTCCTCGATGGTCGTCTTCGCCACACCCCGTCGGGCGACGCAGGCGTAGGCGGCCACCACGATGCGCTGGCGGGAGTCGTCCATGCCGGGCGCCCTGACCTGTCAGATCCCGAGCAGGGACTCGATGCCGACCGTGAGCCCGGGCCGCGAGGCGACCGACTCGACGGCGAGCACCACCCCGTCCATGAACGAGGCCCGGTCGTAGGAGTCGTGGCGGATGGTGAGGCCCTGACCGGGTCCGCCGAGGAGGACCTCCTGATGGGCCACGAGACCGGGGAGCCGGACCGCGTGCACACGCACCCCGCCGGGGCCGGCGCCGCCCCGTGCGCCGTCGACCACCACGACGCTGGTGGCATCGGGCGGGAAGTCCCCCCTTCCGGCCGCCGCCCGGGAGGCGGCCATGCCCTCGGCGGTGCGCAGCGAGGTGCCCGACGGGGAGTCGCGCTTGCCCTCGTGGTGGAGCTCGATGATCTCGGCGCCGTCGAACCAGGGGGCGGCCAGGGCGGCGAAGCGCATCATGAGCACGGCGCCGATGGCGAAGTTGGCGGCGACCACACCGTGCGCCGGGGTGCCCGACGCCGTGTCGAGCCGCCGTGACAGGTCGGCCAGATCGGACTCGGTGAACCCGGTGGTCCCCACCACGAAGTGGATCCCGGCACCGACACAGCAGTCGATGGTGGCCCGGGACACCTCCAGCTGGGTGAAGTCGACCACCACCTCGGCGCCGGCTCCGGTGAGCGCCTCGAGCCCGTCGGCCACCGGCACGCCGGTGCCCGTGGTGCCGATCAGCTCCCCCACGTCGACGCCGGTGTGGCCGGGATCGACGGCGGCCACCAGCTCGAGGCCGGGACGGCCCAGCACGGTGCGGCACACCTCGCGCCCCATCCGACCACCGGCACCCACCACCCCGACTCGCATGGCGGCAACCCTAGCCAAGGAGCCACGTCACCCCGGGGTGCGATCCTCCCCCGGCCGGGGCCCGGGCACCGCCGCCGTCCGTCCGACCCGACACCGCCGTCGTCCACCGGGCCGGACCCGGCCGTCCCTACCCGAGCGACAGGGCGGCGGTGTCGAACTCCCCTTCGTCGAAGGGTCCCACCACCGACAGGGTGCGGGGTGCGGCCGCCAGCGTGGTCGCCGCCGTGTGGACGTCCTCCCGGGTGACCGCCTCGACCCGGGCCAGCACCGCGTCGACGGTCAGGACCTCGCCGTGGAGGAGCATCCCGGCGCCGATCCGGCTCATCCGGGCGCCGGAGTCCTCGCAGGCGAGGAGGGTCTCGGCGCGGAGGTTGCCCTTGGCGATGGCGAGCTCCCGATCGGTCACCCCGTCGGCGCCCAGTGCGGCGAGCTCGTCGGTCACGATGCGCAGAACTTCCGGCACGTGCTCGGGGGCGGTGCCCAGGCCCACGCTCAGGAACCCGGCGTCGTGGTACGCGACCCGCTCGGACCACACCGAGTAGGCCAGGCCGCGGCGTTCGCGGATCTCCTGGAAGAGCCGACTGGACAACCCGCCGCCCAACACGTGGTTCAGGACGGCGAGGGCGTAGCGGCTCGGGTCGTTCCGGTCGACCGAGCGGGCCGCCACCACCACGTGGGCCTGCTCGGTGGCGCGCCGGGTGACGGCCAGGGGATCGACACGGGTGGAGGGTGCGGCCCGCTGCGGGGTGGCGCCGCCGACGGCGGCGCCGAACCGGTCGGCCAGGCCCGAGGCCACGCTGTCGTGCTCCAGGTCCCCGGCGACGGCCACGACCATGTTGCCGGGGAGGTAGTGGGACTCGAAGAACGAGCGGATCCGGTCGGGGGACATGGCCTCGACCGACGACTCGGTGCCCAGGACCTCGCGTCCGAGCGGGTGGTCCGGGAACAGGAGCGCCGAGCTCTGCTCCCCCGCCTCGTCGGCCGGCTCGTCGGCGTGCATGAGGATCTCGTCGAGGATGACCTGGCGCTCGGCGTCCAGGTCGGCGCCGCGCAGGGCGGGCCGCCACATGATGTCCGACAGGATGTCGAGACCGAGGTCGACGTGCTCGGCCAGCAGCCGGATGTAGAAGGAGGTGTACTCCTTGGTGGTGAACGCGTTGAAGTCGCCTCCCACCTCGTCGACGGCCTCGGCGATGGCGGTCGCCGAACGGTCGTCGGACCCCTTGAAGAGGAGGTGCTCGAGGAAGTGGCTGGCGCCGGCGAACTCGTCGGACTCGTCACGCGAGCCGGTGCCCACCCAGAAGCCGATGCACACCGAGCGGGCCTCGGCCATCGCTTCGGTGACCAGGGACAGCCCGGACGGGAGCCGGTCGGTGCGGATCATCCGCGCCCGGCCGGTGCACCGCCCGGCGAGCACGCGCTGGAGCGGTGGCGTCGACGTGGGCCGGCCCAGGGGGCCGACCCACGTCCGACGTGCGTGCTCAACGGCGCCGGCGACCGCCCCGGCCGCCTCCGCCGCCGCTCGGCCGGTCCGACGACTCGGTCGTCGCGGGGCCGAGGTTCCCGAACTCCTGCACCAGCTCCTCCTCGAAGGCGTCCTCGAACGAGGCGGCGCCGGCGGGAGCACCGGTCTGGCGGCGCGGACCGCGGTCGTCGCCACCGTCGGGGTCGGCGTGGTCGCCACGGGACGAGCCGCGCCCACCGCCGTTGGACCCGGACGAGCCGGAGCCGGAGCCGGAGCCGGACGAGCCCGAGCCGGAGCCGGAGCCGGAGGCGACCGGCGCCTCGCCGGCCAGCGACAGGGACACCTTGCCCTGCGGGTCGATGTCGTCCACCCGGACCTCGACCGGCTGGCCGAGCTCGAAGACGTCCTCGACCCGGTCGATCCGCTTGCCCTGCCCCATCTTGGAGATGTGGAGCAGGCCGTCGCGGCCCGGGAGGATGTTGACGAAGGCGCCGAACTTGGTGATGTTGACGACCTTGCCCGGGTACGTGGCGCCGACCTCGGCCAGCGGCGGGTCGAGGATCGTGGCGATGCGCCGACGGGCCTCCTCCACCGCGGTGCCGTCCTTGGCGCCGATGGTCACGGTCCCGACCATGCCGTCGTCGTCGACGGCGATGTCGGCACCGGTCTCCTGCTGCAGGGCGTTGATGACCTTGCCCTTCGGGCCGATGACCTCACCGATCTTGTCCATCGGGATCTCGAACGAGATGATCTTCGGCGCCGACGCGGCCACCTCGGACCGGGGCTCGGGGATGGCCGCGGCCATCACGTCGAGGATGGTGAGACGGGCCTCCTTGGCCTGCATGAGCGCCTTGGTCAGCACGTCGAGCGGGAGCCCGTCGATCTTGGTGTCGAGCTGGAGGGCGGTGACGACGTCACGGGTGCCCGCCACCTTGAAGTCCATGTCGCCGAAAGCGTCCTCGGCTCCGAGGATGTCGGTGAGGGTCACGTAGGTGCCACCGTCGTAGACGAGTCCCATGGCGATCCCGGCGACGGGGGCCTTCAGCGGTACCCCGGCGGCCATCAGCGACAGGGTCGAGCCGCACACCGAGGCCATCGAGGTCGAGCCGTTGGACGACAGGACGTCGGAGACCAGGCGGAACGTGTAGGGGAAGTCCTCCTCGTAGGGGATGACGGGCAGGAGCGCCCGCTCGGCCAGCAGACCGTGGCCGATCTCGCGGCGCTTCGGGCCCCGCATGAAGCCGGTCTCCCCGGTCGAGAAGGGCGGGAAGTTGTAGTGGTGCATGTACCGCTTGAACTCGACGGGGGTGATGGTGTCGAGCAGCTGGTTCATACGGGGCATGCCCAGCGTGGTCACGTTCAGCACCTGGGTCTCGCCCCGCTGGAACAGCGCCGAGCCGTGGGCCGTCGGGAACAGGTCGACCTCGGCCGACAGGGGGCGGATGTCGGTGGTGGTGCGCCCGTCGATACGGAGGCCCTCCTCGACGATCCGCTTGCGGACCAGCTTCTTGGTCAGGCTGCGCACGGCGGCCTTGATCTCGCCGGCCCGGTCCGGGAACTCGGTCGCCAGGTCGGACAGGATCGTGGCGGTGACCTCGGCCAACCCGGCGTTGCGCTCGGCCTTGGGGGACAGGACGTTGGCGGCGGCCAGCCCGTCGGTGCCGACGGCCTCCACCCTCGCCCACACGTCGTCGCCGTAGTCGGCGAACGTCGAGAACTCGATCGTCTCGATCGCGCCGCGCTCGGCCACGAACCTGGCGACGAGCTCGCGCTGGAGCACGATGGACTCGCGGATCCAGGTCTTGGCTGCCTCGAGCCCACCGGCCAGGACCTCTTCGTCGACCTGGGGCGCGCCCTCCTCGTAGTACTGGAAGGAACGCTCGGAGCCACCGGCCTCGACCATCATGATGGCGATCTCGGCGTCGGCGCTGTCATCCAGGGCACGGCCGGCCACGACCAGTTCGAACGTGGACTCCTCACCCTCCTGGAAGGTGGGGTGCGGGATCCAGGTGCCGTCGGTCGAATAGGCGACCCGGACGGCGCCGATCGGGCCCTCGAAGGGGATGCCCGACAGCATCAGCGCGGCGGAGGCGGAGTTGATGGCCAGCACGTCGTGCGGATTGACCTGGTCGGCGCCGAAGATGGTGCCGACGATGTGGACCTCGTTGCGGAAACCCTTCGGGAACGACGGGCGCAGCGGGCGGTCGATGAGCCGGCAGGTCAGGATGGCCTGGTCGGACGACTTGCCCTCCCGACGGAAGAACGAGCCGGGGATCTTGCCGGCGGCGTAGGTCCGCTCCTCGATGTCGACGGTGAGCGGGAAGAAGTCCGCCCCCTCGCGCACCGAGCGGGATGCGGTGGCCGTGGCCAGGAGGACGGTGTCGCCGATCCGGCCCACGACGGCGCCGTCGGCCAGCTGGGCCAGCTTGCCGGCCTCGAAGCTGAGTGTCTTGTCGGTGCCGCTGACGGGCACGGAAACGGAAATGGCGTCGGACATGACGCTCCTTGTGGTTCGGGGACTCCCCGAGCCAGTTCCCAGTTGTCGGGCACCCGACCCGCTCGGGGACCCGGTGACCGGCAACTGGTGACTGACCTCGGTGGGCGTCCGGTCGGTGTGGTGTGTCGACGGCCGCCCGCGGTGCGGGGGCCGGTGCTGCTGCAGGTCGACACCGGGCCGGCCTGCGATCCGCCGGCCGGTCGACCGGTGGAGGAATTGCGACCGCCCGGCCGAGGCCGGGCGGAGCGTCTGTGCCGCCTAGCGGCGGAGGCCGAGCTTGTTGATGATCTCGCGGTAGCGCTCGACGTCGTTGTTGCGGACGTAGTCGAGCAGGCGCCGACGACGGCCGATGAGCTTGAGCAGGCCACGACGGGTGTGGTGGTCGCCCTTGTGCACCTTGAGGTGCTCGGTCAGGTGGATGATGCGCTCGCTCAGGATGGCGATCTGCACCTCGGGGGAGCCGGTGTCCGTCTCGTGGAGGCGGTTCTCGGCGATGGTTGCCTGCTTGTCTGGCATGTGGGAAATAGACCTCTGGAATCGTGGTGACGGCCGACGGACGGAACACGTCGACCGGATCATGCTAGCAGGATGCGTGCCCCAGGGGGCAGACGGCGCCCCACCGGGACCCCGGACCCGGACCCCGGACCCCGGACCCCGACCATCCGGTGGTCGCCCACCGGGCCCGGACGTGGTCCGGAGTCGGCCGGACCTGGCCCGGACCGCACGGGTCCGTCCCCGGGCGCGGACGGACCCGGCCGCCGGGGCCGGGTCCGTCGCACCGAACCGGTGCCCCACACGTGGTGCGGGGAACGGCTACTTGTTGGGCTGGGGCGTGACCCGCAGGTACGGCTTGACCGTCGTGAAGCCCTTCGGGAACCGCTCCTTGGCCTCCTCGTCCGACAGCGCCGGGACGACGATGACGTCCTCGCCGTCCCTCCAGTTCACCGGGGTGGCGACCTTGTAGTCGGCGGTGAGCTGCAGCGAGTCGAGGACCCGGAGCACCTCGTCGACGTTGCGGCCGGTCGATGCCGGGTAGGTCAGCGTCAGCTTGACCTTCTTGTCCGGGCCGATGATGAAGACCGAGCGCACCGTGAGGGTGTCGCTGGCGTTCGGGTGGATCATGTCGTACAGGTCGGCGACCTTGCGGTCCTCGTCGCCGATGAGCGGGAAGTTGAGGGCCGTGCCCTGGGTCTCCTCGATGTCACCGGCCCACTTGCCGTGGGAGGTGACGTCGTCGACCGACAGGCCGATCAGCTTGGTGTTGCGCTTGTCGAACTCCCCCTTGGCGGCGGAGAACGCACCCAGCTCGGTCGTGCAGACCGGCGTGAAGTCCTTCGGGTGCGAGAACAGCACACCCCAGCTGTCCCCGAGGTACTCGTGGAAGCTGATGGTGCCCTCGGTGGTGTCGGCGGTGAAGTCAGGGGCCTCGTCGCCCAGACGGATTGCCATGTGATGCTCCTTGCTCGGTTCCTCGGTGGAACGGGGTGTGCCGTTGCGACGGTGCTGGGCCGCCGGGCGGTTGCGCCGCGCAGGCGGCCGATCCCGGCATGTCGCGTGTCCGGCAACGGCCGTCCCGGACCCGACGTCGCACCACAGTAGCCGGGTCGGGACCGATTGTCGACCTGATCCGTCGGGTTTTCGGACCGGGCCGTGGCTGGCCCCGCGGCGACCGGTCCGCCATGCTGAGCAGATGCACGAATCCCTGCACGTGGACCACCACGGTGCCGTGACGGTGGTCACCATCGACCGTCCGACGCGCCGCAACGCCGTGGACCGGCCCACCGCCGACGCCCTGCTCGAGGCGTTCGAGGCCTTCGAGGCCGACGTCGGGGCCTCGGTGGCGGTGCTCACCGGTGCAGGTGGGACCTTCTGCGCCGGCGCCGACCTGCAGGCCATCGCGTCCGGGACCGGCAACCGGGTCGCCGAGGACGGCGCCGGGCCCATGGGGCCCACCCGCCTGGCCCTGTCCAAGCCGGTGATCGCCGCCGTCGAGGGCTACGCGGTGGCCGGTGGACTCGAACTCGCCGTCTGGTGCGACCTGCGGGTGGCGGCCGAGGACGCCACGTTCGGCGTCTTCTGCCGTCGGTTCGGCGTGCCCCTGGTCGACGGCGGCACGATCCGCCTGCCCCGCCTGGTCGGCGAGGGCCGGGCGCTCGACCTCATCCTCACCGGGCGGGCGGTCGGGGCCGACGAGGCGCTGACCATGGGGCTGGTCAACCGGGTGGTGCCGTCCGGCACCGCGCTCGACGCGGCGCGGTCGTGGGCCCAGGAGCTGGCCGCACTCCCCCAGGTCTGCCTGCGCAACGACCGGCGGTCGGCCGTGGACCAGTGGTCGCTGTCGGTGGAGGAGGCTCTCCGGCACGAGACCCGGCTGGGGCTGGCCAGCCTGGCGTCGGGCGAGGCCGTGGACGGGGCCACGCGGTTCGCCGGCGGAGCCGGACGGGGCGGGACCACCGTCGCCGCTCCGGACGCCTGAGCGCCGCCGTCGTGCCCGACGTCGCCGCCTTCGACTTCGACGGCACCCTCACGAGCGGTGGCAGTGTGTTCGACTTCCTGACCGCCGTGGTCGGGCGGCGGGCCGTCGTTCGGGCCAGTGCCGAGCTGGCCCCACGGCTGGCCCGGGCCGCTCTCGCCGGGGGCACGGTCGCCGACGAGACCAAGGAGGAGCTCTTCACCCGGGTCCTCGCCGGGGTCGACGCCGCCTACCTCCACCAGGTGGCGGAAGAGTTCGCCGTCGACCATCTGGCCGCCCGCGTGCGGCCGGAGGTCCGTCGTCGACTCGACTGGCACCGGGGCCGGGGCGACCGGGTGGTCGTGGTGTCGGCCTCGCCCGACGCCTACGTGTCGGTGGCCGCCGACCGGTTGGCCGCCGATGCCACCATCGCCACCCGCCTGGAGATCGACGGGACCGGCCGGATCACCGGGCGCTACGAGGGGGCCAACTGCCGCGGCGAGGAGAAGATCCGGCGCCTCCGCACCTGGATGGCCGACACCGACCTGGAGGGTGCCCGGCTGTGGGCGTACGGGAACAGCCGGGGCGACCTGCGCATGCTGCGGGGAGCCGACACCGGTGTCAACGTCGGGCGCCTGGGCCGGCTGGGCCGTCTCCGCGACTTCCAGGGCCTCGACCAGACCGGGCCGCTTCGCCTGGACGGCTGACGGCCGTCGGCCGTCGGCCGTCGGCCGTCAACCGCTCCGCTGCTACAGGTACTCCTTCTTCCGCATCCACACGAGGCAGAACCACCCCCAGATGGGCGGCAGGTAGGCGGTGAACAGCCGTTGCACGAACACGGCGGCCACGGCCTGGGACTCGGGGATACCGGCTGCGGTGAGGCCGATGATCATCCCCGCCTCCACCACCCCCATGCCGCCCGGCACCGGCGAGATCCCGCCGAGCATCGAACCGAGCGTCAGCACGATGAGCAGCGCGGCGAGGCTCAACCGCTCGTCGAAGGCGTGCAGGGCGGCGCCGAGGGCCAGGGCCACGAACAGCTGGCCCAGGATCTCGCCGCCGAAGATCTCGATCAGGTTGCGCGGGTGGGTGG
The DNA here is from genome assembly GCA_963699055.1 of uncultured Acidimicrobiales bacterium. Lineage (GTDB taxonomy): Bacteria > Actinomycetota > Acidimicrobiia > Acidimicrobiales > RAAP-2 > Bog-756. The sequence continues at coordinate 681,084 of CAVOTA010000001.1, read as the reverse complement.
AGAGGACCAACAGGTGCCCCCACACCTCGGAGGCCTTGGGGCGCAGCTTGGCGGCGGCCAGCCGACGCCACCGGGGCACGGCGAGCAGCAGCCCGACCGCCACGCCGACCACGACGATGGCGATCACCACGAGCCAGACCAGATTGGCGGTGCTGCTCCCCGAGCCGCCACCCGTGTCGGTCGGTGCGGCGAAGTGGAACTGCGAGAACGCGATGGGGATGGCGATGAGGAAGAGCCCACCCTTCACGATCCAGCTGGCCGTCGACACCAGGACACCCGAACTGACGGCCAGGGTGGCGTCGTAGCCCTGCTGCTGGAAGTACCGCACCCGGGTGGCCAACGCCCCCATCGATCCCCCGGCCAGCGACACGAAGGTGTTGGCCACCTCGAGGACGACGGTGCGTCCGTACGGCATGGTGTCGGTCACCGAGCCGATCGTGGTGAGCGCCAGTGCCGGGTAGACGGCCTGGGCCAAGACGAAGCAGACCGCCACCCAACCCCATCGGGCGCCGGTGATGGTGCTCCAGGACTTGGTGACGTTGACCAGCACGCCGATGAGCGCCCACCCGCCGATGAGGGTGCCGAGGATGAGGGCCAGGTCGACCCAGCTGACGCGGCGGGGCTCCAACAGCTTCGGGACCTCGACGGAGCAGGTCGCCGCCCCCTCCTCGCGTAGTGAGGTCAGGAGGGCCTTCTTCCCCCGCAGCGACCGGGATGCCACCGGTCCGAGGGCGGCACGGGCGAGGAACGGGAGCGCCGCCACCAGGGTGTCGCTGGGCAGGATCCTGGCGGCCGACGCCACGACACGGTCGGGACCCACCACCACGGCGGCCGCGGCCATGGCGGAGGCCACGTCCCGATCGAGCTGCTCGGGTCGGGCCGCGGTCGATGCCGCCCGCATGTCGACCAGGCCGCACCGGCCCGCGTCGTCGACGTAGATCGTCTCGATCGAGAGCCCGCCGTGGGCGATGCCGGCGCTCCGCAGGTTCCGGAGCTGACGGAACAGGTCGTCCAGGGCCTCGTCGCCCAGCACGTCGACCGTCACGTCGACCGCGGGCGTCCCCACGGCCACGGCCGTCGTGGCGCCACCGACATCCACGGCGTCGGGCCGGGTGTCGGAAGGGGCGTCGGACCGGGCGTCGGAAGGGGCGTCGGGCCGGGCGTCGGAAGGGGCGTCGGACCCGCCACCCGACGGTGTGTCCGGGCCGGCATCCGGCGTCGCACCGTCCGACCCGGGGACCACCGGGAGCACGTAGGTGGGCAGGGCGGACAGCGGCCGGCCTGCAGGTGGCACCGTGACCAGCAGCGCGTCGCGTGCGGGCCCGGCGGGCCCGGCGGCCAGGACCCGGGCCACCCGTGCCCCGGCCTGGTCGGCCAACAGGGTCACGTAGGCCTCGTGCTCGACCTGCTGGCGACGGGTCAAGGTGAGGGTGGGACCCGAGTCGCGGTAGAGGAGGAAGCGCGCCGTCTTGGCCAGGAGCTGGGCGTCGGAGGCGTCGCGCCCGTAGATGGCCACGTCGAGCGGGGCACCGTCCAGTCGCGCCGTGAACCGCCCGACCCCCCACTCCTGCACCGGGGTGGGGGCGACGTCGGTCACCGGGATGTCGAGGTCCTCGATGAGCACGGTTGCCTCGGCGGCGGACACCAGGCCGAGAGGTGAGCCGAAGATCAGGTGCACGACGGCCGTCAGCAGGACGCCGACGGCCAGGCTGGCCAGGACGGCGACCGGGAGTCCCGACCGGGAGGCGATGGTGGCCAACGCCAGGAGCAGGAGCGTGATCCGGATGGACCGCTGCAGCCACCGACTGAGGTACGGGAGCGCGGCGGTGGCTGCGCCGACCGTGGCGGCCACCCGCGCCACCGGAAAGCTGACGTTGAACCCCGCCGTCGCTCCCGACGGCGGTCGCCCCCCGTCGGCTCCCAGCACGTGGCCGAGCACGATGCAGACCAGGAACGCCCCGACACCGGAGAGCAGGCAGTCACGGACGACCGACCACCGCCGTGAGATGAGGGCCAGCACCACCACGGCCACCGTCAGCCCCAGCGAGCCGAGCCACCACACCGACGTCACCAGCCAGCGGATGCCGTCGGGCGGCGGCGTCAGCGCGTGGATGACGGTCCGTTCGCTCGACGAGTTGACCCGGGTGGCCAGCCAGCACACCACGATCACGAGCAGCGCGGCGACGACCCGGACGGCGTCGCTCCCACGCCGCCGCGTCTGTCCGTCGCCGATGGGGGCAAACAAGATCGACCGCCACGCTCCGCCGGCCCATCGACTGGCCGACGTCGAGCCCGGGCCCAGGGAGGAGGGTGGCCTCGGCGACACCGGGCCGGTCGTCGTGCCCGGCCCCGTGCCGGCACCCGGGGCAACGTCCTTCCCCACGCCCGCCCCCTCGGGCCCCGCTGTCGGTTGCTCCCCCATTGCGCCCGAGACTAGGTGGCCCACCTGCCGCCTTCGATGATCCCCGCGGTTGGGGTCCCGCTGCCCCTCGGGTCGTCCGACCGTGCCGGGATGGGACCAATTACCTCACTTTGTGCGTTTTCATCACTACTCATTGCAGTATTTAGGCACCGGGAGTACGCTTGTTCCGAGGCCCCGGACACGATCACCACGGAGCCTGCAGGACGAAAAGGCAAACCCTCCGCGAGGAGGCGACGCAAAGCCACGGGACTCCCCGAGTCAGCCGGGTTGCCAGCGCAGGCACCTCATCGTGGCCTGCCGCGCGACTCCGACCTTGGTGGAGGTGGACGGAGGAGCAGGATGCGCCAGGGGCAGGGCACGAGAATTCGGAGGCCAGAGCGGTCGCGCCCTCCGACCGGCGACCGGACGGCGGGCAGGGTGCGTCCGGGTCGGCGGGTGGCCGGGACGGCCGCAGTGGCTGCCGTCGTCGTCATCGGGCTCGGGGCCACGGCGGTCCAGGGCTCGGCCTCGGCGGCTCCGGTGCGCCGTCCACCCGTGACGGCGCCGACGACGAGTACGACCACCGTCGTCACCCCGACCACGACCGTCACCACCACCACACGTCCCCGGTCGACCACGACCTCGACCACCACCGTCGCCACCGGTCCCGGTACCGAGACCTCCACCACGACCACCACGGTGTCCCCGACGACGACCTCGACATCGACGCCGACCACCACGCCGACGAGGACGCCGACCGCCGGCAGGACGTCACCCCGGTCCACCACCACCACCACCACCACCACGACCACCGTCCCGACGTCCACCACGACGACGGTGCCGACCACGACGACCACGACGACCACGACCGTGCCGCCGCCGGGCGACGCACCGCCCCCGGGCATCGCACCGGCGGCGTTCGACTCGACGTGCAGCGTCCCGGCCACCCCGGGCCTCCAGACCTACCTGGACTCGCTGCCGGCCGGATCCACCTTCACCTCGTCGAGCACGGCGTGCTACCTGGTGCCCGTCGGCATCCTCGTCGAGCACCCCATCACGATCGTCGGGGGGACCTTCTACGACCCGACCACGGAACGCCAGCCGGGATCGGTCCACGACCCGCTGAAGCCGATCATCCTGATCAAGGACACGGCGGACGTGACCGTGCGCGACGTCAGCGTGCTGGGCGCCAACACCGCGGGCGTCTACCACGCCCAGCTGGTCGGCGAGGCCGGCGTCAAGGTGGAGTCGTCGCTCGACGTGACCCTCGCCGGGATCACCGCCCGCAACACCTTCGGCGACGGCCTCGAGCTCGTGGCCGACCTGACCAACCACATCCGGACCCCGGTGACCGGACTGACCGTCGACGGCTACACCACCGACAATGCCGGACGCCAGGGTGTCACGCTGGCCGAGGTGGCGTCCTCGGTGCTCGACGGCGTGAACGTGGTGAGTCCCGCGGACTCCGGCTTCGATTTCGAGTCCGACCTGCCCGGACTCGGGTCGGGCGACGTCACCATCTCCAACTGCACCGACGACCACGGGTTCAACCTGATCGAGTACTTCACGGGGCCGATCACGGTGAACGACTGCACCGGCTTCCACCACGTGTCGCTCGGGAGCCCCAACAGCGAGGCGCCGATCCGGTTCTCCGGCGGCACCCTCACCTGCAAGCGGCACGACCCCCAGCCGTGCATCCGCCAGAACGGCGGGTCGCTGACCTTCACCGGGGTCGCCATCGACCGGATGCCGGGCACCATCGGCATCAAGGAGCCGGTGTGGGACGTCGAGGGCGGAGGGTCGCTGTCCTTCGTGGACTCCCCGATCCAGAGCCCGATGGGCACGGCGACCGCGCCCGCCCGGGTGCGCTTCCTCGGCTGAGACCGCGCCCACCCGGGCGGGCCGCGGCCCGGGCACCGGCGGGCCTCAGATCGCCCCGGAGCCGTAGTAGACGGCGTCGCCGTACGTGAAGATCCCACCGTCCGCCGCGGCGAGCCAGTAGCCGCCGCCGTCGGCCGACCGTGCCATCCCGACGATCGGTGCCACCAGCGGCGTGCCGCCGGCCGAGCCGTGGAAGGTCGAGGTCCCGAAGCTGAAGATGCCGCCGTCCGAGGCGACCAGCCAGTAACCCGTTCCCGCCGGGGCGGACGCCATGCCGACGATCGGCCGGTTCAGCGGGATCCCGCCCATCGAGCCGTAGAAGTGGGCGTCCCCGAAGGCGAAGATGCCGCCGTCGGCCGCCACCAGCCAGTAGCCGTGGCCGTCGGGGGTGGGCGACATCCCGACGATCGGCTGATCGAGATGGATGGAGCCGGTGGACCCGTAGAAGCCGGCGTCGCCGAAGGCGAAGATGCCGCCGTCGGCCGCCACCAGCCAGTAGCCCTCGCCGCTCGGGGTCCGGCTCATGCCCACGATGGGCTGGTTGAGGTGGATCGCCCCGGCCGAGCCGTGGAACCCGGCGTCGCCGAAGGAGAAGATCCCACCGTCGGAGGCGACCTCCCAGTACCCCTTGCCGTCGGACGTCGAGGACATGCCGACCACCGGTCGCGCCAGCGGCTGGCCACCCATCGAGCCCAGGTAGGCGGCGTCGCCGAAGCCCACGACCGAGCCGTCGCCGGCATCGAGCCAGTACCCCTTGGCGTCGGGGGTGGCGGCGACCGACACGGCCGGAGCGGGCAGCGCGTTGGCCAGCGTGAACCAGTCGGAGAGGAGCCCCAGTCCGGCCGCGAACTGGTCGCCGGTCAGCACGAGGCTGCCGCTCGATCCCCGCAGCGTCAACGAGTCGACCCGACCCCCCCAGTCCCCGTAGCCGTTGCGGGCGGTGACCGTCACCGACTCGAGCGAACCGATCTGGGGCCAGGCGGCGTCGACCGAGGCCACCGGGATCGAGGCCGTCCACGTGTGGTTCGTGTTGCACGCCCCGTCGACGCCCGGCGGACAGACGGCGTCCCCGGCGTCGGGGACGGCCGGGAAGGTTCCCGGTGCCGTGTACCCGCCGGTCGACGACGAGTACTCGGTCGTCAACGGGACCCCGTTGCCGCCCGACTCCATGACGTAGCCGAGGGTGGCGAGGGTGGCTGCGTCGGTGAGCGGGCTCTCGTTCGCCAGCCCCCGGTAGGTCTGGCAGGTCAGGTCGCACGTGTCGGCGTAGCCGCCGTAGCTCCCGAGGGCGGCCATCACATAGGACCGGACCGCCACCGCCTGGGCCTCGAGCTCCTGGTAGCCACGGGCCTGGCCCTGGGCTCCGGACCCGCCGAGCGTCCCCCAGTAGGCCGGCGACTCGTTGGGCACCACGCCGGCCACGTACTCCTCCAACGGCAGGTAGTTGACGGTCCGGGCGGCACCGTCGGAGTTGACCACCGCCTCGAGCGAGCCGCGCACCGACAGGTTGCCCCCGCCCTGGCACAACTGCATGGCCAGCTGGGCCGAGTCGGCGGCGCCGATCGTCGAGTTCGTGTCCGGCACCGCCGTCGGGTTCGTGACCCCGGTGGCGAACGGGGTCCACGTCGGGCCCCCGCACCCGGCACCCAGGGACAGGGTCCACGTGGCGCCCGTCTGGTGCATCCACACCGCCTGCCCCGCCCCCACCGCATGCCCGGCCACCGCATAGGGGCTGTCGGAGGTGACGATCACGTCGTTGCCGTCGTTCTCGGTGAGCGCCACGCGGACACCGAGTCCCTCCTGCTGCGGGGTGGTCAGCGCCGGCGCCGCCGTCGAGTAGTAGTGCTCCACGATCTGCTGCCACGACCAGCCCGTATAGGCGTAGCCGAAGGCGCCCCACTGCCCCATCCCCCGTCCGTGGCCGTAGCCGTGGCCCACGAGCGTGATGTCCGTCGCCGGGTAGGCCTGGGCCACCCCTGACGCGGCGACCACCCCGGCGAGCGGGGCGGCGGTGACGGCCGCGGCCAGGAGCAGGCACCCGACGGGGCCCCGGTGCGATCGCCGGCGCGACCGGTCACTCCTGGACGCCCTCGTTCGCCGTACCGACACGCTCGTCCACGATACGACCGCCACCACCGCCTCCGGTGGACACCCCCCGAGGACGGTGCACCCCGGGGCCGGACGCGGTGGGTCCGATCCCGGGTTCACGGGGTCAGTCGGCGCCCACAGGAGCCGCCAGCACCTGCGGCATCGACCCGTAGAAGCCGGCCGAGCCGAAGGCGAACAGCCCTCCGTCGGCGGCCACCATCCAGTAGCCGCCACCGTGCGCCGCCACCGCCGTCCCCACGATCGGGAGGACGAGGCTCAGATCGCCGGTCGAGCCCCAGAACGGGGCCGAGCCGAAGCTGAACACACCGCCGTCGGCGGCCACCTCCCAGTAGCCCTGCGACCCGTTGGCCGCCATGGCGACGATCGGCCGGTTGAGGTGCTGGCCGCCCATGGAGCCGTGGAAGGCGGCGTCGCCGAAGGCGAAGATGCCCCCGTCGGACGCCACCAGCCAGTAGCCGTGGCCGTCGGCGGTGTGTGTCATCGACACCACCGGCTGGTTGAGCCTGAGGCTCCCGGTCGAGCCGTAGAACGCGGCGTCACCGAAGGCGAAGATCCCTCCGTCGGCGGCCACCTCCCAGTAGCCCCTGCCGTCCGGAGTCGAGGCGATGCCGACCACGGGACTGGTCAGGGGTTGACCGCCCATGGAGCCGTGGAACCCGGCGTCGCCGAAGGCGAAGATGCCCCCGTCGGACGCCACCTCCCAGTAGCCCTTGCCGTCCGGGGTGGTCGCCATGCCCACGATGGGCCGGACCAGCGGCTGACCTCCCATGGAGCCGTGGAAGGCGGCGTCACCGAAGGCGAAGACACCACCGTCGGCGGCCACGTTCCAGTACCCCTTTCCGTCCGGGGTGGCGGCCATGGCCACGATGGGCGAATTGAGGTGGCCGGGTGCGGCGGCGTCCAGCCAGCCGGTCAGCTGCGGATCGTGGTGGAACATCGGCCACGAGCGGAGCCCCAGGCCGTGGCCGCCCGGGTCGGCCAGGACGTAGTGCTGGATGACGCCCTCGTTGCCGGCGCCGTATCCGGCGATGGTGATCCCGATCGAGCCGTCGGGGTCGACGGTCACCAGGGGCGAGTTCTGCAGGGCGACGGCTCCGGCCCCCAGTGTGGCGACGAGTTGGGCGGACCGGCCGTCGAAGATCTCGAGCCCCGACGTGGTCGGGACGAGGACGTCGTTGTAGCCGCCACCGGTCAGGTCGGCCAGCACCACCCCGCCGATGACCCGGCCCGGGGTGGCGACCGGCCAGCCGGGCAGCGCCGCCCCGCTGGAGCCGTTCAGCGCCCACACCAGGCCGCCCGAACCGGTGTCCGCGCCTTCGACGACCTGCTCGGACCCGTTCCCGAGGACATCACCGATGGCCGGGCTCGAGATCGTGTTCCCACCCAGGTTGTCCCGCCACACGATGTTGCAGTGGGTGTCGGAGGCGAACAGCGTGTCCGTGTCGGGGGCACCGGGCCAGTAGGAGCCGGTGCCGAAGGCGATGCCGGTGCCCCCGCCGCCGAGGAAGTTGCCGACCGCCGTGGAGGAGTCGACCGTCTGGTTGGTGTCGTAGTCGCACAGCAGGTTGCCGCCGGCGCCCAGCACCCGCAGGTGTCCACCGTTGCTGTACTGCTGCCCCATGGCGTTGCCGGCGGTCGAGTCACCTCCCTGGACGACCTCGGTCTGGCCGTTGCCGTACAGATCGGCCAGTGACGGCGTGGTGAACCCGCTGTCCGCGGTGAAGAACGGCCAGCCCGGGAGGTCGGCGCCGGTCCCGGCATCGAGTGCGTAGGCGTTCTGGCCGAGCGACGGGGCGACGACGGCCTGGACCCCCTCGAGGGGCCCTACGGCCAGTGACGCCTGCACCCCGTAGTTGGCGTTGGGGTCGGTGGCCGGCCGGTACCAGATCTGGGCACCGGTGTTGCTGAGTCCCACGTACCCGCCCACCCGCGGCTGGGCGGCGTTGCCGGTGCCGACGTAGACGAAGTCCGTGCCCGAGCCGTCGGGACTGACCGACGGCGTGGAGTCGACCGGGGCGCCCACCCGTGCCGGCCATCCCGCCACACCCGAACCGTTCGATAGGTGGAACGCATACACACTGCCCGCCCGGTCACCCACGACCACGGCGGGCCCGCCACCGTCCAGGGTGGCCACGTTCGGGGAGCTCTCGGCGATCGGGCTGCCGGCGTCGGGCAGTACCTGCTGCCAGGCCAGGTTGATGCCGGACAGACGGGGCGCCACGGTCGCCCGGGCCGGTACGGCGTCCGCGGTGGCGACGACCGGCGCGGCGCAGGCCAGCACGGCGGCGGCGACCACGGCACGCGTGCCGAACCGACGAAGGCGTCCACGCCCCCGGCGTCGTCCGGCCCCCGGCGTGCGCCCCGCGGCCCCTGTCGTCGTGCCCTGCTGCATGGTGCCCCTCACTTCGCTCCCGTGACCTGTTGCCGCCGTCACCGGTCGTCGCGCCCGGACGGGCACGTGACGCGATGCACCCCGGTCCCTTCCCGGGAGCTATCGGCAGGTCCGACGCGTTCCTGAACCCCTCGGGAGCACCGTCGGGGGCGCTCGGGGCCCGCACGGACGGGACGGTACCCGGATTCCGTCGTGCCACTCGGTACCCTGAGACATGCCCCCGGTCCGGACCGCCCCACGTAGGGGCACGATCCCCGACACGGCGACGGTCACCGGCGCGTCCACGGTCTCGGACTGGGACCGGGCCTGGACGACGGACTGGGACACCGACTGGCGCACGAAGCCGGAGAGGGACACGGACGACGAGACGGCCCCCGCCGTGGACACCGCACCCGAACCACTCCCCGTCGAACGGGGCACGGTCGTCGGTCCCCGCCCGGGTCGGGTGGCGTCGGACCGGGCCGGGTCCGTGGGACTGGACCTGGTCGACCTGCTGCTGCCATGGCTCGTCGCCGTGGCCACGCTGGCGGCACGCCTCCTGACGGCCGCCACCGGGCCCACCGACTGGGACTCCGCCCAGTTCTCGGCGGCCGTCAGCCGGTTCGACGTCACCCACGGTCGCCCCCAACCTCCGGGGTACTTCCTCTACGTGGTGGCGGGCCGGCTGGTCCACGCCACCGGGGCGGGAACCGTCGGGTCCCTGGTGCTGGTCTCGGCCCTGGCGTCCGCGGCCGCGGCGGGAACGACGGTGGTGGCCGGTCGCGACCTCGGCGGTCGGTGGGTGGGTCTGGCCGCCGGCGTGCTGGTCGCCACCTCGCCCTTCGCGTGGTTCGACGGATCCATCGTGACCACATACTCGTTCGACCTGCTGGCCGCCCCCCTGCTCATCGTCCTCGCCTGGCGGGCCCGGCCGCACTCGTGGCACGGCGCCGCCGCCCTCGTGTCGCTCGGTCTGCTCACCGGATTCCGCCAGTCGGCGTTCCAGGCGTTCGCCCTACTCGCACTCATCGCCGTGGTCGGCTCGGTGCGGCGGATCCGCGACGGCGTGGTGGCCGTGCTGTCCGGCGCCGCCGCCCTGGCCGTGTGGTTCGTTCCGATGGTGCTCAGCCAACCCGGGGGTCTGGCGGCGTGGGCCCGTGCCACCAGGATCGAGACCGTCGGCGCCGTCCGGGCCACCTCGGTGCTGGACCACGCCGTCGGTGGGTCCACCAACCTCGGGACGGCCGCCGCCTACACGACGGTCGCCCTGGCCCCGCTGGTGGCCCTCGCCCTCCTGTCGGCCTGCCTCCTCGGGATCCGGGGGCTCGTGCGCCTGGTGCGACGCCCTCCCGTCGTCGGACGGGTCAACGCCCCGTCCGACGACGACCGCGCCCACTCCCCCGGGGCCTCGCTCACCCGGACGCCGGTGACCGACGCCGCCGGTGCGGTGCGGGCCGGCGGCGCCCTGACGGTGCCGACCGCCACCGGACCCCGTCGCGGGGCGGCCGGGCGTCCGGCCTGGACCCGGCCCTGGTACCAGTCGCGCACGAGCATCCTGGTGGCCGCCGTGGTGCCGGCGCTCGCCCTCGTGACCCTGGTCCAGTTCGCCAAGTCCGGCTACCTGCTGGCCTACCTCCCCGGGTCGGTCATCGCCCTCCTCCTCGTGCCCGCCGCGCTCGCCGGCGGCCGCTCCCGACGCCGCGGCGGGGGACGGGAGCGCACCACGTGGGGGGCACGGCTGTGGATCGTGGTGGCCTCGCTCGCCGTGGCGGCAATCGCCCTGCTCGGCGCCGCCCGCTTCCTGGACGGGACGGGTGTCCTCCCGGTGGCGGCGTCCCAGACGTCGCACGGTCTGTGGCTGACCCAGGCGCGCTACCAGGCCCCGTACCCCGACACCCGTTCGGCCATCCGGTCGGCCGACGCCGTCGACCGGGCCCTCGCCGCCATCGCCCCCGACGTCCGGCCGGACCGCGACGTGGTGGTGATCGACTCGGTCGACGGGGGGTCCGCCTTCTACCGCACTGCCGGGTGGGCGCTGCCGCTCGACCGGGTGGCCCTGGTCGTCCCCGGTGCCGTCGAGTACAACGAGCAGCTCGGGTCGCTCTACTACGCGTCGGGCCGGACGGTCCGGGTCGGCGTGGGTGGCGACGTGCTCCTCATCGCCCCGCCGGACCTGCCGGGCCTGGCGCGGCTGGCCGGCCGGGTGCAGGCCGTCCGCGTGGCCGGGGACCCCCGCATCGGGGACTACCTGGTGTGGCGGGTTTCGCCCGGGGCCACGATCCTCGGCGTGCACGTGGTGGCCACGCCGGGTCGGCGGCCCCTCGGGACCGGTATCACCGGCTGAGCCCCCTACCCTCCCCGCCCGGCGGGCGTCATCCCCGGGCGGGGAGGGCGCCGCCCCGGGGCGACCGACGCCTCGCCCGCTCCACGACGGAGCCGACGAACGTCGCATAGCGGCCGATCACGTGGGGCCACCGGAAGCGGGCGTCGACGTAGGCCCGGCCCCGCCCGCCCAGTGTCGCGCCGAACGAGGGGTCACCGAGGAGTCGGTCGACGGCCACCTCGAACTCGCCGTACCCGTCGAACATCAGTCCCCCACCGGACCGTCGGCAGTGCTCCACCGTCGCCCCGCAGCCGGCGTTGACCAGTACGGGCGTACGGGCGCTCCACGCCTCGGCGACCACCAGCGAGAACGCCTCCCACGGCGACGGCGACACCAGGGCCGAGGCGCCGGCGAGGAGCACCCACTTGTCGTCGTCCGACACGGGGCCCACCACGTCCACGTCCGGGTGGGCGGCGGGCGCGTCCACCACGGGGCCGGCGAGGACCAGTCGCAGGGGACCGGGGCGACGCTCCTTGTAACGGGCGAAGTAGCGGGCCAGCAGCGTCGTGCCCTTGTGGCTGTCGACACGGCCCAGGCACACCAGGTACGGGCCGTCGGGGACGACCAGATCGGTACCGACGCCGCCGGTGGCGCCGTCCTCCGGGCGACCCCGGACCTCCGGGCGACCCCGGGCCTCCGGGCGACCCCTACGCTCCGGATCGTCGACGCCCAGTCCCAGGAGGAGTTGATGGTGGCTGGCCACCGGGAACGTCCGCTCCACCAGGTGCCGTTCCGCCTCCGTCTGGAACACGAGTCCGTCCGCCGCGGCGAACACGCGGGGAAAGGCGGGCAGGTGGAGCGCTGGCTCGTCGTGGGCCGCGGGGTGCAGGATCGTGGGCACCGGCACCCGCTCGATGACCCGGACCGTCGGGTAGTACAGGTAGGGGTAGAACGCCATGGCGTCCCCGTCCCACCGCACCGCCGCCTCGGCCAGCGCCGGGGTGACCGGTCCCTGCAGGTCGACCCACCGTTCGGCCTGGGACGGCGTCGCCCTGTCCGGGTGGGCGAGGAGGGCCGCCGACAGCGGATGGAAGGACGGGTCCCGGCCGGCCGCCGACCGGAACCGGGTCACCCGGACGCCGTTGACCGAGGACTCGCCTTCGGGGTAGACGTCGTCCCACGTGACGAAGTCGTCGGCACACGACGTGAGCACGTCGACCTCCCAGCCCTGCAGGGACACCAGGTGCTCGGCCAGGAGCCGGGCCGCCGTCTCGGCCCCGCCGATGATCTCCGTCCCGTACCGGGGGACGACGAAGGCGAGTCTCACCGCCGGGGTCCCGTCACCGGCCCGTGGGCGGCGTCACGCCGCGCAGGCGGCCTCGAGGGCGGCAACGAACCCGTCCTGGACCCGCGCCAGGGCGAACCAGTCGACCCGCTCGGCGGCCGCCGCCGCCAGCTCGTCGCGCAGCCGTCCGTCCTCGACCACCCGGTGGATGGCCGCCGCCACCCGGGCGGGTTCCTTGTCCGGAAGGATCAGGCCGGCCTGCTGCACCGTCTCGGGGACGGCCGTGCTCACGTAGGACACGATGGGTAGTCGGTGGTACATCGCCTCCAGCAGGGGCACGCAGAAGCCCTCGTGGTTGGAGAGGCAGAGGAAGACGTCGCAGGCGGCGTAGTAGGCGATGAGCTCCTCGTGGGTCACCGATCCGGCCATCTCGACGGCGTCGGCCAGACCCAGTTCCTCGGCGAACCGCAGCACGGCGTCCTGGTACTCCTCGCTGATGGCCCCGCCCACGATGTGGAGCCGGGCAGCGGGGTCGTACAGGCGGCGGTAGGCGGCCAGCGCCTTGACCAGGTCGTGCTGGCCCTTGTGGGGCGAGACCTTGCCGACGAACAGCAGGTCGGCGCCCCCGGCGGCCCGCTGGCCGGCCAGACGCGCGGCGAGGTCGGGATCCGGCGAGCCGGTGAAGTCCTCGGGGTCGATCAGGAGCGGCACGGTGGCGGTCGACCGGTAGCCGGCGTCGCGCAGTTCACGCTCGTTGTAGCCGGAGTCGGCGATGGCGAACTCGGTCACCGGGGCGAGGTCGCGCAGCTGGGCCCGACCCCACCGCACCTCCTCGCCGACCGCCGGGATCCACGCCTCGAGCAGGTCGGCGGGTGTGATGTTGTGGTAGTTCACGAACTTGCGCTCGGGCCGCTCCCGGAAGATGTCGGCCACGCCGCTGCCGATGGACAGCTGGTACAGGAGGACTCTCCCCGCACTCGGTCGGTCCCCGATCCGGGTGATCGGGTAGCCCTCGTCGAGCCGGTCGGGCGTGGCGTTGCCGTAGTAGATGTCGGACCGGTACCCGCGTGCCCGCAGCAGGTCGCGGAGCTGCAGGACATGACCTCCGATGGCATCGCGGCTGGCCAACGTCGGGATGACCTGGTCGATCCTGGTGACGGCGGTCACGCCGTCGACTCCTCCCAGCCCGGGAGGCCGCCCATGGCGAAGTCGGCGCTCACCACCGGGACCTCGCCGGTCTGGCCGAGGCCCCGCAGCCGGAAGCTGATGTCGAGGGGCAGACGGACCCGGCCGGTGGATCTCCCCGGGTTGGCCACCTCGAATTTGGTGACCTGGTCCTTCCAGTCGAAGATGGCAGTCTCCGTGGCGCTCCGCACGCCGACGCTCACCGAGTAGGTGCCGTCGAGGAGCGGCACCTCGGGGAAGTGGAAGCGCACGATCCCCCCGCCCTCGGGCACCTCGATGGCGCACATCGGGTCGTCCGGATCCGACGCGAACACCAGCTCGTTGGCGTCGTCGTGGATGGCGATCGTCGCCATGGCGTTGGGGACGGGGGCGAGGCTGTCGAGATCGGCGGTGACGGTCAGCGACTCACCGGGGTAGAGGTGCAGGCGGTCACCGGAGCCACCGTGCTCGGCGTGGACGGCGCCGATGGCGAGCACGTTGCCTTCGATGCCCCCGGACTCGGACCCCTCGAGCGTGCCCACACCCAGCAGGTCGGCGAGGAAGACACGGATGCCCTCACCCGGCTCGTCGATGGTGATCACCTTGCCGTGGTTCATCACCATGACCCGTCCGCAGTTCTGGCGCATCACGTCGGTGGCGTGGCTGACCACCACGATGGTGCGTCCCTCGCGTTGGAACTTCTTGACGTGGTCCAGGCACTTGCGCTGGAACGAGGCGTCGCCGACGGCCAGGACCTCGTCGACCAGCAGCACGTCCGGCTCGACGTTGACGGCCACCGCGAACCCCAGCCGGACGTACATGCCCGACGAGTAGAACTTGACCTGGTTGTCGATGAACTCCTCGAGCTCGGCGAAGGCCACGATGTCGTCGAAGCGCTTCTCCACGTCGGCGTGGGACAGCCCCAGGAGCGACCCGTTGAGGAAGATGTTGTCCCGCCCCGACAGGTCGGGCTGGAAGCCGGCACCCAGCTCCAGCATGGCGGCCAGGCTGCCCCGCACCCGGATCTCCCCCGACGTCGGCTTGAGGATGCCGGCGATGCACTTGAGCAGCGTCGACTTCCCGCACCCGTTCCGCCCGATGATCCCGAAGGTCTCGCCCTGCATGATGTCGACGTTGACGTCCTGCAACGCCCAGAAGGGCGTGTACGGCATCTTGCCGCCGTGGATGACCCGTTCCTTGAGCGACGTGTGCTTCTCGTTGTACAGCTTGAACTGCTTGGAGATGTCGCGCACCTCGATGGCGGTGGACATGGCTCAGAGTTCCTCGGCGAAGTTCCCCTCGAGCCGACCGAAGACGATCAGGGCGCCGAGGAAGAGCAGGGTGCTGACGACGAGGACCACGGTCAGGATGACTGCGTACTTGTCCAGTCCCCAGTCGGGTAGCAGCGGGTTGGTCTTGCCCTGGTAGACGTAACTGGTGTGGCCGTAGATGGCCCGTTGGAACGTCATGACGATGGGTGTGACGGGATTGGCCAGGTAGATGTACGTCAGGTGGTACTCGGCCAGGTGGGCCTGGACCAGTCCGTAGGGGTAGACGATCGGGGTGCCCCAGAACCACGCCATCAGGGCCACCTCGGTCAGGTGCTGGGTGTCCCGCAGGTAGACGGTGATGGCCGACAGGAAGATGGCGACGGCGGCGGTGAAGATCACCAGGTCGACGAAGGCGAAGGGCACGATGCTCAGGTACTTCCAGTCGGGCGTGAGCTGGAACACGGCCAGGAAGAAGAGGAGCACCACCACCTGGATGACGAAGAGCACGATGGCCACACCCACCGTCGACATCGCCAGCAGCTCGCGGGGGAAGGCCACCTTCTTGATGATCCCCGCCTTGCCCACCACCACGGTGGTGGATCCCATCGACGCGTTGTTGAACAGGTTCCACACCAGGAGTCCGCAGAACAGCCAGATGGCGAAGTGCGGCTGGTGGGTGCGGGAGATGACCTTGAAGATCACGTAGTAGATGCCCAGCACCAGGGCCGGGTTCAGCATCGACCACGCGTACCCGAGGACCGATTCCTTGTACTTGACCTTCAGCTCCGTGCGTGTCAGCAGGATGAGCAGGTCGCGGTTGCGCCACAGGTCGACCAGACGTTGTCCGAGCTGGACCTTCCCGTTGACGACCGTGATGCGTTCGTGGCTCTGTCCGGGGACGAAGCGGGTGCTCCCCCCGATGACCGTGGGCCGTTCCGGCTCCGGTTCCGACCCGGCCGAGGCCGGCTGGTCGATGCCGAGAGCCATCAGGTGGCGGAACCCGCACCAGTCGACGGCACCGGCATGGCGTCCTTCTGGATCACTTCGTCGATGAACCCGTACTCGCGGGCCTCCTCGGCGGTGAACCACCGGTCGCGGTCCGAGTCGGCCTCGATTCGCTCGACGGGCTGACCCGTGTGGAAGGCGATCCGCTCGGCCAGCATCCGCTTCAGGTAGATGATCTGCTCGGCCTGGATGGCGATGTCGGAGGCCTGCCCCTGCATGCCGCCCGACGGCTGGTGCATGAGGATGCGGCTGTGGGGCAGGGCGAACCGCTTGCCCGGGGTGCCGGCGCACAGCAGGAACTGACCCATCGAGGCGGCCAGGCCGATGCAGATGGTGCGGACGTCGCAGTTGACGTACTGCATCGTGTCGTAGATGGCGAGACCGTCGGTGACCGACCCGCCCGGCGAGTTGATGTACACCGAGATGTCCCGCTCCTGGTTCTCGGCTTCGAGGAGGATCAGCTGCGAGCAGACCAGGTTCGCCGTGTTCTGGTCGATGGCCGACCCGATGAAGACGATGCGCTCCTTCAGCAGGCGCTGGAAGATGTCCGAGCCGGGCCCGACGTCGGCCCCGGACTTCATCTCCACCGTCCCCGAGGACACGGCGGACAGGGAGGCGGACGACGGTACGAGAGGGGAATCCATGAGGGATGAGCCTAGTGGCTGGAGGGTCCCCCAGGACGCAGGGCGCCACCCGCTCCCGGGGCGGCCGCCGGCGACGTCACCGCCCCCCTCCCCCCGGCCGCCACGTCGCGCAGCGCCGCGACCAGGTCCGATCCGGCGTGGTCGAGACCCAGTTCCGTGATCCGGGCCCGACCCGCGGCCACCAGCGAGCGGCGTCGGTCGGGGTCGGTGACCAGGGCGGCGACCGCGGCGGCCACCGTCCGTGGTCCCTTGTCCTCGAGCAGCACCCCGGCGTCGCCGACGACCTCGGCCACCGCACCGGCGTCGAAGGCCACCACCGGGAGGCCCTGGGACATGGCTTCCACCAGGGGGACACCGAACCCCTCGTGCTCGGACAGCATCACGAGGACGTCGGCCGCCCCGTACCGCGCCGCGAGCTGACCGGGGGTGAGCCGGGTGGTGAACTCGACGGCTCCCGCCAGCCCGAGGTCGGCGGCGTAGCGGCGCAGCGCACGGGCGTAGTGCGGCTCGCTCGGTGCGCCGACGATGGTGAGGTGGGCGTCGGGGGACCCGGTCGTCCGGGCCACGAAGAGTGCGGCGATCGTCTCCTGGTGGGCCTTGTTGGGGGCCAACCGACCCACCGAGAGCCACCAGGGGCCCCCGGCCGCGGCCCGGCGGGCGAGTACGGCCGCCGTCGTCGGGTCCGGCTCCACGGGCGGGACGGGCACGTTGACCACCGGGACCACCCGGGTCGACCGGCAGCCGGCGGCACGCAGCTCGGCGGCGTCGAACGCCGACACGCCGATGCCGAGGACGCACCTCGGGGCGAGGTCGCCCAGTTCGCGCAACGCCGCCTCCTGGATGCGGGTGATGCCGCTGTTCCACCGGGCGAAGTACGGGGGTGGCGTGACGCTGTGGTAGTTCAGGACCACCGGTTCGGGGCGACCGGCCAGCCATCCGGCCATGTCCGAACAGGTGGCGACCTGGTACACGAGGACGTCGCCGGCGACGGCATCGCGCCCGTAGTCGAGGTAGGGACGGGTCTCGTCGACCGTGTCCGGGTCGGGCAGCTCGGTGTAGATCCGGGAGGGGACACCGTCGGCCACCAGCAGGTCCCGCAGTGTGCGGGTGTGCTCACCCACGGCGTCGCGGCGGTGGAGCATGGGTACGAACAGGTGGATGCCCGGGTTCGTGGGCGTGGTCGTGGCCGACGGGGTGGTCGTGGCGGTCACCGGGGCCTCCGGGCGACGACGGCGTGGACCGGTCCGGCGCCGGCGGGGTGGACCTCCACGTCGACCAGTCCCAGGTGGACCAGCACCACCGCCCAGGTGTCGGGATGGAGCGGACGGCCCGGCAGCAGGTCACGTACGGCCGGTTCCAGGGCGGCGTCCCACGCCGCCTGGTCGCACACCAGGAGGATCAGTGCACCCCCGGGGACCAGGGCGCGCCACGACTCCCGGACCAGCGCGACCTTGCCGGCCAGCGGCGCACGGTCGACGCTGCCCGACAGCACCACGGCGGACCGGTCGGCGACCGGCAGCCGCCCGAGGTGGTCCACGACGTCGTCGACCGTCACCCGCACCTGGCCCGGCCGGCCCGGCAGCTCGGTGCGCAGCGACCAGGCCCGCTCCATGCGTGGGTCGACCCCGTCGACCTCGGCGCCCGACCCGGCCAGGGCCTCGAGCACCCGGCGGTCACCCAGCTCGCCCACGACGACCGGTAGGCCCGACGGGTGGACCACCCAGGCCGCCACCTCCGAGGCCCACGCCGAGGCGTCCGGCATCGGGACGGGCAGCTCGGCCGGCCGGATCCCCAACGGGTCAGCGGCCGACTCGAGGCGCTCCACCCGGGCCGCCAGATAGCGGAGGGCGTCGAAGACGGCCGCCTCCGGGGGGACCGAGCGGCGCAGGTCGTCCACGATCCGCTGCGAGTACTCGGTGAGCTCCTGGGCCAGGGTGGTGATGACGTCGCCGAGCATCCGCTCGCCGGCCTTCGCCCCGCGGCCCCGGTCCCACAGGTCGGGGGGCAGTCCCAGCCAGGGCTCCACCCAGGTGCCCCGGTCGTCGGGCGACGACAGCCGGCGCATGGCGTTGTCGAAGCCCCACCCGAGCGATCCCACCGGAGCCAACCGCTCGAAGGCGTCGAGCAGCTCCTGCTCGTCCTCGGGCAGGACCGGCCGACCGTCCCTCCCGGCGCCCTCCTCCGACGTCCCGCCCACCACCGTCCCGTCGCTGAGCGCCCCCCCGCCCGCGTCCGCCGTCCGTCCGTCGTCAGCCATCGCTCCCGACCTCCCGCAGATAGGGGACCCCGCCCACGGGGACCTCGAGCCGTGCCGTGCCGAGGGAGTGTGCCCGCCCGCGGGCCACCACCTCGCCGAGGAACGCCGTGTACCGGTCGATGATGGCGGGCCACGAGTAGTGGCGCTCCGTGTAGCTCCGTCCGGCCCGGCCGAGCGCGACCCGCAGGCCGGCGTCGCCGGTCAGCCGGTCGACCGCCGCCTCGAAGCTGCGGTAGGAGTCGAACCACAGCCCGCCGCCCGAGCGGGTGCAGTGCTCCATGGTGGCCGCGCACGCCCCGTTCACCAGCACCGGGACCCCGAGCGTCCACGCCTCGAGCACCACCAGCGAAAAGGATTCGTAGGCCGACGGGGTCACCATGACCTGGGCGCCCTCCAGGATGTCCCACTTGTCGGCTTCGGAGACGGTGCCGGTCACGACGATGTCCGGGTGGTCCGGCGCCCTGGCCGACACGGGACCGACGAAGGCGAGGGCCAGGTCGCCCGGGTGCCGGGCCTTGTACTCGGCGAAGTAGTCGGCCAGCATGCCGCAGCCCTTGTGCTCGTCGACGCGGCCCAGGTAGCAGAGATAGGGGCGGTCGCCGAGTCCCAGGACGTCGCCGCCGCGCCGTCCGCCACCCGCCGGCTCGTTCACGCCCAGCCCCAGCACGGTCTGTGGGCGGGCACCGACCCGGAACACGTCCTCCATGAGGGCCCGCTCCGCACGGGTGTGGTACACGAGCCCGTCGATCTGGCGGAAGCTGCGCCGGAACGCCGCCAGGTAGAGCGCCGGCTCGTCGTGGGCGGCCGGGTGGAGGACCAGCGGGGCCGGCGAGACGGCGATGGCGTCGACCGTGGTGGCGAACAGGTACGGGTAGCAGGCGATGACGTCGGCGTCGGAACCGGCGACGGCGTCGACCAGTGCGGGGCACATCGGGCCGTTGAGGGCGACCCACCGGCGGGCGTCGGCCAGCGACGCCGACTGGGGGGCGACCCGCAGCCTGCCGTCCAGGTCGAAGTAGTCGTGGGTCCGACGCGCCGCCGTCGGGAAGCGCCGCACCGTGACCCCGTTCAGCGCCGACGTGCCCGCGGGCTCGGTGTTCTCCCACGTGAGGTGGTCGAGCGCGCAGCTGGTCAGTACCTCGACGTCCCACCCGGGGCGGGTGCACAGCCGCTCGGCCAGCATGCGGGCGGCCGTCTCGGCGCCGCCGATCACCTCGGTGCCGTACCGGGGGGTCACGAAGACGAGCTTCACGACGCCTCCGCCGTGGCCGCCGCCACCCGGCCCAGCACCTCGACGAAGCGGGCCCGTGTGGTGGACGCGGCGAAGTCGCCGAGCCGGCGCCGACCGGCCTCACCGAGCCGCCGGGCGAGGTCGGGATCGCGTCGCACCCGTTCCACGGCCGCCGCCACCGTCGCCGGCCGGTCGGTGGACAGCAGCAGTCCGGCGTCGGCCAGGGTCTCCCCCACCGCGCCGGCGTCGAGGGCCACGATCGGGGTCCCGGCCCGCATGGCCTCGAGCAGCGGGATGCAGAACCCCTCGTGGCGCGAGAGGCACACGAAGACGTCGGCGTCCTCGTACCAGGCCGCCAGCTCCCCCGCCGTCAGGCCCTCACCATGGAGGACGGCGCCTCCCAGGCCCAGCTCCTCGGCGTAGGCGAACACGGCCGCCGCGTAGTCCGGGGTCACGGCGGGGCCCACCAGGTGGAGCCGGGCCCGCGGGTCGTAGAGCCGGCGGTAGCACCACAGCGCGCCGACCAGGCGCTCGTGGGCCTTGTTCGGCGAGATGCGTCCGACGAACAGGAGCACGGTGGCGTCCGCGTGGGCGGTCGTCAGCCGGTCGAACTCGCGTCGGTCGACCGCACCGGTGGCGTCGAGGTCGACGAGGATCGGCACCACCTCGGTGGCCGGACAGCCCAGCTCGGCCAGCTCCCGGGCGTTGAACGCCGAGTCGGCGATCCCGAGGACGGCACGGGGCGCCAGCTCGGCGACCTGGCGGCGGGCCAGGGCCACCTTGGTCGTGGTGTGCTCCTCCCACCCGGCGTAGAACGACTCGGGGGTGACGTTGTGGTAGTCGAGCACGAGCGGCTCGGGGCGACCGAGGAGGAACTCGGCCACCGGGGACGACGTGCCCAACTGGTAGAGCAGCACGTCCCCCCGGCGGGCGCGGGCCGGGTACTCCTCGAAGTAGGTGGCCTCATGGCTGAGCTCGTGGTGGGCGGCCTCGACGTAGATGTCGGACTCCCACCCGACGGACCGTAGGGCGTCCCGGAGGGCGAGGGTGTGGTCGCCCGTGGCGTCCCGGGGCAGGAGCGCCGGCACGAACTGGTGGACGGCGGTCACCGCTCCCGCGTGGCGACGACGAGGTACTCCGTCGGCCCGAGCAGCAGCTCGTTCAGCGCGTCGATGGCGGCGTTCACCGTGCCGGCGTCGGCGGCGTCGGGGCCGACGTGGCCGAGGGTGCGGTCGCTCCCGCCCCGGACGGGCCCACCCACGGTGAACCCCCGTCCGGCGAGCAGGTGGGCCCAGGTCTCGGCGTGCAGGGGACGCCCCGGGGCCAGGTCCCGCACCACCGGGGTGACCGAGACGGCCCATCCCTCGGGTGTCGTCGAGTGCAGGACCAGGGTCCCCCCGACCGCCAACCGGGAGGCGACCAGGGCGAGCAGGTGCTCACGCTCGTTGGGACGCAGCCACTGGATCGACCCGGTGAGCACGATGCCTCCCAGTGCCTCGTCGGCCACGACGGCCAGGTGGTCCACCACGCCCTCGGCCCGCACGTCGAGGCCACGGGCGAGCGCCGGCTCGAGCACCAGGTCCGAGGGGTCGACCCCGTAGGCGTCCACGCCGACCGCGCCGAGGGCGTCGAGCAGCGTCCCGTCGCCGCAGTCGGCGACCAGGACCCGGTCGCGCACCCCGGCCACGGCCTGGACGGCGGCCTCCGACCACCAGGGTGCACCCGGCGCGGCGGCCGGCACGGCATCGGCCGGCAGGTCCGGGGACCGCTGGGTCTCGACGGTGGCCTCCAGGTCCTCGATGTGGTCGACGACCACGTGGAACATGCGCGACACCGACCAGGCGAACTTCACGATCTGGGCGACGACGAAGTTCATGTACCAGCCGAGCGACTTGCGGATCAACCGCTTCACGTAGCTGCCGACGGCCTTGTTGGACGCCGTCGGGACGGCGATGTCCACGTACGCCGACCCGTCGACCAGCGCCAACGTCTCGCGGAGGCGGGCCCGACCGTGGAGGCCGACGGGCGAGAACTCGAGGAACAGCTCGTCCAGCTCGGCCTCGAGGCCGGCGGGCAGGTCGCCCGAGGCCCGGCGGCGGCGGACCTCGGCGTCGATCTCGGCCATCACCTCGTCCAGGTAGCGGACCCGTGCGGCGGCCTCGGTGAGGGCGTCGGCGGCGGCGTCCCCGACCGGGGCGGGGGCGTCGGGCGTCGGGGTCGGGGTCGGGGACGAGGTCGGCACAGGGCGACTATAGCCAGGGGTCCCCCGGGTCCCCGTGAGCCCCCGGGCCCGGCCCGGGCGTCGGTAGGCTGGCCCCACGCGGGCGTGGCGGAATCGGCAGACGCGCCGGGTTTAGGTCCCGGTCCCTTCGGGGGTGGAGGTTCGAATCCTCTCGCCCGCACCCTCCGGCACCCTCGGCCGGCACCGGGTTGGGCGCTGGACCCGGCCGGTCGTGCGGTGTTCACTGGTCGCATGCCACTCACCGGAACGTACGAACCCAGCCCCCAGCAGTGGGTCCGCGACCAGGTCGCACGGTACGAGTCGTCAGGGGGAACCGAGGGCACCACCCTGCTCGACACCGGTATGCCGGTGGTGGTGGTCACCCACCGTGGCGTCACGTCGGGCAAGGTGCGCAAGACGCCGCTCATGCGGGTCGAGCACGACGGCGTGTACTGCCTCGTGGCCTCCCAAGGAGGCGCGCCCACCCATCCGGCCTGGTACGCCAACCTGGTGGCCGACCCGCACATCGAGCTCCAGGACGGTCCCGACCGCCGGGACCGGGTCGTCCGCGAGGTCGAGGGCGACGAGCGGGCCGCCTGGTGGGAACGGGCCGTGGCGGCCTACCCCCCCTATGCCGACTACCAGGAGCGGACCGACCGGGTCATCCCCGTGCTGGTGGCCGAGGTGGCGCCCGGCTGACCGGTTGCCGGGCGCCGGGCGGGACCGGTCCGTGGACCCGGTGCCGCTGTCCGTCGCCCTGGGAGGAGGGACCGACGCCTGCGGTGCGGCGCGCCGCCCGTCTTGCGGAGGGGTCGGCTTTCGGCCATGCTTCCCCGGTTCCGACGCGACGTCGACGGCGCGCCCCGGACCAGGACCGGCGCCCGACGGCGGACCGCATCGACGCAGGACAGCACCGAACCAGCTCCGGACCGTACCGGTCCGGGACGACTCCAGGAGGACACCATGGGAATGCTCGACGGCAAGGTCGCCATCGTCACCGGCGCGGGCCGGGGGATCGGACGTGAGGAGGCCCTCCTGCTGGCATCCGAGGGTGCCAAGGTGATCGTCAACGACGTCGGCGCCTCCCTCCAGGGTGAGGGCGGCGACAAGCACCCGGCCGAGGAGGTCGTGGAACTGATCAAGTCCGGCGGCAGCGACGCCGCCGTCAACTCGTCGGACGTCAGCTCGTGGGAGGGGGCGAAGGCCCTCGTCGACCAGGCCGTCGACACCTTCGGTCAGCTCGACATCCTGGTCAACAACGCCGGCATCCTCCGCGACAAGATGTGCTTCAACATGGAGGAGTCCGACTGGGACGACGTGATCCGCGTCCACCTGAAGGGTCACTTCGCCCCCGCCCACCACGCCGCCGTGTACTGGCGGGCCCGGGCCAAGGCCGGCGAGGACGTGACCGGACGCATCATCAACACCTCCTCGGAGGCGGGGCTGTTCGGCAACGCCGGGCAGGCCAACTACTCCTCGGCCAAGGCGGGCATCGCCTCGATGACCTGGGTGCTCGCCCGTGAGCTGGGGCGCTACGGCATCACCTGCAACTCGATCTCGCCGCGGGCCCGGACCCGGATGACCGAGAACATCTTCGGCGAGATGGCCAAGGCCGACGGCGGATTCGACAAGTTCGACCCTCGCAACGTCGCCCAGCTCGTCACGTTCCTCGCCACCGACGAGGCCGCCGACATCAGCGGCCAGAACTTCGTCGTCTACGGCGGCGACATCTGGGCCATGGGCGGGTTCCACCCGGTCGGCGAGCTGCACCGCGACTCGATGTGGACGCCGGCCGAGCTCGCCGCCGCCAAGGGGGAGCTGTTCAAGGACGCCTCCTCGGGTGTGCCGCCCTTCAGTCTGGCCTGAGCACGGGCGGCGACGCCGCCGCCTCCGGATGCACCACCCCGGACCCGGTCAGTCGACCGGGTCCGGCCGCGCCCCGGCCCTGCCGAGCACGAGGTCGGCCACCCTGCCCTCGACGCCGGCCACGGTGCCGTCGTAGACGACGCGGCCCTTGGCGAGGACCACGACGTCGTCGGACAGGGCCAGCGCCCGGTCCACGTGCTGCTCGATGAGCAGGAGCGACGTGCCCGAGGCGAGCACCCGCCCGAGGGCGGCGTAGACCTCGTCGACCACCACCGGGGCCAGTCCGAAGGACAGCTCGTCGACCACCAGCAACGTCTCGTCGAGCACGAGCACCCGGGCCAGCGCCAGCATCCGCTGTTCGCCGCCCGAGAGGGTCCCGGCCGACTGGCCCCGACGGTCGGCCAGTGTGGGGAACGCCGCGAAGGCCCGCTCGAGTGCGTCGGACAGCCCCTTGCGCCCGAGGGCCCGGCGGAACCACAGGACCAGGTTCTCCTCGACCGACAGCGACGCGAACACCGATCTGCCTTCGGTGAGCTGGGACAGTCCGAGCCGGGCGATCTGGTAGGCGGGCCGACCCGTGATGTCCCGACCGTCGAAGCGGACCGACCCCTTGGTCACCGGCACCAGCCCGGACACCACCCGGGCCACTGTCGACTTGCCGGCCCCGTTGGCCCCGACGAGGGCGAGCGCCCGTCCGGGGAGCAACCGGAACGACACGTCGAAGAGCGCCTCGTAGGGTCCGTAGGCGGCGCACACCCCGTCCAGCTCCAACAGCGGCTCGGTCATTCCGTCGTCCCCAGGTAGGCCAGGCGGACCTCCGGGTCGCCCAGGACATCGGCGACGCCGCCGGACGTCAGCACCTTGCCGAAATTGAGCACGTACAGGCGGTCGACCGTCGCCTCGACCAGCGCCAGGTCGTGCTCCACCAGGATGGTCGCCACCCCGGTGCTGCGACGGGTCTCCCCCAGGATCCGGGCCAGCCGCTCGGTGTCCCCGGCGTCCAACCCCGAGGACGGCTCGTCCAGCATGAGCAGCCGGGGTGCGCCCATCATCGCCCGTCCGAGCTCCACGAGCCGGGCGTGTCCGAGGTCGAGCGTGTCGATCGGCCGGCCGGCCAGGTCGGTGAGCCCCAGCAGCTCGAGGACCTCCTCGACGTGGCCGAGCTCGGCCGGGGTGGGGCCGCCGCGGTGGAGCAGGTCGCGCCAGATCCGCACCGTGCCGCTGGCCGCCTGCTCGGCCACCAGGAGGTGGTCGGCGACGGTCATCCCCTCGAACAGCTCCATGCGCTGGAAGGTGCGTCCGACCCCGAGTCGGCAACGCTTCCACACCGGCAGGCGGTCGATGCGCCGGCCGTCGAAGACGACGCTCCCCTCGTCGGGCGTCTCGAGGCCGAACAGGCAGTTGAAGAACGTCGTCTTCCCGGCCCCGTTCGGACCGACGATCCCGACCGCCTCGCCCACGCCGACCTCGAGGTCCACGTGGTCCAGGGCCACCACGCCCCCGAACCGTTTGGTGATCCCCGAGGCGACGAGGAGGGTGCCGGCGGCGCTCATCCGGCGCCCTCGCCGACCACCTCGGCCGCACCGCCGGTGCCGGGCGACGCCTCGCCGTCGGCCGGGCGGCCACGGGGACGGGGACCGTCGGTCGTTCCCGAGCGGCGGAGATGGTACCGGGCGACCACGGAGTCGGTCCGCCCGCCGAGGTAGTCGAGGAAGCCCTCGGGGTGGCGCGTGTAGCTGAGGGTGGCCAGGCCGAACAGCACCGCCACCAGACCGGCGAAGCGGGACGGCAGGGTGGTCACCGCCACCTGGAGCGTGGTGTACACGATCCCGGCCACCACCGCCCCGGCGATCGACCCGAGCCCGACGATGGCCGCCACGACGAGCAGCACCGCGGAGATCTGGTAGCCGAAGTCGTTGGCGGACAACGAGCCCTCGAGCGAGCCGAACAGGGCGCCGCCGACCCCGGCCAGCGCCGCCGACACCGCGAACACGATGACGCGGAGACGGTAGACGTCGATGCCGACCGCGGTGGCCGCCAGTTCGCTCCCGCGCATCGCCGACAGGTACCGGCCCATCGTGCCGTCGCCGATCAGCTTCACCACACCGGCGGCCGCGGCCAGGACGACGAGCGACAGCACGAAGAACGGCTTGGCGGCGGCGAAGCTGACCGGTCCGGCCGACGGACGGGGAAGGGTCACCCCGCTCGCCCCGTTCCCGATCCAGGCGTTGGGGAACAGGATGTTGTCCGCCAGCAGGGCGAAGGCCAGGGTGGCCAGAGCCAGTGGCAGTCCGGCGAGCCGGAGGGTCGGCACGGCGACCACCACCCCCAGTCCGGCGGCCAGCAGACCGCCGGCGAGCATCCCGAGCACGATCGGGAGCCCGGTGTGGTCGGCCAGCTGGCCGGCCATGAACCCGCCGAGCCCGGCGAAGGTGGCCTGACACAGCGAGATCTGGCCGGTCATCCCGGTGAGCAGGGTGAGGGACAGGAAGATGACGGCGAAGGCGATGCCCTGGTTCATGGTGAGCCGCCAGTCCGGCGGGACCCACGTCAGGGCGGACACGATGGCGACCACACCCACCGCCCAGGCCACCGTGGCCGTGGGCCGGCGCGTGAGGACGTCCGCACGGCTGCGCGCCTGCCCGCGGCCCAGCCGCCGGTGCCACAGCCCGACCGCCTGCACGGAGCCGGCCGAGGTGGCCACCGCCGTGGCGGACCGGTAGCCGGTCGTGGAACGCTCGGCGGCGGACGAGGGCGGGTCGCACCCCGCCAGAGGGTCGTCGATCTGGCGCTCGTGGACGAAGGGGAGGAAGACCAGCAGCACCACGAACGGCAGCGACGGCCGGAGCCCGTCGGCGATGACCCCGGCCGGCAGGTAGCCGGCGATCACCTGTTGTGCGACGCCGAGCCCCAGGCCTCCCGCCAGGGCCAGGGGCAGGCTCGAGAACCGGCCGATCACGGCGCCGGCGACGCCCCATACCAGCAGGACGGTGAAGTTCTGCGGATCGAGCTGCGAGTAGAGCGGGGCCAGGAGCACCCCGGCCAGGGCGGCCATGACGCTCGACAGGATCCAGGCGAAGGCACTGACCCGGCCGGCGTTGATGCCGGCCAGCTCCGTCATGCGTGGGCTCTCGACGACCGCCCGCATCTCCAGGCCCACCGGGGTGAACCGGAACAGGAGGACGAGCACGCCGACCACGACCACCGTGCTGGCGGCGATCGACAGCTCCAGACCGCTCACCGGGACCGAGCCCAGGTGCAGGTAGACCCGCTGGGCGTCCCCCACGATGGCCGGCGGGGGGATCTCCGGTTCCGATCCGGCGATGATGAGGGCCACCTGGGGCAGCGCCACCAGCAGTCCGAGGGACGGGACCAGCTTGACCAGCGGGGACGCGGTGCGGATGCGGCGGAACAGCAGGCGGTCGAGCGCCACCCCCACCAGGGGTCCGAGCACCGGCACCGCGATGACGCCGGCCGCCCACCGGGGCCAGCCGTCCTGGATCAGGGACACGTAGGCCAGGGCGGAGACGAAGGCCTGGGCCCCGAAGGCCAGGTTGAACACGCCCGATGCCTTGTAGGTGAGGACGAGTCCGACCGCCATCAGCGCGAACACGCACCCGAAGGGCACGCCGGGCACCGCGTAGTCGAGCAGCTGGGTCACCGTCCGGGAACCCCCGGCTGGAGCGGCAGGGTCGTCACCGTGACCGTCGACGTGTGGGCCCGACCGGTCTGGTCGTAGCACGAGTAGACGCTCGCCGACGTGGTGAACACCGGAGCGAAACGGTCGCCGTGGGCCCGGACGTAGGTCGTGCAGTCGAGGCCGCTGACCCCCCGGTGGGCGATGGTCCAGTCCACGGGGGGATAGGCCCCGTCGGCGGTGAACGCCGTGAGCCGGTTGATGGCGCGCACCAGTGCCGTCCGGGTGACGTCGTCGCCGATGGCGCGGAGCCCCTCGGTGAACAGGTCGGCACTCACCCAGCCCGCCAGCGCGGTGGCCGACGGGGAGGTGCCCGGTGCGTAGCGCCTCAGCGCGGCGTTGAAGGCGTCGATCCCCGGGTAGACGCCCGGGTCGAGCGCGGAGACCTCGAAGGGCGTCTGCTGCAGCAGGAAGTAGACGCCCTGATAGGCGGACCGGTTGTCGGCGAGGATGCGAGGGTCGTAGCCGTCGAGCCAGAACTGCGTCGTCGAACCCATGCCGTGCTGCTCGAGCGTCTGGGACAGCTTGATGTCGCCGGTCGAGTCCATGCAGGTGGCCACGAAATCGACCCCGGCCCGCTGCATCCGGGTGACGTCGGCGTCGAGCGTGGCCGCCCCGTAGGGGATCGAGAAGTCGATGACCGGCGTGGCGATGTGGTACTTCGCCAGCCCCTTGACCACGGCGACGCAGCCGCTGGACGACTGGGCCACGTTGTAGGCCAGGACGGCGGCCACGCGACGGTGGGTCTGCTGGGCCACATAGGCCACCTGCGGCATCGGCAGCCCCGGTTCCTGGACCGAGCCCCCGGCGCCGAACATGGTCGGACCGGACCACTGGACGTTGGTGTTCTCCTGGATCCCGAACGTGGGTACGGCCTGGGACCGGAGGATCGAGGAGCCGGTGAAGAAGGGCGTCCCCACGCCCACGACGGCGAAGACCTTGGACTGCACGAGGCGCTGGGCGGCCGCGGTGTCGCCCGAGGGCGAGGTCCCGTCGTCGACGAGTGGGGAGTAGACGATCTTGCGGCCGTAGACGCCCCCCGAGGCGTTGAGCTGGTCGAAGTAGACCGCCGCCCCGGTGGTGACCGGGGCGAAGTCCGAAGCCGCGAATCCGCTGAACGAACCCATCGCCCCCACCCGGATCGAGTGCCGGGTCACCCCGTCGGTGTCCCCGGCGTGGGAGACGGTGAGCACGGTGACGTTGGCGCAGGAGGCCAGCAGCGCCGAGGCGGCCACCGACACGACGAGGAGGGCGGCCATTCGGACGGGCACCCGGGTCATCCGGTGCGCAAGCCGATGCCCTGGAGCCACATTCCTCCCCGGTGCTCGATCCGCTCGACCGGGGGGACCCGGTCGGTGCCGAGGCTACCTCGCCGCGACCGGGCACCCGGGCACGGTGGCCCGCGCCTCCAGGTGCACCGCGGGCGGTGCGCCGACCGACTCAGGCCTTGGAACGCACCCTGGCGGTGGCCTCGCCGACCACCTTCTCCTCGCCGTCGGCGTTGCGGAGTCGCACGTCGAGGTCGACGAGGTGCTCGTCGCCCTCGGTGCGCTTGCCCGTGACGACGATGGTCGAGAGCAGCTCCTCACCGGGCCAGGTCTGGCGGGCGAAGCGCACGGTGAACCGGGTGACGTTGCCGATGCCGACGTAGTCGGTGACGGCCGTGCCGAGCAGCCCCATCGAGAACATGCCGTGCCCGAAGACGCTCGGCTGGCCCGCGGCGGTGGCCTTCACCTCGTCGTGGTGCATCGGGTTGAAGTCCCCCGACGCCCCGGCGTAGGCGACCAGGTCCGTCCGGGTCAGCACGTGGGACAGCACAGGTGCCTCGTCCCCCTCGGCCACGTCCTCGAAGTAGAGCGCTGCATCAGCCACGGTTCTTGTCCTCCTCACTCCGGGCGGGCCCGGTCTCACACCGGGCGGACCCGGTCTCCAGCCGGGCGGACCCGGTCTCCAGCCGGGCGGACCCGGTCTCCAGCCGGGCGGACCCGGTCTCACACCGGGCGGACCCGGTCTCCAGCCGGGCGGACCCGGTCTCCCCATCATCGTCCGTGAACCGGTGGCCCGCGGACCTCAGACCTGTCGGGGGTGTCATCGCCCCGGCTCGGGGTCGCGGGGAAGTCCGAGCAGCCGCTCGCCGATCACGTTGCGCTGCACCTCGCTGGTCCCCCCGGCGATCGTCATGCACTTCGACTGCAGCACCATGTACGCCGAGAACGCCGCGTCACCGTCGGTCACCGCCCCGTCCGGTCCGCACAGGTCGAGCCCGAACTCGTGGACGCGCTGGTCGAACTCCGCACCCACCAGCTTGCGCACGCTCGACTCGGATCCCGGCTGGAGACCGCCCACCGATCGCAGGGTCGCCCGCATGCCCAATTGGGCCAGGGACTGCGCCTCGGCCAGCAGGTGGCCCAGGCGGTCGAGCGTCACGGGGTCCTGGAGGTCGGGTCGGGCGGCCACCCGGGCGAGCACGCCCTCGAGGGCACCGCCGAAGGCCGAGTCGGTGGAGAGGGAGACGCGCTCGTTGGCCAGGGTCGTCCGGGCCAGCTTCCACCCGCCGTCGACCTCGCCCACGACGCATTCGTCGGGGACGAAGCAGTCGTCGAGGAAGACCTCGTTGAACAGGGCCTGCCCCGTGATCTCCCGCAGGGGCCGGACGTCGATGCCCGGTGACGACATGTCGACCAGGAAGTACGTGATGCCGCGGTGCTTCGGGGCCTCGGGGTCGGTCCGGGCCAGACAGATCCCCCAGTGGGCGCGCTGGGCGACCGAGGTCCAGACCTTCTGGCCGGTGAGCGACCACCCACCCGCCACCCGGGTGGCCCGCGTGGACAGTGCGGCGAGGTCGGAGCCGGCCCCGGGCTCGCTGAAGAGCTGGCACCACACGAACTCGCCACGCAGCGTCGGACCCACGAACCGCTCGGTCTGCTCCGGCGACCCGTGCGCCATGATCGTCGGGAGGGCCCAGGCCGCCACGGCGAGGGACGGTCGGGTGAGCCCGGCCTCGGCGCAGACCTGGTCGATCACCAGCTGCTCCACCGCACCGGCATCGCGGCCCCACGGCGCCGGCCAGTGGGGGGCCAGGAGCCCGTGGTCGGCCAGGGCCCGCCGCTGGGCGACCGGATCCTCGAGGGCCACGATCCCGGCGACCAGGGCGCCGAGCTCCGTACGGAGCTCCCGCGCCGCGGGCGGGAGGTCGATGCTGAGGCGGCGGCGCCATCCGGCCAGGGCCAGCCGGGCGGACTCGGCCCGCAGCGGTGCCGTCCCGCCGACGAGCAGGCGCAGCGTGGTGGCCCGGCGCAGGTGGACGTGGGCGTCGTGCTCCCAGGTGAAGCCCATCCCCCCGAGCACCTGGATCACACCCTTGGCCACCTCGAGGTAGCCGTCGAGGGCCAGGGCCGCGGCCAGCTGCACGGCCAGGCTGCCCTGGTCGGTCTCGTCCCCCACCGTCGCCCCGTACTCGGCCCCCAGGACCACGGCCGCGTCCCAGGTGGCGGCCACTCCCTGCTCCACCGTCACGAGCATGTTGGCCACCCGGTGCTTGATCCCCTGGAACTGGCCGATGGGACGTCCGAACTGTTCCCGCGTGCGGGCGTGCTCGGCGGCGGTGTCCACGCACCACCGGGCGCCGCCCACGGCGGCGGCCGACAGCACCACCAGTGCCAGGTCGCGGACGATGCCGGTGGTGGCGCCGTCCAGGACCCGCTCGGGAGCCACCCGGACACCGTCGACCGTCCACGCCGCGCACGGCCGCGTCAGGTCGAAGGTCACCAGCGGTGCCACGTCGGCCTCGGCCCGCTCCAGGAGCACCCATCGGTCCGAACCGTCCACGGCGACCGGGGCGAGGGCGTGGCTCACCACGGCGCCGTGCACCAGCGGACGGAGCGTCCCGGTCACCACGAGGGTCCCGTCCGTGTCCCTCGTGGCCGACAGGCCCGATGGCGCCACCGGGGAACCGTCCGGCGCCGCCGTCGGGACCGACAGCGTGGCGGTCAGCGATCCGTCGGCCAGGCCGGGGAGGACATCCTTGGCGAGCCCGGCACCGGCCCCGATGGCGACGACGGCGGCCACGATGGCCGTCGAGTCCCACGGTCCCACGGCGGCGGCCCGGCCCAGCTCCTCGGCGACCACGGCCAACTCGACCAACCCGGCACCCTGGCCGCCGAATTCGTCGGCCAGGTGGATCCCGAGGAGCCCCTGGGCGGCAAGGTCGTCCCAGTAGGGCGGTAGGGAGTCCGCCTCGGCGTCGAGCGCGGTGCGCACGGCCCCGGCCACGCCACGCGACTCGGCCCACCCCTGGACCACGGCACGCAGCTCTTCGTGCTCGTCCTGGATCCCGATGGCCACCGCCTCAGCTCCCGGGCAGGCCGGAACGGCGGTCGGCGGTGCGGACGGTCTTCGACGTGGTGCCCGGGGCGACCACCACGACCAGCCCGGAAGTCGGAACGGCCGACCGGCGGGCGCAGGACGCGGCGGTCCGCCGGATCATCGGGGTCCGAGCGAGTCGCACGGCCTGTTTCTAGCATCTCGGCGCCCGGAACCAGAACCCGTTCTACCGCCGGGCGGGTCCCGCCTCGACCTCCCGGCACCCGGGGCGACCGGTGGGCGCCGGCCCCTACCAGCCCCGGAAGACCGGCGGGCGGCGCTCGGCGAAGGCGGACAGGCCTTCCCTGCAGTCCTCGGTGCCGGTGACCAGCTCCTGGCCGACGGCTTCGTCCCACAGCGCCGTGGCCCGGTCGGTGTCGAGGGCCCGGTTGGTCAGGTACTTGGCCACGCCGATCGCCTTGGTGGGCGCGGCCGCCAGGCGTGCGGCCCAGGCGCCGGCCTCGACGAGCAGGTCGGACCGGGGGACGACCCGGTTCACCAGGCCCATCCGCTCGGCCTCCCGGGCGGGAACGTCGTCGCCGAAGAAGAACAGCTCCTTCGCCTTCTGCGGACCGATCAGCCGGGCCAGCAGGTAGGCGCCGGCGGCGTCGGGGGCGATGCCGCGACGGATGAACACCTCGATGAACTTGGCCTCCTCGGCGGCGATCACGAGGTCGCAGGCGAGGGCGAGGTGCATCCCACCGCCCGCCGCGGTGGCGTTGACCGCGGCGATCACCGGCTTCTCGCAGTCGAGGACGGCGCTCACCAGTCGCTGCCATCCCGTGCGGATCAGTCGGGCGGCGTCGCCCACCGCCCGGTCGGGTGCGCCCTCGGGCCTCGGGAGCCCCGGACCCGACGAGCGGAGGTCGGCGCCGGTGCAGAAGCCCTTCTCCCCCGCCCCGGTCAGCACGACGGCCCGCACGGCGAGGTCGGCCGAGGCCTCCTCGAGCCACACCACCACCTGGTCCCGCATGGCGGACGTGATGGCATTGCCGGCGTCGGGACGGTTCAGGGTGATCCAGGCCACGCCGTCGGCCACGCGACGCAGCACGGCGTCGTCGGCAGGATCGGAGGAGGAGGCAGGCGCGTCCGCCATCAGATGCGGTGGATGATGTTCATGCGCGAGGTGCACACCGGGTCCCCGGTGGCCCGGTCGTTCCAGGCGGTCTCGACCACGACGAAGGTCATGGTCTTGCCCTTGGACTCCTTGCGGTAGGCGTCCACGACCGTGCCCCGGCCCTCGAGGACGTCACCGGCGAACACCGGACGGTGGTAGGTGAACTCCTGCTCACCGTGGAGGATCAGCCCACCCTTGGCCATGAGGGGCCCGAGGACCGCCGCCATCGGGTTGCCGACCGGTCCGTCGTCGGGTTGCAGCTCCGGGTAGGCACCGAAGTTCCCCATCACGAAGGGGTAGGTCGGCGGCGCCGGGATCCCCGGCAGTCCGGCATCGGCGGCGGCACGGGTGTCGCGGTAGACGGGGCTCGCGTCGTGTACGGCCGAGGCGAACGCCGCCAGCTGCCCGCGTTCGACGGTCACCACCGTGGTGCCGGTGGGCGTGCCGATGATGGTGGTGAGGTCGTCGTCGGTCACCTGCTGCTCCTCCGCTGTCGTCGACCACCCTCGACGGTGGACGCCCGGGAGACTAGCGCGCCGGCCGGGTCCGCCCCCGGGAGGGCGCCCGTCCACCCGTCGGCACTCCGGGGGGGTCGTCGATCACCGATCAGGTGGCGAACAGACCGGCCAGTGCCCGACGGTCGAGCTTTCCGAGGACGGTGATCGGGAGCTCCTCGGTGACGACGATGTACTCGGGCACCTTGAACGAGGCGAGCAGCGAGGCGCAGTGGGCGGTGAGCTCGTCGGGGGAGACCGTGCCGTCGACGACCACCACCGCCCCCACCCGCTCGCCGAGCTCGGGGTCGGGTACACCGACGACCGCCGCCTCGACCACACCGGGGTGGAGGCGCAGGGCGTCCTCCACCTCGATCGGCCCCAGCTTCTCTCCCCCGCGGTTGATCACATCGGACAGACGACCGGTCAGGAACAGGTAACCCTCCTCGTCCTGCCACCCGGTGTCACCCGTGGCGAGCCACTCCGACGTGGTGTTCTGGGCGGCGCGCACCATGAACTCGCCGGGACGTCCGGGAGCCACGGGCTCCCCCGATGCGGGGTCGACGATGCGTAGCTCGACCCCGGCCAACGGCCGACCGACCGAGCCGAACCGGTCGCCCCGCCGGTGGTCGTCGGGTGTCAGCGACGCGTAGGCACCCAGGGTCTCCGTCTGCCCGAAGGTGTTGGCGAAGTCGACGCCGGGGAATCCGGCCATGGCCCGTCGGACCAGATCGGCCGAGGCCGGCGCGGCGCCGTAGCTCAACGACCGCAGCGAGCTCACGTCGGTGGCCCCGAACGCCGGGTGGTCGAGGATCCGGGCCAGCATGGCGGGCACCACGAACGTCTGGTTCACCCGGTGGCGCTCGACCAGCTCGAGCCAGGAACCGGCATCGAACTTCGGGAGCAGGACCAGCTGCTTGCCCTGGTGCAGCGAGACGAACAGGCCCAGGGTGCCGCCGATGTGGAAGATCGGTGCGGACATCATGTCCACGGCCTGCGCGGCGTCGGGATCGATCGGACGGGTCCAGTAGGCGAGCCGGTCGGCCACCACCCCGTGGCTGATCGACACCGGCTTGGGCAGTCCGGTCGTCCCGCTGGTGAACAGCACCAACGCCGTGTCGTCCCGCCCGCCGGACGACGGTCCCGTGTACTCCACGGCGTCGTCGACGTCGGCCCGTCCGAGCACGGGACCGTCGAGGGCCTGGCCGAGTCGACCGATCGACGACTCCCCGGCCACCCCGACCCGGGCCCCCACCAGCGCCACCAGCTGCCGGAGCTCGCCGGGTGTCAGGTAGGCGTTCATCTGGGCGGTGGCCGCACCCAGCCGGGCGGCGGCCAGGATGGTGGCCACCGGCAGCGCACCGGCCAGGTCCACCAGGGCCACCGTGTCGCCGGCGACCACGCCGGCGGCGGCGAGCGCCGAGGCGCACCGCCGCACGAGTGCCTCCAGCTCCCGGTAGGAGGTCGACACCCCGCCGGCGACGAGTGCGGTCCGGTCGGGGACGGCGGCGAGCGCCGGATCGGTCAGGTGGCCGACGTTCATCCGGCCCCCAGGGCGCCCCGGCGGGCCACCTAGCTCAGCTCACCCTGGACGTGGCTGGCCAGGCGCTCGGACCGCGACCGGGTCGACAGGAGCTCCTGGAAGCGCTCGTCCTCACCCCGCAGTCCCGAGATGAGCGGGGACTGGGCCAGCGAGATGGCCCCCACGAACATGATGAGCAGCGAGATCGCCTCGAGCGGTCCGTAGGCGCCGGCGGTGCGGAGGTCGTCGCCGAACAGCCCGATGCCGATGGCCAGGCTGGCCAGGGGATCGACCATCACCAGCGCCGTCTGGGACGCGGCGATGGGCCCGGCGTGGAAGGCGTTCTGGGCCAGGAACACCGAGCCGAGGCCGGTGGCGATCAGCGTGTAGGTCTGCCAGTGGTGGAACATGTGGGTCCAGTCGCCCACGACGACGTCGCCGACGGACTTGATCAGGGCGGCGGTGAACGCGAACCCGACGGCGCCGGCGGCGCCGAACATCGCCGCACGCCACCAGCGCGGGCCCCGCAGCGCCAGGCACACGGTGAGGACGACCGCACCGGCACAGGCGATCCCGGTGATGAGCCAGCCCCGACCGGTCGGAGCCTCGGACCCGGCCGTCGGGTTGGCGGCGATGAGGAACCCGGCCAGCCCCCCGGCCGCGGCGAACGCCCCGACCCACTCCCGCGAGGTCACCGGGAACCGGAACCACGTGGCCAGGATGAGTACCAGCAGGAGGAGCTCCGAGGTCAGGATGGGCTGGACCTGGCTCAGGTCACCCAGGTGGAGTGCGACCGCCTGGCACAGGAACGATCCCACCATGACGGCGAACCCGAGGAGCCAGACCCCCCGGCGGAGTGCGTGGGTGATCAGGCTCAGTCGCAGCGTCGAGTCCTCGGGGGCGTCCTCGACCCCCATGCGCTGCAGGATGCTCGTGACCGCGTTGGCCAGGGCGGCCATGATGGCCAGGAAGTAGACCACGTGCACCTCCCCTGTTTCCGCATCCCGCTGCGGTGCGCCCCGACCCCCGGGGCCACCGGTCACGACCACCGACCGGTTCCGGATGCGTCTCCCGTCCCGGTCGGCCACCGCGCACCCTGCCCGCCCTCCGGTGCCCGGCCCCACCACCTTATGGCAAGGACTCCCGGGACCGACCGCTTCTCCGGCGGGCACGGGATCTGCGGCCCGCCCGGGACCCGGTGCCCACCCGGGCACGGCGGGGGTCCGCCGGTCAGGGCCGGATGAACTCGTCGGCGAACCGCTGGATGGACTCCAGGGCGTCCGACGTCCTGCGCCACGGTTTGACGAACACCCGGTCGATCCCCGCCTCGGCGCAGCGCTCGACATCGGCCGCACCGGTGAGGGGCACCGACAGCGTCACCTCGGTCCGCCCCGGCCGGCCGGCCCGCTCCCGCAGCTCGGCCAACCGCCGCACCCGGTCCGGGATGTCGTCCAGGGTGTGGTTCATCGGGATCCACCCGTCGCCGACGGTGGCCGCCCGGCGCAGCGCGGCCGGGCCGTCCCCGCCGATGTGGAGCGGCGGTCCGGGTCGCTGGATCGGCTTGGGCTCGAACATCACCGGGTCGAAGTCGAAGAAGCGGCCGTGGTGCTCGACCACCTCGTCGGACCACAGCCGCCGGCAGATGTCGATGGCCTCGTCGACCCTGGCCCCGCGGGAGTCGAAGTCGAGTCCCACGGCGTCCCACTCGGCGCGCAGCCAGCTCGCCCCGATCCCGAAGTCCAGGCGTCCTCCCGAGACGATGTCGACCGTGGCCGCCGCCCGGGCCGTCGAGAACGGGTGCCGGAGCCCGATGTTGTAGACCTGCGTGCCGAAACGGATCCGTCCGGTCCGTGCGGCCAGGAACGCCAGGTAGACCAACGGGTCGTAGACCGGGATCCCGGGGGGGATCGGCGGGTGGTCCTGGCCGTCGTGGGGGCTGCCCCCCATGGCCACCGGCAGCACGAGGTGTTCGGGGATCCACACCGAGTCGAACCCGAGGCGGTCGGCCTCCTCGGTGACCGCCACCCATGCCGACGGGTTGAGGACGCCGAGCGACAGGGCGAACTTCACCGGCTCCGCCGCCGATGGTCCGCTCGCCCGGGCGTACCGGCCGGTGCCGGGGGCGGCGGGTGCTCCTGGGTCAACGGGTGCTCCTGTCGACGACGGCTCGGGTGTGCGCCCGCAGTCTAGGCACGGCCCACCGGGCGTCGCCGGGGTCCCCGCCCACCCGCCGGCGGGCCGTCACAGCCGGGCGGCGCGGGGCATGCCCCGGGCGACCGGGTCGTCCCCGAACGTCCGGATCATCCCTTCCTGGGCGAAGGAGGCCACCAGCACGCCGTCCTCGGTGAACACCTGGCCGCGCGCGTAGGACATCCCGCCGCCGACCTGGGTGCTCTCGTGGTGGTAGAGCAGCCAGCCGTCCCAGGCCACCGGGTCGTGGAACGTCACGGTCAGGCTCATCACGGCGGTGGACAGCGCCTCGTGGGCGAGGGCGGTCCCCACCCCGCGGTGCGGGCGCATGGAGGTGGAGATCGAGAGGTGCCCGGTGAAGTGGGCGAGCAGGGCCCGGGCGAGGTCGTCCCGCTCGGGTGCCGGCCGGTACCGGATCCAGGCGTCCAGCACCGGCGGACCGACCTCGTCGGGGTCGTTGGGGTCCGAGGTACCCACCAGCCGGAGCTCGCGCCCCTCCATCGGCATGTCGTAGGGCAGGGCGTCGTCGGGACGGCCGACGACCGGCGCCGGAGCGGCGTGACGGATGACGTCGTCGGCGGGCGTGTCGAGCAGCAGGCTCACCACCGCGCAGCGGCGTTCGCCCTGTCCCACCGTGACCACCGCGCCGGCGAAGGACCGCCCCCGGTGGGTGACGTCGACCTCGAGCCAGAGGTCCGTCCGGTCGTCGACGGCACGGGTGAAGACGGCATGGGCCGAGCGCACCCGGTGGTCCGGGAGCTCCTTCGAGGCGGCCACCACGGCCTGGGCCACGAGTTGGCTGCCGTCGACCACCCGTCGGGACCCGCCGTCACTGGTGCCGACGTAGCGGCCTGCGCCCACGGCCCCCACGTCGAACACGGCGAGCATCCCGCCGACGCTGGAGCCCGTCCCCGACCGGGACGCGGCGTCCGTCACCGGCGGGTCCCCGGAGGTCGTCGGCCCGACACGGCCGGGTCCGCCACGCCCACCCTCAGCTCGACGACGTCCTGGAAGAAGGCGAGGTGGCCGCCCAGTCGGGCGACCTCGGGGCAGGGATCCTGATAGCTCCAGGCCAGGACCTCGGGGCCGTCGTGGTCGAGCCGGAGATAGGTCGCCGTGCCCTTGTAGGGACAGCGGGTGGTCCGGGGGTCGGCGACGAAGCGCCCGAGGCGGACGTCGTCCGGGGGGAAGTAGAAGACGAGTCCGTGGTCCTGCTCGTCGACCAGGAGGGTGCGGACGCTGTCGGCCAGCACCTCGCCGTCGACCGACACCGTCACCCGGTTGCGCCGGGCCAGGACGTCGACCCGGTAGTCGGGTCGGACCACGTACCCCGAGTCCTCCACAGCCGCTCCTCATGTCCGACGGTCCCGTCGCCAGGACCCAC
Source organism: uncultured Acidimicrobiales bacterium (assembly GCA_963699055.1). GTDB lineage: Bacteria > Actinomycetota > Acidimicrobiia > Acidimicrobiales > RAAP-2 > Bog-756. The sequence goes on along the minus strand of CAVOTA010000001.1, from coordinate 642,289 downwards.
CTGCGGATCCCGTCCACCGGCCCCGTGCGCCCCGATCATCGTAGTGTTCGGTCCTGGAACATTCCGGGGGACCCGTCCGGGACCGGACGGGGGAAGGAGTCACCATGATCGTCGTGCTCGGGGTCATCGAGGTCGCCGCCGACGACCGCGTCCGGTTCCTGGAGGAGAAGGCCGACCAGGTGGCCGCCACCCGGTCGGAGCGGGGGTGCGTGGACTACGCCTTCTCGTCCGACGCCGACGACCCGGGCCGTGTCCGGCTCGTCGAGCGGTGGGAGACGATGGCGGACCTCGAGGCCCACGTGGCCGCGCTGCGGTCCACTCCCGCCCCCGCCCGTCCACCGGTGGCGTCGCGCATGGTGGCCATCGAGGTGCTCGACGCCCAGGCGGTCCGGGCCCCGTGGGCCTGACCGACACCGGGGACGTCGACGGGGCCGGCGGCCGCGCCGCCGGGGATGGCCGGTGGTCCCTGCGGACCGTGCCGCCCGAGCTCGAGCGGCGCTGGCTGGCCGACGGGCTGTGGGACGACCGCACGCTCGGGCACCTGGTGGATGAGGCGCTGGCGGGCCGCCCCGGCCAGGAGTTCCGGATCCACTCGGGCTCGAGGCCCTGGGCGGGGACCTTCGGCGAGCTGCGGGAGCGCGCCCTGCGCCTGGCCGGTGCACTGGCCGACCGGGGGATCGGCCCGGCCGACCCGGTGGCCTTCCAGCTGCCCAACTGGGCAGAGGCCGCCGTCACCTTCTACGCCACTGCGCTCCTCGGGGCGACGGTGGTGCCCGTCGTCCACTTCTACGGTCCCAAGGAGGTGGGCTACATCCTGCGCCGCACCGGCGTGCGGGCCCTGGTGACGGCGGCGGCGTTCGGGCACACCGACTACCTCGACGGCCTGGCGCGCATGGGCGACGCACTGGCCGGTGTCGACACGGTGGCGGTGGTCGGTGCCACCGGCCCGCTGCCCGACGGCACGGTCGACTTCGACGAGCTGGAGGCGTCGGGGACGCCGCTCTCCTCCCGACGGGACGTGCCCGCCACCGACGCCGCGGTCATCGCCTACACGTCGGGTACCACGGCCGATCCGAAGGGCGTGGTGCACACCCACCGCACCATCGGCGCCGAGGTGCGCCAGCTCGGCGCCATGCGGGCCGCCGGGGGACGGCACACCCTGACCGGGGCCCCGGTGGGCCACGCCATGGGCATGCTCGGCGCGCTGTTGATCCCCGTGCTGAACGGTGACCCGGTGCACCTCGCCGACGTCTGGGACCCGCCGCGGCTCCTCGCCCTCATGACCGAGTACCGCCTGGCCTGCGGTTCGGGGGCCACCTACTTCCTCACCAGCCTGCTCGACCATCCGGACCGCACCGAGGACCACCTCGAGCTCATGCACTACATCGGCCTCGGAGGTTCGACGGTCCCCCTGGCGGTGGCGGAACGGGCCACGGCCCTCGGACTGTCGCTGGTGCGGATGTACGGCTCCACCGAGCACCCGTCCATCACCGGCAGCTACCACACCGACCCCGAGCGGCAACGGCTGGCGACCGACGGGCGCCCGCTCGCCGGGGTCGAGATCCGCCTGCTCGACGACGTCGGTCGCCCGGTGCCGGTCGGCGAGCCCGGCGAGATCTGGTCCCGCGGCCCCGACTGCTGCATGGGGTACACCGATCCCGCGCTCACCGAGGCGCTCTTCGACGGGGACGGCTGGTACCGGACCGAGGACGTCGGCGTGCTCGACGGATCCGGGTTCCTCACCATCACCGACCGCAAGAAGGACATCATCATCCGCGGTGGCGAGAACATCAGCGCCGTCGAGGTCGAGGAGCTCCTCCTCACCGTCGACGGCGTGGCCGAGGCGGTCGTCGTGGCGGCACCGCACCCCCGGTTGGGTGAACAGGTCTGCGCCTTCGTGCGGCTCGCGCCCGGCGCCGAACCCGTCGACGTCGCCGTGGTGCAGGACCGGCTGGACGCCGCCGGGTTGGCCCGCCAGAAGTGGCCCGAGCAGGTCCGCGTGGTCCCCGACCTGCCGAGGACCCCCTCGGGCAAGGTCAAGAAGGAGGAACTCCGCCGTCGCCTGCGCGCCGAGGCCTCCGGATCCCCCGGCTGAGGGCGGGTGCGGCCGCCTACGGCCCGGCCGGGACCGCCAGCCGGGGCACCACCTCGGCGGCGAAGCGCTCCAGGGTCTCGTCGCCCGGGTAGTCGCGGAGCCACAGCAACAGACCCCGGCAACCGGCGTCGACGAAGGCCTGCGCCTTGGCCACCACCTGGTCGACGGTGCCGACCAGGTTGTCGGCCAGATAGTCGTCCGGGTCGTCGTGCCCCCACAGGTCCCCGCCGTCGGCCGACGTGCACCAGGCCACGGCCTCGGCCTCCGTGTCGAAGATGCGGCAGTCGGGACCGTGGGTCCGGGTGATCTCGTCGAAGGGCCGTCCGATCTCGTCGCAGTAGCGCTCGAGCAGCCGGGACTTGCGCACGAAGGCGTCCAGACCGACCTGCCAGTTGGTGAGGTCCGCACGCCGGGCGGCGATGCGGAGGGTGACCTGTTCGCCCCCACCCCCCACCAGCACCGGGGGGAGCGACTGGACGGGCTTGGGGTCGCAGTAGGCGCCGTCGAATCGCAGGTGCTCCCCGGTGAAGGTGACGGTCTCCTCGGACCACAGCCGCCGCACCACCTCGAGGGTCTCGTCCAGCACGGCCAGCCGCCGGCGGTCCGTCGGGTACTCGTAGCCGTAGGCGTGGTACTCCTCGTGGAACCAGCCGGCACCCAGGCCGAGGATCAGGCGCCCACCGGAGTAGACGTCCACGCAGGCCGCCTCCTTGGCCAGCAGGCCGGCGTTGCGGTACGAGGCGCAGGTGACCAGCTGACCCAGGCGTACGCGTGACGTCCGCTGCGACAGCGCGGCCAGCAGGGTGAACGCCTCGAAGACATGGGTGGGCCGTCGACGCGGCACCGTCTCCACGTGGTCGTAGACCCACAGATGGTCGTAGCCCAGGTCCTCGGCCCGCCGGGCGAGTGCCACGCTCCGCTCCCAGGCGTCGGTGGCCGACCAACCGGTGTACTCGAGCTTCCATCCCTGGGGCACGAACACGCCCACCTGCAGGCCGCCGGACCCGACCGCACCCGACGGAGCGACGCTCACTCCGGGAACTCCCACCACTGGACCTCCGCCATCATCGGCAGCAGGAACCGGACGTAGACCGAATGGATCCGGACCACCCCCTGGTCGTCCACGGCCAGGTCCACCAGGTCGACCCGGTCGTCGTGCGCTCGGTAGGCCACGGCCCGGTCCCGGACGCCCTGGAGCTCGTCCCGCGACCCGACGGAGAAGCCGAAGTGGTCGAGGCGCGGGCAGCGCATCGGATCGTCGTCGGCGATCAGGAACAGGAACTGGTCCCAGTGGACGCAGGACAGCACCAGGCGGCGCCGGTCCTCGGTCATCACCTCCAGCTCCTCGAACCCGAACACCTGGCCCCAGAAGTCGCACAGGTCCGCCCGGTGGGTGGCGTCGAGCGAGCCGGCCTCGAGGCTCATCGCCACGTGGTTGAGGCGCGGGATGCCCGACGGGTAATAGGGGTGCGGCATCAGCGGGAGCCTCCTGTGGCGCGGGGAGCGACGAGCACCTTGCCGGCGAACCGACCCTCGGCCAGACCGGCCAGGGCATCGGCGATCCCCTCCAGGGGGACGTCACCGGACTCGATGAGCAGATCGGTGGGGAAGCTCGGGTCGGCCAGGAGGGAGAGTGCGTCCCCGAACCCACCCTGGTCGTAGACGAATGAACCCACCACCGAGAGCTCGTTGAGGATGAACCGGTTGGGGTCGAAGCTCGGGGGCTCGACCCCGGCCCCCACCAGCGCCAGGGTGCCGCCCCGCCGGAGCTGGTGGAACCCGGCCTCCATCGCCGACCTGCGCCCGGAGCACTCGAGCACCACGTGCACCGCCCGTTCGGCCGTCCGTTCCGGTTCCCAGGCCGGGAACGTCTGGAGGTCACCGGGATCGAGCACCTCGGCGGCGCCGAGCTCCCGTGCCAACCGTCGCCGCCGGTCGCCCGGCTCGACGGCCAGCACCGGTCCGACACCCCGGGCCACCAGTGCGGCGATGGACAGTGCCCCGATGGGTCCCGCACCGATGACCATCACCGAGTCGCCGGGGACCACCCCCGACCGGGTGATCCCGTGCAGTGCCACCGCCAACGGCTCGGCCAGCGCCGCCTGGCGGGAGGTGAGCCCCGGGGGAAGGGCCACCAGTGCCGCGGCCCGGACCAGGACGTAGCGGGCGAAGGCGCCGTCGGCACTGTCCACGATGGAGCCCTGGTGCTCGCACTGGGACGGCTTCCCCTCGCGGCACCTCCGACACCGTCCGCAGCGGGGCGACGGTCCCCCGACGACCGGGTCACCGGTCGTCCAGCCGTCGACACCGGAGCCCAGGGCCGCCACCGAGCCCGTCCACTCGTGGCCGGCGACCAGTCCGGGCCTGCCGGCCCAGCCCTCGAGCAGCAGATGGATGTCCGAGCCGCAGATCCCGCAGTGGTCCACCTCGACCAGGACCTCGCCGGGACCGGGCCGCGGCACCGGCCGCTGCTCGACCTCGACCACTCCGGGTCCCCGGTAGACCGCGGCCGGCATCGTGTCGGGCAGTCCGGTCAGGACGCCACCTCTTCCCCCTCGGGCCCGGACCGGCACACCGTCCGTCCGGGCGCAGCAACCGGCGTCACTATACGTCGACGTCGGTTCGCGCGCATCCCCTACAGTCCCCCCATGACCCGGAACGGGACAGCCGACCAGGGCGGAGCGGACGTCGTCGTGAGCGACGCCCCGGGCACCTTGGCGTCGGCGGCGGCGGACGAGGCGGCGGCCGTCCTGCGGCGGGCGGTGGACCGCACCGGCACCGCGCACGCCATGTTCGCCACCGGCAACTCCCAGCTCGCCTTCGTCGACGCGTTGGTCGACCCGTCCCGTCGTGTCCCCTGGGGTGACGTCGTCGTGTTCCACATGGACGAGTACGTCGGGATCGGACCGGACCACCCGGCCAGCTTCGAGCGGTGGATCCGACAGCGGATCAGCGACCGCGCCCACCCGCGGCAGGCGCACTACCTCCACGGGCTCGCCGACCCGGGACCCGAGTGCCGGCGCTACGCCCGCCTCCTGGCGTCCCACCCCCTCGACCTCTGCTGTCTGGGAATCGGCGAGAACGGCCACCTCGCCTTCAACGACCCGGGGGTGGCGGACTTCGACGATGCCCTGGCGGTCAAGGTGGTCGAGATCGATGCCGACTGCCGGCGTCAGCAGGTGGGTGAGGGCCACTTCGCCACGGAGGCCGAGGTGCCCCGCAGCGCCATGACGGTCACCGTCCCGGCGCTGCTTGCTGCGGCCCGGGTGCTGGCGGTGGTGCCCGAGACCCGGAAGGCGGCACCCGTCCGGTCGGCCCTGCGCGGCCCGGTGTCGGTGGCGTGCCCCGCGTCGATCCTCCAGCGGGTGCCCCACGCCACGGTGTTCCTCGACCCCGACTCGGCCGCCCTGCTCTGACACCCGCCCCGGACGGCCCGGCCGGGGATCCGCCGACGGGGAGGTGGGCCAGCGGGTCGCTCCCGAGGTGCCGCCCCCCTCACGGAGAGGCGTCGCCTCCACCGAGGTGGCGGACGAGGAAGTCGTAGGCACCCCGCCCGTACCATTCGTGCTCCCCGTCGGAGATCTCGTGCACCAGCCGGTCGGCGGATCCGAGGTGCGCGTAGACCCGGCCCAACCGCTCGATCGAGCGCTTGGCTGCGGCCACCGGGAAGAGGGGGTCCTCCCGGCCGGTCTCGACGAAGAGTGGCCGGGGGGCCACGAGGGCCCCGATGTCGGCGTGCTCCATGGTCCCGAGCATCCCGGGCAGCACCTGGGATCCGCACATGTTCCACGGCATCTTGTGGGACTCCGCCCACGAGGAGAAGTAGCCGCTGACGACGGCGGCGGCCACCCGTGGGTCGACGGCGGCCAGGAAGAGGCTGATCGTCCCGCCGTAGGAGAAGCCGACGACCCCCATCCGCGACGGGTCGACCGACGGGAGCGACCCGAGCACGTCCAGGGCCCGGGAGCAGTCCCACAGGTTCTGGGTCAGCGGGCTCCAGCCCGCCATCACCTGGTGGACCAGGTTGGTGTCGCAGGCGTAGTGGTCTTCCGGGTTCCAGTCGAGGCGTTCGCCGAAGCACCGCAAATCCGGCGCCAGGACCACGTGGCCGCGCCGGGCCAGCTCGGCGGCGTAGTCGCCGCCCGGTTGGTCACCGGGTTCCAGACCGCAGATCCGGGACTTCCCCGGGCCGTGCCCGTGGACGGCCAGGACCGCCGAGCCCGGCTCCCGCCGACCGTCGGGCACCAGCAGGTAGGCCGGGACGGACATGGTCTCCTCGCTGTCGAACACCAGACGATGGCGCCGGTAGCCGTCGGAGGCTGTGCCCTCGTCGATCTCCGTCCGGGGGTCGACCAGCTCGGGCCACGGTGCCAGCTCGGCCCGGAAGCGGGCCTCGAACCGCGCCCGCCATGCGGCGAAGTCGACCAGGTCGCCGTCGGGGAGCGGGTCGTCCTCCACGGTGGCGACCAGCCGGGTCACCACCTGGAACCACGGCGAGAAGTTCCGCTCCGGTCGCGCCACAGTGGCCATGTTCGCTCCTCCGTCCACCTCGTCGGGCCGCCACGGCCCGGGAGTACGTGGGCCCCGGGTCCGGGCCCACGTTGCCACACCGGCCCACCCGCCACCGGCCCACCCGCCACCGGCCCACCCCCGGGGAACCGTCACGGTGGATCCGGGGAATCGGGTGGGCCACACTTGTCCCATGGCAGTCGTCCACCAGCTCGAGGTCCGACCCCTCTCGCCGCTCATCGGCGCCGAGATCCACGGCATCGACCTGTCCCGCCCGCTCGACGACGCCACCGTCGCCGCCGTGCGGGAGACGCTGCACACCTTCCATGTCGTCTTCTTCCGCGACCAGCAGCTGACCGACGAGCAGCAGGCCGCCTTCGGACGCCAGTTCGGTGACCTCACCGAGGGCCATCCGGTGATCCCCGCCGTCGAGGGGCACCCCGAGGTGCTCGCCATCGACAGTCGGGAGGACCGTGCCAGCTGGTGGCACACCGACGTGACCTTCCTGGCCACCCCGCCCCTCGGGTCCATCCTGTCGATGATCACCTGTCCCGACGCGGGCGGAGACACCGAGTGGGCGAGTCTCCAGGACGCCTACGACGGCCTGGCCGACCCGGTCCGGGCCATGTGCGACCAGCTGATCGCCGTCCACTTCGACCCCTGGTTCGCCGCCGACGTCGATGCCCGGGGCGGCTACGAGTGGAACGGCGAGCACCACGACAAGCTCCTGCCCGCCCTCCATCCGGTGGTGCGGACCCACCCCGAGAACGGGCGGCGCGGCCTCTTCGTGAATCCCCAATTCACCCGGACGATCCTCGGCCTGTCCGACAACGAGAGCGACGCCGTCCTCCGGATGCTCTACCGCCACTGCCAGAAGCCCGAGTACACCTGCCGCTTCCGCTGGCAGCCCGGCTCGGTCGCCTTCTGGGACAACCGGGCCACGCTGCACTACGCCCTCGACGACTACGGCGACGCCCTACGGGTCGCCCACCGGGTCACCCTCCGGGGCGATGTCCCCTTTGGCCCGGCCATGCCCCCCCGGGACTGAGCGGCCGGCCGGCACCGGCCCCGACACGGCGAGCGCCGCCTCACTGGCCCCGAGGTACGCGGCCACCGCCGGCGGGTCGGCCGCCACCTCGTCGGGCGTCCCGACGGACACCACCCGACCCGAATCCATCATCACCACCCGGGTGCAGAGCGCGAAGACCAGGGGCACGTCGTGCTCGACCAGCACGATGGTGGTGTCGGCCACCTCGCGCAACCGGCCCAGTAGGGGGACGAACGCCTCGGCCTCGCGCTGGGCGATGCCGGCGGTGGGTTCGTCCAGCAGGAGGAGGCGGGGGCGGGCCAGCACGATCGCGGCCAGGTCCACGACCCGGCGCGTGCCGGTGGAGACCTGCGACACCCGGTGCCGGCGGAACGGCCCGATCCCGAACGCACCGACGACCTCGTCGACCTCGCGCCGCTTGGTCCGTTCGGACCGGCGGGCCCACGGCATCTGCAGGCTGGCCGCGGCCACTCCCACCGGGCGCTGGGCGTCGAGGGCGACGAGCAGCACGTCCTCGACGGTCAGGTCGGGGAAGAGCCGGCAGTCCTGGAACGACCGGACGATGCCCACGGCGGCCCGCTGCTCCGGCAGATAGCCCTCCAACGACTCGCCGTCCAGGCGCACCGTCCCTTCCGGGAGCGGCACCAGACCCGAGATCGCGTTGAGCAGCGTCGTCTTGCCCGAGCCGTTGGGTCCGATGAGCCCGACGATGGTGCCAGGTTCGGCCACCAGGTCGACCTCGTCGAGGGCGAGGACCCCGCCGAAGCGCACGACCGCGCCGGTGACCTCGAGCCGGGCCGGGCCCGGGCCGGCCCCGCCGTCACCGCTCATCGGACCACGCTCCCCGACCCCACCGGGTCCGCCCCGGGTGCCGCACCCCCGACGGACCGGCCGTCCCGGCCGCTCCCGAGCCGGGTGATCCCGTCGGCGACCAGGTCACCGAGACGCTGCAACAGCTCGGCCAGCCCCCCGGGCAGGTAGAGGAGGAAGGCGAGGAGGCCCAGCCCGCTGGTGAGGAACTGGACGGTGGGCGTGCTTCCGGCCAGGGCGGGCAGGCCCACCAGGTAGACCGCCCCGAGGACGGCCCCTCCCACGGAGCCCAGCCCGCCGATCACCACCATGGAGACCACCAGGATGGACAGGGTCGGGTCGAACGTCGAGGTCGAGATGCGCTCGGTGGCGAAGGCCAGGCAGACGCCGGCGTAGCCGGCGATGAACCCCGACAGCGCGAAGGCCAGCACCTTGGTCCGGGCCAGGGGCACCCCCATGGCGGCGGCCCCGATCTCGTTGTCCCGAACGGCAACCAGGCGGCGGGCGACCCCGCGGTCGCGCCAGGTGCGGACCATCACGACCGTGAGCACCAGCACGGCCAGGGAGAACCAGGCGAAGGCCCGTTCCGACGACAGGCTCAGGCCGAGGAAGCTGGGCCGGGCGAGCAGGGTCGACTGCGGCTGGGGCAGCCCCGTGCAGAGCCGCTTGTCCACGACGGGCAGGGTCCAGCACGGGGTGTCGAGCACCGCCGGCATCAGCCAGAGCCCGAAGGCCAGGGTGCTGACGGCCAGGTAGAGCCCCCGCACCCGTAGTGCGGGTAGTCCCACGGCCACGGCCACCACCGCGGTCACCACGCCGGCGAGAGGCAGCAGGAGCACCAGCGGGACGCTCGACCCCAGGTGGGTGGCGACCAGTGCACCGCAGGCCACCAGGCCGAACTGCCCGAGGGAGACCTGGCCGGCCCAGCCCGTCAGCACGGTCAGGGAGAGGGCGATCACGCCGTAGATGCAGATCTGCGACAGGAGGAACGACCGTCCGGTCGAGATGACCAGCGGCAACACGGCGACCACCACCACGGTGGCGGTGATCCCACCGACCTCCACCCGGCGCCGCACGGCGTCCGGGGTGCGCACGGCCGCCCGGGAGCCCTCGATCCAGGTACTGGCGGCTGGGTCGCGGCCGCCACCGCGCAGGGCGGCGATCCGCACCAGCAGGACGGCCGAGACCACCACGAAGAGCACGAGGTCGACCTGGGCGGTGTTCGACAGGTTCCACAGGAGGATCTCCTGGACCACCCCGATGGCGACCGCGGCCACGAACGCGGCGGTCAGGTTGACCATCGCCCCGACCATGGCCGCGGTCAGCGCCAGCAGCAGCAGGTCGGGACTGAGCACCTCGGTGAGCGACGAGGTCTGACCCGGGGCCGCCAGGACGGCGGTGCACGCCGACAGCAGTCCGGCCAGCATCCAGGCCACGTTCGAGGTGCGCCGGACCCAGACCCCGGACAGGCGGGCCGAGTCGCTGTTCTCGGTCGCCGCCCGCATGGCCAGTCCCCAGGGCGACCACCGCACGAACGCCACCAGACCCAGCGCCACCACGGGGGCCACGATGAGGGCGAGCACCTGGCCCGGGGTGAACACGTAGGTGCCCACACGGAAGGTGAGGTGGATGGGGACGGGGAAGGGACGGAACAGGTTCTGCGGTCGGATGAACGGCAGTGCGGTGAAGACGAACAGGACCTGGCTGAGCCCGATGGTGGCCACCATGACCAGGACCCGCGGCCGGTGGGACAGGCGTCGCAGCACCAGTTCGCTGAGCGAACCGACGGCCACGGCCAGGGCCAGTGCGAGGGCCAGGGCGAACCAGTAGTTGAAGCCGAAGTCGTAGTAGCACTTGACGAGGAAGACGGCGGCCACCACCCCGAGCTGTCCCTGGGCGAAGTTGAGCACCCGGTTGGCCCGGTAGATGAGCACCAGTCCCATGGCCAGCAACCCGTAGACCATCCCCGTCACGGCACCCTGCACGAGGACGAAGCCGGGGATCGACACCGGGCTAGCCGAGGCCGTCCGCGGCCGAGCCGAGGAAGACGGGGCGCAGCAGGTCGGGGCGCTCGAGCAGCTCGTCTACCGGTCCGTCGAAGCGGACGGTTCCCCGTTCGAGGAAGACGGCCCGACGAGCCAGGGTCATGGCCCGGTTGACGCTCTGCTCCACCAGGACCACGGTGGTCCCCGTGGCGTTGACGTCCCGGACCAACGCCAGGAGGCGGTCGACCGCCATGGGTGCGAGGCCGAGCGCCAGCTCGTCGATGAGCACCAGGCCGGGTCGGGTGATCATCACCCGGGCCAGTGCCAGCATCTGCTGCTCACCCCCGGAGAGGGTGCCCGCCGGCTGGTGGAGCTTCGTCGCCAGCTCGGGGAACCGGTCGAGGGCCTCGGTGACGGCCGTCCGGGCCCGGCTGCCCTGACGGCGGAGGGTGTAGGCCCCGATCTGGAGGTTGTCCTCGACGGTCATGCCCGGGAACGTCATCTTCCCACCGAGCAGGAGGGACACCCCCCGGTCGATGATCTGCTCGGGCTCCAGGTAGGTGCAATTGACGCCGTCGACGCGGATGACGCCACGGTGCGGGTGCTGCAGGCCGGCGACGGTGCGCAACAGGGTCGACTTGCCCGCCCCGTTCGTCCCGAGCAGGGCCACCATCTCGCCCCGGCCGACCTCGAGATCGACGTCGAAAAGGACCTGGTTGGCCCCGTAGTAGACGTCGAGGTTGTGGACCTGGAGGGCGGGCAGCGCTCCCCCGGCCTGACGGCGGACACCTTCGGCGTGGCGCTCGAGGACGTCTTCTATCACGAGGGTGATGTCGCGGCGCACGTAGCGTGAGCCGAGCAGGAGCATGATGCCCCCGACCGCGCAGACCGGTCCGATGAGCGTCAGTGCCACCGTCGGTCCGTGCAGGTAGCCGGCCGCGTCGCTGACGGCACCGAGGAGGACCGCGCCGGTGAACCCGCCGAAGACCAGCGAGAAGACGCCGAACATGGCGAAGCAGATCGTCCGCATCTCCGGCGGGGCGGTGGCGGCCAGGGTCAGGAAGATGCAGATGGCCAAGGGGGACACGGCGGCACCGGCCAGGACCTGCAGGGTGACCACCATCCACAGGCGCGGCATGTACAGCGAGGTCACGTACAACCCGCCGTAGGCGATGATGCAGTAGCCGGCGATGGCCAGTGGACGCTGGGGTGCCCTGCGGAAGTAGTGGTCGCCGATCACATAGGCCAGGGGGAGCCCGAGGAACGAGGCCATGCCGATGATCGAGTAGACCTCGCCGCGCTGGGCGGTGTCCAGGTGCCAGGTGCGGACGAAGTACAGGTTGCCGAAGAGGGGCGCACCGGTGCCGGCGAAGCCGAGGACGGCCACCGCCACCAGCTCGTAGTAGATGGACTTGATCCGCAGCAGACGGGTCACCGCCGAACCGAGCAGAACCCGGGGCGCACCGTCCTGCTGCGAGTGCAGGTCCATGCCCGACGCCTTCAGGATGTGACTCGTCTCGTTGGCCCCCTTCTCCGGTTCGCGCAGGCTGAACAGGGCCAGGCCGATCGGGATCCCGGCCAGCGCCACGAACAGGCCCGACCGCCAGTCGTGCGTCACCGTGACGACGTAGACGAAGATCAGGATCCCGAGGGTCTGGGACAACGGGTCGGAGAGGTTGTGCCAGCTGAAGACCCGTCCGCGCGCCTCGGTCGGGTAGGCGTCGGACAGGTACGAGTTGTGCACCGTGTTGTTGACACCGAACCCCACCGAGGCCAGCAGGTACAAGAAGGTGAAGGCCCACACGTTCGAGGCGAAGGCCATGAGGGGGGCACACACCGAGAACACCAGGAGGGCGACGGCGGCCACCACCTTGCGGCTTCCCCGGTCGGCCCACAGGGCGAGGGGGACGGCCCACAGCAGCTGGGCCACCGAGGCGACGAACGTCACCGCGCCGAGGGCGGCGTCGTGGATGTGGAAGGCGTGCTCGAGGTTGTTGCCGATCAGCGCGATGCCGTTCCCGAAGGTGCCGGGGACGAGGGCCGCCGCCGTCAGGAGGACGAGGGGGGCGAACCCGTTCTGCCGGAGGACCCCGAGGAGCGGCGGCGGCTTGCCCTGGCCGGTGCCGGGCATGACCGACAGGTCGGCCACCGCGTCGGTGTGGCGGCTCTTGGCCACGACCTCCTGGAGCAACTCGTCCGGGACCGCGAAGTCGAACTGCACCTGATCGGCCATCGCGTCGCCACCCTATCCCTGGACACCCTGCCGACACCGGTGCGCTGCACCCGGCGGCCTCACGCCGACGCGAACCCTCCACGTCCGCCCGCCAGTCCGAGCAGCGCCGCTGCCGCGGTGTCGGCGGCCGGCCGCAGCGCCGCGTAGCCGGCCACCAGGTCCGGGTCGGCGTCGAGGGTCCCCGCCCGAGGGTCGATGCCGTCCACCGACCAGTCGAGCCCGACGGCCGACGCGGCCAGCAGCACGGCACCGGCCGAGGCGGCCTGGCCCGACCGGCGCCAGCTGACGGTGCACCCGGTCACCCCGGCGAGCACCTCCCGCCAGACCGGCGCCGCCACCCCGGACCCGGTCAGGTGGAGTCCGGTGACCCGGGGCGCGCCCGCCGGGCCCTCCACCGCCAGGTCCAGGCAACGGTCGACGTCGCGGGCCACCGCCTCGAACACGGCGCGGGCCAGCTCGGCGGGTCCGTGCGAACCGTCGAGTCCCACCAGTCCGGCGCCGGCGCCCGGTCGCCACCACGGGGCCCGGGCCCCGCCGAGCCACGGCACGGCCGTCACCCCGCGGGCTCCCGGCGGGCAGGTGCCGGCGAGGGCCGCCAATTCGTCCGGGGTGTGCCCGCACACCGACGCGAGCCACGCCAGGAGCGAGCCCGCTGCCGACAGGCCACCTTCCACCAACCAGCCGCCACCGGTGGCCCGGGAGACCGACAGTCCGGGCGGTCCCGGCTCGGGCCGGTGCGGCCGGGGGAACGAGACGTTGGCCGTGGTGCCCCAACTGACCATCGGCCGGGCACCGGTGGCCCCGCACCCCAGGACCTCGCAGGCCCGGTCGCCCGCCCCGATGACGACCGGCGTCCCGGCGTCCGGCCCGAGCTCCGCCGCCGCCGCCGCCGTGAGGGCACCCGTCACCTCGTCGGAGGGGACCACGGGGGCCAGGCGCTCCGCCACCCCGTCGTCACCCGCCACCACCCGGCCCCCGTCGTCGTAGAGACCGGTGCACGACGCCAGGCTCGGGTCGGTCACCACCCGCCCGGTCAGCCGCCACACCACCACGTCCCGGGGGGCCAGCACCCAGACCGACCGGTCCCAGTCGTCCCGACGGTGGGCGGCCACCCAGGCGAGCTTGGCCGCCACCGGGCCGGGGTCCGGGGACCGGACGGCCGCCGGGGCCGCCGCGCCGCCCTCGACGTCCCGGCGGTCGGACCAGAGGATCCCCGGACCGAGCGGGCGGCCGTCGCCGTCGAACAGCCCGAAGGACTGGCGGGCCCCGGTGCACGTCACCGCCGCCACCCCGGTGAGGCCGCCGGGCAGCTGGTCGGCCAGCCGCGCGCACGCCGAGACCACCGATGTCCACCACCGGGCGCTGTCCTGCTCGGCCCACCGGGGGGCGGGATACGAGGTCACGAGCGCTTCTTCGGCCATCCCCACCATCCCCGCCGCACCCCACAGCGACGCCTTGGTGACGGTGGTGCCGAGATCGAGGGCGAGGATCACCGGCCGCGCAGGACCTCAGCCAGGCGGCGGGCCGTCCCGGCCGGGTCCGGGTCCTCGATGACCAGTCGACCGACGGCCAGTCCGGCGCCGCCGCCGTCGACCACGTCCCGGGCCAGGTCACCCGGATCCCGGGGGCCGTCCGATCGCGGCCCGCCGAGGAAGAGGACCGGGACCCCGACGCTCTCGACCACCCGGCGGACCGCCGCGACCCGCCGCTCGCCGGGCGGCTCGTCCGGCACCGGCACCTTCAGCAGGGGGGCGCCCAGGTCGTGGGCGATGACCGCGGCCAGCACGACGTCGTCGGTGGCCCGGGACATGCGACCGTCCCGCCACCGCACCGGCTCGACGAGGGCCTCCAGCCCGGCCGAGGCGGCGTCCTCCAGCACGCGGCCGAGCAGTTCCAGAGCGGCCGCACCGGCCGGGTCGTCCGTGGCGATCCGCGTCATCAGCTTGACGCCGGTCCATCCGTCCCTGGCGGCCCGGTCGACGCTGGCCACCAACCGGTCGTCGAGCTCGAAGGCGGAACCGGCCAGTCCCGTCCGGTTGATCGACAGGTAGGTCCGCTGCCCCGCCCGGAGCGATCCCGACCGGGCCAGGTCGACCAGCGGCTGCGCGGTGGCCAGGATCCCGTCGCAGTGGGGCAGGGCCGCGCCGAGGGCGGCGAGGTACGCGTCGTAGCGCTCGATCGTCGCCACGCCTCGTGCCCGGTGGTCGGCCGCCAGGACCAGGACCGGCGCCGCCCGGTCGACGGGGGCGGTCACCGGCCTCCCCCGTCGTCACCGTCGATGCCCGACAGCGCGAAGACCACCTTGGCCAGGGAGGAGAAGTCCTCCCGTCCGTACCCGGCCGCCGAGGCCGCGGTCAGCACCTGGCGGACCACGGCCGTCGAGGTCAGCGGCACGCCGGCCCGGACGGCGTAGGCCAGGGCCAGGTCGAGGTCCTTCGCCATCAGGTCGGTCATGAACCCCGGCGCCCAGTGGTTCGAGGCCGGACCGGCGGGGAGCACGCCGGGCACGGGCAGCCGGGTGCGGACGGCGACACAGTCGCCGGTGGCGTTGGTCAGGACCTCGAGCAGCTTGACCGGGTCCACCCCGGAGGTGAGGGCCAGGGCGGTGGCCTCGGCCGTGGCCAGCATCTGCGCGGCGTAGATCAGGTTGTTGCAGAGCTTGACGACCTGGCCCATGCCCGGTCCCCCGACGTGCACGATGCGTCCGGCGAAGGGGTCCATGGCCGGCCGGGCCCGTTCGAGCGTGGCCCCGTCGCCGCCGACCATCAGGGTCAGGGTGCCCGCCTGGGCACCGGCGGTCCCGCCCGATAGCGGGGCGTCGAGGAACCCCGCGCCGGTGTCGATCACCCGCGCGTGCTGCTCCCGGGAGACCTCGGGGTCGATGGTCGAACAGTCGACGACGACCGTGTCCGGGCCGAGGACGGGGAGCATGGCCGTCACCACCTCGGCCACCTGGGGCGAACTCGGAACGCACAGGAAGACCACCTCGGCGCCGGCAGCCACCCCGGCCGGGCCGTCCCCCTCGACGGCCCCGAGGGCCACCGCGGCCTCGATCGGACCCCGTCCACGTGAGGCCACGGTGACGCGGTGTCCGGCCTCGAGCAGGTGTCGGGTCATGGGCAGTCCCATGGCCCCGAGTCCGACGAATCCGAGCTGCATGGGCTACTCCTCCTCCTGGTCGGCTCCGGGGAACGGCCGGACAGCGGCTCCGGACCCGTCGCACGTCGTGGTACCGGCCGCGGTCACCCGGTGAACCGGGGCAGCCACGCCGCCGTGCCGGCCAGCAGATCGTCGACCATCGCCTCCGTCGCCCGCAGGTCCCCGCGGCCGGCCAGCGGGTCGAGGAGGAAGGCCGAGGCGGCCGTCGCCCGGTCGCCGGCCAGGGCGGCGTCCAGGGTCAGTTCCGTGACTGCCGCGTGCCGGCGTACCAGCTCGGCCAGGGGGGCGGGAAGGGTGGCCCGGTCCCGGCCCCGCACGCCGTCGCCGTCCACCACGCAGATCGACTCGACCACCGACCCCTCGGGCAGGTCCGGGACCTGTCCGGCGTTCGGGATGTTGACCGGGAGTTCCCGCCGGGTGCCGGTCACCAGCGAGTCGATGACCAGTGCGGGCAGCTCCCCCGACGGCCAGGCGTGCAGGTCCTTGGTGCCGGCCAGCCAGGCGTCCACGTCGGCGATGTACTCCTCCTGGTGCCGGCGGCGGGTGGTCATGGCGGTCAGCTCGACGTTGTAGGCCGTCCCCCACCCCGACATCTCGGTCAGCACCCACGGCACGAACTCGGCGATGTGCCGGTCGCCGGCGGCGGGCAACGCCCCCCACCGGTCGAGGAAGGTGAGGGCCAGGACGTGCCGCCGGACGAAGTCCAGGTGGGAGAAGGGCTCGGCCTCCACCCGCCCATCATGGGCGGTCAGGGCCCCGAGCCCCCCGGCCTCGTCCACCATGGACCGCAGGATCGCAAGGCCGTCCTCGCCGTCCACGCGCAGCTCGGTGACGAACGGGAGGTGGTTGACCCCGGACACCGTGGCCCGCACCGACTCGGCGGGCAGACCCCGGGCGATGGCCAGGTCCATGGTCCAGTTGCCGACCTCGTGGCAAAGGCCGACGGCGCGCACCGGGGTCTCACGGCAGACCGCCCGGGTGAGGCACGTCATCGGGTTGGTGATGTTGAGCATCCAGGCGTCCGGGCAGACCTCGGCCATGTCCCGGGCCACACCCACCAGTACGGGGACGTTGCGCAGCGAGCGGTTCACGCCCCCGGGGCCGACGGTGTCCCCGACCGACTGGCGGATGCCGTACCGGGCGGGCACGTCGAGGTCGACCGCCATCGAGTCGAACCCGCCGGTCGAGATGGTCACGATCACGAAGTCGGCCCCGTCGAGCGCCCGCCGCTGGTCGGTGGTGGTGGCGAACGTGCAGCCCGACCCCAGGGCCCCGTCGAGCATGGTCGCCAGGGCCTCCATCTTCACCAGCGGAGCGGGGTCGACGTCCTCGAGCACGATGTGGGCGCCGTGGAGGGAAGCGGTCCCGAGCAGGTCGGCCAACAGCTCCGGCGTCCACTGGTAGCTGCCGCCCCCGACGATGGTGATCTGCACGGTCCTCAGCTCCCCCGCGGCGCGTCACGGCACCCTGGACGGTCGACGGCTGCACTCTATCCAGCCTCCCCGCACCCGGGTCGGGTGGGTGGTCAGTCCGTCGGCGGAGGTCCCTCGGCGCCCTCCCGGGCCCACCGGATGAGTCGCCGGTAGGCGCCGGCCGAATCTCGGCCCTCCGAGTCGGTGTCCAGCCACCGGAAGCCGCGTGGACCGCGGTCGCGGTCGATGCCGAAGATCCCGAAGCGGGGCTCGTAGGAGCCCCACTCGTAGTTGTCGACCAGCGACCAGTGGAGGTAGGCGGTCACCGGCACGCCGGCCGCCACCGCGTCCACCGTGGCGGCCACGTGCTCGGCCAGGTAGCGCGGTCGGTCCCATCCGTCGGGCCTCGGGTACGACCGTCCGTTGCGGACCCGGTTGCAGAGCCCGTTCTCCACGATCCACTGGGGCAGGTCGGGCAGCAGCACCTGCTGGTCCCGGCACCAACCCGTCATGGCCCCGGGATCGACGCGGACGTCCCAGATGGCACGGCTCGGCTCCCACCGGCGACCACCCGAGGTCTCGTGGCCCGGGCGCCGGGTGGCGTGGCTGGCGACGGGGTCGTACCAGTCGAATCCGGCGGCGTCGAGCGGTAGGGGGTCGTCCCCGTCGTAGACCAGGTCGAGGACCCGACGGGGTGCGGTCCGTCGCAACCGGGGGCGGACGAGGTCGGCGACCGTCGACCCGGTGCGTCCCGCGCCGTAGGGGGACGAGGCGGCGAACAGGCCGCGGAGCAGGCGCTCCCCGGTGACGGCGGGAGGGAACAGCCCGTCGTGGAGGGCGCGCCGCTCGTCGATCCAGGTGTCGATGTCCGCCCGGTCGACCCCGGCCGCCCGGGCCGTGAGCAGATCGGTGAGCATGCGGTCGTGCTCGTAGATCGACGACGAGCTGGTGTTGACCGTGACCTCGGCACCGGGCTGCACCCGGTGGATGGACCGGTGGGCCAGCACGTGGGCGGCGAGCAGGTTGTCCAGGGCGGTGAAGGCCTCGTCGAAGGCCCGGGACCGCCCCGGCGGGTACGCGCCCTCGATCCATCCCATGAGCGTGACGATGTTGGGTTCGTTGACCGTGACCCATTTGGAGCAGTGCTGGGACAGGGCGGGCACGGTGCGCTCGACGTGGGCGGCGAACCGGTCCGGTGAGGTGGGGTCCAGCCAGAACTCCTCGCCCAGCCACGCCGGGTGGGTGAAGTGGTGGAGGGTGACGACCGGTTCCATGCCCCGGGCGTGGCAGCCCTCGAGGATGGCCCGGTACCCGTCGAGGGCGGTCGTGTCGTACGCACCTTCGACGGGTTCGAGGCGGGCCCACTCGACCGAGAGCCGGAACGCCTCACACCCCATCGAGGCGGCGCGGTCGAGGGCCTCGTCGGGATGGAGCCAGAAGTCGCAGGCGTTGCCCGACGGCTCGATGCGACCACCGGCCTCCCACCGGGCCCAGTTGTTGGCCGGCTCGCCCGGACCGTTGAACCCGCCCTCGATCTGGAAGCCCGCCGTCGCCACTCCGAAGAGGAAGCCCTCGGGCAGTGCCACCGGCCCCGAGCGGTCCGGCGTCACCATGCCCGGACCGCACCCGGACCCGTCGCCGCCGTGACCCGTCGCATCGGCTCAGTATGGCACCGGGCCCCACCAGCCGACCAGGGTCGCGGCGGGCCCGCGACGGTAGGCTCCGGAGGTGCCCCGAGCCGGCCTCCTCTACGTCACCCAGGTGGCGCCCTACCGCGACGGCCCGGCCGGGGTGCACGGCGTCCTCGACCAGTCCGCCGCCGCGGTGCAGGAGCTGGCCGGCATCGTGGGGCTCGGGTTCGAGCGGGTGACCGACGTCGCCGGACTCACCGACGCCGACCTCTCGTCGGCCGACGTCGTCGCCCTGTTCACCATCGGCGAGACCCCGTGGTCGGCGCGTCAGCGCACCGTGCTGCTGGACCGCGTGCGGTCGGGGGCGACCACGGTCCTCGCCGTGCACTCGGCCACCGACGCGTGTCACGGGTGGGCAGGGTACGGGCGGCTCGTGGGGGCCCGCTTCGCCGGGCACCCGTGGACCACGACGGTCACCCTCGACGTCCACCGGCACGACCACCCGGCCGTGGCCCACCTGGGCCCCACCTGGACCTGGCACGACGAGGTCTACCTCTTCGCCGACCTGCGACCCGACGCGCAGGTGCTGCTGACGGCGCGACCCGACGAGCTCGGCCCGGAGGGAACGGCGGCGGGCGGCACGCCGGCCACGGCCCACGGTGGCTATCCACTGTCGTGGTGCTTCACCGAAGGCGCGGGACGGGTGTTCTCGACGTCGTTGGGCCACTTCCCCCACGCCTGGGAGGACACGGACTACCTGACGCACCTCCTCGGTGGACTGCGGTGGCTGCGCGGACCCGACGGGGCCTAGCCGGGCGCCACCCCGTCATCCGGTGGGCAGCGGGGTGAACGGCTGCACCGTCACCCAGCAGGTCCCCTGGACCTTGCCCTGGGAGGTGAGCTGGCAGGCCGACGACGGCGGCACGTTGTTGTGGAGCCGCACGATCTTGTACTCGGTCGGCCCGTAGCGCTTGTCCGGCCCGAAGCTCAGCACCGGTGTGACGGTGCCCGGGAAGTCGGAGATGCGGGAGAGTGCGGTCACGAAGGTCCGGCGGTCGAGGTCGGGTCCTGCGGCCCGGGCGGCCGCGGCGAACAGGTCGATGACCTGGCACCAGCTCACCACCGGCCCCTGCTGCTCGAGGAAGTCGTCCGTGTCGCCCGACGGGATCTGCGGGTACGCCGCGTGCCACGGGACCCAGCAGTTGCGCACCCCGGTGTCGTAGCCCTTGGGCCCGGTGTAGCCGGACGGGGTGGGACCTCCCCCGAGCGTCTGGGTGGTGAGGCCCTCCTGGCCGTCGAGCGCCTGCTCGTAGGGGATGGGCATGAGGCCGAGGGCCGACTCGATGCTCGACTCGTAGTCGCTCAGGAGCAGTTTCGGGAACCACTGCTGGGCGGTCTCGGCCTGGAGGACCGGGTAGAAGACGTTGAAGGGGATGAGCGGGAGTACCGAGGTCACCCCGGCACTGCGCAGTTGCTGGACGACCAACGGGGCCTGGGAGTCGGTCGTGGCGGTGTCCGACGGGTCCGAGGCGATGGTCTCGACGACGGGGTCGACCCCGGCCCGCCGCAGGTCGGGCAGGAGGTAGTCGTCGAGGGCCAGCTGGTCCGACGCCCGGTCGCCGGCGATGACCCCGAGGGCCCGGGACCGGTCGATGAGTCCCGAACGCAGTCCCCAGTCGACCACGGCCTGGAGGACGACCGCCTGGTCGGGGCCGGTCCACCACAGGTAGGGGGAGCCCTGATCGGTCCAGTCGGTGACCGTGGTCCACTGACCGATGAAGGGCGTCTGGCCCTCCTGGGCGATGCACAGCTGGTTGTCCCCCGTCCACGCGCCGATGCCGTCGAGCACGGCGAAGGCGGCCGGCGTCCCCTCGGTCCACGTCTTGCACAGTGCCCGCAGGTCCGCCTCGTCGGTGGGGTCGAAGCTGGCGATGATCGGATTGATGGTGCGGCCGTTGATGCCACCGTCCCGGTTGATCAACCCCACGTAGAAGTCGATGGCCTTCTGCTGCTCGCCGTACTCGGCGTCCTGGGCGAAGCCCTCCTGTCCGGCCAGCGAATTCAACGAGACCACCGGGAACACCACGTTGATCCGATGGGCGCTGACCCCCCGGGTCGACGTGCTGGCATCGTCGGGACCCGGGGGACCCGACGATGCGACCGGCGGGGCCGGGCGGCGGGTGCCGGCGGTCGCCGACGACGTCGCGGACGGTGCTGCGGCCACCCAGGCCACCACGCCGGCCACGACCACGCCGACCATGACCAGGGTCCGGACCCGGGTGGCGAGTGGGCGGTGGGCGAAGTGGGACCAGGAACGGCCCGCGGCGGCGATCGGGTCCACCCGCGACCGGCGGCTCATCTCCCCCCGGACCCCCGGCGGCGGCACCGGCGCGCGCACCCCACGGGACCGGCCACGACGGAGCTGACCCTCATCCCCACCTCCTCGGCGGACGGTTGCCACCGGCCGGTGCGCTCATCCGTGCCGACCGTGCCTGCCGTACCGTATCGTCAGGCCCTGACGCGGACACGTCGTCCGTGCCGGACCCGGCCCGTCCGGGGCCCGGTCGGCCAAAGGAGTGCACCCGGGGGATGAGCACCGCACCTCGTCACACCGGCGCCGTCCCGGCGTCCGCCCCCGGGGCCGGGCCGTCCGGCCGGGGCGCGGCCGTCGAGGTCGAGGGGCTGACCAAGCGGTACCCCAAGTCCCCGGTCGACTCGTTGGCCGGCGTGACCTTCGACGTCCGGCGCGGCGAGGTCTTCGGGTTCCTCGGGCCCAACGGGGCCGGCAAGAGCACCACCATCGGGATCCTCACCACACGGATCCGTCCCACGGGAGGTCGGGCCGTGGTGGCCGGCATCGACGTGGCGGCCGATCCGGTGGGCGCCCGACGCGTGCTCGGTGTGGTCCCCCAGCAGAACAACCTCGACCGCTCGCTGTCGGTCCGCCAGAACCTGCTGTTCCACGCCAGCTACCACGGCGTGCCCCGTGCGCGGCGCAACCAGCTGGCCGACGCCCTCCTCGACCAGTTCGGCCTCGCCGACCGTCCCGACGGCCGGCCCGACGACTTCTCCGGCGGCCAGATCCAGCGGATGATGATCGCCCGCGCCCTCATGCACACCCCGTCGGTCCTGTTCCTCGACGAGCCCTCCACCGGACTGGATCCCGCCGCCCGGCTCTTCCTGTGGGACAAGGTCGCGGAGCTGAAGGCGGCGGGCACGACGGTGGTGATCACCACGCACGACATGGACGAGGCGGCCACCTTGAGCGACCGGGTGGCCATCATCGACCACGGCACCCTCCTGGCCCTCGACACCCCCCGACGGCTGGTGCGGGGCATGCACAGCGAGCGGACCCTCGACTGCACGGTGGAGTCGGGGGCCACCGGGGACGCCACGTCCCTCGGCCTCGCCCTCGGTGGGCTGGCCGGGGTCCGCGCCGTCGACCAGCTCGACGACCCCACCGGGAACGGCTGGCGCTTCCGCATCGACGTGGACGGGGAGGCCGCCCCGTACGTGGCCCCGGTCGCCACCCTGGTCGCCGGCGCCGGGGCCAAGCTCACCGACGTCCGCCTGGGCGAGCCCAACCTGGAGGACGTCTTCATCCACCTGACCGGGAGGTCGCTGCGTTGAGCGCCACGACCGACCCCGGGGACGGCTCGGCGGTGGCCGCACCGACGGCGGCCGTCGGACCCGTCGCCCGCTGGGGTCCGTGGAGGACGGGCCTGGCGATCCTGCGTCGGGACCTGTTCGTGACCGGTCGGGAGTTCCCCGTCTTCCTCGCCCAGGTCATCCTCCAACCTCTCTTCCTCCTCTTCGTCTTCGGCAAGGTGCTCACCGAGCTCGGCTACGCCCGGCCCGGGTACCAGGAGGTCCTGTTCCCGGGACTGGTGGCGCTGGCCGCCGTCCTCACCGGGCTGCAGAGCACCGCGCTCCCGCTCGTCATCGAGTTCTCGTACAGCAACGAGATCGAGGACCGCCTCCTCGCGCCGCTCCCGGTCGGCGCCGTCGCCGTGGAGAAGGTCGTCTTCGCGGCCATGCGCGGGTTCGTCGCCGGGGCGGTGATGTTCCCCATCGGCGTCTGGATCCTCGGCTCGATCCCCTGGCAGGCGTCGACCGGCGTGGCCGTCGTCGTGATGATGGTGCTCGGATCGCTCCTCGGCGCGGCCATGGGCCTGATCCTCGGCACCTACGTGCCACCCAACCGGATCAACGTCACCTTCGCCCTCGTCCTCACCCCGCTCATCTTCACCGGGTCCAGCCAGTACCCGTGGCCGTCCCTCGGGCACATCCGGTGGTTCCAGGTCGTCTCGGCCCTCAACCCCATGACCTACGTGAGCGAGGGACTCCGCGGACTCATGGTCCCGAGCGTCCCCCACATCGCCACCTGGGTCTGCTTCGTCGTCGCCGTCGCCTACCTGCTCGTACTGATGCTGATCGGCAGGTACGGCTTCAACCGCCGCGCCCTGAGCTGACCGGGCCCGGGCCGGTACGCTCCCGGCATGGACGCGCGGCGCATGTGGGGCGGCCTGGCCGAGGGCGAGCTCGACCGGGTGGTGGTGGTGTCCCCCCACTTCGACGACGCCGCGCTCGGCGCCGCCCATCTGCTGGGCTCCCACCCCGGGAGCACGGTCGTGACCGTGATGGCCTCGCGTCCGCCGGCCTACCCCGATCCGGTGTCCCCCTGGGACGCGGCCGGCGGATTCACCACCGGCGACGACGTGGTGGCGGAGCGACGCACCGAGGACCGGGCGGCGATGGCGTGCCTCGGTGCCCGTCCCGTGTGGCTCGGATTCGTCGACCACCAGTACCCGGCGCCGGACGGTCCCCCCACGGTGGACGAGGTGGCGGTGGACCTGGCGGCTGCCGTGCGCGACGCCGGGGCCACCGCCGTGTTCCTGCCGATGGGTCTGGCCAACCCCGACCACGTCCTGACCCACGATGCCGGGCTCCTCGCCCGCGACCTCCTCGGTGCCGACCGTCCCGGACCGAGCTGGTTCTGCTACGAGGACGGGGGCTACGTGCACCTTCCCGGGCTCCTGGCCTGGCGGGTGGCCAGGCTCTTCCGTGGCGGGCTGTGGCCCACACCCGCGGTGGTCCCCGTCGTCTGCGACCCGGCGGTCAAACGCCGGGCGGTCGAGTGCTACCGGAGCCAGCTGCCACCCCTGCGGGCCGAGCACCTGTTGGACGAGCGTCTCGACGCCAACGTCCCCGAGCAGTACTGGCGACTCGCCCCGCCGCCCGCCGGGTGGGAGGGTCTATCCTCGGCCGATGACCTCGTCCCCGGCTGACCGTCCCCTCCGGTGGAGGTGCCGGTGACCGCGGCCGGGTGGGGGGACCGGTGACCACGGCACTGGTCACGGGCGCCTCGTCCGGCATCGGTGCCGCCACGGCGCGCCTGTTCGCGGCGGCGGGCACGACCGTCGCACTGGTGGCCCGCCGCGCCGACCGGCTCGAGGAGGTCACCGCCGACTGCCGGATCGGCGCACCCGGCTCGCGGTGGTGGGCGGCCGACCTGTCCGATCCCGCATCCGCCGCCGAGCTGGCCCTGGCCGTGTGGGACCAGCTCGGTCCGATCGACGTGGTCGTCAACAACGCCGGGATCCCGCTGCGCCGGAGGGCGGAGCACCTGACGCTGGCCGAGGTCGAACGGGCCATGACCGTCAACTACCTGTCGCCGGTGGCCATCACCCTCGCCCTCCTGCCGCGCCTGCTCGAGCGCGGGTCCGGCACCATCGTCAACGTCTCCAGCCTGGGGGGCCGCCTCGGGATCACCCACGAGGCGGCCTACTGCGCCTCGAAGTTCGCCCTCGCCGGCTGGAGCGAGTCGCTGGCCGCCGACCTGGTCGGTACCGGGGTCGACGTGCGCCTCGTCCTGCCCGGTGCCATCGACACCGAGATCTGGGACCAGCCCGACAACGACCCGCCGGACTACGACGGACCGCTGGTGCCGGCCGAGGAGGTGGCCGCCGGGATCCTGGCCGCCGTCGACAGCCCCCGCTTCGAGCACTACCTCCCGGACATGCGCGCCGTGGTGGAGATGAAGACCAAGGACTTCGACGGGTTCGTGGCGGCCATGGCGGCCATGGCCGACCGCGCACCGGACGGGACCGGGTGACGGTCCTCGCCCTCCGGCACGACGCCGGCGAGCCGGTCCCCCGCCGGGCGGGTCCGACCTAGCCGGTCACGTCCGCCCCCGGGCCCAGCGCGTCGAACCGGAGGAACCGCCGGTCGGCGGCCGCCGCCCATGCCGGGTCCGGCTCGATGCGACGGCCCGTCCGGGCCCACGCCCCCGAGGCCTGGAAGTCCGACTCCAGTCCGGACACCAGCCGGGCCAGGAAGGCGGCACCGAGGGCGGCACCCTCGGGGACCGCCACCGTGTCGACGGGGAGCCCGGTGGCATCGGCCACCGCCTGCATCCAGGCGACCGAGCGCGATCCCCCGCCGGTGGCCACCACGCGTCGGGCCCGCACACCCGACCGCTCCACCAGCCGGCGGACGACGAAGCCGGAGGCCTCGTGCGCGGCGCGCACCACGGCGTCGGGGTCGTGGGCGATGTCCAACCCGTGCAGGCTTGCCTGCAGCCGCGGGTCGTGGAACGGCGTGCGCTCCCCCCGCAGGTACGGGAGCCAGACCGGGACCCGGGCGGGGTCCCCGGGACGCACTCCGGTACCGGTACCGGTACCGGCGCCGCCCGGGGCGCCGGCACGCCGGCGGGCGCCGCCGGTCAGGGTACGGGCCCAGTCCACGAAGAGGGCGCCGGCGTTGCTCGGGCCGCCGATCAGGAACCGGTCCGGGACCGTACTCGGGAACGAGGTGAGCCCCTCGACCTCCACCCACTCCTCGGCGACGACCCAGACGACGAGGGTCGCCCCGAAGATGACCAGCACGTCGCCCGGCTGGACCGCCCCCGACACGATCTGCTCGCAGAACGCGTCGATCGATCCCCCGCCGACCAGGGTGGGCGTGCCCGGGACCGTTCCGGCCGGCTGTCCGAGCGGGACGACGGTCGACACCTGACGTTCCGACAGGCCCAGGGCGGCGAGCACGTCACGGTCCCAGCGCCCGCCGCGCAGCAGGCTCCCGAACGAGGTGGCGGTGGCCGAGTCGACGCCGGGGACGCCGCACAGCGCATGGGTGGCGACGGCCTGGCACGGCCAGTAGCCGGCCGCCCCCGGCAGCTCCGCCGCCGCCCAGGCCAGCATCCGTCGCCCCTCCTCGCGCTCCCCGCCGTGCTCGGCGGGCCGGGCCCTCGGACCGTCGGGTCCGTCGTCCCGGCCCCGGACGTCGCCGTAGAGCAGGCCGGGCAGCCGGGGGATGCCCCGCCGGTCCACGGCGGTGATGGACGGGACCATCGACGAGACCACCACGCCGGCGGCGGGGCCGTCGAGCGCCGCCGCCACCCGGGCCAGGGCGCGACGGGGCCCGTGGCGCCAGGCCCGCAGCGCGTCGTGTTCGAGCACGTCCGGTGTGGGCGTGATCACCCGGTGCGGGACCCGGGCCCGGGCGAGCACCCGACCGTCGCCGTCCACCGCCACGGCCTTGACCGCCGTGGTCCCGACGTCGATCCCGATGGTGCACCGGTCGCCGGGCGGGCGGTCCGCCGCGGGTCGTTCCTGCTCGTCTGGGTGCGCTGGGATGGGTCGGCCTCCTCGGGTCGGTGGTACTGTCCCGGTCGGTCAGAACGCTACCCAGGGGAGAGGGCGAACGTATGCCGAACGCACGACCCAAGGCGCTGGTCACCGCGGCCGTGCGTGGCCCCGGGCTGGATCTGCTCCACGACCTGGCCGACCTCACCCTCGACTCGTGGCTCGACCAGCCGACGCTGCGGATCTACGACGCCCAGCAGCTGGCCGACCGGATGGGCGACGAAGGGGCCACCATCGCCGTGGTGGAGAGCGACCGGTGCGCCGGCCCACTCTTCGAGCTCCCGCTGGTGGCCGTGTGCAGCTGCCGGGGCGACCCCACCAATGTCGACGTCGCCGCCGCGACCGAGGCGGGTGTCCCCGTCCTCCGGGCGCCGGGGCGCAACGCCGACGCCGTCGCCGAGTTGACGGTGGCCCTCCTGTTCGGCGCCACCCGCCAGGTGATCGACGCCGACGCCGACGTGCGCCGGGGGGACATCTACAAGGACGGGACCATCCCCTACCAGCGGTTCCGGGCCTGGGAGCTGGCCGGCCGCACCGTCGGACTGGTGGGTCTCGGCGCCGTGGCCCGGGCGCTGCGGTGGCGACTGCGGGGGCTCGGCATGGAGGTCATCGCCTACGACCCCTACGCCGACGAGCCCACCGTCGGGCTCGACGAGCTGCTCGAGCGCGCCGACGTGGTGTCGCTCCACGCGCCCGTCACCCCCGAGACCACCGGCATGATCGGCCCCGACCAGTTCGCCGCCATGCGTCCCGGGGTGGTCTTCCTCAACTCGGCGCGCGCCGCCCTCCACGACACCGACGCATTGGTGGCGGCACTGACGTCGGGCCAGGTGTCGGCCGCCGGCCTCGACCACTTCGAGGGCGAGTTCCTGGCCCCGGACCATCCCCTGTGCACTCTTCCCTCGGTGGTGCTCACCCCCCACATCGGCGGTGCCACCTACGACACGGAGGCCAACCACACGCGGATCATCGCCGAGGACCTGTGCCGGCTGCTGGCCGGCGCCCGTCCCCTGCACATCGTCAACCCCGACGTCCTGGACCGCCGGTGACGGCGACCCGTGCCTGACGCCGGACCGCCGGTGCCGGCCCGCGGGCCCGCCCTGCGGCTGCTGCCCCGGCTCGAACCGGAGAACGAGTTCTTCTGGACCAGCGGTGCCGACGGGCGGCTCCGCTTCCTCCGGTGCACCGCGTGCCGCACCATCGTCCATCCACCCGCGCCCCGGTGCCCCGACTGCCTCTCCACCGAGCTCGCCCCCGAGGCGGTCAGCGGGCGGGCCACCGTGGTGGCCCACACCTGCAACGTCCAGGAGTGGATCCCGGGCAGCGGGCCCTACCTCATCGGCCTGGTGGCCATCGAGGAGGACGACCGGGTGCGCCTCACCACCAACCTGGTGGACGTGGCACCCGACGCGGTCCACGCCGGCATGGCGGTGGAGGTCGTGTTCGACCACCACGACGACGTCTACCTCCCGCTGTTCCGGCCGGCGGACGGGGACCACCGGTGAGCGCCCGGTCGGAGCAACCCCTCGAACGGCGGGCGGTCATCTCGGGCATCGGGCAGTCGGCCGTGGGGCGCCGGCTCGGGCGCACCGGGCTCGACCTCACCCTCGACGCCTGCCTGGCCGCGGTGGCCGATGCCGGACTCACCCGGGACGACATCGACGGCCTGGCCACCTACCCCGGCATGGGCACGGGCACCCCGGGGTTCGCCGGACCGACCACGCCCGAGGTCCAGGACGCCCTCCGGCTCCGCCTCGACTGGCACGACGGGGGTGGCGAGGGTCCCGGACAGATGCGGGCGCTGATCGCCGCCTGCCTGGCCGTCGGGGCCGGACTCGCCCGCCACGTGCTCGTGTACCGCACCGTGACCGAGTCGACCGCCCAGGGGACCGGGGGGCGCCAGGGCATCGGCGGGGGGGGTGGTGACGGGGGTGGTGGCGTGCCGCGCTTCTCCGGCTTCCTCCAGTGGACGCTCCCCTTCGGCGCGGTCTCCGCCGTCAACTGGATCGCCCTGGTCGCCCAGCGCCGGATGCACGAGTTCGGGCTCACCCGCGAGCAGCTGGCCCAGGTCGCGCTCAACGCCCGCCGCAACGCCGCCGACAACCCGTCGGCCATCTACCGGGACCCGATGGACCTGGCCGGCTACCTCGACGCCCGCATGATCTCGACCCCGCTGTGCCTGTTCGACTGCGACGCCCCCAGCGACGGGTCGACCGCCCTGGTGGTGTCCCACCGGGACCACGCCCCCGACGTGCCCCATCCCGTCTGCCACGTCAACGCGGTGGGCACGGCGCTCCGGGGCCGTCCCAGCTGGGACCAGTTCGACGACATGACGACGATGGCGGCCCGGGACGCCGGCGCCTCGATGTGGGAGCGGACGGACCTGCGCCCCGCCGACGTCGACGTCGCCCAGCTCTACGACGGGTTCTCCGTCCTGGCCCTGGTGTGGCTCGAGGCGCTCGGATTCTGCGGTCGGGGCGAGAGCGGGGCCTTCGTCGAGGACGGCCGGACCATCAGCCGCTCGGGCGCGCTGCCGCTGAACACCGCCGGCGGCCAGCTCTCCGGCGGCCGCCTCCACGGCTTCGGGCTCATCCACGAGGCGTGCGTCCAGCTGCGCGGTGACGGCGGCGCCCGCCAGGTGGTGACGGACCGGGGCGGGCCACCCGAGGTGGCCGCCGTCAGCAACGGCGGCGGCCCGATCGCCGGGTCGCTCCTGCTCACCCGCGGCCTCGGCTGACCGCCGGTCCCGGCCGCGCCCTCCGGGCGGCGGCCGACGTCATACCAGGTGACGGGCGGCCCGGGCCGACAGGGTGGCCAGGGTCAGGGTGGGGCCGTAGCCGGTCGAGGTCACGAACACCGAGGAGTCGGCCACCACCACGTTGTCGTAGGCGTGCAGGCGGCCGAACGGGTCGGTGACCGAGGTCGCCGGGTCCGTCCCCATCCGCGTCGTGCCCATGTTGTGCCGGCTCTCGGGTACCGAGTCCGGGGTGAACCCGGCGTTGCCCCGTCCCGGGGACGAGGTCACCGCCGTCCATCCGGCCCCCATCTCCTTCAGGATGTCGGCCAGCCGGGGCCCGAAGTGCTCGTGGGCCACGCGCTCGTGGCGCCCGGGTCGGTAGGTGACCCGCGCCACGGGGAACCCCCGGGCGTCACGGACCGACGGGTCGAGGTCGACCCGGTTCCCGGCATAGGGCAGGTCCTCGCCCTGCATGGTGAAGGCCCACAGCTGCTTGCGGATGGGTGAGTCGGCCATCAGCCGGTTGTGGGCGGCGCCCGGTGGGTAGTGCTTGGCCTCCATGATCGGCATCGCCGCGCCGGCGTGCTCGACCAGGCCCCCGCGGAGCCAGGGCAGTCCGGCGTCGGCGGCCGCCCGACGGGACAGCTCGTCGCCCACGATCATGTCGTCGTGGACATGGGTCACCGACCGGCCGCGCTCCGCGTAGGTCCGGAAGGGCATGCCCCCCGCCACGATGGTCTGGAAGTGGACCATCAGGTACCTGCCGAGCGCCGGGTGCTCGACGTCGGACAGGAGCAGGAGGCGGGGGGTCTCGATGGCCCCGGCGGCCACCACCACGTGACGGGCGGCCAGGAACCGGGTCGACCCGTCGGGACCGACCAGCTCCACCCCGGTGGCCCGACGTCCCTCGAACCGGATCCGCGACACGAACGTCTCGGCCAGGAGCTCCATGCGGCCGGTGGCCATGGCCCGGACCAGCAGGGCGACCGGGTCGCCCTTGGCGTGGATCGGGCAGCCGAAGAACGCACAGAACCCGCAGTTGTTGCAGGCCGGTCGCCCGTCGTAGGGCACGCTGTTGGCCGCCGTCGGCGCCGGGTAGGGGTGGTACCCCAGGCGCTCGGCGGCCGCCACCGACCGGACGGCGCCGAACATCGGTGCGCCGGGGGGCATGGGGAACGGACCCGACCGGGGACCGGCGAACGGGTTGGCCCCGTCCAGGCCGGCCACGCCGATGGCCCGCTCCACCTCGGCGTAGTACGGCTCGAGCTCGTCGTAGGTGATCGGCCAGTCGGCCACCTCGGCACCGGGCTGGGGGCCGAGGTCCGACAGGAGGTGGAAGTCGGCGGGCAGGAACCGGGGGACCTTGCCGTCGGCATGGGTGCCTCCGCCCCCGACGGTGGACGGCACCGAGTTCACCTCGCCCACGTGGAGCCGGTCGCCGTCCTCCTCGCCGGTCCGGAAGGTCCGCGGCTCGACCAGCGGGTCCGGACCCAGGAAGTGCCGGGTGTGGAACTTGAGCTCGTCGTTCGAGTAGTCCGCGGCCGGACGGGTGGGGTCGTCGGGGTCGAGGAGGTGGTTGCGCCCCTTCTCGACGACGGCGACGGACCAGCCCGCCGCCGTGAGCACGTCGGCCGCCGCCGACCCGCCCGGTCCCGAACCGATGATGACGGCGTCGAGGGTCACGGCTCGGACACCTCGGCGTCGGTCCAGCCCCGGGGTTGGACATCGCCGGCGAAGTCGATCGCCGTCCACGCCGCACCGCCGCGGTTCCCCCCGTACTCCGGCGCGCCGTAGAGTCCCTCGCAGCAGTGGTGGAAGAGGAGTTCGGCGAAGCCGTCGAGGGCGGCCAGGCGGGCGTCCTGGTCCTCGGGTCCGAGCCGGCAGTACCCGGGGCCGAGACCGGCCAGGGCGGTCCGGTACCGCTCCTGGAGCCCGACGACCGGACCGTTGAATTCGCGCTCGGGCCGACCCTGGGAACCCTCGATCCGGATGCGCCAGGCCAGCTCGTCCAGGGGGGACAGCGGGTGGAACCGGGCGAAGGCGGCGTCCCCCCCGTGGCGTCCCGAGGTGGGGCCGCCGGCCCAGATGCGGGGCGGGTCCACGGTGAACGCGCCGAGCAGCCCGTCGATGTAGTCGGGGACCCCGGCGGCGACCGCACCGGGGCCGTACTCGGTCGCCGGCACGACGCGGTCGCAGGCGGCGGACAGCACGGCGAACTCGTCGTCGGTCAACCAGGTCGGCACCCGCGTCACCCTACCGGGGCGCTTGTTGGACGGTCGGCACCGACGGGCTCAGCGGACGGTGAAGCTGACGGGCAGGGCGATCGGCGAACGGAACGCCATGCCCTTGATGTGGAGGTCCTGACCGGGGGCCGGGGCCAGCTCGAGGTCGGGCATCCGGTCGAGGAGGGCGTTGACGGCCACGCGGGTCTCCATCCGGGCGAGGTGCATGCCCAGGCACACGTGGACCCCGAAGCCGAAGCCGAGGCTCTGGCGCGACTCCCGGAAGATGTCGAACCGGTCCGGGTCCTGGTACTTGCGCTCGTCCCGGTTGGCCGAGCCCAGCAGCAGTCCGACGTCCGCGCCTTCCTCCACGGGCACGCCGGCGAGCTCGGTCGCCGTGGTGGCCCGGCGCAGGATCACCGTGACCGGCGGCTCCCACCGGATGGTCTCCTCGAACGCCTGGGGCAGGAGCGACCGGTCCTCACGCACCGCCCGCAGCTGGTCCGGCTCGGTCAGCAACCCGTAGAGGAGGTTGCCCGAGGCCCGGTAGGTGGTCTCCACCCCGGCCGGGAGCAGCAGCCGGAGGAACGAGAAGATCTCCTCGTCGTCGAGCCCACGGCCGTCGACGTCCACGGCCAGGAGGTCGCTGATCAGGTCGTCGGCCGGACGGGCCCGGCGCTCCTCGACGACGCCGGCGAAGTAGTCGCGCAGCGCCTCGGAGGCGGCCACGCCGCGGTCCCAGTTGGCGGCCACGCTGGTGATCTCCACGGCCCACCGCTGGAACCGGGGGAAGTCGGCACGGGGCAGCCCGAGGATCTCGGCGATCACCTGGACCGGGAAGTGGAACGTGAGCTGCTGGACCAGATCGGCCGAGCCCTCGGCGGCGAAGTCGTCGATCAGCTCGTCCACCACCCGCTGGACGAGGTCGCCCTCCCAGCGCTCGAGCACCTTGGAGCGGAACGTCGGGGACACCAGCGCCCGGTGCAGCCGGTGTTCGGGCTCGTCCATCTGCAGGATGGTCTTGCCCATCACCAGGCCCATGATCCCCTCGTAGACCGACGAGGAGTACGTCTCGTTGTCACGCAGGACCTGGACGGCCTCGTCGAATCCCAGCACGGTGATCGGCGGCGGACGGGACGGGTCGTCGTCGGGCAGGCCCTCACCCATGTCGACCGGACCCGAATGGACCGGGTGCTGGCGGCGGAGCTCGCCCAGCCGCGGGTAGGGGTCGCGGATGTCCCCCGACACGGTGTCCTCCAGCTCGAACGGGTCGAACCGCTCCAGGCCGCCCGTCCTGGCGAGCGCTTCATCCACCGGTGGTGCCATGGTCGTTCCCCGTCCCGGACCGGTTGCGGCCGGCCCTCCCCCGGTCGACGGCCCGTGCGGCCGACGCCTCGCCCGGCATGATAGATCAAACGTTCGTTTGAGGTCCGGCGCCGTGCCCGTGGGCCGATCCCGGGCGCCTCCGCCACGGGACCTGGGCCACAATGGGCCGGTGCCCACCCCTCCGACCGAGCCGATCGCCCGCGACGAGGGGCTGACCCAGCGGGAGCACATCCTGCGCACGGCGCTGACCCTGATGTCCCAGCACGGGGTGGACGGCACCGGCATGCGGAGCCTGGCCACGGCCACCGGGCTCAACGTGGCCACGCTCTACCACTACTTCCCGTCCAAGCGCGATCTGCTGGTGGCCGTCCTGGAGGAGCGGGGGTTCCTGGACGCCCCCGAGCTCGCGGCGTCGCCGACCCTGGCCCAGGAGCCCGCCACGACCCTGGCCGACCTGCTGACCGACATCCTGTCGTCGATGCTCGAGGTGGAGGACTTCGTCCGACTCATGCTGGGCGAGGTCATGCGGGGTGACCAGACGGCACGGGCCGTCGGGACCGAACTGTTCGACGCCACCGAGTCGTCGCTGGAGCGCTGGCTCGTCGACCACCGACCGCGGCTGTGCCCCGCGGGCGACGAGGCCGTGCTGGCGCGCATGCTGCGCAGTGTCCTGGTGGGTCTCGTCATCGAGCACATCGCCGGGGTGCTCGACGGCGGCCGCGGGTCACCCGACGTGTTCCGGGCCCGGGCCGAGGAGATCGCCTCGCTGCTCGAGCGCCCGGACGCCGACCGACCCCCGGCCCCGACGCGTCGTCCGTAGGCGGTCCCGGTCCCGGTCCCGGTGCCGGTCCCGATCGACCGCCGGCCGCCCGGACCGGTCCGGTCAGAGCTCGGCGAACAGGCTCCCGAGCCGCTCCCACTGGTGGCCCGACCCGCCCATCAGGGTCTCGTTCTGCTTGGCCCGCTTGAACAGGAAGTGTGCGTCGTTGGCCCAGGTGAACCCCACGCCTCCGTGGAGCTGGATGTCGTCCCCGGTCACCTTGACCGCCGCCTCGGCGGCGTAGGCGGATGCCATGGCGGCGGCGCGGACCCGGTCGGGCGAGTCCCCGTCCGAGGACCAGGCCGCGTAGTGGACGCCCACCCTGGCCAGCTCCAGGGCGTGGAACATGTCCACGATCCGGTGCTTGACCACCTGGAAGGAGGCGATCGGCTGGTCGAAGACGACCCGGACCTTGGCGTACTCGGTGGCCTGCTCGAGGGCGCGGTCGGACACGCCGACCGACTCGGCGGCGAGCGCCACGGCGACGTCGTCGAGGACGCGCCGCCACAGGTCGGCGTGGTTCCCGGGCGGACCGATCGGCACGGCCGGCGTCGAGTCGAGGGCCAGGCGGGCCAGCTTGCGCGTCGGGTCGAGCGACGGCACGAGCTCGGCCGCCGGCTGGCGGACCAGGAACGAACGAACCCCGTCCTCGCCCAGCGCGGCCACGATCGCCCAGTCTGCCGTGTGCCCGTCGACCACGACGGGTTTGACACCCTGGAGGACCCAGCCCGCGCCCTTGCGGACGGACCGGGCCCGCACGGTGTCCAGCGGGTCGCCGTGACCCTGTTCGAGGACGGCCACCGTCCCGCGGGTGGCCCCGCCGGCCAGCTCGTCCAGCAGGTCCTGCTCCCCCAGTGCCCGGGCGGCCAGCGTGGCCGCCACCGCCGAGGAGAAGAACGGACCGGGCAGCGGGACGCGCCCCATCTGCTCGAGCACGATGCACATCTCCAGCAGGCCGGCGCCCTCACCGGGGACGAGCATCGACGTCCACCCGAGGGACACCAGGCGCTCCCACAGCTCGGGCGTGGTGCCGGTGTCACCGTCGGCCAACTCCCGCAGGAGCGTCCCGTCCACCTCGTCCATGGCGCGGCGGGCCACGTCCTGCAGGGCCAACTGCTCGGCATCGAATGTGAAGTCCACGGACCCCCCCGGGATCGGCACGGCTGGATGACGGCACGAGCGTAGACGGTCCCGAGGGCTATCCTCGGCCCGTGGACTTCGCACTTGCCCCCGAGGACGAGCAGTTCGCCGCAGAATTGCGGTCGTGGCTCGACGACAACCTGCCGGGATTCCTCGAACGGGAGGAGCTCGACGCCGACTCGTCGCTCTCGGGCGAGCAGTCCCAATTGCGTCGGGCGGCATGGCAGCGCCTCCTCAACGAGGGTCGCTGGGCCGCAGCCAACTGGCCCGAGGAGTACGGCGGCCGCAACGCCACCGCCATGCAGCGCATCCTCTACTCCGAGATCATGGCCGAGTACCGCACACCGGGCATGTTCAACACCAACGGGCTCTGGCAGATCGGCCCCATGATCATCGCCTGGGGCACCGAGGAGCAGAAGGCGCGGTGGCTCCCCTCGATCCTCGACGCCACCGACCACTGGTGCCAGGGGTTCTCCGAGCCGGACGCCGGCAACGACCTGGCCAACCTGCGCACCACCGCCATCCGCGACGGCGACGACTACGTGGTCAACGGCCAGAAGATCTGGATCTCCACCGCCCACCTGGCCAAGTGGGGGCTGTTCCTGCTCCGCACCGACCCGACCGCCATCGAGCGGGGCGCCAAACACGAGGGCATCACCGCCTTCATCCTCGACCTCGAGACCCCGGGCATCGAGCGGCGTCCCATCCGGGACATGGCCGGTGAGGAGATGTTCAACGAGGTCTACTTCACCGATGCCCGGATCCCGGTCGACTGCCGGCTCGGGGGCGAGGGCGAGGGGTGGATGGTGGCCATGGGCACCCTGGGGCACGAGCGGGTGGGCATCGCCACCCAGCTCGCCATCCTGGCCGCCGACCTGCGGGCCATGGTCACCTCGGCCCGGTCGGTCAACCCCGACGCGCTGGAGGACCCGGCGGTCCGGGGCCGCATCGCCCGCGCGTGGACCGACATCGAGCTGGCCCGCCTCCTGTCGCTGCGGGCGCTGTCCAAGATCATCAAGGGGGAGAAGAACTGGCCGGAGGTCCCCTTCGCCAAGCTGAGCTGGTCGGCCCTGGCCCAGACGCTGGCGGCCCTGTCGGTGGACCTGCTCGGCCCCGCCGGCGTCCTCGCCCGGGGCGGGCCCGACGCCGTCGACCGGGGCAAGTGGACCCGGCTGTACGCCTTCCAGCGCTACAGCACCATCGGCGGCGGCTCCACCGAGGTGCAGAAGAACATCATCGCCGACCGGGCGATCGCCCTGCCCCGGCGTCCCAACCCGTCCTGACGTGCCCGTCGACCCACGCTCGCCCTGCATCATCGGCGTGGCGCGTCGGACCTGGCGCGGACAGTCGGCGCCCGAACCCCTCGACCTGTGGGAGGACGTGGCCCGTGCGGCGGCGACGGACGCCGGCTGTCCCTCCGCCGCCGCCGAGGTCGACGACCTCCAGGTGGTCTACTGCCAGTCCTGGCAGTACGACGACCCCACGGCCCGCCTGGCCGGGCGGCTGGGCGCCCGTCCCCGCACGAGCCGGTACTCGGGGCTGGGCGGGTCGGTACCCCTCCGCCTGGTGGCCGACGCCGCCGGGGCCATGGCCGGGGGACGGACCGACCTGACGCTCGTCGTCGGGGGTGAGGCGC
The DNA here is from genome assembly GCA_963699055.1 of uncultured Acidimicrobiales bacterium. Taxonomy (GTDB): domain Bacteria; phylum Actinomycetota; class Acidimicrobiia; order Acidimicrobiales; family RAAP-2; genus Bog-756. Next base: position 605,880 of record CAVOTA010000001.1, on the reverse strand, counting down.
TGGCCACCCTGCGGCACCATCCCGGACCGGCGTGGTCGCACCCCCCGGCGGATCCGCCGCCGTTCCCCCTGTCGCTCGACCGGCTCGAGGCCGCCCACGGGATCTACCAGGCCTACCTGACCTTCGCCCTCCTGGACACGGCCCGCCGCGCCCACCGGGGTGCCACCGTGGACGACTACCGGCGGGAGCTGGGCGAGCTGCTCGCCCCCCTGTCGACGGTGGCGGCGGCCGACCCCGGGAACGCCTGGTTCCCCGTCGCCCGGACCGCCCGGGAGATCGTCGTCCCCGAACCCGCCAACCGGATGGTGGCCACGCCGTACACCAAGCTCATGACGGCGGTGATGGACGTCGACATGGCGGCCGCCGTGCTGGTGGCCACCGAGGCCAGGGCCGACGAGCTCGGCGTGCCGAGGGACCGTCGCGTCTACCTGTGGGGCTCCGGCGTCGCCGAGGAGCCGGCGACCATGGCGTCGCGGCCCGAGCTGTGGCGGTCGCCGGCCCTGGCGGCGGCGGCGCACCGTGCGCTGGGTGCGGTCGGGATCGACGACGTGGCCCACCTCGACCTCTACTCGTGCTTTGCCGCCTCGCTCCAGTTCGCCCGTGACGCCCTGGGCATCACCGACGACCGTGCCCTGACCGTCACCGGGGGCCTCCCGTACCACGGGGGACCGGGGAGCAACTACGCCACCCATGCTCTGGCCGCCATGGTCGAGACCCTCCGACGCGACCCGGGCGCCTGTGGACTCGTCACCGGGGTCGGGATGCACATGCAGCACCATGCGGCCACCCTGTGGTCCACCTCCCCCCCGGCCGCGGTCCCCGTCCCCACCGACGACCCGGACCCGGTGACCGGCGCCGTCCCGGTGACCGCCGGAGCCGAGGGACCGGCGACGGTGGCCACCTTCTCCACCACCTACGGCCGGGAGGGCCCCGAGTGGACGGCGCTGATCTGCGACCTCCCCGACGGCTCGCGCTGCTACGCCCGGCTCGACGAGCCGGTCACGGCCGACGAGGACCTGCTCGGTGGCACGGTGACGCTCGTCGCTGGGGCACGGGGAGTCTCGACCGCCCACCGCTGATCCGGCCCGGGCCAGCTGCGAACACGACCATCACCGAAGGAACGGAACCGAACCGAGGAGGCCCATGCCGATCCACTACGAGCTCGACGACGACCACGTCGTACGCGTCACCATCGACCGGCCCGAGGCGCGCAACGCCATGGACATGGAGCACTTCGCGCAGCTCCGCGGGGCCTGGGAGCGCTTCGGCGAGGACGACGACGCCTGGGTGGCCGTGGTCACCGGGGTCGGCGAGGACTTCTGCGTCGGCGCCGACCTCAAGACCTACATCCCCCAGATCACCCGGCTGCAGTCGCGCATGCAGGAGGAGGGGATCACCGAGATCGACGGCTACCGGCTCGACGACGGCGTCAAGGCGGTGCTGCGCAACGTCCGGCTCTACAAGCCGATCGTGGCCGCCGTCAACGGTACGTGCGTGGCGGGTGGGATGGAGATGCTCGGAGGCTGTGACATCCGGGTGGCCGCCGACACCGCCACCTTCGGCGTGCTCGAACCCAAGCGCGGCCTCTTCGCCGGCGGAGGCACCACCGTGCGCCTCCCCCGCCAGATCCCCTACCCGGCGGCGATGGAGCTCCTGCTGTGCGCCGACCGGATCTCGGCGCCCCGGGTGCTGGCCATGGGCCTCCTCAACGAGGTCTGCCCCCCGGGTCAGCTCCTCGAGCGGGCCTATGACTACGCCCGGCGGATCACGGCCAACGGACCGTTCGCCGTGCGCAAGACGAAGGAATCGGTGCAGCGGGGCCTCCTGGTCGACATGAAGGAGGCCTACCGGATCGAATCGGCGATCGCCTCCGAGGTGTTCGCCTCCGAGGACGCCGTCGAGGGCCCGAAGGCCTTCGCCGAGAAGCGCACCCCCCAGTGGAGGAACCGGTGAGCGGGACGCAGCCGTTCGCCGGCTCTCGGGTGCTCGTGACCGGCGGGTCGTCCGGGATCGGGGCCGGACTGGCCGAGGCCCTGGCCGCCCAGGGGGCGACCGTGGGGATCGCCGCACGTCGCCGGGACCGACTCGACGAGGTCCTCGGACGCTGCCGGGCCCACGCGCCCGGCTCGCGGATGTGGGTGACCGACCTGGCCGACCCGGCCGCCGTCGACCGCCTGGCCCGTGACGCCGTCGAGGAGCTCGGCGGCGTGGACATCCTGGTCAACAACGCCGGCATCCCCAAGCGGCGGCACGTCACCGCCCTCGACATGGCCACCGTCGAAGCGGTCATGTCCATCAACTTCCTGTCACCGGTCCGCCTCACCCTCGCCCTCCTCCCCCACATGCTCGAACGGGGATCGGGCCGGATCGTGAACGTGTCGTCCGTCGCCGCCCCCCTGAGCTCGCCGGGCGAGTCGGCCTACGATGCGTCCAAGTCCGCCATCGCCGTGTTCTCCGAGGCCATGGCCGTCGACCTGTGGGACACCGGCGTGGCGGTGACGGTGGTCTACCCCGGGGTCGTCGACACCGAGCTGTTCACCCTGCCCGACAACGACCCCTTCGCCGGTGGTGTCGACGCCATCCCGGTGGCGGAGGCGGTCACCACCATCCTCGACGGGGTCGTCGCCGGTTCCCACGCCGTCTACGTCCCCGGCTACTTCGCCGAGTTCGCCCGGTCCAAGGCACAGGACGTCGACGCCTTCCTGGCCGGGTCGGCCGCGTACGTGAAGGCCCGGGCCGATCGATCCGACACCTGACCGGCAGGCACGCGGTCCGGCGGCGGGCCGGTGGGCCCGGGTGCCTCCTTGCATCGCCCATTTGCCATGACGCCGCCCACCGGCAATCGTCTGATCGGTGCCGCAACGCTGGGTCGTGGCACCGGACCACCCGGAGGGGGATCCGATGGAAGTCGTCAACCTGGGGATGACGGACGGACTGGCCCCGGTGGACTGGGCGACCATCGCCGCGACGCTGGACGCCGGATCGCCGCCGGACCCGGACGCCCACAACGCCCGGACCACGTGGCTCACGACGGTGAACGAGGACGGAAGCCCGCACGTGACTGCGGTCGGTGCGCTGTGGCTGGACGGGAGCTTCTGGTTCCAGACCGGATCACGTACCCGGAAGAGCCGCAACGTCGCCCGAGACCCGCGGTGCTCGATCGCGGTGTCGATCCGCGATGCGGACGTCGTCGCCGAAGGTGCGGCACAGCGTGAGACCGACCCGGTCGCACTGACGCGGATTGCGCGGGCCTGGGCTGACCAGGGGTGGCCCGCCGAACTCGATGCGTCCGGGGTGGGGATCACCGCCCCGTTCAATGCGCCGTCGCAGGGTCCGCCGCCGTGGAACGTCTATCGCATCACGCCACGTTCGGTGACCGTGACGCTCGCCGTGGAGCCGGGCGGCCTGACACGCTTCCTCCTCTGACCTCAGTTCGACGGCGCGTCGTGCCGGCCTCGCCCGAGACGGCGGCACCGGACGACCCCGATCACGACCGCAACCAGGAGCACGCCGATCCCGCCGTCCGGAGACGCCGCCAGATCGGTTCCTCCGCTCTGGTCATGCAGGCGGCAAGTCCTGGTCGCGACGGACCGCACCGGTGCCATCCGGGCGCCGAACACGACGGCCAGGTGCGGCGGATGGCGGAGTGGCCACACATGCATGCTCGGCCACGCACCAGCCCGTCCCACGTCGCACGGGCGGTGGGTGGTTGGCCACACGCCCGGAGGTACCGGTGCGCGACGTCTACCTGGCGCCGAGGGCAGACCCCATCCGGATTGTCTCCGTGTCGGATCGGTGTGAGAGTGACAGGATGACGGATCCGGCGCTCCAGGAGCTCCTCGACAAGCAGGCGATCACCGAACGGCTGCTCGATTACGCCCGAGGAGTGGATCGCATCGACCACGGACTGATCTGCTCCGTGTTCCATCCGGAGGCCCGACTCGACTACGGCGCAATGTTCTCCGGAACGAGGGAGGAGTTCGCCGCGTTCATCGGTCTGGTACACCCGGTGATGCAGACGCACAGCCATCACGTGAGCAACATCAGGATCACCGTCGACGGCGAGCGGGCCGGGAGCGAGGCCTATGTGCTCGTCTGGCTCAGGTCCGATGGAAGCGACGGCACCTGTAACGACACGGTCAATTCGGGGCGATACGTCGATCAGTGGCGACGCGGTGAGGAGGGCTGGCGGATCGTCCATCGGCGCTACGTCCACGGCATGGACAGCACCCGGCCCGTGGGAACCAGGGGATTCCCGACCGCCGGCTCCCGCGATGCGTCCGACCCCAGCTATGCCGTCCTCGGGTCGCACCCTACGGACGGAGCCTGAACGTGCTCGCCGTATGTCTGCGGGAGGGAACCCTCGGGTTGCGTGAGGTGCCGACGCCGGTGCCCGGTTCCGGCCAGGTCCTCGTGCGGACGCTGGCTTGTGCGATCTGCGCATCGGATCACCACTACATGGATCATCCGGAGGTCGCCCGAAACGACCGGTCAGGCATGCGGGTGGAGGCGCGTCACGATGATGTCGTGATGGGTCACGAGTACTGCGCCGAAGTGGTCGCCTACGGACCGGGGACGGCGCAACAGTGGCCCGTGGGTTCGCGCATCACCTCGCCACCTGCGTTGTTCACATCGAACGGCATGCGAATCATCGGCATGGCACCCGATGCCCCTGGGGGCTTCGGGGAGTACTTCCTCCTCTCGGAGGGACTGGCGAGGCGCCTTCCCGACGATCTTCCGGCGGAGCGCCTGGCACTGATCGACGCCATGGCGGTCGGTTGGTACTACACCAGGGTCGGCAGCACCGGGGACGGCGCCGCCAATTCCGTTCCGCTGGTCGTCGGTCTCGGCGCCATCGGACTGTCGGTGGTCGCCGCGCTGAAGCACCGGGGAGTGGGCCCGATCGTGGCGTCGGACTATTCCGAGTCCCGCCGTCAGCTTGCACTGACCATGGGTGCCGATGTGGTGGTCGACCCGGCCGGCGAGTCACCCTGGGATGCCTGGAGAACGGTCGCCTGGGGTTCGCCCGACGAGGTCCACGATCGCATCGCGTTGATGGGCAGGCCGACCCAGGCGATCTACGAGTGCGTCGGCGTTTCGGGAGTGCTTGCCGACATCGTGGAGAATTGCGGGCAGCAGGCCCGCCTGCTCAGTGCCGGGGGCGCCTCCAGCGACACCATTCCGTCGGCAGCCGCCAACCTGAAGGGCGTCAACATTCAGTTCGGCGGGGGTCCCGCTGTCGACGACTGGTACGAGACCCTGGACCTCGTCGCCGGCGGCCTCCTCGATCCGACGCCGCTCGTCGGCGAGACCGTTACGTTGGACGATCTGGCGGACGCCATCGAGCGGGCACGGTCATCAGCAGGGCCCGTGCGGATCCTCTACGTCGCTGATTCCACACCCGGGACGGCGGACGTCACGTAGGTCACACACCAGTTCCCCTGGGCTACCGAGCGTGCGGTACCCCACCACCATCTCCACGAAGGGACGACGACATGTCCGACAGCTCGCCATCGCCGTACGAACGCGGTATCGACGTACTCCGCGACGTCTATGCCGGTGACGTGGTCACGCTTCCCGAAGGCACCATGGCCTTCAACGACGTCATGGTGCAGTCCCTCTTCGACCACGTGTGGCGGCGCGGGGTGCTGGACGTGCGCTCCCGGCGACTGCTCCTCATGGGCGTGATCGCCGCGAACGGACAGGTGGAGACGTGGAAGATCCAGGCCCGTGCCGCACTCAAGAGGGGCGAGCTGACCCCGGACGAGCTGCGAGAGACACTGATCATGCTGGCCCCGTATGCGGGATACCCCAACATCTCCGGCCTGGTGGTTCCGTGCGAGGAAGTCATCGGAACGTGGCTGGCCGATGGATCTCCCGTGTGGGACGGCGACGACGACTCCGAGTAATCCTCCAGGCACCCCACCGTTCGGCGCAGGGATCGGCCCGCTGCAGCGGCTCGAGGAGGACACGGGCCTCGACGACTCACGTCGCCGGCCCCGGGCTGCGGACGAGGCCACACCGGGTCCGACGGAACCGGCGGCGTGACCGGCACGCCCGCCCGGCTCCGGACCGCTTCGGGTGGCTCAGTCCAGGCGCTCGAGCACCATGGCGTTGGCCTGGCCCCCACCCTCGCACATGGTCTGGAACCCGTAGCGCCCGCCTGTCGCCTCCAGTTGGTGCAACAGCGTGCCGGCCAGCCGGACACCGCTCGCCCCCAGCGGGTGCCCGAGGGCGATGGCTCCACCCCTCGGGTTCAGCACCGACGGATCGACCGGGAAGGCGCGGTGCCACATCAGCGCGATGGCTGCGAACGCCTCGTTGCACTCGACGGCGTCGAACTGGTCGATGGTCATACCGGTCCGGTCGAGGAGGCGCTGCGTGGCCGGCACGGGTGCGGACAGCACGATGGCGGCGTCGTCGGCGGCCACGGTGGCATGGGCGATCCGGGCGCGGATCGGGAGGCCGAGCCGCTCGGCCGTGGTGCGGTCGGCGATCAGCATGGCGGCGGACCCGTCGGTCATCTGCGACGAGTTCCCGGCCGTGATGTCCGGTGCCGTCTCGGGCTCCCAGGACTGGGCCGGGGGCAGGGCGGCCAGGGTCTCCATCGTCCCGCCCCGCCGGATACCTTCGTCGTGCTCGAGGTGCGCTCCCGTCAGGACACCTTCCTCGTCCTTCACCGGCACCGGGATCGCCTCCGCCGCGAAGTGACCGTCGTCCCACGCCGCCGCCGCCCGGCGGTGGCTCTCCAGGGCGAAGGCGTCCATGTCCTCACGGCTGATCCCCCACCGGTCCGCCAGCACCTGGGCCACCCGGAACTGGGCCCACAACCGCCCGTCGATCTGGTCGAGGAACGACTGCGGGAAGGGTCCGGTGCCCCCCCGTGCGTTGGAGGCCAGCTTGACCCGGCTCATCGACTCGACGCCGCAGGCCACCACCAGGTCGTACTGCCCGGCCAGGACCCCGGCGGCGCCGAAGTGGACGGCCTGCTGGGAGGACCCGCACTGGCGGTCGACGGTCGTCGCCGGCACGCTCTGGGGCAGGCCGGCGGCCACCCAGCCGTTGCGGGCCACATTGGTGCTCTGCTCCCCCACCTGGCTGACACAGCCGCCGATCACATCGTCGACCTGCGCCGGGTCGATGCCCGTGCGCTCGACCAGCGTGCCCAGGGCCAGTCCCAGCAGGTCCACCGGATGCCAGTGGGCCAGCGCTCCCCCGCGCTTGCCGAGTGTCGTCCGGACCACATCCACCACGACGGCGTCGCGCACTCCCTCACTCATGTCCCCTGCTCCTCCCCGTCCGCCCCGTGGGCCTCAGATGCCGATCCTCCCACGCCGTCCGGCCCCTCGGGCCCGTCCCCGGTGGCGGCGCCCGTCTCGGCGCGCTCACGGGCCACCATGAGGGCCTCGACCGCAGCCATGGCCCCCGTCGACGGTCCCTGGTAGGCGACCGAGCCGTGCTCGAGCACGACCGCCGACTCGGCGATCCCGAGGACCCGGTCGACCTGCTGCTCGACGATGACCAGCGCCGTGCCGGCCTGGTTGATCCGGCGCAGGCTGTCGTACACGAAGTCGGTGATCAGGGGAGCCAACCCGAGTGAGATCTCGTCGGCCACCAGCACCCGCGGCGGGACGATGAGCACCTTGGCCAGGGACAGGATCCGCTGCTCCCCACCCGACAGTGTCCCGCCGTGCTGGCTCCTCCGGGCCCCCAGCAGGGGGAACGTGTCGTAGGCCCGCGCCAGCGAGTCCGACACGCCCTTGCGCCCGCCCCGCTGGCGGAAGGCGAGCTTGAGGTTCTCCTCCACCGTGAGGCTGGCGAACACACCCCGGCCCTCGGGCACGTGCGCCATCCCGGCCCGGGCCAATTTGTAGGCCGGCCAGTTGGTGACGTCGCGGCCGTCCAGCCGGACGGTCCCCACCGAGACGGGCAGGAGGCCCGACACCACCCGGGAGACCGTGGACTTGCCCGCCCCGTTGGAGCCGATGAGTGCGGTGATCCCTCCGGAGGCGACCTCGAAACTGACGTCGAACAGCGCCCGATAGGGCCCGTAGGCGGCACAGACCCCGACCACCTCGAGGGCCGGCGCGTCCGTGCCCGCCGAACCTGCCGGCGGGCCGGTGGCCTCCGTCACCGTCGGTTGCGCCGTCACCCCTCCACCCCGAGGTAGGCCCTGCGCACCACCGGGTCGGCCATCACCGACCCGAAGTCCCCTTCGGCGATGAGCTCGCCGAGGTTCATCACCACCGTCCGGTCGACGACCTCGGCCACCATGGCGAGGTCGTGTTCGACCAGCACCATGGCCATCCCCTGGTCGCGCTGGACCTGGCGGAGCACCGTGCCCAGTTCCCGCGTCTCGTGCACGTCGAGTCCCGACGACGGCTCGTCGGCCATGAGGAGCACCGGATCGGCCACCAGGGCCCGGGCCAGCTCCACCAGCCGGCACAGCCCGAGGCCGAGCGACGCCACCGACGCCTCGGCCCGGTCGGTCAGGCCGACCATGTCGAGGACGGCGTCCACCTTCGCCGACTCCTCGGCCGTCGGCTTCGACAGGCCGCACAGGTCGCGCCAGAGCCGGCCGGAACGCCAGCGGGCGCGGTGGGCCACCAGGAGGTGGTCCCGGACGGTCATGTCGGGGAACACCTCGACCCGCTGGTAGGTCCGGGCGATGCCCAGGCGCGCCCGCTCGAAGGTGGGCATGCCCTCCAGTGCCCGTCCGTCCAGCTCGACGGCGCCGTGCTCGGGTCGCAGCTGTCCGCACACGCAGTTGAACAGCGTCGTCTTGCCCGCCCCGTTGGGGCCGACCAGGCCCACGCTCTCCCCGCGGCCGACGTCGAACGTCACGCCGCTGACGGCGGCGATCCCGCCGAAGGTCTTGGTGACCCCCTCCAGCCGCAGCAGCACGTCCCCGGCGGGTCCCACGTCAGTGCCCCACCACGGGGTCGGGGTCGGGGCCGGCCGGGGTCAGCGACCGCGCCGGGCCGCCGGGGCCGCGCGGCGCCGACGGGGACGACGCGGACCGTCCCCGCAGCAGCACCCGCTCCATGCGCAGTGTCCAGCGCCGCTTCTGGAACTCCAGGATGCCTTCGGGGTGGGCCACGTAGGTGAGGGCCCCGAAGGCGAAGAAGATGATCAGGAGACTGTTGCCGCCCAGCCGCCCGGGCACGTACGTGAGCAGCTGCTGGAGCACCACGTAGCCGAACCCGGCCTGGATGGCCCCCTCCGGGGTGTTGACGCCGGTGGTCACCACCACGACGACGAACACCAGGGAGAACTCCCAGCTGAACGTGTTGGGGTTGACCGCCTGCTGGTTGATGGAGAGCAGCGTCCCCCCGATGCCGGCCACCGCACCCGACAGCCCGAACACCAGGACGTGCATCCAGGTGAGGTTGACCCCGATCCCCGAGGCGGCCGTGCTGCTCCCCTGCATCGCCCCGAGGAACCGGCCGATCGACCCGCGCCGTACCCGCAGCACCAGGAAGGCGCACAGGGCCAGCACCACCATGGCCACGACGAAGAAGGCCCGGCCGTCCGGGTTGAGGATGCCGAGACCCACATCGTTCGGGGTGACGTTGATCGGGTGCCCGTTGACCGTGTCGACCTCGGCGAACACGACGTTGTCGAACACCAGGGCGGCGGCGATGGTCATCAGGGCCAGTCCCAGGCCGCGCAACCGGACCGAGGCGAAGGCCAGGACCACGGCCACCAGGGCCGCCGCCGCCGCACCCACCAGCCCTCCGAGCAGGAAGTTCAAGCCGAGGTGGCTGGCCAGCTGGGCCGCCATGAACGCCCCGATCCCGGCCAGCGTGGCCTGGCACAGCGACAGCTGGCCGCCCATGCCGGTGATCAGGGTGATGGACAGGAACACGACGGAGTAGGCCAGGCCGGCATTGAAGACGTTCTCCCAGATCCGGGGCATCCAGGTGAGCATCGACACCGAGAACGCCACCAGGAGGATGTACCAGAGGATCTTGATCACCCGGTCGAACTCGGGGGCACGGAGCGCGGCGGTGGTCGGAGGGGTGGGCGGATCGACGGACGCCAACGGGTCCTTCGCCCCCCCGAGGGTGCGCATCCCGGGCACCAGGACCAGCGCCCCCACCAGCACGATGAACGGGAGGGAGGTCAGGGCGGCCGAGGACCAGATGCTGCCGGCCGGGAGGTAGCCCTGGAGGACGGTCACCGTGATGCCCATCAGGATCCCCACCAGCACGGCGACCGGCAGCGACCGGAGCACGGCCCAGGCGGCGGCGGCGAAGGCCGCCACCATCAGGTCGGCGTAGTCGCTGAACTGCAGCTGGCTGTAGATGGGGGCGAGCATGACGCCGGCCAGTCCGGCGATGAGTCCCGAGACGGCCCAGGCCGAGGCCACCACCCTCCCCCCGTTGATCCCGTCGAGCTCGATGAGGCGCCGGCTCTCCACCGCCCCCCGCATCTTGAGTCCGAGGCTGGTCCAGCGGAGGAGGATCAGCAGGGCGACGAGTGTCACCGCCGTGGCCACCACACAGGTCACGGAGATCCCGTTGATCGGGGTCCCGGCGATCCGGAAGTAGACGACGTCGGGGTTGAACAGGATGCTGGGCGGGTTGTACTGGTTGCTGTTGGTGAAGATGATCGCCAGGACGGCCGGGATCCCGACGAGCATGCTGATCCCGGTGACCAACTTGGCGATCACGTTGGCCGGGGCGATCTTTCGGAACAGGAAGCGGTCGAAGACGAGTCCCACCGCAGGGGCCAGCACGACGACGGCGATCACGAACGCCACGCCCACCGGGAGGTGCTTGTCCTGCACCAGGTAGGTGAACACGAACGCCGACAGGTAGGCCTGGGCCCCGTAGGCGAAGTTGAGGACGCCGGTGGCCTGGTAGGTGAGGACGAGGCCGACGGCGACCAGCGCATAGGTGCACCCGTAGGGGATGCCGGGGAGGGCGAACCCTAAGAAGTGCTCCATGTTCCGGTCGCCCCTAGTCCTCGCCGACTGCGGTCCGGATCATGCCCCCGGCGTGCCGGCCGGCGGCGTGACCGGCACCGGGTTCTTGGCGTCCGAGCTGAGGCACACGAACACCTGCTTGCCCGACGAGAACACCGAGACGAACGAGGACCCCTTGACCTGCACCCAGGCGGTGCAGGCCGGGAAGGTGGCCTTCACGTGGGCCAACGTCCAGTTGGTCGGTGCCTGGGTCTGCGCCGCGGTGTCGTCGGTGATCTGGTTGGTGGCCGACACCACGGAGGCCTGGGTGATGTTCTTGCCGGCCGCCCGGATCCCCTCGACCATCAGTGCGGCCGACTGCCATCCGGACAGGGCCACGTTGCTGGTCGTGTACTGGGGCTCGTACTTGTTCATGGCCGCCGTGTAGGCCGCCATCCCCGGATAGATCGAGGGATAGGCGATGGCACCGAACGGCACGTTGCCGGCGTTGCTCATGTACACGCCCTGCATGACGCTGGAGTACTGGTTGAGCAGGTTCTGGTCGTAGCCGTTGAGCCACAGCTGCTTGATCGACAGGCCGTACTGCTGGATGTCACGGGAGAGGGTGACGTTGTCCGAGGCCTGCATGCAGCTGATGAGGGCGTCCGAGCCCGACTGCTGCAGCCGCTGCACGTCCGAGGTGAAGCTCCCACCGAGCTGCGCCCCGACGTCGACGAAGCTCACGTTGACCCCGGCCGCCTTGAGTCCTGCGGCGGCCGTGCTGCAGGCGTCGTAGGACGACGGGATGGCCGGTCCGTAGCTGATGAACGCCAACGCCTTGGAGTGGGTGGCCTTGACGAAGTAGGCGTAGGTGGGGACGGCGCTGGAGTAGTCCTGCACCGAGCCCCCGGCGGCGAACAGGTTCGGGTACGGCGACCAGTTGCCGGTCACGTTGTACCCGTAGGTCGGTGTTCCCGACTGGGCGAAGTAGCCGGGGGAGAAGAACGGTGACGCCGCCCCCACGGCGAACACGTGGTCCTGGTCGATGAGGGTGTGGGTCAGCTGGGTGAACTGGCTGGGTGACCCGCCGTCGTCCAGGTTGTAGGCCAGGTTCACCTTCCGGCCGTCGACACCGCCCTTGGCGTTGAGGGCCTCGAAGTACGCCGTCATCCCGGGGGCGAACTGTCCGAAGTAGCCGGCGAGGATGCCGGACCGGCTGGAGATGACGCCGACGGTGATCGACGTAGCCGTCACCCCCGGTGCGCCGGCTCCACTCCCGGAGGCCGTCGTCGTGCTCGACGACGCGCCCGTCGTCGTCGTCGACGACGAGCCCGTCGACGACGAGCACCCCGCCACCACCAGCCCCACCCCCATCGCCAAGGCGATCGGACCCAGCCACTTCCCCCGATGAATCCCCATCAACACACTTCCTTGTGTCTGACCGACCACCTCGGACCTTCCGACCCGACTCCCCAGATTGCGACCGATCGATGGATACCGCTAGTTCCGGCGACTCTAGCGACATCCGGGTGGCGTTCGCGTGACGGGCGGTCCGGGGTGCCCATCGGACCCGCTCCCACCGCCGGCCGGGGGCCGGGGACACCACTACCCGAGGACGATGTCGACGGGCGCCCCGAGGGCCCCGAGGTCGGCCCGCTCGTTGTCCTCCCGGTACCGCAGCCCCTGCACGTTGAAGAGCTCGACCGAGGTGGCACCCACCGGGTACGGGCCCCAGTGCCAGGTCCCCCGATGGAGCACGACGGCCTGCAGCGGCTCCAGCACGAAGGCCGCCACCCGGTCGGCATCGGCCGGGGCGTCCATGGGCGTCCCCGGGGCGGCCACGACGATCACCGCCCTCGTGTCCAGCGGCATCAGGACCTGGGTGTGGGTGACGTGGCGGAAGAGCTCCAGGCACCGCAGCCCCCCGTCGACGACCGGGACCTCGTCGAGGCGGTGGCCGATGCGGTTGACGTGCACGTCGCCCCAGGCGAACTCGAGGCGCCGCCCGCCGTCGTCCGGGTCGGTGTCGGCCACCGGCAACCAGCCGAAGGGGGCCCACGCCACCGCGGTGAGCGGGATCGGTGTGACCGTTCGGGCGGCTGCTCCCATGCCGGGCTCCTCGGGTTGTGGACCTGCGGCGAAGCTACCATCGTCCCGAGACGCAACGAGGCGGTACCGGACGCCCGGCCGGCATCGGTCGGGGCCGGTCGACACAGGAGGGATCACGCAGATGGACGTACGGAACATCGAGGACGTGGAGCCCATCGTCGAGCACGTGGGCACCGTGCCGGTGTGGTGGATGGTGCAGTCCCAGGAGATGCGGGAGCTCACCGACGGTGGCTTCCTCGAGCTGGTCAACGAGTTCGAGGTCGCCGGTGGCGGGTACGTCAATCCGCACTCTCACCCGACCCACGAGTTCTACTACGTGCTCCGCGGCAGGGGGATCATGACCATCGGTGACGAGGACCGCACCATCGCCCAGGGTGACCTGGTCTACATCCCGCCGGACGTGGTGCACAGTCTCCGCCCCGTGACCGACCACGCGCCGATCCACTGCTTCTGCTTCGCCATCGGGGTCAAGGGCGCCGGGACGATCGACTACACCAACAACTGACGCGCCCCGGACGCGCCGGGGCGGGACCCGTACCGGTCAGCCGCCGCCGTCCACGATGAGCGAGGCGTCGAGTCCGAGGATGCCGACCGTCGTGGCGCCGTCGCGGAGGGCGGCGAAGTACCCGTCCTCGGCCGCGGCCCGGGCGCGACCGGCCTCGACCACCGCGTCGAGCCCGTCCCCGGGTACGACCACCACACCGTCGACGTCACCCACCACCCAGTCCCCCGGGTCGACCGCGACCCCGGCGACCACGACCGGTGCGCCCACCGATCCGCGGGCGACCTTGGTGGCGCCGCGGAGCGCCACGGTCCGCGAGAACACCGGGAACCCGAGCGCCTCCAGGGCGGCCACGTCGCGCACGCCGCCGTCGATCACCAGACCCCCGAGCCCACGGGCGAGCGCCGCCGTCGTGAGCACCTCGCCCCAGTACCCGCGGTCGCTCACGTCACCGACGTCGACGACCAGGACGGAGCCCGACGGCGCCCGGGTGACCGCCACGTGCACGGCCAGGTTGTCACCGGGCGTGCACCGGACGGGATAGGCCGGGGCGGCCAGTGCGGCTCCCGCCCACACCGGGCGCACCCGTGGAGGCATGGGCCTCGCCCCGCACTCGCCCAGGGTGGCGGCCCCCAGGCCGGCGAGGACGACGGACAGCTCCCCGCCCCGCGTCATCCGGCCACCGCCACGGTGACCTCGATCTCGACGGCCCCGCCCCGGGGCAGGGCGGCCACGCCGACCGCCGACCGGGTGTGGCGCCCCGCGTCCCCGAAGGCCTGGACCAGCACCTCGCTGGCCCCGTCGACCACGGCGGGCTGTCCGTGGAAGTCGGGGGTCGAGGCCACGTAGCCGGTGACGGTCAGCACCCGCTCGACCCGGTCCAGCGATCCGAGCGCCGCCTCGAGGACCGACAGTGCGTTGAGGGCGCACACGGCGGCGGCCCGGGCCCCCTCCTCCACCCCGACCGTGTCGCCCAACGTCCCGATGCAGGTGAGTTCACCGTCGATCCGCGGCAGCTGTCCGGACGTGCGGGCCACCCCGCCGTGGACGACGACGGCGTCGAGCGGGTCGTGCGGCGGATGGGGGCCGTGCAGGCGCAGCCCCTGCGCGGCCAGCCGGGCCCGGACCCGGCCTTCGGACGGGTCGGCGGCGTCCTCCACGGAACGGGTCATCGGCAGGATCTCCAGTAGCGGTCGGCGCAGCCCGACGGGACCGGCGGTCGGCGGGACGCGGTCATGCTACCGCCGGACGGCCGGCGGGACCGGTGGACCCCCGGTCTCCCGGTACCGACCGGTCTCCCGGTACCGACCCGCTCCGCTGGCGTAGATTGCGGGACGATGCCCGACCGAGTCCCGTCCGCGCCGCCCACCCCACGTCGCCGGTAGCCCTGTGGAACCCGGGGAGTTCCAGGGTGTCATCGCCGACGACTTCCACGGGTCGACGCCGTGGTGGCCCCCGCGGCGACGTCCGGCGGCGGGCGCCCCGAACGTCGTCCTGGTGGTGCTCGACGACGTCGGCTTCGCCCAGCTCGGCTGCTACGGGTCGGACCTGGACACCCCCGTCATCGACCGGCTGGCCGGGTCCGGGCTGCAGTACACCAACTTCCACACCACGGCCCTGTGTTCGCCGACGCGGGCCTGCCTGCTGACCGGGCGCAACCACCACAGCAACGGCATGGGGCGGGTGGCCGAGCTCGCCACCGGGTTCCCCGGCTACGACGCCACCATCGCCCGCGCGAACGGTTTCCTGTCGGAGGTGCTGGAGGAGCGCGGCTGGGCCACCTATGCACTCGGCAAGTGGCACCTCTCCCCCGAGAACGACAGCCACCTGGCCGCCTCGCGCCGCAGCTGGCCGCTCGGTCGGGGCTTCGAGCGCTTCTACGGGTTCCTCCAGGGGGAGACCCACCAGTTCGTGCCGGCACTGGTGTCGGACAACCACCAGGTGGCCCCTCCGGCCACGCCGGAGGAGGGCTACCACCTGACCGAGGACCTGGTGGACCATGCCATCGACTGGATCGGGGACCTCCGTGCGGTCGACGTCGACAAGCCGTTCTTCCTCTACTTCTGCCCCGGGGCCTGCCACTCGCCCCATCAGGCCCCCGCACCGTGGATCGAGCGCTACCGGGGCCGCTTCGACGCCGGGTGGGACGAGTGGCGCCGGGCGACGTTCGAGCGGCAGCGGGAGCGGGGGATCCTCCCCGACGGGTGCGAGCTCTCCCCCCGACCCGACTGGGTGCCGGCCTGGGACACCCTCTCCACCGACGAGCAGCGCCTGTACGCGCGTTACATGGAGGCCTTCGCCGGGTTCCTGTCCCACACCGACCACGAGTTGGGGCGCCTCGTCCGGTTCCTCGAGGAGTCGGGCGAACTCGACAACACCGTGCTGGTGGTCCTGTCGGACAACGGGGCCAGCTCCGAGGGCGGTCCGACGGGGTCGGTCAACGACCTCCGGCCCTGGAACATGGCCCCGCGCTCGGTCGCCGAGGGCGTGGCCCGCATCGACGAGATCGGTGGTCCGCTCTGCCACAACAACTACCCGTGGGGTTGGACCGTCGCCGGCAACACGCCGTTCCGGCGGTGGAAGCGCGAGGTGCACGAGGGAGGAGTCGCCGACCCGATGATCGTGCACTGGCCGGCCGGCACCGGTGCGGTCGGTATCCGCCGAGGCCAGTACGTCCACGCCATCGACCTGCTGCCCACCCTGCTCGAGGTGCTCGACGTCGAGGCGCCCGCCACCCTGGCCGGCGTGGCCCAGACCCCGGTCCACGGCTTCTCCTTCGCCGACAGCCTCACCGACCCGGTCGCCCCCGACCACCACCGGGTGCAGTACTACGAGATCTTCGGGTGCCGCGCCCTCTACCAGGACGGGTGGAAGGCGGTCACCTACCACCCGGTCCAGGACACGTCCGTGGGATTCGAGGACGACCGGTGGGAGCTCTACCACGTCGCCGTCGACCCGTCGGAGTGCCACGACCTCGCCGACCGTGAGCCCGAACGGCTGGCGGCCATGGTCGACCGGTGGTGGGTGGAGGCGCGGACCTACGGGGTCCTGCCCCTCGACAACCGGCCCTTCTCCGACCTGGTCTTCGGTCGTCCCGTCGCCGTGCCGCCGCGGCGGCGCTACCGCTACCACCGGGACGCGGCCGTGGTGCCCGAGCCCGTGGCCGTCAACGTACGCAACCGGGAGCACCGCATCCGGGCCGTGGTGGACGTGCCCGGCCCCGGCCCCGACGCATCCCCGGTCGAGGGCGTGATCCTGGCCCAGGGCTCCGGACTCGGGGGTTGGAGCCTCTACGTGACCGGGGGGCGGCTGGCCTACGCCCACAACTTCGTGGCCCTCGAGGAGCACCGGGTCGAGTCTCCCGAGCCGATGACGCCGGGGCGGCATGAGGTGGAGTTCCACTTCGAGCGCACCGCCGAGCACCGGGGGATCGGCCACCTCCTGGTCGACGGCGTCGAGACGGCCCGGGTCGAGATCCCGCGGTTCACGGTCACCCGGTTCTCGCTGACCGGTGCCGGCCTCACCTGCGGCTACAGCGACGGACTCCCGGTGACCCGCCGCTACACCGCCCCGTTCCGCTTCACGGGCGGACTCGACGAGGTCGTCGTCGAGGTGGACGGTCCGCCGTGGGAGGACCCCGAGGCCGAGGCCGAGCACGCCATGGCGGTCCAGTGAGCGGCGTCCGGCGGTCGGGGCGGGGCGTCGGGGCGGCGGGCCCCGGGGGGGCGGACTGACCGTGGCCCTCCTGCCCTCCGAGCAGCTCCACGCCATGGCCGCGGCCTTCGGCGACGAGACGGCCTACACCGTGGTCGGCACCGGCTCCATGACGTTCGCGGCGTGGGACGACGCCTCTTCCCGACTGGCCCGGGGGCTGGTCGGAGCCGGGGTGGCCCCGGGCGACCGGATCGCCCTCCACCTGCAGGCCCCCAACGCCTTGCGGTGGATGACCGCCTACGCCGCCGTCCACCGTGCCGGGGCCGTGGCCGTCCCGTTCAATCCCCAGCTCACCAGGCCCGAGGTGGCCCGGATGCTGGAGCACTCGGGCACGACCGTGGCCTTCGTGGAGCACGCGCTCCTCGACCGCCACGAGCCGGGTGCCCGGGTCCTGGTGGTCGACGTCCCCGGTGCCGACCAGCACGACCGGACCCCGCCCGCGGACGGGCTCGTCGGATGGGCGGACGTCCTCGACCCCGACCCCACCTACTTCCAGGTACCCCGGGACCGGGGCGAGCTCGCCGACATCCTCTACACGTCCGGCACCACCGGCCACCCCAAGGCGGTGGCCGTACGTCACGACAATTCGTCCCTGGTCCCCTTCCGGGAGCCCACCTGGAGCGGCGGGTCGTGGCTCCACGCCAGCCCGCCCTACACGTTCGCCGGGATCGCCTTCGTGCTCACCCCCATGAAGCTCGGACTGCGGGGGATCTACCTCGCCGCCTTCGACGCCGGCACCTGGATCGACACCGTGGAGCGCGAGCGTCCCGGATCGGTGTTCCTGGTCCCCGCCATGGCCACCCTGCTGCTCGAGCACCCGCGCTTCGCCGGCGCCGACCTCGGCTCCGTCCAGCTGTGCACGGTCGGCAGCGCGCCGTTGGCCCCCGCCGTCCTCGAACGCCTGCAGGCCAAGCTGCCCACCGCCCTCGTGTCCAACAACTACGGGATGACCGAGGCCGGCTCCGTCTACTGCATGATGCCCCCCGGGGAGGCCGTGCGCCGGCCCGGCTCGGTGGGCAAGCCGCTGCCTCCCGCCGAGATCGTGTGCGCCGGCCCCGACGGTGCTCCGGTGGCGCCCGACGAGATCGGCGAGGTGCGCATGCGCATCCCGGGCAGGCCCCGCGAGTACTACGGCGATCCCGAGGCGACGGCCCGCACCTGGGTCGACGGTTGGCTGATGACCGGCGACCTCGGCCGGATCGACGGCGACGGGTACCTCTACATCGTCGGGCGGAGCAAGGACGTCATCATCCGGGGCGGCAACAACATCCACCCCGCCGACGTCGAGCACGCCGTGGCGCTGCACCCCGCCGTCCACGAGGTCTCGGTGCTGGGCGTCCCCCACCCGGTGCTGGGCGAGGACGTCGTCGCCTGCGTCGTCCTGCGCCCCGGCCATGAGGCGGACGCCGACGAGCTGCGCGACCACACCCTCGAGCACGTGGCCCGGTCCAAGGTCCCGCGCCGGTGGTACTTCGTCGACGCCCTCCCCCGCAACGCCACGGGCAAGGTCGTGAAGGACGAACTCCGACGGGCCCTCCCCGAGGTGCCGGTCGACGGGTCCTCCGGGACCGGATGACGGCGGCCGGCGGCGGACGGCGCACCGGGCCCGTCCGGCGGTAGCCTGACCGCCATGCCGACGACCCCCGCCCTCGTCCCCCACCCCCGCATCGGCATCATCGGGGCCGGGAACATCGCCTCGCTCAACGTCGCCGGGTACCTCGAGGACGAGCGGTGCGACGTGGTCGCGGTGTGCGACCCGAAGGAGGGCCGGGCCGCCGAGGCCGCCCGGGCCTGGGGGGCGGACCGGGTCTACACGGACCTCGACGACCTGCTCGCCGACCCGGGGGTCGACGCGGTGGAGATCCTGACCCCGACGTTCCTCCACCGCGACCACGTCCTGGCCGCGGTGGCCGCCGGCAAGCACGTGTCGTGCCAGAAGCCCCTCGCCAACACGGTGGCCGAGGCCCGGGAGATGGCGGCGGCGGCCGACGCGGCCGGGGTGATCCTGCGGGTCAGCGAGTGCTTCCGCCACTACCCGCCACTCGAACTGGCCAAGAAGCTGGTGACCGACGGTGCCATCGGACGGCCGAGCTCGCTCCGTCTGCGCACGGTGGTGGGCCAGACCGACTCGGCGTTCCAGAGCGGGCTGGAGGTGGAGGGCTACCTGTGGAGGATGACGGCCACCAGCCCGGGCGGGCACCTGTTCGACGACATGATCCACAAGTACGCCGTGGCGCTCTGGATGTTCGACCAGGACATCGTGTCGGTCCAGGCCGCCGTGCGCCGACGGGACCACTACTTCGAGCCGTGCGCCGCCATCTTCGAGTACGAGGACCCGTCGATCCTCGGCACCATGGAGGTGAGCTACGCCCCGGCCATGTGGCTCCGCAGCGACTTCTACGGCGCCGACGAGTTCTTCGAGATCCAGGGCGACGAGGGCTTCCTGTGGGTCACCCGGTGCACGGGCCAGCTCCTCGACCTGCCCGCCGTCGTCCTCTACGACGGCACCCGGGGCAAGCAGACCACCACGTCGTTCCCGCACGTCGACGCCGACTGGGGTGCCGGCTTCCGGCGGGCGTCCGCGCACTTCGTCGACGCCATGGTGGAGGGCGTGGCGCCCGAGATGAGCGCCGACGAGGCCGTCAAGGCCCTGCAGCTCTGCTTCGCCGTCTACGAGGCCGGCAACACCCGCCAGGCCGTCGACCCCCGCCAGATCACCGACACCGTCGTCCCCGACGGGTGGCCCCGGTGAAGGTCACCCGCACCCTGCACCACAGCGTGAACGTCGAGGGCCGCCTGGACGCGTGCGTCGACTTCTACCGGCGCCTGCTCCACCTGCCCGAGGAGGACCGCCCCGTGATCCCCGGCGTGGGCGGCCACTGGTTCGCGGCGGGGGACGTCCAGCTCCACCTGGTGGACGCCGACGCCGGCACCGAGGCGATACGACCGACCGGCCCCCACGTCTGCTTCGCGGTGGAGGACCTCGACGGCGCCGTCGCCGAACTCGAGCGGGAGGACATCCCCTACGTGCGGGGCGCCCAGGGCACCGTCGTGCAGATCTGGTTCGTCGATCCCGCCGGCAACACCATCGAGATCCAGCAGGACCGCGGACGAGCAGCGCCGTGACCCCGCCGCTCCGGCGGGTACTGGTGGTCGGCGGGTCCTCGGGGATCGGCCGCAGCCTCTCCGTGGCCCTCGGCGACCGGGGCCACCCCGTCGCCGTGGCGGCGCGACGACGGGATGCGGTGGCCGGCGTCGTGGCCCGGGCCGGCCCCACGGCCACAGGGCTGATCGGTGACGTCGGTGACCCCGGGCGGTGTCGGTCGCTGGTCCGGGACGCCGTCACCGCCCTCGGCGGCCTCGACGCCGTCGTCTGCGCGGCCGGTGCCTCGCCGCTCGGTGCCGTGGCCGACACCTCGGCCGCGGCATGGCGGGACGTGCTGGGCACCAACGTGGTCGGCCCGGCGCTGGTCGTGTCCGCCGCGCTCGACCACCTGCGTGCCGGACGGGATCCCCTCTGCGTCCTGCTCACCTCCCACTCGGTGGGGCGACCCTGGCCCGGACTGGTCCCCTATGCGGCGAGCAAGGCGGCGCTCGACCAGCTCGCCCGTGGGCTGCGGGCCGAGGAGCCCTGGCTCCGCGTGGTCCGCGTGGTGGTGGGCCCGACGGCGACCTCCTTCGCCGACGGTTGGGACCCGGGGACGGCCGGAGGGTACTTCGAACGGTGGGCGAGCGAGGGCTACCTGGACCACCAGGTGCTCGAGCCCGACGACGTGGCCGCCCGGGTGCTCGCCGTCCTCGACGGGACGGACCCCTCCGACGAGGTGGACGCGGTCGGGGCGGCACAACCCTGGGGCGGTGGTGCGGGGTGACGGCCCCACGCCGGACCGGACCTCGTCGCCCGTCTGTCGCCACTGGCGCGTCCGGGCACAGCCGGTAGTCTCGGGCAGTTCGACGATGGAGGGGTGATGAGCGACCTAGTGCTTGCAGACGAACGAGAGGCCGTCGCCGCGGCCAGCCGCCACCTGGCCCAGAAGGGGCTCGTGATCGGCACGGCCGGCAACATCTCGGCGCGCAAGGGTGACCTGGTGGCCGTGACCCCGACCGGCGCCGACCTCGCCACGGTGACCGCCGAGATGGTCACGGTGATCGACCTCGACGGCGAGGTGGTCGACGGGGAACTGGCCCCGACCTCGGAGGTGCCGCTGCACACGGGCATCTACGCCGCCACCAACGCCCGGGCCATCACCCATGCCCACGCCATGGCCTCCACCGCACTCTCGTGCTGTTTCGACGAGCTGCCCCCGCTGCACTACAGCTGCCTGGGCCTCGGGGGGGCGCCGCGGACCGCGGCCTATGCGACGTTCGGGTCCGAGGAGCTGGCCCGGAACGTCCTCGAGGCGCTGCAGGGCCGCAACGCCGCCATGATGCAGAACCACGGCTCGGTGGCCTACGGCAGCACGATGGCCGAGGCCGTCGAACGCCTCGAACTCCTCGAGTGGCTGGCCGAGCTGTACTGGCGTTCCTCGTCCATGGGCACGCCGCGCGTGCTCACCGACAAGGACTTCGAGGACATCATCACCGCCGCCATCGAGCGCGGGTACGGCAGCGTGAAGAAGGTCAGGAAGGACTGACGCGCTGCGCCCGGGCGACCACCGACGGGTCGGCCCCGGGTTCAGGGGATCCCGCCGTCGACCCGCAGAAGGGCCCCGGTGGTGTAGCTCGAGGCGTCGGAGGCGAAGTACAGGGCGGCACCCACCACCTCGTCCGGCTCGCCCCCGCGGCCGAGGGCGTGTCTGCGGCGCACCTCGACGTCGAACGACTCGCGGTCCCACTCCTTGGAGACGTCGGTGAAGAACGGGCCGGCCATGATGCAGTTGACCCGGACGGAGGGCCCGTAGGCGTGGGCGAAGCCGACGGTGAGGGCGTTGAGGCCCGCCTTGGCGGCGTCGTAGGGGAGCATGAACGGCGCCGGTCGGATCGAGCCGGTGCTCGACACGTTGATGACCGAGCCGCCGCCGTCCGCCACCATGCGTGGTGCCACCAGCGCGGTCAGCCGGAACGGCCCCTTCAAGTTGAGCCCGACGACCTTGTCCCACATGGCCTCACCCACGTCGGACAGGTCGCCGTAGAGGAGCGACATCCCGGCGTTGTTGACCAGCACGTCGACCCGTCCGAACCGGTCGTAGGCCTGGTCCGCCAGCCCGTCGAGCTCGTCCCAGTGGGTGACGTTGACGGCCAACGCCAGGGACCGCCTCCCCCGGGCCTCGATCTCGTCCGCCACCCGCCGGCAGGCGTCGATCTTGCGGCTGGCCACCACCACGTCGGCCCCGGCGTCGGCGAAGCCCAGTGCCATGGCCCGGCCCAGGCCCCGGCTGCCCCCGGTCACCAGCACCACCCGGCCGGACAGGTCGAACCGCTCGGCCGGGGTCGCCCCCGTCCGCCCGGTCATCGCAGCGGGGTGGCGGCGGCCAGCTCGGCGGCCCGGGCCGCCATGTCGAGGACCACGTCGCCGAACTTGGCCATCTTCGGGTTGTCGGCCTCGCCCGCCACCACGCGGGCGTAGCCGGCCTCGAGCACGATGGCCAGCTTGAACCGGGCGAGGATGACGTAGTAGTCGATCTCGTCCACGTCCCGGCCACTGGCCGACGCGTAGGCCTCGAGCAGCTCCTCCTTGGACGGCATGCCCGTGTAGTCGACGTAGCTCACGGTGCCCGAACCGCCCGACGACGTGTCGTCGGGCCAACCGTTGACCACCCAACCGAGATCGAGCAGCGGGTCGCCGACGGTGGCCATCTCCCAGTCGACGATGGCGGCGAGCCGGGCCGGTGCCCCGTGGTGGTACATGACGTTGGCGAACTGGTAGTCGCCGTGCATGATGCCCGGCCGGTACGAGCGGGGACGGTGCGTGCGCAGCCACGCCGCCGCCTCGTCGATGCCCGGGAGCGGCCGGAACTGCACCGCCTCGAGATGGCGGAGCCAGCGGTCGACCTGGCGCTCGTGGAACCCGTCGGGTCGGCCGAAGCCCTCGAGCCCCCGGGCCTCCCAGTCCACCCGGGCCAGGCGGGCGATCCCGTCGACCAGCTCGAAGGCCAGGCCCCGGCGGGCCTCGAGATCGGAGCCGAACGGTTCGGGCCAGGTGGTCCCCTCCTGGATCGGCGACCAGCCGTCGACGAACTCCATCAGGTAGAAGCAGCCACCGACCACCGAGGGGTCGTCACAGCCCGCCACCACCCGTGGGTGGGGCACATCGGTGTCGGCCAGGGCCACCAGCAGGCGGTGCTCGCGGAGCATGGTGGCGTCGCGGCCCGCCGGGACCGGGTCGGGTGGGCGTCGCAGTGCACAGCGGAACTCCCCCCGGGTGACCTCGAACAGGTCGTTCGACGCCCCACCGGTGATGAACCGGGCCGCCAGCGGGTCGCCCTCCCCCGGCAGGCCCTGGTCGTCCATCCAACGTCCCAGGCGGTCCACGTCGAGCCGTGGCTCGTAACCGTCCCCACCCGTCCCGTCGGAGGCGGCGGTGTCGACGGTCACCGGTTCCCCACTTCGTGCTCGAGGTCGGCGGCCACGTCCTGGGCCGACCACCCGACCGCCGCGGAGGCCAGTGCGTCGGGGTGGTCGGCGAACTTGGACCGGGCGGCAGCCACCCGGCCCGGCAGGTGCTGGGACGGCCACCCCCCTTCGACCGGCGTGTACTGCTTCAGCACCTGTCGGGCCACGGTGGTCCGGTGCACCTCGGTGGGTCCGTCGACCAGGCCCATGACCGGCGCCGTCATCCACAGACCCCCGAGCGGCAGTTCGTCGGACACACCCAGCGCCCCGTGGACCTGGATGGCCCGCTGGGTGACGTCGTGGAGGACCTGGGGCGTCAGCACCTTGATGGCGGCGATGTCCCGCCGCACCGCACGCGGGTCGTGGCCCTGGTCGATGCACCAGGCGACGTAGAGGACGAACAGGCGGAACTGGGTGAGCTGGATGTAGGAGTCGGCGACGTAGTCGCGGACACTCTGCTTGCCGGCCAGCAGGCCGTCACGGGTCCGGCGGCTCACCGCCCGCTCGCACAACATGTCGAGGGCCTTGGTGGCCATCCCCACCGTCCGCATGGCGTGGTGCACCCGGCCACCGCCCAGTCGGGTCTGGGCGATGACGAAGGCCTGGCCCTCGCCGCCGAGCAGGCTGTCGGCCGGCACCCGGACCTGGTCGTAGTGGATGAGGGCGTGTGACCCGCCGCCCCGGACCCGCTCCCCCATCAGTCCGATGTTGCGCACGATGTCGACGCCGGGGGTGTCGGTCGGGACCAGGAACATCGACATCCCCCGGTAGACGTCGACGTCGGGATCGGTGACGGCCATGACGATGAGGAACGCGGCCGTCCGGGCATTGGAGGTGAAGAACTTCCAGCCCTCGATCACCCACTCGTCGCCGTCCCGGATGGCCCTCGTCTCGAACAGCGACGGGTCGGAGCCACCCTGCGGCTCGGTCATCGAGTAGGCCGAGAACAGCTCCCCCGACAGGAGCGGCTCCAGGTAGGCCTTCTTCTGGTCCTCGGTCCCGTAGTGGGCGATGATCTCCGCGTTCCCGGTGTCGGGGGCCTGGGTGCCGAAGACGACCGAGGCCCACAGCGACCTCCCGAGGATCTCGTTCATCTGGGCCAGCTTCACCTGTCCGTACCCCTGCCCCCCGAGTTCGGGCCCGAGGTGGCACGCCCACAGGCCGCGCTCCTTCACCTGGCGCTTCAACGGGTCCACGATGGCCCGCAACGCCGGGTCGAGCGGGTGGAAGGCCCGGTCACCCCACAGCAGGTCGAGGGGCTCCACCTCCTCCCGCACGAAGGTGTCCATCCAGTCGAGCTGGGCCTGGAATTCCGGCTCGGTCGAGAAGTCCCATGCCATGTGGTCAGTCCTCCGGTTCGCGGTCGCGGGGCAGGCCGAGGATGCGCTCACCGATCACGTTGCGCTGGACCTCGCTCGTCCCCCCGGCGATGGTCAGGCAGCGGGTGGCCAGTGTGCCCTGCGACCACCGGCCCGGACGGCCCCCGGCGACGGCCCCCTCGGCACCCATCATCACCAGGCCGAGCTCCTGGACCCGCTGCTCGTGCTCGGCCCCGAGCAGCTTGCGCAGGCTGGATCCCGGCCCGGGATCCGCACCGGCCAGCGAGCGCAGGGCCGACCGGTGGGTCATGAGCCGCAGCGACTGGGCCTCGGCCAGGAGGTGGCCGAGCCGGGCCGACGTGGACTCGGGCACCCCGCCCTCGCGGCGGGCCACCAGACGCACCAGGGACTCCACCCCGATGCCGAAGGTCGCCCCCGAGGAGATCGAGACCCGTTCGTTGGCCAACGTCATGCGGGCGATACCCCACCCGTGGTGGACCTCGCCGATCACGCAGTCGTCGGGGACGAACACGTCGTCGAAGAAGACCTCGTTGAACATCGCGGCCCCGGTCAGCTCGCGCAGGGGGCGCACGTCGAGGCCGGGCGTCGACATGTCCACGATGAAGTAGGTGATGCCGGCGTGCTTGGGTGCGTCGGCGTCGGTCCGGGCCAGGCAGATGCCCCACTGGGACTGGTGGGCCATCGAGGTCCAGACCTTCTGACCGGTCAGTGACCAGCCGCCGTCCACCCGCTCGGCCCGCGTCGACAGGGCCGCCAGGTCGGACCCCGCCCCCGGCTCGGAGAAGAGCTGACACCACGAGGTCCCACCCAGGAGCGTGGGACGGACCCAACGTTCCTGCTGCGCCGGCGTGCCGCAGGCGATCAGCACCGGGAGCACCCACGCCCCGACCCCCAGGTGCGGTCGGTCGACACCGGCCGCGGCCAGCACCTCGTCGATGACCACCTGTTCCACCGCTCCGGCGTCACGGCCCCAGGGCGCCGGCCAGTGCGGGGCGATCAGTCCGGCCTCGACCAGCCGACGCCGACGCGCGTCCCCCTCGGTCGACGCCAGCTCGGCGGCCAGGGGGGCGAGCTCGGCCCGCCACCGGTCGGCCTCCTCGGGGAGGTCCGCCGTGAGCGTGCGTCGCGCGCCCCGTCCGGCGGCGGCGGCCAGCCGCAGTCGCTGGGGATCGCTGCCACCGGCCAGCTGGCGGTCGGCGAGTGCGCGCTTGAGGTGCAGGTGGAGATCGTGCTCCCAGGTGAAGCCGATCCCCCCGAGCAGCTGCAGACAGCCCTCGGCGCACGACACGTAGCCGTCGAGGGACAGGACGGCGGCGGCGCTGACCGCCAGCTCGACCCCGTCGTCGACCCCGTCGTCCCCCCCGGCCGCGCCCACGTCACCGTCGGCCGCCAGTGCGGCATCGACGGCGAGCACCGCGTCCCAGGCCACCGAGGCCACCTGGTCCACCAGGACGGCCATGTCGGCGGCGCGGTGCTTGACCGCCTGGAACTGCCCGATCGGGCGCCCGAACTGCACCCGCACCTTGGCGTACTCGGTGGCCGTCTCGAGGCACCACCGGGCCCCGCCGGCGTGTTCGGCCGCCATCAGCGCCACGGCGACGTCAACGACGCGACGGGACGGCAGGCCCGCCAGCACCCGGTCGGTCCGCACCTCGAGGCGCTCCACGTCCAACTGGCCGACCCGGCGGGTGGCGTCGACACTGGGGAGGGCCGTGACCCGCGCCGGGCCGTCGCCCCCCAGGTCGATCAGGCACCAGCTGACCTCGCCGGCGGCGTCGGCGGCGGGCACCAGCGCCACGGACGCCGTGCCCGCACCGAGCACGGGGCGCAACGTGCCCGACACGACCAGCGACCCGTCCGCCCCCCGTCCCACCACCTCCAGGACGTCGGCTCCCAGGTGGACCGCACCCGGCGCCGACCCGTCGACGAGGCCCGGCAGCACCCGGTCGGCCTCCTCCGACGGAAGGTAGCGGGAGCAGAGCGCCGAGACCACGACCGTGGGGAGCAGGGGTCCGGGTGTCACCGCCCAGCCGGTCTCCTCCAGGATGACCGCCAGCTCGAGCAGCCCGAACCCCTGCCCGCCGTGGGCCTCGGGCAGGTGGATGCCGAGCCAGCTCTCCCCGGCCATGTCCGCCCAGACGGGCTGGAGCTCCTCGACCTCGGCGTCGAGCAGTGCCCGGGCCGCCGCCGGGCCGCCGTGCGCGGCGACGAACCGGGCCGCCGAACGTCGGAGTTCCTCGTGCTCGTCGGTCAGCGGGATCGGCACGGGTCCCTACCGTTGACGGTCGTCGGGCGTGGACTCGACGACCTCGAGGGTGATGGCCCTGGTCGGACACCCGTCGGCGGCCACCCGCAGCGTCTCCGGCGTGTCGGCGACGGGGTCGGACGGCACCGACAGTCCCTCGTCGTCGAGCTCGAAGCTCGCCGACGCCCAGAACACGCAGTTGCCCGACCCGATGCACCGGTCGCGGTCGACGGTGACGCGGACGACCGTCACGGGAGTTCGGTCCCGGTCGGGACACGGCGGCACGACGGGGCGGCGCTCGGCATTGCCGGGCACACTACCGCCGTGGACGGAGCCGGGCTCGCCTGCGGGGTAGCCTGCGCCGGCGGGGCTCCGGGGGGGCGCCCGCGGAGGAGGTGCGCCCCATGAGCGACACGGCGACACGGAGGTCCCATCCGCACGACCCACTGACCGTGGACGAGGTCCGGCTGGCCGTCGCCGCGGTCAAGGACAGCGGTCGGGTCCCCGACGGCACGCTGTTCGCCACCGTGGCCGTCGACGAGCCCGACCGGGCCGCGCTGGCCGCCTTCGCCGCCGGTGCGCCACTCGAACGCCGGATCCGCCTGGTGGTCCTCCCCGGACCCGAGGCCGCGGTGGCCGAGGTGGTGGTGCGGGCGCCCGATGGTGCCATCGTCGGGTGGACCACCCGGGACGACGTACGACCGGCGCTGCTCTACGACGACGCCTACCGCTCCATCCTCGCCCTCAAGGCCGACCCCGACTGGTTGGCCGCCATGGCGCGCCGGGGGATCACCGACCCCGACCAGGTCCAGATCGACCCGTGGCCGACCGGGAATTTCGGCCGGGACATGGAGGAGGGGCGCCGGATCACCCGCTGCCTGAGCTACTTCCGTGAGGAACCCTCCGACAACGGCTACGCCCGACCGGTGGAGGGCGTGCTGGCGACCGTGGACGCGGCACGGGGTGTCGTGCTGGAGGTGGCCGACTACGGCGTGGTGCCCCTCGCCCCCGAACGGGGCAGCTACCTGCCCGAGCACAACGAGCCCCACCGCGACGACCTGCGCACCCTCGAGATCGCCCAGCCCGACGGCGTGAGCTTCTCGGTGGACGGGAACCTGCTGACGTGGCAGCAGTGGACGATGCGGGTGTCGATGACGCCGCTCGAGGGCCTGGTCCTCCACGACGTCGGCTGGGTGGACCGCGGCACCGACACCACGCGCACCGTCCTGCACCGGGCGGCCATCAGCGAGATGGTCGTGCCCTATGGCGACCCCGATCCCATGCACAGCTGGAAGAACGCCTTCGACGTCGGCGAGTGGGGGCTCGGACGGATGGCCAACTCGCTGACCCTGGGGTGCGACTGCCTCGGCGCGATCACCTACCTCGACGCCGTGTTCGCCAGCGAGCACGGCAAGCCCTTCGTGCTCGAGCACGCGGTCTGCATCCACGAGGAGGACTACGGGATCCTCTGGAAGCACACCGACATGAACACCGACCGGGCCGAGGTGCGCCGGTCACGGCGCCTGGTGGTCTCCTCCATCGCCACCGTCGGCAACTACGAGTACGGGTTCTTCTGGTACTTCTACCTGGACGGCACCGTCCAGCTCGAGGTCAAGCTGACCGGCATCATGTCGACCAAGGGGATCCCGGACGGCGGGACCACCTCGCACGGGACGGTCATCGCCCCGGGACTGGCCGCCCCGATCCACCAGCACCTGTTCTGCGCCCGGCTCGACCCGGCGGTCGACGGCCCGGTCAACGAGGTCCACGAGGTGTCCTTCGCCGGCGAGCCCACGGGACCCGACAACCCGCTGGGCAACGCCATCGGCCGCCGGGTCGAGCGCCTCGGGACCGAGGCCGCCGCCCGGCGGGAGGTGGACGCCGCATCGAGCCGCCACTGGCGGGTGGTGAACCCGGAGCGCACCAACGGGCTGGGCCAACCGGTGGCCTACAAGCTCGTGCCCGGCTCGACGCCGAGGCTGCTGGCCGATCCCGATTCCAGCATCGGGCGCCGCGCCGGGTTCGCCCGGCACAACCTGTGGGTGACGCCCTATCGCGCCGACGAGCGCCGGGCGGCCGGTGACTACCCCAACCAGCACGCCGGCCCGACCGGGCTGGCGGCGTGGACGGCGGCCGACCGCTCCCTCGTCGGTACCGAGATCGTGGTCTGGCACACCTTCGGCGTGACCCACTCGCCCCGACCCGAGGACTGGCCCGTCATGCCGGTCGAGTACTGCGGATTCCACCTGGTGGCCGCCGGCTTCTTCGACCGGAACCCGACACTCGACCTGCCACCGCCCGACCACTGCGGCTGAGGCCGCACCCCGGGGGACACGCGGGACGGACCCGGACGGCCGTGCGGTAGGCCGGTACCATGACCGCCATGCCCGAACTCGAGACCCTGCTGTACGACGAGTCGGACGGCGTGGCCTGGGTCACGCTCAACCGGCCCCAGGCCCTGAACGCGTTCGACCCGACCATGCAGCGGGAGCTGCGCGACCTGTGGCAGATGCTCCGCACCAACGACGACGTCCGGTGCATCGTCCTCACCGGGGCCGGCGACAGGGCGTTCTGCACCGGGCTGGATCGCGAGGGGATCGCCGCCATCGAGGACCAGCCGCCGGGCAGGCTCCCCGGTTACAACACCCCCTGGGACTTCGACGACCCGGGCAAGAGCGTCTGCCCCAAGACGAACCACCTGTGGAAGCCGGTGATCGCCGCCGTGAACGGCATGGCCTGCGGGGGTGCCTTCTACATCCTGGGCGAGGTCGACTTCATCATCGCCTCGGACCGGGCCACCTTCTTCGATCCGCACGTCACCTACGGCATGCCCGCGGCCTTCGAGCCGATCTTCCTCATGCACAAGATGCCCTTCCAGGAGGTCATGCGGCTGTCGTTGCTGGGGGCCCACGAGCGCATGTCGGCCGAGCGCGCCCGCGAGATCGGTTTCGTGACCGAGGTGGTGCCGGCCGGGGAGCTCGAGGAGCGCACCCGCTGGGCGGCCCAGGCCATCGCCGACCAGCCCGAGCGGGCCATCGGGGGCACGCTCCGCGCCCTGTGGATGGGCCTCGAGCTGTCCCGGCGCCAGGCCCTGGACCACGCCTTCCTGGTGACCCACGTGGGAACCGACCCGGCCACGCTGGCCGAGGGCCAGGCGGTGTTCACCTCGGGCAAGCGGATCGACTGGCGACTGCGCTGAGCAGCGGTGCCCGGGTCCCGGCGGCGATCGTGGTCGCCTCCAGGTTCCCGATCCCGCGGTCCCCGTCCTCCGCCGGGCCGGCGACGCTCAGCGGACGAGGTCGGCCAGGGCCTCCGCCCGGAGGCGCAACGTCGGGCGGTCGGGCTTGCCCACACCGAGGACCGGGACCTCGTCCACGTGGACCAGGTACTCCGGGGTCTTGAACCGGGCCACCCCCTGCGCGGCGAACCACCCACGGCACGTCTCGAGGTCCACCTCCCCGTCGGCGACCACGAAGGCCACCACCCGTTCGCCGAACCGGTCGTCGGGTCGTCCGACGACGACCGCCTGGCGGATGCCCGGATGCTGCTCGAGGACCCGTTCGACCTCGGCCGAGGCGATGTTCTCGCCCCCGCGGATGATCAGCTCCTTGATCCTCCCGCCGATGGTCAGCCACCCCTCCTCGTCGAGCACGCCGAGGTCCCCGGTGGCGAACCACCCCCGACGCACCGCGTCACGGGTCTGGGACGCCTCGCCGTAGCCGACGAACAGTTCGGGGCCGCGCACCAGGACCTCGCCCCGCTCCCCCGCCGCCAACGGACGCCCGGTACCGGGGTCGACGACCCGGAGCACGGCCCCACCCACGGAATGGCCGTCGGTGTCCCGCGCCTTGTCGGGCGGGTCCCACCACCCGCTGGTGGTCACCGTCGGCGCCTCGGTCGAACCGTAGGTCCGCTTGACCAGCGCCCCGAGCCCCTCCCGTGCCGTGTCGATGAATTCGGGGGTCACCCCCATGGCGCCGCACGACACGATCCGCAGGTGCTCGACCCGGGGGCGGTAGCCCGGCACGTCCATCAGCGACAGGAAGACGGTGGGAGGTCCGATCATGAAGCTGGCCCGGTGGCGGCCGGCGAGGTCGGCCGCCCGCTCGGGGTCCCACCTCTCCATGAGCACGACGGGCATGCCGGCGGATCCCGGCACCAGCACCGAGTTGAGGAGACCGGAGATGTGGGCCAGCGGTGAGGGCATGAGGGCGACGTCGTCGCCGGTCAGGCCGTGGGCGCCCACCATGCTGTGGGCCTTGTAGGCCAGACCGCGGTGGCTGTGGAGCACGGCCTTCGGGTCGCCCGTCGAGCCCGAGGTGAACAGGACGACGGCGACGTCGGCGCCCCGGGCCCCACCTCCGGCGAACGCCGTGCCGGCCAGGAGCGCGTCGAACCGCGGATCGCCGGTGCGCACCCCGATGACCCGCTGCGGGCCCGGCGCCTCCCACAGTGGCAGGCTCCCGGTGGAGAGCAGCACCGCCGGGTCGAGCTCGCCCAGGATGCGCTCGACCTCGGCCGGGCCGACCTGGTGGTGGATGGGCACGGCCACCGCCCCGCAGCGCCAGCAGGCGTGGAAGAGGACGACCGCCTCCCACCAGTTGGGGAGCTGCCAGGCCACCACGTCGCGGTGGCGCACACCCAGCGCCCGCAGGCCCCCGGCCACCGCCGAGGCCATCCGGTCGAGCGCGGCGTGGTCGAGCACGACGTCGCCGTCGACCACGGCCGTCCCCGCCCCGGGTCGCGGGGTCGACAGCAGCCGGTCGAGCCCGGGGACGTCCCAGGCCCCACCCGCGCTCCGGTGGGCGGGCGCCTCGGCCTGGTGGAAGCTGGTGCGCACCCTCATCGTCCCACCACGTCCGATGCCCCCGCCCGCCTGTCGATCATCCGGTCCACCACGCATCCCCCCTGTCGACCGGCTCCCCGGGTCGACGGGCCACCACTCTAGGACCCGGTGGAACGGCGCGTCCCGGGACGTGGTGGGTGCGGCGCGGCCGACGACGCCGGCTCCGCCCACGGTACATTGCTCCGATGAGGACGAGCCGGTGACCGGGCACCGATGACCGTCGGGAGATCGACCGACGACCCCCGGTCGCCCGACGGGCGCACCCGGGACGGGCTCGCCCGGTGGCTGGCCGACCGTCTCGGCACCGGCACGGTGGTGCTGACCGACTGGCGCCGGCCCGACGGCGGGTACGCCTCCGACACGGTGTTCGTCCGGGCGTCCTGGTCGCGGTCGGGTGCGGCGTACGTGGAGGACCTGGTGCTGCGGACACCGGTGGCCGGGCCGGGCACCTTCGCCGACTACGACCTGGTGGCGCAGTGGCACGCCCAACGGGCCGCCGCCGATGCCGGGGTGCCGGTGGCCGACCCTCGGCTCGAGGAGGACCCGGCCTGGATCGGCCGGCCCTTCGTGGTGATGCGTCGCGTCGACGGGCACGTGGCCGGGGGCGTGCCGGTGGCCGACCCCTGGCTCCTCGCCCTCGACGAGGCCGACCGGGGACGGGTGGCGCGGGGACTCGTCGAGGTGCTGGCCCGCGTCCACCGAGCGGTCCCACCGGGGCCGGCGGTGGTCCCCCATCGCGACAACGGCGCCGAACTGGACCACTGGGAGGCCTACCTCCACTGGTCCAGCGGGGGCGCACCGCTGTCCACGCTGGTCGACGCCCTCGACTGGTGCCGGCGGCACCGGCCCGTCGACGAGCCGGCGCCGACGCTGCTGTGGGGCGACGCCCGGTTGGAGAACGTGGTCGTCGGCGACGACCTCGCCGTCCTGGCCGTGCTGGACTGGGACATGGCCGCCGTGGGTGCGCCGTGGCACGACCTGGCCTGGCTCACGAGCCTGGACACGACGATGGAGCACCTCTTCGGCCGCCGGCTGCCGGGATGGCCCGACCGGACGGCGACGATCGCCGCCTACGAGGAGGCCACCGGGGGCACCGTCGGCGGGCTCGACTGGTACGAGACCCTGGCCCTGCTCCGCAGCACCGCCCTCCTGACCCGCCTGGGCTACCTGCGCCGGGACGCCGGTG
Source organism: uncultured Acidimicrobiales bacterium (assembly GCA_963699055.1). GTDB lineage: Bacteria > Actinomycetota > Acidimicrobiia > Acidimicrobiales > RAAP-2 > Bog-756. The sequence goes on along the minus strand of CAVOTA010000001.1, from coordinate 572,477 downwards.
CGCCCGCGCTGGCGCCCATCGACGACAATCCGCTGCTGGACCTCCTGCGGGACCGGGTGGGTTGAACGGGCCGCCGGGACCCGGCGGCACACCGGCATTTCAACCTAGAGTCCTAGGGTTCGTGGGTGACGGGGCACCGGTGACGGCGCCCGCACCCCGGTCGTCAAGGAGTCAGATGGATACCACCGCCCCACCTCCCGAGGACCCGTTCGCCGCCATGGATCCCGAGATGGCCGCCCACCCCCAGCCCGTGTTCAAGGTGCTGCGGGAGACCCTGCCGGTGATCCCCGTCGAGGGCCGCGGGGTGGCGCTGACACGCAGGGTCGACGTCGAGGAGGTCTTCCGGCACCCCGAGGTCTTCTCCTCCAATGCCGACGCCGTGGACCTGCAGAACGTCCGACCCCTGATCCCGCTCCAGATCGACCCGCCGGACCACAAGAAGTACCGCAAGCTGCTCGACCCGATCTTCGCCCCGCGGGAGGTCGCCAAGCTCGAGGAGTCCCTGACGGCGGCCGTCAACGAGCTCATCGACCGGTTCGTCGACCGCGGGGAGGCCGACTTCGCCGCCGAGTTCTCGACCCTCTTCCCCACCCGGGTCTTCCTGCAGCTCCTGGGGCTCCCCGTGGCCGAGCTGCCCCGTTTCCTCGCCCTGAAGGACGGGATCATCCGCCCCCAGGTGGCGGTGGGGAGCCCCTTCGGGAGCCCCGAGGCCCTGACCCACCAGAAGCAGACCGCCGACGCCATCTACGCCTACTTCGACGAGGTGCTCGACGAGCGGGAGGTCGAACGTCGCGACGACCTGCTGAGCCGGTTCCTCGACGCGCGCGTCGACGGCCAGCAGCTGACCCGCGAGGACATCCTCGACATCTGCTTCCTGTTCCTCATCGCCGGGCTCGACACGGTCACCGCCTCGCTCGACTGCATGTTCGCCTACCTGGCCGAGCACCCGGAGCGACGACGCCAGCTGGTCGACGACCCGTCGCTCATCCCGGCCGCCATCGAGGAGCTCCTGCGGTGGGAGACACCCGTGATGGCGGTCGTCCGGGTCGCGGTCCACGACACCGAGATCGGCGGCTGCCCGGTCCACGAGGGTGACCTGGTGATGGCCATGCTGACCTCGGTCAACACCGACGAGAGCGAACTGGCCGACGCCGACGCCGTCCGATTCGACCGGGAGGCCAACCGGCACCTGGCGTTCGGCGGGGGCGTGCACCGCTGCCTCGGGTCGCACCTGGCCCGGCTCGAGCTGCGGGTGGCGCTCCGGGAGTGGCACCGGCGCATCCCCGAGTACGCCGTGGCCGACGGACACACACTGGCCTACACGTCGGGCATCCGCTCGATCGACCACTTCCCCCTGACGTTCCCCACCGCCTGATCCCACCGCCGGGTCCCGGCGACGGGCCCTCTGATCCCGGCGCCGGCCGCCGGCCCGCACCCCCCACCCACACGAATGGAGCACCGATGGACTTGCGTCAGCACTCGGCCGTGGTCACCGGCGGCGCCGGTGGCCTCGGGTCGGCCACCGTCCGCCGCCTGGACGCACTCGGGATGCAGGTCGTGGTCTTCGACCGTGCCCTGGAGGCCGGCGAGGCACTGGTGGCGGAGCTCGGGTCGGGGGCGGCCCGGGGTGGCGACGTCAACGACGACGCCGACGTGGCCGCCGCACTGGACGCCGCCGTCGCCCTCGCCCCACTGGCGGTGCTGGTCAACGTGGCCGGTGGGGGCTCGGGTGGCCGGACGCTGTCCCGGGACAACACCCCGATGGCCATGGACGCCTTCCGGGGGACCATGGAGCTCAACGCACTCGGTACCTTCAACGTCACCCGACTGGCCGCCGCCCGCATGGCCGACAATGAGCCCGACGCCTCGGGACAGCGGGGCGTGGTGGTCAACACGGCCTCGATCGCGGGCTACGAGGGCCAGACCGGTCAGGTGGCCTACGCCGCGGCCAAGGCGGCCATCCTGGGCATGAGCCTCCCCCTGGCCCGGGACCTCGCCCCCGTGGGCATCCGGGTGTGCGCCATCGCCCCGGGCACCATGGGTACGCCGCTGATGCAGCGCGCGCCCGAGGAGATGCAGGCGAAGCTGGTGGAGAACATCGTGTTCCCCCGGCGCATGGGCGAACCGGAGGAGTTCGCCCACCTGGTCGAGAGCATCGTCACCAACCCCTACCTCAACGGCGAGAACATCCGTCTCGACGGAGCGCTCCGCTTCCCACCCAAGTAGCCACCCGGGTCGGACCGGTGGACGGACCCGGAACCGTCGGAGCCGGGCTCAGAGGATGGCGCCGGCCTCCTTGTAGGCGATGATGGCGTCCCAGTCGAGGCCCAGCTCCAGCAGGATCTCCTCGGTGTGCTGGCCGTGCTCGGGCGCCGGCCGGAGCTGGTCGGCCGACTCGTCCATCTGCACCGGGTTGGCCACCAGGTCGTAGGACTGCCCGTCATCCCGATCGACCCGGGCCAGGTAGCCGTTCGCCCCCACCATCGGGTCGTCGACCAGCTCGGAGGCCATCTGCACCGGGGCCCACGCCCCCGTCAGTGTGGCGAGGAGGGCCTTCCACTCCTCGAAGGTCTTGGTGGCGAACAGCTCGTCGAACTCGGCGATGCACTCCTCGCGGTTGGCGAACCGGGACCCGCCGTCGGCGTAGCGCTCGTCGGTGATGAGGTCGGGACGTCCGACCAGCGTGCAGAACTCGGACCAGTACCGGTCCGACTGCAGCATCATCAGCGTGATGAAGCGGTCGTCGCTGGTCCGGTAGCTGCCGACGAGTGGATTGGGCGAGGCGCTGCGGCCGAACTTCGGCATGGGGTCCCCGCCGTAGAGTCCCGAGGCCACGATGTCCGGGGACAGCTGCCACATGGCCAGCCCGAGCAGGGACACGTCCACCACCGGCGCCTCGCCGGTGCGGGCCACCTGGAGCAGCCCGGCGGCGATCCCCCCGGCGATGGCCATGCCGCCGGCCAGGTCACCGAAGGCGGCCCGGCCCCCGATGGGGAACTTCGAGTCGGCCGGCGTCAGGGCGTTGGCGATGCCCCCGCGCCCCCAGTACACGGAACCGTCGTAGCCCGGGCGCCCCCGGTCGACACCGCGCGGCCCCTGTCCGGATCCCCGGGCGTAGACGATGGTCGGGTTGACGGCCCGGATGTCCTCCACGTCGATCTTGAGCCGCTGGCGCACGTCGGGCAGGAAGCTGGTCAGGAAGACGTCGGCGCTCTCGACCAGCCGGTAGAGCACCGCACGCCCGTCGTCGGTGCTGAGGTCGATCCCGATGCTGCGCTTGCCCCGGTTGGGCTGCTCCATGATGTAGTTGACGGCGTTCGGCCCGCCGGGGATGAGGCCCATGGACACCAGGCCCCGCTGGGGATCCCCCGTCTCGGGGTGCTCGACCTTGATCACGTCGGCCCCCCAGTCGGCCAGGACCGCACCGGCCGACGGGACGAACGCCCAGGCCGCCACTTCGACGACGCGGATGCCGGACAGCGCTTGGGACATGTGGTGATGGTTCCTTTGTTCGGGCGAGCGCCGGGACGTACCGGGGCTGGCGGGTGCGGACGGGCCGGGTGTCCCGGCGGGAGGTACCGGCCTAGTCGTGCGACGTGGCCGCCGCGGCCAGGTCGCTGGCCAACGTGCCCCGCTTGGCCACGTTGGCCCGGGCCTGCGAGCGGATCGACACGTCGTGTCCGGCCGCCAGGGCCCGGAGGCTCCCCACGTTGCAGGCGTCCCGCCCGCCGAGGGTGGTGAACGGGTCGTAGCGGAAGTGGTGCATGGCGTTGCGGTGGGTGATGCGGTCGATGTCCTCGTCGTCGACGCCGACCAGGCTCTCGGCCAGGGTCTCGGGGGCTGTCGGCCAGGTGGAGTCGGAGTGCGGGTAGTCGCACTCCCACATCACGTTGTCCATCTCGAGGAATTCGCGGCTGGCCACGCCGAACCGGTCGTCGATGAAGCAGGTCAGCACGTTGCGGTTGAAGACCTCGCTGGGCAGGGCATCGCCGTAGTCCTGCCCGGTCCACAGGTGGTGGCGGTCGTAGTTGTAGTCGATGCGCTCGAGGAAGTACGGGATCCAGCCGATCCCGCCCTCGGACAGGGCCACCCTCAGATCGGGGAACTTGCGGAGCACCGGGGACCACACCAGGTCGGTGGCCGCCTTGACGATGTTCATCGGCGTCAGGGTGATCAGGCAGTCCATGGGCGCGTCGGGCGAGGTGATCACGAGCTCCGAGGACGAGCCGATGTGCATGCACACGACGACCTCCTCCTCACTGCACGCCCGCCAGAACGGATCCCAGTGGTCGCTGTGCACGCTCGGCCACCCGAGCTTCGACGGATTCTCCGAGAAGGTCACGGCGTGGGCGCCCTTGGCCGCCGTCCGGCGCACCTCTGACGCCATCACCTCCGGGTCCCAGATGGCCGGGAGGGCGCAGGGGATGAACCGGCCCGGGTGGGACCCGCACCACTCGTCGATGTGCCAGTCGTTGTAGGCGCGGATCATGGCCAGGGCCACGTCCTTGTCCTCGGTGCGGGCGAAGAGCTGCCCGCAGAACTGGGGGAAGGAGGGGAAGCACAGGGAGCCGAGCACCCCGTTGGCGTCCATGTCCTTGACCCGCTCGTCGATGTCGTAGCAGCCGGGGCGCAGCTGGTCGAAGGAGGTCGGCTCGATGCCGTACTCGTCGCGTGGGCGGCCGGCGACGGCGTTGAGCGCCACGTTGGGCAGGACCTGCCCTTCGTAGAGCCAGGAGTTGGTCCCGTCCTCGTTGGTGATGAACTGCGGGGCGAGGTCGGCGTACTTGGCCGGCAGCCTGTCGTCGAACATGCCGGGCGGCTCGACCACGTGGTCGTCGACGCTGACCAGCACCATCTCGTTGATCTCCATGGCGGACACTCCCTCCCGCCCCCCCGGGCGTGGTCAGCGCGAGTATCCCAGACCCTCCACCCCATGTCACCTCTCCCCCGTCCCGGCCCCGCCCGGCCGGGGCGCGGACGGCCCGGGTCAGACCTCGTGGACCAGGCGCCCGCCCACCACGGTGGCCACCACACGGCGGGCGGCGGGGTCGTCGAGCGTGCGGCGCACGTCGTGCCCGAGCAGGCAGAGATCGGCGGCGGCACCGACGGCGACGGTGCGGGCCGGCCCCCCCGGCGCGCCGGGATCGGACAGGAACAGGCGTAGGGCCCGCTCCGGCGTCAGCCGTTCCCCGGGCCCTACGACCCGGCGGGCGCGGGTGGTCCGGTGCACCGCCGACGCCACGGCCACCCAGGGGTCCTCGGGCCCGAACGGGGCGTCGGTCCCCCCGCCCAGGGGGACCCCGGCCCGGTCGAGCCGGGCGCACGGGTAGAGGTGGTCCCGGTCCTCGGCGTCGACCTCGCGGAGGTAGTCGTCGCCGCGGTCGAGGAGGAAGGCGGGCTGGGTCACCACGGTGACCCCGAGCCCGGCCAGCCGGACGACGATGTCCGGGGGGAGGACCGCTCCGTGCTCCATGCGGTCGCCGCTGCGCGCGCCCACGGTGTCCCACGCCGCCAGCGCCACCGCGGCGGCCGGCCGCGACACGCAGTGCAGGGCCACCGCCCGGCCCGATCGGTGGGCACGGTCGATCCGCCCGGCGAGGCCGTCGACGTCGGGGCTCCGTCCGTCGGCCACCATGAGCTTCACCGGTCCCAGGTCCAGTCCGGTGGGCGCGCCGGGACCACCGGGCGGGAGGTCACCCATGACCCGGACCCGCTGGGGCAGCGCACCGGACCGTCGGGCTGCGGCCAGCACCTCGAGATCCCCGGCCGTGCGGGTCGGCGTGGCGTCGGTCACCCCGGTGACCCCGTAGGAGGCGAGTCGTCGCCCGACGGGCCCGAGGTCCGGGGCCACCGGGCAGGGCAGGCGCGCGGACAGCCACTCGTCCCGGTCGATCAGGCGACCGGTCGGCCGTCCCGAACCGTCACGCCCGATCCCGTCGCCACCGTCGTCACCGGACGGCCCGGGCCACGCCCCGTCGTCGAGGCCCACCGCCCGACAGGCGGCCGAGTTGAGCACCCACAGGTGGCCCGAACGGTGCTGGACCCGCACCGGACGGTCGGCCACCATCCGGTCGAGCTCCCACCGGTCGAGCGGCCCGAGCCCACGCTCGTGGTAGCCGACCGCCCGCAGCCACACCCCGGCGGGCAGCGCGGCGTCGGCCGCGGCCAGCACCCGGCCGAGGTCCGCCCTCCCCGTCACCCCGGTCGCACCGACGTCCACCGAGTCGGCACGGGCGGCCATGGCCAACAGGTGGAGATGGTGGTCGTGCAGCCCCGGGATGGCGGCGACGGCCCCCCGCACCACGGCCTCGCCCCGGCGGGCGGACAGCCCGGCCGCCATCTCGGTCACCACGCCGTCGGCGCACCGGACGTCCACCCGCACACCCCGGATGTCGACCCCCACCACCAGGAGCCCGTCCATCAGCCGGACCGGTTCCCGGCGGCGGGTGCCGTGCCCGGACCGCACGCCATGCCGGCGGCCACGTCGGCCATCGACGCCACCAGGAGGTGGTCCCCGCCGGTCACCAGCGCCCCCAGCAGCACGGCGGCGGCGGCCAGGCCCGTGACCGGGTCGGCGACGGCGTCGGCGCAGAAGCACGGGCCCCGGCCGTCCCACGTCACGAGCCCGCCGGCGGCGGCGGCGTCGTCACCGAAGGCCACCCGCTCCGCCGAGCCCGGGCCGGTGCCGTACCCGGTGATCGACAGCCACGCGCGCGGCCTCCCGTGCCGGACCGAGGTCTCGGGGTCCAGTCCGAGCTGCTCGAGGGCGCGGGGACGGGCCGAGGTCACGACCACGTCCGCTCCGTCCACGATGCGACGGAGCTCCCGTCGACCCGTCGGGGTGAGGAGATCGACCACCACCGTCTCCTTGCCGGCGTCGAGGGAGGCGAAGTGGGCGGGTGACCCCGCCCGGGCCCCGTCGGGACGCGACGCGGACTCGACCTTGCGCACCCGGGCCCCCGCCCGGGCCAGCACGGCGCCGACGAGGGGACCGGCCCACAGTGTGCTCAGGTCGGCCACCACCAGTTCCGACGCGTCCGAGGCCGGCCGGCCGGAGGACAGCCGCCGCACCGCGACCCCGTGGACCGCCCCGGACCGGGTGCCGGACCCCGCCGACGGGGCCCGGCGCTCCCCCACCCGGGCGACGGGCAGTCCGAGACCGTCGGCGCGCCGCAGGAGCTCGCCGCATCCCGTCCTGCCCACGGCCGCGGCGACCCGGGACCAGTCCCCGGCCGCGACCGGCGTCGCCAGCCCCAGCCATGCCGCCGTCAGCTCCCAGTCCGTGGTGCGGGCGAGGCTCACCGCCATCCAGTCGTCGGCACACGGCAGCAGCCGGGCCGATCCTCCGCAGCTCACCGACCCCCGGCGGCGGAGGCCGGCGATCCGCGCCCGTTCCGCCATCACCCCGAGCGGGTCGACGTGGACCGTTCCGCCCAGCCGAGCCGTGTCCCGGGCGATCGACGTGGCCAGCGACCGCACCCCGGGGACGAGGCGGGGTGGTGGACCGAGGCCTGGACCGTCGGGTCGGCCGGTGAGCTCCTCGAGCCCCGATCCCGACCACGTGGACGCCGGGGGCGCCCCGGCGACCGCCGTCCCCCGCTCGCCACCCCCGATACTGCGACCCATGTCGGGCACACGTTACCCTCGGTCCATGGACCCCATCCGGCTGGACGGGCCGGCATTCGTCCGGGCCAGCGCCACCGGCGACGCCTACGAGGAGCTGGCCGGCCCCGGCGGCGGCCTGGTGGTCGTCGAGGCCGACGGCCTTCCCGACCGGTTGGATCCCGACACCATGGAGCGGCTGGTGAGCCTCCCCGCCGTGGTGGTCGCCTGCACCGCCGAACCCGACCGACGTCCCCAGTGGGCCGATCTGGTGTCGACCCCCGACGACCCCGTGGTCGACGACGTGGTGGAGGTGGTCGGGGACCGTCCGCTGGCGGCCACCGTCCTGGCCCTGCTGCTGCGGTCGGGCGGGGACCGCACCGTGGCCGCCGGGCTCGTGGCCGAGTCGACCGCCTACGGGCTCCTCCAGGCCGGTCCGGAGTTCGCCCGGTGGCGGGCGTCCCGACCGGCTCGTCGGCGCGACGAGCCCGAGGGGCCGCCGGTCCTGGTCGACCGGCGGGACGACCAGCTGACCGTGACCCTCAACCGACCCCGCGTGCGCAACGCGCTCGACGCTCGGGTCCGTGACGGCCTGGTGGAGGCCCTGACCGTGGCCTCCCGGGACCCCTCGGTCGCCTGCGTGCACCTCCGCGGGTCGGGTGGGTCGTTCTGCAGCGGGGGCGACCTCGACGAGTTCGGGACGCGGTCCGACCCGGCGTCGGCACACGTCGTGCGCCTCCTCGCCAGTCCGGCCCGGTCGATCGCCGAGGTGGCCGACCGGACCGTGGTCCACCTGCACGGGGACGTCGTCGGCGCGGGGATCGAGCTCGCCGCATTCGCCGGGAGGGTGGTGGCCGCCCGTGGCACCCGGATCTCGTTGCCCGAGGTCCGGCTGGGACTGGTTCCGGGTGCCGGCGGCACCGTCAGCCTGCCGCGGCGTATCGGACGTCACCTGACCCTCCGGCTGGCACTGGGCACCGAGCCGATCGATGTCGACACGGCCCTGGCGTGGGGCCTGGTGGACGAGGTGACGGACTGAGGGCCACCGACCCGGACGGGGACCCGGTCCCCCGGGGCGACCGAGCGGATCGGGACGCCGGTCGACGCGACCGCCCCGAACCGCTGCTTGCTATCGTGCGTCGGGGCCGGCCGGCCGGCCCGGTCCGGCCGGTCCGGGCACCACACCGCGCCGGCACCACTGGAACCCATCGTTCGGCGCTCCTGCGCCCGGTAAGGGGGCTGCGCCCGTGAACATCGCCCTGCTGCTCGACCTGGCCGCCGACACCTACGGCGACCGCGTGGCGCTGACCGATGCCTCCGGCGACCTCACCTATGCCGGGCTCCGGTCCCTGGCCCGCTCGGCGGCCGCACGGGCGACCGGGGCGGGCGTGGCGACGTTGGCCTTCGCCGACGCCGGTTCCGGCGCAGTCCCGACCGCCCTGTTCGGCGCCGCCTGGGCCGGCGCCACCTACGCACCGCTGAACTTCCGCCTGCCGCCGGGGGCCCTCACCGAACAGCTCGGACGGCTCGACCGTCCCTTCGCCGTCACCTCGGCCGAGCTCGCCGGCCTCCTGCTGCTCGGGGAGGGGCACGTCACCGGGCGGTGGATGTCCGACGTCCGGGACGAGGCCGACACCGGTGGCGACTACCTCGCCGAGCCAGTCCGGCCGGCGGTGATCCTCTTCACCAGCGGGTCCTCCGGGACCCCCAAGGCGGCACTGCTCACCCACGAGAACCTCCTCTCCTACGTCATGGAGACGGTCGAGTTCGCCGGCGCCGACGACGACGAGGCCCTGATGCTGGCCGCACCGCCGTTCCACATCGCCGGGGTCGCCGCCGTCCTGAGCTCGGTCTACACGGGACGCCGTATCGTCCCCCTCGCCGGGTTCGATCCCGAGGACTGGGTCCGGCGGGCGCGCCGCGAACGGGCCACGCACGCGTTCGTCGTCCCGACGATGCTCTCCCGCATCGTCCAGGTCATGCGGGCCGATCCCGACCTGCGGGTGCCCACGCTGCGCTCGCTCTCCTACGGAGGTGCCCGCATCGGTCTCCCCGTGCTCGAGGAGGCACTCGAGCTCTTCCCGGCGGTCGACTTCGTCAACGCCTACGGGCTGACCGAGACGTCGTCCACCATCGCCGTGCTCGGACCCGAGGAGCACCGCGAGGCCCTGGCCAGCACCGACCCCGCCGTCCGCCGGCGCCTCCACTCGGCCGGGCGCCCGCTCCCCGGGGTCGACGTCGCCATCGTGGGGGAGGACGGGATCCCGGTGGCCACCGGGGACGCCGGGCACATCCGCGTCCGGGGGCCCCAGGTCAGCGGGCACTACCTCGATTCGGCGTCCGGGTTGGACGCCGACGGGTGGCTGGTCACGGGCGACGTCGGCTTCGTCGACGGCGACGGGTACCTCTTCGTGGACAGCCGGGCCGACGATGTGATCATCAAGGGTGGCGAGAACCTGTCACCGTCCGAGATCGAGGACGTGCTGCTCCGGCACCCCCGGGTGGCGGCGGTGGCCGTGGTGGGTGTCCCCGACCCCGACTGGGGCGAGACGGTGGCCGCCGTCGTCGTCGTCGACACCGCGGGGGGCTCCCCGGATGCCGGGACCACGGTCGAGGAGCTGACGTCGTGGGTGCGCGACCACCTGGGCTCGTTCAAGGCCCCCCAGCGGGTCGAGCTGGTGGAGGAGCTCCCCACCACGGCAACCGGCAAGGTCCTGCGCCGCGCCGTGCGGGACCAGCTCGGCGGGGCCTGACCCCCCGATCCCCGTCCGGGGCGACCCCGACGACGGCGGAGCAGGGACTTTCGCCCCTACCGTGACGCCGGGCGCGGCCTGACCATGGGTGGTGCGATGAACCGAGCCCCGGGGGACGAGCCGATGCCAACCACCTTCGACAACGCCACTCGTGGACTCCGCATGACGGGGGCCAGCACCTCCGTCCGCGAGCTGGTGAAGCTCCTGGAGACCCACGGGTCCGAGGAGGGGGCGATGCTCGCCGTCTACGAGGAGCTGGCGGAGACGGCGAGCGACGAGGGCGCCCGGTACCTGATCTCGTTGATCCTGGCCGACGAGCGCCGCCACCACGCCCTGCTGGTGGAGATGGCCAACGCCATGGCCTGGGGCACCCCCTCGGCGTCGCCGGACCCCGCCACCCCGCCCGTCTCGGCCAGTCTCGACCGAGAGCTCGCCGACATGACCCGCACACTGCGCCGGGCCGAGGAGGCGGACTACCGCAAGCTCCGTCGCCTGCGTCGGCGGGTCGGCAAGTTCGGCGGGACCACCATGTGGGAGCTGCTGGTCGAGCTCATGATGCTCGACACCAAGAAGCACGCCACCATGCTGCGCTTCCTGGAGCGACGCGACCGTTACCGCTGATGCCCCGTCCCCGCCGACGGTGTCCGGCCGCGCCCCTCAGCCGGACGCCGGCGGTGGTGGGGCCACCTGCTCCATGAACTCGAGGCGGATCCCCCCCGGTGCCTCGACGAAGGCGATGCGACGGGTGCCGAAGGCACCCTCCACCACGGCGGGGCCCCACACCACCCGGTGGCCGACCAGCTCGGCGTCGAGGTCGTCGGTGAACAGTGCCGGGTGCAGGAACCCCTCGGCGGGCAGGTCCACGCTGTCCTCGTAGACGGCCCGCGTGAACAGGGTGATCATGACCGGGCCCAGGTAGACGTCGGCCCGTTCGCCGCCGGCCCAGGGCATCCGGTCGCGGACGTCGGCGCCGGCAGCCACGTAGAAGTCGACGGCGGCGTCGAGGTCCACCACCTTGACGGCCAGATTGGCCAACCCGGTCACGCCCACAGGACCTCCTCCGTCGCTCGTCGGCACCCGCCCGGGCGTCGGCCAGGTGAGCCTACCGGGGGCGTCGCGCCCGGTGCGGCCTGGCATACTCATCGCAAGGAGGTGGGTCCATGACCATCGTCACCCGACGGGACACGCTGCTCCCCGACCCCGAACCGCGCCGGGTGCGGGCCACCGTCATCTCCGTCGACGACCACCTCGTCGAGCCCCCCGGCATGTTCGAGGGCCGTCTGCCCGCCGCCTACGCCGACCGGGCGCCCCGGGTGGTGGAGGACGGTCGCGGCCACCAGCTGTGGGAGTTCGACGGTGCCCGCTACTCGCAGGTCGGGATGAACGCGGTGGCCGGGCGTCGTCCCGAGCACGTCACCCTCGAGCCCACGCGGTTCGAGGACATGCGACGCGGCTGCTGGGACATCGACGCCCGCATCGCCGACATGGACCTCAACGGCGTGTGGGCCTCGATGAACTTCCCCTCCCAGATCACCGGGTTCTCGGGGAGCGTCTTCTCGCGGGCCGGCGATCCCGGACTGGGCCTGGCCGTGACCCGGGCATGGAACGACTGGCTCCACGACGAGTGGTGGCAGCCCTATCCCGACCGCATCATCCCGTGCGGGATCACCTACCTCGCCGACGCCGCACAGGGCGCGGCGGAGATCCGCCGCAACGCCGAGCGCGGGTTCCGATCGGTGACCCTGCCCGAGCGGCCGCAGCGCATCGGCCTCCCCTCGCTGTTCGGCGGTTACTGGGACCCGATCGTCGAGGCCTGCCAGGAGACCGGCACCGTCATCTCCCTCCACGTGGGTTCGTCCGGCATGCCCGACCTCCCACCCGACGGTCCACTGGTCGCCCTGGGGGCCACCCTGTTCGGCCAGATGTCGTTGACGGCGTGTGCCGAGTGGCTGTGGTCGGGGCTCCCGGTGCGGTACCCCGACCTCCGCATCGCCATGAGCGAAGGGGGCATCGGCTGGGTGGCGATGCTGCTCGACCGGCTCGACAACATCGTGGACCGGTCGGGCTACGGCCGGGGCTACGACCCGACGGGGCTGCGACCGGCCGAGGTGCTGCAGCGCAACTTCTGGTTCTGCACCATCGACGACCCGTCCACCATCGACACCCGCCACCGGATCGGCCTCGACCACATCATGGTGGAGGTCGACTACCCCCACGGCGACTCCACCTGGCCCGACACCCAGGACGTGATCGCCCGGAGCTGGGGCCACCTGCCCGACGAGGAGCTGCGCAAGCTGACCCACGCCAATGCGGCCGCCCTGTACCGGTGGCCGCTGCCCGACACCGTGCTGCCGTGACCGGAGCCGGGTTCTCCCCGACCCACGGGTCGCTGCTCCCCGAGCTCACCCCGCGCCAGGAGGTCGTCCTGCTGGCACGGACCCTGTGGCACGAGGGGTACGACGACCATCTCGCCGGCCACATCAGCTACCGGCAGCCCGACGGGACGCTGCTGTGCAACCCGTGGCTGCTGCTGTGGGACGAGCTCCGGCCGGACGACGTCCTCCGGGTCGACGGCGACGGGACCGTGCTGGAGGGCCGGTGGCCGGTGCCGCCGGGGTTCCCGCTCCACCTGGAGCTGCACCGGCGGCGCCCCGACGTCGTCGTCGCCGTGCACAGCCACCCGCGCTTCGCCACCGTGTGGGCCGACCTCGGCCGGGTGCCCGAGTGCTACGACCAGAGCTCGGCCCTCGGCGGGGGCGAGCCCGTCCTGGTCGACGAGTACGACGGCCCGGTGGATTCACCCGACGCCGCCGCCCGGGCCGTGGCCTCGATGGGCACGGCCGCCTCGGCCCTCCTGGCCAACCACGGGGTCCTCGTGACCGCGGGCAGCATCCGGGCCGCCCATCAGCGCGCCGTCGCCCTCGAGTACCGCAGCCGTCGGGCGTGGCACGTCGAGGCCGTCGGCGACGGCAGGCCGTTCCCCGAACCCGCCCGGTCCTTCTTCCGCGCCTCCGACGGCGAGGGGTTCGTCGGATTCTTCGAGGCGATGGCCCGACGCGAGCTGCGCCGGGACCCCGACTGCCTCGATCCCCGCCCGGCGTGATCGGCGGGGCGCCACACCACGGCGCCCCACCACGGCGTGCTCAGGCCGAGGCGGGGATCCCCACCGTCGCCGTGTCGGTGCCCGACCGCAGGACCCGCCCGGGCAGGGAGCCGGTGAGCCCCCCGCCGGCGACGACCGAGGTCCCGTTGACCAGGACGTGGGCGATCCCCTCGGACCCGGCGTACAGGCGCTGGGCTCCGGCGGGCAGGTCGGTACGGGTGCGCAGCGGTCCGGGCCCGACCGTGTCCGGGTCGAACACGACCAGGTCCGCCCACCATCCCTCGGCCACGCGCCCCCGGTCCACCAGCCCGTAGAGCCGGGCCGGCACGTCGGTCAGCAGCCGGACCGCCTCCTCGAGGGACAGGAGGCCGCGCCGGCGGACCCCCTCACCCAGCAGCGAGGTCGAGTAGACGGCACCGCACATGGTGTCGAGGTGGGCGCCGGCATCGGAGCCGCCCACCACGGCCCGCGGGTCCCGCCACACCTCGGCCCGGGCCGCCCAGTCCGCGTCCGACGCGGTGATCGGTACCTGGAACCCCGTGCGCAGCCGGTCGGCCACCATCACCTCGCACATGGCGTCCCAGGCGCAGAGCCCCCGCTCGGCGGCCACGTCCGCGACGGAGCGCCCCTCGAGGCCGGCCGTGGCCGGGGTGAACGTCTCGGCGACGACCAGGCGGCCCCAGTCGGCCAGGAACCGCAGGATGCCGGCCTCGTCGGACTGGGCACGCTCGTCCATGGCCCGCCGGGCCACCGGGTCGGAAAGCACGGCGATGCGCTCGTCGACCGGGGTGGCGAAGAACGTCCGCCACCCGGGCAGGCCCTCGAGGATGGCCCCGTGCTCGAAGGACAGCCGCAGCGCCATGGTGTGGGGCAGGGTCAGCGCCACCACCCGGGCGCCCGCCCGGGCCGCCCGGTCCGACGCCTCGAGCTGGTGTGCGGTGCCCTCGGGGTTGCCGGCCGTGGCGGCGAGCACGTTCCAGTTGACCGGGCGGCCGGCGGCCAGCGAGACCCGGGTCAACAGGTCCATCTCCTCGTCGGAGAACCCGTTCAGGCACCCGGGCACGATCAGTTCGACCGTCGTCCCGGCGTGGCCGGCGAGCACGGCGGCCAACCGCTCGAGCTCACCCGGCCCGGCGCAGCGGGACGGCACCGGCCGGCCGTCCCCGTCGTTGTGGGTGTGGGCGGACGACGAGGAGAGGCCCATGGCCCCCTCCGACAGCGCCCGGTGGAGCCCGGCCTCCATGCGGGACAGCTGGTCCTCGGTGGCGGCACCGCCGACGGCGTCGTCGCCCATCACGGCACGGCGCAGGGTGGAGTGCCCGACGAGGAAGCCGGCGTTCACCCCGACCGCCCCGTCGAGGCGGCCCAGCCACTCGCCGAAGGAGTCCCACGACCAGTCGATCCCGGCCTGGAGCGCGGCGAGGGGCATGCCCTCGACCCGGGCCAGCATCCGGGTCAGGTACTCGGCGTGCTCGGGGCCGGCCGGCGCCAGCGAGAACCCGCAGTTCCCCCCGAAGACCGTGGTGACGCCGTGCAGCGGCGACGGGCTGGCCGTCGGGTCCCAGAACAGCTGGGCGTCGTAGTGGGTGTGCAGGTCGACGAAGCCGGGGGCGACGACGGCGCCCTCGGCGTCGATCACCCGGACGGCACCGTCCTCGACCTCGCCCACGGCCACGATGCGGCCGTCGTCGACCCCCACGTCGGCCCGTCGGGCCGGACCACCGGTCCCGTCGACCACCGTGCCACCCCGGACCACCAGGTCGATCACGGCCGTACCACCGGCCCGGTGCCGTCCTCCGACCGGGGCACCTCCGGTGCCTTCCTGCGCGCTGCGTCCGGAACCACCTTCGACCTCCCCCGGTCGTCGACTGCGGGCAACGCTACTCTCGGCTCCCGTGGGAAGCACACTGCTGCCGGACCCGGAACCTCGCCCTGTCGTCGTACCGGTGATCTCCGTCGACGACCATCTCATCGAACCGCCCGATCTGTTCGACGGGCGCATGCCGGCGGCACTGGCCGAGCGCGCGCCCCGGGTCCACGAGGGGCCCGACGGCAACCAGTTCTGGCGCTTCGAGGGACGCGAGTACCCGAACGTCGGACTGAACGCCGTGGTCGGCCGACCCCGTGCGGAGTGGAGCATGGAGCCGGCCCGGTTCGACGAGATGCGGCCGGGCTGTTACGACATCGACGCCCGCGTGGCCGACATGGACCTGGACGGCATCTGGGCCTCGCTGTGCTTCCCGTCCCTGGTGGCCGGGTTCTGCGGGTCGGTGTTCTCCCACGCCGAGGACAAGGAGCTCGGCCTGGCCTGCACCCGCGCCTGGAACCGCTGGCACCTCGAGGTGTGGGCCGGCACCCACCCGGACCGGATCATCCCCCTGCAGATCCCATGGCTCGACGACGTGGGCCTCGCCGCCGAGGAGGTCCGGGCCAACGCCGCTAGGGGGTTCCGGGCGCTCAGCTTCCCCGAGTTCCCCGCCCAGCTCGGCTACCCCTCCATCTTCACCGACCACTGGGATCCGCTCCTGGCCGCCTGCGAGGAGACCGGGACGGTGGTCTGCCTCCACACCGGGGCATCCGCCTGGGCCCCGCTCCCCTCCCCCGGTCCGCCGTTCGCGCTCCTCCCCACCGTGTTCCCGGTCAACGCCCTCCTGGCGGCGGGCGAATGGCTCTGGTCGGGGGTACCCCTGCGGTTCCCCGGGCTCCAGGTGGCCCTGTCCGAGGGTGGGATCGGCTGGGTGCCGATGCTGATGGACCGCGTCGACTACGTCCTCGACCACTCCGCGTCGGGCACCGACGGCGCGGCGTGGGACGGGGACCTGCGACCGAGCGAGGTCCTCCGCCGCAACTTCTGGTTCTGCACCATCGACGACCCGTCCATGGTGCCCCTGCTCGACCGGATCGGCCTCGACCACGTGATGGTCGAGTCCGACTACCCGCACGCCGACTCGACGTGGCCCGACACCCAGGGCGTGCTGGCCCGGGTGTTCCACGACCTGCCCGAGCCCGACCTGCGCAAGGTGGCCGGTGGGAACGCGTCCGCGCCTGTTCCGCCACCCGCTGCCCGACACCGACGACTGGCGCCACGTGACCGTGCGCCGCTGAGCGCACCGACCGGGCCCCGCACGGCTCCCGGCGGTGGTCCGATCAGCCGATGGCGGGCAGGATCCGGTCGGCCAGGAAGGTCAGCACGGCCTCGGCGAAGGCGTCGTTGCGGTCGCCGGCGATCATGTGGGCCGCCCCGGCCACGTCGACCACGGTGGAACCGGGCACGGACTCGAGCAGCTGGTCCACCCCCTCCTGGGTCACGACGTCGCTGAGCAGGCCACGCACCAGCATGGTGGGGACCCGGATGTTGCCCATCGCCGTGTTCAGGAGCTCGACCAGCACGTCGGGCACCGCCTCGTTCCGGCCCTGGCTGATGAAGGCCGGGTCCCAGTGCCAGAACCACCGGCCGTCGCGCTCGCGCAGCACCTTGCGCAGTCCGTCGGGGTTGACCGCCCGGGTGCGCTCGGGGGTGTACGCGGCGATGGCCTCGGCGGCGTCGTCGAGGGTGTCGAATCCCCCGAGCCCCGACTCCATGAACGTCTTGATGCGCTGGATCCCGTCCATGTTCGTCTTCAGGGTGATGTCGACCAGGACCAGGCCGGACGAGACCACCCGGTCGCTCGTCCCCTCGGCGTAGAGCGCGGACAGCCCGCCGAGGGACGCGCCGACCAGCACCGGTGGACGGCCGAGCTGGTCGGCCACCGACACCACGTCGCTGCCGAAGGCCGTGAACGAGTAGTCCCCCCGGGGTGCCCAGTCGCTCTCGCCGTGGCCCCGCAGGTCCAGCGAGACGGCCCGCCACCCCGCCTCGGCGATCCGCTCGGCGGCCGATCCCCAGGCGTGCCTGGTCTGTCCGCCCCCGTGCAGCAGCAGGACGGGCCAGCCGTCGGGGTCGCCCCGGACGTCGCCCACCAGTTGCACACCCTCGAACCCGACGAAGACCATCCGCTCCGCGTCCACTCCCCATCGTCGCACGGCCCGCGGGACCCGGTGGTCCACGGGGCTCCCGTCGTCGGTGGTCACGCCACGGGGTGCACCGGGACGCTCGAGTAGCCGGCGACATTGGACATCCGCACCCGACGGCACCCGGCCTCGTCGACGGGCAGCCGGCTCCAGCGCCGGGTGAGGGCCTCGATGGCCAGGCGGCTCTCCATCCGGGCCAGGGCCGCGCCCAGGCACGTGTGGATCCCGAACCCGAATCCGAGGGCCAGGCCCGGCGCCCTCCCGATGTCGAACGCGTCGGGCCGGTCGAAGGCCCGCTCGTCCCGGGTGGCCGACCCGGTCACCAGCAGGACCGGGTGGCCCGCCGGAACGGTGACGCCGCCGATGTCGGTGTCCCGGACCGAGAACCTCCCCTGGTACTGGGAGGGCGGCAGGAAGCGCAGCACCTCCTCGACGGCCCCCGGGATCAGTCCGGGGTCGTCCACCACCCTGGCGTACTGGTCACGGTGACGGTGGAACAGCACGACGGCGTTGGCCACCAGTTTGGTCACCGTCTCGGCGCCGGCGCCGCCCAGCAGGCTGATGAACCCGGCGATCTCCTCGTCGCCGAGGCGGGTGGTCCGGCCGTCCTCCCGCTCGATCTCCGCCAGGGTCAGCCGGGAGATCATGTCGTCACCGGGCCGCTTCCGCTTCTGACGGGTCAGCTCGAGGAAGTACGACCAGCTGGCCACGGAGGCCTCGATCCCCTCGGGGGTGGGCCCCGGCTCGCCGGGCCGGCGTTCGAGGCTGAGGTCGAGCCAGTGCCGGATCTGCTGGCGCTCCCCCGCGGGGACGCCGAGCATGCGGCAGATGACCTCGACGGGGAAGGGACCGCTGAAGTCGGCCACGGCGTCGAAGGTCGTCGCCCCGTCGAGCGGCGCCAGCGTGTCCTCGATCACCTCGGCCACCATCGGCTCGAGGGCCTGCACCGCCCGCGGGGTGAACACCCGCCCGACCAGTGCCCGGGCCCGCTCGTGCTCGGGCGGGTCCATCATGATCATCAACCCGTACATCCGGACGAGCTCGGGATCGGTGGACAGCGTGGCGAGGTCGACGCCGTGGGTACTGGTGAACGACTGCCAGTCCAGGTGGGCGGCGCGCACGTCGTCGTAGCGGAAGACGGCCCAGAAGCCGTAGCTGTCGTTGTAGGAGACGGGTGCCTCGTCGCGCATCCGGCGGTAGAGGGCGTAGGGATCGTCGAAGTACTCGTCGGAGAACGGGTCGAAGCAGGGCCGTGCGCGGTCGTGGCTGACGTCGGACATCCCCCCACCTCCCCGGGCCCGGGCCCGATCACCGGCGATGGTACCGCCGGTGCCCGGTCCGGGGGTGACGGCGGGTCCCCGCGCCGCTCGCGTCCCACCCGGTGCCCGAGGCACCCCGGGCGTTACGCTCGGGCATGCACACCATCGCCTCCATCGACGACCTGACCCCCCTGATCGGACAGCACCTGGGGTACAGCGCCAGCCACGAGGTCACCCAAGAACGGGTGGACCTGTTCGCCGAGGCCACCGGTGACCACCAGTGGATCCACGTGGACCCGGAACGGGCCGCCGTCGGACCGTTCGGGGGAACCATCGCCCACGGCTACCTGACGCTCTCGCTGGGCCCGACCCTGATCCACGACGTCGTGGTGTGGGACAACATCCGGATGGGGGTCAACTACGGCCTCAACAAGGTCCGCTTCCCGAGCCCGGTGCCGGTGGGGTCGTCCCTCCGCCTCGGGGTCGCCCTCACCGGGGCCGAGCCCCTCGGGGACGGCGGGGTGCAGGTCACCCTCGACCTGACCTTCGAGGTGGAGGGCTCGGCCAAGCCGGCCTGCGTCGCCGAGCTGCTCCTGCGCTACTACTTCCACGGGTAGCGCCGGCGGTCCGCTCCGGCGCCGTTCGGCCGTCAGGGGAGCAGGACGCCACGGATGTTGGTGCCGGCACGCATGTCCTCGTATCCCTGGTTGATCCCGTCCAACGGGTAGGTACGGGTGACCAGCTCGTCCAGTTTCAGCTGGCCGGAGCGGTACAGCTCCAGGAGGACCGGGATGTCGTAGCGGGGATTGCCGCCGCCGAGGATCGCGCCCCGGATCTCCTTCTGCCACATGGTCAGTTCGAACAGGTCGAGGACGACGTCACGCTGGTCCAACGGCGCCACCGCGGTCACCACGCACGTCCCGCCCTTCGCCGTCAGCGACAGGGCCGGCGCCAGGAGGTCACCGTGCATGACGCTCGGCGTGAGGATCACCGAGTCGGCCATCACCCCGCGGGTCAGCTCGGTGACCAGCGGGAGGGCCTCCGCCATCGACGCCACGGCATGGGTCGCCCCCAGGTCGAGTGCCGTCTTCTGCTTGAACTCGAAGGGGTCGACGGCGACGATGGTCCGGGCGCCGGCGATCCGGGCCCCCTGTACGGCGTTGATCCCGATGCCCCCGACGCCGACGACGACGACGGTCTCCCCCGGTTGCACCTCGGCCCGGTGGACCGCCGAGCCGTACCCGGTGGCCACCCCGCACGACACCAGGGCCACGGCGGACAGCGGCAGGTCGGGGTCGACCCGGATGGCGGACGCCTCGTTGATCACCCCGTGCTCGGCGAAGGTGCCCAGCTTGGCCACGATGGGCAGACCCCGGCCGTCCAGATGGTGGCGATCGGTCCCGTCGCCGATCTGACCGGGACCGAACACCTGGGCCCCGAGATCGCACAGGTTCGTGTGGCCGGTCACGCAGAACCGGCAGCGGCCGCACGCCGGGATGAAACTGGCGGCGATGTGGTCGCCGGGACGGAGCGTCCGGACCCCGTCGCCCACCTCGAGCACCGTGCCCGCCCCCTCGTGGCCCCCGATGATCGGGAAGCTCGCCGGCAACCCGAACTGCTCGAGCAGATCGGCCGCCGGGATCATGTCGCCGGTGACGAGGTGCTCGTCGGAGTGGCAGAGCCCGGCCGCCTCCCACTTCACCAGCACCTCTCCGGACTTCGGCCCGTCCAGGTCGATCTCCTCGATCTGCCATTCCTGGTGCAGACCCCACAGAACTGCCGCTCGAGTCTTCATGTCCCCCCTGGGAGCTCGCCGTCGCCTACGACACTCTCGCCCAACGGACCGTCCGTGACAACCGGTACGGCACCCACGGCGCCCACCGTGACGGACCGGCCGGTCGGACCCCGACCGGTCAGAGGTCCCAGAAGCGGCGGCGTCCGAACCCGTCCATGCGTCGGAGGAGGTCTTCGGCCTCGACCGGCCCGAAGGGGCGGAAGGCGTCGTCGCCCCGCTCCCGGACCCACAGGGCGTCGCCCCCGGTGCGGTCGGGTCGGTACTTGTCGTGCACCAACGTCCGGGTGAGCACCTTGTTGGTGGGCGAGGTGGGAAGCGCCGTCGCCACCCGGACGTGGGTGGGCCGCCACTTCGGACTCATGTCGGGCTGTCCGTCGATCCATGCGGCGAAGGCCGCCGGGTCGAACACGGCGCCGGCGCGCGGCACCAGCGCCACCATGACCCGGTCGCCGGCTTCGGGGTCGGGCACGCCGTAGGCGGCGCACGCCAGCACGTCGGGGTGACGGGAGACCACCGCCTCGATGGGACCGACGGGGAAGTTCTCCCCGTCGACCCGGATCCAGTCGGCGTTCCGTCCGGCGAAGTAGAGGTACCCGTCGTCGTCCAGGTACCCGAGGTCCCCGCTCCAGTACCAGCCGTTCCGGGTGGCACGGGTGTTGGCCTCGTCGTTGTTGTAGTAGCCCTCGAACACCCCGATGCCCGACGTGTTGACGATCTCGCCCACGCAGGCCACCGGGTCGACCAGGGTGCCGGCGTCGTCGAACGTGGCCCGGGCCAGCTCCTCGCCGTCCTCGGACATGATCCTGAGCTCGGGCCCGGCCCGGCCGACCGAGCCCGGTGGGGCGTCGTCCACCCGGGTGACGGCCAGTCCCCCCTCGGTCGCACCGAACGCGTCGATCACCCGTACCCCGAACCGCTCGGCGAACGCCTCGACCACCTGTGGCGCCCCCTCGTTGCCGTAGGCCACGCGCAGCGTGTTGTCGGCGTCGTCGGGTCGTTCGGGCTGGGCCAGGATGTAGGCCAGCGGCTTGCCCGTGTAATTGAAGTAGGTGGCCCCGTAGCGGCGCACGTCGGGCAGCCACCCTGACGCCGAGAACCTCGGGGCCAGGCCGACGGACGCGCCGACCACCACGGAGGGTGCCCACCCGACCATGACCGAGTTGGAGTGGAAGAGCGGCATCGACACGTAGCCGACGTCGTCGGGACCGATCCCCATCATCTGGGCCATGCGGTTGCCCGTCACCAGGATCCTGCGCTGGGAGCAGATCACCGCCTTGGGGGCGGCGGCCGTCCCACTGGTGAAGATGAGGGCCCACGGCCGGTCGAGGTCGGCCTCGGCCTGCGGGTCCTCGTCGGACACCGCCGCCAGCGCACCGTCGAGGGTGTCGCCCACGACGAGCACCTCGTCCAGCTGGTCCACGACGGGGGCGATGAGCTCGTGGTGGCGCGGTTCGTAGATCACCAGGCCGCAGTCGGTGTGACTGACGTCGTGCAGCAGGTGGGCGCCGCTGCGTGTGTGGTTGACCCCGACGACGGTGGCACCGGCGAGGGCGGCACCGCCGAAGGCGAAGAGGTACTCGGGGATGTTGTCGAGGAGGATCCCCACGTGGAGGGGACGGCCGGGACGCCGCCGGGTCAGGAAGAGGTTGGCCCAGCGACACGACTCCCGGTAGTACTCGGCATGGGTGACCACGCGGTCCTCGAAGCGGACGGCGGCCCGGCCCCCCAGGTCGGGTGCGGCCGCGTTGCGCCGGAGCAGGGCCGCCGCGCTCTCGGCGGGGAGAGCGGCCTGTCCGAGGGCGGGTGCGTCTTCGATGGGCGGGGTGGTCACGGGTGGCGGGCTCCTGTCGTCACATCACGTCGTCTCATCACATCACGTCGTCGCCGGCCAGCACCGAGGCGCGCAGTCCGCCGGCGATCGCCGACCGGTGGTGGGCGGCGTCGCCGAAGTCCAGCTGCGAGTACTGGGCCCGCTTGATGAAGAGGTGGAGGTCGTGCTCCCAGGTGAACCCGATCCCCCCGTGGACCTGCAGCCCCGAGGCCATGACCCGCTTGGAGGCGTCGGCGCACCACACCTTGGCGGTCGAGGCGGCCAGCTCCCATCCCGGCTCCCCGGTCGAGGCCGCCCAGGCGGCGTACCAGGTGGCCGACCGCATGCCTTCGACGTCCACCAGCATGTCGGCGCACCGGTGCTTGACGGCCTGGAAGCTGCCGATCGGCACCCCGAACTGGATGCGGTCCTTGGCGTAGGCGGTGGCCATCTCGAGCACACGGCCGGAGCCGCCCAGCAGCTCGGCCGAGGTGGCCAGGGCGCCGAGGGCGCCCAGCCGCGCCGCTTCGGGAGCTCCGCCGATCCGGATGGCCGGCGTCCCGTCCAGGGGGAGCCACGACAGGCTCCTGGTGAGGTCCATGGCCGGTTCCGGCGACGGACGACCCACGGCCACGAGGTCGACGAGGAAGACGGCCCCCGGCACGACGACCACGGCCACGTCGGCACGGACCGCACCTTCCAAGGGACCGAGTCGTCCGGTGAGGGTCGCCCGGTCACCGGAGCCGTCCCACCCGACGGCGTCGGACCGTCCCGTCCACGCCACGGCGGCGGTGGCCGAGCCGTCGACCAGGGCGGTGGCGGTGGCCCGGTCCCCCCCGGTGGACAGCGCGTCGAGGGCCAGCAGCTGCGAGGCGTAGGGCACCGGCGACGTGTGGCGGCCGACCTCCTCGAGCAGCACCGTGGCCTCGACCCATCCGAGTCCGAGGCCGCCGTGCTCCTCGGCCACGGCCACCGCCGGCCAGCCCTGTCCGACCATCGCCGCCCACAGGTCGGCGTCGAACGGTTCGCCGGACGCCAGGTGGGCACGCACCTGCTCGGGACCCGAGTACCGGTCGAGCAGTCGACGGGCCTCCTCCTGGAGGGCCGCCTGGTCGACCGAGAGATCGAAGTCCATAGCTGGATAGTATGACCGCGATGGCGCCGTCCGAGTCGGGCCCGTGGACCTGAGTCCGACCAGCACCGAGGCGGTGCTGCGGACCGACATCCGCTCCTGGCTCATGGAGCACCTCCCGTGGGAGTACGGCCGGGGACTGCCGCCCCGGTTCGACGACCTGGCCGACGAGGTGGCCTTCGGCCGGTCGTGGCAGGCGGAGCTGGCCGCCGACCGGTGGGTCGGCGTCACCTGGCCCGAGGCCTACGGCGGACGCGGCGCCGGGCCGACCGAGCACTTCATCGTCCAGGAGGAGCTGGCCCGGGCCCGGGCCCCCGAGTTCGTCGGACGGATCGGGGTCAACCTGGCGGGCCCCACCCTCCTCGTCCACGGGACCGAGGAGCAGCGTCGCCGTTGGCTACCCGGGATCCTCACCGCCGACGAACTGTGGTGCCAGCTGTTCAGCGAACCGGGTGCCGGGAGCGACCTGGCCGGCGTCACCACCCGGGCGACGCCGGTGCCGGGCGGCTGGGTGCTCGACGGGCAGAAGGTGTGGACCTCGTACGCCCAGTTCGCCGACTGGGGGGTCTGCCTGGCCCGCTCGGACCCCGACGCCCCCAAACACCGTGGACTCTCGTACCTGGTGGTGGACATGCACGCGCCCGGCGTCGACGTCCGGCCACTGGTGCAGCTCACCGGCGAGGCGGAGTTCAACGAGGTCTTCCTCGACGGCGTCTTCGTGCCCGCCGACCGGCTCATCGGCGCCGAGCACGACGGGTGGAGCGTGGCCAACTCGACGCTGTCGCACGAACGGGGCACCAATCCGCGCCAGCTGGTGATCCACATGCAGCTCCTGGAGGAGCTCCTCGCACTGGCCGTCGAACGGGGGGTGATCGACGACGTCCGGATCCGCCAGCGCCTGGCCCAGGCCTTCGTCGAGGTCCGGATCTTCCAGCTCCACAACCTCCGCAGCATCAGCCGGCTGGCCAAGGGGCTCGAGCCCGGACCGGAGGGCAGTGCCCTCAAGCTCTACTGGAGCGAGATGAGCAAGCGGCTGCACGACACGGCCATGGCCGTCCTGGGTGAGGCGGCGCCGCTGTGGAAGGGCGCCGGGCACAACGACGGGGACGGCCGGTGGCAACGCTCCTGGCTCTACTACCAGGCGTCGTCGGTGTGGGCCGGGACCAACGAGATCCAGCGGACCATACTGGGCGAACGGGTGCTGGGTCTCCCCCGACCGGTCCGGTCGGGGCCGGGGGCCGGCGGACGCGACGACGGACGGACGGACGAGACGAAGGGGGGCGTCGGTGCCCGAGGATGAACCGGTGGTGCTGTACGGGACGCGGGGACACGTGGCCACCATCACCATGAACCGGCCCCAGGTGGCCAACGCCCAGGACACCGCGCTCATCGACGGCATCGACGCCTGCTTCGACCGGGCCGACGCCGACGACGAGGTGCGGGTGGTGGTGCTCGCCGGCAACGGGAAGCACTTCTCGTCCGGCCACGACCTCAAGGCGTTGGTGGGTGACACCGAGCCCGACGAATGGCGCCGCATGCGGGCCACGCCCGAGGGCAAGTTCCGCCACGAGCAGGTCATGTACGTCGAGCGGTGCCAGCGGATCTACCACTTCCGCAAGCCCACCATCGCCGCCGTGCAGGGCGCGTGCGTCGCCGCCGGGCTGATGCTGGCCTGCATGTGCGACCTCATCGTGGCCGCCGACGACGCCACCTTCCAGAACCCGGTCCTGCGCATGACCGGGGCCGGCGTCGAGCTGCTGGTCGAGCCGTGGGAGCTGGGCATCCGCAAGGCCAAGGAGTTCCTGTGGACGGGCGAGACCCTCGACGCCCAGGAGGCGTGGCGGCTCGGACTCGTCAACCGGGTGGTCCCGAGGGACCAACTGACGGCACGGGTCGACGAGCTGGCCGACCGTGTCGCCCTCGTCCCCCCGGTGACCGCCCAGGTGGTGAAGGACTCCCTCAACAACACCGCCACCCTGATGGGCAAGGAGGCGTCGTGGAAGTACCACTTCATGGCCCACCACTGGATGCACAACACCGAGACGGCCACCTCCGCCCTCGCCGCCCGCCAGGCGAAACGCTCGATGTCCGAGGTCTTCGCCGAGCACCGTGACTGACGGGCACCCCGGCGACGGACGCCGGTCCGACGGGCCCGACCGACCCCCGCTCGCCGGCATCCGGGTGATCGACGTCGGCACCCGCATCAGTGCCCCGTTCTGCGCCGGGCTCCTCGGCGACATGGGTGCCGACGTGATCAAGGTCGAGGACCCGCACGGGGGCGACTTCATGCGCACGATCGGACCGTTCGCCCCGACCGGGGACGACGGCCCCGGGTACTCCATGTGGTGGGCGGTGGAGGGTCGCGGTCGCCGCGGGGTCACCCTCGACCTCCGGCGACCGGCAGGCCAGGACCTGTTCCGGCGCCTGGCCTCCACGGCCGACGTCGTCTGCGAAAACTTCCGGCCCGGGGCCATGGAGCGCTGGGGCATCGGCCCCGACGACTGCGATCCCCGCCTGGTGTGGGCACGCATCAGCGTGTTCGGCCAGGACGGTCCCTCCTCGGGGCGGACCGGTCTCGATCGCATGGGCATCGCCTACGGCGGACTGCTCCACCTGACCGGCTACCCGGACCGCCCGCCGGTCCGGCCCGGGCTGTCCGTGTCGGACTACCTGACCGGGACGTTCGCCGCCACGGCGGTAGCCGCCGACCTGTACCGGCGGGACGGACCCGGAGGCACCGGACGGGGAGGCGTGGTGGACGCCACCCTCACCGAGTCGATCCTCCGCATCCTGGAGTGGACGGTGGCGGCCCAGGACCGGCTGGGGATCACCCGGGGCCGCGAGGGGAACCGCATGGCCAACTCGGCCCCGCTCGACAACTACCCGACGGCCGACGGCACCTACGTCTGCGTGGTGGCCGGGTCGGACACCAACTTCCGCCGCCTGTGCGCGGCCATGGGCCGGCCCGGGTTGGCCGACGACCCCGAGTGGGCCACGCTGGCCCAGCGATCGGCCCGCTCCGACGAGATCAACGACCTGGTGGCGGCGTGGACGTCGGGCCGCACGGCAGCCGAGGTCGAGGCGGCGTGCATCGCCCACGAGGTGCCCGTGGCCACCGCGTACACGGCGGTGGACATCCTGGCCGATGCCCACGTGGCCGCCCGCGGCGACCTGGTCACGGTGGACGACCCGGTGGCCGGACCGCACCTGCAGCAGGCGCCGGTCCCCCGTCTGGACGGCCACATCCCTGCCGCCCCCCGCCCCGCCCCGCTGCTCGGCGAGCACAACGACGAGGTGTGGCGGGAGCTGGTCGGGCTGTCGGCGGACGAGCTCGACCGGTGCCGGGCCGACGGGCTGATCTGAGCAGGGACGATCCTCGCCCGTGCCCGACGTCGTCGTCCTCGCCCCGATGCCGCTCGAGCTGGAGGCCGTGGTGGCGGCCTTCGGTCTCGAGCCGTCCGGCGACGGCGGTGGCTCCTGGACAGGTCTGGTCGGGCGATCGACGGTCACCGCCGTCCGGTGCGGCATGGGACCGGCCCGCGCCCGTGAGGCGACCGACCGGGTGCTGCATCGGTCCGGTCCCGGTGACCGGACGGTGGACCATGTCATGGTCGTGGGCATCTGCGGTGGACTCGACCCCGACGTCCCCGTCGGGACCGTCCTGCGGCCGGCGGTGGTGGTCGACCATGCCAACGGGGCCCGGTTCCACCACACCCCTCCGGGCGACGTGCCGACCTCCGGCGGGATCGTCACCACCGAAGGGGTCGAGTTCGACGACGGCCTCAGTGCCGCGCTGGCCACCCAGGGATTCACCGGTGTGGACATGGAGTCGTCGGCCGTCGCCGCCGCCTGCGAGGCCCGGGGCCGCCCGTGGTCGGTCCACCGGTGCATCAGCGACCGCTGGGTCGACCGGTTGCTCGACCCGAGGATCGTCGCCCTGACCGGTGCCGACGGGGACGTCGACGTGGATGCGGTCGTGCGCCTCCTCGAGGACGAACCGGACCTCGGACCCAAGCTCGAGCGCCTCGGCCGTGACGCGGCGGAGGCCGCCCGATCGGCGGCCGCGGACGCACTGGCCACCTGCCGGGTGATCGATCGGGCGGGCGGGCGGTGAGTCCTCCGTCCGGGCTGTGACGGTCCGGTGTCACGCCGGCGCGTGGACCGCGATCACCTGACCCACTGTCGATCGATCGCGGCACCATCGCCGACCGGACCACGCGGAACAGGCCGGCCGTCCCGTAGCGGAACGGGGGCCATCGTCCGTCATCCGTCCGTGGTGACCACGAGTACCCGGACGGACGTGCGACGGCGCCATCGGCGCCCGACGCATCCGATCCACCAATCGACAGGCCGAGGTGGCGGCAGTCGCGCTCCGACGCAGTGGGCCGGTCCGTCGAGCACGGGTGAGCGTTCGGCCGATGGGACCGAGTCCCCGACGACGTGGGCAACGACGGCGACGGCGCTACCTGCCCCGGCGATCTGCCGCCGTGGCCTCGACCGCCCCGGGTCCTGGCACCGAGTGGCGGGGCTCCGCGATCAGGACAGTGTGGAGCGGAACGGGGACAGGTGGTGTTCACCGTGCCGCCGCATCCCGGGGAACCGAGCCCGGACCCGGCACCAGGTGGCGCCACAGGCGATTCCGAGGGACAGCAGCAGGTCCAGCGGGGATCGATCGATGCCCCCGAACTCCGCACGGGTCTCGTGGCTCACGAAGGCCAGGTCCCACCCGAACGGGCCTCCGCACGCGCCCTCGATGCCGATCCACCGGATCCCGTCCCGAGTGCGCACGCAGTTGCCTGCGTGAGGCTCACCGTGGAGCGGCTGCTCGGGGTGGGTCCTGTCGTCGAGCCGGTGGGTCAGCTCGGCGCGGCTCCGTCGCAGGAGCACCCCGTCGTCGGGGGCAGGAGCCGCCAGCGGTTCATCCCTGGAGGCCACGAGCTCCGCAGGTCCAACGGCGGCCCGGACGCTCGGCAGCGGGACGGCGATCCGTGCCATGGAGCGATGCAGATCGCGGCGAGTGCCGGCGACACGAGCCGCTTCGGGCACAGGGGCCGCTTCCGATTCGTACCGGTTCCACAGCGAGACGACGAAGCCCGATTCGGGATCCGTGAGCAGTCCGACGTCCTGCCATGGGGCCGCGACCGGTGCGCCCGCAGCGACCAGCGCCGAGGCGACCCGATGCTCGTGGAGCAACGTGGACGAGCCGTGGGTCTGCGTCCCGACCTTGGCGCCGATCGGGTGGGGACGACGTCAGACCACCGAGTTGTTCGTCTCCTGGATGAGGCAGGGGTCATCGAGCTCCGGCCCGAGCCGTCGGGCGGTCCTCGCGGCAGCTTCGGTTCCGGCGTTCAGGTGGGACCGTCTGGCCGCCGAGAGCTCGCCGGACCGATCCCGGGTGGCTGGCAACCATCGGACGGGGTCCTGCCGATCGACACCGACCGAGCCGAACTCCAGCCTGACGACGGAACTGGCACGGCCACTGCGGACGTTCAGCGGATGGCGGGGAGGTCTCGGGACGCGAAGCATCCCGAACGGCGATGCCGTCCCCCGACGGCTGGATCCGCGTGCTGTGCGGCGACACGGCGTCGTCGGTGGAGTACCTGCTGGATCCACCTCGGTGGCCCCAGCTGCACTCCTGCCGCCTCTCGGACCGTTCACCGCCCACCGACTGCTGGCCACCCGTGCCGAACCGGCACCGGCACCGGGCCATCGGGGAATGACGTCCTTCGCACGTGGGCACCCACGGGGACGGAGCGTCGGTGTCCACCGTGTGGCAGCATCTGGACGGTACGCGCTCCAGGGGTACCGGGAGGCGGCCATCGGAGGTGGACGATGCACGACGTCTCGAGCCGGCCGCGACGGACGGGACGGACGGCGATCGCCGCCGTCGTCTTGTCATTGACGGCAGTCGTGGCAACCGTGGGGACCGCGTCGCCAGCTCGGGCGGACGGCGAGATCACCGCCTTCACGAATCCGGGGGTGTTCTCGCCGGGTGGCATCACCGCCGGGCCCGACGGCGCCCTGTGGTTCACCGACACCTGGACCGACTCCATCGGGAGGATGACGACTGCAGGCGTCGTGACCAACTTCTACACGGATCCGAGTATCGACCGCCCGACGGGGATCACCGCCGGGCCCGACGGTGCCCTGTGGTTCACCAACTTCGACTCGGTCGACCGGATCACCACCTCGGGCGTGATCTCGAGCTTCACGGATCCGAGCATCCACTGTGCGGGTGCGATCACCACCGGTCCCGACGGTGCCCTGTGGTTCACGAACTGCAACTCCATCGGACGGATCACCACTTCGGGGGTGGTCAGTTCCTTCGCTGATCCGGGAATCCAGGACCCGGATTCGATCACCAGCGGTCCCGACGGATCGCTGTGGTTCACGAACCGACCCGACGGCACCAGCGGCAACTCCATCGGACGGATCACCACCTCGGGCGTGGTGACCACCTTCACCGATCCCGGCATCCAGAATCCCGATTCGATCGTGAGCGGTCCCGACGGCGCCCTGTGGTACACCAACAACGGTTCCATCGGGAGGATCACCACGGCGGGAACCGTCACCACCTATCCGGAGTTCAATGCACCGGTGGACATCACGCCGGGACCCGACGGTGCCCTGTGGTTCACGGCGGGGATCTGGTACACGTTCCACGGGGGCACTGGCTGGCCACACGAAGGGCTGATCGGTCGCATCACCACCTCGGGGACGATCACCACCTTCATGATCCAGAGCCGGACCAACCGCAGCATCTACTACCCGGGACCCATCACCGCCGGGCCCGACGGGGCGATGTGGTACACGGACTCGCCGCCGTACGACGGGATTCCGACCGCAATCGGGAGGGTGACCGCGTTCCCGTTCGCGATCACCACCACGTCCCTTCCCGATGCCACCGTCGGTACCGCCTACAACACGCTGCTCCAGGCCGCCGACGGAGTCCCGCCCTACACGTTCAAGCGCACGAGCGGGTCGCTTCCGGCGGGTATCAAGCTGGCGTCCGACGGCACCATCTCCGGCACTCCGAAGGCGAGGGACGTGCCGGGCAGCTACACCGTGGTCGTCGAGGCCAGGGACTCACGTCCGGGATATGCCGGAGGTCCCGTGGTCACGCCGACCGTGACCTTGACGCTGACACTGTCGTCGTGACGGTTCGACGGACGGATCGGCACTGCACAAGCGGTGCGCTCTTGCCCACTGTCGTCGATCGGCCACCGTCGATGAGCGACCCCGAGCCGGCGATCGGGCCCGCGGCGGTGCGACACCCTCCTCGAGCAGACCGGTCGCCATCGAGCGCCCGAGCTCCCGAGCTCCCGAGCGTGGGATGACGATGTCATGTGAGCCGGCACGCATCCGCCGGATGGGTGGCAGACTTCCGGGGGTCATCGCGGTTCGAGCGATTCCGACGACAGGGGGTGGCGTGTGTGAGACATCGCCCTAGGTTCCAGGGGACACCGGATGCAGCGCTCGTCAGGTGGTGGCGCGCCCTCGGTGTCGTCGTCCTGGTCGCGAGTTGCATCAGCCTTGGGACGTCCGGAACGCCGGCGTCCGCGGCGTCCGCCAGACCACGGCCTCCGAAGACCACGGTCTCCGAGTTCGCGGCGACACCGTCTTCGGTGAGCACGACTGATGGCACGGTCAGACTCTCCGCCGTGGTGGCGAACGCCACGAACTGTGAGTTCTCGTCGCCCGAGTCGGTCGCTGGATTGCCGTCGTGGATCCCGTGCTCGAACGGGACCGTCAACGCGGAGATCACCGTCCCGGAGAATCGTCGGACCAGGGCTACGAGGTACACGTTCGATCTCACCGTCACCGGAATCACCACCGTCAAGGCGAGGCCGGTCCGGGTAACGGTCGCAACAGGAGCAGGAGGTACTGACTGCGCCGACGATTCCCCCGGTGCGTACCTGGTCGATTGTCAGTTGGCCGGCGCCGATCTGTCCGCGGCTGATCTCTACCAGGCCAATCTGACCGGTGCCGATCTGGCTGGTGCGAATCTCTCCTCAGCCGACGTCTACGGTGCAACCTTGACTGGCGCGAACCTGTCAGGAGCCACTCTTTCCGGGGCCGACCTGACCGACGCTCGCCTCACGGACGCCGACGTTTCGGATGCCGACCTCACCGGCGCCAGCCTGGACGGCACAGCGTCAGGCGGCCTGCTCGGCGTGCCAGCCGCCCTGCCGGCCGGCTGGGAGATCGTCGACGGCTATTTCACCGGGCCGGGCGCCGACCTGTTCGGAGCCGACATCGCGGACGCCGATCTCGCAGACGCCGATCTCGCCGGCGCCGACCTGTGGGGTGCGGATCTCGCCGGCGCGAATGTCTCGGGGGCGGACGTGACCGGCGCGAACCTCCTGGGGGCGGACGTGTCCGGCACGGATCTGTCCGGGGCCGACCTCTCCGCCGTGTCCTCGGGCGGAATCACCGGGACGCCAGCTGCGCTGCCCGCGGAGTGGGAGCTCGTCGACGGATACCTCGTCGGACCTGGCGCCGACCTGGACGGTGCGAACCTGTCCGGCGCCGACTTGTCCGGCATCGACCTGTCCGGAGTTGATCTGGATCGAGCGACGCTCTCCGGTGCCGATCTGGCCGGTGTCTCCTCGGGTGGGATCACCGGGACCCCCGCCACCCTGCCCGTCCAGTGGACGATCGTCGACGGCTACCTCCTGGGTCCCGGAGCGTCACTGCCCGATGTCGAGTTCTCCGGTGCCGATCTCTTCGGCGTCGATCTGTCGGGCGCCAACCTGATGGGTTCCGACCTGTCCGGTGCGGGTGTCGCCGACGCAGATCTGTCGGACGCCGATCTGTCGGGAGCCGATCTGTCGGGAGCCACGCTGGACGACACCGTCGTCACCGGAGCCGACCTGTCCGGTGCCGATCTTTCCGACTCATACCTTGGTGGCGTCTCCTCGGGAGGGATCATCGGCACCCCGAGTGCCCTTCCGAACAGATGGCTCCTCCTCGACGGCTACCTGGTCGGGGACGACGCAGATCTGTCCGGTGCGGACCTGTCCGGCGTCGACATGACCGCCACGCTCATGAACGACGCGAACCTGTCCGGTGCCGACCTGATGGGCTCCGATCTGGACCGGGTCGGAATGACCGGTGCCGATCTGACCGGGGCGGACCTCGTCGCGGCGGACCTGTCCCAGGCCGGCCTCGCTGACGCCAACCTCGACGATGCCGACCTGTCGGGCGCGAACCTGGACGGCGTGTTCTCGGGGGGAATCACCGGCACGCCGAGCGCGCTGCCTTCGAATTGGGAACTGGTCGGCGGGTATCTTCTCGGACCCGGCGTCTCGTTGGTCGGCGCGGACCTGTCCGGTCAGGATCTGGCGGATCTCGAACTCTCGGGAGTCGACTTGGGCTCGGCGGACTTGTCGGCGGCCGACCTGTCAGGCGCCGACATGGAGGCCGCGTACCTCGGCCGAGCTGACCTGTCCGGTGCGGACCTTTCCGATGGTGACCTTGAATCAGCCGACCTGGGATACGCGAACATGACTGGCACCGATCTGGCCGGTGCCAATCTGGCGTTCGCCGTCCTCAGCTCCGTCACCTGGTCGGGTACCACGTGTCCCGACGGCACGGACAGTGACAACGACGGCGACACGTGCGTGAACAATCTGGGCTGACCAAGGACGGGCGGTCCCGGTCCCGCCCGCGGCGGTCGGTGGCTCCGGACCGGACCGTTCGCGTCCGGGTCCGGGATCCCCGCTCGTGACGGAGCGGGGCCGTCCCCGGAGCGCACGCACTGCTGCCTCGACGACGCGCCCACACCGGGGACACCCCTTCGGTGGAATGGCTGACGTGAGCGGCGGCCCTTCTTGGCTCTGATCCTGAGGCCGTTACCACCGGTCACGAGCGAGGCTCCAAGGAGGAAGTGCCCCAGGACGGCAAGCCGGAGTGGCCCCTGTTCGTGAGGCCTGTCCGTCAGGATGATCCCGAGTTGGATCCCAGCCGACGAGAGCGGAATCCCCGCGCTCATGAGCATGATCCGTCCGATGCGGTTGTTCGTCCCGACGTTCCGCCAGAGGCACCCATGCCTGCGGACCCCGTGCAGGTGATGCCGTTCCGCTCGGTCGGTTCCCGACTCACGCCCACGGGGGCGGTCGCTTATGCACGCTTCGACCGCCCCGAGACAGTGCGGTGCTCCCCCCGATCAGTTCGAGGGCGCTACCTGGGCATCGGGCAGGCGAGGGCGACCGCTTCCTCCAGTGTCGTATTCGGTCCTCCCCTGCGTCCAGGCACCCGGGTCGCGTGAGGCAGAGGGCCCAGGAGTCGGTCGTCTCCTGCGCCCCCGGAATCCGTCGAGGCGGTGGTTCGTTGACGGGGATCCACGACCCGAGACCCCTCGGCGGGTGCCGCCTCACGCCGCTGGAGGCACTGCCGAGCACTACGCCTTCGAGCTGGGAGTCATGACGTCACCCGTGAGATCGCAACGCGCTGGAATGGCTTCCACCCACGCGGCGCAGCCCACCCCATTACCATGTCAAAAGCAGGTGCGAGACGTCCTTCGTGGACCTCCTCGCTCGTCGTGGTGGTGCCAGGCACCCCGGCCTGGCCTTGAAGTTCGGAGGTCGCGGTGAATCTGCCCGAAGTCGTCACACGTGAGGAGTGGCTCGCCGCACGCAAGGAATTGCTGATCCGGGAGAAGGAACTGACCCGACAGCGGGACGCGTTGAACGCTGACCGGCGGCGGCTACCGATGGTAGCGATCGAGAAGGCCTACTCGTTCCAGGGACCGGACGGTCCAGTCGGACTGGCCGACCTCTTCGATGGCTGTTCGCAGCTCATCGTGCGGCACGCCATGTACGACCCGGAGTGGGAGAAGGCGTGCCCCAGCTGCACCGCGACCATGGACGAGATGGCTCCGGCCCTGTTCGTGCATCTCCGGACGCGCGATACGGCTTATGCCGCGATCTCCCGCGCCCCCTACCCCAAGCTCGCCGACTACCGTGCCGAACACGGCTGGACGTTCCCCTGGTATTCCTCGTTCGGGAGCGATTTCAACTACGACTTCGGGGCCACCCTCGACCCGGCGGTCACCCCGGTGGTCTTCAACTACCGGAGCCATGCCGAGCTCATCGCGCTCGACCCGGCCTGGGCCGACGACGCATCGGGCGAAGTGGGCGGGTTCAGCTGCTTCCTGCGCGTCGGGGACGACGTCTTTCACACGTACTCCACGTTCGGCCGCGGTGGCGAGGAAGTGGACCTGGACGTCTACAGGTGCCTGGACATCACGGCCCTGGGCCGCCAGGAGGACTGGGAGGAGCCCAAGGGACGGGCCGCCGTGACCAGGCCGGCCGCTCCGGTCTTCTCCTGACCGAGGAGGCCGCGACCGGATCTGGCGGACGAGGCACGACATCCGGGGACAGGCGTCCACTCGCCTCGATCGGCCTTCGATCCGTCGTTCGTTCGGGGACCGGCGGATCCTCAGGCGGAGTTCACGGCCTGGGCACACCGGGCCGCCTTGCCGATCATGATGGCTGCGTGACTCCCGACGTGCCCGAGCACGGCAGCTCGCGGGTCGCAGGCGCCCGCCAGTCCAGAACCGCCGCCGACCCGGCGATCTGAGGCGGCCTCGATTCCGAAGCCGTCCACGAGGCCGATCGATGGCGAGTGCCGCCGGGGGGCCCCAACCTGTGGGTGCCGAACATCCATCCACCCCGGCTCGGGCGCACCTGTCGGCGGATCCGGGTGGAGACGAGGCAGAGCCAGGAGAGCGTCACGCCCGAGTGCCGTGCTCCCGCACCGGTTGACGGACGTCCTGGTCAATCAGCCCGGACGACCTGCTCGCAATCCTCCTTGTTCCCCACCCGGCGTGGGACTGGCCGTACTCGCTGTCGTCTCCACGGTTACGGCGGATCGTTGACCGCCCGGCACTTCTGCGGACCGGCCGACCGGGCATGCGGCCACGACGCGTACCTGTAGGCGTGCGAGTACCCGGGGGTGGTGCGACCCCCGGGTACTCTCGTCGGTGCTGACGGGTACTGCGCCGACGGTGCGCAGGACGACGTCAGGTCTACGAGACGGTGATCGTCACCGTGTAGCCCTTGCTGTTGTCGCCGTAGTACTGGTCGTTGAATCCGAGGATCAGTTCGCCGGACACCGGCGCGACGAGCGTGTCGTCCTTCCCGACGAAGAAGGTCACGTGGTTGGTCCCTTCGGTGAAGTAGGCGATGAGGGACAAGCAGGGCAGGCCCGGCGCAGTCCACTTCGGCACCGAGGTGTACTGGGCGAGGAGACACGTGCCCGTCCCGTTATTGACCTCTCCGTTGAGGGCAACCCCATCCGGACCGTACTCATGCGTCGGACCGTTATACGCAGCTTCACCCGTGGCGCTCATCGAGATCGTTTCGCCTTGGGTTACCGCTACTCCCGAATTGGTGAATGGATGCGTCGCCGACACAAACACGGTCGTCGTCGTCGCGACGACGGGGTGGCTCGCAGCAGTGGCGGCGCCGCCTCCGATGAGGCTGACCGTGCCCAGACTGGCGGCGCAGATCACCGAACAACCGGCGGCCCAAAGGGCGAGTCGTGGAAATGACAGATGTGGCATTATGATATAACCCTTCTCTCTTGATGGTGTCTATTATCGAAGAGGAGCACCCGCCATACAACATGTCGCGCGGCAAGAAACCCTCACGATATGCTAATAATATGATTACCCTTCACACGGTATACCCGTTCTCCCAATTTGTGAAGCGAATTGCACGTTGCCTTTGCGTGACACAGGGCCGGTCGGTGGGAGGTCCGATCTGGTGGCCCGCCGTCCCCACCTGCCAGTCGAGGTACGCACTGGACCTCGCGCCATCGGGGCCGCCTGCGGTCGCGGCAGCACCACCTCACGGCATGGTCGCGCCGACCCCCACGCGACGCAACTGAAAAGTGAGCGATGACGGGAGAATCGCCGAAACGTACCCGCTGCCAACATTCACTGGTCTGCTGATCGACCACTCGCCAGAATTCGTGGCTGGGGCGTCGACCGGAGCCGGCTGGCCGAAAAGAGAGCAGTGCCGAGACGCCCGTCAGGGGCAGGTGCCTTCCGCGGGCGGTGCGGCGTCGGACCGGCAGACCCGTTCCAGCCGGCCGGCCTGTCCGGGGACGACGAACGACGGGGCACTCGACACGGGCGCCTCCACGAACCCACGGCGTCGTCGCCCGTCGGCACAGAGGCAGTCCGTCGAGGAGCGCGGGCTGGTCAGGATGCGCACGACGACGCCCGCTGGGCGAACCTAGCAGCGGTAGACGCGCTCGGCGTTGGTGGCGAAGAGCTTCTCGCGGGATCCACCGTCGAGGCCGGCGGTGACCTCGTCGTACACGCCGTAGAGCTCATCGAAGGTGCCGTACATCGAGTCCACCGGGAAGTTGCTGGCGAACATGCACCGGTCGACCCCGAACGCCTCGATGGCGTACCCGAGCCACGGTGCGAACGCATCGACGGACAGGGACTCCATCGGCATCGCCAGTCCCGAGAGCTTGCACACGATCCGGGGGCCGAGGTCGGCCAACGCGTCGATACCGTCCCGCCACAGGGCCCGCTCCTCGTCGGCACCCGAACGGGGCCATCCGACGTGCTCCACCACCACGGCCAGGCCGTCGACATCTGCCAGCCCGCGTGCCGCCTCCCGCAACTGGTCGGGATGGGCCATGAGCTCGAACACCAGGTTCCGCTCCTGCAGGGCGCGGAGCACGCCCGGATCGGGCAGCGGTCCCTCGTAGCGGCCCATGGGCCGCACGCCGCGGAAGCGCGACGCGGTCATCTGGCGATCGAGCAGCTCGACGGCCTCGGCCACCGTCTCGGTCGGGGGGATGCCACCGATGATGGCGTCGGGACCTCCCCGACCGGGTGCCCCGTCGTCGAGCTCGATCGTCTCGTCGATCGAGTGCCGGCCGGTGGCGGCGGCGACGTTCACGATCTTCTCGACGTTCCAGCCGGTCGACTCGGCCCGGTAGTCGTCCACCGTGAACGGGCGGTACATCCTCGACGTGTCCGCCGTCGCCGGTCCCAGCGGGTGGGAGAGGTACGGGTACCAGTCGGTCCGGGCGGGATCCCAGAGGTGGACGTGGGCATCCACCACGCGGTCGGGTCGGTCGGTCACGCGGAGGGCCCTCCCCCCGGGTCGCCGGTGGCGCCGACGATGTCGCGAAGCCTCCCGTCGAGCCAGTCGGGGAGGTCCGGACCACCGTAGGTGACGGCGCCGATCGGTCGGGGGTGGCTGCGCATCCCGAGCCAGCCGTCGCCGACCACCAGCTCGGCGCCGGCCAGGGCGCCGGCCTCGGGATGGCCCAGTAGGTGGCTGACGAGTGCGCCCGCCGTCGGGGCGGCGGTCACCTCCTGGGCCTCGAGCCCCACGGCGTAGGCCGTGACCCGGCCCTCGGTGGCCCCGGCGGCCACCCGGGCGTGCTGCGCCGCGGCCTGGGCCCGACTACGCCCTCCCGTGGTCGTCGCATCGGTGAGGGTCACGAGTCGTACCGGACGCGCCGCCCCGGCGGCGTAGTCGGCGGTGGCACGGGCCCAACCGGCATCGGCGTGCAGCTGCTCGACGAGGTCTCCGTGTTCGGCGAGCACCTGCGCCCACGGCTCCGCCGTGGCGTCCGCCGGCGGTCGGCCGGCGACGGCGACCACCACGGCGTCGATCGGTCCGGTCGCTCCCACCAGAGCGTGCAGCGCGTCGGCGGCGGCACCGAAGCCGACCGCCGGCTCCACCGGGTGGCACCGGACGGAGCGGGCCTCGAGGGCGGCGGCGACGGAGGCGGCCAGCTGCGGACGGTCGGACACGACGGCACAGGACCGTACCGGCCCCGGCGTGCTCGCGGGTCCCGCCGGTTCGTCGAAGATCGGCCCGAACCGGGGATTGCCCCCGCCGGCGCTCGCCTGGTGGGCCTCCGCCTTGGCGAACGCATCGGGGAGGACGACGTCGAGGACGCGGTCGAGGGACACCGCTTCCTCGGTGCGGACCACCTCGACGAGCCGCGGCTGGTCGATGACCGCCACCTCGGGCCCACCTGCGAACAGCACCTGACCGGAGCACCACCCGAACCCGCCGTCGACCAGGTGGGCCCCGATCGGCCCGAGGTCTTCGGGACTCGCCACCGAGAGGAAGGAGATCCCACCGCCACCGGACCGGCCCGCCTTCCGGGCCCGTTCCAGGGCCGAGGCCATCATCCGGGTGGCGGCGATCGGCGACATGGCGTTCACGGTGACACCCGGTGGCACCCGGCGACCGAGCTGCCACGTGAGCGCGGCCACGGCCCGCTTGGCACAGCTGTACGCACCGGCATCCGCCTCCCGCCACCCCGACCCGGAAGTGACGCCGAGGATGCGGCCGTGTCCGGCGGCGGCCATCAGCGGCAGGGCCGCGTCGAGGACGTTCAGGTAGCCCCCGAGGTGCACGCCGAGCACCGCCAGCCAGTCCTCCTCGGTGCCCCTGCCGAAGTAGGTCTGTCGGGTGATCCCGGCCACGTTGACCACGGCGTCGAGCCCGCCGTGCTCCTCCACCAGCTCGGCGAACAGGGTGCGGACGGCCCCGCCATCGGTGACCGACACCGACGAGGCCCTGGCCGAGCCACCGGCGGCGACGATTCGACCGGCCGTCGTCTCCTCGGGCTCCGGCAGCTGCGCCGATCCGTCGAGGGTCACCAGCGGATCGACGGTGACGACGTGCCAGCCGTTGCGGCCGAGCTCCTCGGCGACGCCCGCGCCGATCCCGCCGCCGCCGCCGGTGACGACGGCCACCCGCCGGCGTCCGCTCACGGGTGGGCCGGCCGGACCTCGAGCTCCAGGCCCTCCAGGTTCCCGGCCTCGAGCCACCCCTCGAGCAGGTCCCGGTAGGCGAACCAGTCGCCCAGACCCCGCCCGAAGTTGCCGTTGCGGGGGTTCATCTCCTCGGGGTGCCCCTCGAAGTTGATCCGTGACGGCGTGCAGGTGGACAGCACGGCGCTGGCGTCGACGAAGGAGGCGACGATCTCGGCGGTCCATGCCGCCTCGGCCTCGGCGCTGACGTCGAACACCTCGACGCCCTTCTGGACCAGCCGGGCCACGGCGCCGCCCACGAACTCGGCCCCGAGCACGGCCAGCTGCGTGTAGTTGACCGTCACCACCGCCTGCTGACCCGGGGCGGGCATGACGAACAGGTTCGGGAACCCGCGGCTCATCATCCCGTACAGGCTGGCCGCACCGTCCGCCCACTTCCCGGCCAGGGTGATCCCGCCACGGCCGACGACCTCGTGGCCGACGCGGCGCGGCAGCGGGGTCACCTCTGCCTCGAACCCGGTGGCGTAGACGATGCAGTCCACGTCGTACTGGCGGCCGTCGACGACCGGACCGCGGGCGGTGATCCGTTCGACCCCACCCGGGCAGTCGACCACGGTGACGTTGGCGCCGTTCAGGGCGGGGAGGTACTCGTCGTGGAAACAGGGACGCTTGCACAGGTAGCGGTAGTAGGGCTTGAGGACCTCGGCGGTGGCCGGGTCGGCAACCAGCGCCTCGACCCGGTGCCGGTGCGCCTCCATGACCTCGTAGTCGACCTCCTCGACGCGTCGCAGGTAGTCCTCGATCGGCATCCCCTCGTCGCGTCGGACGTTCCGGGTCCGGGCGTAGTCGTGGGTCCACCCGTCGTCCACCAGGTCGCCCTCGGTCGGCCGACCCATGATGATCGCCTGGAAGTTGTCCATGCGCTCCCGCTGCCACCCCGGTGTGAGGCCACGGCCGAAGGCAGGATCGGTGGGCCGGTTGCCCCGCTCGCCGATGGCCGAGGGCGTGCGGTGGAAGACGAGGAGTTCCTTGGCCGCGTCGGCCAGCGGCGGCACGCACTGGATGCCGGTCGCCCCGGTGCCGAAGAGCGCCACGGACCTGTCCCCCAGCTCGGTGAGTGGCTCGCCCGGGCCACCGCCCGTGTACCCGTAGTCCCACCGGGCCGAGTGGAACGAGTGCCCGGCGAACTCCTCCATGCCCGGGATGTCGGGCAGCTTCATCAGGTTGAGGATGCCCACCGCCAGGACGTACCACCGGCAGGTGACGGTGTCGCCCCGGTCGGTGGCGATCCGCCACCGGCCCGGGTCCTCCTGCCATTCGGCCACGGTGACCCCCGTGTGGAAGAGGGCGTCGTCCACCAGGTCGGACCGGTCGGCGACCGCTTCGAGGTGGTGCAGGATCTCCTCGCCGAACGCATACCGGTGCGAGGGGACGAAGCCGAGCTCCTCGAGCATGGGGAGATAGATGTACGACTCGATGTCACACATCACCCCCGGGTACCGGTTCCAGTACCAGGTGCCGCCGATCCCACCCGCCTGGTCGATGATCCGGATCCGCTCGACGCCGGCACGGCGCAGGCTCGCACCCGCCAGGATCCCCGCGATCCCCCCGCCCACGATCACCACGTCGACGTCGTCGGCCACCGGTTCGCGCTCGACGAGCGGGGTGAACGGGTCCGCTCGGTACCGGGCGAAGTGCTCGTCGCTCCGCAGGTCCCGGATGTCGGCGCGGTGTGGGACCAGTCGCTTGTCGCGCTCGGCGAGGTACTTGGCCCGGACCGACTCCGGGTCGTATCCCGCTGCCGCCGGAGGGGTTTCAGCCACGACGAGATGATACCCACGAAACGTGGGACCGT
This sequence comes from uncultured Acidimicrobiales bacterium, assembly GCA_963699055.1. Taxonomy (GTDB): domain Bacteria; phylum Actinomycetota; class Acidimicrobiia; order Acidimicrobiales; family RAAP-2; genus Bog-756. Next base: position 531,391 of record CAVOTA010000001.1, on the reverse strand, counting down.
CCGGGGTCGGACGCCACGGTGGGCGGCCGCTCGACGAGGCGCGGACCGGGTGGCACTCAGTCCCCGGCGGCGCCCGACGAGCCGACGAAGTCGGGAGGGCGCCGTTCCTTGAACGCCGCCATACCCTCGGCCATCTCGGGTGACACGGTGCCGAGGGCCTGGAACTGCGCCTCGCGGTCGAGGGACACCGGCAGGGTCGTCTCGAAGCTGGCGTTCAGCAGCTGCTTGGACAGCCCGAGCGACCGGGTCGGCCCCTGGGCCAGCCGGACGGCCAGCTCCTCGGCGGCGCCGGCCAGCTCCTCCACCGAGCCGAGGCACCGGTAGGCCAGGCCGAGGTCGACGGCCTCCGAACCCACCACCTCCTCCCCCAGCAGCACCAGCGCCTTGGCCCGGGGCAGCCCGACCAGACGCGGCAGCAGGTAGGCGCCGCCGGCGTCGACGACCAGGCCCCAGCGGGCGAAGGACCAGATGAACCGGGTGGTCGCCTGGGTCAGCACGAAGTCGCAGGCCAGGGCCAGGTGGGCCCCCGGGCCCACGGCGGTGCCGTTGACGGCGGCCACGGTGGGCTTGTCCAGCTCCCACAGCTCCCGGACGATGGTCTGCACACCCTTGCGCAGGGCCTCGCTGGTGGAGCGGGGGTCGAAGCCGGCGCCGCCGGCGCTCGCCACCGTCGAGGCTCGCAGGTCCATGCCCGAGCAGAACGAGTCCCCGGTGCCGGTGAGAAGGAGCGCCCGCACACCGGGGTCGTCGCGGGCGGCGCGCACGGCGTCCACCAGGTCGTCACGCATCTCGATGCTCAGCGCGTTGCGGGCCTCCGGACGGTCGAGCGTGATGCGCCCCACCCGGTCCCCACCGACTTCGTAACGGATCATCCCGGGATGCTATCCGTGGTCCCCGTCCGCTAGCTTGCCCGACATGGCCGGCTCGCCCACCGAGGGACCCGCTCCGTCCGGGGCCGGCGGGGCCCGGACCGCCGACGACAAGGTGTGCTCGCTGGACGAGGCGGTGGCCCACGTGCGGGCGGGCGACGCCGTCCACGTCGTCACCAACCACACCCGGTGGACGGCGGCCGCCCGGCACCTGGTCCGGCACTGGTGGGGCCGTGACCCGCACTTCACCCTGGTCATGCTGAGCCTGTCCAGCCTCGGGGCGCTGTTCTTCCGGGGCGGCCTGGTCGACAAGGTGGTCACCGGGTACTCCGGCGACGTCTTCCCGAGCTTCTCCCCCAATCCCAACTTCTCCGACGCCTACCTGCGGGGTGAGGTCGAGGTCGAGCACTGGTCGTTCCTGACGTTCCTCCAGCGGCTCGAGGCGGCGGCCCGCGGGCTGCCCGCGGTGACCACCGCATCGCTGGCCGGCTCGTCGATGGCCGCCAACCCGGGCTACACCCAGGTCGACACCCCGTTCGGACGGGTCGGCCTGCTCGAGGCGTACGCACCTGACATCACCCTGCTCCACGCCCCGGTCGGCGACCGGCGGGGCAACCTCGCCTTCCAGCCCCCCGGACTCGAAGGGGTCTGGGGGGCGCTCGCCGCCCGTCGTGGCGTGGTGGCCACCGTCGACCGCGTGGTCGACGACATCCGGCCGTGGTCGCACCTCGTCCAGGTACCCGCCCACCGCGTGCTGGCCGTGGTCGAGACCCCGCTCGGCGCCCATCCCGGCGGACTGTTCGCGCGTGACGTGCCGGTCGACCCCTACGGCGAGGACCTCGAGTTCTGGACCGAGGCCCGGGCGGCCAGCCACGGGGACGGCTACGACCGCTGGATCGAGCGGTGGGTGCTGGCTCCCGCCACCCAGGAGGAGTACCTGGCGCAGCTCGGACCCGACCGGATCGCCGGACTGCGCCGGAGGGCCGAACCCGACTCGTGGCGCGACGACGAGGCCGCCCATCCACCCGACCTGGTGGCCGAGCCGGTCGCCTGGGAGATCGCCGCCGTCCACGGTGCCCGCTACCTGGCCGACCGGGTGGTGGCGCTCGAAGCCGACGCCGTGCTGGCCGGGGCCGGTGTGGCCAACCTGGCGGCGTGGCTCGCCGTCGACCTGGCCCGTAGCCGGGGCTGCGACGCGGTGCTGGCCGCCGAACTCGGACTGTGGGGCTACCGACCCACGCCCGCCGACCCCTTCATCTTCAACCATCGCAGCTTCCCGACCGCCACCATGCTGGGCGACGCCGAGCAGGTCCTCGGCGGGCTGGTGGGCGGTCCCGGTACGACGCTGCTGGCCTGCCTGGGGGCGGCCCAGATCGACCGGCACGGCAACATCAACTCCACCGTGATCGGGGACTCGGTGTTCCTGGTCGGATCCGGCGGCGGCAACGACGTGGCCTCCACCGCCGACGAGGTGGTGGTCATGTCGACGTTGACCCGACGCCGGGCCGTGGCCGACGTCGGGTACGTGACCTCGCCCGGCGCCCGGGTCCGGGCGTTCGTGACCGATCTCGCCCTCTTCGAACGGGACGATGGCGGCGAGCTGGCCCTCACCGCCGTGGCGCCGGGGCCGGGCTCCGTCGCCGAGCGGGTCGCCCATGTGCGCACGCTCTGCCCGTGGGAGCTGCACGTCGCCGACCCCGTCGGTGAGCTCGACCCGCCGGAGGCGGCCCTCGTCGGACAGCTGCGCCGGTGGGACCCCCAGGGGCGGTTCCTGCGTCCCGGGGCCTAACCGGTCAGCGGGTCGAGCCACCCGGGTGACACCGTGGTGCGGCCGGCCACCACCGCGGACCCGATGAAGTTGCGCTGGGCCTCGACCGTGCCGGCTCCGAAGCACAGCCCCCGGATGTCCCGGTAGGCGCGCTCGACCGGGTACTCGTGGCTGTACCCGTAGCCACCGTGGATCTGCATGGCCTCGTCGCACACCAGCTTGGCGGCCAGGTTGGCCGCCGTCTTGGCCAGTGCCGTCTCCAGCGGTGGCGGCGTCCCACCCGGCCCGGCCAGGTGCACGGCGCGGGTCAGCAGCAGGCGGGCCCCTTCGAGCTGCACGGCCATGTCCGACAGCTTCCACCGCAGGCCCTGCAGGTCGGCGATGGGACGCCCGCCCAGCTGGCGTTCGTTCATGTACCGGACGGCGTGCTCGAGCGCGCCCTGGGCGGCGCCCACGCACATGGCGGCGTTGCCGCAGCGCTCGTGGTTGAGGTGGCCGAGTAGCACCTTGAAGGCATCGGTCGTCGTCGGTTCCCCGGCCACCAGGACGTCGTCCACGGTGACCACCACCCCGTCGAAGGCCACCTCGGCCTCGGTGGCGGCATGGATCCCCATCCCCCAGTGCCGGCCGGTCACGGCCACCCCGTCGCGGTCCATCGGCACCACCACGGCCCCGATCCCCTTGGCCCCGTCGCCGCCGGGCCAGCGGCACCACACCAGGATCCCCTCGGCCAGGTGGCCGAGCGTCGAGTAGTTCTTGTAGCCCGAGAGGCGCCACCGCCCCGGACCGTCGGCGACCAGGGCGCTGCGCATGTCCTGCACGGCGGATCCGGCGTCGGGCTCGGTGATGCCGATGCTCACGATGGCCTGCCCGTCCGCCACCCTCGGGAGCCACCGGTCCTTGAGCGCCGCGCCCCCGAGGTGCTCGATCCCCCGGGACGGACCGTTGAAGGCCAACTGGCAGCAGATCGCCGTCGACACGTCCTGGCGGGCCACCTCCTCGAGGACGATGGCGGCCTCCACGTCACCCAGGCCCAGGCCGCCCCAGGCCTCACCGATGGTGACCCGGAACAGGTCGGCGGAGGCCAGGGCGTCGAGGGCGTCCCGCGAGAGCTCACCCGACAGGTCGGCGTCGCGGGCCGCCGGCGCCACCGCCCGCAGCGCCACGTCCCGGGCGAGGGCCCGCAGCGCCTGCTGGTCCTCCGACTCGGCGAACGGGTCTGTGCCTCGGGAGGTGGCCACGGCGAACCGGCTTTCTGGCTGGACGGTACGGACGGCGTCACGCCCGGGGCCGGCCCTGGCCGGCCCGGAGGCGTTGCCATAGTATTCCGGCGCTGGCGGCGCCCACCTCCCTCTCGGGATCGGCGCCGGGGGACCGTCGAACCGAGGAGTCGCATGCTGCTGGAGAACCGGGTGGCCGTCGTGACCGGGGCGGGTCGGGGGATCGGGAGGCAGTTCGCCCTCGAGCTGGCCGCCCAGGGCGCCGCCGTGGTCGTCAACGACCTCGGGGTCAGCCTCCGGGGCGACTCCGAGGAGGAGGACCCCGCCGCAGCGGTGTGCCGTGAGATCGAGGCCGGCGGCGGCCGGGCGGTCCCCTCCCACGAGTCGGTCAGCGACTTCGCCGCCGCCGAGCGGATCATCGCCACCGCGGTGGACACCTTCGGCGGGATCGACGTCCTCGTCAACAACGCCGGCATCGTCCGCGACCGCACCCTGGTCAAGATGGACGAGTCGGACTTCGACGCCGTCATCGCCACCCACCTGAAGGGCGCGTTCAACTGCACCCGGCATGCGGCGCCGGTCATGAAGGGGGCCGGCTACGGCCGCATCGTCAACGTCACCTCCTCGGCCGGGCTGCGCGGCAACTTCGGGCAGACCAACTACGGCGCCGCCAAGGCCGGCATCATGGGGATGACGTTCGTCTGGGCGCTCGAACTGGCCAGGTCGGGCATCACCGTCAACGCCATCGCCCCCGCCGGGGCCACCCGGATGACGGCGGCACTGGCCGGTGAGGACGGGGAGGTCGACCCCCGACTCGACCCGGCCATGAACGCTCCGCTGGTCGCCTTCCTCGCCTCGGACCGGGCCGGCCATGTCAACGGCCAGCTCTTCGGGCGGACCGACTTCAGCTACTCGCTGTTCCAGCACCCCAAGCAGATCGCCTGGATGCACAAGGACGGTGGGTGGGACGCCGACGCGGTGGCCGAGCAGTTCGACACCATGCTGGGCCAGCACCTCCAGACCGTGGGCATGGTCATGCCGTCGGGCCTGTCCCAGGACGCGGCCCGGAAGTGACCCGTCCGCTCCGGTAGCGTCGGTCCGGTGCCCCCGGTCACCGTCACCCACGTCGGACTGTGCGTCGCCGACCTCGACCGCTCGCGCCGGTTCTACGTCGAGGCCCTCGGCTTCGCCGAGGCCCGGTCCCTGCAGCCACCCGACGGGGTGTGCAGCACCCTGCTCCGGGTCCCGCTCCCGGTGGGCCTCACCGCCGTCTACCTCACCCGTGGCGAGTTCGTCCTCGAGCTGCTCCACTTCGACCGGCCGGGGAACCCCACCGCCCGCGACCGGCCGATGACCGAGCCCGGGCTGACCCACCTGTCGCTCACCACGGACGACCTGCCCGCCACCCTGGCCGCCGTCGCCGCTGCCGGCGGCGAGGTGCTGGCCGACACCGACGTGGGCGTCGCCGTGATGGTCCGGGACCCCGACGGGCAGCTCCTCGAGCTGCTGGCGTCGCGGACCGGCTGACCGGCGGTGCCCTCCGAGCGCGCCGGTACGGCCCGCGGGCCGTCGACGGGGGCGGGCCCGGCGGCCGGGGTCGAGACGGTGGCCGGCCTGCTCGAGCGACGGGCGCAGGACGACCGTCCGGCGCTGCGCTTCGAGGGGGACTCGTGGTCGTGGTCCCAGGTGGTGACCGAGGCCCGGACCACGGCCGACCTGCTCCACGGGTACCGGATCGACGGCCCCGTCCACGTCGGGGCGCTCCTCGACAACACCCCCGGCTACGTCTTCCTGCTGGCGGGGGCGGCCCTGGCCGGGGCCGTGGTGGTCGGGCTGAACCCGACCCGGCGGGGCGAGGAGCTGGCCCGCGACGTGCGGGCGACCGACTGCACCCTGCTGGTCACCGATCCGGACCACCGGGGACTGCTCGACGGACTCGACCTGGGCATGCCCCCCGACCGGGTGCTCGTCGGCGGCACCGCCACGTTGCGGGCGCCGACCGCCGCAGACCTCCCGGTGACCGCCGGGACCCCGCCGCCGGCACCGGCGCCCGACGACCTCTACCTGCTGGTGTTCACCTCCGGATCCACGGGGACCCCCAAGGCGGTGCGGATGTCCCAGGGCAGCGCCGCCCGGGCCGCCGCGCGCATGCCCTTCCGCCCGGACGACGTCCTCTACTCGGCCATGCCGCTGTTCCACGGGAACGCGCTGTCGTCGTCCCTCTTCCCCTGGATGGCGAGCGGCGCCACACTGGTGCTGCGGCGCAGGTTCTCGGCGTCGGGGTTCCTCCCCGACGTGCGGGAGTACGGCGCCACCTTCATGAACACGGTCGGCCGTGCCGTGGCCCACATCCTGGCCACCGAGCCGACCGACCACGATCTCGACCACCGGCTGGCCTACGTCCTCGGTCCCGAGACCTCCGCGCCCGACAAGGCCGAGTTCACCCGCCGCTTCGGTGTGCCCGTGTTCGAGGGCTACGGCTCGAGCGAGGGGGCGATCGTGCTCCACCCGGTGGGCGACGGGCGGCCCGGCGCCCTCGGCCGTCTGCCCAAAGGGGCCGAGGCCAAGGTGGTCGACCCGGCCACGGGTGAGGAGCGGGAGGTCGCCGTCCTCGATGCCCACGGGCGGCTCACCAATCCCGGGACCGCCATCGGCGAGCTGATCGGCCGGTCGCCGCACTCGGCGTTCGAGGGCTACTACAAGAATCCCGAGGCCGAGGCCGAGCGCCTCCGCGACGGCTGGTACTGGTCGGGCGACCTGGCCTACCGGGATCCCGACGGGATCTTCTACTTCGCCGGACGCTCGGGCGACTGGCTCCGGGTCGACAGCGAGAACTTCACGGCGGCACCGATCGAGCGGATCCTCGGCCGCTACCTCGGGCAGCGGGGGGTCGCCGTGTACGCCGTACCCGACAGCCGCACGGGCGACCAGGTGATGGCCGCCCTCGAGGTGGACGATCCCGGGCGGTTCGACGCGACCGACTTCGCCGCCTTCCTCGACGACCAGCCCGACCTCGGCACCAAGTGGGTGCCGCGCTACCTGAGGATCGTGGTGGCACTGCCGGTGACCGGGACCGACAAGGTGGACAAGGCGCCGCTTCGGGCCGAGCAGTGGTCCTCGGCCGACCCGTACTGGGTGCGGAGGGACCGTTCGACCGTGTACACCCCGATGACGCCCGCCGACGTGGAGGCGCTGCGGGCCGAATTCGCCGCCAGCGGACGCGACGGACTGCTGGCCGGCTGACCGTCCCGGTCCGCCCGGTCAGGCGCCCAGGACCACCGGGAGCGTCCGTGCCCCGCTCACCAGGGTCGAGCTGGTGTAGGTCGGCTCGCCGGCCAGGGAGAACCGGGGGTGGCGGGCCACCAGCTCCTCGAAGAACACCCGGGCCTCGAGCCGGGCCAGGCTCGACCCCAGGCACACGTGCTCGCCGAACCCGAAGGCCAGGTTCGGCGCCGCCGACCGGCGACCGACGTCGAAGCACCCGGCATCGGGCCCGAAGACCGCCTCGTCCCGGTTGGCGGAGGCGTACAGCATGACCAGGAACGTGCCGGCGGGGACGTGCGTGCCGGCCAGCTCGACGTCGTCCACGGCGGTGCGGCCGAAGGCCTGGATCGGGGTGACCCAGCGCAGCATCTCGTCGACGGCCGTCGCCACGGCGGTCGGGTCCCCGGCCAGCACCTCGCGCTGTCCGGGGTGGCGGGCCAGCGCCTCCACGCCTCCGGACAGCAGCGACCGGGTCGTCTCGTTGCCGGCCACCAGGAGGGTCAGGAGGAACCCGGTCACCTCGCCCTCGTCCAGCAGCCGGTCGCCGACGGGGGTCGTGGCCAGCACCCCGGCCAGTCCCTCCCCGTCGGCCGCCCCCGACCGGGCGTGCTCGGCCAGGAACCCGAGCAGCTCGTCCATCGGGGCGGCCGGCGCGTCGGCGGTTCCGTCCGCCGACTCGATGATGGCGTCCGACCACCGCCGCAGCTGCTCGCCGTCCGACCCGTCCACGCCCAGCAGGCCGGCGATCACGGCGATGGGGATGGGTGCCGCCAGCGCGCCGACCAGGTCGACCACCTCGTCGGCGGGCACGGCGTCGAGGGCGGTGCGGACCACCCGCCGGACGTGGTCCTCCAGGGGTGCCACCGAACGGGGGGTGAACAGCCGGTTGACGACCGTCCGGTAGGCGGCGTGGAGCGGCGGGTCGAGGTGGAGGATCGAGAACGCGCCCAGACCGCCGCTGTCGACGTCACGGAGCGGGTCGTTGACGAGCACGCCCCGACCCGACACGAAACGCTGCGGGTCGCGGCTGACCTCCCGGACCTCCTCGTACCGGCTGAGCGCCAGCATGCCGCCGTCCACCGGGTACACCGGTGCGTTGCGACGCAGCCAGGCCAGGACGTCGTGGTAGTCGGGGCGGAGGTAGAACCCGGGGGTCCCCAGCCTGATGTCGGGCCCCTCTCCCCACGTCTCCGTCCCGACCACGGTCCACCTCCTCGATGGCCCACCAGGCTACCCAGACGGCCCGTGTCCGACGCCGTACCGGGAGCACGGCGTCGCTCCGGTGTCCCCGCCGGACGGCTGGTCTACACTCCGCCGCCAATGGAGCCCGCGTCCGAGCCGCCCACGCCGCACCTCGGTGCCCGAGCCGCCGACCACCCGGACCGTCCGGCCGTGGTGATGGCGGGATCGGGCACCGTCACCACCTACGGCCAGCTCGACGAGCGCTCGAACCGCCTGGCCCATGCCTTCCGTGCCGCCGGGCTGCGGCCCGGCGACCACCTCGCCCTGATGATGGCCAACGGCTCCCCGTTCCTGGAGGCGGCGTGGGCGGCGCAGCGGGCCGGCCTCTACTACACCGCCCTCAACTCCCACCTCCGCACGGAGGAGGCCCAGTACATCCTGGACGACTGCGGGGCCCGTGCACTGGTGATCACGTCCGGCCTGGCCGACGTGGCCGCCTCGCTGGACCTGGGTGCCGTGCCGCTGCGCATCGCCGCCGGCGGTGACGTCCCCGGGTTCGCCTCCTTCGGGGACGTCCTCGGGTCGGGCCGTCCCGGCGCGCTCGACGACGAGGCCGAGGGACGGGAGATGCTCTACTCCTCGGGCACCACCGGGGTGCCGAAGGGCGTACGCAAGCCGCTCGGCGTCACCGTCCCGGGTGACCCCCGGGCTCCCTCGGTCGCCATCGCCCTGGGCATCGGCGCCATGGGGATCACCGGGTCCTCCGTCTACCTGTCCCCCGCGCCGCTCTACCACTCGGCGCCGCTGGTCTACACCATGGCCATGCACCGGCTCGGGGCCACCGCCGTCGTCATGGAGAGCTTCGACGCCGCCGGGTGCCTCGAGGCCGTCGAGCGGTACCGGGTGACCCACGCCCAGTTCGTACCCACCATGTTCACCCGCATGCTCCGCCTGCCCGAGGAGCAGCGCCTGGGGTACGACGTGTCCAGCCTGCGCTACGTCGTCCACGCCGCCGCACCGTGCCCGGTGCCGGTGAAGCACCGGATGCTCGAGTGGTGGGGGCCGATCATCTACGAGTACTACGCCGGCACCGAGGACCTCGGATCGTCGTTCATCACCCCGGGTGAGTGGCTCGAACACCCCGGATCGGTGGGGCGCCCGCGCGACGAGCTGCACATCGTCGGCGAGGACGGCGAGGAGCTGCCGGCCGGCGAGGCGGGCACGGTCTACTTCGCCGGCGGGCGCGACTTCGAGTACCACAACGATCCCGACAAGACGGCCTCGGTCCGGGACCGTCACGGGTGGCGCACGCTCGGCGACGTCGGCTACGTGGACGCGGACGGCTACCTCTACCTGACCGACCGGTCCGCCGACATGATCGTCTCGGGCGGGGTGAACATCTACCCGCGCGAAGCCGAGCAGGTGCTCGCGACCCATCCGGCCGTCCTCGACGCCGCCGTGTTCGGCATCCCCGACGAGGAGATGGGCGAGGCGGTGCACGGAGTCGTCGAGCTGGCCGGTCCGGTCGACGAGGGCGAGCTCCTGGCGTGGTGCCGCCGGCACCTGGCCGGGTACAAGGTCCCGCGGTCGATCGACGTCGTGGACTCGCTGCCGCGGGACCCGAGCGGAAAGCTGTTCAAGCGGCTCCTGAAGGAGCCGCACTGGGATGGCCACGCCTCCCGCATCGTCTGACCGGTGCCTCCCGCCGGCCAGGTCGCCGCGGTCACTCCAGGAGGCTGAAGCCGCCCCGGCCGGCCACGGCGAGTTCGTAGCAGAGCGTGTCGTAGGGCTCGACGATGCCCACCACCGTCTCGCCCTCGCTGACGAAGCGGGCGTGGTGCTGGTCGAGGCCGCAGATCCGGGCGCGGACCCCAGGGTCCGTCACGTCGTAGGTCTCCCCGCTCACCACCCCGTCGCCGACCTCCATGCCCTGCCACAGGTCACCGTCGGGTGTCCCCCCGTTCGGCCCCCCGTACATGGCGCACCGCAGGAAGGCGATCTGGTGGCCCAGCCGTTCGAAGGTCGCCGTGCGCACGTGCCCGTCGTCGAACTCGTAGTCGATCTCGCCCGAGTGCAGGAGGTGGGTGTCGGGCTCGAAGCGCAGGCGGTACCGCCGGTCCCGCAGTGTCCCCGCACCGCGCCGGGGATCCCCGAGGTTGTAGAGCACGTGGTCTCCCCAGATGCCGTAGTCGGCGAACTCGACCCACTCCCCCGAATGGGGGTGCTGGTAGCCGCCCCAGTTCGCCCGGCCGCCGACCCCGTCGCGAGTGCCCCAGTGGTGGTCCCGGGTCCCGCAGAACCGGTCGGTGGTCACCGCACGGCGCTCCCCGTCGACCTCCACCCACCCCGACTGGCGGCCGAACCCGTCGTACCCGGCGACCCCGGCGAAGGGCCGGGTCCCGACGATGGAGCCGGCCCCGATGTTGCGGAACACCGGCCGCTTGGTGTCGAGCCAGGCCAGGTCGAAGGTGATCCCGTAGTCGTTGTCACCCAGCGCGATCCGCCATTCGCGGAAGGGGGTGACCACCTCGAAGGTGAGCGGGCCCACGGTCATGTCCATCCGGTCGAGCCCGAGCTTGCGGTGGGCCCGCACGGTCGTGTGCCGACCCCGGTGGTTCACGATGGCGAACGCCTCGGCCGTCCCCAGGTTCGGGTAGACCCCCATACCGGCCACCACCAGCAGGTCGCCGGTGTCGTCCTGGCAGGTGAACCACATGCGCTCGTAGGCCCGTGGGTCCGAGGTCCACATGACCCGGACCGGATGGGGGTGGTTGTGGATCAGGTACTCATCCAACCCCGACATGGGGTGGTGCTCGACGTCGGCGGCGAACGACCCCGCCCCCACCGGCCCGGTCGTCACGAGCCGACCCCGTGCACGGCCTTGCGTTCGACGTACTCGTCCATGCCGGCCTCCCCCCACTCGCGGCCTATGCCGGACGCCCGGTAGCCCCCGAACGGGGCCAGCGGGTCGGGCGCGTACCCGTTGATCCCGAACGTCCCCGTCCGCACGCCCCGGGCCACGGCCATCCCCCGCGCCTCGTCGGCGGTCCACACCGAGCCCGCCAGCCCGTACTCGGAGTCGTTGGCGATCCGGACGGCGTCGGCGTCGTCCTGGTAGCGGATGACGCTCAGCACCGGGCCGAAGATCTCCTCGCGGGCGACGGCCATGGCGTTGTCGACGTCGGCGAACACGGTGGGACGGACGAACCACCCCGCACCGAGGCCGTCGGGGGCGCCGCTGCCCCCGACCACCAGCCGGGCCCCGTCGGCCGTGGCCCCGTCGATGTACCCGCGGACCCGCTCCCGCTGGCGGCGGCTGACCAGTGGCCCGATCCGGGTGTGCGGGTCGAACGGGTCGCCCACCGGGAGCTCGGCGGCGGCGGTGGCGACGGCGTCGACCACCTCCTCGTACCGACCGGCCGGGGCGAGGATCCGGGTCTGGGCCGCACAGGCCTGCGAGTTGTTCACGAAGGACGCGTAACGGAGTCCCTTGGCCAGCTGTCCCAGGTCGGCATCGTCCAGGACCACGGCGGCCGACTTCCCCCCGAGCTCCAGGCTCACCCGTCGCAGCGACCGTCCGCACTCGGCCGCGATCCGGCGCCCGGCCGCCGTCGACCCGGTGAAGGCGACCTTGTCGACGCCCGGGTGCGCCACGAGTGCCTCACCGGTGGCCACCCCCCCGGTCAGGACGGACACCACCCCGGGAGGAAGACCCGCCGCCGCCACCACCTCGGCCAGCAGGACCGCGTCCAGCGAGGCCTCGGGGGCCGCCTTGACGACCACCGTGCAGCCGGCCAGGAGCGCGGGGGCGAGCTTGGTGGCGATGAGGACCTGGGGGACGTTCCAGGCCACGACGGCGGCCACCACCCCCACCGGTTCGCGACGCTCGACGTAGTCGACGTAGCGGCCCGTCCGCCGGGCCTCCCACGGATACGCGGCGGCGAGCTCCATCATCGACCGCATGATGTCGATCGGGGCGCCGACCTGGCCCAGACGGGAGAAGCCGATGGGCGACCCGTTCTCCGAGGTGATCGTCCGCGCCAGCTCCTCGGACCGTTCGCCCAGGCCGGTGGCGATCCGGCCGACGGCCTCGATCCGCTCGTCGACCGTGGTCCGGGACCACGCTGCGTCGTCGAACGCCGCCCGGGCCGCACCCACGGCACGGTCGACGTCCGCCGGAGCGGCCACCGGCACCCGACCCAGCAGCTGCTCGGTGTGGGCCTCGACCACGTCCAGGGTGTCCGACGTCGACGGTCGCACCCACTGCCCGCCCACGAGGAGCCGGGCCACCTGGCGATGCGACCCGCCGGACCCGGTCACCGGGGCAGTCCCAGGATCCGGTCGCCGATGATGGTGCGCTGGACCTCGGAGGTCCCCCCGGCGATGGACGCCGCCTTGCTCCACAGCCACTGGCGCTGCCAGCGGCCACCGGCGGCGTTGCCGGTGGCCGTGCCCCACAGCGGGGCGGCGTCCCCGACGACGGCGAGCGCGGCGTCGGACAGGGTCTGGGTCATGTCCGTCCAGGTCAGCTTCACCACGGACGACTCCGGGCCGGGCGCCTCCCCTCGGGCCAGGCGGGTCATGGTGCGCCAGTTGTGCAGTCGGAGGACCCGGAGCTTCACGTAGGCGTCGACCAGCTGGTCGGCCACGAACGGGTCGTCGATGGTCCCGTTGGCCGCCGCCAGGTCGAGCAGCTCGCCGAGGTACACCTCGTGGACCACCTGCTCCTTGAAGGGGAAGGTGGTGCCCCGTTCGTGGGCCAGGGTGGTGTTGGCCACCCGCCAGCCGTCGTGGACACCCCCGATGACCTGGTCGTCGGGCACGAACACCTCGTCGAGGAAGACCTCGTTGAACTCGGCCTCGCCCGTGATGGTCACGAGCGGTCGGACCTCGACGCCGGGTGCCGACATGTCCACCGCCACGCAGGAGATCCCCCGGTGGCGCGGGGCATCGGGATCGGTGCGGACCAGTGCGATCCCCCACCGGGAGAACTGCGCGTAGCTGGTCCACACCTTCTGGCCCTCGACCACCCAGCCTCCCTCGGTGGCCACGGCGCGTGTGGTGAGGGACGCGAGGTCCGATCCGGCGCCGGGCTCGCTGAAGAGCTGGCACCAGATCTCGGTGGCGGCCAGGATCCCGGGGAGCCAGCGGCGCCGCTGGTCGTCGTCGCCGTGGGCGAGCAGGGTGGGGCCCACCAGGTTCACCCCGGTCCGGTTGACGGGCTGTGGCGCCCGCGACCGCGCGTACTCGATGTTGAACAGCGCCACCTCCACCGGTGACGCGCCCCGACCGCCGTAGACGGCCGGCCAGTGGATGCCGACCCACCGGTCCTCCGCCAGCCGCGCCTGCCAACGCCGGCCCCAGGCGAACTCCTCGTCGAAGTCGACGAACGGCGGCGCGGGCTCGACGTTGGCGTCGAGCCACTGCCGCAGCTCGTCGCGGAAGCGCCGCGACTCCTCGGACAGGGACAGGTTCATCGGCAACCGTTGTACTGCAATCCGTCCCCGCCTGCCGGTACCGCCGCCGTCGTCCCTGCCGACACGCCGGCGGAGTGCGTGCCATACTCGCCCGGAGCGCGTCGATCCCGGGGGAACGGGACCGGCGCGGCGGAACGGGGAGGGAGCACGTGGCCAATTCCACCGTGGTGGAGATCGACCGGATCCCCGCGGCCGGGGTGTCGTCGACCGCCGAGGCCGCCTCCTCCGGCCGGTCGACGACCGTGACCGTCACCGACGCCCGACGCGCTTCCTGAGCCCAGCACCGCACCTGCGGGCGGCACCGACCCGAGCACCATCCACCCGATATCCCCAGACGACAGGAGCCTCCACATGCCCGCCACCACACCGAACGGGGAGTTCCGCCTCCTGATCGACGGGAAGCTGGTCGACGCCGCCGACGGTGGCCGGTTCGACAACGTCAACCCGGCCACCGAGGAGGTCCTCGGGCAGACGGCCGACGCCACGGCCGTGGACATGGACCGGGCCATCGACGGTGCCCGGCGCGCGTTCGACTCCACGTCGTGGTCCACCGACCGGGAGTTCCGCCAGCGGTGCCTGCGCCAGCTGCACGAGGCGATCGTGGGTGAGCAGGAGCAGCTGCGGGCCGAGCTGGTGGCGGAGGTCGGGTGCCCGGTCATGACCACCTACCTGGCCCAGCTGGACGCCCCCCTGGCCGAGGGCCTGCTGTGGCCCGCCGCGTACATCGACGACTTCGAGTGGGAGCGCGAGCTCCCCGACAACCAGAACTTCGGCGTCCCCAGCTGGCAGCGGGTGGTCAAGGAGCCGATGGGTGTGGTGGGCGCCATCATCCCGTGGAACTATCCGTTCGAGATCACCATCGGCAAGCTGGGCCAGGCCCTGGCCACCGGCAACACCATGGTGGTCAAGCCGGCTCCCGACACGCCGTGGAACGCCACCCGGCTCGGACGGCTCATCGCCGAGCAGACCGACATCCCCCCCGGGGTGGTCAACGTGGTGGCCTCGTCGGACCACCTGATCGGCGAACAGCTGGTCGTCGACCCCCGTGTCGACCTGGTCTCCTTCACCGGGTCCTCGACCACCGGCCGGCGCATCATGGCCGCCGGGGCCCCCACCCTGAAGCGCCTGTTCCTCGAGCTCGGCGGCAAGTCGGCCGACATCATCCTGGAGGACGGCGACGTCGAGTCGAAGCTGGCCTTCTTCGGCTTCATGTGCATGCACGCCGGGCAGGGGTGCGCCATGCTCACCCGCACCCTCGTCCACGAGTCGCGCTACGACGAGGCGGTGGAGCTGGCCGAGGCGGCCATGGAGGGCGTCACCTACGGCGACCCCACCGACGCGGGCAACATCATGGGTCCGCTGATCAACGCCCGCCAACGCGACCGGGTGCTGGGCTACGTCGACGCGGGGTTGGCCGAAGGCGCCCGCCTGGTGACCGGCGGCGGCCGTCCGGCGCACCTCGACACCGGGTGGTACGTCGAGCCCACCCTGTTCGCCGACGTCGACAACTCGATGCGGATCGCCCAGGAGGAGATCTTCGGGCCGGTCCTGGTCCTCATCCCCTTCCGCGACGACGACGACGCGGTGCGGATCGCCAACGACAGCGAGTTCGGGCTCTCCGGCGGCGTCACCTCGGCGTCCGAGGAGCGTGCGCTGGCCGTGGCCCGCAGGATCCGGGCCGGAACGGTCAGCGTCAACGGAGGCGTCTACTACAACGCGGCGTCGCCCTTCGGCGGCTACAAGGGCAGCGGGGTGGGCCGTCAGAACGGTCGCGAGGGGTTCGAGCAGCACCTCGAGACCAAGACCATCGCCGGCGGTCGGTGACCGCCGCCACCGACGACGACCGTCGGGCGACCCGGGACCGGGTGCGGGACGAGCACGCCCGGGTGCTGGCCGCCGGTGACCACCTGCTCCAGCGGCTGGTCATGCGCGACGTCGACGTCGACGCCGCCGGGGTCGACCTGGCCGTCGAGCTCGACCTCGACGGACGCGTGACCAACCCACGGGGGGCCCTCCAGGGAGGGCTGCTGGCCACCCTGGTCGACATCGTGGCCGGGCGGGCGGTGCTCCTCGACGACCCGAGCGACCGCGTGGCCACCTCCGACCTGACCGTCCACTACCTGCGGGGCCTGACCACCGGACCGGCCCGGGCCGATGCCACCGTGGTCCGTCGGGGGAACCGATCGGCGGTGGTCACCGTCGACGTCACCGACGCCGGGACCGGCACGCTCTGCGCGGTCGCCACCGTGGCCTACTCGATCGCCCCGGCACCGTCCGACCAGGTGCCCTAGATTCCCCTCCGGAGGGGGACCCGGACGGCGCGCGTCGCCGTCCGCCTCGCAGCATCCGTCCGGCCGGTACCCGGCCCCGACCCCAAGGAGCCGCCATGTCCGAAGAGTTCGTGCAGTACGAGACACTCGACGAGGGGCGCATCGCCCGGATCATGTTGAACCGGCCCGAGGCCCGCAACGCCCAGAACCGCGGCCTGCTGGTCGAGCTCGACCAGGCCTTCCTGCGGGCCGAGGCCGACGACACCGTGCGGGTGGTCATCCTCGGCGGCATGGGTCCGATGTTCTCGGCCGGCCACGACATGGGCTCCAAGGTGGCCATGGCCGAGTGGAGCTCGGACAACCCCCATCCCACCCGGCTCGTCAACGGGGGCACCCGCGGCGGGGCCGAGCAGCGGATGCTCCAGGAGTGGCACTACTACTTCGAGAACACCCGTCGCTGGCGCAACCTCCGCAAGATCACCATCGCCCAGGTGCACGGCACGGTGTTCGCCGCCGGACTGATGCTGATGTGGGCCTGCGACCTCATCGTGGCGGCCGACGACGTGTCGTTTGCCGACGTGGTCGGGACCCGGCTCGGCATGTGCGGTGTCGAGTACTTCGCCCACCCGTGGGAGTTCGGCCCCCGCCGGACCAAGGAGCTCATGCTGACCGGCGACTCGCTCGACGTCGACGAGGCCTACCGGCTGGGCATGGTGTCCAAGGTCTTCCCGGCCGACGAGCTCGCCGACCGGACGCTCGCCTACGCTCGCCGGATCGCCGACCTGCCCACCATGACCGCACTCCTCATCAAGGAGTCGGTGAACCAGACGGTCGACAACATGGGCTTCTACAACTCGCTCAACGCGTGCTTCACGCTCCACGAGCTGAACCACTCCCACTGGGCCGAGGTCCACCAGGGTGGGATGCCCATCGCCACCGTGGAGGACGGGATCGCCGACTGGCGTTCGGCCCCGCCGGTGCAACCGGCCACGAAGTCGGAGCCGTGAGGCGGCCGTGACGACGGGCCGCCCCGGCCCGGCCGTCAGTCCGAGGAGGGCAGGGCCTTGGCCGTCTTGAGCACCAGCAACCGGCCGTCGAGGCTGAGGGCGCCCGCGCCCGGCTTGACGCACAGGATCTCGATGCCGCTCGCCTCGTCGGTGTAGCGCTTTCCCAGCAGCGTGCCGCCGTCGTGGCCTTCCCGTGGGGTCGCCGTACCTGTCGGGACGTCGTCGAGGGGCACGACCGGCTCCCCACCGCAGGCCAGCTCGCCGCCGTCGCCCACCTTGACCACGACGACCTCGGTCTCGCACACCTGACTCCGCAACCGGGTCCCCGGCTTCAACTCCACGATGTCCCTCCTCCGGGGTCCCGTCCGGCTGCGCCGTCCGGTCGACGGTACCGACCGCCCACGCCCCACCAGGGCATCCTGACACGGCCCGGGGGTCGGCGCCCGGTCCTGCCGGGGTCCGTTGAGGCGGCGGTCCGGCGGTGATAACGTCATTCTCGCCAGGAGAGATGCGTCGTACGGCGAGCCGCACGCGCCGCTCCTGGGACCCGGCGCCCGGTCGGACACCGGGCACACCGACAAGGGGGACCACCGTGGCATCTCGCGATCTCGGCTTTCCGATCTTCGACGCCGACAACCACATGTACGAGACCGAGGAGGCGCTGACCAAGTTCCTGCCGGCGGCGTACGCCAAGGCGATCGAGTACATCGACATCAAGGGGCGGACCAAGATCGTCGTGCGGGGCACGATCAGCGAGTACATCCCCAACCCGACGTTCGCCGTCGTCGCCGCACCCGGTGCCCAGGAGGAGTACTACCGGCACGGCAACCCGGACGGGAAGTCCTACCGCGAGATCATCGGCGACCCGATCAAGTGCCTGCCGGCCTTCCGGGAGCCGGCGCCCCGGCTGCAGCTCATGGACGAGCAGGGGATCGACCGGGCGCTCATGTTCCCGACGCTCGCCAGCCTCATCGAGGAACGGATGAAGGACGACCCCGAACTCATCCAGGTCATCGTCCACGCGCTCAACGAATGGATGTACGAGACGTGGCAGTTCGACTACGAGGGGCGCATCTTCGCCACCCCGGTCATCGCCATGGGCATGATGGACAAGGCCCTCGAGGAGCTCGAGTGGGTCATCGAGCGCGGCGCCCGCTGCGTCCTCATCCGGCCCGCCCCCGTCCCCGGACTGCGCGGCACCCTCTCCCCCGGCCTCCCCCAGTTCGACCCCATCTGGGAGCGCATCCAGGAGGCCGGACTGCTGGTGGGGAT
The DNA here is from genome assembly GCA_963699055.1 of uncultured Acidimicrobiales bacterium. Classification (GTDB taxonomy): domain Bacteria; phylum Actinomycetota; class Acidimicrobiia; order Acidimicrobiales; family RAAP-2; genus Bog-756. The sequence continues at coordinate 513,062 of CAVOTA010000001.1, read as the reverse complement.
GCACGCCTCGGACAGCGGCTACAACCAGATCGCCAACTGGTGGGAGGCCAACTCGGAGTTCCTCCCCTTCCAGCCCTCGGCGTTCCGCGCCCTGTCCCAGGGTCGCCGGCCGATCTACGACACGATGGCGGCCATGGTGTGCCACGGGGCCTTCACCCGGTTCCCCGACCTGAAGGTCGCCGCCGTCGAGAACGGGGCCAACTGGGTGCGCAACCTGCTCGGGGACCTCGGCGACGTCTACAAGAAGATGCCGCAGGAATTCTCCGAGGACCCGCGCCAGGCGTTCCTCCGCAACGTCTACGTCAACCCGTTCTGGGAGGACGACCTCCAGGCGCTGGTGGACCTGGTGGGGGCCGACCACGTCCTGTTCGGCAGCGACTTCCCCCATCCCGAGGGGCTGGGCGACCCCATCTCCTACGTGGACGAGCTGGGGGGCATGGACGAGGCGGACAAGGCCAAGATCATGGGCGGCAACCTCGCCGGCCTCATGGGCGTGGGCGTCACCGTCTGAGCGTCCCCGCGGCCGGCACCGGCGGCCCGGCCCGGCGTCCCTAGGCCGAGGGCTCGGGGCCCACGATCGACACGAAGCTCACGCACTCGCCGGGCGCACCGCCCAGGTTGTGGGTGAGCCCGAGGCTCCTGCCCCCGGCGACGGTGGCCACCTGGCGCTCGGCCGGCGCCTCGCCGCGCAGCTGGAGCCAGCACTCGAACAGCATCCGCAGGCCCGAGGCACCGATCGGGTGGCCGAAGCTCTTCAGCCCGCCGTCGGGGTTGACGGGGAGCTCGCCGTCACGGTCGAACACGCCGGCGAGCACGTCCTTCCATCCCAGGCCCCGCTCGGAGAAGCCGAGGTCCTCCATCAGCACGAGTTCGGTCGGGGTGAAGCAGTCGTGGACCTCGGCCATGGCCAGTTGGGCGCGCGGGTCGGTGACCCCCGCCTGGCGGTAGGCGTCCTCGGCCGAGCGCACCACCTCGGGGAAGGTCGTGTAGTCGTAGTCCGGGTCGCTGGCCCCGCCACCGGGTCCGGCCACGAAGCTCAGGGCCTTCACGTAGAGCGGGTGGTCGGTGTAGCGGTGGGCGTCCTCCGCCCGGCAGATGATGGCGGCGGCCGACCCGTCGCTCACCCCGCTGCAGTCGAACACACCGAGGTCCCCGGCCACCAGCGGCGACCGGGTGATGGTCTCGAGCGACACCTCCTTGCGGAACTGGGCCCGGGGGTTGAGGGCACCGTTGCGGTGGTTCTTCCAGGCGATGCGGCTCATCACCTGCTTCATCTCCTCGGGGTCGACCCCGTACCGGTGGGCGTAGGCGGGGGCCACGAAGGAGAAGGCGGCCGGCGAGGACAGGGCGGCGTCGGTGCCGTCCCCGACCGGCCGGACACCGGTGAGGCCCGAGAAGCCCGAGTCCTTCAGCTTCTCCACGCCGATGGCCATGGCCAGGTCGTAGGCGCCCGACGCCACCGCGTAGCAGGCGTTGCGGAACGCCTCGGACCCGGTGGCGCAGAAGTTCTCCAGGCGCGAGACCGGTTTGTAGTCGATCTTCAGCGGCTTCGACAGGGCCACCCCCGACACGCCCGACGCCATCGTGCCCAGCCAGAAGGCGTCGATGTCGTCGAGGGTCACCCCGGCCGACGCGATGGTGTCCTTGGCGGCATCGAGGAGCAGGTCGTTGACGCCCTTGTCCCACCGCTCGCCGAACGGGGTGCACCCCATGCCGACGATGGCCACCTGGTCGCGGATCCCGTTGCTGCTCATCGTTCCCCTCCTCGTTCCCCGCCCGTGCCGCCTCCGGCGGCGTCGGTCGCCGGGGTGGTGACCGGACGGGCCTTCCAGAAGTAGTTGTGGACGCCCTTGGCCGTCGACAGCACCCGGAACGCCATCTCCACCGGGGTGCCGATCACCAGGCGCTCCGGGTCCACGTCGGTCATCTCGCACCGGTAGCGACCCCCGCCCTCGAAGTCCACCACGGCACCCACCACCGGGGGTGACGGGCTGTAGGCCAGGTGGTCCACCGTGAAGGTCGCCACCCGACCGACGGCATCGGCCATGGGCACCGGCTCCATCTCGTCGATGGCCCGGCACCGCAGACAGACCCGGGACGGCGGCAGGTGGCGGAACCCGCACACCCGGCAGTCACTCGCCTCGAAGCCCCACTTCCACGGGGTGACCCGCCACGTAGCCGGTGCCCCCGGCCGTTCGGGGTCGGGGCGGCGGGGCGGCTCCCGGCGGAGTTCGTCGCGCCAGGTCAGAAAGCGCGCATAGGGGAGGTCGTCGCGGCCGGCGGCCGACGACGTCTCCACGGTGGCCACGCCCCGGGCGGCCCGCCCGGCCCGGACCGCCGGGAGGTCGTCGGTGGCCCGGAACACGAAGACGTCGGCGCCGTCGGCCACGACCACCACGGCCACCAGTTCGCCCGGCTCCGCCTGCTCGAGGGCGTCGGCCAGGAGCATCCCGGACTGGGCCGCCCCCAGGTTCCCCACCACCGACGACCGGTCGGCCACCACCACCCCGGGGCGGGTGCCGAGCGACGTCACCACCGCCTGGACGGCCCGGACGTGCAGGCCGGCCACCACCAGCCGATCGATGTCGGCGGCCACCACGCCGGCCCGCTTCCACGCCTCGGCGGCGGCCGCCCCGACCAACGGGACGTAGACCTCCTGGCCGAACCGCTCCTCCCACACCGAGGAGTCCTGGACCCCCGGGGCCCGCCACCGGTCGAGGAATTCGGCCGACACGGCGGCATGGGCCACCAGCTCCGCGGCCACCGGGCCCGACCCGTCACCCGGTCCGAACACGAAGGCGGCGGCACCGTCGCCGCTGTCGCGCTCCTCGGCCCCGCCGGCCAGCCCGGTGCGCAGGTCGGCCAGCACGGCCAGGGTCCGGGTGCCGCCGACCGCCGACTGGGCGTGGGCGGTGCGCAGTGCGGCCGCACCCGACCGCACCGACCCCAGCAGGTCGTAGGCACCGGTCCATTCGGGCAGCTCGAGGGCGGCGTGGACGGCGGTGGCGTTGGTCTTGTCCAGGTAGGCCGGGGCGGGGGTGGAGAACACCAGGTCGTCGGGGGCCGCGCCCCCCAGTGCCGCCAGGGCCCGTCGGGCCGCCTCGACGCCCATCGTGGTGGTGTCCTCGTCGTAGGAGGCCACGGCCCGCGTCCCCCGGCCCGACGGTCCGCCCAGGGTGGCGCCGATGGCCGACCGCTGCAGTCGCCAGTAGGGCAGGTACACACCCCAGGCGAGGATCCCCGTGCTCACATTGCCCGTCACCGTCACCACTCCCGTCCCCGTGGCGCCCGACTCCCCCGTGGCGCCGTGCCCGGTGCGGCCCCTGCCCCGGTCCCGGACCTCCGGTGGGGCGCGTCCACGCCTGTGCGACCAGGAGCATACCGTCCACTCCGGAATACGTAGAATGCGGCGTCCGGGTCCGCGGTACCGAGGCGAGGAGCTCCATGGGACGCAGCTTGTTCGAGGACGAGCACGAAGAGTTCCGGGCCAGCTTCCGGCGGTTCGTGGAGAGGGAGATGCTCCCCCGGTCGGACGAGTGGGACCGGGCCGGGGTGGTCGACCGGTCGGTGTTCGCCGAGGCCGGGCGCAACGGGTTCCTGGGCATGGCCGTCCCGACCGAGTACGGGGGCGGCGGGAGCCACGACTTCCGCTTCAACCTCGTGCTCACCGAGGAGCTCCACCGGGTGGGGATGAACGCCGCCGCCCTCGGCTTCTCCCTCCACAACGACATCGCCCTGCCCTACCTGCTGCACTACGCCACGGCCGAGCAGGCCCGCCGCTGGCTCCCCGGGGTGGCCCGGGGCGAGCTCGTCCTGGCCATCGCCATGACCGAGCCCTCCACCGGGTCGGACCTGGCCTCGATCGCCACGACCGCCCTGCGGGACGGGGACGAACTGGTCGTGAACGGATCCAAGACCTTCATCACCAACGGGATCAACGCCGACCTGGTGGTCGTGGCCGTCAAGACCGACCCCACGCTGGCCCACCGGGGCATGAGCCTGGTGGTGGTCGAGGCCGGCACCCCCGGCTTCTCGCGAGGCCGCAACCTCGACAAGATCGGCCTGCACGCCCAGGACACCGCCGAGCTCGCCTTCGCCGACTGCCGCATCCCGGCCGACAACCTCCTCGGGACCGAGGGCGACGGATTCGCCCATCTGGTCGCCAACCTCGGCCAGGAGCGCCTGTCGCTGGCCGCCGGCGGCCTGGCCGGGGCCCGGGCGGCGCTCGAGTGGACCATCGCCTACGTACGCGAACGGTCCGCCTTCGGGGTGCCGGTCGGATCGTTCCAGAACACCCGGTTCACCTTGGCCGAGCTGGCCACCGAGGTCGAGATCGGCCAGACCTTCATCGACCGGTGCGTGCTGGCGCTGAACGGGGGCGAGCTGACCGCCGAGGAGGCGGCCATGGCCAAGTGGTGGTGCACCGAGCTCCAGGGCCGGGTGGTGGACCGCTGTCTGCAGCTGCACGGGGGCTACGGCTACATGAGCGAGTTCCCCATCGCCAAGGCGTACGTCGACGCCCGGGTCACCACCATCTACGGCGGGACCACCGAGATCATGAAGGAGATCATCGGACGGTCGCTCGACCTCGGCTGACCGGTGCGTCGACCCCTCCCCGACGAAGGTCCCCCCGGTGGAGCCGAGGGGGCCCGTACCCGGTCCGTCCGGGGTGACGGGGCGCTCGCCTCTATACTCCGCTGGCCCTGTCGAACGGCCACGCCGGTCCCCGGTGGGCCGCCGGGGGCGGCCCCGAACCACGAGGTGCGCACATGACCGAGGAGAGTTCGGGGACCACCCAGTGGCAGGAACGCACGGTGGAGCGCTCACTGCGGGCCGCCCGACACCGCTCCATCACCCGGGGTGCCATGTTCATCGCCGCCGCCGTCGACCTGCTGCGGGCCACGGGCAAGCCGGACTTCACCGTCCAGGAGGTGGTCGACCGGGCCGGGCTCTCGCTCCGCTCCTTCTACCAGCAGTTCGCCAGCAAGGACGACCTGCTGCTCGCCCTGATCGAGGAGACCGTCCAGCAGCACCTGGCCACCGTGCGCCAGCGGGTGGCCGCCGAGACCGAGCCCCGGGCACGGTTCGAGGCCCTCATCCGGGCCATGTTCGGCACACCCGAGACCGACGACCCCGCGTCCCGCGGCATGGTCCTGTTCCAGTGGCACCTGGCGGACACCCGAACGGACGAGTTCGCCGCCACCATCGCCCCCTACGTCGAGACGGTGGCCGAGGTCCTGGAGCCCGGCGTGACCGACGGGACGTTCCGCGACGACGTCCCCGTGCCGGTGCTCGCCGACCTGGTCACCCACACCCTGCTGTCGATCCTCGACCGCCGTGTACTCGGCGCCGACGCCCGCCGCGATGCCGTGACCCCCGACGACCTCGTGCGGTGGTGCCTGTCGGGGGTGCTCGCCCCGCAGGCCCCCTGACTCAGCCCGGCACCTCGACGACGGTGGCCGACCCCATGCCGCCCCCGGCGCACATGGCGGCGACGGCGATGCCGCCACCCCGCCGCCGGAGCTCGTGGACGAGCGTCACCAGCATCCGGGCCCCGGTGGCGGAGATCGGATGGCCCAGGCTGCACCCGCTACCGGACACGTTCACGATCTCCTCGTCCAGGCCCAGCGCCGCACACGTCGCCACCGGGACCGAGGCGAAGGCCTCGTTGATCTCGAACAGGTGGACGTCGGCGATCCCGAGGCCGGCACGCCCCAGGGCCTTCGGGATGGCGTCGATCGGGGCCATCCCGGTGCGGGCGGGCTCCACGCCCACCGACGCCCACGAGCGGATGGTGGCCAGGGGGGTGCGCCCCCGCTCCGCCGCCAGGTCCGACGATGCCACGCACAGGGCGGCGGCCCCGTCGTTGAGTCCGGCCGAGTTGCCGGCGGTGATGGAGAAGCCCTCGATCTCGGGGTGCAGGGGCGGCAACGACGCCATCTTCTCGAGCGTGCTCGAACGGCGCGGGTGCTCGTCGGTCTCCCACGTCAGGGTCTCCCCGGCCTTGGTCACCGTCATCGGCACGATCTCCTCGACGAAGCGGCCCCCGTCGATGGCGGCCACCGCCCGCTGGTGGGACCGGTAGCCCCAGGCGTCGAGCTGTTCGCGGGTGAGGCCGGCCTCGACCGCCGTGTTCCACCCGACGGTGATCGACATGTCGAGGGACGGGGCGTCGGGCGTGCCCGGATGGCTGGGGGAGATCCACCCCTCGCTGAACTCGGACGATCCCGGCTCCCGCCAACGGGAGGACGGGGACGTCGACTGGGAGTTGGTCCCCCCGGCGATCACCGCGGCGTCCATCCCGGCGGCGATCGACGAGGCGGCCACCTGCACGGCGGACAGCCCGCCCGCACAGTGCCGGTTGAGGGCCATGCCCGGGATCCCGCTCAGGCCCGCCTTCGCCGTGACGTAGCGGGCGATGACGCCGCCCCCGTAGAGGTTCTCGGCCAGGATCACGTCGTCGATGTCGGCCGGGTCCAGACCCGACCGGCGCAGCGCCTCCACCGTGACCACCTCGGCCAGGTCGAAGGCCGAGGTCTCGGTGAGGGTGCCCCGGAAGGCGGTACCCACCGCGGTGCGGCAGGCGGAGAGGATCACGGGATCGGGCAAGGTGACTCCATTCGTGGGTGAGGGGCGGGGGAACCCGCCGGATGGTTCGGGGACGGCGCCGCGGTCCGGCGCCCGGGCTGGTCGCTCAGCGGTTCCGGGGCAGCCCCAGCCCGCGCTGGGCGATCATGTTGCGGTGGATCTCGCTGGTCCCGGCGTAGATCGTGGTCCCGAGCGAGAAGCGGAGCATGTGCTCGATGACCCCGTGGGCCGGCGCCGACGGGTCGAAGTAGCTGCGCAGCGCGTCGGGGCCGACGACCTCGCACATGTCCTGGGCGCGCGCCTTCAGCGCCTCGGAGCTGAACAGCTTGGACATCGGTCCCTCGGCCACGACGGGCTGGTCGGTGGCGGCCATCCATGCCACCCGGCGCTGGAGCAGGCGGGACACCTCCAGGTCGATGGCCGTCCGGCCGAGCGCCTCGCGCACCTCGACGTCCTCCAGACGGGGCACACCGTCGTCGTCCGGCGTCTCCCGGGCCCAGGACTCGGCCGCCCGCAGGAGCCGGTCGATGGCCGCCGCGAACCCCGCCGCGTGCTCGTTGGTCAAGGCCACCGTCATGGTCTGCCAGCCCCCGTCGACCGCCCCGATCCGCCAGGCGTCGGCCACCCGTACGTCGTTGTAGTACACGATGTTGGTCCGTTCGCCCGACAGGGTGAACACGGCCTGGATCTCGACCCCGGGCTGGTCCAGGGGCACGAGGAACATGGTCAGTCCCTTGTGCTTGGCCACCTCGGTGTCGGTCCGAGTGAGCAGGAACACGTAGTCGCCGATCTGGGCGTTGGTGGTGAACATCTTCTGCCCGTTCACCACCCACTCGTCACCGTCGCGGACGGCCCGGGTGGTGGCGGCGGCCACGTCGGACCCGGCCTCGGGCTCGCTGAACCCGAGGACGATGACGATCTCGCCGGCCAGCGCCTTCGGCAGGATCTCGGCCTTCTGCTCCTCGGTCCCGACGGCCCGGATCACGGCGGCCACCATCATCGTGGTGCCGATGCCGTACATGGGGGCGTCGGCGAGGCGGAGCTCCTCGCCCACCGCCACCATCTCCTCGGGGTCGAGTCCCTGTCCGCCGAATTCGACGGGCCAGCTCGGTGCGATCCAGCCCCGTTCGACCAGGGCCCGGGTGAAGTCCTCGTCGTGGGACACACCGGTGCGGTACACCCGCTCCTCGAGGTCGAGACCCATGTGCTCGTCGAGGAAGGCGCGGACCTCCTCCCGTCTCGCCTCGCTGGACTCCCCCAGACGGAAGTCCATCAGGACGCCCTCCGCGGTCCGTAGCGGGCGTCCGCCACCCGCCGGGCCGCTGCCGCCGGGCCCAGCAGCACGTTGGCCCAGCCCCGGGCCCTTCGGTAGTACAGCTGGATGTCGTACTCGAGCATGAAGCCGTAGCCCCCGTGGACGTGGAGTGCCACGTCGGTGGCGTCGCGCGCCGTGGCGGCGGCGAAGGCGAAGGCCATGGCGGCGAGCTCGGCACGTCGACCGGGCTGCTCCCCGTCCGCCCAGGCCGCCTCGCGGGCCAGCAGGGTGGCACCGGCCGAGGACGTGGCCACGTCGGCCAGTCGGTGACCCACGGCCTGGAAGGCCCCGATCTTCTGCCCGAACGCCTCGCGCTCGGCGGCGTAGTCGACGCCGATGGCCACGGCCCGCTCGGCCATCCCGGCCAGGGCCCCGGCCGTCAGCACCAGCCAGTCGTCGAGTGCACGGTCCACCGCCTCGGGCCCGGACCGGTCGAGCAGCACGGTGGCCCCGGCCAGTGCGGTGGGGTCGACCGGCACGTCGGCCAGCGGCTGGGAGCCCACGTTCTCGGGGACGGTGCGCCGCTCGTCGGTCGGCACCGCCACCAGCCGGTCGCCGTCGCACAGGAGGACGTGGGTGGCGACGGCACCGGCCGGCACCAGGGCCAGCCGGCCGCCGGCCGGGCGACGGGGCGAGAGGGTCACCGTCTGCTCGCCGGCCAGCGCCGCCCCGAGGAGGTCGGCCGCGGCGGTCCCCCCGATACGGGCCAGGAGGCGGCAGGCCACCTGGGACTCCAGCAACGGCGCAGGACCGAGTGCCCGTCCGTGCTCCTCGGCCACCAGTTCCAGGTCGAGCATCGACGCGCCCCAACCCCCGTGGGCCTCGTCGACGGCCATGGACAGCGCACCGAGCTCGATCAACCGGTCCCAGAGCCCGCCGTCGAACCCGAGCGGCTCGGCCGCCCGTACCCGCTCGGGGGTCGACTCCTTGCCGTAGAGCGAACCGAACGCGTCGACGAGCTGCAGCTGTTCGTCGCTGGGACGGAGGTCCATCCCGCTACTCGCTGGGCATCAGGTGCGAGAAGTCGATCTGTCCGGTCTGCAGGGCACCGTAGAAGCCCCCGTCCGCGTACAGCGACTCGCCGACGACGTAGCTGGCCCGCTGGCTCCCGAGCAGCACCATCGCCCAGGCCTGCTCCTCGGGCGTCGAGTACCGGCCCACCGGACCCATCGCCGCGTCCACCAGGTCCTTGCCGACCGCGTCGTGGAAGAACGGCATCATGGCCGTGCTGGTCGGACCGGGGTTGGTGCAGTTCAGCCGGATCCCGTGGTCCCGCATGAGCCCGACCGAGCGCCAGGCCGTCCAGGCGTTGATGACCTGCTTGGAGGTGGCGTAGGCGTTCCCCTCCCACACCTCGGGCCGGGACTCGAGCCACGCCTTCCCGGCCGCGTAGGAGTCGGTGGCGAACAGCTCGGTGAACACCCCGAGGTTCGCCTGCCAGCCGATGCCCCCGGCCGAGGCCACGTAGACGACGGCGGACCCGGACGGCATCGAGGGCACGACCCGTTCGATGAGGTCCCGGCCGCCGATGAAGTTGACCAGCATGGTCTCGAGGTCGGTGAAGGGGGGGCCGGGGAGCCCGGCACAGTTGAAGAAGGCGTCCACCGGTCCCTCCACCGACCCGGCGGCGTCGGCGATCGACCCGGGGTCCAGCAGGTCGACCTCGATGGCACGGCGGACCGGACCTCCGACGGGGACCCGGTCGAGGCCGACCACCTCGGCGCCCAACCCGACGAGGACCTCCACGGTCGCCGCCCCCATGCCGGAGGCGGCACCCGTCACCACGGCCAGCTTGCCCGCATATCCGAGTACGTCGTCCATGTCCGCTCCCCCACTCCTCATCGCCGTCCCGCGGCGCCGGCCGGCCGGCGTCGGCCCCCACGGCCAGGACGGTGTCGTCCGCCAGACGTTACGGCATCCCCCCCGTCCTGCCAAACCTCGCGCCCGGCCTCCGGGCGGTCGCGATCAGTGGGCGGCGCGCCCCCCGCGGGCGGCGCCTGGTCGGCGGCGAACGCCCGGATCATGTTCTCCTGCACGAAGGAGGCGACCAGGTCGCCCGACCCGTCGAACACGTGGGCCCGTCCGTAGCTGCGGCCGGCACCGGCCACCGGGGACTCCTGGTCGAGCAGGAGCCACCGGGAGGCGTCCACCGGGGCGTGGAAGGTGAGGGTGTGGGTGATGACGCTGGTCGAGATCGAGCGGTGGGCCATCGACTGGCCCACCCCGGCGTGCGGGCGCATCGCCGTGCCGATGAGGAACCCGTCGGTGGCGAAGGCCAGCAGCGCCTGGTTGAGGGTGGGGTCGTCCGGTGCGTCGGGGAACCGGGTCCACACGTCCAGCCTCGGCGGACCCACTGCGTCGGGATCGGCGATGTCCACACCGTCGACCGTGCGGATCTCCCAGAAGCCGTTCCCGTGCGCCGAGGGAACGGCGTCGGCGGCCGACCCCACCTCGGGGGCCGGATCCTGGTGGCGGATCAGGTCGGGGTCGGGTGCGTGCAGCAGGACGAGCGACCGGGTGCAGAGCCGTCCACCCTGGGCCACGGTGACGGTGGCGCTGGCGAACGACCGCCCCTCCTGCATGACGTCCACGTCGAACTCGAGGGGGGCCTCGGTCGACGCGCCACGGGCGAAGACGGTGTGGACCGACTTGACCGACTTGACGGGGAGGGCGGCGGCGGCGGCCACGATGGTCTGGGCGAGCAGCTGGCCGCCGAACACGACCGGCCCGCCACCGAACACGATGCTGGCGCCCCGCGCCGTGGTGGGGCCCGTGGGCTCGAGGGTGAGCACCGTGAGCAGGTCGTCGAGTTCCGGCATGGGGGGCCTCCGGGTCGGGGGACGGTGGGTGGGGCGGGTGACGCGGTCGGGACGGGCCGGGTCCGGCTGGTCGACGAGCGGTCCCGGCGCCGGGCGCGACCGTACCCCGTGGTGCGGCCCGACGCCGAGTGGCTAGCTTGAGGGGCGAACCGACCCCGTCGGTCCCACCGTCGCCTCCCGTACCCCGGGGAGCCGTTGACCACCGGAGCCCCGCACATGCCCGACGAGACCCGTCCCGACCCGACGACGCCCGAGCCCGATCCGGCCGGCCCGTTCCGTGCCGAACTGCGCGCCTGGCTCGCCCGCGAGCTCACCCCGGAGGTGGCCGCCGCCGGCGGCAAGGCGCCCGACGAGAGCGACCTCGACCTGCTGCGCGGGTGGAACCGGCGCTTGGCCGACGCCGGGTGGGCGGCGCCGGCGTGGCCCGTCGAGCACGGCGGCCGGGGGGCCGACATCGACGAGCAGCTCGCCTACCTGGAGGAGATGGGCGCCGTGGCCGCTCCCGGGCCCATCAACGTGATCGGCGTCTCCAACATCGCCCCGGCGATCATGGCCTACGGCACCGCGGCGCAGCAGGAGCGGTTCCTGCGCCCGATGCTCCGGGGCGACGAGATCTGGTCCCAGGGCATGTCGGAGCCCGACGCCGGCAGCGATCTGGCCTCGTTGCGCACCAGTGCGGTGGCCGACGGCGACGACTTCGTCCTGAACGGGCAGAAGACGTGGAACAGCCTCGGGCAGCTGGCCGACTGGTGCCAGCTGTACGTGCGCACCGATCCCGACGTCCCCAAGCACAAGGGCATCAGCTGCCTGCTCGTGGATCTCCGATCGCCCGGGATCGAGATCCGCCCGGTCCGTACGATCACCGGCGAGCAGCCGTTCAGCGAGCTCTACTTCGCCGATGCCCGGGTCCCCCGCGAGGCGCTGCTCGGCCCGTTGCACCAGGGCTGGCAGGTGGCCATGACCACCCTCAGCTTCGAGCGTGCCGGCGTCGCCCGGCTGCATCTGGGGCTGACCCGCAAGCTCGACCACCTGCTGTCCGAGCCGGCTGCCGCACGTTCGCTGCAGGACCCGAGGATCCGGGACCGGGTCGCCCGGATCTACGCCGACATCGCCTGCATGCGCTGGATGTGCAGCCGGTCACTGGCGCAGATGCGCAACGGGCAGCCCGCCGGCCCGGACGGCTCGCTGGCCAAGTTGGCCTGGGGCCGGGCCGAGCAGCGGCTGGCCGAACTCGCCGTCGACATGGTCGGCCTGGGTGCGGGACTCGACGGCCAGTGGGCCTACAACCTGGCCGCGGCCCGCCAGACGACGATCGCCGGCGGCACCACCGAGATCAACCTCAACATCATCGGCGAGATGGGACTCGGCCTGCCCCGGGAGCCCAGGCCGGCCTGAGGCCGGGGGCCGGCCCCTGTGCCGGCCGGGACCACGGGCCCGGTGCGGCGGTGGTCAGTCCTCCTCGGGACCGGTCAGGGAGACCGCACGTTCGGGGCAGTTGCCCACGGCGGCACGGGCCTCGGCCAGTCGGTCGGGGTCGAGCGGCCCGTCGACGACGACGGTGCCGAATCCGCTGTCGTCACTGGCGAACACCGACGGCGCCACCATGTAGCACCGGCCGTGCCCCGTGCAGGCGTCCACGTCGATCTCCACCCTCACGAGGCCCCGACCTCCAGCCCCGGCCCGGACCCGGCGGCGCGCACCGACGGCATCGAGTGCGCCGGGCTGCCCTTGGCCCGCCACTCGTCATAGCGGTCGAGGAAGCCCTGCCCGAACGGGTCCTCCCCGATGAGAGGCATGCCGGCCCGCCACACGGTGAGGTCGTCGGGTGCCAGTTCGCCGGCGCGCAGCACGTGCGAGCGGGTCGTGCCGGTGTCGCCCCGCCGGTGGGCCTCGGCGGCGATGCGGAAGTGGAGGCGGGCGAGCACCTCGTCGTCGGACAGGTCGGCGACCGCGTGGCGGGCCTCGTGATCGCTCATCGGCAGCTCGTCGTCGCGGACCCACCGCCGCACCAGTTCCTTGTGCGGTGACGAGTCCGCCCCGGTGAAGTCGGCGAACGTGTCCGAGCCGAACGCCTCGCCGTTGGGCCGTGCGATGCGGCCGTCCTCGTCGATCCACACCACGGTCGGCACGTTCGAGATGGCATACAGCTCGGTGAGCAGGTGGTGCGGGTCGTAGAGCACCGGCATGGTGAGGCCGGTGGCGAAGGGGCGCACGTCGTCGGCACAGTGGTCGATGGCCACGGCGATCACGGTGAACCCGAACGGGGCGAGCTCGTCGTGGAGCTCCTGCCACCCCGGCAGGTCGTACCTGCAGCCGCACCAGCTCGAGAAGGCGACGAGCAGCTTCTTCCGCCCGGCCCACTCCGCCAGGTCGTGGGCCACGTCGTCCAGGTCCGGGAGGGTGAACGGCGGCGCGTCGAGGTCGGCCAGCGCGCCGCGGCGCAGCCCGGCGGGCAGGGCCATGGCGACGATGCCGGCGTCGACGTCGGCGACCAGCGGCTGGCGGACGGCACCCGCCACCGCGGCGAGGTCGATCCGGTCACCAACCCACAGGGCGTCCAGGTCGCGCACCGGCACACACGTGTCGTCGCGGCACAGACCGCTGGCCTTGAGCTCCCAGCCCACGGCCCCGGACAGATCGGCGGGATCGACCAGGAACGAGCCACGCCCGGCATCGAACTCGGCGTCGACGTGCGCGACGCGGTCCGTGATGATGGTGATCTGGCGCAACGGATCCTCCCCTGGTCTCCTCCCACCGTTGTCCGGTCCCGTTGGACTGTCAACCCGGGTGGCGACTGCCCTCCCCGGCACCGTCGGTGACGGGCTCAGTCGGGCGCGGCGAGTCCGGCGGCCTCGGCGAACCGCCGGCTGCGGACCCGGTAGCCGCCCTCCCCCTCCGGGGTCGGCGCACCGGGCGAGAACAGCACCACCCCGCCCGTCGGGGTACGGGCCGACGCGGCGTCGACCGCTCCGTCGAGGTCATCGGCCACCGTCACCCGGTCGGTCCCCAGTCCGGCGGCGGCCAGGGCGGCCACCAGCCGGTCGGCACCCGGCGGCAGCACCACCACCGACACCGCGGGCCGGTGGGCGACCAGCGCCTCCACCAGGGGTGACGGGTCGACCCCCCGGTCCGCCCCTCCCACCACCACGGTGAGCGGGCGGCCCGCGAACGTCTCGACCGAGGCGGCCGCCGCGAACGGGTTCGAGGCCAGGGCGTCGTCGACGTAGGTGCGCCCGTGGCGCGCACCGAGCGGGTGGCAGCGTGACGGCAGCCCGGCGAAGCCGTCGACGGCGGTCCCCACGGCGTCCGCCGACGGCGTCCGGCCGGTGAGCAGGAGCGCACCTGCCATGGCCCCGCACAGGTTCCAGGCGTTGTGACGGCCCGGTACCCGTAGCCGGGCGGTGTCCACCACCCGTTCGCCGTCGACGGCCACCCAACCGTCGGCCCCCACCGCCACCCGACCCTCGGGCCCGTAGAGGATCCGGTGGGGACGACCCTCCGTGCGACGAACCGCCTCCGGGTTCCCGGCACCGACGGCCAGCGCGCCGGTCCCGTCCGGCCGGCCCGCCTCCACCAGCCGGAGCTTGTCCCGGTAGTAGGGCTCGACCCCACCGTGCCAGTCGAGGTGGTCGGGCGCCAGGCTGGTCAGGACCACCACGCCGGGCGAGACGGTCACGTCGGCGGCCTGGTACGAGGAGACCTCCACCACGTAGGCGCCGGCCGGAGGCCGGCCGTAGGTCTCGAGCACGGGCACCCCGATGTTCCCGATCAGGGCCACGTCGAGACCGTCGGCGGCGAGCACGGCGGCGGCCAGGGCCGCCGTGGTGCTCTTGCCCTTGGTGCCGGTGACGGCCACCACCGGTGCATCGGCGTAGTCCTCGAGCCACACGGCCATCGCCGTGGTCACCACGGCACCGGCCGCCTCGGCGGCGGCCAGCTCCGGCCGGTACCGGCTGACGCCCGGCGCCCGCACCACGACGTCGACCGTCGACCAGTCCACCTCGCCCGGGCGCCGTACCGGCCCGGCACGCCCGTCGGCCGTACCGGACACCGCCCTCGCCCGCTCGGGGTGGTCGTCCACCAGCAGCGGTACGACACCGCGGGCGCGGGCCAACGCGACCATGGCGGCACCCTCGGCACCCATCCCCCACACGGCCAGGCGACGGCCCAGCACCTCGTCGAGGGTCATCGGCCCCCCGTGGTCACGGTCACCGGTCCGCCGACAACAGGGCAGCCACCGCCGCGGCGACCCCGGGGTCGCCGAAGGCGAGCTCGGGCCGCGGGGCGAGGAGGTCGGCGACGTCGCCGTCGGAGACGAGGGCCCCGGCCACCGGGGCCAGCGCCGCCACCACCGGGGCGTCGCGCCACGCCTCCCGGCCCGCCAGCAGGTGGAGGGCGGCCGCCGACTCGCGCCGCTCCCCCACGCACTCGAACGGCTTGTCGACGTCGCTCATCAACGCCGCGAACCCCGGCACCTGGCCGGGATCGGCGAACAGGTCGCGCCCGATGACGGCGGCCAGCTCGTCCCGCCCCAGGAAGGGGGCGAGCATCAGGCCCACGAACCGGCATTTCGGGCAGTTCCCGCACCACCGTGCACCGGCGACGGCGTCCTGCCGGAAGACGGTGTTGCAGCTGCAGAACGTCCGGTGGTACCGGGTGAGGCCGGCGAACGTCCGGGAGATGGCGAGTTCGGAGTAGGGACGCAGCGCCGAACCCCAGGTCAGGTCGGGCGACACCGTCGTGGTGAGCAGGTCGGCCAGCAGCACCTCCAGGTCTCGGCTCTTCGAGTACTGGTGGTTGACGGCCACGCCGTCGACGAGCACGGTCTCCTCACTGGCCGACCGCTCGACGGCCATGGCGACGGTGTCGTACCCGTCGACGAACGCGCCCACCGCGGCGATGAGCGAGACGATGGCGGTGATCGGCACGTGTCCGTTCAGCGCCCCGGCCTGGTGCAGGTCGGCAAGTCCCGGGTCGAGCCGACGGCGGACCACGAGCAGCTCGAGTCCGGCCTCGGCCGCCAGCTCCACCACCAACGGATGGGGATTGACGGCGAACAGCCGGGGGGCGAGGTGGCGGACCGCCTCGATCAGCACCATGGAGTCCTTGCCCCCGCCGATCGGCACCACCAGCCCCGGACGCAGGACCCCCGCCGGGGGTGGGACCGGGGTGACGCCGGTGCCGTCGGCCACCACCGTCACCGGTCGGGGCACGGGCAGCCCGTTGGTGACGGCGAACTCCCGCAGCCCGTCGTCGTAGAGGTGGTGGTGGAACGCCGTCTCGGCCGGGGTCAGCGCCGCTCCCTCGACCAGTACCTCACCGGGCGCCGCCGTCTTGTAGTAGCTCGTGCCCGCGGCCACGTGGAGGTGGAGCAGGGCCCGCTCGAACCCGGGCCCCGACGGCACCGGCGGGCCCGTCGTGGCCCCGGCGGGCCCGCCCACGGGACCCTCGAAGGTGAGTGTCTCGGTGAACTCGACCCGGTCGTCGAGGGCGTACCCCAGGGTGACCGTCCGGGTGGCGGCGTCGTACCCCCTGCCCGTGGCCCGGAAGGCCCGGAACGAGTCCGGCGCGAAGCGGGCGGGCGTGCTCATCGGGCGGTCAGCGTAGTGGTCGCCCGGCCCCGGCCCGACCCGGACCCCCACGGAACCGGCGGCCCGGCCTCATCGGCGGGGCTCCTGGTGCAGATGTTCCACGATCTCCAGGTGTGCGCCGGTCGATTGCACCACCCACACCTCGCCCTTCAACAGGCGCAGCTGGTGGCGGGCCTTGGCGCTGCGGTCGCCGGCCAGCGCCTCGAGCAGTTCGGTCGCCACGTCACGGTGCGTGCACAGGACCGCCGTCTCCCCCGCCATCCGCTCCAACAGGCGCAGCGCGGCCGCTCCGTGGCCCTCGCCGAGCTCCCCGACTGACTCGATGGGCAGTCCCAGGGACTCGGCCAGGGGGCGGACCGTCTCGAAGCAGCGCACCGCCGGGCTGGCGAGGATCCGTCGCGGCCGGTAGGCGGACAGCAGGGGGACCAGGGCCTCGGCCTGGGTCCGGCCCCGCGCCGACAGCGGGCGATCGACGTCGTCACCCTCGTAGGCACTGCGTCGACCGGCGCGGGCGTGTCGGACCACCAGGAGCGGCATGGTCACCATGCTCCCACGCGCCGCGTCGGCGGTGGCCTATCCGGGCGTAGGCCACACTCCGCACGGCTCCCCACCGACCCCGACACGGGTCCGGGCCTCAGGCGGTGGCGCCGGGGACGTCGATGCCCGGGGCGTCGGGCAGAGGGAACACGTCGAGCACACCCCCGTGGCGTGCCAGCGAGTGGTACCGACGCTCGGCGAACAGCCAGCGGCCGCCGTCGAGCGCGTACCGGTCGTGGTACAGCCCGTAGGCGGTGGTGAAGGCGCCGCTGACTGCATCCTGGCGGAGCTCGCACATGAAGAGCCGGCAGACGGCGCTCCCCGAGCCCACGCCGTCGGGGAAGGCGATGTGGGCGTTCAGGACCACGAACTCGAAGAACGAGAACCCGGCGATGGCCGATCCGATGAAGTCGCCCACCTGGCCACCGCCGACCAGCCGCAGCGGCTCGCCCGCACGCCGGTCGATCACCACCTCCGCCTCGGGCTGGAACAGGGCCACCAGCTCCGACCACGCCCGCCGGTTGACCACGTCGGCGTAGGCGTGCTGCAGCCTCCGGATCCCGGTGTCGTACACCGTCTCGGCCACCAGGTCGTCGTCGATCACCCCGTCGACGCTAGCCCGGCACCGACCGGCGATCAGCCCGCGGCCGCCCGGGTGAGCCCGGCACCGCCGAAGCCGCTGGCGCCCGGGAAGCCGCCGGCACCGCCGAGGGACCCCGCCCCACCGAAACTGCCGCCGCCGGTGAGTCCGGCCAGACCGCGGGTGGTGGTCGACGACGTCGGCACCGGTTCGGCCAGGTCCGCCAGGGACACCTGCTCACCGTCGTGCACCCCGGACAGGATCTGTGTGCGCTCGGCGCCGACCGTCCCGATCGTGACGCGCACCGACTTGGCCGTGCCGCCCTCGACCACGGTGACCAGATGGGTGGTGCCGACCGTGCGCACGGCGGACGTCGGGACCGTGGTGACCCCGGTGGCGCTCCGGGTCACGATGTCCACGGTCGCCTCCGCCCCCGAAAAGGGACCGAGGCCGTCCGACTGCAGGGCGACGGTGACCGGGTAGGTGGTCGTCGAGGTGGTGGCCGTGCCGAGGACGCCGATGCCGGTGACCGTGCCGTCGAGCACGCCCGAACTCGAGTCCGGCGTCACCAGCACCGACTGGCCCACCGCCACATGGGTGACGGAGGTGACGGGCACGGTCGTGGCCACCTCGTACTGCGAACCGGAGCCGACCACGACGACCTGCGGGGTCGCCGACGGGGAGCCGGCCGACACCGACTGGCCGACGGTGAGTGACACCGCGCCCACCGTGCCGGAGATGGAGCTGACCAGCTCGGTCTCGGTGGCGTTCTGCTGCGCGGTGGCGAGTGCCGCCTGCGCCACGTCGACGTCGGCCTGGTCCACGGCCAGCTGCTCGGGGGTCACGGTCTTGGACCGTGACGTCGACGAGCCCGTCGACGTCGAGTTCGGGGAGGACGTCGACGCCGGTGTCGTCGCCCGTGTGGTCGATCCGCTGGTGCCGGCCGTCGTGGTCGCCGTGGTGGTGGCGCCGGACGAGCCCCCGTGGGTACCGCCGGTCGAGCCGCCGCCGGTCGAGCCGCCGCCGGTCGAGCCGCCGCCGGAGCCCGAGAGTCCGAGGGCCGCCGCCAGCGCCGCCTCGTCCTTGGTGACCGTGTCGATGGATGTCACCAGTGCCTGGTGGGCCGACGAGGCCGCCGCCAGCGCCACGGTGCAGGTCGGCGGGGTGCCGCCGGAACCGCCGCCGGAACCGCCGCCGGAACCGCCGCCGGAACCGCCGCCGCCGGTCCCGCCGGGTCCACCACCCGGCGGCACGGCCGCGGACGACGTGGCCGACGCGGCCGCCGGGGACTCCGCCCCGCCGCTCTGGGTGCACACCTTGCTCGCCTCGGCCAGCGCCGCCCCCGCGGCGGCGGCGTCGGCGTCCTGCTGGTGCTGATCGGCCACCAGGGTCGCCTGGAGCCCCGCCAGCTGCTGGTCGGAGACCCCCGAGCCGGAGCCGCCGGCCGACGACGGGGTGGTGGTCGCCGTGGTCGCCCCGGAGCCCCCCGATGACGACGTCGACGTGGCGGCGTCGGTCTGGGCCAGTTCGTCGGTCGCCAAGGTGGCCTGGGCCGAGGCCACGGTGGCCTGGGCCGACACCACGGCATCGTCGAGTGACGTGGTGTCCAGGGTGGCCAGGACCTGGCCTGCGGTCACCGTCTGTCCCACCGTGGCGTCGACCGTGCCCACCGTCCCGGCCACGGGGAAGGTGAGGCTCGCCTGCTGCACCGGCGTGATCGTGCCCACCTCGGACAGCGTGGCCACCGCGTCACCGCGGGACACCACGGCGGTGCGGTAGGTCGGCCCCGACGGGCGGGTCACCACGTAGGTGATCACGACCGCGAGCACGACCAGCGCCACGAGCGCCACCCGGAACGGCGTGAGCCAGTGCAGTCGGTGTGCCGTACGGACCGCGTCATCGGGGACCGCGGGCGCGTCCTCCCCCTCCCCGTCGATCACGGGGAAGGAGGGTGCGGCGACGGCGGGAGCGGACGACTCAGGCACTCGTGGTGGCCCCTCCGGCGCCTCCCGGGGCCCCGCCGAAGCCGCCGCGGAAGCCGAAGCCGCTCGTGCAGGTCCCGTTGGTCGGCTGCGACAGGGTGAGCGACGTGGCCGTGATGGCTCCCGTCGTGCCGGCCGTGCCCACGGCGCGAGCGCACTGGCCCACGGCGATGGCCGCCGGCGTGGCCGTGGCCGTGGTGGTGAACGTCGTGGTCCCGGTGAGGGTGACCGTGACGGTGGTGGCCTTCTGGGTGCGGGGGTCGGTCCCGGACACGGTCACGGCCGAACCGCTCACCGCCGTCACCTGTCCGGAGGCAGCCCCGAAGGAGCCACCGCGGAAGGAGCCGCCGCCGAAGCTGCCGGCGGGACGGCTGCCGGAGCCGGGCGTGCCCCCGCCGTAGCCTCCGAAGCCGCCGGCGGGACGGCTGCCCGTCCCGGGGGTGCCTCCGGGCCCGCCGGCGCCGAATCCGCCCCGGCTGCACGTCCCGTTGGTGGGCTGGGTGATCGAGACCGTCGTCGCCGTGATCGGCTCGTCGAAGGCGGCCGCGGACGACGTGGACGCCGTCGTCGGCTTGCCGAAGGCGGAGATGCACGAGCCCACGACCACCGCGGCAGCCGAGGTGGTGGAGATCTGGCGGATCGTCGTGGTCGGCGTGTAGGCCACGGTCGTCTGTCCGGTCTGGGTGTTCTGGACCTCGAGGGTGGTGCCGTTGACGGCGGCGATGGTCCCCGTGGCGCCCGGCAGCGTCGTGCGGGGGGCCGTCGAGCCCGACGGGCGGGCGGCCGTGGTCGGTGTCGTCGACGCGCCCGACGATCCGCCGCAGGCGGCGAACGCCAGTCCGGCGACGCCGACGACGGACAGTGCGGCGACCGTGCGGCTCCTCGTTCGACGGCTGGCGGCGGGCGCCGGGCCGGTGGTGGTCGTGGGGTTGTGGTCGTGCATGGTTGCTTCCTTCGTGGTCCTGGTCGGTGGGGGTCGGTAGGGGTCGGAGATCGGTCGGTCCCGGGCGGGCGTCACTCGCTGCGGAGGGCGTCGATGGGCGGGAGCTTGGCGGCCCGTCCGGCGGGGTAGACACCGAAGACGATACCGATGGCGACGGCGATGACGATGGCACCGACGGCGGCGGCCGGCGAGACGGTGATGGGGTTCGAGATGAGGTGCGGGAGCACCAGGGCGCCGATGACGCCGAGCACGGCGCCCAGGATGCCACCGACGGATCCCAGCACCGACGCCTCCACGAGGAACTGGCGGCGGATGACCCGTGGCGTGGCGCCGAGCGCCTTGCGCAGGCCGATCTCGCGGATCCGCTCGGTCACCGACACCAGCATGATGTTCATGACCCCGATCCCGCCGACCAGCAGCGAGATCCCGGCGATCCCACCGAGCAGGACCGTCAGGGTCCGGTCGACGGAGGTTGCCGTGGACAGCACCTGCTGCTCGCTGGTGATGGTGAAGTCCGCCCCGGACGTGGTGGTGATCCCGTGCAGGCTCAGCAGCTCGGCGTCGGCCTCCTGGTAGGCGGCGGACAGGGTGCCCGACGACGTGGCCTGGATGAGGATCTGGCTGACGGAGTTGCGGCTGGTGCCGCCGAACAGCAGGGCCGAGGCGGTGGTCAGGGGGACGACGGCCTGGTCGTCGGGGTCGGACACCGTCGACGAGCTCGACGAGGATCCGACGCTGTTCAGCACGCCGATCACCGTCATCGGCTGTCCGGCGACGTCCACCGACTGGCCGACCGGGTCGCGGAACCCGAACAGCTCCTGCGCCGTCGTGGCCCCGAGCACCGCGACCTCGGCCCGGGTGGCCAGGTCGCGCTCGTCGATGAACCGTCCTTCGGTCATCGACCGACCACGCACGGTCAGCCAGGACGGATCGCTGCCCACGACGGTCGTCGTCCAGTTGGTGGTCCCGGCCACCAGGCTCTCCGACTCGGACGTGGCCGGCGCCACGGCGTCGATGTCAGGGGCGACCACCTTGGAGTCCAGGGCGGTGGCGTCACCCACCGTCAGGGTCGAGGCGGAGCCGAAGCCGCCCCGGATGCCGGACGAGGACGTGGTGCTGCCGGGGGTCACGGTGAGCAGGTTCGATCCGAGCGCGGTGATCTCGGAGCCCACCTGCTGCTGGGCGCCTTCGCCCAGGCCGACGGTCAGGATCACCGCGGTGATCCCGATCATGATGCCGAGCACGGTGAGTGCCGAGCGCAGCCGGTGCGACACCACCGCCTCGAACCCGGTGCGGAAGGTCTCGAGGAGGTTCATCCGGGCCCGCCCCCGGATTCGACGCCGGCAACCCCCGCCGGCGCGGCTTCGCTGATCTGCCCGTCCCGGATGAGGATGGTGCGCTGGGACGCCTCGGCCACGTCACGGTCGTGGGTGATCAGCACCACGGTCCGCCCGCTGCGGTGCAGCTCGTCGAGCAGGTCCATCACGTCACGGGCCGAGACCGAGTCCAGGTTCCCGGTGGGCTCGTCGGCCAGGATGAGGTCGGGGTCGGTCACCAGCGCCCGGGCGACGGCCACCCGCTGCTGCTGTCCGCCCGACAGCTCACCGGGGCGGTGGTCGACCCGGTCGCCGAGTCCCACCCGCTCGAGCGCCGCCAGGGACCGCTCCCGACGCTCGGCCCGTTCGATCCCGGCGTACAGGAGGGGGAGCTCCACGTTCCGGCAGGCGTCCAGGGACGCCAGCAGGTTGAACTGCTGGAAGACGAAGCCGATCCGCTTGTTGCGGACGTGGGCCAGCTCCTCCTCGGTCATGTTGCTGACGTCGTCCCCGGCCAGGAGGACCCGGCCCGACGTCGGGACGTCCAGGCACCCCAGGATGTGCATCAGGGTGGACTTGCCCGAGCCCGAGGGGCCCATGATGGCGACGTACTCCCCGGGGTCGATCGTGAAGGTGACGCCGCGCAGGGCGTCGACCTCGAGCGAACCGCTGCGGTACGTCTTCCACACGTCGTCCACCTCGAGCACCGGTCGACGGACGACCGGATGGGAGTCGGTGCGGTCGAAGCGGACCTCGGCCGTGTCGTCGAAGGTGGTCATCCGCCGAATCCCCCGCCGGAGAACCCGCCTCCCCCCGAGAAGCCGCCCGTGCCGCCGCCGAAGCCGCCCGTGCCGCCGCCGAAGCCGCCCGTGCCCCCGCCGAAGCCGCCGAAGCCGCCCGAACGGACGCCCCCGAGGGAGCCGTGGAACGACACCGTGGTCACGTAGACCTTCTGTCCCGCCTGGACGCCGCTGACGATCTGGGTGTCGCCGGCGGCGGCGATCCCGGTCGTCACCGGCTGGACCACCTTGGCGCCGCCCTGGTCGAGCGTGACCGACGTGCTCCCGTTGGTGTAGCTGATGGCCGTGGTCGGCACGACGACGACCCCCTGGAGTTCCTTCACCACGACGGAGACGTCGGCGCTCGTCCCCCCGTAGAGCCCCGACGGGCTCCCGGTGACGTCGATCACGACCGGGAACGACGACACGCCCGACGACGTGGTGGCCACCAGGCCGATGGAGCCGACGGTCCCGTAGACCGGGGTCGTGGCCCCGGACGGCGTGATGGTGGCCTGGTCGCCCACCTGGAGCTCCGCCACGTTGGTGCTCGAGACGGATGCGTTCACGATGTAGGAGCCGGTCGACACCACGACCACCTGGCTGCTGGACGAGGACGACGAAGCCGCCGAGGAGGACCCGGCACCCGACGCCGCCGACGAGCCGAAGCTGCCGGAGCCGGTCGAGGACGAACCCGTTCCGGTCGAGCCGGTGGAACCGGACGAGGACGCGCCCGACGTCGAGGTCGAGCTCGACCCGGTCACCTGCTGGCCGACCGTGAGGTCGACCGACGCCACGGTGCCGGCCGTGGTCGCTACCAGTGTGGCGTCGGACACGGCCGTCTGGGCGGCGGTCACCTGGTTCTGGGCCGAGGCGACGTTGGCCTCGTCGAGGGCGATCTGGGTGGCGCTGGCCGAGTCGGCCTGGTCGGTGGCCAGCTGCGCCTGGTCGTTGGCCAGGGTGGCCTGGGTCTGGGCCAGCGTGGCGTTCAGCGCCGTCGGGTCCACGGTGGCCAGCGTCTGCCCGGCGGTGACCGCCTGTCCGGCGGTGACGTCGACGGCGGTCACCTTGCCGGTCACGGCGAAGTTGAGGTCGGCGGTCGTCGCCGGCTCGATGGTCCCGGTGGCCGCCACCGTCTGGCTGATCGTCCCCGTGGTGACGGTCTGGACGGACGTCGTCGTGACGATGCCGGAGGCCGAGGCGCTCGAGGGCCGGGTGGCGAACCAGATGCCGACGCCGGCCCCGGCCAGCACGATGACCGCGGCGATGATCCACCACTTCCTGGACCTGCCCGATGTGGTGCTGCGTGCCAACGGTTCCTCGTCACGTCCGGGTGGCTGTCGCCACCTGCTCTCCCCGGACGGCCATCCTGCGGCCGTCCCACCAGGGCTTTTCCGATGCCAGTCCATCACGCGAACGTAAGGATCAGATAAGTCCACGCTGGGGAACCGGTAAGAATCGCCCCCTGCAGGAACGTCCGTACCACCCGGCGGCCGCCTGTCTTAGGGTGGCCACGCGGGTCACCGTGACCCCGTCCGCCAGCCCACGACGCCCCGCCGGCCACGGCGGCACGGCGTCGAACCGACCACCGGAGGTCCCCATGCAGTACGTCAACCTCGGCCGCACCGGACTGCGCGTCTCGCGCCTGTGCCTCGGCATGATGAGCTTCGGCAACGACTCGGAGCGCCCCTGGGTCCTGGACGAGGACGCGGCGGAGCCCATCGTGCGGGCCGCCGTGGAAGGTGGCATCACCTTCTTCGACACCGCCGACACGTACTCGAAGGGTGCGAGCGAGGTCGCCACCGGCCGCATCCTCCCGAAGTACCTGAGCCGGGACGAGCTGGTCGTCGCCACCAAGGTCTTCATGCCCATGACCCCAGGGGAGAACGGGGGTGGGCTCTCCCGCAAGCACATCCTGTCCGGGATCGACGCCTCCCTGTCCCGACTGGGCATGGACTACGTCGACCTGTACCAGATCCACCGGTGGGACAACCGGACGCCGATCGAGGAGACTATGGAGGCCCTCCACGACGTCGTCCGGGCCGGCAAGGCCCGCTACATCGGCGCGTCGAGCATGTTCTCCTGGCAGTTCGCCCAGGCCCAGTTCACGGCGGACGCCCACGGGTGGACCCGGTTCGTGTCCATGCAGAACCACTACAACCTCATCTACCGGGAGGAGGAGCGGGAGATGATCCCGCAGTGCGTGGAGATGGGGGTCGGGGTCATCCCGTGGAGCCCGTTGGCCCGAGGCGTGCTCGCCGGCAACCGCACCCGTTCCGGTGAGCGCCGCACCACCCGGTCGGAGACGGACGACTTCACCAACTACCTCTACAACCAGCCGACCGACTTCGACGTGGTCGAGCGGGTGGCCGAGGTCGCCGCCGAGCGGGGTGTGCCGTCCGCCCAGGTGGCCCTGGCCTGGCTGCTGCACCGGTCCGGCGTGACCGCCCCCATCGTCGGTGCCACCAAGCCCGGGCACCTGGCCGACGCCCTGGCCGCCGAGCAGCTGACGCTGGACGAGGCGGAGGTGGCCCGACTCGAGGAGCCCTACGCCCCGCACCCGGTGCTCGGCCACTTCTGACCGGCCCCGTCACCGGGCGGTTGCACCCGGGCTCCGGGGCCCGCGGTCCGTGGTGCGGACCCCTAGGCCCGCCTGTCCGATGACGGCGGACCGTCCGGTACGGGCAGCTCGGTCGGCACCCGCTCGACGATGTAGTAGGTGGTGACGGCTCCGGCGATCACGAGGACCAGCGGCGGCCACACGAAAGCCACGGCGATGGCCACGAGGTACACGGCCGACCCGATCCCGAAGCGGAGGATGGCCGACCGCGACGCCTCGGGGGTGAGCGGCACCGTCAGCAGACCCGCCCGCACGACGTGCACGAACAGCAGGCTGAAGCTGAGTCCCATCCCCTCCATGACGGCGGCGTACAGCACGGCGGCCACCCGCGCGTCCTGACCGCCGGCCCGCAAGTAGTCGGCGAAGGTGGACGTGACGAACGGGATCGCCACCACGAAGAGGAGCAGTACCAGGTTGGCGTAGAGGGTCAGACGGTCGACGAGGCCGACCCGTCCGAAGAGCGAGTGGTGGTTCACCCACAGCACGCCGATGACGAAGAAGCTCACGACGTAAGCGACATAGGCCGGCCACCGGTGGCCGAGCTGGTGCAGGAGCGGCCCGTTCCCGGGTCCCGCCACCGCCAGGTCCAGTGCCAGGAGGGTGATGGCCACGGCGAACACCCCGTCGCTGAAGGCCTCGAGTCGGGCACGGTCGACCATCGGGCGAGTGTACGGTGCCGGGTAGGGCCCGGGAGGAGAACCCGGCACCGAGCAGGAGCGATGGCATGGACGACCTCCGCACCGGCCGACCCGGCCGTGTCGACTTCCACTTCGACATCATGTGTCCCTACGCCTATCAGACGTCGCTCTGGATCCGGAACGTCCGCGCCCAGACGGGGCTCGACATCCGGTGGAAGTTCTTCAGCCTCGAGGAGATCAACCGCGAGGAGGGCAAGAAGCACCCGTGGGAGCGGGAGTGGTCCTACGGGTGGTCCATGATGCGGATCGGCGCGCTCCTGCGGCGCACGGACATGGACCTCCTCGACCGCTGGTACGCCGAGGCCGGCCGGGCGCTGCACGTCGAGGGGCGCAAGCCCCACCGCCCCGAGGTGGCCGAGGAGATCCTGGCCGGCATGGGCCTCGACCCGGGCACGGTGCGGGCCGCCATCGACGACCCCACCACCGGCGACGAGGTGCTGGCCGAGCACGAACGGGTGGTGGCCAAGGGCGGGTTCGGGGTGCCGACGCTGTTCTTCGACGACGACCAGGTCCTGTTCGGACCGGTGCTGGTGGACCCACCCGAGGCCGAGGCGGCGGTGCGCCTCTGGGACCTGACCGTGGGCTGGCTCGAGTTCCCCCACGTCTACGAGGTCCAGCGCCCGAAGGGCCCCGCCGACATCGACGCCATCGCCACCGCGTTCAGCCCCTACCTCGAGGCACGGGACTGGTTCTCGGTCCAGAAGCCGACACCGTGACGGCCCGCCGACCGGTCGGGGTCCGCCCGTGCTGATCGTCGTCGAACCACTCGAGGCCGGCAGCCACGACGACCCCGGGCACCCCGAGCGCCCGGCCCGCATCGGTGCCGCCATGCGCGGGGTCGAGGACCTCCACCTGGGCTCCGACCTCGTGGTGGTCGAGGCCGAGCCCGCCCCGGTCGAGCACCTGGAACGCGTCCACACGCCGGCCCACCTCGACCGTCTCGAACGGCTCAGCGCCGCCGGGGGTGGGGCCATCGACCAGGACACCTACGCCAGCCACTCGTCCTGGCACGACGCCCGCATGGCCGCGGGCGCCGGCCTGGTGGCCGTCGAGGCGGCCGCCGCCCACGAGGCGCCGGTGTTCGTGCCCGCCCGACCGCCCGGCCACCACGCCGTGGCCGACCGGGCCATGGGGTTCTGCCTGATCAACAACGTCGCCGTCACCGCCGGCGCGCTGCGCGAGGCCGGCGAGCGTGTCCTCGTCGTCGACTGGGACGTGCACCACGGCAACGGTACCCAGGACGTGTTCTGGGACGATCCCGACGTCCTGTACGTGTCGACGCACCAGTGGCCCGCCTACCCGGGCACGGGCCGGGCCGACGAGGTCGGCGGGCCGGCGGCCCGGGGCGCCACCGTCAACGTGCCCCTGCCCCCCGGGGCCACCGGCGACGTGGTCCGGCTGGCCTTCGACCGCATCGTCACCCCCGTCGTCGAGGCGTTCGCCCCCACCTGGGTGCTCGTGTCCGCCGGCTTCGACGCCCACCGCGGCGATCCGCTGGCCGACCTGGCCCTGTCCGCCGGCGACTTCGGCGCCCTGGCCGCCGTGGTCGCCGGGTATGCACCGAGTCCGGGACGGCTCGTCGTCTTCCTCGAGGGCGGCTACGACCTCGACGCCCTGCGGGCCTCGGTGGCCGGGACCCTCGGCCAGCTCGTCGGCGCCGACCCCCACCGGGAGGCGCCCACTTCGGGTGGTCCCGGCGCCGAGCAGGTCGCCGACGCGGCCGCCCGCCGGGCGGCCGCACTCGACGACGGCTGACCGACCAGCGACCCGACGGAGGACGACCGATGGCTCCCAGCGGACACAGCCCGATGACCCCCGAGAACTACGCTCGCTCCCGCAGCACGCGCACCGCGGACCACCCCACCTGGAGGACGACCATGACGACCGACGCACCCGACCACCCGACCGGGGTCATCGTGGGCTTCGACGGCTCCGAGGCCGCCGCCGCCGCCGTGACCTGGGCGGCGGCCCAGGCGGCGACGTCGGGAGGCAGGCTCGACATCGTCACGGCGTGGGAGTTCCCGACGTCCTGGGGGAACACGATCCCGCTGCCGAACGGTTACGACCCGGCGGCCGACGCGCAGGCCATGCTCGACCCCGTCGTCGACCGCGTCCGAGCCGACCACCCCGGCCTCGACGTCCACGCCCACGTGGTCGAGGGGCATCCCCAGGACGTGCTGACCGAGGCGTCCGCGCACGGGTCGCTGCTGGTGGTGGCCAGTCGGGGCCACCGGGCGTTGGCCGGGGTGCTGCTGGGCTCGGTCAGCCAGCACTGCGCCACCCATGCCGCCTGCCCGGTCGTCGTCTACCGCGACCCCGAGCCGAAGGGCTGAGCCACGCGTCCGGGCACCCCCCGGCCACCGGTCGGGGCCGACGGTCACGTCCGGGGCTGACCCTGGCGTGTTCACCAGGTGTCGACGCAGCTCCGCTTCTTGCCCGTGCGGGCCACGGGCGGCGGGCACGAGCGCAGGGCGTCGAGGATCCGCCGACGGGACTCGGCCGGGTCGATGACGTCGTCGATCTCATAGGCGGTGGCCACGTTGAGCGCCTTGCCGTGCTCGTAGGCGAGGCCGACCATCGACGCGAAGAGCGCCTCGCGTTCGACCGGGTCCTCGACGGCCTCGAGCTCACGCCGGAACCCCAGCCGCACCGCCCCCTCGAGTCCCATGCCGCCGAGCTCGCCGCTGGGCCACGCCACCAGGAACAGGGGCGCCCGGAAGCTGCCGCCGGCCATGGCCTGGGCCCCCAGCCCGTACCCCTTGCGCAGCACGATGGTGCACAGCGGCACGGTCAGGCTCGCGCCGGTCACGAACATCCGGCTCACGTGGCGCACCTGGGCCGTGCGTTCGGCGTCGGGTCCGACCATGAACCCCGGGGTGTCGCACAGGGACACCACCGGCAGGTCGTGGGCGTCGCAGAGCTGCAGGAACCGGGCCGCCTTGTCGGCGCCGTCGGCGTCGATCGCCCCACCGAGGTGCGTCGGGTCGTTGGCCAGGATCCCCACCGGGCGTCCCTCCACGCGGGCCAGGGCGGTGACCATGCCGGCGCCGAACCCGCGCCGGAGTTCGAGCACCGAGTCCGTGTCGGCCAGCAGGTCGATCAGCGCCCGGACGTCGTAGGCCCGCAGGCGCTGCTCGGGGACGGCCGAGCGCAGCAGGCGCTGGTCGGCGCACGACCATCCGTCGACCGGCCCCTGGAAGTAGGCGAGATAGCGCCGGGCCAGGTCGACGGCGTCGGCGTCGTCGGCCGCCACCAGGTCGACCACGCCGTTCGGGACCTGGATGTCCAGCGGTCCCACCTCCTCGGGTCGGTAGGTGCCGAGGCCCCCGCCCTCGATCATGGCGGGCCCGCCCATGCCGATCGACGCCCCCTCGGTGGCGATGATGACGTCGCAGCAGCCGAGCAGTGCCGCATTGCCGGCGAAGCACCAGCCCGAGGCGATCCCGACCAGCGGGACCAACCCGCTCAGGCGACCGAAGAGCTCGAACGCCCGGGTGTCGAGCCCGGTGATCACGGCGTAGTCGGTGTCGCCGGGCCGGCCGCCCCCGCCCTCGGCGAACAGCACCAGGGGCAACCGGAGCCGCTCGACCAGCTCGAACAGGCGGTCCTTCTTGCGGTGGTTCTGCTGCCCCTGGGTGCCCGCCAGCACCGTGTAGTCGTAGGACACGACCGCGCACCGCGAGCGTTCGTCGGCGAACAGGTTCCCGTTGACCCGCGCCGTACCCCCCACCAGGCCGTCGGCCGGCGTGCGCCGGAGCAGCTCGTCGACGTCCCGGCGGCGGCGCTGGGCGGCGATGGCGAAGCCGCCGTACTCGGCGAAGCTCCCCGGGTCGCAGAGGTCGGCGAGGTTCTCGCGGGCGGTGCGCCGGCCCCGCTCGTGACGCCGGGCGACGACGTCGGGCCGGCCGTCGTCCGCCAGCAGTCCCCGTCGGACGAACAGCTCGGCCAGGTCGGCACGGATGTGGTCGACGTCGACGGTGTCGTCCACGGCTTCCGGTCCCCCGCCGTGCTCCCCGGCCTCGACCACGACCAGGCGCTCACCTTCCGTCACCAGTCCGCCGACCGCCACGACCACCTGGCGCACCGTGCCTCCCACCGGTGTGCGCACCACGTGCTCCATCTTCATCGACTCGAGAACGACCACGACGGCTCCGGCGGGCACCCGGTCGCCCGGGGCGTACGGCACCAGCACCACCGTCCCCTGGAGGGGGGCGTCGAGGCCGACCTCGGTTCCCGGCGCGTGCCGGTCGTCCGCTGGCATCACCCGCCCCGTCCCGCTCAGGCGCCGGGCATGGGGAAGATGGAGGGCTCCTCCGCCACGTCGGCGACGGCACGGGCGCGCTCGTCGTCGTCCATGGACGTGTCGCCGGACGCGGCGGCCAGGGCGGTGGCCAGCACCCCGGTGTCGCCCGGCGTGCAGAAGGCGTGGACCCCCGGGGTCGACAGGGCGAAGCGGATGCCCCGGGCCACCTCCACCTCCGACGTGTACGGCTCGTACCACGTGCCGGCGGTCGCCTCCCGTCCGGACCACGGACGGGCGGCGGCGGCCTTGATGGCCATGACCCCGACGTCGTGCTCACCGGCGTAGGCCAGCAGTGCCTCGGCGTCGCGGCGGTAGTCGGGGTCGGCCCACATCCGCGGGTTGACCGGGAACATCACCGTGTCGAGGTCGTAGCGCCGGAGCGCCTCGAGGTGGGCGGCCGGTGCCGACGGCTCGTGGCCGGTGATCCCGACCCACCGGGTGAGGCCCTCGTCACGTGCGGCCAGGATCGCCTGCACGGCACCGTCCCGGGCGTCGAGCTCGGCGAGGTCGGTGACGGCGTGCAGCTGGTAGAGGTCGAAGGTGTCGCACTGCAGGAGCGTCAAGGACTCCTCGAGCTGGGACCGCACCCCGTCGGGGTGGTGACGCAGCGACTTGCACGCCACGAACAGGTCGTCGCGCACGGCCGGGATCAGCGGGCCGAGCACCTGCTGGGCCGCCCCGTACTGGGGGGCGACGTCGAGGTGGTTCACGCCGGCCGCCCGGGCCGCCGCGAACGACGCCGCCGTCGTGGCCGGGTCGCCTCCCCAGAAGGCGGCACCACCGAGCACCGCCACCGACGAGTGGTGCCCCGTCCGTCCGAGCCTGCGTCGTTCCACGGCGGCCACGCTAGTGCGGCCGCCGGTGGCGGGTCGGCGGCGTCAGGAGGCGGCGGCGTCCCGGGCCGCCTCCCACCGCTGGAGCATCGTGGCGAAGTGCATCGGGTTGTACACGTCCTCCTCGGACGACCAGCGACCCTCTCCGGCGTACTTGAGGACGGTGATGTTGTACTCCTGGTGGATGCTGCCGTCGCCGGGGTCGCGCATGCGGTTCCACACCTGGCACACGACCCAGCCCCGCTCCTCGTCCACCAGGTACCACTCGATCGGGAAGTACGGCATGTCGCTCCCCGGGTACTCGGTCATCGTCTTCTGGATCCACTCGTAGATCGCCTCGCGACCGTGCATGTGCCCGTAGAGGTGCTCGATGTACTCGGCGTCCTCGGTGAACAGGTCGGCCCAGGGGCGCCAGTCCCCGCTCGTCCCGGCCTCGGCGGCCGCCCGCTGGTACTCGGCGAACGCCTGCTCGATCTCGGCTCTGGACCACTGTCCCACGTCGACTCCTGACCGGCCCGGCGGGCCCCGCCCACAGTGTGCGCCCCCCCGGCACCGGTGGTCAACGACCCCGCCCGGGCGTGTCGTGGCGACCGTCGGCGCCGCTCCCGTGGCGCGGCGGCCCGGCTCCCGTACCATGCAGGTACACCCCACGACCCGTCACGGGTGCCCGACGAGGAGGACCCGCCGATGAGCACCGCATGGAAGGTCCACACCCTGGGCGACCGGGACCCGGTCGCCCCGGTCGAGGACGTGGTGCGGCTGATCGACCTGGCCGGCACGTCGACCGGCGCCGCCTACGGTCGCAGCGACGTGGTCGAGGCCCTGCACGGGCACGAGCCGGCCGCCGTGGCCGTCTCCGCCGCCGGCGTCCTGGTGGGAGCGGTGGTGGCGCGGGTGAGCGGGCCCGACGCCCACGTGCTCGCCTTCGCCCTCCATCCTGAGTGGCGGCGCCTGGGGATCGGGTCGGCGCTCCTGCGCCAGCTCGACCAGGAGGTCATCCACCGCGGGGCGAGCCGGCTGCTCGCCGTCGTCCAGGCCGGACAGGTCGGCGAGGACGCCTTCGTCAACCAGGGCTTCACCCACCTCGAGGGCCTCCACCTCTACGCCCGTGACGCGTCGATGGTGCCCGAGGAGCTGGCCCTGGTCGAGCAGTTCGGCGGGTACGTGCCCCCGGACGGGCTGTGGGAGTCGCTGAAGGGGTTCTCCACGGCCAAGGAGCTCCTCGACCGACGGGTGGTGGCCCCCCTGGCCCACACCGAGCTGGCCGACCGGCTGGGACTGCGACCGCCCGCCGCCGTGCTGCTCTTCGGTCCGCCGGGAACGGGCAAGACGTCGTTCGCCCGGGCCATCGCCTCGCGGCTGGCGTGGGCGTTCGTCGAACTGCACCCGTCGCTGCTGGGACAGGGCGTCGACGGCGCCCGGGCCCTCCGCGACGCCCTCACCGAGCTCGGCCGGGTGGACCGGCTGGTGTGCTTCATCGACGAGGCCGACGAGATCGCCTCGGACCGGTCCGAGCGGCCGGACAGCCAGCCCCTGGTCAACGAGCTCCTGAAGGTGGTGCCGTTGTTCAAGTCGCGGCCCGACCGCCTGATGGTGATGGCCACCAACTCCATCGCCGCCATCGATCCGGCACTGCTGCGCCCCGGGCGGTTCGACCTGATCATCCCCGTCGGCGCCCCCGACGAGGTGGAGCGGGCCGAGCTGGCCGCCGAGTTCCTCTCGGCGGGCGAGCCTGCCGAGGTGGCGGCCCGCACCCCCGGGTTCACCCCCGCCGACTTCGCCCTCGTCGCCCAACGGGCGGCCCAGCTGGCCTTCGACCGTGCCCTCGACGGTGAGGCTCCCGAGGTGACCTCCGCCGACGTGCTGGCCGCGGTGGGGCTGACCCGCCCGTCGGTGGGCGCCGCCTCCGCCGACCAGTTCGCCCGGGAGGCCGAGCGGTTCGCCCGGCTGTGATCCGGTGACGGGCGCGGCGCCCGCACCTCACCCGGCCGTCAGTCGGTCCCAGGCCTCGGCCAGCACGACGTCGTCACCGTCGACCTCCACCAGCTTCCGGCGCGAGGCCGCCCCGCCGGCGATGCGCACGTCGGCCCGCGCCACCCCGAGCGCGCCGGCCAGCGCCTCGACCACCGCCCGGTTGGCCCGACCGTCGGTGGCGGGTTCGCGCACCGACACGACCAGCACCCCACCGTGGGCCCCGCCGACCCCCGGGCGCGACGACCGGGGGCGGACGAGGACGGGGCGCTTCACCCGAACAGCCTGCCACGGTCGACCGGGGCCGACCCCGCACGGGGCGGCGCCGTGAGCGCCCGGGAGCTGGTGGTGCTGGGGACGGCCAGCCAGTCCCCCACCCGGCACCGCAACCACAACGGGTACCTCCTCCGCTGGGACGGCACCTCGGTCCTGTTCGACCCCGGCGAGGGCACCCAGCGCCAGCTCCTCCTGGCCGGGGAGTCGCCCTGGTCGATCCGGCACGTCTGCGTGACGCACTTCCACGGGGACCACTGCCTGGGACTGCCCGGGATGCTCCAGCGCCTCTCGCTCGACCGGGTCCCCCACCCGGTCGAGGTGCTCTACCCGGCGAGCGGACAGGCGTACTTCGACCGGCTCCGCCACGCCTCGGCCTACCAGGACCACCTCGACGTCCGACCGGTCCCGGTGGACGACGACGGGACCGTGACGGACGGCCCGGCCTTCGCCATCGGGGCCGTGCGCCTGGACCACGAGCCCGAGACCTTCGGATGGCGGCTGGTCGAGCCGGACGGGGTCCGGATCCTGCCCGGGCGCCTCGCCGACGTCGGCGTCGAGGGCCCCGACGTCGGTCGGCTGCTGGCCCAGGGGTCGCTGGCCCGCGACGGCGTGGTCGTGCGCCTCGACCAGGTGTCCGAGGTGCGACCGGGTCAGCGCATGGCCTTCGTGATGGACACCGGGATGTGCGACGCCGCCGTCGAACTGGCCGGCGGCGCCGACCTGGTGGTGTGCGAGGCCACGTTCGCCACGGCCGACGCCGGGCTCGCCCGGCGGTACCGGCACCTGACGGCGGCGGACGCCGGTCGGATCGCACGCGACGCCGGGGCCCGTCGGCTGGTGATCACCCACTTCTCCCAGCGCTACCCGGACGTGTCCGTCCTGGCCGACGAGGCGGCCGCCGTCTTCGGGGACGTCGTGGTCGCCGAGGACCTGCTGCGGGTCCCGGTGCCGCCGCGCCGGCGCCCCGGCTGAGTCCGGGACGTCCCGACGCAGGGGCCGGCCGACCCGATGACGGGGTGGCCGGCCGACGGGATGCCGGACGGCCCGGACGGCTACCGGGTGGCGTCGCCGAAGTAGCTGTCGCGCAGCGACCGCTTCAGGATCTTGCCCGAGGCGTTGCGGGGCAGCTGCGACTCGGCGAATACGATCCGGGTCGGCACCTTGAACGGTGCCAGCGACTCGGCCAGGAAGTCCTGGAGGGTGTCGGCGTCGAGGTCGGACCCGGCCTGGCGGAGGATCACGCAGGCGACCTCCTCGCCCAGGCGCTCGTGGGGCACCCCGAACACGGCGGCCTCGTAGACGTCGCCGTGCTCGTAGATGGCGCTCTCCACCTCGGCGCAGTAGACGTTCTCGCCGGCGCGCAGCACCATGTCCTTGGCCCGGTCCTCGATGTAGAGGAAGCCGTCCTCGTCGATGCGTCCGAGGTCGCCCGAGGCCAGCCAGCCGTCGACGATCGTCTCGGCGGTGGCCTCCGGTTTGTTCCAGTAGCAGCGGATGACGTTGGGCCCGCGCATCCAGATCTCCCCGCGGGTCCCGTGCGGGACGGGGTTGCCGGCGTCGTCCCGGATCTGGATGTCCATGACGGAGATGGTCGCCCTGCCGGTGGATGTCGGGTGGGTCACGTAGTCGTCCCCGGTGTTGCCCGGCCCGAAGCCGTTGGTCTCGGTCATGCCGTAGCCGATGTTGGGCCGGCCCCGGGTGAAGCCCTTCTCCACGCGGTCCACCAGCTTGGCCGGGGCCGGGGCGCCGCCGCCGCCGATGCTGGCCAGCGACGAGGTGTCGTACTTCGAGAACGACGGGCTCTCGAGCATGTCCCAGCTCTGGGTCGGGACGCCCACGAAGGTGGTGACCCGTTCGGCCTCGATGAGGCGGAGTGCCGTGTCGGGGTCCCAGCGGTGCATCATGACCAGCTTGAACTTCATCCCGAAGCAGGAGAGCATCACCGGCACGCACCCGGTCACGTGGAAGAGCGGGACGATCAGGATGAAGCACGGGGCGAAGCCGCCCCCGCCCCCCAGCAGGTCCTCGCCCTTGCGGGCGG
This sequence comes from uncultured Acidimicrobiales bacterium, assembly GCA_963699055.1. Classification (GTDB taxonomy): domain Bacteria; phylum Actinomycetota; class Acidimicrobiia; order Acidimicrobiales; family RAAP-2; genus Bog-756. The sequence goes on along the minus strand of CAVOTA010000001.1, from coordinate 477,873 downwards.
TGAGCACCGTGGTGTTGCACCAGAAACCCATCAGGCCGTTCAGCACGGCCCGGTGGGTCGACACTGCGCCCTTGGGGAACCCGGTCGTGCCCGACGTGTAGAGGATGGTGGCGTCGTCATCGGGGTCGACCTCGACCACCGGCATCGCCTCGCCGGGCTGGACCACCTCGTCGTAGCGCAGCACGCCGGTGGGACTGGGCTCGAGCTGGTCGCCCCGGACCATGATCATCGGGACGCCGCGCGAGTGGGCCGGGGCGTGGGCCCGCTCGATGCGCTCGGGATCGGCGATGAGCAACGACAGGCCCGAGTCCTCGATGGCGTAGTCGAGCTCGGTCTCGGTCCACCAGGCGTTGAGCGAGACCGACACCGCCCCGACCGAGAGGATCGCCGCGAACGACACGATCCACTCGGGCAGGTTCCGCATGGCGATCCCCACCCGGTCACCCCGTCGGATCCCGTACCGGTGGACCAGGGCGTGGGCCAGCCCGTCGACGTGGCGCATCGTCTCGGCGAACGTCCAGCGTTCGTCCTCGTAGACGAGGAACTCGGATTCGTCGCCCCGGGCCCCGGCGAAGAGCTGTCCCAGCGTGGCCGGGGCGTTGGCGAAGACCCGGAGTCGCTGGCCGGCGACGTCGGCCTCGACCACCTCGAAGAGCTGTCCGGGACCCGTGACCTGCGCCAGGGCCTCCTCGTACGTGAGCGGCACCGGGGCCACCTCCTTCACAGCGGGCTCGCCGGACCGAAGTGACCGGCGGGTAACGAAGTGTAGGTCGGCCCGGGGCCGTGCCCGCACGGGCCGGTGCGGGGCCGGCGTGGGCCCTCGCCCGCTCAGGCGGCCGGTGCCGGACGGGTGCCGTCGGGCAGGGTGTCGACGAGGGTGACCGGTGCGTCGAAGGCGGCCCGGCGGCTGGCCCGGCGCAGGGCACCGAGCACGGGACGGCCGAGGACCAGCACCAGCACGGCGTTGGTCACGGCCCGGGGGATGTCGAACCCGAGGGACGTCGTGGCGTCGAAGAGCACGAAGCTGTGCAGGTTGTGGAGGAACCCGGCGCCGGGCACGAAGGAGAACGACGTCGCCGTGCCCGCCCCGAACGGCCAGAACCACAGGTTGAGCAGGGCGCCGTAGAGCAGGCCGGCCACGGCGGCGTAGCCTGCCAGCAGCCACAGCTCGGCCCGGCCCCTGGCCGGTGGCAGGCACCCGGCACCGAACCCCATCCAGGCGGCCCCGAACATCTGGAACGGCAGCCAGGGACCCACCCCGCCGGTGATGAGGGCCGACACGGCGATCGTCAGCGCCCCCAGCACGAAGCCGAACCCCCGTCCGAGCACCCGGCCGGCCGGGATCAGCAGGAAGAACACCGGCTCGAATCCGGCCACCCCCGGGCTCGGTACCCGCAGCGCGGCCCCGCAGGCGGCCAGGATCCCGAGCAGGGCGATGGCCTTGGCGTCGAGCGATCCCTCCGACAGTTCGCTCAGCACCACGGCCAGCAGCAGCGGGAGCACGGCCAGGAAGATCCACGGCGCGTCGGCCGAATGGGCCTGGGCCGTGGCCGACGTCCCCTGGATCAGCAGCGGCCAGCAGAATCCGGCCACACCGACCAGCGAGGTGACGGCCAGCAGGACCGACGCCTTCGGTCGCAGGCGGACCGCCGATCCCGACCGGGCGCGCTCAGCCATGGACGGGCTCCCCCACCAGGGCGGTGCGCACCTCGTCGACCGTCAGCCACGGATCCGGGTGGAGCACCTTCGCCACCTGCGGGGCGAAGACCGGCGAGTGGCACACCACGTCGCGCGCGGGACCGTCGGCCACCACCTCGCCCTCGGCCAGCACCACGGCGCGCGTCGCCACCTGGGCGACCAGCTCGACGTCGTGGGTGGCCATGACCACGCCGTGGCCGGCCGAGGCCAGCTCGGCGAGCAGGCGCACCAGACGGGCCTTGCCCGGGTAGTCGAGTCCCCGCGTGGGCTCGTCCAGGAGGAGCAGCGGTGGTGCGGGCGCCAGCACGATGGCCAGGGCGAGCGCCAGCCGCTGGCCCTCGGACAGGTCGCGGGGATGGCGGTCGGGGTCGAGTCCGGGCAGGACCCGCTCCAGCATCGCCGCCGTGGTGCCCGCCTCCAGGCCGGTGTCGCGGTCGGCTCCGACGCACTCCTCGGCCACGGACTCGCCGTAGAGGAGCAGTCCGGCGTCCTGGGGCACCATCCCCACGCGGGCCACCAGGGCGCGGGGGGCGAGTCCCATCGGGTCGGTGCCGTCGAGCCGCACGGTCCCCGACGTCGGCGTCCGCATACCGGCCACCTGCCCGAGCAACGTCGACTTGCCGGAGCCGTTGCGCCCCATGAGGGCGACCACCTCGCCGGCGGCGAACCCCAGGCTGACACCGTCGAGCGCGGTGACGTCGCCGTAGCGGACGGTCACCGAGGCGAGCGTGGCCACGGTGGCGCCGGTGGTGACCTCCCGGGGGTCCGGGCGGGCGCCCGCCAGCCGCTCCCGCAGTCCGCCCGCCTGGCGACGGGCGTCGCGGACGGTCAGCGGCAGCGGGTGCCAACCGGCCAGGCGACCCAGCTCGACCAGCGGCGGGGCGACCGGGGACCCGGCCATGACCTCGGCGGCGGTCCCCACCACCAGGTCCGATCCCCGGCCCGGTACGAGCACCATCGTGTCGGCGAAGGGGAGGACCCGCTCCAGGCGGTGCTCCGCCAGCAGCACGGTCAGGCCGAGATCGTGGACCAGGCGGGTCAACGAGGCCAGGACCTCCTCGGCGGCGGCGGGGTCGAGGGCCGAGGTCGGCTCGTCGAGCACCAGCACCCGGGGCGAGGCCGTCAGCACGGCGCCGATCGCCACCCGCTGCTGCTGCCCGCCCGAGAGCGCGGCCAACGGCCGGTCACGCAGCTCGTGCAGGCCCAGCAGGTCGAGCGTGTCCTCCACGCGCCGGCGCATCACGTCGGGCGCCAGTCCGAGGTTCTCCATGGTGTACGCCAGCTCGTCCTCGACCGAGTCGGTGACGAAGCTGGCCGCCGGGTTCTGCCCGACCATGCCGACCACGTCAGCCAGCTCGCGGGGCGGGACGTCCCGGGTGGAGCGACCGTCGACGGTGACCCGGCCGGACAGGCGGCCCCCGGTGAAGTGCGGGACGAGTCCGTTGACGGCGCGGAGCAGGGTCGTCTTGCCCGAGCCGGTCGGGCCCACCACCACGCACAGCTCTCCCTCCCCCACCACGAGGTCGACGCCGTCCAGGGTGGCGCGCTCGGCGCCGTCGTAGGTGAACGAGACCTGCTCGAACCGGATCATGCGACCCGGTCCCCGCGGTGGCCGACCGTGGTCGGTACGTCCGTCGGCGCCGACACGGACCGGTCGGACCTCGCCGACGACGGGACGGGGGCGACCGGGGCCGGCATGCCCTCCGCCGTCGTGGCCGCGTCGCCCGGGACGGCGGCCCGGCGGGTGGGACGCGTCCCGCCCGGACGGCGCGGCCGGCTCCCGGACGACCCCGGGCCGCGACGCTCCACCGGAGCGACCCACGCCGGGAGCAGGCCGAGGAGGATGCCACCCACCGCCAGGAGCGGCAGTCCGGGCATCGTCAGCGGGTACACCGAGAACTCGAGTCCGGCGACGCCCAGCACGCCGGCCGCCACCATGCACCCGACCACGCCGGCACCGGCGGCCGTCACCAGCCACTCGGGCAGGCCCCACGGCTCCGGTCGGTACCGCGTGCGCCGGGTGCGCCGGCCGCCGGCGGCCAGGCCGAACCCCACCAGCACCGCACCCAGCGCCACGAAGGGGATCCCGCCGCCGGGCAGCGAGCCGGCCACCAGTACCCCGTAGACACCGCCGGCGACCAGCAGCACCCCACCGACCGTCCCCGCCGTGGCCCAGCGACGCGCCCCGCGGGGTACCGCCACCCGGCGGCCGTACCCCCGGGCGTCCATCGACGACGCCAGCTGCAGCGACCGGTCGAAGGCGCTCTCCAGCACCGGGACGGCCATGCCCCGGAGCCCGGCGAACCCGCGGACGGGCCGGCCCCGCAGCCGGCGGGCGTCCCGCACCGCCCCGATCGACACCACGAGCTCGGGGGCGAAGGCGAGAGCGACCGTGATGGCCACACCCGCCTCGTACAGCACGGCGGGCAGGCACCGCAGCAGCCGGTACGGGCTGGCCAGCGAGTTGGCGGCCCCGAAGCACAGGAGCACCACGGCGAGGCGCAGGCCCTCGACCAGCGCCTGGAGGACCGCCTCGACGGTCACCGGCCCGCCGACACTCACCCCGCGGGCCCAGGACGGCAGCGGCACGTGGGGCAGGGTGACGAGCACGTGGCCCGGCAGCCGGTTGCCGAACACCACCACCAGCGCGACCCGCAGGGCGATCACCACCAGCCCGAGGCGCAGGAACACCACGAGGGACCGGGACCACGGCGCGTCGGTCCGACGGGCGGACACGACGAAGGCGACCACGGCGCCGACCAGCAGCAGCAGGATCGGGTTGGTGGTCCGCGACGCCGCCCCGGCCATGCAGGCCGCCCACAGCCACCACGCGCCCGGATGGAGGCCACGGCGCCCCGGGGCCGTGCGGATGGCGCGGCTCACGGTGCCGTGAGCCTCACGGCGTACGCGGGCGGCGGCGCCACCGGACCCAGGCCCCGGCGGCCAGCAGTGCCACCACGATGCCGCCGATGATCAGCGGGTCGGGCCCACCCCCTGTCACCGTGTGGTGGGAGACGGTGGCCAGCCCGACCTCGGGGTCGGGCGGGATGCTCGTGTCGGGGAGGGACGTGGCCGAAGCGCCACTGGACGGCGGGTAGGTCGACGTCGTCGTCGTGGTCGTCGAGGTCGTGGCCGCCGACCCGCGCGACCCGGTCCGGGACGCACGCGCCACCCGGGTGCGCACCACCCCGCCGCCGGCGCGGTCACGACCGCCCGGCGTCCGGCCCGAGGTCGGCGTGGTGGTCGTGGGCGACGTGGTGGGGCAGAGGGTGGCGTAGTCGGCCGTGAAGCGGGGTGGGGGGTCGTTCGGACGGCCCGATCCCGGGTCCTGGAAACGCCAGCCCTCGACGTCGCCCGGGGTGACGGTCCCCCCCGCCCCGGTGTTCGAGTAGACCCAGGTCCCCGTGCCACCGGTGAAGTACGACCAGTAGATGTACCCGCCGGCCACGAGCTGGCCGCAGCCGGACGACGGGGTCCCGTTGATGGAGCAGAGCAGGCCGCTCGGCGCGTAGGACGGCGCCCCCAGGCCCCGCTCCTGGGTGAAGGCGGCGAGGGCGTCGTAGCGGTTGTCGGAGGCCGGCACGGTGACGCATCCCTCCACCACGTTGGCCGAGGATCCGCCGAAGTCGAGGACGAAGCCCACCGAGACCTCGCCGGCGGCACCGGCCACGTCGGTGAAGGGCCGCAGGGCGAACGGGCCGGCCAGCGAGAGGGCGGCGGTCCCGGCGGCGACCAGGAGGGCGCCGTGCACCAGGCGCCGGACCCCGGCCCTCGGGCGTCGGCGACGGGTGCGGCGGCGCGGCGGCGTCCCATCGGCGACGACCGGTGACCGGCGGCGGATGAGGGACATGGGACCTACTCGCTTCCGGGCCTCGACCCGGGAGCACCCGGGGCACGTCGCCCCCGATGACCGAGCCCGAGCCGCTGTTCTCGACGGTTGGGACTCCTCAAGCACCCGGGGCGGCATCCCGACTCGCAGTCCCCCTCCGTCGGGGCGCTGCCTACGGTTGCGGACCAGTGCCGGAGTTCGACCGGCTTCCCCGCCCGGGGACTTCATGCTGCACCCCCGACTCTAGCAGTCCACCCCCGGGAGTTCCCGGGCGAGGGGGGCCGGCGCATCCGGACGGCGGCACCCCGGCCCCGTGACCGGGCCGGCTCAGCCCGGTGCGGGACCCAACCACCCGGCCACCACCTCCGCCAGGCATCCCGCCGTGTCCCGGTGGGCCCGGGCGGCACCGAACCGGTCGACGAGGGACACGACGGCCGCCCCCTCCCGCACCGCCTCGACCGTCGCATCGTCGGTGGCCCGCCCGACCACCACCAGGGCGGGGACCCCCCGCTCCCGGGCGTCGCCCACCACCCCGCCGACCACCTTGCCGGCGAACGACCCGGCATCCAGCGCTCCCTCGCCGGTGACCACCCTCGCCGCGCCGTCGAGCGCGCCGTCCAGGCCCACCAGGTCGGCGACCAGGCGGAACCCTGACCGCAGGGTCCCGCCCAGGGCCACGAGGGCCCCGCCGGCCCCGCCGGCCGCCCCGGCGCCGGGCACGGCGGTGACGTCGACACCCAGCTCCTCGGCCCAGGTGGCGGCCTGGCGTACCAACCGGTCGGTGAGGACGGCGACCTGCTCGGGTCCGGCCCCCTTCTGCGGACCGAACACGGCGGCGGCCTCGGTGTACGGGGTGCGCACGTCGCACGCTCCCACCAGCTCGACGTCGTCGACGCCCCCGGCGGCGACGACGGCGTCGTAGAGCCCACGTCCGCCGTCGGTGGTGGCGGACCCGCCGAGGCCCACCACCACCGTCCCACCCGGACCGAGCCGTCGGGCCGCCGCCGCCACCAGCTCCCCGGTGCCCCGCGTCGTCGCCCGGACCGGGTCGTTGGCCCCGCGGCCTCCCGCCAGTTCCAGGCCCGAGGCGCGGGCCAGCTCCACCACGGCCACGCCCTCCCCCAGCCGCCACCCGGCGTCGACCGGGGAGCCGTCCGGGCCGGTCACCCGGGACACCACGACCTCGGGACAGAGGGCGGCGGCGGCGTCGAGCAGACCCTCACCCCCGTCCGACAGCGGCAGGAGGACCGGCTCCCACCCGAGTGCCGCAGCCCCGTCCGCCATGGCCGTCGCCGCCCCGGTGGCGGTCACCGTGCCCCGGAATTTGTCCGGCGCCATCACGATCCTCGGCACCCCCGGTCAGCCCCGCACGTCGGCGTAGGCCCCGCGCACGGCGCCCGCGTCCACCGATCCGTCCGGCTCGACCCGGACGCAGGTCGCCGGGACCCACGTCGCCCGGACCTCGTCCAGGGGCCGTCCGGTGAGTGCGGCGGCGGCCTGGACGGCGGCGCCGGTGGCCACCGCCTCGTCGATCCCGGGTACCTCGACGGGACGGCCCGAGAGGTCGGCCAGCACCCGGCGGAACGCGGGTGAGCGGGCCCCGCCGCCCACCAACACCAGCGGCCCCCCGTCGAGATCGGCGACGGCGGCCAGGGCGTCGAGTGCGTCGAGGAGCCCGCAGACCACGCCCTCGACGGCGGCCCGTGCCAGGTCCTGGCGGGAGACGTCGGCCCGGATCCCGGCCAGGGTGCCGGTGGCTCCGGGTCGGTCCGGCGTCCGCTCGCCGTCCAGGTACGGGAGCAGCACCAGTCCCGCAGCGCCGGACGGGGCGGCCAGCGCCAGCTCGTCGAGTCCGGCCGGGGTCACCCCGAGCAGACGGGCCACGGCGCCGGTCACACGGGTGGCGTTCAGGGTGCACACCAGGGGGAGGAAGGCACCGGTGGCGTCGGCGAACCCGGCCACGGCGCCGGTCGGGTCGGCCGTCGGACGGGTGCTGCGGGCGTACACGGTGCCCGATGTCCCGATCGAGACGCACACCTGGCCCGGGGTCAGCCCGAGTCCGAGGGCGGCGGCCATGTTGTCCCCCGTCCCCGGACCCACACATCCGACGGGTCCGACGTCGAGACCGGCACGGCCCGCGGCGGACAGCGGACCCACGGCGTCGTCGGGGCCGAGCACCTCGGGGAGCCGGGCCGACCAGTCGCCGGGACCCGCCGCCCGTTCGAGCAGGTCGACCAGCCAGCGGTCGCCGGACGGGTCGAAGTAGCCGGTGCCCGAGGCGTCACCGCGGTCGGTGACCCGTCGGCCGGTGAGCCGGTACGTCAGGTAGTCGTGGGGCAGGAGCACCGAGTGCACCGCCCGCGCCGTGTCGGGTTCGTGGTGCGCCAGCCACGCCAGCTTGGTGACCGTGAAGGCGGCCACCGGGACCGACCCGGTCCGGGCCGCCCAGGTGCCGGCACCGAGGTCGGCCACCAGTGCTGCCGCCTCGGGGGCCGATTCGGTGTCGTTCCAGAGCTTGGCCCGCCGCAGTGGTCGCCCGGCGCGGTCGAGGACGACCAGTCCGTGCTGCTGGGCCGCGATGGCGACGGCATCGATCCGGTGCGACCCGTCAGCGGTCACCTCCGCCACGGCCAGGCACAGGGCCTCCCACCACGCGTCCGGATCCTGCTCCGAACACGGCGGGTGGACGGCGGGATGGGGTGCACGCGCCGCGCCGACGAGCGTGCCGTCGTCGGCGTCGCGCAGCTCCACCTTGGTGGCCTGGGTGGAGCTGTCCACCCCCAGCACGAGCGGCACCGTCAGCCGCCGGCCGACGGTCGCGCCGGACCGCTCACCGGTCGCCGGGCCCGTCGGCCACGTCCACGGGGACCGACCCCACCGGAGGGCCGGCGTCGGTGCCCACCTCGAGCACGTAGCGACCGGGCTCCTGGTACCAGCCGCCGTGGTGGCGGACGGCCAGGGTGGCGAGGTCGAACGGCACGGCCACCAGGGTGCTCGTCGCCGGGCCGAGTGCCACCCGGCGGAAGCCCACCAGCCGCCGACGCGGCCGCTCCACGGGCGACCCGGGGAGTCCGGCGAAGGCGAGGACCACGGTGGAGCCCGCCCGGGTGCCGGTGTTGGTCACCAGTACCTCCACCGTCCCGTCGGTCACCCCCGGAAGGACCCGGCGGACCTGTACCGACCCGGGATCGAGGGCGAAGGTCGTATACCCGAGCCCGGCCCCGAACGGACGGTGGGGGACGACGCCGTCCCGGTCGAGCTTCCACTGGCCGTGGAAGAGGCCGTAGACGACGGTGTCGGTGTCGGGGTCCCACTCGACGAGGTCGGACTCGTGGCGCACCAGCGCGAAGGGCAGACGGCCGCCCGGCTCGCGCACCCCGGTCAGGACGTCGGCGAACGCGCCGCCGCCCTCCATCCCCGGGTACCAGACCTGCAGCGTGGCCGGGACGTCGTCCAGCCAGGGCATGACCACGGCCGAGCCGCCCATGACGGCGACGACGGTGCGGGGGCAGGCGGCTGCCGTGGCGCGGACCAGGTCCTCGTCGGCGGCCGACAGGCGGAGGGTGCGTCGGTCGCCCCCGGGGGCGAAGGTGTCCGGTGGCGGGTCGTCGTCACCGGGGGACGTCGCCGGGCCGGCGCCCGCGTTCCCGGAGGATCCCCCGGACGGTGGGTCGGGGGACGACGGCGGCGGTGGTGGCGGCGGGAACAGCGCCATCATCGCCTCACTGGTCCCCACGTCGATGAACTCGCCCTCGTCGGCCTTGGTGCAGCCGACCACGACGACGGCGAGATCGGCACCCACGGCGACGGAGGGGTCCGTGTCGTGATGGACGACATCGGCCGAGACGAACGCCTGGCGGACCCCGTCGAGCAGCGTCGACACCTCGGGCGGGTGGACGTCGCTCGAACCACCGTCCCCGAGGTTGGGCGTGGCCGCCAGCCGACCGAGGACCGCCACCCGGGCGAGTCCGGGGGCCACGGGCAGGAGCCCGCCCTCGTTGCGCAGCAGCACCATCGACGACGCCGCCGCCTCGCGGGCCAGGGACCGGTGCTCCGGCGAGGCGAGCACCGACGGGTCGGGTCCGGATCCCACCACGTCGGCGAACCGCAACAGGGTGGCCACGGTCGCCTCGACCCGGGCCTCGACGTCGGCCACTCCCAGGGCACCGGCGTCGAGGGCGGCCGGCAGGTGGTGGGCCCGCTGCTGGCGGAAGGGCATCTCGATGTCGAGGCCGGCCCGCACCGACAGCACCGGGTCGTGCAGGCCGGCGATGAAGTCGGAGGTCACGAAACCGTCCCACCCCCACTCGGTGCGCAGGACGTCGGTGAGGAGGACCGTGTTCTCCCCGCACCAGTTCCCGTTGACCGAGTTGTAGGCCGACATGACCGACGCCACACCTTCATCGGCGACCCGGCGGAAGTGCGGCAGGTAGACCTCGTGGAGGGCGCGCTCGTCCACCGTCACGTCGACCCGGAACCGGGCCTCCTCCATCGAGTTGCAGGCGAAATGCTTCATGCACGCCATCACCCGGGTCTGGAGCCCCCGGGTGAACGCCGCCGCCATCTCACCGACGTGATGGGGGTCCTCCCCGTAGGTCTCCTGGGCCCGCCCCCAGCCGGGGTGCCGCAGGAGGTTCATGCACACCGCTCCGGTATAGGTGGCACCGACGGCCGCCAGTTCGGCACCGACGGCCCGCCCGATCCGCTCCTCGAGCTCGGGGTCGAACGTGGCCCCCCGAGCCATCGACACCGGGAAGCAGGTGGCAGGGCCGACCACGCAGCCCCGGGGGCCGTCGGCGAACCGGATGCCCGGGATGCCCAACCGGTCGACGGTGGCCGCCGGCCAGGTGTGGTCGTGGTAGCCGCCCGAGACCATGTCCACGATCCCCTCCCAGAACTCGACGTCCCCGTCGAGGCACCCCAGCTTCTCCTCGGTGGTCATGGCGGCGACGAGGGCACGTGCCTCGGCGTGGTGGTCCGCACCGGCGGCGACCCGTCGGGCGGCGCCTGCGAAGGGTGTCGACGGGTCCGACGGCACGGGTCCGTCGGTCGGGAATGGGATCACCGGGCGCGCTCGACGTGACGGTTCACGAGGTTCTCGAGCAGCTCCTGCCGGCCCGAGACCGGAGCCGGGTCGAGATCGTCGTCCAGGACCAGACGGTGGAGATCTTCCAGCGAGACGGCGCCGTCGAGGATGCGGGAGCCGAGCGGCCGGGCCCAGCCGGCATAGCGGTCGGCACGCGGCACCGCCAGGTCGCCCGACTCCAGCAGCGACGCCGCCGCCAGCAGCGCCCTGGCCATCGTGTCGACGGCTCCCACGTGCCCGTGGAACAGGTCGTCCCGGGCGATCGACTGGCGTCGCAGCTTGGTGTCGAAGTTGATCCCCCCGGTGGTGAGGCCCCCACCGGCCAGGATCTCGTAGAGGGCGAGCGTGCACTCCTCGACCGAGTTCGGGAACTGGTCGGTGTCCCACCCGTTCTGCGGGTCGCCCCGGTTGGCGTCGATCGACCCGAGCACACCGATGGCCACGGCGGTGGCCACCTCGTGGTGGAAGCTGTGCCCGGCCAGGGTGGCGTGGTTGGCCTCCAGGTTGAGGCGCACCTCCCCCTCGAGACCGTGCCGGGCCAGGAACCCGGCGACCGTGGCCACGTCGTGGTCGTACTGGTGCTTGGCGGGCTCGGCCGGTTTGGGCTCGATCAGGATGGCGCCGGGGAACCCGATCCGGTGCTTGTGCTCCACCACCAGGTGGAGGAAGCGGGCCAACTGGGCCTCCTCGCGGGCGAGGTCGGTGTGCAGCAGGGTGTCGTAGCCCTCGCGGCCACCCCACAGCACGTAGTTCGCCCCGCCCATCCGGTGGGTCGCCTCCAGCACGTGGCACACCTGGGCGGCGGCCACGGCGAAGACCTCGGGGTCGGGGTTGGTCGCGGCACCGGCGGCGTAGCGCCGGTGCCCGAACAGGTTCGCCGTCCCCCACAGCAGTCGGACGCCGGTCCGCTCCATGTGGCCGAGTGCCTCGTCGACCATGGCGTCGAGCCGGGCGCACGTCTCGGCGAACGTGTCCCCCTCGGGGGCGATGTCCCGGTCGTGGAAGCAGAAGAACGGCACCCCCAGCTTGGCCACGAACTCGAAGGCGGCCGCCATCTTGGTCCGGGCCGGCACCATCGGGTCCCGGGCCGGCTGGTTCCAGGGCCGGTCCAGTGTCCCCTCGCCGAACACGTCGGTACCGGGCCACACGAAGCTGTGCCAGAAGCAGACGGCCAGCCGGAGGTGGTCCTCCATGCGCCGGCCAGCCACCACACGGTCGGCGTCGTACCACCGGTAGCTGAGCGGGTCGTCACTGTCCGGTCCGGCATAGTGGACCGGCCCCACCGAGGCGAAGAACTCCTCGGGCCCGCTCACACCCGGACCGATCCGGCTCGTGCTCTGCGCATCCCGGCATCTTCGCGTCGAGTCGGCACCGGCGCCACCGTCCCGTCGGCCGATGCCGACCCCGCCCGGTCCCGGTTCCCGGAGGGACCGGGTGTGTAGGGTCGGTCCGATGGCGCCCAACCCACCGGAGGCCGCGACCGAGGACGAGCGGGCCTTCGACGGCCCGCTCCCCGACGACCTGCGCCAGGCCGTGCGGGCCGAGTGGTCCCGGGTCCTGCACCCCCCGTTCGAGACCCCGCTGACCGTGGCCATCAACGCCGCCCTGATGAGCTCGGCGTGGTTCTTCCTCCCCCCAAGCTGAAGGACGACGTGTTCACCCTGCACGGCAGCGTGGCCTTCGCCTTCGTGCTGTCGAGCTGGATGTACTCGGACGTGCCGGCGACGAACGTCCTCGCCCCGGACGGCCTGCGGGTGCTGGCCGCCATCGACCAGCCGCTGGTGCTGCGGCGCATCCTCCTGGCCAAGAGCATGGTGCTGTGGTGCTTCGTGGCCCCGGTCTGCCTGGTGGTCTCCTTCGCCATGGGTGCGGGCCAGTCGGACAAGATCACCGCCGTCTACTCGGCCGTGGCCATCGGGGTCGTGCCGTTCGGCGTGCTGGCCGTCTCGGCGTGGCTCGGGATCCTGTTCCCCTACCACCCGGTCCCCATCCGCTACCGGTGGAGCAGGCGGCGCCAGTGGAGACCGATGCTGCTGCGGTGGGGGACGCTGGTGCTCCTCCCCTACGCCGTGGTCCCCGGACTGACCGTCGCCTTCCTGGCGCCGTCGCTGCTCATCTGGGGACTGACGTCGACCTCCGGTCTGACCCAGAAGCTTCCCGACAACGACATCGGCCTGGGCATCGGCCTGGCGTGCGCGATCTCGGCCGCCGCCGTGTGGTTCGGCCACCGCTGGTCGCTGCGCATGATCGCCCGACGCCGGGACCGCCTGGTCGCCTACCTGTCCGACCCGCAGCGGGGCTGACGGTCCGGGGGTCCGTCCCCGCCGCCCCGACGCCTGACAGGCTGGACGCGTGGCCACCTCCTCCATCGCCGGCATCGGCGGCATCGGCGACGTCGAGCGCCGGGAGCTCGTCGCAACCGGGCTCCGCGCCGGGCTCAGCACCGGGGTCCTGCTCCTGGCCTACTTCCTGCTGCCGGTCGACCTGCGCCACCGGTCGGCGAGCCTCGTACGCGACCTGGGGGTCATGGCCCGGCTGGGGGTGGCCATCGCCATCTTCGTCGCCGTCCTGGTCTTCGAGATCCGCGGCATCACCCGGGCCAAGCACCCGATGCTGCGGGCCGGGGTGGCCATGGCCGTGGTCATCCCGCTCTTCCTGATCTTCTTCGCCTGGATCTACCTCAACATGTCCGGGAGCGACCCGGCCACCTTCCACGGTGCCATGTCCCGGATGACGGCGCTGTACTTCACCGTCACCGTCTTCTCGACCGTCGGGTTCGGGGACATCACGCCCCACACCGACCTCGCCCGGATGGTGGTGACCTTCCAGATGATCGCCGACCTGGTGGTCATCGCCATCGTGGTCCGGCTCATCCTGGGGGTCGCCAACCGTACGGTGGGTGCCCGGAGCGCCGTGGGCACCGACGGGGCCGGCTCCACCGCCGCCACCGACGCGGCCACCTGAGGGGAGCACCGACCGGCGCGTCCGCCGTGGCGCCCCCACCGCCCGGGTCATGTCCGCCGACCCGCATGCCAAGATGCCCGGATGCTCACCAACCGCGTCACCGAGCTCCTCGGCGTCGAGCTCCCCATCGTCCAGGCCCCCATGGGGTGGATCGCCCGCTCGGCGCTCGCCTCCGCCGTCTCGAACGCCGGGGCCATGGGCATCATCGAGACCTCCTCGGGTGAGCTCGATACCGTCCGTGGCGAGATCGCCAGGATGAAGGACCTCACCGACAAGCCCTTCGGCGTCAACATCGCCCAGGCCTTCGTGGCCGACCCCGCCGTGATCGTCGACTTCGTCATCGCCCAGGGCGTGCGCTTCGTCACCACGTCGGCAGGGAGCCCCACCCGGTACACGGCCCAGCTCAAGGACGCCGGACTGACCGTCTTCCACGTCGTGCCCACCCTGCGGGCGGCGGCCAAGGCGGTCGAGGCCGGGGTGGACGGCCTGATCGTCGAGGGGGGCGAGGGGGGCGGATTCAAGAGTCCCCGTCCGGTGTCGACCATGGTCCTGCTGCCGTCGGTGACGTCGGCCTTCGACCTGCCGGTGATCGCCGCCGGCGGGTTCCTCGACGGCAGGACGATGGCGGCCGCCCTGGCGCTCGGGGCCGAGGGCATCCAGCTCGGCACGGCGATGGTGGCCGCGGCCGAGTCGCCGGTCCACCGCAACTGGAAGCAGGCGATCGTCGACGCGGCCGAGACCGACACCGTCTTCCTCAACCAGCACACCTCGCCCGCCCTGCGGGCCCTGCGCACCGACCGCTCCGAGGCCCTCGAGTTCGACCACGGTCGCAACGCCATGGCGTCGTTCGGGAACGTGTCGGACCTGTACTTCGGGGGCGATCTCGGGGCCGGGATCGCCCTCGGGGGCCAGGTGGCCGGGCGCATCGACGCCATCCGGCCCGTGGCCGACATCGTGCGGTCGTGTGCCGACGGGTGCGAAGCGGTGCTCGGCGAGCTGGCCGGGCGCTACGTCTCCGCCTGAGCACCGGTCGCCCGACCGCCCGGGTGGCGGTCGCCGGCCGCCGGTGCCGGGACCCGTTCAGCGGCCGTGGCACGCCTTCGACCTGCGCCCGCTGCCACAGGGGCAGGGGTCGTTGCGGCCGGCCGACGCGAAGACCTCCCGGATCTCGTCCGCGTACCGGCCACCGCGCAGGAGCTGGGCCATGAGACGCATGGGCCCGTCGATGTGGGTGAAGAACGACTTGTAGCCCGCGCACAGGTAGTTGAGCCCCGCCTCACCGTCCGGGGTGAGGGTGAACCGGTTCCGCGGGCACTCGCCGTTGCAGGCGAAGCGGACCTCACAGGTCCGGCAGTACCCCGGCAGGGTGTCGGCCTTGGCCTGGCCGAACGCCCGCTGCTTCGGGGACGTCACCAGCTCGACCATGGTCGTGGTGGCGATGTTGCCGAGCAGGTGGTCCGGCTCGACGAAGTGGTCGCACGAGTAGAGGTCGCCGTTGTGCTCCAGGGCCAGGGCGTCGCCGCACGTCACGCGGAAGATGCACAAGGTGGACGGCAGGCCGCACCACGACGCCAGGGCGGCGTCGAACAGCTGCACGAACACGGTGCCGACGTCGCGGAGCACCCACTCGTCGAACACCGCCTCGAGGAACGACCCCCACGCCCCCGGGTCCACGGAGCGGTCGGTGACGGTGTCGCCCTCCTGGAACCCGGTCTCGTTGTCCCGTTCGACGATGGGGATGAACTGGATGAACCGGAGGCCGAGTTCGTCCCGGAAGTACCGGTAGACGTCCAACGGCCGGTCCTGGTTGACGGCGTGGACGGTGCACAGGACGTTGACGTCCACCCGGTGAGCCTGGAGGAGCGCCAGACCCCGGAGGACCCGGTCGGACGTGGGGCCGCCCCGCTTGTCGACCCGGTAGCGGTCGTGCAGCTCGGGGGGCCCGTCGATGCTGATGCCCACCAGGAAACGGTGGCGGGCCAGGAGGTCGCACCACTCGTCGGTCAACAGGGTGCCGTTCGTCTGGATGGTGTGGAGCAGCTGCTGGCCGGGCCGGCGGAGCGACTCGGCCGTCTCGACCGCCCGGCGGAAGAAGTCCACGCCCATCAACGTGGGCTCGCCACCCTGCCACGCCACCGTCACCTCGCCGTCCGGCTGTGCGGCAAGGTACTGCGAGAGGTACCCGGCCAGCAGATCGTCCGACATCCGGAACCGGTCGCCCGGGTAGAGCGCCTCCTTCGACAGGAAGAAGCAGTACTCGCAGTCGAGGTTGCAGATCGGCCCCGTGGGCTTGGCCAGGACGTGGAACGGCACCCGCAGCGTGCTGGGCACCGGGGCCGCCGGGCCCGCGGCGCTGGCCGGGCCCCGGGTGAGCCCGATCGGGGTGGTGACGACCCCGGTGGGCCCGGGCTCAGGCGACGTGGGCACGGATCACCGCCAGGACGTCCTCGGGTGCGTCGATCTGGACGAAGTGACCGGCCCCGGCGATCCGGTCGAGGGTGGCGCCCCCGATCTCGGCGGCCCACTGTTCGGCCTGGGACCACGGGAAGATTGGGTCGTCGTCCCCGAAGACCACGTGGACGGGTAGGTCCACGGTGCGGAGCCGGGCACGCGTCTCGGCCTGGACGGTGGCATCCCCGAGCTCGGGCTCGGCGAAGGGGATGCAGAACGGGAACCGGCGGGCGCCCGCCTTCGACGCCTCGCCCGTGAAGGGCGCGTCGAAGGCCCGCACGATGGTGTCGACATCGTGGCCGGGACGCCGCAGCACGCCGGAGACGATCATGCCGGTGGGCATGTCACCGCCGAGCTGGTCGGGATCGACGGCCAGTCGGCGCCACAGCCGCACCCCGTCCGAGTACGGGAAGCCGTCCTCGTGGAGCCAGGTGTTGAGGATGACGAAGCGCTCGTACCGGTCGAGGTCGGCGAACGCCGTGCACAGCCCGATCGGGCCACCCCAGTCCTGGACCACCAGGTGGATCCGGTCGAGGTCCAGGGTGCGGACCAGGTAGTCGAGTGCGTGGCGGTGGCGGGCGATGGTGTACCACCCGTCGTCGGTCGGCTTGTCCGAGCGGCCGAAGCCGAAATGGTCGGGCGCCACCACCCGGAACCCCAGGTCGACCAGCGGCCGGATCCAGTCCCGGTAGAGGTAGGCCCAGGTGGGCTCCCCGTGGAGCAGCAGGAAGGTCCCCCGCTCGTCGCCGTCGGGGCGCACGTCCACGAAGTGCTGGCGCAGGCCATCGGGATGGGTGAGGTAGTGGGGCGCGACGTTCCAGCCGATACCGTCGAACTGCTCGTCCGGGGTGCGCACGCACTCGGTCATCGACGTCCTCCGTCCTCGTGGGGCACCCGTCGGCCCCGGCCCGGGGCCCGGGGTACCGTGCACCCGGCCCGTGGGCCAAACTAGCGACGATCCGGACCGTCCACGCCCCGCCGGGCGGACCGGCACCTGCCCAGCGGCCGACAGCCCGGCCCCGCACCCACCGAGGACGCCATGGACCCCGACGCACTCCCCGACCTGTCCTACGGGACCATCGACCGTGGGTACGCCGCCCGGCTCGACGCGCTCGCCCCCGAGGACGACGGTCCGGTGTGGATGGTCAACCTCATGCGCTACCGGGAGCGTGCCGTCTATGCCGACGGTCGCCCGAGCGATCTCACCGGCCGCCAGGCGGACGACCGGTACGCGCCGTTCGGGCCGTTCCGCACGGTGGGGGCCGAACTGGTGTTCCTGTCCGATGTCGAGGACCAGCTGGTCGGCGACGACCAGCTGTGGGACCGGATCGCCGTCGTCCGCTACCCGACCCGACGGGCGTTCCTGGAGATGCAGGAACTGCCCGAGTACTCGGCGCTCCACGAGCACAAGGACGCCGGGATGGCGTCGACCTTCGTCATCTGCTGCCGACCCGCCGGGTGGCCCGAGGTCCCGGCCGATGCCCCGCCCCTCGACACCGTGCCCCATCCGTCGACGCCCGAGGACGGGCCGGTCGTGCTCCTGCACGTCCTGCGCTACCACGGGGGACGGCGGTCCGAGGACATGGACGTCTACCAGGACGTCGCCGGCCGCATCGCCCTCCCCCACGGGGTCCGCATCGGCGCCTGGCTGGACGTCGAGGGGACCGTCGTGGGGGACGGCCGGACGTGGGACGAGGTGCGGTTCAACGTCTTCCCGTCGCGGGCCGCCTTCGAGGCGGTGGCGTTCGACCCCGCACGCGTCACCGCCCAGCTCGACCACCGGGAGCCGGCCATCGCCGACACCTACACGCTCGTGCTCCGCCCCGTGATCGACCGCCTCACCGAGTCGATCCGCGCCTGATCGACCGACGCTCCGAGTCGATCCGCGCCTGATCGCCCGTCCCGTACCGCACCGTCCCCACCGAACCCCTCCCGTCGACCAGAGGAGCCCCATGCAGCCGTCCCCCGCCGTCCGCTTCGTCGTCCAGATCCAGGTCCACGACCTCGAGCGCTTCACGGCGTGCGTGGAGCGGTGCCTCGAGATCTCCCGCACCGAGCCGGGCACCCTCCACTACGACTGGTTCCTCGACGAAGCGTCCGGTGCGGCACGCCTGGTCGAGGCGTACGACTCCGTCGACGCCGTGCTGGCCCACGCCCGTGGCCCGGTGTTCACCGAGGTCGGTCCCGAGATGCTCGAGACCTGCACGTTCGTCTCGATGGAGGCCTTCGGCGACACGGGCAGACTGAGCGACGGCCCCCAGCTGTGGCCGACCACCTACTGGGGACGGCCCTTCGGTCAGCTCGCCGTCTGACCGTTCCGGTCAGCCCGCGGCCCGGGTGGCCGGTGCCTTCTTGGCCGGTGCCTTCTTGGCCGTGGCCTTGGCGGCCGTGGCCTTCTTGGCCGGTGCCTTCTTGGCCGGTGCCTTCTTGGCCGGTGCCGTTCGTGCCGCCGTCTTCCTGGCCGGGGCCTTCGCCGCGTGCCGCGCCGCACGACGCGAGCCGGGCCTGGCCACCGGTGCCCGTTTGGCCGCTTCCGAGCCCGCCTTCACCAGCCGGTGCGCCAGCTGGTTGGAGGTACCCACCAGTTCGTCGGTCATCCGGAACGCCGAGTCGATGATCCGCTGACGCTGGCCGCCGTCCGGTCCCACGTCGGGGAACGCCTTGTTGACCGTGTCGAGGAACTTCCGCACGGCCTCGAGCGCCGACCGCTCGGCCTCTGCCACGGAGTCGATCATCCGGTCGGCACCGTCGTCGCGTGCCCTGGCCCGCTTCGTCGCCATCTCGTCCTCCTCGTCGCCACCCGCATCCGCTGCGGGACTACGACCATGGTGTGCCGGTCCACCGAGCACGCCTAGAGTCCTTTGCCACCTCTTCGTGGGCCGGCCGACGCGCTCATTCCGGCGTGTGGCACACCGCCTCGACGTTGTTGCCGTCCGGATCACGGACGAACCCGCCGAAGTAGCCGGGGTGGTACTCGGGCCACTCGCGGGCGGCGTGCAGCACGTCGGCCCCGACGGCCGTTGCCTGGTCGACGAACGCCCGCACGGCGGCCCGGTCGGGCGCCACGAAGGCCAGGTGCGCCTCCCGGAACCCGGAGCCGGTCATCCGGGGACCGATCCAGAACTCGGGTCGGTCCCCGGTGCCGTAGCCGATGACACCGGCGAACTCCATGACCCGCGTCCCACCCAGCGGGGCGAGCACCCGGTCGTAGAACCGGGCGCTCGCCTCCACGTCGGCGCACTGGATGCTCACATGGTCGAGCACGGGAGTGCCGCCCGCCCGCTAGGAGGCGTACTTGCCGAGTTCGGCGCGGGCCAGCTGGCGGCGGTGCACCTCGTCGGGACCGTCGGCGAACCGGAGGGTGCGCAGCCCGGCGTACATCCGCGCCAGGGGGAAGTCGTCCGACACGCCGCCACCACCGTGGGCCTGGATGGCCCGGTCCACGACCCGGAGCGCCATGTTCGGCGCCACCACCTTGATGGCCGAGATCTCGGTCGCCGCGCCCTTGTGCCCCACGGTGTCCATCAGGTACGCCGCCTTGAGCGTGAGGAGCCGGGCCTGCTCGATCTCGATGCGGGAGTCGGCGATCCACTCCCGGATGACCCCCTGGGCGGCCAGCGGCTTCCCGAAGGCCTCGCGGCCGAGCACCCGCCGGCACATCAGCTCGAGTGCCCGCTCGGCCTGGCCGATGCACCGCATGCAGTGGTGGATCCGACCCGGGCCGAGACGTGCCTGGGCGATGGCGAAGCCCATCCCCTGCTCGGCGATGAGATTGGTCGCCGGCACCCGCACGTCCTCGAAACGGAGCTCGCAGTGGCCTTCGCGGTCCGTGTACCCGAACACGGGCAGGTTGCGGACGATGGTGAGGCCGGGAGTCCCGCGGGGCACGAGGATCATCGACTGCTGCTGGTGCCGGGCGGCGGCCGGGTCGGTCTTGCCCATGACGATGAAGATGGCGCAGCGCTCGGAGGCCGCACCGGAGATCCACCACTTGCGACCGTTGAGTACGCACTCGTCGCCGTCGCGCACGATGGAGAGCTGGATGTTGGTGGCGTCCGAGGAGGCGACGTCCGGCTCGGTCATGGCGAAGGCCGACCGGATGCGCCCCTCCAGCAGGGGCACCAGCCATTCGTCCTTCTGCCGGTCGCTGCCGAAGAGGGCCAGGACCTCCATGTTGCCGGTGTCGGGCGCGGAGCAGTTCATCGCCTCCGAGGCCAGGTGGCTGCGCCCGGCGATCTCGGCCAGGTAGGCGTAGTCGAGGTTGGCCACCGGGTCCGGCGTCCACGGGGTGGCGTGCGGCATGAAGAGGTTCCACAGGCCCCGCCGACGTGCCTCGGCCTTCAGTTCCTCGATGACCTGGGGGTGGGCGTGCGGGTCACCCGACGCCAGCATCTGCTCCTCGTAGACCGGTTCGGCCGGGACGACCACGGTGTCCACGAACTCGGACACCTGCCGACGCAGGTCCGCTCCCCGTGGGCTCGGCTCGAAACTCATGGCGCACTCCTCGGTCGGACGGACGGGTGCCGGGTGCGCCTCCGGCGCGGACCCTGCGTTGCCCGAGGGTAGCCAACCGGGGACACCCTGTGGCGCGGGCCCTGTCGCACCGGGTCCGCCGGGGCAGCGGCCCGTGGCCGGTGGCCCGGAAGTGACGGTCCGTCGGCCTCCACCGCGTGCGGGGACGGCGGCTCGCGCCGGTGCCGGGTGCGGCTGTTTCCGCCGGGCCGCAGGGTCGAACGTCACAAGCATCCCGACGGCCGTCAAGTTGTGCCACGGCCGGCCCGACGCCTCTCTTGTGGACGTGACCGGGAGTTGCCGGTCTCCCCTCGGACGGAGCGGCCGGACCGCCCCGGACGATCGGGAAGTCGCCGGCGGCACCTCACGCCACCGCCGTCCTCCGCAGCGGGGCCGGCCGAGGTGATGCACCGGACGCTGCGACCGGACCCCGGGGCCCGGTCGACCCGACGCCACGGCGGACCGCCCCGCGCACAGCTGCGCCCAGACATCCCAACGGGAGCAAGGAGAGTCCCATGAAGCGCTTCTTCACCAGGAAGGTGACGGCGACCGTCCTCGTCGTCGGACTCGTACTCGGCGGTGGCGGTGTCGCCCTCGCCTACTTCACCTCCGGCGGCACCGGAACCGGGTCGGCCACGGTCGGCAGCACCGGGCCGACCGACTTCGCCGTCACCCAGTCCGGCCCCACCGGCACCATGTACCCGGGTGCGGCGGCGGTGCCGTTCACCGTCCGGGCCCAGAACACCGGAACCGGAGACGAGCACGTCGACGACATCACCATCGCCGTGGCCAGCGACCCCGAGACGGGGTACGCGCTCGACACCAGCGGTGACCCGATCGACGGCTGCCAGGCCAGCTGGTTCGACGTCGACTCGCCCGTATCGGTGGGCGACGGCGGCGCCACCCTCAGCCCCGGCGACTACTCCGACCCGGCGGACTCGAGCATCGGCCTGTCCGAGTCGGGCACCGACGAGGACGCCTGCCAGGGCGTCACCGTGGGGCTCGTCTTCGGCACCACCACCGGGGGTTGACCCCGGACTGACCGGGCACGACCCGGGTGGTCCGCCGCCGCACGGCCCACCCGGGTCCCCCCGGCCCGCCAGCCCAGTCCACCCGATCACCGGACGGTCGCCATGACATCGGATCCCCACCACGACCGCAGCCCACGACCACGCCACGCCCGTGCGCGCACCCGCATCCGTGTCAGGTGGTGGCGCCGCAGGCTCCCCGCCGCACCGACGCCGGCCCGGCGGGCCGGACGCCTGGCGGCACTGGCCCTGGTGGCCGTGTCGCTCCCCCTGACGCCGGTGGGTCCGTCGGCCTGGGCGTACTTCTCCTCGGGCGGCGCCGGCTCCGGGTCCGCCCCGGTGGGCACCCTGTCCGCACCCACCGCCGTGGCCGGGACCCCCTCGGACGGGGGCGTGGCCGTCACCTGGGACGGCATCGGGTCCCCGGCCGTCGGGACCGTCGGCTACGTCGTGACCCGTACCCCGCTCCCGTCGGGAACCACCGAGGACGTCTGCGGAACACGGAGCTCGCCGCTGCCGCCCGTGCCCACGACGTGCACCGACCCCTCGGCGCCGGACGGGACCTACACCTACGCGGTGACTGCGGTCTGGCAGGACTGGACCTCGGCCGCCACCGCGAGCAGCCCCGTCGAGGTCGGTCCGGCCGCCACCGCCACCGCCCTGACGCTGTCATCGGGCACCGTCGCCTACGGCGACGAGGACGCCCTGATCGCCACCGTCGCCGTGGCGTCCGCCGTCGGCGGGACCCCGTCGGGCACGGTGACCGTCACCGCCGGCGGCACCGGGCTCTGCACCGTCGCCCTCCCCGCCGCCACGTGCTCGCCCACCGCCGCCGACCTGGTGGCCTCGGACACGGCGTACCCGGTGACCGCCGTCTACGGCGGCGACCCCGGCCACGCCGGATCCACGTCGGACTCCCAGGGCCTCACGGTGACCACCGACCCGGACCCCGACCCGGACCCCCCGTCGATCGCCACCAGCGTCCTGCTGCCCGCCACCGAGGGCCAGACCGGCTACTACGACGTGGTCGAGGTCGACCAGCCCGGGCCGGACGTGACGTGGTCGGTGGTGTCGGGGACCCTGCCCGACGGGCTGTCGCTCGACCCGGCGACGGGGGAGATCACCGGGGACCTCGCCCCCGACGCGGCGACCGAGACGTTCACCGTGCAGGCCCTCGACACGGCCGGCAGCACCGACCGGGCCGACCTCACCCTGGACGTCGATCCCCCGCCCCTCATCACCACCACCTCGCTCGCCCCCGCCTGGGCCGGCGAGGCCGGCTACTCCCAGGCGCTGGGGGTCACCGGGGGCGCCCCCGACCTGACCTGGTCGGACACCGGGGTCCTGCCCGATCACCTCACCCTGGACCCGAGCACCGGGGTCATCTCGGGGGACGTGGCCGCCGGTGCCGTCACCGAGACCTTCGCTGTCGAAGTGTCCGATGCCAACGGGTTCACCGACTCCGAGACGCTCACCCTGGACGTGACCCGGACCTTCGTCCAGGAGAGGACGGCCACCCACACGGCGGGCAACGCCTCCCGGTACACGGTCACCATGTAGGCAGCCGGTGACCGCCGGGGACACGCTCGTCCTCACCGTCGCCCAGGCCTGCACCACCGCCGCCGGCAGCCCCGTCGCCTCGCCGGTCGCCGGGGCCACCTGGGACGGTGACGCCTTCGCCGAGGCGGTGGCCACCGGGTGCTCGGCCGACGGCGACGCCGAGGTGTGGACGCTGGTGGGCACGGGCTCGGCCACGGGCTCGAGTGCCACCACCGTCTCCGTGACCCTGGCCGCCTCGGCATCGGTGGCGTTCCTCAACGTCACCGAGTACGCCGACGTCACGGGCGTCGACCCCGGGGCCGACGCCGCCGTCGCCACCGCCGGCAGCTCGACCGCCGTCTCCCCGGGGACCGTCACGCCGTCGGCCGGCGGGGAGCTGGTGGTGGGCGGTGCGTTCGTGGAGCGGGCCACCGGCACCGGCCTGGCCGGCCAGCTCGCCCCCTTCCTGCTGCTGAACCAGACCAGCCCCGACCAGGGGTTCGGGGCCTACCTGGTCGACCCCACCGCCACCGGCATCGGGTTCACCTACGACCAGTCGGCGGGCGGGGCCTGGGCGGCTGTGGCCTGCGCCCTGGACCTGGACGGGTGAGTGGGCCCGGACAGCACGAGAGCGCCCCCGGGGGCGCTCTCGTCGGTGCTGCTCGTGGAGCGGACGACGGGATTCGAACCCGCGACCCCAACCTTGGCAAGGTTGTGCTCTACCAGCTGAGCCACGTCCGCGTAAGGGCATCACACTAGCAGTTGGGCGGGGCCGATCCGAATGTCGGGCGGGCGCCGGGCCGACCGCCGGGCGGTGTGTCATCGTGGCCCGGTGGCCCTGCTCCCCGACCACCTGACCGCCGGACCCCTGGAGCTGGTGCGGTGGTCGCCGGACCGTGCCGATGACCTGCGGGCCGCCGTAGTGGCCAGCTTCGCCGAGCTGCACCGGTGGATGCCGTGGGCGGCCGAGCCGCCGGCGCCGGCCGACACCCGGGCCGTCGTCGACGAGGGCGCCCGCGCCTTCGACGACGACGTCGAGTGGTCCTACCTGCTGACGGTGGCGGGCGACGGCGACGTGGTCGGCTGTGCCGCCGTCCACACCCGGGGCCCGGCCGGCACGGTGGAGATCGGCTACTGGGTCCGGACCGACGTCACCGGCCGGGGCTACGCCACCGAGGCGGCCCGGGCCCTGACCACGGCGGCCTTCACCCGACTGCACGACGTGGACCGGGTGGAGATCTGGGCCGACGTCGCCAACACCCGGAGCACGGCGGTGGCGGCCCGACTCGGCTACCGGGCCGACCGGGAGATCGGGCACACGGTGGACGCCCCGGCCCACAGCGGCCGGTTCCTGGTGCTCGTCATGGAGCGGGCCGACTGGCCGGTCGGGCGGGACGCCGGGCCGTCAGGCCCCGACCTCGGCGTGCCACCACGGTACGGGACGGTCCCGCCGCTCGGCCTCGGTGACCAGCTCGGCCAGTGACGCCTCCATGGCCCGGCCGAGCACCGACACGTCGGGCACCAGGTCCCAGCACGCCTGGATCCCCACGTGCACGGCGTCCAGGTACGAGAAGACGGTCACGTTGACCCCGACGCCCTCCATGATCGGGCCGATGGGGTGCAACGAGGTCATCCTGGCCCCCGCCAGGTAGAGCGGGACGTCCGGACCCGGCACGTTGGAGACCACCAGGTTGAAGACCGGTGCCACGTGGTCGAAGACCCGCAGGTTGGTCACCAGCCGCGACAGCCGGGTGGCCACCGCCGGGAACGCCGCCTCGGCCCACGCCGAGTAGACGTCCGGTCCGACCGCCCGGCTCTGCTCCTTGGCGGCGGCCATGCCCTCGCGGATGCGGCCGAGGCGCGCCACCGGGTCGGCGACGCCGGTGGCCAGCGACACCAGCATGGCCGAGACCCGGTTGCCGAGAGCCCCCTGCTCGGCCTCGGTGCGCACCGACACGGGGACCAGGGCCACCAGCGACGTGTCGGGCTCCTCGTGCCGCGAGGCGAAGAACGTGCGCAGCGCACCGGCGGTGGTGGCGAGGACGATGTCGTTCGTCGTGCCGCCGAAGACGCCGGACACCCGCCGGATGTCGTCGAGGGGCAGGTCGGCGAAGGACACCCGCCGGTGGGGCGAGATGGCCCCGTTGATGGAGGTGTGGGGTGCCTGGAACGGTGCCGGGGGCAGGGTCCCCTGCACGTCCCGGTTCCGCGACGAGAGCGTCCGTGCCGTCTGGACGGTGCGGACGACGGTGCGGGCCACGGCATCCACCTGGGCGGGCAGCGCCCCGAGTGAGGACCGCAGCCGTTCGAGCTCCCCCGGCAGTCCCGACGGCGCCCGCACGGCATCCTCGTCGCCGGGCTCCGCGCCGTCGCCACCCCCGTCGGCGTCGTCGGCCCCGGTGACCTCCGGGGCGCCGGACCGGCGGCGCCGAAGGCCGGTCCCGCCGGGTGGGGCGAACAGCGGGCGGGGCGTCGGGTCGGGCGACAGGTCCACGAACGCGGCCAGGACGTCGGCCCCGGACACGCCGTCGATGATGGCGTGGTGGACCTTGGAGACGAGGCCGATGCGGCCACCCTCCAGGCCTTCCACCACATGGAACTCCCACAGGGGGCGGGACCGGTCCAGCGGCCGGGCGGCCACGTCGGCCACCAGGGCCTCGAGCTCGGCCGTGCCCCCCGGCGAGGGAAGGCTCACCCGGCGCACGTGGTAGTCGAGGTCGACGTCGTCCACGTCGACCAGCGTCGGGTGTTGGAGCCCGAAGGGCACCTCCACCATCCGCATCCGGAACGGGGGTACCAGCGACATGCGCTCGGCCACCAGCGCCCGGATCCGGCGGAAGCCCAGGCCGCCGGGCACCTCGGACGGGTCGAACACCATGGCCCCCATGATGTGGAGATGGGTGGTGGGCGACTCCAGCGCCAGGAAGGCGCCGTCGAGTCCGGTGAGTCGGGCCATGCCTAGCGGCCCGTCGACCCGAAGCCGCCGAGGCCCCGCTCGGTGTCGGACAGGGAGCCGACCTCCACGAACTCGACCGTCGCCACCCGCTGGACCACCAGCTGGGCGATCCGGTCCCCCCGCTCCACCCGGTAGGGGACCTCGGGATCGGTGTTGACCAGCAGCACCGACAGCTCGTCCCGGTAGCCGGCGTCGATCAGGCCGGGGGTGTTGAGGCAGGTCACACCGTGGCGCAGCGCCAGTCCGCTGCGGGGCTGCACGAAGCCGGCGTACCCCTCGGGCAGCGCCAGGGCGATCCCGGTGGGCACCATGGCCCGACCGCCGTTGGGCTCGAGGAGCACCTCGATCCGGGCGACCAGGTCGGCTCCGGCGTCGCCGACGTGGGCGTAGCCGGGCAGCGGCAGGTCGGGATCCAGTCGGACGACGTGGACCACCAGTCCTCCGGCCGCGTCGGCAGGGGTGCCCCCGCCCGCCGTCGCTGTCCCCGCATCGGGGGTCATCGGGTCGTTCCGCTCATCGCCTCGGACGCTACCGCCGCCGGAGGGCGCGCGCCGACGACCGGGTACCGGGGCCACCGGTCCGGCCCCCGTCTTGGTGGACGGGCCGGCACCCGGTAGCGTGACGCCGTGCTGGTGTGGATGGACCTGGAGATGACGGGGCTCGACGCGGGGCGCCACGTGATCGTCGAGATCGCCACCCTGATCACCGACGACGACCTCGCCGTGGTGGCCGAGGGTCCCGACCTGGTGATCGGCGCCTCCGAGGAGGAGCTGGCCGCCATGGACGACTTCGTCCGCGACATGCACACCTCGAGCGGGCTGCTCGCCGAGATCCAGGCCTCGGACCTGACCCTGGCCGAGGCCGGCCGACGCACCGACGAGTTCATCCGGGCCCACGTGCCCAAGCCCCGCACCGTCCCGCTGGCCGGGAACTCCATCGGGACCGACCGGCGGTTCCTGGCCGCCCACCTCCCCGGCATCGAGGAGTACCTCCACTACCGCTCCGTCGACGTCTCGACCGTGAAGGAGCTGGCCGGTCGCTGGTACCCCGAGGCCCTGGCCGCGGCACCGAAGAAGGCCGGCGGGCACCGGGCCATGGACGACATCAAGGAGTCGCTCGCCGAGCTGGCCTACTACCGCTCGGCCGTCTTCCGCGACCCCACCACGTAGCGACCGGAGGGACCACCCGGGGCGACGAGGTCGCCGGCGGTGGCCACCGAACGAGAGGAGCAGCCATGGCCGAACCGGCCGCCGACACCACGCAGGACCCGGGGGCAACCCCCACCCGGGACGAGGTCGTCGCCACCCTGACCGCTCCCGGTGCACCCTTCGAGATGGAGGACGTCGTCGTGCGGGGCGTGCCCCTGCGGGCGTGGAAGACGGCGCCGCCGAGCCTGCGCGCCGTGTTCGAACTGTCCCTCGGCCACGGGGACAAGACGTTCCTCGTCTACGAGGACGAGCGGATCACCTTCGCCGACCACTACCGCACCGTGGCCGCCCTCGGCCGTCAGCTCGTCGACCGCTTCGGCATCCGGCCCGGTGACCGGGTGGCCATCGCCATGCGGAACCTGCCCGAGTGGGTCATGGCGTTCTGGGCCACCATCACCGTCGGTGCCGTCGCCGTCCCCCTCAACGCGTGGTGGACGGGCGAGGAGCTCGCCTACGGCCTCGCCGACTCCGGTACCCGCCTGGCCTTCGTGGACGAGGAGCGCCAGGGCCGCATCGCCCACCACCTGTCCGAGCTACCGGGGCTGGAGGCCCTCATCGTCACCTGCGAGGAGCACGACCCCGACACCGGCGGCCGCCGTCCCGCCGTGGGTGGCCAGCTCGACCGCGGCGCGTTGGGCCCGCTGCCCGTCGTGCCGTTCACCGACGTGGTGGGGACCCCGGCGGACGACGTCACGCTGGTCGACGTCGCCGTGGACCCCGACGACGACGCCACCATCTTCTACACCTCCGGCACCACGGGACGTCCCAAGGGCGCCGTCGGCACCCACCGCAACAGCGCGTCGAACCTGATGAACCTGTTCTTCGTGGCCACGGTCGGCAGCGCGCGGCGCACGGCCGCCCAGATCGCCGCGTCGCCGGGCGTCCAGAACGCCAACCTGCTGTCGGTCCCCCTCTTCCACGCCACCGGGTGCCACGCATTGCTGGTCACCAACACGGCGGCCGGCGGCAAGCTGGTCATGATGCACCACTTCGACCCCGAGCGGGCCCTCGAGCTCATCGAGCGGGAGCGGATCACCGTGTTCGGTGGGGTGCCGGCCATGGTGATGCAGGTGATCGACTCGCCGGACTTCGCCGCCCGGGACACGTCCTCGGTCCAGTCGATCTCCTACGGAGGCGCCCCGTGCCCGCCCGACCTGGTCCGGCGCATCAAGGAGCACTTCCCGTCCGGGGCGCCCGGCAACGGCTACGGCCTCACCGAGACGTCGGCCATGACCACGATGAACTCGGGTGACGACTACGTCCGCAAGCCGGACAGCGTCGGGCCGCCCTCCCCGGTGTGCGACATCGCCGTCGTGCCCGAGGAGTGGGCGGGCGAGGAGCCCCCGGACCTGCCCGCCGACCCCGACCGGACCGGCGAGCTGTGGATCAAGGGCCCGAACGTGGTCCGGGGCTACTGGAACAAGCCCGACGCCACGGCGGTCTCGTTCACCCGGGGCTGGCTCCACACCGGCGACGTGGCCCGCATCGACGAGGAGGGCTTCGTCCACATCGTCGACCGCGCCAAGGACATGATCATCCGCGGGGGCGAGAACGTCTACTGCGTGGAGATCGAGGGTGCCCTCCACGAGCACCCGGCCGTGGCCGACTGCGCCGTCATCGGCGTCCCCCACCCGGTGCTCGGCGAGGAGGTCGGCGCCGTCATCGTGCTGCGCCCGGGCAGGGACGTGGCCGCCGACGAACTGTCGCGCCACGTCCGTGAGCGCCTGGCGGCGTTCAACGTCCCCTCCCGCTACTGGTTCCGGGGCGAGGAGCTCCCCCGCAACCCGGCGGGCAAGATCCTCAAGCGCGAGCTGCGCACCGAGCTGCTGGGCGACGCACCGGTCGTCTGACCGGCGTCGGCCACCTCTGCCAGGATGGGGGCATGGGTTCCGACGGCAGCACACCCCGCAAGAAGCGGAAGCACCTTCCGAAGGTGCCCAAGTACGAGGAGCCCAACCGGCTCGAGGGCGCCCAGGGCGGGGTCAGCTTCGGCCGCGACGGGCACGGCGCCGACCACCACCACTACGACAAGCCCACCGGGTTCGGCGCCTGGGTGCTGAAGGTTCTGGGCCGCAAACCCAACCCGTAGGCGGACCGTCGCCCAGGCCGGTCACGCGGTCGGGACGACGACCTGGCCGGCCTGGGCGAGGAGGGCGGCGCGGTCCGACGCCAGCAGGTACCCGCGGGCGATGGCCCGGTCGAGGTCGGCGGTGTAGGCGGCGACGTACCCGCCCGTCGACCCGTACAGGGCCGACAGGGTCTGCGGGGTGAACGGCTCGGTCGACCCGAACAGCCCGCACAGCTCGCTGCTGCCGGCCGGCGGCGCGCCGCTCAGCGTCGCCACCGGCACGTCCACGGCGGGCGTGCGCACGCCCCCGAGCACGTTGCCGTGGGCGTCGAGGGCGAGCCGGACCGGATCGGTCGAGGCGAGGGTGAACGGTGCCGGCGACGGCGGCGGGGTGCCGTGGTCCACCCACCGCAGGAAGGCCACGGCCGCCGCCTGGGCCACCTGGTGCTGGGGCCCGTCGTTGACCGGGGTCGTGCAGCCGAGCAGTCCGGCGGCCGGTCCGAGCTCGAAGGCGTCCGCGTGGGAGGTCCCGGCCACCTCCCACGTGCGGATGCGGTCCGAGTCGGGCTGCCTCGCCCCGGCGTACCCGAGTTGGACCAGGTCGGTCTGGGTCTCGAACATGAAGACGGGGACGTGGAGGTCCGTCCGGATGCGGACGTGGCCGTTGACGGCCGAGGTCACGTCGCCACCGCCGAGCGGCACCGCCCCGCCGCCGCGGGAGTGGATGAAGATGCCCTGGTAGGCACCGTCGACGGACTGGATCGTGTCGGCATAGGTGGTGAGGTAGAAGGCGGACTGGGACTCGCCGATGGCGAGCACGTGGGTCGGGTGCAGTCCTCCGAGCACCGACGGTGCCCGCGCCCGCAGCGCCCGGCCGATCTGGGCGAACATGTCGAGGGAGTAGCGGTCACCGGGGTGGTGCAGGTCCCCGTACCGGGCGGGCTCGAGTCCCCGCAGGCCGGAGCTCGCTCCCGACCCCAGGATGGCCGTCCCGCCGTTGACCGCCAGGGCCTGGGCGGACACCCCCACGTAGGCGGCACCGGCGTCCATGAGCGCCGGGTTCAGGTAGTCCCAGTCGGGTGCGGACTCCCCCGCCGACACGTTCATCCACTCCACCACCACGTTGCCGTCGAACTTCGCCGGGTCGCTCGGACGTCGGACGAGGATGCGGGTGGTGTACGGCGCCGCGCTGCCCACCGTGAACGTCCACCGGCCGTCGGAGGGCGTCGACGAACTGGCGAGCTCGTACGCCGTCCCCGACGCGAAGTACTCCTGCTCCACGTACCCGTGGGCGGCCATGTCGGGCGGGTCGGCGGACAGGGGCTGTTCGATCACGCCGGAATCCGGTGGGGTCCGGAACGTGGCGGGCGCCTCCCAGGCGGTGAACCGGGTCGGTGACCGGCCCGGCGGGGTCGAGGCCATGGCGGCCGACGACGTCCCCGCGCACCCGGCCACCGACGCGGCCGCCACCACCAGGACGGCCATCCGTCGACCCGTGGACCGTGCAGCCCGACTCCCCATGTGACGCTCCCCCGCTGTGGGGCCCGGGTGTGGCCGGGCCCGACGACGACCCGAAGGGTAGCGCCCGACGACCCCGGGTGACGTTCGGGCCGGTCGGCCGGGCTCCGGTAGGTTCGTCGGGTGCCCGCCCACTCCGACCCCTCACCGGTGGCGGCGTGCCTCGTCCGCGAGTTCGCCCGGGTGCTGCCCGACGCCGGGCAGGCCCGCCTGGCCCGGTACGCCGACGCCGTGGTCGCCACCACGCGACAGGGGGACCTGCGGCGCGCCCTCGCCTGCGCCGCCTGGGCGGTCGAGTTGTCGGGCGGCGGCGGCACCGGGCTCCACCGGATGGCGGCCCGCCTGGAGGAGGGCGGTGCACTGGCCCGGGAGGCGGCCTTCGGTGCCCACTACGGACTGGCCGTTCCCGACGGGGTCGGCCCCCTGGAGGACGCCGAGGTGGAGCTGGTGGAGGCGGCCGTGGCCGAGGCGGTAGCCGTGGCGCAGCGTTCCGGCTGGGAGGTGGTCCCCTGGGAGCAGCTGGTGGCCACGGTGGTCCTCGGCACCACCCCGGACCCGACACCGCAGGGGTCCTGACCACCACCACCCCGCCACCACCCCGGCTCCGCGGGGCCCGAACGACACCTAGGGCGTGGCGAGCAACGACCGGGACCGGTCCACGTCCCGGCCCATCTGCGCCACCAGGGCGTCGACCGAGTCGAAGGCCAGCTCGTCCCGCAGGCGGTGGACGAACGACAGCCGGGCGGGCTCCCCGTAGAGGTCCCCCGAGAAGTCCAGGAGGTGGGCCTCGACCAGCAGCTCGCCGTCGGCGCCGTAGAACGTGGGGCGCCGACCCACCGAGACGGCGGCCATGTGGCGGGACCCGTCGGGCCGGTCGTACCACCCGGCGTAGATGCCGGGTGCCGGCAGGCAGATGTCGGCCGGGATCCCGAGGTTCGCCGTCGGGAAACCGAGCTCGGCCCCGCCCCGCCGGTCACCGGTGACCACCGGCCCACGGACCTGATGGGGCCGCCCCAGCAGGGCGGCCGCACCCTCGACGTCGCCCGCCGCCACCAGGGAGCGCACTCTGGTGGAGGACACCGGCGGCGCCAGCTCGCCCGCCACGTCGTCGGCCGACGCCAGCGTCACGCCGTCCACGTCGAATCCCGCCACCTCACCCATCTCGGCGAGCAGGGCGACGTTGCCCTTGCGACCGTGACCGAAGTGGAAGTCCTCCCCCACCACCACCAGCCGGGCGTCGAGGCCCTCGACCAGCTCCCGGTTCACGAACTCCTCGGCCGTCTCGTTGGCCCGCTCCTCGTCGAAGTGCACGACCACCGTGCGGTCGACGCCGGCCGAGGCCAGCAGCTCGAGCCGCTGGTCGAGGTCGCACAGCAGGAGGGGCGCCGACGCCGGGCGCACCACGGCGGCCGGGTGCCGGTCGAAGGTGACCACCACCGTGGCCAACCCGTCCTCCTCGGCCCGGGCCCGCAGCTCGGCCAGCAGGGCGCGGTGCCCGAGGTGGACGCCGTCGTAGGCGCCGATGGTCACGGCCGACCCACCGGCGGGCGGCGCGAGCGGCGTGCTCTCGGTGACGATCTCCACAGTTCTGCAGGTTACCGCCGCACCGGCGTCCGACCCGCCCCGGCGTCCGGGTGGCCGACCCCGCCCTTACCGGCACCCCGCCGCCGGGTCGTTCAGCCGGCCGACTCCACCACCACGGCCGGCTTGATCCGGTCGGTCTCGGTCGCCTCGTACACGGCCAGCAGGTGGTGGGAGTCGTCGACCAGCCCCCATGGTCCGTCGCCCGACACGCCGAGCGGCACCCGGTCGAGCGGCAGTCCACGGGCCACGAGCTTCTGGGCGTCGAGCGGCACCACCACCTGATCGAGGTCGCGCATGGCCTGGGCGGGCGTGAGGACCACCGCCGGCGTGAGCTCGTCGACCAGGCGGGCGTCCTCGGTGGTGAAGGAGCCGATGCGGGTCCGCCGGAGGTTGCGCAGGTGGGCGCCACCGCCGAGGGCGGCGCCCAGGTCGGCCGCCAGTACGCGGACGTAGGTCCCCGACGAGCACACCACCTCGACGCGGAAGACGCCGGGCGTCATGCCCGGGGTGACGTCGTAGCGGTGGACGGTCACCGGCCGGGGGGCACGCTCGACCTCGATCCCCTCACGGGCCAGGGCGTGGAGCCGCTTCCCGCCCACCTTGACCGCCGACACCATGGGTGGGATCTGCTCGATGTCACCGGTGAGCCCGGCCGCCGCGGCTCGCACGTCGGCCAGCGACACGTCCTCCATGTCCCACGTGCCGGTCACGTCGCCCGAGGCGTCCAGGGTGGAGGTGGCCGTGCCGAGGACCACCTCCGCCTCGTACGTCTTGGGCAGCGCGGTCAGGAACCGCATGAGGCGGGTGGCGCGCCCGAGGCCCACCAGGAGCACGCCGGTGGCATCGGGATCGAGGGTGCCGGCGTGGCCGACCCGCTTCTGACCGAAGATCCGGCGGCAGCGTGCCACCACGTCGTGCGACGTCCAGCCTGCCTCCTTGTCCACCACCACCAGGCCGTTGACCTGGTCCACCGGGGGGCTCACCGCGCCGGGTCACCCCCGTCGGCGTCGTCCGCCCCGTCGTCGGCGTCGGGGGTGCGCAGCTGGCGCAGCAGGTCCTCCACCCGACTGCCGGCCACCACGGCCGGGTCCTGGACGAAGCTCAGCTGCGGGGTCCGCTTCAGCTGGGTCTGTCGGGCCACGGCCCGCTGCACCTGGACCCGCCGGTCGGCCAGGGCGGCCTCGGCGTCCTCGGACAGCGAGCTCAGGAAGACGGTGGCCTGGCGCAGGTCGGTCGTCGACTCGACCGAGGTCACGGTGACCATGCGCAGGCGCTCGTCGGCGTCCGCCAGCCGCTCGAGCTCCTCGGCCACCACCTGGCGCAGGACCTGGTTCACCCGAAGCGAGCGGGCATAGGGGGCCGCCCCCCGGTTGTCGTGACGACGTGCCACTGGTCCTCCGGTCTCTCCCTCGGTGACCCGGACCTCGACGACCCGGCCGCGCCGGCCCCGGGGGCCGGCGGGCGCGGTCAGGTGCGGGGGATCTCCCGCTCGTCGAAGGTCTCGATGATGTCGCCCTCTTTCAGGTCCTGGTAGTCCGAGAGTCCGATGCCGCACTCGAACCCGGCCTGCACCTCGCGGGCGTCGTCCTTGAAGCGGCGCAGCGAGGTGATGGCGCCCTTCCAGATGATCACACCCTCGCGGAGGAAGCGGACCTTGGAGCCACGGGTGATCACGCCCTCCCGGACGTAGCAGCCGGCGATGGCGCCGATCTTCGGGACCCGGAACACCTGGCGGACCTCGGCCTCGCCGGTGACCACCTCCTCGAACACCGGGGAGAGCAGGCCGAGCATGGCCGCCTCGAGGTCCTCGAGGAGCTTGTAGATGATCTCGTAGGTCCGGATCTCGACGTCGGCCTTGGCCGCCATCTCCCGCGAGCGGCGGTCGGGGCGCACGTTGAAGCCGATGATGGTGGCGTTGGACGCCTGGGCCAGCTCCACGTCGGACTCGGTGATCCCGCCCACGCCCCGGTGCACGAAGCTGAGCTTGACGTCGTCGCGCTCGAGCTTGCGGAGGCTCTCGGTGACCGCTTCGAGCGAACCGCGCACGTCGGCCTTGAGGATCAGGTTCAACGTGGCCGTCTCACCCCGCTGGATCTGCTCGAACAGGTCCTCGAGCTTGGCCCCGCCCAGCGCCGACGTGGCGGCGGGCACGTGGCCGGCCACCCGGTAGCGGTGGGCCCGCGCCTCGCCGATGGTACGGGCCTGGGCGAGTTCGGGTGCCACCCGGAACTCGTCACCGGCCTCGGGCGGCTCCGAGAACCCGAGCACCTGTACCGGCGTCGAGGGAGGGGCTTCCTTGATCTGCTGACCGTGGTCGTCGACCAGGGCCTTCACCTTGCCCCAGGCGGCGCCGGCGACGATCGGGTCGCCCACGCGCAGGGTGCCGTGCTCGACGATCACCGAGGCGACCGGCCCCCGGCCGATCTCGAGTTCGGCCTCGAGGACCACGCCCCGGGCCCGACCCTCGGGCGACGCCACGAGCTCCTCGATCTCGGCCACCAGGACGATCTGCTCCAGCAGGTCGTCGATGCCGAGGTCCTGGAGGGCCGACACCTCCACGGCGATGGTGTCGCCGCCCCAGGCCTCGGGCACCAGTTCGTGCTCGGAGAGCTGCTGGAGCACCCGGGTGGGGTCGGCCTCGGCGCGGTCGATCTTGTTGACGGCGACGATGATCGGGACGTCGGCCGCCTTGGCGTGGTTGATGGCCTCGATCGTCTGGGGCATGACCCCGTCGTCGGCCGCCACCACCAGGACGACGATGTCGGTCACCTCGGCCCCCCGTGCCCGCATGGCGGTGAAGGCCTCGTGGCCCGGAGTGTCGATGAACGTGATCGGGTGACCCTGCCACTCGACCTGGTAGGCGCCGATGTGCTGGGTGATGCCACCGGCCTCGCCGGCGACCACGTTGGCATGGCGGATCTTGTCGAGCAGGAGGGTCTTGCCGTGGTCGACGTGACCCATGACGGTGACGACCGGCGGGCGGGGCCGCAGGTCCTCCTCGTTCTCCTCCTCGTCGTCGTCGTCGAAGAACTTGGCCAGCAGTTCGGCCTCGCGCTCCTCGCCCGGATCGACCAGGCGCACCTCGGCGCCGAGCTCGGCGGCGAAGAGCTCGATCATGTCGTCGGTCAGCGACTGGGTGGCCGTGACCATCTCCCCCTGCAGGAGGAGGAAGCGCACGACGTCACCGGCGGACCGGTTGAGCTTGGGACCGAGGTCGCGGGCGGTGGAGCCCCGCTCGATGATGACCTCGTGCTCCGGCACCGGCGCCGTGGACGGCGCGTAGGCGGTGAGCGTGGTCGGCTCCAGCTCCTCGAGGTTCCGGCGCCGACGACGGGGGCGACGCTGGTTGGGACGGCCGCGACCGACGCCGGGGCCACCGCGTCCACCCGGACCGCCGCCGGGCCCACCCGGACCGCCGCCGGGTCCGCCGCCGGGACGGCCGCCCGTGTAGCCGCCGCCACCGCCGGGACGGCCGCCGTAACCGCCGCCCGTGGCCCCCGGGGGGCCTCCGGTGCGGGGCGCACCCGGACGCCCGGCGCCCGCAGGACCGCCGGGGCGGCCGGCGAAGCCGGGTCGGGGCGCGCCGGGCGCGGGCCGACGCCCACCGGCCCCGGGGGGCGGTGGGATCGGCTTGCCGGTGACCGAGCGGGGTGGGCCGCCGGGAGGCGGCGGGATCGGACGGCCGGTGGCGCTCATCGGCGGCCGGGCCGGGGCCGAGGACGGCGGCGCGGGCGCGGCCGACGGTGCCGGAGCGGCGGCCGCGGGGACGGCGGGTGCGGCGGCGGCCGGTGCCGGCACCGCGCTCGGAGCCGGGGCGGACGCCGCCGCGGCCGGGGCGGACGGCGCCGCGGCCGGGGCGGACGGCGCCGGGGCAGGAGCGGCAGGTGCCGGGGCGACCGGTGCCGGAGCTGCTGCCACCGTAGCCGGAGCCGCGGCGACCGGTGCCGGGGCGACCGGTGCCGGGGCGGCGGCGGGGGCCACCGGGGCCGGTGCCGGTGCGGGCGTGGGAGCGGGCGTGGGAGCGGGCGTGGGAGCGGCGGCAGGTGCCACCGGGGCCGGGCGGGCTGCGGGCGGTGCCGCACTCGGCTGCTCGGACGCCGGTCGGCTGGTCACCAGTCGGGCACCGGTGCGCTTGACCGGTGGCGCCGTCTCGGGCGCGACGGGGCTGTCGTCGGCTCCCCCGGCGGCGGGGGTGACCGGATCGGCGGCTGGCGCAGCCGCCTTGGCCGGCGCCTTCTTGGCCGCGGCCTTCTTGGCCGGCGCCGCCGGCTCCTCGGGCTGCACCTCACGGCGCAGCCCCTCACGGTCGGCCTTGCGGCGGGCGCGGTCGGCCTGGGCGTCCTCGATGGACGACGAATGGCTCTTGACGCCCATCCCGAGGGACAGGCAGAGGTCAAGGGCCTCCTTGTTGGTCAGGCCGAGCTCATGAGCGAGCTCGTATACCCGGATCTTCTTCGGCAACGGCTGTTACTGCCCTTCCTTCGATATCGCACGTGCTGAAGTGCACATACGACCCTCCATCCTCGCACATCACACCACTGGACTCTCCGGCACGGTCGTACCGGGGAGTCCGGTGGAACATCCCAGCTCCTGCTGCAGGCGCCCGACCGCACCTGCCTCCACCGGTCCCCGAAGGGCCCGTTCGAACGCCCGGCGCTTCTGCGCCGTCTCGACGCACGCCGCCGAATCCCGGCACAACCAGGCGCCGCGACCCGGGAGGGTGCGCCCCGTGGCCAGCGAGCCGTCCCCGAGCCGCACCACCCGCACCAGGAGGTCGGTCGACCGGGTCTGGCGGCACCCGATGCAGGTCCGACGAGGGACTATGCCGGACCCTCCTCGGCCGCGGCGCCCTCGGCTGCCTCCGGCTCGACGGACCCGGCGGCGGTGACGGCCTCGGCCGCTCCGGCGTCGGTCGACTCGGCCTCGGCCTCGGCCACCTCCTCGACCGCCACGGCGTCCTCCACAGCGACGACCTCGGCCACCGCCACGTCCTCCGCCACGGCCTCGTCGGCACCCTCGGCGCCCTCGGCCCACTCGGTGGCGGACACGGCGGAGCCGCCCTCGGCGGGCTGCCAGACCATCTCACCGGCCTCGTTCTGGATCCACTCGCCCTCGGCCCACTCCTCGCCGGCGTACCCGGACTCCTCCTCGGCCAGCTGGGTCTCGCTCTTGATGTCGATGCGCCAGCCGGTCAGCCGGGCGGCGAGGCGGGCGTTCTGACCTTCCTTGCCGATGGCCAGCGACAGCTGGTAGTCGCTCACGATGACCGTGGCCGTGCCGGTGTCGTCGTCGAGGCGCACCTCGCGCACCCGCGCCGGGGCCAGGGCGGACTGGATGAGCTCCACCGGGTCGTCGGAGTAGGGGACGACGTCGACGCGCTCGCCGCGGAGTTCGTTGGTCACCATACGGACCCGCGAGCCACGGGCGCCCACGCAGGCACCGACCGGATCGACGTTCGGGTCGTTGGACCACACGGCGATCTTCGTGCGGTGGCCCGGCTCGCGGGCGGCGGCCTTGATCTCCACGGCGCCGGACGAGATCTCGGGGACCTCGAGCTCGAAGAGCCGCTTGATGAGGCCGGGGTGGCTCCGGCTGACGACGATCTGGGGTCCCTTGGTCGTCTTGCGGACCTCGACGATGTAGGCCTTCAGGCGGGCACCGTGCTCGTAGCGCTCATAGGAGACCTGCTCCGCCTGGGGCAGCAGGGCCTCGACCTTGCCCAGGTCGAGCAACGTGTAGCGGTTGTCGGTCTGCTGCACGATGCCGGTGACGATGTCACCCTCGCGGCCCGCGTACTCCTCGTACTTCAGGTCCCGCTCGACCTCGCGGATGCGCTGGAGGATGACCTGCTTGGCCGTCTGGGCGGCGATCCGCCCGAAGTCGTCGGGGGTGTCGTCCCACTCGCGCACGACGTTGCCGTCCTCGTCGAGCTCCTGGCCGTAGACGCGGATCTCCCCGGAGTCGGGGTCGATGGTGACCACCGCCTCCTCGGCGGCGTCCGGCCGGCGCTTGTAGGCCGCTACCAGGGCGTTGGCCAGGGCGTCGAGCAGCGTCTCGACGGAGATCCCCTTGTCGCGGGCGATCTGGCCGAGTGCGTCGAGGAACTCGAAATTCGTCTTGCTCATGGTGTTGCGACCTGCTTCCTCTCCTGCGTCGTCTCCTGCGTCGTCCCCCCGGCGCCCGCCACCGGGCGCGCCGCCTTCTTCTTCTGCCCGGGCTGCTGCTTCGGACCGGGTCGGCCCGGGGTGTCCTGACCGCCCCACACGAAGACCGTCCGCACCCGGTCGACGTCGGCGTAGGCGAGGCGCAGCGGCTCGTCCCCGATGCCCTCGACGGCGAGGGTGAACCCGTCCTCGTCGGCGTCGACGAGCGTGCCGCGCAGACGGCGCTCGCCGGGGACCTGGGGACGGGTCTTGACCGTCACCGTGGCCCCGACGGCCTTGGCGAAGTGGGCCGGCGTGCGCAGCGGGCGCTCGATGCCGGGGCTCGAGACCTCGAGCGAGTAGCGGCCCGGGATCGGGTCGAGCTCGTCCAGGAGGGTCGAGACCGCCCGGTTGGCGTCCGTGAGGGCCTCGAGGTCGACGCCACCGGCCCGGTCGACCGTGACCTGGAGCACGCCCGACTTCATCTCGACGTCCACCAGCTCGAGGCCGGCCGCCGTCACCACCGGCTGGAGGACGGCGAAGAGATCCTGGACCATCTGCGCTTCCTCCTCTCCCGTACCGTGGGTGTCGTCGATCGTGGTGCTGCGTTCCTGCCTGTGGCGGGCCGGCGACCTCACGGTCCCGGCCTGCGCTGCCGGTCCGGTCCAGGTGTTTCCGACCAAAACAAAAGCGTGGGCTGGCCGCCCACGCCTCATTCAGCGTCACTACACCCCAACCGAACGGCAGAGTGAAAAGTATAGCAGTGCG
Organism: uncultured Acidimicrobiales bacterium; assembly: GCA_963699055.1. Classification (GTDB taxonomy): domain Bacteria; phylum Actinomycetota; class Acidimicrobiia; order Acidimicrobiales; family RAAP-2; genus Bog-756. The sequence continues at coordinate 438,521 of CAVOTA010000001.1, read as the reverse complement.
CGAGCCCGCGCGGGAGCCTGACCAGGCGGTCCGTGCCCCCGGCGGTGTGCCCCGGCCCCGGCCGGGCGACTGCGGACCGGTCAGGCCCCCAGCAGCACCTCCACCGGTGCATCCAGCGGCGCCTCGCGCTCCTCGCCGGTCGCCCGGGACCGCCACTCGACGATACCCCGGGCCACCCCCTTGGACCCGACCACCAGGCGGACGGGCACACCCAGCAGGTCGGCGTCGGCGAACTTCACCCCGGGTGACACGTCGCGGTCGTCGTAGAGGACGTCGACCCCGGCCGCCACCAGCCGGTCGTGGAGGGCGTCGGCCGCCTCGGCCACCTCGGGGGCCCGGCCGGCGCCCAGTGCGGCCAGGTGGACCTGGAAGGGGGCGAGCTCGGCCGGCCACACCAGGCCGCGGTCGTCGTGGTGCTCCTCGGCCAGCACCGCCAGCAGACGGGAGACACCCATGCCGTAGCAGCCCATCGAGAAGATCGCCTCGGTGCCGTCCTCGGCCACGAACGAGGCACCGGGCATGACGCTCGAGTACTTCTCCCCCAGCTGGAACGTGTGGGCGGCCTCGACCGACCGGACCAGTTCGACGGCGGTGCCGCACCGGGGGCAGGCGTCACCGGTCTCGACCTCGGCGAACGAACCCCACTCGTCGACGGTGAAGTCCCGCCCGAGCAGCACCCCGGCGACATGGTGGTCGACCCGGTTGGCCCCGGTGACCCAGGACCCGGGCCGGGCCACGCCGACGTCGGCCACGACGGTGATGCCGGCCTCCTGTTGGCCCATCGGCCCGATGTACCCCTTGACCAGGGAGGGATGGGCGGCGAAGTCGGCCTCCTCGAACAGCCGCCACCCACCGGGCAGGCGTGCCTCGCGGTCGCCGGCCAGCAGGACCAGCACGGGCCGACCGTCGGCGTCCACCACGGCCAGGCTCTTCAGGAGGTCGCCGGCGCCGACGGACGGGTCGTCGAAGTGGGCGACGACCTCGTCGATACCCGGGCACCCCGGCGTGTGGTGGTCGACGTGCCCGGCTCCGTCGGCCGCGGGCTCGACCGGGTCGCCGAAGCCGCCGCGGGCGGCCGCCTCCACGTTGGCGGCGTATCCGCAACCCGGGCACCTGACGAAGTGGTCCTCCCCCACCACCGAGGGGACCATGAACTCGTGGTTGACGTCGCCGCCGATGGCACCCGACTCGGCCTCGACCGGGGACACGTCGAGCCCCATGCGGGCGAAGATCCGCAGGTAGGCGTCGTAGACGGTCCGGTAGGAGTCCTGCATGGCATCCTTGTCGACGTCGAACGAGTAGGCGTCGCACATGATGAGCTCGCGGGTGCGCAGCAGCCCGAACCGGGGACGGGCCTCGTCCCGGAACTTCACCTGGATCTGGTACACGGTGAGGGGCAGCTGACGGTAGGAGTCGACCTCGGCGCCGACCGTGACGGTCACCACCTCCTCGTGGGTCGGCCCGAGCACGAACGACCCGCCCCGTGCCTCGAGGGTCATGGCCGGCAGCGCGTCACTCCCGAACAGCGCGGCCCGACCGCTCTGCTCCCACAGCTCCCGCGGGTGGAGCGCGGGCAGCAGCAGCTCCTGGCTGCCGGCGGCGTCGAGCTCCTCGCGGATCACGGTCTCGACCCGGTGCAGGACCCGCAGTCCGAGCGGCAGGAACGTGTAGACACCCGAGGCCAGGCGACGGATGAAGCCACCGCGCACGAGCAGCTGGTGGCTGACCACCTCGGCATCGGCCGGGGCCTCTCGCAGGGTGCGGACCAGGAGGCGGGACATGCGCATGGGCCGAGAGCCTACTGCCCGCCCATCACGCCCCCGGCTGGGACCCGCCGTCCGCGCCGCTCCGCTCAGTCGGTGGGTGCACCCTCGTCACCGAAGCGCCGGCGGATCAGCTCGACCTTCGACTCGGACGCGTTGGCGTCGGCCCCCTTGGCGTCGAGCAGCTCCCGCCGGTCGGCCTCGGCCGCGGCCTCGGCGCCGACGTCGGCTGCCGCCAGCCGGGCCTCGACACCTTCGGCCACCAGGCGTTCGGCTTCGGCCACCAGGGCCTCCACCATCTCGTCCTCGGGGACGACCCGCACGATCTTGCCCTTGATGAACAGGTGGCCACGCCGGCGGCCGGCGGCGATCCCGATGTCGGCCTCGCGGGCCTCCCCCGGCCCGTTGACCACGCAGCCCATGACGGCGACCTGGATGGGTAGGTTCCGGTCGGCCAGCGCCTCCTGGGCGGCCTGGGCCACGGCGATCACGTCGATCTCGGAGCGCCCGCAGCTCGGGCAGGCGATCAGGTCCAGCCCCTTGCGCTCGCGCAGGCCGAGCGCCTCGAGCAGCTGGCGGCCGGCCCGGGCCTCCTCGACCGGGTCGGCGGTCAGCGAGTACCGGATGGTGTCCCCGATCCCCTCGGCCAGGAGCGTGGCGATTCCGGCGGTGCCCTTCAGCAGGCCGCCGGGCGGGGGGCCGGCCTCGGTGACGCCGAGGTGGAGGGGGTGGTCGAAGGTCTCCGACGCCAGTCGGTACGACTCGATCATCAGGGGGACCGACGAGGCCTTGACCGAGATCTTGACGTCGTCGAAGCCGACCTCGGAGAAGTAGGCGAGCTCCATCCGGGCCGACTCGACGAGGGCCTCGGGGGTGGCCCCGCCGTACTTCTTGTACAGGTCCGGGTGGAGCGAGCCGGCGTTCACCCCGATGCGGATGGGCACGCCCCGGTCCTTGGCCTCGGCCGCCACCAGCTTGATCTCGTGGGGCTTGCGCAGGTTGCCCGGGTTGAGGCGGAGGCCCTGCACGCCGGCCTCGAGGGCGGCGAGCGCCATCTCCACGTGGAAGTGGATGTCGGCGATGATCGGCACCGGCGAACGGGGGATGATCCGGGCCAGGCCCTCGGCGGCCGCCTCCTCGTTGCACGTGCACCGCACGATGTCGGCGCCGGCGGCGGCCAGGGCGTAGACCTGGGTCAGGGTGCCGTCGACGTCGGCCGTCTTGGTGGTGGTCATCGACTGGACCGAAACCGGGGCGCCACCGCCCACCGCCACGTCGCCCACGTGGATCTGCCGGGTCGTCCGCCGGTCGGTCAGGGAACCCCGCGGGTGTGCCATGCCCCCATGCTAGGGGTGGCGGTGGCCCGCCGGACGTCCACCCGCCGGACGTCCACCCGCCCGTCAGCCGAACGGGTTGGCCTGGGGGTGGAGCAGGTCCGAGAGGAGCGACGTGGTGAACAGCACGCCGAGGAAGAGCACCAGGGCCCACGTGTAGGGGAGCAGCTTGGACACGTCCGCGTGGTAGCGGACCCGCGAGCGGGCACTCCGGATCTTCTCGTACACGGCGATGGCCACGTGGCCGCCGTCCAGGGGGAGCATGGGGAACAGGTTGAAGATCCCGACGAACAGGTTGATCGAGATGAGGATGATCAGCAGGTCGCCCACCCCGGCGTGGACGGCGTCCGTCGCCGTCTGGACCACGCCCACCACCGACTGCACCCGTGTGCCGTCGGCCGACGCCTGGTTCGCCGCCTTGGCGCTCGAGACCTGGTCGAAGCGCTGGACGACCGATGACGGTGTGAACAGGTGCGCCACCCCGACGACCGAAGCCCACGAGATCCGGGCCATGTCGACGCCGGTGCGGGCGATCCCCGTCAGCGGCCCCACCCGCTCCACCGGCGCGCCGAGGTTGACGCCGATCAGGCCGTACGGGGCCGTCCCCGGCGGCTGGGTCAGCCCGGCCTCGTGGACGGTCCGCCCGTTCACCGGGGTCACCACCAGCGTGTGCGCGGTCCCCGACCGGTCGACCACCAGGGTCACCGGCCGGCCCGGGTGGCTGTGGAGCGCGTCCACCAGCGTGTCGCCGTTCCCCTGGACGGCGCGGCCGTCGACCGAGACGATGACGTCACCGGAGCGGAGTCCGGCCACCTCGGCCGGCCCGGGACGGCCGTCGATGGCGACCACGTGCTGCACCGCCACCTTGTCGCCGTTGGGCAGTCCCACGCAGCTCACCAGCACCCACAGCAGCACGAAGGCCATCAGGAAGTGCATCGCCGATCCGGCCACGGCGACCAGCAGCCGGGAGTGGAACGGCTGCTCCCGGTACGTCCGGGCCTCGTCGGCCGGGTCGACCTCCTCGAGGTTGGTCATCCCCGGGATCTTCACGTAGCCCCCGAGGGGGATGGCCTTGACCCCGTACTCGGTCTCCCCCCGACGGAACGACCACAGGCGGGGTCCGAACCCGAGGAAGTACTCGGTGACCTTCATGTTGCCCCGCTTGGCCGCCAGGAAGTGGCCCAGCTCGTGGACCATGATCATCACCACCAGGCAGGCCACCACGATCAGCAGGGCCACCTGCCCGGCGACCACGGCCAGGGCCACGACGGCGGCCAGGGTGAGCGCCAGCTCGACCAGCGAGCGACGGGCCGACTTCCCGCCCGCCGGCACCGGTCCGGGCGGCGTCGGGTCGTCGGGTGCCTCGGTGGGGAGCAGGTCGAGGGCGCTCACGCCGTCCCCCGGTCGCGGACGATCCCCTCGGCCGACCGGCGGGCGGTGGCGTCTGCCTCGAGCACGTCCTCCACCGTACGCTCCCCCGGGCCGCCGGCGTCGTAGCCGTCGAGCGTGGCGGCCACCACCTCGGCGATGGCCGGCCAGGTGACCCGTCCGTCCAGGAAGGCGGCCACGGCCACCTCGTTGGCGGCGTTCAGCCACGCCGGGGCGAGGTCACCGGTGCGTCCGGCCCGGTAAGCGAGGTCGAGGCAGGGGAAGGTGGCCCGGTCCGGCTGCTCGAATTCCAGCAGCGACAGGGCCGACCAGTCGATGGCGCCGAACGGGGTGGGGAGCCGGCCAGGGAAGGCCAGGGCGTAGCCGATGGGGAGCCGCATGTCGGGCAGCGACAGCTGGGCCATGACGGCGCCGTCGACGAACTCGACCATGGAGTGGACGACCGACTGGGGGTGCACCACCACGTCGATGGCGTCGTAGGGCACCCCGAAGAGCTCGTGGGCCTCGATGACCTCGAGACCCTTGTTCATCAGCGTGGAGGAGTCCACCGTGATCTTCGGACCCATGGACCAGGTCGGATGGGCCAGGGCCTCGTCGATCCCGACGTCGGCCAGCTCGTCGGCCTTGCGACCCCGGAACGGGCCGCCCGACGCCGTCAGCAGCAGGCGGGCCACGTCGGCGGCCCGTCCCGACCGCAGGCACTGGTGGACGGCGCAGTGCTCGGAGTCGACGGGGAGGATCTCGGCACCCGGCGTCCGGCGCACCCGGGCCACCACCGGCGCCCCGGCGATGATCGACTCCTTGTTGGCCAACGCCAGGCGCCGTCCGGCCTCCAGGGCGGCCAGGGTCACCCGCAGCCCGGCGAAGCCCACCACGCCGTTGACCACCACGTCGGCCTCGGTGGCGACGGCAGCCAGACCGTCGACACCGGCCACCAGCTCACACCCGGCGGGAAGCCGTCCGGCCACCTCGGCGGCCAGGGCCGGGTCGCCGATGGCGACGGTACGGGGGCGGAACTCGAGGGCCTGGGCCACCAGGGCGTCGACCGATCGCTGGGCCCCCAGCGCCACCACCCGGTAGCGGTCCGGGTCCCGTCGCACCACGTCCAGGGTCTGGGTCCCGATCGAGCCGGTCGAGCCGACGACGGCCACCGTGGTGATGGATCCGCCCGCGGACGACGTCACCGGGGACCGCCGGTCGGAGGTGTCATCCCCCCAGCCTGCCCGAAGTTCACCCGATGTTGAGCGCGCGGACCAGGTAGTAGGTGGCGGGAAGCACGAAGATGAGGGCGTCCACCCGGTCGAGGACCCCGCCGTGGCCCGGCAGGATCGAGCCCATGTCCTTCAGACGCAGGTCGCGCTTGAGCAGGGACTCGCACAGGTCGCCGAGCGGGGCGACCACGGCCACCACCACGCCGAGCAGGGCGGCGTTGGCCGCCGTCCACGGGTGGATCTCGCCGACGAACACGGTCGACACCAGGATCGAGGCCAGGGCGCCGCCGGCCAGGCCCTCCCACGTCTTGTTCGGGCTCACGTTCGGCGCCAGCTGGCGGGTGCCGACCCAGCGGCCCACCACCAGCGCGCCGACGTCGTTGGCCACGGTGGCGATGATCGCCCCCAGGAGGAAGGCGATCCCGTGGCGGTCCGGGAAGGTCGTCGGGTCGAGGAGCAGTCCGGCATAGGAGCCGAGGAGCGCCACCCACCCGACGACCAGCAACGTGCCGGCGGTGCCGGCGACGGCCGAGCCGCGCTCGACCCCGAACAGGTACCAGAGCAGGGTGAAGGCGGTGATGAGGACGAGCACCAGGGGGACGGCGGCGATCCCCTTGGTGTACGCGCCGACCATCAGGGAGATCGTGCCCACCAACCCGAGCAGGGTGGCCGGGCGCCATCCGGCGGAGCGCAGGACGGCGAAGGCCTCGCCGGCGGCGAAGGTGACCACCACCAGGCAGAGGATCAGCGAGGTCACGGTGCCGAGCTTGAATGCGGCCAGGGCCACCACGGCGACGGCCACGCCGGTGCCCACCCGCAGCCCGGTGCTGCCCGTGCCGCCGGCGGGCTCGCGGCGGACCCGCTCGGCGGGGACCGGGGGCGGGGGCACGCCCCCGGTGACCTCGGGCGTGTAGTTGCTGCTCGACCGGGGCGGGCGGTCCTCGGCCGACCGGCGTCGCGAACGGCGGGAGCGGGGCTCGGCGGCGGGTTCCGGCTCGGCCGGTGACCCGGCCTCCGCTTCGGTCGCCTGGCTCTGGTCGGCGATCCGGTCGGCGGCGGCCAGACCGGCGAGGCCGGTCCGCCGGCGGCCGGCGCCGGGTACGTCGGCCACCGACGCCCCCGGAGGTTCGGCGGCCAGCGGCTCGGCCAGCTCGTCGGCCTCCTCGGGGCGCTTGGCCTTCAGTCGTGCCGGCAGGAGCCCACTGCGGCGGGCCCGGCCCACCCGGGGCGTCCCGGACGGGCGGACGGCGAGGGCATCCTCGTCGGTCCCGGTGGCGTCGGGCCCGCCCTCGTCCCCGTCGGTGGCCGACGGAGCTGCAGGGGGACGGCCGGCGGCGGCCACGGCGGCCGACGACACGGCCACGGTCGCCTCACCGGTGAAGACGGGTTCGTCGATGGCGGGCGTACCACCTCCGTGCAACCGCTCGTCGGGCTCGTCGGCAGGTCCGACGGTGGGTACCGGCTCGGTGATGGGGTCGGCCGACGACGCCGGGCCGGGCTGGCCCGGCTTGACCGAGTCGAGGTCGAACTCCCACGGCCGACGCTCCTCGTCGTCACCGCCGGTCTCGTCGAGGGCACCCAGTGAGGTGCGCTCGTCACTGAACATCGCCGGTTCGAACTCCTCCTCGTGGGCCGTCCAGTCGGCGTCCTCCTCGCGCCAGGTGGGCGGGAGGATCCCGTCGGCGGGACCGTCGTCGTCCCGGGCCAGCACGGCCGGGACCTGACCCGTGGGCGGCTCCGTCCAGTGGGGCAGTTCGGCGTGGGCGGCCTCGGCCGGCGATTCCACGTCCCGGTCGTCGGGCTCCTTCGGTGCCGGCGTGGGCTCCTCGATGATCCGGACCGACCCGACGGTGGAGGGTTCGGGGGTGATGTGTGCAGGGGGGACGACGGGCAGCTCCGACGTGATGTCGGCCGCCGTCTCGGCCCCGATGATGCGCACGCCACCGGTGGGGGGTGCACCGGCGTCGGGGCGCGCGGGCGACCCGTCGTCGTCCTGTTCGCCGTCCTGCCTGTCGGGGCCGTGCTCCACGCTGATGATTCCTCCCCAGGAACGGGCCTTACGGCCGGCCCGGTGTCGTGTCCGGGCCGTCGGTCGGCCCGGTGTCGTGTCCGGACCGCCGTCCGGGTGCACTCAGATCTCGAGGAGCTCCTGCTCCTTGTGGGCCAGCAGCCGGTCGATGGCGGCCACATGGTCCTGGGTGAGCTTGTCCAGGTCCTTCTCCACCCGATCGAGCTCGTCGGTCGAGAGGTCGCCGTCCTTCTGCATGCTCTCGAGCTCCTGACGGGCGTTGCGACGCATGTTGCGCACGGCCACCCGCCCGTCCTCCGCCTTCTGCTTCACGACCTTCACCAGCTCCTTGCGGCGCTGCTCGGTCGGGATCGGGAACGAGAGGCGGATGACCGTGCCGTCGTTCGAGGGGGTGATGCCCAGGTCGGAGCTCTGGATGGCCTTCTCGATGGCGGCCAGCGAGCTCTTGTCGTAGGGGGACACCACGAGGAGGCGGGCCTCGGGGACGCTGAACCCGGCCATCTGGCGGAGCTCCGTCTCGGTGCCGTAGTAGTCGACCTTCAGGTGCTCGACCAGGGCCGGCGTGGCCCGACCGGTCCGGATGGCACTGAACTCCGACTGGGCGTGCTCCACCGCTTTGGCCATGTGGTCCCCGGTGTCGGACACCACGAGTGCGATCAGGTCGTCGTCCATTAGCGGTCCAGCGTAGCCATCGCCGTCACCGGGCACCCGATGGCGTTGTGGGTCGGTGCGCTCATCGGACCAGGGTCCCGATCGACTCGCCGCTGAGGGCCTTGCGGATGTTGCCCGGCTCCATCAGGTCGAAGACCCGGATGGGCAGGCCGTTGTCCATGCAGAACGTGATGGCGGTCAGATCCATCACCCGCAGGTCCTTGGACACGACCTCCATGAACGAGACCTCGTCGTAGCGGGTCGCCGTGGGATCGAGCCGCGGGTCGGCGGTGTAGACACCGTCGACACCGCCGTGGGTGCCCTTGCACAGCAGCGACGCCTCGATCTCGGCGGCACGCAGGGCGGCCGACGTGTCCGTGGTGAAGTACGGGTTGCCCATGCCGGCGGCGAACACCACGACCCGCCCCTTCTCCAGGTGGCGGATGGCCCGGCGGCGGATGTAGGGCTCGGCGACCTCGGCCATCTGGACGGCCGAGAGCACCCGCGTGGCCTGGCCGTGCTGTTCGAGCGCGTCCTGCAGTGCCAGCGCGTTGATCACCGTGCCCAGCATGCCCATGGTGTCGGACGTGGCCCGGTCCATGCCGGCACCGGCGCCGGTGGTGCCCCGCCAGATGTTTCCCCCACCCACCATGACGGCCAGCTCGAGGTCGAGCTCCTGTCGGGTCTGGGCGATCTCGCCGGCGAGCTGCTCGACGGCGCCGGCGTCGATGGTCTCGTCCGAGGCCGACGAGGCCAGGGCCTCGCCCGACAGCTTCAGGATGATGCGCGGACGCTCGGCCACCGTGCCGTCAGTCGCCGACGACGACCTGGGCGAACTCCGTCACCGTGGCGTCGCCGAGCAGCTTCCCGATGGTCTGCTTCTCGTCCTTGACGAAGGGCTGGTCGACCAGGACCCGCTCCTTGTACCAGCCGTTCAGGCGACCCTCGATCACCTTCGGCAACGACGCCTCGGGCTTTCCCTCGTTGAGGGCGATCTTCTCGATGGTCTGGCGCTCGGCGGCCACCTCGGACTCGGGCACGTCCTCACGGTTGATGTACAGGGGGCGGGCGAAGGCGATGTGGGCGGCGATGTCGTGGGCCAGCTCCTTCGAGCCTCCGGCGACGGCCACCGCCACGGCGTTGACGCCACGACCGGCCTGCAGGTGCAGGTAGGAGTCGACGGCGCCACCGGCCGGGGCCTCGATGCGCACGACACGACCGAGGGAGATGTTCTCCTTGAGGGTGATCTTCATCGAGTCCAGGTCGTCGGACCGCTCGGCCACGGCGTCGACACCCTTGGCCGCCACCAGGTCGGCGAGCTCGCGCACGAAGGCGACGAACTGGTCGGACTTCGCCACGAAGTCGGTCTCGGAGCGGAGCTGGACGATCGACACGGCGTCGTCGGTCTGGCCGACGGCGACGGCACCCTCGGATGCCTCGCGGTCGGCGCGCTTGGCCGTGCCGGCCAGGCCCTGCTCGCGGAGCCAGGTGACCGACCGGTCCATGTCGCCGTCGTTCTGCTCGAGCGCCTTCTTGGCGTCGAGCATGCCGACGCCGGTCAGCTGACGCAGCTTCTGGACGTCCTTGGCGGTGAATCCGGACACGGTCAGACCTCCTCGGTCGAATTCGGGGCTGCGGCGGTCTCGGTGGCCGGAGCCTCGGCGGCGGGTGCGGCCTCGGCGGCCGGTGCGGCGGGGGTCGCAGCCGGTGCCTCGGCGGCGGGTGCGGCCTCGGGGGCCGGTGCGGGAGCGGGGGCCTCGGCGGCCGGTGCGGCGGGTGTCGCAGCCGGTGCCTCGGCGGCGGGGGCCTCGGCGACCGGTGCGGCGGGGGCGGGGGCGGGTGCCGCCGGGGCGGCAGGGGCGGCGGCCTTCGGGGCCGGACGGTTCTGGGCGATGAACCGGCCTTCGGTCACGGCGTCGGCCACCACGCGGCACAGCAGGGCACCCGAACGGATGGCGTCGTCGTTCCCCGGGATCACGTGGGTGATGACGTCGGGGTCGCAGTTGGTGTCGACGACGGCGACCACGGGAAGGCCGAGCTTGTTGGCCTCGGTGACGGCGATGTGCTCCTTCTTCGTGTCGATGACGAAGATGGCGTCGGGCAGCTTGTCGAGGCCGCGGATGCCGCCCAGGTTCCGCTGGAGCTTCTCGAGCTCACGGGTGTGGCGCAGGGCCTCCTTCTTCGGCATGGCGTCGAAGTCGCCGGCCTTCTGCATGGCCTCGAACTCCTTCATCCGCTTGACCCGGGTGGAGACGGTCTGGAAGTTGGTGAGCATGCCGCCCAGCCAGCGCTCGTTCACGTAGGGCATACCGCATGCGTCGGCGTACACGGCCACCGGGCCCTGGGTCTGCTTCTTGGTGCCGACGAAGAGGATGGTGCCGCCGCCGGCGACGAGGTCCCGGATGTACCCGTAGGACTCCTCGATCCCCTGCATGGTCTGCTCGAGGTCGATCAGGTAGATCCCGTTGCGCTCGCCCAGGATGAACCGGCGCATCTTCGGGTTCCACCGTCGGGTCTGGTGCCCGAAGTGGACGCCCGCGCCCAACAGCTGCTTCATGGTGACGACGGCCATATGACTGCTCCTTGTGACGGTTGATCCCCGACTGCAGCACCCCGTCGTGACGGGGCGACCGTGGACGCGGCCGGGTCCGGATAGGTGATGCTGTGACGTCCCACCGGTCGGTGGGACCGCCCCATGCTAGTGCCCGCGGACTCCGGCCTCCACTCGGCCCGACCGCGGAGGCGACCGGGGCCCGTCGGGCCGGGTCGTCGGGGACGGCGATCCGCGGGGTGGCGGACCCGGGAGGCCGACCGGGGTCAGGCGCCGGCCGGCGCCGGGGCGACCTTGGCGCCCCCCGCCAGCTTGCGGCCCGCGCCCTCGGGGCGGTCGGCCAGCTTGGCCCGCAACTGCAGCACGGCCTTGGTGTGGATCTGGCACACCCGGCTCTCGGTCACGCCGAGGATGTCGCCGATCTCGGCGAGGGTGAGGCCCTCGTAGTAGTAGAGGGTCAGGACCGTCTTCTCCCGGTCGGCCATCTCACTGACCGCCTTGACCAGGGCCTCCTTGGTCTCCTTGACCTCGAAGCTGTCGAGCGGCCCCGCGGTCGCGTCGGGGAGGGTCTCCCCGAGGGTCGACCGGTCGGAGTGGTCGCCACCGCGGAACACCTCGTCGAGGGCGACGACCCCGACGAACGAGATCTTGCGCAGCGTGGTCTGGAACTCCTCGTCGGACATCTCGAGGTCGGCGGCCACCTCGGCGTCGGTCGGGGTGCGGTGCAGGCTCGCCTCGAGCTTGGCGTACGACTGTTCGACGGCACGGGCCTTGGCCCGCACCGAGCGGGGCACCCAGTCGATGGAGCGGAGCTCGTCGATGATGGCGCCCTTGATGCGGGGCACGGCGTACGTCTCGAACTTGATGTTGCGGGCCGGCTCGAACCGCTCGATGGCGTCGATCAGTCCGATGATGCCGTAGCTGGCCAGGTCGGCCTCGTCCACGTGGCGGGGCAGACCCACCGACACACGGCCCGCCACGTACTTGACCACCGGGGCGTAGTGCACGATCAGCTGGTCGCGCAGCGCCTTGGCACCGGTCTTCTTGTACTCGGCCCAGAGGGAGTCGATCCCGTGCCCGGCCGTGTCGAGTTGCGTCGCCAATTCTCCCCTTAGGCCCGTGGATGCGTCCCGGAGTACACCGAGCGCATGCGTTCCTTGCTCACATGAGTGTAGACCTGCGTGGTCTGCAGGCTCGCATGGCCGAGCAATTCCTGCACCACACGCAGGTCGGCACCCCCGTCGAGCAGGTGGGTGGCGTAGCTGTGGCGGAGGGCGTGGGGATGGGTGGGGACCGGTGACCGCCGGTCCAGGATGCGGCGCACGTCCCGTGGTCCGAGCCGGTTCCCCCGGGCGTTGTAGAACAGGGCGGCCGGCTCCCCGCCCGCCCGCTCCCAGGACGCCCTCGGCCCGTCGATCCACGCCCGCAGGGCGCCGGCGCACCGGTCGTGGACCAGCACCTGTCGCTGCTTGGACCCCTTGCCGGTCACGGTGACCACCCCACGGAGGAGGTCGAGGTCGCCCACGTCGAGCCCGCACAGCTCGGCGACGCGGATCCCGCTGGCATAGAGCAGCTCGAGCACGGCGTCGTCCCGCACGTCCCGGGCCGACGGGCCCCCGTCCGTCGTCCGCCCGCCGCCGGGACGGGTCGTGGGCGACGGCCCGAGGAGGCGGTCGAGTTCGGCGTGGCCCAGCACGCGTGGCAGCCGCGAGTCCGGCGACGGTGCCGACAGGCGGACCGACGGGTCGACGGGGATCAGTCCGCGCCGGGCGCACCACCCGAAGTACGAGCGCAGCGACGCAGCCGTGCGGGAGATGGTCGCCTTGGCGTACCGGCGCGTGGCGAGGAACGCCAGGTAGCGCCGCAACGTGATCCGGTCCACCTCCCCCGGCCCCGCCGCGCCCCGCGCCGGGCCCAGTCGGCGAACCGCTCCACGTCGGAGGCATAGGCGCGCACCGTGTCCGGCGACAGTCCCGCCACCGAGCGGCGATAGGCGTCGAGGTCCCAGTCCACGCTCGGAGCGTACCGGCGGGGACCCCGCCGCCCGGTCATCTCCCGACCGCCGCCCGACCCGGGCCGCGCCCACCGCGACCCCCGGGCGCAATGGCCCCCGCGGGCCGACCGGTAGGGCTAACGTCTGGCCGAGCGGCAGCGGTGCCCGTCCCCGGGGGGCGGTGAGGGCACCCCGTCCGTCCGTGCCGCAGGCGGCACGGGAGCGCAGTGAGCAGTGAATTGACGAGGCACCACCGCAACGAAGGGCCGACGGCGAACGCCGGACGCCAGCGTCCATAAGGGGGACCATGACTGATCGCATCGACCGCCGCTCGTTCCTGGCCAAGAGTGCCGTCGCCGGGGCCGGCATCGCCGTCGCCGGGGCCTCGGGCGGCCTGCTGTCCGCGTGCTCCAGCTCGAGTTCCGGCTCGAGCACCACGACCACGTCGGGCGGAACCTCCTCCCGCAACGACGGTGTGTCGACGGCGACTCCGCAGCCCGGTGGTTCCCTCGTCTTCGGCGTCGACGCCGAGGAGAAGGGCTTCTCCCCCACCCAGGGCACGTTCGACGAGGTCGGCATCCTCTACGCCCGCACTGTGTTCGACACCCTGATGATCCTCGACGCCGAGGGGACGCCCCAGCCCAACCTGGCCGAGTCGGTCACCTCCAACTCGGCCGGCACGGTGTGGACGATCACCGTGCGGTCGGGCGTGACGTTCCACAACGGCGCGCCGTGCGACGGCGCCGCAGTCGCCGCCAACTTCAAGGCCCACCAGGCATCGCTGCTCACCGGTCCGGCCCTCACGCCCATCTCGTCGATCGTGGTCACCAGCCCCCAGGTGGTGACCATCACCATGAAGACGCCCTGGGTCCCCTTCGACTTCTACCTGTGCGGCGGAATCGGCAGCCAGTTCGCCTTCGTGGCCGAGCCCACCTGGCTGGCCTCGGGAAGCCAGACCAACCCGGTCGGCACCGGTCCGTTCGTCTTCCAGGAGTGGGTGCCGAACGACCACTTCACCGCCACCCGGAACCCGAAGTACTGGCGGAACGGCATGCCGTACCTGGACAGCATCACCTACAAGCCAATTCCCGACACCGACCAGATCCTGGCCAGCCTCGAATCGGGTTCGATCGACATCATGCACACCGACACCGCCTCGGACATCCAGGCGCTGCGGAGCAACTCGTCCTACAACTACTGCGACGACTCGGTCCACGTCGCCGGCGAGCCGGACATGGGTTGCATGATCCTCAACCTCTCCAAGGCGCCGTTCGACAACCTGAAGCTGCGCCAGGCCATGGCCTACGCCACCAGCTCCAAGCAGTACGTCACGGTGATCGACGGTGGCGTCAACGAGACGTCGAACGGCGTGTTCACGTCGTCGTCGCCCTACTACCTGACCGACAACGGCTACCCCGAGTACAACCTGGCCAAGGCCAAGCAGCTCGTCTCCGAGGTGAAGGCGTCCGGGGCGCCCACGTCGCTCACCCTCGGCCACACCCCCGACCCCAAGGGCAGCCAGATCGGCCAGTACCTCCAGCAGGTGCTCCAGCAGGCGGGCATGACCGTGACCCTGGCGCCCATCCTCCAGGACTCCATCATCAACGTGGCCCTGACCGGCGCGTTCGAGGCGCTCACCTGGCGCCAGTTCGGTGCGGTCAACCCCGACCTCAACTACATCTTCTGGACGCCGACCAATGCCAGCACGCCGGGCTTCGCCATCAACATGGCCCGCAACACCGACCCGGCCATGCAGACCGCGCTGATCCAGGGACGCTCGGCCACCGACACGGCGGCCCAGGTGGCCGCCTACCAGCAGGTGAACCGCCTGCTCTCGTCGGACCTCCCCTACATCTGGTACGACCGCACGCTGTGGGCGGTGGGCTCGGTGTCCAAGGTGCAGAACTTCAACAATCCCTCGACGCCGGCCGGCAACAAGGCCTTCGGCATGATCGGTGGGGCGGTCTGGCCCCAGCAGATCTGGCTCTCCTCGTAGTCGCGCCTCCGGCTCCGAAACGGCCCGGACACGACCTCCCTGCCCCGATCGGGCAGGGAGGTCGTGTCATGATCGGGCCATGAGTCGCATCCTGATCGTCGAGGACGACGAACGGATCCGTTCCTCGATGCGCCTCGCACTCGAGGACGAGGGCTACGCCGTCGACGGGGTGGGCAGCGGCGAGGACGCGGTCGACCGCTTCGGAGCCGAACCCTACGAGCTGGTGCTGATCGACCTGATGCTCCCGGGGATGGACGGCTTCGAGACGTGCCGGACCCTGCGCCGCCTGTCCACCGTCCCGGTGATCATGGTGACGGCCCGGTCGGACACCCACGACGTGGTGGCCGGCCTCGAGGCGGGCGCCGACGACTACGTCACCAAGCCGTTCGTGGCCAAGGAGCTGGCGGCCCGCATCCGCGCCCTGCTGCGCCGGTCGCGCCACGACGACGACGGGTCCGCCGTCCTCAGCTTCGGCGACGTCGAGATCGAACCCGAGGCGGGCGTGGTCCGTCGGGCCGGGGAGGAGGTCCACTGCACGCGGACCGAGTTCCGGCTCCTGTGCGAACTGGCCAACCACCCCGGCAAGGTACTGAGCCGCGAGCAGCTGCTCGAGCGGGTGTGGGGCTACGACTACTTCGGCGACGGCCGTCTCGTCGACGTCCACGTACGCCGCCTGCGCACCAAGGTCGAGCCCGACCCCGCGTCGCCCCGGTTCATCCTCACCGTCCGGGGCATGGGCTACAAGCTGGCGGTCTGACGCCGTGGCCACTGCGGACACCGCCGGCACGACCGGCGGCCGGCCGGGGCGACCACCGCTGTCGGGCCGGCTCGGGCTGCGTGCCCGGGTCACGGTGACCTTCGCCATCGGCGCCTTCGGGCTGTCCGCCCTCATGGCCGGCATCACCTACTTCACGGCGCGCCAGACCTTCCTCAACGAGCGCCAGTCGGCTGAGCAGCGCCAGGCCTTCGCCAACGCCGCCCTGGTGCAGAACGCCCTCCGTTCCCCGGGGACCGACCTCAACCAGCTGATCGAGTCGGTCGACACGTTGCCCGGCTCCCGCTCGGTCCTCCACACCGGGGGCCAGTGGTACGCCACGTCGATCTCCGTGGGGCAGAGCGCCATCCCGCCCGGCGAGCGGACCCTGGTGCTGGCGGGTACGCCGGCGTCGCAGCTGTTCGACCTGGCCGGCTCGCCCCAGGAGGTGATCGGGGTGCCCCTGCCGGCCGTGCACGCCGCCTACTTCGAGGTGTTCTCACTCGCCGAGCTGGCCGGGACCCTGCGGGCGCTGGCCGTGGCCCTGGCCGCCGCCGCCCTGGTGACGACCCTGGCCGGCGCCGCCGTCGGCCGGTGGGCCGCCTCCCGTGCGCTCCGCCCCCTGGCCGGCCTGACCGACGCCGCCGTGGCCATCGCCGGGGGTCAACTCGACACCCGGGTCGAGTCCGGCGGCGACGTCGACCTCGCCGAGCTGGCCGCCGCCTTCAACGCCATGACCGCCAACCTGCAGGACCGCATCGAGCGCGAGGCCCGGTTCACGTCGGACGTGAGCCACGAGCTGCGGTCGCCGCTCACCACGCTCACCGCCACGGTCTCGGTGCTCGAGAGCCACCGCGGCCAGCTCGCCCCCCGGGCCCAGAGCGCGCTCGACCTCCTCGACGCCGACCTCCGCCGCTTCACCCGGATGGTCGACGACCTCCTCGAGATCTCACGCTTCGACGCCGGTTCCGCCGAGCTCTCCCTCGACGAGGTCGATCCGGGTGAGCTGGTCCGGCGGGCGGTGGATGCCACGGCGCCGGTGGGCAGCGACGGCGTCCGTCGACCGGTCGCCGTGCCGGTCGAGGTCGGTCCCGGGGTCGAGGGACTGCGGCTGCGGGTCGACAAGCGCCGCTTCGAGCGGGTGATGGCCAACCTGGTGGAGAACGCCGCACAGTACGCCGGCGGCGTCACCCGGGTACTGGTCGAACGCCAACCCCCCGCCGTCGGGTTCGGGCCCGTTCCGGCGACCGCCATCCGGGTGGTCGTCGAGGACCGCGGGCCCGGGATCCCCGAGGCCGAGCGGGACCACCTGTTCGAGCGGTTCTACCGAGGCGGACGGGCCGGCCAGCGGGCGTCGGGCGAAGGCACCGGACTGGGACTGTCGCTGGTGGCCGAGCACGTGCGCCTGCACGGCGGGAGGGTGTGGATCGAGGACGCGCCGGGCCGGGGTACCCGGTTCGTGGTGGAGCTCCCCCTGGACGCGGGGGCGGACGCCGGTCCCGTGGACGACGAGGGGGCCACGTGAACCGGGCCCGTGCGGTGCGCGCCGCACTGGTGATGACGGCGGTGGCGCTGGGGACGGCGGCCTGCGGGATCCCGACGGCGTCGGCACCGACCCCCATCGCCCGGTCGGCCGTGCCCTACCACCTGCTCAACCCCCCGACCACCACCACGACGCTGCCCGGCACCCCGCCGGCGGTGGGGGTGGCCGAGCAGATCTACCTGGTGGCACCCGACGGGCACCTGGTCGCCGTCACCCGCGAGGTGGCGGTACCGGCGTCGCTCAGCCAGGTGCTGGGGGCGCTGCTCGCCGGTCCCACCACCACCGAGTCGTCGGCCGGCATCCAGTCGTTCCTCACCCACACCGGGGTGACGGTGACCACCACCGAGTCGGGTGGGATCGCCACCGTGCACTTCTCCACCAACCCGATCCAGGTGGTCGGACCCGACCAGACCCTGGCCGTGGCCCAGGTCGTCTACACGGTCACCCAGCAGCCGGGCATCACCGGCGTGAGCTTCGCCATCGGCGGCAAGCCCATCGACGTCCCGACGGCGGCCGGTGCCCAGGTGCCGGGCCCGGTGGGCCGGGCCGACTACCTGCCCCAGGCCCCGACGGCGTGACCGGCCGAGGGGGTCTGCCCGTTCAGGCGGCGACGCCCCACGCCACGCGCGGGGCGTCGGTCCACAGGTGCTCCAGGTCGTAGAAGTTGCGGGCCTCCTCCAAGAAGACGTGCACCAGGAAGTCGCCGTAGTCCATCAGCACCCAGTAGGCGTCGTCCTTGCCCTCCACCCGGCTCGGCGACCGTCCGCTGGTCAGCTTCACCTGGCGCTCCACCTCGTCGACGATCGTCTTGACCTGGCGGGTGTTGCGCCCGTTGGTCACGACGAAGGCGTCGGTCACCCCCAGCAGGTCGCCCATGGCGAGCACGACCGTGTCCTCCCCGGACTTGGCATCGGCGGCGCGGGCGGCCACGAGGCATTCGTCGGGGATGTCGGGCACGGCGGACCGCGCGGCGGGAGTGGGCTGGGTGGTGGTCAAGGGTTGCCTCCTTCTGGCGCCGTGGCGCCTCGGGTCGAAGCTGTCGGCGACGCGGTCACGTCGACGGCGGGTGCTGCGGCTGGGACGAGGGCGGTCGGTGCGGTGGCGGCCGCCGAGGACGGCGTCCCCACGGGTCGGTCCCGGGCCAGCACCACCACCACGATGGTAAGGGCCAGACAGACGGCGACGACCGCGGCACACAGGAGCGAGGTCCGCCGGCGCCTGCGCCGGGCCTCACGGAGCGCCCGACGCCCGTCGGCACCGGGGGCGTCGACCTGGCCCGGCACGGCGTCCGGCGGGCTCGGCGGTGCGGGTCCGACCACCGGCGACGCTCCGGGCGTCACCTCGGGAGTCGGTGCCCCGCCGGCCGGGCCGGCGTGGGGTGGGGTGGGAGCGGCGGGGACCGGTGGCGGCGGTGTGGGTTCGGACTCGGTGGGGGTCAGCCGCACAGTCATCTCCCCACAGCGTACAGACCACGCTCGGACAGGCAACGGATGACGGCCTCGGGCACCAGGTCCGCCACCGGCTCGCCCGCCTCGAGGCGGGCCCGGAGGTCGGTGCTCGACACGTCGACCGGATCCACCGCCACGTGCACCGCCCGCCATCCGGTGGGCGGGTCGGCGAGCGGGGCGCCGGGGCGGTCCACGACGGCCAGCGTCACCAGGTCGCGCAGGGCTTGGTGCTGGCGCCAGGTGTCCAGGGCCGCCACCACGTCTGCGCCCACCACCACCACGATCTCGGCGTCCGGCTGGTCGGCCAGCAGCTGGCGGACGGTGTCCACCGTGTAGGAGGGCCCACCCCGGTCCAGCTCGATCCGGGACGGCTCGAGCCCGGGACGGTCGTCCAGGGCCGCGGCCACCATGGCGTAGCGGTCCTCGGCCGGGGACACCGGCCGGCCCTGCTTCTGCCAGGGCTCGTTGGCCACCACGACCAGCATCCGGTCGAGGCCCAGGGCGTCGCGCACGGCCTCGGCCACCTGGACGTGCCCCCGGTGGATCGGGTCGAAGGTGCCGCCGAACAGACCGATCCGGGTCCCGCCGCCACGGACCGCCCCGGGTCCCGTCCCTCCCGTGGGACGCGTCGGGACCACCTCAGGTACCGGCGAGTGCCGCCACCACGGGGGCGAAGGCCTCCATCTCGGCCTCGTGGACCACCACGTAGGAGAAGCCGAACCGCTCGCGTCGCTCGACCAGCCGCTGGACGATCTGCTCGACGGTGCCGATCAGCGCGATCGGCGTGCCGTCGACCTGCTCGGCGGTCACCCCCATCATCTGGGCCAGGCGCTCGGTGGCGTCCTCGCGGTCGGGCACGATCTGGACGAGGAAGGTCAGGCACTGCAGCTCGAGGTCGGCGAACCGGTCGCCGGCCGCCTCCTTGATCCAGTCGATGCGCTGGTCGTAGTACTCGGCCGTGGTGGTCGCCAGCACCTCGGGCCCGACGTAACCGGCGGCCAGGCTGGCGTTCACCCCGACGATGTCCGCCTCGCGGGCGGCGATCCCGAGGACCCGTCGACCGCCGCCACCGATGATGATCGGGGGATGGGGCCGACGGTGCGGCAGGGGCGCGCCGGTGGCGCCGGTCACCGTGTAGTGCTCGCCGGCGAAGGTGCACGCGCCGGTGGACCACAGGGACTTCAGGATGGCCAGGCTCTCCTCCATGCGCCCGATCCGCACACCGGGCGGGTCGTTCGGGATGCCCGACTGCTCGTAGTCGGTGGTCATCCACCCTGCGCCCAGCCCGAACTCCACCCGGCCCTCGGACACCAGGTCGAGGGTGGCGATCTCCTTGGCCAGGACGAGCGGGTGGCGGTAGTCGTTGCCGAACACCAGGGAGCCGACCCGCAGGTCGGTGGTCGCCTCGGCGGCGACGGTCAGGGCCACCAGCGGTCCCAGCTGGTCCTCGAAGTGGTCGGGAAGGAACAGGGTCGAGTAGCCGAGCGACTCCACGGCCCGGGCGAGGTCGCGCCAGGCGGTCCCGGACGAGGCGTTGGACAGCTGCACACCGAAGCGGAAAGGGGCCATGTACCGAGCCTAGAGCGGGAGGCTTTACGCTGTGCGGGTGGCACCGTCGACCCCCGCTCCCGAACCGTCCGTCCCCTGGGCCCCGGACTCGTGGCGCGCCCGGCCTGCCGCCCAGCAGCCGACGTGGCCCGACGAGGCGGCGCTCAAGCAGGTCCATGCCAAGCTGAGCAGTCTGCCGCCCCTGGTGTTCGCCGGTGAGGCCCGGCACCTGACCCGGGCCCTCGGCCAGGTCGCCGGCGGCCGCGCCTTCGTGCTCCAGGCCGGGGACTGCGCCGAGTCGTTCGCCGAGTTCACCGCCGACGGCATCCGCGACAAGCTCAAGGTCATCCTGCAGATGGCCGTGGTCCTCACCTACGGCGCCGGCCTGCCGGTGGTCAAGGTGGGCAGGATCGCCGGCCAGTTCGCCAAGCCCCGCAGCTCCCCCACCGAGCAGGTCGGCGACCAGGTCCTCGACTCCTTCCGCGGCCACATGGTCAACGACGACCTCCCCGAGCGCAACGCCCGGATCCCCGACCCGACCCGTCTGGTCTCCGCCTACGAGCAGTCGGTGGCGACCCTCAACCTCCTGCGGGCCTTCACCAAGGGCGGATTCGCCGACCTCGGCCAGATCCACGCGTGGAACCAGCAGTTCGTGGCCAGCTCCACCGAGGGTCGCCGGTTCGAGGACATCGCCGAGGGGATCGACGCCGCGCTGCGGTTCATGGACGCCTGCGGCATCAACCTGACCGCCGAGGACACCCTCCACCAGGTCGACTTCTGGACGAGCCACGAGGCCCTCATCCTCGACTACGAGGAGGCGCTGACCCGGCGCGACTCGCTGACCGGCGACTGGTACGACTGCTCGGCCCACATGCTGTGGGTCGGCGAACGCACCCGGCAGATCGACGGCGCCCACGTGGACTACCTGGCCGGCATCCACAACCCGGTGGGCACGAAGGTGGGGCCGACGGCGTCGGCCGACGACGTACTGGCGCTGTGCGAGCGGCTCAACCCGGAACGGGTCCCCGGCCGGCTGACGCTCATCACCCGGTTCGGCGTCGGGGCCATCGACGACCACCTGCCGCAGCTGCTGCGGGCGGTCGAGACGGAGGGCCACCCGGTGGTGTGGATGTGCGATCCGATGCACGGCAACACGTTCACCGCCGAGGGCGGGCAGAAGACGCGTCGCTTCGACGACATCATCGGCGAGCTGCAGAGCTTCTTCCGGATCCACCGGGAGATCGGCACCTGGCCGGGCGGCGTGCACGTCGAGCTGACCGGCGACGACGTCACCGAGTGCCTGGGCGGGGTCGAGGACATCGTCGAGGGACAGCTCGGTCAGCGGTACACGACCACGTGCGACCCGCGACTCAACGGGCGTCAGGCCCTCGACCTGGCCTTCCGCATCGCCGAACTCCTCCGCCACTGAGGTCGGACCGGCCCGGCACCCACCGGTCACCCGTCGCCACGGAGTCCCAGGTCGGCGGGGGGTCGTTGCATCCCCCCGGCCTGGCCTCCACAATGGACCACGGCTCGGTGCCCCGACCGACCACGCCTGGCGACTCCCCCCCGCCGGCCGTCCACCGGCCCCAGTTCCCCACCCACGGAGGCCCCGCTCCATGCAGTCCGCCCATCCCTCCACACCGCGCACCGGTGCCCGGTGGACCCGCCGGGGACGTCGCGCCCTCGCCGTCGCAGTGGTCGCCGCACTCGGGGCCGCCACGCTGATGACATCGCCCGGAGCCGGCGCCGCCACCCGCCCCTCCACTCCTCCAACCCCCGCAACCCCGTCGTCCCCGGTCGCTCCGCGGACCGTCCAGCCGGTCGCTCCGCGGTCCGTCCAGCCGGCCACCACGTCGGTGTCGGCCTACTGGGTGGTGGCGAGTGACGGCGGCATCTTCGCCTTCGGCGGTACCCCGTTCTACGGCTCGACCGGGAACATCCACCTGAACAAGCCGGTGGTGGCCATGGCGGCGACGTCGCCCTCGGACTCCCACGGCTACCGGGAGGTGGCCTCGGACGGCGGGATCTTCGACTACGGCGACGCCCGGTTCTACGGCTCGACCGGCAGCATCCACCTGAACCAGCCCATCGTGGGCATGGCGGCCACGGCCGACGGCGCCGGCTACTGGCTGGTGGCGGCCGACGGCGGGGTGTTCAGCTTCGGTGACGCCCGGTTCTTCGGCTCGACCGGCAGCATCCACCTGAACAAGCCCATCGTGGGCATGGCCACCACGGCCGACGGCGCCGGTTACTGGCTGGTGGCCTCCGACGGCGGGGTGTTCGCCTTCGGTGACGCCCGGTTCTTCGGGTCCACGGGGAACCTGACCCTGCAGAAGCCGGTGGTGGGGATGGCGGTCACCCAGGACCACCGGGGCTACTGGATGGTCGCCTCCGACGGCGGGGTGTTCGCCTTCGGCGACGCCACGTTCTACGGGTCGCTCGGGGGGGTGCCCCAGAGCCGGCCGATCGTGTCGATCTCGGCCACCGCCACCGGCAAGGGGTACTGGTTCACCAACGACAACGGCGCCGTCACGGCCTTCGGCGACGCCACCTACTGGGGGTCCACGCCCCAGGTGCTGTCGGCTCCCGTCGTCGGCATGTCCCAGGGCACCGGCAACGGGTCGTTCACCGGCTCGTCGTACCCGTCGGGCAGCTACGGGTACGACATCTGGCTGGGTACCTGCACCGCGCTCCCCCCGGCACCCCACACCATCGGGATCGTCCAGGTCGAGGAACCCGGGTTCCCCAATTCCTGCCTGGCCAAGGAAGCGGCCTGGGCGGGCGGTGGGCTCAACCTCTACATCTACATGGACTACGGGACGGACACGTCGAGCGCCGATGCACGGTGCGCGGCGTCGGCGTCGCCGCCGGCCTGCAACTACGGATTCGACTCGGCCGTCTCCGCCTTCGACTACGCCCGGTCCACCGGGGTCAACACCTCGGTCCCGTGGTGGCTCGACATCGAGGATTCGTCGTTCGACGGGAACCAGGCCGGCACCGCCGCACTGGTCCAGGGCGCCATCGACGGCCTCCACTACGCGGGCCTGAACAGCGTGGGCATCTACGCCAGCCCCGGCAATTGGACCTCCCTGGTCGGCGACTACCAGCCCGCCGTCCCGTACTGGGCGGCCGACTGGGGCATCCTCCCCACCACGACCTGCGGCAACGTGAACTCCCAGTACTCCGGCCTACCCACGGGTCCGGTGCAGATCGTGCAGTACAGCAGTCCGTCGGAGCAGCTCGAACTCGGCGGGCTCGATGCCGCCGGATTCGACAACGACTACGCCTGCTGAGCCCACCCGGACCTGCCGGGGACGGGCTGCCGCCGGCTCCCGCCAGGTGGTGCGTCACGCCTCCTACCCGCCCCGCCGACCGGTGGGCGCCGCCCGGACCGGTACCCGGGACTCGGGCGTGTGCCGCGGGCAGGCGTCAGCCGATCCGCCTGCCCGTGCCGACGCCCATCCACGAGCGCCCCGACGCGGTCACCCCTTCGGCGCTCCCCCCGACCCCCTCCGTCCCGAGGTGGTGGGCACCGTCGTTGTACCCGATGAGCTTCCACCGTCCGCCATCGACCTCCCAGCTGGTGAGGGACGCATGCTGGGTCCGCAGCTGCATCCTGGCCCCGTCGAGGCCGTCCACCACCGGCGTCTTGGCCAGCAGCGACGCCTCCACCACGCCGGCATGGCACGCCACCACCACCAGTTGGCCGACATGGCGGGCGGCCACGTCGTCGAGGGCGCCGGCCACCCGGCGCACGAAGCCGGTCCAGCTCTCGCCCCCGGGGGCGATCGGCCGGCCGGGGTCGGCGTCCCAGTCCGGGTTGCCGAACCGGTCGCTGAAGGCCGACCAGTCGAGGCCGTCGGCCTCACCGCAGTGCAGCTCGCAGAAGCCGCACTCCTGCACCACCTCCGGCGCCGGCCCCGGCCGGCCCGACCCGTCGACCCCGGCCAGCGCCGGGGCGAGGATGGCCGCCGTCTCGACGGCCCGGGGCAGGATGCTGGCGTACAAGGCGTCGGTGCCGGCCAGCTCGCCCGTCTCCATCAGGCGTTCCCGCAGCACCGCCACCTGGGCGCGGCCCCGGTCGGTCAGCCCCTGGCAGCCGACCGGTCCGCCACAGACGCCGGACACGTTGCACACGGCCTCGCCGTGGCGGACCAGGACGATGGTGGTGGCCGAGGGGGAGCTGGCCCCCAGGGTCCGGATCCCGGGCGGCGGGGCCTCGGGGGAGGGGCCTTCGGGCGCACCGGTACCCGCACCGGTCAGGGCGTCGAAGCCCGTCCCCCCGTCGCCGGTCACGCCAGCTCCCCGACGAAGCGCTCGAGCTGGCGCAGGGTCCGGCACTCCACCACCTCGTCGCAGTGGTTGGCGTACTCGCCGACGATGGAGTCGCCCGAGTCCCAGTAGGCACGGGGCTCGGGGTTGAGCCAGTAGACGTGGCGGGCCCGGGCACGGATCTCCTTGACCACCCACGACCCCGAGGCGTGGTAGTTGTTCCGGGCGTCGCCCAGCAGGAGCACGCTGGTGCGGGGCGTGATCTCCTCACCCCATCGCTCCCAGAACACGGTGAGGGCGTGGCCGTAGTCGGAGTGCCCGTCCACCCACACCACGTCGGCCTCGGTGTTGATGCGATGGACCGCCTCGGCCGGGTCGTCGACCCCCTCGAAGAACCCGGTGACCTCGTCGATCCCGTCGATGAAGACGAAGCTGCGTACCTTGGAGAACTGCGAGCTGATGGCGTGCACGAGGTGGAGGGTGAACCGGGCGAAGCTGGCGACCGACCCCGAGATGTCGGCGATCACGATGATCTCCGGTTTGGACGGCCTCGGGTACCGGAACCGGGGCTCGACGGGCACTCCGCCGGTCGACAGCGAGTGTCGGACGGTGGAGCGGAAGTCGAGCGGGCCCTTCCGGCCGTGGCGTCGCTTCCGGGCCAGGCGGACGGCCAGCTTGCGCGACAGCGGGGCCAGGGACTTGCGCAGGGCGACGAGTTCGTCCCTCGTGGCGTGCATGACGTCGATGTCCTCGGGCAGCGGCTTGCGGATGGACTTGGCCAGGGCCTCGCTCCCCCGGTCCGCCACCAGCCGACGGCGGATCTCGCTCTCGATCTCCTTGCGGAGCTGGTCGATGCGGGCCTGGTACTCGTCGCGCAGCAGACGCTCTTCCAACGGGGTGAGGGTGACGTCGGGTCCGTGGTGGCCCTCGTCGGCGTTCTCGGCCGAGGTGGCCTGGCGGGCCTGTTCGATCAGGCGCTCCATGACCTTGTCGAGGTCCAGGTTCCGGAGGGTCCGGTACAGGTAGTACGTGCCGCCGACGGGGCGACCGGCCTCCATGCCCCCGTAGCGGCTCACCGCCTGGCGGGCCACGGCCTGGATCATTGAGTTGTTGGCGCTGAGGAGCGCCTTGAAGAGCATGTCGGCGAGCTCCTCGGGCGTCATCCCCTCGCCCCCGCCGCCACCACGGCCCTTGCCCTGGCGCCCGCCCTCGCCCGGCTGACTGGACGCCTCGTCGTCCGCCTCCTCTCCGGCCGCCTCCTCGTCCTCGCCGGCGATGGCGTAGCCGGGGCCCCGCAGGCTGAAGTAGATCTCGAAGGCCGTCTCGTAGGCGGGCCAGTGCGTCGACGACTTCACCAGGCTCGCACCGAGGGTGTACTTGATCGCCTGGCGGTCCTCCAGGGGCACGTGCTTGAGCGTCTCGGCGGCGTCGAGGTGCTCCGACAGCGACACCGGGATCCCGGCGGCGCGCAGCTCGCCCACGAATCCGGTCAGGAGGTCCAACACGTCCGGCCCCGACTCAGCCCGTGGTGTCCAGGCCGGCCAGCTCCTTGGACGCCCGGTCGATGTCCGACCGGTACTTGAGCAGGATGTGCAGGGTGTCCTTGGCCTGCTCGGCGTCGATGGACTCCACGCCCAGGACCACGAGGGTCCGGGCCCAGTCCAGCGTCTCCGAGACCGAGGGTGCCTTCTTCAGGTCGAGGGAGCGGATCGATCGCACGATGCGGGCGACCTGGTCGGCCAGGGCCTGGCTGATGCCGGGCACCCGGGTCTCGATGATGGCCCGCTCGCGGTCCATCTGCGGGTAGTCGATGTGGAGGTAGAGGCACCGGCGCTTGAGCGCCTCGGACAGCTCCCGGGTGTTGTTGGAGGTCAGGAAGACCAGCGGGATCTGACTGGCCCGCACGGTGCCCAGTTCGGGGATCGACACCTGGTACTCGGAGAGGATCTCGAGCAGCAGCGCCTCGGTCTCGAGTTCGACCCGGTCCACCTCGTCGATCAGCAGCACGACGGGCTCGGTCGACTTGATGGCCTCGAGCAGCGGGCGGGTGAGGAGGAACTCCTCGCTGAAGATGTCCTCCTCGAGCTGCTGCCACGACTGGCCCGAGTCGGCCTGGATCCGCAGCAGCTGCTTCTTGTAGTTCCACTCGTAGAGCGCCTTGGACTCGTCGAGGCCCTCGTAGCACTGGAGCCGGATGAGCCGGCTGCCGGTGGACCGGGCCACCGACTTCGCCAGCTCGGTCTTGCCGGTACCCGCCGGTCCCTCGACCAGGACCGGCTTGGCCAGCCGGTCGGCCAGATAGACGACACCCGAGATGCCGTCGTCGGCCAGGTAGTCGACCTCGGCCAGCCCGGTGCGCACGGCATCGATCGAGTCGAACCGGGGGGCGCCCGCCTCGGGGAACCCCGAGGTGATCTCCTCGGCGCGGGTGCCACCGGGGCCCCGTGTCGCGTGGGTCTGGTCACTGCTCATGTACGCACCTGGCCTGTTCCTGTGACGACGAATCTGATGGAGGTGAGCTCGCGGAGTCCCATCGGGCCCCGGGCGTGCAGCTTCTGGGTGGAGATGCCGATCTCTGCGCCGAGCCCGAGTTCGCCGCCGTCGACGAAGCGGGTCGAGGCGTTCACCACCACGGCGGCGGCGTCGACCTCGGTCGTGAACCGCCCCGCCGCGCCGATGTCCCGGGTGACGATGGCCTCCGAGTGTCCCGAGCCGTACCGGGCGATGTGGTCGATGGCGGCATCGAGGTCGTCGACCACCGCCACGCTCATGGTCAGGCCCAGGAACTCGGCGGCGAAGTCCTCCTCGGAGGCCGTGCCGATCCCGGGGAGCACGGCGCGGGCGGCGTCGTCACCCCGCAGGACGACCCCGTCGAGCGCGGCGGCCACCCGGGGCAGGAACTCGGCGGCCACGGCGCGGTGGACGACCAGGGACTCCGCCGCGTTGCACACCCCGGGCCGCTGGGTCTTGGCGTTCACCACGATGGACTCGGCCATGTCGAGATCGGCGGCGGCATCGACGTAGACGTGGCAATTGCCGATCCCGTCGACCACGTAGGGCACGGTTGCGTGCTCGAGGATGGACGCCACCAGCGACGACCCTCCCCGCGGGATGAGGCAGTCGATGATGCCGGTGAGCTGCATGAACTCGACGGCACCCTCGCGGGTGACGTCCTGCACCAGGCCCACGGCGTCGACCGGCAGTCCGGCCTTGGCCAGACCGTCGCGCAGGGCGGCGGCCACCACCCGGTTGGTCTCGATGGCGCTCGACGACCCCCGCAGGAGCACGGCGTTGCCCGACTTCAGGCACAGTCCGGCGGCGTCGCTGGTCACGTTGGGGCGGTTCTCGTAGATGATGCCGATCACGCCGAGGGGGATGCGCACCCGCTCGACCCGCAGCCCGTTGGGGCGCACCCATCCGTCGACCACCTCCCCCACGGGGTCGGGCAGGGCGGCCACCTCCCGCAGTCCGGCGGCCATGGCGGCGATGCGGTCGGCGTCGAGCCGGAGGCGGTCGAGGGACGTGGCGCCGGCGGCGTCGGACTCGGCCCGGGCGACATCGGTGGCGTTGGCCTCGAGGATCGGGCCGGCACGCTCGACGAGCAGGTCGGCGGCGTACAGCAGCGCCTCGTCGCGGGCGGCCGAGGAGGAACGGGCCACCAGCCGTCCGGCGGCCTTGGCCGCTCGGCCGAGGGCGACCAGCGGGGATGGGGAGGTGCCGGGCACCGGGCCAGCGTAGTGGCCGTGCCACGGGGCACGGTGCCGACGGACCCGCCCCGGTCCGTCGGTGGCGGAGGGGCCCCGGGTACCATGAGCCCCAACGGGGGCGACCCCCGGTGCCCGACGAACCGAGGAGCGACCATGTCCGCCACGGAGCCCCCGTCCCCTGACGACCCGGCCGCCGTCGACGCGGCCGCCGGCGTCTCCCACCAGATCATGGGCACCGTCATGCCGGTGCTCCACGTGGACCTCCAACCCGGGCAGTCGGTGGTGTCGCCCGGTGGCGAGGTGTCCTGGATGTCCTCGACCATCCAGATGTCGACCTCGACCCAGGGGGCGGGCTCCAAGGGCGTGATGGGGGCGCTCAAGCGGACCGTGTCGGGCGGCGGTCTGTTCGTCACCCGCTACGACGCCGACAGCGGCCCGGGCACGGTGTCGTTCGCAGCCAAGATGCCCGGCGAGATCCGGCCCGTGGCGATCGCCGCGGACCGGGAGTACCTGGTCCACCGGCACGGGTTCCTGGCGGCCACGTCGGACGTGAACATCTCGATCGGGTTCCAGCAGAAGCTGGGAGCCGGGATCTTCGGCGGCAGCGGCTTCATCCTGCAGAAGGTGACCGGTCAGGGCACGGCCTGGATCGAACTCTCCGGCGAGCTCATCGAGTACCACCTCGCCCCGGGGGAGAACCTCCGCGTGATCCCCGGCCACGTGGGCCTGTTCGACGCCGGCATGAGCTTCGAGATCACCATGGTCAAGGGCATCAAGAACCTGCTGTTCGGCGCCGAGACGCTCTTCCTCGCCTCCCTCACCGGCCCGGGCATGGTGTGGCTCCAGACCATGCCGATCTCGCAGCTGGCCCACTCGCTCGCCCCGTACCTGCCCCAGCAGGAGAACTCGTCGTCGAGCACGGCGGGCTCCATCATCGGGGGCATCCTGAAGAGCTGACCCGGATCGCACGGCGGCCGGCGGGACCGAGGACGGCGGGGGCGCCATGTCGGAAGCTACCCCCGGGG
The DNA here is from genome assembly GCA_963699055.1 of uncultured Acidimicrobiales bacterium. Taxonomy (GTDB): domain Bacteria; phylum Actinomycetota; class Acidimicrobiia; order Acidimicrobiales; family RAAP-2; genus Bog-756. The sequence continues at coordinate 409,304 of CAVOTA010000001.1, read as the reverse complement.
ACGGGAGCGGTTCGGACGAGGGCCCGGCGTGACACCGTCACCGGGCGGTTCCTCTTCGACGTCGACCCGGCCGTCCCGTTGGGGCCCCGGACGTGGGGTGGCTCGTGCGCTCAGGCGGCCGACCCGACCACCGGGGTGGCACCCGAAAGATCGAGATGCCGCAGGTACAGGTCGCGACTGTTCGGATAGCCGACGGCTCCGGGCAGGTAGGCGTCGAAGGCGATCCACGCCGACCCGGAGGCGTCGGTGAACACCGACTCGCCGCCGGGGCCCTCGATGCCCGCCCCGGCGGTCAGGATCGGTTGGGTGGACGGCTTGGTGCACGGACCGAGGGGCCCGGTGCAGACGGCCACGCCGACGGCGTACTCGCTGCTGTCCCAGTTGTTGCCGGAGTAGAACAGGAAGTACCGGCCGCCGCTGACGACCAGGTCGGGAGCCTCGACCACGCCCGCCTCCCACGGCTGGTCGGCGACGATCAGGGCGCTGGGGGTCGCCGTCGGGCCACCGGCGAAGCCGGTGCCCGCCGCATCGAGCTGCTCCGACCAGAGGGTCGCCGGCTGGCCCCCGCCCCCGTCGGACTTCCACTGCAGGTACAGGATGCCGCCCGCACCCAGGAACGGCGAGGGGTCGATCGAGCCGCCGAGCGCGGACTGGCACTCGAGTGGGGCCGTGGAGCTGTCCGTGAACGGGCCCTGGGGCTGGGTGGCCGTGGCCACGGAGATGCACTCCTCGCCGCCGCCGGGTCCGGCCACCTTGGCGGCGTAGTAGAGCAGCACGGTCCCGCCCACCTGGATCACGCCCGGTGCCCAGGTGGCGCCCGGCACGGCCCAGGCCGGGAGCGTCGGGAGCGCGTTCCCGACCACGCTCCAGTGGACCAGGTCGGTGGACTCGACGATCTGGATGTTGCCGGCCACCGAGTTGGTGGCGTAGGCGTAGTACGTGCTCCCCACGGGGACGACGTCGGGGTCGGGGAAGTCGAACGGATAGACGAGGCCCGCGCTCGTCCCGTTGGCCAGCGTGGTGCACGCCGCCGACACCGTGGACAGGTCGCCGGCGGCGGTGGCGTTGTCATGGGCGGCGATCGCCTGAAGGGACCCGCGCACCCCGCCCAGACAGGTCTGGAGGGTGCCGACATCGATGCCCAACAGGAAGGCGTCGGCCTGGGAGTGGGCGAGGGCCTCGTCCGCGGTCGCCAGCTGTCCCGTCGTGGAGAGGATCGTCCCCTGGAGTGCGTCCCGGTGGTTCCGGGCCAGGGCCCGGACGTAGGTGGTGGCGGCCAGCTCGACCTGCGCAGCCGACAGGTCGTGGTGGGTCCGGGCCAGGACCACGAGTTCGTGGCGGCGCCTCGACTGGGCCTGGAGATCGGTGGTCACCGCCGCCGCCAGGAGCACCGTCGAGACGACGAGTACGGTGACGGCAAGGAGGACCTTCCAGGAGTGGTCACGCATCGGCGCTCACCGCCGCGTTGCAGCTGGACGCCACGGCGTCGAAGGCGGTGATGGCATGGGCCTGGTCACCGACCGACAGGGCGTTGAGCGCCCGCTGGACGCCGTCGAGGCACACCTGGAGGGCACTGATCGTCGACGTCTGACTCGACACCTGACGCCGGGAGTCGGCGAGTGCGGTCTCGAGTCCCTGGAGCTGGGTGGTGTCCCGCGAGAGGGTCGCCGAGTCGAGGTCGACCTGGCCGTCCACCTCGTGCAACCCGGCCTGGACGGAGGCCACGTCCGCCCGGACCAGCCGGAGGTGGTCCCGGGTGACGTCCAGTGACCGGTGGGCCCGGTCGAACCCGGTGTCGACCCGGACCTCGTTCGCCGTCACCCAACCGCCCACGCCGAGCAGGAGGACCACGACCACGCAGACCACCACGGTCCGGCGCCGGCGCCCGCGCCCGCGTTCGGGGGGTGTCCCCCGTTGACGCTCGGGATCATGGGGAGCGTGCTCGACGCCGAGCACATCTGCAGTCACTGTTGACGCCGCCTTTTCTGCCCTCTCCCTCGCCCATCCTCGCGCGCCGGGCAGGCCCGGGGAGCGCGGCACCCGTGGTGGCGCCCCGGTGGGTGCCGTCGGCGCGGGCGGGGCCGGCGCGCCTCGAGGTCCCGCCGACGCCCGTGGAGTCAGGACGAGACGATCAGCCGGTACCCGGCGTCGACGGTGTCGTTCCCGACGAGCGCACGGTGTCGGTCCTGCCACCGCCCGGTCGAGAGGTCGTCCTCCAGACGGGCCATGGCCCCGGTGACCGTCTCCCTCGGGAGCCGGGCGATGCCGGAGATGCCGTCCCGGACGGACGGGTCCAGGTAGGCAGCCGGACGGGCCCAGAATGCGTGGCAGAAGCCGTCGACGCAGTCGGCCGGCACCGGCACGACCTCCACCCTCCCGCCGCCGAGCGCCCCGGCGATCTCCTCGGGGGCGGGCACGTCGCTGTCGAGGCCGGCCATCTCGGGGAGGTAGTCGGCGACGATCCACTGCCGGCTGTGCACGGCGTGGTCGAACGAGAGGACCACCACCGGTCCGGTGGCCACCCGTCGGAGCTCGGCCAGCCCGGCGGCGGCATCGGTCCAGTGGTGCACCGTGAGGACGGCCATGGCCCCGTCGAACCCTCCCCGGGGGAACGGCAGGCGTTCGGCCACCGCCCGGACCACCGGCGCGGCCCCGGGTGCCCGTTGGCGGACCATGGCTCCCGAGGGCTCCACGGCCACCACGGCGCGGCCCGTCGGCTCGTAGCTGCCGGTGCCGGCACCGACGTTGACCACCGAGCGCGCACCGTCGAGGGCGTCATCGATCAGTCGCTGGATCCGGGGGTCGGGACGGCGGGTCGCGGTGTAGCTCCGGCCGATCCGGTCGTAGCGCGGTGCCCCGGTCATCGTCGGGACCGCGACGTGTCTGCCGTCCGCCTCATCGGGGCATCCGCCTCCACGTGCCCGACGGCACCAGCCGCATGACCACGGCCGCCGGCTGCAGGAGTGGCGGGACCCACACGCGGCCCGCCCGGGTCCGCAGGCCTTCCACCACCGCCGAGGCGACCTCGCCCGGTGTACTGGACAGGAGGGGCACCGGCCGCATGCCCTCGGTCATCCTGCCGATCACGAAGCCCGAGCGCACCAGCAGGAGGTGGACGCCACTGCCGTGGAGGGCGTCCGCCAGACCGCCGGCGAACCCGTCGAGCCCCGCCTTGGCGGATCCGTAGACGTAGTTGGTCCGTCGCACCCGCAGGCCGGCGATCGAGCTGAACACGACGATCTGACCGTTGCCCTGGGCACGCAGCAGGTTCGCCACGGACGTGAGGACGGAGACCTGGGCCACGAAGTCCGTGTGGACGATCTCGATGGCGGCCACGGGATCCCGTTCGGCGGCCGCCTGATCGCCGAGCACCCCGAAGGCGACCACCACGATCCCGATCGGTCCGTGGTCGGCGGAGATCTTCTCCAGCAGTACCTGGTGCCCGTCGGTGTCGTCGGCGTCGAACTCGACGGTGTGCACCTCCGAGGCCCCGGCACGCCGGACCGTCACCTGCTCCTCGACCAGGTCGTCGCTGCGTCGGGCGGCCAGGCAGACGGTCCGGCCGGAGGCGAGCCGGACGACCGTCTCGAGACCGATCTCGCTCCGGCCGCCGAGCAGCACGACCGTGCCGCCCGCCATCCCACCGTGCCGACGTCCCATCCACGCAGTGTGGCACCTGCGCCGGACCGGCGGCGAGGTCGTGGGTCGACGCCGCCGGATCGGGGGGGGGGGGTGGAGGCGCCGGCCTCACGGTGTCATGCTCTGCGCATGGAGCAGCGGGTCTCACTCGTCACCCTCGGTGTCGCCGACATCGGTCGGGCACGCGCCTTCTACGAGGCGATCGGGTGGAGTGGGACCTCGCCGGACGGCGAGGTCGTGTTCTTCCAGGCCGGCGGGATGGTCCTGGCCCTGTGGGACCGGGAGCGGCTCGCCGAGGACAGCACGGTGCCCGACGGAGGTGGTTGGGGTGGCGTGACGTTGGCCTACAACGTGCGTTCGCCCGGGGAGGTGGACCGCGTGGTCGCCGAGGCGGAGTCCGCGGGTGCGGTCATCGGCCGGTCCGGGGCCGCGACGTCCTGGGGTGGCTACTCGGCGGTGTTCATCGACCCCGACGGCCACCCGTGGGAGGTCGCCCACAATCCCGGATGGCCGATCGCCCCTGACGGATCGGTGCGCCTCGGGTAGTCCCCCGCTCCACGGGGACGGGCCGGCGGCCGACGGCTCACCTCAGATGGGGGGGACCCCGGTGCTCGCGCCGCCAGACCAACCGCAGGGCGGTCCAGGTGCCGTCGACGGCGCACACCTTGTTGTCGACCAGGCCGTGGGCGAGTGCCACTCGGCGGACGCTCTCGTCCGACACGTCGGTCTCCCGACCGGACGCCCGCTTCGGCCAGGCGATCCACAGGCCACCGGACGGGTACACCGCAGCGCCGAGCCGCTCGACGCGTGCCTCGAACCGGGCGGACGTCGTGACGAAGGCGACCACCACGTCGGACCGTCCGCGCAGCTGCCGCCGGACGACGACGTCCGGCGGCAGCTCGAGCTCGAGATCGTCCGGCGCGTCGAGGAGCGTGAGGACCGTTCCCTCGACGATCCCGAACTTCCTCGTGAGCGGCGTGGGCGGTCGGGCCGTCACGCCCGTCGGTCCCGTGCCGCGCTCACCCGAGGGCGCGGACCCGGTAGGCGTCGCAACGGAAGGTCACGTCGACCCTGGCCTCGCCCTCGACACCCAGGTGATCACGCAGGAGCGTCCGGCCGACGTCCAGCACCTCGGTGCGCCGGTCCGCCGGCAGGGTGATGATCCAGCTCATGGTGCCCAGCAACCCGATCAGGTCGTCGGCGGTCATCCCCATGTCCCAGTGGAAGGCACGGTACTCCGGCTCGGTGAACGGCAGTCCCGCCGGGATCGCCAGCGCGTGGTCGGTGCGCTGGAGGTCGTCGCCGAGGGTGTCGCGCAGACCCGTGGCCCCGGTCACCTCGGACACCTCCTCCGAGCCCTGCGTGGCGTAGCCCAGCAGAGCCCGCACCCGCTCCATGAACGGTCCGGCCCGGTCCGGCCCGGTCCACAGCGCGCCGAGCAGGCCACCCGGGACGAGAGCGCGGTGGATCTCGTCCAGGGCGGGCACCGGGTCCATCCAGTGCCAGGAGGACGACGCCACCACGGCGTCGACCGACCCGTCCTCCACCGGAAGTGCCTCTCCCCGTCCGTCCACCGCCGTCACACCTGGCACCTCCTCGACGAGCACGGCACGCATCCGTCGGTCCGGCTCGACGGCGATGACGCGCTCCGCCCGGTCGACCAGCAGCCGGGTCAGCGCGCCCGTTCCGGCGCCGAGGTCGACCGCGGCGTCGACCGGCTCCGGAAGGAGCCAGGCCACCGCCTCGACCGGCGGGCCGGGTCGGTAGCGCTCGTAGTGGGCGGCCACCGCGCCGAAGCTGCCGGACCGGACCGCCTTCACGTCGCCGGGCAGGTCCGGTGGTACGTCGACTGGCAACCGGGGGTCGGACACGACGGCAGCCTACCGACCCGCCCCCCGTCGGGCCCCACCCGTCGGTTCCGTGTCCGCATCCGCCGCTCTCTAGACTCGGCGCCATGGTCGAGGCGGGCAGCCGGCGGAAGAACCAGCCGGCACCGCCCCACGCCGTGTTCGAGGCCCTGACCCAGCCCCATCGCGGGGAGCCCCGCCGGACGTGGCTGGTCCTCCTGGACGACGAGGTGGAGCCGACCGTCGTCGAGCAGCACCGACCCGACCTGGTCGTCTGGTCCTCCCTGTGGACCAGGCGTCCTGACGCCCGGCTCCGCTTCGACCTGCCCCCGGATGCCGGCGGCTACGGCACCGATCTGCGTTGGACACTCACCGTCGACGAACCGCTGCCCGACGCCGCCCTCCTGGGCCACCTGCGCAAACGGGTCAACGAGTTGGTCAACGCCCGGCTGCGCTACCACTTCGGGCAGTAGCCCACCGCCGACCACCACCGTCGACCACCACCGTCGACCACCACCGCCGACCACCACCGTCGACTCAGCCGGGGACGTAGCCGCGGTAGGTGGCGATGCCGACGACCGGACCGGCGAGGGACTGGCCGCCCACCGAACCCCGGAACGGGGCACTCCCGAACGAGAACACCCCGCCGTCGGCCGCGGCCAGCCAGTAGCCCTGGCCGTCCGGCGTGGCCGCCATGCCGACGACGGGGGCGTCCAGCCGCGTCCCGCCCATCGACCCGTCGAAGGGTGCGTCACCGAAGGCGAACACCCCGCCGTCCGAGGCGACCAGCCAGTAGCCCCTGCCGTCTGGCGTGGCCGCCATGCCCACGACGGGGGCCGCCAGCCGCGTCCCGCCCATCGACCCGTCGAAGGGTGCGTCACCGAAGGCGAACACCCCGCCGTCCGAGGCGACCAGCCAGTAGCCCCTGCCGTCCGGCGTGGCCGCCATGCCCACGACGGGGGCCTCCAGCGTCCGGCCGGCGAGCCCCACGAAGGGCACGGCGTCGCCGCACCCGACGACGGCACCGTTCGAGCTGGCCAGGAAGAACCCGTCGCCGGAGGGCGACGACGCCATCCCGGTCCACGAACCCGTCGCCCCGTTGCGTCCCGTGCACCCGACCACCCCGGGCTGGCCGGCCCGGCCGAACGCCGTGGGGAAGCGGAACGTGTTCACCAGCCAGTACCCGTCCCCACTCGGGGTGGCGGCGATGGCGGTGCAGCCGAGCGCCCCGTCCAGGGTGCTCGGAGCCTGCGGCGTGAACGTGCACGGGCCGCCAGGCGTCGCCCCCGAACCCAGGAACGGCGCGCCGAAGGCGAAGACCCCGCCGTCGGCCCCGGCGAGCCAGTAGCCCGGTGTCGGTCGCGACGTGGCGCCGGCGGTCGTCGGCGCCGCCAGGACCAGCCCCCCACCGGTCACCAGGGCGACCAGCAGCATCCGGTGAATCGAGCGCATGGGAACCTCCTCGGTGCCCCTCCACCGGCGAACCTACCCCGTCGACGCCCCGGCACCCGGGGGTCCCGACACGACAGGGTCGTCCACCGGAGACGTCCGGCCGGCTCAGCCGAGCACGACGAGGTCGTCCCGGTGGACCACTTCGGCCCCCACGTCCTCGGGCAGGTCCTCGGATCGGAGTCCGGCCCACCCGGCCACGTCGTCGGCCCCGTGGCGCACGAGGCCCTTGGCGAAGACAGCGCCGTCCGGACCCACCAGTTCGACGGCGTCGTCCACGCCGAAGTCGCCCCGGACCGACACGATGCCGGCGGGCAGCAACGACCGGCCCCGGTCGACGAGCGCCTGGCGCGCCCCGGCGTCCACCTCGATGGACCCCGACGCCCCGATGGCGAAGGCGATCCACAGCTTGCGGGCGGGCAGCACCACCTCGCGGGGCCGGAAGCGGGTGCCGATCCCCGGGGTGCCGGTGGCCACCGCGGCCAGTACCCCGGGACGCGACGCGTCGGCGATGACCGCCTCGGTGCCCGACCACACGGCGATCTTGGCCGCCGCCAGCTTCGAGCCCATCCCACCGCTGCCGACGGCCGACCCCGGCCCACCGGCGATGGCCTCGAGCTCGTTGTCGATCTCGACGACCTCCTCGATGAGCGACGCGTCGCTCTCGCGGCGGGGGTCGCCGGTCAGCAGGCCGGCGGTGTCGGTCAGCAGCACCAGCAGGCCGGCCGAGACCAGGTGGGCCACCAGGGCGGCCAACCGGTCGTTGTCACCGAAGCGGATCTCCTCGTCGGCGACGGCGTCGTTCTCGTTGACGACGGGGACCACGCCGAGGTCGAGCAGGCGGCCCAGGGTCTGACGGGCGTGGAGGTACTGACTGCGGTGCACGAAGTCGAGCGGCGCCAGCAGGACCTGCCCGGCGGACAGCCCGTGACGCCCGAGCGCGTCGCTCCACACCCGCATCAACAGGTGCTGGCCCACGGCGGCCACGGCCTGCAGCGTGGCCAGGTCCGACGGACGGGGACGTCCCTCGGACAGGCTGGTCCACCCCGCGGCGATGGCACCGGAGGTCACCACGACCACACGGTGGCCCGCGGCGCGGGCCTGGGCCACCTCGCCGGCCAGCTTCTCGATGGCCGCGGTGTCCACGCGGCCCTCCACGGTGGTGACCGAGGACGACCCGATCTTGACGACGAGCGTGCGACCGGCAGCCTCGCTCATCGGCGGCTCCGCCGGCGGCTGGACGGCTCGCCGGTGAACTCGGGCTGGTCCCGGTACCAGGTGAAGGACAGCTCGGCGATGTGCACGGTGTCGCCGTCGCGCGCACCCGCCTTGGCCAGCGCCCGGTCGACGCCGAGGCGCCGCAGCCGGCCCTGGACGTAGTCGGCGGCCTCGTCGGTGGTCACGTCGTTGAGGGCCACGGCCCGTTCGGCCACCTTGCCGTAGACGGCGAACTCGTGCTCGCCGATCCGCTCCACGCCGAATCCCTCGGGCAGCGGCCGGTGGATGACGATGGTCCCGTCGGCCTCGGGCTCCGCCGTGCGGGCGCCCACGACCAGCGAGGCCAGCCGGCCCACGAGGGCCGGGATCCCCTGCCCGGTGACCGACGAGATCACCAGGTCGGGGTGGAACTCCTCGTCGTCGGGTCCGGTGACGTCCCCGGCGGCGTCGGGGTCGGCCCGGTCGAACGACTCGGCCGCAGGCGGCGCGGGAAGGTCCTCGGGCGCCACCATGTCGGCCTTGGACCCGACGACCAGGCGGGGACGGTCCAGCAGCTCGGGCTGGTAGCGCCGCAGCTCGTCCACGAGCACCCGCTGCTGCTCCGCCGGCGACACGCCCGTCACCGGATCCAACTCGACCAGGATGACCAGCGCCCGGGCCCGGGTGATGTGACGCAGGAACTGGTGTCCCAGCCCCTTGCCCTCGGCGGCACCCTCGACCAGTCCCGGGATGTCGGCGACGGTGAAGTTCGTCTCGTCGTCCGACCGGACCACCCCCAGATGGGGCTCGAGGGTGGTGAACGGGTAGTCGGCGATCTTGGGCCTGGCGGCCGAGATGCGCGAGATCAGGGTGGACTTGCCCACATTGGGGTAGCCCACCAGGGCCACATCGGCCACCAGGGCCAGCTCGAGGTCGTACCACTCCTCGTGGCCCTTCTCCCCCTGCTCGGCGAAGGTGGGGGCCCGGCGGTTGTTGGACAGGAAGCTGGCGTTGCCCCGGCCGCCCCGCCCGCCCTCGCCGGCCAGCCACCGGTCGCCGGCGTTGGCCAGGTCCGCCATCAGGGTGCCGTCGGCCCGGCGGGCCCTCGTGCCCACCGGCACGGGGACCTCCAGGTCCTTGCCCCGGGCGCCGTGCTTCTTCTTGCCGCCGCCGTGGCCCCCGTTGTCGGCGCCTCGGTGGGGGTGGTCGCGGAAGGGCAGGAGGGACGACTGGTTGGTGGTGGCCACCAGCCAGACGTTGCCGCCCCGGCCCCCGTCACCGCCGTCGGGACCGCCCTTGTCGACGTGTGCCTCCCGACGCATGGCGACCGCGCCGGCTCCACCGTCGCCCGCCTTCACATGGAGTTGTGCCTCGTCGACGAAGCCGGACATGGGGTTGATCCTACCGATCGGGGGTCTGCGCCCCCGTGAGGGGACGGCGGGTGACGTCGGAGCCGCGGGTGGCGGGGCGCCAGGTGGGTCGGGTGGGGTGGGCGACGGGGGCGGGGGCGGGGTGGGCGACCGCCGGGCCGGCACACCGGCGACGGCGACCGGCCGTCAGCCGTCGACGAGGACGGTGCGCCGGAGCCGGTCCACGGCCTCGGACACGCCGAGGGCCACGGCGAGCTCGTCGTAGGTCCCGTACTCCAGGCGCAGCGAGGCGAGGAACTGCTCCATCGTCTCGGGCACGACGTGCAGGATGGCCGGCGCATACTGCTCCACCTGGTCGGCGGCCTCGGGGTACTCGGCCTTCAGGCGCTCCAGCAGCCGACCCATGGCTGCGGCCGACAGTGCGTAGTCCTCGACGATCGTCTCGTCCGACACGCCCAGGAAGGCGAGCACGAGGGCCGAGAGCACACCGGTGCGGTCCTTGCCCGCGCTGCAGTGCATGACGGCCGGGAGCGAGTCTCCCGACGCCAGGACGTGGATCGCCTCGGTCAGCACCGGTCCGCCCTCGGACACCATCGCCCCGTACCGGGTGGCGACGTACGCCGCCTCCTTCCAGTCCGGCAGGTCCTCGGTGGCCGGCAGGACGTCGGTCAGGGGCAGGCCCACGTAGCGGACGGGCACGTCCTCGACCGGGAAGCTCCCCCGCTGCTCCGCCTCGTCGAGGGTGCGCAGGTCGATCACCGTGGTGAGGCCGAGGTCGACCAGCTGGGCACGGTCCGACGGTGTCAGCTTGTTCAGTCCGTCCGCCCGGAACAGACGGCGCCAGGCGACCATCCGGCCGTCAGCGGTGCGGTACCCGCCCAGGTCCCGGAAATTGACACAGCCCTCGAAGACGAGGGTCCGGGAGGGCACGCGGTCCGGGTGACTCAGTCGGCGGGGACGACGTCGACCAGCTTGCGGCCCTTACGGCTCGCGAACTGGACGGTGCCGTCCGCCAGGGCGAACAGCGTGTCGTCCTTGCCCAGGCCGACGTTGAGGCCGGGGTGGAACTTCGTGCCCCGCTGGCGCACGATGATCGCGCCGGTGCGCACGTCGGTGCCTCCGAAGACCTTGACGCCGAGGCGCTGGGCGTTCGAATCGCGCCCGTTCCTGGTGGACCCGCCACCTTTGGTCTTGGACATGTGAAGTACTCCTTGTGGTCGTTCGTGGTCAACCCGTCCGGCGCCAAGCGCCAGGGACGGTCGGTCGGCTGGTCAGCCGGCGGTGATGCCGGTGATGGCGATGGTCGAGTACCGCTGGCGGTGACCCCACCGGGTGCTCTGGTTCGACTTGTTCTTGTAGGTGTAGCCGCGGATCTTGGGGCCGAGCTCCTCGCCCTTCACCGTCGCGGTCACCGTGGCGCCGGCCAACTGCGACGGCGTGGCCAGGACGGTGTCGCCGTCGACGACGAGGACGGGCTCGAAGGTCACCTCCGCGCCGGGCTCCTCGCCCAACAGTTCCACGCGGAGCTCCTGGCCCTCGGCCACTCGCTCCTGCTTGCCTCCGGTTCTGATGACTGCGTACATAGGGATGACAGCCTACAGCTCCGGGTCCTCGAATACTATTCCCCTACCCTCGCAGAGCTCGCAGGTGGTCGACATGGACTCGATGAGGCCTTCGGACACCCGCTTCCGGGTCATCTCCACCAGTCCCAGCTCCGAGATGTCGAAGACCTGGGTCCGGGTCTTGTCCCTGGCCAGGGCGGTGCGGAGGGCGGCGCCGACCTTGTCCCGGTTCTCCCGGATCTCCATGTCGATGAAGTCGATCACGATGATCCCGCCGATGTCCCGCAGCCGCAGCTGGCGGGCGACCTCGTCGGCCGCCTCCAGGTTGTTGCGGTAGACGGTCTCCTCGAGGTTGGTCGTGCCCACGTTCTTGCCGGTGTTGACGTCGATCACGGTGAGCGCCTCGGTCCGGTCGATCACCAGGGAGCCGCCCGAGGGCAGGAACACCTTGCGGTCGAGCGCCTTGTGGAGCTGCTCGTGGACGTGGAACCGCTCGAAGATGGGGAGGGCCTCGGCCTCGGGGTCGTAGTACTCGACCCGGTCGGCCAGCTCGGGGTTGACGGCACCCACGTAGTCCCGGACCTGCTCGTAGAGGGCCAGGTCGTCGATGACCACGGCCCGGTACTCACGGTTGAGCTCCTCCCGGATGACCCGCACGGCGATCGCGGGCTCGCGGTAGAGCAGGGCGGCACCCTGGCCCTTGAGGGAGTCGGCGGCGATGGCGTCCCACTGCTCGACCAAGCGGGCGATGTCGTGCTCGAGCTCCTCGGCGCTGGCGCCGGCCGCCGCCGTGCGCACGATCAGCCCGTGTCCGGCCGGGCGCACGGCGTCGACGATCTTGCGGAGGCGCTTGCGCTCGCCGTCCTCGAGACGCTTGGAGATCCCGTAGGCGGTGGAGTTCGGGACGAGGACCACGAAGCGGCCCGGGAGGGAGACCTCCTGGGTGAGCCGGGCGCCCTTGGCCCCGATCGGGTTCTTGGTCACCTGGCACAGGATGGTCTGGCCGGGCTTCAGCAGCTGCTCGATCCGGGGCTGGCCGCCGCCCTTGGGGGACTCGACGTCGTCGGTGTCGTAGCGGACGTCCCCGTGGTAGAGCACGGCGTTCTTCGGGGTCCCGATGTCGATGAAGGCGGCCTCCATCCCGGGGAGCACGTTCTGGACACGGCCCCGGTAGATGTTGCCGTCGATCTGGGTGGCGTCGTCCGAGGCCCGGGAGATGTAGTGCTCGACCAGCGTGCGCCCCTCGAGGAGGGCGATCTGGGTCATCTCGGGACGGACGTGCACGCAGATCTGGTAGCGGCCGACCGCCTTGCCGCGCCGTTCGCGGCCCCCGCGCCGTCCCTCGCCCTTGGCCGGGGCGTCGGCCCCGCGGGGCGTGGCCGGGGTGGGGCGGGCCGCCGTGGCCGTGCCGGTGCCCGCCGCTGCCACGGCTCCGTTGCCGGTGCCGCCACTGCCACCGTTGCCGCCGCCTCCGCCGCCGCCTCCGCCGCCACCTCCGCCGCCACCCGACCGGGAGCCACCCCGGTTGCGGTTGCGTCCGCCGCCGGAGCGGGCCGGAGCCGGGGCTGTCGCCGGAACCGATCCGGCGGATGCGGGACGTGAGTCGCCGATCGCCGGCCGGGTGTCGCCGATCTTCGGGCGTTCGACCGGCGGGTGGGGAGCCACGGGCGCGGCCGGATCGGCCTGTGCCCCGGTCGCCGCGGGGGCGGAGGGGCTGCTGCCGGGAGTGGTCGCCGCCGCCGCCGGGGTCACTGCGGCCGCACTGGCCGCCGATCCGGTGCGAGGCGCCGGCCGGTCGGGGGCGTCGCCGGCGGCCGTCGGGGCCGTCGCCCCGGACGCGCCCTCGTCGACACCTGCGCTCCCGCCGGGGCCGCCTGAGCGGCTCCTGCCCCGACCGCCGCGGGATCCGCGTCGCCTTCGGTTCGCCGATCCGGCGCCGGCGCCGTCGCCACCGGGACCGGTCGTGTCCCCGCCGCCCGGTGTCGCCGTGTCGCTTTGGGTCGCGGCTCCCGACGGCACGGCACGCGGGCCGCCCGCAGGTGTGGCCGCCGCTGCATCAGCGCCGGAGGAGGCCTCCGGGACGCGGACCGGGGCCCGTTCGGCGGGGGGCGTGGGCGGCGAGGGGGGCGACTGGGCCCCGGGCGCCTGCCCGAGAGGTGCTTCTGACATCGAATTCCCTTCTGAAACTGCTCACGACGCACGCACCAGGGCGTGCACGGCGCGGTCTGCTCCCGCCGGGACGACCCGGCCGAGGAGCGGCTCCTGACGGAGTCCGTCGCGCTCGATCCACTGTTGTGTCCTGCAAGCCCGGTCGAGGACCGGGATACGTCCGGGCCGGCCGACTGCAGCCGCCCCTTCGAGGTCGGTGCCGGGCGAGGTGCCCGCCCCTTCGAGGTCGGTGCCGGGCGAGGTGCCCGACACGTCGAGGTCGGTGCCGGGCGAGGTGCCCGCCCCTTCGAGGTCGGTGCCGGGCGAGGTGCCCGACACGTCGAGGTCGGTGCCGGGCGAGGTGCCCGACACGTCGAGGTCGGTGCCGGGCGAGGTGCCCGACACGGCGATGAGCCCCCGGACCAGCTCGACGGGGCGCACCCCACGTGGCTGGGTCGTGAGCTCGGCGACGAGGCCGACGGTACGGCCCGTCGGGTCCATGGCACGGTCCGATTCGGCGTCGGCCACGGCCAGGGCGAGCACGGACGGTCGGAGGTCGTCGATCTCCTCCCGCCCCTTGCGCTCACGGGTGATGGGGACCGTGTCGGCCGCCAGCAGGGCGGCGACGTCCTGAGCCAGCTGCGCACGGGTGGTCCCGGCCAGCCGCATGGTCCACGAGCACGAGGTCACCATCTGCTGGAGGGAGTCCTTGGACCGTTCCACGACCACGGCGTCCTCCACCTCCAGCCCGTCGGGCAGGAGGGCGGTGAGCACCGCCGGCAGGGCCGCCACGTCGACCCCCGCCTCGGCGGCCCGCCCGGGGTCCAGCGCCACGTCGAGGTACTCGGCCAGGGACTCCGCCCCGGTGGGCAGGGCCAGGCCGAAGCTGAGCTGGGGCCGGGGTGAGAACCCCTCCGTGTAGGCGAGGGGCAGACGGGCCCGGCGCAGCGCCCGCTCCCACATCCGGGCGACGTCGCGCTGGCTGGTGAACCGGATCCTGCCCAGCTTGGAGAAGCGGAACCTGATGCGCACGTCAGCTCCTCCCCTCGGTCGCCAGCGCCACGGCGCTCCCACCCGGACCCGTGGCCGGTGCGGCGCCGGACGGCGCCGTGGAGAGGAATCGTACCGGCACCTGGCCCCCGGACGAGAGATCCTGCCCGGTCCCCTGGCTCCCGCCCGCCGGGGGGACGGCCGAGGCCACCACGTGCTCCACCCCGAAGCCGGTGCAGGCCCCGCAGTCGTAGCAGGGGGTCCACCGGCAGTCGGGCAGCCCGTGCTCGGCCAGGGCGTCCGTCCAGTCCTGCCACAGGAAGTCCCGGTGGAGGCCGGCCGAGATGTGGTCCCAGGGCAGCACCTCGTCCTCGGTGCGGTGCCGGTAGACGGCGTCCTCCAGCGACAGTCCGTGGGCGGCGAGGGCGTCGGTCCACAGGTCCAGGTCGAAGAACTCCGACCACTCCTGGAAGGTCCCGCCGTTGCGCCACACCTGTTCGATGACGTCCCCCATGCGCCGGTCGCCCCGGCTGACGATCCCCTCGGCCGCCGTGGCCTTCGGGTCGTGCCACCGGATGGTCAGGCCCCGGACGGGGCGGGCGGCGTCGCGCAGCAGGTGGACCTTTCGGGTCAGCTCCTCGATCGTGTTCTGCCCGAACCACTGGAAGGGCGTCTGCACCTTGGGGACGAACCCGCCGACCGAGGCGGTCACCGTCACCGAGGAGTGGTACCGCTTGCCGATGGCCACGCACTGCTTGGCGAGCGCCACGATGCCCAGGGTGTCCTCGTCGGTCTCGGTGGGCAGGCCGATCAGGAAGTACAGCTTGACCCGCTTCCACCCCTGGCTGAAGGCGGCGTCGACCGCCGCGTACAGGTCCTCCTCGCGGATCAGCTTGTTGATGACCTGGCGCATGCGCCACGTACCCCCTTCGGGGGCGAAGGTCAGGCCGGTGCGGCGCACCCGCTGGATCTGGGCGGCGGTCCCGACGGTGAAGGCGTCGACCCGCAGGCTGGGCAGGCTGACCGAGACCTGGCCGGAGCACGACGGGTCGTCGATGATGCCGGTCACCGTCTCCTCGATGCCCGAGTAGTCGGCGCTCGACAGCGAGGTGAGCGCCACCTCGTCGTAGCCGGTGCGCTCCAGCCCGGCACTGACCATGGTCCGTACCTGCTCGGCCGGGCGCTCGCGCACCGGACGGGTGATCATGCCCGCCTGACAGAACCGGCAGCCCCGTGTGCAGCCCCGGAACAGCTCGACGTTCAGCCGGTCGTGGACGACCTCGATGAGCGGGACCAGCTGATTGCGGGGATAGGGCCAGTCGCCCAGGTCGGCGATGGTGCGCTTCTCCACCCGTGCCGGGGTGTCGGCGTACCGGGGCGTGATCCCGGCCAGGCGGCCCGTCGAGTCGTCATAGGCCACGTCGTAGCAGGCGGGGACGTACACGCCCGGGACCTTCGACAGCGCCCGCAGCAGCTCCTGGCGGTCGTGTCCCGCCCTGCGGGCGGAACCGGCACGGAAGGTGGCCAGCACCTCGTTGACCTCACCGACCGCCTCCTCGCCGTCGCCCAGGACGAAGCAGTCCACGAAGTCGGCCAGTGGCTCCGGGTTGAACACGCAGTGGCCGCCGGCGATGACCACCGGGTGGTCGGCCGTGCGTCCGGCGGCCCGCACCGGCAGTCCGGCCAGGTCGATGATGTTGAGCACGTTGGTGTACACCAGCTCCGCCGACAGGTTGAAGGCCAGGACGTCGAAGTCCGCGGCGGCCACGTGGTTCTCGACCGAGAACAGCGGGAGGCCGGCCGAGCGCATGGCCGCCTCCATGTCCACCCAGGGGGCGTAGGACCGCTCGGCGACGGCGTCGTCCCGCTCGTTCAGGATCTCGTAGAGGATCTGGAGGCCCTGGTTGGGCAGACCCACCTCGTAGGCGTCCGGGTACACGAGCAGCCACGAGACCGCGTCGGGGCCGTGCTCCACCTGCTGGGCGCCGAGCTCGCCCCCGATGTACCGGGCCGGCTTGGTGACGTGGGCGAGGAGCGGCTCGATCCGTGGCCAGAGAGACTCCATGTCCCCCTCCATCCTAGGGGCACCCCGGACGGTCCCCGGACGGTCCGTCCGATCCGGGTTCCCGAGGTCCTCGAGCAGGTTCCGAGGCCGGAAGGGTCCGGAGGGGACCGCGACGGCCGGACAGGCTCCGCCCGGCCGGCTCAGCCGGGCCGGGTGGTCGTGGTGGTGGTCGATCCGGCGGTCGGCTCGGTCGGCAGCGCCACGGGGGTCGGGCTGCGCGTCGCCGAGGCCGGCGGCGGCACGGCTGCCGCCGTGATCGGGTGGGCGGCCAGGTAGGCGTAGATGTCCCGGACCACCGGGGCGGCGGCCGTGGCCCCGTACCCGGCCTGGTCGATGACGCAGACCACCACGTACTGGGGGCTCGCCACCGGGCCGAACCCGACGAACCAGGCCGTCGGCTCCTTGCCGGACACCGTGTCGGCCGTGCCGGTCTTCCCGGCGAGCCCGCCGGGGAAGTTCAGGCCCTCGAACGTGCCGTACGCGGTGCCGTCCGGGCTCTGGACCGCCCCGGTGAACCCGGTCAGGAGTGCCTGGTACGTCGACGGCGACAGGGCCACGTGACCGGTGACCTGCGGGGTGAAGCGCTTCACCACCTGGCCCGACGGGCTGACCACGGCAGCGGCCACCTGCGGGGCGTACCGGGTGCCGCCGTTGGCGAACGTCGAGTAGGCGACCGCCTGCTCGATCGGGGTGATGTAGGTGCCGGCCTGGCCGAACGCCATCTCGATGTTGTCGCCCGTGTACCAGGTCGTGTTCGGGAACGCCTTGGGGGCCTCGGCGTGCAGCTTCACCCGGACGGCCTGGCTGTCCACCCGGCCCTGGGCCTCGCCGGGGAGGTCGATCCCGGTCAGTTCGCCCAGGCCGTACTGGGCGGCCTGGTCCTGGATGGGGGTCGGGCCGTACTTGGACTGCTGGGCGTAGAAGAGGTAGCCGAGGTTGTAGAAGAAGTCGTCACTCGACACGGTGAGGGCCGACGACACGTCGTAGGCACCCGTGGGGTCGCCGGTGGAGTTGTGGAAGATGCAGGTCGTGGAGTTGTACTGGCAGCCAGGGGTCTTGAAGGTGCC
Source organism: uncultured Acidimicrobiales bacterium (assembly GCA_963699055.1). Classification (GTDB taxonomy): domain Bacteria; phylum Actinomycetota; class Acidimicrobiia; order Acidimicrobiales; family RAAP-2; genus Bog-756. The sequence continues at coordinate 391,970 of CAVOTA010000001.1, read as the reverse complement.
GCTGTCGTAGTACGTGAACCCGGGGGAGATCAGCCCGGTCTGGAGGGCGGCGGTCGCCGTGTTCAGCTTGAACGTCGAGCCCGGGGTGTACAGGCCGTCGATGGCCCGGTTCAGCAGCGGTTCGTTGTTGGTCGGGTCGGACAGGGACGCGTAGTCCGCCGTCGAGATGCCGCCCACCCAGACCGACGGGTTGTAGCTCGGGTACGACGACATGGCGTAGACGGCCCCGGTCTGGGGGCTCATCACCACCACCGCCCCGCCCGTGGCCGCCGGGTAGCACCCGGACTGGTTGTCGCACTGCGGGTCGTAGGTCTTGCGCAGCGAGGCGATCTGGGAGGCCAGGGCGTTGTCGGCCACCTGCTGGAGGTTCGTGTCGAGGTTGGTGACGATGTCGTCGCCCGGTGTCGGAGGTGTCGACTTCAAGACACCGGCCACCTGGCCCTGGGGGTCCACCTCGAGCTGCTGGCTGCCGGGGACGCCGTGGAGCTCGGACTCGTACTGGTACTCGAGTCCGGACTGGCCGAAGGCGTCGCCGGCCAGGTAGCCCTGGGACGCCCGCGACTGCAGCTCGGCGGTGTTGATGGTCCCGACATAGCCGAGCACCTGGGCGGCCGGATAGCTCCCCTGGGCGGGCCCGGGCAGCTCGCCCTGCGGGTAGTTCCGCTCGGTCGTCTGCACCGTGGCCACCCCGGGGAACTCCGACTGGTGCTCCTTGATGTAGATCACGTCGGCCAACGGGGCGTCGCTCAGGACCGGGACCGGCTTGTACAGGCTGAACTGCTGGTTGTTGAGGGCCGCCTCGACCTGGGTCGGGGTCATGCCGACCACGGCCGCCAGCCGGCCGACCACGGCCGGGTCCTGCTCGGCGACCACCCGCGACAGGGTGATCTCCTCGGTGACCAGGTTGTCCACCAGCGGATTGCCGTTGCGGTCGAGGATCAGGCCCCGGGTGGGCGTCACCGGGACCACCCGGATCTGGTTGGCCACCACCGCCTGGGCGGCGGCCGGTGCCTGGAGCACCTGGAGGGCCCACAAGCGCAGGCCCAGTACGGCGAAGAGACCGACCACGGCGATCCCGACCACCCGGAGGCGCAGGCCGGGCCGGGCCTCGGTGGTGTCGGGCGCGTCGAGGAGGGACTCGACCGAGAACCGGCTCTGGCGCATGCGCGGCTGACGGTTCTTGGTCCGGGTCGGCTTGGTGCCGGTGGGCGACGGGAAGATCCCCTTCCCGCCGAAGGGGTGGCGCAGTGAGCGGCTCACGGGCGCCCAGTATCCCAAGCGGGTGGCCGGGGCGGTACGCGGGCGCTCATCGTGCGGCGCCGACCCCGACGTCGGAGCTGGGCATCCCCTCGGTCGACGACTGGGCCATCCCCCACGCCATGGCCTTCATGGCCGGCCAGGCCAGGAGGGCGTTGGTCACCGACACCACGACCACGATCCGGGCCAGGGCCACGTGGAGCATCTGCGGCTGACCGAGCACCGATCCCAGAGCGCCGTAGGTGAGCTCGTAGAGGGCGCTTCCGCCGAGTGCGACCACCGGCGCCAGCCACCACGCCGTGCGGTCCAGCGCCACCGTCGCCAGACCCACGGCGAATCCCAGGAGGCAGCCGACCAGTGCGGACAGTCCGAACGGCGTGGGGAGGAACAGGTCGGACACGAGGCCGGTACCGAAGCCGATGGTCGCGCCCCGGGCCGGACCGCCGATGATCCCGGCGACGATGGGGAGCAGCACCATGACGTCGGGGTGGACCCCGCCGATGCGCACGTCGAGCATCACCGTCTCCTGGACCACCACGAAGCCGAACACGACCAGGGTCAGGCGGGCGGCGTCGCGGGGCGTCACGCGCTCGGCCCCCACAGGACCACCGTGACGTACCGGAGGTGGGTCAGGTCGGCGATGGGCTGCAGGGCCACGCTTTCCTGGGACGCACTGGTGCCGGTGTGGGAGGCGACGACCCGGGCCACGGGGATCCCGGGCGGATACAGCGCACCCTGCAGGCCGCTGGTGGTGAAGACCTCGCCGTTCGTCAGCGGGGTGTTCGTGGGCACCAGGTCGGCGCTCAGGGGCCGGCCGGCCCCGGTGCCGTTCAGGACGGCCAGCGACCCCGGTGCCGGCCCGTAGACGGTCCCCACGGCGGACTGGCCGTCGGTGACGAGGCGCACCGTCGCCGTGTGGTGGCCGACCTCCACGACGAGGCCCACCAGGCCGCCCAGGCCGACCACCGGCATGTTCAGCTGCACCCCGTCGCTGCGGCCGACGTCGATGTCGACGGTTGCGGCGAAGTCACTGGTCCCGAAGTCGGTGACCTCGGCCGGCACGGTCTGCAGGTTGCCCAGGTACGGGAGGTCGAGCAGCGCCGAGAGCTGCTTGAGGGCCTGGGCCTGCTGGGCCTGGGCCGACTGCTCCAACTTGAGCTGGTCGATCTCGGCCTGGAGCTTCTGGTTCTGCTCCCGCACGGCGCCGTAGTGCACCGATCCGGCCAGGAAGCTCCCGATGGGCTCCACCACCGCGTTCACCCCCGACCGGATGGGCGAGAAGGCGTCGGACGCCGCCGAGCGGACGCCGGAGGTGACCACGTGGAACCCGCCGCGGGCGTCGAGGGTGATGATGGAGATCGCCGCGAGGACCAGGATCAGGAGTGTCGTCCGGGGGCGGCGGGAGCGCCGCGGCATCGCCACGAGAGTACGGCCGCCCCGGCGGTCAGCGAGCCGACGAGGTGATGAGGACCTGCTTCAGGGCCTCGAACTCCTCCAGGCACTGTCCGCTGCCGATGGCCACGCAGTTCAGCGGGTCACGGGCCACCACGATGGGCATCCCCGTCTCCTGGGTCAGGCGGCTCTCGAGACCGTGCAGGAGGGCTCCTCCACCGGTCAGGACGATCCCCTGCTCCATGATGTCGGCGGCCAGCTCCGGCGGCGTACGGTCGAGGGTCACCTTGACGGCGTCGACGATCGCCGAGACCGGCTCGTCGATGGCCTGTCGGATCTCCTGGGTGGAGATCACGACGGTCTTGGGCAGGCCCGTGACCAGGTCGCGGCCGCGGATCTCGGCGTGCAGCTCCTCCTCGAGCTCGTACGCCGAACCCAGGGCGATCTTGATCTCCTCCGCCGTACGTTCGCCCAGGGCGAGGCTGTACTCCTTCTTCACGAACGAGACGATGGCCTCGTCGAGCTCGTCACCCCCGATGCGGATCGACTGGCTCGTCACGATGCCGCCGAGGGAGATGACCGCCACCTCGGTGGTGCCGCCACCGATGTCGACCACCATGTTGCCGGTGGGCTCGTGCACCGGGAGGCCGGCGCCGATGGCCGCGGCCATGGGCTCCTCGATGATGTACGCCTTGCGTGCCCCCGCGTATTCGGCGGCCTCCATGACGGCGCGCTGCTCCACCCCGGTGATGCCGGACGGGACGCAGATCACCATGCGCGGCTTGGCGAAGCGCCGCTGGTGCACCCGGTGGATGAAGTAGCGGAGCATCTTCTCGCAGATCTCGAAGTCGGCGATGACGCCGTCCTTCAGGGGACGGATGGCCTGGATGTGGCTGGGCGTGCGGCCGATCATCCGCTTGGCCTCGGCGCCCACGGCCAGCGGGCGGCCGTCCTTGGTGTTGACGGCGACCACGGACGGCTCGTTCAGCACGATGCCGCGGCCACGCACGTACACCAGGGTGTTGGCGGTTCCGAGGTCCACGGCCATGTCGCGTCCCAGGAGGGAGAAACTGTTGTCGCGCATCAGAGATGCACTCCTCTGTCGATCATCGGACTGGTGGACACGGGGGCGCGCGACCAGGCCGGGCTTCCGCTGCGCAGGCAGGTCGTTGCAGCTGGCATGTGGCCCTCAGGCTACGGGATGCGGCAGAGGGGCACAAGGGCGCCACCGGGCGCGCCGTGCCCCCGGACCGCTCCGGCCCAGGTCAGGAGGGTCGTCAGCCGACCGGTCGGCCGACCGGGCACCGGGCCCGGCGCGCCGGGGTCTACAGGCCGGGGAAGAAGATGGCGATCTCCCGCTCGGCCGACTCGTTCGAGTCCGAGCCGTGCACGAGGTTCTCCCCCATCTCGATGGCGAGGTCGCCCCGGATGGTCCCGGGGTCGGCGTCGACCGGATTGGTGGCGCCCATCAGGTTGCGCACCACCTTGAAGGTGTCGTCGGGGCCCTCGACCACCATCACCAGCACCGGTGAACGGGTGATGAAGGTGACCAGCTCGTCGAAGAAGGGCTTGCCCTCGTGTTCGGCGTAGTGCGCCACCGCCGTCTCGGTCGTGACCGTGCGCAGCTCGGCGGCCACCAGGCGCAGCCCCTTGCGCTCGATGCGGCTCAGGATCTCGCCGGACAGACCGCGTTCGACGGCGTCGGGCTTGGCTATGACAAGTGTTCGTCCCACGAGCGGAGCAGGCTAGCCGACGTGGAGCGGGACGTCGGCGCGCCGGCGCCGGCCCCCCGTCGGCGGGTCGGGACCACAGCACCGGCGCCATGACCGTTCCGACCGCACCCGGTGCGGACGGGCGTACCATGGGGACGTGGTCCACTGGATCGACTCCCACCGGGTCGCCTTCGTCATCCTCGTCGGTACCGGCGCGTGGCTCCTGTCCGCCGTGGTCCGGGCCGCCGGACTCCATCCGGCGTGGTTGGCCACGACGGTGGCCACCGTCGTGGCGGGAGCGGCGGCGTCCGTCCTGCCCTTCGTGCCACGCATGGGCGCACGGTTCCGGCGACGTGACGGATGAGGACCCCCGCCGGCGCCGGTGTCCGTCTGTAACGCTGACGGCAGGGGCACGTTGGCTTGAGGGGCAGGGTCGTCTCGTCAACCACGCACTCCCTGGAGGTTCCCATGCGTTCCAAGCTCACGGCCGGCGGGGTCGCACTCGCGATCTCCGCGCTGGCGCTCGCCGCCACCGGCACCTACGCCGCCGCCACCCCCGTCACCCCACCGGTGACCAAGTCGGTGACCCTGACCTTCGCCTCGGACGGGGCCACGGTGCTCGCCACCAAGGGCGAGCGGGTCGTGGTCGCCCTGTCGAGCCCGCACATGACCTGGTCCGTCGCCTCGGTGAGCCAGGCGACCCCGGTACTCCGGCTGGTGTCCGAGGGGACCACGTCCACCGGCGCGTCGCGGACGGTCTTCCGGGTCGTCGGCTACGGCTCGGCCGGACTCGAGGCCCTCGGCACCCCGGTCTGCGGGACGGTCGGCGGGTGCCCGCAGTACGTCCTGCTGTGGCACGCCACCATCGACGTCCCCGTGGTGGACCCGCCCGGCGCCTGACCCGACCGCTCCCGGTCCGACCGGCGCGCCGGCCGCCCGACGGCGGTCGGCGCCCGGGGGCTCAGGCGTCCCGACCCAGGAGGGCCTCGCGGGCGTCGGCCACCACATAGAGCGAACCGCACACGACCACCCGGTCGTCGGGTCCCGACCGCCCGACGGCACGGTGGACCGCCGCGGTCGGTGAGGCGGCCACCAGCACCTCCATGCCGAGTGACGACGCCGCCGCCGCCAGGTCCCCCACCGGGAGCGCCCGGGGGCTGTCGGGGGCGCACACGACCACCGAGCGGATCCCGGCCGACACCAGGGCGTCGAGCATGGCCCTGGGGTCCCGGCCGGTGAGCATCCCGACGACGGCCGTCGACTCGCCGTCGGTGGTGAACTCCTCGGACAACGAGCGGGCCAGGACCATCATGCCCGCCACGTTGTGGGCCCCGTCCACGAGGACCAGCGGGTGGCGGCCGACGACCTCGAGGCGCCCGGGCACCCGCACGGCCGCCAGTCCCTCCTCCACCACGTCCTCGTGCAGCGGCGACCCGAAGAAGGCCTCGGCCGCGGCCAGTGCGCACGCGGCGTTGTCACCCTGGTGGCTGCCGTGCAGTGGCAGCAGCACCTCGCCGTAGGCCGCACCGGGTGTGCGCAGGTCCACCAGGCGGCCCCCGACGGCCAGGCGGTTCGACGTGCAGGCGAAGTCGACGCCCCGGGCCCACAAGGACTGGCAGCCGGCGGCGTCGGCGGCGGCCCGGAAGAGGGACACCAGCATCGGATCGGTCTCCCCCACCACCGCCCGACCCCCGGACGTGAAGATGCCGGCCTTGTCCCGGGCGATGTCCTCGAGGGTCGGGCCGAGCACCTCGGTGTGGTCGTAGCTGATGTTGGTGATGACCGACACGGCACCGTGCACGATGTTGGTGCAGTCCCAGGTCCCGCCCAGGCCCACCTCCACCACGGCGACGTCGACGGCCTCGTCGGCGAACCACGTCAGCGCGGCCGCCGTCAGCAGCTCGAACCGGGTGGGCGGTTCGTCCATCAGCGTCTCGATCCGCTGCAACGAGTCCAGGACGTCGGTGAACGACTCGTCGTCGACGGGCTCACCGTTGCGGGCGATCCGTTCGTTGACCCGCGACAGGTTCGGGCTGGTGTACGTGCCGACGCTGAGCCCCATCGCCGAGAGCAGCGCGCTGGTCATCGCCGCCGTCGACCCCTTGCCGTTCGTCCCCGTGATGTGGATGACCGGGTAGGCGGTGTGCGGGTCGCCGAGCAGCGAGGCGAGCACGCGCATGCGGTCGAGCGAGGGCAGGGTGCGCCGGGTGGGCATGGCCGACTCGAAGTCGATGTGCGAGTCGAGCCAGGCGAGCGCCTCGGACAGGTCGGCGAAGGTCACGGGATCACGACGGGTGCGGTGCGTCACGGGGGCCCGGACGCGGCCACGGGACCTGCCCCTACGAGGCGGCCCGACGACTGCGGCTGGCCTTGGTCGGCGGCGCCAGCGGGACGAGGGTCGGATGGACCTTGTCGAGCACCACGGCCCGGTCCACGACACACTTGGAGATATCGGTGCGGCTCGGCAGGTCGTACATGACCTCGAGGAGCACCTCTTCCAGGATGGCCCGCAGGCCACGGGCCCCGGTGCCCCGGAGGAGGGCCTGCTCGGCCACGGCCTCGAGGGCGTCGTCGGTGAACTCGAGCTCGACGTGGTCGAGCTCGAAGGTCCGCTTGTACTGGCGGGTGAGGGCGTTCTTGGGCTCCACCAGGATGCGGATCAGCGCCTCCTTGTAGAGGTGGGACACCGCGCTCACCACCGGGAGACGACCGATGAACTCGGGGATGAGGCCGAACTTCATCAGGTCCTCGGGCAGCACGTGGCGGAGCAGCTCGGAGTCGTCACGCTCGGACGACTTGCGGACCTCGGCCCGGAAGCCCATGCCCTTGCGGCCGATGCGGTTCTCGATGATGGTGTCGATCCCGGCGAAGGCACCGCCGCAGATGAACAGGATGTTGGTGGTGTCGATCTGGATGAATTCCTGGTGCGGGTGCTTGCGTCCGCCCTGGGGCGGCACCGAGGCGGTGGTGCCCTCGAGGATCTTGAGCAGCGCCTGCTGCACGCCCTCGCCCGAGACGTCGCGTGTGATCGACGGGTTTTCCGACTTGCGGGCGATCTTGTCGATCTCGTCGATGTAGATGATGCCGGTCTCGGCCCGCTTGACGTCGTAGTCGGCCGCCTGGATCAGTTTGAGGAGGATGTTCTCGACGTCCTCACCCACGTAGCCGGCCTCGGTCAGCGCGGTGGCGTCGGCGATGGCGAAGGGCACGTTGAGCATGCGGGCGAGGGTCTGCGCCAGCAGCGTCTTGCCGCAGCCGGTCGGGCCCAGCAGGAGGATGTTCGACTTGGCCAGCTCCACGTCGGAGTCGTGGGCACCGTTGCTTCCGGCCTGGACCCGCTTGTAGTGGTTGTAGACGGCGACCGACAGGATCTTCTTGGCGTACTCCTGCCCGATCACGTAGTCGTTCAGGAACTCGTAGATCTCCTTGGGCTTGGGCAACTCGTCGAAGCTCAGCTCCGTGGTGTCGGCCAGCTCCTCGGCGATGATGTCGTTGCAGAGCTCGATGCACTCGTCGCAGATGTAGACGCCGGGACCGGCGATCAGCTTCTTGACCTGCTTCTGCGACTTGCCGCAGAAGCTGCACTTCACCAGATCGCCACCGTCTCCGAATTTCGCCACGTCGGTTCCTCGTGCCCTTCTGTCGGCGGCCCTGCTGCTCGGCCGAACGCTGTCCTGCCTGTGCTGCCCGACACCTGCGACCTCGGTGCCGGCCCCGTTGCCCGGACCACCAACCCTAGCGGCTGGGGTGCCGCGAACGGGACCTCGTGACCGACCGGGTCGCGGACGGTGCGTCGTACCTAGGCGGCGCCGATGGCGTCCATGGGGAGCGTGTCCCGTGCCGAGATGACCTCGTCGATGAGCCCGTACTCGACGGCCTCGGCCGCCGTCATGATGAAGTCGCGGTCGGTGTCCTTCGACACCCGCTCGGCACTCTGGCCGGTGTCGTCGGCCAGCATGCCGTTCAGGAGGTCCCGCATGCGGAGGATCTCCCTGGCCTGTAGCTCGATGTCACTGGCCTGTCCCTCGACGCCGCCGAAGGGCTGGTGCAGGAGGATGCGGGCGTGCGGGAGGGCGAAGCGCTTGCCCTTGGTGCCGGCACCGAGCAGCACGGCTGCGGCCGACGCCGCCTGGCCGAAGCAGAACGTCGACGTGTCGGGCTTGATGTACTTCATCGTGTCGTAGATGGCGAAGAGCGCCGTGATGTCGCCGCCCGGGGAGTTGATGTAGAGATGGATGTCCTTGTCGGACTCCTCGGACTCCAGGAACAGGAGCTGGGCGCAGACCAGGTTGGCCACCGTGTCGTTGATCGGGGTGCCCAGGAAGATGATGCGCTCCTTCAGCAGGCGGGAGAACAGGTCGTAGTTGCGCTCCCCCCGGCTGGTGGACTCGACGACCCACGGCACGCTGTAGCCCTGCGCGTCGATCGACCTGCTTGCCTCTGTGAAACTCACTCCGAGTCCTCCTCGCCCTGGTCCACTGTGAGGTCGTCCCGTGACACGGGCGCCCCGTTCTCGTCCACCAGCTCGACCGAATCCACGAGCCAGCGCATCGCTTTCGCCTTGCGTCGGTCCGAGCGTACCGCCGACAGCCTCCCGGCCTGTTCGAGCTGACTCCGCACCTGGTCGGCCTCCATGTCGAGGCGGCTGCCCATGGCGGCCAACTCCTCGTCGAGCTCCTCGTCGGTGATCTCGACGGCCTCGGCCTCGACCAGCGCACGGAGCGCCAGGTCGGCCTTCACGCTCTGGAGCGCCTGGGCCCGGAGCTCCTCCAGGAACTCGTCCTCCGACCGGCCGGTGACCCCCAGGAACTGGGCCAGGCTCATCCCCTGGCCCTCGAGCCGGTGGTTGAGGTCGTGGATCCGCTCGCGCAGCTCCTGGACCACCAGCTGCTCGGGGATCTCCTCGGTCACCAGCTCGCAGAGCGCTTCGACCGTCTTCTGCTGCAGCGCCATCTGGGCCTCGACGATGCGGCGCTGGCGCAGCCGCTCGGCGATGTCGGTGCGCAGCTCCTCGAGGGTGGCGAACTCGGACGCCTCGGACGCCCAGGTGTCGTCGGCGTCGGGCAGCGACAGCTCCTTGACCTCCTTGACCGCCACGGTGAACGACACGGTCTGCTCCAGGGCCTCGAGCTCGGCGTCGAAGGTCACGGTGTCGCCGGCCTTGGTGCCGAGGAGCTGGTCGTCGAGTCCCGGGATGACCCCGTCGGAGCCGACCTCGTAGAGGAAGTCGTCGGCCGTCAGGTCCGAGTCGTCGCCGTCGGCGTCCGCCTCCGGTCGCGTGCCGCGGATGTCGATCGTCACCTGGTCGCCGTTCAGCACCGGTCGCGTCACGTCGACGAGTTCGCCCGACGTGGCGCGCAGCCGGTCGACCTGGGCGGTGACGTCCTCGTCGGTCACGTCGAGGGAGGGCAGGGTGACCACCAGGCCGCCGTAGCCCGGGATGGCGACGGTGGGTCGGACCTCGACGACGGCCACGAAGGACAGCGGGCCGGACTCCTCGCCGGCGGTGATGTCGATGTCGGGTTGGTCGATGGGGTCGACCTCGGTCTCGTCGACAGCCCGCGAGTAGAACTCGGGCAGCGCCTCACGGATGGCCTCGCCGCGCAGGGCCACCTTCCCGCCCATCCTCGACTCGAGGACCTTGCGGGGCACCTTCCCCGGCCGGAACCCCGGTACCCGGACCTCGCGCGACAGACGTTGGAACACGTCGTCGAGGGCTCCGTCCATCTCCGCTTCGTCGATCTCGACGGTGAGACGGACCTTGTTGCCCTCCTCGGGCGCTGCTGTTGCTCGCATACGAATAGAGGAGTGTACCGGCCCCCGGAGGGCCTACTTCCCGGATCGCCGAACGGCCCGGCGGGCCGGGCCGCAGGCCATCGGAACGTCAGACCATGAAGGCCATGGCGTCGAGCACCTGCCGGGCGAGGGGGCCGTCGCCCTCGACGAGCACGTCGCCCGCGGCCAGTGCCTCCCGTCCACCGACCCGTCCGAAGCCCAGGCGCCAGAACGTCTGGGCATCCATGGTCAGCGTCGTGGTCGCCACGTCGGGCCCGCCTCCGTCCACCACCGTGGCCCGGCCGTCCGCGACCACGACCGGCACCCTCCGGCCGAGGGGACCGGTCACCTCGAACGCCACCGAGGTGCCTCCGGGCGGCGCCACCCGCTTCCCCACCACGTAGGCCATGGTGGCCGCACAGCGGTCGAGGACGGCGGACTCGCCGGCGCCGTTGCGCCCACCCGGACGCCCGAGCGCCCGGCGCACGTCCTGCTCGTGGACCCAGGAATCGAGGATCCGGGACTCCAGGAAGCCGCGGTAGGTCACCTCGCCCGTCGGGCCCCAGGTCAGCTCGTCGAACCGTCCGGCCGGGAGCGCACGGAGCTCACGGAGCCGTCGACCGGTCACGGACACGAACTCGTCGAGCACGGAGCTGCCGGGCACGTCCCGCCGGGCGTCGACCCACGCCTCGTTGAGGGCGGCGAATCCGTTGCGGACGTGTCCGGGCACGACGGCGGGCGGTGGCGGCGCCTCGTCGCCCAGCACCATGCGTTCGACGCCGATCACATGGGACAGCTGATCGCGGACGGTCCAGCCCGGACAGTCGGTCGGACGGTCCCATCCGTCCGGATCGAGGTCCTCGCAGGCGGCTGCGAACGACAGCCACACCTCCTCGAGCCCGTCGACCACCGGCTCGGGGTCGTCCGTCCCCCCCGCCGGTCCGTCAGCGCGCCCGTCGGGCAACCGATCAGCCCGGGAGGTTGGCCTCGATGGCGTCGACGACCTCGGGTGCCTCGGGATCCACCATGGGGCGGAAGCGCTGCACCACCGTGCCGTCGGGTGCCACGAGGAACTTCTCGAAGTTCCACTGGACGTCCCCGGCCTCGCCGTCGGCGTCGGGGAAGGCGGTGAGCTCCTGGTACACCGGATGGCGGTCCTCGCCGTTGACGTCCACCTTCTCCAGCATCGGGAAGGTCACCCCGTAGGTGGTCGAGCAGAAGGTGGCGATCTCCTCGGGGCTGCCGGGCTCCTGGGCGCCGAACTGGTTGCACGGGAACCCGAGGACCGTGAAACCCTTGTCGGCGTAGGTCGCCTGCAGGCGCTCGAGGCCCTCGTACTGGGGTGTCAGCCCGCACTTGGAGGCCACGTTGACCACGAGGAGGGTCGTGCCGCGGTAGTCGCCGAGCGAGACCGGCTCGCCCTGGAGCGTATGGAGGGAGACGTCGTGGATGGTCATGCCCGGAGTCTAGGGGCCGTGACCCCGCCCCGGACGGGTCCCGGCCCCGGGAGCCCAGCAGCCGCACGGGGCTAAAGCACACGGTCTCCGGAGTCGATGAACGGACAGGAGTTCGCACGGCGGTCGCCGTCGCGGCCGGAGCTACGGCAAGAGATGGGACGGGGAGCATGGCGTTCGAGGTCGACGACGTGGAGCACGCCGGGTCACCCGTACCCGGGGTGTCGGGGGCCGTCGTCCAGACGTTGGTCGCCCTCGTGCGCGCCGAGTCCGGTGACGCCGGGGTGGCCCAGACACTGGCGCTGGCCGCCGAGCACCGGCCGTTCCCCGTGCTCGGGGACGCCGACCGGCTGACTCCGATCGAGGACGCCGTGGCCCTGTTCGCCGCCGCCGGACTGGTCACCGGCGACGCCGCCGTGGCCCTGCACGTCGGCCAGGACCTCCTGTGGACCGGTGAGGGCGCCGAGCTGGCCGATCGGATCCGCTCACTCGACACCGTCGAGGACGCCTTCCACCACATCGGGGCGCTGGTGGGCCGGTTCGAGGGTGCCGCCGACGCCGTGGCCCTCGAGGTCGGTCCCGGTCGGGCCCTCGTCCAGGTGGCGCCGACGGGTGGTGGGCCGCGCCACGCCCATCTGTGCGAACTCACCCGCGGACTGCTCGGTGAGCTGCCCACGCTGTTCGACACCGAGCCCGCCGTCGTCGTCGAGCACGAGTGCGCGGCACGGGGCGGCCGGGCCTGCCGGTACGAGATCCGCTGGGACGTCCCCACCGGGCGGGTCGACACGCCCCTGGGATCCGGATCGGCCGGCGAGGCCGACGACGTGGCGAACGGCTGGCGTCCCCACGACACCGGACCCGTCGTCGGGGACCAGTCCGCCGGGGACGAGGAGGTCGGGTCCTACGACGACGCCGACGAGGCCGAGGTCCTGGCCGAGCAGCTGGTCGCCGCCCGGGTCGCCCTGGTGGAGGCCGTCGCCGAGGCCGCCCGGTGGGAGGCGGAGGCCACCCGGGGACAGGAGGGCCGCGACGCGGACAGCGCCCGCGAGCGGGAGGTGGCCGCCGCCGAGGCGGCGAAGGCCCGTCGGGAGGTCGAGCGACTGGAGCAGCTCCTCGAGGGCACGGCGGCCACGGCCATCGACTTCGTGGACCTCGACCTCGACGCGCTGCTGTCCGAGCTGGCCTCGCGGGCCGACCAGGTGGTGCCGGCCGAGCGGTTCGTCCTCATGGTCCGCGCCGCTCCGGGCCTCCCCATCGAGGTGCACCACCGGGGACTGGCCGACGACGAGGTCCGGGCGATGACCGCCGAGCTGTGGCACGCGGACGCCGCCGACGAACCGGGGCGCCGGATCCTGGACGTCGGTTCGGCCCACCACCACTACGGGCGCCTCGCCGTCCTCGACGACCCCGGTGTCGGGCGCACCTCCACCGACGACCTGGTGCTGCGCCTGTTCACCCAGTACGCCGCCAACGCCCTCGACGTGTTCACCATCCTGACCGCCGCCCGCCGCAGCGACTCGACCGCCCGGACGATCCTGTCGTTCAGCGAGCAGCTGTCGGGGCTGACCAACCTGGCCCAGGCCCTCCAGATCCTGGCCGACACCGTCCCCGACGTGACCGGCTGCGCCCAGGCCACCGTCTACCTGTGGGACAAGGAGAACTCGCAGCTCGTCCTCGGCGCCTACACCACCGGCATGGCCCCACCCGACGCCGACCTCGACTCGATCGCCCCCCAGTGGTCGTCGGCCCGGTCGACCACGCACATCCAGGCCAGGCGGGCGGGCGAGCCGGCACCGGACGACGACGGACCGCTGTCGATCGAGATCGACAACCCGCTCGTGCAGCGCATGATCTCCAGCCGGGACGTGATGGTCCTCGACGCCTCGACGGTGGGCGACCCGCTCCTCCGCCGGCTGATGGAGGAGTCCGGGGTCCCCGCCTCCGTCGTCGCCCCCCTGTTCGCGGCGGGCGAGTTCCTGGGCGTCATCGCCGCCAACTTCGCCAAGGACGCCGCACCCGCCGCCGTCCACGACCCCGACCTCCACGAACGCCTCGGCGGCCTCGCCGACCAGGCGGCCACGTCCATCCAGAACCTCGAATTGCTCGAGAAGGTGTCGCACATGGCGTGGCACGACGCCCTCACCGGCCTCCCCAACCGCCGGTTGTTCGAGGACCGCGTGGAGCAGGAGCTGGTGCGGTCCCGACGGGTCGGCGAACCGGTCTGCATGTTCTTCGTCGACCTCGACAACTTCAAGACGGTCAACGACACCTACGGCCACGCCACCGGCGACCTCCTCATCCAGCAGGTCGCCCAGCGCCTGGTGGAGACCGTGCGCAGCCAGGACACGGTGGCCCGTGTGGGCGGCGACGAGTTCGCCATCCTCCTCCCCGGCCTCGTCGACCAGCTGTCCATCAATCAGCTGGCCGAACGCACGCTGGATGCCGTCCACACGCCCTTCTCCATCTTCGACGAGCAGGTGTCGACGTCGGCCTCGGTCGGGATCGCCATCGCCCCCGAACACGGCGACACCTACGACGACCTGCTGAACCGGGCCGACGAGGCCATGTACCGGGCCAAGGACCACGGGCGCGACGCCTTCGAGATGTTCCGGACCACGCCCGACCCGGGCAACCGGGGCCGGCGCTCGATCGACGACCGCCAACTGCACGCCGACCTGATCAGCGCCCTCGACGGCAACCAGTTCTTCCTCGTCTACCAGCCCTACATCGACCTGCGGACGGCCGAGGTCGTCGGGGTGGAGGCCCTGATCCGCTGGCAGCACCCCACCCTCGGCGTCCTCGAACCGGCCCGGTTCATCCCCATGGCCGAACGGACCGACCTCATCGTCTCCCTCGACAACTGGGTGCTGTGGCAGGCCTGCCGCCAGCTCCGCTCCTGGCGGGACCACGGCATGGACCCGCTGCGCCTGTCGGTCAACCTGGCGTCACGGGACCTGTCCAGCCCCGACTTCTACGACAGTGTCGAGCGCACCCTGCGCGACACCGGGATCGACCCGTCGTACCTCGAGCTCGAGATCACCGAACGGGTCGTCCTGGACACGAGCGGCCCCGCCGTCGACAACATCGACCGGCTCCGCCGGCTCGGGGTGCGGTTCACCATCGACGACTTCGGCTCGGGCAACTCGTCCCTCGACCGGATCGGGACGTTCCCCGTGTCCACGCTCAAGATCGACCAGTCCTTCGTCCAGGTGCTCGGGCCCGAGGACGAGGAGAGCAGCCTCGTGTCGGCCATCATCGCCATGGCCAGCAAGCTCGGACTGTCGTGCGTGGCCGAGGGTGTCGAGACCCTGCTGCAGAGCCGGGTGCTGCTCCAGCGGGGCTGCACCACCGCCCAGGGCTACTACTTCAGCCCCCCGCTCCCCCCCGAGGGGATCGAGGCGATGCTCAATTCGCTCACCCCGGCCGAGGTCCCCGACTCGTTCGGTGAGCAGCCGGCCGACGGGGCCGAGACCGGCGGCCCGGACGACTGAGGCCCCGGCACCCGCCGGGGCGCGGTCGCGGGGGCGCGAACGACTGCTAACTCCTGCAAGCAGAACCGCCTCCCATCCCCCGTTCGCCGGAAGGGGGCCGATACCGTCGCTCCATCGGTCGTCCGCACGGACGCCGCTCGGAGCAGGAGGAGGAACCATGGCTACGTACGAGGGCTACTGCGTCAAGTGCCGGGAGAAGCGGGAGTTCGACGGCGAGGTGGTCGAGATGGCCAACGGCCGTCGTTCGGCCAAGGGCAAGTGCCCGGTCTGCGGCACCGGCATGAACAGGATCCTGGGCAAGGACGCCTAGACGGGGACCCGGCGGCGGACGTGGGTCCGCCGCCCCTCCCCACCGCCGGCCGGCTCAGGGGGCGGAGGACGGCAGGAGGAGGCTGTCGAGTACGGCCCCCTCACGCAGCCCCCACTCGCTCACGACCAGCCCGCGCAGTCCGAGGTGCTCCACCAGGGTGGAGAACACCACGGCGCCGATGGGCAGCAGTGGCGCACGGCGGGCCTGGATGCCCGGCAGGGCCATCCGGGCGTCGAGGTCCAGCGTGGCCAGTCGGTCGGCGAGCTCGTGGAGCTGGCCTGCGGGGACCTCCACCTGGTTGACCGACGGGGCGCCCCCCGAGCGTGGCGGGGGCCGGTGCAGCCCCATGGCCAGGCGGGCCAGCGCCCGAACCGTCCCCCCGCTGGCGATGACCCGCTCGGCGGCGGCCGGACAGGCGGCGAGCATGTCGGCGATGGGTGCCGACCGCCGTACGGCGAGTTCCCGGATGGCCGCCCGCTCCGCGGTCGACAGCCGGTCCCCTGTGTCGAGTTCGCCCCGGATGCGCGCCGTGCCCAGCGCCACACTGGCCACGGCGGCGACATCGTCGACCGTGCCGATGCCCGCCTCCAGGCTTCCGCCCCCCAGGTCGAGGCCGAGCACCGGCGACGCGCCCACCCAGACGCCGGCGCGCTGGCCCAGGAAGCACAGACGTGCCTCCTCCTCGCCCGACAGCAGGTTGATCGGGCTCCCGAGCACCCGCTCCATGCGGGTGATGAGGCGTTCCCCGTTGTCGGCGTCACGGAGGGCCGCGGTGGCCATGGCCACCACCACGTCGGCGCCGGCGTCCTCGGCGGCGGCGTGGAGGCGCCGGACCGTCCGGACGGCCAGCGCCGACCGGTCTCCGGGGACGCCGCCGGTCCGGGCCACCTCGGTCCCCAGGTGGAGGAAGGAGCGGCGGCGCAGCACCGGGTCGAGCCGACCGTCGCGGGCGGCGTCGACCACCATCAGGTGGAACGAGCTGCTGCCCAGGTCGAAGACGGCTACGCGGACGGTGGGCACCGCAGGCACGCTATCCGGTGGGCGCCGGGTCGGGGGACAGGTGGCGCCATGCCCTACGCTGGTCGGTGCGGCACCGGCGGTCGAGGACCGCGGGAACGCACGGGACGTGGCGCAGCTTGGTAGCGCGCCTGCTTTGGGAGCAGGAGGTCGCAGGTTCAAATCCTGTCGTCCCGACCGACGGCGCACCGTCGGGTACGACTCAGGCGATGGTGCTGAGCCGGTAGCCGAACAGCGCCCGCAGCTCCGCCGCCGGCACCGGACGGGAGAAGAGGAAGCCCTGGGCGAAGTCGCACCCGAGCGAGCACAGCACCTCGAGCTGCTGTTCGGTCTCGACCCCTTCGGCCACCACCTCGAGCCCCAGGGCGTGGGCCAGCTCGATCACGGCGGAGACGATCTCGTCGCCGCCGGTCCGCATGCCGAGCTCCTCCACGAACATCCGGTCGACCTTCAAGATGTCGAGGGGGAACCGCTGGAGGTAGCTCAGCGACGAGTAGCCGGTGCCGAAGTCGTCGATGGCCAGCAGCACGCCGAGTTCCTTCAGCGCCGACAGGACCACCAGGGCCGAGGCGGCGTCGCGCATGAGGGCGCCCTCGGTGATCTCGAGGGTCAGGCGTCCCGGCGGCAGGCCCGTACGGGCCAGGATCCCCTCCACCGTGCGCACGATCCCGGGGTCGTCGATCTGTCGGGCCGACAGGTTGACCTCGACCGAGCCCTGCGCCACCTGCGTACCGGGGTCCGGCGGCCGCGGCTGGGAGCCCACGGGGCCCCGGTGGTCCCAGTCGCGCAACTGGCTGCAGGCCTGCTCGAGCACCCATGCACCGATGGGGATGATCAGACCGCTCTCCTCGGCCACCGGGATGAACCGGCCGGGGGCCACCATGCCCTGGTCCGGGTGCTGCCACCGGATCAGGGCCTCGACCGCCACGGTGGTGGCACCCTGGAGTTCGACGACCGGTTGGTAGTGGAGCATCAGCTCGCTGCGCTCGAGCGCCCGGTGCAGCGAGTGCTCGGTGGCCATGCGGTCGAGGACCTCGACCCGGAGCGACTCGCCGAAGATCTCGACGCCGAAGCCGCCCCGACGCTTGGCCTGGTACATGGCCGCCTCGGCGTGGGCCAGCAGGTCGGCGCTGTCGTCGACGCCGAACGTGTTGAGGGCGAGGCCGACCGACGCGTCCAGGAAGACCTCGGCGCCGGCCACCGGGAAGGGCGCCGACAGCACGGCCTGGACCCGCCCGACGAACGCCGACGCCTTGTGCTCGGCCCCGCCCGCGGGGTCGGTCACCAACGCCAGGAATTCGTCGCCGCCGAATCGGGCGACCAGGTCGACGTCGAGGGCGACGTCCTCGATCCGCCGGGCCACGGCGGCCAGGATCCCGTCACCGTGGGCGTGACCCATCGAGTTGTTGACGGCCTTGAACCGGTCCAGGTCCAACAGGACGACGGCGACGCTTCCCGGCGTGCCGGCATGGGCCGCCGTGGCCGCCGCCAGGCACTCGAGGTAGGTGGACCGGTCGGGCAGGCCGGTCAGGGCGTCACGGGTACCGTCCCGGCCGAGGCCGGTGCCCGACGGCGTCGCCGACACCGTCGCGGGGTCGCTCCGGTCGCCGCCGTCGCGGGGAGCGCGGAGGAAGGCGGCGACCGACCGTTCGCGGCCGCTGCCGACCACCACCAGCCGTCCGGCCGTGCGCACCCGGCGCCCGTCCCGGTGCCGCAGGTCGAGCACCAGGTCGACCGTCCCTCCGGTCACCGACCCGGTCAGCGGACCGGCGGCGGCACCCGTGGTGTCGGCCATCAGCAGGCCGAAGGGCGACCGCGAGAACGGTCCGACGAGCAGGTTGTCGGTCACCATGGTGCCGACCACCTCGTCGCTCCCCCACCCGAAGGCCGCCTCGGCACCGGCGTTCCATTCCACGACGACACCGCCTCGGTCGATCTCGACGAAGGCGTCGGGACAGCCGGCGATGAGCCGGTCCAGGCGTCGCTCCGTGCCGGCCGTGGTCGCCGTGTCCCTCCCCGTGGTACGCGACGTCGCAGTCACGACGACCGCGGTTGCACGACCCACCGCTGCAACCGTCCGAGATCGTCGACCATGGGTGTGCGCTCCAACTGGGTTCCGCTGCAGGTCCCCGCCACGACGAGGGGCTTCGGGTCAATCTAGGCAGTGGGGACCCCGGGTACAAGGATTTGTCCGCACGGCGCGCACGGCGCCGGCCGGTCGACCGCACGGCGCAGGTCGCCGTGTACCGTGCCTGGCGTGGTCGTGGTCACCGGAACCGCCCAGAAGCAGGCATGGGAGGACAAGGTCCTCCCGCCCGTCGAACAGGTCCGCCCCGGCCTGTGGTCCATCCCGGTCCCCATCCCCGACAACCCGCTGCGCTACGTGCTCGTGTACGCACTCGAGCTCGACGGGGGCGGCGTCGCCATCGTCGACGCCGGATGGGACACCGACGCGGCGTGGGAGGCGCTGGTCTCGGGCCTGGCCGTCGCCGGCGGCACCATCTCGGACGTCGAGGCCGTGCTCGTCACCCACATCCATCCGGACCACTACGGCCTCGCCGGGCGGGTCCGGGAGGCATCGGGGGCGTGGATCGGCCTGCACCCCGACGACGCCGTCATGCTCGAGTCCCGCTACGGCGACACGGACGACCTGTTGGACGCCATGTCGGAACTCCTGGCCGACGCCGGCGTGCCGGAGGACAAGCTGCCCGACCTCGCGTTCTCCTCCATGGCGCTGAAGTCGATGGTCACGATGGCCGTGCCCGACGTGCTGTTCGAGGACCAGGGGGAGATCGCGCTGCGGGGATGGAGCCTGCGGACCATCTGGACGCCGGGCCATTCACCGGGCCACGTCTGCTTCTACAGCGACGACCGACGTCTGCTGCTGTCGGGCGACCACGTCCTGCCGCGCATCACGCCGAACATCTCCGTCCACGCCCAGCAGTTCCCCGATCCGCTGGGCCACTACCTCGAATCGCTGGCCAAGGTCCGCGACCTCGACACGGACGAGGTGCTCCCCGGCCACGAGTACCGGTTCGCCGACCTCGCGGCCCGCGTCGACGAGATCACCGACCACCACACCGAACGGCTCGCCGAGATCGAGCACGTCGTCGCGTCCCACCCCGGAAGCACGGCGTGGGAGATCACCCTTCGACTGGGCTGGTCGCGACCGTGGGACGAGATCGAACCCTTCATGCAGCGCCAGGCCAACGGTGAGACCCTGGCTCACTGCGTACTGCTGGAACTGCACGGGAGGGTGCGCCAGGAGGGGCGCGCCCCCGTCCGGTTCTACGTGGAGGGGCAGGGGACGTGCGCATGACGGCCGGACGCCGGACGCCGTGCGGACCTGCCGTCCGCGGCCGGACGCCGGCGTCCGGTCACCGGGTCACCGGGTCACCGGCGCTCAGCTCCCCGGCTCGACGGTCGGGCTCCCGGTCCCGCCCGCCGTCGCGCCCGGGTCCTCGGAGGTGTACCCCCCGGCACCCGCGGACGGCGGACCGCCGCCGAGGTCGGCGAGCGACGCATCGATGCGGCGGCGCTCCCGGCGGCGGCGGCGCACCTCGAGGACGGTGACGCAGGCGACCACCAGCGCCACCACGACGAGCGACCACAGCCCGATCTGGCCGAGGACGTGCTCGAAGGACACGCCGACCAAGTAGCCCAGCATCGTGTAGCCGACGCCCCAGCACAGGCCGCCCAGCAGGTTCCAGAACAGGAACGTCCGGTACCGCAGTCCGCTCATACCGGCCAGTCCGGGAATGACCACCCGGGCGACGGCGATGAACCGGCCCAGGAACACCGCCGGGCCCCCGTAACGCTCGAGGAGGCCCAACGTGTACCTCACCGCCGTCGTGTCCTGGAGCCGGGCGCGGTGCGGCCGCCAGAACACCGGTGGACGGCGGCGCAGGAGCCACGGGCCCGCCTTCTTCCCGACCTCGTAGCCCACCGAGTCCCCGAGCACGGCGCACACCACGACGACCACGATCATGACGCCGAGGTCGACCCGGCCGAGGCCGGCGAGCACGCCACCGACCACCACCGCCGTCTCGCCGGGGAAGAAGAAGCCGATCATGAAGGCGGCCTCGGCGAAGACGAGGGCACCGACGACGACGTAGGCGAGGGTGCCGTTGAAGTGGAGGAGCCAGCCGGTGACTCCTCCGGGTTGCGACGAGCTCGACGCCGCCTCCAGGAGGCGTGCCGCAGTCACCGGGCGAGCGTCACGCCGGTCCAGGTGCGGCGCCGGCACGCCGGGCAGGTCATCCACCGGTCGAACGTCCGCCCGGGCAGCCATGCTCCCACGGGGAGCTGCAGCACCAGGAACTCCACCAGACCGACCCGGGTGACGGCCCCGCAGGCCGAACAGGCCACCGCCAGGTGGCCCTTCGGGGGGACCGGGTCGTCGGCGGTCACGGTGGCCCGGTCCCATTCGGGCTCGTCGGCCGGCGTGGCGTCGGAGTACAGGGCGTGCTTGCCCGCCGGGCGGGCGTGGGGGGTGCGGGTCGATCCGCGGTGGGACCCGTCGGACCCGTGGCCCCCGTCCCCGGCGGGGTCCGCCCCGGTCTCGGCCTCGGGCTCGACGGGCATCCAGTAGAGCGCCCGCTTGCCGAGCGGGTCGGGACCCTCGGCCATCAGCTCGGCGTGCCGGCCACCACGCCCGGTTCGATCAGCTGGGCGGCCAGGGCGCGGTACGCCGCCGCCCCGGGTGAGTTCGGTGCGTGCTGCAGGATCGACTTGCCCCGCGCCGGCGCCTCGGCGAAGCGGATCGACTTGCGCACGGGGGGCTGCAGGACCGGTATCCCGTAGCGGGACTGCACCTCGTCGAAGATGTGCCGCGAGTGCTTCGTCCGGTCGTCGTACATGGTGGCGATCACGCCGCGGACGGTCAGCTCGCTGTTGGCGAAGGCCCGCACGTCCTCGATGGTCTCGAGCAGCTGCCCGACCCCACGGTGGGACAGCGCCTCGCACTGCAGCGGGATCAGCACCGACCGGGCCGCCGTCAGTCCGTTGATGGTCAGCACGCCGAGCGACGGCGGGCAGTCGATGAGGACCAGGTCGTAGCGGTCCAGGACCGGCTCGAGCGCCCGGGCCAGGACGTGCTCGCGTCCGGTGCGGGTGAGGAGGTGGACCTCGGAGCCGGCCAGGTCGATGGTGGCCGGCAGCACGTCGAGCCCCGCGACACCGGGGACGGGCAGCGCCACGTCGGCGACACCGACGCGGCGGACGAAGACGTCGTGCAGGGAGCTGTCGAGCCGGTCCGGGTCGAATCCCAGCGAAAAGGTGAGGCACGCCTGCGGGTCGAGGTCCACCACCAGGACCCGCCGGCCCAATTCGGCCGAGGCCACCCCGAGCGAGTGCACGGTCGTGGTCTTCGCCACCCCGCCCTTCTGGTTGGCCACGGCCAGCACGTCGGTCACGGGAGGAGTCTACGTGGTCGGACCCGACGGGTTCCGGGGCCGGTCCCGGGTCGCGGCGTGACCCCGCCGGCGCCGGTCCGGACCCTGGCGACGGGCGTCAGGAACCGGCGATGCCGGTGACCGGCGCCACCAGCCCGGACAGGGTGGCGGCGCCGAGGAACGGTGCGTCGTAGGCGAACAGCCCGCCGTTGGCACCGGCGAGCCGGTAGCCCGAGCCGTCGGTGCTGGCTGCCATCCCCACCATCGACGACGCCGACGCCTGCCCCCCGGTCGACCCGAGGTACGGTGCCCCGCCGAAGGCGAAGATGCCGCCGTCGGCACCGAGGATCCAGTACCCCCCCGAGTGTGGGTCGCGGGCGATCCCCACGATGGGCCGATGGAGCCGGAGTCCGCCGAGCGACCCGTCGAAGGCGGCGTCCCCGTAGGCGAAGATGCCGCCGTCGGCCGCCACCAACCAGTAGCCGCCGCCGTCGGCGGTGGCGGCCATGCCCACGATGGGCGCGTCGAGGTGGCTCCCGCCCATGGACCCGAGGAAGGCGGCGTCCCCGTAGGCGAAGATGCCGCCGTCGGCCGCCACCAACCAGTAGCCGCCGCCGTCGGGCGTGGCGGCGATGCCCACGATGGGCGCGTCGAGGTGGCTGCCGCCCATGGACCCGAGGAACCCCGCCTGGCCGTAGGCGAACACTCCCCCGTCGGAGGCGGCGAGCCAGTAGCCCCCGATCGACGGGGCCGTGGCGATGCCCACCACCGGCCGGACCAGGTGTTCACCCCCGGCGGACCCGCAGAAGGGCTGGCCGGGATCCGGGTACGACCGGACCCCACCGTCGGACGTCGCCAGTTCGTACCCGTCGTACGCCGCACTCGGGACCGAGCAGACCGGGACCGATCCGGGTGCTGGGGTGCCACCGGCGTCGCCGGTCAGTTGGGCGTCGTGGTGGAACATGGGCCACGAACCGGCCCCTACCGCGGCGGCGCCGTCGGAGTCCGCGATCTCGAAGTGGTCGACACGGGCCGCCCCGGGGACGTAGCCGGCCAACGTGATCCCTACGTCGCCGTCGGGGTCGACCGTCACCAGGGGGGAATTCTGCAGTCCGAGGTCGCCCTGCCCCGGACCGTCGAGCGCGGCCACGAGGTCCCCGGTGCGGCCGTCGAGGATGTCGAGCCCGTCGATGGTGGGCACCAGGACGTCGTCGTAGCCGTCGTGGAAGAGATCGGCCGTGGTCACCGAGCCGATCACCTCCTCGGGCACGGCGGCGGACCAGATCGTCGCCCCGGTGGCACCGTCGAGGGCGTAGACCGAGCCGCCGCCACCCACCCCCCGGGACGTCCCCTCCACCACCTGGAGGGAGCCGTTGCCGAGCACGTCGGAGAGCGCCGGCGAGGAGAAGGTGTCACCGTCGAGGGTGGCGGACCACACCGGGCGGCAGTGGGTGTCGAAGGCCCGCACCGTGTCGGTGTCCGACGCGCCGGCGAAGAAGTCCCCCGTGCCGTCCACGATCCCGGTGGCACCGCCGGGCAGGAAGCCACCGACCGCCGGCGACGAGTCCAGCACCTGGTCCGTGCTGGCCCGGCAGATCTGGTCGCCCGTACCCGACAGGATCCGGAGCGTCCCGCCGTCGTGGTACTGCTGCCCGGCGGCGAGACCGGCGGTCTGGTCGGAGGCCTGGACGATCTCGTCCCGTCCCGTCCCGTAGAGGTCGGCGAGGGCGGAGGTGGCGTGGGTGCTGTCGGTGTCGAGGAAGGGCCAGCCCGGCAGCGGGTCCCCCGACGAGGGGTCCAGGGAGTAGGCCACCTGGCCGAGCGAGCCGGCCACGGCCGACGGCCCCGTCGTCGCCGCCGCCTGCAGCGTGCCCACCGACAGTCCGGCGAACACGCCGCCGGCCGGGTCGCCGTCCGACGTCGGATCGACCACCGGGGTGATCCACCGCAGCGAGCCGTCGGTGTCGTAGGCCTGGTAGCCGCCGCCGTCCGGGAACGCGTCGTTTCCGGACCCCACGAGGATGTCCGTCCCCGACGCCGTCGTCGCCACGGAGGGCGTCGAGTCGATGGGCGCATTGGCGTGCACGTCGGCCCAGCCGGCCGGGATCGTCGGCGTCGGTGGTCCCGACCCGCCGGCCACCGCGTCGGACAGCTCGAAGGCGTCGAGGAATCCGGCCCGGTCCCCGACGACCACGGACGGCTGGCCGTCGAGGGTGACTTCCACCGGGGAGGACTGGGCGATGGCGTAACCGAGCCGGATGGGTCCGGTCGACCACGTCTCGGTGAAGGTCGCCCCGTCGGCCGGAGACCGGGTGGCGGCGTAGGTCACTCGGTGGGCGGGTGCGGCGGCACGCGGCGAAACGGCCGCAGGTGCGGCGACGGCTGCCCCGGGAGCGGTGGCCAACGCGGCCAGCGCGGCCATCCCGAGCAGGGCGGCGCACGCGGTGCAGCGTCGCGGGCTGAGGAACGGTCGGTTGCTCATGGAACCCGTCCGAGCCTACGGGGTCGGCCGTGGTCGGCGGACGCACCGACCGCGTCCGGCCCGTCAGGTGGTCCTGCGGCGGCCGGTGCGGACGCCGTTCCGCCCGCATGCGAGCCGCCTGGCACAGGCGGCCGTGCCCCCGGCAGGAGTCGAACCCGCAACCTGATGGGTAGAAACCACCTGCTCTATCCAGTTGAGCTACAGGGGCGCAGCGCGGACGGGCTGGAACGTGTCCGGGCCACCACCGACGTGTGCCACACTAGAGGCTCCTTGGTGGCCGTAGCTCAGCTGGTCAGAGCGCCGGGTTGTGATCCCGGAGGTCGCGGGTTCGAACCCCGTCGGCCACCCTCAGTCCCTCGGGACACGGGACCCGCTCCCGCGCCACGTGGGGCAGTACCGTAGGTCACAGGTACACGCGCCTCTAGCTCAACGGCAGAGCAACGGACTCTTAATCCGCAGGTTCTGGGTTCGAATCCCAGGGGGCGCACCACGACCGCCGTCCGGGGACCGGGCAGGCCCCGACCGGGTCCACCACCGACCGCCTGTCGGGCGCGACGGATCGGCCTCGAGGGTCGGGTCAGGCGGGTGGGATGGTTCGGGCGGGCGGGATGGGTCGGGTACGGCACGAACCCGTGGCTACCACTGCTTCCCACGTCCGCGGGCCCGCCGTGCGGCGGAACCTGTCTGAGGGCTCAGGAGCGGGCGATGCCCTTCTTGGTGCGGTACGAGGTGATGAAGCTGTCGTTGCCCGCGTACACCGCCGAGACGGACCAGGCGTCCGAGGGGTGCGGGTTCGACTTCGACGCCTTCGGCACCGTCATCCAACCGGCCGGGAGGACGCAGGTCGCCACCTGGTCGACGACGGGCTGGACGTTGTTGGCCGTCGGCGGGGACAGGCTGCCACTGCAGATGGCCCCGACGCCCGGCAGGTGGTAGGCGGACGTCGGCGTGAACACCACGTTCCCCGTGATCAGGGAGGTGGCGGGCCCGTCGACGACCGTGGCCGTCACCGTGACCGACGCCCCGCTGGTGGGCTCGGCGCTGAGGGCGATCTTGACCCGGGTGGTCGTCGGCGTGACGGCGAGGGTGGTGGAGCCGCTGCTCGGCGCGAAGTTGGTGTCACCCGAGTAGGCGGCGACCGCCGTGTACGGGGCGGCACCGGCGAGGAACCCGCCCTTGTCGACCTTGCACCGGGACTTGCCGCCTCCGGTGAGGGTGCTCACGGTGGCACACGGGATGACGCTCCCGTTCGCACCGGTGACGGTCCAGGCGACCGCGCCGGTGATCTTGATCTTGCCGATCGTGGACGGGGCCACGACGGCGGTGAAGGTGACCGGCTTGCCCGAGACCAGTGTCGTCTGGTTGCCGGTCACCGTCGTGGTCGTCGCCGTCGTGCCGTCGGCGAAGGCGGGGGTGGCGGCCACCGCGGCCGCACCGACCAGGCCGGTGGCGAGTACGGCTGCCATCGTCGCAGTGCGGAGTACTCGTCTCAACGTGCTCTTCCCCTCGTCGTACCCGTTGCTTCTGTACCTGCAGATTCCAGGTCATCCTTACCGGCACGGCGCCGCATGTCAATCACCGGGCACGATGGGCGGACGGCACCCGTCCACGGAGGTGACCGGGGATGATCGTCCCTGGTCAGCGCCGTGGCCGTGAACGGGCTCCGGAGGTGGCGCCCGCCGGCTCAGCGGGCCGTGATCCCCCAGGTGCCGGTCCACCGGCCCTCGGGTCGCAGCACGGTCAGGTCGGTGCCCGACCGGAACGCGTCGGGCGGGCACGTCATGGGCTCGACGGCGAGGCCCCGGCGCCGTGCCGCGGGCTCCAGTGAGTCCCCGGTGAACACCATCAGGTACCCGAACCGCTCGTCGGCCCACAGGGTCACCCCGGCGCCGCCGTCGGGGTGGTCGAGGTCGACCCGGGCCCGGCCGTCACCGTCACGGACGAGGTCGCAGAAGGCGGTGTCGAGGCGGGTGACCCCGATGGGCCGGTCGGTGGTGAAGTCGTACTCGGTGCCGGCGACACCCACCGATCCGGTCGGCAGGCCGCGGTCGTCGGTCACGAGCCGGCGGTGGGCCGGCAGCCGGAGTCGGGCCTGGTCGACCGATCCGGTTCCCACCGTCAGGTACGGGTGGAACCCGAGGCCGAACGGGAGGTCGCCGTCCCCCGCGTTCTGGGCGTCGGTCGTGACGGTCAGCCCCTCGCGCCCCAGGCGGTATTCGATCTCGAGCCGGAGGGCGAACGGGTAGGCGGGCGTCGGCCGCAGGTCGCAGCAGAGCCCGACCCGGTTCTGGGCCCGTCCGGTCATCCGCCACGGCAGCCACCGCACCAGGCCGTGGATGGCGGTGCGCCGGTCCACCTCGTTCAGGGGTGCCTGGGCCGCCACGTCCTCGAACGTGTAGGCCCCGTCGCCGATCCGGTTCGGCCAGGGGGCGAGCACCTGCCCCCGGCCCCCGTGGCTCCACTCCTCGGGCCCGAACCCGTCCACGACGGACCGGTCCCCCACGGTGAACGACCGGAGCGTGGCACCCACCTCGGTGATGACGGCACGCTGGTGACCGTGTCCGATCACCCACTGGTCGCCGGTGGCGGCGGTGGTGTGGGCGGGTCGCTGGTCGGGCGGGGGCGTGGGAGCGGTCATGGTGCGGCCTGGATTCCTCGTGGGGGCGCCGGGTGGCGCCGGGTGGCGGAGCGGTCGGTGGTGGTACGGCGGTCCGTCGTGGCGCGGCCGCCACGGCGGTGCCACCCGGTTGCGGCCCACCCGGTGCACCGTCCGGTTGCCGATGTCGACCGGTATGGTAGGCGACGAGGCCGCACCGGCCCGCCGAGACCCTGTCGCGACGAGCCCTGCGCCCTGCGGCGTCGGCGCGAGGCGACGGCCCACGAACGGAAGCCCCGTCATGCGCATCCTGATCACCAACGACGACGGCGTGTTCGCACCCGGGATCGCCGCGCTGGCCCGCGGGCTCCACGCCGCCTTCGGGGACGGGCACGAGCTGGTCGTGGTGGCCCCGCTCGCCGACCACAGCGGGGCGGGCGCGGCCGTCGGGCCCGTCTACGAGCGGGAGTCGATCCCCTACGAGCACGTGGACATCCCCGGCCTGGCCGACGTGCCCACCTACGGCGTCGACGGCTCCCCGGCCCTGTCGGTCATCCTGGGCTGCATCGAGGGGTTCGGGCCCCGTCCCGACATGATCGTGTCCGGCATCAACCACGGGATCAACGCCGGGCGGTCGGCCATGCACTCCGGGACGGTCGGCGCCGCCCTGACCGGCGCCCAGTTCGGCGTGCGGGGACTCGCCGTCAGCATCGCCTGGGCGTCGGAGCCCGACTACTGGGAGACGGCCGTGGGCCTGGCCTGTCGCATCGTGCCGGTACTGGCCGACGCCGAGCCGGCCACCGTGCTCAACCTCAACGTCCCGGCGGTCCGCCCCCACGAGCTGAAGGGCCTCCGCCACGGGCGGCTCGGGCGGGTGGGACTCATCCGCTCGGTCCGGCCCGAGCACACCCCGATGCCCGTCGCCGGCCAGCCCCTCGACCGCACCGGCGGCGCCATCGTCCTGGCCATGCGGGGGATGGGGGACGACGCCGACACCGAGGCCGAGCGCGTCGAGCTCGACCCCGAGTCCGACGCCGCCCTCGTCGAGGACGGCTGGGCGTCGCTGACCCCGCTGGTCGGCGTGCGCGAGAACAGCACCGACGGGGGCGCGGCCGCACTGGCCGCCGCCCTCGCCGCCCACCGCGACTGACCCGTCACCACCCACCCTCGGCGTCGGGGCGTCGTCGCCTCCGCACGGCGATCGGGAGGGTGCGGGGCCGGCCGGCGTCAGCCGAGCTGGGCGTCCAGCCAGTCGTAGGTGACCTGGGCGGACAGCCGCAGGTTGTCGGACTGGCAGTGGGCCGAGGCCCCGTCCGACGGACGGAACACCCGTGACGTCACCGGGCCGCTCACCCCGTCCACCAGCGCCTCGAACTGGCTCCGGGGCTCGTCACCCTCGCGTTCGCCCACCAGGGCCAGCACCGGGCAGGTGATGGCGGCCGGGTCGGCCAGCCGGTAGGCGACCATGGCGTCGCGCCAGGCGTGGAACGAGGGCACGCCGAAGCGGGTGCAGATGGCCTCGATCCCCCACTGCATCTGGCGGGGCATGAGGTCCTCGGGCACCCCGGCGACGTCCTCGGGGCGGATGTCCCGGATCATCCGGTACACGTCGGTGCCGACCCACGCCTCCATGTACCGACCCATGTCCACGACCGGTGGGTTCGCCACCAGGGCCCGCACCCGGGCGTCGACGGCCGCCGTGCGCGCGGCGAAGTAGGACCCGAAGCTCTGCCCGCACAGCGCCAGGCGCGCCGGGTCGACACCGGGCAGGGTGCCGACGGCGTCGAGCACGGCCGCCACCGGGACCTCGTAGTCGGGACGGAACGTCATGGCCGGCTCCGTGCGCATGCAGCCCAGCTGTCCGGGGCCGTCGAAGACCACCACGTTCCATCCCCGCTCGGCGCCGGGCACCCCGAGCTGGAAGTACAGCTCCTCGGCGCTCGAGTCGAACCCGCCCACGGCGACCACCGTCGGCCGCCGTCGGCCGTCCCCACCCGGGCCGGCATCCGACCGCGGACGCACCAGGTAGCCGGGGAGCGACCCGCCGGCGAAGGGGATGTCCAGGGGCTCGACGGGCGGGTCGACCAGCGCCGCCGCCTCGGAGAAGCACGCCCGGCTCCTCGCCCCCGCCCCGTCGGCGGCCGAGCCACCCCCGTAGTACTCGGCGGTGCGGTAGTAGGTGGACGCCCGCAGCAGATGGTCCCGCCCGCTCACCCGCCGACCGGCGGCCAGGCAGGCCCGGCCCTCGCCCTCCACCCGCCGGGCCAGGTGCTCGAAGCCGCGGGTCCAGCTCCGTGGGCTCCCGTCGGTGATCTCGGCCACGACGGCCAGGCACTCGCCCACCGAGGAACCGCCGTAGTCGGCCATCCCGAGGGCCCGGATGAGCTGGTAGTTGAACTCGTCGTCGCGGAATCCCTCCACCCGGACGGCACTGCGGACGACATCGGAGTCTTCGAAGGACACGGCGCTCTCTTCCTCGGGGCGGCGCGGGACGCGGGGCCTGCCGCCGTCGGTCATTGTGCCCGATGCCCGACCTACCCTGTGACATGCGCGCCGCCGCCATCCAGACCACGGCCGGGGACGACCCGGCCGCCAACCGGGCGGCGGCGGGCGACCTGGTCGAGGAGGCGGCGGCGGCCGGAGCGACGCTCGTGGTGCTCCCCGAGTACTTCTCGGTGGCCGGCACCCCCGAGGTGCTCCGGGCCGGCGCGGAGACCCTGGAGGGTCCGACGGTCACCTGGGCGTCGGCACTCGCCGCCCGGCTCGGGATCCACCTGGTGGCCGGCAGCTTCCCCGAGTCACCACGGGACGGCGACGGGCGGCTGTCCAACACCAGCTGCCTCCTCGGCCCGGACGGCTCCCTCCTCGGCGTGTACCGCAAGATCCACCTCTTCGACGTGGCGCTGCGGGGCGTCGAATTCCGCGAGTCCGCCACCGTCGCCCCCGGCGACACCACCTGCGTGGTGCCCCTGGCGGGGTCGGCCGGCGCCGTGCTCGGCCTGTCCCTCTGCTACGACGTCCGCTTCCCCGAGCTCTACCGGATGCTGGCCCTGGCGGGTGCGACCGTGGTGACCGTGCCGTCCGCCTTCACGGCGACGACGGGGCCGGACCACTGGGAGCTGCTCCTGCGGGCCCGGGCCGTCGAGGACCAGGTCTTCGTGATCGGTGCGGGACAGGTGGGCCGGCTCCCGGCGGGCATGCCCCCCTGCCACGGGCACTCGATGGTCGTCGACCCATGGGGTCGGGTCCTGGCCGAACGCACCGACCCGACGCCGGGGATCGTCCTCGCCGATCTCGACCCCGCGGTGCTCGCCGACGTACGCGGCCGACTGCCGGTGCTGGCGAACCGCCGACCCGCCGCCTACCGTGGTCTGCATGTCGACGACCGGGGCACCACGGACTGACCGACCGAAGACCGCACCCTCACGGGTGCTGCGGGCACCGAAGGACCTGCCCGAGGACAACCCCGGCGCGGTCGCCCCCTACGAGGTCGGCCAATTCGTCCACGACAACCTCGAGCTCTACTACGAGGTCCACGGCCAGGGTCCCCGGGTCCTCGTGTTCCTGCACGGCATCCTCATGGACGCCAACATGAACCGCCGCCTGGCGGCCGACCTGGCGGCCGAGGGCAACCGGGTCATCCTGCTCGACCTCCCGGGTCACGGTCTGTCGGCCCGGCCGCAGCGGGCCTCGTTCCACCGCATGGACACCTACGCCGGCCACGTGGTCGCGCTCCTCGACCACCTGGGCATCGACCAGGCGGTCGTCGGCGGGGTCTCGCTGGGCGGCAACGTCAGCCTCCTGGTGGCGGCCCAGGCCCCCGAGCGGGTGCGCGGACTGGTCGTGGAGATGCCGGTCCTCGAGTGGGCGCTGCCGGCGGCCGCCATCACCTTCGTGCCCCTGCTGCTGGCGTCCCACTACGCCCGGCCCCTCGTCGGCGGGATGGCCAAGGTCTTCCGGTCCCTGCCCCGCACCGGCAACGGACCGCTCGACAGCATCATGAACATGCTGTCGGCCGAACCCCGGGAGACCGCCGCCGTGCTGCACGGCATCCTGGCCGGCCCGATCGCCCCGACCGTGGACCAACGGGCGGCCATGGACATCCCCGCCCTGGTCATCGGGCACAAGGTCGACCACGTCCACCCGTTCCACGACGCCCAGCAGCTCGCCCGCCGCCTGCCCCAGGGCCAGCTCATCCAGGCCAACTCGGTCCTCGAGCTCCGGGTGCACCCCGAGCGCCTCACCCGGGAGATCAACGGTCTGCTGGACACGGCCTGGGGCGCTCCGGTGCGCCGGGCCCGCAAGGCCGGCTGAAACCGCCGCCGACCGGGGACGGCCACGGCCCGTCAGTCGTCGTGGTCGGGCCGGCGTGCCCGCTTGCGCTCCGACAGCCGCCGCTTGTCGGCCAGCCGTCGCTCCTTCGCCCCCTTCGAGGGTCGCGTCGGTCGCCGCTGCTTCTCCACCCGTAGCCCGTCGGCCAGCCGCTCGCGGAGCCGCTCGACCGCCAGCTGACGGTTCCGCAGCTGCGAGCGCTCGTCGTCGGCCACCACCCGGACCTCGGGGCCGAGCCGCTCGAGGAGACGGGCCCGCTGGTGCGGTCCGAGCGACGGCGACCCGGCCACGTCGAAGCGCACCTCGACCCGGGTGGCGACCTTGTTGGCGTGCTGGCCGCCCGGTCCCCCGCTGGGGCTGAACCGGAACTGGAGCTCGGTCACCGGGATCCGTAGCGACGACGTGACCCGCACCGTCTCGGGACCGGCCCCGGTGGCCGGGTCGGGGACGGAGGTCACCGGAGCGCCGGCCCCCGGGCGGGCCACCCGGACGACGGGCGGGCGTCGTCGGGAGGGGTCGCCGGTCGCACCACCTGAACCTACCGGGCCGGCGGACCCGGCTCCTACACTTCGGGCATGACCACAGCCCGGGGACCCCACACCGCCGACGACCGCTTCGCCGGGCAGGTCGTCCTGATCACCGGCTCGTCCTCGGGCATCGGTGCCGAGACGGCCCGTCGGTTCGGGGCTGCGGGCGCCACCGTGGTGGTCAACTCGGTGACCTCGGTCGACGCCGGGCGGGCGCTGGCCGCCGGGCTGCCCGACGCCACCTACGTCCAGGCCGACGTGTCCGACGAGGCCGACGCCGTCCGGCTGGTCGAGGAGGTCGTCGCCGGCCACGGTCGACTGGACGTCCTGGTCAACAACGCCGGCACGACCGCGGTCATCCCCCACCACGACCTGGCCGCCGCCAGCCCCGACGTGTGGCGCCGGATCTACGACACCAACGTGATCGGCACCTGGCAGGTGACCGTGGCCGCCGTCCCGCACCTGCGCGCCGCCGGCGCCGGCCAGGTGGTGAACGTCTCGTCGCTGGCCGGCGAGCGGCCGGTGGGCAGCTCCATCCCCTACGCCTGCTCCAAGGCGGCGCTCAGCCACCTCACCCGGCTGCTCGCCAACACGCTCGCTCCCGACATCCGGGTCAACGCCGTGGCGCCCGGACTGGTCGACACGCCGTGGACGGCCGACTGGGACGTGGTCCGCGAGTTCTACCGGGCCCAGGCGCCCCTGCAGCGGTCGGCCACCCCCGACGACGTGGCCGAGGTCATCGTGGGCCTCGCCCGATCGACCTACGTGACCGGGGAGGTCGTCCTGGTGGACGGGGGCTTCAGCCTCCGCTGACCACCGGCGGCCGACCCCCTGGTCCCGCCCGGTCCGGACGCCCGAGGCGCCAGACGCGGTGGGCGGCCGACGGGAAGAACGCCAGCACCCGCTCCTCCCCCGGCTCGAAGCCGAGCCGGGCGGCCACCGCCTCGGACCGCGTGTTGCCGGGCAGGATCACGCTGTGGAGGGTGGTCTCGCCCAGGTCCTCGAACCCGTAGCGGACAGCGCGGGCGCCGGCCTCGGTGGCGTACCCGAGACCCCAGGCCGCCGGGTCCAGCATCCACCCGACCTCCACCCCGGGCCATCCGGGCTCGGGTCGCCAGTGGAGGCCGGCCCGTCCCACGAACCGCCCGCTCCCCCGTTCCTCGAGCGCCCACTGGCCGAGACCGCGCAGCGCCCACATCCCGGCGAACGAGGTCAGCGCCCCCCACGCCTGGCTCGGGGTGTAGTCGGCCGGGACGTGGAGCGACGTGCGCACCTCGGCCGTCGTCATCACGGCGTACAGCGGTCCGAGGTCCTCGGTGCGGAAGGGCCGGAGCACCAGCCGCTCGGTGGTGAGGGTGGGACAGGCGGACATCGGGCCAGTCAACCATCCGCTGCGGGGGCGGACCACCGGTACGCTCCGGCCGTGCCCACCGACGCCACCGGGAACCCGACCGGAGCACCCGTGCCCCCGACGGGACCCGGCCGGCACTGGACGTGGACGGTGCCGGAGGTCGCCCCGGATCGGCTGCCGCTCCTGCTCCACCTGGCCCAGCGGCCCCTGCCCGTGGGAGCGCAGGTCGAGGTCGAGGCGGCGTGGGACGGTCCTCCCGACCGGCTGGCGACGCTCCTGGTCGGTGGCGGGTTCACCGTGGCGTCGGGGCCCCGACCCGTGCGGCGCGACGGCACCCGGACGGCGGCGGCCGGGCGCGTCCCGAACGTGTCGGCCCGGATCGTTCGGGAGCGGACCCTGGGCGACACCGTCGGGCCCGGCATGCGCCTGCTGGTGTGCGGGGTGAACCCCTCGCCGTACTCGGCCGACGCCGGTGTCGGGTACGCCCGGCCCGGCAACCGGTTCTGGCCGGCCGCCCTGGCCGCCGGGCTGGTCGACGTCGACCGGGACCCGGTGGCGGCACTCGGCCGGGGCCTCGGGATGACCGACTTCGCCAAGCGGGCCACCCGGACCGCCGCCGAGGTGACCCGGGAGGAGTACGGGGCCGGGTTCGCCCGGGTGGCGGCGCTCGTCCGGTGGCTGCGCCCGGGAGCGGTCTGCTTCGTGGGCCTCTCGGGCTGGCGGACGGTGGTGGACCGGGGGGCGGTGGCCGGCCCCCAGCCCGACGGCGTGGCCGGCAGGCCTGCCTACGTCATGCCCTCCACCAGCGGGCTCAACGCCCGCACGTCGCTGGCCGAACTGGCCGCCCACCTGGCGGCCGCCGCCGCACTGGGCGCCGCCGGCTGAGCCGGTCGGCTCAGGACAGTCCGGGCAGCGGGTCGTAGTGGTCGACCTCGGGCTGGCCGTCGAAGAACGGGCCGATGTGGGACCGCCACTCGGCGAAGGCCGGGGAGCCCCGGAACCCCTCCGTGTGCGCCTCGAGCGTGTCCCATCCGACGAGCAGCAGGTAGCGGTCGGGTGACTCGATCCCCCGGTGGAGTGCGAACGTCCGGAACCCCGGCGCCGCCGAGATCACCTCCCGGGCCCGGGTGGCTGCGGCTTCGAACTCCTCGTGCGAGTCGGGGCGGACGGTGAGGAGTGCGTGCTCGAGGATCATGCCCCGACGCTACCTGCGGGCCGTCCAGGTAGCGTCGGTGGGGCCGGGCCGCGGCCGTCGGTGACGGCGCCGGTCCCGGACCGTCGAGCCGGGCCGAGTCACAGAGGAGTCGTCGTGAGGATCGAGATCTGGTCGGACGTGGTGTGCCCGTGGTGCTACGTGGGAAAGCGGAACCTCGAGGCGGCGCTCGCCGGCTTCCCCCACGCGGACCGGGTCACCGTGGAGTGGCGCAGCTTCGAGCTCGACCCCACCACACCGAAGCGGGTCGAGCTCTCGATGGACGAGGTGCTCGAGCGCAAGTACGGCATGAGCCCCGACCAGGCCGTGGCGGCCAACCGCCAGATGACGGAGCTGGCGGCCACGGTCGGCCTCGACTACCACCTCGACCGGGTGCAGATCGGCAACACCTTCGACGCCCACCGCCTGATCCACCTCGCCGCCCACGAGGGCCGCGGCGGGGCCATGAAGGAGCGGCTGTTGCGGGCGTACTTCACCGAGGGGCGGGCCATCTCGGACCCGGGCACCCTGGCCGAGCTGGCGGGCGAGGTCGGACTCGACCCCACCCGGGTGGCCGAGGTGCTCGCCACCGACGAGTACGGCGACGAGGTCCGGGCCGACGAGGCCCGCGCCGTGGAGCTCGGGGCGACCGGGGTGCCGTTCTTCGTGCTCGACGGGCGGTTCGGGATCCCGGGGGCGCAGCCGCCCGACGTGCTGCTGCGCATGCTGCACCGTGTGTGGGACTCGTCGACCGAAGCCGCCCGGGCTCCCGCCGGCTGAGGTCGGCTCCGGTCCGGCTCAGGCTCAGGCTGAGCGGTCGCGCAGCTGGCGTCGGATCCAGGCGTCGGCGTTGCCGGCGGACTGTCGGGCGAGCGCGGTGTCCCCCATCAGCTCGAACCCGTGCGGTGCGCCGGGGAGCACGTGGAGCTCGGTCGGGACCCCGGCCTGCAGCAGCCGCTGGGCGTAGGCGATGTCCTCGTCCCGGAACCCGTCGAGTGACCCGACGCAGAGGTAGGCCGGCGGCAGTCCGGACACGTCGCCGGCGCGGGCGGCAGCGGCGTAGGCCGGGACGTCGTCGGCGCCGTAGCGCGCCCCGAGGTAGGACCGCCAGCCGAAGGTGTTCGAGTGCCGGCTCCACACGTGCAGGCCGTCGAGTCGGCTCGACGGGGTGACCTGACGGTCGTCGAGCATCGGGTACTGCAGGAATTGGAAGGCGACGTCGACCTCCCCGCGGTCCCGGGCCAGGAGGGCCAGGGCGGCGGCCAGACCGCCGCCCGCACTGGCCCCGTAGACCCCGATGCACCCCGGGTCGATCCCGAGGTCGTCGGCGTGGGCGGCCGTCCACACCAGGGCGCGGTAGCAGTCCTCGAGCGCCCCGGGGTACGGGGTCTCGGGGGCGAGCCGGTAGCCCACCGACACCGCCACCATCCCCGGGTCGACGCACCAGCGGTCGAACAGGCCGTCGTACATGGTGCGGTCGCCGATCACGTAGCCGCCGCCGTGGATGGCGACCACCCCCGCCAGCGTGCCGGACCGCACGGCGGGGGCCTGGACCCGCACCGGCACGGCGTGGGCGGTGTCGCCGTCGCCCGCTCCGGGGACCTCCCGCTCCTCCCGCAGGACGGCGTCGGACAGCTCGGGCTGGGGGAAGGCGAACTCCCGCATGACGGGGAGGATCCCGCCGTCGAGATCGGGGATCGGCAGTGCGGTCACCATGGGCGCGAGTTCGGGGTCGAGCTGGTCGTCGTGGGGCATGCGTGCACCCTAGGACGGGCACCGACGCCCCGGCCGGTCCGCACCCCGTCGACCTCGGGATCCTCGCCCGGTGGCACGACCGGGCCGGTCGTTCTAGGGTGCGGACAGCACAAGCCGTCCACGGTGGCAGGGGGACGGTCACGGATCGGAGGTTGTGCAGTGGACGGAACGCGCAGCGACCCGGCGTGTCCGAGCTGCCGCTCGTCGGACGTGCCCCGGCTCATCGTGCGGGGGACCGGCAAGGGCGGCCACGGGACCAGCCTGCAGTGCCGGCGGTGCGGCCACGAGTGGTCGGACGAGTCGACGCGGAGCAGCCGGGCGTCCTGAGCCGGCCCCGGGCCGGGTCGGAGGCCGTCAGTCGGTCACGAACGCACCGGCGCCGATCCGGACGCGTCTGCCGATCAGCTCCTCGGCACACGCCGCCGCCGCCAGTGCGGGGTCGTCGCTGATCGCCACGCAGCGGCGTCCGTCGTCCGTGTCGCACACCGCCACCACCCGGACGGGGTCCATCCCCTCGTAGGTCACCGTGTAGGTGGCCACCGTCCCGCCGCCGTCGTACCCGTCGAGGGTCGCCACCGCCTCGACCACGTCGGTCACCGACGCCGCCTCGAAGGCCAGGTCGGCGAGGAGCGGCGGACGGCCGTCGGGCCGGGCGCACCACACGCCGAGGCCGGGCTTGGTGAGCAGTCCACTGACCGTCGTCACCATCCCCAGGCGGTCGGGGTCGGCGCGCAGCACCGCGACCACGGCGGCGGTCGACTGCAGCACGAAGTTGTTGAACGGCCCACCGGCGAAGGCCATGCCGCCGGTGACCGTCGGGGTCCCGTCGACCGGGAGCCCCAGGGCCCGCTGCTGCACGCGCACCGCCGCCGGGAAGCAGCTGTAGACCTCGGTCACCCCGATGTCGGCCACCGGGAGCCCGAGCCAGGCGGCCGCCGTCGTCCCCAGGACCTCCATGGCCGGCCAGGTGCCGATGCGACGGCGGCACAGGACCGAGACGGCGTGGCTGGACTCGAGGCCGACGCGGGGGAAGACCCACCGGTCGGCGGGCACCCCGTGGCGCCGGGCCGCACCCACCGAGCACACGACCAGGGCGGCGGCCTGGTCGACCGTCCACTGGGTCGAGTGCCACTTGTTGTACGGGAAGGCCAGCGGGCGGTTGTCGGGTGAGGGTGCGGCCAGCCACCCGGCGTCCACCTCGCGGCCGAAGGCGGCGTCCGGATTGGTGGCCGACACCCGGGCGAAGCGGGCCCACAGGTCCGAGATCTCGGCGACGTGCTCGGCGACGGTCCGGCCCTCGGCCGCCCGCAGGGCGTTGTCGATCATGGCGTACTGCTGGACCGGGTCCCACAGCCGGTGGGCCTCCTCGACCGGCTCGAGCAGCGGTCCCGGCCGGGCCCGCAGGACGTCGGGCACCACACCGGGCTGGGGTGTCTCGGTGGGTGGGTGACCGGACCTCTCCCGGTCACGGGCCCACCGTTTGGACTCGCCGCCGACCACCACGGCCACCTCCGAGGCGCCGGACACGACGGCGGCCAGGGCGTCGTCGACCAGGCTCTGCTGGGGGATCCCCAGTTCGACCAGGTGGGTGGTGGCGCCCGACGCCCCGATCCGGTCGGCCACCAGTCGGGCCGGGTCCGGGTACGCCCAGCTCCCCTGGGGGACGGCCACCCGGTCGACGGCCGCGCCCAGTCCGCGCCCTCCGGCGTCGGCCAGCGCCGCCGACGTCGCCGCCGCCATCAGCTCGCACGCCTCGGCGTCGTCGGACGCCGTGCCCACGCCGACCAGGACCGGCAGGCGGGGGTCGAGGTCGGCGGTCACGACGCCGCCGTCCGTCGGGGCCGGACCGCGCCGCCCGGCGGCGGCAGCGATCCCGCGGACCGCCGGCTGCGCAGCATCCGTCCCAGCTCCCGCCACGTGATCTCGACGGCCCCGTGGGCGAGGGCCTCGGCCCGGGCCCGCTCCGGCACGTCGTAGTGACCGTGGTGCGGCCGACCGGGCCTGTCCTGGAACCACGCCCGGCGCATGCCCATCCGGGCGGCGAAGGAGTGCAGTTCCTCGTCGGAGTCCGCCACCAGGTGGGACCACCGGTCGTCCACCGGGCCGAGGTGGGCGGGCTGCCGCCAGTCGTCCAGGTAGACGGTCACCGCACCCTCCGTCCCCGGACCGGTGTCCTCAGACGACCCGGCCGGGGTCGCCCGAGCCGTCGACGACGGGCAGGCCGGCCTGGGCCCACGCCGTCATCCCGCCGGCGACGTTGCGGACGTCGTAGCCGGCGCCGGCCAGGTGCAGGGCGACCGATCCGGAGCGCCCACCGAGCCGGCAGATGCAGACGACGGTGCGGTCGGCGGGGAGCTCGGCGAGTCGGTCGGGGACCTCGCCCATGGGCAGGTGGACGGCGACGGGGGCGTGCCCGGCGACCCACTCCTCGTCCTCGCGCACGTCGAGCAGCAGCGCCCCGGCGGCGACCAGGCGGTCGGCCGCTCCGGGGTCGATGTCGGTCACGGTCGGCGGCACGGACGGGTCGGTGGGCGCAGGCACCGCCTCACGGTAGCGGTTGTCGCGGCACGTGCCGCGCTCCTCACCCCGCCCCCCTGGCGACCGGTTCAGCCACCCAGGTCCATCAGCTCGATCCGCACCCCGTCCGGATCGGTGCAGTACACGAAGTCGAGCGCCGACTGGCCGAAGGGGATCGTGGTGCGGGTGCCCCGGACCACCGAGCCCCCGAGCGCCTCGATCGTGGCGGCGGTGGCCCCGACGTCGCCGACCCGCAGGCTGAGGTGGGTCAGGCCCAGCTGGTTCATCGGCCGGCGGGTCCCGTCGCCCGTGGTCCCGGGCGAGTCGAAGGCCAGCAGCTCCACGGTGACACCATCCCTGGCGATCATCCGGGACCGCAGCCGGACCCCGTCCACCTCCATCAGCGACGCGAACTCGTCCCCGACCTCGTGGGCCGCCACCTCGGAGAATCCGAGGCCCTGGCAGTAGAAGCGGAGCGACGCGTCGAGGTCCGACACGCAGATCCCCAGGTGGGAGAAGGCGATGCCGTCGGCGTCGGCGGTGG
Organism: uncultured Acidimicrobiales bacterium; assembly: GCA_963699055.1. GTDB lineage: Bacteria > Actinomycetota > Acidimicrobiia > Acidimicrobiales > RAAP-2 > Bog-756. Next base: position 352,873 of record CAVOTA010000001.1, on the reverse strand, counting down.
GGGGCACGCCGTTCAGTCGGGCCCGGGCCGGATCAGGCCGGCTCGGCGGCCAGGGTCGCGCCCAGCCGGAGGAGCTGGTCGGTGGCGCCGCCCAGGGTGAGCTCGATGTGCTTGGTGTTGAGGAAGAAGCGGTGGAGCGGGTACTCGCGGTCCACCCCGACACCCCCGTGGAGGTGGACGGCGGCATGGACGACCCGCTGGCCGCCGTCGGCGGCCCAGAACTTGGCCACGGCGACCTCCTTGTCGGCGGGCAGGCCCTCGGCGAGGCGCCAGGCGGCCTGCCATGCGGTCAGCCGGATGGCCTCGGTGTCGACGTAGGCGTCGGCGGCGCGCTGCCCCACGGCCTGGAAGGTGGCGATCGGCTTGCCGAACTGCTCGCGGTTCTTGGTGTACTCGGCGACCAGGGCGAGCGATGCCGCCGCCGCTCCGGCCTGCTCGAGGGCGAGGGCGGTCGTGCTGCGCTGGACCAGCCAGTCGACGATCGCCGGCCCGTCGGCGACGGTGCCGAGCAGGGCGTCGGCACCCACGCCGACCCCGTCCAGGGTGACGAGACCCTCCGGCTGCCCGTTGTTGGCCGTCATGGTCTCGATGCCCAGTCCGGCGGCCGAGGTCGGCACCACGAAGACGGCCACACCGTCGGGCTCGATACGGGCGCTGACCACCACGGCGTCGGCGAAGGTGCCCGACGGCACACACGCCTTCACGCCCGACAGCGTCCAGCCGTCACCGGACGGCTCGGCCACCACCGACGGTGCCGACGGGGTGCCCCCCAGCTCGACCAGGGCGGTGGTCAGCACGGTCTCGCCGGCGACGACCCCGGGGAGCCACTGCCGCTGCTGGGCCGCGGTGCCGAACCGGGCGACGGCCGGCGCCGCCGCGGCCAGGCACTCCACCACCGGCACGTAGGCCGCCGTACGCCCGGCCGCCTCGGCCAGCAGTCCCGTCTCCAGGAAGCCCAGCCCGGCCCCCCCGACGTCCTCGGGCAGCGCGATGCCGAGCAGTCCGGCCGCGGCCAGCTCGGACCACAGCTTGCGGTCGAAGCGGTCGCTTCCCGGATCGGTCTCCATCTCGCGGAGCCGTTCCTGGGTCGAGAGGTCGGTGAAGATGCGGTCGGCCAGCTCGCGGACGGCCTCCTGCTCCTCGCTGAATGAGAAGTCCATGGTGTGTCCTCTTTCCTCGTCTGTTGCGTGGGGTGGCGTGGGGTGGCGGTCGGTGTGGCGTGGGGTGGCGGTCGGTGTGGGGTGGTGTGGCGGTCGGTGTGGCGTGGGGTGCGGCGGGTGTTCCGCCGGGTCAGCGCAGCGACCGGGGCATGCCCAGGCCGAAGATGGCGATCAGGTCCCGCTGGATCTCGTTGGTGCCACCACCGAAGGTCAGGATCACCAGGCTGCGGGCGTACATCTCCAGGCGGCCGGCCAGCACGGCCTCCGGCGACCCCTTGGCCAGGTAGCCGGCCTGTCCGACGATCTCCATCATCAGCTTGAAGGCCTCGAGGTAGAACTCGGTCCCGAACACCTTGATGGTCGAGGCGTCGGCCACGTCGAGGTGTCCCTGGGTGGCGGTCCACGCCACCTTCCAGTTGATGAGGCGCAGGAACTCGAGCCGGGCGTGGATCCGGGCCAGGTGGACCTGCACCCACTCCTGGTCGATCACCCGGCGCCCGTCGGTCAGCTTGGTGGCCTGGGCCCAGGTCCGCACGTCGGACAGGGCCCGCTCGATGATCCCCGGCGAGCACAGGGTGACCCGCTCGTGGTTGAGCTGGTTGGTGATGAGCGACCAGCCCTGGTTCTCGCCGCCCACCAAATTGGCCGCCGGGACCCGCACGTCCTCGTAGAAGGTGTAGTTGATGTTGTGGTCGCCGAGGAGGTGCATCGGGACCACCTTGATGCCGGGCGTGTCCATCGGCACGACGAACATCGAGATGCCCTTGTGCTTGGCGACCTCCGGGTCGGTGCGGGTGGCCAGCCAGATGTAGTCGGCGTCCCCGGCCAGCGACGTGTAGATCTTCTGGCCGTTGATGACGTACTCGTCCCCGTCGCGGACGGCCCGGGTCTGGAGCGAGGCGAGGTCGGTACCCGACTCCGGCTCGGTGTACCCGATGCAGAAGTGGATGTCCCCGGCCAGGATCTTCGGGAGGAAGAACTCCTTCTGCTCCTGGGTGCCGAAGTCCATGAGGGTCGGGCCCACCGTGTTGATGGTGAGCATCGGCACCGGGGCACCGGCCCGCATCGACTCGTCGAAGAAGATGAACTGCTCGATGGGGCCCTTGCCCTGCCCGCCCCACTCCTCGGGCCAGCCGATCCCCAGCCACCCGTCGGTCGCCATCTGCTTGACCACCCGGCGCATGTCGGGACCGATCCCGTGGCTGGTGGCGAGCTGCGCCTCCACCTCGGGGGTGAGGAGCTTGGCGTAGTACTCCCGCAGTTCGTTGCGGAGCGCCTGGTGCTCCTCGGTGTAGCCGATCTCCATGGGGTCCCTCCCGATCCGGTGCTGTCCGCCGAAGGGGCGGGCCATCACGACTAGAACACGTTACATTCGACCATCGGGGGCCGCCACCGTCGCCCCACGGGCAGGTCGCCGTGCGCGTCGCCGGCCGGGTGCGCCCGACCACGGGCGGGGCCGCTAGGGTTACCATCCGGTAAGTACCGGGGGGATCCCGACCGGGGACGAGTCGTTCCCCGCTCGAGGCTCCCGACCGCCGCTGTCCACGAGTACGCAGGATCGTCACCACCGAACGCCGCGGTCCCGAGCCGCCCGTCACCGAGGAGCACCACATGCCCGAAGCAGTCATCGTCGCCACCGGCCGGACCCCCATCGGCCGGGCCAACAAGGGCTCGCTCGTCGAGTGCCGTCCCGACGACCTGTCCGCCCTCGTCATCCGCGAGGTCCTGGCCAAGGTCCCCCAGCTCGACCCGCAGTCGGTGGAGGACGTCATCTGGGGCTGCGGCCAGCCCGCCGGCGAGGCCGGCTACAACCTGGGCCGCGTGGCCGCCGTGCTGGCCGGCCTGGCCGACGTGCCGGGCGTGACCGTCAACCGCTACTGCTCCTCGTCGCTGCAGACGATCCGCATGGCCGCCCACGCCATCAAGGCCGGCGAAGGTGACGTGTTCGTGGCCGGTGGCGTCGAGACGGTGAGCCGCTACCTCCACGGCGCATCCGACGTCGGCCCCCACAACCCCGACTTCGCCACCGCCGAGGCCCGCACGGCCGAGCGCACGCCGGCATCCACCGGCTCGTGGACCCCGCTCGAGGGTGTCTTCCCCGACGTGTACATCGCCATGGGCCAGACGGCCGAGAACGTCGTGGACCTCACCGGCGTCACCCGTGAGGAGCAGGACGAGTTCGGCCTCCAGTCGCAGCTGCGGGCTGTGGCCGCACAGGAGCGCGGGTTCTTCGACCGGGAGATCATCCCGGTGACCCTGGCCGACGGCACCGTCGTGACCAAGGACGACGGCCCCCGGCCCGGGACCACCCTGGAGAAGCTCGCCAGCCTCAACCCCGTGTTCCGCGAGGGCGGGTCGGTCACGGCCGGCAACGCCTGCCCGCTCAACGACGGCGCCGCCGCCGTCGTCGTGATGTCGGACACCAAGGCCAGGGAGCTCGGGATCACCCCCCTGGCCCGCATCGTCGCCTCGGGCGTGTCCGGCCTCAACCCCGAGATCATGGGCCTCGGCCCGGTCGAGGCGATCCGCCAGGTGCTCCGCCGGGCGAACATGACCATCGACGACATCGACCTCGTCGAGATCAACGAGGCCTTCGCCGCCCAGGTCGTGCCCTCCGCCAAGGAGCTCGGCATCAGCTCCGACAAGCTGAACGTGAACGGCGGGGCCATCGCCCTGGGCCACCCCTTCGGCCAGACCGGCGCCCGCATCATGACCACCCTGCTGAACGGCCTCGACGACGCCGGCACGACCTTCGGCCTCGAGTCGATGTGCGTCGGCGGCGGTCAGGGTATGGCGATGATCGTGGAGCGCCTGTCGTAGGACGGACGACTCCCCCGTCGGCGTGACGGGGACGACGGCACGGAGGGACAGGCGACCGCCGCGGGCACTGCCCGCGGCGGTCCGCGTCCGGTCCGTCGGCCCGTCCGTTGGCCGGTCGGCGGGCCCGTCCGCGCCGGGTCAGCGGGCCGGCGGGCGGGCCCGTCGGCGCCGGGTCAGCGGGCCGGGCGCTCCAGGAGGGGGTCGTCAGGGTGGCGCACCGGGCGGCCGGCGAGCCTGGCCCGCCGCCAGGCGATCCCCGACAGCGCCTCCAGGACGATCCGGTTGCTCAGGAAGGCCGTGACCTCGGCGTGGTCGAACGGCGGCGACAGCTCGACCACGTCCACCCCGCACAGCGGCAGCTCCATGGCGATCCGGCGCACGGCGTCGAGGAGCTCCCGGGCACTGAGCCCCCCGGGCTCGGGCGTACCGGTGGCCGGTGCCGAGCCGGGATCGACCACGTCGACGTCCACCGACAGGAAGACGGCGTCGCAGTCGTCCAGGGCGATGGCGAACGCCTCGGTCAGGCAGGTGTCGAGCCCGCGGGTCACCACCTCCGTCATCTCGTAGCTCCGCATCCCCTGCTCCGCCATCCAGTCGAGCGTCTCCGGCTCGGGCCAGTAGCCCCGCAGCCCGACCTGGAGGAAGCGGTCACCCCGCACGGCGCCCGACTCGATCAGGCGGCGCATCGGCGTGCCGTGGCCCACCAGCAGGCCGAACTGTTCATTGGCGGTGTCGGCGTGCGCGTCGAAGTGGATCATCGAGACCCGACCCCAGCCGACGTGGCGGGCGCAGCCGGTGGCGTCGGGGAAGGCGATGGTGTGGTCCCCTCCCAGCACGACGGGGATGGCGCCGCTTCGGGCCACGGTCTCGACCGCCGCCTCGAGGCGCGAGCACGACAGCTCCGTCTCGCCCGACGGCATCTCGACGTCGCCCACGTCGACCACCCCCAGCTCGGTCAGCGGGTCCACTCCGAGCGCCAGGCTGGGGCGCATCCCGTCGTGGGGCAGGTAGTCGGTGAACCGGATGGCCTGGGGACCGAAGCGGCACCCCGAGCGGTGGCTGGTGCCGCCGTCGAAGGGGGCACCGATGATGACGGCGGCGGCATCGGCGAAGCTGGACGGGTCCGACAGGTCGGCGGCCGGCACCCCGGCGAACGTGGCGTCGGGTCCGTACATGTTGCCTAGCCGCATGGCTGCTCCCCGGGTCCGCCGACCCGCGTCCCGGTCGGCGCCGTCACCCTATCGGCCGGCCGATCCCGATCCCCGACCGCCGAGGGTTCCGACGTTCGGGAGGGCGGCACGGCGGACAGGCGGCGACCCGAACGACCGGAGCGGCGGCACGGCGCCGGCGCCCGTGCCGGCGGACGTCAGCCCGGGATCTCCTCGATGGCGTACTCGGGGCAGTTGGCGATGGCCAGTCGCGCCTTGTCCTCGAGTTCGGGCGGCACCGTGCCGTCGCCGACCACGGACGACAGTCCGTAGTCGTCCACCGAGAACAGGTCCGGGGCCAACCCGTAGCAGCGGGCGTGGCCGGTGCACTTGTCGGGGTCGACGCGGATCCTCATGAGAACACCACCGGGACGCTGCGGGGGCCGCGGACCTGGCCGCCGGCCCAGGTCACCTCCGCCCCCTCCTCGATCCCGAAGTTCGGGATGCGCTTCAACCACTCCTCGATCGCCACACGCAGCTCCATGCGGGCCAGGTTAGAACCGGCGCAGCGGTGGATGCCGGAGCCGAAGGCGACGTGGCGGTTGTGGGCCCGGTCGAGGATGACCTCGTCCGGGCGCTCGAAGGCGTCGGGGTCACGGTTGGCGGCGGGGAAGTTCATCAGGACCTTGTCGCCGGCGTGCATCGGGCAGCCCTCGAATTCGACCTCGCCGGTCACGATGCGGGCCATGGTCACCGGCGAGTAGGCCCGCAGCAGCTCCTCGATGGCCACGGGCATCGCCTCGGGGTCGGTGGCCAGCAGCTTGGCGTGCTCGGGATGGGTGGCCAGGTGCCACAAGGACGACCCGATGGCGCTCCAGGTGGTGTCCACCCCGGCGATCAGCGTCAGTGCGGCCACTCCGAGGACGATCGAGTCCTCGATGGGCTGGCCGTCGACCTCGGTCTGGAGCAGCGCGCTCAGCAGGTCGTCACCGGGATGCTGCTTGCGGCGCTCCACCTCGGCGACGAAGTACTCGATGAGGGCGATGGTGCCCTCGCGCCGGATCTCCTCGTCGTCGGCGAACTCGAGCACGGCCCGGACCCAGCCGGTGAACGTGTCCGACAGCTCGGCGGGCACGCCGAGGATGGCGGCGATCACCCGGACGGGGATCTGCTGGGCGTAGTCGGCGGCGGCGTCGGCGCGGCCGGCCACCAGGAACCCGTCGACCAGACCGGCACACAGCTCCCGGGTCATCGCCTCGTAGCTCTCGACCTTGCGGTGCGAGAACCACGGCAGCAGGAGCCGGCGGGTGAAGGTGTGGAGCGGCGGGTCGGCCGAGATCGGCGGTACGCCGTACGGCAGCACGGGCTCCTCGGGCTCCTCGCCGGTGAACGGGATCACCGTGATGTCGAGCGAGCTGAAGTGTTCGATGTCGTGGGCGAGGTCGACCACGTCCTGGTACCGGGTGGGCAGCCAGGTACTCCCCCGCCGGTCCGTGTGGGCCACCGGGCAGGACTGCCGCAGGTCGTCCCAGATGCTGAACGGGTCATCCACGTAGGCCGGACTGAGGACGTCGAAGTCCGTCTTCCAGTCGGCGACCGGGCGCACGTCGGTCATCGCTCACCTCACAGGTCGGGAGCGACAAACTATCGCTCGATGTTGCATTGTTGCACGCGGCCGGTACGCCGGGGGACCGTCGCCAGGAGGACGTCCCCACCCCGGAGTGGGGCTCCCCGGCCGTCGCCCCGTACCCCCCGACGGGTCCGGCGACAGGGGGTGCGGCCCTCAGATGGTGAGCCCGCCGTCCACCGACAGCACGGCGCCGGTCGTGTACGAGGACTCGTCGGAGGCGAGGAAGGCGATCGAGGCGGCGATCTCCGCCGGGGTCGAGAACCCCATCGGCGACATGATCTTGGTCAGCTGCTTCGGGTCGGCCCCCTCGGGGAGGTCGAAGGAACCGAGCAGCGGGGTGTCGGTCCCCCCCGGGGCCACCACGTTGGCCCGCACCCCCTGGCCGAGGTACTCGGCGGCCAGGGCCTTGGTGAACATCAGCAGGCCGGCCTTGGACGCGCAGTAGGCGGCGGAGTACGCCTGTCCCATGAGTGCGGTGTTGGAGCAGACGTTGACGATCGCGCCCCCGTGCTCCAGCAGGTGCGGGAGTGCGGCCCGGCACACCAGGAACGGACCGGTCAGGTTGACGGCCAGGATCGCCTGCCACCGGTCGAACGGCATCTCGTGGGAGTGGAAGAACCCGCCGATGCCGGCCACGTTGCACACGACCGTCGGCGGACCCAGGTCGGCGACGACGGCGCCCATGGTGGTGGCGACCGACTCCTCCGACGTGACGTCGCACCCGTACGCCACCGCCGTGCCGCCCTCGGCGACGATGTCGGCGACGGTGTCGGCCGCCGCCTCGGCCCGGACGTCGAGTGCGGCCACCGCGGCGCCCTCGGCGGCCAGGCGGCGCGCCGTGCCCCGGCCGATGCCCGACCCGGCGCCGGTCACGACGGCCACCCTGCCCTCGAACCGCCTGACGAGGAAGCCGGCCAGGATGGCGTCGGCGGCGTCGTGCTGCTCGCCCCCCTGGCCCAGCGTGATCTTGTGGCTCGCTACCGGGCTCATGCGTTCCCCCCACTGGTCGGTCCTGCGTCGCCGGGGGCGAACCGCTCCCGGAGGGTGTGCTTCAAGATCTTGCCCGCCGGGTTCCGGGGGACGGTGTCGACCAGCTCGAGCTGTTCGGGCACGGCGTTGACCCGCAGGCCCGCCTGGCGGAGGTACCGGCCCATCTCGTCGAAGTCGAGCGTCTGCCCCTCGGCCACGGCGACCACCGCACAGGCCCGCTCCCCCGTCCTCGGGTCGGGCAGGCCGATGACGGCGACGTCGGCCACCGCCGGGTGGGCGTAGAGGAGGTCCTCCACCTCCTTGGCGGAGATGTTCTCCCCGTGGCGGATGATGACGTCCTTCAGGCGGCCGGTGATGGTCACGTAGCCGGCGTCGTCGACGATGCCGAGGTCGCCGCTGCGGAAGTAGCCCTCCTCGTCGAAGGCGTCGGCGTCGAGTGCGGGGTCGAGATAGCCCCGGATCACCTGGGGTGCCTTGAGCCGGATCTCCCCCTCGACCCCGGGGCCGGCCCGGGTGCCGTCGAGGGCCACGACGATCAGCTCGACACCGGGGGTCGGCCGTCCCTCGGTGTCGGCCAGCTTGTCGCTGGGGTCGTCCATGGTGGCCATCACCACGATGGGCGCCTCGGTCAGGCCGTAGCCCGACACGATCCCCACCCCGCCGATCTCGGCCTTCAGGTCGTAGTGCAGCTGGGGTGGCTTGGGCGCTCCGCCCCCGGTGAAGTTGCGCACGTGCGGGAAGACCGGTCCGCCGCCGGCCGCCCGCTGGGCGGCCAGGTAGGCCAGGTGGAAGGGCGTGCCCGACCCGGCGATGGTGACGCCGTTGGCGGCCAGGAACGCCGGGGTCTCCGTCGGGTGGAAGGCCTCGGTGGTCAGGAGCGTGCACCCGGTGAGCAGCGACGCGATGAGCCAGCCGATCCCGCCGATGTGGGTGAACGGGAAGACCAGCGCCGACACGTCGTCGGCCCGGATGTCGAGGCACTCCGCCATGGACAGCGCCGAGGCCGTCACCGTCAGGTCGGTGTGGGGCGCGCCCTTGGGGTCGGCCGTGGTGCCCGAGGTGTAGAAGAGCCACCGCACCGGGGCGTCGTCGGCCCGCTCGGGCGCAGGGGCCACCGGGGGCAGCGTCGCCGGGTCACCGTCGGGCAGGTCCCGGTCGACGACCAGCACGGACAGCCCCGGGCGCTCGGCCGCCAGGTCGCGGGCCATGGCCTCGAAGTCGAAGCCCCGGTAGAGAGTGGGCACGATCAGCAGCGACGCCCCGCTCTGGTCGACGATGAACCCGACCTCGCGGTGGCGGTAGATGGGGATGAGCGGGTTCTGGCGCGCCCCCAGCCGGGCCAGGGCCCCGACCAGCACCAGGGACTCGTTCCACGTCGGCAGCTCCCAGCTCACGCTGGTGCCGGCGGTCACCCCGTGGTCGGCGTGCAGCCCGGCCGCCGCCCGCAGGCAGGCGTCACGGTACTGGGCGAACGTCAGCTCCTTGCCCGTGTCCTCGTGGGCCAGCACCGCATCGGGCGTGGCCGCCGCCCGGGCCTCGATCAGGCCCCACAGCGTGGGTGCGAAGACCCAGCCGCGGGCCGTGGCCCGCTGCTCCATGGCGTCCCTCTGGTCGTCGTCCATCTCGCTCGCCCTCCTGCTCGTCCTGCTACCGGTCCGACCACAGCTGGTCGGTGTACGTGTCGGTGCCGGGCACGGTGCCGACGAACGGCGACGCCCAGACGACCGTGCCCATGCCGTTGGTTGCGAGGGTGTCCCCGAGCCCGGTCACGATGTCCCATGCCTCCGGGTCCTCGGCGAAGCAGAGCGCCAGGACCCGCTCGTCGAGGGCCTCGCCCCGGGGTACGTCGCCCGGCGCGTCGGCCAGCAGCGGCAGCGGGCTGAACCCCAGCACCGTCGCCATGGCCGACCCGGTGAGCCGGGACGGCAGGTACTCCTCGCGCAGCCAGGTACCGACCTCCGCGCCGGTCACCCCTGCCGACGGGTCGATGAAGACCGACCCGAGCAGCGGGAACCGGTGGTCGAGGGTCAGCTCGGCCGGCACACCGTCCTCGTCGCGGCGGAGCTCCCACTCGAAGCGGTAGAGCCCGGTGTGGACGTGGTCGCGGTGCTCGAACATCCGCCCGGCCGCGTGCAGGACGTTGACCTGGTCCACCGCCCACCGGTTCCACTCGTCGTGGTGGCGGTCGAGGACGTAGTAGACGCCGAGATAGCTGCCCACCTGCGGATCGGCCACCAGTGCGTCCTCGCCGGCCGGGAAGCGCAGCTCCTTCAGCGGTGCGGTGGACACGAAGCGGGCACCGGCGAAATTGTAGGCGCCGATCTGGCAGCCGGCGTAGAAGTGGTCCCGTTCGTACCAGCGGTTGTACGCCACCTCGTGGCCCCGGTGCGGCTCCACCAGCGTGTAGAGCATGGTGCCGATCCGGATCGGGTCGTCGGTGACGCCCCCGGTGGCGGGTGTCGAGTTGCCGGTCATCGCTGCTGGGCTCCGTTCGTGTCGGCGGGCCCGGCCGGGAGCGACGCCGCCTCGGCGGCGCGGTCGGCCAGGACCCTCTTGTCTACTTTCATCATCGAGGTCAGGGGAAGACCGTCGACCACCACGACCCGGTCGGGTGCCTTGTAGTCGGCGAGCGAGGCCCGCGCCGTCTCGCGCAGCCCGGCCAACAGCGTGGGGGCATCCACCGCGGACCCGTCGGTGGGCACCACGAAGGCCACCCCGATCTCGCCCAGCACCGGGTCCGGCGCCCCCACCACCGCCACCTGGGCGACCGCCGGGTGCTCGCCGAGGGCCGCCTCGACCTCGGCCGGGTACACGTTGTACCCGCCCCGGATGTAGAGCTCGTTGGCCCGGCCCGCCAGGTGGAGACGCCCGTCGGCGTCGACGAACCCGAAGTCGCCGGTGGTCAGCCAGCCGTCGGGGGCGAGGACGCCGGCGGTGGCAACGGTGTCGAGCACGAGGCCCGCCGCACCGGGTCCGGTGGGCGGTCCGCCCCAGTAGCCACGCATGACCGCCGGCGACCGCAGGCGGACCCGGCCGACCTCGCCGACCGGCACCGGTGTCCCGTCCTCGTCGGCCACGGTCAGCTCGACCCCGGGAACCGGCCGTCCGACGGTGGTGGCGACGGCCTCGTCCGGATCGCCGGGGACGGTGCCGGTCCCGAGGGACGCCTCGGTGGAGGTGTAGCGGACGACCACCGGCACGCCCAGCGTGTCCCGCAGCTCGGCCACGAGCTCGGCCGGCACCCGGGACGCCCCCGTGCCGGCGATGCGCAGCGACGACAGGTCCGCCGTCGCCGCCTCCGGCCGCCGGAGAACCAGGGCCCACTGGGTCGGCACGCCCTGGGCCACGGTGATGCGCTCGGCCTCCATCACCGGCACCGCGTCCGACGCCCGCCACGGCGACGGGGTGATCACCGTGGTGATGGCGTTGGCCGCCTCGTCCCACACCCGGGTCATGGAGCCGACGTGGGCGAACGGCAGGGGCGACAGCCGTCGGTCGCCGGGCTCCGACAGCACATCGGTGCCCTCGGCCACGGCGCGCAGGTTGTCGTGGTCGAAGACGGCGCCCTTGGGCAGGCCGGTGGTCCCGCTGGTCCACACCACCGCCACCGGGTCGTCCGATCGGGCCGTGGGCCACGCCGTCGGGGGTGGGCCCTCCGCCGCGTCGGTGCACTCGGCCCGGGTCAGCACGGTGCCGGTCGGCCCGTCGGGGCGCTCCCGCGCGTCGTCGACGACCGTCACCACCGGTCGGGTGCGGTCGAGGATGGAGGCCACCTCCGGCGCCCCCAGGCGGAGGTTGACCCCCGAGGTGACGGCACCCAGCCGCACCACGGCCGAGTAGACGACCATGTACTCGATCGAACTGGGCAGGAGCAGGCACACCACGGTCCCGGGACCGACCCCGTGACGGGCCAGGAGGCCGGCCACACCGTCGGCGGCCCGGTCCCATCCGGCGAACGTGACCGCCCGCCGCGGACGCAAGTCCGTGGCCGGCTCGACGTACGCCTCCACGTCGGCGTTGACCCGGGCCGCGGCCCGCAGGACCTCGACCAGGGTGGCGTACTCCCCCTCAATCTGACGCGCCGTCATATCGGGGGCGACTGTAACAGGGGGGCCCGAGTGCAGGGCCGTGACCGGGGGGCGCCGCCCGGTGGGCGTCGGGTCGCGGGTCACCGCACCGGACCGCACCATCGTCCACACCTGTTTGCAATCATTGATTGCAGTTCAGGGGGTCCGGTGGTAGAACGCAACGAGGGGCGACTCGGCGGAACCCGCCCCCCCGGTCCTCGGCGGTGGTGCCCCTGGCGGCATCGGCACCGCTCCCGCGGACCGGTATGCCCTCCGTCACCGTGGCCCGTGTCGCGGCGACCGCCCCACCGGAGCGATCCGGCGTGCGTTCGACGGGACCCGGGCGTCCGCACCACCGACACCGAAGGAGCTCCGATGCTGTTCATCACCACCTACAGGGTCAAGCCGTTCATCTCGAAGGCGGAGACCGCCGAGCTGATGGCGGTGTTCGCCGAGGCCGGCAAGGCCCCCGGCGAGATCGCCCACTACGTCAAGACCGACGGCGGCGGCGGGGTCATCGTCAGTCAGGCCGACGACCCGCTGCCCGACTACCGCAACACGCTGAAGTACACCCAGTGGCTCGAGTTCGACACCATGGTCGTCGTCCCGGTCGACGACGCCGTGGGCCCGATCCTGGAGGCCATCGGCTGAGCGACCGGGTACGGCACGGCACGCACGGACCCCCGGTCGCGGCCGGGGGTCCGTACGCGTCCGGGCCCGGTGGCGGCAGGTGACCGGGAGCGGCCGGGGTCGGCGAGGACCGGGGCGGCGAGGACGGTGGTGGTGCGTCAGCTCGACGGGGGGTGCGACGCGGCGATGCCGAGCCGGTTGCCCCGGACCACCACCGATCCGGCGGCCCGGTCGATGAGCGTCTGGTTGCGGTCGTTCCCGAGCGGCCACAGGTAGACGACCAGGTCGAGCACGAACGGGACCAGGGAGGCCAGTCCGACGAGCCCGGGGCGGCTGCGGTGGTCGAGGAGCACCACGGCGTTCAGGAGGTCCGCCCACAGGCTGACGAACAGGATCCGGTAGAACGCCCGCATCCGGACCTGACGGGGGGTGAGGGCCCGTCCCGACGGGTCGATGGCGGTGATCCCCACGGCCTGCATCCCGATCGTCTGGCGACGCCGTCCGATGAGCCAGACGGCGTAGGCGAAGGCGGCCGCCGTCTCGAGGAAGACCAGTGCGACCCGGAGCGGGACCGCCTCGTAGGCGGTCGTCGCGGAGCTGGTGATACCGAACGAGTACGTGGGCTGGCTGTGGCTGGACGCCACGGCGAGGACGATGAAATTGACGATGGCGAACGGCACACCGACGATCAGGTCGTCGAGGACCAGACCCCCGGCCCGTCGCCACCAGCCCGCCAGCTCGAACCGGTCGCCGGCCGCGGTCTGGAGGATCGGACCGGTGGGCGACGGCACCGGTCCGGTCGGGTAGGCCTGCGGCGGGCCCACCCAGGTGACTCCGTCCCAGTACCGGAGCCAGCCCGGTTGGACCGGGTCGGGGTACCAGCCGGCGGGTTGGGCCCACTGCACCGGTGCCGGGGGTGGAGGTGGCGGCGCAGGTGCCGGGGGCGGAGGGGGTGGAGGTGAGGCGGCTGCGGACGCCTGGGTGGCTGCGGTCCACGCCGCCCCGTCCCAGTACCGCAGCACGCCGGGAGCCGACGGGTCCGGATACCAGCCGGCGGGCGGCGTGGGATCCGGTGGGGGTCCGCTCATCACCGGAGCCTACAAATGCCGTCGTCCCCTTCGGGGGACGGTGCGGCCTCCGGTGGGCACGGCTGCTCCGGCCGCCGACCCGACCGGACCACGGCCGCTCAGAAGGTGAGGACGCCCCGGGCGAGCTTGCCCGCCTCCATGTCCTCGACGACCTCGCGGAAGCCCTCGAGCGGCTTCTGCTCGGTCACCAGCTCGTCCAGCATGAGCTTGCCGGACAGGTAGAGCTCCACCATCAGTGGGATGTCGTGGTGCGGTCGGGACGACCCGTACCGGCAACCGAGCAGGCCGCGGTCGACGTAGGCCAGGGCGTTCACGTCGACCGACACCTCGGTACCCTGCGGCGGGATGCCGATGGCGAGGGCGTTGCCACCCCAGTCGAGCACGTCGAGTGCGTTGCGCAGGACGGCGGGATGCCCGACGCAGTCGAACGACCAGTTGACCCCGCCCGTCCAGCCGAGGGCGCTGGTCACCTTGGCCGGGCCGGGCGGGACGATCTCCCGGATGGCGGCCACGGCGTCGGACTGCGAGGCGTCCACGAAGTGGGTGGCGCCGAACTGCCGGGCCAGACCTTCCTTCGAGGCCAGCGTGTCGACGGCGACGATCCGGCTGGCGCCGGCCAGCCGCAGGCCCTGGATCACGTTGAGACCCACGCCCCCCACGCCGAAGACTGCGGCCGTCTCGCCGGCGCGGACCTTGGCCCGGTTGAGCACGGCGCCCACGCCGGTCAGCACCCCGCACCCGATCAGGCAGGCCGACGTCATCGGTACGTCCTTCGAGATCTTGACCGCCTGGACCTCCTTGACGATGGTCGACTCGGCGAACACCGAGGTGGCGGCGAAGTTCGACGCCGGCTCGCCCTTGTAGGTGAACGGAGTCGAGACGTTGCCCAGCGTCTTGATGCACCAGGTGGGGTGGCCGGTCGAGCAGGCCCGGCACGTCCCGCAGCTCGCCAGGGTGGCGATCACCACGTGGTCACCGGGCTTGACCGACGTCACCTCGGAGCCGACGGCCTCCACGACCCCCGCGCCCTCGTGTCCGAGCACCGAGGGCGCCTTCCACGGAATGGTCCCGTTGATGACCGACAGGTCGCTGTGACAGACGCCGGCGGCGCCGATGGCCACCCGCACCTCGGTCGGACCGGGGTCGCCGATGGCGAGCTGGTCGGTGACCTCGACGTCGGATCCGGTGTAGACGATGCCTCGCACGGCGTGCTCCTTCTGCTCGGGTGGTGCTGTCGATGGGTGGTGCTGTCGATGGGTGTCGGGACCGGTGTGCCGGTCGGGCGCCGCGGGTGCGACCACCCACCGGCTCCGGTGGCGACCCTAGGACCCGAAGCGGGTCCGGAGTTCGCGTTTGAGGACCTTGCCGCTGGCGTTGGTGGGTAGGACGTCGACCACCTCGACCCGTCGGGGGACCTTGAAGTTGGCCAGCTGCTCCTTGGCGAAGGGCGGCAGCTCAGCGGCGAGCCGGTCGGCGGCCACGTCGGCCGCCGGGACCACCACGGCCAGACCGACCTCCCCCATCCGACGGTCGGGGACACCGATGACGGCCACCTGGGCCACGCCGGGGTGGCGACGGAGCACGGCCTCCACCTCGGCGGGATAGACGTTGAACCCGCCGCTCACGTACATGTCCTTCAGCCGGTCGGTGATGGCGAGGTTTCCCGCACCGTCGACGTAGCCCACGTCGCCGGTGTGCAGCCAGCCGTCCGCGTCGATGGCCGCCGCCGTGGCCTCGGGGTCGTCCACGTAGCCGGACATGACGTTGTAGCCGCGGACGAGGATCTCGCCGGCGTCGCCGGTCGGGACCTCGGCACCGTCACCGTCGACGATCCGCACCTCCACGTCGGGGATGGCCCGGCCGCTGGTGGCCGAGATCACCTCCGCCGAGTCCCCCCGTCGGCACATGGTTACCGTACCGGTGGCCTCGGTCAGACCGTAGGCGGTCAGGACCGTCTCGATGCCGAGGTCCGACCAGAGGGACTCGACCAGTTCCACCGGAACGACAGCGGCGCCGGTCACCACCAGTCGCAGTGAGGACAGGTCGAACGCGTCGCGGCGGGTGTGGTCGAGGATCGACTGGAAGATCGTGGGCGGTCCCGGCAGCACCGAGATGTGCTCGTCGCTGATCCGCTGCAGCACCACGTCCACGTCGAACACCGGCTCCGGCACCATCGTGGCCCCGGCCATCAGGCAGGCGAGGATCCCGGCCTTGTACCCGAAGGTGTGGAAGAACGGGTTCACGATCAGGTAGCGGTCACCCGCACGCAGCCCCACCACCTCGGCCCAGGTGGCGAACGTCCGCAGCGTCTGTCCGTGGGTCGTCATCGCACCCTTGGGGTGCCCGGTCGTCCCGGAGGTGAAGACGAGGTCGCTCAGGTCGTGGGGCCCGATGGCGGCGGTGCGCCCGGCGGCCACCTCGGGCTCGCACCGCTCGGCGGCCACCAGGAAGTCCGCCCACGACGTGGTGGCGGGGCCACCGGACGGACGGTCGGTGTCGTCGGCGGAAGACCGGTCGGTGTCGTCGGCGGACGACGGGTCGGTGTCGTCGGCGGACGAACGGTCGGTGTCCTCGGCGGTCCGGAGCACGACCACCTGCTCCAGCGCCGGTACGGCATCCCCGCCGGCGGCCGCCTCGGCCAGCAGCGCCGGATAGTCGGTCCCCAGGAACCCCTGCACGGTAAAGAGGATCCGGGCCCCCGACGCCCGCAGGATGTACGCCGCCTCGGCCCCCTTGTACCGGGTGTTGAGCGGCACCAGCACGGCACCGGCGCCCACCGCACCGAGCGCGGCGACGACCCATTCGGCGCAGTTCGGCGCCCACACGGCGACCCGGTCGCCCGGCTCGATCCCGTGGGCCACGACCGCACGCGTGGCCGTGCCCACCTCCTCGGCGAGCCGGTCGAAGGACCACCGGGTGGTGGTGCCGCCGGGACCGTGGACGTCCACGATGGCCTCGGCCTCACCGAACCGTGCGGCGGCGTCGTGGACCAGGGCGGGCAGTGTCCCCCACTCCAGGTCCCCCCGGGGATCTGTCACATCTGACACGCCGTCAGGGTAGTGCATGGCCCCCGGGCGCCCGCCGGGCCCCACCCGACCCCCGCTCAGGGGTGCTGGCTGCTGACCGACACGACCTCGCCGGTCATGAACGTGGCGTACTCGCTGGCGAGGAAGGCGATGACGCTGGCCACCTCCCACACCTCGGCCCCCCGTCCGAAGACCTCCCGCGAGGCCAGCACGGCGAGCTCCTCGTCGGCCATCACCTTGTTGAGGAACGGGTGCACGGCGAGGCTCGGCGACACGGCGTTGATCCGCACCCCGTGGGGGGCGGCCTCCACGGCCGAGCAGCGGGTGAGCGCCATCACCCCCGCCTTGGCCGCCGCGTAGTGGGCCTGACCGGCCTGGGCCCGCCAGCCCAGCACCGACGCGTTGTTCACGATGACGCCACCCGTCCCGCGCCCGTAGAAGTGGCGCAGCGCCGCCCGGGTGCAGCGGAACGTGCCCGTCAGGGTCACGTCGAGTACGAGGTCCCACTGCTCGTCGGACATGTCGACGACGTCGACCTGGCCGCCGAGTCCGGCGTTGTTGACGGCCACGTCGAAGTGTCCGTGCTCGGCCACGGCCGCGTCGTAGAGCCCCTGGACCTGCGCCTCGTCGGTCACGTTGCACGGCACGGCGAGCGGGCGCACCCCCGCCGACTCCGGTAGGGCGGCAAGGGCGTCGGCCGCCTCCCCCAGCCGCCGCTCATGGGCGTCGGACACCACCACCGTGGCCCCCTCCTCGATGCAGCGCCGGGCCGTGGCGAAGCCGATGCCGGTGCCGGCGGCAGCCGTGACGACCACGACCTTGCCGGTCAGCAGGCCGTGTCCCGGGGGTGGCTCCGGCGCGGACGGCATCCCGGTGGTTCTGGTGGTTCCGGTGGTTCCGGTGGTTCCGGTGGCGGCTTCGGTCAACGCAGGTCTCCCTTGGGCTCGGGCGGCAGTCCGAGGACCCGTTCGCCGATGATGTTCTTCTGGATCTCGTTGGAGCCGCCGTAGATGGTCTCGGACCGGCTGAACAGGAACGTCCGCTGGAACTCGTCCAGCTCGTAGGGGGCGGCCTCGGCCACCATCCCGCCCGGGCCGCGCACGTCCATGGCGAGCTCGCCGAGCTTCTGGTGCCACGTGGCCCAGTACAGCTTGATGATCGAGGCCTCGGGCGGCGCCACCGGACCGTCGTAGCCGGACAGGCTGCGCAGCGTGTTGTAGCGCAGCACCTCGAGCTCGGCGTAGGAGCGGGCCAACCGCTGGCGCACGACCGGGTCGGCGGCGCGGCCGTTGGCCCGTGCGGCGGCGATCAGGTGGTCGAGCTCGCGCCGGAACGACAGCTGGTGGCCGAGGAGGCCCACGCCGCGCTCGTAGCCCAGGGTGGCGAGGGCCACGCGCCAGCCCTCCCCCGGCGTCCCCACCACCAGGTCCTCGGCCGTGCGGGCTCCGTCGAAGAAGACCTCGTTGAACTCCGAGGTCCTGGTGAGCTGGGTGATCGGACGGATCTCCACCCCGGGTTGGTCCATCGGGACGAGGAGGTAGGACAGTCCTCGGTGCCGGGTGGAACCGGGCTCGGTGCGGCACACCACGAAGCACCAGTCGGACTGGTGGGCGAGCGACGTCCACACCTTCTGCCCGGTGATCACCCACTCGTTCCCGTCGAGCTCGGCCCGGGTGGCCACGTTGGCGAGGTCGCTCCCGGCGTTCGGCTCCGAGTAGCCCTGGCACCACAGCTCGGTCCCGTCCACGATGCGCGGAAGGAACCGGTCCTGCTGAGCCTTCGTCCCGTACTGGATCAAGGTGGGCCCGAGCAGCCCCTCGCCGAGGATGCTGACCCGGCCCGGCGCCTTTGCCTTCACGTACTCCTCGTTGAAGATGACCTGGTGGGCGATGGACGCGCCCCGACCACCGAACTCGGTCGGCCAGCCGAGGCAGGTCCAGCCCCCCTCTGCCAGGACCTTCTCCCACCCGAGCCGGACTTCGAACCCGAAGGTCTCGTCCCCGGAACCGCCGCGCCCGCCGAGGGCGGCGAACTCGCCCACGACGTGGTCGGCCAGCCACGTCTGCACCTCCTTGCGGAAGGCCTCGTCCTCGGGTCGGTCTCGAAGGTCCATGCGGCGCACGTCCTGGTCGGAAGGGTCGGCGGGAAATCTGACGCGACGTTAGCAAACACGTTTTCGGGGCCGATCGGGGCCGGCCGGGGTGGTCCCGGGTCCCTCCGGCCAGGGCACGGGAGCACCGGCGGGCCCGCGTATGACGTCTGGCACCGCCGGTGGGAACACCTCGCCCCCCTCGGGCGTTGACCACGGTGATCGCCACAGCTGCCAGAGGGTCGAGTGGCGCGGGGGGTGGTGCGGGCCGCGGGCCGGCGCCACGCACCGGGAGTCGGTACGTCGACCCCGTCCCGTCCGGCCGCCGCAACGGATGTAACGGGGGCACCGGATCCGGGGACGACACCACCGGAGCCGGAGCCGGAGCCGGGGACGGCACCACGAACCACGACGAAGGAGTTGCGATGAGCACCACCGACGAGCCCACCACGACCGACAAGGTCGAGCTCAGCAACGACGAATGGCGGGCGCGCCTCACCCCCGAGCGCTACGCCGTCCTCCGGCAGAAGGGCACGGAGCCCGCCTGGTCGGGCGAACTCCTGCACGTCGAGGGCAGCGGCATGTTCACCTGCGCCGGTTGTGGGGCCGAACTGTTCCCGACCTCGACCAAGTTCGACTCGGGATCGGGCTGGCCGAGCTTCACGCAGGCCCTGGCCGAGGGCACCGTCGAGGAGCACGTCGACAAGTCCTTCGGCATGCGCCGCACCGAGATCACCTGCGCCCGCTGCGGTGGCCACCTCGGCCATGTCTTCCCCGACGGTCCCGCCCCCACCGGCCTCCGCTACTGCGTCAACTCGCTGTCGCTGGAGTTCGAGCCCGGCGAGGACTGAACCTCACCGCCTCTCACGGCAACGTCTCATCCCCCCGAGCGGCGATCCGCCCCCGACACCTCCCCCGGGTCGGGGGCGGATGCGCGTCGCGACCCCCCATCGGCCCGGGCCCGGCGCCGAGCGCCGACGGCACCGGTCGGTCACCCGTCGACCAGCCGCTCCTCGAGGAGCACGAAGACGGAGCACAGGGCGTCGGCCTCGACCGAGCCACCCGAACGGACGAGGACCCGGCCGGCGTCGGCGAGCGCCTGACAGACACCGAAAGCCTCCTCCTTGGTCAGGACGACCTGCGCGCCGAACCGGATCCCCCGTGCCGGGGCCACGCACGGTCGGCCGGACGCGGCACGGGCCGGACCGGGGAGGTCCGGCCCGTGCGGACGTCGGGTGGCGGCCTCACGCACCGGCCGGCTCGGCGGTGGCGCCGCCGGCGTCGCCGTCGGCCGACGGGCGGACCACCCGGTGGACGTCGACGGTGGCGAAGCGCAACGACGGGCCCACCTCGTCGGCGACGATCTCCACCTTGAACCGCCGGTCGCCGTCCTCGGTCTCCCAGCTACGCTGCTCGAGGCGGCCGGTCACGATCACCCGCATCCCCTTGGTGAGGCTCAGGGCGACGTTTTCCGCCAGGTCCCGCCAGATGACGACGTCGAAGAAGGAGGTGGACTCCTCCCACTCGTTGGTCTCCCGGTTCTGCCAGCGACGGTTGGCGGCGACCCCGAGGTTGGTCGTGGCCTGTCCCTCGCGGGTGTAGCGGATCTCGGGGTCCCGGGTCAGGTTCCCGACGATCGTCGTGGTGGTGGCGCTGCTCATGTGTGGTCCCTCCGTGCACCGAGGTGCGTCGCCGCCGGCACCGGCGGCGCCTGACGGACCGCCCGCTCGGACGGCACCGCCACCCTGCGGCGCCCACCTTGCCGGGGACCCTCCACCGTCCTGGCCGCTGACCTTGCCCCGCCGCACACGGACGACGCGGGACGACCGGGACGCCGGGTCGTCCGGGAGGGGCTCAGGACTCCCGGTCGTCCTCGTCCCGCGGGACGCCGTCGGGCAGCCGGATCAGCTGGTGGCCGACGTCCACCAGGACCACGTAGGTGATGACGATGCCCACCAGGCCGTAGGCGGCGATGACCAGGAGGTTCGTGGCAATGGCCACCCCGCCGAAGTAGGCGATCCCCCGCGCCGCCGCCGTCCCCGCCCCGGACGGGATCCAGGGTCCGATCGTCCGCCAGAACCCGGGCAGCAGCTGCCACGAGTAGGCGCCGCCGGCGCTGGGATTGCCGAGCACGACGAAGACGAGGATGGTGAGCCCGATGCCGATGGTGCCGGCCACCACCTGCAACCCCATGGAGAAGGCGCCGGCGCAGAACACGAGCAGTGCACCCAGCAGGGCCAACGACCACGTGGGCCCCGGCAGGGCGTGCAGCAGGGGACCGACCACGAGCGCGCCGAGCAGGCCCGTCACCAGGGCGTAGCCGGCGATCACCGTCAGTCGCACCGTGGCGCGCTGCGGGTTCGCCGGACGGGACCCGTCGCTGATCCCGAGGATCGAGGCGACCAGGTACCCGCCCACGATCCAGCCGAGCACCAGGTAGAACGACGTCAGGCTGTTGCGGTCCCCGGGCGACGGGGGACGGATGTCGTCCACCGTGACCTTCTGGTGGAGCTTCACCCCGACGGCGTCGAGCACCTCGGTCAGCGCCTGGGACGCCGACACCCCGCTGGCGCTGGCCTCGACCAGGCGCACGCCACCCGTGGCGCCCACCACGAGGACCCCGTAGACGTCGCGACGCAGCAGCTGGGCGGTGCCCGCCGCCACCGTGGGCACGACGGTGGCGTCGAGCGGTGTCCCGTGGATGCCGTCGAGTGCCGACACCAGCCGGGCGCTCTCACCGGGCGGTGCCACGACGGCCAGCGGCATGCGGTACGGCACCGGGCGGTGGAAGGCCCCGACGTACGAGGTGATGAACGCCAGCTGGATCACGGCGACCCCGATCACCAGCAGGACGGCCCGCAGGGTGACGGCGTCCTTGAACTCCCCGACCAGGGTGGGGCGTGGGACGGATCCGGGAGGGTCCGGGCCGTCCGGGCCGTCCGGGCCGGCCGGTGGGTCCGACCGCGGCGACCACGGCGGGCTCATCGGGACACCCGTCCCGGTCGGTCGGCGGAGTGCATCGTCGGACAGTCTCCCCGTCCCCGGTCGGTGGGCGTGGGACCGTCCCTCCGGTGCCCCGGGGTCGGGTCGCTACCATTGGCCACCGCACCGGCTGCCGCACCGACGTGGCGCCGGGCACCGCACCAAAGGACCGCCCCATGCCGACGACGACCACGGGCCCGCTCCACGGCGTGCGGGTGCTGGACATCAGCTCGGTGGTGATGGGCCCGCTCGCCACCCAGATCCTGGGCGACCTGGGCGCCGACGTCATCACCGTGGAGGACCCGAAGGGGACGCTCAGCCGGGTCATGACCCCCGGCCCCGTCCCCCAGCTCTCGGGCATCGCCCTGAACCTCCTGCGCAACAAGCGCAACGTCGTCCTCGACCTGAAGGATCCCGGGGACCGGGAGCGGGTCCTCGGGATCGCCGCCACGGTCGACGTGGTGGTCACCAACCTGCGCCCGGCCACCCTCGGCCGCCTACGGCTCACGTACGAGGACGTGGCCGGGGTCCGCCCGGACGTCGTCTACTGCCAGGCCCAGGGCTACCCGTCCGACTCGCCCGCGGCCGACGCACCCGCCTACGACGACGTGATCCAGGCCGGCTCGGGCATCCCCGACACGTTCCGGCGCCAGGGCGGCGACCCGCTGCTCGTGCCGACGCTCGTGGCCGACAAGGTCTGCGGCCTCACCATCGCCTATGCGGTGCTGGCCGCCCTGCTCCACCGCGGGCGCACCGGCGAGGGACAGCGGGTCGAGGTCCCCATGATCGACGTCCTCACCGCCTTCACCCTGGTCGAGCACGCCGGCGCCGCCACGGCGGTCCCCCCGCAGGGTCCTCCCGGCTACCCACGCATCCTCAATCCCGAGCGCCAGCCCCAGCGCACCGCGGACGGCTGGATCAACGTCCTCGCCTACACCCGCGAGAACTACGAGGACCTGTTCCGCGAAGGCGGCCGTCCCGACCTGGCCGAGGACGACCGGATCCGGAGCGCCCGGTCGCGCATCGCCCACGCCGACACCCTCTACCGGGACGTCGCCGAGGTGCTCACCCGGCGCACGACGGCCGAGTGGCTGGCGTTCTGCGCCGGGGCCCGGATCCCGGCGTCGCCCATCCCCACCCTCGAGGAGCTGGTCGACGCTCTGCCCGAGGACGACCATCCCCTGGCCGGGCGGTACAAGGTGATCCCCCAGCCCGTCCGGTTCTCAGCCTCGCCCGGACCGACCGTCCGCCGGCCGGCGGCCCGCAGCGGCCAGCACACCGACGAGGTGCTCGCCGAGGTCGCCGACTGGCCGGGCGGGGACCGGTGAGCACGGCCGCCTTCGGCGACGTGACCGCCGCCGTGGGCGACGACCACGTGGCCGAGGTGGAACTGCACCGGCCGCCCGCCAACTTCTTCGACGCCGACCTGCTCGCCGGCGTCGCCGAGGCCGTCGACTGGTCCGCCGGCACCGGTGCCCGCGCGGTGGTGCTGTGCTCCGAGGGCCGGCACTTCTGCGCCGGACTCGACTTCGGGGCGACGGACCGGCCCGAGCCGGCCGCCCTCGCCACGCTGTACGGGACCGCCCGCCGACTGGTCGACGCGCCCGTCCCCCTGGTGGCCGCCGTGCAGGGCTCGGCCATCGGCGGCGGACTCGGCCTCGCGCTCGTCGCCGACTTCCGAGTCGCCGCCCCCTCGACACGGTTCCAGGCCAACTTCGCCCGGCTCGGATTCCACCAGGGATTCGGGATCTCGCTCACGCTCCCGGCGGTGGTCGGGCGCCAGCGGGCGCTCGAGCTCCTGACCACCGGTCGCCGTGTCGAGGGCCCCGAGGCGCTG
Source organism: uncultured Acidimicrobiales bacterium (assembly GCA_963699055.1). Classification (GTDB taxonomy): domain Bacteria; phylum Actinomycetota; class Acidimicrobiia; order Acidimicrobiales; family RAAP-2; genus Bog-756. The sequence goes on along the minus strand of CAVOTA010000001.1, from coordinate 329,406 downwards.
GCCATCGGACTCTGCGACCGGCTGGACGACGACGAGCGGGCCGGCGCACGGGCGCTGGCCGTCGAACTGTCCGCCGCCGCTCCCCTGGCCGTGGCCTCGATCCGCCGCACGCTGCGCCACGAGGTCGTCCACGGCTTCACCACCGTGGTCGACCACGAGCGGACCGAACAGCTCCGGCTGATGGCCACGGCCGACTTCCGGGAGGGGATCGCCGCGTCGCTGGCCCGGCGGTCGCCCGAGTTCCGGGGCGAGTAGGACACCCCCGTCAGGTCAGGGTCAGGGCGAGTTCAGGTCCTCGGCCAACGCCGCCCGGGTGGCGTCGGACAGCACGACCCCGCGCCGCCCGTCCGGGTAGTCGGGGTGGTTCACCAGCAGGGTCACCGGGCCGTCGACGAAGGCCGAGACCTCGGGAGGCGTGAACGGGAACCGCACGTAGTGCACGGCCGACGTCACGTCGGTGCGGGTCAGCTGGGCCTCGTGCAGCTCCTCGGGAACCGAGCGCACCATGCGGGTGCCGGTGCCCTCGCCGATGAGCAGGACCACCGACCGTTCGACCCCGACCAGGGTGGGCAGCCACGTCCGCAGCTGCTCCTCGGACGTCAGCTCCAGGAACAGGGTGGCCGACAGTTCACCCGGTGCGGGCAGGAGCCGGTTGTAGACGTCGAGCTCGTGCTGGACCTGGGCGTCGGTGGTGAGCCGCTCGGCCCGGGCCATCTCCTGCACCTGGAACCGGACCGTGGTCCGGCTCTCGAACGTCAGCGTCACCACCGGGCCGATCGACACGCGACGCGCCTTCTTCTCGGCGATGACGGCACGGCGGAACCCGTCACGCTCGCGCTCGTAGGCGCGCAGGTCGGTGATGTCCTCGAGGGTGAGCGGACGGATGGTCACGGCAGCTCCTCGGGGATCCCGTAGGCGCGGGCCAGCAGCTGCACCGGGTGGACCGGCCGGGTCCCGGTCTCCTGCTCGATGGCCCCGTTGGCCAGGTGGCAGTCGCCGCAGACCACCTCGTTGCCGGCGGCACCGATCTCGCGGGCCATCGGCCCGGCCACGGTGCGGGCGAGCTCGTAGTTGTCGGACCGGTAGCCCCAGGTGCCGTCGATGCCCGAGCACCGCTGCACCAGGGTCGCCCGGATGCCGGCGACCTTCAGCAGGTCCCGGCTCTTCAGGCCGATGTGCTGGGCCTGCAGGTGGCAGGCGACGTGGTAGGTCACCTCGTCGGGCACCGCACCCGACTCCCTCCCGGGGAACTCGGTGTCGAGCGACGTCCCCTCCCCCTTGTGGAGTGCCATCAGGTACTCGGCCGGATCCGCCGTCCGCCCGGCCACCAGCTCGGCGTCCGCCGCCTGGGACGTCCCGGCCAGGTAGATCGGATAGTCCCGCTTCACCACGTAGGCGCAGGTCGGCTGGGCCACCACGACATCCCTGCCGGCCCGCACCTCGGGCGCCAGGGCGGCCACGTTGGCGCTCGCCGCCCGGGTGAACTCCTTCACGTTCCCCTGGTGGAGCCACGGGGCGCCGCAGCACCTCGTCCCCTCGGGCAGCGAGCACGCCACGCCGTTGCGCTCGTACACCTTGACCAGGTCCCGGCCGATCCCCGGCTCCATGTACTCCACGAAGCAGGTCGGGAAGACCGACACCGAGCCCTGGACGGCACCGGACACGCATGCACGCGGCCCCCGGTCGGCGGTGCGTCGACGGAACCAGGTGGAGAACCTGGTCCGCGCGTACGGCGGGAGCAGCCGGTCCGATGCCAGTCCCGCCGTGCGCTCCATGATCCTGCGGGTCAGCGAGCCGGGTGTGCCGGTGAGGGCGTTCACCACCGGCGCGGCCGCCGTGGCCACCCGGCCCAGCAGGTCGGTGCGGGCCAGGGCCTGGTCGGTGAGCCGCTCGCGCACGGGCGTGGCGCCCGCGCGGCGCACGGCCTTGGCCCGCAGCATCAGCCGGGGGAAGTCGAGCGCCCACTCGTGCGGCGGCACGTAGGGGCACTTCGGGTAGCAGAGCTTGCACTGGTAGCACTCGTCGACCACCCGGTCCTGCTCGGCCGGCGTCATGGCCGACACGACACCGTCGTGGGCGTCGACGAGGTCGAACAGCGTCGGGAACGACGGGCACAGGTTGAAGCACAGTCGACAGCCGTGGCACAGGTCGAACACCCGCCCGAGCTCGGCGCGGAACCCGGTCTCGTCGAAGTAGCCCGGATCGTCGGGTCGGTAGGTGGCGGTCATGGCTGGCCTCCGCGGGGGCCGTCGCGGCCGGAGCGGGACCGGTGGTGGGGACGGGGCACCCGGGTCAGGCGACCGAGGTGAGGCCCTCCGTGAACCGGCCGGCGTGACTCTTCTCCGCGCGGGCGAGCGTCTCGAACCACTCGGCGATCTCGTCGAACCCCTCGTCGCGCGCCGTGCGGGCGAAGCCGGGGTACATCTCGGAGTACTCGTAGGTCTCGCCCTCGATGGCCGACTTCAGGTTGTCCTCGGTCGGGCCCACGGCCGCCCCCGTCACCGGGTCACCCACCTCCCGCAGGAAGTCGAAGTGGCCGAAGGCGTGCCCGGTCTCACCCTCCGCCACCGACCGGAACAGGGCGGCCACGTCCGGGTAGCCCTCGACGTCGGCCTTCTGGGCGAAGTAGAGGTACCGGCGGTTGGCCTGGCTCTCGCCGGCGAACGCCTCCTTCAGGTTCGCCTCGGTCTTGGAGTCCTTGAGCTCGGGCATGGTGGTCCTTTCGGGTCGGTGCGACGGGTCGGCGTGTCAGGAGGCGGTGGCGGGCGTGGGCAGGGATGCGGCCCGGCACTGTGGGCACAGGCCGCGGAAGACGACCTCGGCCGCGCCGACCTCGAACCCGAGATCGGCGTCACGGGGCACGGCGAGGTCGGGGAACTCGACCACCAGGTCCCGCACGCTGCCGCACGAGCGGCACACCAGGTGGTGGTGCGGGTCGTCCACGTTGGGGTCGAACCGGGTGCTCCCGGTCCCCACGTCGAGGGCGGTGATCTCCCCCAGGTCGGAGAGGTCGTGGAGCGTCTGGTACACGGTCTTGAGGGAGATGGTCTCCATCCGGACCACGGCGGCGGCGTGTACCGACTCGGCCGACGGGTGCGTCTCGTCCCCGTGGAGGACGCGGAAGATGCACTGGCGCTGGGCCGTGACCTTGCGACCGCTCCGCCGGAACAGCTCGGTCAGCTCCTCGGGACTCCGCACGTCGTCACGGTACCACCAGTCGTTGTTAGTTGACACCAGTTGTAGAAACGGCGTGCCGGCGCCGGCGGGCCGGCCGTCGGCCACGGGAGGCCGCGTCCACCTGTGGCAGGCTTTGCCCATGCCTGACCCCGCGACTGCTCGCGCCGCGCACCACGACCCGTTCGACCGTGACCGGGCCCTCGCCCGGCTGGCCGACGAGTCGTTCGACGTCCTCGTCGTCGGCGGCGGGATCACCGGGGCGGGCGTGGCCCTCGACGCCGCCAGCCGGGGACTGAAGGTCGCCCTGGTCGAGAAAGACGACTTCGCCTCGGGGACCTCCTCCAAGTCGTCCAAGCTGATCCACGGCGGCCTGCGCTACCTGCAGCAGCACGAGTACCGCCTGGTCTACGAGAACCTCGCCGAGCGCCAGCGCCTCCTCGAGAACGCCCCCCACCTGGTCACCCCGCTCCCCTTCCTCATCCCCCTCTTCGGCAGCTCCGGCGTGGTCAACAAGGGCGTGGCCCGGGTGTACCGGACGGCACTGTGGCTCTACGACCTGACCGGCGGGGTGCGCATCGGCCGGCGCCACGAGAAGGTCACCCGGGAACAGGCCCTCGCCCACATGCCCACGCTGCGGGCCGACCGGCTGGTGGCCGGATTCCTCTACTGGGACGCCCGCTCCGACGACTCCCGCCTCACGCTGACCGTGGTGCGTACGGCGGTCCTCGACCACGGCGCCACCGCCGTCAACCACACCCCGGTGACCGGCCTGGTGACCGACCCCGTCGGCCGGGTGCGCGGGGCCACCGTCGCACCGGTGGGCGCCGAGCCGTTTGACGTCCGCGCCTCGGTCGTGGTCAACGCCGCCGGCGTCTGGTCCGACGAGGTGCGCACCCTCGACGAGGGCACGGACCCGCACTCCATCCGCCCGGCCAAGGGGATCCACATCACGGTGCCCGAGGAGGCGTTCCCGTGCGACATCGCCGCCGTCATCCCGGTCAGGGAGGACAAGCGGTCGATCTTCGTCGTGTCCTGGGGCGACCAGGTCTACCTGGGCACCACCGACACGGGGTGGGACGGACCGCTGGACGACCCGTCGTGCACCCCCGAGGACGTCGACTACATCCTGGGCGCGGCCAACGCCATCTCGACCCGTGCGATCACCCGGGACGACATCACCGGCATCTGGACCGGCCTCCGCCCCCTGCTCGCCCCCGAGCAGAAGGGCGCCTCCTCCGAGCGCACCGCCGACCTGTCCCGTCGCCACACCGTGCGCACCTCGCCCGGCGGACTGGTGACGGTCACCGGCGGCAAGCTCACCACCTACCGCAAGATGGCCGAGGACACCGTCGACGCCGTCGTGCGCGGACTGGGTCGCGAGCGGCTGCGGTGCCGCACCAGGAACCTGCGCCTCCACGGCGCGCCCACCGGCGGCAGGGTCGTCCCGAAGGCTGGCGGTGCCGGCGCCAACGTCCGGCCCGACCCCGCCGACCCGGTCGGCTCGCGCGCCGCCCACCTCGCCTCGCGCTACGGGACCGAGGCCGGCGCCGTGCTGGCCCTGGCCGACGGCCGGCCCGAGCTCCTCGAGCCGCTCGTCGCCGGACTCCCGTACCTGGCCGCCGAGGCGCTGTGGGCGGTCCGGCGCGAGATGGCGTGCTCCGTCTCCGACGTGCTCGACCGCCGCACCCAGTCGTCCTACCGCGACGCCCGGGCCGCCGCCGACGCCGCCGGATCGGTGGCCGCGCTCATCGGGCCCGAGCTCGGATGGGACGCCGGGCGCGCCCGGGCCGAGGCCGTGGCGTACGCCGACCACGTCCGGGCCAGGCTGGCCGGGGCCGGGCTGGACCCGCGGCGGCGGACCGGCGCCGAGGAGGTCGGCGACCCCGGCGACCCAGGTGACCCAGGTGACCCCGGTGGCCGCGGTGACCCCGGCGACCCCGGCGGCCCGTCCGCGTCCTGCGCCCCGGCCGGCGGAGCCCCGGGGACGGTGGAGTCGTGATGCGGCCCACCCCGGTCACTGCGGTCGACGCCGGGCCCGGCGGCGTGACCGACCGCCTGGCCACCACCCGGGTGGCGGTCGACGACACCCTGGTCCGGCGCCTGGCCGACGCCTGCGCCAGCGTGTCGACCCTCGACGACGACCGGACCGAAGCCGGGCGGGACTGGTGGCCGCTCGCCATCGGGTGGGCCGCCGGCGGCGCCGTGCCGTCTCGCCCCGCCGTCGTCGCCCGCCCCACCGACACCGCGCAGGTGTCCGCCGTGCTCGCCCTGTGCGACGCGGAACGGATCCCGGTGACCCCGGCCGGCGGCCGGAGCGGTGTGTGCGGGGCCTCCATCCCCCTGTTCGGCGGCGTCGCCCTCGACCTGTGCGGCCTGGCCGGCATCGGCGACGTCGACGCCACGTCCCTGGTGGCCGACCTGCGGGCGGGCACGTTCGGTCCGGACGTGGAGGCCGGGCTGCGCGACGGGCACGGACTGACCCTCGGGCACTGGCCCCAGTCGATGGACCTCTCCACCGTGGGTGGCTGGCTCGCCTGCCGCGGCGCCGGCCAGTACTCGAACCGGTACGGCAAGATCGAGGACATGGTGCTGGGCCTCGAGGTGGTGCTGGCCGACGGCCGGGTGGTGCGCACCGGCGGGCGGGGCCCGCGCTCGGCCACCGGTCCCGACCTGACCCAGCTCTTCGTCGGCAGCGAGGGCACCCTCGGCGTCATCACCGAGGGCCGCTTCCGGGTCCACCCCGTCCCCGCCGGTGACGGACGCCGGGCGTTCGGCTTCGGTTCGTTCGCCGACGGGCTCGACGCCTGCCGACGCATCCTGCGCCGGGGCGCGACCCCCGCCGTGCTGCGCCTCTACGACGCCACCGAGTCGGGACGGTCCTTCGACCTGGGCGGCACCAACGTCCTCGTCGTGCTGGACGAGGCCGACCCGGCGCTGGTGGCGGCGACGCTCGGCATCGTCGACCAGGAGTGTGCGGCGGCCGACCCGCTCGACGCCGGCCTGGTCGACCGCTGGCTCGGCCACCGCAACGACGTCTCGGCCCTCGCCCCCCTGTGGCGCGCCGGTGTGGTCGTCGACACCGTCGAGGTCTCCGGCCGTTGGGCGGCGCTGCCCGGCCTGTACGACGCCGTCCTCGGCGCACTGGCCTCCGTGGAGGGCACGCTGGTCGCCTCGTCGCACCAGAGCCACGCCTACACCGACGGCGCCTGCCTCTACTTCACCTTCGCCGGCCGGCCGCCCGAGGAGGTGGCCGCCGATCCCGACGGTCGGGACGCCTGGGTCAGCACCTACTACCGACGGGCCTGGGACGAGGTGACCCGGGCCACCCTGGACGCCGGTGGGGCCCTCAGCCACCACCACGGCATCGGCCTCAACCGGGCCCGCTTCCTGGCCGACGGCCTGGGTCCGGCCTTCGACGTGCTGGCCTCGGTGAAGGCGGCCCTCGACCCGCACGGGATCCTCAACCCGGGCAAGCTCGGACTCGCCTCGCCGTTCGGGACGGTGCCCTGGCCGTGAGCATCCTCGTGATCGACGTCGGCACCTCGGGGGTGCGGGGGGCCGTGGTCCGGCCCGACGCGTCGGTGGACCACATCCACCACCTCCCCGTCCTCCCCGAGACCCCGTTCCCGGGGCTCGTCGAGTTCGACGGCCGGGCCATCGCCGACGCGGTCGTCGAGGTGGCGACCCGGAGCCTGTCCGAGGGCGGGCCCGTCGCCGCCGTGGGCATCGCCAACCAACGGGCCTCGACCCTGGTGTGGGACCGGGCGACGGGCGAGCCGGTCGGTCCCGGGCTCGGGTGGCAGGACCTGCGGACGGTCGGCACCTGCCTGGAGCTGCAGGGCCAGGGCATCCGCGTCGCCCCCAACGCCTCGGCGACCAAGCTGGCCGCCATCCTCGACGCGGCCGACCCCGACCGCGCCCGTGCCGGGCGCGGTGAGCTGGCCTTCGGGACCATCGACACGTGGGTGGCGTGGATCCTGTCCGGGGGCGAGCTGCACGTGACCGACGCCTCCAACGCCGGCGTGACCGGCCTGATCCGCGGCGACGGGTCCGGGTGGAATCCCGACCTGCTGGCCGCCCTGGCGATCCCCGAGGCGGTCCTACCCGAGATCGTGGACTCGTCCGGCGCCCTGGGCACGGCCGGCACCCTCACCGGTGCGCCACCCATCGCCGGCATGGCCGGCGACCAGCAGGCCTCGCTGATCGGCCAGAGCTGCACCGCCGCCGGCCAGGCCAAGGCCACGTTCGGGACCGGCGGCATGCTCGACCAGTGTCTGGGCACCACCCGGCCCCACCAGGCCGTCCGCGGTCCCGCCGGCACCATCCCGATCATCGCCTGGCGCCGCGCCGGCACCGTCACCTGGGGCATCGAGGCGATCATGCTGTCGGCCGGCAACTGCGTGGAGTGGCTGCGCGACGATCTCGGCATCATCGAGGACGCCGCCGACTCGGCCACGGTGGCCGGGCGGTGCACCGACACCGGCGACGTGTGGTTCGTCCCCGCCCTCCTCGGCCTCGGCACCCCGGTGTGGGACTTCGGGGCCCGGGGCACGTTCACCGGCATCACCCGGGGCAGCGGACGGCCGGAGCTGGTGCGGGCCGTCCTCGAGGGCGTGGCCCACCGGGGTGCCGACCTCCTGGAGTCCGCCGAGACGGACTCGGGACTGGCCGTGGCCACCCTCCGGGTCGATGGCGGCATGACGGCGAACGACGTGTTCACCCAGGCCCTGGCCGACGCCTGCGGCCGACCGATCGAGATCGCCCCCATGCTGGAGGCGACCACCCTGGGCGCCGCCTTCCTCGCCGGGATGGCCGTCGGGACCTGGGCCGGCGAGGACGACGTCGCCGCCGCCTGGGCGCCCCGGGCCGTGGTCGAACCCGCCGGGACGGACGCCGCCCACGCGGCGGCACGCGAGCGGTGGCTGGCCGCCCGGTCCCGGGCCGAGGGTGCCGTGCCCGAGCTGTCGGGGATCGACTTCTAGGGGATCGCCCGACGGGCACGGTCCGGGGCACGGTCCGGGGACCGGTCCCGGGCACGGTCCGGGGGCCGGTCCGGGGCACGGTCCCGGGACCGGTCCCGGGCACGGTCCCGGGACCCATCGCACGCCCGGTCCGGGGGCCCGAGGTGCATTGTGGAGGCGCGAGGGGCACCCCTACACTGGTCGTAGCGCCCCGCGCGCCCCCGACGATCCCACCGGCTCCCACGCCGGGGAATCAGGAGACCCCATGACCACCGGCATCGAGACACGGGACGGGGCCGACCTCCCGGGGCCGGTGCCGACCCCCGGCGCCGTGCCGGCTCTCCTGTCGGAACCGGACCCCACCGACCCGGGTGCGCTCGACGACGCCGTGATCCTGGCCGGCCAGCTCCACGCCGCACTGTCCGGCGTCCTCCTGGGCACGCCCGTCGCCGTCACCACCGCCGTGGTCGCCGCCCTGTCGGGCAGCCACCTCCTGATCGAGGACGTCCCCGGGGTGGGCAAGACGGTCCTGGCCCGCGCCCTGGCCACGGCACTCGGCGCCGACCTGTCCCGCGTCCAGGGCCATCCCGACCTGCTCCCGTCCGACATCACGGGGGTCACGGTCTTCTCCCCCGACACGGCCACGTGGGAGTTCCGACCGGGCCCGGTCTTCGCCAACGTCGTCCTCCTCGACGAGATGAACCGCACCCCGCCCCGGACCCAGTCCGCCCTCCTCGAGTCGATGGAGGAGCAGCAGGTCTCGGTGGACGGCGAGTCGTGGCCGCTCCCCCGCCCGCACCTGGTCATCGGCACCCAGAACCCGGTGGGCCAGCTCGGCACCTACCCGCTGGCCGAGAGCCAGCTCGACCGCTTCGGCCTCGCCTGCTCCATCGGCTACCCCGACGCCGAGGTCGAGACGCGCCTCGTCCTGCACAACGGCGGGCGCTACGCCCTCGACACCCTTACCCCCGTGGCCGACACGGCGCGGTGGCAGCGGGCCATCGACGCCACCGCCGGCGTCCACGTGGTCCAGGCCGTGGCCGGGTACGCCGTCGCCCTGGTGCGGGCCACCCGCACCACCGGCTCGGTCCGGCTCGGCGCCAGCCCCCGGGCGGCCATCTCCCTCCTGCGCAGCGCCCAGGCGTACGCCGTCCTGTGCGGACGGTCCTACGTCACCCCCGAGGACGTCCAGGCCGTCGCCGTGGCGTGCCTGTCGCACCGGCTCATCGCCGACGGTCCCGGCGACGGACCGGTGCTGGTCGGCCGAGTGATCGCCGACACCCCCGCCCCCACCACGTGAGCTCCGGCGAGCCCCGGCACGGGGCCACGTCCGGCTGGCGGGCCGCGCAGGCGGCGCTGGTCGGGATCGCGGCCGGACTGCTCGGGGTGACGGTCTCCCGCGCCCTGTTCGGACCGACCGCCGCCCCCCTGGGCATCATGATCGGGGCGGCCGCCCTGGCCGGTGCCTCCGCCCTGTCGTGGCGGCTCAACGGGAGGCGGCGCCCCGCCCACTCCCCCGGCATCCCCCGCACGGTACGACTCCGTCGTCGGGTCCACCCGGTGGCCTGGATCGGACCGGTCACCGGCAGCATCATCACCCTGGTCGCCTGGGCCGCGGTGGCCCACTCGAGCGGCTCGGGCTGGGTGCAGGCCGTCGGGGCCGTCCTCGGCTCCTTCCTGGTGGTGGGGTTGCTGGCCCCGGCATGGCCGGCCCGGCGGGCCCGCCTGTCCTGCACCGCCGCCCCCTTCGACGGCCGCGCCGGCGAGCCGGCCGCGCTCACCCTGGACGTGGACCGGCCCGTCCGGGTCCGCGGCGTCTTTCCGGTGGGACGTGAGCGGCAGGCCGGCGGCGGCCAGCGCGGCGCCCGCACCGTCACCGTCGAGGTGACACCCCGTCACCGGGGCGTACTCGACGCCGTGGTCGTGGAGGTGGGGTCCAGTGCGCCGTTCGGCCTGCTGTGGTGGGCGCGGCACGTCGAGCTCCCCCTGCCGCACCTGTTCCACGTCGCCCCCCGCACCGGTGAGCCCGGCCCACCGCTCCGCACCCCGGACGACCGTCCCGGTGAGGCCGCCCCCCGGGTCCCGTCCGGCATCGGCGAGCCCCGGGGCATCCGCCCCTACGCCCCGGGCGACCCCCGCCGCATCGTCCACTGGCCGGCCACCTCCCACGCCGGGGTGCTGATGGTCCGGGAGTCGGAGCGGCCCACCGACGACCCGGTCTTCGTGGAGCTCGAGCTCCCCCGGGACCCCGCCGCGGCCGAGGCCGAGGCCGAGCGCATGATGGCGGCGGTGTCGGAATGCCTCGCCCGGCGCCAGCCCGTGGTGCTCGCCACCCACGAGGACACCGGCCGGATCGTGCGCGCCGTGACCGACACCGTCGAGCTCGGTCGCCGGCTGGCGCGGGCGGTCCCGACGTGACCGACGCGGCCGACGCGGCCGACGCGACCGGCACGGCCGACGCCACTGGCAGGGGGCGTCGGGGGCCCGCCGGCGCGCCGGGTCCCGCGGGAGCCGGGCCGGGGACCACCGACCGGGAGCACCCGTCGCTGTGGCAGCGGTTCGTCGAGGTCAACCGGCCGGGTCCGCCCGAGCACTCGGTGTCGTTCCGGGCCGCCTCGGTCGCCGCCGTCCTGGTGGGGATCGGCGCCTGCTGGTCGGAGGGCCTGCTGAGCCCGGCCATGGCGCTGTTCGCCGTGGTCGCCACCGTCCTGGGGAACGTCGTCGCCTACTGGCGGCGCGCCGACCCGTGGCCCGGCGTCAAACCCATCCTGGCCGTGTGCGCCATCGGCGGGTTCGTGTGGTTCATCCTCACCGTGTCCCACAACGCCACCCCGGGCGACATCTCGACCGTGGAGTCACCCCTCGCCGTCCTCTTCGCCTGGGTGCTGTCGACCCACGCCTTCGACGTACCGTCCCGACGCGACGTGACCTACTCGCTCGCCGGGTCGACGGCCCTCGTCGCGGTGGCCGCCGCACAGTCGGTCGACCTCGGACTCGGGGTCTGGGTGCTGGCCTGGGTGGCCTGCTGCGTATGGGGCATGGTCGCCATGTGGCAGTCCGTGTCGGAGACGGCCGGCGTGCCCTGGCGGTCCCTGGCCGCCTCCGGTGCCCTGGTGGCCGTGGTCGCCGTCCTCCTCATCGGGGTGCTTCCCGCGCCCCGGGTGTCGGCCTCGTTGATCTTCGCCTCGGCGTCGGGGGCCTCGTCGCCGGTGGACAACCCGACCGGCCTCACCGACGGCAACCCGTCGCTGCCGGCCCACGCCGCCCCCGCCGGGGGGAGGACCGGGGTGGGCGGCTACCTGGGCTTCGCCAAGTCGCTCGACACCGCCGACCGGGTGGCTCTCGGCAACGAGGTGGTGCTGCGGGTGCGGGCCACCCGGCCCAACTACTGGATCGGCCAGACCTACGACACCTGGGACGGGCAGTCCTGGGAGCAGACCGGCAACCCGGTGGACGGCCAACGGACCCAGCGGCTGACCGGCGGCTCGCCCTTCACCATCCCCACCTATCCCGACCAGGCCGCCGGGCAGTCGTCGGGCCAGGAGGACATCCAGACGTTCTACGTCACCTCCGGTGGGCCGAACCTCGTGTTCCACGCGGACAACGCGGCGCGGGTGTACCTGCGGGCCCGGTCCGTCACCGTCACGCCCGACGGCACCATCGCCTCGGCCGACTCGATGGGCCCGGGCACCATCTACACCGTCGTGTCCGAGGACACGGCGGCCACCCCCGCCCAGCTGCAGGCGGCCACCGTCCCGATCAGCCTGTCCAACCCGGCGACCCAGTTCACCCCGGTCGTCGAACCGGTCTCGCTCGGGTCCGAGGAGCAGGCCCGGTACCTGCAGCTCCCCCACGCCGACCCGCGGGTGGCCGCCCTGGCCGCCTCCATCACCCGGGGGATCGGCGCTCCCGGTGACCCCGACCCGCACACCTACGACAAGGTCATCGCCATCGACCAGTGGATGACCACCCACGTCCGCTATACCACCGACATCCCCCCGCTGCCGGCCGGCGCCGACGCCGTCGACTCGTTCCTGTTCGGCAACCGCCGCGGTTACTGCGAGCAGATCTCGACGGCCACCGTCGTGATGCTGCGGACACTCGGGATCCCGGCACGCGAGGCGGTGGGCTACGTCCCGGGGCCCTACAACCCGATCACCGACCTCTACGACATCCAGGCCAAGGACGCCCATGCGTGGGTGCAGGTGTGGTTCCCCGGCTACGGCTGGCAGAATTTCGACCCCACCGCCACGGTGCCCGATGCCAACCCGGCCCCCGGTTCGGTGCTGGTCGGACAGCTCGGACGTGCGCTGTCCCACCTACCGTGGGTACCGATCGGCGTGGTGGCGGGCCTCGCCGTCGTCGCGGCCTGGGTGGTCCGCCGTCGGCGCAACCGACCGGCGACGTGGGCCCACCAGGTGGCCGCCGACCTGGCGCACGGGGGCGCCCGCATCGGCTGCGTGCGACGGGGTGACGAGACCCTCACGGCCTACGGGCGCCGGCTGGGCCGCGCCGCCCCCGGGTCCGCCCCGGCGATCGCCGCCGTCACCGGGTTGGTCGAGGCCGCCACCTACGGCGGGACCGAGCCGTCCGCCGAGGCGATCCGGACGGCGCTGGCGGAGTCACACCGGATCCGGTCGATGCCCAAGCGTCGGCGGAACGGCCGGGGTGGGCCGGGTGGGCCGGGTGGGCCGGGTGGCACAGGTGGGCCGGGTGGCACAGGTGGGCCGGGTGGGCCGGGTGGGACGGGTGGGCCGGGCGGGACGGGTGGGCTCCTTACGAGGGACGCTGCGGCGCGCCCGGATCAGGACCTGGCGTGGGCCAATGCCTCGTCGAACGACGCCCCGGCCGACAACAACGGTCGGTAGCCCATCAGCTTGGCCGGCTGGCTGAAGGTCAGCACGGCACCCAGGCGGTCGCCCGACCGGTACAGGGCGACGAGCTTCCCCTCCTGGCCGGAGCCGCTGACCACCACGACCTCGTCGTCGGCGTGGCTCAACCCGATCATCTGGATCTTGGTGGTGTACTGATCGGACCAGAAGAACGGGACCGGGTCGTAGGGGGTGGCGGCGGACGACCCCGCCAGGAGGTTGCGGGCGGCGGCGGCCCCGCCCTCGGCAGCATTGGTCCAGTGCTCCACCCGTGTCGGGCGTCCGGTGGTGGGTCGGGTCCAGTTGGCGACGTCACCTGCGGCGACGACCGCCTCGGCGGCGAACAGGGAGCCGTCGCACCGCACGCCGTTGTCGAGTTCGAGTCCCGAGCCCTCGAGCCAGCCCACCGACGGCGAGACCCCGATGCCCACCACCACGACGTCGGCCGCCAGACGCGTACCGTCGTCCAGGACGACGGTGACCGGATCGGGACCCGCGGGGTCGGACTCGAGGTGGTCGACGGTGACCGAGCACCGCAGGTCCATCCCGTTGGCCAGGTGCAGGTCGGCACACATCTGGCCCATCTCGTCGCCCAGCACCCGGGCCAGGGGCGTGTGGTACGCCTCGAGCAGGGTCACCTGCACTCCCATCCCCTGACACGTGGCAGCCACCTCGGAGCCGATGAATCCGGCCCCGATCACGATGAGCCGGGGGGCGTCGCCGGCGGCGGCGAGATCGGCACGGATCCCGAGGCAGTCATCGAGCGTCCGCAGCATCCACACCTTCGCTATTCCCTCCGTTCCGGGCAGTGAGCGGGTGGCGGCACCGGTGGCCACGACCAGGCCGTCGTAGGACAGTTGGCTGCCGTCGTCGAGGGTCACGACCCGGGCGTCCATGTCGAGACCGGACGCCCGTCGTCCCAGGCGGAACTCGAGGTCGAGTGCATCATGGGCATCCGGGGTGTGGTGGCGGATGCGCTCGGCGTCCCACTTGCCCGACAGCAACTGCTTCGAGAGCGGTGGTCGGTCGTAGGGCGCATGGACCTCCTCGCCCACGACGACGACGGCACCGCGATGGCCCTCGTGGCGGACTTCTTCGGCGGCCCGCAGTCCGGCGAGCGAGGCACCGATGACGACGACGGTTCCATCGGGGGACACGGGGGCACTCATGTCACGAATGGTAGAGCGGCGGGAGTAGGTGTCGACAGATGCGGTCGCCGACGGCTGACCCCCGCCAGGTCTCCCGACCCTCGGCCGGCCCCGACCGACCCTCAGCCGGAACCGTCGGTCCCGACCGACCCTCCGTCGGCCCCGACCGACCCTCAGCCGGTCCCGTCGGTCCCGTCGGGTTCCGCCGGCCGGTCGAGTCCGAGGTCGGGCTCCTGGCCGAAGGGGGGCTCCGGGGTGAACGTCCACCGCGGGTCCTCGTCGGTGGGCCCGGTGCGCTCGAGGGTCCAGCCCCCGTAGGTCTTCATCCGGTGGTGGCTCCGGCACAGCAGGGCCAGGTTGTCGAGCCGCGTGTCGCCGCCAGACTCCAGGGGGACCACGTGGTCGATCTCCAGGGTGTAGCCCACCCCGCACCCGGGCACCACGCAGTGGCGGTCCCGCAGGGCCAGGGCGGTGCGCAGGGTCTGGTTGACGGTGCGGCCCAGGTGGGCCACGGCCCGGATGTCCCCGGCCTCGGTGAACACACAGGCCAAGAAGGCGTCGTCGGCCAGTCCGGCCGCCACCGGGACCGGGACGCTGCCCTGGCCGTCGATCTCGCACAGCTCACCGGGCAGGGCCCGTCCCCGACGCAGGGCGGCCAGGTCCACCCGCACGATGACGGTGGCCGGCGGCGGTGCGGTGATCAGGTCGTCGGCCCGGCCGAGGTCGTCGGGATCGGCCATCCGGTGGTCGTCGTCGCCGGTGCCGGACGGGTCGTCGTCGATCTCCGTTCCCCGGTCGCCAGCCCCGGCCGTTCCCCGGTCGGGTCGGGCACCGGTGCCACCGGCGGACCGGGTGCCGGTGCCTCCGGTTGTTCGGGTGCCGGCTCGGGACGACCGGGGTCCACCGGCGGGTCCACCGGTTGTTCGGGTGCCGGCTCGGGACGACCGGGTGCCATCACCGGTGCCACCACCGGGTCCACCACCGGGCCGGGACCGTCGGGCCCCGTCGATCAGCACGAAGAGGGCGTCGGCCCGCAGGGCACCCTCGGACTCGGGCGGGGGAGCAGCGGTGCCGCCCCCACCGGTGCCCCCACCGGTGCCCCGTCCCCGTCCCCCGGAACGTCCCCGTCCCCCGGAACTCCCCCGTGTGCCGGAACCCGGGCCCGGGGCCGCCGCCTGCCGGCGGTCGTGGCGCAGGCGGTCGACCACCGGGCGGAGCCGGGCCAGCAGGGCCGCCCCCCGCTCGGGGGTGTCGGTGCCCGAGTAGCAGAAGGCCCCTTCGGCGTCGGTCCACGACGTGAAGGTGCGCCCGGCGTGGATCCGGGCCAGGGTGGCCACCGGGTCCACCCCGGCGGCCCGGGTGCGCACGGTGCGGCACCGTTCCCGCACCACCGGCAGGGGCACCTGGTCGATGCCGGCCAACAAGGTGCCCTCGGCCGTGGGGTCCACGGTGGCGGCCCGGGTGACCTCGGTGAGCTTGGGCCCCGACAGGGTGCCCGAGCGCAGGGCCGCCTCGCACCCGGGCAGGTCCCCGAGGGCCCGTCCCGCCTCGAGGGTGCGCCGGGCGGCACCGGGGGAGCCCCCCTCCAGGTCGGCCAGCAGGCCCACCGGGGAGCGGTGGCCCTCGTCCTCCCAGCACCCCGACTGGGCGATCCGGGGGGCGAGCAGGGTCTTGGCCGCCACCACCAGGCGCTCCATCCGGGCGAAGGAGGCGTACAGGGCCACCGCATCGGGTCCCACCAGGAGCCCGGGGTCGAGGTCGGCCAGGAGCCCGCCCAGGGCCTCGCCCACCGCCGCCGTCCGGGCCGCCAGACCGGGCTGGCCCCCGGGAGCCACCGCCACCGCAACGGTCGGGTCGGGGAGTGCGTCGAACATGGTGGCCAGCGCCATGGGAGAAGCCTCCCAGGGGGGTGTGACGGGAAGGGGTCAGCCGCCGAACATCGTCATCCACTGCTCGGGCGTCTTCAGCCGGAAGACGTAGTTGTGGGCCCGGGTGTGGCCCATGGTGGCCGAGGACTCCGGCGAGTAGAAGTGCCCGGGGTAGAGCACGGTGTCGTCCGGGACGCGGGCGAGCCGGGTCATGAGGGACTCGTACATGGCTGCAGGATCGCTGCCCGGGAAGTCCGTGCGACCGCACCCGTCGAGGAAGAGCGTGTCCCCGGCGATCAACTTCCCGTCGACCAGGAAGCACTGGCTGCCCGGGGTGTGCCCCGGGGTGTGGACCAGCGTCACCGGGACCTGGCCGACGCGGACCACGTCGCCCCCCGTGTGGCGGACCAGCTCGTCGCCACCGACACCGGTGGAGCGTTCCACCCACGGGGCCTCGTCCGCCTGGACGTGCACGGGTACCGGGGCGACCTCGAGGAGCCGGGTGATGCCTTCGATCCCCCACCCCATCAGGTCACCGCCGACGTGGTCGGGGTGGAAGTGCGTGGCCAGGGCACCGACACACCGCATCCCGTCCGCAGCAAGGATCCCGAGCAGGTCGTCGATCCCGTACGCCGGATCCACGATCATGGCCTCGCCGGTCTCCCGGTCCCCCACCAGGTAGACGAAGTTCACCATCTGTCGGGCCACCTGGTCCTGGGCGGCGAAATCGCGGCCGGCCAGCAGCTGGCGGAAGTAGAGCCGGTCGGAACCAGGGGACGGTGCGGTCTCGGGGGAGGCGTCGGTCACCCCACCACTGTAGGGTCCGGGACGCAGCGGACCGGCTTCCCACCACGGAGGGTCGGTGGCAGCGTGACAGCGTGACAGCGTGACGAGATGACGGCGTGGACAGGTGTCGCCGTGACGACGTCATGACGAGAGGACCGGGGGATGGCGCGACGATGACGACTTCCGACACAGTGGACGCGGCCGGTGTCGCGGACGGGCAGTACCTGCGATCCGTGACGGCGATGCTCCGCCACTGGGCCGCCGAGCGGCCCGATGCCCCCATGCTGACCCTCGGGGCCGACACGGTCACCTGGGGCGAGCTCTACCAACGGGCGATGCGGGTGGCCGGCGCGCTGGCCGCCGAGGGCGTGGACACCGGTGGGCGGGTCGCCTACCTCGACCGCAACGGGATCGAGTTCTTCGAGGTGTTCTTCGGCTGTGCGCTCCTCGGTGCGGTCAGCGTGGCCGTCAACTGGCGGCTGGCGGCCGCCGAGATCGCCGCCATCGTCGAGGACGCCGGCGCCACCGTCATGGTGTACGGCCCGGACTACGACGACACCGTGGCCGAGTTCCGGGGCACCATCACCTCGGTGCGCAGGTACGTGCCGTTGGCGGAGTACCCCGGTTGGCGTGACGCCGGTCGGGCGGGCCCGGTGGCGGACCCCGGCTTCGAACCGGGAGCCGACGACGTCATCACCCAGCTCTACACGTCGGGAACCACCGGACTGCCGAAGGGCGTGATGATCTCGGCCCGCAACCTGTCGACCATCCTCGCCGGGGCCGTCGAGGTGTTCGCCGTCGCCGGGGACACGGTCTCCATGGTCGCCATGCCTCTCTTCCACATCGGTGGCACGGGTTGGGCCCTGTCGGGCATGTCGCGTGGCGGTCACTCGGTGATCGTCCGGGACATCGACCCCGTCGAGATCCTGCGCATCATCGACGAGCACCGGATCACCGACACGTTCGTGGTGCCCGCCGTCCTGATGTTCCTCCTGGCCACGCCGCAACTGGCCGACACCGACGTGAGTTCGCTGCGCACGATCTTCTACGGGGCGGCCCCGATCAGCGAGGACGTACTGGTCAAGTCGATCCAAGCACTCGGGTGCTCGTTCGCCCAGGTGTACGGGCTCACCGAGACCACCGGAGCCATCACGTCCCTCCTGCCCGAGGACCACGATCCCGACGGACCCCGGGCCGAGCTGCTGCGCTCGGCGGGCCGGCCCTTCTCGCACGTCGAGCTCCGGATCGTGGACTCGGCCACCGGGGAACCACTTCCCCCTGGAGCGGTGGGTGAGATCCTGGCCCGCTCGGACCAGAACATGCTCGGCTACTGGAACAAGCCGGCGGAGACGGCCGCGGTGCTGTCCGAGGACGGCTGGTTCCGCACCGGCGACGCCGGGTGGCTGAGCGAGGACGGCTACCTGTTCCTGCACGACCGGATCAAGGACATGATCGTGTCCGGTGGGGAGAACGTGTACCCGGCGGAGGTGGAGAACGCCCTCCTGGCCCATGCGGGGGTGGTGGACGCGGCGGTGATCGGGATCCCCGACGAGCGCTGGGGCGAGACCGTCAAGGCCGTCGTGGTCCGGGCGCCCGGTGCCGAGGGGAACGACGACGCCCTGGCCGCTGACATCCTGGCCGCCACCCGCGGACGGCTCGCCCACTACAAGTGCCCGACCTCGATCGACTTCGTGGCCGAACTCCCCCGGAACCCGTCGGGCAAGGTGCTGAAGCGGGAGCTGCGCGCGCCGTACTGGGAGGGGCACGAGCGCAACATCGGCTGACGGATCGGGCGCAGCACACGGCCGGGGAGGCAGCCCGAACGGTGCACCGCCGGTCCCGAGGCCGGTGACACCGACCGGTGGTTCCCACCGGTTCGTGCCGGCCGTGCAGCAGGTCGAGGTTTCCGGAGGAGGACGGGATGGACACGACGTTCCAGGCCGAGTTGCAGAAGAGTCCCGCCAAGGGTGGGTGGACCTACGTCGTCATGGAGGGCTCGGCCGAGTACTTCGGCACCCGGGGCCTCGTCAAGGTCAGGGGGACGGTGGACGACCTGCCGTTCGAGAGTTCCTTCATGGCTCTCGGCGACGGGACCCACAAGCTGCCCATCAGGGCGGAGCTGCGCCGGAAGTTGGGCAAGGCCGAGGGGGACACCGTCACCGTCCACCTGACGGAGCGACTGCCGACGTAGTGCGGACTCCGCCGCCCGGCGACCGGGACCTTCGCCTCTGGGCGCCCCCCGATACGTGCAGCAGGATCTGAACGTGCCCGATCCCGACGCCAGCCTCCAGGCGACACCTCACCGGGGACGGGTCCGTCACCGGTGGCTGCTCGGCCTGGAGCCCTTCTTCGAGGGTGGATAGTTCCACAAGGGGGCGCGCTCCCGGACCTGGGACGTCGAGGAGGCACTCGGAGCCCTGGCCCTGTTCGGTGACGTGACCATCGACCTGACGAACTCCCGGACGCTCCCCACCAGGGTCCACATCGACGCCTACGCCGTCTGCCGTGACGTCGAGGTGCTGGTCCGACCGGGTACGCGCGTGGAGATGTCGGGTCGAGCGGACAACGACCATCTGCACTGCACCGTCGCCGATGTGGCACCGGCCGACCCCGACCACTCCCTCAGGATCAGCGGTCACACCTTCCTGGGCGATGTCACCGTCAGGGCGGTGGACCCGCAACCGTAGGCGCTCCGGTCGACGCACCGGGTGTCGCCGGCAGACGCGGACAGGGCATCGCCGCCTCCAGCAGGTAGGTCCAGCGGGAGGCAACCGGACGATGGGACACCTGGCACGGCTCGCATGTCCACCGAGGTCGAGGGATCAGTCGTGACGGAGCGGTCTCCCCCGTGGCCGAAGCGCGGTCCCGCCTCCTACTTCCCGTCGATCGGGACGACGTGGGCCGTTCGATCGCCGGATGGCAGGCGATCGTCGCCGGGAGCGGTAGCGAGACGCACATGGCGATCGTCGGCCATCGCAAGGCC
This sequence comes from uncultured Acidimicrobiales bacterium, assembly GCA_963699055.1. Taxonomy (GTDB): domain Bacteria; phylum Actinomycetota; class Acidimicrobiia; order Acidimicrobiales; family RAAP-2; genus Bog-756. The sequence continues at coordinate 309,612 of CAVOTA010000001.1, read as the reverse complement.
GAGGACGGGACGGAGCACCGCCACGCCAACGCCCTGGTCGGATGAGCTCTCGCGGGAAACACGGCAGCGCCCTGGACCGGGGTGACCATCGGAGCAGCACGGTGGGCCGTACCGGGCGACGTCCGTCACCCTCCCGGGTCACGGAACGCCGGCGCCCCGACGTGGGCACGGGAGAGACCGGGAAGCAACGTCGCCACGACGGCGTCCGCCTGGGCACCGACCCATGCCGGGCCGGTGGGATCCTCTCCCGTGAGGATGCGGACCTCCGGCGCGTTCACGAAGGGCAGGGACGACATGCCCACGATCACCCAGTAGACCCGGTCCGGTGGGATCGGTGCCGCGATCCCGGCCCCGCCCAGCCGTTCCCACACCAGTCGGGTGCCGTCGTACCAGGGACGGACGTGATGTTCGACCATCCAGCGGAGACGGGCGCCGTCCTCGGCCCCCTCACGCACCATGATCCGGTTCAGCTCCGGGTGGGCGGAGGCGAATCCGACGAACCGTCGGAGCACGCCGGCCAGCGCCCAGCCGAGTTCGACGGCGTCCCCGATCTCCCCCAGGTGAGCGACGTCACCGACCTCGCCGGCCAGCAGGCCGAAGAGATGGTCCACCGCGACCTCCCACAGCGCCTCCTTCGAGGAGAAGTGGTAGTTGATCTGGGGCTGGTAGGCGTCGGCGCGCTCCGCGATCGAACGCGTCGACGCACCGTCGAATCCCTTGGCGGCGAACTCCTCGAGCGCGGAGTCGAGGAGTCGGTCCCGCAGGTCGTCTCGGGTTCGGCGTGGACGGCGCATATGGGTGATGTTATCATCTCATAATATGAAACTCCTGCCGTTGTCCCCCGAGCCGTCCTCCGTCCCCACCGACCGCGACATGCTGCCGTCCGAGCGCCGTGAGTTCGTCCGCACCCATCGGACCTGCGTGTTCGGAACGCCGCGTCGCGCCGACGGGCCGGCGATGTCGATCGTGTACTACATCCCGACCGACAGTGGTGAGCTGCTCGTCTCCACCATGCGCGCCCGCGGCAAGGCCAAGGCGGTGGCCCGCAACCCGAAGGTGAGCATCTGCGTCCTCGACGAACGGTGGCCCTTCGCCTACCTCCAGGTGTACTGCGACGCGGTGGTCGATGACTCCCCCGACCTGGTCGTCGACGTCATGATGGCCGTCGCCGGAAGGATGTCCGGCGAGGTGCTGACCGAGGACGCCCGCCCGGTCGTGGCCGCCATGGCGGAGGAGGAGGACCGGGTCGTGCTCCGCTGTCGGCCCTACAACACCTTCGCCCAGCCGCCGCGTCATCTGTACGAGAACGATCAGGACGAGCGCATCACCCACTGGACGTCCGGCGTGGTCCCCTGGGACGCCCCGGACGAGCCGCCCGCCCGGTGACCGGCCTCGCCCGATCGGGCACCGTCTCCTGACATCGGCGCGACGGGGGCCCCACCGGTCCGGCGGTCAGGGACGGCCCGCACCGGTCGTCGTGCATCGGGTCGGAGGGGTCCCGGTTGATCCACCCTGAGGAGGTCCCACGGTGGGGGTCGAGCGGAGCAGGCTGGAGCTCCCACCGAGCCGGTACGAGCGGAGCACCGTCTCGTCACCTAGACACCCACCCGCCCGTCGATGCGCTCGCGGAGCAGGTCGGCGTGGCCGCAGTGCCGGGCATACTCCTCGATCATGTGCGTGAGCACCTCACGCACCGCGATCTCCTCGTCCTCATCGGGTAGCGGCACCGTCGACCCGAGATCGTGTACACCGTCGACGTACCGCTCGGCGTAGGTGACCTCCTCGCGCCACGCGGCCCACGCACCTTCGGCGGCGGCCGGATCGGCGGTCGCACCGTTGAAGTCGGCGTCACGGTCCTCCGCCGTGCGATAGCGACGGGGTGCATCCTCACCCGAGAGGACCCGACGGAACCAGTACCGCTCGACGTCGGTCATGTGACGGACGAGGCCCAGGAGCGACAGGTTCGAAGGTGGGACGGCGCATCGGGCCATCTGCTCGGGACCCAGGCCCTGGCACTTGAGCTCCAGCGTCTGGCGGCAGCCCGTGAGGAAGTCGATCAGCGTCGCCTTCTCGCCGATCGAGGGGGAATCGCTCCTCGGGTCCTCGTCGGGAGCGACGAACAGGTTCGACCATCCGAAGTGCCGCTCCGTCGGAATGTCGGGATCAGGGCGGGTCGCGTCGTCGGTCACGGCAGCAGTCTTGCCGATGACCACCCGGAACACCGGCTCGGAGACGAGGTGGGCACCGGGTCGTCCTCGGGTCATGATGGAGTCATGACCGACGTGGAGATCCCGACTGCCGGCACCCTCCCGGCCTATCTGGCCGTGCCGGCCGGTGACGGTCCGTGGCCCGGCATCGTGGTCATCCACGATGTCTTCGGGATGAGCACGGACCTGCGGCGACAGGCGGACTGGTTGGCGGGCGCGGGATTCCTGGCGGCGGCGCCGGACCTGTATCACGGGGGCAACAAGGCCCGATGCATGCCTACGGTGATCCGGGACGCGCTCGCCCGCAAGGGTCGGGCCTTCGACGACCTGGAGGCCACGCGGGCGTGGCTCGCCGACCGCCCGGACTGCACGGGGCGGATCGGTGTCATCGGCTTCTGCATGGGAGGGGGGTTCGCGCTCCTGCTGGCGCCCCGGCCGGGGTTCTCGGCGTCGAGCGTCAACTACGGAGCGGTACCCAAGGATGCCGGGGACCTGTTGCGGGGTGCATGTCCGGTGATCGGGAGCTACGGGGCCAAGGACCGTCCGTTGCGCAAGGCACCTGGCCGGCTCGACGAGGCACTGCGCTCCAACGGAGTCGGACACGACGTCAAGGTGTATGCCGACGCAGGGCACTCGTTCCTGAACGACCACGATCCTGCCGAGGCATCGGTCATCTTCAGGGTCCTGGCCAAGCTGTCCGGATCGCACTTCCACGAGGGTGCCGCTCTCGACGCCCGCCGGCGCATCCTCTCGTTCTTCGACGACCATCTGACGCAGCCGGTCGGCGAGGACGACGCAGCCGGCGGGCGGGACCGTTGACCTCGCACCACCGGGCGGCGACCCGGCCCGGCGAACGGGGCATCGGCGCGCCCAGGGGTGGCGAGACGCGCCCGTTCAGGGTTCCGAGAGCGCCCGCTCCATGTCGTCCGCCAGTCCAGGATGGTGATATCGCCCGGGAGCACGCAGGGCCGCCATCACCTGGCGCTGGGTCACCGGGTCCTTGTCCTGGCTCATCTTGATCTTGCACACGAAGCGGGTGATGGGCAGGCGGATGCCGACGGTTCCGTGCGCGATCGGACGACCCCAGTCCGGGTCCAGGAACATCGGGTCGTCCACGTGCCGTTCGAAGTGCTCGACGAGCCTCGCCAGCACCGCGAGGTTCTCCTCCGGATCGAGGAGCTCCGGCACGCCGTAGCAGTGCGCGGCACTGAAGTTCCAGGTCGGTGCCCGGATCGCACCCGGCGCGTACCAGCTGGGCGAGATGTATCCATGGCGCCCCTGGACGATGAGCAGGACCTCGCTGTCCCCGAATCCGTGGATCGTCTCATCGGGCCTCCCGACATGCGTCAGGACCGTGAGGCCCTGGGCGTCGTCGTCCAGCAGCACCGGATAGTGCGAGGCGACCAGGTCGCCGAGCTTGTCGCTCACCAGGATCCCCCACGGATGCTCCTGGATCATCCGGCGCACCACCTCGACGTCCTCGGTGGCGTGGAGCGGGTTGTGGCGCACGAGGGCAATTGTGGCATGCCGGCCCCGACCGGGGACGGCTCTCCGGTCGGTCGCATCCGTCCCGGGCGTGCCGTGCACGGTCGGTCCCTCAACCGGCCTGCAGGCACACGTCCTCGGCCACCGAACCCTGGGCCGGCGACCGGGTCACCGCGTCATGGGGCCGCCCCGGCGACGACGTGCAGCTGGGAGCCCAGCCACTTGTACGGCTCCGTGGCACCGGCTTGCCCCGCCGAGGCGAGCGCCGCCTCGATCTCGTCGATCCGGTCGGCACGGGCCGCGACGCCGGGTTCGTTGACGTAGTTCGTCGACCGGAAGGCGGCGATCGCCGAAGCCCAGTCGCCCCGCAGGCCGGGGCGCATGGCCAGCGCCCCACCGTTGCGGAAGGTGACGGACATCCGACCACCGTCGGCCAGCCTCGGTGACAGAGCCCTGAGGGCCCCAGCCAGTCGTCCAGGTACATCATCACGCCGCGGCAGCAGACCAGATCGAACGTCCGATCCCCGCACAGCCCGGCGAGATCCTCGATCCCTCCCGGGAGCAGTCCGACGTCGAGACGCCGTGCCGTGGCCGTTGCCGCGCACAGTGCGAGGAGCTCGGCGGACGGGTCGACCCCGGTCACCCTGCAGCCACCCAGTTGCAGCCGCAGCGCCTGGGTGCCCTGACCGCAGTCGACGTCGAGGACGGCCGCCCCCGTCCCGGCAAAGGGTGCGATCTGGCGGGCGATCACCTCCTGGCGGACCACGTTGCGCAGGCTCCCCAGACGGTCCACCCACGACGTCGCACCCGGCTCGAAACCACCCATCGCCGGATGTTCGCATGTCGCCGGTCGGCGTACCCTCCGAGCGGTCCGCCCCCCGGGGACACGGGGTACCCGTCCGGGATCCACGTCGATGTCCGCCCCCAGGCCGCACTCCGCATGCTCCCCGCGCCGTCACCGACCGGCGCGTCCACGGTCGCCGACGGCCCGGCACCTGCGACCGTCCCGCCATGTACTGTCATCACCGGCGCTCCTCCCGCCCCGGACCGTCCCCGACGGCGTCACCCGGTCGCAACAGGGAGGAGGATGCGTCGCACCACCGGTCCGACGGCACGTCCACACCTCCTGGACGTGGCCCGGTTCGCAGGGAAGGGGTCGTCGATGTCCACCGGAGCAGCCACGCCAGGTCACCCATGAGCTCGTTCACGAACCCGGCGTGGCTGCCCTTCTCGGTCAGCGAGGCAGCCACCGCCGGCGACGCAACCGCTCACGATCTCGAGTCGGGCCAGGCGTGGAACCACCTGCTCGACACGCTCAGGCGGGCCGGCGACACCGTGCTGTCCGACGCCGTCCCCCACGATCCGATGGACATGAGCTCCGGGTTCCGGCATCTCCTGGTGCTGCTGGGCGTGGGGATCGACGAACTCCTCCGACGGGGACTGGACCAGGTCCCGGCGATCAAGCCGTCCGGTCTGGATGCCGCCTACAAGTGGGGCATGGAGTGCCCTGACTGCATCTACGTGGGCTCGGCGCTCGCGGGTGGCAGCACCTACCGGCTGCGGGGCACCCGCGGGTCGGCGCGGTACGTCGGACTCCAGGTCATGGCCGGGATGGCGTCGACGTCGAACGCCCTGATCGACGAGTTCGACCTGGGGCCGGGGGGCGAGTTCGAGATCATCCTCTCGGCCGAACCCCACGACGGCAACTGGCTCCCCCTCGACGGGTCCGCGACCATGCTCGTGGTCCGCCACTTCTTCTACGACTGGGAGCACGAGGTTCCCGTGACCATGTCGATCGAGACGCTGTCGGGGCCCACCGGGGCCGAGGGGCGCCCCACCGTGGAGCCGCAGGCGGCCATCGCCCGCCAGGTCATCGCCCTGGGCGACTTCGTGGAGGAGAACCTGAACTTCTTCCTGGGCTTCTCGAACCCCGAGGCGCCCAACACCTTCCTCCCCCCTCTGGACGGAACGGCCATGGGCGCAGCCGCCGAGAACCGGCCGGTGATCGGATCCTGGAAGCTCGGACCCGACGAGGCACTCGTCATCGAGATCACGCCGCCCGAAGGCCTGTACTGGAGCTATTCGCTGGGGAACCTCTGGTGGGAGACCATCGACTACGGCAACCGGCAGTCGAGTCTGAACGGCCACCAGGCGTTCGTCGACGATGACGGGAAGGTCCGGGTGGTCGTCGCACACCGGGATCCGGGCGTCGCCAATTGGCTCGACACCGCCGGGCACAGCGAAGGGCCGATCATCCTGCGGTGCGTCCGCACCGAGACGGCCCCTGTGCCCACCACCAGGCTCGTGTCGTTCGACCGAGTGGCTGACGAGCTGCCCCCGGACACCCGACGGGTCACCCCGGACGAACGGACCGCTTCGATCGAGGTCCGCCGGAGAGCGGTGAGCCGGCGGTTCCCGAGATGACGCTCGACGTGGACGGGATCGAGCGTGATGCCCGGGCGCAGACGGGACTGGACGACACCGGCGGCGACCACTACCGCGAGGGACTCGAACGCCTGGTGTCGTCGATGAACGGCGAGGGCGACCTGACGGAGCTCGGCGAGATCATGCAGCACGCCAGGCTGACGGCACTCCTCGCCGCCCGGCTGACCGTGGAGGAGACGTACCGCCTCCACCCCGAGATCGACGACGAGGTGGTCGGTGGGCCGGTGTTCGTCATCGGTCTCCCACGCACCGGTACCACCGCGCTCAGCCAACTCGTCGCCGCCGATCCCCAATTCCGGTCGCTCCGACTGTGGGAGTCGGGCTCCCCCGCCCCGCCGCCGGAGACGTCCACTGAGCACACGGATCCCCGGATCGCCACCACCGAGGCGAACCTGGCCCTCATGAACGAGGCGTTCCCGCTGATGCAGACGATGTACCACACGGAGGCCACCACGGCCACGGAGTGCCAGGACCTCATGGGCATGAGCTTCCGTACGGTTCACTTCGACGGCTTTGCCCGGGTGCCCTCCTACCTGGACTGGGTCATGGACACCGACATGACGGCGACCTACCGCTACCACCGGCGCGTGCTCCGCCTCCTCCAGTGGCACTGCCCCCCGACGCTCTGGCATCTGAAGACACCGGTGCACATGTTCTCCCTCGATGCCCTGGTCGAGGCCTATCCGAACGCGCGCTTCCTCTGGAGTCACCGTGACCCCGCGCAGGTGCTGGGCTCGGTCTGCAGCCTCATCCACTACACCCGCAGCTGGAGCAGCGAGCGCGATGACTCCCTCGAACTGGGCACGGAGCAACTCGACCGGTGGTGGACCGCCGTGGAGCGGGCCATGGCGTTCCGGGAGCGCGTGGGAGACGAACGTTTCGCCGATATCAGCTTCTCGGAACTGCAGTCCGATCCGCTGTCGGGCCTGCAACGGGGGCTGGACCGGATCGGTCTCCCCTTCGACGAGGTCTCGCGCACGTCGGTGGCCCGGTGGGCGGCCACCCACGAGCCAGGAACGCACGGCTCACACACCTACCGACTGTCCGACTACGGACTGGACGCTGGTCAGGTGAGGGAGCGTTTCGCCCCGTACTACGCCGCCTTCGACGTCGATTCCTGAGGTCGACGCTGTCGCATCCTCGGGTACGGGGCGCAGCCGACGATCGCCCTTCCCTGCCCTGAGCCCACCTCCGGTCGTGGGACGGTCCCCTCGAGAGCTGCTCGATCTCAGGGCGGTCCGCCTCCGGTTGCCGGTGACCGACGACGACCTGTCGATCTCACCGTGCGGTGGAGTGAGACGCACCGCGGATGTCCCACCGGATGCGGCGGGCGGCGGCCCATTGGGATCGCGGTGGGTGGCCTGCGGTAACCGGGGCGGTGCGGACGAACACGGAGAACTGCGGTGACGCGACGGGACCCGAACCGGCGGACGAGGAGAAGATGCTCCTGACGAGGACCGCGCCGAACGCCACGCGGACGGAGGGGCCGAAGGTACCGACCACGAGGGCGGGAACGTCCCCCTCCGGAGCGACGTGGGTGATCCGAACGCCGACGGCAGCGACCTGGTTACCGTCGACGAAGAGCACCAGCTGCGTGGTCTCGTGGGCCGAGGACACCTGCGCGAGGACACAGGTGAGCTGGAGGGTCGCCGTTGCCGCCAGAGGCGACGTCTGGCCAGAGGTGAGTATGGCGACCGATCCGGACACTCGAGCCTCCTCGATCCACCAGCTGCCGTCCGGGTAGACCATCAGCTGGTACACCAGCGCCGGATCGACCGCGGCGACCGACCGGCAGCCGACGCCCATGGAGATGTCCTGTGTCGGGAATTCCGTGGCCTCGGCCTGCACCGAGATGCCGAGATGTGGGACGCCGTAGGGCATGAGCAGGACGTGGTGGTACCTCGCCGATGCCTGGACCACGTAGTGGCCGTCCGAGACGGACGTGGCGGTGTTCGAATCGATCGTGCCGGTCATCCAGTGGTCGTCACGTCCGAAGGTGCTCGAGTACACGACGCGCCCCCTGGTCGACGGGTACGAGCCTGCCGGCGCGACGATCGAAGCGGGCGGCGCTCCCCGGCGCCGGCACCTCGGCCGGCGCCGTCAGAAGAGACTGTCGTCCGACCCCGGGTCGGACGGTCCCGGATCACCGTCGTCCGAGTCCGGCTCCTCCTCCTGGCCGGCAACCTCCAGGCGTGGCACCAGTTCGTCGACCCGCATCCGTGTGCCGCGCAGGCGTCGGTCGAGCTCGTCCACGATCTCCGTTGCCCGCTCGAGCCGGGTGACGAGGCGGTCGACGTCCACGACGCCGGACTCGAACTCGGTGATGATTCCGTCGAGCTCGTCCGAGGCCTCGGCGTAGGTCAGGTCGGCCACGGGTGTCGTGACGTCGTCGGCGGGTGGACGTGGCATCAGGGTGCTCCTGTCTGGAGGGGTCGTGCAGCGGGTGGCGAGGGGTCGGTCGACGTCACCTCGGAGGTCAGCGAGCCGTCGGCCAGCTGTGAGGTCACGGTGGCTCCGACAGCCAGTCCGGCGATCGAGCGCAGCACGGCGCCATCGGGTCCACGGGTGACCGACCAGCCCCGTTCGAGCTGGCGGTGGACATCGAAGGCACCGAGCAGCCGCCGGTGTTGGGCGGCACGCAGCTCGGCCACCTCGAGCGCCTGGACCGCCCCGGCGGCGACGCGTCCGGACCGCGCCACCAGGCCGGCCCCGGCAGTGGCGACCACGGTGGACGCCGACCGTCCGAGGGTGGCCCGCACGGCGGCGAGTCGGTCGTCCTGGCGGTCGAGCTGGGACCGGGACCCGATGACGAGTGCCCGACGTCGGGCCGCCAGGGCCGAGCCCTCGCGGTCGGCGCCGTGAGCGGCCAGTCGGGCCAGTCGCAGGCCGGCGCTCTCCACCCGCTGCCAAGCCGACAGGCCGCGGCCGGCCAGCTCGCGGCCGCAGTCGGTGGGGGTGATGCAGGCCCGCTGGGCCACCTCGTCGACCACGGAAACGTCATTGGTGTGCCCGATGCCTGTCCACACCGGGACGTCGCAGGATGCCACGGCCCGGGCCACCAGTTCGTGGTCGAAGGCGGCCAGGTCGGCCTTGGCACCGCCGCCCCGAACGACGGCGATCACGTCGACGTCGGCGGCCCCGAGCGTCGCCACCGCCGTCGCCAGCTGCTCCGGCGCGTCGGTGCCCTGGACGGCGCTCTGCACGTGGGTCACCACGAAGGCGAGCCCAGATGCCTCGAGCTGACCCAGGAAGTCGTGGTAACCCTCGGTCCCCTGACTGGCCACCAGACCGATCCGCAGTGGGACCTCGGGCATGCGCAGGCGACGCTGCCGGTCGTACAGGTCTTCATCGACCAGGGCCTGGACCAGCCGGGCACGCTCGGCGGCCACACGACCCATGAGCGCCTCGGAGTCGAGCTCTCGGAGGATGAAGTCGACCGACCCACGTGCCTTGTAGAGCTCCACCTTGCCCCGGGCCCGGACGACCATGCCGACCTCGAGTGTGATGCCCAGTCGGTCGAGCGACCCCTTGACCCCGCGCCAGGTGCCCGCCCAGCACTTGGCGTTGAGCTTGGGGGCGCCGGAGTCGTCCGCCTGGTTCGGGTCGACCAGGTCGAGGAAGCAGTGGCCGCTGCGGAGGACGTTCATGGACCGGACCTCACCGGTGATCCACACGTCGTCGGGAAAGGCCGAACGCACCGCCCGGTCCACACGTTCGTAGAGCTCGGCGATACTGATGGCGTCCGGTGTGGCGGCGCCGGCGGCGGCGCCGGCGGCCAGGCGCTGTGCTCGCTCGTCCAGGTTCACGGCACCAGGGTAGATGGCCGGCGCGACGGCGTGGCCGACCACGGCGGGGGCGCGGGATCCAGGTGCACGGGTGAGTCGGCCGTGCCGGACGATCTGGTGTGGGACCATGGAGGCGACGGTGAGCCGGCCGGGTGGCCGCGGTCCGTGTCGTCCGGGATCCATCCCGGGCGGGGACGGGTCGAGGAAGGTCGGGACTCCACAGGGCAGGGTGCTGGCTAACGGCCAGTCGGGGTGACCTGCAGGACAGTGCCACAGAGAACAGACCGCCGATGGCGGCGCCTCCGGGCGGCGCACAGGTAAGGGTGAAACGGTGCGGTAAGAGCGCACCAGCGGCCGGGGTGACCCGGCCGGCTCGGTAAACCCCACCCGGAGCAAGGTCGAACAGGGGGCGCGGGCGGCCCGTCCGGCGCCCGGCAACGGGTGCCACCCCCAGGTAGACCGCTCAGATGGATGGCCACCCCGCCCCTCACGGGGCGGACAGAATCCCGCCTACAGGCCGGCTCACCGTCACCACCTATCTGAGCTGGGATTATGTGTATCTCATCCGGTGGGCGTGCGCTCTACGTGCGCGATCTCTTTCCCCAGAACATCGTCGGCGGCGGTGCGAGTGCGGTCCTCGTCCTCCGGCCACAGGTGGCCGTAGACATCGAGTGTCATCGTCGCTGACGTGTGGCCGAGGCGATCCTGCACCGTCTTGACGGACTCCCCCTCCCGGATCAACAAGGAGGCGTAGTAATGCCGGAGGGCGTGGAACCCGACCCCCGTGGGGATGCCGAGAGGCTCCGCCATCTTCCGCCATAGCTCCGAGAACGTCGAGGTCTTCACCGGTCCGCCACTGGCACTGGTGAAGAGGAGGTCGTCTTCTCCTAGCCCGTACCGTGCAACGTGGGCGCTCAGTTCGTCTACCACTATCTCAGGTAGCGGAATCGTCCGGGGACGGTTCCGGCGGTCCTTCACCGGGCCGAAGACCGGTTCGTCCCCATCGCTAACCCTGGTGAGTTGCCTGTCGATCTTCACCCTTCGGTCCAGCCAGAGGACCCGGTCGTTCGTGAGTCCCAGTGCCTCGGAGATCCGGACCCCGGTGCCAGCACCGAGAACGATGAGAGCGCGGTACCGGTCGGGTGCAGCGTCGATCAGCGCCTTTACGGTCTTCGTGGACAGGGGCTCAACCCGCTCCCTGGTTACAACGGGGCGCTTCGCCTTCTGGCAGGGGCTCCTAGCAATGACGCGGTCGGATACTGCCGCCTTGAAAATGGAGGCGACCCAGGCGAACACGACTTCGACGGTGGCGGGTGCAAGGGCCTTCCGGTCCCCTCTTCCCTCCGACAACACCTTGAGCCATGCCTGCACGTCTGAGGGGCGGATCGCCTGAAGCGGTCGGTCCCCGAAGAACGGGTAGACGTGCCTCCGGAGGTTGGTCTCGATCTGGGAAGCGGTGCCCGGGCGGTGGTGAATTTGGCCGGCCCGCCACCGCTCGGCGTACTGGCGGAAGGTGATCTTGCCCGCGTTGGGGTCGATCCACTCCCCCCGCCCGAGGTCGGTTTCGATGTTCGACAAGTAGGCGTTCGCGTCTGCCTTCGACTGAACCGCCCCGGGTTTCATAGAGACTCGCGGGTTTGGGAACCGGCCATCTCGGCCGGGGTGTTCTGACGGTAGTAGTTGGCCTCGAACTCTGCCGGCGGGACCATGCCGATCTCGGTGTGCAGGCGCCGGTGGTTGAACCAGTCGACGTAGGTGAGCGTCGACCATTCGACGTCTTCGACACCCTTCCAGGGACCTCGACGGTGGATGAGCTCGGCCTTGTAGAGGCCATTGAAGCTCTCGGCCAGGGCGTTGTCATAGGAGTCGCCTCGGCTGCCCACTGATGCCACCGCTCCGGCCTCGGCCAGTCGCTCGGTGTAGCGAATCGACAAGTACTGGACTCCACGGTCCGAGTGATGGACCAGTTCGGACAGGTCCTGATGACGGCGGCCGTAGACGGCCATCTCGAGGGCGTCGATGGCGAGGTCGCTGCGAAGTGAGGTCGAGGCCTGCCAGCCGACAATGCACCGACTGAAGACGTCGATGACGAAGGCCACATAGACCCAGCCCGAATGAGTCTTCACGTAGGTCAGGTCCGCCACCCAAAGGCGGTTCGGCCCCGGTGCATGGAACTGCCGTTCGACGAGGTCGGCCGGTCGGGTGAGCGTGTCGTCCCCGATGGTCGTCCGCTTCCAGACCCGGCCCCGGCGGGCTCCCTGGAGACCTTCGCTGCGCATCAGGCGCTCGACGGTGCAGCGGGCCACCCTCGTGCCCTCCCGGTTCAGCTGGGCCCAGACCTTGTCGGCGCCGTAGACAGAGAAGTTCTCGGCGAACACCCGGGTGATCTCGGGCTTCAGCTGCTCGTCCCGCTGCGCCCTGGCACACGGCGGTCGGGACTTCCTGGCGTAGTAGGTGGCGGGAGCGAACTGCAGGGTCCTGCAGATCGGCTCGACTCCCCAGCGACCCTTCCGGGCGTCGATGTAGGCGACTACCTCTTCGTTCGACCGTCGAGCTCGGTCGCGAAGAAAATCGAGGCGTCCTTCAGGATCTCATTGGCTCGGCGGAGCTCCCGGTTCTCCTTCTCGAGCGCCTTCAGTCGTGCCCGCTCGTCGGTCGTGAGTCCGGCCCGCTGGCCGTTGTCGATCTCGGCTCTGCGGACCCACTTGCGCAGCGTCTCGGGTGTCATGCCGAGCATGCCGGCAATGGCGGTCATCGCCGCCCATTCGGAGGGGTACTCGGGACGGTGATCGAAGTACATCCGGATGGCCCGCTCACGGACCTCCGGCGAGTAGGGACTTCTTGGCATTGCTCCATCCTCTCAAGGGTTAGAGCCTCCAGGATTCCCGGGGCGGTTCACCCGGCAGCGTCGTGGAACGTTCAGTCGCAGTCTGGGCGAAGGAACCGGCTCACCTCGGGTAGTTCTGTGATCACCTCGCATGAGCGGCAAGCCTGATGAGGAGGTTCGTGACGTCATTTCCGTCCACGGTCAGAGGACTCCTCTAGGATCGTGCCAGCCTAAGACGGGACCTGGCAATGTAGGGACCTTCAGGATGTCGGAGGCGGAACGATGGAACGACGGATTCGCCGGCTCGGGATCTTCATGGTGCTGTGCTTCTTGGCGCTGTTCGTCCAGCTCAACAACATCCAGATCCTCAAGGGATCCAGTCTCGCCAACTCGCCGAGCAACCCGCGGATCCTGGCCGCCGCCCGGGACAACCCCCGGGGCGACATCCTGTCGGCGGACGGCGTCGTTCTGGCCAGCTCGGTCCCGAACAACGGCTACTACCACTACCGCCGGGTCTACAACCCGTATACGGCCAGGCTCTTCTCGCAGATCGTGGGCTACGACACCATCTTCGGGACCCGGACCGGGGTCGAGGCCGAGTACAACGCCTACCTACAGTCCCACACCCGCCCGGCCAAGACCCTCCGCGACCTGTTCACCAACCGAACGACCACCGGCAACGTCATCTTGACCATCAACTCGGCGTTCCAACTCGAGGTGGCCGGGATCGTGGAGGGGATCAACAAGTACGGGACGGCGCCCCAGGCGGGTGCCGTCGTCCTCAACGTGAAGACGGGCGCGATCGAGGCGATGTACGGGCGGCCCAACTACGACCCCATCCCGATGACGTCCCAGAATGCCCTGGCGGTGACCAGCTACTACAACTCGCTGGACCCCCAGAACGGGTCATCCAGCCCCCTGGTGTCCCAGGCGTACCAGCACGGATTTCTCCCAGGGTCGACGTTCAAGATCGTGACCTCGTCCGCCGTGTACGACCACGATCCGGCGCTCGCCAAGGTGGACTATCCGCCACCGGTACCGCCGACGACGCCCATCGCCGGCTGTATCTCCGTACCCCAGACGCCGCTCCCGCTCTGCAACTACCACCACGAGGTGTGTTACGGAACCATCCAGCAGACACTTCCGGAGTCGTGCAACACCGCCTTCGCCCAGATGGGAATGGCGCTCAAGACCAACCTCAACACCGAAGCCGAGGCCTTCGGGTTCAACAAGCAGGTGCCGCTCGACCTCCCCGATGTCGGCGTCTCCAACTTCCCGACGGCGGCGGATCTCATCAACAACGCACCACTCCAGGCGTATTCGGCCTTCGGTCAGGGCACCTCGGTCAGCACCGACATCGCCACCACCCTGCAGATGGCGCTCGTGGCCGAGGGGATCGCCGACCGGGGCGTGATCATGACACCCCACGTCATGAGCGAGATCCGAGACTCCTCGGGCAACCTGGTCGAGAGCTACCAGCCAACGCCGTGGCTGCAGGCCACCAGCCCGCTGACCGCGGCTGCGGTGACCCAGCTCATGCAAGCCGTGGTGACCAGCGGCACCGCCGCGGGGGTCTTTCCGGCCAACGAGGACGTCGCGGCCAAGACAGGCACGGCCGAGACCTCGGGGGCGTTCGGACAGCCCCTCACCAACGACTGGATGATCGCCTTCGCCCCGGCCAACGACCCCCGGGTCGCCGTGGCCGTGTCGGTACCGAACCAGGTGCCGAGCTCGACCGGCGCGGAGATCTCCGGGCCCCCGACGGCGGCCATTCTGAGGGCTGCACTGGGATACTGAGCGCCGACTCCGGTTGGTTGACGCATGTTCTCGGCGCCATGTCCCACAATCTGACGGCCCCGGGGCATCCCACCGACACGGCGTTCGAAGGCACCCGTCAGGAAGTCATCCAGCAGTGCATGACCTGCGGCGACGCGCGAAACCGCAGCGGATCCCGATCCGGCCGCCACCGTCGGGTCTCCCACAGTGCTCCCCGATTGGTACCGTGGCCCGATGTCCACCGGAGCCGGAGGCGTCGAGGAGATGGCGTGGGTCGGTCGCGCTCTCGGTGGACGCGTTCTCGCTGCCGAGCGTCAGAGTGACCGACCGCATGGTGGGCGGCCGGCGTGGTTCGTCGACGTCGAGCGTGACGACGGTCCACTGCGCGTCTACGCCCGACTCCAACGACCGGAATTACGGGACGGTGGGGCCGCCCTCGAGCGAGAGGGCGCCGTGCTCGACGCGCTCGCCGCGGGCGGACTCCTCGTACCCCGGGTGCTCGGTGTGCATTCGGACCCTCCCGCTCTGCTCCTCGAATGTCTGTCCGGTACCGGTGACTACGCCGAACTCGATGAGGACGCCCGTTGGGACGTCGATCGGAAGTTCCTCGAGGAGCTGCTGAAGCTCCACGCTATCGACACAGAGCCGTTCCGGGCCGTGGGGCTCGTCGAACCCCGGGACGCTCCGGCGTTCCTGCTCGACGACCTCGATCGGTGGGAGACCGTGTACCGGGCCATGACGACCCGGTCGGTCCCGCTCATCGAATTCCTCTGTCGCTGGCTCCGGCGACACGTGCCACCGGCGCCGGTTCGGGCCTCCGTCCTCCAAGGGGACACCGGCCCCGGCCAGTTCATGTTCGACGGATCCACCCTGACGGGCATCGTCGACTGGGAATTCACCCAACTCGGCGACCCACACCTGGACCTGGCTCTCATCCGCGGGCGCGACTTCTACAACCCCGGTGCCGACCTCCGCCGTTGGTTCCAGACATACCAGGAACTATCGGGTTCGGCGATCGACTGGGACACACTCGCCGTCTATTCGGTGAAGGCGTTGGCGCTCACCCCGATGTCCCTGGCCGGACTGTGCCAGTCGATGCCCTGGGCGACCGACTACGCCGAGTGGTGGACGATGAACGCCACCTACTCGCGGGCGACGGCGCAGGCGCTGGCGGAGGCGACCGGGGTCGTGATCGACGCCGACGACGTCGTCCTCCCCGAGCCGGTGGTCGGGACCGTCGACGGGTTGCTCGACGTGATGGACGCTGTCGTGGATCGCGAATTCCGGCCCGCCGACCCGTTCGGCAGCTCACGAGCGGATCAGGCGATGCGCCTGTCCCGCATGATCCGCAACGCCGCAGGCTACGAGCGGGAGCTCACGGCGGTCGAGCTCGACGACCTGGGCACGGTGTTGGGGCACCGTCCGCGCGATCCGATATCTGGCGACGCCGAACTCGTCGGGATCATCGCTGAGGACGATCCGTACCGTGACACCGAACTCGCCGCTTATCTGTGGCGCCGCACCATCCGCCACGAGGCTCTGTTCGTCGGGGCACTCGGTGCAGGCGAGGGCGCCGTGCTGCAACCGATCGCGGACCTGCGCTGAACGTTCGGCAACAAGGTCGGACTGCGCAGGGGACGGATCCGTTCCGGGGGCGACGACCGAACGCAGTCAAAGCCGTCATGATGCCGCCTGGTCGTATCGTCGACGCACCTGCGTGCTCGAGGTCACACAGGTGCGCATGGACCTGTGGGCGTCCCGGCGATCTGGGGCAGGCTGGATTGAATCTCCGTTCATCATGCCCCAGTTGACGAAATCGGAAGGGAGTCCCGACGTGGGTGAGAGTCATGGAGTGCAGGTTGGGGATTTCCGCAAGACCGGCGACACAATGACATTCCTCGATGGAAGCGAACGCACCGTGTCCCGGATTGGGCCGACGTGGATCGGGCGAGGGACCTATTTGCCTGGTTGGAGGTGGTCCCATCAGGTTCAGCCCGCGCATGGCCGAAACTCAGAGGCCCATGCCGGATTCATCCTCTCGGGGCAGATGCGCATCAGGGCTGCCGACGGCTCCGAGCTGAACGTCGGCTCCGGGGAGGCGTTCTACGCCCCTCCGGACCACGACGCCTGGGTCCAGGGCAGTGAGCCGTGCGTGGCCCTGGACTTCCCGCTGGCATGATCCGGCCCTGACATGGAACGGTGCCTGGGTCCGGCGATCTGGGTCCGGCGATCTGGCGCTACTGGCAGCAGATGGGTGCGTCTGCGGCGATGTGACCTGCGGACTCAACCTTGGCGCCGTGTCGGGATGGCCAGCCGCCGCCTCGGTAATGTCCGATGGGTGGACGGAACGTGGAACGTGCGAACTACTGCTCTCATCGTCGTCGCCACACTGGCGGCTGGATGCGGAAGTGATGTCGCATCGACGAGACCGATGACGCCCAACTACAGAGACATGGCGGCTCTGGAAGCTGCGCTGAAGGCCGTCGCGAAAGACACCTACGATGAGCCCGCCAGCTTGGACTACTCACCAGGCGCCACGGTGAAGGACGTCTCCTGCAGCGTCGGCGCCAGGATGAGCGGAGGCTCGGAAGCGGCATCATGCACGGTCCACTTTTCAGATGGGACGTCATTCAGCACGCCCGTGGTTGTGTCTTCCAGCGGACTGTCCTACTCAGTGGGAGGTGGGACCACTGAAGCCAACCCGACGGCCGCGTCGACCTGACGCGATTGTGCCGGCTTAGGACGGGTGCTCGAGAATCGGATTCGGCCCCAAGGTGCCTCCGACTCCCGGCGATCGTGAGCGGCACTCAGCCCTGAAGCCGCTCGGCCAACCAAGAGAAGACCACGTCCTGCCACACCATCTGTCCCATCCCTTCGCAGTGCCCGGCGGCACCTTCCGCCTCGGTGAACCCGTGGAACTCCTTCTCGCAGGTGAGGGCGTCGAAGAGCTTGCGGCTCTGGCTGGCAAAGTCTCCTTCTCCCTCGGTCACGAGCGTTGGACAGGCGATGTTCTGAGCCAGACCGTCCAAGGTGTAGTTCACGAGTAGCCGGAGCCAGCCGCCAAAACTCTGGGCGCCCATCGCAACCATCCGCGATCCGTAGAACTCACGTGAGCGGGCATCGCCGAGGAATCCATCGAGTTGTTGGTCCATCGCAGGGTCAGCCGCCAGAACTTTCTCCCAGTCCTCGGTGCTGAACATGCTGACAAATCGCGACACGAAGTCGTACTGGCCTGGGTCAGCAACAAGGGCACGTATGCGGTGTTCTCGGCTCACACCGCGCGGCCCCAAGTAGCCCCCGAGGCTTCGCCCCACCAACGCAAGTGCATCCGCCGCCACGAAGGGCTGGTCGAGAGCCCAGTCCACAACCGGGGTGAGCACGGACTCGAAATCGGGGCGCATGGTCACACCGTGTTCGATCAGTTGGCCGCCTTGGCCCGGACCATCCCAGGTCACCGCGTTCCAACCGAGGGACAAGGCACCGTGCGCCCCGTACTTGAACATCTCTTCGCAGGTCCCGTCGAAGCCACCTGGGAGGAGAATGGTGGGTCGGGGCGAGTCGTCTGTGCTGTCGGGCCGGAAGATGTAGCCGTTGAGCGGCACCGGATCGAAGTCGATCGAGATGGGTTCAACCGACCAGGGGAGAAATGACATGGCGAGGCGAAAGAGGTCTCGCTGCTGGCAGTACGCACTGGAGACCCGTTCGTCAGAAGGGTCGTGCCGAAGGAAGAAATACGACTGGCGGCTGTACTCCGATGCCCGCAGGTATGCGCGCCCCGCCAGAACCGGGAGCCCCTTCCGGGCAGCTTGCTCGGCCGTCTGTTGTGCCGCAGTGGCCGTCCGGTCCCATTCGTCATGCCAAGCGTCGTACTCACCGGCTGGGATCCGCTGAGCAGCCGCGATGGCCTCTCCGAGATCCGCGCCGCCGACGTACGTGCCGATGAGCGTTCTCGCCAACTGGGCATCCATGTCGGGGTCTTCATGCAAGGTCACCACTACGCCGCCCTTCTCGGAAGCTCCCCACGACTGTGTCGTCGGACACTCATCGGGTTTGCGTCGGGTCAGAACCTACCCTTTCGACACGCCAACCTCACCAGCCCGTGCAAGTGCCCGGTTGGTGACACCTCATCATCGTCGAGGGTCAGGCGAGGTGCTGCCCGAGGAACTGAAGCGACGGCGGCTCTTGCGAAACGAAGAACGGATCCGTGTGGCACCCGGCCGAGATGATCACGGTGGTCGTGGACGGAGCCGCATCGGCGAGTGCCACCACCCCAGGATGAAAGGGGTCCTCGATCCCTGATGCGATTCGAACCGGCTTCCCGGCGAGTGCGCCGACATGCGTGACGGCGTCGTTCGCCATGAACGCATCGAGTGACGCGTAGGCACCGGAATTCGCACCCTTCGCCTCGTCGTAGGTGGTCCAGATCGCCGGACTGATCGCCGCCACCGCCGAGATCAGGTCCGGGTACTTCTCCGCCAGGAGGATCGCGCCGTAACCACCCATGGAGATCCCCATCGCTCCGATCCCCCTCGGTGAGGCTCCCAACTCGCGCTGCTGACACATCGGAATCAGCTCATCCACGATCATTGCCATCGGATCATCCCCGGGATGGGGGTTCCAGTAGCCGCCCCCACCGTCGACCGTGACCATGGCCATCGGTGGCAACGACTGACCGTTGACACCGAGCGCGAGCGCCCGGGCAGGGCTCATCCCGGCCAATGCGTCCGTGTGGTTGCCCCCGAAGCCGTGGAGCATCACGACCAGTGGCAGTGCGTCTCCAGGTCCGTGTCCCGGCGGATAGGCAATGGTGTAGCCGACCTGGGTGCGGCGGGCCTCGGAGTAGAAGGTCCCCGAGTCCGACGGTCCCGGCGCCGAGTAGCTGAGCGACGGTGGGCTGACCGAACAGGCGCCGTCCAGCTCATCCAGAGTCTGCTTCCCCGGCAACACCCCATGCGAGACCAGCTCGAACCCGGTCGCCCCGGCAACGACGACGACGGCTGCCCCGCCGAGTCCCCAGCCCAGCAGTCGTCGACGGCTGTACCTGGGCTCCTCGGCGGTGATCTCCGGCAACATCCACGGAGTTTCTCACGAGGAGGCACGGTGAACGGGGAGATGGGACACCACGGTGGACGTCGATCATCGCCGTTCAGGTCAGAGCCGGTCGCCGGAACTCGGCGGATCACGCCGTCCTCGATCGCTCGGTGCCGAGGGACATGACGATCGGGCAAGCACGACCTGCCGGTGCGGGCCGGGAGTGTCACCATGAGCGGCTGTAGGTGGAGCTCGTCATCCGGATGCCGGGAACGGGCCGGTACCTGACGATGGCGGAGCTGTGTCGGGGCGCAGATCGCCATCGCCCACCTGGAGCAGCTACCCGATCGGCAGTCGGATTCCGTCAAGTCCTGCGTCGAAGTTGCCGATTGACCAGTCAGGCGCCCGCCAGACCGGCGGGCGGGAATCTGGAGTCGTCATGCGTGTCGTGGTGCTGGACAAGCACGGCAATCAGCACTGCTGGAAGTGCGGTGGCCAAGGATTCACCCATGAGCACGTCCCGCAGTCAGTGGAGGTCCTCGGCATCCATGACGTCCTCACGACACCGAAATTGCGCTGTGTCCACTGTGGTGAATACAACGACATCGGCAGCGCAGTCGAGTACGCGTAGCCAGATCCCCCACGGCACGTCCAGCTGAGGTGCATCCACCGGCGCCCAGGACGGGCGGTAGGTCTGCCGGATCCGTCCGAGGCCCCTCGGAGTGAGGCGCGCTCGAGCCACTCGCCATCATGCTCCGATTGTCCCCGACCTGACTTGACCACCGTCTGTGGGATCCACGAGGTCTAACCCGCCCACCCGCGCCCCCGCACCGACATCGAGGATGACGGTGCCGATGGGATGCCCCGATCGACGGAACCGCCACTCGGTACTGCAGGACCGCCAACCGCGCACCGCCCACCGTCAACCGATGCCTCTCACAGCGTCTCATGCCGTATCCGACAAGGGGCAGGCCACGCGTCACGTCGACCTCCGCTGCCCACTCGACGCACCCGGGCCGATCAGGACACGGGTCGACGAGCCCACCTTCGTGGATCAGCTTCGGTCGCCTCCCGGTCCCGATCGTGGGCGGGTTCGCGATCCATGGGATGGATTAGTCTCGGAACGTCCGATGGGTCACGGCGCCACCGACGTCGGCCGCGCCGAAGTGACCCGGAGCGGAATCTGGACCAGGGAGGCAGCCGTGCAGTCGACGAGGCGGACCCGAGAAGAGTTGCGCAGCACGCTGGTCGAAGAAGGACGCTCGATCCTGCTAACCGAAGGTCTCGAGACCGGTTCGAGCAATCTCACCTTCAAGAAGGTGTTCGACCGGGTGGAGGCGAACTCGGGCCTGCGCATCACGAACGCCTCGGTGATCGGGCGGATCTGGGAGAACCAGGCCGACTTCCAGGCTGACGTCCTGGTGACCATTGCCCGCGACGAGTCGCGCCGGGCCGAGGTGAGCGGCGAGCGCGTGGTGAACATGTTGCGCGAATGCGACCTCTCGTCGCCGGCATCGCGCGACGTGGCCCTTCGTGAGGTGTGTCGGATCGAAGGCAACGCGAGCAGCCTCGCCATGGATCAGTCGGCGAATTGGCAATTGTGGATCGGTGTCATCGCCCTCGCCTCTTCCACCGCCACACCAGAGCTCCAATCACGTATCAAGGCGGCGATCGCCGCCGAGTACCGATCGGTCACCAGGTTCTGGAGCCGGAACTTCACGGCTCTCGTCGGACTGCTCGGCTTCAGGGTCCGAAGCCCGTGGTCGATGGACCACTTCGCCACCGCGGCCATCGCCTACGCCGAAGGATGCGCCCTCCGGCAGCTCGCGGACCGTGACATGGAGATGGTCATCCGTCAGACAGGGGCGCACGGAGAGCAACAGGAATGGTCGGCGTACGCCACAGGAATGGAAGCGTTGGTCAGTCAGTACTTCGAGCCTGACCCGGACTTCGTCCCCCCGGACGGCCTCCTGGACACCGGCGGCGCCTGACTCCGGGCCGCCACCCCGGGCGGAGCCGCAGAGCACGTGCCCTGGCGAACCTGATCGGATGAGTGGGACGTGTCGCCCCCGCCTTCGAGCAACCTCACTGTCGTCCCCAGCTCAGGTACTCGCACCGCGGAGAACATTCTCTTCGCCGTGTGAACATGGGCCTCGGTCTTGCCGGGGCACTGGCAGCAGCACCCGTCGCGCCGTACCTCCGGCGGGCATGTCATCCGGATGTCACGCAGATGTCCCGCGCACGCTGGCATGAGAAGGTCGCCCGTGTTACAACCGGTCCATGACGAGGCGAACGTTCAGTCGACGAGAAGTGCTGGCTGGTGGCATGGCGGGGGCGGCTGCCCTCGGGCTCGCCTCGATCGGGCGACCCGCGACATCGGGCGCGGACTCGGTCAGGCGTGCCCTGCAGGTCACACCCAAGGGTGCGGGCAAGGTCGAGCACGTGGTGTTCCTCATGCAGGAGAACCGATCGTTCGACCACTACTTCGGCACCATGAAGGGTGTGGCGGGCTTTGACGACTCCACCAACGCGGGAGCCTTCACCCAGGCCTGGCCCAGCGCGCCGTCGGACATGACCCCGTCCGGTGTCCTGCTCCCGTTCCACATGGACACGGCGACCGAACAGGGAGAGTGCACCTACGACCTGTCACACTCCTGGCCGGCCGAGCACGCATCGTGGGACGGCGGCGCCATGGATTCCTTCGTGTCCACGCACACCTCGAGCGAGTACGAGGGTGCGCTCGGTACCAACACCATGGGGTACTTCACCAAGGCCGACATCCCCTTCTACTACGAGCTCGCCGAGAAGTTCACCGTCTGCGACAACTACTTCTGTTCCGTGCTCGGACCGACCCATCCGAATCGGCTGATGGCGATTTCGGGGACGCTCGACCCGGCCGGGGTGGCCGGGGGGCCGGTCATCGTCACCAACGAGACGCTGCCGCCGTTCCAGGGTTCCTGCACCTGGCAGACGATGCCGGACGTACTGTCCGAGGCCGGGGTCTCCTGGAAGTGCTACAACCCGTACGGGCCGTTCTACCAGCCCGGATCCTCGATCTTCGTCAGCAAGAACATGCTGCTGTACTTCGACCAGTTCGCCAACGCCGATCCCACGTCGGCGGCGTACCAGAACGCGTTCGGCTACTACGGGCCGAATGTGACCGGCGGCCTCACGGCGACGAACCCCGACATCGACGACTTCACCGCCGACGTCACCAACGGGACGCTGCCCCAGGTGTCGTGGATCATCTCCCCTGACAGCTACGACGAGCACCCGCCCGCGCCGGCACAACTAGGTGAGTGGTACAGCCAGCTGATCCTCGACACCCTCACGTCGAATCCGGACATCTGGGCGAGCACCGTGCTGTTCATCATGTACGACGAGAACGACGGCTTCTTCGACCACGTCCCGCCCCCGACCGCTCCGGCGGGTACCAGCGGCGAGTACCTGACGAACCAGTCATCCCAGACGTTGTCGCAGTCGGGCGGAGTCGCCGGCCCGATCGGTCTGGGCGTCCGGGTCCCGATGCTCGTGATCTCCCCCTTCTCCGCCGGGGGATGGGTCTGCTCCGACGTGTTCGACCACACGTCACAGCTGCAATTCATCGGCTCACTCTTCGACGTCGACGTGCCGAACGTCTCGGAGTGGCGTCAGTCCACGGTCGGCAACCTGATGTCGACGCTGCCGGCACTCGACAAGCCGGACGTCAAGGTGCCGAAGATCGCCGCGGTCTCCGACAACCAGTCGGCACCGCCCATCAGCAACGAATGCTCCAACGAACAGGTGCTCGAACTCAACCCGAACAACGGCGCGTTCCCGGTCCCCCAGAAGCAGAAGATGCCGAAGCAGGCGTCAGGGCATCTCAAACCGACTCCTGCCTGAACGACTGCTGTCCGTGTCGTGCTTCCCCGGCTCGCGACTCGACCGGACGGACAGGCAGCGCCGTACGAGGTCATCCGTGCCGGCAGTCCGTCCGCCTCGACGGGAGCCCGCGTGCAACAGGTCCATCCGGTCCCGGACTTCTCGTGTCGTCAGGGGAGCTGACGCTGGCCACGGGCACCGGCAGCGGACCCTTCGCCGTTCGCGAATTCTGCGTCGGGCCGACGACCCGGCACGGTCGACTCCCGCTGGTCCGTCGATGTCCAGATGCCGAGTGGCTCGGCTACCCGATTGCCACGGCAGTGGGATCATTCTCCCCGAGTGAGCCCACGGGGATGACCTTCCCGGACGACCCGGTAGCCAGGTCGATCACTGTGACCGTGTCATTGTCGACATTCGCCACATAGGCGGTCACACCATTCGGGGTGATGGCGATACCGTCCGCTCCCCCCGCGGTGGAGAAGGCCGTCCCTGGCTCGTCCGTGGACGTGTCGACCGGCGTGACCGTTCCCCAATAGCCGTCCGTCACATAGGCCGTGGAACCGTTCGGAGCGATGGCGACGTCGTTCAGGAAGCAACCGCCGCACGTGATGGTGACGGCCGGCCCAGGCGCATCCGTGGAGAGATCGATCGGCGTGAGCGTACCGTCGTCGGAGTTCACCACATAGGCGGTGGAACCGTCCGGGGTGATGGCGATGTCATCCGGCTCCGCTCCGACGGGGATGGCAGGTCCCGTTGCATCGGTGGACGTCGAGATCGGCAGCACCCAGTTGGTGGCGCCTGTGTTGGTCCCCACATACAGGTTGGCACCGTCCGGAGTGATGGCAATCGACTCAGGGAACCCTTCGACGGGGATGGGTGGCGCTGTGGCGTTGGTGGAGGTGTCGATGGGTGTGATCGACCCACCGGCGTTCACCACGTAGGCCGTCGCCCCGTTCGGGGCGATGGCGATGGCATCGGGATCGACTCCGACGGGGATGGCCGGTCCTGCCGTATCCGTGAAGGTGTCGATTGGCGTGACGGTGTCGTTCGCACTGTTCGTCACATAGGCCGTGGCACCGTCGGGTGTGACAGCGACACTGTCGGACGGATCGCCCGAGGAGCCCACGGGAATGGAGGGACCCGCAGTGTTGGTGGAGGTGTCGATCGGGGTGACGGTGTTGTCGCCAGGATTGGTTCCGAACGTGCCCGCCACGTAGGCCACCATGTCTCGGAGGGTGAGGGTCCCCGTCACTGCGATCTTCTTGATACCGGCCCGGCTGGCTTGGGCGGCAGCGAAGTGGGCCGGGGTGTAGGTCGTGGCGAGGTCCAGGTAGGAGCCGTCTGAGGCGAAGGAGCCGCTGACCGTCGACTCGTTGTCGGCTCCGGGCACGTAGATCCCGATGTCCCCCGATGGACCCACGAATGCGGTCGAACCGGCATCGGCGATCGACGAGCTGCTGAAGTGGGCCGTGCCGCCATAGGCACCGACCGCCCCGAGACTCCCCTTCCACGTCACCGACAACGCGGAGCTGGCGTCGGAGCCACCACACACGATGAAACAGAGGTAGGGCACCTCGGAGAACGTTCCGCTCAGCGTGCCACTCGTGATCGACACGGTGGCTCCCCCGCCGTTCAGCGTCCGACAGGCGCTGACCTTGCCTTTGACGGCAACCGTTGCCGCGTAGGTGATCGTCGCCTTGACCGAGCACGTGGCCGCTCCCGGTGCGTCTCCCGCGAAATGGGCCGGTGGGCCTGCCCAGGCGGTGGAGCTCGCTGTCGCCATCGACAGGAGCACCACGAGCGCACCGAGTGGCAATGCCAGGGTCCGTCGCGCCACAGAGCCACCTCGAAGATCCGTGAGCATGCTGACCGTTCCCTTCTCCGCCGACAGGGTTGTCGTGGAGCGAGCATAGGCTCCTCGAGAGCTGCCGTCCCTCAGATGGTCCACGTCGGCAGAGGTGACCGATGTCGCTCCCGAGGTGATACCACTCCTGAGACGATCCACGATTTACCATTGGGCATGGCTCTGAGCAAGGCGACGAAGATCGAACTGCGTACCTGGTGCGGCACGGAAGGTCCTGGGGAGTTCGTGGACCACTTCCTGGTCTCATTGTTCGCCAACCGGGTCGGCGAGGCCAAGAAGTTCCTGGACCCGGACTTCGGCAGGCGGAGCTACGGCCACATCCGGGAGGCGCTCACCTTCCTCGAGGGGGAGCACTGGATGTACATCCCGATCTCGGGCCGTACCCCGGAGGGATGCGAGGTCGTCCGGTTCGTGCACCTCAACGATCCCAAGGTGAGCGCCGGAGGGAAGCGACCCATCGTGCTGGACACGATCGACTTCGAGATCCGGAACCTGGGCTATCGCTCGATTCTCCGGATCGGTCCGAAACGGTGGGAACTGGCGGATCTCATCACCTGACAGCCCTGTCGCCCGACCGCGGTGCACTCCTTCCTTGCGGCGGGACCGGGTGTTGGTCGGGTGACCGTAGGTCCATTGCTGCGAGATCCTGCCCGGACCGGATCTCGATCATCGACGGCACGACCCCGGACGCCCACGTTGGCTGTCCCACGACGGGCGCTGTTCTCCACCTGCGCCCGACTGCGATCCGGTCGGTCGACCGTCGCCGCCCAGACCTGGTGACGCGCGGCCGCCCATCACCAGCGCCACGACCACCACCATCGGCATCGACATCGACATCGACATCGACCTGACCCGAACCGGGGATCAGATCACATACGCGCAGCCGTCCCACGACGCCACCGTGCGCTTCCGCCGGCGGCCCTCGAGAGTGAGCTGCAGTTCATCAGGTCGCCTGCGGACCGGGAAGCGGGTGAGCACCAACATGTCCTCGACCACGAACACCTCGTAGCCCGCCAGTGATCTCGGCTCCTTGGTCGAGGCGTGGAGGAATGGGACGCCCCGGCGTTGGCAGTGGACGAACAGGGACCCGCCGTTGTCGAGGACGTGCTGCCGGAGCTCCGGGGTCGCTGTTACCAGCATGGTTCTGATTGTAGGTCCGGTGCTCCGTCGTCTTCCTCGTTCACGTGACGTGCGCGTCGGCGCCGGAGCCGTGCCCCCACGCCGCTCCGACGAGGTGCGCCCGCCCGACCCAGGTTGTCCGGAGCGTCCCTCGCCCCGGCAGCGGATCGGCCCACCAATGCTGCACGATTAGTGCAGTATCCTGCATGGATGGACGACATCACCGCCGGCCTGGCGTCGGCGATCGGCGACCGGGTGCGGGCCGAACGACGCTCGAGGAACTGGACACTCGACCAGTTGGCAGAGGCGGCGGGCGTGAGTCGCCGGATGGTGGTGAGTGTCGAACAGGGAGCCGTGAACCCGAGCGTGGGCACGCTCCTGCGGCTGGGCGACGCACTCGGCATCGGGTTGCCGGCCCTGGTGGAGGCCCCGGGGTCGAGGTCGGTCACGGTCACCCGTTCCGGTGAGGGTGCCGTCTTGTGGAGCGGGACGGGTGGCGGTCGCGGCGTACTGGTGACGGCCGCCGGTCCCCCGGACGTGGTGGAGCTCTGGGACTGGGTGCTCGGCCCCGGCGATCGTCACGCGAGTGAAGCGCACGCGGCGGGGACCAGGGAGCTCGTCCACGTGCTCGAGGGTGAACTGGCGGTCGAGGTCGCCGACCGGATGATCACGCTGGCCGCGGGTGACGCGGCGTCGTATCCCGGTGACCGTCCACACACCTATGCGAACCGTTCCCGGAACTCATCGAGGTTCTCGCTGGTGGTCGTCGACCCCGGCGCGGCCTCGCCGGCCCGCGGCGGCCCGCCGACCCCGGCGATCCGCCCGTGAGCGTGCGTCGCCCGACCACCGGATCCGTGCCACCATGGACCCTCGCCGTCGGAGCGATGTTCTCGGTCCAGCTGGGCTCGGCGCTGTCGGTGCACCTGATCTCGACCATCGGCCCCGGCGGCACGGCCTGGCTGCGCCTGACGGCCGGCGCCATCATCTTCCTGGCGATCGCCCGCCCACCGCTGCGCTCACTCCGTCGGCGTGACGCCCCGGTGCTGCTCGGCCTGGGCGTCACGACGGGACTGCAGACCGTCGCCTTCCTGGCGGCGATCGAACGCATCCCGCTGGGGACGTCGGTCGCCATCGAATTCCTCGGTCCGATGACGGTTGCGGCGGTGCACAGCCACAGTCGCAGAGCCCTCCTCTGGCTGGGCGCCGCGGGGGTCGGGGTCGTGCTCGTCACCGAGCCCTGGCGCGGCGCCATCGACCTCGTCGGCGTGGGCAGTGCCGTCCTGGCCGCGGTCGGGTGGGCCACGTACATCGTCCTCACCCAGCGGGTCGGCGACCGGTTCTCCGGTCTCAGCGGCCTCGCCATGACCGTCCCTGTCGCCGCCTGCACGGCCGCCGTCATCGGCATCCCGCAGGCCGCGGGTCACCTCACGTCCACCGTGGTGCTGGCCGGCGTCGGGCTGGCCATCCTGCTCCCCGTCGTGCCCTACTCGCTCGAGCTCCTCGCGCTGCGGCGGATGACGCCGACGGCCTTCGGCACCCTCATGGCCCTCGAGCCTGCCATCGGTGTGGTTCTCGGCCTGCTCGTACTCCACCAGAAGCTGTCGGCCACGCAGGTGACCGGCATCCTGCTCGTCGTCGTCGCCGGGGCGGCAGCGCAGCGCGGTGGTCAGCGCCGCCCTCCCGCAGTCGGGGACACCGAGGTGCGACCCGGTTCCGGCCCGGTGCCGTTCTGAGTCCATCTCCTCCTGTGGGTCGACCTGATGGGCGCCGGCCCACTGGACGACGTGGTGGGCGCCCGCCCAGGTGCCGAGGTGGTGGGCGACCTCCCACCACGGGAATCGTCGATCTCCGACCGCAGGGAGGTCCGGGAGGTAGGCACGTCGAGCTGTCCGGCGGGCAGCACCACGGACCCCTGGACGTTCGGACCGTGGACGGCCGGTGGACGTCGGCGCGCAGTCGGTCGACTACCGCCGTACCGACACGGTGCTCGGGGAGAAGGCGCGCACCACCCCGTCACCACTGGCGACGAGGAGCAGGCCGTCCGCCCACACCGGGGCGCCCCCGGTGGGCGCCGGAAGCGCGTACGTGGCGAGTACGCCACCCGTCCGAGTGTCGACGAGGGAGAGGTCGTTGGTCGTCGTCGGCGAGGCGAACGAGTAGGTGCCGGCGGCCAGGACATCGGCACCGTCGACGGATGAGTTGCCCATGACCGGGCCGTCGGCCAGGCCGGTCTGCCACACCACGGCGCCCGTTGCCGGGTCGAGCGACCGGGACACCGCCGGGTAGGTCACCCCGTCGACGGTCGACTCATCGGCGGTGATCAGCAGGTGGGCGCCGTTCCACGCCGCGGTGGCGATGCACGCCTGACTGTCGGTGGCGCCCACTCCGAGGACATCGCTCCAGACCGGTCCGGTGCCGAGGGACGCCTGCTTCCACGCGTAGTAGACGCCGTCCTTGTTGCAGGCCCCCACCATCGGCGTGGCCTTGCCCCCGATCTTGGCGGTGAACAGCGTCGGCGAGCTCCCGAAGTCGTCGTCGACCGTGGCGATCCCCGGTACCGTCCAGTGGGCGACGGGCTCGAGCGTCGTTGGGTTCAGGCGGATGATCGAGTTCGACAGCCCCTGGGTGGTCGGCTCCTTCTCGTTGCCGTTCCCCGTCGTGACGAACACCCCCGCCGCTGACACGGCGGGCGTCGTCCACACCGACCCTCCCACCGAGCCCGTGGGAACCGTCCAGAACGTGGCGAGGTGCGCTCCCGATGCCTGGTCGAACGACGACAGCCCACCGCGTACCAGCGGGTCGTCGCACTCCGACGACAACCCGATGTAGACGCGGCCCCCCGTGACCGTCGGCGAACCCCAGACGAACGCACCGGGTGCAGCCGGTTGCGGCACGATGTCGGACCGCCAGACGACGGCGCCCGACGCCAGGTCGACCGCCCAAAGGACCCCCATGCCCGAGGCCACGTAGACCGTCGGCAAGCCCGAGGTCGGGTCGGAGGCCACCGTGGCCGTGTCCTCGATCCCGTGCTTGGCACAGGTGCCCTTGGGCAGGTATCCGGTGTCGAGCGACCACGCCACCGTGCCGGTGTCCTCGTGGAGCGCGTACAGGAAGCCCGTGTTCGACCCGATGACCACGAGGCCGTCGTCGACGACCGGCGAGCCGTCGAACCCGACCGGCGGCCGGCCGGCCGCCGGGGTCGGTGTCACGAAGCTCCAGGTGGGAGTGAGCCCCGCGGCGTCCGATGGCGTCACCGTCGTGGCGGCGGTGTTGTCCGAGCTGTGGGTCAACCCGAACGCGAACATCGTCCATGGCGCCGTCCCGTCGCCCTGGGCGACGACACCTGGCGCGGCGCCGACGGTCACCCCGGCGCTGGACGCCAGGGCGAGCAGGACGCCGCAGACGACGGTCAGTCCCGAGGTCACCACCGACCGCAGCCAGTCCCGTCCGTGTCGATCGCGCACTGCGCCCTCCGGCAGATTCGGGTCGGGTCCCGCGCCCCGACAGCGCCAGACTAGGTCGGGACGGGTGTCACCGCACGGGCCGGTGACGGAGGCGGCAGCCAGCCCACGGCCACCGACGACGGAGGGCCGCCGGTCCGCCTCAGTGGTTGGTCTTGACCGGGGCACGCAGCTGTGCCGGGGATGTCACCTGGGGGGAGAGGGTGACCGTCGTGGTGAAGAAGAGCACGCCGGCGGGTACCACCTCGAGGTAGACGATGCCTCCCGGAGCGAGCGAGGTGCTCGAGGTCACCGTGGTGGTGGTGCCGGAGGCGAGCGTGCCGCCGATCTGCGTGCCCGGACCACCGGAGCAGGAGCCCGACACCCAGGCGACGGCGCACTGGAAGACCGTGAACGTGGGGGCGAAGATGATCGGCTTGGAGATCGTCACCGAGTAGGACTGGGCGGTCAGTGCGATCGATCCCGTATTGGTGACGGTGGAGGTCTGTGCCGTATTGGTGCTGAACGACATCGACGTGACGGATGCCGTGGCACCCCACGTGCCGACGGTCACCGCTTCGGCGCCGGTGGACCGGCCGCCGATGCCCGTGGCACTGGCGATGGTGGGGAGGAGCCCCACACCGAGCAGTAGGACGGCCGCGACTGCGGCCGTCCTACATGCTCGACTGTGGGTGAAGCGTTGCATCGGGGAGGAGCGACTACTGGTTGGTCGCGACGCCCGTGCGCTGCTGCTCGGTGAAGGTGTAGGTCAGCGTCGTCGACAGACCCTGCACGGTCGCGGCCGGAGCGACGCCGTTGACCGACGTCTCGGTGGCGGCGAGGCCGAGCGACACCTGGACGTGGGCAACCTGTCCGGTGGCGGCGACCAGGGCCGGGATGTTCGACAGGGCGATCGGAGTCGCCAGGCTGCTCACCTGCGTCGAGGTCAGGATCGTCGTGGTCGTGCCCGAGCAGACGCCCGTGGCGAGCGTCCAGGCGACCGAACACTGCGTGGCCGAGACCGTGAGGCCTTCACCGGGGACCGATCCGCTGGTCAGCGCGTTGACCGGATTTCCGGCGACACCCAGCGTCATCCCTGCAGCCGAGGCCAGGGACCCCGTGTTGTTCAGGTTGACGTAGACGTTGTCGGTGTCACCAGGGGCCATCTTGCCGGTGAAGTTGCTGAAGCCGACACCGACGTCAGGCGTCAGCGTCAGGTTCAGGCTGCCGGAGGTAACACTCTCGGCACCGGTGGCGGTGGCGGACAGTCCGGCGTACACGCCGGCGGACGCCAGGAGGGCGACCGAGGTGGTGAGCAGTCCCGCGACGGCGATCTTGCCGTTCGAGCGCTCCTTCTTGCTGGTGTGGCGATGCTTGGACACTGCATTCTCCTTCTATTGATTCATGGATGTGATCTGCGGTGCTGCTTGGACTGCTGGTGCTGGTACTGCGGGGGTGCTGTGAGAACAGCGGGTGCTGCGGTACATCTGGGGTCCTCCGACCGCAGCTCCGGAGCCGATGCCGGCGGGTGGCCGGCGTCGGACTCGGGGGACGGTGCGGTCGGGGGCGATCAGGCTCCTCCTGCGGTCGCCCGGCGACCGGCCGGACGGGACGAGGACGAGGAGCCGAAGAGCCACCGGGTGCCGGCCCAGGTGACGAGGATGCCGCCGAGGAGGGCGAGCAGGATCTGACCCGCACCCCGGATCCCGACGAGCAGCCGCCCGATCCCCGGCAGCGATCCGATGACGACGCTCACGCTGGGAGCGGTGATCTTGGCGTGCCAGGGGTCGACGGCCTTGTTGGCGTCACCCTTGGTCGTGATCACCGGGGCGTTCGCCGTACCGGTCACCGTGGCGATGCGGTGCGCATACGGGACGCTCTCGCCCGGGGGGATGATCAGGACGATCATGCCGGGCTTGAGCGTGGACGTCGGGACCTGGCGGGTGAAGATGACGGCTCCGGGCCCGTAGTCGGGGCGCATGCTGCCCGTGAGCACCGGGCGCACGCCGATGTGGAAGGTCACCACGGCGACCGCCAACGCTGCGCTCAGCAGGACGGCGACCACGGCGGCGGCGATGCGCACGCCGTGCAGCGCACGCCGGCGGGCCTGGCGGGCCCGGATCCGCTCGGTCCGTGCCGGCGGGTTGCTTGACTGCTGCGCCTGGGGTTGCACTTGGAGTCTTTCGGACACACCCCGGGGCAGCTTTAGCGAAATGCACGAAATTCCTGGTCGCACGGCCAGATCGACAAGGGTCCAGGTCAGCGATCCGCAACCGGGCTTGCGCAATCACGGTTGCACGAAGGGCTCTCCTGACATGTGTACAGGCGTCCCAAACGGGCCTCCATCCGCCGGCATGGTGGTGCCGCCCCTGCCCGCGGCGTGCACGAACGGCCCGCAGGGTGCCGGGGTGCCGGCCGCGGATCAGCGGACGCCGAGCCGGGCCGACCGCGGTCGGACGGACTGAACAGCGTTCAGTCGAGGAAGGCGCAGCCGTCGCCCGTGGCCGTCCTCAGTCGCCGTCGCCCGTCCTCGGGCTGCAGGTGCAGCTCGACTGACACGGTGACCGGTAGGTCCCGGGCGTACCGCTGACCCGGCGGGGCCGACCGGTGACACGCTCCCTGAACGTCGTCCACCGGGGGGCTACCCTCGACCCGTGAGCGAATTGGAGAAGCAGTTCGAGTTCTACCTCGCCAACCAGGACGCCATCGTCGAGGAGTACGCCGACCGGTTCATCGTGATCGCGGGCCGGCGGATCGTCGAGGACTTCGACAACGAGGCGGAGGCGCGGACGTACGCGGAGGCGAACCTCGAGCCCGACAGCTACACCGTCCAGTTCGTGTCCGGCGGACAGGATCCGTGGCCGACCGTCTACTGACGGTCGCCGCACCCACCGCTCGCCGCCCGGCCGGGCTGTTCCCCGATCTCCCGGTCGCTCACCTCACGTGTGCACCGCCTCCTGCCGCACCGTGCCCCCCGCACCATCACCCCTGCGCACCCCCGCGCACCCCCGTCAGCACCCCCGGGGGGTGCCGCCACACGGGCCACGGGAGGTGCCACCCTGGACATCCTCAAGCAGGCGGACGGGGCGGTCGATACTTCCCCGTGGGAGGAGATCCTCCGACAGGGAGTGGATCGCGTTGGTCACGGAGCAGTCGCACGGATACCGGTCGGGCCGCCATGACGTGCACCTGCCGCGGGTACAGCGGCTCCGACCGGAAAGTCAGGTCGGTGTGAGGTGACGCCCACTCCGGTCCCCGTGCCCGAACTCGACCTCGGAACCCCCGTCCGGGGTGCGATTCGGCCCCTCGGCCCTGCGTCGGTGGAGCCGGCCTGGTGGGTGGTGTTCGACCCCTCCCGCTTCCCCCAGCCCGAGGCGGCAGCCGCCCACGGGCCGACGCGCACTACGGCCCGACCCCTGCCGATCCCGGAATTCACCCCCCGGTCGGTCAGCCCCTGGCCGGCCCCGCGGCTCCCGTCGGGAGGAATCCCCAGCTCCACCGGTTGGTGGTTCGGGGTGGACGGTCGATGGCACCCGCCCGAGGCCCGGCAGCCACCGACGGCCGACGACCGCGGGATGCGGTCGGTCGGACGACACCGCGCCTTGCGCACCGTCGGCGTCGCCGCAGTGGCTGCCGTGGCCGTGGCCGGCGGCCTGATGGTCGTCGGTCTGCGTTCCGGCCCGGGTCCTGGTGGGTCTGCCGCCAGCCGTAGAACGACGCCGACCACCGTGCCGGCCACCACACCGGCGCCCCCGCCCCGCCCGTCAGCGGTGTCCACCACCACCGTGCCCGCCGGCACCGCGTCCCCGGCACCCACCGCGGGCCCGACCACGGTTCCGGCGACCGCTCCACCGACGGCGCCGGCCCCGACCGCCGCACCCGCGCCCGCACCCCAGGCATCGTCCGGCGTGGTCTACCAGTACGAGAGCGGCACGGTCCCGACGACCGTCGGCTCGTTGGCCGCCGATCCGGCCGCCACCGCCGGCAGGTCCGTCGTCTTCACCGGCGTCATCGCCCGCTTCGCCCTGGACAGCTCCGGCGGGGCCACCGCCATGTACGTGAGCGACCCGGGTGCCCCGTCCAGCGTCGTACTCGTCCAGATCTCCGTCTACGACGACGTGACCCAGCTGAACACCGGCGACACGGTGGTGGTCTGGGGCGACGCCTCCGGACGGGTCGAGTACGACGACAGCGTGGGCGAGCCGACGGAGCTGACCCAGGTCGACGAGGTCTACCTGGCGGACCGGACCTCCGGTTACGAGGACACCGGGGACCCCTCCCCCGCCTGACACGGGTCGGATCCCGGCCCCCGTCTCCCGTCCGTCTGACCGCACCGCCCCCCCCGGTTCATCTCGCCCGCACCGACCGGTCGGCCGCCGGGCGCCGGCCGTCGTTCGGTTCCCCCGGGCGGGTCCCGCCTGACGTGTGGACGACGGGTCCGTGACCCGTCACCACCCGCCCCGACCTCCGCAATTGTCACCGTGCCGTCACATTGAACACGGGCCGTGACGGCCCGGACGCAGGGAGCAGTAAGTCAGGTGCAAAACGGTGAGGCGATGGTATTCCGGCCCGGAGCCTCCGTAACATGACCCTGAAATCCAACCTGGACAGGGGCAGACATGAAGCGGATTGCACGAATGGGTTTGGTGGTCACGGTCCTGGCGGGCACGTGCACGCTGGCGGTCAGTGCGACCAAGGCCGGCGCCATCGACCCGGGACTCCTCAACGCCAACGCCGAGACGTCGTGGCAGACCAACGCCCCGGGGCGTGCCGTGGCCTACGGCGACGGTGTCGTCTACGTGGGCGGTGACTTCACGGCCATCCGGCCCCCCGGCAACGCACCGGGCGTCGGCGAGGTCCCGGCCCTGCACCTGACCGCGTTCAATTCGACGACCGGCGTGCCGATCAGCGGGTTCAGCGCCTCGGTCACCTCCTCCAGCTCGGTGGCGGCGACCGTGTACTCCATCTCCCTGTCGTCCGACGGCTCGACCCTCTACTTCGGCGGCCGGTTCACGGCCGTCGACGGCGTGGCCCGCACGGACGTCGCCGCCGTCAACGCCCAGACCGGGGCGCTGCTGCCCTGGGCGCCGACCATGCCCGCCATCAGCACCGTGTTCGGCGTGACGGCGACGGCGTCCGGCGCGGTGTACCTCGGCGGTCAGTTCTCCGTGGTCGACGGCACGACACGCGGCAATGCGGCCGAGGTCGACAGCAACGGGAAGCTGCTCCCCTGGGCACCCACCTTCAACGGTCCCGTCCACGTCATCCTGCTCTCCCCCGATGGCACCGAAGCCATCGTCGGCGGGAACTACGGGACTGCTGACGGTATGACGCACCGATCGCTGATCGCCGTCGACCCCGTCACGGGAGCGCTCGTAGCCGCATGGGGGGCCGGGCCCTACATGAGTCCGCTCTTCCAGGTCTGGCACATGACCGGGAACGCCAACGGTCTCTACATCGGTGGCGTCGACTACGGCGGCAGCCAGGGCTACTACGAGTTCGACGGCACGGCCGAGCTCAACTGGTACACCGGCGCCATCATCTGGGCCAACTACTGCCAGGGTGACACCCACGCCGTGGCCCTCATCGGGAACACCCTCTTCGTCGGATCCCACGCCCATGACTGCTCGGGCGTGCCCGGGGGCTTCCCGAGCCTGACCACCCACCACGACCTGACCGCCTACGACGCCACGTCCGGCACCATGCTCAACTGGTTCCCGAACGACAACGCGTCCGGCAACGAGGCGACGGGACCGGCAGCGTCGACCACCGACGGCAGCCAGCTCTTCCTCGTCGGCGACTTCACCAAGGTGAACGGCCTCTGGCAGCAGGGTTTCGTGATGTTCAGCCCGGGGGGGAACGGCCCACCGCCCACGACGCCGACGCCGCCCACGGCCCAGGCCAATCCCGACAACTCGGTGACCGTCGAGCAGCAGACCTCCACCAGCCTCGACGTGGGCACGCTGACCTACACCCTGGTGCGTGACAAGAAGACCGTCGTGGACAGCGTGTCCGAGTCCTCGCGCTTCTGGGACCTCCCCGTGGTGACGCTCACCGACACCGACGTCCCGGTCGGAAACCACTCGTACACCGTCATCGTGAGCGACGGCGTGAACCAGGTCACCTCCCGGCCGTCGAACACGGTCAGCGTGGGCGGAGCCGCCCCGACCTCGTGGTCGGGCGCGGTGAAGGCCTCCGGCCCGATCTCCTGGTGGCGCTTCGGCGAGACGTCCCCCGCGGCGGGCGCCCTCGACTCCACCTACCGGACCTCGGGCGGACTCTACGAGGGTGGCGTCACCTTCGGTTCGCCCGGCGCCGTGGCCGGCGATCCCAACACCTCGATCACCCTGGACGGAAACTCCGGGTACGTGACCACCCGGGTCAGCACGCCCGACCCCGAGACCTTCTCGGCCGGCATCTGGTTCAAGACGACCACGACCTCGGGCGGCATGATCTTCGGTTTCGGCAACCAGGAGTACGGCCTGAGCAGCAACTACGACCGGCACCTCTACATGACCGACTCGGGCCAGCTCGAGTGGGGCGCGTGGACCGGGTCGGCCCAGCTGGTGACCAGCCCCGGCTCCTACAACGACGGCCAGTGGCACCTGGCGATCGCCACGATCGGTCCGGCCGGGATGGCGCTCTACGTGGACGGCAACCTGGTGGGCACCAACTCCAACACCCAGGCCCAGCAGTTCATCGGGTACTGGAGGGTCGGGTACGACAACCTCAACGGGTGGCCGAACGAGCCGTCGAGTTTCGCCTTCGGCGGCTCCCTCGACGACTTCACGCTCTACCAGTACCAGATGTCCGCCGCCCAGGAGGCCCAGCTGTACGACGCAGCCACGGCGGGCTGACCGGCCGGACCCGGTTGACCGACCAGGTCGGCCGGCGCCCGCAGCCAACAGGCGGGGCGGAACGGGAGCAGGGGAACGGATGGTCTGACGCGGCCCGAGCGGGCGCCGACGCCGTCCGACGACGAGAGGGGCTCACATGACGGATGGCACGCAGACACGTAGGGGACGCTCGGTGCGCCGCCTCCTCGTCACCGGGACGGCGGCGGTCCTGTTCGCCGGGCTGGCCGTCGGGGTGGGCGCGGCGTCCGCCTCCACCCCGGCCGGCAGCTGGCCCGGGTACCTCTACGGCCCCCAGCACACCTCCTACAACGCCGCGGCCACGGCCATCACACCGTCGAACTCCGCGAAACTGGTCAAGGCCTGGACCTTCAAGCCGTCAGGCACCCAGTCCTTCATCGCCGGCCCGGCCGTGGTCGACGGCGTCGTCTACATCGGGGCGAGCAACGGGTCGTTCTACGCGCTGGACCAGGGCACCGGCGCGGTGCTCTGGTCCGATGCCATCGGCACGGTGGCCAAGACGACCTGCAGCAATCAGGGGTTCTCCTCGACGGCCGCCGTCGCCGACGACCCGGTCACCGGCGTCGAGACGGTCTACGTGGCGTCGGCCACCGGTTATCTCTATGCGCTGGACGCCGCCACCGGTGCCGTCGCGTGGCAGTCGGTGATCGACCTCCCGTCGAAGACGGTCAACGACTACTACATCTGGTCGTCGCCGACGCTGTCGAAGGGCAACCTCTACATCGGCGTGGCATCGCAGTGCGACGACCCGCTGGTGCCGGGATCAGGACTGCGGGAGTACGACCAGCACACCGGCGCACCGACCGCCACGTTCGACACCGAGGCCGCCGGGGTCATCGGTGGGAGCATCTGGTCGAGCGCCGCCGCGGCCGGCGACGGCAACGTCTTCGTGGGCACCGGTCCCGCCACACCCTCCGACCAGTTCCAGGGGTACGCCGACTCGATCGTCGCCCTGAACGGTACGACGCTGGCCCCGCTGGGCTCGTGGCAGATCCCGACATCGGCCGCTGTCGGCGGCGACTCCGACTTCGGAGCGTCGCCCACGTTGTTCAGCGCCGTCCTTCCCGGTGGCAAAGGTGCCACCGCCCTGGTCGGCGACTGCAACAAGGACGGGATCTTCTACGCCCTCCGCCAGAACGACCTGGCAGCCGGACCGGTGTGGCAGGACCAGATCGGAGCCGCGGCCAACAACACCAACAACGACGAATGCCTCTCGTCAGCGGTGTGGAACGGCAAGGACCTCTTCATGGCCGGTGATCCGACCACCATCGACGGGACGTCCTACAACGGCTCGATCAGGGAACTCGATCCTGCCACCGGTGCGGTGGTCTGGGCCACCGGCCTGCCCGGTGACGTCGACGGGTCCCCGAGCCTCGACGGGTCCGGCGTGCTGTCGGTGGGCACCTTCGACTTCTCCGGCGCCCTCAACGCCGACTACCTGGTGAACGCCTCCACCGGCGCCCTCCTGCGCACCGTCAAGACCTCGGGCAGCCAGATGGCCGCCCAGCCCGTCTTCGTCGGCAGCGACCTCCTGCTCGCCACGTTCTTCCACGGGCTCATCGTCTACCGGGCCCCCAACAGCTGAGACCTCCGGGGGGGGGTGAGTTGACTCCCCCCTGCAGGCGTCCTACAGTATCCTACTAATCCACTCGGATTTATGGTTATTGGTGGGTCCGTGAGCTGTCGGGACAGCGGGCCACGAGGAGGACGAGTCGAATGCGCATCGTGAGCCGATCCACCGCCCGGCAGGGGACCCCCGCACGGACCGTCGCCACCGGGGGCCGGAACCGTCGCGGCACACGCCCGGGCGCAGCGGGTGCACTCCGGTTGCGCATCGACCTGTGCCTCGCCCCCGTCGACGACGCGGATCCGCTCGGGCACCGGTCCGATGCGGCACTCCCCTCCGTCGCCGTCCTGGCCGCTCCCGAACCGATGGCGACGCCGGCCGTCGGTGACGCCCAGCGGGAGCGGATCCCCGCCTGACCGTCGGTCCACCGTCGAGCCCTGGCGCCCGGCGACGACCGGCCCCGGCAGCCCCGCTACCCGACCGGCCCCGGAATTGACCACGTCAGGCGCAAGCGCCTGACGTGGTCGGGTACTGCGGTCGGGACCGGGACGGTCAGGGCTGGATGGTGAGCGCCGTGGCGTCCCCCTGGAGGTTGACCGTGAAGGTCGAGGTGTTCGTCTGGCTGGCCTGCGGGTTCGCCGAGAGCGACGGACGGTACTCGGTGACCGACTGGACCGGCGTCTTGAAGGTGACCGTCACCGGGGTGCCCGGGACCGCCACCGGCGTGGGCGGGTTGGTCGCCGTGTTGGAGACCGACACGTCCTGCCAGAGGAAGAGCTGGAACTGGCCGTTGCTCTTCTGCAGCAGCATCGACTCCACCTTGGCCCCGCCCGACGAGATCTCGTAGGTCAGCGATCCCGGAGTGAACGTCGTGTTCGTGTCCTTCAACAGGTTGTTGAAGTTCTCGACGGCGTAGAACTGGGGCTTCGGGACTCCGGAGTTGTTCACCAGGCCGAAGTGGGCCTGGTAGTTGGTGTCGCCCGGATCGGTCTCCTCGTCGTACAGCTGGTAGAGGTTGACCCGTGTCGCACCCCGCTGGAACCACTCCAGGAACAGCCGGGGCA
This sequence comes from uncultured Acidimicrobiales bacterium, assembly GCA_963699055.1. Lineage (GTDB taxonomy): Bacteria > Actinomycetota > Acidimicrobiia > Acidimicrobiales > RAAP-2 > Bog-756. The sequence continues at coordinate 270,266 of CAVOTA010000001.1, read as the reverse complement.
GGTACGTGGCGATGGTGGCGTCCGACGCCGAGAAGTTCCCGGGGAGGTCGACGGCATCGTGGTACCCGGCCTCGGTCACCCACAGCGCCTTGCCGCCGGAGACCAGGTTCTCGCCGGCCTGGGTGACATCCATGTTCCACGTGGGGTCACGACCCCCGGGGTACAGGTGCACGTTGCCGGCATCGAGTGCGTTCGACAGGTTGCCGAGGGAGAGGAAGCCCTGGTCGCCGTTGCGCAGCGCCAGGAAGTCGGCCAGCGACGGTCCGAGCACGGTCACGTTCTTGAGCGCCGGGTTCGCCTTGACCAGCGCGTAGAGCTGGTTCTCGTAGGCGATGTCCTGGGACGCCCACTGGGTGTCACCCGGGATCATGTTGGCCTCGTTCGGCGCCTCGAGGGCGTCGACGGCCGTCGGGAAGTACGTGGCCACGGTGTTGATCCGTGCGGCCAGGTCCGACGCGTCGGTGCCCGGCGACACGACGAGGTCGACCCCGATGCCGTCGGCCTTCAGCGTGTTGTAGAAGCTGTACTGGTCCGAACGGACGAAGCCCGGGTTGTAGGCGAGCGGGTCACGGACGTGCTCGACGCCGAGCTGCTGCAGCAACGACGCCGTCTGCGCGAAGTTGCCGTACGGGGTCGTCCCGTAGGACGAGTGGATGTTCACCCCCTCCATGTTCTCCAGTGCCGCCGACCGCTGGGCGGTGACCGTGGTCATCACCGGAGGCGGCAACGTCGTGGTGGTGGTGGTCACCGGGGTCTTCTGCGCCACCTCGACGGCGTGACCGACCGGGGACCGGTCCGGTGGTGCCGCCCCGTTGGAGACGGCGACGCCCCCCATGAGGATTCCGGTGGACACGGCGAGCGCAGCGACTCCAGCTGCGATCGCTCGATGTGCCCCTGCACGGCCCGGTCGCCTGAATTGCGCGTGGGGTCCACGCGGCGACCGGGGCTCGTTCCACTGCCCTTGGAAGTAAGCCATGCCGACCCATCGGTACTCACCGTGAACATCTTGAACCGATCGCCGGAATTATTTTCCCGAACAACCGCCCTGATCCGCGTCGTCCCAGCTCACCAGTATCTTTTTGCGGAAACGACCCCGATGCAGAATCTCACGCTGCGTGGTTACACCCGGCGACGAGCGACTCCGCCTTACCCGCCACCGCCTGCGCGCTCTTGGTGGCGGCGTCCGCCTTCTGCTGCAGTTCCGTCATCGTCTGGGTCGCCGCCGCGCGCCGGCTGCCGAGCGCCGTGGCCGCCTCCTGCAGGCTGGCGAGCCCCGCCTGCTGACTCGACGTGGCGCCGGCTCCGGCCGCGGCGATCTGGGAGGTCAGTTGGTCGACCTGGGCTTGACTCTGGGAGAGCCCGGCCAGGACCTGGGTCGCCTGGGAGTTCACGCCGGCGGCCGCCGACTCCACCGAGGAGGTGAGGCTCTGCACCTGGGCGCCGGCGGCGATCACGCCGGGACAGTCCTGCGGCTTCGCCCGGTGGGCGGTGCGCGCGGCCTGGAGCGCCGTGAGCGCCGATGCCGCGGTGGACGTCACCGTGGTCATGTCGGCCTGCAGGGTCGTGGCCGTGGTGTCCCACCCGCTGGACAGCCCGAGCAGCCCGGCGAGCGTGGCGTCGGCCGCGGCCACCTCGGTGCCGTAGCTCCCCGGCGCCGCCGTGGTGGTGGTCGTCGCCACGGGAGGGTTCAGCTTGGTGTTGGGTTTGCCGAGTGCCACCAGCGCACCGGCGATCAGGATCGTGACCACGACGCTCCCCACCACCAGCGTCCGCCGACGACGGCGCTCGGGGCGCTCGTCGTCGGTGGGGAGGCCGTCGGCCGTCAGCATCGTCGTCACGACCGGGTCACCCGGGCCTTGCTGGTGGCGAACGTGAAGCCCTTGTGCAGGAGGTCGATCGAGAAGTGCCAGGTCCACAGGACGTCCGCCCAGCGGGGTACCACCGCGTCCCGGTACCGGATCTTGGTGACGTGGTGGAACATCAGCAGCGTCAGCACGAAGTTGACCGAATAGGCGATCAGGCTCACCCATGCGGCGCCGAGGGCGCCGATCATCGGGACCAGGATGATGAGCCCGCCGACGGTGATGACGGCGGCGACGATCTGGCCGGTGGACCGGAGGCCGGGGCGCCCGCTCGACAGCAGGCCGGCCGCCAGCACCACCTCGGCGATCCACGGGACGTTGGCCACCAGCAGGATCCGGGCCATCTCCACCGCCGGGGTGAACGAGTGACCGAAGAGGATGGTCACGATCGGTCGCGCCAGGACGGCCACACCGAGGTCGATGATCACCGAGATCAGGATGACGATCCGGGTACCCCGGGCCGCGATCCGGGGGTCGTTGCGGTGGGAGGCCTCCGAGAACACCACGTTCTTGGTGGCCCCGATCATCATCGACGGGATCTCGGCCAGGCTGACGGCCACGGCGTAGTAGCCGAGCTGGGTGGCGTGGGTGAGGGCCGGCAGGATGGCCTGGTCGAGTCGCCAGTTGACCAGGTTCGCCGAGACCCCGCCCCAGCCCTTGAAGGCGTACGCCAGGATCTTCTTCGCCAGGTCCCGGCCCGTGGGTCCACCCGAGGTGGTGGACTTCACCCGGCGGATGATGACGAACAGCAGGCACATCGCCGCCAGGTTGGGGGCGATGTTCGACCACACCGCCGTGGTCGCCGTCAGCACACCGACCAGTGCGAATCCGATGATGAGACCGAGCCGGCCGAAGGCGGCCGTCGACCGCTCGAGGCTGGCCAGCCGGTAGTTCCGGTTGCCCATGATCGCCCCGCGCTGCATGAGGGCGATCATCAGGAACGGCAACGTCCACACCACGGCCCGCAGCGTCGGGATCGCCTCCGGGGTGCCGTGCATCAGGATCGGCGCGGCGAGGTAGATGGCGGTGGAGGCGATCAGTCCCAACGGGATCAGCAGCAGCGTCGACATGTTCGCCGCCCGCCGGATCGGCGTCCCCAACCCGGCGATCACGTAGACCGTGGCGTCCGGGATGGCCATGGACGCCACGAACGAGGCCACGAAGAGCGGGGCGAGGACGGCGGCCATGACACCGCGGGCCTCGGGGCCGAGGACGTGGGCCAGGATCGGGCCCGACGCCAACGAGGTGACCGGCAGGATCGAATTGGAGACGGCCGTGATGAGCGCACTGTGCCCGATCCGCTGCGTACCGCCCTTCTCGATCTCCTCTTCGAGGCTCGGGTGGTGCGCCTCGTCGATGCTCGGTACCGGGCGCGGGGACGGCTGCTCCGCGTCCTCGGCCGACTCGGGTCCGGGCGAGTCGCCGTTGGAGGCAGCGGACCCCGACACCGGTGCGATCGTGTGCTCCGCCGGGGACACCGGGTCGGCGTGCCGAGCCGCGCCGTCGGCGGGCGCCTGACCGGCGGCGTCGACCGGAACCGTTCCCGCCGCTTCGACGGGGTCGGTGGCCACGGACCCGTCGCCCGGGTCTGGCGGTGCCGCCTGGGCGGCCTGGGACGACGCCACCCCTCGTCGGTGCTTCGGGACCTTGCGCCCACCGAGGAGGCCCCGTGGACGGGGGTCGGGCGACCCGGGGACCGGAACCCCGACCGGCGTCCCGTCGGCTGTGGTCACGGCTCCGCGGGAACGCGCAACCAGTGGCTCAGGTCACGATCGATGAGCTTCGACAGCAGCGCCACGTCGTCGGCGAACATGTCGGCGAGCTCGCGGCGCACGGCAGGGTCCACCACGTCCTTCTGCAGGCCCCGTTCGAGGCGCACGTCGAGGTGACGCTGCACGCTCCGCGGGACGATGGGCTTGAGGTACGGCTGCAGATGGCGGCGGGCGATGTAGGCGGCGGCCACGACGGAATTCCGCGGCACGCCGGACGGGTTCATCATCTCCGAGACGTTCGGCTGGAATCCGGGGTCCGCCCCGAGCCATGCGTACAGCGACCGCATCACGCCCATCGGGTCGGCACGCAGGTCGTCGTGGAGGTACACCTTGACCTGGTCGGACGGGAACGCCTCCATATAGGGCTGGAGCTGCTTCCCGTACATTCCGGTCTCCACGTAGTGCCCCATGGGCTTGATACTGCGTGGCCGGTGGATCACCTCGGCGAACGGGTCCTTTTCGATGCCGTCCCGCACGAACATCGAGTAGTCCGAGAACGCACGGTCGATCGGGTTGCGGAGGATGGCCACGAGCTTGCAGTCGGGCAGGAGCGAGCGGATGCGCCCGCAGGCGGCCGGGTGGGTCAGGTACTGCGGCGACGACTCCCCCACGATGCAGTCGTCCGGCGCCTCGGCGAACAGGTTGGTGTACTGGGCGAGGGTGCTCGTCCTCCGGCGGCCGTAGGCGCCGTCGCCGTCACGCCGGGCGCCCTTCGACCCGTCGAGGTTCAGGCTGAACTCCTCGCTCCCGAAGAAGTTGGGCTCCTGCAGCCACGGCACCACGATCTCAGGATGCTGACTCAGGTAGTTCATCAGCGACGTCGTACCGCTCTTGAAGGCACCGATGACGAGGAAGTCGGGAAGACGGGGCTCGGCGGACGACGTGGGCATCAGCCGACCAGCCGGTCGTAGAAGGCCTCGACCTGGGCACCCGACACCTCGGGGGCGAACCGCCGGGCGGACCGGGCGGCGGCGACGCCCAGGCGCGCGGCCACACCGTCCGACAGCAGCCGCGAGATGGCGTCCGCCATCGCCCCCGGGTCGTTCGGTCGCACCAGCATGCCGTCCTCTCCGTCGCGGATCACCTCGGTCGGTCCTCCGATCGAACTCGCGATGACCGGGAGGCCCGCCGCCATACCCTCGACCACCACCATCCCGAACGGCTCGGGGATCGTCGAACAGTGCACGAGCACGTCGAGTTCGGCCAGCTCGGCCTCGATGTCTGTTCGGAACCCCCTCCATTCGAGGATGTCCCCCAAACCTAGTCCCGCCGCCAGGTCGTGGAGCCCTGCGGCGTACTCCGTCTCGTCGAACATCACGTCGCCGATCACCCGGGCCCGCAGTCCGGGGACCGTCGTGCGCAGCTCCGCCACCGCCCGCAGGAAGACGTCCTGGCCCTTCCACGGGGAGATCCGGCCCACCAGCCCGACCGTCACGTGGGGACCGCCCGGGGCCGGGCGCACCGGAGGGCGCTCGGGCCGGTACGGGTCGTACACGACCTCACGCGGTTGGCCCGGTCGTGCCGTCCCGAGGGTGTCCATGGTGACGAGGGAGTTGGCGACCACGCCGTTGGCCCCGTAGCGGACGGCCGTCCTGGTCATCCGGCACGCGAGGTCGGGCATGTAGTCCGAGGCCAGCCGGTCACGCACGTGCCATACGAACGGGACTCCCGCCGTCCGCGCCGCCGCCAATCCGTAGTAGCCCGACTTGAGGCTGTTGGCGTGCACGACGGCGGGGTCGAGCTCTTTGATCCGGCGACGGAGCTGCACCGCGTAGTTGAGCGATGCCCCCACCTGTCGAAGGCTCGGTCCCCGGCCGAGTCGCTCTCGGCTCACCTTCAGCGTCTGCGGGTCGAGCGGGAGGACCTCCACCGGGATCCCGGCGTCCTCGAACCGGCCCTTCATCGGCCCTTCCTCGGCCAGGATCACGTGGGGTCGGTAGCGCTGCAGGCCCGGGATCAGGCGGAGCAGCGCGATCTCACCTCCCGAGACCCGGCTGCAGTGGTCGAGGAACACCACCGTCGGCCGCTCCGGCCCGGTCACGCGTCCGACCGCGACACCGCAGGCAGGAAGGCCCGTCCCACCAGGCCGATGAGCATCCACGTCCACGCCCCGTCCACCGACTTGAGCGTGTTCGTAAACACCAGGCTGACCACCAGGCCCACCAGCGCCGCCGCGGCGTATGCGTTGAATCGATCTTGATGTTTTGCGCGTTTCCATGACCGCGCTGTCACCCATACAGTCATAAATAGAATGGCAAGCCCCGCCACCGAACCGAAGGTAAACAAGATCTCGAATATACCGCTATCGAAGTTGGCCACGAGCGCCTGGTCCGATGCCGAGACAGCGATCTTGTTGAGATAGCCGGGAGCCGACGACACGGCGCCGGCGGTGCCGGCGGTCGCCAGCTTGGTGGACGTGCCCGACGAGCCCAGGCCGCTGCCCGTGAGGTCCCGGAGTGCGACCGGGGCGATGGCCGTCTGGAACGTGACCCGGGCGGTGAAGCTCGTGTCCGAGGTGCCTGCCGACACGCTGTTGGAGACGCGGCTGCCCACGGTGGCGAGGATCGGCCCGCCGACGGCGAGGAGGAGCACCAGGGCGATCCCGAAGCCGGCGACCATGCGTCCCAGCCTGATCCGTCTGGCCACCAGGAGGAGCACGATGGCCACGGCCAGCGAGATCCAGGCCGCCCGTACCTGGGAGAGCCCGAGCGTGATCACCGCGGCCGACACCGCTGCCAGCCGCAGATACCTGTTCCCGCGCAGGTCGGCCACGGCCAGGAGGATGAGGGCCACGAGTGCCTCGCCGAGCGGGCCGGCGGTGTCGAGGGTCGAGAACACCCGGACCTGGAGCGGGTAGGGCTTGCCCGCCGTCGAGATCCCCGACTGGATCATCCAGTAGGCGTCCCAGTGCGGGAGCAGGAAGAACTGGACGAGTCCGTAGACGCCGACGATGAGACAGCCCCAGAGGGCGAGGTTGCGGATGTTGGCCCGCAGCTCCTCACGGTCCACCTCGGCGCTGAGCACGACGAAGCCGAGGGCCACGGGACCGCCGTACTGCAGGAGGTCGGCGGCGGCGCCTTTGGTCAGACCGTGCAGGACCCCGACACAGAAGGCGTAGGCGACGGCGATGGCCACGAGGCCGAAGAGCATCAGGGTGTCCCGGTAGGCCAGCCCCCGCTGCCGTCGTGCCAGCACCAGGCCGACCAGCCCGGCGGCCGGTGCACTGATCATGATCGGGTTCAGCGTGTGGTAGGTCGAGTAGTAGTCCACGATGCGCCGGACCTCGGGCTCGAGGAGCCACAGCCAGAGGACGAACTCGACGTAGGCGGCCAGGCGGTCCTTCAGGAGCAGCCAGACCGAGATCGCCAGTGCCGCGACCGGGAACCCGTACTCGACCGCACGCGCCCCGGCGTGCACCATCGCCACGAGCGCGCCACCCCCGATGAGTGCGCCGGCGAGGATCGAGCCGATCCGGTCGCGCGACCACGCCGACACGTCGCGAGCCTGGTCGGCGTCAGCGGGCGACGGACGCTCCGTGGCCTCACCTAGCAGTGCCACGTCGCCTCCACGGATACTCCCCCAGTCCCTCACCCCGATCGGGAAAGTTTATAGGACGTGTTCGCGCCTCGCAAGATGACAAGTCAGCGGTGTAGAATACGCCGATGCCAACGATCTCGGAAGTTACCGAAGCCGATCAGGGAACGGTGATTCGCGTGGCGAAACGGTGGGCGGCACTCATCGTTCTGTCGGGCATCCTATTTGCCGTAATCGGTGGAGCCGCCGGCTACTCGCAACGGACCCAGACGGCCACCGCCGAGGTCGCCCTGGCCAATCCCCTGGCCCTGTCGGGCAACGCCGGGTCGATCTCCACCACCCAGGCGAACCAGACGGTGGCCAACGAGACCCAGTACCTCGAGAGCAACCCGGTCAAGCTGTCCGCGCAGAAGTCGCTCGGCAACACCTCGGCGACCGTGACGTTCGCCGCGGTCACCGGCTCCGACATCGTGGACGTCACGGCCTCGGCCAAGTCGGCCAAGACGGCGGCGGCGATCGCCAACGCCTACGCCACTGCCTACGTGACCGCCCGCAAGTCGAGCATCGACGCGGAAATCAAGTCCGCGCAGACCCAGATCCAGGGCCAGATCAACGCCGTCGCCACGCAGATCAAGCCCCTCGACGCCACCCTGGCCGCCGCCGCCACGGCCAGCGCCACGCAGCTCCAGCTGATCACCACCCAGGTGGAACCGCAGCGCACCGCCCTCCTCTCCCAGGAGCAGGCGCTCCAGACCCAGCTCAACAACCTGACCGACGCCGGCATCCTCAACAACGCCTACCCGAGCGTCGTGGCGCCGGCCACGGCCACGCCGAAGTCGAGCATCACCACCGTCGGCACGTACGCCGTCGGCGGCCTGCTGCTCGGCCTGCTGGTGGGCCTCGCCCTCGCCCTCCTCCTCGACCGACGGTACGGACGGGTCCGCACCGAGTCCGACGCACGGGTCAAGGGCGCATCGATCCCCTTCGTGGCCGCCGTCGCTCCGTCCGGAAAGGGCCGAGGCGCCACCCCGACACCGGCCGATGTCACCCGCACCTACCGCCGGGTGGCCGGCGAACTCATGGGCCACGGAGCGGACGGGCCGACGACGACCTTCATGATCGCCGCCGCGGGATCGACGGTGCGCACCAGCGAGGCGTCGAGCGGCGTGGCGCAGTCGGTGGCCGCCATGGGGTGGAACGTCGGTCTCATCGACACCGATCTCGACAATCCGGCCCTCGAACGCGAGTTCGGCGTGGACCTCCAACCCGGACTCTCGGATCTCCTCGACCAGGAGAACGCCGACCCCGCCGCCGTCGGCTTCCCGAGGGTGGGCCCGGACGGCGGCGTGCTGCTCGTGCCCGCCGGCGTCGCATCCGACACCTCGCGCATCCGACTCCTCGGGCCCCGCCTGGCCGCGGTCGTGGACTCCTTCGCCGACCGGACCGAGATGGTGCTCCTGCGCACGCCGGCCCAGGACTCGGTGGGAACGGCGGTACTCACCGGGATCGCCGACGCCGTGCTCGTGGTCGGGGTCCTCGGCAAGACGCTCCACCGGGAGCTCGAGGACACCGTGCACGAATTCACGTCAGCTGGCACACCCGTGGCGGGCGTGCTCCTGCTCTCCCCCGAGCGTCCACCGGGCAACGGTCCGGTCGGCGCCCTCCCGGCGGCGGCCGACCCCTCCATGCTCACCAGCTAGGGACCCGTGGACTCCCCGAACTTCCTGATCTGCGGGGCCGCCAAATCAGGAACGACCTCGCTGGCCAACTATCTCCGTCAGCACCCTGACGTGTTCGTGGCCCGCGAGAAGGAGTCGCACTTCTTCATCTGCAGGTCGGGGATGCCGGTCATGACCGGCCCGGGCGACGACAGCCAGTTCGTCCCGCTGCTCATCGGCGACGAACACGCCTACCAGCAGTGCTTCGCCACCGTCCGTGGCGAGCGGGCCGTCGGCGAGGCGTCCGTCTACTACCTGTACCACCCCGAGTCGATCCGGGCCGCGCTCGACGCCAATCCGGACATGCGCTTCGTCGTCGTGCTCCGCGACCCGGTCGGACGCGCCTTCTCCGCCTACTCCCACCAGCGGAGGGACGGATGGGAACCCATGTCCGACTTCGAGGAGGCACTCGATCTGGAGGACCGGCGGGTGGCCGACGGGTGGGGCTGGGGTTGGCACTACCGGCGGGTGAGCGAGTACGCGCCCCAGCTGCGCGCCCTGCGCGGGCTGGTGCCCGAGGACCGCCTCCACGTGCTCCTCTACGAGGACCTGCGGTCGGACCCCGTCGAGGCGATCCGGGGCGTCTTCTCGTTCCTGGGGGTCGACCCGGGCTTCGCACCCGACTCGTCGCTCGTGTACAACGCGTCGGGCACACCGCGTGCGGCGACCCTCAACCGGCTGCTGACCCACCAGAACCGGGTCAAGGACACGTTCAAGCGGGTGGTCCCGTACTCGGTCGGGAGGCGGATGGCCGAGCGTGTCCGGAACTGGAACCTCGAGGGCACCGAGCTCCCCGGATCCGTCGAGCGGACGCTCGCCCGGTCGTTCCTGGCCGACACCTCCCGTGACGAGCTCACCGAGCTCACCGGCAAGGACCTCTCCAGCTGGAACGTCTTCCTGGATGCCTAGGTCTCCCCGGGCGGGCGCGACCCTGGCCGCCGTGGCCACGCTGGCCCTCACGGCACTCGGCGTCGCCGGGGCTCCGCCCGCCGGCGCGGTCCCCCAGGGTGCCTCCGGCGTCCCCGCCGTCACGTCGGCCGCCTTCGGCGACGACGTCGGGGTGAACGTCCACCTGGGCGCTTCGGGCACGGCGTACGGGGACTTCCCCAAGGTCGAGTCGCTGCTCGTCGGCCTGGGCGTGCACCACGTCCGCACCGCGCTCCCCCGGGTGCCCACCGGGCAGTTCTACGACGAGGTGAAGGCCCTGGCGGCCCGGGGCATCACCACCGACCTCGTCGTGGGATCGGCGGGCGCCACCAAGGGAGGGTCGAACACCCTGACGCCGGTGCCGCTCGAGCTCCAGCGGATCGTCGACAACGGACTGGCGCCGGCACTCGACGCCATCGAGGGGCCCAACGAGTGGGACAGCCGGGGCGGCCCGACGTGGGCCGCGCAGGACCGTGCCTACCAGATGCAGCTCTACGCCGGCGTGACGTCCGATCCGGCACTGCGGTCGATCCCGGTCATCGGCCCGTCGGTGGCCAACATCGCTGATGCGGCCCAGCTGGGGGACCTCAGCGCCTACCTCGACTACGGCAACGTCCATGCCTACCCACGCGGCGGACAGCCCCTCAGCCGGCTGTCCGTGGAGCTGGCCGGCGAACGCGCCGTGTCGGGCACCAAGCCGGTCATGTCCACCGAGACCGGCTACCAGACCGCGGTGAACGGTTCGAGCCAGCAGCCCCCGGTGTCGGCGGCGACCCAGGCCGTCTACCTGTCCTGGCTGTACCCGGCGTTCTCCACCTCGGGCGTGGCGCGCACCTACGTGTACGAGCTCCTGGACGACCACGCCGACCCGACCCTCGCCGTCGAGGAGGACAACTTCGGGATCGTGACGGCACCGGGTGTGCCGAAGCCGGCCTACCCGGCCATCCGGAACCTGCTGGCCCTGACCGGTGCCGCCACCGCCCCGACCGCCCCGACCGTCGGGTCCGGGTCGGCCGGTGCGTCGCCGGTGCACCTGTCCACCGGTCCCGATGCACCCGACCACCTGGTCGTGGAGCGCCCGGACGGGAGCTGGGCCGTCCTGCTGTGGTCCGTCGCCACCGTCACGTCGGACCTGCAGGGCCTCGACGACCTGCCGACCGGGACCACCCGGGTCCAGCTGAGCGCTCCGGGCTGGGTGGCCACCACCTACCGCCCGGCCCTCGGTGCGGCGGCGCTGCGCTCGTACGCCCCGGGGGCCACCGTGCAGGGGACCGTGGGACCCGACCTGGCCGTCGTCGTGCTCACCCGACAGGCCCCGGTCGGCGCCGCGCTGGTCCCCGCCCCCTCGTCGTCGTCGGTCGACGCGTTCGCGGCGACGAGCCAGCACACCCCCGCTCCCGCTCCTGTCGGCGCGTCGTCGTCCGACACGGCCGTGGTCATCGGCGTGGGCATCGCCGTCGTCCTGGTCGCCGGTGGCGTCGGGGCGCTCGTCGTACGTCGCCGACGCAGGAACCGTCGACAGGGAGGTGGAACCCCATGACCACTCCGGCGGACGTGCCCCGCCCCGCCACCGGACGTCCCGGTCCGCCCCGCACGGTCTTCGGGCGCACCGTCCCCGAGCCCGTCCTGGCCGGGGGCCGGAGGATGACCGACGGCTGGGGCCTCCTCACCTACCGGTTCCGACCACTTCCCGAGTTCATGGTGATCGGCGCCAAGCGCAGCGGGACGACGTCGCTGTACTTCCAGCTCCTGCAGCACCCGGGGATCCTCCCGCCCTACCCGTCGGCCAAGCTGCTCCCCAAGGCGCGGGACACCAAGGGCGTCCACTACTTCGACACCCAGGCGGACCGGGGTGACCGGTGGTACCGCTCCCACTTCCCCTCCGTACTGGTCCGCAGCGTGGCCGCCACCCGGCTCGGCTACGAGCCCCAGGCGGGTGAGGCCTCGCCCTACTATCTGTACCACCCGCTGGCACCGCAGCGGGCGTTCCGGACCAACCCGTCGGTCCGGCTGGTGGCACTGCTGCGCAACCCGGTGGAGCGCACCTACTCCCACTACCGCGAGCAACGGCGCAACGGCGTCGAGCAGCTCGGCTTCGCCGAGGCGCTGGAGGCCGAACTCGACCGCACCGCCGGGGAGCACGAACGCCTCCTGGCCGACGAGCGCGCCGTCAGCTTCCCGCACGAGCAGCAGTCCTACGTCGCCCAGAGCGAGTACGTCCACGGGTTCCGACGGTGGCTCGCCCTCTTCGACCGACGACGTCTGATCGTCGTCCCGAGCGAGCGGTTCTACCCGGACCCGTCGGGGGCGGCCGAGGAGATCTACAGCTTCCTCGGACTCCCCGAACTCGGCCACCGACCGGAGCGGGTGCTCAACGCCGCGCCCAAGGAGCCGATGGACCCGGGCATCCGCAGGATGCTCACCGCCCACTTCGCTCCGCTCAACCGCGAGCTCGAGGAGCTGCTCGGCCAGGACCTCGGGTGGGAGGGGTAGGCGACGCCCGGCACCGTCAGCTGATCGAGAGCAGTGGGGCGGTCACCCGACCGTACCCACCGGCGGCGGCGTTGGTGACCACCACGGCGAGGCCGGTGCCCGGAGCGGCGGCGGCGACCACGTGGAGGGAGGCGGTGATCGTCGTCGGTCCGACCACGGTGATCCCGGTGAAGAAGACGCCGGGTGGGCCGGCCAGTGCCGCCCCGGCCACGAACCCGGTGCCGGTCACGGTGACCGGGACCACCTTGCCGGGTGCCGCCGTCGCCGGCACGATGCCGGCCAGGGTCGGGGCCGCCACCACCGTCAGGCACGCCGTGCACGTCGCCGTCGCCCCGTCAGGATTGTGCACCGTCACCGAGTAGCTGCCCGGTGTCGCCGTGGCCGCCACCACCATCGTGGCGCCCACCCCGGTGGTCGAGGCCGACACGCTGCCGCCCACGACCGACACCCCGGTCGAGGGACCCGCGACGGTCAAGGTGGCGCCCGGTTCGACGTTCGTCCCGCCCAGGGAGACGGCGTGGCGCACCCCGGTCGCCAGGGTCACCGGGCTGGCCGAGGTGAGCGTCGGGAACACCGCGTACTCGGTCAGCCCCAGGCCCGGTCGGGAGCCGACCAGGAGGTCGTTGCCCACGAACACGTCCTGGCCGAAGTTCGACGCGTCGGGCGTGGGGATGAACCCGACCTGCGCCCCGGTGGCGGCGTTGATCAGGTACACGCCGAGTTGTCCCGTGGCCGACTGGTAGGTCGGTGCGGCCACCACGCCACCGCCCGCCTCGGTGGGGCTCCCGACGATGGTGCCGTCGAGGTGGGTCTGCCAGATGAGTGCCCCCGTGGCCGGATCGAGTGCCTGGATCGATCCGGTGAACTCGGGCTCGGACGCCGTCGTCGGTGCGCCGCCCCCCTCGATGAGGTCGGTCCCGTTCCACACCGCGGCGGCGTCGCATTCCTCGGCCGAGTACTTCCCGTTGGTCTGGTACGGAATGGTGATCCGCTGCTGCCAGACGGGACCGGCCGCCAGGTCGTCCTCGCGCAGTGCGTAGTAGACGCCGTTCTTGTTGCAGGCACCGACCATCGTCGTGGGCGTCCCACCGAGGGTGGCGGTGAAGAAGGTCGGCGATCCGCCGAAGTCACCGTCGCCGGTCTGGTCCGCCGCCGGCACCTGCCAGGCGTCCTCCTCCTGCAACGTGGTGGGGTTCAGCCGGATGATCGACTCGTTGTAGAGCGGCTCGACCGCCGGAAGGGTGGCATTGCCGGTGGTGACGACGATCGAACCGTCGGGCGCCACCGCCGGGCTCGACCAGATGCTCCCGCCGATCTGCCCGGCCGGGACGGAGGCCCACTTCGCCACCTGGGCCCCGGTCGACTGGTTGAAGGCGACGAGTCCGCCCGGGACGAGCGGCAGGTCGCAGTCCGAGGAGATCCCGACATAGACGTTGCCGTCGGCGACCAGCGGCGAGCCCCACGAGAAGTAGTCGTTGACCGTGGTCGACGGGGTGTCCACCAGTCCCTTCCACACCACGGCCCCGGTGGTGGCGTCGAACGCGTACAGGTTGCCGTCGGGCCCGAACACGAAGACCCGGAGCTCGCCGGTCACCGGGTCCGGGGCCACCGTCGCCGTCGAGATGATCCCGAGCGATCCGTCACCGCACTGGCCGTCGGGCTTGGCCGTGTCCTTGCCCAGGAAGGCGGACCACAGGACCCGTCGGGTGGTCTGGCTGATGGCGTAGAAGTAGCCGTCGTCGACGCCGATGTAGATCACGCCGTCGTAGACCGTCGGACTGGCGAGGAGATAGGTGTCGCCGAGCGTGCCGGCTCCCGGAGGGAGCCACCGCCACACCTGCTGCAGGCTCGGGGCGTCGGTCGGCGTGATGGCGGTGGTGGCGCCGTTGTACGAGCTGTGCCCGGCGGAGAACAGGTAGGCGGGCCAGTTCGCCCCGGCCGCTGCCGCGGAGGCCGGCGGGGCTGTCGCCCCGGCTCCTGCGGTCGCGCCGGTGGTGAACGTGGCGGCAGCCAGCACCGCCACCCCCGCCACTGCGATCGTCCCGACGACGGACCGGCGTCCGCGGCCCCGCTGCGTGCTCCTGCCCATGATGCGTGCCCCTTCTCGTGCCTGGGCGGGGCGCGCCTGCGACCCACCCGTGCTCCGAGGAGATCGTACGGGCCGCCCCCGGTCGGCGACAAGGTACAGGCCGGACTGCAACGTTCGCACCGGTGGTCCGGGCGCCCGCACGGACGACCGCTCCGGCGCATTCGTGCCGCCCACAACGCCACGACCTGGAAGGATGGACATCGTGCAGCGACGGACGACGGTGATCCCCCCGTGCCTTCGGCAATGAGCGGGCGGGGGCGGGCGGTGACGGGACGTGCCGGTACGGCCACGGCTGGTGACCAGTTGGAAGGCCGCACGTTCTCCGACACCACGTCCGCCCGGTGGCGGACCCGGCGCGGGGTCGACGTCCCCCGCCGCACAGGAGTGGACGGCGCGGGTGTGCACGGTGCCGGCTGACGCGCCCCGACGCGCCCTCGAGGAGTGCTGCGCCATCGAGGGGTGGTCGCCCGCCTCGTTCCGACGTGCCGGCGAGGGACGCACCAGTACCGTGTTCGTGGCGCCCGGACTCGGCGTGGTCCTGACCGTGGCGCCAGCCGGTCAGGACGAGGCCGCCGTCGGTGCCCGACTGCATCTGGCCCGTGCGGTGGCCGACCGGGCGCCGTTCGTCCGGCCGCTCGACGGCGTCGACCAGCCGGTCACCACCGCGCACGGTGTCGTGTCGCTGTGGGTCTACGTCCCCACGGTGCCGACCGCCGACCTCGAGGCGGTCGGCGCCGACATCGCCCGGTTCCACGCCGTCGACGGGGCGGACCTCGAGGCCGGGGCCTCCCCCCTCGGTCCGGCACGGGTGATGCGGGACACCACCGCCTGGGTGGAGGAGCTCGCCGACTCGGGCCGCCTCCGGTCCGCCGACGTCCGCACGCTGTCGGCCGTCGACCGCCGGCTGCTGACCGCCCTCGGTCCGCCGGACCGGAGCAGCACCGGCCTCCTCCACGGTGACCTGTTCTGGCCCAACGTCCTGCTGACCGGCCACGGTGCCGTCCTGTGCGACACGGACGAGCTCGGGACCGGCACGCCCGAGCACGACGTGGCCTTCCTGTTCGATCCGGACCGGCGGTCGGACCCGGCGACGGACCTCGAGGCGTTCGCCGCCGGCTACGGCTCCCCGGTCCCGGACGCCGCCACGCGACGACTCCTCGTGCGCCGCACCCACCTGACGTTCACCCTCCGCCTGGCCGAGCGGGCCGAGGGTGCCCGGCAGCGCTTCTGGCTCGACCAGTGGATGGCCGGATGGCGGCGGGTGGCGGCCGACGACGCCACGTCCCTGGTGCCGCCTCGGGAGCACAGCAGGATCGACCAGCTGGCCGACGTCGTCCGCGGTCCGATCCAGCGGTGGTCCGCCGGGCGCCGACCTACGGCTTGATGTCGAGCGCCACCACGTCGCCCCCCACGCCGACGGTCACCGTCGACGTGTCGGTGGCCGTGAGCTGGACCTTCGGGGACAGCGACGGACGGTACTCGGTCACCTTGGACGCCGGCGCGGCCAGGGTCACCGTGACCGGCACCGCGGGCTCGGGGATGGTGGTCGAGGTCAACGGGTTCCAGATCGCCACGTCCCGCCACAGGAAGAGTACGAACTCGCCGTTGCTCTTCTCTACGAGGTAGGTCGAGACCGGGTCGAGGCCGGAGGACACCGAAACGCCCAGTGAGCCCGGGGTGAACGACGCTCCGTTGTCGACCAGCAGGTGGTCGAAGTTCCGCACCGCGTCGAACTGGGCCTTCGGTCTGCCGGTGAGGCTGACGAGCCCGAAGTGGTCGTGGAAGTTGGTGTCGCCCGGGTCGGCCGCCTCGTCGTAGAGCTCGTAGAGGTTGACGTGGCCCACGTGGCGGGTCGCCCACTCCAGGAGGAGGCGTGGCAGGTAGTCGGCGATCACGGAGTCCGGGGCCCAGGCGTCCCGGCCCGGCGTGGTCACCGCATCGTGGTAGCCGGCCTCGGTCACCCACACCGGGTCCGTGCCGGAGACGAACTGCACTCCGGAAAGGGTCGCGTCCATGTTCCAGGTCGGGTCCCGACCGCCCGGGTAGAGGTGGACGTTGCCGTCGCTGATCCAGTCCGTCAGGTTCCCGAGCGCCTTGAAGCCGGTGTCCCCGTTGGAGATCGCCAGGTAGTCGGCGAGTGGTGGGGCCAGCACCGGGATGCTCCGCAGCGTCGGGTTCGCCGCGACGGCGGCGGACAGCGCCTTCGTGTACGACTGGTCCTGGGCGGCCCACTGCGTGTCCCCGGGTGACACGTTGAGTTCGTTCGGTCCTTCGATGGCGTTCACCGCGGTGGGGAAGTACTTCGCCACCGACGCCAGCCGGCCGGCCATGTCGGCCTGCGAGGGCCCGGGCGACAGGACCAGGTCGACCTTGATGCCCGCCGCCTCGAGCTCGTTGTAGAACGTGTACTGGTCGCTCCGGACGAACTGCGGGTTGTACGCCATGTCGTCGCGTACCTCACGCACCCCCAGCTGCTCCAACAGCTTCAGCGTCGCCGGGTAGTCGCCGTAGGGCGTGCTCCCGGCGTCCGAATGGATGTTGACGCCGACCATCCCCAGCAATGACGAGGCCCGCACGGCCGCCACCGACTGGACGGCGTCGAGCACCGGGCGGTGCGCCACGGTCGGCACCGGGCGGGCACCGTCGACTCCGGCGAGCCGGGACCCCACGACCGCGGTGCACGCCAGGACGCCCACGACCGCGACGACGGCGGTGCGTGCGCTGAACCGTCTCCTCGTGCGCACAGACGCGTCCCCGCTCATGTACTCCGCACTCCCCTGCCCGTCGTCGATCCGACACCACGGTGTGACTGCCACGGAATGGCATCCGGGTCACCGCTGGTGCCGCCACGGCCCGGACACCGCACGTCTCGACTGGAGCACGACGTCCGGCACGTCATGATATGTCATGACACGCGGTGAGCCGGGGCAACCCCTACCGGAGGCGCTCACCAGGGATTTCGCGCCCCCGGGGCGTCGGTGGGGCCACGGGGGACACCGGGTGCTCGGCGGGCGCGCGGGAGCGGCGTCAGCGCGTCACGGGCGGTCCACCCGGGGTCGGGACGCCCGGACGCGGCGAACCCGTGCCGGCACGGCCCGTCACCGGGAGGTCGGCTACGGGGCGCCCACCGCCGGGGCGCCCCGTCCGACTCAGCTGGCCATACCGACGATGGGCTTGTTGAGGACGATGTTCCCGGCCGATCCGTAGAACACCGCGTCGCCGTAGGTGAAGATCCCGCCGTCGCTCGCCGCCAGCGTGTAGCCCAGGCCGTCCGCCGTCCGGGCCATGCCCACGATGGGCTTGTTGAGGTCGAGCGAGACCGCGGACCCCCAGTTCAGCGCATCCCCGTAGGCGAGGACGTCGCCACCGCCGGTCACCAGCCAGTAGCCCTTGCCGTCCGGCG
The DNA here is from genome assembly GCA_963699055.1 of uncultured Acidimicrobiales bacterium. Taxonomy (GTDB): domain Bacteria; phylum Actinomycetota; class Acidimicrobiia; order Acidimicrobiales; family RAAP-2; genus Bog-756. The sequence continues at coordinate 252,468 of CAVOTA010000001.1, read as the reverse complement.
TGGTCGTCATGCCGACGATGGGCCGGCCGGTCGGCGTGTTCGCCCCCGAGCCGTAGAAGCCGGCGTCCCCGAAGGCGAAGATGCCGCCGTCGGAGGCAACCATCCAGTAGCCCTTGCCGTCCGGCGTGGACGCCATCCCGACGATGGGCTTGTTGAGGTGGACGCTCCCGGTCGAGCCGTGGAAGCCGGCGGAGCCGAAGGCGAAGATGCCGCCGTCGGAGGCCACCAGCCAGTAACCCGTCCCGTCCGGCGTGGCCGCCATGCCGACGACCGGCTGGTTGAGGGTCATGCTGCCGGTGGATCCGTGGAATTGTGCGTCACCGTAGGCGAAGATGCCGCCGTCGGAGGCCACCAGCCAGTAGCCCTTCCCGTCCGACGTGGGCGCCATGCCCACGACCGGCTTGTTGAGGGTCATGCTGCCGGTGGATCCGTAGAAGCCGAGGCCGCCGTAGGTGAACACCCCGCCGTCGGACGCCACCTCCCAGTAGCCCAGTGGGCTGCCCGGGCCGCCACCGCCGGTCACCTGCTGCCCGCCGCTGGTGCAGCCGGCGTCGAGGGTTCCGGTCCACGAGAGCGACACCTGGAGCTGCGTGGGGGCGGGGGACGCTCCGGTCAGTGCGATCACGAACTGCGGGAGCGGCGTGTACCGGGTGAGACTGAGCGGGACCAGGTCCACCGAACCGTTGGAGGACAGCTGCTGGACCGGCACACCGGGGAGCGGCGCCGCGTTCGAACTCTCCACCGTGACGGTCCCCGAGGTGTAGGTGCTGCGGGCAGGGGCCGTCACCCGGATCGACACGTAGTTGGCCGGGCGGCACACCGACTGCGGCTCCACCAGGGCGCTGGACAGCACCCGCGTCGATCCCTGGCAGGCGCCGCCGGTGTAGGCGTCGAAGCTCTGGATCTGGGCGGAACCGTGGTCGGAGTTGATCCACAGGCAGTTCGGGCGGTTCGGGTCCAGGGTGACCGTGTACGGCGAGTCGGCGTTGACCGTCGACTTCGGGAATCCGGTGCACGCCTCGGCGAGCGAGTAGTCGAAGCAGTCGACGGTGTCCGTCCGTCCGTTGGGGACGTACACACGCGATCCGAGTACGACCGCCGGGCCGTTGTCCAACGCGGACAGGCCGATGACCGAGGACAGCGTGGCCGGCGCCGTGGCGTGGCTGCCGTCGAGTCCGTAGCAGGGGGCCCCGACCACGGGGAGGCAGGCACCCAGGACCGTCTGGTTGGGAGACAGCAGGGGGAAGGGCCCGCCGGCGGACCCGGGGATCGACACCGGCCAGGCGCCGCCGCACGTGGCGAGCGTGGTGGTGTTGAAGCACGTCATCGTGTCCGTGTCTCCCACCAGCGGCACCATGATCTCGGTACCGGCGGCGCCGATCACCGATGCCGACAGGAACGGCTTCAGGATGGCGCCGCCGAGGTTGAAGGCGTAGGGCTGCGCCGCGCACGGGAGGTCGGTGGCGAGGTCGAAGCAGAGCATCTGGTTCTCGGTGCCCGAGTAGGCGCCGGGGACCTCGTTGAAGGCGAACCAGTCGTTGCCGACCTGGACCGGGTCGGACACCCCGGCCTTGCCGGAGGAGGCGATGGGGGCGTCACCGATGCCCGACAGCGGCGTGAACCCGCAGAAGCGCTGGGCTCCAGTCGCCCCCGCGCCGAGTGTCGTGTTGATGCAGACGACGCCGGCCGTGTAGTCCGAGGTCCGCACGGCGAACACGTAGAGGTCCCCCGTCGTCGGGTTGAGGGACAGGCCGGGGGCGTTCGACGTGGCGAAATTGTCGCCACTGCCGTCGGTGATGACCTCGGGTCCGCTCCAGCACTGCGTGTCCGTCGCCTGCTCCATGCACTGGACCTGCAGCAGCGACTGGTGGTGGAAGACGTTGAACACCTGGGTGGCGCTGAGGGCCACGTCCCACCCGTCGCCACCGGAGTAGGCCGAGAAGGCCAGCGGCGACGGCGTCGGGACGGTGGTGGAGTTGGTGTAGGTGGCGAGCGACGCCGTGCTGGCTCCCGCCGGTGCGCCGGAGAGCCCGACCATGCCGGCCCCCAGTGCCACGACGCCGAGTGCGGCTGCGGCCATCATGCGGAACGACCTGCCCGACGGAAGCTTGCTGTTCATGGCACCCACTGTTCGTTCGGTCCGCACGGACGTGCGCGGATGGTTCCTGGTCGGCAGCGTCCGCGCCACGGCCGGTCCGGCCCGTCGACGTCCGCCTGCCCCTCGTGACGCCCGACTGCGGGCGAACCGAAATGGTACCGCACCGATTCGCGCTTTCGATAGCCCCCTGCGCAATTCCGACGTGGCAGGCACGGTTCGCCGGCCGCCGCCGACCGCCGCCCCACGCCGTCGCGCTCCCCCGTCCGCCCGGAACCGGTGCCCGACCCGCCCGTGTACTGTGCGCGTGACCGACCACACCCACCGGGAGATCCGATGCCCACCCTGGAGCGCCACGACGAACTGTTCATCCTCGACCTCGGCGACGGCGAGAACCGCTTCTCCCGCGAGTGGATGTCCGGGGTCAGCGACGCGCTCGACGAGGTCGACGCCGCCGAGGGCCCGCGGGCGCTGCTGACGGTGGCCACCGGCAAGATCTGGTCCAACGGCCTCGACCTCGACTGGCTGGTCTCGCACCTCGACCGGGCCGGCGAGTACACCTCGCAGGTCCAGGACCTGTTCGCCCGGACGCTGTCCACCCAGTACCCGACCATCGCCGTGCTCCAGGGGCACACGTTCGCCGCCGGCGCCCTGCTGGCCCTGGCCCACGACGTGCGGGTCATGCGTGCGGACCGCGGGTACTTCTGCCTGCCCGAGGTCGACATCTCCATCCCGTTCTCGCCGGGGATGTCCGAGATGGTCCAGGCACGTCTCTCCCACGCCACCGCCCACGAGGCGATGACCACCGGACGGCGCTACGGCGGCACCGAGGCGCTCGGGTCGGGGATCGTCGCCGCCGCGCTGCCCCTCGACGACCTGCTGCCGTACGCCACCGCGTGGGCCACGGCGCAGGCACCCAAGGCCGGTCCCACCCTCCGGACCATCCGCACCACGATGTACCGCACCGCCATCGACCTGCTGGGGCAGCCGGTCGTCCTCGAGCTGCCCGGCTGAGGCCCGGGAGCGACCCCCGGCCCGGAACGGGTCCGCAGGGCACCGCGGCGGCGGAGCGCTCCACTACCGTGTCCCCCTGATGAGCGTGGACGCACGGTACGACACCACGTCCGGCACACCCGTCGCCGACGAGGGCGGAGCGGGCGACGCCGTCCACCCCCTGTCCGCCGACCGGCACCGGGTGTGGGCCACGGTGGCCGTGGTGGCCTCCTACGTGGCCCTCGCCGTCGTCGTGTACTGGAACGCCTGGTCGACCGGCATCACCACCCACATGCAGCTGGGCGGCGACCAGTTCGCCAACGTCTGGTTCCTGCGGTGGACCCCGTTCGCGCTGCTGCACGGCCTCAACCCGTTCTTCACCACCTACGCCAACTTCCCGTTCGGGGTGAACCTGGTCACCAACACCAGTTCGCCCCTGCTGGGGCTGCTCGGCATGCCGGTGACGCTCGCCTTCGGGTCGATCGCCACCTTCAACGTGCTGTCGACCCTGGCGCTGGCCGGTTCGGCCACGGCCGGGTACGTCGTGGCCCGCCGGTGGACGACCTGGCGCCCGGCGGCCTGGGTCGCCGGGCTCCTGTACGGCTTCTCGCCCTACCAGATCGGACAGGCGTCTGGGCACCTCAACCTGACCTTCGTGGTCCTGCCGCCGCTCATCCTCCTCGCCCTCCACGAGGTGGCCGTGCGCCAGGTGTGGTCCCCCCGCCGTGCGGGGGTGACACTCGGGCTGCTGGTGGCGGCCCAGTTCTTCGTGTCGAGCGAGATCCTGGCATCGACCATCGTCCTGGGCACCGTCTGCCTGGTCACCGTCGTCGTCATCGGTCACCGGTCGCTGGCGGCCCACCTCCGCCGGGCCGTCGTCGGTCTCGTGTGGGCAGCGGGCGTGGCCGGAGTCCTGCTCGCCTACCCGGCCTGGTACGCCGTGCGAGGCCCCGGGTCGATCTCGGGACCGATCCAGCTGGTGCCCGAGGCGTACCGGGCGGACGTCCTGGGCCTGGTGTACCCCGGCGCCTTCATGCGGATCGCCCCGGCGTCCCTCACCCGCACGTCGGCCGTCTTCGCCAACAGCATCGTGGAGAACGGTTCGTACCTCGGCATCACCCTCGTGGTCACCGTCGTCGTGTCGGTGTTCGTCCTGTGGCGCCGGTCCGTCCCCGTGCGGGTGGCCGCCGTCGGGGGCGGTGCGGCGTGGATCCTGTCGCTCGGCGGGGCGGTCGTGGTGCGCTCCGCCCCGGGGGCCTCGCTGACCGGGTTCCCGCTCCCCGAGCGGCTCTTCGCCCACCTGCCGCTGCTGTCCAACACCATCCCGGTCCGCTACTCGTTGTACGTCGCCCTCTTCGCGTCGATGGTCCTGGCCCTGGCGCTCGACGCCCTGCACCGGTGGGTGGTCGAGCGGTACCCCACCGGCTGGCTGCGTACACCGCTCGGCTCGGCGGTGGTCCCCGGCGTCCTCGCCGTCGTCTGCCTGGTGCCGGTGATCCCGGCCGTCCCGCTGGTCGGGTTCGCCGACCCCGGGATCCCCGCCTACTTCGGCTCGACATCGATCCAGCGGGTCCCTGCCGGCTCGGTGGCGCTGCTCTACCCGTTCCCCTCCTCGGCGACCCCGCAGGGTGAGCTGTGGCAGGCCCACGCCGATCTGCGGTTCAAGATGCCGGGCGGCTACTTCCTCGTGCCCCAGCCGCCCGGCCGCACGATCGCCTTCAGCCCGGCGCTCGGCTACGACACCGACACCTTGACGTCGCGGACGCTGATCGCCGTGGCGGCGGGTACCCCGCCACCCGAGACACCCGCCCTGCACGCGGCGCTGGTGGCGCAGCTGCGGGGCTGGCACGTGCGCACGCTGCTGGCGTCGACGGTCGGTCTGGGTGACCCGGCCCAGTCGGTCCGGTTCCTGACGTGGTTGGCCGGCGCCCGGCCGGAACCCGACGGTGGCGTCCTGGTCTGGTACCACTTCCTCGGCTGATCCCACCCCGGCGGCGGTGCTCCGCTCCGGTCGTCGATGCTAGGTTGCGGCCCGCGCCGGCGACCCACCGCCGACCGGAGGGGGAGCCCGTGCCACGAAGCACCGCCGACGCCGGCACGCCGGACGGGAAGGCCTGACCGTGCGCGGCGTCAAGATGACCGGGGACGGCATCCGGCTGGTCGCACCGGCCGGCCCCCCCACCGAGGGCACCGTCCGGGTCACCGTCTCGAGCTCGGGGATCTGCGGGTCGGACCTGCACATGGCGGCGATGGGCCCGTCGTGGGCCATCCTCGGACACGAGTTCAGCGGCACCCTCGACGACGGCTCACCGGTCGCCGTGCTGCCGGTGGTGCACTGCGGCACCTGTGACCGGTGCCTGGCCGGCGCCGAGCACCAGTGCCGGAACGCACTGGGCGCCATGTACGGGGTCAGCCTCGACGGCGGCCTGGCCGACGAGGCATGGGTGCATCCGTCGTGCGCCGTCCCCCTGCCCGACGGGGTGCCCCTCGACCACGCCAACCTCGTGGAGCCGCTCGCCGTGGCGCTGCACGGGATCAACCGGGCCGGGGTGGTCGGTGGCATGCGGGTGCTCGTCCTGGGTGCCGGTCCCATCGGCCTGTGCACTGTCGCCGCCTCCCGGCACCTCGGCGCCGAGGTGGACCTGGAGGGGCGGCGCCCCAGCCGCACCGCCGCCGGCGAGCGCCTGGGGGCGTCGTCGGACGTCGGCGCCGACTACGACGTCGTCGTCGACGCCGCCGGCACCCAAGGCTCGCTCGACCGGGCCACCGAGCTGGCCCGCCCGGGCGGCACGGTCGGGATCCTCGGGACCTACTGGGACCCGGTGGCCCTCGGGCTCACCTTCCAGATGAAGGAGCTCACACTGCTCCCGTCGTTCACGTACGGCCACCACCACGGGGTCTCCGAGTTCGCCGAGGCGGCCCGGATCCTGGCCGACCTCCCCGAACTCGCCGACACGCTCCTCACCCACCACTTCGGCCTGGACGAGGCCACCGAGGCCTTCCGGGTGGCCGGTGACCGTGACGAGGACCCGATCAAGGTCGTCGTCCACCCGTAGGGCCGGCACCGACGAGGGTGTCGACCCGGGTGTCACCTCCCGGTGCGGACGGAGGTGTCGGACGGCCCTGGTCCCTACCGCGTCCCCGGTCCTAGCGTCGGGTGCATGAGGTCCGAGAGGGCAGATCGGGCTCCTCGTACCACTCCCGCGGCGGGGTGGGGTACGGACCGTCCGTCGCACGCACACCCGGCCGTGTCGCCGTCACGGGGGCGGCGCCGCCTCCACGCCGACGGGCGCGTCGCCCGCGGTCAGCAGACCCGGCAACGGCTCGTCGAGGCCCTGGTCGCCCTGGTCGAGGACGGCGGGCCCGCACCGACCGCACGGCAGGTGGCGGACCGGGCCGGCGTGTCCCCGCGTGCCGTCTTCCACCACTTCCCCACCACCGGGGCCCTCCTCGTGGCCGGTGTGGCCCTCCAGTCCGAGCGGCATCGCCACGTCCTGTTCGACGTGCCCCCACGGGGGCCGCCCCACCTCCGGATCCACGCGCTGTGCCGGCAGCGGCGGCTCTACTTCGAAGAGCTCACCCCCGTCTTCCGGGTGGCGAACGCCCGTGCCGGCGCCACGTCGGCCCTGGCGGACCTGCTCGCCGGGGACCGCGCCCACCTCCGCCGCCAGCTGGCGGTCACCCTGGCCCCCGAGGTCACGGCGCGGGGACCGGAGTCCGACGTCCTCCTCGACGCCCTCGAGCAGGCGACCGGGTGGGAGGCGTGGCGGGCCCTCCGCGACGTCCGGGGCCACACGCCGGCGGCCGCCGAGCGGGCCATGGCCTTCACCGCCGGGCGGCTGCTGGCCTGACCCCTCCCGGTGTCCGGCCGTCGGTCAGGAACGGTCGGACCACGGGGTGTGGTTGAAGCCCGCCAGCACCGGCCCACCCGGGCCCCAGGTGATCCGGGTCAGCGACGCCGTGGCGAGGTAGAGCCGCCACGCCCCTTCGTCGCCCATGCCGAGCGACCAGCACGCCGCGGCCTTGATGGGCGACACGTGGCTCACCACCACCACCACGCCGTCCCCCCGGGCGGGACCGTCGGGCCCGGCGAACAGCTCCTCACAGGCGGCCCGGACGCGGCTGCCCGTCTCGGCCAGGCTCTCACCGCCGGGCGGGGTGAACGTGGGGTCGGACCGCCAGCGCGACCACACCTCGGCGGGCACCGCACCCAGCGCCTGCCCGTCGTACTCCCCGTAGTCGACCTCGACCCACCGGTCGTCGACCTCGATCGGCAGTCCCGTCCCGAGTGCCTCCGCCGTGTCCCGGGCCCGGGCCAGCGGACTCGAGATCACCCGGGTGGCGGCGGCCACGGCCGGGGCGAGCGACCGGGCCTGGTCGAGACCCCGCTCGGTCAAGGGGGAGTCGATGCGGCCCAGGAGCAGTCCGGCGGCATTGCCGGCGGACTCGCCGTGGCGGACGAGGATCAGCACGCCGCGGGCCGGACCCGGACAACGGCCATCAGTGGACCAGGATCCGGTCGCACTGGGGGCAGGAGGCGAAGGTGTCCTCGGGCAGGCTGCGGATGCGCTCCACCTCGACCGACGGCAGGGTGAGGTGGCAGCCGTCACACCGGTCGCCCACCAGGCGGGCCGCCCCGACGCCGCCGAGATGGCTGCGGAGCCGCTCGTAGCGTTCGGCCAGTTCGTCGGGCAGCCCGGTCGCCCGCTCGGTCCTGGCCATCACCACCGCCTCGAGCGAGGCCCGCAGCTCGACCTCGGCCGTGGCCACGGCGGCCGTCAGCCGCGCCTCCTCGGCCACCAGGGCGGTCGACTCCGCCTCGTGCTCGGCGAGGGCCACATCGAGCGGCTCCTCCTCCTCCATCAGCACCAGCTCCTCGTCCTCGAGCGACCGCTGGCGTTCGGCCAGCTGGCCGACCTCCTGGTCCATGGCCTGGAGATCGCGGGACGCCGTGACGCCACCGGAGCGCATGCGCTCCTCGAGGTCGTGGCGGCGCTTCGCCGCCGCCGCGATCCGCTCCTCGAGGACGCGCTGGCGGCCGGCCAGTTCCTCCACGAGGGCGCGCACCTCGCCCATCGCCACGGCCAACCCGGCCTGGCGTGCCCGGACCGCGGCCAGCTCGGCCCGCTCGGGCAGTGCCTCGATCCGGTGGCGGAGCTGGTCGTGTTCGGTATCGAGCTCCTGCACCTGCAGCAACGTGTCGTACGGCTCAGCCATCGGTCTCCTCGGGAGTCGCGCCCGGAGCCTCGAGGGCGCCGGTGGCGATCAGCCTACGGGCTGCACCCAGGGCGCCGACGAGTGCCTCGTCGGCCACGGCGACGGCCTCGTCCCACCCGAACCACGCCACCGCCTGGCTCTCGCCGGGCGGGGGGGCGGGAGCCGCGTCCGGTCCGACCACCAGGTACCGCAGGTCGTAGTGGACGTGGCCGTCGGCCGCCCCGTGGACGTCGACGTGCACGAGCAGCGGGCCACGGGGAGGATGGCGCACGTCGAGGCCGGTCTCCTCCCGGCACTCCCGCCGTGCGGCGTCGGCCGGCCACTCCCCCGGGTCGAGGTGCCCGCCGGGCTGGAGCCAGCGGTGGAGCCGACGGTGCCGGTGGAGCAGCACGCCCCGGTGCCCGACCACGACGGCGGACGCGGTGACGTGGGCGGGGCCTCCGTCACGGTCGAAGGGACGGTCCAGCGAGCGCAACCCGGCGACCATCTTCTCGAGTGAGCGCCGCTCACGCTCGTCCTCCGGCCGATGCGCCCCGACCATGGCCAGCACGGCGTCCCGTCGGGGGTCGGCGGCCGGATGCGGTCCGGGGTCCGTCACCGGGCCCGACGCCCGTCGGCCCGGCCGTGCCCCGTACCGGACGGGGCGACGGGTTGCGGGCTCAGGCCGACTTGCGGCGCTGCCGGTGGATCCGGCGCCGCTCGCGCTCGGTGGTCCCGCCCCAGATGCCCTCGCGCTCCCGGTTGGCCAGCGCATGCTCGAGACACGACTCGCGTACGGCGCAGACGTCGCAGATCGCCTTCGCCTCGTCGGCCTCCTCGTCGGAGACCGGGTAGAACACGTCTGGGTCGATGCCCCGGCAGGCAGCGTGCTTGCGCCAGGTGGCACTCATGGGAACATTCCTTGCTACGGTTGGGATCTCTGGTCGTCCGCTGGGCGACACGTCGGCGACCTGGGAGAATGCGGCCTCCCGACGGAAACTGGCGGAACGACCAGTATGGCCCACGACGCACTCCGGTGTCCACATCAGGGCACCGGACCGTCGGTGTGTACCACAACAGGTAGTGGGTCCGGGGCCGGCAACCGGTGGTGCACCGCCGACGGCGACCGACCGGACCGCTTCCGGGCGGCCCACCGGGCACCTACCGACACGGCCGTCGACCGGCCCGTAGGATCGTGCGACGCACCGTCCCGACCGGCACCCGCCGGGCCCGGGACGACGCCCGGACGGCACCGGCCGACCGGTACCCGACGCCCGGAGGACCGCACCCATGGCCCCAGTCCAACTCGGTGACAGGACCATCGTCATCACCGGTGTCACCGGTCAGGTGGCCGAGCCGGTGGCCATCGCCCTGGCCGCCGACAACGAGGTGGTCGGGGGTGCCCGGTTCCGCGACGCCGCGGCCCGCCAGCGCCTCGAGGCGGGCGGGGTCCGGTGCGTCCCCATCGATCTGCTCGCCGGTGACGTCGCCGGCCTTCCTGCCGACGCCGACTACGTCGTCAACTTCGCGGTGGCCAAGTCGAACGAGTGGGAGACGGACCTGCGGGCCAACAGCGGGGGCCTCGCCTACCTGATGGAGCACCACCGGGAGGCGCGGGCCTTCCTGCACTGTTCGACCACCGGCGTCTACAAGCCCATGGGCCACCACGTGTTCGCCGAGGGCGACCCGCTCGGGGACAACCACGGCGTCTGGCCGTTCCTGCGGACGTACAGCATCTGCAAGATCGCCGCGGAGGCCACCGCGCTGTGGGCTGCCGACCGGTTCGAGCTGCCCACCACCGTCGCCCGGCTCTCGGTGCCCTACGGCGACCGGGGCGGCTGGCCGGCCATCCACCTCGAGATGATGCGCAACGGCAGCGCCGTCCCGGTGCACGCCGACGCCCCCAGCGTCTACCACCCGATCCACGAGGACGACATCGTGGCCATGGTGCCCGGACTGCTGGGCGCGGCCGGGACCCCGGCGACGGTGGTCAACTGGGGGGGCAGCCAGCCGGCCAGCATCGAGGAGTGGTGCGGCTACCTCGGCGAGCTCACCGGCCTCACCCCGACCTTCGCCCCGACCACCGAGACGATCGACAGCGTGGAGATCGACCTCACCCGGATGCACGAATTGGTGGGACCCACGACCGTCGGGTGGAGGGAGGGCATGGCCCGCATGGTCGCCGCCCGCCACCCGGAGCTCCTGCGCAGCTAGCGCCACCCCGCCGGGCCCCACGGACCCCCCGGCGGTTCGGGGCCCCACGGACCCCCCGGCGGTTCAGGGCCCCGGGAGCCGTCCGGAGGTTCGGTGTCCTCCGTCGCCGCCGGGGACGGCCGCGGGGGAGGCACCGGTTCCCGCACGTCCACCCCGGGATCCACCGGACCCGACCAGGCCCGGGGGATCCCGGGACCGGCGAGGCGGCCGACCGACCAGGCGCACGGGACCGGCGGCCCCGGGACGACGAGTCGCTGGCCCTGCATGAACACCACCGTCAGCCGGCCGTCGGGGGCGGACCACAGCCACCGGGCCGTGCCCGGGAGGCACCACAGCAGCGGGGCCAGCGAGCCGGGCTGTCCGGTGTCGAGCCGGTCCGACTCGCCGTCGACGGTCAGCGTGCACGGTCCGGTGACCACCACGTCGGTACGGCCGAACCGCAGTGTCACGCCGCTGTCGACCACCAGGGCGCGAAGGACCGGATCCTCGAGCACGAACTCGCGGCACCCGTCGGGGAGCTCACGCACGAGGACACCGTCGGACACAGCCCCATGCTCCCACCGTGCGACCCGCGGGCGCACGCGACCGGACGTCGCACCACCGGGCCGCGTCCGGTGGCCGTCGGTCAGCGGGTGGGCCAGAGGAGCGCGGTGAGCCGGGCGGTCAGGCCGTCGAGCTCCAGCGCGGTGTCCTCGTAGCCGGCGGCGGGCCCGCCGTAGGGGTCGGCCACATCGTCCCCCGGCGACAGGTGGGCGAGCGCGTCGCGGGAGCGGTCCCCCTGTGCCGCCCGGATCCATGCCGCCAGGTCCTGTCCGGGCAGCCGGGGACCGATGTACTCGCCCCGACGGACGAGTTCCTTCAGTCGGAACGTGCGCTGCCATGCGGCGGGCTCGAGCAGTACCGCCTCCTGGACGTGGCGCAGGCTCATCCCGACGACCAGGCCGGCTTCGGCCACCGACTCCGCCGACAGGGTCGCGCTGCGATGGCCGGACAGGTCGATGCCGCGTCGGGACATCACGTCGAGGACCTCGTCGGGTACCGGCACGCCCGAGCCGGCCAGTCCGGCCGACGCCACCCGGGGACGGTCGACGTGCCCCTCGGCCCCGCGGGCGAAGAGCGCGGCAGCCATCGGGGATCGGCAGATGTTCGCGGTGCAGACGAAGAGGACCAGTACGCCGTCATCCTACTGTTGGTGCCGTGCCGCTCCCCCGACTAGCCTCACGGGACCGTGACCGGCACGACGACTCGTCCACCCGTGGCGCTGGTCCACGACTACCTGACCCAGCGCGGTGGCGCCGAGCGGGTGGCGCTCACGCTGGCCGACGCCTATCCCGACGCCGTCGTGCACACCTCACTGTACGAACCCGGTGAGACCTTCCCGGGATTCGCCCGTCACGACGTCCGCACGCTCCCCCTCGACCGGGTGGGACTGCTGCGGGACCACCACCGGCTGGCACTCCCCTTCCTCGCCCCCGCGTTCTCCCACCTGCGCGTCGACGCCGACGTCACGATCTGCTCGTCGAGCGGCTGGGCCCACGGCGCCCAGGTGTCGGGGGCCAAGATCGTCTACTGCCACAACCCGGCGCGCTGGCTGTACCAGAGCGACCAGTACCTGATGGGATCGTCCCGACTGGCCGGCGCCGGCGTGGCCGTGCTCCGGCCGCCGCTGCGTCGGTGGGACCGGGCCGCCGCGGCCACCGCCGACCGGTACCTCGTCAATTCCCGTGCCGTGCGGGCCCGGGTGGCCGAGGTCTACGGGATCGACGCCGACGTCGTACCCCCGCCGGTGGACATCGACGTCCGCGGACCCCGGACACCGGTGGCCGGGGTCGAGCCCGACTTCTTCCTGTGCGTCTCACGCCTCATGGCCTACAAGAACGTCGGCGCGGTGGTCGACGCGTTCCGGTCGCTGCCCGCCGAGCGCCTGGTCGTGGTCGGTACCGGCCCGCTGGCCGACGAGCTGGCCGCCGCCGTCCCGGACAACGTGACGATCCTCGGGCGGATGGAGGACGAGGCACTGCGCTGGCTGTACGGCTCCGCCCGGGGTCTGGTGGCTGCCTCCTACGAGGACTTCGGCCTCACCCCGGTGGAGGCGGCGGCGTTCGGCAAGCCGACGGCCGCGCTGCGGTGGGGTGGCTTCCTCGACACCATCGAGGAGGGCACGACCGGCGTGTTCTTCGACGATCCCACCGCCGGTGCGATCGCCGACGCCGTCCGGGAGCTGTCGTCCACGACGTGGTCGGCCGAGGTGCTGGTGACCCACGCCGAGGCGTACGCACCGGAACGGTTCCTGGCCGCCGTGGCCGAAGCGGTCGCCGCCTTCCGCTGAGGCCCGGGTCGCGATGCCGTGTCCCGATCCCGGAGGATCAGGAGGCGCCGCGCCCCTTGAACATGGTGGCCGGGGTCTGCCACAGGATCTGCATGTCCCACCAGAACGACCACGACGCGACGTACAGGTAGTCGAGGCGGCAGAGCTCGAGGTGGGAGAGCTCGTTGCGGCCGGACACCTGCCACAGTCCGGTCATGCCCGGCCGGGCCTCGAACCGCTTGCGGGCCCAGCCTTCGATCTCGGCGGCCTCGGACACCACGAAGGGCCGGGGTCCGACCAGCGACATGTCGCCCTTCCAGACGTTGATGAGCTGCGGGAGCTCGTCCAGGCTGGTACGACGCAGGAACCGTCCCGGACGGGTGATCCGCGGGTCCTCGGTGACCTTGAACAGCGGGCCGTCCACCTCGTTGAGGTGCATCAGCTCCGCCTTGCGCTCCTCGGCGTCCTCGTACATCGTTCGGAACTTCATCACCTCGAAGGGTTCCTCGTCCCGACCGGTCCGGGTCTGCCGGAAGAAGACCGGGCCCGGGCTGGTGGCCTTGATCAGGACGGCCGTGACCAGGAACAGCGGTGACAGCACCACCAGGATGAGCGACGACAGCACCAGGTCGAAGGAGCGCTTGAGGAAACGTGCCCCTGCCGACAGCGACGCGGGGGCGATGTCGATCATCGGCAGGCCGGAGAGGTCTTCCACGTGCGAGCGCGCCGTGATCAGCTCGTAGTAGCGGGGCACGATCGACACCCCGACCTGGCCGGACAGGGCCTTCAACATCTCGGTGGTCCGCTCGGGGTGGGTCCGCGAGAAGCAGACGACGACGCGGGCGACGTCGTACTCGCGGCAGAGGTCAGGAAGGTCCTCGAGCTCGCCCAGGACGTCGTTGCGGCCGAGGGGGCTGTCGTCGACGAACCCGACGAACCGGACGGCGGAGTGGGCCCGCAGGTGGCTGGCGACGGTCTGGGCCAGCTTGCCCGTACCCACCACGATGACCGGGACCGGACCGACCTGGGATCGTCCGAGCATCCAGAAGGAGAGCGTCCGGGCCACCGGGACGGCCACCATGGCCACCAGGCACATGGCCAGGATCTTCCCGACACTGATGTCGTGGAAGTCGAAATAGCGGTTGGCGATGTAGCCGAGCACCGCGTAGAGGAACCCGCTGACGAGGAGCGCGTGGAGGATGTTGCGGAGGTCGGTGAACACGCTCAGTGAGATGCGTCGGGTCGCTCCCCGGTACAGGCCGTAGACGCCGAAGACCCCGATGAACATGGGGATCACGGCGAGATCCACGAGCATGACCGCACTGGTGCGGTCGGTGGTCGACTCGGGGTTGTTCGAGACCAGGGCCACGAGGGCCGGCCCGAGGAGGGCGGCGAAGGCGAGTCCGACCACGTCCGCCACCAGCAGGCGGCGGAGCATGTGGCGGCGTACCCGGTCGGCACCGGCGTGGTCGCCCAGGTCGATGGTCAGGCCGCTGCCGACGGGAACGACGACCGCGTCCTGGCGGGAGTCCTGGAGACGCTTGGCTTCGTCCTCACGAATCGCCATACCTGCCGGACTGCCCTTTCCTGGACCGGAGGTCGAACCGGGCTCCGACGACTGCTGCATCTGCGTCACGGCCCCGCCTGCCCTGCCCCATTGCTTCGCTGGGCCATCGTAGATGCACCGGAGGACCTGGCACAACAGGCAGAACGGTATGTAGACACCGTGAACACCCTGGCGGGAGAGGTCAGGGACCGACGACCGCCACTGTCCCGGCGTTCAGGGCCCGGACCCGGCCCGACGGGTCGCCGGACACCCCGGGAAGAGGTCGCAGGACCAGTGCGCGCGTCGCTCCCGGGGCCAGGTGGAACCAGGAGTCGCTCGCGGCGAATCCCGGGACGTCCACCTGGACGTACTGGGCGAAGCGTGCGGTCGTGACGAGCAGGTTGCACACCCCTTCATCGGACCGTTCGACACGGGTCTGAAGCCCCACGTCGGGCTCCATGTCCCGTACCGCACCCCCGGGCAGGTGCGCCGAGGCCGCCACGACGTCGCCGGACGGCGACCGCACCTCGACCGTGACCAGCTCGTAGGGGCGGGCCCCGAAGCAGTAGGCGTAGCTGAGGTCGCGGAAGCCGTCGAACAGGGCGTCGGCCCGGACCGTGACCCCGCCCCGGGCCGGCACCGTGACCGGGCACGAGGCCGACTCCACCTGGTGGGCGGCGGTGTGCAGCCCCACCACGAGCGTGCCATCGACGTCGTCGGCCGTGTCGTTCACGACATGGACGTCCAGTCCGTTGGCCCCCTCGTCCGTGACGAGCACCGCCACCGGCGCCCAGGCCCGGGCCAGGGCGAACAGCGGAGCCTTGGCCAGACCGTCGGCGTCGACCACACCCCAACCGGGGCCCATCCGCAGATCGCGCCATCCGATCATCACCATGCCGTCGCACCGCGACCCCGGCCGACGCCACTCGGCGGCGGCGGCCGTCACCACCTCGACGACCGCCGCACGGCCGAGGTCGAGGGCCCGCTCGGGCTCCGTCCGCCTAAGCGCAGCCGCGTCCGCGCCGAGGAGCAACCGGACGTAGTGGTCCCGGACGTCCTCGAGGTCGAACCACGAACCGGCGTCGCGGTGGACGGCCCGCTTCCACGCCGCCTCCTGCCGGGCCGCACGCTCGACGCCGAAGTGGCGTGCGACCGACGACCGTTCGGGCGGGACGGCGAAGGCCAGGCCCTCGGACACGAACCGGGGTGCGGACCGACGCAGGTCGTCCAGGCCGAAGAGGTACATGCCCACGCCGAAGTAGTGGCTGAGACCGGCGTCCACCTGGAACGGGAGGTCGCCCCCGGTGGGAGAGGACGGCACGTAGGCCAGCCCCGGTGCCTCGCGGGCGACCACTGCGGGCAGCACCGTGTCGATCACCGACGACGACCACCGGGTCCGGGGCAGGCCGAACATCGCCGGACGCTCCTCCAGTTCCTGACCGCCGCAGAGTACGGCCAGGCACGGGTGGGAGGCGGCGCCCAGGACGCGGGACACCTCGGCGTCGACCACGGCCAGGAACGCCGGGTCGTCCGGCGGGTCGACGGGGCCGAGCATGGCGTCCTGCCAGACCAGGACGCCGGCCCGGTCGCACGCCTCGAAGAAGCGTTCGTCCTCGTAGACGGTGCCGCCGGGGATCCGCAGGAGGTTGGCGCCCGACGTCCGGGCCAGATCGACCGCGGCCTCCACGCCGTCGTCGTCCGTCCACAGGCCCACCGGGTCGATCGGGTACCAGCAGGCGCCGCGGCAGAAGACCGGCGCACCGTTCACCTCGAGTCGGAACCCGCCGTCGGACCGGTCGACCGTCACCGACCGGAAGCCGACCTCACCGAGGGCCAGCGGCACGCCGCCGACGGCGGCGGACACCGGGTACCGCACCTGGTCGCCATGGGTGTGGGGCCACCACCGGTCGACGCCGTCGACCACGACCGACCCGGTCAGGCGCCAGCCCCCGTGGTGGGCCGCGACGGCCAGCGGCGCCGTCCGCCCGGCCACCCGCAGGTCGGCCCCGGGGCCGTCGCCCCCGTCGGGCAGCTCCGGGCCCCGCACGTCCAACACCACCGTGACGGTGCCGCTGGTCGGGCCCTCCCCCGGCGGGCACGACGCACGTACCGTGGCGTGCACGACCTCGACCGACGCGTGACGCCGCAGGCGCACCGGGCGCCACGGACCGACCGGGGCGGGCACCACGGCCCATCCCGTCTGGCGGCCGAGCAGGGTCGTCCGGAGCCATCGCAGGTTCTGGCTGGTGACGCCGCGGACCTTCCAGCGGGGTCGGGGACGGCGTTGCGCCAGGACCGGGTCCAGGGCGGCGAACCGCACGCAGAGTTCGTGCACCGGACCGTCGGCACCGCCGGGCGAGGCCAGCTCCACCCGGTGCGGGTCGAACATCGACTCCGACCGCAACAGGTGACGACCGTCCAGCCACACGTCGGCCAGCGTGGCCAGTCCCTCCAGCTCGAGCACCCAGCCCCCGGCCCCGCCCTCGGCGGTGTCGGCTTCCGCCGGTACCTCGAACCGGCACCGGTACCACCAGTCCCTCCCGTCGAGCTCCTCGACAGGGGGCTCGGGTAGTCCGGCGGCGCGCAGGGCCCCGGCGACCGTCCCGGGCACCGGGGCCGGCAGCCACCCCAGGTCGCCGCCGAGGTCGCCGGGTCCAGGGCGTTCGCCGGGTGCCGTGGAGACGCACTCCCACCCGGCGCCGGCGAGCAGGTCGGTGTCCGGCACCGCCCGTACCGCGGTCCGGGCGTCAGATGCCATAGGTGCCGCCGAGCACGTCCATGGCCACGGACCACTGCGTCGCCATCGGGCCGAGCACCGACCCGAGGTCGACGGTGCGCCCACGGGCGGCGCGGGCCAGGGTGAACTGCAGGGCTTTCGCCCCGTCGGACACGTCGCGGAACGCAGCGGCGGCGGGCCCGGCCCCCGGTCCGTCGTGGTCCACCAGCCACTCGACGAAGTCCGCCGCCAGCTCGGCGCTGGCCCCGCACTGGCGGCAGGTGGCGAAGGCGTAGCGGTGGAAGACCTCCGGCTCCTCGGCGGCCAGCCACCCCAGGTCGGCCGCCATCCGCTCCCCCATCCGGACCACCGGGTTGTCGCCGGGTCGTCGCGCCAGGTGGTCCCGGGCCAGGGACACCACCCGATCCACCCGGTCTGGGTCGTCCCGCCGGACGCGGTCGAGCCGGACCGACTCCACGTAGGGGGCCAGCGCCGTGGGGTCGGCGTGGGCGCCGAGACGGAGGACCCCGTCGAAGTCGTCACCCGACAGGTCGAAGTAGCCCGCGTTGTGGAAGTAGCTCAGGCGGCGTCCCGCACGGTCGAGGCCGGCGGGGACGATGGTCGTCTTGACATGGTCCTCGCCGTAGGCGACGCCCCGGGTGTCGGGCAGGAACCACGAGTCGCACTCGAGGGTGCACAGCCGGTCCAGCCCGAGCAGCTCCTCCACGTGGTCGGCGACGGGGCGCCACACGTTGAGCTCGGCGACCTCGAGGCCGTAGATCGCACGCAGGTCCTCGGGCGGGTACTTGAAGAAGGTCCACTGGTCACCCTCGAAGTCACAGCTGAGGGTGAAGGCGGCGGCGGCCACCGGATCGAGGCCCAGGGCGTGGAGGACCTCGATCCAGACGTCGACGTAGCAGTTCGTCTCGCCCCAGGTGCGCGCCGCGCCATGGAGAGGGTGCGGCGCGAAGTCCGCCGCGTCCATGGCCGCCAGCTGCACGCCCGTCCTCCCGACGGCCCCGCCTAGGGCCACAGGACGGACCGGACCCCGCCGGGCCAGTCGGCCGGGCGGGTGCCGTGGCGGTCGAGGAGGGCGAGGGCGATCCGGTCCAGGCCGAAGCCGAAGCAGGCCGTGTGGGCCAGCTCGCCGTCGTGGGTATGGATGGCGAACGGGCGCGAGAAGTGGTCCAGGTGGCAGTTCGACGACGAGATCGCCGTGGGGCGGCCCGCGGCGAACACCGGCACGACCAGTTCGTACTTGAGCTCCTCGGCGCGCTGGTTGGCGGCCAGCATGCGCCCCGGCCGGCCGAAGAACGGATCGTTGGCCACGACGGACTCGGCCTCGAGCCCGAGTCCGGTGAGCACGTCGAGGCCGCGTCCGATCCACTCGTCGCGGTGGGCGCGGGCACCGTGTGGCGTGCCGAGGTACACGAACTCGTGCATCCGGAACGACTGCATCCGGAACGGGTCGGTGCTGGGCTCGTGCCGGAAGCAGCTGCCCACGATGTCGAAGCGGGCCCCGCCCTCGGGCAGCGTGCCCGTCTGGGTCGGGTAGAGCGCGTGGCATGCCGCCGGGCACAGCACGAGGTCGGTGGTCGTGAGCAGCGGACCCCGGTCCTCGCGGGCCTCGACCCGTCGGAGGAGCTCGGCGTGGTCCCGCTCGTCGCCCCGGAACGAGTGGACCGAGCCCATCTGGTCCGGGAACGACTCGAGATAGCCGTTCTTTTCGAAGGTGGCCCACGGCATCACCGGCGGGAACCGGAGCTCGACGGCGCCGAGGTCGGCACCGGCCTCCGACGCCAGCCGGTCGACGGCTGCGACCACCGACTCGTAGTCGGCCGACCGTCCGTACACGCCGTCGACCCCGGTCGCCACCAACACGCCGTCGTCGAGCAGTGCCCGGCGCAGCGGCGCCCACGGTTCCTCGGGTGCCCGGAGGTCGTCGGCGGACGGTGCGCCGTCGGTCACGGTCACCGTCACTCGCCCCGGTGGACCAGGAGCAGCTGCGCGTTGTTCGCGGTGATCCGGTCGTTGTTGACCATGAGTGCGGCGCCCATGGCGTCCCGCAGGTGGCGGCCGAGGCTGAAGGGCGAGTCCAGCCGGTAGGCCGGGAGCCCGCAGATCAGCATGCACTCGCGGACGATGTCGACGACCAGTGTGGACGCCGACACCTTGAGGGCGTTCATGCCGATCCCGAATCCGATCGACGACAACCGGTCGGGGTCGGCGTCGGCCTCCTCGAACCGGGCCAGTGCGGCGTGCACCATGTCCACGAATCCCTGGTGGGCGACGGTCGTCTCGGCCAGGCGCACGGACGCCGCCGGGGTCGTGCCCGGCTTGCGCCGGGCCTCGGCCTGCACCGACCGCCGGGCCAGCTCGAGGGCGTCGGAGGCGATGCCGAGCCACACCGAGCTCCACAGCAGATGGGCCACCGGCAGCATCGTGCGGGTCGAGATGTCGGCGTAGGACTCGGTGAGCACGGCCTCGACGTCACCGGAGGCCCGCAGTACGAACCCGGTACTGCACGTGCCGCGGAATCCGAGGGCGTTCCACTCGCCGACCTGGTCCAGCTCGAGGCCGGGGTGACGGCACAGGACGATGACCTGGTCCGATTCGGGGCTCTGCGCATTCCGTCGGGCCGTGACCAACACGGCGTCCGCGTCGTCGGCGTACGAGATGACCGGCGCCTGCTTCTCCACCCGGAACCGGCCGTCGGCGACCTCGAGGGCGCAGATGCTCGAGCGGACGTCGCCCCCGGTACCCACCTCGGTGGTGGCCGAGGCCAGCAGGTACTGGTTCGCGGCGAGCTCCTGCAGGTAGTCCACCAGCAGCGGGGTGGTGCCGTGACGGACCAGGCAGGCGACCTGGATGTGGTGCATGGCGACGACCATGGCGCTCGAGGCGCAGCGTCGGCCGAGGGCCACCAGGCCTTCGGACACCTCGGCCAGGCCGGCTCCTCCCCCACCGGACGTGGCCGGCACCAGCGCCGCCAGCAGGCCCTCGTCGCGCAACGCGGCGACCGTCTCCCGGGGGAACCGGGCGCGGGCGTCGACGTCGGCCGACGCGGGTCCGGCGACGGTGTCGGCGATGGCCGCCATCCGCTCCGCCACCGATCCGGCCGGTGTCATCCGTGTGCCCCGCACCGGCCCGGTGGCGGCCAACGCACTCATCCGCCCGTCATCTCGACGACCGCGGCCCGGATCGACGCGATCGACTCGAACGTCGACTTCTTCAGCATCTTCTCCGAGAACTCGAAGTCGAAGGCGTCCTCGAGGGCCAGCATCACGTTCACGCTGGCATGGGAGGTCATGCCCGCGCCGAAGAGGTCGGTGTCGTCGGCCAACGACTCCACCGGCACGGCCAGGCGGCCGTGCTCGGCCAGGACCTGGCGGATCGTCTCGTCCACAGTCATGGTGCTCCTTCGTCGGGTGGAGTGGGTCCGTCGTCGCCCGGTGCCGGACCCCAGCCCACCACCACCGCAGCGGCCAGGTCGGCCTCGTGGGTCACGCTGACCGCCAGCGCACCGATGCCCGCCTCGTCGGCGAGGTCGGCGGCCCGGCCGGACAGGCGGATCTCGCACCATCCTCCCGGCATCCTGTGTAGTTCGATACTACGCCATGCCGGTCGGACGTCCACGGGACGCAGGACCTTGAGCACGGCCTCCTTGGCGGCGAACCTGGCCGCCAGGGACTCCAGGGCGTAGTCGTCGACCGGTCCGCCCGGTCGCACCCGTCGGCAGCACCCGATCTCGTGCTCGGTGTAGATACGAGTCACGTACCGGTCGCCGAAGTGCCCGACGGCGTCGGCCACGTCACGTACGTCCACGAGGTCGACTCCCACCCGCATCCCGTCGGCCGCGCTCACGACGCACCCGCGGGCTGGCGCAGCATGACCGGGGCACCGAGGACGGAGGCGTACAGGCTCCGGTACCGGGCGGCCACGACGGGCCAGGCGAACGCCTCGACCCGGCACCGGCCCGCCGCCGCCATCGTCCGGCGCAGGTCCTCGTCGCCCAGGAGACGGCTGAGCGCACGGGCCACGGCCGCCGTGTCGAAGGGGTCGACGAGCAGTCCGTCCTCACCGTCGTGCACGAACTCCGGCGCGCCACCCCGGTTGGTGGCGATGACGGCGGTGCCGGCCCGCCAACCCTCGAGAGCGACGATGCCGAAGGGCTCCAGCCGACTCGGCATCACGAAGACGGCGGCGCCCGCCATCGCCGCGGCCACCTCCTCACGCGACAGGCGCCCCACGAAGTGGACCCGGTCACCGACCCCGGACTCCTCGGCCCGGGCCTCGAGCCCCTCGAGCGCGGGACCGGACCCGCCGATCACGAGGTCCGCGGAGCGCTCGGCGGGGTCCATGGCCGCATAGCCGGCCAGCAGGAGGTCGAACCCCTTCTTCTCCACCACGCGCCCGAGGGCGAGGACGTAGCGACGGCCTCCCAGCCGGTCGAGCGGTCCCGGTCCGTGCCGGGGCGTGTCCCCCGCGGCATCGAGGGACACGCCGTTGGGGATCACCACGCCACGACCGGCCGGGAGCCCGAACCGGTCGACGGCGTCCGCCAGGGTGAACGCCGAGCAGGCGGTCACCGCTGCCGCCGTCCGGAGCCCGGCGCGCAGCGCCGCCCGGAGCACGTGGGACTCGTCGAAGATGTCGGCGTCGTCCATCAGGGTCTCCCCCTGCAGGGTGACCACCAGTGGGATGCCGGTCAACCGGGCGAGGGCGGTGGCATAGGCCCCGTTGGGGCCGAAGCACTGCACCTGGAGCACGTCGGGCCGGAACGACCGCACGGCGCGGTGCAGCGCCCGTAGCGTGCGCGGTCCGGTGGTGCCGGCGTGGGTGACGGCGGACCAGCTCGACGCAGGCAGAGGCATGGGGAAGCGCCGGACCACGAGTCCGTCGCGGAGCTCGACCGTCTCGGGGTCGTGGTCGTCCGGGTTGCCGGTCCACACCTCCACCTCGTCACCGGCCGCCACCAGGGCCAGGGCCAGGTGCCTGGTCAGTTCCTCGACCCCGCCGACCGAGGGCGGATAGGCGCTCGGTACGAGCGCGACGCGGGTCACCGTCGTGCTCCCGTGGAGGGCCGGGCGCGGCGTCCGCCCCGCCGGCGGGCGGGGGGATCCGGCGGCCCGGTGGGGACGGTCGTGGGTGTCGTGGGTGTCGGCGTCGTCATGGGTGTCCTGGTGATCGTGCCGACGTCCCGGTGTCGGGAGTCGGGTGGTCGAGCTTAGGGAAGGGTGGGGTCGAGCCACGGCTCCATGGCCGTGAGGGTGGTGCCGGACGGGACGGGGGCGATCGAGCTCCAGGCGCCCACGCCCGGCGACCAGTAGTCGGAGAAGGCGGCGGCGTACCAACCGGACAGGTACCCCTGCTCCGCGCAGTCGCACTGCGGGGCCCAACTGGCCGGATGGATCCCGAGGATGGACTCGATGGCGTCGTGTCCGCCGCGGGCCTCGACGTAGGCGGCGTCCACCTCGTGGCCGATCTCGAACGCCGTGATGGCGGCCAACCGGTCGACGGTCTCACCGGGGTAGACGTACAGGGTGGAGACCCCGCCGGGCTGGCCCCAGGTGAAGGAGGTGTTCCCGTAGAACCCGGGCGAGGGTGCTTGGCTGATGGGCAGGAAGACGATGGAGTAGCCGGGCAGTTGGCGCCACGGGTACCGGACGAGGGCGAGGGCCGCCGCCCCCATGGCATCGGGCGTACCCGGGACCGTGCCGTCCGACGCCGACAGCGTGCTCGACGCGGCCGGAGCCGTCGCCGTCGGTGCGGGAGGTGGTGTGTTCGGGGTGTGGGGACGGGCCCGGAGCGGTCCATCCGGTGTCGTCGCCGACGCGACGGCCGGCGCCGTCGCCGACGCACGGACGGCCGGCGCCGTCGCCGACGCGTGGACGGACGGGCCGCCCGCCGCCAGCAGGAATGCGCCCCCCACCATGGTGGCGACCGCCAGCACGATCAGGAGGTCGAGCCGGAGGAGCCGGCGCCGTCCGTTCCAGGCGGCGCGGACGAGGAGGGCCCGGGTGCCGGCCCGGCGCCGCTCCCGGCCGATGTAGCCGTCGGTGAGGACCAGATGCGGGTCGTCGAGGACGGAGGCATCGGCGACGATCCCGAGCTCGGGGACCACCTGGGGGAGCACCGGGACGGTCGCGGACGTCGCCACGACCGTGGCCGTCCGGTCGGCACCGGTCACCGGGTGTGCCGGTGCGACCGGGCGCGGCCCGGCGTCACGCTCCGGTGCACGTTCGTCCCGCGTGTCGACGGCCATAACGGGAAATCGGCACGCGCGGTCGGCAACTGAAGAGACGTGGACGGACTCCGGGACCCGACGTGGTCAGGAGCCGGGGGTGGCTCCGCCGGCCGCACCGGATCCGGCATCGGCTGCGGCACGGGCGGTGGCCCGGGCCACCTGGGCCTGGGCCCGCGCCGTCTCGGCCGCCTGGCGGCGCTGGGCGGCGGCGGCCTGGGCCTGGGCCCTGGCCTGGGATGCGGCGGCCATCGTGGCGGCACGCCGGGCGGCGGCCGACGGGGCGGCAGGCGACGCGGCGGCGGGCGACGCTCCGTCGGTGACCGCTCCGGGGGCGGCTGTCCCGGCGGAGGCCACCGCCGGGATGGATGCCGTCGCGGTGGCGGTGGAGGCCGTCCCCGGACCTGCGGCCACGCCGGTGGCTTCGACCCGGGCGAGCGCCTTCTGATAGGCAGCTTCAGCCCGGGCGATCTGCTGGCTGGTGGCGCCGAACACGTGGGTGTGTGTCCGGGCCCCGGCCGTCGACTTGGGCGCCGCCTGCCCCGTTTCCGGAGCCGGCGACTGGCCCGACGCGGCCGGTGGGACCGACCGTGCCGCGATCAGGGTGAGTGGGATCACGACCATGGCCGTCAACAGCACCACCGACACGATCTGACGTACCCACTGGGGAATGCCCGCCTCGGGCGGTGCCGACCGGTCGTGGCGGCGGCGGTCGGGACCCACGTAGCCGTGGGAGATGATCAGCGTCGGGTCGTAGAGGTCGGCGACCAGGTCCGGGGTGATGACGACGTCGAGGTCGCCGGGTCGGACCACCACGGCACGGGGGAGGACGGCGAGCGCACCGTCGGACGGTCCGGCCACCGGGTGCGCCTCCCTGCGGTCCGTCCCTCCCTCGGTGGCAGGCCATGCCTGCACTCCCGGGGCCCTCGTGGTTCCCTGCCCGTTCATCACCCCGTGCATCGGCACGGTCCGCCCGGACCTGAAGCATTCCGGGCCGCGGTGCCCGCCGGCCGACCCGTCGGCATCGGGTCCCGGCCGACGGCCCGTCGGCCGTGGGGACACGACCGGGACGTCGTCGGCCGTGGGTCGTCGGTAGCGCGGGACCGAGGGCGGCAGGATCAGACGACGAGGCCGAGCGACCGGTACACGTCGGCCGTGGCCCGGGCCGCCCGGTCCCACGACAGTTCCGCCACCGCCCGATGACCCCGCTCGGCGAGCTCGAGCCGGCGCTCGTCGTCGTCGAGCAGCGACCGCAGGGTGGCGGTGAGCCCGTCGACGTCGCCCGGGGAGAACGTGGCGACGGCATCGCCCACCACCTCGGCCACGGCGGGTACCGGTGTGGACACCACCGCCGCGCCGCAGGCCATGGCCTCGACCGGCGGCAGGCCGAACCCCTCGTAGCGGGAGGCGTACCCGACCAGGGTGGCCGCTCCGTACAGGGCGGGGAGCTCCTTGGTGGGGACGAACCCGACCTCGACGACGGACGCCGGGGCCTGGTTGCCCCACAGGCTGTGACCGGTCACCACCAGGACCACCCCGGCACGGGTGCAGGCCCGGGCCAGCGTCCCGAGGTCCTTGCGCGGTTCGATGTTGCCGACGTGGAGGACGAAGCGGTCGGGCAGTCCGTAGTGGCGACGCACCCGGTCGATCTCGTCGGGCGGTGCGGGGACCATCGTGGGGCTCGGTGCCTCGTGTACGACCACGGCCCGGCGACCGGTGATCGCCTCGACCCGCTCGGCGGTGAACGCCGACACGGCGATCACGACGTCGGCCCGGCGCAGGGCCGCACGCAGCAGCATCCGCTCGCCGGCCACCCGGAACCGTGGGAACGCCCAGGGGACGTCGAAGACGGCGAGGTCGTGGATGGTCGCCACCCGCGGGCACGCCTTGCGCAGGGGCAGGTCGGCATCGAGTCCGTGGACGAGGTCGGCGGGCCCGAAGCCCCTGGCCCCTTCGAGGGCCCGGCGGGCACCACTGGCGTCGGGGACGATCAGGGGGGTGACGCCCACCGGGAGCTCCTGTACCCCCGACGGCCGCACCGCGGCCACCAGGTCGGCCCGGACCACCGGGGCGAGTGCGCCCAGCAGCTCACGGATGTAGGTGCTCACGCCGCCGCCGACGGGCTCGAGCGGAAGGGCGTTCACCACCAGGCGGGGGACGGCGGTGACCGTGGTGGGGAACAGCCGGACGATGTTCGATCCGAGTGTCTCGTCGGTCGGAACGACGAACCGATCGAGACTTCCGGTGACCTGATCCCGTGTGTTCCACACCATCATTCCGACATCGGCACGTTCGCCCCGGCACTGAAGCGGGCCGGCGACATCCCCGTTCGGGCGGTCGGGACCCGGGGCCGGGGACCTCAGGGCCGGACGGTGGCACCGGGCCACCGGTCCCGGTGGGCCGTGGCCCGGTCCGGGCCCACGGCAGGTCCGGCACCGTCCCGGCACGGGGTGGCTGCCGGCCCCGGCCGCGTCAGCGGTCGAACCCCGGTGGGATGGGGCCGCGGGGTCGCGCCGTCACGGGGTCCACCACCTGGTCGGTGCCGGGAGGGATCGGCCCGCGGCGACGTGCCGGTGCCGTGACCGGGTCGGCGCCCGGTGGGATCGGCCCGGTGCGGCCGGGCGGGCCCGCCGCCACCCCGGCGGACCGTCCGGTCGGTGCCGCATCGGCGACGGCGGGAACCCGCCCGGCCTCCGGATGGGCGTCGGCCATCCCGAGGGAGATCCCGGCGATCACGAACGGGGTGATCGAGAGCGCGCCGATCCAGAAGGTGTCGAACAGGCCGTCGACGTAGTGGGCCAGGAGCACCACCAGGCCGAGCGTGCCGTAGAGCCGCGGTAGGGCGATCATCGACCGCATGGTCACCACCACCAGGAAGAGGAACGCCAGCGACCCGATGACGCCGGTGGACGCCAGGTTGTCCACCAGCGAGTTGGGTGGCGCCGTCACGGTGAGGTACTGCGGGAGGTTGTAGAACCGCATCCCGAGCCCGAGCCACGGGCTCTGGTGCCACACGTGGAGGGCGGCGTCGATCTGACCGAACCGGATGGCCACCGAGTTGAACTGCGGATTGTTCCGGAAGGCCAGGGCGAAGCTGTAGTAGACGAGTCCGAGCACGGGCACCGCGATGAACACGACCAGCTTGGCCTTGGCCCGCACCTCCGAGTTGAGGAGCGCCGCCGTGCCGAGGGCGAGGACCACCAGGATCGCCGACTGGCGCGACTGGGTGGCCAGGAGCCCGACCAGGCACAGCCCTTCGATCACCCGGGCCTCCATCTTCCCGATCCGCGCCCACGACGGGTTGAGCTGGGCCACGACCACCGCCACCCACAGGACCGCCCCGATGGCGTTCTTCTGGTAGACCCCCCACTGGGCCGGCTGGAAGTGCAGGGCCACGGCGTGCTCGAGGGTGACCAGGGACAGGATCGCCGAGCCCCACAGATAGAGCCGGAACGCCTGGCGGGCCCGCCCGTGCCAGGCGATCACCCAGCCCACGAGGGTGCTGCCCGCCAGGTAGGAGAACCGGTGGAACCACTCGATGACGTCCCCCCGGAACGGATGGGCGAGGACCACCACGATGAGGACGGCCTGGTACCAGAGGATCCCCACCAGGAAGCGCCGGAGGTTGGTGGCCGCGGACCAGTCCACGTGGAACAGACAGACCACCGCCCCCACGAAGACCAGGAGATCGGCAACACTGAGGTTGGTGCTCGCCCCGCCGACCCGTTGGATCAGGATGGCCCCGGGCAGCACGATGACGGCGACGAGGATCGGGTCCACGACGAAGATGCCGAAGGCGAAGACGAGGAAGGCGACCCCCAGGCCGGCCACCAGGTTCACGCCGACCGACACCCCGGCCACCGCGGCCACGGCGGCGACCACCAGCCAGCCGAACACCGTGCGGCTCCGCCCGGTCCACCTGCGACCGACCTCGGCCCGGCGGCCGGCCGGCGCTGCCGGCGTGGCGTTCATGGTTGCGTCCGGAACAGGGGCATGGGGCCTCGGGAAACGTCCAGTGGGACGCGGACGGCGCCCGGTCCATGGTACCGGTGCACCGAGCGCGTGCGGCTGTGGTCGGTCAGGTGGTCGACGGCACCATCGGCAGCATTACGGCATACCTCAAGGTCTTCCGTGCACCTGACGATCCAGTGGTGGTCACGGGGAGACCCCCCGGGGCGCGGTGCCCCCCACCCGCGGGTGCCGGTGCACGGTCAGGACGGAGCGACGTGGGACACCCCACCGGACAACAGGAGCGCACGCCGGTCATGACCGACGCGCCCGCCACCGGGTCCTCCCTCGTCGTCTGCTCGCTCGAGGAGTGGGGAACCGTGCGCCGCCGGGTCCGGATCCTCGTCGACGAGCTGGTCGCCCTCGATCCCCAGGTACGGGTGCTCTACGTGGCCCCCGCCCGCGACGTCCCCTTCGACCTGGCCCACGGACGCATCCGGGGGCTGGCCGCCCCGTCGCTCGAACGGGTGCACCCCCGGGTCCACGTCCTGCGCCCTCGCAAGTGGCTCCCCCGGGTCGCCGGACCTGCAGCCGACCGGTCGCTCGCCCGTCAGGTGTCCCGTGCGGTCGCCCGACTCGGGCTGGTCGACCCTCTGGTGTGGGTCAACGACGCCGGCTACGCCGAGTTCGCCCTCGCCACCGGCTGGCCCACGGTCTACGACGTCACCGACGACTGGCTGCTCGCCCCGATGACGCCACGCCAGGAGGCCCGGCTTCGGGCCGACGACGACCGCCTCCTGCGCGGCAGCGGTGCGGTGGTCGTGTGCTCGCCCGACCTGGCCCGCACCCGCGGCCGCGACCGCGTGGTCGACCTGATCCCCAACGGGGTCGATCTCGACCTCTTCCGGACGCCGCAGTCCCGGCCCGCCACGTTGCCACCGTCCCCCGTCGCCGTCTACGTCGGGACGCTGCACGACGAACGGATCGACGTGGCGCTCCTGGAGGAACTGGCCGCGGCCCGACCGGACCTGCACATCGCGCTGGTGGGTCCCGACTGCCTCGGGGCCGAGTCGTCGGCCCGACTGGCCGCCGTCCCCTCGGTGCTCCGGCTCGGCGCCCAACCCTACGAGCGGGTACCGGCCTTCCTGCAGCACGCCGACGTGGTCCTCGTGCCGCACCAGGTCAACCCGTTCACGGAGAGCCTCGACCCCATCAAGGCCTACGAGTGCGTGGCGGCCGGTCGACCCACGGTGGCCACCCCGGTGGCCGGGTTCCGTGGCCTGGGCGGGCCCGTGGTGGTGCGGGACCGGTCCGGGTTCGTCGACGCGGTGGTCGCGGTGGTCGACGCCGCTCCGGCGGCGACGCCGACCGGATCCGGACGACCCGAGGTGGCCAGCTGGCGGGAGCGGGCCGAGGCCATGGGCGACGTCATGGCACGGGTGCGTAGCGCCGGAGACCGACCGTGAGGTCCCTCCTGCCCACGGATCGCCGGGTGCCCCGAACGGTCGACGCCCACCCGTATCCTTGTTCCCGCCCCTGCCCGCCGAAAGCGAGTCCCCGGTGACGTTCCAACAGATGCTCCATGCCCTGTGGAAGAGGAAGCTGACCGTGGTCGTCAGCATGGTGGTGGCGGTGGCCGCGTGCCTCGTCTACGCCAAGGCGGCGACCCCGACGTACCAGTCGAGCGCGCTGATCCAGATCAACGCGCCGAGCGCGTCGAGCGGCACGTCCTCGTCCTCGCCGTTCACCCTGCCCGACCCGCTGCAGGAGCTGTCGAGCACAGGTGTGCAGCTGGCCGCCGCCACCTCGCTCCACGATCCGTCGCCGACCGCACTCGCCGGCCAGGTCACCGGGACGGTCGACCCGACGTCCGGCGCGCTCACCGTGACCGGGACCGGTTCCACGCCCGAACAGGCCCAGGCGGTGACCAGGGCCTTCGCCGAGGCGTTCGTGAGCCGGATCCAGGCCCTCGCCCAGGCCCAGGTGGACAAGTACACACTGGCGCTCGCACAGGTCAATGCGAAGATCGCCACCCTGCAGGCCCTGGGCGGGTCCGGCTCGTCGGCGTCGCCGCAGATCACCGCGCTCACCCAGGAGGCCAGCACCCTGGAGGCCACCCAGTCCACCATCCAGATCGGCATGCCCTACGCCGTGGTCCAGGTCGCCGCCACCCCGGGCACCTCGACCGGTCTCTCCACCGCGAAGCTGGGCGCCATCGGGCTGGTCGCCGGGCTCCTCGTCGGTTGCGGGATCGCCCTCGTACGCGAGCAGTTCGACGACCGCATCCGGGTGAGTCCCGACGTCTCGTCGGAGATCGACGGACCGATCCTGGGCGAACTGCCCGAGGACGCCGATGTCCGGAAGGGGAAGGTGTCCCTCTCCCTGGTCGAGGCGCCGCAGTCGGCACTGGCCGAGGCGGTGCGCGATCTCCGGACCAGCCTGCGGGTGCTGCTCGTCGACCAGCAGTGCCCGGTCATCACCGTCACCAGCCCGGAGCCCGGAGACGGCAAGACGTTCGTCACCGCCAACCTCGCCGTGTCGTGGGCGCTGACCGGCAGCCGGGTGATCGTGGTGTCGGCCGACTTCCGGCGCCCGCGCCTCGAGGCCGCCTTCGGGATCGACAGGCCCGGGGCCCACGGGCTGTCCGACCTCATCCGGGCCAATTGGAAGACCGGCGAGCCCGAGTCCCCCGCCCCCGGACGACCCGGTGGCGCCAGGGGCGCGTCCGGGAAGGGCACCGCCGGCCACCTCGCCGGCGAGACATCGGTGGCCGACCTCCTGGTCGAGACCGGCGTGGGCGGGCTCCGGCTCCTTCCGGTCGGGTCGCTCCTCGACAACCCGAGCGAACTGTTCGACAGCCCCGGGATGCAGCCCGTCCTCGACCACCTCCGCCTGCTGGCCGACGTCGTCCTGCTGGACACCCCCCCGGTCCTGGCCGCCCCCGACACGGCCATCCTCGGCGGACTCACCCACGGAGCGCTCGTCGTGGCCACCGAGGGCAAGACCGACCGCGCCGACCTCGACCGCGCCGCCAACCGGCTCGAGGTCACCGGCTGCCGCGTGCTCGGCACCGTCCTCAACCACGTGCGCCACGCCACGGCGGGCAACTACCAGGCCTACGCGTACCGCCGATGACGGCGGCGGGGACGGGAGCCCCGGCCCCGGCCGACCCGCTGGTCGTAGTGGTGGCGTTCCACGCCGCCGACCTCCTGGAACGGTGCCTCGCCGACCTCGACGGTGCCTTCGACGTGCGGGTGGTCGACAACTCGTCGGATCCCGACGTGGCCGCCGTCGCCGACCGCCACGGGGCGGCGTACCTCGCACCGGGGCGCAACCTCGGGTTCGCCGGCGGGGTCAACGCCGGTTGTGCCGACCGCGACGGACGCGACGTCCTGCTGCTGAACCCCGATGCCGCCATCACCCCCGACGACGTCCGTCAGCTGCACGCACGGCTGGCCGACGACACCTTCGTGGCCGCCGTCGCCCCCGCCCAGCACGATCCCGGGGACCGGGAGGAGGCACGCGTGCAGTGGCCGTTCCCCACCCCGGGCGGCGCGTGGCTGGAGGCCGCCGGCCTCGGCCGGTTCCGCCGGGGTCCGGGTTTCCTGATCGGCTCCGTGCTCCTCGTGGCCGACCGGGCCCTGCGCGACGTCGGCGCCTTCGACGACCGCTTCTTCCTCTATGCCGAGGAGACCGACTGGCAACGGCGGGCCGCGGACCGCGGCTGGCGGATGGTCCTGTGTCCCGAGGTCACCGCCACCCATGTCGGCGCCGGCACCGGTGGGGACCCGGTCCGACGCGAGACCCACTTCCAGGCCTCACACGAACGGTACGTGCGCATCCACCACGGCACCGCCGGCTGGTGGTCGTACCGCCTGGCCGCGCTGTGCGGCTCCGGGGTCCGCTCCGTCGTGCTGACCGGACGGCGCCGGCACGAGGCGGCGGTCCGGTTCCGGCTCGTGCTGCGGGGTCCACTGCGGGCCGAGGCGGCGCTCGAACGCACCGGGCTCCGCATCACCCACGTGGTCCTCACCGACAATTTCGCCGGCGTCGAGCGGTACGTCTGCCAGGTGGCCAACGGGCTGACGGACCGGGGGCACCGGGTCGACGTCGTCGGCGGTGACCCGGTGCGCATGCGGGCCGAACTCGACCGGCGCGTGTCCCACCGCCCGGCCACCCACCTGGTGGCCGGTACCCGCGCCCTGCTCGCCGAGCGCGGCACCGATCTCGTGCACGTCCACATGACCGCGGCCGAGGCCTGCGCCTTCCTCACCCGCCCCGTCCTGCGTTCGCCGGTGGTGGCCACCCGCCACTTCGCCGCGGAGCGGGGCAGCACCCCGGTGAACCGGATCCTGGCCCGTGTCACCTCCCGGCACCTGGCCGCCGACATCGCCATCAGCGAGTTCGTGGCCCGCTCGGTGGGCGGGCCGACCACGCTCCTCCCCAATGGGGTGCCGGCGAGGCCCCAGGCGCCGCTCGACGCGCCGGTGGTGGTGATGCTGCAGCGTCTCGACGCCGAGAAGAGCCCCGACGTGGGCCTGCGGGCGTGGGCCGCCAGTGGCCTGGCCGGACAGGGCTGGCGGCTGGTGGTCGCCGGATCGGGCATCCTGCGCGCCGAGCTCGAGGGGCTGGCCCGGACGTTCGGCGAACCGGCCGGCATCACCTTCGTCGGACAGGTGGGCGACACCGACGGGCTGCTCGCCGGAGCGTCGATCCTGCTCGCCCCGGCTCCGGCGGAGCCCTTCGGCCTGTCGGTCGTCGAGGCGATGTCCCATGGCCTGGCGGTCGTGGCGGCGGCCGGCGGCGCCCACCTGGAGACGGTCGGCGACACCGGTGTGCTGTTCCCACCGGGGGACCGTGACGCCGCGGCCCGCGGGCTGGCACGGCTGGCCGGCGACCCGGCCGACCGACGTGCGGTGGGCGCCGCGCTCCGGCACCGGCAGCAGGACCGGTACTCCCTCGTCGGTCACCTCGACGGCCTCGAGGCGCTCTACGCCGACGTCGCCGGTGGTGGCTCCGTCAGCCCGCCGTCGTGACCCGTTCGTACAGGGACTGCTGCAGCTCGGCCACCCCCGCCCACGAGTAGCGGTCGACGGTCGCTGATCCGGTCTCGCGCAGGCGCTCCCACAGGCCCGGCTCGTCGAGCAGCCGGACCAGGGCGTCGCGCAGGGCGACGGGGCTGTTGGGAGGAACCAGCAGTCCGGCGTCGCCGACCACGTCCGGCAGCGCGCCGCTGGCGCTGGCCACCGTCGGCACCCCGGCGGCCTGGGCCTCGACCACGACCCTCCCGAACTGCTCGAGCCATCCGACGACCGGGACCGACGGCACGGCCAGGACGTCGAAGGTGCGGTAGACGTCGGGTAGGGCCGACTCCTCCACGTGCCCGTGGAACGCCACCCGGTCGGCGACGCCGAGCGCGGCGGCGCGGTCCTGCAGTGCCGCGGCCTCGGGTCCGGCACCGTAGACCTCGAGGTCCAGCCGGTCGTCGAGGGCGGCGGCCTGCAGCAGCACGTCGACCCCCTTGTGGGGGATCAGCCGACCCACGAACCCGACCCGCAGCCGGCCGGTGGGCGGTGCGCGGTCCACCGCTTCGAACCGGGCCACGTCCACCCCCAGCGGGAGCAGTTCGAGCTCGCCGGTGAGTCCCTTGCGTCGGAGGATCTCGCCCGCCTCGGTGTTGCAGGTATAGGCGCCCGCGGCGTGGCGCAGCGACCAGCGCTCGATCCATCGGAACGGCGGCGAGTACCGCTTCTCGACGTTCTGCGCCGAGCACACCAGGTAAGGGGTGCGCCGGCACCGCAGCCGCCGCAGCACCAGGACCTCGGCCACCGCCAGGCCGAACGGCTCCT
Source organism: uncultured Acidimicrobiales bacterium (assembly GCA_963699055.1). Lineage (GTDB taxonomy): Bacteria > Actinomycetota > Acidimicrobiia > Acidimicrobiales > RAAP-2 > Bog-756. The sequence continues at coordinate 219,359 of CAVOTA010000001.1, read as the reverse complement.
CGTGCATGTCGACGAGGTCCCAGGTCCCGTCGCCCAGGAGTCGCCACAGGGGTCGGGGGTCGAAGAGGAACAGGTTGGGATGGCGCCCGAAGGTGCGGACGGGGACGGCGAATCCGTCGCCGTCGCGGGTGAAGGGTACGAGTGAGCCTCCCTCCTCCCAACGGACCGACGTGACGAGGGTGAGGTCGATGCCGCGCCGGCGCAGCACCCGCTCACGCTCGCGCCACGAGGTGACGACACTGCTGTGGGAGATCCGCAGCACCCGGAGCCCGCGCGGCCCCGCGCGAGACGTGGCGTGCTCGCCGGAAGTCGACACGCGGGCACCGTACCAGGAGGGGCCGGCGGTCGGTTCCCATGCCCTTCCTGGCCTGCAATTACCACGCACAGTAGTGATCTGGTGACCTTTTGTGCGTTTGATCTCAAGTGCGCCCGGGGTGGGCCGATCTGACGGTATGGACCGGGCAGGGACCGACCCCAGGAGGAGCGGGATCGCAAGGATCGGCGCACTCGGGGTCGTCGCCCTGGTCACGGCCCTCACGGTCGGCGCGGCGCTCGGCGGCCCGGCCCACGCGGCGGGCCCCGTCCCCCAGATCCCCGGCAGTCCAGCGGCCCCGACGGCCTCGGACATCAGCCCGGTGTGCACCACGACGACTCCGGCGAGCTCACTCGGGCCGGCGAGCCCGGTCCCCCCCGACCCGACCTCCACCGTGGTGACACCGTCCGGCGGGGTGGTCGGCTTTGCCGCGTCGGCCACGGACCTGTACGTCGACACGGGGACCCGGCTGGCCACCTTCACCCTGGGCGGCACACCGGTGTCGTCGTTCAACCTGCCGGCCGGGTTCACCGGCAGCGCCGCCGAGGTGTCGCAGCCGGTGATCGACCCCTCCGGGGACATCTACCTCGCCTCGTACTACGGCACCGCCGTCGACAAGTTCTCGCCCGGCGGCACGCTGCTCTGGTCGGTGGACCCCCAGGGCGGCAATCCGACCGGTATCTTCGCCGTGGGTTCGGGTACGTCGGCGGCCGTGGCCGTCAGCATCGTCCAGGACGGATCGTCGAGCCTCGTCCTCGACCCGGTCACCGGGGCCCCCACCGGGACCTTCCCACTGGTGGTCGGCGTCGACGGCTTCGTGTCCCACGAGACCGACGGTGACCTCCTCTACTCGGCGAACGGCTACGTCGAGACCGTCAGCCCCACCGGTACCGTGCTCGCCACCTTCGGTGCACCCCACATCGAGGGGAACGACCAGCACACCGGATCGGGCACGCAGTTCTACTACCCGGCCCAGGCCGTCCAGGGACCCGACGGGACCATCTACACGGCGGACCCACTCCACACGGTGGAGGCCACCTCCCCCGACGGGATCCTCCAGGGCACCACCACGCTCGGCAGCGCCCTCGACTTCGGGGGTTGGGACCTCGCCCTGGTCGGTTCGACCTTCTTCTACCAGAGCGGCCCGCCCTTCGACGGGGCGGCCGACGCCATCTCCTCGTTCCCGCTGGCCTCGTTGCAGGCGTATCTGTCGTCGGTGCAGGCACCGACCGACAGCCTCGGCTGGGGCGCCGGGCTCTCCACGCCGGCCACCGGCAACTACTTCGCCCCGGGCACGACCCCGACCGTCGACGCCACCTTCGATCCGTGGTGGGCGTCGCTCGCCGCGCACCTCGAGCTGTCGTACTCGGTCGAGGACTCGGACTCGATGACCGCCGAGACCGTGCCCACGCCCACGGTGGTCCCGCTCCCCACCACGGCCGCCGGGCTGGCATCGGTCCCGCTCGCCGTCCCGACCACCGACACGGCACCGGGTCCCTACGAGGTCCAGGCCAGCCTGGTGGACACCTCGACGTCGCCGCCGTCCACCCTGGGCACCACCTGCCTGCCGTACTCCGTCGGCGCCACCGGTGACGGACTCGACTTCGCCACGCTCCCCGCCGGCACGGGCTCCGGCGGTCCGACCGACCCGCGTGGCGTCGCCCTCAACGCCCAGCTGGGACTGGACTCGCTGCGGTCCGGTTCGGTGGTCGACTGGGCGGCGCTGCTGCCGTCCTGCAGCCCGTCGTCCCCCACCGCCGCCACCTGCGGGCCGACGGCCCTCACCTTCGCCGCCGCGGGCACCGACCCCTACCAGGCCGCGTACCTGGCCGGCGAGGACCACCTCACCTACTGGATCCAGGCCAGTGGCGGCGAACCGGTGCCCACGGCCCTCGTCGGCGCGGGACTGTGGCAGTCCGACGTCGCCGCACTGGTCGCCCACTACGCCGTGGTCCCGGCGGGCTGCGGTGACTGCGCACCGGTCACCGACTGGGAGCCGTGGAACGAGTCCAACAACACCGGCTGGCCGAACGGCGCCACCTACGTCGCCAAGGTGCTGGCCCCGTTCTACGCCGCCGTGAAGTCGGTACTCCCCGGCACGGCCTCCACGGTGATCGGCGGGTCGACCCTCGAGCCCGACGTGGGCTGGTGGAAGCAGCTCATCGGGGCCGGTGGCCTGTCGGACATGGACGTGGCCGCCATCCACCCGTACACCGGCTCGAACGACTCCTTCGAGGAGGACGGCATGCCCGCCCAGGTCCGCCAGCTCCAGGCGATGCTCGGCGGGACACCCCTGTGGTTCACCGAAGTGGGCTGGTGGAGCGACGGCGACTACAACTTCCTGGGACAGGCGAACGACGTCGCCCGGTCGCTGATCTGGGAGCGAGCGCTCGGCATCCCCGTCGAGAACTACTTCTACGACGAGGGGAGCTGGGGGAACAACGGCGTGTCGTTCTCGTTGGTCCAGGCGGACCAGACCGTGGACTACGTCAAGCCGGCGGCCCTGGCCACCATGACCACGAGCCAGGTGCTGTCAGGACGGCCGTACGTGGACATGCCGGCACTGGGCATCCCCCAGGGGTACCGGGCCGACTTCGGACCGACGTCCGGCGGCTCGACCACGGTGTCGGCGCTGTGGACGGACGGGCTCCCGGTGACCGCGTCGGTCACCCTGACCAGCCCGACGGGCGGAACCGATCCGATCACCGTCACCACCGAGTACGGCGACACGACGACCACCCAGGCGGCGTCGGGCACCGCCTACGGGCTCCCCCTGTCCGACCAGGTCGCCTTCGTGACCTATCCCTCCGACGACACCCTGGCGGTCGGTCCCACCGAGGCGTTCGGCACCAACCTGGCCTCGTCGTCCGCAGGCGCCACGGCGTCGGCCTCGAGCGGCACCGCCTCGGCCGCCATCCACGGGCTGCCCACGGGATACGGGCTCGGTTGGACGTCGGCCACGGGCGACACGACCCCGTCGCTGACCGTCTCACTCGCCGGTCCCTCGACCCTCGACCGGGTCATCGTCGACACCCAGTCGGTGGGTTCGACGGCCCCGGGCCTGCGCGACTACACCCTGGCCGCCGATGAACCGGGTGCCGGTTGGGTCACCCTCGCCACCGAGACCGGGCAGTACCGGGACCACGAGGAACTCTTTGCCTTCGACCCGGTCGTGGCGACGGCACTGCGCCTCTCCGTCACCGAGATCGACTACGGCGGGTACTACGGCGGAGGCATCCCACCGTGGTGGCCGTCGACGCAGGGAGCGGGCGCCTTCGTCCACACGGTGGAGGCATACGCCGGCTCGGGCGGTCCCTCGGTCGTGGCGGGCGCCGGCCTGCCACCCCTCCTCGGCGGGAGCTCCGGCGACGGCACGGGCACCGGCACGACGACGACGACGACCACGACGACGACCACCGACCCGACCACCACCACGACGACCGACCCGACCACCACCACGACGACCGACCCACCACCCGACGACGACCACCGACCCGACCACCACGACGACCGACCCCACCCACCACGACGACGACCACCGACCCGACCACCACCACGACCACCGACCCGCCACCCGCCCCGACGCCGCCGGTACACCAGGTGGGCACGCAGGGCGGCGGCGGCCGCGGCCGGACCCGGTCGACGTCCGCCCGGCTCAACGGGTACTGGCTCACCACGCAGAACGGCGGGCTCTACACCTTCGGGGACGCCGCTCAGCTGGGGTCGGCGGCCGGACTCACCCTCAGCCGTCCCATCGTCGACATGACCTCGACCCCTGACCGCGGCGGTTACTGGATGGTCGCCTCCGACGGCGGCATCTTCGCCTTCGGCGACGCCGGGTTCTACGGTTCGACCGGCTCCCTCGCCCTCAACAAGTCGATCGTCGGCATGGCCGCCACGCCGGACGGTGGGGGCTACTGGCTGGTCGCCTCCGACGGCGGCATCTTCGCCTTCGGCGACGCCGGCTTCTACGGCTCGACCGGCTCCCTCGCCCTCAACAAGCCGATCGTCGGCATGGCCGCCACGCCGGACGGTGGGGGCTACTGGCTGGTCGCCTCCGACGGCGGCATCTTCGCCTTCGGCGACGCCGGCTTCTACGGCTCGACCGGCTCCCTCGCCCTCAACAAGCCGATCGTCGGCATGGCCGCCGCGCCCGACGGCGGCGGTTACTGGATGGTCGCCTCCGACGGCGGCATCTTCGCCTTCGGCGACACGTCGTTCTTCGGTTCCACCGGTGGCCAGCACATCAACGCCGTCATCACCGGCATGCAGGCGAGCCCCACCGCCCAGGGTTACTGGCTGGTGTCCCAGGACGGCGGCATCTTCGCCTTCGGCGACGCCCACTACTACGGCTCGGCGGGTGGGCTCCACCTGACGAGCCCCACCGTCGCCATCTCCTGACGGCCGGCCACCTCCGTCCCCACGTAGGCAGGGGCTCAGGCCGGGGGCGGACTCCCGTCGCGCATGCGCACCACGCGGGCGGGTACACCCACGGCGACGCATCCCGGTGGCAGGTCGTGGGTCACCACGGCATGGGCGCCGACGACCGTCCCGGACCCGATCGCGACCCCCCGGGTGATCGTCGCCTTCGCCCCCACCCACACGTCGTCGCCGATCGTGACCGGGGCGGTGGTCCGGCCCTGGTCGAGGATGGCGGTCGACGACCCGTCGAAGGCGTGGTCGTGGTCGCGGATGGACGTGAACTCGCCGAACAGGCAGTGCGCGCCGATGACCACGCTGGCGTCCGACGCCACGGTGCAGTGGTGACCGAAGACCGTCCGGTCACCCACGACCAGCCGGCCCGAACTCTCCAGCGTGAACCCGTGGTCCAGTACGCACCCGTCCCCGAACCGGACATCGGCACCGCGGGCGACGGCGAAGCGGGCGCCCGAGCGGACGTCGCACCGGGAGCCGAAGGTGACCCTCGGGTGCACCAGCCGGGTGACGGCCAGGCCGAACCGGCGCCGGACGGCGCCGCGCAGCCGGTCCACGGCACCGAAGTCGGCGCCCGGCATGCCGTCGGCGGACGGGGCGGGCGCGGGCTCCCCCGCCCGGGTCGGCTCCGAGGTCATCGCCGTACCCTACCGGGAGCCCCCCGCCCGGACGGGGAACGCGGGGCGGGCACCCGACGCCGGAGCTCACCAGGAGAACGTGACCGGCCGGTCGTCGGTGACGTGTCGGCCCTGGAACGTCCACTGTTCGGCCGGCACCCGGGCGGACGGCACCAGGGTCATCGAGCCGTGGGTGCCGGGCAGGCGGAACGCCGTCACCACCTTCGCCGTCTCGCCCTGGTGGATCACGATCGGCGCGGCCACCAGCACCGTCGGTCCCTCGGCCCCCAGGGCGGACAGGGCCCCGGCCCCCGTCATGGCGACCTGGCGCGCACCGGCGGGCAGGTTGTCGGCCACGACGCCCGAGTAGTCCCCGTAGACGAGGGGCAGTCCGGGGAACGGCCCGGCGATGAACTGCGACTCGCCGTCCGGCGTCCGGTTGGCCAGCGTCGTGGTCAGCGTGACGGTGGTCCGTCCCCCGACGGGCCGGGTGGTGAGGTCGACCGACACCGGGAGGAACTGGTCCAGCTTGTTGCCCCCCTGGCTGATCACCGTCACGGCCAGCGAGCTGGCGGTCAGGCTGCCGCTGGCGCCACTCGCCTCCCAGGCCGACTGGGCCACCGGGTCCGACGACCACACCATCAGGTGCCGCCCCGCCACGGCGCCGGCGACGGCGGACGCCAGTGTGCGCAGGTCGGTCGTCTGGCCCTGCAGCTGGCGCAGGACCGCGTCGGCAATGCCGCCGAGCGCGTCCGCCCGCGTCGAATTGCCCGCCGAGTCGTCGGTCAGCCCCGCGTACTGGTCGTGCATGAGGTACTGCTCGACCGTGTCGGCCGACACGGTCACCCCGCCGGAGGTGACCGGGCCCGTGGCGGACAGGATCTGCCGCAGGCCGACGATGTCGATGGCCAGGACCCCGTCGACCTGTTGGCCCGTGCGGGCGGCCCACATCCGCGCCGCCAGCGGCGCGGTGACGTCGAACTGCGGCGTGAGTCCGAGGTTGCGCCAGTCGACGCCGGGCTCCAGCCAGCCCCAGTTCCGCTCCAGGTCCCCGGTGACGGTGACCTGTCCGGGGGCCAGGGCCAGGGGCCCGCTCTGGGCGAACTGGCCCAGGTGGATGGTGCCGTCCGAGGTGTCGGCCGTGCCCACCTCGAGGAACGCACCGGAGCCGGCCCGCATCTCGGCGTTGTTCCCCGCCAGCACCAGGTAGGTCTGGGGTCCCTGGAGGATGGTGGCCACGACGGCGGACACGCCGGCTGCCTTGGTCAGGCGGGAACGGACGTCGTCGAGCTGGGCCACGAACTGGTCGTGCTTGCGGGCCAGCGGGCCGATCAGCGCCTCGCCCGGCCCGGTGTCGATGGCATCCAGCCTGTGGGCCGTGGCGAGCGACAGCACCGACAGGTGGCGCAGCGACTGCACCCGCTGCGGTCCCGCCCCGTGCGGCCGGTCGAGCACGCCGTGGACCTGGTCGAGGAAGGTGGCACCGATGGACGACACCTGCTCGGCGGCGACGCTCAACGACTGCGCCGACCGGAGCTGGCGGCCGAGCACGGGGATCCACGTCGCCGGGGCCATGAACGGCCCGCTGATGTCCGCATGGGCGGATGCGAACTCGGCCGCGGCGGAGCGCAACGACCGCTCGGTGGCGTCGGCCGTCACCGTGGACGGGTCGAGATGGTCCCGGACGGCGGTCAACTCGGCCATGCCCCGCTCGTCGTGGCGGTACGCCGTCCACGCCCCCACGGCCACGTACGCCGCCCACGCTCCGACGAGCAGGAGGACCACGGCACCCACCAACCACCGGGTCCGCCGCTTGGGCACTGCTTCGCTCACGCTGTCACTCGATGCTCCAGGGGCGCCGCGTGCACGGCCGGTGCAGGGCCCACGGGCGCAACGGTCGGGCCGGCACGATCGTACCGGAGGCGACTCCGGACACGGTGGCGCGCCACGGCGCACCGGTTCGTGGCCGGTAGCATCGTCCTGTGTCGTTCTCGGCAATCCGCGTGGGCGTCGGGCGCGTCATCCTCGTCGCCGGCGTACTCGTCCTCCTCTTCATCCCCTACCTGTTGTGGGGTACCGGGCTGATCACCGCCCGGGCACAGTCCGACCTCCGCCAGCAGTTCGTGGCCACCCAGCGCCTCCACCACCGCAGTGCGAAGGTCACCCCGCCACGCACGCCGACGGCGCCACCGGTCGTCGCCCCCACCGTGGCGGCTCCCGCAGTGGGCAACCCGGTGGGCATCCTGTCCATCCCGAAGATCTCGCTGTCGATGGTCATCGTCGAAGGCACCGACGCCGACCAGCTGCGGGCCGGTCCCGGGCACTACCCCGGGACCCCGCTACCGGGCGAGGCCGGCAACGTCGCCATCGCCGGTCACCGGACGACCTATCTGCATCCCTTCTACAACCTCAACGAACTCGATCCCGGGGACCGCGTCGACATCCTGACGGCCCAGGGATGGTTCGTGTACCAGGTGACGGGCAGCCAGGCCGTGGCGCCCACCGACGTGGCCGTGGTGGCGCCCACCACGACGCCGACCCTCACGCTGACCACCTGCAACCCCCGCTACAGCGCCAGCCAGCGGCTGGTGGTCAAGGCCGACCTGGTGGCCGACGTGCTCACGACCGCACCGGCCAGGCCGGCGCGCCCCGCCACCACGTCGTCGGACCACGGGACCTCGGCGGGCGCAGTCCCGGCGGCGGTGCAGCGGCACTGGTGGCAGGCGATCCTCTGGGGCATCCTCGTGGCCGCCATGATCACGGGGATCTGGGTCCTGGCACTGCGCACCCGGGGCGGGCGACGGGTGGCCGTGCTGGTGGTCGGGCTCGTCGCCTGGCTGGGCATCGTGTTCGTCTTCTTCGGCGCACTCGCCCCGCTGCTGCCCGCCAGCTACTGAGCGGTCGTCCGGGCCTGCGGCCACCGGACGAGGCGCGCCCCGGCCCCGGCCCGAGGGCGGGGGCGGGCAGTGCCCGGGTCGGTTGCCCGTGGTCGACCGGCTGCGGTCAGGAGGCCGAGCGGCGGCGGCGGGCCAGGACCCCGCCGACCACGATGGCGCCGGCACCGACGACGGCGAGCTCACCGATGTCGGCTCCGGTGAAGGGCAGCGACGACGACCCGTTGACCGAGGCGGCGGTGCTGACCCCGTCGACCGACGGCGGAGCGGGCGGGACGACCGTGGAGGCGCTGACCGTGGGTGGAGTGCAACCCGTGTAGCAGGTGGTGGTGGCGGCGCCGGCCACGGCGGGCGTCGCGCACAGCGATGCGATGGCGATACCCGATGCGATGCACATCCGTCGTGTCCATGTCAGCTTGGTCATCGTGTCCTCATCTCGGGAGCCGGACCCCGACCCCTCGTCACGGCGGTCACCCCGCCGAACCCACTGCATCCATCATGCACACCCGCCCGTGCACCTGGCAACGCGCCTCGGCCCCTCGACCCACACTGCAACCGATTCCACACGATCCGTGGTTGCGTCACCGCGATGGGTGACCAGAAGTCGAATGGCCCCCTGCCGGCCTCAGGCCGGGACGACCTGGCCGAACGTGCTGCACAACCCGAACGCCTCGATCACCAGGAACGCGCCGACCAGGGCGAGCACCACCGGGAGCCGCCAGCGTGGGCTCACCCGGGACATGGGGGTCGGCATGTACCACGCCGGCAGGAGCCCGTCGTCGAGCTCGAGGTAGGAGGACAGGGGGACGGCGTCCTCGGCCGGCACGTCCATCGGCTCGGCGGCGAGCGCCAGCCGGGTCAGCTCGTCCTCGGTGATCGGCTCCGCACGGCCGGTCCCGTCCCGCCGTCCGTCGTGGTCCTCGGTCATCGCCGCTCCCTGGATCGTCCGGTGCCGGAACCGCCCGCCACGATGGTCACGCGCTGGCGGTCGCTCTGCCGACGGATCCACGCTACCGGCCCGACGTCGGTGTCGGAGCGTCCACCGTCACAGCAGATGGACACCGGCCTCCAGCAGCACGATGGCGATCCCGACCAGCACCAGGCCGCACACGTAGGCGATCCGGCGGCCCAGGGGCCGGTCGCGGCCCCCGGCCGTCCCGACGCCGACCACCGCCAGGGCGAGCACCCCGACCACGTCGGCGAGGACGAACGCCGTGTGCATGGTCCACAGGTGGGCGCCGGCCAGGATGAAGATCACCGTGGCCGGGATCGCCGCCGTCACGATCGACCACGAGCTGCGCGCCTCGGTGGCGACGTCGGACACGGTCAGCTGCAGGTGACCTCCCGACCGCTTGGACACCAGGCGCGAGAGGATGTGGGCCATCCAGATGGCGAAGGCGCCGACGATCACGACGGCCGCCGTGGTCAGCTCACCCGGGTGCGCCTCGAAGGTGAGCCCGGCGATCGCCACCAGCGTGGCGATGGTCCCGTAGACGTAGTCCGCCAGCCAGTGCACGGTCCCCGGGTGCTCGGGCGGGTGGATCCCGGCGCCCCGCGACCCGTCGCCGGCGGCGTCACCCACGGCGCCCCGAGCCGTCCGTCACCGGCCCGTCGGCCGAATCGGCCGTGGTCCCCTCGCCGGCCGGTGCGATCCGGACCAGCGCGTTGTAGGTCACCACGGCGATGGCCAGGTGCATCAGGACCAGCACGAAGACCCCGTGGGGCGACGCCCCGCGCACGAGGATGTAGAGGTCGGGCAGGAGCAGGACCAGGGTGACCAGGACGGCGAGGCGGAGGAAGACCCAACGCGGACGCGAGGTCAACCGGGTCACGACGGGCCAGCCGACACAGGCGATCACCACGCCGATCACCGTCAGCTTGCTGTAGTCCGAGAACCGGAAGTGGGCGAAGTGCTTCGTGCCCGGGAACACCGCCTTGCCGGCCGCCGCCAACAGGGCGTCGACGGCCAGCGACCCGGCCAGGGCGACGACGGTGGCCACCACCCACCGTCCCCAGGAGGGCTGGGGGTCGGCCGGGACGAAGTCCACGTGGCAGGCGTCGAACACGGGGCCGAGGAACGAGTCCGACAGCGGGGCGAACGGGCCGGAGGGTGTGGGACTCGGGGTCATGGGGCACCAGGATACGACCTGGTCCGGGCGTGACGGGCGCAACGGCGGTGGCGCCACCAGCAGGACGCCGATACCACCACGGCGCACCGCACTCGGCAATCATGGAGGTATGACGACCATCAGCGGGCGTCGATGAGTACGGGCGTCCCGGTGGCGGCGGACGCCACGCCCACGGTGCCCGACCGCGAGTGGTGGGTCCTCGTCGCGCTGATCTCGGTGGCGGCGGTGGCCAACCTCAACCTCGCCGTCGCCAACGTGGCCCTCCCCGACATCGGGGAGCAGTTCCGCGCCTCGCAGACCCAGCTCAACCTGGTCAGCGTCGGCTTCAGCCTCGGGCTGGCGGGCACAGTGCTCTACCTCGGGGCGGTGGGTGACCGCTACGGGCGCAAGGGGATGCTGCTCCTGGGCATGGCCGCCACCGTCCCCACCGCGCTGCTGGCCGCCTGGGCGCCGGACATCGGGGTCCTCATCCTGGCCCGCATCCTCGGCGGGGTGGCCGCCGGCATGGCCTATCCGACGACGCTCGCCCTGATCACCGCGCTGTGGGACGGCCCGCCCCGGACCCGGTCGATCGCCCTGTGGTCGGCCGTCGGCGGCGCCATGATCGCCTTCGCGTCGCTCCTGGCCGGCTGGCTGCTCACCTTCGCCTGGTGGGGCTCGGTCTTCCTCCTCACCGCGCCGCTGGCCGTCGCCGCCCTGGCGCTGGCCGCCGTGGTCGTACCCGCCCACGTCAACGAGACGACCGGATCGGTCGACCACCTCGGCGGTGCGCTGTCGGTCGTCGGCGTGGTGGCGCTGGTGTTCGCCATCAACGTCGCCCCCAGTCCGGGCGAGGGGACCGTGGCCCTGGTGGCCGGCGGCGTCGCCGTCGTGGGCCTGGTCGGCTTCTTCCTGCGTCAGCGGGTGGCACCGGAGCCCCTCTTCGACCTCGACATCGCCGCCCGGCGGATCTTCTGGGTGGCGGCGGTGGCCGGGCTGATCGTCTTCGGCACGCTGATGGGGGCCATGTTCGTGGGCGAGCAGTTCCTCCAGAACGTGCTGGGCTACTCCACCCTGCGGGCCGGCGCCTCGGTGCTGCCCGCCGCCGTGGCCATGATCGCCGCGGCCCCGGTGTCGGCCCGGTTGATCGGGCGCTTCGGCTCACGGGTCACCCTGTTGTCCGGCTACGCGTTCCTGCTGGCCTCCTTCCTGGTGATGCTGGTCACCTGGACCGCCAGCTCGGGCTACGGCGTGGTGGCGCTGGCCTTCGTGCTCATGGGCGTCGGCGTGGGCCTCTCCGGCACCCCGGCATCCCATTCGCTCACCGGGTCGGTGCCGGTACACCGGGCGGGCATGGCCTCGGGCACGGCCGATCTCCAGCGGGACCTCGGCGGGTCGATCATGCAGTCGATCCTCGGGGCCATCCTGACCGCCGGGTACGCCGCCGGCGTGGCGTCCCGGATCACGGCGTCCGGCCGGACCCTCGGCGACAACGTCACCAGCGAACTCGAGCGCTCGTTCTCGAGTGCCGACGCCCTCGCCCGGAGCGAACCCGCCTACGCCCAGCAGATCGTGACGGGGGCACGCGCCTCGTTCCTGTCGGGCGCCAACTGGGCCTACACGGTCGGCGCACTGGCCATCGTCGCCGGTGCCGTGCTGGTGGCCACCTGCTTCCCCTCCCACGACCGGGAGATCGCGCTGTTGGAGGCGTACCGCCGGGCCGACGCCGTCGACGCCCCCGACTGACCCGGCCCGGCGTGCCGCCGGCACACCGGCCACCCACGCACCGGGCCACCGGGTGCCGGGACTCGGACGGCGGCGACCCTCAGCTGCGGACCGTGACCACCCCACCGTCGGAGTCGGCAGTGGCCGCCCCCGGGGAGGACAGGGTGACCGGTCCGTAGTAGGGGACGGCGCCGGGCGCCCAGGGGGACACGACGCGCAGGCCGCGTGCCCGCGACTCCTCGGCTCCCCCGGCCACGGGCTCGCCTTCCCACCAGATCAGCCGCTTCTTCCGCTGCATGTCACCGCACCTCGACGGTCTCGCACCCGGTGCACCGGACGGATCCCGGTGGCCGGTACGACGGTCCGGTCCCATGATGACGGCTCCGAGGGGCAACGGCGGTGCACCGGTGGTGCGCCTCGGTTGCAGTCGGCGGGACGAGGGTTCCGTCCGCCGTCCCCCTGGTCGCCGGGCGGTCGCGCCCCTACGGCAGGGGCCCGGACGCGAACAGGTCGGCCGACGGGAACAGCGCCGCCGCCTCCTGGACCCACCGTGACGCCAGCTGGCGCGACACCCCCCACGACCGGGCGATGTCGGCGATCGAGGTGCCCTCCTCGACGGACATGGCCACGAGGGCCAGCCGGGCCTGGTGTCGGGTGGACTCGAACGCCTTCATGGCGCCGGTGAGCGCCGAGCGCCAGCTGTCGGCCCGGACCGACGGCAGCACGGCCCCTATCGGCATGCCCTCCTGCACGTCGGCGAGGATCCGCCGGCACACCGCCTCGTGGGTCACGAGCTGACGGCGCAGCAGCACCGTGGACTCGATGAGCTCACCGAGCCCGTGGGCCGCCGAGTCCTGCAGTGGGTCGCCGGTGAGCATCCGTTCGTCGATGGTCATGTCGCCGACCCCCGCCCGTCACGCGCCCATCCCTCAAATTCCGCCATCGTCAACCTCCGCCTGTCCGCCGATGCGCCGCCGCCTGCGACGCAGAGTTGCGACATCAGCGTACCCGACGGCGGCGGCGGCGTCACCCGGGCCGACCGGTATGCCGGGGCCGGGCCGGTCAGTTGATCCGGGGCACCCGGGCCAGGATGCCCGCCACCACCTCGTAGCACGACGTGCCCAACCACTCGGCGACCACGGCCGCCGACACCTCCTCGGGACCCTGGCGCCCGATGAGCACCACCTCGTCCCCCCGACGGACACCGGGCACGTCGGTCACGTCCACCGAGAGCTGGTCCATCGACACCCGTCCGACCACCGGGGCGCGCCGGCCGCGCACCAGCACGTGGCGCCAGGTGGCCGGCGCCCGGCGCAGACCGTCGGCGTAGCCGACCGGCACGGTGGCCACCCGGCTCGGGCGATCCGCCGTCCACGTGTGGCCGTAGCCCACCGAGGCGCCGGCGGGCAGGTCGTGCACCTGGGCCACCTGGGCCTTCCAGGCCAGCGCCGGCTGGAGGTCCGCCATCGGGACGTCGGGGCCCGGGGGAAGTCCGTACACGGCGATCCCCGGCCGCACCAGGTCGAAGCGGGCGTCGTCTCGGCCCAGGAGCCCGGCGCTGTTGGACGCGTGCACGACCCCGGACCCGAGTCCCCGGGCGTCGAGGGCGGCCAGCACCTCGCGGAAGCCGGCGACCTGGGCGTCGGTGGTCGCCACCCCGGTCGGCGTCAGGTCGTCGGCACAGGCGAAGTGGGTGAACACGCCCGTCACCTCGAGGCCGTCGATCTCGGCCAGCGCGGCCACGAAGTCCGGCGTGGCGTCGGGCGCCACCCCGAGCCGGTGCATGCCGGTGTCCACCTTGACGTGGACCGACACCGTCGAGTCGAGGGCCCGGGCCGCGGCGCCGAGGTCGTCCGCCGTCCGCAGGTCGAACACGGCCAGGGTGAGGTCGAGGCCGACCGCCTCGCGCCCCTGCCATCCCGGGGTGTACCCGAGCACCAGGACGGGCGCCCGGATGCCCGCCCGGCGCAGCACCCGGGCCTCGGGTACGCAGGCCACCCCCAGGCGGTCGGCGCCGTTGCGCAGGGCGGTGTGGGCCACCTGTACCGCACCGTGGCCGTAGGCATCGGCCTTCAGCACCACCATCAGCTCGGCGTCCGCGGCGCGGACGGCGAGGGTGCGGACGTTGGCGGCCACCGCCGACAGGTCGATCTCGAGCCAGGTCGGCCGGTCGGGCTGCACGACCCGGATCGAGCGCCACGCCCGGTCCTGGCGGACCAGCAGTCCGTCGACGGCGTCGCCGTCGGCCACCAGCTGCTCCACGACCCGTTCCATGCGCGCCGCCGCGCTCCCCTTGACCAGCACCACGGTGTCGGGGTCGAGCCTGCCCGCCACGGCGGCAGCCGCGTCCTCCGGGGTGAACGTGATCACCACCCGGTCGGCGGGCAGTCCCGCCCGGACGGCGGCGTCGGCCGTCCACGCGGCGGCGTTGCCGTGGGTCACCAGCAGGTCGACGACCCCGGCGGCATGGCCGCCGACGTCGCGGTGCAGCTCCTCGGCGGCCTCGCCCAGCTCCGCCATGTCACCCAGTACCGCCACCCTCGTCCCGGCCGGCAGGGCGGCCAGCGTGTCGAGTCCGGCGTGGACCGACCGGGGAGCGGCGTTGTACGTGTCGTCGAGGATGACGCTGCCGGACCGTCCGGGCAGGGACCGGAGCCGCCCGGGCACCCCGGCCACCCGTCCCAGCGCGTCGACGGCGGCGGCGCGGTCGACGTCGAAGTGGTCGGCCACCGCCAGGGCGACCAGGGCGGCCTGCACGGTGTGGGCCCCGAGCCACGGGATCCGGACCGCCATCCGCCACCCGTCGTGGACGCACACCGCCGACGTCCCGTCGGCCGCCACCACGACATCCTCGGCCCGGTACCCGGCGTCGGCCGAGGTCCCCACGCCCACCACCGGCGCGGCGCTCCGTGACGCCAGGGCCACGGCTCTGGGGTCGTCGGCGTTCACGACCGCCAGTCCGTCCGGTGGCAGGTGGGTGAGCAGGGCGCCCTTCTCACGGGCCACACCCTCGACGTCGCCCAACGCCACCAGGTGGGCCGCGCCCACGGCGGTGACCACCCCGACCTCGGGCGGTGCCATGGCGCACATGGCGTCGATCTCGCCGAAGTGGCCGGTGGCCATCTCGATCACCGCCACCTCGTGCTCGGGCCGGAGCCCGCCGAGCGCCACGGCCAGTCCGAAGCGACCGCTGTAGTTGCCGGGCGTGCGGAACACGGTGTACCGGGTGGCGAGGGCATCGGCCACCAATTCCTTGGTTCCCGTCTTGCCGACCGTGCCGGTGATCGCCACCACCCGCGGACCCCACGCCCGCACCACGTGGGCGCCGTAGCGCTCCATGGCCAGGACGGCGTCGTCGGCCACCAGGACGGGCAGGTCGTCGGGCACGGCGGCCGGGTCGTCGACCAGGGCGGCGCGGGCCCCCCGGGCGACCGCCTCGGCGGCGTGGTCGTGACCGTCGCCCCGCTGGGTCCGGACCGCCACGAACAGGTCCCCGTCCTCCACCAGGCGGGAGTCGAAGCAGAACCGTGTGTAGCGACCCTCGTGGGGATCCCCCCGTACCTCCAGCCCGGGGTTGGCGACGACCAGGTCGTCGAGACGGATCATCGGGGCCGGGTCCTGGCCATCAGACGGCCTGCGGGGCGCGCGAGTCGCCGTGGAGACGCGCGAACCGCTCGAGACCGGCCGCCACGATCCGGTCGAGCACCGCCCACGGCGGCGCCGAGTCCCCGTCGGCCAGCCACTGCGAGTAGAACACGGTCGCCTCGGTCAGTCCGCAGAGCGAATTGATCTCGAGCAGGAACACCACGTCGTCCTGTCGGTCCCAGAAGACGTCGAGGCGGGCGTAGCCCTCGATCCCGAAGGCACGGGCCACCGCCTCGACCCGGTGGCGCACCGACTCGGCCTCGGCGTCGGACACGAACAGGTCGAGTGCGAGATTGGTCCCGACCCCCTGTTGGAACTTCTGCTGCAGGGTCAGCTCGTCGGCGGCCACCGTCACACTCGGTACCGCCGCCACCAGCCCCCGTCCCGATCGGTCCAGCACGGCGGCGGTCAGTTCGACGTAGCGCTTGGCCTCGAACCACGGTCGCAGGCTCTCCAGGTTGAGGTCGCCGGGAGGGAGCTCCACGGCGACCGGCTCCACGAACGCCCGCTCCACCAGCCACCGCTTGGGCGCGGGCACGGGCATGGCGATCGACGGCGTACGGCCCCGGAGGTCGGCACGGGCCTCGTCACCCACGAATTCGGGGAGCTCGGAGACGACGGCGTCGAAGAAGCGGGCCATCACCTCGGGGTGCTTCAGGATCTTGACCCCGGTGGAGCAGCCGTCGGCGGCCGGCTTGCACACCAGGACGTCGGCGCCCACTTCGTCGCACAGGTCCCGGTACCGGGCGGCGGCGGCGCCGGGCGCACCCATCTCCTCGAGCCACTCCCCCAGTTCGAACACGTCCACCGGGCGCTGGGCCGGCGCGTCCACCCCGGGCAGACCGAGTGTCCGCACCCGGGCGGCCGTGACCGCCTTGTCCCCGGCCACGTCCGCCGCCCGGGGGCCCGAACCGTTGTACGGGCGGCCGAGCCGCTCGAGCGCCAGCTGCAGCCGGCCGTCCTCACCCGGACCGCCGTGGAGCGCCAGGAACACGAAGTCGGCGTCGTCGACGGCGGCGGCCAGCGACGTCGGGTGCCCCATGGCCAGCGCCGCATCGGCGGGACCGTCGGCCATGGCGAACTCGGACCGCACGGCGCGGCTGACCGCCTCGATGGTGGCCCGTCGCCCCGGGTCGGTGACCAGCGCCTGGATCTCCTCGACATCGTGGTGCAGCACGTAGAAGAGACCGATCTCGGTGTAGCGGCTCTGGAGGTCCATCAGGTGGAAGCGGACGTCGTTGCCGGACGCCAGCAGGGACAGGCCGACGAAGCAGCCGCTCTGGCGGCTCACCTGCCGCTCGCTCGTCGGCCCCCCGAGCACCACGTGGATGCGGCGGCCGCCGTCCGCTTCCGCGGCGGCACCCCCGGCCGTGACGTCGTCAGCTCCGGTGGCCACGGCCAGCAGGCCCATGATGAGCCGTCGGTGGTCGATGCCCACCATGGCCGCCTGCTGGAACACGAAGCTCGAGAACCCCATGCCCCCGATGCCGTTCACGTCGGTGATGACGATCGCACCCGACGTCGTGAGGAAGCCGTCGACGCGGGCCATGTGCCGCAGGCCGAGCACGGCGAAGGCCTCGGCGGCCCGGTGGCGGACGTCGTGGAGGACCGTGCCGTCCACCCGCATCGGGGTGTGGTGGAGCACGCCGGAACCGTGGAGGTACTTCTCCTCGGTGCCGTAGACCTGGCGTCCGTGCGGCTTCTCCACCTCGGTCGGGGCCAGCGCCGTCGGACGCCCGCCCGGACCGTCCAGCACCACCACCGAGAACTCCGTGCCGTCCAGGTACTCCTCCACCAGCACGGCGCCGGTGGTCGTGGCGAACGCCGCCTCGACGGCGCCGGCCACGTCGGACGGTGTGGCCGGCACCACGTCGACCCCGAAGGACGAGCCGCCGGACAGCGGCTTGACGGCGAGCAGCCGGCCGCCGCCCGGCGTCCCCGGCCGGGACAGCCCGAGCACCGGCACGAGGCCGGCCAGGTCGGCGGCCACGCCGTCGGGGTCGGCGGCCCACGTCCCGGCGTCCACCTGTCGGGCGGCGGGGACCGGGAATCCGGCATCGGCCAGCGCGGCGTAGCACCGCCCCTTGTCCAGGGTGCGCTCGAGGGCGTCGGGGGTGCTGAACACGTAGGGCACACCCCAGGCCTCGAGGCGGCGCTGGAGGGCGCCGTCCTCACCGAAGGCGCCGTGGACGAGGGGGACGGCGACGTCGTGCCGACGGGCCAGCGCGGCCACCTCGTCCCAGTCGAGCTCGTAGTCGAGCGCCCGCAGCTGGGTCTCGAAGTCGGCGCAGGTGTTGGCGTAGTAGTAGACGGGCGGCAGGCGGTAGGCCCGCAGCTCACGGTCGATGAAGACCACCGTCAGGTCGGCCGTCGGGTCGGCCTGGAGGTACGTCACCCACGGCTTGATGGATCCGGCGCTGACGTCGCGCTCCTCGCTCGGCCCGCCGAAGAAGAGGAGGACCTTCACCGGACCGCCACCCCGTCGTCCACCAGGAGCGCCGCGAGCCGGTCGAGCCCCACGGACCGGCTGGCCTTGACCAGCACCGCGCTGTCGACGGGCAGGGCCGTCACGAGGGCCAGCGCTTCGTCCTGGTCGGCCACCACCGTGCCACCGTAGGCCGACGTGCCCACGGCGACCACGTCGATGCCGAGCGAGGCGGCCAACTCGCCCATCCGGCGGTGGGCGTCGGCCGACCCGTCCCCCAGCTCGGCCATCTCCCCCAGCACGGCCACCCGACGGGTGGCGTCGAGTGCGGCCAGAGCCCGCAGCGCGGCGGCGACCGAGTCCGGGTTGGCGTTGTACGAGTCGTTGAGGACCCGGATGCCTGAGGGCGTCCGCCACAGTTCCCCACGCAGTCGGCTGCCCTCGGCTCCCGCCACCCCGGCCAGGGCGGCGTCGAACCCCACACCCGCGCACACGGCGGCGGCCACGGCGGCGGCGGCGTTGAGCGCCTGGTGGTCGCCCCGCACGGACAGGGCGACCTCACCCGTCCCCCACGGTGACTCCATCCGGACGGTCGGCCGGAGCCCGGCGTCGCGACCGACGACGACGGCCCGCACGTCGCCGGTGGTCGACCCGAAGGTCACCACCGTCGCCTCGGTGCGGGAACGCACGTCCGGGCCGCAGTCGACGTCGTGGAGCACGGCATAGCCGGAGGGTGCCATCCCCTCGATCAGGGCACCCTTCTCGAGCCGGACACCGGCCGGGCCTCCGAGGTGCTCGAGGTGGGCCGCCCCGATCGAGGTGATGACGGCCACGGTCGGACGGGTGAGCTCGCGGAGCCGGGCGATGTCCCCGGGGAACCGGGCTCCCAGCTCGAGCACCACCGCCTCGACCCCGTCGGGGGCGTCGAACAGCGTGAGGGGGACGCCGAGCTCGTTGTTGAACGACGCCCGGGTGGCGTGGGTCCGCAGGGTGGCGGACAGTCCGCCCGCCACCAGGTCCTTCACCGTGGTCTTGCCGACCGACCCGGTGATGCCCACCACGAGGTCGGGTACCAGGCTCCTGGCGTGGGTCCCGAGGGCCCACAGTGCTGCGGTGGTGTCGTCGACGCGCACGGCCGTCCCGGCGACGGGCTCCCGGGCCGTCAGGTAGGCGGCGGCGCCGGCACGGCGGGCGGCGTCCACGAAGTCGTGACCGTCCCGGGCCGCCACCACGGGGACGAAGAGCTGTCCGGGCACCACCGTGCGGGAGTCGATCGACGCGCCGTCGACGTCGACGTCGGGACCGAGGAGCTCGCCGTCGACCACCTCGGCCAACCGGGACGCAGCGAGCCTCACCGGGCGGACCGGGTCCGTCGGGTCCGGGATCGGACCGCACCGGTGCGGACGGTCGGGGATCTGTGCTCGTCGGGACTCATCATGGTGCGTATCACGGCCCCGGTCGCCTGCACTCCGCCGCGCCTGGTGCCGGCCGTCGACTGCGAGCGGGTGACGTCCGGACGATCCTACAGGCCGGCACCCCGCCGACCCGCGTGCCACCGGGCCGGCCGACCGTGCGCGCACTCGGTGCCGCCCGGTCCCTCCGTCGGTTCAGGACGACGGCTCCAGGACCCAGTCGGGGTCGACCTCGAAGAACTGGTCGACCAGCGCATCCATGCCCACGCCCAGGACGGTCCAGGCCTGCAGGGTGCCGTCGGGCCCGGTCGGCAGCTCGATCCCCCGGATGCCGGGCGCGGCCCGGTCCCGGAGGGCGCAACCCTCGACCAGGGCCGTCAGGGCCTTCGTGAACTGGCGCACGTCGAAGGGCGGTCGAGCCCGGAGGCCGAAGTAGGCCACCATCGCCTCGGTGTCGGCCACGCTGCGCTCCTCGACGGCGTCGAAGCCGGCCTGCATGGCGTCGTAGATCGGGTGGGGCTCCTTCGTCCCCCGACTGCCCGAGGCGAGGGCCCACGCCCCGACGGCGATGGCCCACGCCCGTGACGTCGTCCCCGTGGTGAGGTTCGCCTCGGCGGCCAACCGCATGATCTCCCGCACCGCCGAACGTCGGGCCTCGGGATCGGACCGGTCGGCGGTGGCCACGTAGTCACCCGTGGCGGCGACGACGGCGCGTTCCTGGTCCCGCACCTCCCCCGAGGCCACCTCGGCGAGCACCGCGCTCTGGTAGTCGGCCTGGCTGTCCCAGATCCGACCGATGACGGACGCGTTGGTCACCCGGATCCCGGTGGTGTCCGCCACCCGGTCGAAGACCCGCTTGAAGGTCAGCTCCTCGGCCCCGGTGCCGAGTCCGTCCCGACGGAGCACCTCGATGCCCGCGTCGAGCAGCAGGGCGCGGAGCTCGGACCGGGATCGCCGAACCGACGACGGTGGCCGGCCGCCCGTCGTGTCAGAGGTGGTCATGCCCCGTCCCCGGGCAGCCGGGCGCGCACCCGCCCGCCGTCGGAGGACGAGGGGACTGTGGGTACGGACGAACTGCCATCGGGTGCACGGTCGGGCCGGGCCGTCCGGGCACGACGCCCGGCGTGTCCGGCGTGGACGGTGCCCAGCGTACCCGGGGCCGCCGCCGACCGGGGTCCCCGGGGGAGGACACCGGTCGGTCGGAGCCGCCGCCCTCGCCTCAGCGGTAGGTGAAGTGGTCGGCCGAGGTGACCGGGCTGGTGCCGGCGGGCGACGTCACCGTCACGTCGACGGTGCCTGCGGTGCCGGCGGGGGCCACTGCCGTGATGGACGTGGAGGACACCACGGCGAAGCTGCTCGCCGGCGCCGCACCGAAGCGCACGCTGGCGACCTCGGTCAGCGACGTCCCGGTGAGGTGCACCACCGTGCCTCCGGCCACACCGCCCCGGGCCGGTCCCACCTTGGTCAGGGCGGGCGTGCCGAGGTCGTAGGCGAAGGTCACCCCGGCCAGCGCGGGGATCGCCTGGTACGTGGCCAGCAGGTCCGCCCCGGCGATCCCCGGGAACGCGATCCCGCCGGCACCGGGGCCCGTCGTCACCTGGTCGGCCAGCAGGGTGGTCACGCCGTCGTCGCCGGACTTGGTCAGCGTGGACGACGACGGTGAGGCACCGAGGGCCAGCAGCGCCTGGAGCACCAGGGCCGTCGAGTCGGGGTCGGTCGAGCCCGGCGCCCGCGACGTGTTCGGCTCGTAGCCCCATCCCCCGTCGGCGTCCTGGGCGTGCCGGAAGAAGTGCAGCGCCGAGGCGGCAGCCGTCGTACTCAGGGCCCCCTGAGCCTCGAGCCCCTCGACGGCCAGGGCGGTCGAATTGGTGTCGGGGCCCGCGTACTGGGCCGGCTTGCCGTTGCACGGGTTGGTCGGGGTGGCCAGGCTGGTCCATCCGCCGTCCGGGCACTGCTGGGCGGTCAGCCACGACTCGGCGGAGGACACGACGGGACCGCTGGTGACGCCGACGGCCGCCAGAGCGGCGAGCGCCAGGCCCTGGCGGTAGGCACCGTCGTAGGTGGCGTCCTGGACGCCGAAGAGGCCGTCGGACTGCTGGGTGGCCTCCAGTCGGGACACCAGGTCGGTCCCCCCGAAGGAGGTGGCCGACTGCCCGAGCGCGTGGGCGTCGAGGACGAGGAGGGCGAGTTGGCCCGGACCGTCGGCGCCGTCCACCGTGACGTACGCGGACACCTGCCCCTGCAGGTAGTCGAGGGCGGACAGGGCGGTGGCGTGGTCCACCCCGGCGCTGGCCAGGGCCAGGACGGCGTTGGCGGTGGCGGTCAGGTCGACGGTCCCCGGGGTGACGGTCGACTCGATGGCCCCGTCGGGCTGCACCTGGGCGGCGAGCCAGGATGCGGCGGACTGGGCGGCGGCCGTCTGCGGCAGCGCGGGTGGCGATGCGGCACCGGCGGGCGCGGCCGGCGCGAGCACGGCTGCGGTGAGCGCTCCGACCAGTGCGGCCGTTGCGAGGAGGCGGTTGACGGACATGTGGACTTCCTCTCCGGTGACACCCGGAGAACCGAAGACCGGACAGGGTCCCGACCATCCGAGTCCCACCGCGTGTCTCGACGGATATGGACTCCCTGTCAGTTCCCGGTATCCCGACTTGTGGCGAGCGGTGCTCGACACCCACGGTTGCGGACCAGCGCCGGACTTCGACCGGCTTCCCCGATGAACTGCCATGTGCTGCGTGTGACGTGCTGCGCCGACAACGTAGCACCGGAGGCACGCGGCTGCCCGGGCCGGAGCGTCACGCCGAGTAGCGTCGTGGTCGACCGGCCCGTCGACGAAAGGTGACGCCGATGCTCGTGCGCTGGGCGATCCGCATCGGGATGGGCCTGGCCGGTGCCGCCGTCGGGCTCGTGGTGTCCGCCGCCGTGCTGTCGGGTCTGTCGGTGACCGCCACGGCCCTGGTCGAGGCCACCGTGGTGTTCTGGCTGGTGCACCTGGTGGTCCAGTTCCTGGCGCTGCGGGTGCTGATCCGCCAGCCGTCGGTCGCCCTGGCCGGGCTGCTCGCCATCGCGTCCACCGTCGTGGCCCTGGTGATCGTGACCCTCGTCGTACCCGGCCTGAAGGTGCACGGGGCCGACACCTACCTGCTCGCCACCCTCATCATCTGGCTGACCACGGCGGCGTCCGACTTCGTGGGCCAGCGGATGATCCGCGACCGGCGGCTGGACCGGCGCGAGGAGCGGCGCAACCGCTGACCCGGGGGGCCGCACGGGCCCCCGTGCGGGTCGGCCCCGTTGCTACGGTGGCCCGATGACGCCACCCATCCTGCTGTGCGCCGACGGGTCCGAGGAGGCTCTCGAGGCGCTGGTGGCCGGGGTCGACCTGCTCGGTCGGGGGGCCGGGTACGTGCTGGTGACCGTGGCCGACGCCCCGGATCCCGAGGTCCTGACCGGGACGGGCCACGCCGGGGCCGAACTGACGGCGGACGAGTTCGACCTGGCCGTGGGCCGGGCCCACGAGTCCGCCCGCCAGGTGGTCCGCCAGGCCGAGGACCGCCTCGGCCTGGCCGACGTCGAGGTGCGGGTCGTCGGAGGCGAACCGGGCTCCGCCATCTGTGACCTCGCCACCGAGCTTGGAGCGCGGGCCGTCGTCCTCGGGACCCGCGGACGTGGCGGGCTACGGCGGGCCCTCCTCGGCTCCGTGTCGGACTACGTCGTCCGCCACGCCCCCTGTACCGTCGTCGTGACCCGCGCCGGACCCGGCGACTGACCGCCCGACCGGGCAGACCACCGACGGAGGCTCCCATGGACACGTTCGATCTCATCGCCGCCGAGCGCCTGCGGCTCGCCGACGCCCTCGACCAGCTCGGTCCGGACGACTGGGCCGCACCCTCGCTGTGCGACGGCTGGTCGGTCCACGTGGTGGCCGCCCACCTCAACGTCCCGTGGGCGGTGTCGGTCCCGTCGATCCTGCTGTCGGTGACCCGCTCGTTCAGCCTCGACGCCGGGTTCGACCGGGTGGCCCGGTCGGTGGCCGACCGGCTCGACCCCGCCGCCTGCGTCGCCGGACTGCGAGCGCACGCCGGGTCGCACTTCACCCCGCCCGGATCCGGCCCCGAAGCCCCGCTGACCGACGTGCTGGTCCACGGGGGCGACATGCTCCGACCGCTCGGGCGGGCCGTCGACCCGGCACCCGAGGCGCTCGCCACGTCGCTCCGGTGGCTGGCCGCCGGCCGGGCCAAGGGATTCGTCCCCCGTGGGCGGGTCACCGGACTGGCCTTCGAGGCCACCGACGTCGACGTGCGGGCCGGCGCCGGAACGGACGTGGTGCGGGGGCCGGCACTCGCCCTGTGCGGCGCCCTGTGCGGCCGGCCGTCGTGGCTCGACGCGCTGTCCGGTGACGGGGTGGCGGTGCTGGCGTCGCGCTGGTGAACCCGGACGTCAGCAGGTGGTGGACGGCGGTGACGTCCCCGGTCCCGTCTCGGGGTCCAGCACGACCCCACCGGACCCGGGCCGGAGGATCGCCCCCAGGTGGACCACGTACCACTCGCCCCGCCACGAGATGAGCGAGGCGATGCCGAACGAGCGGGTCGCACCACCCAGCGTGTAGACGACCCGCGAGTTGGCCACCTCGTAGTAGCCCACGGAGTTGTCGCACTCACCCGGAGGCACCCAGTGGGCGTACCCCATGGGTACCTGCACCGTCACCAGGCTCGCCGACGCCGCGTCCGGACCGAGCTCGGTCGTGGCCGCGGCCAGGTCCTCGTCGTACTCGGCCACCAGACGGTCCTGGTAGTCCGACGCCGCATCGGGGATCGTCTTCAGCTGGACGTAGGCAGCCTCGGGGAAGAAGGCGTCGGCGGCGGTCGGTGGCGTCCCGTGGGCCACAGCCCCGAACAGGTCGGACATCGCCGCCTGGAACTGGGGTGAGGTGCTGGACGGGTAGGCGGCCGTCTGGGGGAGCGACCCGGCCGAGGTGGTGGTCGTGGTGGGCACGGTGGTCGTGGTCGTGGTCGTGGTCGTGGTATGAGGCGGCGGGGTCGTCGTGGTGGCCGAGGTGGTGGTCGAACCGCCGCCGAGGACGGTCGCCACCAGCCACACGAGCAGCGCGACGGCCACCACGGCGGGCAGCAACCGGCGGAGGATCCGCCGGCTACGGGTGTCTGGTGCCATCGGGCCGGCCATGCCGGCGCCAGGCTACGGGATCGGCCGTGCGGGCGGGGACCGGAGCGGTCCCGTCCCGGACGTCCACGGGCGCGGGACCACCCGGCCCGATGGCCGCGGGGACGACACCGAGGAGCACCACGACCGTCCTCGACCGGTACCGGCGGTCCGACCGTGTGTCGGGTGATACTGGGGCGATGGAGCGCCACGGCGGCCGGCGGGCATGAGGGAGCGACCGGATGCCGCCACCCGTGCCGTGCGACGCATCCGTCTGCGCTATGTGGTGATCGGCGCACTCCTCGGTGCCGCCTGGGGATGGAACGGCGACCTCCCGGCATGGGAGCACGCCCTGCGTCTCGGGATCCTGATCGTCGTGGTGCTCCCCCTGTTCGCGCTGGTCCGGCACTGGTGGTTCCGGCGATCGGGCCGGACCGACACCGGAGCGTCCTCGGCCCACCTGCGGGGCTGGCTCATCACCAAGGTCGCCCTGGTGCTGGCCGCCCTCGCGCTCCAACTCGTGCTGGAGCTGCGCCTGCCGCGGGCCCAGGCGGCCGAGGTCGTCGGCCTCGTCCTGTGCGCCACCGTCGCCCTCGCCGGGCCACGGGTCCACCACCGGCTGGTCGACGGGTGGCGGCGTCCCGATGGCCGGGCGGCGCGCCTGGCGACACCGCCCTGAGTGCGCCCACCGGCCCGGCTGCCGCCGGCACCAACGGTTCGCGGCCACTGTCTGATACCAGATCTGGTATCATCGGGGTATGGACGCAGCCTTCCTGCTCCGTGAGGCCCGACGCCGGAGCGGACGGTCCCGCCGCGAGCTGGCCCGTCGCGGCCGCACCTCCGCCTCGACCCTGGCCGCCTACGAGTCGGGTGCCTCCGTCCCGTCCGTCGCCACCTTGACCCGGCTGCTGCGGGCCGCCGGTTTCGAGGCCGAGGTCGCCCTCCGGCCCCGCGCCGACGACGACGGACGTGCCGCCACGGTCGAGGCGCTGCTCGACTTCACCGATGCGCTGCCCCGCGCTCGGCGGGGCCCGCTCGACTATCCACCGTTCGGCCGCCGCGACACGTCGCCGATCCGATGAAGCCCATCCTGGACGCCGTCGTCGAACTCCACGACGGGCTCGGGCGGGCCGGTATCCCCCACGCCTTCGGCGGTGCCTTCGCACTGGTGTGGTGCACGGGCGAGCCCCGGACCACGGTCGACATCGACCTCAACGTGTTCGTCCCCCCGTCCGATGCCGCCACGGTGCTCGACGCCCTGCCCGACGAGGTCGCCACCACCGCGGCCGACCTCGCCGCACTGGCCGGGTCGGGGCAGCACCGGCTGTACCTCGAGCAGATCCCCGTGGACCTCTTCCTCGACACCACCGGGTTCCACGCCGACGTCCACCTCCACGTCGCACACCACGAGCTCGGGGGGCGGAACCTGCCGTTCCTGGGCTGCAACGACCTCGCCGTGTTCAAGGCGTTCTTCAACCGGCGCAAGGACTGGGCCGACATCGAGGAGATGCTGCGCGCCGGTCGACTCGACGTCCCCTACGTCGTCGGCGTCCTCGCCGAGTACCTCGGTCCGGACGACGAGCGCGTGCGTGAGCTCCTGGCCGTCCGGGACGAGATCACCGGGACCGACGACCGGGGCCAGGGCACCGACGGCGAGTAGCGTCCACCGTCATGAGCGCCACCACCGCGACGGGCAACCCCGTCGACCAGGGATTCCGCATGCCACCCGAGACGGCTCCGCACGAGCGGACACTGATGGCGTGGCCGTGCCGACGCGAGCTCTGGGGGGACGAGCTGGCCGCCGCACGACGCGACTATGCCGAGGTGGCCAACGCCATCGCCGCGTTCGAGCCGGTGACCATGGTGGTGCCCGACGATGCCGCGGGCGCCGGGGCCCGGGCCATGCTGACGGGCGGCGTCGACCTGGTCGAGCTGCCGATCGACGACTCGTGGATGCGCGACAGCGGCCCGATCTTCGCCCTCGACGACGGGGGCCGGCGGGCGGGGATCCACTTCCGGTTCAACGCCTGGGGCGAGAAGTTCGTCGGCTGGGACCGGGACGAGGCGGCCGGCGGCACCTTGGCGGCGCGGTTCGGCGACGTCGTCTTCGACGCGCCGATCGTGCTCGAGGGTGGTTCACTCCTGGTCGACGGGAAGGGACGCCTGGTCACCACGGAGCAGTGCCTGCTCGCCCCCAACCGGAACCCGGCGTTGGACCGGTCCGCCATCGAGGGTGCCCTCCGTGACTACCTCGGCGTCGACGACGTGGTCTGGCTGGGCCGGGGCCTCGTCGCCGACCGCGACACCGACGGCCATGTCGACTGCATCGCCACCGTCAACGACGCCGGCCAGTTGATCCTGCAGTCACGCCCGCCCGGTGATCCCGACCACGAGGCGATGGCCGACAACCATGAGCGCGCCGTGGCCGCCGGTCTCGACGTCGTGGCGTTCCCGCCGTTGGCCTACGGCGAGGTGGCCGGCACCTCCGTGCCCAACGCCTACCTCAACCTGACCCTGTGCAACGGCGGGGTGATCGTCCCCCTGGCCGGTGGGTCCGCCGCCGGTACCGACGAGGAGGCGCTCGAGCTCCTGACCGCTGCCTTCCCCGGGCGCCAGGTGGTCGGCGTCCCCGGTCTCGTCATCGCCTACGGCGGTGGGGGCCCGCACTGCATCACCCAGCAGGTGCCGGCGCGGGTGGCGTCGTGAAGCTGCTGACGGCGTCGCCGGGCGTCTCCTACGCCCGGGTGGGAGCGGGTCGGCCGCGCCCGGTCCGGGTCGGGGCGGTCCAGCACCGGTGGCACCCCGACCCCGACGAGCACCGTGCCGCCCTGGCCGAGGGCGTGCGCATGGCGGCCGGCGCGGGCGCCCGCCTCGTCTGCCTGCAGGAGCTGACCCTCTCGCCCTACGTTGCCGTCACCCCCGAGGGGCCCCGGGCGGGCGTCGAGCCCGAGCCGCTCGACGGCGGTCCGACCACGACGTTCGCCGCCGCGCTCGCCAGGGAGACCGGCGTCCACGTGCACGCGTCCCTGTGGGAGGCCCGACCCGGTCGGGCGCTCGGGTACAACACCGCCGTCGTCCTGGCCCCGGACGGCACGCTGGTGTCCCGGACCCGCAAGCTCCACATCCCCATCACCGCCGGCTACTACGAGGACCGCTACTTCGAGCCGGGCCCGGCCGAGGAGGCGGCCCGTCCGCTGGCGATCGACGGGGCGCAGTTCGGCTTCCCCACCTGCTGGGACCAGTGGTTCCCCGAGCTGGCCCGGGCCTACGCCCTCGCCGGCACCGACGTCCTCGTGTACCCCACGGCCATCGGGTCCGAGCCCGACCACCCCGGGTTCGACACCGAACCGCTGTGGGAGACGGTGATCCTCGCCAACGGGATCGCCAACGGCACCTTCATGGTGGCCGTCAACCGGATCGGCACCGAGGACCCACTCACCTTCTACGGCTCGTCGTTCATCGCCGACCCCTACGGCCGCAAGCTGGTCCAGGCGCCGCGGGACGAGCCGGCCGTGCTGGTGGCCGACCTCGACCTCGGACAGCGGGAGGACTGGCTCACGCTGTTCCCGTTCCTGACCACCCGCCGTCCGGATGCCTACGGACGGCTCGGCACCCCACCGTCGTAGGGACCCGACCCCGGTGCCGGGGACAGGACCGTCCTCGATCTGGGGCCCGTCATGTCACCGCCCACGGGTCACGACGGCCGGGTCGTTGCGTCAGCCGACGACCGACGAACACCGGGTGCACCGGCGCGGCACGGGCGTCTCGCTCCACGGCATACGCCGCTCGTTGGCCCCGAGCCGCCGGCCACAGTGCGTCCACGACGGCCGTTCGGCGACGAGGTGCCAGCGGCCGATGTCGTAGGACGGCGACGTCGCACTCCCCCGGAGCGCATCGCCGGCCAGGCGTCGTCGGATGAACACGGCCTGGCGCTCCATGGGTCAAGGGTAGTGGACCGACGAGCCCCGGTCCCCCGTCGGCGATGTGAACGGACGGGCCCCGACGGCTCCGTGACCCTCGCCGCGCGACCCGGGTGCACCGGTACGGGCGCGGCGGTCCCACCGGTGGCGGAGGGAGGAGCGGTCAGGTCGCCGGGGCCGACGGCCGGGCGTGGACGGAGTCGCGGATGAGCATGAGCCGCATCGACCAGAGTCCGGGCCGCGGCTCGGGGAGCTGGTGGCGGGCCCACAGGAATCCGGTCAACGTGACGGCGGCGGCGGCCAGCCAGCCGATCACCCCGGCGGCCAGCACCCACGGTGTGGATCCCGACCACAGCACGAGGAGGCCCGACAGGGCGATCGCCAGCACCACGAACCCCACCCGCAGGGACCAGACGGCCATCCTCCAGTGCCCGTTGACCTGCAGTTCCGGCGGCTCGTCCATGTCAGCCATTGTGCGGGGCGAGATCCTCATGCCACCAGAGTAATGGACGGCACGAGTGGGGCAGCCCTGGATCGGGCGAAGACTCACTCGGTACTGCAATGATCGTTGGTATGACTGGTGGCAGCGGCGGCGTTCGGGTCAGCGGGCCGTCGGCACCGCAACCTGACGATGACTGGTGGCTCCGTTGGCTGCTCGACCTTGATGAACTTCCTGGGGCTCACTGGAGTATTGCTGACGAAAAGGTATGGCCACCGAGAACTGATCCTGACACCCCTCCTCTGGGTTGGCGAGGCGGCGCACCTGGGCAAACTCAAGCCTGGCGGCGATTCAATGAACCGGACCCTCCTTGGAGATCAATTGGCATACACGTGCGACCGCTTCAGACGGAACGTGAGGCCATCCGGGAACTGAGGGCGCTTCCGGGGAACCTTCCGGGAGTTAGCCGAGCTTTTGGATTGAGTCGGTGCCAAGCAGATGTTCCTGAAGGATTCGTCACAATCATGAGCCGTATCCCCGAGCACACTCGCGTCCCCTACGTCGCTTCGTCGGTCAAGAACGTGCTGTTCCATGTCGGCGGACCGGCTACCGGTTTGCGAGTTCCAGCCGATTGGGAGCTTGTCCTATCGGTGGCATCCCTCCAGGCTCACCGGATCACATCGATTCTAAAAGACGAGGTCACGAGTTAGGTGCTCAGGGGCCTACCCCATACCGCCGGTCTGTGCGCCAATGTCCACCCGTGAGTACCGTCGGTCGTGATGCCTGAGAAGCCGACGGTCCTGCTGCACCTCGGCCCAGACTTTCCTTCTCGAGTGGCGTTCATCGTGGGAGTGCCTGCTGCGACCGGCTTTGCCATTTTGGTCGGATTCCTCCTTCCGGCGTGGACATTGCCAGTCCTGGTATTTCTCTGGATCTTCGCCCTGTGGTACCTCACCGCTACCGCAACGGTTGCGTACACCGAAGTCTCGTCCGACGGTTTGACATTCGTCACCGCACTTCGGCACTGCTCCGTCCCTTGGCATGCCGTGAGCGATGCCCATCGGCAGGGCGGGCGGCTCAACCTCTACCTCGCTGATGGCGGGAGAATCGCCATATCCCAATACAGCCTCAATCCCATAAACGATTGGCTCAAGAGGCCACGGAGGCAGGTGGCAGACGCAGGGCGCCTTCGGAGTGCGGTAGATGGGGCACGGCAACTTCCGGAGGCCGGGGAGCAACCGGAGGTGATTCCTCGCCCTTACGTGCGATGGAGGATTTCATTTCCCGGAATGCGTAGACAGCTAGGGCAGTGACCTGCCCCACTAACGCCGGAAGCGGGTCCGTCGTCGAACGTGGCTGATCGGCACTTCTGCCATACCCAGGAAGCAACGAGCCCTCAGCCCGAAGGCTGAGGGCTCGTTGCCTGGAACCGCTGATCAATGACCCGCTTCTGGACGGAGCTGGTCGCTCGGTTCAGCGGTGTGCCGGCTGGAAAGGTGCCTATCCAACGATCGAGTCCGCAATGGCTAGGCCATTACGACCTTGCGAATAGGCAATCGGCGCGATGGTCAGATAACTGCATTGCCAACCGTCTGCGAGAAGAGCGCTCCATCGGCACTAGCGGGATCACGATAAACGCAGGCATCGAACGATCCGCCCGCAGTGACCTTGGCGGTGCCTGCAACGCTGCTGAGCGTGTACGACAACTGGCTGATCGCAGTTTGACCAATGAACGTGGGGCACGAGAACGATCCGGGTGACGCAGTGAAGCTGAAGGTGGTCGTCTTGCCACTCTGCCAGAAGATCGTGACAGTTCCAGCCAATCCATTCGACCCCGCGGTCGGCACGGAAATGGCAAGCCCGGCCGAGGTCACTTTCGTGCTGGTCGACGAACACCCGGACACCGTTCCCAGGACTGGGCCAGGAGTAGGTGCGGTCAGGTTGCTGAGCGTGGTGGTCGAGCTGGCCGCAGGCGTCAGCGAACCCACCCCGCTGGGAGTACACGTGGCTGAAACGGGAATCTTTGAACCGCCCCGGGTTTCATAGAGACTCGCGGGTTTGGGAACCGGCCATCTCGGCCGGGGTGTTCTGACGGTAGTAGTTGGCCTCGAACTCTGCCGGCGGGACCATGCCGATCTCGGTGTGCAGGCGCCGGTGGTTGAACCAGTCGACGTAGGTGAGCGTCGACCATTCGACGTCTTCGACACCCTTCCAGGGACCTCGACGGTGGATGAGCTCGGCCTTGTAGAGGCCATTGAAGCTCTCGGCCAGGGCGTTGTCATAGGAGTCGCCTCGGCTGCCCACTGATGCCACCGCTCCGGCCTCGGCCAGTCGCTCGGTGTAGCGAATCGACAAGTACTGGACTCCACGGTCCGAGTGATGGACCAGTTCGGACAGGTCCTGATGACGGCGGCCGTAGACGGCCATCTCGAGGGCGTCGATGGCGAGGTCGCTGCGAAGTGAGGTCGAGGCCTGCCAGCCGACAATGCACCGACTGAAGACGTCGATGACGAAGGCCACATAGACCCAGCCCGAATGAGTCTTCACGTAGGTCAGGTCCGCCACCCAAAGGCGGTTCGGCCCCGGTGCATGGAACTGCCGTTCGACGAGGTCGGCCGGTCGGGTGAGCGTGTCGTCCCCGATGGTCGTCCGCTTCCAGACCCGGCCCCGGCGGGCTCCCTGGAGACCTTCGCTG
Source organism: uncultured Acidimicrobiales bacterium (assembly GCA_963699055.1). GTDB lineage: Bacteria > Actinomycetota > Acidimicrobiia > Acidimicrobiales > RAAP-2 > Bog-756. Next base: position 187,578 of record CAVOTA010000001.1, on the reverse strand, counting down.
CGCATCAGGCGCTCGACGGTGCAGCGGGCCACCCTCGTGCCCTCCCGGTTCAGCTGGGCCCAGACCTTGTCGGCGCCGTAGACAGAGAAGTTCTCGGCGAACACCCGGGTGATCTCGGGCTTCAGCTGCTCGTCCCGCTGCGCCCTGGCACACGGCGGTCGGGACTTCCTGGCGTAGTAGGTGGCGGGAGCGAACTGCAGGGTCCTGCAGATCGGCTCGACTCCCCAGCGACCCTTCCGGGCGTCGATGTAGGCGACTACCTCTTCGTTCGACCGTCGAGCTCGGTCGCGAAGAAAATCGAGGCGTCCTTCAGGATCTCATTGGCTCGGCGGAGCTCCCGGTTCTCCTTCTCGAGCGCCTTCAGTCGTGCCCGCTCGTCGGTCGTGAGTCCGGCCCGCTGGCCGTTGTCGATCTCGGCTCTGCGGACCCACTTGCGCAGCGTCTCGGGTGTCATGCCGAGCATGCCGGCAATGGCGGTCATCGCCGCCCATTCGGAGGGGTACTCGGGACGGTGATCGAAGTACATCCGGATGGCCCGCTCACGGACCTCCGGCGAGTAGGGACTTCTTGGCATTGCTCCATCCTCTCAAGGGTTAGAGCCTCCAGGATTCCCGGGGCGGTTCACTTCGCCGACGCGGCAGTGCCCCCGGTTGTGACTAGGACACCTATCGCTGCCGAGCCGGCTAGAACACCAACGGCCAAGATCCGTACAGGAATGAGTTTGCGCATGGCTTCTGATCGCTTTCGTGAGGCATCGTCGGAGGCGTCACTCAGCAGAACAAACGACAGCGCCGCCAAGCCCCCCTGTGCAATTTGGCACTGGGGCACTATCTAGCATGGGAGAAGGTCAACTCTGGAGATTTCCGCCGCCTGCATCACGATGAGTGATGGATTGCACCTACCGGAGATACCGGAAATCTCACGCTGAGCGATAAAGTTGCTATCCCGAATCGCAGTTGACTAGGGATCGCAACCTTCGTTCGCGCAACACCCTCGACCTCGTTGGCCATCCAAGCCAGGCCCCTGGAGAACGCCGGGTAGGTGGGATGCCCCTTCCTGCCCAGATATGGCACAGAGGACGAGCCTGCCCTCCAGCGGCACTTCCACTGAAGAACGTACGCAACTTCACATCAGCTGCAACCGCTGGTGGTCCCGCAGCTGGCGCACACGTAGCAGGACCCGGCCCGCTGCATGGCGTTGCCGCACTGGTAGCAGTAGGGGGCGTCCCGCTGCTCGGCCCGGGCCAGCGGACCGTCCGCGGCGGCCGGGGCCGACGTGGCCACCCGCTCGGGTACGGCCGGGGCGCTCCCGTCGATGACGGTGGCGGTCACCGGGTCGACGGACTCGACGATGCCGGACGACGGCGTGGCCGTCTCCTCCACCCCCGGCAGGGTCGGCTGCATGCGCTCGGCCGTCGAGAGGATGCCGAGCTCGGCCCGATCCTCGAGCGGCAGGTAGTCCACGGCCAGCCGCCGGAAGATGTAGTCGACGAGGCTGGAGGCGATCCGCAGGTCCGGGTCGTCGGTGATGCCCGCCGGCTCGAACCGCATGTTGGCGTACTTGCGGACGTAGGTGGACAGCGGCACGCCGTGCTGCAGACCCAGGCTGACCGAGATGGAGAAGGCGTCCATGATGCCGGCCAGGGTGGACCCCTGCTTCGACACCTTCATGAACACCTCGCCCGGACGGCCGTCCTCGTACTCGCCCACGGTGACGTAACCCTCGCAGTCGGCCACCCGGAAGGAGAAGGTCGACGAGTTGCGCCGGCGGGGCAGGCGCTCGCGCACCGCACCGACCAGCAACGTCTCGTGCGGACGCCCCTGCTCGTGGACGAGGGCGGCCTCGAGCTCGGCGATCTTGGCGCTGAGCTCCCGTGCGTGGGCCTCGGCCTCGGACCCGGCGGCCGGCGACCCGGCGGCGAGCTCCTCGGCGGCACCCTCCTTCTTGGTCGTCGACAGGGGCTGGGCCACCTTGCAGTTGTCGCGGTACACGGCGACGGCCTTGATCCCGAGCCTCCAGGCGTCGAGGTGGAGCTGCTCCACGTCCTCCACCGACACGTCCTCGGGCAGGTTCACCGTCTTCGAAATGGCACCGGAGATGAACGGCTGGACCGCACCCATCATCCGCACGTGGCCGAGGTAGTGGATGGTGTTGTCACCCATCGAGCAGGCGAACACGGCCAGGTGGTCGGCCGACAGGTACGGGGCACCGACGATCGACTTGTGCTCGTCGATGTAGGACACGATCTCGTCCACCTGGTCGGGCGAGTAGCCCAGCCGGCCGAGCGCACGGGGCACCGTCTGGTTGACGATCGACATCGTGCCGCCACCCACCAGCTTCTTGGTCTTGACCAGGCCGAGGTCGGGCTCGACGCCCGTGGTGTCGCAGTCCATCAGCAGGCCGATGGTGCCGGTCGGGGCGAGCACGGAGGCCTGGGAGTTGCGCACCCCGTACTGCTCGCCGAGTTCGACGGCGAGGTCCCACGCCTCCTGGGCGGCGGACAGCAGCTCGGTCGGGACCTGCTCCTCGTCGATGCCTGCCACCGCGTCACGGTGCATGCGCAGCACGTTGATCATCGGCTCGACGTTGTCGTGGAACCCGGCGAACGGGCCCATGCGGGCGGCGGTACGGGCGGAGGTTGCGTAGGCGTGCCCGGTCATCAGCGCGGTGATGGCCCCGGCCCACGCCCGACCCTCGTCCGAGTCGTAGGGCAGACCCTGGGCCATGAGCAGGGCGCCGATGTTGGCGTAGCCGATGCCCAGCTCCCGGAAGCGCCGCGAGTTCTCGGCGATCTTCTCCGTCGGGTAGTCGGCGTTGCCCACGATGATCTCCTGGGCGGTGAAGATGACCTCGACCGCGGACCGGAAGCCCTCGACGTCGAACGACGAGTCCTCCCGCAGGAACGTCATCAGGTTGAGACTGGCCAGGTTGCACGCCGAGTTGTCGAGGTGCATGTACTCGGAGCACGGGTTCGACCCGTTGATCCGGCCGGTGTTGGACGCCGTGTGCCACCTGTTGATCGTGGTGTCGAACTGCATGCCCGGGTCGGCACACTCCCAGGCCGCCTGGGCGAACTGGCGGAACAGCTCGCGAGCCGGCACGGTGCGGATGCTGGAGCCGTCGGCGCGCGAGGTGAGGTCCCAGTCGTCCCCGGCCACGACGGCCTCCATGAACTCGTCGGTCACCCGCACCGAGTTGTTGGCGTTCTGGTACTGCAGGCTGATGGCGTCCTTGCCGTCGAGGTCCATGTCGAAGCCGGCGTCGCGCAGCACCCGCGCCTTGCGCTCCTCGATGGCCTTGCACCAGATGAAGTCCTCGATGTCCGGGTGGTCGGCGTCGAGGATGACCATCTTGGCGGCGCGGCGGGTCTTGCCGCCCGACTTGATGGTGCCGGCCGAGGCGTCGGCGCCCCGCATGAAGCTCACCGGGCCGGACGCCGTGCCGCCGCCCTTCAGGAACTCGTGGGACGAGCGGATGCGCGACAGGTTGACGCCGGCGCCCGAGCCGCCCTTGAAGATCACGCCCTCCTCGGTGTACCAGTTGAGGATCGAGTCCATCGTGTCGTCGACCGACAGGATGAAGCAGGCCGAGCCCTGCTGGGGCACGCCGGCCACGCCGATGTTGAACCACACCGGCGAATTGAAGGCCGCCATCTGATGGACGATCAGGTGCTTGAGCTCGGCCCGGAACGCATCGGCCTCCTCGTCGTCGACGAAGTAGCCGTCCTTGACGCCCCAGGCGGTGACCGTGTCGACCACCCGGTCGGCCACCTGGCGCAGCGACCACTCCCGCTCCGAGGTGCCGGGGGTCCCCCGGAAGTACTTCTGGGCGAGGATGTTGGTGGCGTTCAGGCTCCAACCCTCGGGCACCTCGACGTCGAGCTGCTCGAAGGCCACCGAACCGTCGCGGTAGTTGGTGATCCTGGCGTCACGCCGCTCCCAGACGACCCGGTCGTAGGGGTGGACGTCGGCGGTGGTGAAGTGGCGGCGGATGCCGATGCCGACTCGCTGGGGTGCGATGGCCATGGGGTGGACCTCTTTCTTGTTCGTCTGTGCTGCGGGGCGTACTGCGATGCTGCGAGGACTGCGGTGCTGCCGGGTGCATCCCGACCGGGAGGGGTGGCCACGGTGCGTCGTCCGAAGGGCCCGGGGCGATGCGTCTGCCCCGTCTGCAAGTCCGCCGCTGCCGGTTCCCCCGTCAGTTCCGTCTTGCCCCGACCGCCCGGGCCCTTCCCCATCGTATCCGGCCGGAACGGTCGGAAATTCGACAGAGACACAATATGTTGTGGTTCACCCTCCCCCGAGGTACGAGATAGTGGGTCTATTACAGCAGTGTAGTTACGCCCCTGTCAACGAATGCGCGCCGGATCGGTGCCCACGCCGGGCGCGAACATCCTGCTCGCGGGCCGTTCGCGAAGGTTTGCAATTCATTGCTGAGCGCGAGCAGTCCCGGCGCCCACCGGACGCCCCCACTCCCGGTCCGCCCGCCTCACTACAGTCCCCGTGTGGCCTCACCGAACCCCGTCTCCATCGCCGTCGACGCCGGCACCACCGGCGTACGGGCCCTCGTGGTCGACGAGCGGGCCGCCGTGGTCGACATCGCCTACCGGGAGCTGACCCAGCACTTCCCCCGACCGGGCCGGGTCGAGCACGACGCCGACGAGATCTGGCGCGCCGTGCGCGACACCCTCGGCGAGGTGGCCGGACGTCTGGCCGACGCCGGACGGGTGGCCCGGTCCATCGGGGTCACCAACCAGCGCGAGACGGTCGTCGCCTGGGACCGGTCGACCGGTATGCCCCTGCACCGGGCGCTCGTGTGGCAGGACCGCCGGACCGCCGGACGGTGCGCGACCCTGGCGGGCGCCGGCCACCTGCCGATGGTCCGCGAGCAGACCGGACTCGTGCTCGACCCCTACTTCTCCGCCTCCAAGATGCAGTGGCTCCTGGAGGAGGGCGGCGTGCCGACCGGGCCCGACCTGGCGCTCGCCACCGTGGACACGTGGGTGCTGTGGAACCTCACCGGCGGCGTCGACGGCGGCGTGTTCGCCACCGACGTCACCAACGCCTCGCGCACCCTGCTCTTCGACATCGTGGTCCGTCGGTGGTCCGTCGAGCTGTGCGACCTGTTCGGCGTGCCCTCCTCCGCGCTCGCCGAGGTCCGGCCGAGCTGCGGCCGCTTCGGCACGGTGGCCCCCTCGGTCCTCGGAGGGTCGTCGCCGCTGGCCGGTGTGCCCGTCAGCGCCATGGTGGGCGACCAGCACGCCGCCCTGTTCGGCCAGGCCTGCTTCGACCGGGGCATGACCAAGGCCACCTTCGGCACCGGCAGCTTCGTGCTCATGCACGCCGGTGGCACCTGCCCGCCCCCGGTCGACGGTCTGCTCACCACGATCGCCTGGGACCTGGGCGCCGACGGCGGTCCCGGGGACGGCCGGAGCTCGCTGGCCTACGCCGTCGAGGGATCGGTCTTCGTCGCCGGGGCCGGCGTGCAGTGGCTGCGGGACGGGCTCGGCATCATCGACTCCTCCGCCGACCTCGAACCGCTGGCCCGCTCGGTGCCCTCGTCCGAGGGGGTGGTGATCGTCCCCGCCTTCACCGGACTCGGCAGCCCGCACTGGGACCCCGCGGCCCGGGGCACCATCACCGGGCTCAGCCGGGGCATCGGACGGGCCCACCTGGCCCGGGCCATGGTCGAGGCCATGGGCTTCCAGGTGAGCGACGTCCTCGGGGCCATGGCCGCCACCGGCACCGCGCCGTCGGTGGTGCGGGTGGACGGCGGCGCCGCCGTCATGGACCTGCTCCTCCAGCACCTGGCCGACCAGGCCCGGCTGGAGGTGCTCCGGCCCCGGTCGGTCGAGACCACCGCCCTCGGGGCGGCGACGATGGCCGGGCTCGCCGAGGGGGTCTGGGGCAGCCTCGACGACCTGGCCGAGCTGTGGTCGCCGGAGGCGTCGTTCACCCCCGAGGCCGACCCGGCGTCGGCCGCGGTGGCGCACGAGGCGTGGCTCCGGTCCGTCGACCGGTCCCGCGGCTGGGCCTCCGGCCCGGACGCCGGCTGATCCGGGACCGGGACGGCGGGGGCGCTCAGGCGAGCTCGCGCCAGCCGTGGTCGGCGAGCTCGGCCATGATGGCGATCCACTGACGCTCCCGTGAACGGAACACCGGGGACTCGCGGCCGACGACCAGGACCACGCCGGCCCGCACCATCTCGGCGGCCGCCACCCCCGGGCTCGGATCGGCACCGGCCCCCGACTCGTCCGCCCCGACCGGTGGCGCCAGCGGGGCGACGGCCCACAGCGCCATGGCCCGCAGGTCCTCGTCCTCGGGCGCGTCCCCGTGGGCGACGGCCACCCGGGTGGTGTCGGCGTCGACGACGGCGGCAAAGTCGGCCACCAGGCTGCGCCGGACCCGGTCGGCCAGCCGGTCGAGCAGGGCGTCCGGTGACACCTGGACGAAGAGCTCGGTGGCGATGTCCAGGAGCTCGGCGTGGCGGTCGGGCAGCGGGCCGTCCACCGGCCGGAGGGTCTCGATGGTCACCCCGTCGACCTCGAGCACCTCGTCGCGCAGGAGACCGAGCAGGTGGTCGCCGGCCAGCCCGACCCCCAGTTCGTCCACCACGACACCGTTGTCCCGCTGGAGGATGTCGATGGAGACCACGTCGCCACCCACCGAACCGATCCGACTGGCCACGGCACCGAGGGCACCGGGTCGGTCGGGCAGCTGGACGCGGATCAGGTAGTTCGGCACCGGCACAGGGTAGAGGGGGAATGTGTCGGCACGGTTTCGAGCCGGTTACGAACTCGGCTCCGGGGCCGCCGCCCCGGCCGGTGCCGGTCCGGGGCTCGGCGACTTCTTCCTGCTGGCGTACTCGTCGACGTACTCCTGGCCCGACAGGCCGGCGATCGCCTGCATGAGGGCGTCCGTCAGTGTCCGCAGCTCGTCGGGACCCGGGGTGCGGGACCCCTCGGGGCCGGCGGTGCGGTCGGCCCCCTCCCACGACCCTGTGACCACCCGGTCGCCGGCGAAGTCGTAGGCGAGCGGGGGGCCGAACCGCACGGTCACGGAGTGGAACGGCCGCATCACCATGCTGCCGGGCGGCTGGACCCGACGGGTCCCCCTGATGCCCACCGGGACGACCGGGACGTCGCACCCCAGGCTCAGGCGGGCCACCCCCGTCTTGCCCTTGTGGAGGCGGGTGTCCGGGGCCCGGGTCCCCTCGGGGTAGATGGCGAGCACGCCCCCACCCTGGAGGACGGCGGTGGCGGTGTCGAGCGCCCGCTGCGACGCGTCACCCCCGCTGCGGTTCATCGGGATCTGGCCGGCGGCCCGGAAGAACCACGCCGTCTTCCAGCTGTCGAAGTACTCGGCCTTGGCCACGTAGGTGACGCGACGCCGGACCACCAGGGGGAGGAAGAACGAGTCGCAGAAGGACTGGTGGTTGGCGGCCAGGATCACCGGTCCGTCGGCCGGGATGTGCTCCCGCCCCTCCACCCGCACCCGCCACAGCAGGTACAGGAAGGGGCTGATGATCGCCTTCATGATCCAGTAGGCCACGGCCAAACGGTAACCGTGTGTGTGCTGTACTGCACTGATGACCCGAACAGCTCCCCCGGCCGGCGGATACCAGGTGCTCGGCAGGACCGTCGGACTGCCCGTCGAGGTCCGCCGCGCCGCCCAGTGGGGCGTCCAGTACCTGGTCCCGGCGGCCGCCGCCCAGCGCATCGTCGACCCGACCGGTCTCGAGGTGACCGGTCCGCTCCCCGGCCAGGCCCTGCTGGCCCTGGCCGTGTGCCGCTACGACGACACCGACCTCGACGCCTACCACGAGGTGGCCGTCAGCTTCGTGGTGCGCCGCCACGACGCCGCCCGGGGGGCCGGTCCCGTCGAGCGCCTCCGGGAGTTCGCCTCGGGCGACATCGGCGCCTACATCCACCGCCTGCCGGTCGACCAGGAGTTCACCTGCGCCGCCGGCCGGGACGTCTGGGGCTACCCGAAGTGGATCACCACCATCGACATCGACGAGCCCGCACCCGGCGGTGGCCGCGGCACCGGCACCACCGTCCGCCTGGTCGACGACGGCGCCCACGTGCTCACCCTGACCATGGCGTCGGGCGGGCCGATCCGGCTGCCGTCCCAGGCCCCGCCGAGCTACTCGTTCCGCGACGGGGTGCTGCGGCGGACGCTGTGGACGACCGCCGCCGACGGGGTCACCGGTCGGTTCGGCGGGGCGACCCTGGTACTCGGGGACCACCCGATGGCCGACGAGCTCCGCACCCTCGGACTGCCCCGGCGCGCCCTGTTCACCTCGCACGCCGCCCGCATGCGGGCCAGCTTCGGCGCCGCCGAGGTGGTGACGCCCGGTCCCTGACCACGGGCCGGCGCCGGCGTCCTACTGCAGTCGGGTCAGCGCCTTGCGCAGGCTGCGGACACCCTGGCCGATCCGCTGTTCGTTCTCGATGAGGGCGAACCGGACGTGGCCGTCGCCCCCCGGGCCGAAGCCCACGCCCGGCGACGTCGCCACGTCGGCCTCTTGGACCAGGAACTTGGCGAAGTCGAGCGATCCCATCTCGAGGTACGGCTCGGGGATCGGGGCCCACACGAACATGGTCCCCCGCGGCGGGGTGACGTCCCAACCGATCCGGTGCAGCCCGTCGCACAGGGCGTCGCGCCGCGACTGGTAGATGTCGTTGATCACCTTCGGGTAGTCGGGCGCCTCGTTCATGGCGACGATGGCGGCGATCTGGATGGGCTGGAAGGTCCCGTAGTCCAGGTAGCTCTTGAGCTTGGTCAGGGCCTGGACGATCTCCTTGTTGCCCACCAGGAAGCCGACCCGCCACCCGGCCATCGAGAACGACTTGGTCAGCGTGTAGAGCTCGACGCAGCACTCCTTGGCCCCCGGCACTTGCAGGATCGACGGCGGCGTGTAGCCGTCGAACGCGATGTCGGCGTAGGCGAAGTCGTGGACGAGGACGATGTCGCGCTCCTTGGCGAACTCGACGATCCGGGTCATCCACGCCAGGTCGACGCACTCGGTGGTCGGGTTGTGGGGGAAGGACAGGACCACCACTCGCGGCTTCGGCCACGCCGACTCCCACGCCTCCATCAGGTTGTCGAAGAACGCCGCCCCACCCTCCACGCTGTCGACCGTCTGGCCCGTCGGGGTGTCGAGGCGGACGTGGCGGATGTCGGCGCCGGCGAAGAGCGGCGCGTAGATGTGGATCGGGTAGGACGGCGACGGCACCAGGGCGGTGTCACCGGGGCCCACCAGCACCCACATCAGGTGGGAGAGGCCCTCCTTGGCGCCGATGGTGGTGACGACCTCGCACTCGGGGTCGAGCTCCACGTCGAACTTGCGCTGGTAGAGGTCGGCGATGGCCTGGCGGATCTTGGGGATGCCCCGGCTGGCGGAGTAGCGGTGGTTCCGCGGGTTGTGGGCCGCCTCGGCCAGCTTCTCCACGGCCACGTCCGGCGAGGGCAGGTCGGGGTTGCCGAACCCCATGTCGATGACGTCCCGTCCGTCGTGGCGGGCGGCGGCCTTCAGGTCGTTGATGGTGGCGAAGACGTACGGCGGCAGCCCGTTGATACGGCGGAAATCCATACGCCACGTTACCGCCGTGCCGGCGGGCCGGCCGACAGGTCCCCGCCGGCCCCGGCCCTACCGCACGGCGGCGGCGGCCTCGGCCACCACCTCGAGCGAGTCGGGCCAGGCGCACACGGCCCACGTGGCCCCGGCCCCGGCCACCTCCCCGAGCGTCGCCGTCGCCTCGGCCACGGTGTCCCCCACCGGGCCGCCCCAGGTTGCCTCGACCCCCTGGGCCACCAGCCCGGCCACCGGTCCGGCGTCGACCTGCCACACGTTGACGGCCGACCCCGTGGCCCGGGCCAGGGCCACGTTGTCGGGGTGCGCGCCGCCCACCCACACCGTCACCCCGGCGGCCGCCACCGCCGTCGCCACGGTGGCCAGCCGGCCCCGGCGGACGGCGGCCGACTCGAAGGGGATCCCGTAGGACTCGTTCTCCTCGCGGCTGAGCCGGTCACCGGTCCCGATACCGGCCACCAGGCGACCGCCGCTCACTCCGTGCAGGCCGCACAGTTCCTCGACGAGCACCTCGTCGGGCAGGAGGCCGATGCGCGCCACCAGGGTGCCGAGGGCGATCGTCGACGTCGACGCGGCCAGCGCGCCGAGCAGGGGACCCGACGACAGCGCCGGCCGCCCGGGTTGACCCATCGGCCACAGGTGGTCGAAGCAGAAGACGCCGTCGATCCCGAGCGCCTCGGCCCGCCGGGCGGCGGCCAGGGCCGCGTCGGCCTCGTCACGGAACTGCGGCAGGGTGACGCCGACCTTCACCGCAGAGGCGGAGGCGTCGCCGGGCACCGGGCCGGGCCCGGCGTCCCGCAGGTCATGGCGTCGACTCGACGCGTGCCTTCAGGTCGCGGAGGGCGATCGACATGATGCGGCTCTGCGCCCGCATCTTGATGAATCCGGGCAGCGGCACCTTCATCTCGACCTCGAGGTGGTAGGTGACCTCGGTCCCGCCGTCGGATGTCGGCTCGAACACGTAGCGGCCGTCGAGCTTGTTGGTGATGTCGCCCTCGGTCTGGACCCACGCCAGTACGGCGGGCGCCTCGCCGTAGTCGTAGGCCAGGGTGTAGCTCGTGCTACGTCCGAAGGCGGCGGCGCGGAAGGTGACGACACTGGGTCGGCCCTCGGCGTCGCGCTCGTCGATGGCCACCGACTTGATGTCGGCCGCCCACGAGGGGTAGCTGGCGAGGTCGGCACTGACCTCGAAGCAGCGCGCCGGACTGGCCGACACCACCATCCTCTCAGTGGCTTGTTCGGCCACAGTCGGCCCTCCTCCTCGAATCGTCGGTCTGCACCCGGGCACGGCTCAGCATCGCGTGCCGTCGAGCGCCGCCGCCAGCCTAGGGGCGAGCAGGTCGTAGTCGAAGGATGCCTCCGCGCGCCGGCGGGCCGCCGCCCCCATGGCCCGGGCGGCGCTCGGGTCGTCGAGCAGGTCGGCGATGGCCCGGGCGACGGCGGAGGCTTCGGTGGGACGGCGCACGAGGACCCCGGTGACCCCGTCCTCCACCGCCTCGCCGGCACCGCCCGAGGCCCCCGCCACCTGCGGGACCCCGGCGGCGGCGGCCTCCACGAACACGATCCCGAAGCCCTCCTGCTCGAGCCCGGCCCACCGGTTCCGGCACAGCATGGCGAACACGTCGGCGGCCCCCACCAGACGCGGCAGGTCCTCGTCGGTCACGCCTCCGAGCAGGCGGACCGGCGCGCCCGACTCCGCCACCCGGCCGGCCAGCCGCTCGGCGTCGCGACCCCGACCGGCGATCACCACCGTCAGGTCGGCGAACCGCGGCGCCAGCAGGGCGGCCGCGTCGATCAGGACGTCCATCCCCTTGCGGGGCACCAGGCGGCTGACACTCACCACCAGCGGGCCCTGGGCCGGCAGGCCAAGGTCGGCCCGGGCCGACGCCCGGTCGGCGGCGTCGAGCGGGGTGAACCGTTCCAGGTCGACGCCGGGCGGGACCTCGACCACCGGCGGGAGACCCCGCCCCCGGAGCGCACGCCGCGCCTCGGCGGCGGGATAGCCCCCGGCCGACACCACCAGCGCGGCGTCGCGCACGGCGTGGGCCAGCAGGGACCGGCTGACCGGCAGGCGGCCGGGGATCGCCACCTCCGCCCCGTGGAGGAGGACGGCGTAGGGCAGGCCCAGTCGCGGCCCGACCAGGCCCAGCGGGAACGCCGGGTCGAGGACCACCAGGTCGGCCCCGATCCGTGCGGCGGCCTCCCGGATGCGCCGGACGAGGGCCGGTCCCGGGACGAGGATCCCCGAAGGGACCCGCTCGATGCGGATCCCCCGCTCGGCCTGTTCGGCGTCGAAGGCCGGCGCCGCCGGATCGGACGACGCGGTGAGCACGGCGAACGTCGACGGGTCCAGCCGCCGCCACAGCTCCCACAGGTAGACCTGGATGCCGCCCACCTTGGGGGGGAAGTCGTTGGTGACGAGCAGGTGGGTCATACCGGCGGACCGGACGGCGGGACCAGGTCCGGGCGGCCCAGCCGCTCCGCCGCCCACCGGGCGTGTTCGGCCAGGAGGCCGTCCTCGGAACCGATCCAGCGGGCGAGCACCGCCTCGGTGGCCGGGTGGCGCCCGTCGCCGACGTTGCCGAGGGCCACCAGGGCGTTGCGACGCAGGTAGCGGGGATCGCGCTCGGCCAGGTACCACCGCCCGTTGCGGGCGAGCAGTCCGGCATCGTCGTCGGTCAGTAGATCGAGCAGGTCGACCGTGGCGGCCGAGCCGGGTTCGGGCTCACCCGGGGGTCGGTGCCGGTCGGACACGCGGTTGACCGGGCACGCCTCCTGGCACTCGTCGCACCCGTAGATGCGCCCGCCGAGGGCGGCCCGGTGCTCCACCGGGAAGGAGCCGGGCGCCTGGAGCAGCCACGCCAGGCAGCGCCCGGCGTCGAGCACACCGTCGCCCACCAGTGCGCCGGTGGGGCAGGCGGTGACGCACCGGCGGCACGCCCCGCACCCTTCGGCGGGGGCCGTGTGCCCGCGGGGCGGGGTCGGGTCGAGCAGGGCGTCGGTCACCACGGAGCCGAGCACGAACCACGACCCGAGCCCGGGCAGGAGGAGGAGGGTGTTGCGCCCGTACCAGCCGAGACCGGCCCGCTGGGCGGCGGCCCGGTCGACCAGCGCGTTGTCGTCGACCACCACCCGGGCCTGCCAGCCGTCCTCCGTCAGCCGTCGGGCGATGCGGTCGAGCCCGGCCCGCAGGGGGGCGTAGTGGTCGCTCCGGGCGTAGCGGGCGACCACGCCGGCCGGGCGACCGGAGGAGCGGGCGACCACGCCGGCCGGGCGACCGGCGGAGCGGCCTCCCTCGGGTCCGGGATCCCGCCGGCGGTAGCCCCAGGCCCCGACGACCAGGGAGCGGGCCCCGTCGACGACCTGGCCGGGATCGGTCGAGCGTTCCGGGTTCCGGTAGGTGAACTGCATGCCGCCGTGGAGGCCGGCCCGGCGACGCTCCCGGAGGGTGACCAGGTCGTCGGCGAAGACGTCGGCCCGGGCGATGCCGACGGCGTCGAGGCCGGACGCCGTGCCCAGCCGGAGCAGCTCGGCGGCCAGCCCGCGCCGGGCGGCGGAGGCCGTCGGCGGGCGGAGTGGGACGGTCGTTGCCACGCCCCATCGTCGCACGCCCGGGAACCGCCCCGTGTGCGTTACCCGCCGCTGGCGCGTGCCTCGTGGCGCACGCCGGGCACCAGGCCCGCCCGCTCGAGCAGGCGCACGGCCCGGGCCTCGTCGGCGTCCACCACCACGGCGTCCTCCGGCTCCCGTCCGACGATGAAGGAGACCACGCAGTCGTCGCACACGTCGGTGTGGCGGTGGGCGCACTCGGCACAGTCGATGGTCAGTGCGCCCCCCGCCGTCGTCCGCTCGTCCGGCCGGCGGCACGTCGGGAACGATACGACCACACCCGGACGGAGCCCGCCGACGGCCGTCGTACCGGGGTCGCTCGTCGGGTCGGTGCTGGGGGTCACGGTGCTGCCTCCTCGGTAGGGGTCCGGTCGGTGCCTCTGCAGCGCATCCTGCACGACGGGTGTGACACCGGGGCCCGACGGCCACCCCCGGCCACCGCCCGCCTCAAGGCGGACCCCGACCCGGTCGATACCCCCGGTGGGACGGGTCCCGCGCCTCCCCAGGGCGGCAACGGGCCGGCTCCGAGGACCAGCAACCGGACCGGCACCGGGGGCCGACGAGGCCGTACCGGCGGTCGCCCCCGACAGCGTCCGTCCGTGGACGGAGCGAGAGCCCACATGAGCCGACAGCGATGAGCCGACAGCGAACCGAGACCCCGGCGTCGGGACCGGAGGCCACCCCCGCCCCGACGGGTCGGCGACGGCTGGAGCCGGACCCGTCCCGTCCCCACCCGCGCTCCATCTCCTGGGTGGGCGCCAGTGCGCTCGCCCTCGGAGGCTCCAACCAGTCGATCTTCCTGATCGGCGCCCTGCTGCTGGCCCAGGGGACGATGGCCGTCCCCCTGCTCGCCGTCGGCCTCCTCCTCAGCTACATGGCCACGCCCGGGTGGATCGAACTGTCGTGCATGTTCCCCAACCGGGTCGGGGGGATCGCCGCCACCTGCGCCGAGGCGTTCCGCCCCTACAGCGCCGTCCTCGCCAACCTGACCGGCGTCTGCTACTGGTGGGGGTGGGTCCCGACCTGCGGACTGACCGCCATCTTCAGCGCGGAGGCGATCCACCAGTGGTACCTGCCGCACGCGTCGGTCAAGCTCATGGCCACCCTGATCGTCCTCGGCTTCACGGCGGTCAACCTGTGCGGCCTGCGCTGGGCCGTCCGGGTGGCCAAGCCCATCGCCCTCATCGCCTTCACCCTGGCACTGTGCTCGGGCCTCATCCCGGTCGCCACCGGGCACGTCGACTGGCACCGGGCCCTCGACTTCCACCTGGTGTCGCCCTTCGGCGGCACCTTCGGCCACCTGACGAGCGTCATGGCCGGCCTCTACCTGATCGGGTTCGCCGCCCCCGCCTTCGAGGCGGCGGCCTGCCACATGGGGGAGATGAAGGTACCGGCCCGCGACCAGCCGGCCGCCATGTGGTTCAGCGGCGGCATGGCCAGCGTGTTCTTCGTGCTCATCCCCGTCGTCTGGCTGGGGGTCTTCGGCTCGGGCCCGCTCGAGGGCAACCTGGCCGCCGTGCTCGGACCGACCTTCGCACCCGTCTTCGGCGGACTGGCCAAGGCCTGCGCCGTGGGCTTCGTGGCCTTCAACATGTTCTGCGGGACCCTGCAGCCCCTCTCGGGGGCGTCGCGCACCCTCTCCCAGCTGTCCGAGGACGGCCTGCTGCCGCGCACCATCGGCTACCGCTCCCCCCGTACCGACGCCCCCGTCGTCGCCATCGTGACCACGGCGGCGGCCTCGATCGCCTTCCTGCTCCTGGGCGACCCGATCTCGCTGGTGGCGGCGGCCAACCTCACCTACCTGATCGGCATCGCCCTGCCGAGCGTGGCCGTGTGGCTGCTGCGGCGCAACGAGCCCGACCGGGTCCGCACCTACCGGGCCCACGACCTGTCCATCTACCTCGGCGTGGCCGCCGCACTGGCATGGCTCGCCACCACCGTCTTCGGCTTCGAGCAGTTCGGACTGCCGATCGTCATCTTCGGCCTGGGGCTGGCCTTCTCGGGCTCGCTGGCCTACGGATGGCGGGCCCACGGCGACCGCAAGCGGGCGGGCGAGTCGAGGCTGAAGCGGTCGATCTACGTGAAGCTGACCGGCGCCATGCTGGTCGTGCTGGTGCTCGACGGCCTCGGCTACCTGATCGCCGTCGACCACGTCGCCCCCGGCAACGCCGCCCTGGTGGCCATGCTGAAGGACATCTTCGTGGTCGTCGGCCTCCTCACCATCTCGGTCGGCCTGGTCCTGCCGGGCATGATCGCCCACACCGCCAACCAGGTGAAGGAAGCCGCCCACTACCTGGCCGAGGGCACGCTCGCCGACCTGACCGCCGCCATGGAGGCCATGGCGGGTGACGACCTCGACCGGGCCCATGCCGCGGTGACGTCCCAGCCGGTGGTGGTGCGCACGGCCGACGAGTTCGGCCAGATGGCCGACAGCTTCAACGTGATGCAGCACGAGGTGGTGCGGGCCGCCCTGGCCCTCGACGAGGCGGTCAGCGAGCTCAAGTTCCACCGGGGCGAGCTGTCCCGCCTGGTCGAGGACCGCACCGTGGCGCTCATCGCCGCCCACGACGAGATCGAGCACGCCCACCGCCGGCGCCAGGACATGCACGACCGCATGCGCTTCCTGTCGGCCCGCCTGGGCGCCACGGACCTGGAGGGCGCCGACCTGGCCTCCACCCTCGCCGAGATCGCCGCCGCCGTCGGCCAGGTGCTCGACGTCGACGTCGTGTCCATCTACACCGCCACCGAGGGCGGCCGGCGCCTGGCCGACGTCCCCACCGTGTGGCACCCCGACCGTCTGGGCGCACCGTCGGACGTCTCGTTGACGACGACGGAGCGCACCCGCCTGTTCCTCGAGGGCGTGGCCGAGCGCCGGGGCACCCTGGCCATCACCGACGTCGCCGCCCTGCCGGCGCCACCGGAGCACGACGACGGTCCCGCCTTCCTCGACACCAGCGGGTACGCGGCGTGGATCCTCTCGCCCGTCCACGACGCCAACGGCGACCTGCTGGCCCTGCTCGGACTGGGCATGGTCGCACCCGTCGGGGAGTGGAACGACGACGACATCGCCCTGGTCGACTCGGTCGGCGCCGACCTGGGCCGGGCCATGGTCCAGGCCAGCCTCTACGAGCGCCAGTCCGAGGTGGTGCGCCAGCTCCAGGACCTCGACCGGGCCAAGAGCGAGTTCCTCTCGACCTTCTCCCACGAGCTGCGCACGCCCCTCACGTCGATCCGGGCCTACACCGAACTCCTCCGGGACGACGGCGACGACGTCGACCCCGACCAGGACCGCATGCTCGAGGTCATCGAGCAGAACAGCGTGCGCCTGTCGGTCCTGATCGAGGACATCCTCACCCTGTCCCACCTCAACTCGGCCGTGTACGACATCCACCTGGTCCGCGTCGACGCCAACCCGCTGGTACGCGCCGTGGTCGAGTCGCTGCTGCCGACGGCGTCGGCCAAGGGTCTCGTCCTGGAGGCCCGCACCTGCCCCGAGGGCGCCGTGGTGCTGGGCGACGGCAACCAGCTCGAACGGCTGCTGCTCAACCTGGTCTCCAACGCCGTGAAGTTCACCCTGCCTGGTGGCCGGATCAAGGTGGCGACCTCGGTCACCGCCACTTCGGTGGTGCTGTCGGTGTCCGACACCGGGATCGGCATCCCCGCCGACGAGCAGGAGGCCGTGTTCGGCCGGTTCGTCCGGGGCGCCGAGGCCACCCAGGAGGTCATCCCCGGGACGGGACTGGGACTCGCCATCGTCCAGGCCATCGTCGAGCACCACGGTGGGACGGTGACCCTGGCCTCGGCCCCGGGACAGGGGACCACCATCCGGGTCCGGCTCCCCTCGGCGGACGCCGCCGAGGCGGCTCGCGAACTCGAGGCTCAAGCGCGGGGGGCCGAGGCCGATAGAGAAGAGAAGGACCTGGTGCCGATCGGCGTCACGGGGGTGGGCGACGGTGCCCGCGGGCCGGACGTGGGCGGGCAACCGGGCACGCAGAGCTAAGGAGCAGGCGAGATGACCACCACACTGAGCCCTGAACAGGTCGCAGGTACGACACGGGTCCTCATCCTCGAGGACGACCCCTCGATCGCCGAGGCGGTCCGGCGGGTGGTCGCGAAGCAGAACGGGACCGGTGTCGTGGTCGCCGACGGCCGCAACGGGCTGCGCAACTTCTTCGAGGAGCGTCCCGACCTGGTCGTACTCGACATCGGACTGCCCGGCATGGACGGGTGGGAGGTACTGGAGCGCATCCGTGACCTGTCCGAGGTGCCCGTGCTCATCCTCACCGCCCACGACCTCGAGCAGGACAAGGTCCGCGGCCTCACCGGCGGCGCCGACGACTACCTGACCAAGCCCTTCGGCGTCCAGGAGCTCGGCGCACGCATCCAGGCGCTGCTCCGCCGCAGCCAGGCCGCCTCCACCGTCGTGGCCGAGGAGCCGAACGTGTACCGCGACGGCAACCTGGAGGTCGACTGGCCGGCACGCGAGGTCCGGGTGGACGGCGAGGTGGTCGGGCTCACCAAGCTCGAGTTCCAGCTGCTCCAGATGTTCGTCCGCCACCCCGGACAGGCGCTCGCCACCCAGCAGCTGCTCGAGCAGGTGTGGAACGACCCGTTCGGCATCGGCCCGGAGCGGGTCAAGTTCACCGTCCTGCGCCTCCGCCGCAAGCTGGGCTGGCAGGACGAGCAGAAGGACGTGCTCGAGGCCATCCGGGGCTACGGCTACCGCTATACGCCGGTCGGCGACCGCGACCCGGCCCGGTAGGGCGCGTCGCGGCGTCGGTCAGTAGCCGGCGACCGGGTCCACTCGCCCCACCAGGGGCGCGCCGTCGACCAGCCGGGCCACGTTGGTCCGGATCCGCTCCGCCAGCAGGGGCACGACCATCTCGATGGTGTCCGCCGTGTGTGGGGTGATGATGCAGTCGTGGCGACCCCACAGCGGGTGGCCGTCGGGCAGCGGCTCGGGGTCGGTCACGTCGAGGGCGGCACCGCCCACGGCGCCGGCGCCGAGGGCCGTCACCAGTGCGGCGGTGTCCACGTGTCGACCGCGGGCCACGTTGACCAGCCACGACGACGGCCCCATGACCTCGAGTTCGTCCCGGCCGACGATCCCGACCGTCTCGGGTGTGAGGGCCAGGGCGAGCACCACCACCAACGCCCCCGACAGGGCGGCGTGGAGCTCCTCGGGAGGCAGCACCCGGGCGGCACCGGGCACCGGGTCCGCCCGGCGGCGCACCACGGTCGCCCGCACCCGGTACGGCGCCAGCAGCGACAGCAGCGACGCCGCGATCCCGCCGCCGCCGACGATGGTCACGTCCCGGTCGAACAGGCTCGTCCCCGCCGGGATCCCCCACGACCGGGCCTCGACACGGGCGGGCAGGTGGCGAAGGCCGGCCAGCGCCAGCGTGAGGGCGTGCTCGGCCACCGGCTCGGCATAGGCGCCCTTGGCGCACGTCCACACCCGGTCGGTATCCAGCAGGCCGGCCTCGGCCACCCGCTCCACGCCGGCGAAGGGCAGCTGGACCCACCGGGCGTCGGGGACCTCGGCCAGCCAGGAGGCCAGCCCGGCGACGTCTCCCGGGTCGAGCCACACCAGGCTGTCGGGCCCGTCGCCCAGGTCGACGACCTCGCCACCGCCGGCGCGCACGGCGTCGACGGCGAAGTCGGAGGGGAAGGGACCGACGGCGACACGGGGAGCAGGCATCGCCCCACCGTAGCGAGGGCGCACCCCCGGCGGCACGTACCCGCGGGGCGCCCGCCCACGGTGGCCGGGGCCGCATTTGCTTAGATGGTGGACCTGACCGGCGTCCCAGGGGGAACGATGCACCTCGAATTCAACGTCCGTGACTTCCTCGACCGGGCCGCGGCCACCTACCCCGAGCGGGTGGCGGTGGTCGACGAGCCCGACCAGCCGGCCGAACCGTGGGCGCCCCTCACCTTCGCCGGGCTCGCCGCACGGGCACGGGCCCAGGCCGCCGGGCTCGACGCCCTGGGGATCGGACCCGGCGAACGGGTGGCGGTCGTCTCCCACAACTCGGCCCGACTGCTCACGTCGTTCTTCGGGGTGTCCGGCTGGGGGCGCATCCTCGTCCCGGTCAACTTCCGGCTGGCCCGCGCCGAGGTCGAGTACATCCTCGAGCACTCGGGCGCCTCGGTCCTGCTGGTGGACCCGGAGCTCGACGAGGCGCTGGCCGGTGTCGGGCCGGCGCGGCGGTTCGTGCTCGGCACCGACAGCGACGCCGAACTGTACGTGCCCGACACCGAGCCGCAGGCGTGGGTCTCCGACGAGTCGGCGACGGCCACCATCAACTACACGTCCGGCACCACGGCGCGCCCGAAGGGTGTGCAGCTGACCCATCGCAACTGCTGGGTCAACGCCACCGTGTTCGGATGGCACACCGGGGTGTCCGACCGCGACGTGTACCTCCACACCCTGCCCATGTTCCACGCCAACGGGTGGGGCATGCCCTGGACCACGGCGGCCATGGGCGTGACCCAGGTGGCCCTGCGCAAGGTGGACGGCACCGAGATCCTGCGCCGCGTCGGGCGCCACGGGGTCACCCTCCTGTGCGCGGCGCCGGCGGTGGTCAACGCCGTGCTGGAGGCCGTCCCGGCGTGGGACGGCGAGCTGCCGGGACGGGGCACCACCCGGATCGTCGTCGCCGGGGCGCCGCCGCCGTCGAAGACCATCGAGCGGATCGAGTCCGAGCTGGGCTGGGAGTTCATCCAGATCTACGGGCTCACCGAGACCTCGCCCGTCCTGACCGTCAACCGGGCCCGGTCCGAATGGGACGGTCTTCCTTCGGACGAGCGGGCCCGCAAGCTCATGCGGGCCGGTGCCCCGGCGGTGGGCACCGAGCTCATGGTCGACGGACGGGGCGAGGTGCTGGCCCGGTCCAACACGGTCATGGCCGGGTACTGGCGCCAGCCCGAGGAGACGGCGGCCGCCCTGGCCGACGGGTGGTTCCACACCGGCGACGGCGGGATGATCGACGACGAGGGTCACCTGAGCATCCTCGACCGCAAGAAGGACGTGATCATCACCGGCGGGGAGAACGTCTCGTCCATCGAGGTCGAGGACGCCATCTTCTCCCTCGACGGCGTGGTCGAGGTGGCCGTCATCGGGGTCCCCCACGACAAGTGGGGTGAGATGGTCCTGGCCCTGGTGGTGGTGGCCGAGGAGAGCGGCGTCACCGAGGAGGTGGTCATCGCCCACTGCCGGGGGGCGTTGGCCGGCTACAAGTGCCCGAAGCAGGTGGAGCTGCGCACCGAGCTCCCGCGCACCGCCACCGGAAAGCTCCAGAAATTCCGACTGCGCGCCCCCTACTGGGAGGGACTCGACCGCCAGGTCAACTGACGCCGGGCGAGACGGGGCCTGCCCCGCCGGGCCGGACGGGCCGGCCGGACAGGCGGGCCCGTTCGGGCACCACGGCGCCCTCGCCCTCCAGCCACTCGCCGATCCGCAACGCCGTCCACACCGGTGCCTCGAGCATCGGTGCGTGCCCGATGTCGCGGGCCACGTCCAGCCGCCAGTCGGCCCGGCCCGCCGCCATCCGACGTCCCGCGGCCAGGGGGACCAGGAGGTCCCGGTCGCCGTGGAGGTGGAGCACGGGTACCGCCAGGGTCGCCAACCGGTCGACGGTGGCACGGGGACGGGCCAGGGTCCGGGACAGCGACCGGGCCGACGCCAGGTAGGCGGCGTCGCCCCCGGCCCGGTCCTTGGCCGCCGTGAGCTCGATGTGGGCGTCCACCACGTCGGCCGGCACCCGGGCCGGGTCGACGCAGGTCACACCCAGTACCCGCCGCACCGTCTGCTCGGGGGTGGTGCGGGCCCGACGGGCGGCCAGGTAGCGCTCGCCCACTCCCGGGACCGAACACAGGACGAAGTTGGTGACGACGCGGGGGTGCACCGTGGCGAACCGCCCGGCCGGGAGGGCCGGGTCGACGAGCACGAGTCCGGCCACCCGGTCGGGTGAGCCCGCCGCCACCAGGGCCGACACCAGCCCACCCATCGAGTTGCCCATGAGGACGACGGGACGGTCCGACAGGAGGGGCAGCACCCCGGACAGCAGGGCCACGTGTCCGGCGACGTCCGCCCGGCGGCCGGCGGCCGGCGTGCGGCCGTGGCCCACCAGGTCGACGGCCACCAGCCGGTAGCGGTCGACCAGGTACGGGGCGACGGCCGCCCAATTGAGGTGGCTGCCACCCAGCCCGTGGACCCCCACCAGCAGCAGTGCGTCGTCGGGGCCCCCGAAGTCGGCCACGTGCACCGGACCGCCGACATCGAGCTCGCGTGCCTCGGGGGGCACGAAGGGCGGCGCACTCACCGTCCCGAGGCTACCGGGCACACCTGCCGGCCCGGCCGCGGCCTCCCCCGGCTCAGACGGGCAGGAAGTCGAGGAGCAGCCGGTTGACCACGGCGGGTGCATCCAACGGGATCCAGTGGCCGGGACCGTCGAGCCGCTCGTAGCGCCAGGGGCCGGCCACGTGCGCCGACGAACCGTTCATCTGCGGCACGTCCGAGGAGCGAAAGCCAGGCAGGTCCGGGACGATGCACCGGAACCCGGCGTCGGCCAGGGCGGGGACCTGGTGCCGCCGCAGGGCGCCCGAGTCCGGGCACCCGTGGAGGAGCACCACCGGTCGCCCCTCCCCCGTCACCTCGACGTGGATCGGCGCGCCGCCGCTGTCGACGTCCGTCGGGCCCCCTCCTGGCCCGTCCGCCGTCAGCCCTTGTCGCCGGACGGGAAGTGCAGGGCGATCCCGCCGCCTGCCCCCCGGTCCGGGTCGGGCCACCGGGTCGTGATCGACTTGAGCCGCGTGTTGAACCGCACGCCCTCCATCCCGTGGATGTGGGCGTCGCCGAAGAGTGACTGCTTCCATCCGCCGAACGAGTAGTAGGCCATCGGCACCGGGATGGCGACGTTGACACCCACCATGCCCACCGACACGTCCCGTCGGAACCGGCGCGCCGCGTGCCCGTCTCGGGTGAAGATGGCGGTGCCGTTGCCGAACGGGTTGGCGTTCACCAGCTCGATGGCCTCGTCGAGGCTGTCCACCCGCAGGACCGACAGCACCGGGCCGAAGATCTCGTCGCGGTAGACGTCCATGTCGGTGGTGACCCGGTCGACCAGGGTGGGGCCGAAGAAGAAGCCGTCCCCGCCTCCCGCCACGGCGACCCCGCGCCCGTCCACCACCACGTCGGCCCCGTCGGCCAGTGCCGAGTCGACGTAGCCGGCCACGCGGTCGCGGTGGACCCGGGTGATCAGGGGGCCCATGTCGGAGGTGGGGTCGGTCCCCGGTCCGGTGACCAGCGCACGGGCGCGTCCGGCCACGGCCGCCACCAGCGGGTCGGCGTCACCGACCACCACCACCGCCGAGATGGCCATGCAGCGCTCGCCGGCGGAGCCGTACCCGGCACCGATCAGCGCGTCGGCGGTCGAGTCGAGATCGGCGTCGGGCAGCACGACGGCGTGGTTCTTGGCCCCGCCGAGGGCCTGGACCCGCTTGGCCGACGCATGGCCCCGCTCGAACACGTGCCGGGCGATGGGGGTCGAGCCCACGAACGAGACGGCGGCCACCTTGGGGTGGTCGAGCAGGGCGTTGACGGCCTCGGCGTCGCCGTGGACGACGGTGAACACCCCGTCGGGCAGTCCCGCGTCCCGCCACAGGTCCGCCACCAGCTCCGACGGCGAGGGATCGCGCTCGGACGGCTTGAGCACGAAGGTGTTGCCGCAGGCGATGGCCACCGGGTACATCCACATCGGCACCATGACCGGGAAGTTGAACGGGGTGATGCCGGCCACCACGCCGAGGGGTTGACGGATCGACGACGCGTCGACCCCGGTCGAGACGTCCTCGCTGAACTCCCCCTTGAGCAGGTGGGGTATCCCGCAGGCGAATTCCACCACCTCGATGCCGCGCGCCACCTCGCCCCGGGCGTCCTCCAGCACCTTGCCGTGCTCGGCGGTGATCAGCGCCGCCAGGTCGTCGCGGTGCTTGTCGGCCAGCTCGCGGAAGGCGAACAGGATGCGCGACCGGGCCGTCAGCGAGGTGTCGCGCCAGGAGCGGAACGCGTCGGCGGCGGACTCGACGGCATGGTCGACGTCCTTGGTGGTGGCCAGGACGACCTCGGCGGTCTGCGCGCCGGTGGCGGGGTCGAAGACCGGGGCGGTGCGCGCCGCGGTCCCCTCGATGGATGATCCGATCTGCTTCACGGGGTATCGCTCCTCGGGGAGCGGCGCTCCCCCTCGATGTCTCGGGTGGTACGGGTGGGGCCGGCCGGGCGGGCGGCGGAGGCGGCGCGGGTGCGTGCAACAATCGTCGCATGACCGACAGCGACGGCGACCGCGGGCCGGACCCGGGACCAGGTGGCGAGCGGGTGCGGCTGCGGCGGCTGCCCGACCAGGGATCCCATCGACGCGAGGACCTCCACGCCGTGCTCGACGCCGGGTTCGTGTGCCACCTGGGACTGGTCGTCGACGGTTGGCCGATGGTGGTGCCGACCACGTACGGCCGCAGCGGCGACCACCTGGTCGTCCACGGGTCGGCGGCCAGTCGCAGCCTGCGCACGGCCAAGGCCCCGGCTCCGGTGTGCGTGACCGTGACCCTGGTCGACGGTCTGGTGCTGGCCCGCTCGGTCTTCAACCACTCGGTCAACTACCGCTGCGCCATGGTCTACGGCCTGCCCGAGCTGCTCGAGGACCCCACCGACAAGCTGGCCGCCCTCGAGGTGCTGTCCGAGCACGTGGCTCCCGGTCAGTGGGGGTACGCCCGGTCGCCGTCGGCCAAGGAGCTGGCCGCCACCACCGTGCTGCGCATCGCCCTCGACCAGGCGTCGGTCAAGGTGAGCGAGGGACCGCCGGACGACGACGACGACGACCTCGCCCTCGAGGTGTGGGCCGGGGTCGTGCCCCTCACCACCGCCCGGCACGTGCCGGTGCCGGCCCCGGATCTGGTGGACGGCATCGGCGTGCCGCCCCACCTGGCCACCGGGTCGCTCGCGCCCGGCTCGGTGGCGGCGGACCGGCTCGGCTGATCGGGGGCACACCACGGGGTCGGGGGTCGGCTCGTCGGGTACGTCGGTGAGCCGGGAGGCTCAGGCGACGAACTTCGACAGTGGCCGGTAGTCCAGTCCGTGGGCCTCGGCCACGGGCTCGTACACGATGGTGCCGTCGACCACGTTGACCCCCTCGGCCAGCGCCGCGTCCTCGGCCACGGCGTCCTTCCAGCCATGGTTGGCGATGCTGAGGACGTACGGCAGGGTGGCGTTCACCAGGGCGTGGGTGGACGAGTGGGGCACCGCCCCGGGCATGTTGGCCACGCAGTAGAAGATCGAGCCGTTGACCTCGAAGGTCGGGTCCGAGTGGGTCGTGGGCCGGGTCGACTCGAAGCAGCCGCCCTGGTCGACGGAGATGTCCACCAGCACCGACCCGTCGCGCATCTTCCCCACCAGCTCGTCGCTGATGAGCTTGGGGGCCTTGGCCCCGACCACCAGCACGGCGCCGATCACGATGTCGGCGTCGGTGCACACCTCCTCGATGGCGTGGGTGCTGGACGCCACCGTCTCGAGTCCACCGCGGAAGTGGTGGTCGACCTGGCGCAGGCGCTCGAGGTTGCGGTCGAGGATGTAGACCTCGGCGTGCATGCCCACGGCCAGGGTGGCCGCCGCCATGCCGGCCACGCCGGCCCCCAGGATGACGATCTTGGCGCAGCGCACCCCGGGCACCCCGCACACCAGCGTGCCGCGGCCGCCGCCCGGGCGCATGAGGTGGTGGGCGCCCATGAGGGGGGCCATGCGGCCCGCCACCTCGCTCATGGGGGTGAGCAGCGGCAGCGAGTTGTCGCCCAGGCGGACGGTCTCGTAGGCGATGGCGGTGTTGCCGCCGGCGATCAGCGCGTCGGTGCACTGGCGCGAAGCGGCCAGGTGGAGGTAGGTGAAGAGGACCTGGTCCTTCTTCATGCCCAGCCGCGGGTACTCGACGGCGACGGGCTCCTTGACGCCGAGGATCATGTCGGACGACGACCAGATGTCGTCGGGGTCGTCGAGGACCTGCGCACCGGTGGCGACGAAGTCCTCGTCGGGGATCGACGAACCGACGCCGGCCGACCGCTCCACGTAGACGGTGTGGCCCGCGGCGGTCAGCTCGCGCACGCCGGCCGGGGTGATGGCCACCCGGTACTCGTCTGCCTTGACTTCCTTCGGTACTCCGACAATCACAGGATCGACCTCACGGCTCGGTTGGTGGTGCTCGGTTGGTGGTGCACGGATGTGGACGGCTACGGGACGCGGCACGGCCGCCGGGCGGTACGCCCGGCGGCCGCCCCGGGTGCTACTCGCCGATCTCCTCGTAGGCGACCACCTTCGTCTTGAAGAAGTTGCCCTTGGTGGTGAAGCGGGCGATGATCACCAGCGGGATGCCCATCAGCAGGGCGATGATGTCGGCGTAGGAGCCGCTCCACCCCCCCTGCTTGATCACGTCGGCCATGACCAGGAGCAGGAT
The DNA here is from genome assembly GCA_963699055.1 of uncultured Acidimicrobiales bacterium. Taxonomy (GTDB): domain Bacteria; phylum Actinomycetota; class Acidimicrobiia; order Acidimicrobiales; family RAAP-2; genus Bog-756. Next base: position 161,878 of record CAVOTA010000001.1, on the reverse strand, counting down.
GATGCCGCCCACCAGTGGCAGCAGCACGCCGGTGAAGAAGAACCGGGTCGACTGGAAGGCCACCCTGCGGTACGCCCAGGCACACGTCACCCCGGTCGCCCCGTAGTAGAAGGCGATGAGGACGCCGATGCTCAGGATCAGGTTGTTGAGCAGGGTGTCGATCGAGGCGACCTGACTGGCCAACAGGATCCCGAAGAGCGAGATGAAGGCCAGGATGAGCGTGCCCACGGCCGGGGTCTTGAGCTTGCCCTGGATGCTGGCGAACACGCTGGGGAAGACCTTGTCCCGGGCCATCGACAGCGTGATGCGGGCCGCCGGGAGCAGCGTGGTCTGGGTGGTGGCCACCGTCGAGGAGAGCACGGCGATGAGCATCACGTACCCGGCCCAGCTGCCGGCCGCCTGCTGGGCGAAGTAGAGCAGGATGGTCGTCGAGTGGGTGGTCCAGGCCTTCTCGGGCAGGAGCATCTGGGCGGCGATGATGTTGATGGCGAACACCAGGAGCAGGAGGAACATGGCGATGATGCCCGCGTGTCCCGGGGTCTTGGTGCGGTTCTTGGACTCCTCGTTCAGGTTGGTGGCCGTGTCCCAGCCCCAGTAGAAGAAGACGCCCAGCACCAGGCCGGCCGACAGCGCGGCGAACCCGCCGATGCTGAACGGGTTGAGCCAGCCGAAGTGGAAGCCCTGCGACCCGGCGGGGTGCTTGACGGCCACCTTGATGATCCCCCAGAGGGAGAACCCGATGACGGCCACGTACTCGATGATCAGGAGGACCCACTGGAAGTTGGTCGTCCAGCGGATGCCCCAGATGCAGATGAAGGTGATGAGCGCCAGCCAGCAGGCGGCCACGATGGCCTGGTAGCCGAGATCGTTGGCCGTCGTGAGCGAGATCCAGTTCCGCTCCTGGGCGAACTGGAGGGTGTAGGCACCGGCCACCAGCGGTGCGGAGATGCAGAAGATGACGCTGGTCGCCACCTGCACCCAGCCGTTGAACCAGCCGAGGTAGGGGGAGGCGAGCTTGGACAGCCACGAGTAGGACGCCCCGCAGTCGGGGTCCTTGCGGTTCAACTGGAAGTAGGCGATGGCGATGAAGAGGACGGGGACGAAGCTGATCCAGATCACCGCCGGGCCGGCGTAGCCGATCCCCACCGTGGCGAACAGTACGGCCATGGTGGCGGCCAGGGTGTACGCCGGGGCCACCGACGACACCGCCACCACCGTCGAGTCGAACAGGTTCAGGGTGTCCGCCCGCAGCGTGGCACCCGCCTCGTCGCTCGGGACGGGCGCTCCGAACGGCCCGGGTACCTCGGGCGGCTGCCCGGTGCTGTCGACGATGTCCGTACTCATGTGTTCTCCCCTTGCTGCTCGGCCAACTGGCTCTCGGTAACCCCTACTGGGTGCTGCCCACCAGTCCCCCCGGTGGTCCTGCGGTACAACTGATCCCTCGGCGATCCACCGGACCCGGCCGCCCCCGGACGGGTACCTGCGTTCAGCTGCCGATGAAGCTCATGACGTGCTTGATCCGGGTGTAGTCCTCGAACCCGTACGAGGAGAGGTCCTTGCCGTAGCCCGAGTGCTTGAACCCGCCGTGGGGCATCTCGGCGACGATGGGGATGTGGGTGTTGATCCACACGCACCCGAAGTCGAGGGCCTTGGCCATACGCATGGCCCGTCCGTGGTTCTGGGTCCAGACACTGGAGGCCAGTCCGTAGCGGACCCCGTTGGCCCAGGCCACGGCCTCGTCCTCGTCGGAAAACCGCTGCACGGTGATGGCCGGGCCGAAGAGCTCCTCCTGGATCACCTCGTCGTCCTGGTGCAGCCCGGCGATGACGCTGGGAGCGAAGCAGTAGCCGCGCTCGCCCACCCGGGCGCCGCCGGTGACCACCTCGGCGTGACTCGGCAGGCGGTCGAAGTACCCGCTGAGCCGCTCGAGCTGGGCGGCACTGTTGAGCGGCCCGAAGTCGGCGTCCTCCACGTCGGTGCCGCCCACGGTCTGGGCGCGGGCCTGCTCGGCCAGCGCGGCGACGAAGTCCTCGTAGATCCCCGGTGCGGCCAGCACCCGGGTGGCCGCCGTGCAGTCCTGGCCGGCGTTGAAGTAGCCGGCGATGGCGATGCCCTCGGCCGCCGCCTCCAGGTCGGCGTCGTCGAAGACGACCACCGGAGCCTTGCCGCCCAGCTCGAGATGGACTCGTTTGACGTCGTGCGACGCCGCCTCGGCCACCTGCATGCCGGCGCGGACGCTGCCGGTGATCGACACCATGGCCGGGGTCGGGTGCTCGACCAGGGCACGGCCGGTGTCGCGGTCGCCACAGACCACGTTGAAGACGCCTTCGGGCAGGTACTCCGACATGATCTCGGCCATCAGCAGTGTGGACGCCGGCGTGGTGTCCGACGGCTTGAGCACCATGGCGTTGCCGGCGGCGATGGCCGGCGCCCACTTCCACACGGCCATCATCGCCGGGTAGTTCCAGGGGGTGACGGCGGCGCACACCCCGATCGGCTCACGGCGGATCATCGAGGTGTGGTCGGCCAGGTACTCGCCGGCCGACTTGCCCTCGAGGTGGCGGGCGGCGCCGGCGAAGAAGCGGATCTGGTCGACCATCGGTGGGATCTCCTCCGACAGGGTGACGGCCAGCGGCTTGCCGGTGTTGGAGCTCTCGACGGCGACGAGCTCCTCGGCCCGGGCCTCGATGGCGTCGGCGATCCGGAACAGGGCGAGGCTGCGCTCGGACGGGGTGGCGTCACGCCAGCCCGGGAAGGCGGCGGCGGCGGCGGCCACGGCGGCGTCGACGTCCTCGGCCCCCGACACCGGCGCCTCCGCGTTCACCTCGCCCGTGCTCGGGTCCACCAGCTCCGACGTGGACCCCGAGCGGGTCCCGACGTAGGCGCCCCCTACGAAGTTCGACAGGCGCTTGGTGCTCACGGTTGGTTCCTCCCCGGACGTCGCGTGGGGTCGACTGCGGTCGCGTCGACGGTGCATGGCAGGCAGGGCCTCCCGATTGGGTGTCATCGTGTCCCATCCCGACGGATCTGACAAGTGTTTTCGGAAAATTCTTCATGAACATCCACGGATAGCGCTTGTTTTTCCCACAGAATCCACGTTAACTGTGCGTTAACTGCTAGAACTGTCCAGGAATGGGAATGGTCAACCACCACCACAGCGGCACCGCGCGCAACCGCTGCGCACCCGCCGGAAGGGATCCCCGATGAGCACCACGGTCCCCCCGTCGGCCGCCGGGTTGCTGGACGACGTCAACAAGGCGATCGTCGAGCAGCTCCAGCAGGACGGCCGCCGCACCTACGGCTCGATCGCCGAGGCCGTCGGCCTGTCCGAGGCCGCCGTGCGCCAACGGGTCCAGAAGATGCGCGAGGCCGGGATCATGCAGATCGTGGCCGTCACCGACCCGCTGCAGGTCGGGTTCCGCAGCCAGGCCATGGTCGGGATCCGCGCCGAGGGCGACGCCCGCGCCGTCGCCGACCGGCTGGCCGAGGTCGACGACATCGACTACGTGGTCATGGTCACCGGCACCTACGACATCCTCGTCGAGCTGGTGTGCGAGGACGAGGACCACATGCTGGACCTGCTGAACGGTGTGATCCGGCAGATCCCCGGAGTCCGCAGCACCGAGATGTTCATGTACCTGAAGCTGAAGAAGCAGACCTACACATGGGGGACCCGATGACCGAGTACTCGAACGACGCACTGCAGGCGAGCGCGCACCGCCACCTGTGGATGCACTTCACCCGGATGACGGGGGCCACCCCGGGACACGAGATCCCGGTGATCACCCACGGTGAGGGCGTCTGGGTCTACGACCAGCACGGCAAGCGCTACCTCGACGGCCTGTCGGGACTCTTCACCAGCCAGCTGGGCCACGGCCGGATGGAGCTGGTCGAGGCCGGTGCCGAGCAGGCGGCCAAACTCGCCTACTTCCCGGTGTGGAGCTACGCCCACCCGAAGGCCGTCGAGCTGGCGGAGAAGATCGCCGGCCTCGCCCCCGGCGACATCAACCGCATCTTCTTCACCACCGGTGGCTCCGAGGCCGTCGAGTCGGCGTGGAAGCTGGCCCGCCAGTACTTCAAGCTCATCGGCCAGCCCCAGCGCTACAAGGTGATCAGCCGGGACATCGCCTACCACGGCGCCACCATGGGTGCCCTGTCCATCACCGGCGTCACCGAGATCCGTACGCCGTTCGAGCCGCTGGTGCCGGGTGCCTTCAAGGTCCCCAACACCAACTTCTACCGGGCGCCGTACTTCGAGGACGACATCGAGGCCTACGGCCGCTGGGCCGCCGACGCCATCGAGCAGGCCATCCTGTCCGAGGACCCCGAGACCGTGGCCGCCGTGTTCCTGGAGCCGGTGCAGAACGCCGGCGGGTGCTTCCCCCCGCCGCCCGGCTACTTCCAGCGGGTCCGCGAGATCTGCGACCGGTACGGCGTGCTGCTCGTCTCCGACGAGGTCATCTGCGCCTGGGGCCGGCTGGGCCACTTCTTCGGCGCCGAGCGCTACGAGTACGTGCCCGACATGATCACCATGGCCAAGGGCCTCACCAGTGGCTACTCGCCGCTCGGCGCACTCGCCGTGAGCGACCGGGTCATCGAGCCCTTCCTGGCCGGGTCGAGCTTCCTCCACGGGATCACCTTCGCCGGCCACCCCGTCAGCGCCGCGGTCGCCCTCGCCAACATCGACGTGTTCGAGAAGGAGGGGATCCTGGAGAACGTCCGCGACAACGAGGCCGAGTTCAAGGCCCAGCTCGACACGCTCCGGGACCTGCCGATCGTGGGTGACGTGCGCGGCGCGGGCTACTTCTACGGCATCGAGATGGTCAAGGACAAGGACACCAAGGAGACGTTCAACGACGACGAGGCCGAGCGACTGCTGCGCGGCTTCCTGTCGGGTGCCCTCTACGAGTCCGGCCTCATCTGCCGCGCCGACGACCGGGGCGACCCCGTCATCCAGCTGGCGCCGCCGCTCACCAGTGGTCCCGAGGAGTTCGCCTACATCACCGAGCGCCTGCGCGCCGTCCTGACCGAGGCGTGGACGCAGATCTGACCCCACCGCCGGGCGAGCGCTACCGGCGCCTCTCCCTGTGGTGGGACGGCCTCCCGGGTCCGCTCGGGGTCCGGCCGGCACTCGACGGCGACGCCGAGGTGGACGTGGCCATCGTGGGCGGTGGGCTGACCGGGCTGTGGACGGCCTACTACCTGTCCGGGGCCGACCCCGGACTGCGCATCGCCGTCCTCGAGCGCGACGTCGTCGGGTTCGGCGCGTCGGGCCGCAACGGCGGGTGGTGCTCGGCGCTCTTCAGCGTCTCCGAGGGGACCCTGGACGCCCGGTGCGGTCCCGGATCGGGGCGCTCCCAGCGCCAGGCCATGGAGGCCACCGTCCGCGAGGTCGGCCGGGTGGTGGCCGCCGAGGGCATCGAGTGCGGGTTCCACCAGGGCGGCACCGTCGTGCTCGCCCGCACGCCGGCCCAGCTGGCCCGCACCCATGCCGACGTGGCCGAGGCACGGAGACGCGGCGTCGACGAGTCCGACCTCGCCTTCCTCCCCGCGGCCGAGGCGGCCGCCCGGGTGGGTACCACCGACGTGCTCGGCGCCACCTTCACCCCGCACTGCGCCGCCGTCGACCCGGCCCGCCTGGTCCGCGGCCTGGCCGACGTGGTGGAGCGCCGGGGCGTGCGGATCCTCGAGCAGACCGAGGTCACCGCCATCGCCCCCGGGGTGGCCACCACCACCCGGGGCACCGTGCGGGCCCGCACCGTGGTGCGGGCCACCGAGGGCTACACCCGGACGCTGGCCGGCCACGAGCGCGACGTCATCCCCGTCTACTCGCTCATGATCGCCACCGAGCCCCTGCCCGACGCCTTCTGGGCGGAGCACGGGCTGGCCGACCGGGAGACGTTCGCCGACCACCGCCACCTGGTCATCTACGGCCAGCGGACCGAGGACGGCCGACTGGCCTTCGGCGGGCGCGGCGCCCCGTACCACTTCGGCTCGACGATCCGGCCCGAGTACGACCGCGACGACACCGTGCACGAGGCACTGCGGCGTACCCTGGTGGAGCTGTTCCCGGCGCTGTCGGACGCGGCCGTCACCCACCGGTGGGGCGGGCCCCTCGGCATCACCCGGGACTGGTTCTCGTCGGTGGGCATGGACGCCGGCACCCGGATGGCCTGGGCGGGCGGCTACGTGGGTGACGGCGTGTCGACCACCAATCTGGCCGGCCGCACACTCCGTGACCTGATCGTGGGTGACGCCACCGACCTGACGTCGCTGCCCTGGGTCAACCACCGTTCGCGCCGGTGGGAGCCCGAGCCGTTCCGCTACGCCGGCATCAACGCCGGACTGCGCCTGGCCGGCAGCGCCGACCGGGCCGAGGACCGGGCCGGCCGGGAGACGTGGCACGCCCGGGCACTCGGCAAGCTCGTCGGCGGCTGACCCCACCCGGGCCGGCCCCGGCGCTCAGTACTCCTTCGGCTCCCCGTACGTCCCGTCGTTGCGTCCCGGGAAGATGCCGGCCACCTCGCGGACCGCGGAGCGGATGGCGTCCTGGCGGTCCATGCCGGACACGTCGACGGTGAGGTGGATGCCGGCGGCGTCGCCCCGGAAGCAGCGCACCCGGTTGGCCGAGCGGCATACCGCCTCGAGGAACCGGGCGGTGGGCGCGTCGAGGGGCCGGGGGATGGTCACGTCGACCTCGTAGTGCATGCGGGCGACTGTAGCGAACAGGTGTTCGCTTTTCCACCCCGACCACCGGTAGCATCCGGGGGTGGCGTTCCCCGTGGAGACACCGATCTGGGCCGAGGGCCTCAACGACGCCCAGCGACGGGTGGTGGACCACCGGGGCGGCCCGCTGCTGGTGTCGGCGGGGGCGGGGACCGGCAAGACCCGGACCCTGGTCAGCCGGCTGGCCCGCCTGCTCGACGACGGGGTGCCACCCGAGCGCGTCCTGCTGGTCACCTTCAGCCGCCGCGCCGCCGCCGAGCTCACCAACCGGGTGGGACACCTGACCGACCCGCTGGTCGCCGGGCGGGTCGTGGCCGGGACCTTCCACTCGGTCGCCCACCGGGTCCTGGCCCGCTTCGGCACCGGGCTCGGCCTGGCCGAGCGGTTCAGCGTCCTCGGGCCCGGTGACGCCCGCGACCTGTTCGCACTGGTCCGGGCGCCCGTGGCCGCGGCCTCCTCCCGTCGCTTCCCGCGGACCGAGACCGTGGAGGCCGCCTACGGCCGGACGGTGAGCGCCCAGGTGCCGCTCGAGGAGACCGTCGCCCGCTGGTTCCCGTGGTGTCTCGACGACGTCGACGGACTGCGGACCGTCTTCACCGACTACACGGCGCGCAAGCGCGCCCAGCACGTGCTCGACCTCGAGGACCTGCTCCTCTACTGGCGGGCCGCCGTGCGCGACCCCACCGTCGGTCCCGTGCTGGCCGGCCAGTTCGACCACGTCCTGGTGGACGAGTACCAGGACACCGACCTGGTCCAGGGCGACATCCTCCGGGCACTGGGCGCCCACGGTCTCGGCGTCACCGTGGTCGGCGACGACGCCCAGGCCATCTACTCGTTCCGCTCGGCGACCGTGCGCAACATCCTCGACTTCCCCGAGCAGTTCCCCGGTACCACCACCGTCGCACTCGAGCAGAACTACCGCTCGACCACGCCGATCCTGGCGTTGGCCAACGCGGTGATCGCCGAGGCCACCGAGGGGTTCCGCAAGCAGCTGTGGACCGAGGAGCCCGGCGGCGTCCGACCCACCCTGGCCACCTGTCCCGACCAGCAGGCCCAGGCCACCGCCGTCGCCCAGTCGGTCCTCGACCACTACGAGTCCGGGGTGCCCCTGCGCGACCAGGCCGTCCTGTTCCGGACCGGCCACCACAGCGACCTCCTCGAGGTGGAGCTGCGCCGGCGGCGCATCCCGTTCGTGAAGTACGGCGGGCTCCGGTTCCTCGAGGCCGCCCACGTGCGGGACCTGCTGGCCCTGCTCCGCATCGTCCAGAACCCGTGGGACGAACTGGCCTGGATGCGCATGCTCCACCTGGCCCGCGGGGCCGGGCCGACGTCGGTCGACCGGATCCTGGCGACACTCGGGGTCCGGACACCCGGCCGGGGCGGGCCCGATCCGCTGGCCGCCTTCTGCGCCGAGCCCGCCCACTGCGGCGGGGCACCCGGCGCCGCCGCCGACCTGATCCTCCTGGCCGACGCCCTCGGTGCCTGTCGCACCGGGTCCCTGCCCGCCGGCGCCCAGGTCGAGACCCTGGCCCACGCCCTCGACCCCCTGGTCCGCCACCGCTACGACCACGCCGAGGCGCGGCTGGCCGACTTCGACGCCCTGGCCCGCATCGCCGCCGAGTCCCCCACGGCGGCCCAGTTCGTCGCCGACCTGACCCTCGACCCACCCAACTCGACCGGCGACCTGGCCGGCACCCCGTCGCTCGACGACGACTGGCTCACGCTCTCCACGGTGCACTCGGCCAAGGGCGGCGAGTGGGGTGTCGTCCACCTGATCCACGCCGCCGACGGGGCGTTCCCGTCGGACATGGCCACCGGCGACGCCGAGGGGGTCGACGAGGAGCGGCGCCTGTTCTACGTGGCGCTGACCCGGGCCCAGCGCCACCTCCACGTGTACGCCCCCCTGCGCTACCACCACGGCGACCCGGCCGGCCGCACCGACCGCCACAGCTACGCACTGCGGACCCGGTTCCTGCCGCCGGAGGTGGACCCCCTGCTCGACCTGCTGGTCGTGCGCGGCGTGGAGGACGTCGCCCTGCCGCCGGTGCAGGCACCCCTCACCGGGACCGTCGACGCCGAACTCGACGCCCTCTGGTAGCCGGCGGCTCCCCCACCCCCGTCCCCGACCGGTCCGCGGCCCCACCTACACTCGGGGCCGGTCGCACCCGGGCATCCGCACCTGGCGCGCGCCGACCGACCAGACCAGCCGGGGGGACCGCATGGCGTACAGCGACGGGACGAGCGACTTCGACGTGATCGTCATCGGGGCGGGCTACGGCGGGGTGACGGCGGCCGCCCTCTGCGCCGCCGGGGGCAAGCGGGTGGCCCTGGTGGACAAGACACCACGCGCCGGGGGCAAGACCCAGACGCTGCACCGACGGGGCGACCGTTACGAGATGTTCGGCGCGGTGGGCATCCCCGCCGTCGACTCCCGGTTCCACGAGCTGGTCGACGTGCTCGGGATCGGCGACCGGGTCGAGCTGCTCATCCCCGAGGGCGAGATGGCCGCCGTCCACTACCGACCGCCCGAGGGCGGCTGGCGGACCCTGCGGTCGGCGCTGCGCCAGACGGGCTCCACCGAGGAGCTGGCCGAGCTGCAGCGGGTGTTCGGGGCCACCGACGACGACGTCGGCCGGCTGGGCGAGTTCTACCTGGCCATGCTGGCCCTGTCCGACGACGAGATCGTCGCCCTGGACGGCGTGGGGACCGTGGACTACGTGACGCCGTTCGGCCTGCCGACGGGCCTCACCAGCCAGCTCTACGCCACGCTCAACATGCTCTTCGTGGCCCCGGTGGACCGGCTGGCCGCCTCCGAGGCCGTCCTGGTCCTGCGCAACATGGTGCTCGGCGGGGCGGGGCGGTTCCACCGCGGGGGCTACGGCCGGGTGGCCGAGGTCTGCGCCGAGGTCGTGGAGGAGCGCGGCGGCTGCTTCCTCACCGGCACCCGGGTGCGCCGGGTGCTGGTCGAGGGCGGACGGGCCGTCGGCGTCCAGACCGACAAGGGCGTGCTCCGCGCCCCGGCCGTGGTGTCCAACGCCGGGGTCCAGCCGACGGTGCTGTCGCTCGCCGGGGCGGACGCCTTCCCCGGTCCGTACGTGGAGCGGGTGCGCGACCTGGAGCCGAGCTGGGCCATCGCCGGCATCCGCTACGTCTTCGACACCCGGGTCTTCGACGCCGCACTGATCCCCGTCTTCTCCGACGAGAGCTGGCTCGACTCCGACCGGTTCGCGGCCATGGAGGCCGGCGAGTGGCCGGAGATCCCGCTGATCGCCGTCGACGTGGCCTCGGAGTTCGACCCCGACATGGTGGGGACCCCGGGCCACCAGGTGGCCAACATCCAGGTCTTCGTCTCGCCCGACCCCGGGTCCCCCATGGGGGCCGAAGCCGTGCGCCGGGCCAGGGCGGTGGTCGAGGAGCTGTACCCGGGCATCCGGGACCACACCGTCCGCACCGAGCCCTACGGCGCCCGCCAGATCTCCCGCATGACCCGCGACGCCACCGTCCCCGGCTCCGGCGGCGAGGCCGTCGGCCTCGCCCAGGTCGTCGGCCAGGTGGGCGCGGGCAAGCCGGACGCCCGCACGCCGCTGCCGGGCCTCTATCTCGTCGGCTGCGACGCCGGCGGGCGCGGCTCGGGCACCCACCAGGCCGTCGACTCCGGGTTCCACGTGGCCGACATGGTCCTCGACGACCTCGCCTGACACCGTCCCGCGGCACCGGGGCCGTCAGCGGCGGCGGGCGTACTCCGCCAGCGCCGCCAGCTGGGACGCCGTCCCCACCCCGATGAGCACGTCCCCCGGCTCGACCTCCGCCTCGGGTGACGGGTTCGGGGTGAAGCTCCCGTCCGGCCTGCGGATGGCGAGCACCAGGCAGCCCGTCCGGTCGTGGACCTGGGTGGACCGCAGCGTCCGGCCGGCCAGCGGTGAGTCCTCCCCCACCTCCAGCTCCTCCAGCCGGAATTCCAGCGAGCCGTCGTGCATCACCACGTCGACGAAGTCGACCACGTGGGGCTGGGTCACGAACGCCGCCATGCGGTCACCCCCGAGACGTTGGGGGTTGACCACCCGGTCGGCGCCCACCCGCAGCAGCTTCGCCTCCGACGACTCGCCGCGGGCGCGGGCGATCACGTGGATCGTGGGGTTGAAGGAGCGGCTGGCCACCGTCACGAACAGGTTGTCGGCGTCGGTGTCGAGGGCGGCGATGAGCGTTCCCGCCCGTTCGATCCCCGCCCGCAGCAGGGTGTCGTCGTCGGTCACGTCGCCGATGACGGTCGGGTACTCCACCGAGGCGATGCGGCCCCCGTCGCGGTCGACGACCACGATCTGCTGGCCGGCGTTGCTCAGGTACCGGGCCACCTCGCGGCCGACGCGGCCCCAACCGCAGATCACCACGTGCCCTGTCATCGTGCCGATGTCCCGGTCCATCCTGCGCCTCCTGATCAGGTCCCGCATGTGCCCGTCGATGAGCAGTTCCAGTGTCACCGTGAAGGTGTAGAGCGCCGTGCCCACACCCAGCAGGATGAGCACGATGGTGAACACCTTGGCGGCGTCGTCGATCGGGCGCGGGAAGCCGTAGCCGACGGTCGAGACGGTGACCACCGTCTGGTACAGCGCCTCGAGGACGGAGAACCCGAGGACGACGTAGCCGACGGTGCCGATGACGACGACGAGGGCCAGCGCGGCCAGGCCGACCTGGACGCGTCGGAACGGGTTGGTGCTCACCCGCCGGTCGTCCCCGTACCGGTCCTCACACGGAGGCCGCGGGAGGGCTCACGCCTTGCCCGGCCGGTTGATCATCGGGTGGATGCCCCCCTGGGCCGCCAGTGACCCCGACGTGCCGCCCCCCGGGCCGCGGAGCAACCAGGCCAGCCCCACCGCCAGCACGGCACCGAGCAGGGGGCCGGCGACGTACACCCACCAGCTGGTGAGGTCGGCGCCGACGATGTCCGGCCCGAGGGTGCGCGCCGGGTTCATCGACGCGCCCGACAGGGGGCTCGCCCACAGCCCGGCGAGGGCGATGTAGCTGCCCACCCCGATCGCCCCGAACAGGCCCACCTGCTGGGCCCCCGAGGCTGTCCCGAGGATGACGCTGACCAGTCCGAGCGTGAGCACCGCCTCCATGAGGAAGGCGTCGAACGCCGTGGACGACGGTGCCGGGTAGTTCGATCCGTGCACGGCGGACACGTGGATCACCCCCTGGAGGAACCAGGCGGCCAGCAGCGCACCGGCGACCTGCACCACCACGTACGCCGGCACCCGACGACCCGGGAAGTCGCGGCGCAGCCAGAAGGCGATGCTGACGGCGGGGTTCAGGTGGGCGCCCGACACCCGGCCCATGGCCAGGATGATCGACATCACCATCAGGCCCGGCGCCACCACGGCCGCGGCCCGGCCGACGGACCCCGGAAAGGCGTGGTCCATCATGGGACCGCCCGCCGCCACCATGACCAGGAAGAAGGTGCCGACCAGTTCGGCCACCAGACGGCGCCACTCCTGGGCCGGGTCCGCGAAGTTGCGGACCATGAGCATGGCCCGCTGCTCGGCCGTGGCGAGCAGCGGCGTGGCGTCCGAGTGCCCCGGCCCTTCGGGATCGGAGAACTCGTGGGTGGTGCCGCCGGTCATCGTCGCATCGGGGACGACGCTACCAACGGGCACCCCGGACGCGGGCGACCGCACCACCGTCGGAGTCGGGCCCGGGAGGTCGGGCCCGGGAGGTCGGGGTCGTGGGTGGGCCGCTCAGCCGGCGCCGTAGAAGGTGCTGCCGAAGGCGTAGACACCGCCGTCGGCCGACACCAGCCAGTACCCGCCCGATCCGGACGGGTCGGCCGTCACCGACGTGACCGGGGCGGCCGGATCCAGGGGAGCGTTCGGCCCCTGGAACGTGGCGTCGCCGTAGGCGTAGACGCCGCCGGTGTTGGTGACCTCCCAGATGCCCTTGCCGTCGGTCGTGGCGGCCAGGCCCACGACCGGGGAGGGCGGCAGTACCACGGAGTCGTCGCCCACCTGCGGTCCGAGTGCCGGGGCGTCGAAGGCGGAGACGTCGCCGTCCGCCGCCACCAGCCAGTAGCCGCCGGTGGCGCCGTCCAGGGCCATGCCCACCGTGGGGGAGGCCTGGGGCGTGGCACCCAGTGAGCCGGCGAAGGTGGCGTCGCCGTAGGCGAACACCCCGCCGTCGGCGGCCACCTCGAAGTAGCCCAGGCCGTCGGCCGTCGGGACCAGGTCCACGATCTGCGAGTTCAGGGCCAGACTCGAGGCCGCGCCCTCGAACGGCGCGGCGCCGTAGGCGAACACCCCGCCGTCGGCGGCGACCTCCCAGTAGCCGTCGGCCTTCGGGTCGGCGACGATCTTCTGGATCGGGGCGGCCAGGGTGAGTGCCGTCGGCGAACCGAGGTCGGTGGCCGAACCGTGGGGAGACACGGCACCGTTCGCCGACGCCAGCCAGTAGCCGGTCCCGTCGGCGGTCGACGCCATCGAGATGACCGGACCGACCAGGTGGCCGACCGGCGTGTAGCCGTTGAAGGGGAATGCCGTGACCTCGTTCGACGGCGCCGACGACGTGGCACCGGTCCGGCCCCGCACGGTGAAGTAGTAGGTGCGCCCGGGGGTCAGCCCGGTCACGAGGTACGAGTTCCCCACGACGGGGTCGGTCCCGTTGACCGGGATCGGGTACTCCATCCCGGGGGCCAGCCCCAGGTAGACGTCGTAGCCGGTGGCGGTGGAGCCGGCCGGGGCCTTCCAGGTCACCACGGCGGAGCCCACGAAGGACTGGGCGCCGGTGGCCAACGGGGCCGCCGGCGGCGTGGCCGGGGCCACCAACGTCGGGATCGGGTCGACCGGCACGAGCGGGGTCGGGGTGGGTGCGACGTCCTGACCGGCCGCCGGGACCGTGGTCGTGGCCGTGGCGGTGGCGGGCGCCTCCACGGGCGCGGCGACCAGCGGCGCAGCCAGTGGCGCCGTCGACGAGGTGTGGGTCCCCGGTGTCCCCGTGGCCGTGGTCTTGTCACCGTGGTGGCGGTCGTGGCGACGGACCTTCTTCGCCTTCACGAACGGGTCGGGCTCGACGTAGTAGGCCGACGAGGTCGTGGAGGTCGTACTCCCCGCGGCGATCACCGATGACGGGGCGACCGTCGACGACGGCACGGTGTACTGGGACGAGGCGGCGTCCGACGACGCCGACGACTGCGGCTTGACGGCCGCATTGGCCGCCGGGGTCGAGGGAATGGCCGCGGGGACGCCGACGGCGATGGCGGCGACGGAGGCGACGGTTCCGGCCAGCATGGCCTTCGAGCGCCCGTCGGGAAGGGGTGCCTCGCCCATGAGCCACTGGGTCCACTGCTTCATGGACTGCAACCAGCTGTTCATCGCGGAGCCCCTTCGAACCTGGAGGCGCCCCGCCTGCGACTGCGGTTGCACCCCGTCCACACGTACGCACCGGACGGCCGGGAACCCCCCGCCCCGCCCCGTCCGACCTGTGGACTGTTGACCCGCTCACTATACCCGTCCAGGCTCGTCCTGACGAGGGCGAGGGCACGTCCAACGTCCTGACCAGGGACGATACAGATCACATCGTCCGACCGGACGCCGCCCTACGCTCGGGGCCGGTGCCGGGGGCACCGGAGGCACCGTCGGGGAGGCGAATCCATGACCATCAAGGTGATCCAGTGGGCGACCGGAGGGGTGGGCCGGGCCGCCGTGGCGGGCATCGTGGCCCACCCCGAACTCGAGCTCGTCGGGTGCTGGGTCCACAGTCCGGACAAGGTCGGGGTCGACGTGGGCGAGCTGTGCGGCCTCGGCCCCCTCGGGGTGGCCGCCACCGACGACGTCGACGCCCTGCTGGCGCTGGGCGCCGACTGCGTCCTGTACTCGCCGATCATGGCCGACCCCGGGCTCGTCGCCCGGATCCTGGCGTCCGGGGCCAACGTGGTCACGCCGCTCAATTGGTTCTTCCCCGGTGGCCGCGACGAGTCGGCCATCGAGGCGGCGTGCGCGACGGGGGGCACCTCGGTCCACGGCACCGGCATCCACCCCGGCGGGATCACCGAACGGTTCCCCCTCGTGGTGTCCGCCCTCGCCCAGTCGATCACCCACGTTCGGGCGGAGGAGTTCTCCGACATCCGCACCTACGACGCGCCGGCCGTCGTCGGCGACATCATGCTCTTCGGCAAGACGCCCGAGGAGGCGAGGGCCTCGATGATGCCGGCCATCCTCGGCGACGGCTTCCAGCAGTCGATCGCCATGGTCGGCCACGCCCTCGGGTTCGCGCTGGACCCCGAGGTGTCGATCTCCCACGAGGTGGCGGTGGCCACGGCGCCGATCGACTCCCCCATCGGCCCCATCGGCCCCGGCCGCATCGCCGCCCAGAAGTTCCGATGGGTGGCCTCCGTGCGGGGCGAACCGGTGATCACCGTGGCCACGAACTGGTTCATGGGCCAGGAGCACCTCGACCCGGCGTGGACGTTCGGTCCCGAGGGCGAGCGCTTCGAGGTCGAGGTCACCGGTGACCCGTCGGCCCACCTGACCTTCCACGGCTGGCACCCCGACTCGATCGCCGCCGGGCTGGCCCGGAACCCCGGTGTCGTGGCTACGGCGACGCACTGCGTCAGTGCCATCCCGTCGGTGGTGGCCGCCGGGCCGGGCATCCGCACGTACCTCGACCTGCCGGCCTACACGGGCCGGGCCGCCGTCCACCTGCGCTGAACCGACCGGCCGGGGGCCGGCGGGCCGGCGCCCGTTGAGTAGGGTCCCCGGCCATGGACATCGGCATCGCCCTCCCGACCATGGCCACCGGCTTCACCCGCACCACCTTCACCGAGTGGTGCCGGGGCGTCGACGAGGGCCCGTACTCGAGCATCTCGGCCGGCGAGCGGATCACCTTCCACAACCCCGAGCTGCTGGTGTCCACCTCGGCCGCCGCCGCGCTGACCGAGCGGGTGCGGGTCGTCACCAACATCGCCGTGCTGCCGCTCCACCGACCGGCCCTGCTGGCCAAGCAGCTCGCCACCCTCGACGTGCTGGCCGCCGGTCGCCTGGTGGTCGGTGCGGGGGTCGGCGGACGGGAGGAGGACTACCGGTCGCTCGGGGTCCCCTTCGGGGACCGCCACCAGCGCCTCGACGACGACGTGGCCGAGCTGCGACGGCTGTGGGCCGGCGGGCCCGCCATCGACGGCGGCCGGCCGGTGGGCCCACCCACCCACACCGACGGCGGTCCGCCGCTGTGGGCGGCGGCGATGGGGCCGCGTTCGATGGCCCGTGCCGCCCGGTGGGCCGACGGGGTCACCGGGTTCTCCATCGGTGCCGACCCCGAGGAGATCACCCGGTGCAACCGTCTGGCCCTCGACGCCTGGGAGGCCGAGGGGCGGTCCGGGCGACCGTGGCTGGTGAGCGGCACCTTCTACCTGCTCGGAGGGCCCGATGCCGATGCCGAGCTCAAACGGTTCGCCCGGGCGTACCTGGCCGTGTTCGGCGACCGGGCGGCCGACTCGCTGTCCCGACTGGTCGGGCTGAGCTCCCCCGCCCGCCTCCTCGACACCCTGGCGGCGGCCGAGGCCGCCGGGTGCGACGAGTTCATCCTCGTGCCGGGGACCGTCGATCCGGACTGCCTGGAGCGCACCACCGCCGCCCTGGCCAGCTGAACGCCGGGCGGTCGGTCAGATCGAGAAGTCCTCGCCCTTCCACACGCCCGACTCGGCGGGACGGATCTCGGGCGTGCGGACCCGACCGCCGACCTCCTGCTCGAGCGCATCGACCTGTCGCTGGAGTGCGCCGAGCGTCACCCCCACCAGGTCGGGCAGCAGCGCGTCCTCGACGTCGAGCGCCGAGGTGGTGCTCCGCGGGCGGCTGCGGGCGATGACCTGGCCGGGTACCCCGACCACCACCGAGTCGGGGGGCACGTCGCGCACCACGACGGCGTTGGCGCCGATGCGGCTGCCGCTGCCCACCGTCACCGGGCCGAGGATCTTGGCCCCCGCCCCGACGGTGACCCGGTCCCCGATCGTCGGGTGCCGCTTGCCCGCCTCGAGGGCGGTGCCCCCGAGCGTGACCCCCTGGTACAGGGTCACGTCGGCCCCGATCTCGGTCGTCTCGCCGATGACGACGCCGATGGCGTGGTCGATGAACAGGCCCGGGCCGATGGTCGCGGCGGGATGGATGTCCACCGCCGTCCACGTGCGCACCACGTTCGAGACCACGCGCGCGGCCAGCGGGTGGCCGGCGTGCCACAGGCGGTTGGCGACGCGGTGGCCCCACAGGGCGTGCAGTCCCGGGTAGCTGAGCGCCACCTCGACGGCCGTGCGCGCCGCCGGGTCGCGCTCGCGGACGGTGGCGACGTCCCGCCGGAGCGACTCCAGCACCGTCAGTCGCCGAGCCCCTCGAACAGGGCCGTGCTCAGGTAGCGCTCGCCGAAGGACGGGATGATCACGACGACGAGCTTCCCGGCGTTCTCGGGACGGGCGGCGACCTGCACGGCGGCCCAGGTGGCGGCGCCCGACGAGATCCCCACCAGGAGGCCCTCCTCGTGGGCCAACCGGTGGGCGGTGTCGAAGGCGTCCTGGTTCTCGACGGTCACCACCTCGTCGTAGACGTGGGTGTCGAGGACGGCCGGGACGAAGCCGGCGCCGATCCCCTGGATGGGGTGCGGACCCTTGGCCCCGCCCGACAGCACCGGCGACGCCGCCGGCTCGACGGCCACCACCTGGACACCGGGCTTGCGCTCCTTCAGGACGTGGCCCACACCGGTGATGGTGCCGCCGGTGCCCACGCCGGCGACGAGGATGTCGACCCCGCCGTCGGTGTCGGCCCAGATCTCCTCGGCCGTGGTGCGGACGTGGACGTCCGGGTTGGCCGGGTTCTCGAACTGCTGGGGTACGTAGAAGTCGCCCTCACCCTTGGCGATCTCCTCGGCCTTGGCGATGGCGCCGCCCATCCCGTCGGGCCCGGGCGTGAGGACGAGCTCGGCGCCGTAGCCGCGCAGCAGCATGCGCCGTTCCTTGGACATGGTCTCGGGCATGGTGAAGATGCACCTGTAGCCGCGGGCGGCGCACACCATGGCCAGGGCGATGCCCGTGTTACCGCTGGTCGGCTCCACCACCGTGGTGCCGGGACGGAGCAGTCCGGCCGCTTCGGCGGCGTCGATCATCGACACGGCGATCCGGTCCTTGACGCTGCCCGCCGGATTGAAGAACTCCAGCTTGGCGGCGATCGTCGCACCGGCGCCGTCGCCGACGTGGCGCAGACGCACCAGTGGCGTCCCGCCGATGAGCTGGGTGATGTCGTCCGCGATCCGCATGCCGGCCTCCTTGGTCTGCCGCCGGGCTGCTGCCAGGTCGACTCGAGATTCCTGACCCAACGTATCGGCTTTCAGGGCCTCCGGAAAACCCGGGACGCGTGCACGTCGCCGCCACCGGCGCCACCAGGGCCTCTGCCACCCCGCACCACCGACGCCGGGGAACGGGCGGCCGGGGTACGTCGGCCGGCGGCTGGCCCGGCCCGGGCGGGTCAGTCGGGCCCGAGCACCTGCTTGAAGCCGACATGGCTCGGCTCGAACCCCTCCCGTCCGTAGAAGCGGTGGGCGTCGGACCGGAGCCGGTCGGAGGTGAGCTGGACCCGGTAGCAGCCGGATGCCCGCGCCGAGGCCACGGCGGCGGCCAGCAGCCGGGCGCCGATGCCGGTGCCCCGGTGGTCGGGGTGGACGTGCATCGACTCGATCTCGGCGCAGCGCCCGCCCCGGTGCTGGAGGTGCCGGAACACGATCAGTTGGCACACCCCGACGACGGTGCCGTCGAGCTCGGCCACCAGCACACGGCATCCTGGCGTGGCGTCGATCTCGGCCAGGGCGGCGGCGTACGCGCCGACAGCGGACGCGTCCTCCTTGCCCTCGACGAGTGCACCGTGGTCCAACAACTCGACCAGTCGGGGGATGTCCTCGGCCCGGGCACCCCGGACGGTCACCGTCTCCACCGCCGCAGTATCCCAGGTGGACGCGTCGACATCCCGGACGTCGGGCGCACCGAATACCCGACATGGCCCACGACACCGCCACCTCCGCCGGCCGCTCCGGTCGGCTCGAGACCGACGACCTCGACTTCGACGCCTTCCGCACCCACCCGCTCGCTCCGGACGCGCTGCGGTGCCTGCGGTACATGCACGACGTCGAGCACCACACGGTGTGCTACCTCCGCGACGTCCTGGTCACCCGCGCCCACCGCGATCCGGAGATCACCACGTTCCTCACCCTGTGGAACTACGAGGAGTACTGGCACGGCGAAGCCATCGGCCGGGTGCTGGCCGCCCACCACGAACCGGCCGGACCGACCCGGGTCCAGGCGCTGCGGCTGCGGCTGGGGCGCACGGAACGGTGGCGGCCGGTCGGGTTCCAGCTGGCCTCGGCGCTGACGCCCCACCTGACGGCGGTGCACATGACCTGGGGCGCGGTCAACGAGTGGACGACACAGGCCGCCTATGCCCGACTGGCCGTGCTGGCCGACCACCCGACCCTGTCGGTGCTCCTGCGCCGGATCATGCGGCAGGAGGGCAGGCACATCGACTTCTACGCCACGCAGGCCTCGGGGCGTCTGGCCGCCAGCCGAGGTGCCCAACGGCTCACCCGCTGGGCCCTTCGCCGGTTCTGGTCGCCGGTCGGCACCGGTGTCGTGCCGGGGGGTGAGGTGGACTTCCTGCGGGCCTACCTGTTCGGCGGCGCCGAGGGACGGTCGGTGGCCGACCGGATCGACCGCCGGGTGGACCGCCTGCCCGGACTCGACGGGCTCCACCTCCTGTCGGCGGCGATCGCCGCCTGACCGTCGCGGCCGACCCGTGGGTGTCGTCCCGGGCCGGCACCCGGGCCGACGGTGACCGGGATCAGGACCCGGGTGGCGTCAGCGTCCACCAGTTCGGCACCGACGGTGTCGTGATCCCGGCCGGTCCCTGGCCGAACAGGCGCAGGATGTTGCCGGTGATCTCCCGGACCTGGGCCGCCGGGCACCCGGGCGCGGACGCGCCGCACGGGGTCATGGCGTAGATCCAGTTGACCGTCCCGGTGTCGAGCACCCCTGCCCGGCTGGTCGGGTCCGTGTAGTACGTCATGTCCGAGTAGGTCGACCCCGCCCAGGTGCCCTCGTTGGTGTAGGCGAGGGCGAGCGGGACGGGCGAGTGGCCGAGGACCTGGAGGTCCTTGGGCATCTCCGGTCCGACACTGAGGTGGTCGATGTCGGACACCACCACCCCGGGGAGCCGGGCGCCGGCCCGCAGGCCGGTGCCGTCGAAGACCCAGGCGGAGGCGTCGTAGACCACGAAGGGGACGTTCGCCGCCCCCTTCAGGTACCCGCTGTAGAGCTCGCCGGTGAGCGACTCGGGAGGGAGGTCGGTCGGGGGTGACCCGAAGGTGTTACCCGTGACCTGCGTCGGGTCCCCGGCAGCACCGAGCGGGTCGGCCGCCGAGTCCCGGTAGTCGACCACCAGCCGGTCGGGACCGAGGGGCGACGCCTCGAGCCGGACGTGGCGCAGCACGGCGGCCGCCCCGAAGAACACCACGTTGACCCCCTGGGCCTTGGCGTCGACCACGGCGTGGCGCTCCTCGTAGGACCAGGTCTCGTCGTGTCCGAGCGACAGGATCGCCCGGTGGTCGAGCGCGATCGTCGGGTGCTCGGTCAGCGTGACGTCGGTCACGTAGGTGACGTCGAGGCCGTGCTCCTCGCAGTACTCGACCAGCGGGTACTCGTTGCTCAGGTAGTCCGAGGCCCCGTAGCCCGAATCGTAGGGCCGGTCCATCGACAGCACCCTCGCCCGGTTGCAGACCGGGTAGCTCGACGAACCGGCCGGGCACGGCCCGGTGCCCTGGTAGAAGGAGTAGCCGCCGAAGGTGTTCCACCCGACCTCGGTGAACGTCCGGTTGACCACCAGGTAGGCCGAGGTGCTGACCGGGTCCCACACCGTCAGCGGGATGTATCCCTGCTGTCCCCCGCTGCCGGTGAGCTTCAGGAGGTAGTCACCCTGGACGAACGCCGCAGTGATCGGCACCGTGAGCGAAGTCGTCCAGTTGGCGCAGGAGACCATGTTGACGCCGGTGGTGAGCGGGCAGGCCGGCTGAACGGTGCCGCGCACCGGCGCCGAGGTCCACACGGCCCGGGCACCCAGTCCCCCGTACCACCCCATGCGGAAGGCGGTCACCACGAAGGTCGGCGAGGGCGTGGTGACGTAGAGCGCCACCGACTGGCCCACGGCGGCGTAGTTCAGGCCGGCGAAGCCCATGATCTGGTTCGCCGGGGTGCCCGCCGGGATCCGCCACGAGGCGGTACCGGGCCGCTTGTTCTCGGCGACGACCCAACGGGCCTCCACGCCGTCGGCGCCCGCGAAGGTGGCGGTCGGGGCGCGGGCGTGGTGCCGGGGTGCGGTGGTCGACGGCGACGCCTGGCTGCCTGTCCGCACCACGACGGCGACGGTCCCGAGCACGAGCACGAGGCCCACGCCGATCCCGGTCCAGCGGACCCGGGTCATGCGGCGCGTAGATGTGGACGAGGTGATGGGGGCTCCTTCGGTACCTGCCGACCCCGTTCTTAGCAAACCGGCGGGCGGGACCGTCGGCACCCGCTCCGGTGGTCGTCCGGGACCCGGCCCCGCCGTGCCCGTCAGACCCGTCGGGAGTACGAACGGACGGCGAGCGGGACGAAGATCGCCGCCACGGTGGCGCATCCGAGGAGTGCCCATCCGACCTGAACGGTCACGGCACCGTCGTTCATCAGGTCGCGGAGGGCCGAGACGACGTGGGAGACGGGGTTCACCCGCGTGACGGCCTGCAGCCATCCGGGGAGGGTGTCGACGGGGACGAACGCGTTGGACAGGTAGGCCAACGGGAACATGACCATCATGGACAGACCCTGGACGGCACCGACGCTCCTGGCCCGCGTGCCCATCCACAGGAAGATCCAGGCGATCGACCAGCCGGTGACGACGGCGAGCACCACCCCGGCGAGCACCCCGGGGACACCTCCACCGGGGCGGTAGCCCATGACGACTCCCACGGTGAGGGTGACCGAGGCCGCGATGGCGTAGCGGGCGAGGTCGGCGGTCATCGGTCCGGCCAGCGGTGCGAACCGGGCGATGGGCAGCGACCGGAACCGGTCGAACACCCCCTTGTCCATGTCCTCGCGGAGCTGGATGCCGGCGCCCACGCACGCGGTGACCGTGGTCATGACGATGATGCCCGGGATGAGGGTCGGGAGGTACTGGGCGGTGCTGCCGGAGACGGCCCCGCCGAACATGAGGCCGAACATCACGGTGAACAGCACCGGCATGGCGGTGACGTCCACGAGTTGTTCGGGGTTCCGGCGCATCTTGACGAGGGCGCGCCAGGCCAGGGTCAGCGTCTGGCTGACGGCGTCGCGCACGGGCACCGAGGCGCCGACGGGTCGGTCGGCGGGACGGGGTGCGACGGTCGGGTGGGCGTCGGTCGTCGTCATGATGCACGCGCCCCGGTTCCCGCGTCGGGCGTCTCACGGGTGTGGCCGGTCAGCGCCAGGAACACCTCGTCGAGGGTCGGCTGCTCGACGGTGGCGTCGGCGATGTCGAGGCGGTGGTTCCGGAGGGCGACGAGGACGTCGGCGGCCTGATTGGCATCGCGCAGGGGGACGCTGAACCCCGAGCCGTTCGCCGCGACGACCGGGGTGTCGCCGGTCACCTCCCCCGCCAGGGCCAGGGCTGCCGACGTGTCGGCGCTCCCGGCCATCCGGACCCGCAGGCTCGAGGTGCCGATCTGGGTCTTGAGCTCGTCGGGGGTCCCCTCGGCGACCTTCCGCCCGTGGTCGATCACGGCGATCCGGCCGGCCAGCGCGTCCGCCTCGTCGAGGTACTGGGTGGTGAGCAGGACCGTCGACCCCTCGGCGACCAGGTCGCGGATCGTGTCCCACATCTGGTTGCGGTTCCTGGGGTCGAGACCGGTGGTGGGCTCGTCGAGGAAGAGCAGTGCGGGTCGGGTGATGAGGCTGGCGGCGAGGTCGAGGCGGCGGCGCATCCCACCGGAGAACTGGGAGATCGGCCGGCGTGCGGCCGCCGTGAGGTCGAATTGGGCGAGCAGGTCGTCGGCGACGGTGCGGGCCCGTCTGGAGGGAAGGCCCTGCAGGCGGCCGAACATCCACAGGTTCTCCGCGCCCGTCAGGTCCTCGTCGACGGACGCGAACTGGCCGGTGACACCGATCAGCTGCCGCACCGCATGGCCCTCGGCACGGACGTCGTGCCCGAAGATCCTCGCCTGGCCGCCGTCGATCGGCAGCAGCGTCGCCAGCATGTTGAGCATGGTCGTCTTGCCGGCTCCGTTCGGGCCGAGCACGCCGAAGATCTCGCCCTGCCCGACGGTGAGGTCGATGCCGTCCACGGCGCACGCCGCGCCGAAGTGCTTCGTCAGGCCCCGCGCTTCGACCGCCGCGGTGTCGGGACCGCCTGCCGTGGCGCAGGTGATCGGTCGCCCGGTCCGGTGGATGCCCGTGAACATATTGCCACTCCAAACTTCTGGTTGCTCTAACTCTAGTACCACTCCACGTTTTTGTCTACACTGGACCCGCATGGACGACGACCTCGACGTGGATGCGATCCTCCGGCTCTTCGAGGGCGCACACGCCGGCGGGACCCCCGACTCCGACGAAGGCCTGCGCGAACGAAAGAAACGGCAGGTCCGCCAGCGGATCTCCGACGTGGCGACCGCCATGTTCCTGGTCCACGGGTTCGACAACGTGACCGTGGCCCAGGTCGCCGCCGCCTCCGACGTCGCCGAGCAGACGGTGTTCAACTACTTCGCCACCAAGGAGTCGATGTTCTTCGATCGCACCGAGCCCATGATCGTGGCGGTGGCCGATGCCGTGCGGGAGCGGAGGGACACCCCCCTGATCGACGTCGCCGTGGACTCGATCGCCGGCGAGATCCACCCGGTGCGACTGCAGGCCCTGGACGACGCCACCCAGCTGCACCTGATGCGCCGCTTCCGCGACACCGCCGTGGGTTCGCCGACACTCGTGGCGGCGCGTTTCGCCGATCTGCCGCGCTTCATCGACGAGGTGTCCGCCGCCCTGGCGGAACGGGCCGGCGCCGATCCGGCCGACCCCGAGGTGCGGTTCGCCACGTTCGTGATCGCCGGCCTCGTCGAGGTCCGGGTGCAGTCGGCCTTCCACCACCTCGACCGTGCGACGTCGTTCGCGGCGCTCAACGACGCCATCCACCGCGACTTCCTCACGGCCGCCCGGCTGGCCGAGCCGTCCCTCGGTGCGTTCGACCGCACGCGTCGCACCGCCCACCCCTGAACGGGTCACCCCCGGGGTGCGCAGCCGGAGGCCGACACGGGGATGCCACCGCCCGGAACGGAGCCGGTTGACAGCCCCACCACCCGGCGCGATCGTCACGGCAACGGCCGCGGACCGGCGGCGATGTGCGACATCGGCACGGGAAGGCGGCGATCACATGGGTTCGACCACGACGGACGACGGGCCGACGGAGGGCACCGACCACGGCAGCGGCGGTCCCACGGGACGGCTGGGCAGACGGGCCCTCCTGCTGGGTGCTGCCGCCGGAGTAGGTGGCGCCGCCGGCCTGGTGGCCGCGGCCACACCCGCCGCTGCGGCCAACGGCAGCCCGGTGGAGCTGGGGGACGTGAACTCGGCCACCCTCTCGACGGTGATCAACACCACGGCCGGGGACGGCATCCAGGCGAACACGACGGGCGACTCGGGCTCGCACGGCGTCCGGGCGTCGGCGACCAACGGTACCGGTGTCCTCGGGGCCTCGACCGGCGGGACCGGCGTGGAGGGGACGTCGTCGGCCAACGGCCAGAGCGGCGTGGCGGGCATCGACACCAGTCCGAACGGGGGCCACGGGGTCTTCGGGAAGTCCACGAACGGCTACCCGGTCCTCGGGACGTCCCCCACCGGGAGCGGACTCCTCTCCATCGTGTCCGGTGCGGTCGTCGGTGACTCCGACCAGACCTCCGGAGTGCTCGGCCTGTCGAGTGCTCCGCCGAACGAGCTGGGTCTCCCGACCGCCGGGGTGTACGGCATCTCGTCGACGGCGGCCGGTGTACGAGGCGTGTCGTCGGCCGACGCCGCGGCGGGTGTGTTGGGCATCGACGAATCCGGAGCGAGCTCGGGATCGGCCGGGGTGTCGGGGTCGTCGGACGAGAACACCGGCGTGTCGGGCGTGTCGGGTGGACCCAGTGGCCTGCTCGGCAGCACCGTCGCCGGTGTCGTGGGCGACAGCGACGTCGCCGACGGGGTGCTGGGACTGTCCAGCTCGGGGAGCGGGGTGTCGGGGACGTCGTCCGCCGACGTGGGAGGCGCCGCCGGCGTCAGTGGACTGTTGACCGGAAGCGGGTCGGCCGGGGTCCTCGGGTACGACGCCAGTCCGGGTGGAGCGGCCGGAGTGACCGGGCAGAGCCAGACCGGTACCGGCGTCTTCGGCGTGGTCTCGGGACTCGGGTACGGGGTGGTCGGCCAGGACGGCTCCGTCGACGGCGCCATCGGCACCCGCGGGACGAGCACTGCCGGCACCGGACTCTACGGGGACTCCGAGTCCGGCACCGGCGTCTACGCCTTGAGCAACTCCGGCAAAGCGCTCTACGTCCAGGGTGTCGCCGCCTTCGAACGCAGCGGTGTGGCGACCGCAACCGCCACCCAGACCTTCGTGGTGGTCACCGGCGTGGCACCGCTGACCACGCAGAGCCTGGTGCTCGCCACACTGCAGAACTACCTCAAGGGCGTCTACGTCGAAGCCGTCGTCCCGAACGTCTCCGCCGGCTCGTTCAAGATCTACCTGTCCGAGGCGGTCCCCGCCGGCAAGAAGGCCACGATCGCCTGGTTCGTGGTGAACTGACCTTCCCCTGGGGTGGGGCCCCTCCGGACACGGTGGCCCCACCGACCTGCGGCCCCACCGGCGACGCCGTGCCGCGGGGACGACGAGCTCCGGTCGCCACGATCGCACGGTACCGGCATGCCGCCGGATGCAATCGCTGTTGCAAATTACCGTCGGTCAACCCGATCCCGGTGCTCCGACCCCGCTACGATTCGGCCACCCGGTGGAGCCGCCACCGGAGAACGGCGGGATGAAGATGGCAACCGATCACGGGACGAAGCGCGTCGTCGCCACGTTGATGTGTGGACTGCTGGCCGCGGCGAGCGTCCTCGTCGTCGGCTCGGGTGGGAGCGCGGGTGCGAGTCCGCTCCGTCCGTCCGCGCTGGCGGCGTCACCCGACAGCCTGGACCTGGGCGCCCCGCCGCTGGGCACCTACAACGGGCCCGAGACCTTCAGCATCACCAACGATGCCGGTGTCACCGACACCATCGACCTGTCGGGCGACGCCCTGACGTTCTCGGGACCAGGGCAGGACGACTACCTGGTGGTCCCCGAGTCGAGCTGCCCGGGCAACGGCACCACGACCGTCGTACTCCTGCCGGCGTCCTCCTGCGACATGGACGTCTACTTCTACCCCGGCGCGCTCGGCGACCGTTCGGCCGTGCTCTCGATCCAGGGGTCGGCCGACACCACGCCCACCACGGTGCAGCTGACCGGATCCGGCGAGATCGGCTACTACCAGGTCGACCAGTACGGTGACGTCGCCTACGCCGGCGACGCCGCGTACTTCGGCGACGCGGGAAGCCTCCAGCTCAACCAGCCGATCGTCGCCATCACCCCGACGGGCGACAACGGCGGGTACTGGCTGGTCGCATCCGACGGGGGCATCTTCTCCTACGGCAACGCCGCGTTCTACGGATCGGCGGGTTCGCTGACGCTCAACCAGCCGATCGTCGGCATGGCGAGGACGGGGGACGGGCGCGGCTACTGGATGGTGGCCTCGGACGGCGGCATCTTCGCCTACGGCGATGCAGCCTTCCACGGCTCCACCGGCGCGCTCGAGGCTCAACAAGCCGATCGTCGGCATGGCGGCGACGGCGGACGGCAAGGGGTACTGGCTGGTGGCTTCCGACGGGGGCATCTTCGCCTTCGGTGACGCCGGGTTCTACGGGTCGACCGGCTCCCTGACGCTCAACAAGCCGATCGTCGGCATGGCCTCCACCCCGGACGGACGCGGCTACTGGCTGGTCGCCTCCGATGGTGGCGTCTTCGCCTTCGGCGATGCACGGTTCTTCGGCTCCACCGGCAACATCCAGCTCAACCAGCCCATCGTCTCCATGGCGGCCATGCCGGACGGCGGTGGGTACTGGTTCTCCGCGGTCGACGGGGGCCTGTTCAACTACGGCACCGCCCCGTTCTACGGCAGTGGGGTCGGCCTGGGTCTCGGGCCGATCGTCGACATGGCCACCAACGGTGGCCCGACGGTGCAGGCCGCCAACGACTTCCCCGCCGTCCGGCAGGGGGACCTCGCACAGCTCAGGCGATCCGGCCACCTGCAACTCCCGCGGATGGCCGCGCACGCCACCTGACCCTTCCGGCCGAGCCACCGGAGGAGCAGCACCCCCTCGTCGGGATCACCCGGAGGCATGCCCACGTCGCCGAGCCGCACCGGGGCACCTCGGCGACCCGTGACGCCTGCGATTCGGTCGGACGGCTGCCGTTCGTACTACGGCCGGGGCTGTCGGCGCATGAACCACAGGTGCGAGGACAACATCGGCGATTCCGCGACCACCTCGAATCCGAGGCCGATGTAGAACCGCACGTTCTCCGGCTTGGCGGTCTCCAACCACGAGACCCTTCCGTGTTGGTCGAACTCGTCACACAACAGCCTCATCGCGGCCCCACCGAACCCCATCGACTGGAAGCCCGGCTCCACGCCGACCGGCCCGACGTGCCAATGGGGCTCCTCCAGATCGTGTGCGGCGAGTGTCGATCCGAAGTGCAGGAAGCGGTCCATGTCGGAGGCACCTCGAGGGGGTGCATCCAACGTCCGGACCTCCGGTGGCAGCATCGTTGCCACGCACTGTCCGGGCCCCACAGCGGAAGCAACGCCCAGCACGCACTCGCCACGTCGCACCCCGGCGACACGTGCCTCGCCGAGCGAGCCTGCGAACGTGCGGTAGAGCATCTCCAGGCGGACGAGCGGATCGTCGGACACGGCCATCGTGTCCGGACCGTCACGCAGGGAGCGCGCGGCCACCCCGACGGCCTGTGCGATCTGATCGGCACCGGAGAGCCAGCAAACCTCGACGTCTTCCATCGGATGGTTGTACCACTTCACGGGCTCGCCCGGTCCCTCGACGAACGGGCCGTCGGACGCCCGGATCCGGACTCGCCCCCGGTGTGCGCCCAGGCGAACGACGGGTCAGATCGGCCGAACGGCCCCGAGGGGACGGCCAGGCGCCTCACGCGCTCGTCCGCACCCCGACCTGCGATCATCCCACGCCCTCGTCGCCGTGCAGCGCTTCGTCGAGTCTCCGGACAGCCTGGTCGACGGCGAGCGGAAGTGACGTGGCGTAGTAGGGAATGTAGAACACCGCCTGTTCGACCACCCAGGCCCGAGCACGGGCCCAGGTGGCATCGTCGAACCCGAGCGACCGTCGATAGACGCGGCGTGCGGCCCGGGGAAGCGACCAGGCCACCATCGCCTCGCAAGCCGGATCGCCGACCCCCGCACCGCCCCAGTCGATGATGCCGCCCAGTCGGCCCTGGTGGACGAGGATGTTCCCCGGGAGCAGATCGCCGTGGACCCAGACCGGCTCGCCGGTCCAGTCCCCGGCCTCCCGTGCGCTCCCCCAGATCTGCCGTGCCCGGTCGACGTCGATGACGCCGTCCAGCTGGCTGATGCCCCACTGCACGGTCGCATCGAATTGCCCCATCGGCGTGCCCCGTCGTGTCGGAGGTGGTCCACCCTCCGGGGCCTGCCGCTCGAGTGCGAGGACGAACGCCGCCAGTTCCTCTGCGATGCGCTCCCAGTCGTCGACCGCCGCCCGGTCCAGGCTCGTCCCCTCCAACCAGGGATAGACGAGCCAGGAGAACGGGTAGCCCCGGTCGGGACGGCCTTCGCCCACCGGAACCGGCACCGGGTTCGGGAGCCCTCCCGCCAGTTCGGGGAGCCACCGACACTCCTTCTCGATCTGAGCTTCCGCCCACGGGATCCGAGGGAGCCGCATCCCCAGGTGGTCGCCCAATCGGTAGATGGCATTGTCCGTCCCGGAGTCGGCCATCCTGAGCAGTGGCAGGTCGGCCCAGTCGGGGAACTGATCCTCGAGCAGGGAACGGACCGTGCCGTCATCCACGACGATCTCGTCTTCGTGCATCCGGGGGGACCGGTCATCGGCGGTCATCGAGGAGACATCACGGCATCAGACGTGCATCCGGCGCAGGACCCGCGCCGGGAACGCCGGCGTCCGACATCGGAGTACAGGTCAGGAAGGGGCTGCCTACCGTCCGAAGACCTGTTCGAATATCCCGTCCACTCCCGAACCATGCAGTGTCATCCCCCCGTCGACGACGATGTTCTGCCCGGTGATGAAACGTGCCAGGTCCGAGCACAGGAAGACCACGACATCGGCGATGTCCTCGGGCTGCCCGATGCGGCCCAGGGGGGTCGTCCGCTCGAACCGAGCTCGCTCATGGGGAAGGAATTGCAGGAGGGGCTCGGTCAGGGCGGTGGCGATCATGCCGGGCGACACCGAGTTGACGCGGATCTCGGGACCGTACTCGAGGGCCGCGGACGCGGTGATCGCCGCCACGCCTGCCTTGGCAGCGGCATAGGGCCCCTCCCCCGCAGCCGGTCTCGTCCCGCTGATCGATGCAGTCGAAACCACCGCTCCCCCGCCTGAGGCACGGAGATGGGGTACGGCGGCCCGGAAACCCAGATACACCCCGGTCAGATTGACGGCCAGCAGTCGATTCCACTCCTCGGGGGTCCATTCATCGAGCGGCGACAGGCTGCCCACTCCGGCGTTGTTGAACAGGGTCGTGACCCCGCCCATCGCCGCTGCCGCGGCATCGACGGCGCCGGTCAGCCCGTCGACGTCGGTGACATCGGCCACGTGGGCGGTCCCACCGATCTCCGCAGCGAGCTCGTGCGCGGCATCACCGTTGATGTCGATGACGGCCACCACCGCGCCCTCGTCCGTCATGCGCTGCGCCGTTGCCCGTCCGATGCCCGAGCCGCCTCCGGTGATCACGGCTCGCTGGCCTTCGAGTAGTCCCACGGTCTCCTTCCTACCGTGTGCGGACCACGCGTGCCAGTGGGGGACCATCCGATCGGGACCACCACCGGACGAGGACATCCGTCAGCGGGCGGACCGACGGGGCCGTGCCGGCTCCCCGTCCTCGACGGAGCCTCGCTACGCGCAATTCCGGGGCACCGACCGTCGACCGTGTCTCGCCGGGTGTCGGCGTGCGCCTGTCACCGGTACGTCAGGCGCGCGAGTTCCTGCTTCCCCTGGGCGAAACCGGCACGGGCGGCCGGACCGCGTGTGGCGGGATCCATCTGGTTCGTGCCCATTGCGGTCCGGGACCCGCCGTCCGGCGTGATCACCTCGACGTGGCTGCCCTGCGCACGCAGGACCTCCACCTGGCTGGCCAGGTCCACGCCCCATTCCGGTGGTCTGCGCAGGCCCTCGAACTGGCCGTCCGCTGGAACCCCACGTCGCCCGCCCAACGGCGAGAGCACCACGACCTCGGCATAGCCCGAGGCGAGGTCGGCGTTGTCGGGGGAGCGCACGCCACCATCGATGTAGTGGGTGCCGTCGATGCTGACGGTCGGGGCCAGGCCGGGCAGCGCCGTGCTGGCGGTGACGGCATCCACCAGGTCGACGCCGGTATCCCGGTCGAACGCGACCAACTCGCCCGTATGGGCGTTGACGGCCGTCACGACCATCGGCCGGTCCGGCCATGCAGGGTGGGGCAGCCGGGCACTGACCACGGCGCGCCGCTGCTCCGCCCCGGGCCCCAGCACGGCGTCGCTCGCCAACCCGAACTCGCCCATCGCACGACAGAGGTCGGCTGCCGAGGTGGCGGCGGCGCCGATGACCCGCATCCGGTCGAACACGGTTGCCATCGGCAGGGACGGCGGCTGCTCCCGGCCCCGTCCGACCGGACGGGCCGGCGGGGTGAGCACCGAGTCCAGCAGGTCGGCGGCAGGACGGCCGCTCCGGATCTGCGCTGCCGCGGTGGCGCCGGCCGAGGTGCCGATCACCAGGTCGGCGGTCACCGTCAGATCGAGACCCCCGTCGGCCAGGCCGGCGATGATGCCGATCTCCCAGGCATTCCCGGCGGCCCCACCACCACCGAGCACCAGCGCGACGTCGTGAGCCATCTCCACACTCTGCCAGCACGGAGGTGTCCGAGGCGCCGGTACGGCTCCGGCGGCCGACGCACCGCTCGATGCACGGCGAGGAGTCGGTGTCAGACGTCGAGCGGGGCCGACAGCGTGATCGGCAAGGTGACGGCCTCCATGAGGGTGCGGACGATGGCGCGCCGGTGGTCTCCACTCCTGTGGTCCGGCGAGGGGTGGGCGAGGAGCCAGCGGTCGTCGAGCCGGGTCAGGGTGCTGCGTGCTTCGGCGATCCCCCGACCGGACCGGATGTCGTGCGGCACACCGGAGGCGCTGACCTACCAGTCGACCAGCTGCCCCCGGTCGCCGGGGTACGTGGGTCCGAGGGTCGTCGTGGAAGCAGATCCGTTCCGTTGGGATGTTCCGGCCGGGGCGAGGGCGGACGATCGTGCCGCTCTTCTGCTCTCCGAGCTGGCGACGGGCGTCGGGAGCGGCGACGGGTGATCGGCCCGACGACCCGGGGGCCCGACGCCTCGATGCTCCGCCGGCGACCTGACGTGACGATGGCGCGCCGGCGCCGTCAGCGGCCGGCGCCGGGACACGGTCGTGTCCCACGTCCCGATCCGTAGGTGCCCGACCCGGGACCTCGGACGGCGGGACCCGGTGCTCGACGGCTCCGGCGTCGCCACAGGGGTCACCGAGCGCTGCGCCTGTCATCCACCTAGGGTTGCATCCGACGCGGGAACTGGTGGGTGGGTGCGCTCCAAGGGATTGGGGTCGCGCGGGCCACCTGCCGTCCCCGGACGTCGGGGTCCCCGCCGGCGGCCGGTAGTTCGCCGGTATCCGGCAACGGGGGTCGGGAGCGGTCGGACGACCCGATGCCGCACCGGCATCGGCCCCGGTGGTCGGCGGCCGGGAACATCGAGCCCGAGCCGATCCCCACCCCCCGTCCTCACCCTCCGGACCTCGACGGACCTCACCGCTCGGCGGGACCCACAGGAACCCGGGCGCAACGGCCGGCGGGGACTCCCCTTGCGCTGTCGGCCGGCGGTCGCCCGACCCACCTGGCCCGTCCCCACGGGTGGATTCACGAGCATTTTCAGGTGGTCGCCCGACCATATGATAAGAATGTCAGTCATGCGACTCCGGATGGTCCTCCGCAACGCACGTCGTCGCGCGGTGGCGATCGAGTCACCGGACGCCGCCTCGCCTCGAACGGACGAGGCGGCGAAGCGGAACCGGGGATCGCTCCAACTCCGCCACGTCGACGCCGGCTCCTGCAACGGGTGCGAATTGGAGATCGCCTCGATCTTCTCACCGGTCTACGACGCCGAGCGGTTCGGCATCCGACTGGAGGCGTCACCCCGGCACTGCGACGGGCTGCTCGTCACCGGTCCCGTGACGCGCAATATGGTCGGCCCTCTACGCAAGACCCATCAAGCCGTGCCTGAGCCAGGAGTAGTCGTCGCCCTGGGGGACTGCGCCCGGGACTGTGGTGCCTTCCGTGGTGCGTACGGAGTGGAAGGGGCCGTGGGCGACGTCCTCCCGGTCGACCTCGAGATCCCTGGTTGCCCACCCGATCCGGCCGCGATCGTCCGCGCCCTGCGCGGGCTCGCCGGAACGTAATGGCAGGGTTGCTGGTCGCGTCCGCCCTCTTTGGACTGGCGGCCTCGGTCGCCGGCGCCGTCGCCACCCCCCGGTCACGGACGCCGCTCACCGTGGGACTCACGGTGGCCGCGTGCGTCGGGGCATTCGCAGTGGCGACCCGCGTCCTCGCCACCGGTCAGGTCGTGCGGTTCCACACGGACCGGCTGCTCCCCCTGGCCGGATTCACCTTGCGACTCGACCGCTTCGGGGCGCTGTTCGTCGCCGTTTCCGCCGGCGTGGGTGTCTGCGCCCTGATCTACCGGCTCGGCTACCAGGGGCACGGCCTCGCCAGTCGCACCGCCTCGAGCATGCTGCCGCTCTTCGTGACCACGCTGCTGCTGGTACCGGCAGCCGCCGACGTGACGACGTTCCTCTTCCTGTGGGAGTCGATGGCGGTCACCTCCCTCCTCCTGGTCCTGGTCGACCATCGCTACCGACCCGAGGTCCAGGTGGCCGGGCAGTGGTACGCGGTGATGACCCAAGCCGGGGCGGCAGCCATCCTGGTCGGACTGGTGCTGCTGGCGACCCGATCGGGCAGCCAGTCGTTCGTGGCGATCGGGGTGGCGGCGCCGCACCTCAGCCCGTGGGTGCGCAGCACGGCCTTCGTGGTGATCGTCCTCGGATTTGCCTCCAAGGCCGGAGCCGTCCCGTTGCACGTCTGGCTTCCTCGTGCCCACGCCGAGGCGTCCGGCCCGGTGTCGGCACTGATGTCGGCCGCCATGGTGAACCTGGGGATCTACGGCATCCTGCGCGTGGGGGACGGCATGCTGCACGGTGGGCCCGTGTGGTGGTGGTTGGGAGTGATGGTGCTGGGAGCGCTCTCCGCGCTCTTCGGTGCCTTGCACTCGGCCACGTCGCGTGACCTCAAGCGGCTGCTCGCCTACTCGACGACCGACAACATGGGGCTCGTCCTCCTGGGCGTCGGCGCCTCGGGGCTGTTCGCGTCGACCGGACATCGCTCGCTCGCCCTGCTGGCGCTGGTCGCCTCGCTCCTCCACGTGGTCTTCCACGCCGTGTTCAAGGGCTCGCTGTTCCTGGCCGCCGGTTCGATCCAGCAGGCGACGGGCACGCGTGACCTGGACGCGCTCGGCGGACTGCTGGGGCGAATGCCGGTGACCGGCACCATCTTCCTGATCGGGGGGATGGGCATGGCGGCTCTGCCGATCCTGTGTGGCTTCGTCAGCGAGTGGCTCCTGTTGCAGAGCATGCTCCATGGGCTCCCGACCAGGAATCCGGCCATCGCCGTGGCCATGCCCATCGGCGTCGGCGTGCTGGCGCTCACCGGTGGGTTGGCGGCGTTCACGTTCGTCAAGGCTGCGGGGATCGGACTGCTCGGCCTTCCCCGGACCGAACCGGCGGCGGCGGCCCGCGAGGTCACGCCCTCGATGTCGGTGGGTGGAGGGATCCTGGCTGCTCTCTGCGTCGTGTTCGGCGTGGCTCCCCTGCTCGTGATCCCCGCCGTCACCAGTGCGGCCCGAAGTCTGACACTTGCGGTCGCACCCGATCCGCTGGCTCATGGTTGGCAGCTCGATCTGTCCGGTGTGCACGACGTACTCGCTCCCGGGATCCTCGCCGCGTCGCTGGCGGTGGTGGTCCTGGCGCTCGCACTCGTCCGTCGACGTCTGGAACCTGGACCGGTGCACGTCGTCGAGGCTTGGGGGTGCGGCCGCGAACTGCAGACGGCGGCCATGGAGTACACGGCCACGTCCTTCGGTGAGCCGCTCACCCGGGTGTTCGAGGACGTCCTCACGCCGTCCCACGACGTCGATGTCAGCCACGTGGCCGAGTCCCGCTACTACGTGGAGGCGGCGTCCTTCCACACGTCCCTGGATGACGCATTCGAACGACGGTTCTACGACCCGGCGAACCACGCACTTCGACGTTGGGGTGCGGCCGCCCGCAAGGTGCCGAACGGGAGCGTGCACCGCTACCTGGCCTTCGGCATGGTCGCACTGCTCATCGTCCTGGTGGTCGTCGCGTGAGGCCCGACTGGTCGGTCCTGTCGACTGCGGCGATCTCGCTGCTCCAGGTCATCGCCGTGGTGGTCGGGGGGCCGTTGCTCGTCGGGCTGATGCGCAAGGTCCGCTGCCGGCTCGAGGGACGGGTCGGGCCGCCGGTGCGCCAGCCCCTCCTCGACCTGAGGAAGCTGGCCCACCGCCGGCGGATGCGTCCCGAGCGTGCCACGTGGATCTTCTCCCTCGCCCCGCTGGTCCTGGTGGCCACCACGGTGGTGGTCGCCGCCATCGCACCACTGCTGGCCGTCGATCCGGCGCTCGGGTGGAGCGCCGACCTCTTCGCCGTCGTCTATCTCCTGCTGCTCGGTTCGGTGGTGCTCGGCCTCGGTGCACTCGACACGGGTACGGCATTCGGCGGGATGGGGGCCAGCCGCGCACTCACGATCGGTGCCGTCGCCGAACCGGCGCTGCTGGTCTCCATCCTCGCCCTGTCCGTCCCGGCCCACTCGTCCAACCTGGCCGCCATCATCACCACGTCCCGGGCCCATCCGCTGCTCCTGGCGACCCCCGAGCGCCTGCTGGCCCTCGCTGCCTTCGTGATCGTCATCGTCGCCGAATGCGGTCGTCTGCCGGTCGACAACCCCAGCACGCACCTCGAGCTCACGATGATCCACGAAGCAATGGTCCTCGAGTACTCCGGCACCGATCTCGCCCTGGTCCGATTGGGCGAGTCCATGAGGTTGGTCGTCCTGGTCGGTTTCCTCGCCGACCTCTTCCTCCCCTGGGGCATCGCCACCGGTCCCG
Source organism: uncultured Acidimicrobiales bacterium (assembly GCA_963699055.1). GTDB lineage: Bacteria > Actinomycetota > Acidimicrobiia > Acidimicrobiales > RAAP-2 > Bog-756. The sequence continues at coordinate 126,578 of CAVOTA010000001.1, read as the reverse complement.
GTCCCGGGCACCTCGCCATCTCCCTGATCGCCTTGATCGGGAAGGTCGTCGTGCTCGGCGTGGCCCTTGCCGCACTCGAGGTCGCCATGGCCAAACTGCGTCTCTTCCGGGTCCCCGAGCTCATGGCCGGAGGCTTCGTACTCGCCGTTCTCGCCGTCGTCTCCGCGCTGGTGCTGGCATGACGTTCGACTCGGCCCTCACCCTCGCTTCGGGAACCGTGCTCGTGAGCGCGATCGTGGTGCTGTGGCTGACGTCGGTCCACGCCGTGATCCGGGTCGTAGCCGTCCAGGGGTGTGCGCTCGGAGCTGTCGCCCTGATCCTCGGCGTCCATCACCACGATGTGGGTCTCGTCGCCACCGCACTGGTGGTCGTGCTGCTGAAGGGGGTCGCCATCCCCGTGCTGCTCGGACAGACCGACCACGGCGACGGTCCGTCACGGGAGTCCCGACCCCTGGTCAATGTTCCTGCCTCCCTGGTTGCCGCGACCGGTCTGATCGTCCTGGCCTTCCTGACCACCCGGAGCCTCGGTCGTTTCGTCGGCGGAGGTTCCGGTGCGCTCGTTCCGGTGGGCGTGGCGACGCTCCTGATCGGCTTCTTCGTGCTGATCACCCGGCGGCTCCCGGTCGTCCAGGTGGTGGGGCTCCTGATGGTCGACAACGGGATCGCGTTGGTTGCCTTCCTCTCCACGGCCGGCGTGCCGTTCCTCATCGAACTCGGCGTCTCACTCGACGTACTACTCGGGATCGTGGTCCTCATGGTCCTCACCCGGCGCCTGCGGTCCGAGTTCGGCAACGTGGACCTCGACGATCTCCGGGAGCTACGGGACTGATGCTCCTCGTGCTCCTTCTCGTGCTGCCCCTGCTGGGTGGTCTGGTCATCGCCGTGACGCCGCGGCACACGCTCGCCGGGTGGGCGGCGGTGCTGTGCAATGCCGCCGTGCTCGCGCTCGGCGTGGTGCTGGCCATCCGTGTCGTCGGCCACACTCCCGCCCAGGGTGCGTGGGGGGTCCTCCGTGCCGACGCGCTGAGCGCCTTCATGGTGATCGTGATCGGCGCGGTCGCCGTCCTGGCCACCTGGCTCGGCGTCCGCACGCTGGCCCTCGACCAGCGCGATGCACGGTCGACCCAGGGCCGGGCCATCGGCTACGGAGTCCTGGTCCAGGCCTTCATCGCCACCATGCTGCTCGCCGTCCTCGCCGCGAATCTCGGCGTCCTGTGGGTCGCCGTCGAAGCCACGACCATCGTCACGACCTTCCTCGTCGGACACCGTCGGACCAAGGGGGCGCTCGAGGCGTCCTGGAAGTACCTGGTGATCTGCTCGGTCGGCATCGCCATCGCCTTCCTGGGGACCATGCTGGTCTACCTGGCCGCGCTCCACGCCGGTGGCCACTCCGCGCAGGCACTGGACTGGACCTCGCTGATGGCGAACGCCCACCGGATGGATCCGTCGGTGATGCGGCTCGCCTTCGCCCTGCTCGTGCTGGGATACGGCACCAAGGTCGGGCTCGCCCCGATGCACAGCTGGCTTCCCGACGCCCACAGCCAGGCACCCGCACCGGTGTCGGCGCTGATGTCGGGTGTGCTTCTCACCGTCGCCTTCTACGCCATTCTCCGGTTCAAGTCCGTGGTGGATCTGGCCATCGGCCCGGCGTTCCCGCGGACACTGCTGGTCATCGTGGGCCTGCTCTCGCTGGCGGTCGCCGCGTCACTGCTCATCGCCCAGCGCGACTACAAGCGGATGCTCGCCTATTCGAGCATCGAGCACATGGGGCTCATCGCCCTGGGCGCGGCGGCCGGTATCCGGCTGGCCATCGCCGCGGTCCTGTTGCAGATCCTCGGGCACGGACTGACCAAGACCGTCCTGTTCCTGACCTCGGGTGAGATCCTCGCGGCCGAAGGGACGAGCCAGATCGATGCCGTCCGGTCGCTCCTGGCCCGCAGGCCGGTGCTCGGGGGCATCTTCGGGTTCGGACTGGTGGCCCTCCTGGGACTACCTCCGTTCAGTCTGTTCAGCAGCGAGCTGCTGATGACCCGGGCGGAGTTCCAGGTGGGCCTGGGCTGGGTCGCGGTGGTGGCCGTCGGGCTGATGGTGGTGATCTTCGTGGCCGTCGTCGGCCACGCTCGTCACATGTTGCTGGGTGCCTCGTCGGCGGAGCAGGCCGTCCCGGCACCGCCCCGGTCGGTCACCGCCCCGTTGGTCGGTGGACTCGTCGTCTGCGCGTTCATCGGAATGGTGGCCTGGCCGCTGGACGGGCTCCTGCAGGCTGCGGCCAAGGTGGTGGCACCGTGAACCCGGACGGTCCCGCGCACGCTTCGCCGCACGATCGCCCCGCACCGGAGGGCCACCATCGGACCTCGGTCACGGTGTCGCCGCACGAGCTCGCTGCGGTGGCCGCCGGGCTGTTCGCGCGCGGCATGAGGCTGGCACTGGTGTCCGGGCACGACGACGGAGACTCGATGCGTGTCGTGTACCTCTTCACCTCGGGGCCCCCCGACGACCGGTTCGAGATTCATCTTCCCGTCGACCGGTCCCACCCCGAGATCCCGACGTTGTCCGAACTCTCGTTCCCGGCCAGCAGATTCGAGCGGGAGCTTCGTGACCTGTTCGGCATCGAGCCGATCGGTCACCCCCAGGCCAGGCGTCTGGTCCTCCATCAGCACTGGCCCGACAACTGGTTCCCCATGCGACACGATGCCGGTCCCCCACCGACGATGGCCGCCGACACCGAGCAGTTCCCCTTCGTGCCGGTCACGGGAACCGGCGTCTACGAGATCCCGGTCGGTCCGGTGCATGCCGGCCTCATCGAACCCGGCCATTTCCGCTTCTGGGTGGTGGGAGAGACGATCCTCCGGATGAAGGCTCGCCTGTGGTTCGTCCACAAGGGCATCGAGCGTCTCCTCGAGGGAATGACCGTCACGGCCGGGATCGACGTCGCCGAGCGCATCTCGGGGGATACCGCCGTGGGCCACACGATCGCCTTCTGCCAGGCGGTGGAGGACGCCCGTCGGGTGACCGTTCCCGAGGACGCCCAGGTACTGCGCGCCCTCCTGCTCGAGTTGGAGCGGGTCTACAACCACGTGTCCGACCTCGGCGCTTTGTGCAACGACGTCGGCTTCGGACTTGCCAACGCATGGGCGCTGTCCCTGCGGGAGGAGCTCCTCCAGTTGAACCGGGCGGTCACCGGACACCGCCTGCTCCGGGGAGGGGTCGTCCCCGGCGGGGCTCACGTGCAGCGCCTGCCCACCCACGAGGAGCTGGACCGGATCGGCCGGCGGTTCGAGGAGCTGGTGGAGCTTGCGGGCACGAACGCCTTCGTGATGGAGCGGTTCACCGGAACGGCATCACTCGACGGGTCCCACGCGCGTGATCTGGGCCTGGTCGGACCGGCCGCGCGTGCCTCCGGTCTCCCCTTCGACGCGCGGGCGGCCCATCCGTTCGTGGACCTCACCGGCGTGTTCACTCCGGCTTCACATGCCGGGGGTGACGTTCTGGCGAGGTACCAGGTCCGGGTCGACGAGGTACGCATGTCGCTCGTGCTCCTGGGCGAACTGCTCGGGCGATCGGGGCCCGTCCATGCCCATGCCGCCACTGGGAACCCCGCAGAGCAGCTGTCGGGTAGCGGCGTGGGAATCGCCGAAGGCTGGCGCGGGGTCATCGTCCACCGGGTCGAGCTGGAGGATGGCCTGCTCGCACGCGTGAAGATCGTCGACCCGTCGTTCGTGAACTGGCCGGCGCTCCCGGTGTCGTTGGCCAACACCATCGTCCCCGACTTTCCGCTCGCCAACAAGAGTTTCAACCTGTCCTATGCCGGAAACGACCTCTAATGTCAGGAGTTGCCATGTCCGTCTACTGTGGAACGTCGCCACCGACGCAGCCCTCGTGCCAGCCGGTCCCCACCCTCGTGTTCGGCGAACCGTCCCGTCCACCTGCAGCGACGACAGGACGACGGGCATGAGCGCCGGTGACACGCCGATGAGCATCCCGATCTATCAGGTGAAGGCGGAATTCTTCAAGACATTGGGCCATCCGGCTCGGATTCGCATCCTGGAAGTACTTCGGGAAGGTGAACGGCCCGTCAGCGCATTGATCCCCGAGGTCGGCCTCGAGGCCTCACATCTGTCCCAGCAGCTCGGGGTGATGCGGCGCGCGAACCTGATCCAGGCCCGCAAGGTTGGCTCCAGTGTCTATTACTCGGTTGCGGACCCGAAGCTCTTCGAACTCCTGGAAATTGCCAAGCTGATCCTCCGGACCTCACTGACGGGGACGCAGGAGCTGCTCGAGCAGATGTGAGGAGGCCCGATGGACGATCCGACTGACGCGTCAGGTGTGCCGGGCGCCACCATCGAGCGTACGGAACCCTCGGATGTCGGCATCGTGGTGGTTCGGCCGACCGGTTCGACGACTCCATCGGATGCAGTCACACGCCCGGAGGTGGCGGAGCGTGGCCCACCCCCGGCGGTCGGGGGCCGGGCGACGCCGGCGGGCGGTCAGGGTGTCGGGCGGCCTGAGGCACCCGTGGCCAACGTTCCGAGAGGATCCGCGTCCCCTCCTGGGCCCATGGTCACACCGGGCTCGGCTCACCTGGCACGTTCATCCGTTCTCCGCCTCTCCACACGTGGGTCACCCGGGTGGCATCAGCAAGGACTCCGATATCGACGCTGGGATCACCCGAGAGCGCGATGACGTCCGCGTCGCATCCGCGCTGGAGCTGTCGGACCGGGGTCCCTGGGGCCCGGTGCTTGGTTGCCGATCAGCCCCACCGAGCCGGCGAGGAGCGGCACGAACGGTTGCGGACCTTAGGATTCCCGGCGACGTTCGTCATGTCGGCGCCCTCGTTCGCAGCCACGTCACCGGGAGGTCGGGCACGATGACCCTGTTGGATGAGACGAGGCTGGACCTTCCATCCGCCCAACCGCGCGTCTCCCCACGACGATGGTGGAGCCGGGGCCGGGTGCTCGGCGTTCTGGCTACGTTGGCGTGCGGAGTTTCCCTGGTGGTGATCGTCACCGGTTCCGGGCCGATCCCACCACGGCCATCGAACCTGACGTGGGTCTACAACCAGCCGGTCGGTGGTTTCCGTGAGCCACCCGGCTGGGGTATCCGATGGGGAGCACCTACCGGTCAGACCTATCCGGGTAGCGACCGGTGCGCTCTCGATGTCGCTGGCACCCCGGAGCTGATCAGCGTGCCCTGCGAAGCTGGCTACTGGCACTGGGCGGGGGTGAGATCACCCGGGTTCGTGCCGTCTCCGGTTCCCGGGAGCGGCACTGGGCCATTTCCGAAGACGTACTTCGTGGTCGTCGCCGACGGAAGCGCATCGTCGTTCCCCGTCCCGTAGGGCAGGTCCTGGTTTCGGGGGCGCGTGCACCCATGAGGCGTTGCAACCTGACGGACGATCCTTGGCGCTTGCTCCTCCTCGACCCGGAGGCGAGACGACTCCTCAGGATGCAGAGGTGCCACGCTCGGCGATGTGGGGCACGGACCCGAGGGGGTGCGATCCGACGACGGCGGAGCCCGACGGGTACCCGGGAACCGCCCTGGTTCAGACCTGGAAGACGGAGCCGCTGACCAGCGCCAGACGGCCGGCCTTGTTGGCGCAGAATGCCCCAGAGCCATGGTCCCCAACCGTGATCACCGACCGGGCACTCCCGGTGACGCCGGTCACCACCTCGGAAGCGTCGTACTCCTTCGAGCCAGTGGCGCAGATTCCTCGACCGGGACTCGTGACGGAACCGGCGAGCGACACCGAACCCGGGTGCGTACCGCCCCAACTGATCGTCCCGCCAGTGGCAAGCGAGGTGCCCACCGCATTCCCTCTGCCGAACGGCGTGTCGCACTCCTTGAAGTGAACGGTTCCCGTCAGTGAACCAGAGACTTTGGCACATGTCACCGGTGACGACGCTCCCGCGGTGCCAGAGAGTCCAACGACTCCCACCGTCATCGCTGACATCGGAATCGCGAGTGCTGCCGCTGCCACGATGAATGTTCGCATGGTTCCCCCCGATCGGAATGCGTCGCCGGTGGTGTGACGCCAGGTCCCACGATACCAACTCCCACTGCGACTGCCTGGGTCGTCCATGTCGATCGGTTGTACGTCTTGATCGGTTGTACGATCTCGAGCGCATACGCAGCGGTCGGGGTCGCCTGGAGCAACGGTCAATTGCCGGTGAGCGCCCATCGTTCGACGCTCCTCTTACCACTCGCCCCACCTGGGAGATCGATCGTCAACCGTGTGCCCGTCGGCGGCCTCGTGTGCTTCGAGCAGTCACGGTTCCTCCGCGGTCCACGCCTACCACGAGGAGAACCCGTGGGTGATTCCATCGGCTGGGCGCGGAGGCTCCTCCAGTTCGCGGGGAAACTCGATCTCGACGGAGAGTCCGACAAGGGTGGGTGCCGATATGTCGTCCCCGTTGTCGTCGCGATGCTGGGCACCGTGTTCGTCCATCACCTTCGCCACGAGCGGCTTGGAGTACACCCCAGCCCCGACAGCCAGTGCACTGGCCATTGCGTCGCTCGAGAAGACACTGGCCGTTGCGGACCATCCACAGAGGAGAGCCACGACGAGACCTAGCGACACCGCTGCATGCCGTAGTCGCGTCGTGACGCCTCCGAGTTCGCTGCTCATCCATGTGATCATCCGCTTCCGGGCTGACGACTCCATGACGCGGGGCCGAGAATCCACGTGTGGTGACCCATGTCGGAACTGCCGGATCCGATCGCTGCTGTACGCCGGGACGCCCTGCCGGGGATGGCCCGCAGGGATCACACTCCGCTGACATCCGGCATTCCGGCGATCCACGCGCCTCGCAGACTGCGGGACGAAACCGCTATCTCCCGGTCGCCCTTCCTTCCCGCACGGCGCAGGTCGAGGGGCAGTCAGCTTCTCTCCGGCAGATCCCACGCGTCGTTGCGCAGAATCGGAAGCTCCGTCGGGGCGGGTCGATCAGCGACGTGGACGGCCGTCTGGAGTGCCACCAGGGCCTCGTTCGCCTGCGAGTGCGACGACGGGGTCGACCACGCGCTGATCGCCCTGATGGGAACGGGACCTCCGTAGCGCTTGATGGCGACCAGCTCCAACGATCCCAGACTCGGCTCGCTGCGAGCGAAGGCGGAGACGACATCGACGAGCCACCAGACCAGCACCATGAAGATGCCACCGCCGAGGAACCCGACCCAGGCACCACCGGATGCGGGCGACCCTTTCTCCACCAAGGCGCAGTCCACCACGTCGTCCAGTGCGAGTCGCTCCGTGGAGAATGACCATGTCCACGTGACCTGGGTGGGACCGAGTTCCATTCGGGCAGCCATTCGGGCGATCCCGGTGATCAGCAGGATCAATCCGATCACGCAGACCGCCACTCCGATCGGGAGCGCCTTCGGTGAGCTACCGAGCGCGGCAAGGGCGACGCCGGCACTGCCGACGAGAAGTCCGAACGCGGCATCGACGACGCCGGCCACGAACACCGCACGGGACCGGAAGACCCGATGCGACGTGGTATCCACCTGCCGTGACGTCGCCATGCCGTCAGATCGGCCGAGCCTCGATCCGACTTGAGGAGGCCTACTGTTCGCCGGCCCCGAACCTGCTCCGTTTCGAGACGCAGCTTCAGAACGGCATCGGCTGCTGGGCCCTGACCAGAGCACCGTGGAGGGCGGCATCGGTGGCGGTGATCACGAGGATTCACGTGCCGGGTCCGGAACGTCAGCCGGCGAGCAATCGACGCCCCTCAGGCGCTCCAAACCGTGGGGCGGAGCTCCTCCGGTGGCGCACCTCCAGAATTGAGCGTATAGTTTGAGCAGACGCTCAATCCGAGGTGAACCGTGGCGAAGGCAGGCGCTCCCAGCAGGGCGAGAGGGACAGGGTCGGATCGGTCGGATCTGACTCGACGGGCCTTGGTCGAGGCGGCGATCGAGACACTCAAGGAGCACGGCTATGCAGGTGCGAGCGCCCGGGTCATCGCCCAACGGGCCGGCATCAACCAGGGTCTCGTCTTCTATCACTTCGGATCCGTTGCCAATCTGCTCCTGGCCGCTCTCGACGCCGTCAGCCAGGAGCGCCTCCAGATCTACGGGAGCGAGGTTGCCGAAGCAGCCAGTCCGACGCAACTCGTGGAAGCTGCCGAGGGCATCTTCAAGAACGACCTCGACGCGGGCTACATCACCGTGCTGGTCGAGATGATCGCCGGATCCTCGTCCACCCCCGGTCTGGGTCCCGAGGTGGCCGCACGGATCCAGCCGTGGCGGGAGTTCGCCCGGTCGACCATCGAGACCTCCCTCGGTGCCTCGCCACTGTCCGGTGTCCTTCCTCCAGAGGACGTGGCCCATGCCGTCGTCGCCCTCTACCTCGGGCTGGAGATGCTGAGCCATCTGGACGGCGATGCCGAACCCGCGCTGAACCTGTTCGCCCGTGCCAAGCAGCTTGCCTCGCTGTTCGAGGCCATGACCACACCGACCACTACGAAGGAGTCCACGTGACCTCGACCCTCGGTACCCCGAGCCCCCGAACCGTCCGCATCGACACCGGTCTGGACGCGGTGACCGGAGCGTTCAGCTATTCGGGTGCGGCCATCGCCAAGGCGCTCGTCGACAGCGGACGCAGCGTCCGGACGCTGACCGGACATCCAGAGCGCAGCGGCGACAGCTCCACCATCGACGTGCGTCCGTTGGACTTCGACGACCAGCTGGGATTGGTCGAGTCGCTCCAGGGTGCGACCACACTGTTCAACACCTACTGGGTGCGCTTCGCCCACCGCCAGATCGACCACGAGCTGGCGGTGGCGAACTCCCGCACGCTCTTCCTCGCCGCCAAACGGGCCGGGGTGCAGCGGATCGTCCATGTCAGCATTACCAATCCCAGCATCGAGTCGCCCTACCCCTACTTCCGAGGCAAGGCACTCGTGGAGCGAGCGTTGGCCGAGTCCGAGGTCCCGTATGCGATCGTGCGACCCGCCATCCTCTTCGGAGGCAACGGCGTCTTGATCAACAACATCGCCTGGTTGCTTCGCCGGTTGCCGGTGTTCGGTGTCGGCGGGGACGGCAACTACCGCATCCGGGGCATCCACATCGATGACCTGGCGCAACTCTGCCTCCAGAAGGCAGCGGAGTCGGTCGACAGCGTAACCGATGCGGTCGGTCCGGAGAACCCGACGTTCAACGAGCTGGTGACCTCGATCCGGGATGCCCTCGGGGCGAGGAGTCGGATCGTCCACGTCCCGGGAGCGGTGGTTCCTCTCTTGTCCTCGGTGCTGGGATTGGCGCTTCATGACGTGTTGCTGACCACGGACGAATACCGGGCGATGGCGAGCGGCTTGGCTGACACCAGCGGACCGGCGACCGGTGCCACCCGACTGTCGACGTGGCTCACGGACGTCGGTGACCAACTCGGCACCCACTACGCCAACGAGTTGACCCGACACTTCGACTGACGTCCGGTCGACGTCACACCTCGCTGAGCACGGTTGACCATCGGCCGCCCGAGCCGCCCCGGGTTCCAGGGAGCATCGTGGGAGTGGGAACCGGTCATCGCCCCCACCGAATGCCGTACACACCGGTGTCACCGGGTGACATGGCTGTGAGACAAGCGCTTCCTCGCAACGGGACGCCCTCGAAGGCCATGGACGCCGCACACCAGTCGGTACTCGCGCAGGGTCGAGAGGACGGTCGGACCCCCGCGGGGCCCTGGAGAGCTCCACTGACCGGCGATCTGGGACAGGTCCGCGTCAACCGGCACGTGCGACGGCAGAATGGCGACGGGCGAGCGCGCCGCCTGATCATTACGGAGAGCGGGGATCGGAGACCATGACTGAAACATCGGAACCCGCCCGGCCCGGTGAGTCCTCGGGCGCCCCGACGCCGGCAGCCGACGAGGCGGCCCCCGCAGGCAACTCCACGGCGCCGCCGGCGCCTTCGTTCCCCCCCGACAGCTCGGGGGACAGAGCCGCCTGGGTTGGCGGGGTCCTCCTCCTCATCATCGTCGTAGCGCTCCTCATCGCCTTCATCGGTGCGCTCCGCCATTGGTTCGCACTTCACACGGGTACGCTTCATGGCGGGCCAGACGTGTATTACAACTTCTGGTCCGGGTTCGGCTCCGACCTGGGAGAGGCCACCCTGATCAGTGCCGTGTGCGTTGGTGTCTACACCGGCATGCGCAAGGTGAACTGCCACACGAAGGGTTGCTGGAGGATCGGCCACCATGCCCTCGAGGGGACGCCCTTCATCCTCTGCAAGCACCACCACCCGGATGTGCCGAACCACGGGGCGACACACGAGCACATTCTTGCCCAACACCACCAGTTCAAGGTCGCACGGGCAGCCGAGAAGAACGCCTAGTCTCCTTCGGCGTTTCCAGGACCGTCGCAGCCTTGCCGACCCGATAGGGGCGACCCGTTGATACCGTGACGCGGAAACCCGCCAGTGCGGCGGGTCCGGCCCACCCTTCCGGTGAGGCCCCTCTCTCCCCATGACCTGACGTGGGCGCTACCGGACTCGAACCGATGACCTGCTGGTTGTAAACCAGCTGCTCTGACCAACTGAGCTAAGCGCCCGCCGGCCCCGAGGTTACTGCGCTGCCGCCGCCAGGAACTCCTCGAGCAGGGCCGGCGTGGCCGCGGCGAACGGTGCCCGGCGCTCGTCGTGGGACAGCGTGACCAGGTCGTGACCCTGCGCCTCGCCGAGTACCGCGCCCGCCTCCGTGCACACCAGCATCCCGCCCAGGTAGTCCCAACTTCCGAGGCGCGAGCCGCCGATGACGGCATACCCGTCGAGCACGCCCTCACCGACCGCGCACAGGTCGAGGGCGGCGGAGCCCAGGCAGCGGTACTGGTTCCAGCCCAGGTAGCGGGGTGGATAGCCGCTGAAGGCGACGATGGCCGCATCCAGGCGGTCGCACCCCGACGGCGCGATGGGCACACCGTCCTTACGGGCCCCTCCGCCCCGCACCGCCTCGAAGCGCTCGCCCGACGCCTGGTTGACCACGAGCGCCGCCCGCGGCCCGTCGCCGTCGACCGCGCACAGGCTGGTGGCGAACCACGGGATCCCGTGCGAGGCGTTGGTGGAACCGTCGACCGGGTCGACCACCACCACCACCTCGCGGTCGAGCCGGGTCGTGCCCGACTCCTCGGACAGCACCCCGACGCCCGCCTCGGCCAGCACGGCCAGTGCGGCGGCGTCGGCCACCAGATCGTGGCGGTACTGCCCGTCGAACGTACCTGCCAGTCCCCAGTCCTCGAGGTCCTCGAGTGCGTCGGCTACGGCGGTGGCGGTGGCGTGGAGCACCTCGAGCAGGGTGGGGTCGTCCATGCGGCGACGTTACCGAGGGGTGGGCCGTCACCGGGGGACGGCCCACCCGGTAGGCTGACTGGCCTGTGGCAGTCATCGATGTGGCCGGGTACGTGGCCGACCTCAAGGACCATTCGGTCGACCATGGGTTCCACGTGCACGACGAACGACACTTCGTCGAGACCTACTCGCTGCGTCAGGTCTGGGAGGTGGAGCTCCATCCCGAGGACGGCTGTGGCGGCCCGCTCGACCTGCACCTCGCCCTCGAGGTCGACCCCCGCACGCTGCTCTCGTTCGAGGACGCCGTCTTCGGACTGCCCGAGGACGAGGACCCGCCCGACGAGTTCCACTTCGCCCTCACCTTCACCTGGGCGCTCCCTCCCCTGCCCAACGGGCCCGACCTGCTGCGCCTGGCCATCGACCTCGCCGGCGTGGGTGGCATCGAGCTCCCCCTCGAGGTGTCGGCCATCGACTCCTATGCGTCGGCGACCGACGCCGCCGAGCGGCGTCTCAGCATCGTCGCCCGGACGCCGGTGTCCCTGGCCCGGGTGCTCACCGGCGAGGAGATGCTGTGTGACGTCTTCGACCGCTGCCTGGCCGTGAGCCGATTCCTCCTCGACTCGGCGCCCAGCTGGCTCGAGTGACCGGGCCGGGCCGCGCCCGACGGGGCCGGTTGGCCGCCGGCATCCTCGCCGTGGTGGCCACGGGCGCGGTGCTGTCGGCCTGCGCGGCCAGTGCCGGGGACCTGGCCCGGACCTCGTGTGACCACGTCAACACGTCGATCCGGCTCTTCGACCAGGCGGCGGGAACCACCGACCCGACGACGGCGAGCACCCTCCGCGAGCGGGCCTACATCGACCTGCTCCAGGCCATCCCCATCGCCGCACAGGCCGCCTACCACGACATCCAGTGGGAGTCGCTGTCCGCCACCTTGTCCGAGGCCAACCGGGTGCCGGAGTCCGAACTGCTGCCGGCACTCCGCGCCCAGTGCGCCGACGCCGACGCCTCCGTCTTCGACCAGCAGCCACCACCGTCCACGGCGGGCGGCGGGGCCTGACCCCGGATCAGGGGCCCCGGGTACCTGAGGCCGTCAGCGCCCCCGAAGCCGACACGGTGTCGGGTGGGGTGCCGGTCGACGACGAGGAGGAGGGAGCGGCCAGGCTCCGGCCCTCCTGCTGGTCACGACCCACCTGCACCACCGTGGGCAGCAGACGGGAGGCCAGCCACTGGCCGGCGGCCACGGTGGGGACGATGTGGACACCGTCCCCGTCCCGCAGCTGCACGCCGTCGAGGGTGGTGCTGAAGGTGCCCCCCGGGCAGATCATCGCCCCGAACTCCTCCACCCGCACGTCGGCGGGGTGTTCGGCTGCCACCTGACGCACCATGGTGTTGTACTGGGCCAGGCGGGTGGCGGAGTCCTCGGGCCACGGGAGGCCGTCGGGTTGCTCGCCGGAGGAGAAGCACGGCGCCGTCAGCAGGACCAGGTAGGCACCCTGGGACGTGGCCACCTGGACCGCCTGGGCCAGTGACTGCCGCAGTGCGGCGTCGAAGTCGGGCTGACCGATGTGGGACCAGTGACCGTCGATCCACCGGTCCATGACCTCCCACCGACCGGCCAGGACCATCACGACGTTGGGGTGGAAGGCGGCGATGTTCCCTGCCCACTGGGCCGGCCACTGGCCGGCGGCCGCGGTCGTCGGGTTGCACTGGGCGGCCATCTCGTCCGGGACCCCGTGGGCGATGTAGCGGGTACTTCGCACGAGGCCGCAGGCCACGATGGCGCCGTTGTCGATGTCGACGCCGTACGTCTGCTCGGGCTGATCGGCCAGCAGGGCGAAGCCGAGGCGCCAGGCCACCGAGTCGCCCAGCACGGTGACCCGCACCGGGGCGCCCGATGCCGTCGTCCCGATCGCCGACGCCGGCCCGGCCGCCTCGGCTGCCGCCGGCAGGGTGGCGGCCACCGTGACGGCCACCACGGCGAGGAACGCGCCGGAGGTGACGAGCCATGCCCGCCACTCCGCCAGTGTGGACAGCCGGCCCCGCCGGACCGGTAGCTCCACCAGGTAGTAGGAGGCCGTCGCCACCACCAGGGTCGCCGCCACCCGCACGGCCAGCAGCGGCAGTCCGTAGAGGTGCATCCGCTCGGCGTCCAGCAGCAGGAACAGCGGGAAGTGCCACAGGTAGACCCCGTAGGAGATCCGGCCCAGGTAGACCAACGGGGAGACGGCCAGCACCCGGGCGAGCGAGCCGCCCTGGGCCGTCACGATGGCGAACAGCACGACGGCCACGGCCACGGCGACCGCCAGCTCGCCGCCGAGGAAGAGGAACCGGGTGGGACCGTCCAGGCGGGTCCACAGCACCACCACCCACGCCAGGGCCGCCCACCCGGCGACCTGGGTGGCCAGCCGGGCGGTCGTGCTCGACAGCTCCCATGCGGTGATCCGGCGGGCGCTCGGACCGCGTCGGCGCTGGATGTCACGGCGGTTTCCGGGCGGCACACCCAGCCCTGCCGTGCCGGCGGAGGGATGGGCGCGGGGGAGCTCCAGGGTGTGGAGGTCGGGCACCGGAAGCGGCACCGGGCGCCGACGCCGGGCCCACATGGTCAGACCCGTGGCCAGGGCGGCCCCGACCAGGATGTCCTGGCAGCGGGTGTCGGTGCCCTCGTAGAGACGGGTGAGCGACGCCCCGTGGAGGAACGACCACCGCATGTCGGCGGCCGAGGCCAGCGCACCCAGCACGGCGGCGCCCAGCACCGGGAGCAGCCGGCGGGACGGGCGCAGGTGGCGACCGACCCGCAGCAGGACCAGGACCACCGGGGGCCACACGAGGTAGAACTGCTCCTCGATGGCCAGCGACCACATGTGGGAGAGCGGGGACGGCTGCGCCGAGACGGCGAAGTAGCTCGAGCCCGACACGATGAAGTGCCAGTTGGCCACGTAGACGAGGGTGGCCAGCGAGTCGAGGCGGAGCCCGGCGTACGCACCCGGTGCGGCCACGAACCGGGCGTACGCGGCGACCCCGACCAGCAGCAGGAGCAGCGCCGGCAGCAGTCGGCGGGCCCGGCGGGCCCAGAACTGTCCGAGGCGGACGGTGAGGCGACGGGTCCACTCCCCCAGCAGCAGCGACGTGATGAGGAATCCGGACAGGACGAAGAACATGTTGACGCCGAGGAACCCGCCCGAGGCCATCGGCGCCCCACCGTGGTACAGGAGCACCCCGAGCACGGCCACGGCCCGCACCCCGTCCAGGGCCGGGACGAACCCGAACACCACGGTCCGCCCGCGGGGCTGGCCCGAGGTCCTGCGTGCCCCGGTGGGCGCGACCGCTCCTCCGCTCACGGTCGGGTGGTCCCCGACGGGTGCAGGCGACCCGGGAGGGCCGGGGCAGGGTGGGTCATGGCCCGTCCATGTTCGCAGATGGGCGGACCCGTGCCCACCCCGGATCCGGCGTGGGTGACGGGTGCCCGGTGGGATCGGCCGGCTGCCGGGAGCAACCCGTTGTGGGGTACCCCCGAGGGCCCGGTGCTCAGACCGACGGGAGGTAGCCGGCCGGCAGGTTGATGGTCTTCTTCTCGAGGAACAGCTCGAGGCCGTCCTCGCCGAACTCGCGGCCAACACCCGACTCCTTGTAGCCGCCGAACGGCGAGGAGAAGTCGATCGGGATCGACGAGTTCACCATGTAGGTGCCGGTGCGGACCCGGCGTGCCACGGCGAGTCCGCGGTCGTTGTCGGCGGTGAACACGCCGCCGCACAGGCCGTAGTCGGAGTCGTTGGCGATGTGGACGGCCTCGTCGTCGCCGTCGTAGGGGATGACCGACAGCACCGGCCCGAAGATCTCCTCCTGGGCGATCCGCATCGAGTTGTCCACGTCCACGAAGACGGTGGGCTCGACGAACCAGCCGCTGTCGATCCCGGCCGGGCGCCCGCCGCCCACGGCCACCTTGGCACCCTCGTCCTGGCCGATGGCGATGTAGCCCTCGACCCGGTCGCGCTGGCGTTCGGCCACCAGCGGGCCGACCTCCGTCGCCGGGTCGAGCGGGTCGCCGACCTTCATGGCCCGCACCAGTTCCACCAGGGCGTCCGTGACCTCGGTGTAGCGGTCACGCGGGGCCAGGATGCGGGTCAGCGAGATGCAGGCCTCGCCGTTGTTCATGATGGCGTTGGGGAGCATCAGCGGCAACGACTCCGCCAGGTCGACGTCGTCGAGCAGGATGGCCGCCGACTTGCCGCCGAGCTCCAGGCTGTACCGCTTCAGGTTGGCGCCGCACGCCGCCCCGATCTTCTTGCCCGCCACCGTCGACCCGGTGAACGACACCTTGTCCACCCCGGGGTGGTTCACCAGGTACTCACCGACCTCGCGGCCGGCGGGCACCACGCTGAGCACGCCCGTGGGCAGCCCGGCCTCCTCCAGGATCTCGGCGAGGACGTTGGCGTCGAGCGGCGTCTCGGGGGCGGGCTTGAACACCACGGTGCTCCCCGACAGCAGCGCCGGGGAGAGCTTGGCCGCGGCCAGGAAGAACGGCACGTTCCACGGGGTGATGGCGGCCACCACGCCGACCGGCTCCTTGGTCACCAGGACCGGGCCGAGCAGGCCGTCCTTGACGGTGTCGAAGGCGAAGGTGGAGCCCAGGCCGGCGTAGTAGTCGAGGATCATCGTCGGAGCGAGGACCTGGGCCATGATCCCCCACGACACGGGCGACCCCATCTCGTTGGTGATCAGCTCGGCCAGCTCCTGCATCCGCTCGCGCACCAGCTCGGCCGCCTTGGCCAGGACGGCGCCCCGCTCCGTCGGTGTCATCCGCGGCCACGGACCGTTCTCGAGGGCGTCCCGGGCGGCGGCCACCGCACGGTCGATGTCGGCGTTCTGGGCCTCGGGCGTCCGGCCCACCAGCTCGCCGGTGGCCGGCGAGTGCACCTCGAACACGGCGGAGGACGACGGCTCCACCCACTCCCCTCCGATGTACAGGCGGTCGTACGACTTCATGGGCCCTCCCAGGACGGTGACGGATCGGTTCGCTTCGGCTGGTCCCCACCCGGTCCGGGTCACAGCACAGCCTGTGGCGATCGTAGCCGGGTGCCCCCGGGGCCGCCCGCGGCGGCCCCCGCGGGGTTACGCTGCGGCCGAGCCGCCCGAGCACGGGCGCCGACCCCGGCGTCGTCCGGAGAAGAGGAGTCCGACGTGCTGTCCCCGCTCGACGACTACCCCGTCCACCAGATCTCGGAGCCGATGCGCCACGTCGGCACCTCGGACCGCAACTTCTACGACCGCTACTACTTCAACATCCACGGCACCGGCGACGTCCACGGAACCGACGAGGAGCTCTTCTGCGTCATCGGTGTCGGCCAGTACCCGAACCTGGGCGTGGCCGACGCCTTCGTGTCGGTGAAGCTCGGTGACGACCACCGGGTGGTGCGGTCGTCCAAGACCCTGGGTGCCGACCGGATGGACGCCTCGGTCGGTCCGATCCGCGTGGAGGTCCTGAAGGGGCTCGAGCGGGTCCGTGTCGTCCTCGAGCCGAACGAGTGGGGCATCGAGCTCGACGCCGTCTACGACGGGTTCTGCGAGGCGCACCTCGAGGCCCGGCACTTCGACCGGCAGTTCTCGCGGGTCACCTTCGACTCCACCCGCTTCGCCCAGGTGGGCGGCTGGACCGGCACGCTCAAGGTCGGCGAACGCGAGATCGCCCTGACCCCCGACCGTTGGTGGGGCTCCCGCGACCGCTCGTGGGGCATCCGGCCGGTCGGCGAGTCCGAGCACCCCGGGATCCGGGTGACCGACACGTCGTTCGGCTTCTTCTGGGTCTACGCACCGGTGCGGTTCGACGACCACGCCATGGTCACGATCATCCAGGAACGCTCCAGCGGCGAGCGGATCATGCAGGACGCCCACCGGGTGTTCCCGATCGGCTCGGGGCGTGAGGCCGAGTGGCTGGGCCGGCCCGAGCACGAGCTGCGGTTCGCCCCGGGCACCCGGACGGTGACCGGTGCCACCCTCTCCTACTTCGGGCCCCACGGACGCAAGACGGCCGAGGTCGAGGTCGAGACGCTGCTGGCCTTCCCCCTCCTGCTCGGCAGCGGCTACGGGCTGGAGCCGGACTGGAAGCACGGGATGTACCAGGGCGACCTCGTGGTCCAGGGCCAGCAGGTCCCCCCGGCCGACCCGTCCTACTCCGACTGGGGGCTCACCGAGTACGCGGCGAGGTTCACGTGCGACGGCAAGGTCGGCTACGGCATGTTCGAGTGCGCGGTCATGGGCGCCCACGAGCAGTACGGCTTCACCGGCTGACACCGGACGGCCGGGCTCCGTCCGACCGCCGGCCTCACGTCGTCCGGGACGGCCCCTCCCACCCGGTGCGCAGTGCGCACCAGTCCCACAGCTCGGCCCCGGCGTCGACGAAGTCGGCCTCGGGCAGACGGGTCCAGGGTGCCTTGTTCTCCCACCGCGGGCGGCGGTCGAGCCAGAAACCGCCGTTCGACCGGACGCCGTCGGGCGCGGCCGCCAGCCACACCGCGGTGTCCGCCCCCTGTTCCGGAGTGCGCAGGACCGGGCCCATCACCCGGGAGAATCCGGGCAGGGCGGACCGGACGCCCGGGGTGTCGGCCCAGCCCGGGTGCATGGCGTGGAAGACGGTGCCCGAGCCGTCCGTGCGTCGGACCCACTCGTGCAGGAGCACCAGTTGGGCCCGCTTGGCCCGGGCGTAGGCAACGGTGCCGTCGTAGTCGTCCGGGCCCATCTCCAGGGTGTCCAGGTCGAACCGCTGGGTGTACATGCCCCCCGACGACACCTGGATGACCCGGGAGGGGGCACCGGCGCGCAGCGCCGGCAGCAGGAGACCCGTCAAGAGATAGGGGGCGGCGACCTGGGAGGCGACCGTGAGCTCCAGGCCCGACCCGGTCAGGGTCCGCGCCGCGGTCAGCGCCCCGGCGTTGTGCACCAGGACGTCGAGCCGGTCGTGGACGTCCAGGAACTCGGCGGCAAGGGCCCGCACCTGGTCGAATTCGCCCATGTCGGCCAGCAGGTAGGAGACGGCGGCGCCGGGTGCGGCGCGGCGCACGGCCGCCACGGCCGCCTCGGCCCGGTCGTGGCCCCGGGCGGTCAGGACCACCTCGGCACCCAGTCCGGCCAGGCCCTGCGCCGTGGCGAGTCCGAGACCCGACGTCGCCCCGGTGACCAGGGCGGTACGGCCGTCCATCCGGGGCGGGTCCGCCCACCCGGCGGTACGGCTCCGCAGCGCGGGGCCGATCGAGGAGAAGCTGCCCACGACGGTGGCCTCGAGGACACCGTCGACCGCCGAAGCCACCGCCCGTCCCGCACGAGGCCGGTCACCGGGCGCGGACGGTCCGGCGAGGACGGTGCGCAGGCCCTCGATCCCCTGGTCGCCCACCCGGTCGACGTACCGACCGAGCACCGGGTTGACCAGGGCATAGGGACCCCGCAGGGTCAGGTCGGCCGTGTAGGTCACCACGGCGCCGCCGTCGGCGGTGGGGACGACCGCGACGGTGTCCTGTGAGCGGACGGTGGCGGACTCACCCAGCAGCACCACCCGGTGCGGCCGGTCGTACGCCACGATCCGGTAGTCGAGCACCAGGGTCCGCGGGCCGAACCGGATACCGAGGCGGAAGGCGCTGCCCGGACCGACGTCTCCGGCGTCCAGCCGCTCGGCCGCGGCCGTCCCCGGGTCCCACTCGGCGGTGTTGGTGAAGTCGGCCAGGTAGTCGAAGGTGTCCCCGACCGAGCGCTTCGAGATGACGGTGCCCCGGTAGCGGGCCATGGCGGGTCCTCCAGGTGGTCCGACCCCGACCCGTGCGGTCACGGATCGGTCGGGCGCGTGGCGGGGACGAATCTACCGAGCGGCCCGCCCATCCCGATCGGCGTCATCCGGACCTGCCTCCTGCTCCGAACCCTGGTGTGCACGACGGTTACGACGGGAGGCGGACGGGACGGATGAGGATCGCCATCGTGGGCACCGGGGTGTCCGGGCTGGCCTGCGCGCACCTGCTCGGCCGGGACCACGACGTCACGCTGTTCGAGGCCGACGACCGTGCGGGCGGGCACGCCCATACCGTCCGCGTCGACCTCGGCGACGGCTCCGTCGACGTCGACACCGGCTTCCTCGTCTACAACGAGCGCAACTACCCCGGCCTGGTCGCCCTCTTCGACGACCTCGGGATCGACACCAAGCCCAGCGACATGAGCTTCGGGGTGTGCGACGAGGTCAGCGGCATCGAGTGGAAGGGCTCGTCGTTCGGCACCGTCTTCGCCCAGCGTCGCAATCTGGTGCGTCCGGCGTTCCTGCGGATGCTCGGTGACATCGTCCGGTTCAACCGCCAGGCCCGGGCACTGCTCGACGGTCCGGCCGACCCGACGGTCTCGCTCGGCGACCTGTTGGCGTCGGGGCGGTGGTCGGCCCCGTTCCTCGACTGGTATCTGGTCCCGATGGGGTCCTCGATCTGGTCGGCAGACCCCTCCACCTTCCTCGACATCCCCGCCGTCACCTTTGCCCGCTTCTTCGCCAATCACGGCCTGCTCGAGTACGGGAACCAGCCGGCCTGGCGCACCGTCAGCGGTGGGTCCCGCCACTACGTCGACGCGGTGCTGTCCCGGCTCGGGCGCCGGGTGCGGCTCGGCGAGCCGGTCACCAAGATCACCCGCACCGCCGACGAGGTCGAGCTCCACACGCCGTCGGGGCCCGAGCACTTCGACCAGGTGGTGGTGGCGACCCACAGCGACCAGGCCCTCGACCTGTTGTCCGACCCGTCGCCCGTCGAGCGCGAGGTGCTGGGGGCCATCCGCTACCAGCCCAACCGGGCCACCCTCCACACCGACGTCCGCCTCCTGCCGGCCAACCGACGGGCGTGGGCCAGCTGGAACTACCACCGGGTCCCCGACCGTCCGGGTCGGGCCACCCTCACCTACCGGATGCGCACCCTCCAGGGGATCGAGTCGGCCGACGAGCTCCTCCTCACCCTCAACCGCGAGGACGCCATCGACCCGGCCACCGTCCTGCGCTCGTTCGACTACGCCCACCCCGTCTACGACACGGCCGCCATCGCCGCCCAGACCCGGCACGAGGAGCTGAACGGACGGCACCGCACGTGGTACGCCGGCGCCTACTGGGGCTACGGCTTCCACGAGGACGGCGTCCAGAGCGCGCGGGTGGTGTGCCGGCGACTGGCCGGCGTGGACCTGTGAGGTCGGTCGCCCCGATGCCGGCCCGTCCGGTCCCGTCCGCCGCGGGCGCCGGTCTGCGCAGCGCCCTCTACGAAGGCCGGGTGGTCCACCACCGCCACACCCCGATCGACCACCGGTTCGCCTACCGGATCGCCGTGGTCCTCCTCGACCTCGCCGAGGTCGATGCCGTCTGCGCACTCCACCCCCTGTGGAGTGCCGAGCGGTCCAACGCCGTCTCGTTCCGCCGGCGCGACCACCTCGGTGACCCGGCGGAGCCGCTGGACGGGGCCGTCCGGGACCTGGTCGCCTCCCGCACCGGTATCCGGCCGACCGGGCCGGTCGCCGTGCTCACCCAGCTGCGCACCTGGGGCTGGCTGTTCAACCCCATCACCACGTACTACTGCTACGACCCGACGGGCTCGACCGTGGAGACCGTCGTGGTCGAGGTGACCAACACCCCGTGGCACGAGCGCACCGCCTATGTGCTCCCCGGCACCGGCCGCCACGACGTGGCCAAGGCAATGCACGTGTCCCCGTTCCTGCCGATGGATCTCACCCACCGCTTCTCCGTCGGTGTGCCCGGTGACCACCTCACCCTGGCCGTCGACGACGTCCAGGGTGACGAGTCGGTGTTCGGCGCCACCATGGCCCTCACCCGGGTGCCGGCCACACGTCGGTCCCTCGGCCGCCTCCTGTGGCGCTTCCCGCTGATGACCCTGCGGGTGTCCTGGGGCATCTACCGCCAGGCGCTCGTCCTGCGGGCCAGGGGTGTGCCCTTCCACCGGCACCCGGAGACGCTCCGGGAGCACGTGGGGCACGACGGCTCGGTACGCTCCGGTGGCTGCGGGGGGCGGTTCCCCGGCGGGCGACAGGAGGACTGAACATGGCGGAGCTCCCCATCGGTCTGCTCGGCACCCGCGCCACACCCGCGGCGGCGTGGTTCCTGCGGCTCCTTGCCTCCCATCTGCGTGGTGGGACCCTGGTGGTGGTCGACCCCGACGGCACCCACCGCTTCGGCGGGGGGGCACCCGAGGTCACCATGGTGATCCACGACCCCACCGTCTACTGGAGCACGCTGTGCCAGGGGTCGGTGGGACTCGGCCGTGACTATGCCGACGGGCTGTGGGAGTGCGACGACCTCACCACGCTGACCCGGGTGCTGAGCCGTGGGCTGCGTCCGGTCACGGCCGTGCAGGACCG
Source organism: uncultured Acidimicrobiales bacterium (assembly GCA_963699055.1). Lineage (GTDB taxonomy): Bacteria > Actinomycetota > Acidimicrobiia > Acidimicrobiales > RAAP-2 > Bog-756. The sequence goes on along the minus strand of CAVOTA010000001.1, from coordinate 104,930 downwards.
GGTCGGCCAGGTGGTCGGGACGTCGACGGACTGGTTCCGCCGCCTCCGCCCCCCGTCCAGGCACGTCGACCGCCACAACATCCGGTCGCACTACGACCTCTCGAACGACTTCTTCGCCCTCATGCTGGACGAGACGATGATGTACTCGTCGGCGATCTTCGTCGACCCGGACATGGGCCTGGCCGACGCCCAGCGGACGAAACTCGACCGGCTGTGCACCAAGCTGGGGCTGGGCCCCGACGACCACGTCGTCGAGATCGGCACCGGGTGGGGCGGCTTCGCCTGCCACGCGGCATCGCGCTACGGCTGCCGGGTCACCACCACCACCATCTCCGACGCCCAATTCGAGCACGCCGCCAAGCGGGTGGTGGACGAGGGCCTGGCCGACCGGGTCACGGTGCTCGACCGGGACTACCGGGACCTCACCGGGACCTACGACAAGCTCGTGTCCATCGAGATGGTCGAGGCGGTGGACTGGCGCCAGTACGACAGCTTCTTCGGGACCTGCGCCGGCTTGCTCCACGAGCGGGGCCTCATGGCACTCCAGGCGATCACCGTGGACGACCGCAGCTTCGACCGGGCCAAGAACGGCACCGACTTCGTGCGCGAGTACATCTTCCCCGGGGGGTGCATCCCGTCGATGGAGGCGATCACCCGCTCGGTCCGGCGGGCGACACCGCTCAGCGTGATCGACGTCGAGGACATCGGCCGCCACTACGCCGAGACGCTGCACCGGTGGCGCCTGAACCTGTCCGGGCACACCGAAGAGGTCGCCGCCCTCGGTCTCGACGAGCGGTTCCGCCGGTTGTGGGACTTCTACCTCTGCTACTGCGAGGGGGCGTTCCTCGAGCGCCACATCTCCGACGTGCAGATGGTGCTGGCCATGCCCGACTGGGAGGCACCCATGGTCGTCCGCGACGCGACGGCGCCCACCCGGGCGGCGTGACGGCGCCCGGCGCCTACTCCACGCTGCGGATCTGGTCCGCCTCCCAGAACGCCCGCAGCGAGGCCAACCTGCCGTCGGGTCCGCGCCGATAGCAGTAGACGCCGTCGACCTCGACCGCACCCCCGCCGGCGAACCCGATGCGGATCACCCCGACATTGGCCACCTCGTCGCCGCACTCGAACGACTGGCGGATGTGGAAGCGGATCGACTCGTTGGCGCCGATGACGTTGTCGTAGAAGGCGGCGATGGCAACGGGTCCCCGATGCCCCGTCCCCTCGGGATCGAACGCCGAGGGTCCGACCGGGTCCTGGACCACGGCGTCGTCGGAAAACAGCGCCAGCCACCCCTCGCGGTCGCCCGCCTGGACGGCAGCCATGGAGGCCTGACCGAGCTGGCGTGGCGTCCGCACAACTCCGCCGTCGGGAGCACTCACCGGTCCACCTTGGCGATGACGTCGTCGGCGAACCGCTTCAGGTTGTCAAGTTTTGCCTGGAGCGGTTCGGTGTCGGGAGCCACGTCGTAGGGCCAGCGGAAGCCGACGATGACATCGGTCACCCCCGTCTCCTCCAGTCGGTGGATGCCGTCGAGACTGAATGCGTCGAGCGAGATCACGTGGACCTCGAACGGCTTGTCGGCGGTGCCCTCCTCCTCGCGGAGCTGATGGAGCTTGGCCAGCAGGCCGGGCAGGTCCGCCGGGTCGCCGCCGCCGTGGAGCCAGCCGTCGCACCGGGCCGCCCGGCGGAGCGCCGGCGTGGCGTGCCCTCCCACCAGGATCGGCAGCGGCTCGGTGGGCGTGGGGCTCATCATCACCGACGGGAGGTCGTAGCACTCGCCGTGGTACTCGAAGTACCCGCCGGCCGACAGGCCCCGCACGATGTCGACGGCCTCGTCCATGCGCCGGCCCCGGCCCTCCCAGGGCACGTCGACGAGCTGGTAGTCCTCGGGCCACGGGCTGGTGCCCACCCCGAGCGACAGGCGGTTGCCGGTCAGGACGGCCACCGAGGTGGCCTGCTTGGCCACGATCAGCGGATGCCGCATGGGCAGCTTCACTACGAAGGTCACGAACCGGATCCGCCCGGTCACCGCCCCCATGGCCGGGATGAGGGAGAACGGCTCGATGAACGGCTTGCCCTCGAGGAACTCCCGGGTCCCGTCGGGGTTGAACGGGTAGGTCGAGTCCGACACCTCCGGATAGCAGAGGCTGTCGGGCACGACCATCGAGTCGTAGCCGGCCTCCTCGGCGGCCACGGCCAGTGGCAGGTAGTAGGCCGGATCGACCATCGACTCCGCGTACGAGAACCGCATCAGGCATCCCTCCACTCGACATGGGCCCGGACGGCACCATCGTCATCGATCCAACCGCTGCTTCCGGCGTCGTCCAGCATGCCGGTGAAGTCCGACTCCCACCCGTCGCCGAGCTCGAAGCCCTCGTCGTCGGCCGCCCGTGCGGCCAACGACCGCAGGGCGTCGGCGGGGATGCGCGCATCACCGTCGGGGTCCATCCACCCGGCCCCGGCGGCTTCGAGGGTCTCGGCCAGGCCGGCGGCCGCACGGTCGTCAGGCTCGCCGGGGCGCTCGGCCCGCGCACTGACGACCACGGCGCCGAAGTCCTCCCAGCCCTCGAGCCACACCCGGCCGCCGGCCAGGTCCACGAGCACCTCCACCGCCGCGCCGCTCAGTCCAACGAGGGCCGGGCGATGCCGGCGGACCGGAGTCGATCGGCCACCCAGGCCACCCCGTCGGGCTCGGCCATGTGGTCGGCCCAACCCTCGAGCAGCTGCTCGACCTCGTCGCGGGACGCGATCGTCCCGAGCACGGTCACGACCAGGGTGTCGACCTTGGCGTCCTCGACCTCGATGTCACCGAAGGGCGTCCACGTGTCGGCCTCGGGGGTGAGCTCGAGCATGGCGTAGAGCTCGCCGGTGTCCTCCACCCAGCTGAGCTCCCAGCGGCTGCCCTTGGCGTCGAACCAGTTGTTGCCGAACTCGACCTCGACCGACTGCCGGCGGCGCTCGTCGGCGCTGTAGAACTGCTCGATGTCCATGGCTCTCCTGATCTGACGTCCGGGACCGGGACCGCGCACGGCCACCTGGTCCCTCCGGGGGACGACGTTAGCCGGTGCCCCCGGTGCGGCCGGAACCTGCACCGGGGGCGGGCCGCGGCCGCAGACGGGCCGTCCGTGACTACGATCACGGGCGTTCGAAAGGATCCGTGATGAAGCCGTCCCCCGCCCGCACCGCCCTCGTCCTGCTGTTCGTGTTCATCGGCTGCTTCGGCACTGCCTATGCCGCGGCCGGGATGCTGACGGCCCTGCCGGCGCCGGCGGTCGGCGGCACGTGCGGTCCGAGCACCAGCTCCGAGACGGCGGCCGAGGCCCTGGCCGAGCCCGGGTCCATCGGGGCCGGGCCCCAGCCTCCGAAGTCGAACGTGACGGCGCACCACCAGTGGACGACGTTCATCCAGCAGTGCCAGTCCCTGGCCGACCGACGGGGCCTCGCCTCGATGGCCGTCTTCGTGCTGTCGCTGGCGGTGGCCGCCATCGGCCTGATCTGGGTGCTGCGCAAGCCACGGGACGACCAGGACGACGAGCGGGTCGACGGCTCCGCTGCCTGGCCGGCCGATCCGGGTCCCGGCGATCCGTCCGAGCTGGTCGGCGCCGGTGCCTTCCCGGCGTCCACGCCCGCCGTGGGCTCCTGGTCCGATCCGACCGCACCGGCGTACCCGACCGCACCGGCGTACCCGACCGCCCCGGCGTACCCGGCTGCGCCCACCTACCCGGCTGCGCCCTACGCCGCCCCCCACCAGGCCTGGCCGGACCAGCCCCCCGCACCGAGCGGGCCGGCGCCGAACCCGTACCCCTATGCCGGACCCCCGGCCTATCCGGCGGCGCCGACGTACTCCCCCCAACCGCCCTATCCGCCGGCCCCGGCCTACACCCCGCCACCTGCCGCTCCGCCCCCGCCCCCGGTACCGGACCCGCCGACGGCGCCGGGCCCGGACGCTCCTCCCCCCGCCTGATCCGCACCCATCGGCCGGACCGGCGGGTCAGAACCCCGACGCGTACCAGCGGCCTCCCTGCTGCACCAGGGCGGACACGAATGCCGAGCCGCTGGTGCTCTCGGGGTCGTCGGCGTTGGCGAAGGCCTTGGCGAAGGTCTCGCCCGACGGCAGCCCGGTGTCGTGGTTCGACTGGCACTGCGGGGCCTGGGTCGTCTGGCTGGCCTCACTCGACGGGATCGTCTCGCAGATCGATCCGGTCACGACCAGCAGTGCCTGGTCACCCACCGTGTGGATCGACCCGATGGCCATGTCGGAGAACGTGACCTCGCCCACCACCGATCCGATGTCCTTGGTGCACGCCGCCTGTTGGCTCGGCACCGCCAGGGCACAGAACGCGGTGAAGTCCTTCGAGTGGAGCGCCGCCAGGTACACACCGGCCACGTCCTGCGGTGTGGCCGCTCCGCCGGCCGTGCCCCCCGGCGTCGTGGCCGTTGCCGCCGTCGACGTGGTCGTGGCGCCCGTCGAGGCCGTCGTGGCCGTCGAGGTCGACGACGACGAGCAGCCGGCGGCGCCCAGTCCCGCCGCCACGACCACCAGCAGTCCCCACGTCCGTGTGCCCATGCGTCACTCCCGTCTGCCCCGGCGCCGCCCGTGTCCGCACGTGCGGAGCGGACACCCTGTCCCGCCGATCCGTTCCCCGCGGCCGTCGGCCGCCAGGGTGATCGTAGGTGGCACCCGGCGCACCCTGACGGATCCACCATCTGGACCGGTGGCGACCGGCAGACACCCGGTCGACGGTGGGAGACTGGTCCCGTCCGAGGCGACGGGTCCCGGTGGCGGCGCCGCGAGCCGGCACCTGCACGCACGGGCAGCGGCCACCCGGCCAGGGTGGTGACGACGACGCCGGGGGTGACCATGGACGCGAAACCACCGATCACGACGCCCGAGGAGTGGCAGCGTGCACGCGACGAACTGCTGGTGGCGGAGAAGGAAGCGACCCGGGCCCTCGACGCCCTGGCGGCGCGCCGCCGGCGTCTGCCGATGGTCGCCGTGGACGTCGATCGGTACGTGTTCGAGGGGCCGGACGGGCCGACCGGCCTGCGCGACCTGTTCGGGTCGCAGCCCCAGCTGGCCGTCTACCAGTTCATGGATCGGGGCCCGGACACGTTCTGTCCCGGTTGCACCCACTTCTCCGACAACGTCTCCGCCCTGGACACGCTGGCCCGCAACGGCGTCGCCTGGGCGAACGTATCGGACATGCCCCTGGCCCAGATCCAGGACTATGCCGCCCGCATGGGGTGGACCATGCCCTTCGTGTCGTCGCGGGGCACGTCCTTCGCCAAGGACTGCGGGACGGACGGCGGGTTCCTGCTGTCGGTGTTCCTCCGCGACGGCGACGACGTCTACCGCGCCTATTCCACTACCGCCCGCGGGGTCGACCGGCTCCTCTTCGTCAACAACATCCTCGACCTCATGCCCTTCGGCCGACAGGAGGAGTGGGAGGACTCCCCACCGGGCTGGCCGCAACACCCGACCTACGGCTGAGGCCGACGGCCGGGTCCCCCGGGTGGGGCAGGCAGGGATCGAACCTGCGACCGAGGGATTATGAGTCCCCTGCTCTGACCACTGAGCTACTGCCCCCGGGGCTGGCTGCCTGCCGCTGCGCCACCGATCAGCCACGCAGGCATCCGATCGAGGGGGACAGCGACGGCGGTACGAACCCAGGAGTCGAAGGGTACCGGCTCCGAGCGGACCGGGGTGGGTCCCGCATCCGCCGGTCCCGTTCAGCTCAACGCGCCGCGCCCGCCCCCGCGTGTGCATCGGGGACCGACGACGGGTCGCCGGGCCACTGCACCTGGGTGACCTCTCCCCCGGTGACGGTGACGGACACCCGGACGGCTCCCGCACCCGGGTGGACGTCCGCTCCGAGGGTGCGCAGCTCGTAGTCACCGGCCGGCAGCGAGCCGAAGACCCCGGCGAAGGTCACGGCGTCGCGGAGCTCCCGTCGACGGACGGCGGTGTGGGTCCCGTCCCACGCCTCGTCCAACCCCCGGATCTCGAGCTCCACGCCGTGGAACAGCTCCGGCGCATAGACGACGAGTGCCCCGCGGCTCCCCCCGACATCCACCAGGACGCTTCCTTCGGTGCTCGGCGGAGGCAGCTGTTCGATCCCGTGCCCGAGCATCGCTCAGCTCGCGGCCGGCACGGCGAACCCGGAGTGCGGCGTCCCCAGGTACGGGAACGTGGGGAGGTACCTCTCGGTCCCCATGGCCGTCAGGTCGCCCGGCCCCGAGGTCAGACCCATGGAGATGGCACCCGCCGCCCCGTCCGGTGTGTACGAGGGGTCGACCAGCGGCAGCGTGACACCGGCGATCGCCCGCAGTTCGATGGTGACGACGTCGTCGAAGACCCTCCGTCCGTTGGGGAAGCCGGCAGGGTCCCCGCCGATGAGTCCCAGGTTCGACGCACCGGTGGTCGTCGGAGGGATGGCGACGTTCAGGCGCAGCATGTCGGCCTGCTGGGGCCCCGTGTAGTTCTGGAAGCCGGGGACGACTCCGGTCGGGATGCCGGTCAGGAGCACCGCGAGCAGGTCGGCACGTGGGGCGCCCGACGACACATAGGAGGCGAGATTGGGGAACACCCCGGGATAGAGCACGGGGAGGAGCCCGGCCAGCTCGGGTGTGGCGACGTAGGCCGCGAACTGGTGGTCCAGGGCCGGCGGTTGCGAATTCCAGATGTCCTTGGCCGCCATCGGGATGAGCACCTCGTTGACGAGCGGGTTCCCGAGTCGGGACACCTGTGTGTAGGGACCGGAGTTGAGCTCCTCCCCCGTCGGGTTGCCGATGATCCGCGCCTTCTGACGGCTGGCGGTCGTCCACACCCCGAGTACGGCGGCCGGGTCGGTCACGGACGTCGGCCTCCTGCCGCTCGACGTCAGGAGACTGATGGGCACCTGGAGGGCGATGCTGTGGACGTTGACACCGTCGGTGGAGTTGACCCCCTTGGCCATCTGGCCGAGTCCGGTGCCCGACAGGCCGAAGGTGGTGTGGTCCTGTTCGAACGGCCGGAGGTCGCCCAGGTCGAAGACCGCACCCAGGTCGACGTAGAACCCCTCCGCCCGCTGACCCGCCAGGACGGTGGTCCCCGGGGCGAGTGTCGTGACGGCCTCCGCCACCAGGGCCGTGAAGTCCGGCGTGGACAGCGGTCCGATGTTGCACGGAGGGCACGGGATCCCGGTACCGAGGACGTGGCTCCCCTGCGCGTCCACCCGGGTGACCGAGTAGGTCTGGCGTCGGTTCCACGAGGGGCTGGTGAGACTGGTAATGGGACCGGTGTTGTAGAGGAAGGTGTTGGGGTCGGTGATGGTGCTGGTGAACTGGAACCGGTAGCTGATGTCGACGTCGCCGTCGCCGTCGTTGTCGATGTTGATGGCGTACAGGACCTCGTCGCCGAACTCGTAGAAGTTGGGTCCACCGTCGGGGGCCTGCAACGGGACGTAGTTGGCGATGAGGGTCACCGTGTCCGGTCGGTCGGGGCTCACGAAGGCGTACAGGTCCGTCGAGTCGGCGACGGGGTCCTTCGAGATCTGTGGGGCTTCACGATGGGACGACATGGCATACCTCGGTTTCCTCGATGGTCGGATGGGTGCTGGTCGGAAGGGTGCTGGACGGGCAGGTGGCGGACGGGTCGGGGGTCGGAGGACTCACGTCATGGCGCGCAGGATGGACGCCGCCAGCTGGGAGTCGTGCACGGTGATCTCGTCGGTGCCGCTGAACAGCGCGATCTCGCCGGAGGCCAGGTCGCGAAGGTGGACGACGATCGGCCCGCTCGCCGAGTCGATCGGTCCCGCATCCCCGACGGCGGCCTCGCCGGCCCCGACGTCGGCCGGCGCCTGGGTGTCGGCCACCCCGACGAGGGCGGGCAGTCCGGGGATGGCGGACACGGCTCCGACGGCGACGATGGCGGCGGTGCTTCCCTTCAGGAAGACACGCCTGCTGAACTCGCTCATGCTGACCTCCTGGGCAGGGTCCTGCGGTGGGGCGACGCACCGACGTCGGCGGACGCACGCACCTTCTTCGGCACCACGGCGCGCACGGATGGGCGGATCCGGAAGAATTCCTGCCATCGTTCGCCGGTCCGGTGCCGGTCCGGATGGGACGCGGTGGATGGGACCGGTCGGACTCATCCGTTCCGTTCCGTCCGACGAATATCTGGAGAGCGGACTCCGATCCACGCGTGCGCGTGGCCGGGTCCGGTCGACCCCGAGACGGAGGAGGTTTCGACATGCTGCTCAGCCCACCTGCCGAGCTGTTCGGCGAACAGGGCGTCATCGTCCTGATCGTCGTGGCCGTGGTCCTGTTCGGATCGACCCGGATCCCCAAGCTGGCCCGCTCACTGGGCTCGGCCCAGCGGGAGTTCAAGAAGGGCGTCGACGAGGGTTCGGCCGACGGGGAGGTCGGCCCGGGCACCGCCGACGGAGACCGGGCGGTGCCGTCCGGTCCGCCGGCGGCCCGGGACGGTTCCACCGTTCCCCCTCCGTGACCGGCACGACCCCGATGGCCACGGCGGCGCGTCCCTCCGACGGAGGTGGGTGCCGGCCGGCCGGCCGGGTGTCCGGGCCGCCGCCGAGCGTCGCGCTCAGGTCCGCGACGAGGCCCGATCCGCCACGACGGCGGCGAACCGCCCGGCGGCTTCGGGATGGACGGACAGGAAGAACGACGGCTCGGCCAGTTCGACCTCCAGCACCCGGTCGGTCCCGTCGTCCAGGGTGACCAGGTCGATCCGGGCGTACAGCAGCGGCTCGGCCACAGCGAACCGGTCCTCCACCAACCGGCCGACGGCGGCCGAGGTGGCCTCCACCACCTCCCGTCGGGCCGGGGTCAGGATCTCGGGGGCCAGTCGCTCGGTGTAGGCCCCGCCGAGGAGCCCCCCACCGAGGGCGAGCAGGGGTCCCTTGCGGACCGTGTGGGAGACCCGGCCGGCGAACACCAGGGTGCTCACCTCGCCGTCGGTGGCCACGGAGGCGACCGAGGGCTGGACCAGGACGGACCTCCCGTCGGCGAGGATGCGCGACGCCAGCAGGGCGGCACCGGGGTCCCCGGGGGCGAAGCGTCCGGTGTCGCGGCTGCCGGCCGACACCGTCGGCTTCACCACGACCTCGCCGTCGACCGACCCGAGGGCCCCGGACAGCGAGCCCCCATCCGTGCACACCCGGGTCGGGATGACCGGGACGCCCGCCGCCGCCAGGTCCACCAGGTAGCGCTTGTCCAGGTTCCACGAGATGACGGCGGCCGGGTTGTGCAGCCGCCCGAGCCGGTCGACCCGGCCGAGCCAGGAGGCGAAGGCGGCCACGTCGTCCAGGTAGTCCCAGGTGGACCGGACCACGACCAGGTCGAACCCGTCCCACGCCACGTCGGGGTCGGACCAGACCGGGTGCTCCAGGTGGATCCCGGCGGCGGCGCACGCCGCGTCGTGGAGGGGCCGGTCGGTGTCGTGGTGACCCAGGTGCTCGGCGGGGGCGGTGGCGAAGGCCACCCGGAGGGTCACCGGTCCACCCGTCGGGCGGGACGCCCCGGGGACGGGCTCAATTGTGGTGGGGTGGCCGCTCGTGGCGCTGCTGCTCGGCCCAGCAGCGGTCGCAGTCCTCGCACGCCCGTCCGTCGCCCCCACCGCGGTGGATGCCCGGGTGCCCGCACCTCGGGCACGGCTCGGCTGTTCCCATCAGGCTCCTCCTGGGTCCGCCCGGCCGGGCACGGCTGCCGGGGCGGGCCGGGGCCGGTCGGCCGCCGTCCCCACGATGGCTCCGGGGGTGAGACTCGAACTCACAACCCTCTGATTAACAGTCAGATGCTCTGCCGATTGAGCTACCCCGGAAACACTGCCACCACGACCGGGCGCTCGTGGAGCGGCCCGGCGTGCCAGTGGAGATTAGCCGTTCGCCACGGCCCCACGGATCGCAGGTGCACGCCGGCCCGAACCGGGGCATGATGGCGCCCGTGAGGTTCCGCATCGCCGCCGCCACCGCCGCCCTGGCCGCCGGGTTCGCCCTGTGGTCACGTTCGCGCCACACCCGGCTGCGGGTCGTGGCCGATGACGGCACCACCGCCCGACCCCGCTCCCGTCCGGGCCGGGTCCGCCAGGCGCCCGCCAAGGTGCGGGCCGTGGCCGTGCTCGGGTCCGTCCGGGCCCGCGATGCCGTCGGGGTGCGCCTGGGCTGGCGCGACGGCGAGGAGGCCACGGACGCCCTGGTGATCGAGATGGCGGGCGACCTGGCCACCGCCATCAACGGCCGCACCACCCTCGCCGGCTGACCGACCCGGCCCCCTCCGCCGCCGCCGACGGACGCGACCGGGTGGTCGCCACCCTGGCCGCCGCCGGCTGCGTGGCCGCCGACGACGAGGCGGACGAGCTCATCGCCGCGGCCGACGGGGCGGACGCCCTGGCGGCCATGGTGGCCCGCCGGGTGGACGGCGAGCCCCTGGCGTGGATCACCGGGACGGCGACCTTCTGCGGACTGACCGTGCTGGTCCATCACGGCGTCTACGTCCCCCGGTGGCAGTCCGAGGTCCTGGCCCGCACGGCGGCGGAGCTGCTGCCGGAACGGGGGACCGCCGTCGACCTGTGCACCGGCTCCGGCGCGGTGGCCCTGGTACTCGCCGCGGCCCGGCCCGCCGCCCGGGTGGTCGCCACCGAGTCGGACCCGGTGGCGGTGGCGTGCGCCCGTGCCAACGGCGTCGACGTCCTCACGGGTGACCTCGACGCCCCCCTGCCGGCCGCACTGGCGGGGCGGGTCGACGTGCTGTGCGGCGTGCTGCCCTACGTGCCGTCGGACGCGTTCCACCTGCTCCCCCGCGACGTGCTGGCCCACGAGCCTCGGACGGCGCTCGACGGTGGCGCCGGCGGACTCGGACCGATCACCCGGGCCGTCACCGCCAGCACCCGATGGGTGGCCCCGGGCGGCTGGCTGGTGCTCGAGGCCGGGGGCGGGCAGTTCCCCGACGTCGAGGAGCGGTTCACCCGGGCCGGGTACCGGTCGGTCCGGGTGCTGTACGACGACGACGGCGACCCACGGGCGGTGTGCGGCCGACTGGCCGGACGGGACGGGCCGGGCCGGGCCGGGCCGGCGGGCTAGGCCTCTTCGAGGTAGTCGCGCAGGAGCTGGGCCGACTCGGGCCGACGCAGCTTGGCCAGGGTCTTGGCCTCGATCTGGCGGATCCGCTCGCGGGTGACGCCGAACGCCTTGCCGACCTCCTCGAGCGTGCGGATCTTGCCGTCCTCCAGGCCGAACCGGAGGCGGACCACGTCCTGCTCGCGCGGGGTGAGGTGGTTGAGGGCGTCGCGCAGGGCGGCGTCGAGCATGAGCCGGGCGGCGGCGTCGCCCGGGACGACCGCCTCTCGGTCCTCGATGATGTCGCTGAGGCTGAAGTCCTCCTCGTCGCCGATCGGCTGCTCGAGGGAGATGGTGTCCTGGTTGATGCGCAGGATCTCGCGCACCCGGTCCACCGACAGGTCGACCAGGGCGGCCAGTTCCTCGTTGGTGGGCTCGCGCCCGACCTCCTGGTGGAATTGGCGCTGGGCCCACACCACCTTGTGGATCGTCTCCACCATGTGGACCGGGATGCGGATGGTGCGGGCCTGGTCGGCGATGGCCCGGGTGATGGCCTGGCGGATCCACCAGGTGGCGTAGGTCGAGAATTTGAAGCCCTTGGTGTGGTCGAACTTCTCGACCGCCCGCATGAGGCCGAGGTTGCCCTCCTGGATCAGGTCGAGGAAGGCGAGCCCCCGGTTGCGGTAGCGCTTGGCGATCGACACCACCAGGCGCAGGTTGGCCTCGATCAGCTGGTCCTTGGCATCGTGGCCCTCGCGCACCAGTCGCTGGTCGGCCCGCCGTTCGGCCCGCGACGTGGTGCCGGTGATCTCGTCCTCCTGGAGGCGCATGGCCGCCCCGGTGCCCGCCAGGATCCGCTCGGCCAGCTCGACCTCGAGCGCGGCGTCGAGCAGCTTCACCTTGCCGATCTCCTTGAGGTACATGTGCACCGGGTCGGCGGCCGAGCCGCGGAAGCTGTCGCCCTCGGTGAACCCGCCCGACGTCGTCGACGCCGCACGCGGCTTGCGGGCGGCCTTCTTCGGCGCCACGACGGGCGGCACGGCCACCAGGTGGACGGCGGGCTCGGGCCTCGGGGTGTCGGCCGGTGGCACGGCCATGGGCACGATGGTGGTCTCACCGGTGTCGTAGGTGAACTCGATGCCGGCCTCGCGGATCCGCTCCACCACCCCGGAGATCAGGTCGGCGCTGAGCTCGACCGACTCCAGGACGGACACGACGTCGTCCTGGGTGAGACCGCCCTTCGCCCGCCCGAGGTGCAGCAGCGCCTCGAACTCGGCGGCCGCCAGCGCGTCCTCGGCGGCCAGGATCTCGGGGGCGGACAGACCGGCCCCCTCGGCACCGGACGGGTCCGGGGCCTTGGACGGGGCGGCGGCCGGGTCGGCCTGGCCGTCGACGGCGGGGTACAGCGAGACGACCCGCTTGGTCGTCATGCGTCCTGCCCGGATGCGTCCGCTCGTGCCCTCACCAGTAGCCACGCTACCAACCGGCGCGATGCCTGCGCTGCCGTGGCGGGATCGTCCAGCTCCTGGAGCCGTCCGGCCACGTCGGCGGCCTCCTCCATGGCCCGGGCGGAGGTCCTCGCCTCCACCGCCAGTCGGGGCAGTTCGCGGCGGATGACGTCCCGTACCAGCTGGGTCACCACCTCGTCGGGCTCGGAGCGTGGCTCCTCGACCGTGAGGCGGACCAGCAGGGCCTGCACGGGCCGTGGGGCCGAGTCGATGGCCACACCCAGGTCGTCCGCCTCCACCAGAGCGCAGAACGCCGCCCGCTGGACCGGGTCGCTGAACAGCTCGGCCTCGAGCCGGTCCCCCACGTCCTCGGGACGGTGGATGGCCAGCCGGAGCGCCTCGAGTCCCGGGCGGAACTCCGGCGAGGTCGACCCCCGGCCCGGCGTGGCACCGTCCCACCCGTCGTCGTCCCACTCGTCCCACTCCGGCTCGGACCCGTCCGGCGGCCCGTCGTAGCCACGCGGGTCCCGGTCCTCGGGTGGAGCCGCCGGTCGGGCCGGCGACCGGTCCGGTCGACCCGCCGGTGTCCGCGGCCCGTCGCGTCGGATCCGCTCGAGCCGGTCGCGCAGGGCGGCGGGCTCGAGCCGGCAGCGTTCGGCGACCTGCATCACGTACTGGTCGCGCACCAGGTCGTCCGGGTGCTCGGCCACCGCCGCCAGCGTGTGGTCGGCGGCACGTGCCCGTCCCTCGGGGGTCGACAGGTCGGCGGCGTCCAGGATCCGCTCGATCCGGAACTGCAGGAAGGGCTTGGCTCCCTCGACCGCCGCACGCAACGCAGCCGGATCGCTGCGGGCCAGGTCGGCCGGGTCGGAGCCGGGCGGCAGGGCGGCCACGGCGACGTCGATCTCGAGGGAGCGCTCCCATTCGTAGAACCGCCCGGCCGCCGTCTGCCCGGCACCGTCGGCGTCGAAGGCCAGGACCACCCGGGTGGCGAAGTTCTTGAGGAGCCGCACGTGCTCCTCGGCCAGGGCCGTCCCGCAGGTGGCCACGGCCCGGGGCACGCCCGCCTCGAAGAACCCGATGACGTCGGTGTATCCCTCGCACACGACCACCTCGCCGGAGGAGATGATGTCGTGCTTGGCCCAATTGAGGGCGTACAGGGTGCGGCGCTTCGAGTAGATCGGGGTCTCGGTGGAGTTCTTGTACTTGGCCGGGTCGGTGCTGCCCGGCAGGACCCGTCCGCCGAGCGCCACCGGGTTGCCCGACGGGTCGCAGATGGGGAAGAGGACACGGGCCCGGAAGGCGTCCTGGAGCCGACCCCGCTTGTTCACGAAGCCCAGGCCCGCGCCGGTGGCGACGTCCTCGGACAGCGCGAGGGCCGTGCACAGCGTGTCCCACCCGTCGGGGGCCCACCCCAGGCGGAACTTCCGGACGACCTCGCCGTCGTAGCCCCGGCTGCGCAGGTAGTCCCGGGCCGCCCCGGCGTCGGCACCGGTGAGCAGGCGCCGGTGGTACCACTCGGTGGCCCGCTCCATGGCGTCGAGGAACACCTTGCGCCGCTGGGTGTCCCGACCGGCGGGACCGTCCTCGCGGATGGTGATCCCGGCCTTGTCGGCCAGCCGGCGGACGGCGTCGACGAAGTCGAGGTGCTCCATCTCCCGCACGAAGGTGATGGCGTCACCGCTCTTCTGGCAGCCGAAGCAGTAGTAGAAGCCCTCCTCGGCGTTGACGCTGAACGAGGGCGACTTTTCGGTGTGGAAGGGGCACAGGCCGACCCAGCGCTGCCCCTGGCGCTTCAGCGCGGCGTGCTCGCCGATCAGGGCGACGATGTCGGTCGCCGCCCGTACCCGGGCCACGTCCTCGTCCGGGATGCCCATGGCGACGACGGTACCGCGTCCACGCGACGCCCGGCCCCGCCGGGCCGCCCCGGTACGGCCGGGACGGCCCTCGTGCGGGATCAGCCCTTGGCCGGGACCTTCTTGGCCGGGGCCTTCCGGGCCGGGGCCTTCTTGGCCGGGGCCTTCTTGGCCGGGGCCTTCTTGGCGGTGGCCTTCGTCGCCGACGCCGTGGTCGCCGCACGGGCCGTGTCCCGGGTCGCCGTCAGACCGGCGAGGACCGCCTGGGCGGTGGCCAGCCGGGCGATGGGCACCCGGAAGGGCGAGCAGCTCACGTAGTCGAGGCCGGCGGCCGCGAACGTCTGGATCGAGTCGGGGTCGCCTCCGTGCTCGCCGCACACGCCGACCTTCAGGTCGGGCCGGGTGGAGCGGCCGCGCTCGGTGCCGAGCCGGACCAGCTCGCCCACCCCGTCGGCGTCCACCACCTCGAACGGGTTGCGCTTCAGCAGGCCCTCCTCGAGGTAGGTCGACATCATCCGGCCCTCGACGTCGTCGCGGCTGAAGCCGAACGTCATCTGGGTGAGATCGTTGGTGCCGAACGAGAAGAACTCGGCCTCCTCGGCGATCTCCGCCGCCCGCAGGGCGGCCCGCGGCGTCTCGATCATGGTCCCGATCAGGACCTCCAGCTTCCCGGGGGTGGACTTCCTGCCCTTGCGGGGCGCGGCCGCCTCGGACTCGGCGGCCTCGATGGCCGAGACGACCCAGGAGCGGGCCAGCGCCAGCTCCTCGCGGGACACGGTGAGGGGGATCATGATCTCGACGATCGGGTGCCCACCGGTGCCCACGCGGTCGAGGGCGGCCTCCATGAGGGCCCGGACCTGCATGGCGTACAGGCCGGGCTTGATCACACCGAGCCGCACGCCGCGGGTCCCGAGCATCGGGTTGAACTCGTGCCACGTCTTGGCCGCGTCGAACAGGGCCGACTCCTCGGCCGTGAGCCCGACGGTTGCCTCCTTGATGGCGAGCTCGAGGGTGTCGGGCAGGAACTCGTGCAGCGGCGGGTCGAGCAGCCGGATGGTCACCGGGAGCCCGTCCATGGCCTCGAGGATCTCGAGGAAGTCGGCCTTCTGGGCGATGCGCAGCGCCTCGAGGGCGCGCTCCTCCTCGGCCGGGGTGTCGGCCAGGATCATCCGCCGCACGACCGGCAGGCGGTCCTCGGCCAGGAACATGTGCTCGGTACGGCACAGACCGATGCCCTCGGCCCCCAGGTTGCGGGCGTTGACGGCATCGGGGCCGTTGTCGGCGTTGGCGCGGACGCCCAGGTGACCGGCGCGGATCTCGTCCGCCCAGCTCAGGACCAGGTCGAACTCGGGGGGCGTCTCGCCCTGGATGACGGCCACCTGGCCGAGCACCACGGTGCCGTTGGTGCCGTCGACCGAGATCCAGTCGCCCTCGGCGACCTCGATGTCGCCGACCGTGAACGAGTGCGGGCCGATGCGCAGCGCCTCGGCGCCGACCACGGCGGGCTTGCCCCAGCCCCGGGCCACCACGGCGGCGTGGCTGACCAGTCCGCCCCGTGCGGTCAGGATGCCCCGGGCGGCCAACATGCCGTGGACGTCCTCGGGGGACGTCTCACTCCGGACGAGGACGACGTCCTCACCCCGCTCGGCCGCCGCCTGGGCGTCGTCGGCGGTCAGGTAGACCCGTCCCACGGCCGCCCCCGGGGAGGCGCCGAGCCCCTTGACCAGGACCTTGTGCCCGGTGGAGGCGAACTGCGGGTGGAGTACCTGCTCCAGGTGCTCACCCGTGACGCGGCCGACGGCCTCCTCCTTGGTCAGGCGGATGCCCCGCTCGGACACCATGTCGACGGCCATGCGCAGCGCGGCCCGGCCGGTGCGCTTGCCCACCCGGGTCTGGAGCATCCACAGCTTGCCCTGCTCGATGGTGAACTCGGTGTCGCACATGTCCCGGTAGTGGTGCTCGAGCCGGCCGAAGATGGCCAGCAGCTCCTTGTGGATCTTCGGGAACTCGTCGGCCAGCGCCGCCAGGGGCTCGGTGTTGCGGATGCCGGCCACGACGTCCTCGCCCTGGGCGTTCACCAGGAAGTCGCCGTACTCGCCCTTGGCCCCCGTGGCCGGGTCGCGGGTGAAGCCGACGCCGGTGCCGGAGTCGTCGTCGCGGTTTCCGAACACCATGGCCTGCACGTTGACGGCCGTGCCCAGGTCGTGGGCGATGCGCTCGCGCACCCGGTAGGCGATGGCACGGGGCCCGTTCCACGAGGCGAACACGGCCTCGATGGCGCCGCGGAGCTGCTCGTCGGGGTCCTGGGGAAAGGGCTTGCCGGTGTGGCGCTCCACGATCTGCTGGTACGCCTCGACCAGGTAGCGGAGCAGCTCCACCGGGACCCCGGCGTCCGAGCCGGTGCCGGCCAGCTCCTTGGCGGCATCCAGCAGCGAGTCGAACTCCTCGCCGGGAACGCCGAGGACGATGCGGCCGTACATGGCGACGAAGCGCCGGTACGAGTCGTAGGCGAAGCGCTCGTCGTCGGTCTGGCGGGCCAGGCCCTCCACCGACTTGTCGTTGAGGCCCAGGTTGAGGACGGTGTCCATCATCCCCGGCATCGAGAACTTGGCGCCCGAGCGGACCGACACCAGCAGCGGGTCGTGGGCGTCGCCCACCCGCTTGCCCATCGTCTTCTCGAGCCGGGTGCGGGCCCGGGCGATCTCGGCGGTCAGCCCCTCGGGCCACCCGCCCTCCATGTAGGCGCGGCACGCCGTGGTGGCGATGGTGAAGCCGGGGGGCACCGGCAGGCCCAGCACCGACGTCATCTCGGCCAGGTTGGCTCCCTTGCCGCCGAGGAGGTCCTTCATCTCCATCGGGGGCTTGCGGTGGGAGTGGTCGAAGTCGAAGACGAACGGCATCAGGAAGGGTCTCCTAGGTGGATCCGGGGCAGGGGCGGTCCGCGCACGGGCTGTGCGCCGACCTGCAAGCCTACCCCTCGACCACCCGGCCGCCGGACCTCGCCGCCGGTCGGCGCACGCCGGCGCGCCCGGACGGCCGCCGGTCAGAAGCTGGCCGGCAGCAGGGTGTCGAGGACGCCGAAGGCCACGACCACCAGGACGATCCCGACGGCGACCGCCAGCCACAGGGCCAACCGCGCCGACCACCGCCCGCCGGCACGGCGACGGACGGTGCGGACGGCGGCGTAGAGCGCCGCCAGCGCGAGCGCGACGCCACCCAGCTCCAGCCAGGTGCCGACCGAACGCACCGGGTCCGGGGGCGCGGCCACCGCATCGGCGGGCGGCCGGGGGGTCGTCGGCGCCGGCGGCGTCACCAGGTCGGCCACCACGATCAGGCGCTGGGCGGCGCTGTACTTCGGGTTGCAGGTGGTGAGGGTCAGCTCCGGCCTGGCCGAGGGGTCGAGGACGGCCGTGTCCGACGGGGCGACGACGGAGGAACGGGCCACCCGGTAGGTGAACCGCCCCTGCAGGGTGGTGACGATGATCGGGTCGCCCACCTCGAGCCGGTCCAACCCGTAGAACGGGGCGCCGTGGGTGGTGCGGTGCCCGGCGATGGCGGCGTTGCCGGCCTCGCCGGGCAGCGGGGTCGACGGGTAGTGGCCGGGGCCGACCGCCAGTTGCGGGGCGGCGACGCCCTCCACGATCACCTGGTCGAGGCCCAGCTTCGGGATCTCCAGCACCCCGACCGGGTCCCCGGTGCCCGGGTAGGGCACCGCCACCGCCTCGCCCCGGGACCGGGCGGCGTGCACGGCCGCCTCGGCGTGCTCGAACCGCGACCGCAGCGCGGCCTGGGCGTGCCGCTGGCCGATCGCCGTCCCCCACTGCTGGTAGGCGGCGAAGGCCAGCACCAGGCCGGCGGCGACCAGCAGCCACCGGCCGGCGGTGGCCAGGGCCGTGGGCCCGGGACGGCCGGCGGTGGCCCGGGCCGAGGGCCCGGGACCCTCCGGCCCCCGGTCGGCCACCGGGTCAGACCGGGGGCGTGTCGTCCCGGCGGTCCACCGGAACGGGCACCTGGCGGCGACGGGCCCGGTCGACCAGCAGCAGCGCGGCGCCGGCGAGGGCCAGGACGGCGGCGATCCCCACCGGGAGGCGCACGTCCTCCCCGGTCATGGCCAGGCCGCCACCGGACGTCCCGGTGTCGGCGGCGACGCCGCCGGCCTCGGTGGTCGTGGTCGTGGTGGGCGGCACCGTCGTCGTGGTGGTGGAGGGGGTCGTGGCCGTGAAGGCGTTGGTGAACGCGCACGTCACGTGGGGGTCGCCCGCCGTGAGGGTGACCAGGACATCGCCGGCCGACGGGTCCGAGGCCGTGCCGTTGCAGGTGATCCCCTGTGGCGCCCACGTACCCGCCGCCGAGTCGTCGGGCCCGGTCTCCGTGATCGAGTACGTGCCGAGGTCGAGGGAGTCGAGGGTGTAGTCGCCCGAGACCTGGGTGGCGGTGGTGGCCACACCGGCCTGGGTCGTGGTGGCCGAGTACACGGGATCGGCGGTGTCACCCTGGTCGGGGGACGGCACCGTCGGCACGACGGCGAACTCGGTCGTGCCGGTGCTCCCCGTGGTCGTCTTGGTGATGGTGAGGGACCCCTTCGGCACGAACGTGTTGGTGAAGAGGCAGTCGAAGGGTGTGTCGGGGAGCGGCGTCGACACCGGCACCATCACCTCGAAGGTCAGGTCGGTCGAGTCGGTGGGCGTCTCGGCGGTGCCGTTGCACTCGAGCCCCGACGGCGTCCACGACCCGGCCGCCGTGGCCGGTGGCACGGCCTCGCTGATGGTGTACTGCGCCGGCGCACCCACGATCGGGTCCGCCGTCGACCCGGCCAGGACGGGTGTGTCGGGCACGGCCGTCGTGGCCGTCCAGTCGTGCGCGGGCCCCGACGGCGGGGTGACGGTGATCGGGAAGGGACCGCCGACCCCTCCGACGGTCTGCTTGAAGACGCTCAGCTGGGTGACGTTGGGGTCGTCGACGTAGGTGCAGGTCACGTGGTCCCCCGCCCCGGCCACCAGGTTCGCCACCTCGGGGTCGGTGGTCGAGACGTACGGGGACCCGGCACTGAAGCCGACCCCGCCGATGGTGCTGGTGCCGAGGGTGCTCGTGCAGGTGACGGAGGCGAAATTGAAGTCGGGGCTGAACAGGTCGGTCGGGTCGTTGGGGTAGTTGGGGTTCGGGACCAGCTCCCGGAAGTTCCACGGCGTCTCCGACGCGCGCACGAAGCTCATCGAGCTCGCCGTCGACGCCGTGAAGTCGCCGTCGGGACTGTTGTAGGAGATGCTCCCCCGGAAGTTGAACACCTCGGGGCTGACCGCCCCCTGGCCAAGCTGCTTGACCACGGTGACGGTGGCCGCCGGCTTGGGCGGCGTGACGGCGTAGTAGTAGCAGAAGACGTGGGTCTGGCCCGACGGGAAGCCCACCCACTCCACGTTGTCGCCGTTCAGGTTGTCGACGGCGCAGCGCAGGGCTCCGAACCCGTACTTGCCGGCGCCGAAGGTGGCGGCCCCCAACGGGTCGGTCGTGGTGCCGCCCTGCACCCACAGCTGGTGGTTGGCCGCCTGGGTGACCTGGGACGTGGTCAACGTGGTGGTGACGGCTCCGGCGATCGAGCTGCCGGTCGGGTTGCCGCCGGTGTCGAGCAGGGGGACCGACGCCTGGGTGGTGAAGGCCGGGAGGACCGGGTCGGAGACCTGGGACAGGTTCGTGCCGGGTGTCTGGCCGTTGATGCCGTCACCGAACTGGAACTGCCAGCCGGTGAGCGGCGTGCAGTTGGGCTGGTTCGGCGTCTCGATCGTCGGGGAGATCGGCTGGCCGGACACGTAGGCGGTGTCGGCACCCAGGTCCTGCAGGCTCTCCTGGATGTTGTTGCGGGCCAGGTTGGCCGTGATGTCCTGGTACGTGGGGCACTGCCGGGCCACGAAGGTGACGAGGTAGCTGTCCGACGACGCGGCCTGGGCCGACGGGGCGGCGGCCAGCGAGAGCGCGCCGGCCACCGGGGCGAGGACGAGGAGGGCGACACCCGCCTGACGGAGGCGGGTGGTGCGGCGACTGCGATCGTGACGGTCCACGGAACGAGTCTCCCATAGCGCCCCCATGGCGCACGGGGATCCGGGCGGCCCCGCAGGCGGGTCCGGGTCCACGCCGTGCCCGGCGGGGCGGCCCCTCCCCGGTCCGGCCGAGCCGACGGCCGCCGCGGGGGCGGGTCAGGAGGTCAGGAGGCGTCCATCCGCCGGCGCAGCTCGGCCAGCAGCCCGTCGACGGGGACGCGGACCTGCTCGGTCGTGTCGCGGTCGCGCACGGTGACCGCGTGGTCCTCGAGCGAGTCGAAGTCGACGGTGACGCACCACGGCGTGCCCACCTCGTCCTGGCGGCGGTAGCGCTTGCCGATCGACTGGGTGGTGTCGTAGTCGCACATGACGTGGGGCTGCAGCAGGCCGAGCACCGAGCGGGCCAGCGGCTCGAGCGTCTCCTTCTTCGACAGCGGGAGGACGGCCACCTGGTACGGGGCGAGCTTCGGGTGGAGGCGCAGCACGGTGCGGGCCTCGCCCCCGACCTCGTCCTCGGTGTAGGCCGACAGCAGGAAGGCCATCATCGTGCGGGTGGCGCCGGCGGCCGGCTCGATCACGTAGGGCACGTAGCGTTCGTCGGCCGTCTGGTCGTAGTACTCCAGCTTCTCGCCCGAGGCGGCAGCATGGGCCTTGAGGTCGAAGTCGGAGCGGTTGGCGATGCCCTCGAGCTCGTCCCAGCCCCACGGGAAGAGGAACTCGACGTCGGCGGTGGCCGACGAGTAGTGCGACAGCTCGCTCTGCTCGTGGTGGCGCAGGCGCAGCTCGTCGGGGCGGATGCCGAGGTCGAGGTACCAGCGCTCGCGCTCGGCGAGCCAGTACGCGAACCACTGCTCGGCCTCGGCCGGCGGCACGAAGTACTCCATCTCCATCTGCTCGAACTCCCGGGTCCGGAACACGAAGTTCTGGGGGGTGATCTCGTTGCGGAACGACTTGCCCACCTGGGCGATGCCGAACGGCGGCTTCATGCGGGTGGTCTGCAGCACGTTGGTGAAGTTGATGAACATGCCCTGGGCCGTCTCGGGACGGAGGTAGGCGACCGCCCCCTCGTCCTCCAGCGGGCCGGCATGGGTCTTGAACATGAGGTTGAAGGCCCGGGCCTCGGTGAACTCGGTCGAGCCGCACGCCGGGCAGACGCCGTCGATCTTGTCCTCGCGCCAGCGCTGGTGGCAGTTCATGCAGTCCACCAGCGGGTCGGTGAAGGTGGCGAGGTGACCCGATGCCGCCCACACCGCCGGCGGCGACAGGATGGCGGCGTCCAGGCCGACCACGTCGTCGCGGCGCTGCACCATCGACTCCCACCAGGCGTTCTTGACGTTGCGCAGGAGGTTGACGCCGAGCGGGCCGTAGTCGTACGTCGAGCGGAAGCCGCCGTAGATCTCGGCGGACTGGAAGATGAAGCCGCGCCGCTTGCACAGGCCGACGACCTTCTCCATGAGGTCGGCCCGCTCGGGCGGCACGTCGGTGGGGGCGTCGGGGGTGGCTTCCGGCTCGGGCATAGGCGGCAAGCGTACCGGGTGCCGTCCGCCGTCCGGTCCCGACCCGGCCGGCCGGAGGTCAGCTGGGGTGGGGGTCGGCCAGGTAGCCGGTGACGGCGTTGGCCAGCAGGCGCCCCCGCACGGTGAGCACGGCCCGGCCACCGGTCCGCTCCACCAGCCCGTCGAGGTCGGGGTCCTCGGGCAGGGCGTCGGACGGGACCCCCGTCGACGTGCGCAGGGCCAGGGCCAGGGCCTCGAACCGCCGGCGGGCGGGGTCGAGGACCTCCTCGCCGGCCACGGTCGACCGGTCGGCACCCACCAGGGCCACGAAGCGGTCCGGGGTGCGCACGTTCCACCACCGCCGGCCGGCCCGGTGGGAGTGGGCGGCCGAGCCGATGCCCCGGTACTCCCCCTGGTCCCAGTAGAGCTGGTTGTGGCGGCACCGGTGCCCCGGCAGCGCCCAGTTCGAGATCTCCTCCCACCCGTACCCGGCGGCCGACAGGACGCGGTCGGCCGTCTCGTACCGGCCGGCCTGGACGTCGTCGTCCGGATGACGGTCCGGCGCCCGGTCGAGCGGCGTCCCCGGCTCCACCGTCAAGGCGTAGGCACTGACGTGCGGCGGCGGCGACGGCAGTCCCAGCACGTCGCCCAGGCTGCGCTCCCAGTCCTCGTCGCGCTCACCGGCGCCGCCCAGGATCAGGTCCATGTTCCACGAGGCGAACCCGGCGGCGGCCACGGCGGCGGCGGCGTCGGTGACGTGCGCCGGGCCGTGGCGCCGGCCCAGGCCCTCGAGCACGTGGCCGACGGTCGACTGCACCCCGAGCGAGATGCGGGTCACGCCGGCCCCCCGGTAGGCGGCCAGCAGGTCCGGCGTGACGTCCTCGGGGTTGCACTCCACGGTGACCTCCACCCCGTCGGCCGTGGGCACGGCGGCGAGCACCGACGCCAGTAGGTCGGCGGGCAGGCGGGATGGCGTCCCCCCGCCGACGAAGACGGAGGTCGCCGCCGGCATGCCCTCGCGTTCGACCGCCCGGTGCAGCTCGGTGGCACAGGCGGCGGCGTACGCCTCCATCAGGTGGTCCCGGTCGGTGTACGTGGCGAACGCGCAGTAGTCGCACCGGTGCCGGCAGAAGGGCACGTGGACGTAGACGCCGAACCGATCGGTCACGAGGGCCCCGCCGCGGCCGCCCGCCGCGCCTCCTCCCACCGGGCCAGTGCCTCCTCCCGCTCGACGGCGTGGTCGACGACGGGGTCCGGGTAGTCGGCGGTGCCGTGCTCGGGCACGTACCGGCCCACGTACACCCCGTCCGGGTCGAACCGCTCGGCCTGGCGGGCGGGGCTGAACACCCGGTGGAACGGTGCCGCGTCGGTGCCGGTGCCGGCCACCCACTGCCACCCGTGGTTGTTGGAGGCGAGGTCGCCGTCGATCAGCTGGTCGAGGAAGTGGGCCGCCCCGCGGCGCCAGTCGAGGTGCAGGTCCTTCACCAGGAACGACGCCGTCAGCATCCGGACCCGGTTGTGCATCCACCCCTCGGCAGCCAGCTGGCGCATGCCGGCGTCCACCAGCGGGTACCCGGTGCGACCGGCGGTCCACGCCGCGAACCGGGCGTCGGCCTCGGCACCGGTGTCCCAGCGCAGGTGGCGGCCGGCGGGCACCAGCGGCTCCCACGCCGAGTCGGGCCGGTGCCACAGCACGTCGGCGTAGAACTCCCGCCACGCCAGTTCGGCGCGGAAGGCGTCGCCCGACGGGCCCGCCGGGAGTCGGGCCAGCACCTGGCGCGGGTGGACGGTGCCGAAGCGCAGGTGGGGCGAGAGCCGCGACGTGCCCGGCCGGTCGGGCCGGTCCCGGGCCGACGCGTAGTCGGCGACCGGTCCGTCGCAGAACGCGTCGAGCAGAGCGGCGGCGGCGACCTCGCCGGCTCCGGGCAGGGTGGCGCCCACCCCGGCGGGGTCGGGAGCGAGCTCGTCGAGACGCGCGTCGCCGGAACCGGCCACGAAGGTGACGTCGTCGGGCGCCGGCACCGGCCTCGGCCAACCGTGGCCGTCCCAGGCCCGGCGGAACGGGGTGAACACCCGGTACGGCCTCCCCTCCCCCGTCACCACCCGTCCGGGGGCGACCGCGTAGGGCGAGCCGACCAGATGGAGGCGCCGACCGGCGGCGGTCAGGGCGGCACCCACCCGGGCGTCGCGGCGGCGCCCGTAGGGTGCGCAGTCACCGGTGGCGAACACGGCCGGTGCGCCGGCGGCGGCGGCCACGGCGGGCACCACGTCCTCGGGTCGCCCGCGCCGCAGGGTGAGCGTGCCGCCGAGCGACCCGTCGAGGGCGGCCAGGGTGCGCACCAGGTAGGCCCGCCGGTTGGCTCCGCCCGAGGCCATCAGACCGTCGTCGACCACGAACAGGGGGAGGACGGCACCCCCCTGGGCCCGCGCCCGGTCGGCCGCCGCCACCAGCGCGGGGTGGTCGGCCAGGCGGAGGTCGCGCCGGAACCACAGGACGACCGGGTAGGCGGCGGCAGGCGACACCGTCGACGGGTCCGCGGTCAGGAGACCTGGCCGACCCGCACCGACCGGAGCCTGCGGTCCAGGTGGGCCTCCATGGCCACGGTGGCGAGCGCCGCCACCTCGTCGGTGGCGGCCGAGCGCGGCTCGGCCAGGACGCCGGACAGTCCCCCGCCCAGGGTCCGGCGCAGGAGGACCAGGCCGTCGGGCGACAGTGGCCGGCCCCGCCGGCACGACCGGCACAGGACGCCGCCCTCGACGATGTCGAAGGCCACCAGCTCGGCGTCGTCGTCCTGGCCGCAGGCGACGCAGCCGTCGAGCACGGGGGCGGAGCCCTCGAGGGTCAGCACCTTGAGGAAGAAGGCCGGCACCACCATGGGTGCGTTCCGCTCGGCCAGGGCGGCGATGGCCCGCACCGCCATCTCGTAGAGGCGGGGGTTGGCATGGCGCTCCTGGCCCACCTGGTCCACCACCTCCAGCATGGACAGGCCGGCCGACATCCGGTCGAGGTCCTCGCGGACGGGCCGGAAGGTGTCGAGCACCTCGACCTGGTTGATGGTGTCGAGGTCGCCCCGGCCCTGCCACCCGAGCAGGGCCACGTGGCTGAGCGGCTCGAGCCGGGACCCGAACTTCGACGTGGTCCGGCGCACGCCCTTGGCCACGGCGCGCACCTTCCCGTGGTGCTCGGTCATCAGCGTCACGATCCGGTCCGCCTCGCCCAGCCGGATGGTGCGCAGCACCAGCCCCCGGTCGCGGAACTGGGTCATGGCGTGGCGCCGGACCCCGTGCCCGGGTCGTCGGGGTCGCCGTCGTCCGCCACGGCGGACGGGAGCTCGCCGTGGAGCACCGACACCGGCACCGGGTCGAGGTCGGGCCGGTTGAACCGCGGTGCGGCCCGGCGGGGCCGGCCACCCACCAGGTTGCCGGCGCCGATCAGGACGGCCAGGACCGCCGGGATCACCACGAAGGGGGCCGCCGCCGTGAAGCCGGCGTGCCACGCCACGACCACGCCGGCGTAGACGAGGAGGCCGACCACCCAGCCGGTGACGATCCACACGCCGCCGGTGTCGTCGCGCACCCGCTCGTCGCCGGAACGTCCCATCGCCCGCACGAGTCGGCGCCGGCCGGCATCCCCGGGGACGCTCACGCCACGCCCCCGTAGCGGCGCTGGCGGCGTTGGAAGTCGCGCACGGCGGCGAACAGGTGGGTGCGGCGGAAGTCGGGCCACAGCACCTCGTCGAAGACGAGCTCGCTGTAGGCCAGCTGCCACAGCAGGAAGTTGGACACCCGGTGCTCGCCCGAGGTGCGGATGACCAGGTCCGGGTCGGGCTGGTCGGGGAAGTAGAGGTGGGACCGGATCGCCTTCTCGGTGATCTTCTCGGGTCGGACGCCTTCGGCCACCAGCGCCTGCACGGCGTCGACGATCTCGGCACGGCCGCCGTAGTTGAAGGCCATGGTCAGCGTGCACCGGCGGTTGCGCCGGGTCAGCTCGATCGACTCGTCCATGCGCTTCAGGACCCGCTTGGGCACTCGCCAGTCGCGCCGTCCGGCGAACCGGATGCGGACGCCCTTGTCGTTGAGCTCGTCACGCCGGCGCATCAGCAGACTCTCGTTGAAGCCCATCAGGTAGCGGACCTCGTCGGGGGGCCGGCGCCAGTTCTCGGTGGAGAAGGCGTACATGGTGATCCACGGGATCCCGAGCTCGAGCGCACCCTCCACGGCGTCGAGCAGGGCGGCCTCGCCGGCGGCGTGGCCCTCGGTGCGGGGCAGGCCACGGCGGGCGGCCCACCGGCCGTTCCCGTCCATCACGCAGGCGACGTGCGCGGGGACCGGCCCGTCGGCGACGTCGGCTGCCGTCAGGATCTCGTGGCGCCCGGGATCGGCGTCGGTGTGCTCCTGGTCGATGTCCACCCTGCGAACCTATCCCGTCGACCGGCCCGACCGTGCCGATCCGCCGGCGCCGACGGCCCGGCGGCTCCCCGTGGTTGAGTCACCGCCCGGTGGCGACTAGACCCTCCCCATGACCCCGTGGGCCGCCCTGGCCATCTTCGCCGCAGGGCTGGGCGCCGGGACCGTCAACGTGATCGTCGGGTCGGGGTCGCTGATCACCTTCCCGACCCTGCTGGCCCTCGGCTACCCGCCGGTGCTGGCCAACGTGTCGAACAATGTCGGCCTCGTCCCCGGCACCGTCAGCGCCGTGCACGCCTACCGGCGCGAACTGGTCGGGCAGCGGTCGCGACTGCTCACCCTCGGACCGGCGTCCCTCGCCGGCGGTCTCACCGGGGCCGTCGTCCTGCTGGCCCTCCCCCACAGTGTGTTCAAGGCGGCGGTGCCCGCCCTGGTGCTGCTGGCGGCCGTGCTCATGGCGCTCCAGCCCCGGGTCACCCGGTGGCTGGCCGACCGCGGCGACCGCCACGTCCACGGCGGGGCGCCCCTGGTGGTCGGGGTATTCCTCACCGGGATCTACGGCGGCTACTTCGGTGCCGCCCAGGGGGTCATCCTCATGTCCCTCCTGGCCATCTTCATCGAGGACGACCTCCAGCGTCTCAACGGCACCAAGAACGCCCTGGCCCTGATGGTCAACGGAGTCGCCGGGGTGGTGTTCGTCCTGGTGGCGCACGTCGACTGGGCGGTGGTGGCCCTGATCGCCACCGGGTCGATCATCGGCGGCCAGCTCGGCGGCCACTACGGCCGCCGCCTGCCCACGTCGGTCCTGCGGGCGTGCGTCGTCACCGTCGGCGTGGCCGTGTCCGCCGTCCTGTTCGCGACGTGGCACTGATGGGGACCGGGCCGGAGGAGCCGACGCCGGGAGGGGCGGGGCGGCCCACCACCGAAATCGTGGACGGCGACGTCACGTGGCGCTTCGACGACGCGTTCCTCACCTCGAACTGGACCTGCCTGTGGGGCCGGGGCTGCCTGGGCATCCTGGAGGAGCCGGCGCCCGAGCTGGGCCAGGGCTGCTGCTCGGTGGGCGCGGTCCTGGACGGGGTCGACGAGGCCATGCGGGTGTCCGCCCTGGCCGACACCCTGGGGCCCGAGGGCTTCGAGTTCCACGCCGAGGCGGCCTCGGGCGGCGTCTTCGCCCCGGGCATCCTGGCCGACGGCACGCCGATGGCCACCCGCGTGGTCGACGGCGCCTGCATCTTCCTCAACCGGCCGGGGTTCGCCGGCGGAGCCGGGTGCGCCCTCCACGTCGCCGCACTGGCCGCCGGCGAGTCGCCGCTCGACTGGAAGCCGTCGGTGTGCTGGCAGCTGCCGATCCGGGTCGAGTGGTCCGACGACGGCGCCGGAGGTGAGGTGGCCACCGTGCGGGCGTGGAGCCGCGCCGACTGGGGACCCGAGGGCGGGGCCATGGCCTGGTGCTGCACCGAGGGCGACCGCGCCTACGTGGGTGACCGCCCCGTCGTCGAGTCCCTGGGCGAGGAGCTCGAGACGCTGGTGGGCACGCCCGTCTACCTGCAGCTGCGGCGGCGCCTGGCCGAGTGAGGGACCGGTCCGACGGTGGGACCGGTCGGGCACCGGGGCCGTCGGAGCCGCCCGGTAGTGTCGGCGGATGCCCGACGAGGTGACCGACACCCTGCGCGCCGTGGCGGCCGCCCTGCCCGGCGGGGGCGAGTCCCGGCCCGGCCAGGAGGAGATGGCCACCGCCGTGGCCGCGTCCATGGCCGGCGGACGGAACCTGGTCGTCCAGGCCGGTACCGGGACGGGCAAGTCCCTCGCCTATCTGGTGCCCGCCGCGCTCTCCGGCGAGCGGGTGGTGGTGGCCACCGCCACCAAGGCCCTCCAGGACCAGCTGGCCGACAAGGACCTGCCGCTCGTGGCCGGCGCCACCGGCAACGACCTGACGTTCGCCGTCCTCAAGGGACGCAGCAACTACGTCTGCCGCCAGCGGGTGGCCGAGGTCGGCGGCCGGGGCGGCCAGCTGACCCTCGAGCCGGGCTCGGCCGATCCGCCCGACGCCGACGACACCCTGACCCCGGCGGCCGACGTCGACACGTCCGACCCGTCCACCATCGCCGACCAGGTCCGCAGCCTGATCCGCTGGGCGGAGGACACCGCCACCGGGGACCGCGCCGAGCTGCCCTTCGAGCCCCACTTCCGGGCATGGGCCATGGTGTCGACCACGGCGCGCGAGTGCCCGGGCGCCTTCAAGTGCCCGTCGGGACGGGAGTGCTTCGCCGAACACGCCCGCGGCCGGGCCGCCGAGGCCGACGTCGTCGTGGTCAACACCCACCTCTACGGGGCCCACCTGGCCAGCGGCGGGGCCGTGCTACCCGAGCACTCGGTGGTGGTGTTCGACGAGGCCCACGAGGTCGAGGACGTGATGACCGACAGCCTCGGGCTCGAGGTGGGGCCCGGACGGTTCCGGGCCCTGGCCACCGCCGCCCGGGCGTCGCTCGACGAGGGGGACGCCGGCGCGGCCCGCACCGTGGAGGCGGTGGCCGGTGTGGCCGACGTGCTCCACCGGGTGCTGCGCCCGTGGTCGGGCCGGCGGGTCCCGCACGGGGAGCTGGCCGACGGGGTGGACCCGGCCGGCGGCGCCGGCGGCGCCGACGACGCCGCCCGGGCGGCGACCGGGTCCGTGGTCCCCGACGGCGGCGAACCCCAGGGGCTGGAGCTCGGACTCGACCCGCTGCCGGCGCCGGCGAAGCGGGTCGCGCCGGCAGCGGCGCCCACCACCGCCGCCCGGTCGTCCGGCGTGGGCGCCGACCCGGACCTCGGGACGCTGTTGGCGCTCGCCACCGGCCGGGTCGGCCGCCTGGTGGACCATCTGCGCCGGGCCGAGCGCGAGGCGGGCGACACCGGGCCGTCGTCCGACCGGTCGCGCCGCGACCGGGTCCTGCTGGCCGCCGGACACCTCGCCGCCGACCTGGCCCGACTGGCCCTGCTCGGTGACGGCGAGGTGGCCTGGGTGGAGGACAGCGCCCGGGCACCGTCGTTGCGGGTCTCCCCCATCGACGTCGGCCCCGTCCTGGCCGAGCGGCTGTGGGGCCAGGTGACCGGCGTGCTCACCTCGGCGACGGTGCCCATCGGACTGGCCCAGCGCCTCGGCATGCCGACGGGTGCCACCGACACCCTCGACGTCGGCAGCCCGTTCGACTACCGCACCCACTCGCTGCTGTACGTGGCCCGGTCGCTGCCGGACCGGCGGTCGCCCGAGGCCGAGCCGGCCATGCACGACGAGCTCGAGGTGCTCATCAACGCCGCCGGCGGGCGCACCCTGGCCCTGTTCACCAGCTGGCGGGCCATGCGGGCCGCCGTCGAGGCCCTCGCCGACCGGCTGACGTTCCCACTGCTCACCCAGTCGGACCTGCCGAAGCCGGCGCTCGTCGAGGCGTTCCGGTCCGACGAGTCGGCCTGCCTCTTCGCCACCCTGGGCTTCTGGCAGGGGGTGGACGTGCCCGGGCGCACCCTCAGCCTGGTCACCATCGACCGCATCCCCTTCCCCCGGCCCGACGACCCGGTGCTCGAGGCCCGGCGCGAGCTGGCCGGACCCGGCGCCTTCGGCGCCGTCGACCTGCCCCGGGCGGGGACGCTGCTGGCCCAGGGGGCGGGCCGGCTCATCCGGTCGTCCGCCGACCGGGGTGTGGTGGCCGTGCTCGACAGCCGTCTCGCCACCGCCCGCTACCGGAGCGCCCTGCTGGAGCGGGTGCCGCCGATGAAGCGCACCCTCGACCGCGACGAGGTGGTGGCGTTCCTGGCGGACATCGCCGCCTCGGCCGACGCCTGAGCACCCCCGGCACCCTCCTACGATGGTGGCCATGGCCGGCCGCACGCCGAGACGGTGGATCACGCCCCCACGGTGGACGGGCGCGCTCACCGACTACTTCGACCGCCGGGTGGACCGGGTGGCCGGCAGCCCCGAGCGGGCCGTGGCGTTGACCGACGGCTGGGTGGCCAAGGCCCAGCGCCGGTACGGACCCGACTCGTGGAAGACGGTCAACACCATGGAGGCGGCGGCCAAGCGCCGCGACGCCGCCGGCGACCACCAGGGTGCCCTCGGGCTCCGGCTCCAGGTGCTCGCCAAGCGCCGCCAGCACCTCGGGGACGACCACCGCCAGACCCTGAGCGCCGAGTACGCGGTGGCCGGCACCCTCCTCGGCCTGGATCAGCCCGAGGAGGCACGGACCTACGCCGACCACGCCCTGGAGTGCTACGTGGCCGACCTCGGCCCGGACGACCCGACCACCCTGGCCGCCCTGGAGCGCAGCGCCCGCATCCAGCTCCAGCTGGGCGAGACGGCCGAGGGGGTGTTCAAGTACCGCCGGGCCATCACCGGCTTCCGCGACCGGGGGGACGAGCCGCGGGCCGAGCGGGCCACCATCAACCTGGGACGCCTGCTGCTGGGCGCCGGCGAGTACGACGACGCGCTCGGCGTCTTCCGGGAGCTGGTGGACGTCCAGGGCCGCTCCCTCGGTCCCGACGACCCCGCCACGCTGGCGTCGCTGCGGGACCTGGCCCTCACCCTGGCCCGGATGGGTCGGCTGCGCGAGGCGAAGGTGGTGGCCCAGAACCTGGTCGACGGCACCACCCGGGTCCACGGGGCCGACCACGGGTCGGTGACCGACGCCCGCCAGCTGCTCGACCGGATCGACGCGTCGCTGCAGGCGGACTGAGTCAGAACCCGAGGCGGTCCAGCGAGTCCTCGCGCTGCTGCCAGCGCTTCTCCACCCGCACGAACAGCTCGAGGTAGGCGCCGGGCTCCATCTGCTGGCGCACGGCCGTGCCCACCTCCTTCAAGGTGGCACCGCCCTTGCCGATGACGATGCCCTTCTGCGAGTCCCGCTCGACCAGGATCTCACACCGGACACGGGGCCACTCCCACTCGGTCACCCGGCAGGCGATGGAGTGCGGCAGCTCGTCGGCCACCCGGTGGAGCAGCTCCTCGCGGACCAGGTCGGCCACCCAGAACGCCTCGGCCACGTCGGTGACCATGCCGTCGGGGTAGTACTGCGGGCCCACCGGGAGGCAGCCGACGAGGGCGTCGACCAGTCCGGGCACCCCCGCGCCCGTCTGCGCCGACAGGGGGAAGTACTCGACGGGCACCGGGTCGCCTCCCGACTCGGCGTCGAGTTCGGCCACCACCTCGGACACGCCGGTCAGGTGGCCGAGCACCCCGTCGCCGCCGACCCGGTCGATCTTGTTGACCACCACCATGAGGGTGGGCCGGCCCACCGCGTCGGCGTCGCCACCGCCGAGCTCGACGGTGAGGGCGGTGGACCGGGCCATGGCCCGCACCCGGGCCACCGAGTGGGCCAGCACCATCCGGTCGCCCGGGCCGACCGCCCCGGTCGCCTCGACCAGCGCCACCACGGCGTCGACGTCGTCGAGCGAGGAGGTGGCCGACTCGTTCATCCGTTCGCCAAGCGCCGTCTTCGGCTTGTGCAGGCCCGGGGTGTCCACGAACACGACCTGGGCGTCCGGCCGGTTGAGCACGCCGCGGACCTGGGACCGGGTGGTGTTGGGCCGGGGCGACACGATCGACACCTTGGTGCCGACCATGGCGTTCACCAGGGTGGACTTACCCACGTTGGGACGGCCCACCACGGCCACGAAGCCGGACCGGAACGGGCTCATGCGTCCTCGGGTGCGGTGGCGCCGGCCATGGGCACGATGGTGACCCGCTCGATGCGTCGCCCGTTCACCCGGGCCACCTCGAGCCGGAGCCCGTCGGAGGTGACCGACTCGCCGGTCACGGGTACGTGGCCGAGGAGGTCGAAGACGAGTCCCCCGACGGTGTCCCACGCCCCGGTGGGCAGGTGGGCGTCGAGCAGGTCGTTGACGTCGTCGATGGGCAGGCGGGCGCTCACCCGTAGGGCGCCGCCGGGCAGCTGCTCCACCGGGATCTCCTCGACGTCGAACTCGTCGACGATCTCGCCCACCAACTCCTCGATCAGGTCCTCCAGGGTGACCAGGCCCGCCGTGCCGCCGTACTCGTCCACCACCACGGCGAGGTGGAACTTCTCCGACTGCATCTCGCGCATCAGGTCGGCCACCCGCTTGGTCTCGGGCACGAAGTGGGCCGACCGCAGGTGGGAGCCGACCGGCTCGTCGCCCCGGCCCGCACGGACCCCCTGGATCAGGTCCTTGGTGTAGGCGATGCCGGCCACGTCGTCGATCTGCTGCTCCACGGCCGGCACCCGGCTGCGGCCGGCCTCGAGGGCCACGTCGAGGGCGGCCTCGACCGTCTCGTCGGTGCCGATGGTGACCATGTCGGTGCGGGGCACCATGACCTCGCGCACGACGGTGTCCCCGAACTCGATGATGGAGTGGATGAGGGCGCGCTCCTCGGTCTCGATGACGTCACCCTCCATGGCCACGTCGGCCATGGCCAGCAGCTCGGACTCGGTCACCAGCGCTCCCGCACTCCCGCCCTTGTGCCCGATGAACAGGTTGGCGAGGCCGTTGAGGCCGCCCGAGACCCAGCGCACCGGCGGGAACCCGATGACGGCCGACACCAGGGGGGCGCTGAACAGGGCGGCGCGCTCGGGATGGTGTACCGCCCAGTTCTTCGGGACCGCCTCGGCGAACACGAAGATGACCACGATCTCGAACACGGTGGCGGCGGCCACGCCCCAGGCGCCGAACCACCGCACGGCCAGGATCCCGACCAGGGTGGCCACCACCAGCTGGCAGATCAGCACCAGCAGGAGCACCGGGTTGAGGAAGCCCTGGGGGTCCTCGGTGAGGCGCACCAGCACCTTGGCGCCGCGCTTGCCCTCGTCGGCCAGGCTCTTGGCCTTGGCCCGGCCCATGCGCACGAGGGCGGTCTCGGCCAGGGCCAGCACCGCGCAGGCGACGAGTAGCACGACCACCACGACCGTGAGCACCCCGTCCTCAGCGGTGAAGGCGGCCGCCGTCATCCCGGTGCGGGGTCGAGCAGCGGGGGCACCCGGTAGAAGCGGTCGAGGAGCTGCTGCTCGCGCCGTTCCATGCGCTCGGCCTCCTCGTCGACCTCGTGGTCCATCCCGAGCAGGTGGAGGATGCCGTGCACCACCAGCAGGGCGATCTCGTCGTCGAAGGTGACGCCGTGGTCCACGGCGTTGACGGCGGCCACGCCCGGGCAGATGACCACGTCACCGAGGAGCAGGTGGCGGCCGGTCGGTGCCTCGATGGAGGCCGGTCCCGTGCCGCCCTCGTCCGGGGAGCGGCCGCTGCGGTCGATCTCGTCCTCGATGGGGAACGACAGGACGTCGGTCGGTCCCTGCTTGTCGAGGAACCGCTCGTTCAGTGCGGCGATCGCCGGCTCGTCGACGAAGAGCAGTGACACCTCGGTGTCGTCGACGATGCCCTCGGCCTCGAGCACCGACCGGGCCAGGGCGGCCCAGCGCTCGACCGCCACCGGGTGGTCGGCCTGCTCGTCGGCGGCGTAGATGTCGAGGCTCATGCGCCCGCCGAGCCGTTGGTGGAGCCGTTGGTGGAGCCGGTGGTGGAGCCGGTGGTGCCCGCCGCCGCCTCGCCGCGGTCGTAGGCGGTGACGATGTCGGCCACGATCTTGTGGCGCACCACGTCCTGGGCCTTCAGGTGCACGAAGGCGAGGTCGGGCACGCCGGTCAGGACGGCCTCGAGGCCGACCAGCCCCGACCGCCCGCCCGGGATGTCCACCTGGGTCATGTCGCCGGTGACGACGGCCTTCGACCCGAAGCCGATGCGGGTCAGGAACATCTTCATCTGCTCGGGGCTGGTGTTCTGCGCCTCGTCCAGGATGATGAACGAGTTGTTGAGCGTCCTGCCGCGCATGAAGGCCAGCGGGGCCACCTCGACGGCCCCCTTGTCGATGAGGCGCTGCGCACCCTCGGCCTCCAGCAGGTCGTGCAGCGCGTCGTACAGCGGCCGGAGGTAGGGGTCGACCTTGGCCAGCATGTCCCCGGGCAGGAACCCGAGCCGCTCCCCCGCCTCGACGGCCGGTCGGGTCAGGATGATCCGGCTCACCTGGCGGGCCTGCAGGGCCTGGACGGCCAGGGCGACGGCCAGGTACGACTTGCCGGTACCCGCCGGGCCGAGGCCGAAGGTCACGATGTTGCGGCTGATGGCGTCGGCGTACGCCTTCTGCCCGCCCGTCTTGGGCCGGACGGCCCGGCCCCGGGACGACCGCACCAGCTCGCTGGTCAGGACCTCGGAGGGACGGACGTCGTCGTGGAGCATGTCGATGGTGCGACCGAGCTGGACGGGGTCCAGCCCGTGACCGGACTCGAGCAGGATGATGAGCTCGTGGAAGAGGGCGGCCACCCGCTCGGCCGAGGCCTCGCCGTCGGGTCCGTTCGCCTCGAGGGAGACCTCGTTGCCCCGCACCGCGATCCGCACGTCGGGGAAGGCGCGCTCGATCTGACGGAGCAGCTCGTCGCGCTGGCCGAGGAGACCGGCCATCAGGTGGTTGCCGGGAACGAGGATCTTGACCGGGGTGCCTGCCACGTGCGTTCTGCCTGCGACCCTACCAGCGGCGGGCCCGGTCCCGGACGACCCGTCGGACCCGGAACGGGCCGGTCGCGTGTGGCCGGACCCGCTCAGCCCGGGGGCCAGTCGAAGCTGCGGCCTCCCAGCACGTGGAGGTGGAGGTGGGGCACGCTGTTCGAGGCGTCCGGTCCCACGTTGAAGGTCAGTCGGTAGCCGCGGTCCTCGCCGCCGATGCCCTCGGCGTCGGCGATGGCCTTGGCCGCCAGCAGCAGGGCGGCGACGTCGGCGGCGTCGTCCGGGCCCACCGTCGAGGCGTTCACGATGTGGCGACGGGGCACCACCAGCACGTGCACCGGGGCCTGGGGTGCGATGTCCCGGAAGGCCACGGTGCGTTCGTCCCGGTGGACGACCTCGGCCGGGATGTCCCCGGCCACGATGCCGCAGAACAGGCAGTCGGGATCCGTGGTCACCGGGTCCCGGTCACCCCTCGGCCGCCATCGGCTCCCGGTGGACGCCGTTGCCGTTGGGGTGGCCGTTCCCGTTCCCGTTGGCGAGGGCGTGACCGTTGCCGTGCACGACGCGGGTCGGGCCCTTCACCTCGGGATAGAGGTGTTCGAGGCTGCCCGGTACGATCCGGCTCGACTCGATGAAGGCGTCGACGTCGGTCTCCTTCAGCCGGATCACCCGTCCGAACTTGTAGGCGGCCAGCCCGCCCTCGTCGATGAACCGGTAGAGGCTGCGCAGCGTCACGCCGAGGCGCTCGGCGGCCTCCTTGGTGCTCAGCCAGCTGATGGCGTCACTGCGGGTGTCGGACATCAGACGGCGACGAGCAGTCCGAGCTCGTCGAGACGGGCGCCCATGGAGTCCGGCGTGACCCCGAACAGGCAGGCGATGGCCCGCACGTCCTCCGCCCGGATCGTGATCATGCGGCCGTTGAAGTCCTGGCGGTGGACCTGGATCATGCTCAGGAACCGGCGCAGCAGGTCCCGTTCGGGCCCGCTGACCGTGTGGAGCTTGGTCAGGTCGATCGCCACCTTGTCCGGCACCGCCGACGCCAGGGCCGCGCTCCGGCCGTTGGACGAGCCGTTGTCCGACGACCCGGCGGCGCCCCAGCGGGCGCCCGGCGTGGCGTCGTCGTTGGGCAGCAGCTGGTCGACGGGCACGTCGTAGAGCTTGGCCAGGCGCTGGAGCCGGGGCACCGAGATCGCCCGCTCGCCCCGCTCGTAGGCTCCGAGCACGGAGGCCTTGAACTCCTGGTCCGACATGGCCTCGACCGCCTGGAGCGACAGCCGCATCTGCTTGCGCATCGCCCGCAGCCGCGACCCGACGGCGCGGGCATAGGCGATCCTGGCCGCCTCTTCCTGCTCGTCGTCGTCCACTGCAACGACCGCCTTGTCCGTCACCGTCATGGTCAAGCCCTCCGCTCCCAACATCGCGCCCCTCGAGCCCGGATCCGGACTGCAGACCCGCTGTCGAGCTTTCGTCCCACGCTGCGTGATGCGGGCCGACAGCCCGTCACACCCCGTGTGATTTTCCCTAGAGGACCATTTTTCACCACGGAGCGTGGTTACGCAAGGGGTAATACCACGCCACTGCGCAGCGCACACAGGAGTGCCCCGGCGGTGACGGCGGCCGTCTCCGCCCGCAGCACGGTGGCGCCCAGGCCCACGGTCGCCCCCCACCCGGCGCGCTCGGCCGGATCCCACCCGCCCTCGGGACCGACGGCCAGCACCGGCCGGTCGAGGCCCGGGGCCGCTCCCCCGGCATCGGCCAGGGCCACCGGGGCGCCGGCCACGCCGGCCAGGTCCTCCAGCCGGCAGACGTCGGCGATCTCGGGCAGCCGGGCCCGCCGGCACTGGGACGCCGCCTCCCTCGCCACCCGGCGGAGCCGTTCCACCGACCGGACGGCCCGCTCGCCCTCCCAGCGGACCACCGAGCGTGAGGTGCGCAGGGGCACGATCCGATCCACCCCGAGCTCGGTCAGCTTCTGGGTCACCCACTCGGGGCGGTCGCCCTTGGTGGGGGCGAACGCCACCGTGACCTCGGGTCGCAAGCGCTCCTCGGCCACGGCCGGCCCGTCGGGCACCAGCAGACCGGTCGGGTCGGCCCCGCGGGACCCCTTCGCCGGGACGGACGCGGCGATCCGGCACGGGACCCACCGGCCGGCACCGTCGGCGGCCACGACGGGCTCACCGGGGCGGAGACGGAGCACGTCGAGGAGATGGCGCACGTCGGCGTCCTCGACCACCGGCGCGGCCGGGTCGGCCACGAACACCAGGGCGGCGGCGGCCACGAGCAGGGGATCGGGGGCACGCGGCGCGGGTGCCGGTCCGTCGACCCCCGCTCGTCCGGGGGGCACGGTCAGCTGAGGGCCGAGCGGAGCTTGGAGAACAGGCCCTCGGCGTGCGGGGCCTCCCCCAGCTCCTCCGCACGGGCGGCGGCCAGCGCCGTCAGCAGCTCGCGCTGGTGGTCGTCGAGGTCGGTGGGCGTGTCCACCTGGACGTGCACGTAGAGCTCACCGCGGCCACGACCACGCAGGCGGGGCACGCCGAGTCCCTTGAGGGTCAGCACGGTGCCGCTCTGCGTCCCGACGGCGATGGTGAGGTCGCGGGTGTCGTCGAGGGTGTCGAAGGGGATGCTGCCGCCCAGGGCGGCCAGCGCCACCGGCACGTGCACGGTGGCGTGCAGGTCCACGCCCGAGCGCTGGAACGCCTCGTCGGGGGTGACGGCCAGGTGCACGAACAGGGCGCCGTTGGGACCGCCCCGGAACCCGGCCGGGCCGTGTCCGGCGAGCCGGAGCGTCGAGCCGTCGTCGACCCCGGCGGGGATGTCGACCGTGAGGGTGCGGGTCTCGTTGCGGCGGCCGTCGCCCCCGCAGTCGTCGCACGGGCTGTCGATGGACTGGCCGGTGCCCTGGCACCGGTTGCACGGTACGGCGGTGATCACCTGGCCGAGGATGGACTGGCGCACCCGGCGCAGCTCGCCCGCTCCCTGGCACTCGGGACAGCGCACCGCCGCGGTGCCCGGTCGGGCGCCGCTCCCCTCGCACGTGTCGCAGTGGACCGGGGTGGTGACCTCCACCTGGCGCTGCACGCCGAAGACGGCCTCGCGGAAGGTCAGCTCGACCACCATCTCGGCATCGGGCCCGGGTACCGGACCGGTCCGACGGCGACCGCCGGCGGCGCCGCCCATGCCGTTGAAGAAGGCGTCGAACAGGTCGCCGAGGCCACCGGCGCCGAACGGGTCGCCCGGCCCCGGGCCGCCGCCGGCCTGGCCGAAGACGCCGGCGGGGCCGAACTGGTCGTAGCGGGCCCGGCGCTCGGGATCGCTCAGGACCTCGTAGGCCAGGCTGATCTCCTTGAAGTGCTCGCCGTCGGCGTCGTCGTCGCCGTGGCGGGCGTCCGGATGGTGCTCCCGGGCCTTGGCCCGGTAGGCGCGCTTGAGCTCCTCGTCGGAGGCGTCGCGCCGGACCCCGAGGAGCTCGTAGAGGTCGGTGTCGGTCATCGGGTGGACTCCCCTAGTCGCTCGCCGAGCCGGTCGCCGACCACCCGGGCGGCGGCCAGGGCCAGCGGGTAGTTCATGCGGGTGGGACCGAGGAGGCCGATCGTCCCCGCCTCGGTGCCGTCCACCGAGATGGGCATGACGACGATGGCGCACGAGGCCAGGGGCTCGACCCCGTGCTCGGTGCCGATGGCCACGGTGAGCCCGGTGTCGAGGATGTCGCGCAGCAACGACACCACGACCAGCTGCTGCTCCAGGATGGTGAGGACCGAGCGCACGGTGTCGACGGCATCGAAGGCGGCCGCCATGCGCGACGAGCCGCCCACGAAGAGCTGGTCGTGGCCGTCGCCCTCGCCCAGGGTGTGCAGGGCGGCGACCCCGGAGGCGACGACGGCGTCGACCAGGGCGTTGCCGCTCGGGGCGGCGTTCGGGGTCACCTGGGCCAGGGGGGAACCGAGGGCGTGGGCCGTCAGGCGGCCGCCGGCCTCGGCCACCAGGGCGTCGTCGGCGTCGTCGGGCAGCTCGATCGTCAGCTTCCGCACGGCCCCGTCGGCCAGCACCACTACCACCAGGGCGAGCCGGTACCCGAGCCCGACCAGCTGCACCGATCGGATCACCGCCTGCTCGTGGGACGGGCCGACCACCATGGCCGTGCAGTCGGTCAGGTCGGCGAGCAGACCCGACGTCCGCTCGAGCATCTCCTCGATCTCCCCGTGGGCGTGGTCGAAGAACTGGCGCACCTGCTGGCGGCCGTCCGGGCCGAGGGGGCCGGGGCCGCCGAGGTGGTCCACGAAGAAGCGGTAGCCCTTGTCGGTGGGGATCCGACCGGCCGAGGTGTGGGGCTGGGTCAGGTAGCCGTCGCGCTCGAGGGCGGCCATGTCGGACCGGACGGTGGCCGAGGACACGCTCACCCCGGGGGCGTCCACCACGTGCTGGGAGCCGACCGGCTGCGCCGAGCCGATGTACTCGGTCACGACCGCGTTGAGGATCGCCGCCTTGCGGGCGTCGAGGTCGCCGTCGGCGGGGACCGTCGGTTCAGTGGTTCGCTCGTCGGCGGTGGTCATCCGTGGTCACCTGGAGTCGGGGTCGGCGGGACCGGGCCCCGGCCGGGGGTCCGTTCGCTGTTGGCACTCCATCCTAGTGAGTGCTTACCTCCCCCGGCCGGGCACCCGCCCGGTGGGGCACCCCGGTCAGGCGGTGGCGATGAACATGCGCTCGGTCATGGCCGGCCCCAGTGCGATGGCGGCGTCGCCCAGGATGAGCGTCAGCGTGCCGTCGGGCGCCCGGGACTGGACCACCGCCGTCGTGCCCGGGGTGAGGCCGTGGTCCCCCAGATAGGTGAGCGAGTCGGCCTCGTGCTCCACGCTCTCGGTGACCCGGACGAGTCGCACCCGCTCGCCCGGCTGGGCCTCGGCCAGGCGGCGCTGGGCGATGCCGTCGGGGGTCACCCCGGGGATCGGGTTGCCGTGGGGGCACGTCGTCGGGTGGTCGAGGAGCACGACCAGGCGTGCCTCGACATCGTCGCTGATGACGTGCTCCCAGCGGCCGGCCTCGATGTGGGCCTTGTCCCAGTCGAGTCCGATGATGTCGACCAGCAGGCGCTCGGCCAGGCGGTGCTTGCGCACGACGCCCTCGGCCAGGGCCGTGCCCGCCGGCGTCATCGAGATCCGCCGACCGGCCCGCACGATCAGCCCGTCGCCCTCGAGGCGGTCGAGCATCTCCGACACCGACGGCGCCGCCTTGCCCAACCGTTCGGCCAGGCGGGCCT
Source organism: uncultured Acidimicrobiales bacterium (assembly GCA_963699055.1). Taxonomy (GTDB): domain Bacteria; phylum Actinomycetota; class Acidimicrobiia; order Acidimicrobiales; family RAAP-2; genus Bog-756. The sequence goes on along the minus strand of CAVOTA010000001.1, from coordinate 64,881 downwards.
GGATCACCGGGATCCCCTCCTCCTCGAGGGCGAAGATCGTCTCGAGGTACTCCTCGACCGGCGGGTGGAAGCGGTCAAGCACGCCCCGGATCCTACGGTACGGGCGGCGGGGACGCTCCGGGGGCCGGGGACGGCGCCACCGTCGGGCCCGCCGGGGCCGTCGGGGCCGGGGGTGCGGTGCCGTCGGCACGAACCGGGCGGCGGCGGCTCGGCCGTGCCGCCCGGCGGGCGGCCTCGGCGGCCCGCAGCTTCGGCACCACGGTGATCGTGTAGGTGGCCGAGGCGGCGGCCATCACCACGATGACGGCCAGCGGCACCGGGCTGAACCGGTTGTCGACCGAGACCGAGGCCACCACGGCGAGCACGGAGAACACGACGAGGCCCCCGACGGCCACCACCCCCACCAGCGGGATCCGGAAGGGGCGGTGGTGGTCGGGGACCCGGCCCCGCAGGCGCAGGACGCAGAAGGCGGCGACGGCGTAGATCATCGCCTCGAGGGCGGCGCCCACGGCCACCAGGACCTGCCATCCCGAGCCACCGACCACCTCGACCACCACCGAGACGGCGAACGAGGTCGCCCCGAGCACCACCACCGGGACCCACGGGACGGCGCGGTCGTTGAGCCGGGCCAGCAGCGGGGGCAGGCTGCCCTCCCGGGCGGTGGCGTACACGAAGCGCGAGGCGGTGATGAACCCGCCGTTGAAGGTGTTGAGGGCGGTCACCGCGGTCACCGCGGCCATGACCCAGATGCCGGCGGCCCCGAAGGCCTTCTCCCCCAGCGAGAGCTGGGGGTAGGCCGTCGTCAGCTGGGCGTGGGTGAGGACGTGGCTCATCGCCGTCGTCATGGCCGCGCACACCGCGAACAGGATGGCGACGGCGATCAGCATGGCCCGGTGGATGTGCTTCGGGTCCCGCACCTCCTCGGCGTTGGTGGTGACCCACTCGAAGGCGCTGTAGAGGAAGATCCCGAGCGCCACCGACTCGACGAACCCGGCCCCCGAGTGGTGGTGGAGCGGCTGGAACGGGGTGTGCAGCGGCGTGCCCGACCGGGCGAGCGCCACCACCGACACGACGAGCGTGGCGGTCAGCACCACCGTGGTGGCGACGTCCTGGAGCCAGCCGGCCACCTTCACCCCCCGCAGGTTGGAGGCGACGGCGACGGCCAGCAGGGCCAGGGTCCATACCGCGGTCAGCCAGACGGGGGCGTGGAGCACGTGGGTGAGGGCGGCGCTCACGATGAAGGCGTCGGCCGCCACCACCAGGACGATGGTGCTGAGGTAGGTGAAGGTGATGGTGAGGGCCACCCGGTCGTCCATGGCGCCGGACATGTACCGGCGGATGGCGGCGGCCGTCGGGAACATCCCGTTCAGCTCGCCGAAGAAGGCCCAGGCCACCAGGGCCAGCAGTCCGGCCACCAGGATCGAGATCCACGCCGAGTCCCCGGCCACGTAGGCCACCAGGCCGGCGGCGGCCAGGTACTGGAGCGCGGCGAAGGCCAGACCCGTCGAGGTCGACACGGCCGTACGCAGGCCCATGGCCCGCCGCAGGGTGGCCACCGGCGCCGTGCCCGCGGTCACCGGTCCGTCCGTCCGGCGGACGCCACCGTCACCGGTCGAGGAAGGCGACCATCGACATGGCGTCGAGGCGCATGACGTCCTCGGAGGATCCGGCCAGGACGATCTCGCCGGACAGGTACTTCTCCGATGGGTCGAGGTCCCCCCAGAACAGGTCGGCGAAGTCCTCGCTCGTCGCCGTCACCACCAGGTCGGGCTGGTCCACGAGCCCGTGGCGCAGGTCGGACAGCACCGAGGCGGTCACGGCGATGGTGAAGCCGTCACCGGAGTCGGTGGCCACCAGGTGGACGGTGCGGTCCCAGCCCCGCAGCATCCGGGCCAGCCGGGTGTTGGCGTTGCAGCGCACCTGCCAGTCGGCGTAGGCCTCGGCCACCTCCTCGGCGGTGGCCACCGTCAGCCCGCCGTCCCCACCGGGTGCGCCGCGCCCAGGGCGGCAGCCACCTCGGCCGCGGCCCGCTCGCCGGACTCCAGCGCGCCCTCGATGTAGCCCGACCACACCGACGCCGTCTCGGTGCCGGCCCAGTGGATCGGCCCCACCGGATCCCGCAGGCTGGGACCGCAGCCGGTCAGGACGCCCGGGCCCAGGCACGCCACCGGTCCGCCCCGGGAGTACGGCTCGGCGGACCATCGCTGCTCGGTCACCTCGACCGGCCGGAGCGCCTCGGGACCGAAGGCCCGGGCCAGCTCCTCGAGGCACCCCTGGCGACGACCGTCGGGTCCGACGGCCTCGGCCCGCCGGTCGGCCGGTCCGGCGATGAATCCCATCAGCACCCCGTGGGAGGCGTCGTCCGGCGAGTCGTCGAAGGTGGCCCGCAGCAGCCCGTCGTCGGCCACCACCTGGCCCGACAGTCCGGCGTCGCGCCAGAACGGCCGGTCGTAGACGGCGTGGACCTTGGTGACCGAACCCATGGGGGACCGCTGGGCCAGCTGGTCGCGCACCCCGGGCAGCGGGGGGTCGAAGGCGATGCGGCCCTGGACGGCCGGGGGCATGGCCACCACGAGCCGGCGGGCCGAGACCCGCCACGGCGCCCGGCCGCCGCCGGTGGCGCCGCGCCCGGTGGTCACCACCACACCGTCAGGGCCGTGGGCGACGCCGACCACCGGGGCGTCGAGCACCACCCGGTCCCCGAGGCCGTCGGCCAGGCGCAGCGCCATCTGCTGGGCGCCGCCCGTGAACCGGCGCTCCTGGGCACCGCCGGCGGTGCGGATGAGCGACGACATCGAACCGCCGCCGTGGGCGTAGCCGAGCACGTAGAGCAGCGACAGCTCGTCGGGGCCGCAGCCGAACACGGCGAGGGTGGCGGTGGACACCAGGGAGCGCGCCAGGTCCGTTTCGGCGGCGGTCGCCACCCACTCGGCCAGCGTGATGCTGTCCAGGAACCCGGCGTCGGGGTGGTCCCACGGTCGGGTGGGCGACACCTCCTGGGCCAGCAGGTCGAGGTCGAGCAGGGTGGCCACCGTGTCGGCCGACCCGTCCGGGTCCGACGTCGGCACCAGTCCGGTGAAGGGATGGATCCCGCCGGCGCGCACCTCGAGGTTGTCGCCTGCGACCCACGTGGCGAAGGTGGCGACGCCGGACTCGTCGGCCAGGGCCTGGAGCCGGTCCTGGGTGGGTCCGATCCACTGCCCGCCCTGGTCCACCACGGCGCCCGACCCGGTGACCTCGGTGAACACCCGGCCCCCCACCCGGTCGCGCGCCTCCAGGACCACCACGTCCAGCCCGGCGGCGACCAGGTCACGTGCCGTCTGCAGGCCGGCGTAGCCCGCACCGGCCACGACCACGTCGACGGTGTGGTCCGCTCCGTCCATGTCCCCTCCCGAGGTCGGCGCCCCGTCGGTCGGATGGCGCCCGCAGCCCCCCGGGACGCCACCGGAGGACCGGGCGGTACCGTGGGGTGCGTGGACACTACCCCGGGACCCGATCCCGGCGAGGGCGATCCGGACCCGGCGGGCGGGGCCGCGACCGTCGGGCCCGACGACACCCACGGGGCCGACGCTCCGCTCCTGTCCGGCGCCGCGACCGACGATCCGACGGGCGGCGGCGGCCCGGACGACACGGTCGACGGTGACGACGGGGACGGCCACGAGGCGCTGCGGTTCCAGCAGTGGATGAAGCGGTCCGCCACCGGAGCGGTGCTGTCGGGCATCGCCCTCGGTCTCCAGCAGATCTTCGAGCCCAAGCGCGAGCTGCCGGCCTTCGTCATGGAGGCCCCCGACGCGCCCCACGACCCCGACGCCCCGTTCACCCTCCACTTCGACCCCGACGACCCGACCAAGACGGTGGCCGTCATCCGGACGCCGACGGCCGACACCCCCGACGCCGATCCCCACCGGGAGGGACCGGACCACCGGACACGTCCCTGACGCCCACGGCGGTGGCGCTCAGGCGATCGTGCGGGTGTCCGAAGGCGGCCCGGTGCCGTCGGTGCCGAGCACCCACCGGTTCAGCACGGCGAGTGCGGCCCGGCGGCCGCTCGCCACGTGGAAGCTGTGGTCGAGGGTCGGCACGTAGGTGATGGCGAACACGCCCCGCTTCGCCAGCCGCCGGTACTGGTGGGTGCGGCCCCGCCCGATCCCCGGCCACTCGTCGGGCCCGAGGATCACCAGGAGCGACGCCCCGGCGTCGACCACGTGGCGCAGCGACGCCACCGGGTCGCTGCCGCCCCGTCCCACGCGGGCGAGCCACCACACCCGGTCGGGGAGGTGCCGGGTCACCGGTCGGAACACCCCCCGGTCCCGCAGGCCCCCGAGGAAGCGCCTGGAGGGCGGCTCCGGCGCCGCGGACGCCCCGTCGGCGTCGGCCCAGCCGTCCACCGGGGCCCCGTCGATGAGCTCGCCCAGCGACCCGTCGCCCGGGTCCGGGGACGGGAGCCGCAGGGGGTTCAGCACGGCGACACCGCCGACGCGGGTCGACGGGGCGGCCAGGATGGCGTGGTAGGCGCCGGCGCACAGTCCGAGCAGGACCACCTCGCCCGGATCCTCGGGGGCGAGGTACGCCACGCCCGCCTCGACGTCGCCGAGGGCGGCGGGCGGATAACTCGACAGCTCGCCGGCCGGGCCGGTGGCCGGGCTGTCCCCCACCCCGCCGATGTCCATGCGCAGGCAGCGCATCCCGGCGGCGGCCCAGTGGCGGCTGAGCTCGACCCACTGACGTCCCGGTCCCACGTGGTGGAGGCTCCCGGCGTTCAGGAAGAGCGCCGACCGGAACCCGGGGACGGGACCACCGCTGGTCCGGACCCGGCCGAGGTGGTGGTCGGTGGGCGGTCGGACCGGCTCGGCCAGGATCCCGAAGAGTCCGGCCGGTCCGACGAGCACGGCCCGCTCGCGGACGACCACACCGTCCGGCGACGCCACCTCGGCCTCGGCGCGGATCGCCGGCTCGACGGCCGCCGGGGCGACGGGCCGTCCTGCGGAGCGGACGAAGTCGACGATGGCGGCGAGATCGGCGGCGTCCACCGTCGCCCGCATCAGCTCGACGCCGAAGAGCCGGTCCACCCCGGTGCCCGATCGGCGCACGCACCCGTCGGGACCGAACTCGCCCCGCGACACCTCGCCGGTGTCCGGGTCGGCGGCGTCGACCACCAGGACCGAGTCCGGCAGGACCAGGTCGCCACGACCCGTGTCGAGCGCCTTCAGGTCGGCGGCCAGCTCGGCGCCGACGACGAACCCGGGGATCTCGACCAATCCGTCGTCGGACCCGGGGGCGTCGCCGGTGGCGTACAGGCGCCGCAGCGCCCGTTGATAGCGCAGGAACTGGTTGCCCCGGGTCCACGGGTACCACAACGTGAGTGAGTCGACGGGGCCGCACGCCGACACGGCGCGCGCCGCCAACGTGGCCCCCAGCCGGGTGCCCACCAGGTGGAGCGAGGTCACGCCGGCGTCGCGCAGTTCGTCGCAGCACACGGCCACGTCGGCCACCCACTCCTCGACCCGCCCGGGCTCGTCGAGCCGGCCCGCCGAGTCCCCGGTCCCGTGGTAGTCGAAGCGGACCACGGCGCAGCCGGCGTCGGCCAGCTCCCGGGCGAGCGACCGGTAGGCCAGCTGGCTCGCCTCGCCCTCCAGTCCGAGCGACGGACACAGGACCGCTCCCCGGCCGTCGGGGCGGTCGGGCACGTGGACCCAGCCGAAGAGCGGGCGGTCCCCGGGTCCGAACCAGGTGGGGACCGCGGTCGACGCCGTCGACGGCACGCCGCGCACGGGCGCCCCGCGCCTCACGACTTCCCCCGGCGCAGCTTCGCCATCACCGCCGCACGGACGTCCGGCTCGAGCCGCAGCGTCACCCCGACCATGACCGCCCACGCCGCCAGGACCACGGCGGCCGCGCTGACCAGGGCGCGGATACCCCCGCGGAGCGTGCCGAGGTCGGCGTGGACGGGGGCCAGCCACAGGATCGCCCCGGCCACCGCCCCGGCCACCGCCACCGACGGCAGCACGGGCAGGAGGGCGTCCTTGACGTAGCGGCCGACGGGCATCTGGAGGTAGCGGCACACGATGATGGGGAGCACGGTGAAGTCGATCACCAGCACCGCCGGCAGCGACCCGATGGCCGGACCGATGGGCCCGAGCAGGAAGGTGAAGGCGATGCTGCCGGCCAGGTTGACCGTGGCACCCACCACCGCCATGCGCATCATGAGCTGGTTCCGACCGATCCCGGTGAGGAAGATGAAGCACTGGTGGCCGGGCAGCTCGAGGGCGGTGACGAAGCCCAGGGCGATCATGATCGAGTACGTCCGGTCGGGCACGTCGCCCAGCCACAGCTTCAGGATCGGATCGCCGAAGGCGGCCAGCGCCACCAGGATCGGCAGCGAGATGGTCAAGGTGGCCATCACCGTGCGCGAGAACAGCCGGGCCTGGCGCACCGGGTCCTTCATGGACTCGAAGTGGGTGTAGGTGGGGAGCAGGAGGTCGCCGCCGTAGGTGGTGAGGTTGCGGGTCAGGTTGGCCGTCGACAGCGCGATGTCGTACGGCGCCACCTGGGCCACCGGCAGGATGATGCCGATGATCAGCGCGTCGAGGCTGAACGAGACGATGCCGCTGATGGCGATGACCGTGTTGCGCCCACCGAACCGCAGCAGGTCGCCCAGGATGCCGCGGTCGAACCGACCCGAGCGCACGGTGTGTCCGGTGAGTCGCCGGACCACCAGGCTGGTGGCCACGAAGGTCACGAACGAGCCCGCCACCGTCACGATGCCGAGCCACACCAGTCCGCCGCCCAGGATCACCACCACCACCTGGGCCACCTGCGTCACCAGCGTGCTGGCCAGCGTGATCATCGACGAGCTGTCGCTGCGGCCCACGCCGAACAGCACCGCGTTGGGCACGGCGGTCACGAAGCGGAGGGCGAGGCTCCCGCCGAGGAGTACCAGGGCGACGCCGGCGACCTCGACGCCCGTCGACCCGAGGTGCAGGATCCGGTCGAGGAACGGCGCCACCACCATGGTGATGGCCACGGCGATCGCTCCCGACACGGAGAAGAACACCGAGGCGGTGCGGATGACGTCGGCCAGGCCCTGGTTGTCGCCGATGGCCGTCATCCGCGCCACCCGCTGCACGGCCGCCGTCGACACGCCCACGTCGAGGAGTCCGAGGTAGCTGACGATCGAGAGCAGGACGATCCACAGCCCGTAGGTGCTGGCGCCGAGGTCGCGCAGCAGGACCCGGGTGAGCACGAGGCTCAGGACGACGCCGAGGACCAGGTTGGCGTACGAGGCTGCGGCGTTGCGCAGGAATTGACGGGGGCTCGCGTTCGCGAACGGCTCGTCCACTGCCGTCACAGCAGCCGCTGATCCGAGGGACTCATCTGACACGAAGCGTACCCGACCTGCCTGTGCGCCCCCGGGAGTCCGGGGCACCCCGCGTAGGTCGCGGACCCCTGGTATCGGAGGCTCAGTCGTCCAGCTTGAGAGCGGAGACGAAGGCTTCCTGGGGGACCTCGACCCGGCCGATGTTCTTCATCTTCTTCTTCCCCTCCTTCTGCTTCTCCAGCAGCTTGCGCTTGCGGGTGATGTCGCCGCCGTAGCACTTGGCCAGCACGTCCTTGCGCCGCGCCTTGACGGTCTCGCGGGCGAGCACCCGGCCACCGATGGCGGCCTGGATGGGGACCTCGAACATCTGCCGCGGAATGAGCTCCTTGAGCTTCTCCGTCATCCGCCGGCCGTAGTAGTCGGCCTGCGACCGGTGGACGATGGTCGAGAAGGCGTCGACCGGTACCCGATTGATCAGCAGGTCGACCTTGACCAGGTCCGAGGTGGCGTAGTCCCCGGCCTCGTAGTCGAGGCTGGCGTATCCCTTGGTCCGGCTCTTCAGCTGGTCGAAGAAGTTGATCACCACCTCGGCCAGGGGGATGACGTACACGAACTCGACGCGCTCGGGCGACAGGTAGTCCATCTTCAGCATCTCCGCCCGCTTGCCCTGGCAGAGCTCCATGATGGTGCCGGTGTACTCGGCGGGGGTGAGGATCGTGGCCCGCAGCATGGGCTCGTCGACGTGGTCGAGCGCGGCCGGCTCGGGCAGCTCGCTCGGGTTGTCCACGTCGACCTCGGTGCCGTTGGTGAGGAACGCCCGGTAGGCCACCGACGGGGCGGTGGCGATCAGCGACAGGTCGAACTCGCGCTCGAGCCGTTCGCGCACGATCTCCATGTGCAGCAGGCCGAGGAAGCCGCAGCGGAAGCCGAAGCCCAGGGCGCGCGACGACTCCGGCTCGTAGGTGAAGCTGGCGTCGTTGAGCCGCAGCTTCTCGAGCGCGTCGCGCAGGTCCGGCAGCTCGTCGCCGTCGATGGGGAACAGGCCGCAGAAGACCATGGGCTTCGGGTCGCGGTAGCCGGCGAGCGGCGCGTCGGCCGGGTGGGTGGCCGTCGTCACCGTCTCGCCCGAACGGGCACCGCCGACATCCTTGATGCCGGCGATCAGGTAACCGACCTCGCCGGGACCGAGTTCGTCGACCGGCACGGTCACCGGTGTGCGGATGCCGATCTCCTCGATCTCGTGGTTGGCGCCGGCCTGCATGAACCGGAGGCGGTCGGAGGCGGTCAGCGTGCCGTCCATGACCCGGATCGAGCTGACCACGCCCCGGTACTGGTCGTAGGCCGAGTCGAAGATCAGGGCCCGCAGGGGTGCGTCGGCGTCGCCGGTCGGCGCCGGGATGCGGGCCACGATGGCGTCGAGCAGCTCGGGTACCCCCTCGCCGGTCTTGGCCGAGATGTGCATGATGTCGGCGGCCGCCAGCCCGAGCACGGTCTCGATCTCGGCGGCGCACCGCGCCGGGTCGGCGGCCGGCAGGTCGATCTTGTTGAGGACGGCGACGATCTCGAGGTCGTTCTCGAGCGCCTGGTAGCAGTTGGCCAGCGTCTGGGCCTGGATCCCCTGCGAGGCGTCGACCAGCAGGACGGCCCCTTCGCACGCCGCCAGCGAACGGCTGACCTCGTACCCGAAGTCGACGTGGCCGGGGGTGTCGATCAGGTGGAGGGTGTGGTCGCCCCACGGGACCCGGACGTTCTGGGCCTTGATGGTGATGCCCCGCTCCCGCTCGATGTCCATCGAGTCCAGGTACTGCTCGCGCATCAGCCGGGGGTCGACTGCTCCCGTCAGCTCCAGGATGCGGTCGGACAGGGTCGACTTGCCGTGGTCGACGTGGCTGATGATGGAGAAGTTGCGGATACGGTCGATGGGGAGCACGGGCTGACCAGCGTACCCAAGGCGGGCGCCCCGCCACCCCCTGGGGGCGGGCCCCGGCCCCGGTGGGCCCCGGTGGGCCGCCATGGGCCCGGCCTGCTATCCTTCACTGTCTCCGGTAGGTGATCCCGACACGGGATCCCGGGGACCCGATGCAGCCCGTGTCGCACGCCCACGCGTGCCGCCCGGACCCGACGCACGAGGACGACGAGGACAAGCAGTGGCCAACATCCGTAGCCAGATCAAGCGCAACCGCCAGGCCGTCAAGCGCCAGGCCCGCAACAAGGCGGTCCGGTCGGAGCTGCGCACCCGCACCAAGAAGGCCAATTCCGCCATCGCCGAGGACGTGACCTCGGCCGACGAGTCGATCCGGCTGGCCGTCAAGCGGATCGACAAGGCCGCGGCCAAGGGTGTCATCCACAAGAACCAGGCCGCCAACCGCAAGTCGAAGCTCATGCGCCGCGTCGCCAAGGCGAACGCCGAGGCCTGAGCCCGCCCGGCGGCCCCCGGGGCCGCCGCCAGGAATCCGCCGGGTCCGCCCGGCCCACGAGGTGCCCCGCCCCAGGCGGGGCACTCGTCGTCGGTGGGGCGGGGGTGGGTGGCGCCGAGATCCGTTCCGGTCAGCGCACGGTGAGCGAGAACCTCTGGGCCGTCGACGCCACCCCGGTACCGGCCACCAGCCACACGGTGTAGGGCGTCGTCCGGACCGCACCCGCACCCGGGTCGCCGGACAGTGTCGCCGTGCCGTCCGGATGGGGCGTGACGGACAGCCACGTCGGAAGCACACCCGAGGTGGACAGCGTCGTGGCCGGATACGAGTGCCCGGTGGTCACCGTGAACGAGTTGGCCGTCCCGTGCTCCCAGGTGACGGCGTCGGCACTGGTGATCGACGGACGCTCGCGCACCGTGACCACGAGCGTCTGGTCGACCTCGCCGAAGTTGTTGCCGGCGGTCAGCACGACCGGGTGGACCCCGCCGCTGCCCGGCGCCGGGACCCCGGACAGCACTGCGGTCCCGTTCGGCCCCGGCTCCAACGTCACGCCGTTCGGCAGGCCGCTCCCGACCATCAGGTTCGGGACGGGGAAGCCACGGGTCTTCACCTGGAACCGCTTGTCCACGCCGGCGTACAGCGTGACGGCCGACGGACTGGTGAAGGCGGGGGCCGTGCCGACCGTCAGTGTGAGGGTCTGCGATGTCGTCCCGGCCGAGTTGGCCGATGCCACCGGCAACGAGTAGACGTGCCTCGCCCCCACCGGCGGGGTCCCGCTCAGCGTCATCTGGCCGAATCCCGACGTCAGCACCATCCACGACGGCAGCCCCGGACCGACCGACACGGTCGGCACCGGGTATCCGGACGAGGTGATCGTGAACGAGTCCGGCGCACCGGCGACGAAATTCACCATGGACGAGGTCCAGATGTCCGGTGGGACCACGTAGGCGAACTGCGAGCCCGGGGACATCATGGAGGATCCCGCGGGGGTCTGGACGGTGACCTCCGTCGTGCCGCCGGTCGTGGCCGGCGGGGAGGTGGCGAGCAGCTCGGTGTCCGACACCACGGTGTACGAGGTCGCCTCGGCGGCGCCGAACAGCACCTGCTGGGTGCCGGTGAAGCCCGTGCCGGTGATGGTCACCGGTGTGCCGCCGGCCACCGGTCCGGACGACGGGCTCACCGACGTCACCGTGGGTCCACCACCGGTGCCCGACTGGTAGGTGAACCTGTCGGACATCGTCGGGACCGAGGTCCCCTGGCCCGTCGTCACCTGCACGTCGACCTGACCCGGGGCTCCCATCGGCGACGAGGTGGTGATCTCGTCGTCCGAGACGACCACGAAGTGCGCCACCGGTGTCGGGCCGAACGAGACCGCAGAGGCACCGGTGAAGCCGGAGCCGGTGATCGTGACAGGAGTACCGCCACTGGGTGGGCCCGTGCCCGGGGAGACCGAGGTGACCACGGGCGGCGTGCCCAGCGCCATCTCCACCAGCACACCGGTCGTGGCCCCCGGGGCGGTCACCGGCACCTGGACCGACTGGGGGGTGTAGCTGGTCGGGTTCCCGCACCCGTTGGAGAACTGCACGGTGTAGGTACCGGTCGGGAGCCCGGTGACGGTGAACGACCCGTCCCCCGCCGTCCCGAAGACCGGGTAGGACGCGCCCACCACCGAGACGCAGATCCCCTGGAGGGGCGCGCCGCCGGCCGCCGCCACCACCGTGCCGCTGATGGATCCACCGACCGCCATCTGGGCGCCGATGGGCCCGGCGATGGTGCCGGCGACCACGTCGACCGGCGTGGCCGTCGCCGCGGAGGGCTGTCCGTCGTAGTACTGCGCCTCGAACCCGGCCGCGATCCCGCCGTCGTACTGGCACGACGTCCCGTCCAGGAATTCGACGTCGTAGGCGCCGGGCAGGAGGCCCGTCACCGAGTAGGTCCCGTCGGCCGCGGTCACCGCGCTCCCGCCGGCACCGGTCGTCGAGGTGACGGACACGCACACGCCCTGGACGGGCAGGCCGCCGGCCACCGCCGTCACGGTGCCGCCGATGCCGCCGCCGGCCGCCAGCAGCGCATCGACCGGACCCTCGGTTCCGCCGGCTTCGAGCTGGAACGAGGTCGCCGACATCTGCGACGAGGCCCCGTTCCACCACTGCGCCGCGTAGTCGGCGGTGTCGCCACAGCCGTTGACGAATTCCACCGTGTACTGGCCCGCGGCCAGTCCGTCGATCACGTAGCTCCCGTCACCGCCCGTCGTGGCCGTCGCCGTCGGGTTCGCACCCTGCGATCCGGACGCGCCCTGCCACACGTCCACACAGATGCCGGCCACCGGTGCACCACCCACCGCGGCCGCCACCGTCCCGCTGACGGTGGCGCCCGTCTGGAGGTGGGCGTCGATGCCGGTGACGGTGGCGCCGGACGTCACCTGGACCGGGTTGCCCATCCCCTGGGACGCCGCGTTCTCCCACCACTGGGGGGCGAAGTTGCCCGTGTTGCCGCACCCGGTGGTGAACTCCACCGCGTACGGTCCCGCCGCCAGCCCCGAGAGGGTGTACGTGCCGTCGCCGGCGGTCGTCGTGCGCACATTTCCGGGCCCGGGCGGCACCGCCGTCACACAGATCCCACCCACTGGCGCCCCGCCGTCGGCGGCGACGACGACCCCACTGATGGTACCCGTCCCACCGTCGGCACCGGCCGGCGCCGCCACCGCCGTCATCCCGACCGCCACCACCACCGTGGCGATCGCCGCCACCAGTGTCCGTCCCGTCGTCCGTACCGTCCGCATCGCCCGGCCCCGCTTCCTCCGTCGCACGCCGGCCCTCGGCGGTGCTCCTGGCGGCAATCCTGCGACCTGCGGTCGCCCGCTCCCAGAGGCTTACGGACCCATTCGTCGCGCAAGGCACCAACTGCGCGCCGTGGGTACCGGTGCGGCCACGGACCGTCCCGAGCGCGCATCACGCAGTGACTCCGGTGCGAACGCGTCAGTCGTCGGCGAGTTCCTCGATGAGCTCGGGTCCATCGTTGCGGACGTTGCCCACCGCTCGTCCCACCGCCCGGTGCACCAGCGTGCCTCGGGGGGAGGGGACCAGCAGCGACTCGAGCTCGGGCTTGTCGCGGTTGGCTGGGTCGAGCCACTCCTCGAGCACCTCGGGTTCGAGGACCACCGGCATCCGGTGGTGGATGTCCCCCATGTCGGGCCCCGCGCCGGTGGTGATCACCGTGCACGTGCGCATGGCCGGCCGCTCGCCTCCGTCGTCCGGGCCGTCCGGGCTGCCGGGTCCGCCCCACCACTGCTCCCACAGGCCGGCCAGTGCCAGCGGCCGGCCGTCGGCGCGGGTGAAGTAGTACGGCTGCTTGGTCCGACCCTCCCCCGCCTTCCACTCGTAGAAGCCGTCCGCCACCACGGCCAGGCGCCGGGCGGTGAAGGCGGCGCGGAACGACGGCTTGGACGCCACCGTCTCCGCCCGGGCGTTGAACGTCCGGTTGCCCATCGACGGGTCCTTGGCCCACGAGGGCACCAGTCCCCACTTGTACCGGCCGAGCTCGCGGTGCACGTGGGGCGCGGCGTCGGCCTCCCCCGGTCCCGCCCCGGTGTCGGGGACGTCGGCCACGGCCACCACCGACCGCATGGGCCCGATGTTCCAGCTGGGCCGTCCGTCCGGGTCGAGGTCGAGGCCGAGCTGGGCCTCGAAGACCCGGGCCAGGAAGTCCGGCTCCGAGTAGAGGGCGATCCGTCCGCACATGGGCGTCAGCCTACGACGGTGCCGACCGCCCGGGACCCGGAGCCCGGGGCCGGCGGCAGCACCGGCCGGCTACTTCGGCGGGTAGTAGTAGAACGAGCCGTCGCAGCGGTAGCCGTGGGTCGGCCCGTCGACCGGAGGGTCGTCGAGCCGTTGGATCTTCCCCTGGTCGATCCGGGCCATCACGTAGCAGTAGCCCGGCACCTTGCCGGCCGGGTTGCCGGTGGTGATCAGGTAGTTGCCGTTGAACGAGGTGATCTTGTGGAGCTGCTGGAGCACGCTCCCCCGGGTCGGGTCCTTGCCGGCCGCCGAGAACGCCTGGGCGAAGAGCTGGGCCGACAGCCACCCGAACAACGTGTACAGGTCGGGCTTGAATCCGGGCGACGCCTTCTGCACCCAGGTGAGGAAGGTGCTGACCGAGGGCAGCACCCCCGCGTCCTCGCCCAGGTAGAGCGGTGTCAGCTGGTAGAGGTAGTCCCCCTGTGTGGCCGCCGCCCCGCCCGAGTCGGGGACCAGCTGTTCCGAGTAGGTCGAGGCGCCGAAGACCACCACCGGGTGGTAGTCCTGCTGGTTGAGGGCCTTCACCACCGCGGCCGCGTAGTTCTCGGGCATCTGGTCGAGGAAGAGGATCTTCACCCCGTCCTGCTTCATGGCGAGCACGTACTGGGTGAAGTCCGTGGTGGTGATGTCGAACTGCTGGTCGTAGACGACGTCGTAGCCCACCGCCTCCATGGCGGCCTTCTCGCCCCCCCACTTGGTGATGGCGGACGGCTGGTCGGCCACGAGCGATGCCGCGTGCTTCACGTCGGACGGATACTTGGACTTGAAGTACAGGAGCCCGCCGGTGGGCCAGCCGATCGCGGCGGGGTCGGGACTGAAGCTGTTGGGCAGGTCGCCGGCCGCCTGGTCGAGGGACACGGTGACGTTGGGCACCGACGGATCGGCGGCGAGCACGGTCTCGCCGTAGCTGTCCTGGAGGGAGAAGCCGCCGACGGCGGCGAAGTCCTTCTGGGCGACCTGCTCGGTCTCCTGCTTGTTGGGCGCACCCTGGTACCCGTCGTCGTACGAGTCGACCAGCACCTTGCGGCCGTTCAGTCCGCCGGTCGAGTTCACGTAGGCGGCGTAGGCCTGGGTCCCGACGAGGGCACCCTTGAACAGGCCGGCGTAGAGCGTGGACACGTTGCCGACGGTGACCGTGTCGGCGGTGAGCCCGGTGGTGTCGCTGAAGGCCGCCGCCGGGATGGACGACGTGCCGCCCGAGCCGCCGGACGCCGTCGTCGGCGTCGTCGTCGGACTGGTGGACGAGCAGGCGGTGAGCGTGGCCGCCAGGACCAGGCCCGCCGTCGCCAGTGCGCCGGCCCGCCGTCGGCGCCCCCGCGTGGAACGCTGCAGCACTCGGGTCATGGTGGTCTCCCCCTTGTGATGGTTGCACCGGCAGGTCGTCGACCTGTCCCCCCGGCGTGATGCGACGACTGGAACTCTAGAGAATCCCGACGGCCGCCGCGCGGCAGCCGCTCACCCCTCCTCGTGCCGGGTACGCATCCGGTGCAGGGCGGCGACCTTGTCCTGATCGATGTTGACGAACTCGCCCTCGGCCTCGACGCAGACCTTCCCCTGCTGGGTCAGCACGCCACGGCTGTGGGTACGGCGTTCCGTGAGCTCGGTCACCTCCGCCTCGAACAACGACTCGACGCCGATCAGGGTCGGGCGCCGGTAGCGCACGGTCAGCTCGACGGTCGGGCCCGCTGCGTCCGCCACCACGTTGCCCGCCGTGAGGATGATGTCGAAGGCCGCCGCCAGGGCCGCCCCGTGCACCCACCCGGGAGCCCCCTCGTAGGTCGGGGTGAACACCACGCGCCCCTTGGCCAGCGGCGGCTCGAACCACAGCTCGATCGGCGGGGCCAGCGGGTTGCACGGACCGACCACCATGTCGAACGGCATCGAGTCGGTGAGGTTGCCGCGCTCCTCGACGTCCTCGTCGTACCCACCGAACCGGGGCACCGGCCCGGTGTCGTCGGGGACGGCGAACTCGAGCGTGTCGGACAGGGTCTCCACGCCGGCAGCCACCTGGTACAGCAGTCCCGGTGGCGGCGCCGACGTCACCGTCAGCTGCATCAGCCGGCGCACGGCGGCGGCCAGTTCCTCGCGCCCGCCCCCGCTCCACGGTCGGCCGGGCGGCCCGGGTCGCCGGGTCCCCTCGTCACCCATGGTGGCCCCCGAACCGCTCGACGTGGCCCGCGTAGGCGTCGAGCGACGACAGCACTGCCGAACGGTCGCCCCCGGGGACCCGCAGGACGACCTCCTCCACGCCTAGCCCGGCGAAGTGGTCGAGCTTGGCCTCGGTGGGGATGGTCCCGAACGGGAGCACGCGGGCCTCTTCCGGGTCCCGTCCGGCGTCCTCGAAGACCCGGCGCAGCTGCGGGATCGCCTCGGCCAGGCCCGAACCGCCGATGGGCATCCACCCGTCGCCGTACTCGGCGACGGCGGCGAAGTTCCCCTCGGTGGCGGCACCGCCCAGGAGGACCGGCACCCGGCCCCGCACCGGCTTCGGCCAGCTGAAGCACGGCTCGAGGTCGACGAACTCCCCGTGGTACTCGGCCACCTCCTCGCGCCACAGCACCTGCATGCAGCGGACGTGGTCCCGTGCCACCCGGCGTCGGACGACGAAGTCGACGCCGTGGTCGGCCGCCTCGGCGCGGTTCCAGCCGAAGCCGATGCCGAGGACGGCCCGCCCGCCGCTCAGGTGGTCGAGGGTGGCCACCTGCTTGGCCAGCACGATGGGGTCGTGCTGGGCGGCCAGTACGACGCCGGTCCCGAGGGCCAGCTGCATGGTCACCGGCACGGTGGTGGCCAGCGCCACGAACGGGTCCAGGCTGCGCCGGTAGTCGTCGGCCCGCACCCCTTCGACCAGCGCCGGCGGGGTGTCGGCCCGCACCGGCAGGTGGGTGTGCTCGGGAAGGAACAACGAGGTGAAGCCGCGCTCCTCGGCCGCCGTGGCCAGCTCGGCCGGGGGCAGGTCGCGGTCGGTCAGGAAACAGGTGATCCCGAGACGCACGGCGTTCAGTCCCCGAGCCCGGCGGCCAGCTGCGCCCCCGGATTGACCGACGGGTCGGCGAACAGTGCGGCGAACGCCGCCTCCTCGCGGCTCCGGGCGTCGGCCACCGCACTCCCCCGCCCGGCCAGCATCAGGCGTTTGATCTGACGGGTGGCGTGGGGCGGGAACGACGCGATGGTGCGGGCGAGCTCGAGGGTCTCCGCCAGGACCGTCCCCTCGGGACACGTCCGCAGGGCCAGTCCCGAGGCCACCGCCGTCTCGGCGCTGATCCACTCGGAGGCCAGCAGGGCGGCCGACGCCTGCTGCCATCCCATCCGGGTCGGCAGGAGCACGCTGGAGCCGGCCTCGGGCGGCACGCCCATCTCGGCGAAGGGCACCCGCAGCCGGGCGCCCTCGTCCATGAGCACCAGGTCCACGTGCCCGAGGATCGAGCAGCCGAGGCCCATCCCGACACCGTGCACGGCGGCCAGGAGCGGCTTGTCGAAGCGCTGGAGCAGGTCCAGCAGCTCCTGGAACCCGAGGCCCGTGCCGGCGGCCGTGTCGCCCGTGGCGATCGCCACCATCTCGCGCAGGTCCTGACCGGAGGTGAAGGCCTTGCCCCGGCCGCACAGCACCACGGCGTGGACCTCGTCGTCGCCGAGGGCGCCGGACAGGGCGCCGGCGACGGCACGGTACATGGCCGAGTCGAAGGCGTTGCGCGCCTCGGGCCGGTCGAAGGCGAGCACCAGGACACCGTCGACGAACTCCAATTCGACCCGGTGGTCGTCGGCGGTCACCCGACCGCCCGACGGCTCGTCACGGTCGCACCACCTGGCCACCGTCGACGTTGAAGACGTGCCCGGTGATCCACGACGCCTCGTCGGACAGGAGGAACAGGCACATGCCCACGAGGTCCGAGGGCTGGCCCATCCGCTTGAGGGCGAGGCCGGCCAGGATCGGCTGCATGAAGGCGTCCGGCACCACGGTGCGCGACGCCTCGGTGTCGGTCGGTCCTGGGGCGATGGCGTTGGTGCGGATGTTGGACCCGCCGAGCTCGTGGGCCATCTGCTGGGTGATCGAGTTCACCCCGGCCTTGGCCAGTCCGTAGAACCCGGCGTACATGTAGGCGGCGGTGGATGACTGGTTGACGATCGCACCGCCGCCCCGCTCCTTCATCGCCGGGTAGCAGGCCCGGACGCAGTTGAGGGCGCCGAGCATGTTGACCGACAGGAACCGGTTCAGGTACTCCCAGTCGACCGTGAGCAGCAGGTCCAACTTCATGCCGCCGAAGATGGCGGCGTTGTTGACCAGGAAGTCGATCCCGCCGAACTCGGCGACCGTGGCCGCCGCCATGGCCTCGGCCGACGGCGGGTCGGCCACGTCGACGGCCACACCGAGGGCCGAACCGCCGCCGGCGCGGATCCCCGCGGCCACGGCCTGTGCCCTGTCGGCGTCGATGTCGGCGACGACGACCGAGGCACCGGCTGCGGCCAGCGCCTCGGCGTAGGCCTGGCCGATCCCCCCGGCGGAGCCGGTGACGATGGCCACCTTGCCGGTGAAGTCGAAGGTGGTGGTGGGCACGGCGTCGGTCATGGTCGGGACTCCTCGGTGGTGGACTCGGCGGCTGCGGCCGCCTTGCGGCGGCGGGCGATCACCCGCTCGGCGGCGCCGCTCATCCCGGTCGACAGCGGCCAGCCGATGTAGTGGGTGAGGTGGAGGACGAGCTCGCGTACCTGCTCCTCGGTCAGCTCACCACGCTCCAGGGCGGCGTCGAACTGGACCTCGAGGAGCTCCGGCACCCCCTGGGCGGCGATCACCCCGATCGTGGCCAGGCGGCGGTCCCGGATCCCGAGTGCCTCCCTCGTCCAGATGGCCCCGAAGAGGTGGTCGACGGTGACGTCGACGTAGGGTCCCTCGACGTCGTCGGGGTCCACGCTGAAGCCGTAGACCTCCTGCATCTTCGCCCGGCCGGCGGTGCGTGCGTCCTTCGGGTCAGCCATGGTGCGTCGCTCCTCTGCGTGATGGCCGTCGGTCGGGACCGTTCACGCCGGCTCCGCCAGGGACTTGGTCTCCAGGTACTCCTCGAACCCTGCCACACCGGACTCGCGCCCCACACCCGACTGACGGTACCCGCCGAAGGGCATGTCGGGACTGAACCACAGACCGCCGTTGACCCCGACGGTGCCGGTGCGGATGCGGTTGGCCACACCGACCGCCCGCTCCCGGTCGCCGCCCCACACCGACCCGGACAGTCCGTAGGCCGAGTCGTTGGCCAGTGCCACCGCGTCGTCGTCGCCGTCGTGGGGGATGACCACCAGCACCGGCCCGAAGATCTCCTCCTGGGCCACCCGCGACGAGTTGGGTACTCCCACGATCAGGGTCGGCTCCACGAAGTACCCGGCGTCGAGTCCCTCGGGGCGGCCTCCGCCGAGGGCGAAGCTGCCGCCCTCCTCCATGGCGAGCCGCAGATAGCCCTCCACCCGGTCGCGTTGGCGGGCGCTGATCAGCGGCCCGCACATGGTCCCGGGGTCGGTCGGGTCGGCGGCGGGCAGCATGGACATCACCTTGGCCGTCGACTCCACCGCCTCGTCGAAGCGCGACCGGGGGACGAGGAGCCGGGTGGTGATGGCGCACCCCTGCCCGGCGTGCGTGCACACGGTGAAGGCGGCGGTGGCGCACGCCCCGCGCAGGTCGGCGTCGTCCAGGATCACGAACGCCGACTTGCCGCCGAGCTCCAGGAAGACCTTCTTGATGGTCTCGGCGGCCGACGCCATGACCTTGCGGCCGGTGGCGGTGGAGCCGGTGAAGCTGACCTGGTCGACACGGGGGTCGGTGGACAGGATCGCTCCCAGGGCGTGGTCCGACGACGCGACGATGTTGACCACGCCGGGCGGGATGTCCGTCTCCTCGGCGATGAGCCGGCCGAGCACGGTGGCGCACCAGGGGGTGTCGGGCGCCGGCTTGAGCACGACGGTGTTGCCGGCGGCCAGCGCCGGACCGAGCTTGGCGAGGTTGATCTGGTGGGGCACGTTCCACGGGGTGATGGCGCCGACCACGCCGGTCGCCTCCCGGCGCACCCAGCGGTGCGAGGGGATCCCGAGCGGCGCGGCGTCGCCCAGGTCGGTCTCCCACTCGTAGGACTCGGCCAGGTCGGCCACCCACCCGAGTCCCCCGACCGGGGTGTCGAGCTGGGCGGAGTAGGTGAACGACAGGGGCGAGCCCGTCTCCGCCACCGTCATGGCCCGGATGGCGTCGGCGTTGCGCTCGAACGCCTGCTGCAGCTGGCGGAGGCCGGCCACCCGGCGTGCCACGTCGGTCGACCAGCCGGTGGTGTCGAACGCCCGCCGGGCCGCGCCGATGGCGTCGTCCATGTCGGCGGCGTCGCCGTCGGCGGCCACCCCCAGCACCTCACCGGTCGCCGGATTGGAGGTCTCGAAGACCCGGCCCGAACGGGCGGGCCGGAGCTCGCCGTCGATCAGCAGACGCTCCTCCCCGGCTGCCGGGCCGCTGGTGGTCGTGGTCATCGTCCGTCCTCCTCGTTGACGGTGCGCACGCCGAAGATGTCGTCGCACCGCTCGTCGGTCATGGCCGCCAGCGGAAGCTCGACGTCGAGGTCGCCGGCCATCGCCAGCGCCGCCCGCAGGTCCTTGTGGGCCAGGGCGGCACCGGCCTGCATGGCCCCCACGAACCCCTTGTCGTCGGCGTCGGTGAACGGCGCCACCGTGGGCCGGAACATCAGGGTCGAGGCCCCGCCGATCAGGGCGTCGCTCGCCCGGATCACCTGGGCCAGCTTGGACAGCTCGATCCCCGCCGCCTCGGCCAGCACCTGGGCCTCGTAGGCGGCCAGCCAACTGCCGTACTGCACCAGGTTGCGGGCCAGCTTGGCCGCCAGCCCGGTGCCGAACGACCCCATGGTGACCGTGAGCGAGCCCATGGCGTCGAACAGGGGCGCCAGACCGGCGATGACGTCGGGATCGCCCCCTGCCATGCAGACGAGCTTGCCGGTGGCCGCCGCCGAGGGACCGCCGCTCACCCCGCAGTCCACGATCGGCACCCCGAGGGCGGAAGCCTCGGCGCCGACGGCGTGCACGCACTCGGTGGTGATGGTGCTCACCACCACGAACGTGGTGGCGGGACCCCCCGCGGCCAGTGCGCCGTCCGGGCCCGACAGCACGGCGTGGACCTGTGCGTCGTCGACCACCGCCACCACGACGACGTCGGCCAGACGGGCCACGTCGGCCGGCGACACGGCGACGGTCGCACGGTCCGCGTGGCGGTCGGTGGCCTCGGACCGCACGTCGCACACCACGAGCGGGAGCCCGGCGGCGAGGACGCTGGTGGCGACACCGTCGCCGATGGCGCCCAGGCCGATCACCCCGATGGTCGGGCCCGCCTCGTCCCGTGTCGTCCCCGAGGACGTCTGCTGTGCTGCGGACACTGGAATCCCCCCGTTGCTGGACAAGTGTCTGGACTATAGTATGGACACATGACCGATTCCAATGACGGGCCCCGGGGACGACGCTCGTGACCGCACAGGCCACCCGGGCCGACGAGGAGCCGGTCGTCGACGTCGAGGCGACCCGGCGGCGCCTGACCCCCCGGCAGGCCGAGGTCGTGGCCAACCTGGTCCGTGCCGCCGAGGAGGAGACCGAGGAGGTCGGCTACGCGGGGCTGACGGTGCGCGGCGTGGCCCGTCGGGCCGGCGTGGCCCCGGCCACCGCCTACACCTACTTCAGTTCGAAGGACCACCTCCTCGCCGAGGTGCTGTGGCGGCGCATGGAGGCCCTCCCCCCGGTGGAGACCGATACTGCGGCGTCGCTCGCCGGACGGGTCGAGCGCACCATCCGCGACATGATCCCCTTCGCCGGCGAGTCGACCGACCTCATCGACGCCTGCACCATCGCCCTCATCAGCCCGAGCCCCGATGTCGCCCACCTGCGCGACCGGATCGGCACGCTCACCCGCCGGCGCCTGGTCGCCGCCGTCGGTCCCGACGTCGACCTCCGGGTGATCCGGGTGCTGGAGACGTCGTACTCCGGGGCGCTGCTGGCCGCCGGCACCGGGCACCGGTCGTTCCATGACATCCCCGCCTTCGTGGCCGACGCCGCCGTGCTGCTCGTGGCCGGGGTGGAGGTCGCCCCGGCCACGACCACGAAGGGTGCACGCCGATGACCACCGCCGAGGTCGGAGGACCCGTCGCCTACAACCCGTACGCGTACGAGATGCACGAGGACCCGTACCCGACCTACGCCCGTCTGCGGGCCGAGGCCCCGGTGTACCGCAGCGAGGAGTTCGACTTCTGGGCACTTTCGCGCCACGCCGACGTGCTCGCCGCCTTCCGCAACGTCGACGCCTTCTCCAACGCCTGGGGCGTGTCGCTCGACCCGGCCGCATTCAGCCCCGACGCCCACAAGACCATGTCGTTCCTGGCGACCGACCCGCCCAGGCACACCCGGATGCGCTCGCTGGTGGGCAAGGGATTCACCCCCTCCAAGGTCAACGCCATGGAGGACCGGATCCGCCAGATCACCCTCGGGCACCTGCTGCCGGCGCTCGAGCGCGGCAGCTTCGACTTCGTCGAGGACTTCGCCGGCAAGGTGCCGATGGACGTGATCTCGGAACTGGTGGGGGTGCCGGTGGCCGACCGGGCCGAGCTGCGCCGGCTGGCCGACCTCGTCCTGCACCGCGACGCCGGGGTCTTCGACGTGCCACCCGAGGGGATGGAGGCCGCCCTCACCCTGGTCGGCTACTACCAGGCGATGGTCGACGAACGCCGGAAGCTGCGCAGCGACGACCTGACGTCGGCGCTCATCGACGCCGAGATCGAGGGCGACCGCCTCACCGACGAGGAGATCATCGGCTTCCTCTTCCTCATGGTGGTGGCCGGCAACGAGACGACGACCAAGCTCCTGGCCAACGCCTGGTACTGGGGGTGGCGGAACCCGGACGAGCGGGCCAAGCCCTTCGCCGACCCGGACCGGGTGGGCGACTGGGCCGAGGAGACGCTGCGCTTCGACACGTCCAGCCAGAGCGTCCTGCGGGTGACCCGCGTGCCGATGGAGCTGCACGGCACGGCCATCGCCGAGGGCGCGCGGGTCCTCCTGCTGGCCGGTGCGGCCAACCGGGACGGGACGGTCTTCCCCGAACCCGACCGCTACGACCTCGACCGGGACACGTCCAAGCTGGTGAGTTTCGGCAGCGGTCGGCACTTCTGCATGGGGGCCCCACTGGCGAGGCTCGAGGCCCGCATCGCCCTGGGTGAGCTCGTGTCGCGGGTGGCGGACTACGACGTCGACCCCGACGGCGTGGTCCGGGTCCACTCGATCAACGTCAAGGGCCTGGCCGCGCTGCCCACGACGGTGCGACTGCGCTGATGCCGCGGTTCCCCGCCAATCCCGATGTCCGGCCGGCCGTGGTCACCGGGGCCTCGTCCGGCATCGGCCGCGCCACCGCCGTCGCCCTCGCCGCCCTCGGTCATCCCGTCGTCCTCGGGGCCCGGCGGGTGGCCGAGTGCGAGGACGCCGCCGCCGAGATCCGCGACGGCGGCGGCGAGGCGGTCGCCGTCCACCTCGACCTGGCCGACGACGACTCGGTCGAACGGTTCGCGAAGGCCGCCGTGGACACCGTGGGCGCCGTCGAGATCGTGGTGTCGAACGCGGGTCAGAACATGGCCGGTGCCGTGCTCGACACCGACGCCGCCGCACTCGAGCGGGTGCTGTCGGTCAACATCACCGGCACCCACCGCCTCGTCCGGGCACTGCTGCCGGCCATGGTCGACCGCCGCCGGGGCGACCTGGTCTTCGTCACCTCCGACGTGGCCGAACGGCCCCGCCCCACCATGGCCGCCTACGTCACGTCCAAGTGGGGCCTCGAAGGGTATGTACGTTCGCTCCAGATGGAGCTCGAGGGCTCGGGCGTGCGGGCCACCATCCTGCGGCCGGGCCCGACGCTCACCGGTATGGGGATGGACTGGGACCCCGACGTGACGGCAGAGGTCATCGAGCAGTGGGCGGCGTGGGGATTCGCCCGCCACGGCAATTTCATGCGGCCGGCCGGCGTGGCCGCGGCCGTCTGCGCCGTGGTCGGACTCCCCCGTGGCGTCCACACCACCGTGATCGAACTGCAGCCGGAGGCGCCCATCGCCCCGGACGCCGAGGACAAGGAGACACCATGACCACCACCACGGAGCAGCACCAGCCCCCCCGGGTCTCGGGCGGCGACGAGGCGACCGGGCACCTCGAGGAGCTGCGCGTCGACCCGATCGGCCTCCTCGAGCGGGTGCGGGCCGAGTGCGGGGACGTCGGCCGGTTCGGCCTCGGCGGCCGCGAGGTCGTCCTGCTGAGCGGGGCGGAGGCCAACGAGTTCTTCTTCCGGGCCCCGGAGGAGGTCCTCGACCAGGCCGAGGCCTATCCCTTCATGAAGCCCGTGTTCGGTGAGGGCGTGGTCTTCGACGCCTCACCCGAGCGGCGCCGGGAGATGCTCCACAACCAGGCGCTGCGTGACAAGTTCATGCGCGGGCACGCCGCCACCATCGCCACCGAGGTGGAGCGCATGGTCGCCCAGTGGGACGACGAGGGCGAGATCGACCTGCTCGAGTGGTTCGCCGAGCTCACCATCTACACGTCGTCGTCGTGCCTGATCGGCAAGCGGTTCCGTGAGCAGCTGACGGGCCGGTTCGCCGAGCTGTACCACGACCTCGAACGGGGCACCGACGCCCTCGCCTTCGTCGATCCCTACGCCGACATCGAGAGCTTCCACAAGCGCGACGCGGCCCGCGTCGAGATGGTCGGCCTGATCCAGGCGATCATGGACGCACGCATGACCGCCGAGCCGCCGGCCGACGAGGACCGGGACCTGCTCGACGTGCTGATGTCGATCCGGGACGACGACGGCACCCTGCGCTTCAGCGCCGACCAGGTGACCGGGGTGTTCATCTCGATGATGTTCGCCGGTCACCACACCACGTCCACCACCGCCTCGTGGATGATCATCGAGCTGCTCCGGCGTCCCGACGACCTCGCCCGGGTGACCGCCGAGCTCGACGCGCTCTACGCCCACGGCGAGGAGGTGAGCTATCAGGCCCTGCGGGAGATGCCGTGGCTGGAGGCATCGCTCAAGGAGACCCTCCGGCTGCACCCGCCGCTGATCCTGCTGCTGCGGGTGGCGAAGGAGGACCTCGAGTTCCGCGGGTCCACCATCCGCGCCGGCGAGATGGTGGGCGCCTCCCCGTGGGTCTCGAACCGGATCCCGGAGGACTTCGTCGACCCCGGGACGTTCGACCCGTCCCGGTACGTCGCGCCCCGCGAGGAGGACCGGCTGAACCCGTGGACGTGGATCCCCTTCGGGGCCGGCCGGCACCGGTGCGTGGGCTCGGCCTTCGCCCTCATGCAGTTGAAGGCCATCTTCTCGGTGCTGTTCGAGGAGTGGGAGTTCGAGCTGGCCCTGCCGGACGAGGACTACGTGGCCGACCTGTCCAAGATGGTCATCCAGCTCCGGCAGCCCTGTACGGTCCGCTACCGCCGACGGGACCGTGCCGCCGTGGGGCGGGGCTGATGCAGGTGGTCGTCGACCTCGACCTGTGCCAGGGCCACGGGGTGTGCGAGTCCGAGGCGCCCGACGTGTTCGAGGTGGGCAAGGACCACAAGGTGCACGTCCTCGACGAGCGACCCCCCGACGAGCAGCGGAGCGCGGTCGAGGACGCCGTGCGCTTCTGCCCCACCCACGCCCTCTCCATCGTGGACGACTGAGCCACCGGCCCGGCCGTCCGTTCCGTCCGATGCACCCGAGCAGTACCCGACCCGTAGGAACCACCGACAAGGAGTTGCCCCGTGCCGTCGTACCCCCGCAGTGAGCTCGAGGAGATGATGCAGCGCTGGCTGGACCTCAACCAGCGGTGCGAGGCGGAGCTGAACTGGCTGCCGCTGGCCGACATGTACACCGAGGACGCCACCTACGGCTGGAACGTCGGTCCCAACGACGAGTTCATGGCCGTCGGGCGCGACCAGATCCGGGAGTACGCGGTGGGCCTCGAGATGGAGGGGCTCGGCGGGTGGACCTACCCGTACCTGCGGATCTTGATCGACGACGTCCAGGGTGAGATCCTCGGGCTGTGGAAGCAGGTGGCCGACGCCACCCGCGCCGATGGCAGCCACTACGAGATCGCCGGGCTCGGCGGGAGCTGGTTCCGCTACGCCGGCGACTTCCGGTGGAGCTGGCAGCGCGACTTCTTCGACGTCGGCAACGCCACCGCCACCTACATCGAGATGATCCAGGCCGATGCCCTCAGCCCGGGCATGAAGGCCCGCATGGAGAAGATGGGTTCGGGGCGCCAGCCCGGCCACTACCCGGTGGGCGCGGCACCCGCCGGCCTGTGGGACGGCGTCGAGCCGACCGTCCTCGGGGGCTGACCCGACCGGACCCGGCATCCGCGATCCTGTCGTCCGGGTAGTCCGGGTAGACCGGGGTCCGTGACCACCGACGCCGCCACCTCCCGTCCCGACGGCACCTTCACCGCCGCTACCGCCGTCACACGGACCGGGGCCGGCACCTGGCGGGGCACGGTGCAGCCGGGCTGGGACATCGCCGGCAACGCCAACGGCGGCTACCTCCTGGCCATGACGGCCCGCGCCCTCGTGGAGGCCACGGGACGCCCGGACCCGGTGACGGTGACCGCGCACTTCCTCTCCCCCGGCCGGCCCGGTCCGGTGGCCATCGCCGCCGACGTGCACAAGACGGGGCGGCGCTTCGTCGACGTCTCGGCGGTGGTGCAGGCCGACGGGACACCCCTCCTGACCGCACTCGGCTCGTTCGGCGACCTCGGCACCGACGTGGACGACGTGTTCGTCGACGGCGCACCCCCCGAACTGCCGCCGCCCGATGCCTGTGTGCCGGCCGGCGGACACGCGTCCTTCGCGCCCCCGTTCATGAGCCGGGTGGAGCTGCGGGTGCACCCCGACGACATGGGCTTCGCCACCGGGAACCGAAGCGGTGTGCCCCGGGTGACCGGGTGGTTCCGGCTCCACGACGACGAGCCCGTCGACACCGTGGCGCTGCTGTGCGCGCTGGACGCCTTCCCCCCGACGGTCTTCAACGCCGACCTGCCCGTCGGATGGGTCCCCACCGTCGAGCTGACCACCCACGTGCGGGCCCGGCCCGCTCCCGGCTGGCTCCGGTGCCGGTTCACCACCCGCTACGTCACCGGCGGGTTCCTCGAGGAGGACGGCGAGATCTGGGACGGGCGGGGACGCCTCGTGGCCCAGTCGCGCCAGCTCGCGCTCCTGCCCCTCGTGCCCGGCCACGGGGCCTGAACCGCCGGCGGCCGACGGGTCGAGCCCGTCCTCGGCACCGCGGTCCGTCGGGAGCGGCGCGGATCGCCTCCGGGGTGCGCCGCGCCGCGTAGGTTGTCGGGCATGACGACCAGCCCCGGGGCTCCCGTCGACGACCTCGAGCGGGTGAACGAGGCGGAGGGCCGCCTGTTCGCCACCGTGCGGGCGTTCGGCGACGCCGACGTGCGGGCGCCGTCCCTCCTCCCGGGCTGGACGGTCGGGCACCTGCTGACCCACCTGGCCCGCAACGCCGACAGCCACACCCGGCGCACCGTGGCGTCCGTCGAGGGGATCCTGGTGGACCAGTACCCGGGAGGTGCCGCCGAACGGGCCGCCGACATCGACGCCGGTGCGGTCCGGCCGGCGACCGAGATCCTCGAGGACGTCGCCCTGTCGTCGGCGCGGATGCTCGAGGCCTGGTCCGGGGCTCCCGACCACGCCTGGGCCGGTGTCACCCGCGACCTGAGCGGCGTGGAACGGACGCTGGCCGAACTGCCCGGGCGGCGGTGGCTCGAGGTCGAGGTCCACCTGGTCGACCTCGGGACCGGGCCCATCCCGCAGGACTGGTCCGACGCCTTCGTCACCTCCCGGCTGACCGAGCTGCGGGCCGGCGCCGGCGCCCGTCTGCCCGAGGGTGCGACACTCCCGACGGCGGGCACGCTGGACGAGCGCGACGAGCTGGCCTGGCTGTACGGACGGCTCACCCGGGCCGACCTGCCGGTGCTCGGCCCCTGGTCGTGACGGTCGCCATCGGCCGACCGGGCGGGACGCGCCGACGACGGGGCCGCCGGTGACCATCGCCGAGATCCTCGGGCTGCTGATCTGTGTCGTCCTCGTCGCCAGCCTGGCCGACCGGCTCCGGATCGCCTACCCGATCCTGCTGACCATCGCCGGGCTGGCCGTGGCCGTCCTGCCCTTCGCCCACCGGGTCCAGCTCGAGCCCGACCTGATCCTGCTGGTGTTCCTGCCGCCGCTGATCTACGACGCGTCGCTCGACACGTCGGCACGCGAGCTGCGCACCCACTGGCGGCCCATCCTGCTGCTGGCAGTCGGCCTCGTACTCGCCACCATGACGGTGGTGGCCGTCGTGTTCCACCTGCTGGTGCCCCAGTCGAGCTGGGGCGAGGCGTTCGCCCTGGGCGCCATCGTCTCGCCGCCGGACTCGGTGGCGGCCACCCAGATCGCCGGCAAGATCGGGCTCCCCCGCCGCCTCGTCACCGTCCTCGGGGGCGAGGGCCTCATGAACGACGCCACCGCCCTGACCGCCTACCAGGTGGCGGTGGCGTCGGTGGCCACCACGCTGACGGTGGCCGACGTCACCGCCCGGTTCGTGTTCGCGGTGGGGGCCGGTGTGGGCATCGGCCTCGTGGTCGGGTGGGCCGGCACCCGCCTGCTGCGGTACGTGGAGACGCCGGTGATCGAGAACACCGTGCTCCTGATCCTCCCCTTCGCCGCCTACCTGCCGGCCGACAAGATCGACGCCTCGGGCGTGCTCGCCGTAGTGGCGTGCGGGCTCTACTTCGGCCGCTACGGGTCGCGCTCGCTGACGGCGGGCGCCCGTCTCCAGCAGCGCCAGATCTGGGACCTGATCGTCTTCCTGCTGACCGGTCTGTCGTTCCTGCTGGTGGGCCTCGAGCTGCGCCCGGTCCTCGAGTCGCTCACCTCCCGGACCTCGGGGTCGCTGGTGGTCGAGTCGTTGGCCGTGGTCGGCGCCGTGGTGGTCCTGCGCATGGTGTGGATGTACGGGGTCACCGCCCTGCCGGGGGGCAAGCAGCTGTTCAGCACCAACCAGGGCACACCGGGGACCTGGCGCGAGACCACCGTCGTCGGATGGGCCGGCATGCGTGGCGCCATCAGCCTGGCCGCCGCCCTGGCCCTGCCGACCTCGTTCGCCGAGCGTGACCTGGTCCTGTTCCTCACCTTCGCCGTCATCGTGGCCACGCTGGTGGGACAGGGACTCACCCTCCCGCCGCTCGTGCGCCGGCTCGGGCTGGTGGGACGGGACGAGCGGGACCTGATCCTGACGGCCGAGGCCCGGCGGCGGCTGATCGTGCTGGCCCTGGCCCGGCTCGACGACCTGGCCGCCGACGAGGGCACCCCGGTCGAGGTGACGGCCCGCCTGCGCACCGGCTACGAGTCACTCCTCGACCACGTCGACCGCCGGCTCGACACCCTGAGTGCGACCGGCGGCACCGACGACCCCGAGTCCGACGACCGGGCCGAGCGTGACCTCCCGGCCCTCGAGGCCGAGGTGGCCCTGCGCAGCCGGGTGATCGCCGTCGAGCGCGACGAGCTCGACCGGCTGGTCACGAGGCGCACGGTCAGCCAGCAGGTGGCCGCCGAGGTCCGCGCCGCCCTCGACATCGACGAGACGACCATGCGCCCCTGATCCCGGTCCTGGCGCACGGGCCCAGCTGCCCAGAGCGCGCCGAAGGGCGCCTCCGGAGAGACGCCCTTCGGGTACTGGTTGCTGCGTTGAACACCGAGAGGCCCGTACGGCGCCGGATGGGACCACGGTCCGGCTGGTACTCGCGGTGGGTGTCTGGCTGGGTTTCGCCAGGTGGTACAGCGAGCCGCCTCAGCGGCCAGCCACCTCCAGGGTCCCGAAACGTTGATTGCTCAGTTGGACCACCTCCTCTCTCTGGTCCGCTCATCGTACCAACGGCGCGCGCCGATCCGGTTCATCCACGGACAGGTGAACGGGACGTTTCCAGGAGGTGACATCCACCACCGGCCGGGCCCCTTCGGGCACCCCGGCCGCCCGGTCCGATGGCCCCCGCATGGAGGTGGACACCTGTCTGGCAGCCCGTCTGGACACGTGTCCACCTCCCTCCTACGATGGCTGCGTGCACACCGACCGACCGGCACCGTGACCTCCGGACCCGGACTCGACGGCCTGGGCCGCGAGGACCTCGCCCGACTGGTCCCCGAGTACCTCCTGGCCGGACACCTGATCGACCGGGCCGGCATGCCCCACCTCATCGGGGCCTTCGGCCGCGACGGCATGCGCGACATCGCCATCGAGGAGTGGATGGGGGCCAGTCCCGTCTACTCCCGGCGCATGCAGCAGGCCCTCGGGTTCGAGGGCGACGCCGTGGAGACCATCTTCAAGGGCATGCAGATCGACGTCGGCGCCCCGCCCCAGTTCATGGACTTCCGGTACACCGTCCACGACCACGACCACGGCGAGTTCCACCTCGACCACTGCGGCGCCCTCATGGACGTGGAGCCGATGGGCCCCGACTACGTCCGGGCGATGTGCCACGACATCGAGGACCCCACCTTCGACGCCACCGCCACCGCATCGAACCCCCGGGCCCAGGTCCGGCCGGTCCACCGCCCGCCCCGGGTTCCGGCCGACCGGTCGCCCCACTGCGCCTGGACGGTGACGATCGCAGCCGACCATCCTGCCGTCCCGGTCCCCGAGGAGGCGAAGGCGATGGCCGCCACCCGGGCCGCCACCGTGGAGCTCGCCCCCATCGACCCCGACGACCCGGGGCGCCACGACTACGCCGGCCCGCTCGAGGCGGACCTCGACCTCACCCGGTGGTCGGCCTCGGCCCTGCGCCGCATCGCCGAGGAGGTCTGCCTCCAGGGCCATCTCCTCGCCCTCTCGTTCCTGGCGGCCACCGCCGCCCGCACCCCCTCGCCGGCCGACGCCGTCGAGTTCGGACGGCACCAATTCGCCGGGGTGGCCGGGGTGGCCGCCGAACGGCTGCGCGACGCCTTCGCCCTTCCCCGCACGCTCGACGGTGTGGCCACCCTGCTCCGGCTCCACCCGGGGCTGCTCCCCTACGGGTACGTGCGCTGCGATATCGAGCACGGCGCCCACCTGCTGGTCCGCATCCCGCGCGACACCGACGCCCAGGCCGACGGGGCGTGGCCGTCGATGCTCGACGCCGACCACCTCGCACCGCTCGACGCCATCGTGCGCGTGCTGGACGACCGGCTCCGGTGCGCAGCGGTGTCCGACGACGACCACGGGCTCGTCGTCGAGGTGGTGCGGGGTGACTCCCCCTCGCCGGAGCCCGACGACGTGCTGCTGACGAAGTTCAGCACGGGAGCGGCGTTCGCCTTCGAGGACCGCGGCACGCCGGTCGAGCTGCGGACCGGCCCGACCGCTCCCGCCACCGGCGCCCGACCCGGATAGGGTCGCCTGCACCGCGCCGGTGGGACCACCCCGTCGCGCGGGCCCCGGGCCGGATCCTACGAGGTGAAGTAGTGGCCCTCGTCGAGGTCGGCCAGCAGTCCCGGTCCCTCGGGACGCCACCCGAGCAGTTCCTGGGTGCGGGCACTGGAGGTCGGGTTGTCGAGCTGGGCGAGGATGCCGAGGAAGTCGAGCCGCGCGTAGGCCTCGTCCGGGGTGACGGCGACCACCGGCACGTCGAGGTGCCGGCCGATGGCCCCGGCGATCTCCCGGAACGGCACGCCCTGGTCGCCCACCCCGTGCAGCCGGGTGCCGGCCGGCGCGGACTCGACGGCGAGCCGGTAGAGCCGCGCCGCGTCCGTGCGGTGCACGGCGGGCCAGCGGCTGGCGCCGTCGCCGACATAGGCCGACACCCTCGTGTCGCGGGCGATGGTGATCAGCCGGGGCACGAATCCGTGGTCGTCCACCCCGTGGACCGACGGGGCGAGGCGGACGACCGACGAGCGCACCCCGCGGTCGGCCATGGCGACCACGGCGAACTCCGAGGCGATACGGCCCGGGCCGTTCCCGGGGAACTGGTCCTCGGTCCCGAGTCCGTCGGGGCCCGGGGCCACGCCCCCCATGGCCAGGGTCAACGTCCCCGACGTGCCCACGAAGGCCTTGCCCGTCCCCGCGAGCACCTCGCCCATGGCCTCGATGGCGGCCAGGTCAGTGCGGGCGGCGCCCTCCATGTCGGTGAAGTCGTGGTTGAAGGCGAGGTGGATCACCCCGTCGGCGCCCTCGGCCCCGGTGCGGAGGCTGTCGAGGTCGTCGAGCGAGCCCCGGTGCACCTCGGCACCGGCGTCGGCCACGGCCGCGGCCGACGCGTCCGAGCGGGCGAGGCCGACGGCCTGGTGGCCGGCGGCCAGCAGTTCGGGGACGACCGCGGATCCGATGAAGCCGGATGCCCCGGTGACGAAGATGCGCATGGCAGGTACCTCCTGGTGGTGGGCCGCCGCCTCGGGCTCGGGCGGGAGAGTGATGTCATTGCCTGACATCACTCTACCACGGCATGTCAGTCCCTGTCATCGGATACGATCCGTGCATGGGTCGATGGGAGCCGAATGCGCTCGGCAGACTCGAGCGGGCGGCGATGTCGCTCTACCTCGAGCAGGGATTCGAGCAGACCACCGTGGCCGAGATCGCCCAGCGCGCCGGGCTGACCGAGCGCACGTTCTTCCGCCACTACGCCGACAAGCGCGAGGTCCTGTTCGCCGGAGCGCCGATGCTGCAGGAGCTGCTCGTGTCCGCCGTCGTCGGCGCCCCGGCGGACCGGACGCCCATGGAGGCGGCGGCCATCGGCCTCGATGCCGTGGGGGAGCGCTTCCGGGACGGGCGCGCCTTTGCCGTACAGCGCCATTCGGTGATCTCCTCGAACCCCGAGCTCCAAGAGCGCGAGCTGATCAAGTTGGCCACGCTGACCGCGGCCCTGTCGGGTGCGCTCGAGGGACGGGGCGCCGGTGCCGCCGCCGCCCGGCTGACCGCCGAGGTGGCCATCACCGTGTTCAAGGTGGCGTTCGAGCGCTGGGTCGACGGGGACGCGACGCGGACCCTGTCCGAGCTGATGCGCGACGTGTTCGGCGAGCTACAGGCCGTGGCGGCGACCGGGTGACCGCCCCGACCGGACGGCCCGACCCGACTGGGGACACCCTGCCGTCCCCGTGTAGCGTCGGCCACGGCGCGCCCGACCGGCACGCATCCGAGGGGAGCCGATGACCACAGCGGACACGGGGGCACCGGGGGCGGTGCCGGCACCCATCGACGACCGCCTCTCCCCCGAGGTCAAGCGGGTGGGCGTCGTGGTGGTGCTGGGCACCATCATGGCCATCCTCGACACCACCATCGTGGCCGTGGCGCTGGCCACCCTGGCCCGCGACTTCCACACCACCATCACCACCATCCAGTGGGTCACCACCGGCTATCTGCTGGCGCTGGCCGTGGTCATCCCCCTGAGCGGCTGGGCCGTCCACCGGTTCGGGGCCAAGCCCGTCTACCTCGTCTCCCTGGCGCTGTTCATCACCGGGTCGGCGGCCTGCGGGCTCGCCTGGTCGGCCGGGGTGCTGGTCGCCTTCCGCGTGCTGCAGGGACTGGGCGGCGGCATGATCATGCCCGTCGGGCAGACGATCATGGCCCGGACCGCGGGGCCCGACAAGATGAACAAGGTCATGGCGCTGATCGGGGTGCCGACACTGCTCGGCCCGATCCTCGGCCCGGTCCTGGGCGGCCTGATCGTGTCCAACTTCTCGTGGCGGTGGATCTTCTTCATCAACGTCCCGATCGGCATCGTGGCGCTCGTCCTGGGCTCCCGGTTCCTGCCCCGCTCCACGGGCGACCGTACCCACAAACTCGACGTCGCCGGCTTCCTCCTGCTGGCGCCCGGGCTGTCGCTGCTGGTCTACGGGCTCGCCGAGGTCGGGAGCGAGGGCGGGTTCTCGTCACGGAGCGTGCAGCTCAGCCTGGCCGTCTCGGCGGTGCTGATCCTCGGCTTCGTGCTCCGATCTCTCCGAGCTCCGGAACCGCTGCTCGACCTCCGCCTGTACAAGCGGTTCAACTTCACCGTGGCGTCGATCTGCATCTTCCTGGTGGGCGCCACCCTCTACGGCACCATGTTCCTGCTGCCGCTGTACTACGAGATCGTCCGCGGCGAGTCGGCCTGGAAGGCCGGGCTGCTCATGGCACCCCAGGGGATCGGGGCGGCGCTGGTCATGCGGACGTCGGCCAAGATGGCCGACCGGTACGGGACCCGCAGGACGGTCCCGGTCGGCATGGCCCTGCTGGCCCTCGGGACCCTCGCCTACACCCAGGTCTCCGGCACCACCGACTACACCTTCCTGGCCGTCGCCCTGTTCGTCCGGGGCATCGGCCTCGGCTTCGGCATGATGCCGGTGTTCGCCGCGTCCTACCGCGGGCTGTCCCACGAGGAGGTGCCCCGGGCCAGTACCTCGACGAACATCATCCGCCAGGTCGGTGGGTCGATCGGCGTGGCGGTGTTCGCCGTGGTCCTCCAGCACGCCATCACCGACCAGTTCCCCCACCACCCTCCGAGCCTGGGCTCGATGCCCACCGGCGCGCTGCCGGTCACCATCGCCGACCGCCTGGCCCAGGCGTTCGCCACCTCCTTCTGGTGGTCGTTCGCCGTCTGCGCCCTCGCCGTGCTGCCCGCCCTGTTCCTACCCGGTCCGCTGGTCGCCGAGCCGGGCACCCTGCACGAGCTGGAGGACGCCGAGACCGCCAACCTCGACGACGTGGCCGAGGTCATCCCCGAGTAGCTGTCCGCCCCGCGGCGACCGCACGCGATGAGCGGGTCCGCACCGGACCGGCCACTGCGGCACACCCGCCGGACCAGGATCGACCGTCAGCCGCCCTGCTCGGCGCGGTAGGCGTCCACCCACGCCGACGGCACGGTGTCGGGCACCTCCCACGACCCGACCGCCGTGCAGCCCTCGATCTCCCGCCGACCCTCACGGGTGGAGTCGATGGACCACTGGGCGACCACGACGAACAGCCGGGTGATCCCGGCGCAGCACACCATCATGCCCAGCAGGAAGAGGATGCCCATGCCGATACCTCCCGTCGTCCGCGATCCGTGCGACCGGTACGGACCGTAGCCGGACACGCCCGACCGCTCCCTCCATCGTCGACCGGCACCCGACCATCGGCAAGGGTCCTTGGTCACGTCGCGGTCGGGTCCGTCCGACGACCCCCCGGAGCCACCGCCCACCGGCGGTCGGTGCGCACCGCTGTGCCACCATGGGGGAGGTGCGGGTACTCCTGAGCGACGGATCGGGTTTGACCGCCCGCCAGGTCGCCACCCAGCTGTCCGCCGCCGGCCACGTCGTCGAGGTGCTCACCCCGGACCGGCTGGCCCTCACCCGGTTCACCCGCCACGTCCGTCGCCTCCACCCCGTGCCCCCCTACGGTGCCGGCCCGTTCGCCTGGCTGGAGGCCGCACTCGCCGTCTACCGCTCGGGGTCCTTCGACCTGCTCCTGCCCACCCAGGAACAGGTGGCCGTCCTGTCCCGGTCGTCGGACGTCCTGCGCGCCGCCGGGGTGGCCACCGTCGTCCCTGCGTTCGAGGCGCTGGTCAAGGTGCAGGACAAGATCGCCGCACGGGCGACACTGCTCGAACTGGGCCTGCCCCAGCCGCCGGGTGCCGTGGTCGCCACCGCGTCGGAGCTGGCCGCCTGGGACGACCTGCCGGTGTTCGTGAAGACGCCGATCGGCACCGCCGCCACCGGGGTCCGCCACGTCACCGACCGGGCGTCGATGCAGGAACTGGTGGGGACGCTCGACGCCGACGGCACCTTCGCCGACGGCGGGGTGCTCGTCCAGACGCCCGCCGACGGTCCACTGGTCATGGTCCAGGCCGTGTTTTCCGACGGGACCCTGGTCGCCGCTCATGCCAACCTCCGCGTCCACGAGGGCGTGCGGGGCGGGGCGAGTCACAAGCGGAGCATCGACCTGGGCGAGATCCGGGACCACCTCGAGGTCCTGGGTGCAGGGCTCGGCTGGCACGGCGCGCTGTCGGCCGACGCCATCTGGACCGACGGTGGGCCGACGCTCATCGACATCAACCCCCGCCTGGTGGAGCCGGGCAACGCGTGGCGGTCCGGGGTCGATCTGGTCTCGCCGCTCCTCGAGATCGGCTCGGGCACCACGCCGGCGGCACAGTCCCCGTCGGTGCCGGGCGTCGCCACCCACCAGGTGGTCCTGGCCGTCCTCGGCACCGCCCAGGGCGCGGGCACCCGTCGGGCCGTGCTCGCCGAAGTCGGCGCCGCCGCGGGCCGGCGGGGTCGCTATCGCAACAGCGCCGAGGAGCTGACGCCGTGGCGCCACGACCTCCGCAGCGCCGTCCCGGTGGTGGTTGCCACCCTCGCCACGCTCATCCGGCCGACCCTGTGGTCGATGTTCTCCTCCGGGGCCGTGACCAATTACGCACTGACGCCGGAAGGGTGGCGGGAGATCCTGCGCGGGTCGCCGTAGCGGGCTACTGCTCACCCTCCAGGCGGTGATTGAGCATCCGGCACCACATGGCCTGCACCGGATCACCGAGTTCGGCGCTGCGCATGCCGATCGCCTCGATCGACCGCATGGCCTCGATCAGCGACTGGTTGGTCCCGACGGCGGAGGTCACCGGCATGTAGGTGCACAGCGCCTGGATCTCGCCCGACTCGTCGGCCACGATCTGCAGGGCGTCATCGAGCTCGCCCAGCACCAGGAGGTCGTGCACCTGGCCGGCCAGGTCCGGATCGCTCGCCACCTGGGCCGCGTGCTCCTCAGGGCTGACCGTCTCGGTGCTGGTGATGTGCCGACGCACGCTCGCCATGGTTGTCCCGTCCTCTCGACCCTCGCCGCCGGTCCCTGATCTCATCGGCCGGGTATCCGGAGGCCTTGAGCGCTACCGCGGGACCCCTGGATCCGCGGTTCAGGATCGGTGCGGACGTGACGATGAGGTCCCCATGTTCTGTGCGCCCGTCCGGACGGAGGGATGATCCGGTGACCCTCCGCGTCGTGGGCGCCGGGGTGGGCAGGACCGGTACGACCTCGCTGAAGCTCGCGCTCGAGCAGCTGCTCGACGCACCCTGCCACCACATGTACGAGATGTTCGTCGACCCCACGGAGATCCCGCGCTGGACCGGGGCCATCGAGGGCCGACCCGTCGACTGGACGGCGATGTGTTCGGGGTACGCCGCCGTCGTCGACTGGCCGGGGGCCGCCTTCTGGCCGGAGCTGACCATCGCCAATCCCGAGGCGCTCGTCGTGCTGTCCGTGCGCGACGCCGAGGCGTGGTACCGCAGCGCCCGGAACACGATCTTCCACATCTACACCCACGCGCCGGCGGGGACCGAGCACTGGTTCGAAGCCATGCACCGGCTGCTCGACCAGCGGTTCAGCTGCGCGTTCGACGAACCGGACGTGATGATCGACGCCTTCGAACGCCACAACGAGGCCGTCCGGCGGACCATCCCGCCGTCCCGGCTCCTGGAGTGGACCCCGACCGACGGTTGGGAGCCGCTGTGCGACCGGCTCGGGGTGCCGGTGCCGTCCGAGCCCTTCCCCAAGGCGAACGACACCAACCAGTGGCGGGAGCTCCTCGGGCTGGCCCCGATCCACTAGGACCCGGCCCACGCGACGTCAGGGGCGAAGCAGTACCTTCACGCATTCGGCGCTGCGCTCCGCCACCGCCGCATAGGCGGCCGCGGCGTCGTCGAGGGCGAACTCGTGGGTGAAGATCCCGTCGGTGCGCAGGCGCCCGTTCCGTACCAGCGGCAGCAGCTCCCGCCAGGTCCGGTGCACCGGCGCGGTGGTCATGCGCAGGCTGACGCTGCGGAACAGGGTCAGCAACGCCGGCAGTGGGTACGGCGCCAGGTCGTGGACGCCGACCACCGACACCGTTCCGCCCGCCCGCACGCACGCCAGGGCGTCGTCCAGGGTGGCGTCGTGGGCCACGGCGTCGATGACGGCGTCGGCCCCCCGGCCGCCGGTCGCCTGCAGCACCGCCTCGACCGTCGGGCCCTCGACGGGCTCGGCGCCGGAGTCGGCCGCCCGGTCCCGGCGGCCGGCCACCGGGTCGACGCCCAGGACCCGCCCGGCCCCGAGCGTCAGCGCCGAGCGCACCGCGCACAGTCCTACCGCACCGAGGCCGAGCACCACCACCGTGCCGCCCGGCTCGAACTCGGCCCGCTGCGCCCCGGCCCAGCCGGTGCACAGGTTGTCGGTCAGCAGCAGGGCCGCCTCGTCGTCGATCCCCTCGGGGATGGACAGCAGCTGGAAGTCGGCCGCCGGCACGGCCACGGCCGTGGCCTGTCCGCCCGGCAGCATCCCCGACCCGAACACCTGGGGGCCCTCGACGCACCGCACCGGGTCGCCGGTGGCACATCCGTCGCACTTCCCGCACCCGGCGACCGACGCCGTCAGCACCCGGTCCCCCACCCGGAACCGCCGGACCTCGGGTCCGACCTCGAGGACGGTCCCCAGGAACTCGTGGCCGAGGGGGAATCCGATGCCGAGGTCGATGTCCCCGTCGTAGAAGTGCATGTCGGACCCGCAGATGGCGGTGGCCTCCACCGACACCACGGCACCGTCGGGCCCGGGCACGGTCGGCTCCGGCGCCTCGGCCACCCGGACCACGCCCGGCCCCTCGATCATGACGTGTCGCACGTTCCCCCCGGTCCGATCGCCGCCGGACCCGGGTCCCCGGGTCCGGTCGTTGAGTACTGTGGCACACCGATCCGGACCGGGCGGGCTCGTCACCGCCCTCCGCCGGCGTGACACCACGACGGGACATCACGAAAGGGCCGAGACATGCGCAACCCCCACGCCGGTGAGCCCTTCGACACGCCCGACGGGGAGATCGCCGAGGCGCTCCTCGACGTGAGCATCCCGACCCTCCTGCTGTCCCTGGTCCACATGTCCGGCGACCCGTCGATCATCCGGGGCCGGCTCCGTCCGGCCGGCCTGTTCCTCAACGAGGTCCAGGGCTATCTGTCCGAGGAGGACAGGGCCGAGGCCCGGACCCTCGCCCTCGAGGTCATCCGTGACTACCGGGACCGGGGCTGCCCCGAGCCCGAGCCGGTGTCGGCCGAGCTCCTCCACGAGATGATGACGTGGCTCGTGTGCGAGGACGTCCCCGAGGAGTACGTCCCCATGCTGCTGGAGGAGATGGAGCTCGACGGGCGCGACGCCCGCCGGGTCGGACCCGCGGGCGACCCCGACGACCGGGCCGCCTTCCCGGTGGTGGTCATCGGGTGCGGCGAGTCCGGGCTGCTGGCCGGCATCCGGCTCCAGGAGGCGGGCATCCCCTTCACCATCGTGGAGAAGAACGCCGGGGTCGGGGGCACGTGGTGGGAGAACTCGTACCCGGGCGCCCGGGTCGACGTGGGCAACCACTTCTACTGCTACAGCTTCGAGCCGAGCGACCACTGGACGGAGTACTTCGCCCGGCAACCCGAGCTGCAGCGCTACTTCCAGTCCGTCATGGACAAGTACGACATCGCCCCCCACGTCCGATGGGAGACCGAGGTGCTGGGCGCCACCTGGGACGAGGACGACGCCACCTGGTCGGTGCGGACCCGGGCGGCCGACGGGACCGAGGACGTGCTGGTGGCACGGGCCGTCATCTCGGCGGTGGGCCAGCTCAACCGGCCCAACGTCCCCGAGTTCCCCGGAGCCGACACCTTCGCCGGCCCCGCCTTCCACTCGGCCCGGTGGGACCACGA
Organism: uncultured Acidimicrobiales bacterium; assembly: GCA_963699055.1. Lineage (GTDB taxonomy): Bacteria > Actinomycetota > Acidimicrobiia > Acidimicrobiales > RAAP-2 > Bog-756. Next base: position 25,645 of record CAVOTA010000001.1, on the reverse strand, counting down.
CGTGGACCTCGCCGGCAAGCGGGTGGCGATGATCGGGGCCGGGGCCAGCGGGTTCCAGATCGCCCCCACCATCGCTCCCGAGGTCGACCGCCTCACCGTGTTCCAGCGCACGGCCCAGTGGATGTTCCCCAACCCGAACTACCACGCCGCCGTGGGACCGGGCGTGCGGTGGGCGCTGCGCCACCTGCCCTTCTACGGCCGGTGGTACCGGTTCCTCATCTTCTGGCCGGGGTGCGACAAGGGACTGGCGGCGGCCCGGGTGGACCCCGACTACCCGGACCAGCAGCGGGCCGTGAGCGAGATGAACGAGCTGACCCGCCAGATGTTCACCGACTGGATCGTGGGCCAGGTCGGCGACGACCCCGAGCTCATCGCCAAGGTGGTCCCCGACTACCCGGCCACGGGCAAGCGGACGCTGCAGGACAACGGTGCCTGGCTGGGTGCGCTCACCCGCGACAACGTGGACCTGGTGCGCACCCCGGTCGACCACGTCGAGGCCGATGCCGTGGTCACGACCGACGGCGAGCGGTACCCGGCCGACGTGCTCGTCTACGCCACCGGGTTCCAGGCCACCCAGGTGCTGGCCCCGATGGAGATCATCGGCCGGGACGGTGTCGACCTGCGCCGGATGTGGGGGGAACGGCCGGCCGCCTACCTCGGGATCACCGTGCCCGGCTTCCCCAACTTCTTCTGCATGTACGGCCCCGGCACCAACCTGGCCCACGGCGGCAGCCTGATCTTCCACTCCGAGTGCCAGATGCGGTACATCACCCGGTGCCTGGACACGCTGATCGAGGGCCGGCACCGGACCATGGAGCCGCGCACCGAGCGTTACGAGGACTGGCACGAGCGGTCCCAGGCCGAACTGCGCGGACTGGTCTGGGCCCAGCCCTCGGTGCGCCACTCGTTCTTCAAGAACTCGGCCGGCGAGATCCACGTGCTCAGCCCGTGGCGCATCGTCGACTACTGGGCGTGGACCAAGGAGCCGGACCCCGCCGACTTCGTCTTCGGGTGACCCCGGCGGCCCACCGGTGCGACCGGTGCCGGTGACCGTGGTGGGCCCGCGGACCTAGGGTCTGGTCGATGCCGGCACCCGACTCCAGCCCCGACGCCAGCCTGGCCGACCTCGGCATGGACGCGGCGCGGCTCGCCGAACTGGGTGCCGCCGGCCTCGACCCCGCCACGGCGGCGCGGGTGGTGCGCATGGACCGGGGCTGGGCCACCCTGCACGGAGCGGGCGGGACCCGCCGGGTCCGCCTGCGCGAGTGCCCGCCCATCGTCGTGGGTGACTGGTTGGTCGACGGCCCCGACGGGGACCTGGTCCGGCTGGCCCGGCGGACGCTGCTGGTGCGGCGGGCCGCCGACCGCGACGAACCCCAGGAGATGGCGGCCAACGTGGACGTGGTGGTGGTCACCTGGGCCCTCGACACCCGGGTCTCCAGCGGGCGCCTGCGCGACATGCTCGTCCTGGCCCGCGACTCCGGGGCCGACCCGGTGCTCGCCCTGTCCAAGGTCGATGTCGGCGAGTCGGTCGACGCCCTCGTGGCCGAGCTCGACGGGGCCCTGGACGGGGTCGAGGTGGTGACCACCAGCACGGTGACGGGCGAGGGCCTCGACCGACTGCGGGCGCTGTCGTCCGGGAGGACCGTGGTGCTGCTGGGCTCGTCGGGTGCGGGCAAGTCCACCCTCACCAACGTGCTCCTCGGGGCCGACGCCCGCGAGACGGCGGAGGTGGGCCGAACCGGCGACGGCCGGCACACCACCACCAACCGCGAGCTGCTGGTGCTACCCGGTGGCGGGGCCATCGTCGACACCCCGGGGATCCGCGCCGCCGCGCTGTGGGAGGACGAGGACGACGACGAGCCCGAGTCCCTCTTCCCCGACCTCGACGACCTGGCCGAGGAGTGCCGGTTCAGCGACTGCGCCCACCGGCACACCCCGGGGTGCGCGCTCGACCGGGCCGTCGCCGCAGGTGAGCTGACCGCCGCACGCCGCGACGACTTCCTCGCCTATGCAGAGGGACGGACCGTCCGTGAGGGTGCACGGTCGGCCGCCGACCGGCGCCACGCCCGGGACCGGGACCGCCGCCCGTCGCCCTGAGCCCGGTCCCTCCGCACCGGCCCCGACGGACCGGGGGTCAGCTGGTCGTCCGCCGGCGGTAGAGGCGCGTGGCCAGCGGGGCGAACACCACCAGGAGGCCGAGCGACCACAGGAGCGCCGCCGCGACCGGGTGCTGCATCGGCCAGGCATGGATCGAGGCGGACGGATTCGGGTTGTGCCAGAGCTCGCGAGCCGCGGCGGTGACGGCGCTGACCGGGTTCCAGTCGGCGATGATCCGGAGCGCGGTGGGCATCCGCTGGGTGGGCACCAGGGCGTTGGACACGATGGCCAGGGGGAAGAGGATGACGAGTCCGATCCCCTGGGCCGACTCCGGCCCCTTGCTGATCATCCCGAGGCATCCGCAGCCCCAGGAGAGGGCGTAGCTGAACAGCAGGAAGATCCCGAAGCCGGCCACCGTCTCGAGCGGGCTCCCCTCGGGCCGCCAGCCGACCACCAGGCCGGTGAGAGCGACGATGACGGCGCACACCACCGCGGTCGACAGGTCCGCCAGCGACCGCGCCACCAGCACGGCCGGCCGCCACATCGGCAGCGTCCGGAAGCGGTCGATGACCCCGCTGTTGAGGTCGGTGCTCAGCCCCACGGCCGTGCCCATGGAGGATGTCGTCAGGTTGAGGGCCAGGAGCCCGGCGATGGCGAAGTCGGCGTAGGTGCCGCCGCCGGGCAGGACGACCCCGGCACCGAAGACGAACACGAAGAGCAGCGTGAACAGCACCGGCTGGACGGTGACGTCCGAGAGCTGCAGGGGCTCACGGGCGATGTGGACCAGGTTCCGTCCCGTGAGGGCCAGGACGTCGCACGCCCGACGGACGGTCCCGGGCGGGCGCGGCAGCCCGATGTCGGTCGTGGGCGGCGCCGTCAGATCGAGCGCGCTCATCGTGTGGCTCCGGCCGGTGCGGACGGCACGAGGTGGACGTCGTCGTCGTCGTCCGCCACCGCGTCGGTCGGGTGCCCGGTCAGGGCGAAGAACACGTCGTCCAGTGAGGGCTGGTGGACCTCCACGTCGTCCACGGAGATGCCGGCGCCGTCGAGGGCGCGCACGATGGTGGTGGCGAGGCCCCGCTCGCTCCGCACGGCGGCGCGCAGCCTCCGGCCGTCGTGGCTCACGTGCACGTCCCCGTCGACGAACGGGGCCAGTGCCGCCGGGGCCCCGGGTGAGGCCTCACTGAGCGTGACCTCCAGACGGGCGCCGCCGGTGTCCGCCTTCAGCGCCGCCGACGTCCCGTCGGCGATCACCCTGCCGTGGTCGATGACCACGATGCGGTCGGCCAGCTCGTCGGCCTCGTCGAGGTACTGCGTGGTGAGCAGCAGCGTCACGCCGTCCCCGACCAGGGTGCGGATGACCTCCCACATGCGCACCCGGCTCGACGGGTCGAGCCCGGTCGTCGGCTCGTCGAGGAAGAGGACGGGCGGGCGGGTCACCAGGCCGGCGGCCAGATCCAGCCGGCGACGCATGCCGCCCGAGTAGCCGGTCAGGACGCGGTCGGCGGCGTCGGTCAGGTCGAACTGCCCGAGGAGCTCGGCCGCCCGGGTCCGCGCCTGAGCCTTGCGGAGGCCGCTCAGGCGTCCGATCATGACCAGGTTCTGACGTCCCGTGAGGAGACCGTCGACCGTGGCGTCCTGTGCGGTGACGCCGATGCTCCGCTGCACGGCGGCCGGCTCGTGGACGACATCGTGCCCCGCCACCCAGGCGGACCCGGCGTCGGGCTCCGTCAACGTCGTGAGGATGCGGATGGCCGTGGTCTTGCCGGCGCCGTTCGGTCCCAGGACGGCCAGGATCGAACCGGCCGGGACCTCGAGGTCGACGCCGGCCAGGGCGGTCGTGTCCCCGTACCGCTTGACCAGGCCTTCGGCCCGGATCATCGCTTGGCCGGCCATGGCTCGTCCTCCTCGCCCGTCGATCTTCTCCTTACTGACCGGATGGTAAGGCAGAACTGACCGACCGTCAAGTAGGATCGGGGCATGGCCATCGGCATCGGCGGATCAGCGGCAGCCGTCCGTCCCGACGAGGACGGCGACACCGCGTCGACCAGGGAGCGGATCCTCGACATCGCGCTCGAGCTGTTCACCACCCAGGGGTACGACAAGACATCGATGCGCCAGATCGCCGAGCGCCTCGGGTTCTCGAAGGCGGCGATCTACTACCACTTCACCGGCAAGGAGGACATCCTGCTGGCGCTGCACATGCGGCTCCACGACTTCGGCCGCGACGCCCTCGACGCCCTCGGGGACGAGACCCTCACTCCGGAACTGTGGGCACAGCTCCTCGACCAGCTGATCGACCAGATGCTCCAGCACCGGGCCCTGTTCATCTTCCACGAGCGGAACCAGGCGGCCATCGAGGGACTCCACCGCGACCAGCACGAGTCCGACCACGAGGACCTCCAGGTGCGGTTCCGCCAGACGCTCTCGAGCAAGGAGCTGCCCGTCCGGGCCCGGGTCCGCATGGCCTACGCCTTCGGTGGCGTACTCGGCACCTTGGCGTTCTCGGGCGACGCCTTCGCCGAGGTGCCGTCCGACGAGCTCGGACAGATCCTGCGCGACGCCGTCCGCAACGGCCTCGCCCAGGACTGATCCGACGGGGCCCGGGCACCCGGGTGGTGCCCACCGGGCCCGGCCCGTCAGGTGGGGGCGACGCTCCCCTCGGGGACCGGGCCGGCGGTGGTGGCTGCAGCCGCCCTCCGCCGGGCCACCCGCACCTCGCGCTCGACCAACGCCAGGTAGAACGCCATGGCGAACGCCAGGCTGGTGAACAGGCTGATGACGAAGAAGATCCACGGTGACCGCAACCCCCGCCGGCGCCCGTCGACGATGGTCCACAGGGGCAGCAGCACGACGTTCACGATGATGTAGTCCTGGGCGGCCGAGTCCGCCGCCCAGTTGGAGAACAGGGCCTTGGTGTAGTCGACGTAGCTGGCCTTCGACCCGACGTGGTGCGTGTAGCGGACGTTGAAGTACCAGCCGATGCAGACGCCGATGACGCCCACCGCGTAGAAGACGGCCTCGAGGGCCGAGACCCGTCCGGCGCCGTCGGGGCCGAACAACCACCGGTTCGCCCAGAAGGCGTAGACGGTGGTCACGACACCGAGGACCCCGAACACCAGGAGTTGCGTGGTCATGGTTCCCCCTTGGCACCCGTCCGAGGGGTGCTCCGCGCAGTGTAGGCCCGGGTCGGGTCGCCGGACCGGTTGACCCGGCGGTGCCTCAGTCGAGCGGCCGCGGCACGGGGAAGGACCAGCTGCCGTCGAGGATCTCGCCACGCGGCCGGTACATGCGCGCCACGTAGTTCCATCCCTCGCTGACGTACAGGAAGTTGTCGGCCCCGAGGGGTCGGGGCCCGAACACCAGGGTCGCGGCGCCGTCGTCGTCGCGGACGGCGGTGACGCTGTTCACGCTGTAGGAGTCGTACTCGTTGGGGTCGAAGTAGCCGTCACGGTTGTAGACCGAGACCGACCAGAAGGCGTCGACGGGCACGTCGGCGACGGTGAGCGCGTACCGGCCCACGGGCAGCGGGTCGGCGCGAATCTCGTAGTAGGCCTCGGTCTCGGGGAGCCCGCCGAACCCGCCGGCACAGCCGATCAGGAAGCGGACCCGGTCCACCTCGTCCTTCGTCCCGAACATCCGTCGCGAGTCGTGGAGGCCCGTCCCGAGGGCCAGCAGCGGCTTCTTGGTGGCCCGGTAGCTCGCCTCGTCGAACCGACCGGTCTCCCACGCCCGGGCCGAGGCGGCGCCGACCGCCAGGCCGTCCTGGAGGCGGTTGGCGGCGGCGACGTCGTCGGCGTCGGTCGGGTCGGCCAGGGTGCGGGCCACCAGCAGGACGAACCCGGTGTCGAACTCGTCGACGCCGAGACGGTGGTCACCCGCCTCGTGGAACACGCGGTTCAGGTACCCGTCCTCGTTGATGGCCATGACCGTCAGGTAGCGGCCGCCGCCGTCGGGCACGGTGAGGGTGGCACCCTCGCTGATGTCGACGACGACGACGCTGTAGAGGGTGTCCCGGTTCATCCGGATCACGGACTGCTGATCGAGCGGCGTCGGCCGGCGGAAGTGGATCCACCGGTTCACCTCGGCGCCGGCGGCCACGAACCGGTCCACCTGCGAGGCCACCTCGGCCGTGGCGAAGTTGTCGACGTTGACGAAGGTGGGCACGGCGGATCCTCTCGACGGGGGTCGCGGCAAGGATGACAAACGCCGGCGGTGTCGGCAAACGGCCGGCGCGGCGCCGTGGCCCGGGCCGGGTCGGCGACCGGTCGGTCCTCCGGCCGGTCGGCACCGGTACCGCCCCGGGGGCCTGGCACACTGGACCCGTGACCCCCGTGGACCCCCGCCCGGTGTGCGCACGCCCGCACCGGTGTCCGACCGTCGGTGCACCGCGGTGACCGCCGATCTCGTCCTCCTGGCCGTGCTCCTCGTGCCGATCGTGCTCTGGCTGGTCCTGCGGGCGCTGCCCGAGCGGCGGCGCCGGGCCCCGCGCCCACCCCAGGCCGGACCGCGCAGGCGGTGGTGGCAGCCGTAGGGGACAGCACCCCACGACGGGCCCGGGGTGACTACCGGCGGCGCAGCCGCGGGTCGGTCACCGACGGCGGCGCCCATCCCGTGTCGGCGCCGCCGACGTTGCCCCCGGGCGGGACGATCTCGTCGATGCGGTCGAGCACGTCGTCCCCGAGCGTGATGTCGGCGGTCACCAGCTGGGACTCCAGCTGCTCCATGGTGCGGGGCCCGATGATCGGGCAGGTGACGGCCGGGTGGACCTGCACGAAGGCGAGGGCCAGCTCGAGCAGCGTGTGCCCGGCGTCGTCGGCGAGCTGCTGGAGCTCGACGACGGCGGCCAGCTTCTGCTGGTTCGTCGGCAGCGACAGGTCGTAGCGGTCGGGCAGCATGGCCGACCGGCGCGAGGTGTTCTGCTTCCCCTCGCCGAACGCGCCCGACAGCCAACCGCCGGCCAGCGGGCTCCAGCTGAGGACGCCCATCCCGTACTGCTGGCAGACGGGGAGCAGGTCGGCCTCGATCCCCCGCGCCAGCAGCGAGTACTGGGGCTGCTCGGTCCGGAAGCGCTCACGTCCCCGGCGTTCGGCCACCCAGTGGGACTCGACCACCTGGTACGCCGGGAACGTCGAACAGCCCGCGTAGCGGATCTTGCCGTCGTGGACGAGATCGCTCAGCGCGCCGAGCGTGTCGTCGATGTCCGTCTCGGGTGACGGCCGGTGGATCTGGTAGAGGTCGAGGTAGTCGGTCCCGAGCCGCCGCAGGCTGTGCTCGCACTCGGCGATCACCCAGCGCCGCGAGTTGCCCTGGGCGTTGGGGTCCCCCGACATCGGGCCGTGCACCTTGGTGGCCAGCACGATGCTGTCGCGGTCGAGGTCCCGGAGCGCCTCCCCCACGATCTCCTCGGACTCGCCGAAGGAGTACATGTCGGCGGTGTCGATGACGTTGATGCCGGCCTCGACGGCGCGGTGGATGATGCGCACCGAGTCGTCGTGGTCGGGGTTGCCCCAGGCGCCGAACATCATCGCCCCGAGGCAGAGCCGGCTGACCTGGACGCCGGTGGTCCCGAGCGGGCGGTGGTCCATGTCCACAGCCAACCACACCCGGGACCGCCCCGCCCGGGCCCCGGGGTCCCACTGGCCGGACGGACGCCCGGTCGGTACTATCGAACGTATGTTCGTATCCGCACCGGCCCGGGGGCTCGCCCGGGACCTCGACCCGGCCGCGCTCGCCGCGCTCGCCGCCCTGGCCGAGCGGACCCGGCCGGTGGCGACCAGCCGGACCCGGCTCCTCCCGGTGGCCCCGGCCCTCGCCGGGCTGCTCCCCGACGGGGCGCTGCGCCGTGGCACCACCCTGACCGTCGGGCGCCCCGGTGAGGACGGCGCCCTCAGCCTGGCCCTGTCCCTGGTGGCGGCGGCCTCGGCGTCCGGCTCGTGGTGCGCCCTGGTCGGCCACCCGGGCCTCGGGGCGGTGGCCGCCGCCGACCTCGGCATCGACCTCGGACGGCTCGCCCTCCTCCCCCGCCCCGGTGCCGCCTGGGCCGAGGCCACCGCCGCCGTGCTGGAGGGCGTGGACCTGGTGGTGCTGTGCCCACCCTTCGCCCCCCGTCAGGCCATGGCCCGCCGGCTGGTGGCCCGGGCCCGCGAGCGCAGGGCCGTGCTGGTCGTCGTGCCCGGCCGGGCCGGCTGGCCCGAGCCGCCCGATCTGCAGCTGCGGGTCGACGGGGCCACCTGGGAGGGGGTCGACGACGGACTCGGCCACCTGCGGCGCCGGCGGCTGACGGTGACCGCCGCCGGGCGGCGCTCGGCGACCCGGCCCCTGAGCCGGCAGCTGTGGCTCCCCGGGCCCGACGGCACGGTCGCCCCGGCCGACGACCCGGCGGCCTGACGTGGACCGCCTGCTCGTGGTGCACTGCCCCGACCTGCTGGAGGAGGACGAGGGGGGTGCGGTGCTGCGCACCTTCGCCGACGTCATCGCCGCCGTGGAGGCCTACTGCCCGTGGGTCACCCCGGTGCGGGCCGGCATCTGCTCGCTCCCCGCCCGGGGGCCCGCCCGCTACTTCGGGGGCGAGGGCGCCCTCGCCGACCTCGTCCAGGCGGCGGCCGGACGGGTCGCCCCCGCCGAGGTCGGCGTGGCCGACGGGCTGTTCGCCGCCGTGCTGGCCGCCCGCCGGGGCCTGATCGTCCCGGCCGGCGGGACCCCCGCCTTCCTGGCCCCCCTGCCCGTCGCCGTGCTCGGGCTGGACGACCTGACCGCCCTGCTGGGACGGCTCGGCATCCGCACGCTGGGCGCGTTCGCCGCCCTGCCCGACCCCCACGTCCTCGGCCGGTTCGGGGCCGACGGGGCCCACGCCCACCGGGTGGCGGGCGGCCGCAGCGGCGAGCCCGCCGACCTGCGCCAGCCCCGGGTCGCCCGCCTCCTGACCGGCAGGCCCGCCGAGGAGGCCCCGGTGGTGGCCGAGCCCGGCTTCTGGGGCGGGGCGAGCGACGCCGACGCCCGGGCGGCCCGGTGCCTGGCCGCCGCCCAGGAGCTGCTCGGCCCCGACGGGGTGGTGACCGTCCGGCTGCAGGGCGGGCGCGGCCCGGCCGAGCGGGCCCGCTTCGTGACGTGGACCGCCGACGGGGTGCCGCGGGGCGCGGCCCCCGGCGGCGTGCGGCCGGCGGGCGGTCCGGAGGCGCCGTGGCCCGGACGGATCCCGGTCCCCGCCCCGGCCGTCGTCCACCCCGAGCCGGTCCGGGCCGACCTGGCCGACGCCCGGGGTGGGACGGTGCGGGTGTCGGCCCGGGGTCTCCTGGGTGCCGCGCCCGACCGCCTGTCGGTCGAGGGTGGTCCGTGGGAGCCGCTGTCGGGGTGGGCCGGGCCGTGGCCGTCCGACGAGCGGTGGTGGTCCCGGTCGCGACGCCGGGGCGCCCGGCTCCAGGCCGTCACCGACCGGACCGCCCACCTGCTGCTGGCCGAGCGGGGCCGCTGGTGGGTCGAGGCGACCTACGGCTGAGGCCGGTGCACCGTGGCCTACGCCGAGCTCCACGCCCACTCCAACTTCTCCTTCCTCGACGGTGCCAGCCACCCCGAGGAGCTCGCCGCGGAGGCGGTGCGACTCGGGCTGTCGGCGATGGCGCTGACCGACCACAACGGCCTGTACGGGGCGGTGCGGTTCGCCGTGGCCGCCCGGGCCGTCGGCCTGCCCACCGTGTTCGGCGCCGAGCTCACCCTGTCCGACGCCACCGGACCCCACCTGCGCACCGGCATGCCCGACCCCGACGGCACCCACCTGGTGGTGCTGGCCCGCGACCCCGACGGCTACGCCCGTCTCAGCCGGGCCATCGCCGAGGCCCACCTGGCCGGCGGGGAGAAGGGCCGGGCCGTCCTCACCCTCGACGACCTGGCCGAGCGCCACGGCGGGCACTGGCAGGTCCTGACCGGGTGCCGGAAGGGGCCCCTGGCCGCGGCGCTGTGCGACCGGGGCCCGACGGCGGCGGCCCGGGCGCTCGACCGCCTCGTCGACCGCTTCGGGCGCGAGCAGGTGGCCGTCGAGCTGTGGGACCACGGCACCCCGGTCGACGGCCCCCGCAACGACGCCCTGGCCGTGCTGGCCGCCCAGCGGGACGTGGCCCTGGTGGCCACCAACAACGTCCACTACGCCACCCCGGCCCGGTTCCCGCTGGCCACCACGCTGTCGGCCGTGCGGGCCCGGTCCACCCTCGCCGACCTCGAGGGGTGGCTCCCCTCCTCCGCCACCGCCTGTCTGCGCACCGAGTCCGAACAGCGCCGGCGGTTCGCCCGGTGGCCGGGCGTGGTCGACCGGGCGGCGGAGGTGGCCGCCGGGTGCGCGTTCGACCTCCGGCTGGTGGCCCCCCGGCTCCCCGACTTCCCGGTGCCGGAGGGCCACACCGAGCAGAGCTGGCTGGTCGAGCTGACCCGGCGGGGGGCGGCCGTGCGGTACGGGCCGGCCGGGGCCGAGCGGGTGCCGGGGGCGTACGCCCAGCTCGAGCACGAGCTCGAGGTGATCGGCGCGCTCGGGTTCCCCGGCTACTTCCTCACCGTGTGGGACATCGTCGAGTTCTGCCGCCGCAACGACATCTTCTGCCAGGGCCGGGGGTCGGCCGCCACGTCGGCGGTGTGCTTCGCCCTCGGCATCACCAACGTGGACGCCGTCTCGCTCGGCCTGCTCTTCGAGCGCTTCCTCTCCCCCGCCCGCGACGGCCCGCCCGACATCGACGTCGACATCGAGTCCGGCCGCCGCGAGGAGGTCATCCAGTACGTCTACGAGCGCTACGGCCGGCTGCACGCCGCCCAGGTGGCCAACGTCATCACCTACCGGTCACGGTCGGCCCTGCGCGACGTGGGCAAGGCCCTCGGCCATTCCGTCGAGGAGGCCGACGCCTGGTCGGCCTCGACCGAGCGCGGCCAGCCCCTGGCCGAGCGCGACGACCTGCCGCCGATGGTCCGCCAGCTCGCCGGTGAGCTGCTCGGGTTCCCGCGGCACCTCGGCATCCACTCGGGGGGCATGGTCATCTGCGACCGGCCGGTGGTCGAGGTGTGCCCGGTGGAGTGGGGCCGCATGCCGGGGCGCAGCGTGCTGCAGTGGGACAAGGACGACTGCGCGGCGGCGGGGCTGGTGAAGTTCGACCTGCTCGGCCTCGGCATGCTCACCGCGCTCCACCACATGGTGGACCTGGTGGCCGGGGCCCACGGGGTGACCGTCGACCTCGCCCGGCTCGAGCAGGAGGACGAGGTCTACGACCTCCTGTGCCGGGCCGACACGGTGGGCGTGTTCCAGGTGGAGTCGCGGGCCCAGATGAACACGCTCCCCCGCGTCCAGCCCCGCTGCTTCTACGACCTGGCCATCGAGGTGGCCCTCATCCGGCCCGGGCCCATCCAGGGCAACGCCGTCCACCCCTACATCCGGCGGCGCAACGGGACCGAGCCCGTCTCCTACCTCCACCCGCTGATGCAGCCGGCGCTCGAGCGCACCCTCGGCGTGCCGCTGTTCCAGGAGCAGCTGATGCAGATCGCCATCGACGTGGCCGGGTTCACCCCGGCCGAGTCCGACGCGCTGCGCCAGGCCATGAGCGCCAAGCGGTCCACCGAACGCATGGCGGCCCTGCGCGACCGGCTGTTCGCCGGCATGGCCGCCCGGGGGGTCTCCGCCGAGGTGTCCGAGCAGGTCTACGCCGCGCTCGCCGCCTTCGCCAACTTCGGCTTCCCCGAGTCCCACTCGGTGGCCTTCGCCCACCTGGTGTACTCGACGGCCTGGTGCAAGGTGCACTACCCGGCCGCCTTCACCGCCGGCCTGCTCAACGCCCAGCCCATGGGGTTCTGGTCCCCCCAGAGCCTGGTGGCGGACGCCAAGCGGCACGGGGTCGTGGTCCGCCGGCCGGACGTCGACCTCGGGCGGGCGGCGGCCTCCCTCGAGCCCGAGTCGGGCCCGGGGCGCGACGGGGCGCCGATCCCGTCGGACGCCGCCGCGGTGCGCCTCGGCCTGTCGTCGGTGCGCGGCATCGGCACCGACACCGCCACCCGGATCGAGGCGGGGGCGCCGTGGGCGGGCATGGAGGACCTCGTGCGCCGCGCCGGCGTCACCCGGGCGCAGCTCGAGGCCCTGGCCTCGGCGGGCGCCCTGGACGGCATCGACGAGCGGGACCGCCGGCGGCGGGGACGGGGGACGGCGACGCGGACCGGCGGACGGCGGGCCCTGGTGTGGGGGGCCGGGGCCGCCGCCCAGGCCACCCCCGACCGCCTCCCGGGCGTGGTCACCGGGGCCGAGCCGCCGGAGCTGCCCACCCCCACGCCGTGGGAGGAGGTGTCCGACGACCTGTGGTCGCTCGGCATGGCCCCCGACACCACGGCCATGGAGCTGGCCCGCGGCGGACTGGACCGGCGCGGCGTGGTCCGGGCCGCCGCCCTGGCCGGCCGGCCGGCCGGCGACCGGGTCACCGTCGGGGGCGTGGTCACCCACCGCCAGGCGCCCGAGAGCGCCCACGGGGCCGTCTTCCTCAACCTCGAGGACGAGACCGGGATGGTGAACATCGTCTGTTCGCGGGGTGCCTGGGTGCGGTGGAAGCCGGTGGCCCGGGCCTCGCCGGCGCTGCTGGTCCGGGGCCGGGTCGAGCGGTCCGAGGGGTCCATGACCCTGGTGGCCGAGCGGTTCGAGCCGCTGCCCCTCGGGGCCGTCCCCTCCTCCCGCGACTTCCGCTGACAACCGCGACTTCCGCCGACTCCCGGGGATCCGGAGTGCAGATCCGGTCCGGGCGCGCCGATGATCCTTGAAAAGCGACGCCGAACCGCAACTTGACTACTCTACGTGTTTGTGTAAACACTGTGAGTAGTAATCCAATCACCTAGCGAAGGCGGCAGGCCATGGGGCAGGGAGTCATCGGGCAGGGGGTCCCCCGTACGGAAGCCACCCGGGAGCCGGCCCCGCCACCGCCGGCGGGCCGCACGGACGGAGCACGCCGATGACCGCCGGCACCACCGATCTCGTCTACGGCCTGGTCGCCGTCCTCGTGATCGCCTCCGTCGTGTACGGGGCCGTCGACCTCCTCCGCCAGCCCGGCTGGGCCTGGCGGGCGGCCGGCGAGCCGAAGCTCCTCTCGCTGGCCCTGGTCGTCCTCCTCCCCGGGGTGGGCCTGGCCATCTACGTGTTCGGGGCACGGCCCAAGGTGGTCGAGGTGGCCTCCGCCGGGCGGGCCGCCAACCTGCCCTTCGAGCGCTTCGGCGACCGCCAGGCGGCGGCCACCGGCACCCACCGGACCATCCAGGCCCTGGTGCCGCCGACCTCGTTCGGCAGCTTCGGCGAGCGCCGCAACGACCGCGCCGTCAAGGCGACGGGCCCCGACCTCACCCCGTCGGCCCCGGCCGGGTTCTTCGACGACCCCGACCTCGTCACCGTGCCCGCCCCGGACGCGGCCCGGGTGGTCGAGCCCCTCGTCGCCACGGCGGTGGCCACCGACGCCGTCCCCCGCATCCCCGGGTCGCTCGGGCGCCCGTACCGTCCGAAGCAACGCACCTCGTTCGACGAGGAGGTACCGCTCGTCACGGTGGCCGCCCAGATCCTGGGCGCCACCCAGGAGCCGGACGACCGCTCCCGGTCGGTGCCCGCCGCACCGGTGGCGTCCACCCCGTCGTTCGGCGCCCCGGCCCCCGGCCCGGTGCCCTCGGCCGATCCGGTGCCGGTGCCGCTGTCCCAGGTGGCGGGACCGTCCTTCGCCGGGGCCGCCCCCGTGCGCGGGTTCGGCCACCGCCAGGCCGTCCATGCGTCGACCGGCCGCGGCACCGCCACCCAGCTGCTGGCCGCCCCGGTGGCCACGCCGGGCACCCCCGAGATCTTCCGGCCCGCACCCGACGCGGTGGCGCCGCTGGCCCTCGCACCGCGGACCGGCAACCGTCCGACGCTGGCGGCCCGGTGGCTGCCGGACCCGACCGGCCGGCACCAGTACCGGTACTGGGACGGTGGCAGCTGGACGGAGAACGTCTACGACGCCGGCGTCGAGGCCCGGGACGCCGTGGCCGACTGACGGGCGCGCACCGGCGCCGCCCGCCGGACCGGTCGCCCGTCGGGTCAGCGGCGGGCCGCACCCAGCCGGCTGAGGCGGGCCACCAGTACCTCCATCACCGACTCGCCCGACATCCCGGTGGTGCCCCGCAGGTCGAGGTCGGCCTCGGCCAGCAGCTGCACGGCCCGGGCGATGCGCGCGGATCCGAGCCGGTTCGCCTGGGCCAGCGCCTTCTTGGCCGGGAAGACGCTCTTCGACCCCAGCAGCGCGGCCGCCTGCTCGGCCGACGTCGCCCCGGAGCCGTCGAGGCGCAGCATCTGGCGGTAGTGCTTGTGGAGGGTGGCGAGGATGACCAGCGGGTGGGACTCCCCCGCCGACAGCATCCGGTGGAGCACCTCCAGGGCGGGGGCCGTGCGGCCGGCGTCGACGGCATCGGTCAGGTCCCAGGGCGCCAGCGCCCCCGCCTCGCCCAGGAAGGGTTCGAGCTCGGCCGCCGTCACCGTCGCCCCGCGCCCGTAGGCGGCGGCCAGGGTGTCGAGCAGGCCGGCGAGCCGGCCCATGTCCGAACCCAGGTGCTCGCCCAGTCGGGTCTGGGCGGGGCCGTCGAGCCGGACCGGCCCACCCTTCAGGTGGTCGGCCAACCACTGGGTCCGGGCCCTGCCGATGCCGACGGCGGTGTCGACCACCTCGCCGGCGGCGGACACCGCCTTGGACAGCGCCTGGTTGACCGTACCGCCGCCGGCCACCAGCACCAGCGCCGTGGTGGGCAGCGGATCGGCCAGGTAGGCCGCCAGCCGCTTGGCGTCGGCCGCCGTGATCTGCCCGGCCTCGCGGACGACGACCACCCGGCGGTCGACCAGGAAGGGCGGCGTGGTGCAGGCGTCGATCACCGCCCCGACGTCGAACTGGTCGACCCCGGGGCCGCCGAACTCCTCGACCATCATCGACGGGTCGCCCCCGGCCACCAGGCCCTCGACGAGGGAGTGGGCGGCCTGGGCCACCAGGGAGGGGTCGCCCCCCTTCACCAGGTAGGCGGGCCGGTGGCCGGTGGCCGTGGCCGCCGTGCTCACCCGCCGGCCCCCCCGATGGCGGCCAGGACGTCGCACGCCTGGCGGTGGGCCCCGACCTCGTGCACCCGCATGACCCGGCAGCCCAGGGTGGCCCCGAGCGAGGTCGCCGCCAGGGAGGCGTCCCGGCGCTGTCCGATCTCGAGACCCAGCACCACGCCGAGGAACGTCTTGTTGGAGGCGGACAGGAGCAGCGGGTAGCCCAGGTCGGCCAGCTGGTCCGAGGCCCGCAGCAGGGTGAGCGACTGCGCCGCCGTCTTGCCCAGGTCGAGTCCGGCGTCGATCACGATCCGGTCAGGGGTGAGCCCGGCGGCCAGGGCGCGGTCGGCCCGTTCGAGGAGGAAGGTCCGAACCGCGTCCACCACGTCGTCGTAGACGGGGTCCGGGTCGGGGATGCGGGGTCCGAGCCGGATGTGGGTGGCCACCACGGTGGCACCGTGCTCGGCTGCGGCCGGCAGGTAGTCGGGATCGGCGAACCCGCTGATGTCGTTGCCGACGACGGCCCCCGCCACGTAGGCGGCCCGGGCCACCGACGCCCGCCACGTGTCGACCGACAGGGCGGTGTCGAACCGGGCGGCCAGCGCCTCGATCGCCGGGACCACCCGCTCCAGCTCCTCGGCCTCGCCCACCTCGGGACCGGGGCCCGCCTTCACCCCGCCGACGTCGAGCAGGTCGGCGCCCTGGTCGACCAGGAGCCCGGCCCGTCGGACCAGGTCGTCGAGGGCGAAGGTGGCGCCCTTGTCGTAGAAGGAGTCCGGGGTGCGGTTGAGGATCCCCATCACCAGGGGACGGTGCTCGATGTCGTAGGTCCGCGGACCGAGTCGCAGGGTGGTGGCGCGCACGCAGGTGACGCTACCGGAGCCCGGTGGCGACGGATGCCGGCGTTCGGCGGCTCAGAACAGCCGGGACGCCAGGGCCTTGCGGTAGGCCCCCGTCCGCGGATCGTCGGGGCCCAGCGTCTCCAGGAGGTCGAGGAACTCCTGGCGGGCGTCGGGGTCGTCCTTCACCCGGTCGAGCAGGCCGTCGAGCAGGGCGCCCACGTCGTCGGCCGACACCACGTCGTCGCGCGCGGCCAGGCGCGCCTCGGCCAGCAGGTGCCGGGTCTCGGGGGTCTCGGGCACCCGGCCGAGCAGCGCCACGGCCTCGTCGGTGTCGCCGCGGGCGACCAGCAGGCCGGCCAGGCCGCAGATGGCGGCGAGGTGGTCGGGCTGGAGCTCCAGCGCCCGGCGCAGCAGCGCCTCGTCCCCGGCCTCGGTGCCCTCGTCGGCCAGCACGTCGGCCTCGGTCCGGACCGGGGCGAGTCCCTCGACGAAGGCCTGCACCACCGACTCGGGCTGGGCGCCGATGAACTGGTCGACCACGGCGCCGTCGCGGACGGCGAACACGGCCGGGATCGACTGGACCCGGAAGCTGGCGGCGATCTGCGGGTTGTCGTCCACGTTGACCTTGACCAGCTCCACGGCGCCGTCGGTGGCCGCCACCGCCTGCTCCAGGAGGGGGCCGAGCGTGGTGCACGGGCCGCACCAGGGGGCCCACAGGTCCACGACCACCGGCACCTCGGCCGAGCGGGTGAGGACGACCTCCTCGAAGGTTGCATCGGTGGCGTCGATCATGACCGACGACGATACCGGTCGACGGCGACCGCCCGTCCGGTCCCCGGCGACCACGTGCCGCAGCACCGGTCCCCTCCGGCGACGCGGGTAGCGTCGGGGCATGGACGACGCACCGACCGCCGACGCACCGACCGCCTCCCCCGACGGCGCCGTCGAGGGGATCGACGTCGGCCCGGTGACCGGATGGCTGGCCGCCAACGTGCCCGGCGCCGTCCCGCCCTTCACCTTCGACCTCATCGCCGGCGGGCGGTCCAACCTGACGTACCGGGTC
The DNA here is from genome assembly GCA_963699055.1 of uncultured Acidimicrobiales bacterium. Lineage (GTDB taxonomy): Bacteria > Actinomycetota > Acidimicrobiia > Acidimicrobiales > RAAP-2 > Bog-756. The sequence continues at coordinate 8,595 of CAVOTA010000001.1, read as the reverse complement.
ACCGACGCCGCCGGGCACGCCTACGCCCTGCGGCGCCCACCGGTCAGCCACGTCCTCGCCACCGCCCACGACATGGCCCGCGAGCACACGGTGATGAGCGCCCTGCAGCCGACCGGTGTACCCGTGCCCCGGACGCTCGGACTGTGCCTCGACACCGAGGTCAACGGCGCACCCTTCTTCGTGATGTCCTTCGTCGAGGGCCACATCGTGCGCGACGAGGCCGCCGCGTCCCAGCTGTCCGAGCCGGTCCGGGCCCACGCCTCGACGTCGCTCGTCGACACCCTGGCCGCACTCCACGCCGTCGACGTCGACGCCGTCGGTCTGGGCGACTTCGCCCGTCGCGAGGGTTACATCGCCCGCCAGCTCAAGCGGTGGCACGGTCAGTTCGAGCAGTCGACCCTCGACGGCACCCCGGGCCCTGCGGTCATCGACCGCGCCTTCGAGGTGCTGTCGGCCAAGATCCCCGAGCAGCAGGGCGTGTCCATCGTCCACGGTGACTACCGGCTCGACAACACCGTGCTCGACGACGCCGGGGACGTCGTCGCCATCCTCGACTGGGAGATCTGCACCCTCGGGGACCCGCTGGCCGACCTGGGCCTGCTGCTCGTCTACTGGGCCGAGGCCGACGACGCCAACCCGGCCGTGCTGGGCGTGGCGCCCACCGCCCTGCCGGGCTTCGCCACCCGGGCCGAGCTGGTCGCGCACTACGCCACGGCCAGCGGGCGCGACGTGTCCGCCGTCCCCTACTACCGGGCGTTCGGGATCTGGAAGCTGGCCTGCATCCTCCAGGGGGTCTACGTCCGTTACGCCGGGGGCGCGGCCGCCGGCGACCGCAGCGGGGTGGACCAGTTCGCCGCCGGCGTGACCCGCCTGGGCGAGCAGGCGCTGGCCGACGTGGAGGCCCTGTGAGCCCCGTCGAACCATCCGGGCTCTACCGGTTCGAGCCCGGCTGGGGCGAGCCCGGGGGCATCCGGCTCGACCGGCCCGTGCTGGTGGTGGCCCTCGAGGGCTGGGTCGACGCCGGCATGGGTGCCTCGGCCGCCATCGAGCACCTCCTGACCGGGTCGCCCACTGCGCTGGTGGTCACCTTCGACACCGAGCCCCTCATCGACCAGCGGGCGCGGCGACCCATCGCCCGGCTCGAGGACGGGGTGACCACCGAGCTGACGTGGCCCACCATCCGCGTGCTGGCCGGCAAGGACCGGGTGGGCGCCGACCTCCTCTACCTCACCGGCCCCGAGCCGGACTTCGGCTGGCGGTCGTTCATTGCCGCCGTGATCGGGATCGTCCGCCGGCTGGACGTGCGCACGGTGGTGGGACTCGGTGCCTTCCCGGCGCCCACCCCGCACACCCGACCGGTGCGCCTGGCGTCCACCGTCCCCCCCGAGTCGGTCGACCTGGCCGGGCGGGTGGGCACCGTCCACGGCACCCTCGAGGTGCCCGCCGGGGTCCAGGCCGCGCTCGAGGTGGCCCTCGGCGAGGCCGGCGTGCCCGTGATCGGCCTGTGGGCACGGGTCCCGCACTACGTGTCGGCCATGCCCTACCCCGAGGCCAGCGCCGCCCTCATCGAGGGGCTGTGCGCCGTCACCGGTACCGTGCTCGACACGGTCGACCTGCGCACGGCCGGTGAGGCCTCTCGGGTCCAGGTCGACGAGCTGATCGGTGCCAACCCCGAACACCTGGAGATGGTCCGCCGGCTCGAGGCCGCCATCGACACCGAGGAGGGCACCCCGCTGGGGTTCGCCTCCGACCTGCCGAGCGGTGACGAGATCGCCGCGGAGCTCGAGCAGTTCCTCAGAGGCGAAGGCGACTGAGCACGGCGCCGACCGCGGCCGGTGACGTGCCGGCCGGGTGGGTGTGGGCGAGGTGGGCGGCCACCAGGGCCAGTACCACCATGGCCACCAGCAGGACCACGACCAGGAGCCCGAGGAGCAGCCACGGGTTGGCGGACGACCGGCGTTCCCGGGTCGGCGTCAGGTTGGCCCAGAGCGCCGAGTCGAGGGCGCCGGCATCGGGGGCGGCGGTGCCGACGCCCGCGGGACGCGGCGCGCCGGTGGCGGACACCGGGTCGGCGAAGGCGGGCAGTTCGGTGACGATGCGACGCAGCTCCTCCTCCGTGGTGGCGTCGGCCAGCTCGACCAGCCGGGCCTGGTACTCGACCGGACCCAGCAGGCCCCGCTCGGCGGCGCGGTCCAGCAGGACCCCGTAGCGGTTCCGGTCCTCGTCGGTCACCGTCGTCGTCGTGGCCGCGCCGGCGGACAGGTCGGGCACGGCCACCGACGCCAGATCGGGCACGGCCATCGGGACCGGCGGACGGGGGACGGTGTCGCTCACCCTGCAATTGCGCTGACACGGAGCGTGGTAGCGCAACTACCCAGGGGGAATTACCCGGATGACCGCCACGGCCCCACCGGGCCCCTCGGCCCCCGGTCCCCTTGGTACCGTGGCCCATGCTCGTCGACGGGACCCTCGGATTCGACCCGGCCGGCGCCGTCGCCCAGGCCCAGGAGGCCGAAGCCGCCGGCTACGACGGCATCTGGTCGGCCGAGGTCAGCCACGACCCCTTCCTCCCCCTGGTCCTGGCGGCCGAGCACACCGAGCGCCTGCAGGTCGGCACCGGGATCGCCGTCGCCTTCGCCCGCAACCCCATGACCCTGGCGGTCACGGCCAACGACCTCCAGGCCATGACCGGCGGCCGGTTCCTGCTGGGGCTCGGCAGCCAGATCAAGCCGCACATCGAGAAGCGCTACTCGATGACGTGGTCGCACCCGGCACCCCGAATGCGCGAGCTGATCCTGGCCCTGCGGGCCATCTGGGCGAGCTGGGCCGACGGCAGTCGGCTCGCCTTCCGGGGCGAGTACTACCGCCACACGCTGATGACGCCGATGTTCGATCCCGGCCCCAACCCCTTCGGCAACCCGCCGGTGTTCCTGGCCGCGGTGGGACCCCTCATGACCGAGGTGGCCGGCGAGGTCGCCGACGGGCTGCTCGCCCACGCCTTCACCACCGAGCGGTACCTGCGCGAGGTCACCCTTCCCGCCCTCGGTCGGGGCCTTGCCGCCAGCGGGCGCACCCGGGGCGACGTGCAGATCTCCTATCCGGGCATGGTGGTGACCGGCGTCGACGAGCAGGCGTTCGCGGCATCGGCCGCCGCCACCCGCAAGCAGCTCGCCTTCTACGGCTCGACCCCCGCCTACCGGCCGGTGCTCGAGCTGCACGGCTGGGGCGACCTGCAGACCGAGCTCAACACGCTGTCCAAGCGCGGCGCCTGGGACGACATGACGGCGCTCGTCGACGATGAGATGCTGGACGCGTTCGCCGTCGTCGGCACCCTCGACACCATCGCCGCCAAGGTCCGTGCCCGCTACGGGGGCGTCGTCGACCGGTTCAACGTGTACGCCCCGGCCGGCATCGGCGCCGACCGCTGGGCGGAGGTCCTGGCCGGGTTCCGGGAGTGAGCGCCCCGGGGGGCTGCGTCACGGATCGCTGACCGCCGGCTCCGAACCGGGCAGTCCGAGGAAGGCCACGACGTCGGCCGCATCGGCGGCGAGGGCGGCCCGCGCACGGGGCCCGACCCGCTCGAACAGGTCGATGGCGACCCGGCCCCGGGGCACCGTCCAGGTGCCCACGATGCGATCGTCGACCAGGCACGTCGCCCGGAAGATCCCGTTGGTGGTGACCACCGACCCGTGGCTCCCCACGAACAGGTCACGGTGCCGCCAGCCGTGGAGCAGCGGGTCGAACGGCCCGAGCAGGCGCACCCCGCCGACCGCCGGGGGGTCGGTGCGCGAGGTGCCCGTCGGACTGCCGTCCGCCGAACCTCCGGCACCGGGGTCGACCGTGGCCAGCGCCCGCCGGGCGTCGCCCAGGGTGATGCCCGCCCACGCGGCGAGGTCTGCCGGGCCGGCGGGCGCGTGCCCCGCCAGGTAGCGCCGGGCCAGCAGGGCGAGCGTGTCGTCGCGTGTCATCGGGGGAGGCGGCGGACCGAGCCAGTCGTCGACGGCCACGAAGGCGTGGTGCCCGTCCACCACCGGTCCCCGGACGATCAGTCCCCGCAGGCTGGCCGCCGCCAGCAGGTGGACCAGGGCCTGTCCCGCCGTGGGCACACCCTCCCGGTCGAGCCGGTCCCGCAGCGCCCGCCGGTCGAGCGGTCCCTCGGTCCCGAGGGCGTCGGCCACGGTGGCGACGCCCCGCTCCTCGGTGGCGGGGTCGACGCCCAGCTGGCGGAGCCGACGACCCACGGCGGGCGCCGTGCGCGGCGCCGTCAGCGCCTGGAGCCAGCGGTAGTCGTCGGACCGGACCAGGTGCAGTGTCCCCCGGTTGAGCCAGGTCACCACCATCCGTCGTGCCGTCAGCGCGGCATCGACGTCCGTCGCCGTCACCCCCTGACTGCGGCTGCGGACGGCCAACCGGAAGCCGCGCGGGTCCTGGGCCTGCACCGCCAGGAGCCGCTCCACCACGGCATCGGGCGACCGGGCCCGGTCACCGGTCAGCAGCTGGGACCGTAGACGTCGCCGGCGGACCGTGGTGTCGTCGTCGGATGCGGTCACCGGTGCGCCTGGTGAACCTGGCTCAGAGGACGACGTTGACCAGTTTGGGCGGACGGGTGATGACCCGCCTCGGCGTGCCACCGTCGAGTGCCGCCGCCACCGCCGGTGACGCCAGGGCGAGTGCCTCGGCGTCGGCCTCGGACACGTCCGGGGCCACCTCGAGCCGGTCGCGCACCTTGCCGTCGACCTGGATCACCATGGTGACCGTCTCCTCCACCAGCAGGGCGGGATCGGCGATCGGCCAGGTGCGCAGGTGGATGTGGTCGCCGTGCCGTCGTTCCCACGCCTCGGCGGTCACGTGCGGGGTCATGGGCGCCAGCAGCAGCAGCAGGGTGTCGACGGCCTCGTCCACCACGTCGGCCCGGCCCCCGTCGCGGACGTAGGGATGGAGCAGGTTGACGAACTCCATGCAGGCGGCGACGGCCGTGTTGTACGACCACCGCTCGTAGTCCCGCGACACCCGGTCGATCAGCTTGTGGGTGGCGCGCCGCACGGCCAGGTCGGCCCCGGTCGGTCCGTCGGTCGGGTCGCCGGCCGGGCGCGGCTCCTCGGGCACGGCCAGGCGCCACACCCGGTCGAGGAACCGGGCGCATCCGTCGATCACCGAGTCGGTCTGGGCCGACCAGTCGACGTCGTCGGCCGGTGGGCCCACGAACAGGTGGAACAGGCGCAGGGCGTCGGCGCCCACCGTGGTCAGGTAGCTGGACGGGGCCACCAGGTTGCCCTTGGACTTCGACATCTTGGTGCCGTCCATCCGGATCATGCCCTGGGTGAACAGGTTGGCGAACGGCTCGCGCAGGCCCTCGGGCGCCAGGCCCACGTCGACCAGCGCCTTGGTGAAGAAGCGGGCGTAGAGCAGGTGGAGGATGGCGTGCTCGATGCCGCCGATGTACTGGTCCACCGGCATCCAGTGGCGGGCGATCTCCTGGTCGAAGGGGGCGTCGGGCGTCCACGGGTCGGTGAACCGGAAGAAGTACCAGGACGAGTCGACGAAGGTGTCCATGGTGTCCGTCTCGCGGGTGGCCGGGCCACCGCACGTCGGGCACGTGGTGTGCAGGAAGGTGGGGTCGGTGGCCAGCGGCGACTCGCCCGTGGGGCGGAACTCGACGTCGTCGGGGGCCAGCACGGGAAGCTGGTCGGCGGGCACCGGCACGATCCCGTGGTCGGCGCAGTAGACCACCGGGATCGGGCAGCCCCAGAAGCGCTGGCGCGACACCAGCCAGTCCCGCAGCCGGTAATTGACGGTTCGGACCCCGAGCCCCTGCTCCTCGAGCCACCCGGTGGCGCGCTCCTTGGCCGTCGGGATGTCCATGCCGTCGAGCCACCGGCTGTTGATCTTGACGCCGGTGCCCGTGTAGGCGCCGCCCGGCCCGCCGTCAGGACCGCCGTGCGCCTCCCACCCGTCGGGCGGCTGCACGGTGCGGACATGGGGCAGCCCGTAGGCCTGGGCGAAGTCCCAGTCACGGGTGTCCTCGGCGGGCACGGCCATGATGGCGCCGGTGCCGTAGCCCATCAGCACGTAGTCGGCCACGTAGACCGGGACCGGCTCGTCGGTGAACGGGTTCAGGACCATCGAACCGGTGAAGGCACCCCGCTTGGCCAAGCTGGCCGACCCCGACTCCGACATCCGCTCGACGTCGGTCGAGGCCGCCGCCCGTGCCTGCAGGGCCGCGACGTCGGCCGCGTGCCCGGGCGTGGTGAGCTCGGCCACCATCGGGTGCTCGGGGGCGACCACGGCGTAGGTCATCCCGAACGAGGTGTCCGGCCGAGTGGTGAACACCCGCAGCGCCAGCGCCTCGCGCCCGTCGGACCCGTCCCGGCCCACCACCGGCAGGTCGAACTCGGCTCCCTCGGACCGGCCGATCCAGTTGCGCTGCATGGTCTTGACCCGCTCGGGCCAGTCCAGGTCCGCCAACCCGTCCAGCAGCTCATCGGCGTACCGGGTGATCCGGAGGAACCACTGCTCGAGGTCCCGCTTGACCACCAGGTCGCCCGAACGCTCGCACGTGCCGTCGGCCAGGACCTGCTCGTTGGCCAGCACCGTCTGGCAGCCCGGGCACCAGTTGACCGGCGCGTTGGCCCGGTAGGCCAGCCCGGCCTCGAGCAGCCGGGTGAAGATGACCTGGTTCCACTTGATGTACTCGGGGTCGTGGCTCCGGATCTCGCGGCGCCAGTCGTAGACGGCCCCGAGCGAGGTGATGGACGCCTTCAGCTCCTCGATGCGGGCGTCGGTGAAGATCCGGGGGTGGGTGCCGGTCTTGATGGCGGCGTTTTCCGCCGGCAGCCCGAACGAGTCGAAGCCGAACGGCGACAGCACGGCATGGCCGAGCATGGTCCGGTGGCGGACCAGCAGGTCGCCGAACGTGTAGTTGCGGACATGTCCCATGTGGGCCGGCCCCGACGGGTACGGGTACATGGTGAGCACGTACCACGGGGGTCGCGGGTCGTCGGCGTCGACCTCGTAGGTGCCCTCGTCGCTCCAGCGGCGCTGCCACTTCTTCTCGATGCCGATGACGTCGTAGGCCCGTGCCATGGGGGCCGATCGTACCGGGTGCGACCCCACCCCCCTCTCGGGCGGGGCCGGCGGGCCGGTGGAGGGGTCAGAGACCGGCGGTGACGCTCGACACGGCGTGGCGGATGTCGGCGACGGCGCCCTGCACCGAGCGCACGATGCCGCTGACGTCGGTCACCTGCGACGCCGGCGGCACCGTCACGGCCACCGGCCGGTTGTACTCGGAGAAGCCGACCGTCACCGTGGTGGCCGTCGTCGACTGCCCGGCCGAGGAGCCGCCCAGGGTGCCGTTGACCAGGTCCCCGGCCAGGCCGCCGAGGGTGAGCCGGGACAGCTGCAGCGACACCGAGAGCTGGCGGACGTAGCCGTCGTCGCCGACCCATGCCGTCACCGGGACGGTGGTCGAGCCCAGCTGGGACAGGATGCGGGCGGCGTCGGCGCCCAGCCTGGAACCGTCGGTGAGTCCGGCGCGCGATGCCAGCTCCGACAGGGTCACCGTGGTCCGGTACTCGGTGGTCGGGACGCCCTGGACGGTGGCGGTCCCGACGGTGGCGACCTGGCCGCCGATCGAGGACAGCAGGCCGAGCAGCCGGCTCGGGTCGGCGAGGACGGCGAGCGTCGACGAGTCGGCGCTGCCCGTCGAGGTGTCCTTCGGGAGGTCGGCCTTGATCCAGGCGCCGCCACCGGTGACCGACGACAGGGCGGGAGACGCCACGTACACGGCGTCGCCGGCGCTCACGACGTCGACGGCGTCGTCGCCGCTGCCCACGTAGCCGGCCAGGGCGGGCACCGATGCCGACAGGCGGGCGGTGTCGTCGGCCATGTCCACTGCACCCGAGCCCGAGACCAGGGTGGTCACCGTGGACGGGGTCGAACGGGTGGCGGACAGCGAGAAGGCCACCGAGGTGGCGCCGGCCGAGTTGGCGGCGGCGGCACCCAGTCCGCCCCGGCCCCGACCCGGCGTCGAGGGGTGGGAGCCGAACGCACCGCCGAAGGCGGCGGCGCCGAAGGCGACGGCGGCGATCAGGGACGCCACGACGGTGGCCACGGCGACACGGCGGGCGCCCCCGGCGGAGCGGGTCGGCGCCGCGACGGGACCGACCGGGCCGGCAGGCGGCAGCTCGGCGGTGGCCAGCGAACCGGCGGCGTCCACGGCAACCAGGTGGTCGTCCGGGCGGGCCATGAGTGCGGTGCCCGTCGCAGTGCCCTGCTGCTCCACCGCCCCGTGTTGGCCCGTCGCCACGAAGACCCCGTCGCGGTACTCCACCGAATCACTCATCTGCGCCCCTTCGTCGTATCCGTTCGGCGACGAACACGCCCGGCGCACGTGGAATCCCGCGCCCTGGCCCGTCTGCCCGACGGCAATCGTAGTGAGCCGGACCCAGGATTTGGCGTCGGGGCATCGGGGAGTCGGGGCGTCGGGTGGGCGTACCGGGCGCCGGGGCGGTCCGCCGATTTCGGGGCCCTGTCGCGGTACTGATAACCTGATCCGGCTTCGGGGGTATAGCTCAGTTGGTAGAGCGCTTGACTGGC